>NZ_CP077209.1:0-2760000 GCF_019047045.1 Aeromonas sp. FDAARGOS 1419
GGTACTGGGCTTGGCCTGGTTCTCCATCAGTCAGTTGGCAAAGCTCTATGGTGATACCGAAACCATCACTGACAACCTGCTCCCGTCAACCCGCTATGCCAGCCAGATGCATGTTGCCATTCTGGATGCGCGCCGCTCAGAGCTGGCCCAGGTCATTGGTGGTTTGAACAAGGATGATCAAGAGGTAAGCGATCGCACTCTGACCTTCAATAAGGCCAAGCAGGAGTTTGAACAGGCCGCCCAAAAATACGGGGCTTTACCTTTCACTACTGGTGAAGAGAAACAGGTTTATGAGCAAGTGGTTGCGGCGGGGGCCAAGTATTTTGCGGTGCATGACCAACTGTTGAGCGCCTTTGCTGCTGGCGATCTGGAGCGAGTCAGAAGTCTGCGCAAAAACGAAACCCGGGTCGCTCTGGAGGAGGTGGGAGCAAAATCCTTCCGCTTGCGGGAAATCAATAACGAGATTGCGGCCCAGATGACAAAAGATGTGGAGGCGCTCTACAGCAGTGCCAGAACCATGAGCGTCATCGTCAGTCTGGTGACGCTGGGTTTTGTGGTGGCCATTGCCTGGCTGCTGACCGGTCAGATCCGCAACCCGGTGATGGCGTTGCTGGAACAGACCCGTCGAGTCTCCTCTGGTGATCTTACCTCCCGTATCGATATGCAGCAGTTCAACAATGATGAACTGGGAACCCTTGCCAAAGGGTTTGGTGAGATGCAGACCAATCTGCGCACCCTGGTGAGTGAAGTATCGGGCTCTGTGGTTCAACTGAGTTCCGCCGCTGAGGAGATCAGCTCTGTTGCCAGCCAGTCAGCCAACAATATGAATGCCCAGCAACATGAGCTAAACCAGCTGGCGACGGCGATGAACGAGATGCAGGCTACGGTGCAGGAGGTCTCTCGCAACACCAGCGATGCGGCCAGTGCCGCCACCTCGGCCAGCGAAACGGCAGAGATTGGTGCGCAAACGGTGAATGACTCCATTCTGCGCATCGAGCGGGTCGCCGGTGCTATCGAGAGCACTGCGGTGGTGATCCGCCAACTGGGCGATGACAGCCGCAATATCGGTATGGTGCTGGAGGTGATCCGTGGCATTGCCGAACAGACCAACCTGCTGGCATTGAACGCCGCCATTGAAGCGGCCCGTGCCGGTGAGCAGGGGCGGGGGTTTGCGGTGGTGGCCGATGAGGTGCGTACTCTGGCCAAGCGCACTCAGGACTCCACCTCCCAGATCAATACCATCATTGCCGAGTTGCAGCAGCGTGCCGAACAGGCGGGCAGTACCATGCAACAGAGTCAGGAGCTGATGAACACCACGGTTGCTACCGCGCGGGAAGCGGGCGAGTCCATCTCCCAGATCAGTGGCTCGGTCAGCAGCATCTCCCACATGAACATCCAGATTGCTACGGCCACCGAAGAGCAGGGAGCGGTGAGCGAGGAGCTCAATCGCAACGTGGTCAATATCAGTCATGCTTCCGAAGAGGTGGCTGCCGGTGCCACCCAGATGGCTCAGGCGTGCAACGAGCTGAACCATCTGGCTACCCAGCTGCAGGATATGGTGCGCCGTTTCAGGGTGTAATCCCTCGGCGAGTCAAACAGCCCGATTACCGCAAGGTGATCGGGCTTTTCTGTTTTGGAGGGGCAGCCAGAGAGGCTCACTGCAAGTGGATGACTTGTCCCGCCGGACGATATTGTGCATGCTGATGGCCCATTTTCCAGGCAGGACTCTTGCTGTATGAATCTTCGCGATCTCGAATATCTGGTGGCGCTGGATGAGGAAAAACATTTTCGCAAAGCCGCTGAACGCTGCTTTGTCAGTCAACCTACCCTGAGCGGCCAGCTGCGCAAGCTGGAAGATGAACTCGGGGTCATTCTGATCGAACGTACCTCGCGCAAGGTGCTGTTTACTCCGGCTGGCGATGCCATGGCCCATCAGGCGCGTCGGGTGCTCAAGGAGGTGCGCGAGCTCAAGAGCATCGGTCAGCACTTCTCCGAACCGATGTCAGGGGAGATCCATATCGGTTTTATTCCGACCGTGGGCCCCTACCTGTTGCCCCGCATTATCCAGACCCTGCGTGAGCGTTTTCCCCAGCTGGAGTTCTACCTCTACGAGGAGCAGACCCAAACCCTGCTCAAACGGCTGGAAGAGGGGGAGCTGGATTGCGTCATACTGGCCGAGATGCCGGGGATGGAGGGGTTTGGTTCAATCCAGCTCTACCACGAGCCGATGTGGTTGGCGGTGCCTTGCCATCACCCCGAAGCACAGGCTAGACAGGTGCCGCTTGGCAATCTCAAGGGCAAGAAATTGCTGATGCTGGCCGATGGCCACTGTTTGCGGGATCAGGCGATGGGATTTTGTTTCGCCGGCGGGATAGGTGAGGATCAACGCTTCAAGGGCACCAGTCTGGAGACGCTGCGCAACATGGTGGCCGCCGGTAGCGGCATGACCCTGGTGCCAAAGTTGGCCGTACCTGCCGATCATGATGAAGGCGGGGTCAGTTATCGTCCCGTGGTTGACCCTGTGCCGGGGCGTACCATCTCGCTGCTCTATCGCCACTACTCGGTGCGTCGCCCCTGCTTCAATGAGCTGGCGGCCTCGATCGCCACGCTGATGAGCAAGCAGTTGGCCCAATAAAAAAACCGGCAGCCAAGGCTGCCGGTTTTGCTTCTGCCGTAAGAGCAGCTTAGAAGATATCGTCGGTTGAGACAGGCCCTTCCACATCGGGGTTGTCACCGCCGTAGACCTGATTGCCATCCGAGCTCGGTGCTGCATAGCGGGTCGGCTCGGTCCCTTCCTTGAAGTATTCGTCGGTGCCGCCACTGGTTGCCAGCAGGCCGGTTTCGCTATCAATCTTCACTGTCATGATCCCTTCGGGAACCGGCATCTTGTGCTCCGGCAGCTTTTTGAGGGCGACTTTCATGAAGTCGATCCAGATAGGCTGCGCGGCGCCACCGCCAAACTCGGCACGGCCAAGGCCACGCTGGTGGTTGTCAAAACCGATCCAGGAGGTGGCAACGATGTCCGGTGTATAGCCGGAAAACCAGGCATCCCGCGATTCGTTGGTGGTACCGGTTTTACCGGAGATGTCGTGACGTTTCAGGTCGCGGGCTGCACGCCAGCCGGTACCACGCCAGCCGTTGCCCCCCCAGATGGCTGTACTAAGAGTGTCGGTGATCAAGAATGCACTCTGGGCACTGATGGTATGCGGGGCGATGGTTGGCGCGAGAGGGGTCTGCGTGCCATCTTGTGCGGCTCCACCAACAGTTGTCTGCGGCAGTGTGCTCTGCTCGGGCGCGGCCTGCTGTTCGCAGGTGGTGCAAGCAATAGCAGGATTGGCCTGATAGAGGGTGTTCTCCAGACTGTCGGTCACTTTGTCGATGAAGTATGGGGTCACCAGGAAGCCACCGTTGGCCAGAACCGAGTAACCACGCACTACCTCGAGGGGGGTGAATTCGGCAGCACCCAGCGCCAGCGACTCATGGGGAGAGATGAAGTCGCGGGGGAAGCCAAAGCGGGTCAGACCGTCGATATAGGTATCCAGACCGATGGCGCGCATCAGTCGAACCGACATCACGTTCTTGGACTTGGCCAGACCCAGACGCAGCGGGGTGGGGCCATCATAAACGGCCGGGGAGTTCTTGGGCTGCCACATGGGCCCTTTTGACGGATCCCACTGGTTGATCGGCGCATCGTTGATGAGCGACGCTAGGGTATAGCCATGCTCCAGCGCGGTCGCATAGAGGAAAGGCTTGATATTGGAACCGATCTGGCGACGCGCCTGATCGACCCGGTTGAATTTGGAGAGTTCGAAGCTGAAACCACCGACCAGTGCTTCCAGCGCGCCATTTTTCGGGTTCATGGCAACCAGCGCGGCGTTGACGTCCGGGATTTGGGCCAGCAGCAACTCTTCGCCCTCTTCCCGCACCCAGATCTGGGCGCCGACTTTCAGCACATCGCGCGCCGATTTCGGGGCATAGCTCTGACGGTCGTCGGTAATAAAGGAGCGGGCCCATTTAATGCCGTTCCAGCCAAGCTCTGCTTCCTTGCCATTCTTCAGTACCAGTGTGGCGCTGCGATCACCGAGCTTGGTCACGACCGCCGCCATCAGCGGATCATAAGTGGGCTGCTTGCCAAGGTGAGCGACAATCTGCTCGTAATCCCAGGCTGTCTCGCCAGCTTTCCATAACTGAGCAGTCGGGCCGCGATAGCCGTGGCGCATGTCATAGGCAAAAACGCCATCCAGCAGTGCCTGTCTTGCCGCCCGCTGACGCTCGGCAGAGACGGTAGTGTAGACGTGCAGGCCCATGGTGTAGGCATCTTCACCGAACTGCTCGACCATCTTCTGGCGCACCATTTCCCCCAGATAGGGGGCGTGCAGGGTCACCTCGGCGCCGTGAAAACGGGCCTTGATCGGCATCTTGGACGCTTCGTCAAACTGGGCCTGGGTGATCTTGCCGGTTTCCAGCATCCGGCCCAGCACCACGTTGCGGCGCGCAAAGGCGCGCTCGGGGGAGCGGATGGGGTTGAGCATGGATGGGGCTTTCGGCAGACCGGCAATGATGGCGATCTCATCAAGTCCCAGATCCTTGACCTCTTTACCAAAGTAAACCTGTGCCGCAGCACCGATCCCGAAGGAGCGATAACCGAGGGGGATCTTGTTGAGGTACAGTTCGAGGATCTCGTCTTTTGAGAGATTCTGCTCGATCCGCCAGGCTAGGAAGACCTCCTTGATCTTGCGGATGATGGTCTTCTCATTGCTCAGGAAGAAATTGCGGGCAACCTGCTGGGTGATGGTACTGGCACCCTGACGGGCATGGCCGGAAACAGCCCAGACGGATGCGGCTCGAATGATACCAATCGGGTCAATACCCGGGTGCTCATAGAAACGTGCATCTTCGGTCGCCAGTACGGCATCGATCATGGGTTGCGGAATTTCGTCCAGACGCAGCGGAATGCGACGAATTTCGCCATATTGGGCGATCAACTCCCCATCCCGGCTGTAAACCCGCATCGGGGTTGCCAGCTTGACGTCACGCAGTGCGGTGACATCGGGCAGTTGGGGTTTGATATAGAAGTAGATACCGATGAGGCTGGCGACACCCAGCACTGCACCCAGCATCATGACAATAAACAGGCGAACGAGCCATTTCAGCATGGAAGAACTACCAATCGTCTTAAAATTAGCCAACGGGCGCAGAGTATAGCCCTTTTGCCATCGGGAATTCGAGGTTTTCCTGTGGCGAGCCACCCACCTCAAAAGGATGCGAGAGGTTAGCACTACGGGGAGCAATAACCAAGGAGGGCCACTTGCCATGAAGAAAGCGAGATGGGTCACTTTTCGGCATAAACTTTATGACATTGATAGTTAGAGCATTTAGGATGAGTGAAGCACTCCTCTGATCGGGTGTCCTACACTCTGTTCAGGAATAAAACCAAATAACGCATGGATGTGTATATGTTTGGGCTTTTTAACAAGGGATCCCTCCTCCCTCTGGTGGGCATTGATTTTGGCAGCCAGACCATCAAGGCCGTTACCCTCAGTGGCCGACCTGGCAAGCTTCATCTCGAGTCGGTCGCCGATATTGCCACCCCGAAAGGGACGCTGGTTGACTATCAATTGCAGGATATCGAGCGTGTCAGCCAATCTCTCAAGAGCCTCAAGCGCCTGATCCCTGCTCACAGCGACTATGCCGCCACTGCGGTGACCGGCTCCAACGTGATAACCAAGGTGATCCAGATTGATGCCCGCCTCAGCGACAAGGAGCTGGAGAGTCAGGTGCAGCTGGAGGCCGAGCAGATCATTCCCTTCCCCCTCGATGAAGTGAGTCTCGATTTTGAGGTGCTGAGCACCAACAATAGCGAAGATCGTCAAGATGTGCTGCTGAGCGCAGCCCGCACCGAGAGTGTCAACGGCCGGGTCAGCGCCCTTGCCGAAGCCGGTATTGCCGTCAAGGTGGTGGATGTGGGCGCCCATGCGCTGGGCCGTGCCGTGGTGGCCTGTCTGCCCGAATTGCAGGAGAGTGAACGGCCGATCGGGGTGATCGACATTGGCGCCAGTGCCATGACCTTTGCGGCGCTGGTCAAGGGGGAGGTGATCTACTCCCGCTTGCAGAACTTCGGTGGCGATCAGTACAGCCAGGCGCTCTCTTCCTTTTATGGCATGACGCTGGATGAAGCTGAGCAGGCTAAAACCAAAGGTATCTTGCCTGTTGACCATGAGCTGGATGTGCTGATGCCCCACATCAACTCGCTGCTGCAGCAAGTGCGGCGCAATATCCAGCTGTTTTGCAGTTCATCCGGTTATCGCGACATCGCAAAACTGGTGCTGACGGGAGGAGGCAGTCTGCTACCCGGTTTGTTGGTACAGGTAAAAGAAGAGGTCAATTGCGAGGTGTTGCACCCGGATCTGTTCGCCCTGTTTGGCAAGCCGAAAGGGGAAGCCGAGCTGGTACATGGTGCTAAATATATGACGGCATTCGGGTTGGCTCTGAGGAGTTTCACACCATGTCAAATATAAACCTTCTACCTTGGCGTGAAGCCCGGGCCCAGCGCCAAAAGAAACAGTTCGGGGCCTTGCTGGGGATTTTTGTGCTGGCCACGGTCGCGCTGGGATTTTTTGCCAACTGGCTGGTTGATCGCCAGATCGTCGCCCAGCAGCAGCGCAACCAGAGGCTGGTTCAGGAGATGACTATTCTGGATGCCCAACTGGGGGAGATCCGTCTGCTCAAAGAGCGTCGCAAAGAACTGATCGATCGGATGCAGCTCATCGAGCAGTTGCAGATGCGACGCAATGTGCCCGTCCGCCTCTTCAATCAGCTGCCTTCACTGGTGCCCAACGGGGTTTACCTGAACACCCTCTCGATGCAGAACAATATTATTGATGTTAATGGCAAGACCGAAGCCTATGGTCGAGTGGCCAGCATGATGCGGCGGATTGATGGTTCCGGTTGGTTGGGTCAGGCAAAGATAAGCACTATTTTTGCGGCTGATGTTGCGCCAGTGTCATTGAGCCAGTTTTCCATGATGTTCCTGATCGCCAACAATGCTGCGGCTGCAGGGAATGTGGCCAAGGAGCAACAATGAACCTTCAGCAACTCAACGAGTTGGATATCAATGACATAGCAAGCTGGCCAAAATGGGCAAAAGGGGTATTCATCTTTTTCTGCTGCGTGTTGACCGGCGGCGCCATCTACTACTACGTGATTGCCAACTCACTGACCAGTTTGACTCAGGAAGCGGGGAAAGAGACCGAATTGAAAGCCCAGTTTGAAAGCAAGGCGATGCTGGCTGCCAACCTGGGGGCATACAAGGCGCAAATGGTTCAGCTTGAGCAACTGGTTGATACCCAGCTCAAGCAGTTGCCCAATACCCATGAGGTCGCCGGGCTGCTGGACGATATCAGCTTTATTGCTACCGACAACGGCTTGAAATTGAACCGGATCAACTGGGAACCTGAGGTCAAGCACGAGTTTTCGACAGAGCTACCGATGCGTATCGAAGTCGTGGGCACTTACCATCAAATTGGCAAGTTCACAGCTGACATGGCCGCCTTGCCCCGTATCGTCATTCTTGACTCCTTCACTCTGGGTCAGAGCAAGGATGAAGGGGAGCTGATTTCGATGTCGATGCTGGCTAAGACCTACAAGTACAACGGTAAAACAGTGGAGCCGAAACAATGAGACGCATCTGCTGGTTATTGCCTGCCCTCTTGCTGGCGGCCTGTGGTGGTCAGGAGGACATGGATAGCTATGTCGCCCAGACCAAAGCAAGGCCACCCATACCTATCGAGCCCTTGCCCGAGCTGAAGCCTTTTGCCCCTATGCACTACCAGCAACGCGAGTTGCGCAGCCCCTTCATGGTTCCCCAGCCTGAGGCGACGGTCGGAAGTACAAGTACAGCCAAGGCCCAGCCGGATTGTGCACAGACCCTGATGGAGCGTGAGAAAGAGGTGCTGGAAAATTATTCGCTGGCCAGTCTGTCGATGCATGGTTCTTTGGGCAAGGCAGGCCAGTTGTGGGCCTTGATCAGCACCCCGGATGGCAAATCGATGCGGGTCGGACTCAACCAGTATATGGGGCTTGATCAGGGTCGGGTCATCAAGATCACAGACACTACCGTGGATTTGCTGGAAACCATTCCGGACGGGAAGGGGTGCTGGGTAACAAGAGAAACCCAGTTGGCAATGGCCAATGTGCAAGAAAAACAATAATCAGGGACGAACAGCAATGAGAACAACAATAGAGAGTGTATCCAAAGTGGCTTTGCTGTTTTGCGCCAGCGCCCTCAGTCAGGCGTGGGCAGTGGCAACCCTGCAGGAGATCAAGGTCAATCCGCTGCTTGCCGATCAATTGCTGGTGGAGCTCAGTTTTAGTGAGCCAGTCACGGGCTTTACCGATCGTCTCTCTTACCAACCCAATCAGCTGTTGTTGCATGTTCCCGGTGCGGTAGGGGCGCTGAAAGTGAACCCGCTGCCGATCCAGCGCCTGGGGGTAGATAATATCAAGGTTGAGGGTAAGGGCGCAGGTCTGGATATCAAGATCGCACTCGATCAGCTTGCTCCCTATCAGGTGCAGCAACAGGGGAACAAATTGCTGGTGTCATTGGGCGAGGGGGCCTCTTCCGGGCTCATCAATGGTGAGAGCGCCCTGATTGCGCCCACAACCTCGGCTACTCCTGTGCCAACACCCTCTGCGATGGTGGCCACACCCTCTCCTTCGGCGCTGCTCAATCCTCAGGTCGTCGCCCGGTCTATGCCTGTTGCGCCCGTGACTACGCCGGTAGCAACACAGCCTGCCAGCAAGCCGGTGCTCAACAACTATCAAAGCAGTGGGGGCGGCGCCTATTTCAACTCGGTTACCGGTGTGGATTTTCGTCGTGGCAAGGATGGGCAGGGGGAGTTTCTGGTCACGCTGGATAACAGCTCGGCCGCCGTCGATGTGAGCAGCCGCGGCCAGACCGTACTGGCCAAGTTTCATGGCACTCGGGTACCGGATGGCTTGCTTAATCTGATCAACGTGCAGGATTTTGCAACGCCGGTCTCTCAGGTTGAAGTCTCCCGGCAGGGGAGCGATACCCTGTTTGAACTGTCGATAAATGGTCAGTTTGATTACCGTTACGATCAGGCAGACAAGCTCTTCATTATCGAGGTGAAAAAGCGGACGACGGCCACGGCATCCAAGCAGTATCAGGGCAAGCCCATCTCATTGAACTTTCAGGATATTCCAGTCCGTACCGTGTTACAGCTGATTGCCGATTTCAACAACCTTAACTTGGTAACCACAGATTCGGTATCAGGCAATATTACCCTGCGTCTGGATGGGGTGCCGTGGGAGCAGGCGCTCGACATTATTTTGAAAGTGCGGGGTCTGGATAAACGACTGGACAACAACATTCTGCTGGTGGCACCGGCAGAAGAGATCGCAACGCGCGAGAAGCAGCAACTTGAGAGCCGCAATCAGGTCGCAGATTTGGCGCAGCTCTATACCGAATATCTGCAGATAAACTATGCCAAGGCCTCGGAAGTGGCGGCCCTGCTCTCTTCTGAAAGTACCAAGTTGCTGTCACCCCGTGGTGCGGTGAGCGTGGACGAGCGAACCAACGTGCTGGTGGTCAAGGATACCGCCGATGTCATCAGCAGCATCAAACGGATGCTCGATATTCTCGATATTCCGGTCAAGCAGGTGGTTATCGAGGCGCGGATGGTGACCATTGACGACGGCTTTGATGAAGCGCTCGGGGTGCGGTGGGGTGTGACCAAAAACGATGGTCATGGCAACAGTACGTCCGGTTCCATAGCGGGGAATGATGGCTCTGGTAATAACAATGGTGGCTCGACAATTACCAGACCGACAGCAGACGATCGGTTGAACGTCAACCTGCCGGTGACCAATGCGGCCGGTACTTTAGCCTTCCAGGTTGCCCGTTTAGCTGATGGCACTTTGCTGGATCTCGAGTTGTCGGCGCTGGAAAAAGAGAGCAAGGCCGAGATTATCGCCAGTCCGCGCGTGACCACGGCGAACCAGAAACCGGCGCTGATCGAGCAGGGTACCGAGATCCCCTATGTGGAGTCCTCTTCCAGTGGCGCTACCTCGGTTACCTTCAAGAAGGCGGTATTGAGCCTGAAGGTGACCCCGCAGATCACCCCTGACAATCGGGTGATTCTCGACCTGACCGTGACCCAGGATACCAAGGGTGAAACGGTTCCGACCGGTACCGGTGATGCGGTTTCCATCAACGCCCAGTCCATCACCACTCAGGTGCTGGTTAACAATGGCGAGACCCTGGTGTTGGGCGGCATTTATCAGCAAACCATCAAGAGCGATGTAACCAAGGTGCCTTTGTTGGGCGATATCCCCGGATTGGGGGCCTTGTTCCGCAAGACCACCAGCGAGAACAAAAAGCGGGAATTGTTGATTTTCGTGACGCCCAAGATAGTCACCGACGCCTTCTGAATGCTTTACATGTGAGGGTAAAACACATATAACCTTACGCCCCAATGAGGCTGGGGCGTAAGGGCTGCGGTTGCCAGTCCCGATATCTATTGAGATAATCCCCCTCCTGATCCATCGCAAGATAAGGTTCATAGGTACCCCGATCCAGTATTCATCGGGGTCGTACAGTTTGTAATTACTAACGAAAAGACATGGCTGAGAAACGCAATATTTTCCTGATAGGTCCCATGGGTGCGGGCAAGAGCACCATAGGTAGACATCTGGCAGAACAACTGCATATGGAGTTTTTCGACTCAGATCATGAGATTGAGCGCCGCAGTGGTGCTGATATCGGCTGGGTGTTCGATGTTGAAGGCGAAGAAGGTTTCCGGATTCGCGAAGAGAAGGTGATCGGCGAATTGTCAGAGCAGCAGGGTATCGTGCTGGCGACGGGTGGCGGTGCCATCAAGAGTCGCGAAACCCGCAACAAGTTGTCTGCTCGTGGCATCGTGGTCTACCTCGAAACCACTATCGAAAAGCAGCTGGCGCGCACACAGCGAGACAAACGCCGCCCTCTGCTACAGACCGAAGAACCGGCACGCGAAGTGCTGGAACGTCTGGCACAAGAGCGCAATGCCCTGTATGAAGAGGTTGCCGACTTTGTTGTGCACACCGATGACCAGAGCGCAAAAATCGTTGCCAATCAAATTGTAAAGCTGATCGGTATGTAATCTAGAGGACGTCCATGGAACGGTTGAAGGTCGAACTGGGTGAACGCAGCTATCCCATCGAGATAGCTGCTGGGTTGTTGCAGCGCCCCGAGGCGCTGGTATCGACCATCAAGGGCAAGCGGGTGATGATAGTGACCAACACGGTCGTTGCTCCGCTTTATCTTGAACGGGTAACCGCTCTGCTATCGGGTTTTCAGGTTGAACACCTGATCCTGCCTGACGGCGAGGCGTACAAGAACCTGGCGACCTTTGAGCAGATCATGTCTGCTCTGCTTGAAACCAACCATGGGCGCGATACGACACTGATCGCTCTGGGGGGCGGTGTGATCGGGGATGTGGTGGGCTTTGCGGCAGCAAGCTATCAACGTGGCATTCCTTTTATCCAGATCCCGACCACCCTGCTCTCCCAGGTTGACTCCTCTGTTGGCGGTAAAACTGCTGTCAACCACCCCCTCGGCAAGAACATGATTGGGGCTTTTTATCAGCCCAAACAAGTTGTTATCGATACCGAATGTCTGAGTACCTTGCCCGCCCGCGAATTTGCCGCAGGGATGGCCGAGGTGATCAAGTACGGCATCATTTGGGATGCTGATTTCTTCAGCTGGCTGGAGCAGAACATGGTGCGTCTGCAACAGCTGGAACCTGCCGCGCTGGCCTACGCCATCAAACGCTGCTGCGAGATCAAAGCCGATGTGGTCGGTCAGGATGAGACCGAGCACGGCGTCCGTGCGCTGCTCAATCTGGGTCACACCTTTGGTCATGCAATCGAGGCCGAGCAGGGGTATGGCAACTGGCTGCACGGTGAAGCAGTATCCGCTGGCACCATGCTGGCTGCCTGGACTGCGCAGGCCCGTGGCGATATGAGCGAAGCGGACGTTGCGCGAGTGCGCGCCCTGCTGCTGGCCGCCAATCTGCCCATTCATGCGCCTGCCGAGATGGATTTCGCCGCCTTTATTCGCCATATGCGCCGTGACAAGAAGGTGCTGGAAGGCAAGCTGCGTCTGGTGTTGCCGGTTGGCATCGGCCATGCGCAGGTGGTGGGGGATGTGTCCGATGCCGAGTTGCTGGCGGTGATCGAGTCTGGTCGTGACGAATAAACTGCTAAAACTTCCTTCCCAGCGGCAGCTGGTTGACCGGCTGCTGCATCTGATTGAATTCAATCACCCTTTCATTTTTCTCTCCGGTAAACCCGGGTGTGGTCGCGGTACCCTGTGCGAATCCCTGCTCGGCGTGTTGCCGGAAAAAGTGCGGGTGGTAAGCCTGATTGGTACGCCTGCCATGAAGATGGTGGATGTGCGTCAGCTGTTGCTGCCACAGGTGGTGGCGCGCCCGCTCTTCAATCCACAGGATGCGCTGGCGGAGAGCTTCTTTCGCATGCTGGAGGGGATCAAGCCAGCCACCCTGTTGCTGCTGATAGAGCGGGCCGACCAGTTGCCAGCTGAATTGCTGGGAGAGTTGTGGGCGATCATACGTCATAACGATACCCTGGCGGCGCCCCATCAGCTGGCCATTATTGTCTCGGGCAGTGACGTCTGGTGTCGTACCCAACGACCGCAGCTCAAGGGGCGTGCCATGCCAGCCCTTGAGCTGGAAGTGCCGCCACTGAGCCCGCCCGAGCAGCGCATCTTCTTGTATGAAAAAGCCAAAGAGCTCAAGATCCCGGCGACCCTCTTGCCCAAGCCGCAAGTGGAGGAGATCCTGAAAACGGCGAACGGACATCCGTCCACCATCATGCAGTTACTGGAGGATATCATGACCGACAGAAGGCCCAAGAAGCGTCAGGCGGAGTTGCCTGTCAAGAAGATTGCCACCGCTATCGCACTGGTTGCTGGCGGCCTGCTGGCGTTGAGCTACCTGCTGCCTGCGCTGTTTGACAATGAAAGCAAACCGGCGCTGCAGGATCCGGTGCAGAACACAGCATTGCCGATCCCGGTAGCGGGAGGCGATCCCCTCACCGCTGGCGGTTCGAATACCGATGCCGCTGCACAAGGCGCGCAAAACAGCGATGCAGCCAGCAATCCCAACGGGGTAGTGAAGGATTGGCAGCCGGAGGCGAAAGTGCTGCCCAAATCGGTGGAGAGCGAAACTGTGACCACCGAATCAACCAATTACGAAGGGCGTCGGGTGGTGATCTCTGACGAGGTCGTGCAAAAGCTGATGACCGAACCCAAGGTGAGCGGCGCTCTGCCTACTGACGTGGTGGACGAGCTGACCGGCAAGAACCCGAGTGGCACAGCCCCCAGTGGTGCAATCGCAACCACGGCGCCAGCCAGTACCTCCAAAGCACTGAATCCGGCGACAACCGCAACGCCTGCGGCCACCACCAAAACCGCCAGCAACGAGCCGGTTGCCGCGCCAGCACCCAAGGTGGCCCTGACACCGGTCGCCACCTTGAACAAGAAGCCGCGCAACCACTACAGCGTTCAGCTGATGGGGGCGAGCAACACCAAGGCGGTGGATCAATTTGTCGCCGAGCATGGTCTGGCGGGCAAGGTATGGGTCTATCAGACCAAATTCCGTGGCAGCCCTTGGTATGTGGTGCTGCAAGGGGATTATGCCGGTCTGACCCAGGCCAAGAGTGCCATTCGCAAGCTTCCGCCAGCCTTGCTGAAAGGTCAGCCCTGGCCCAAGTCGTTTGCACAGGTACAAAAAGAGCTGAAGCAATAGCCTTGATACCGGATAAGGGGGTAGAATCGTCCCCCTTTTTGGGTCTTGCCTTCTTACACACCGGATTTCCATGAAAAAAACACGCGCTTTTTTAAAATGGGCCGGGGGAAAATACTCCCTGGTTGAAGAGATTGCCGAGCGCCTGCCGGCCGGGCGTGTGTTGCTGGAGCCCTTCGTCGGGGCCGGGTCTGTGTTTCTCAACACCGACTACGACGCGTATGTGCTCAACGACATCAATCCGGATCTGATCTGCCTGTACAACCACCTCAAGCTGACGCCGGACAGTTTCATTGCCGAGGCGCGCAAGCTGTTTGTGGCAGAGCACAACCACAAGGCGGCCTATTACCGGCTGCGTACCCAGTTCAATCAGACCGAGACCACCTTCGAGCGGGCACTCTTGTTCCTGTTTCTCAACCGTCACGGTTTCAACGGACTGTGCCGCTACAACAAGAAGGGCGGCTTCAACGTGCCGTTCGGTTCTTACAAGAAACCCTATTTCCCGGAAAAAGAGCTGTGGGCCTTTGCCGAAAAGGCGCAGAAGGCGACCTTTATCTGCGAGAGCTACGCCGATGCCATCAAGCGTGCCGAAGAGGATTGGGTTATCTATTGTGATCCACCCTATGCGCCGCTCTCCACTACGGCGAGCTTCACCACCTATGCCTCCGGTGGGTTTACCCTGGATGATCAGGCGATCCTGGCGCGACTGGCCCGTCACACAGCCGCTCACAAAGGGGTGCCGGTGCTGATCAGTAACCACGATATCGAGCTGACTCGTGAGCTTTATCGCGGTGCCCGCCTCGACGAGATCCTGGTCAAGCGCACTATCAGCCGCAACGGTGGCACCCGCAACAAGGTGGCCGAATTGTTGGCGCTCTATCCGCCCGGTATCGAGCCGGAGCAGGGCTACTATCCCAGCGACAGTGAACTGCTGCCGCTGACGTAACAGACCATGCGGCGCCCAAGGGCGCCGTTTTTTATGGGCGAGTCCGCGCCCGTGCCGATGTCCTATAACCCGGGTGGCTGGGGGAGGGGAGGCGATTGCCCCATTTACCCCGCATTCGAGTCGTTTTCGCCCGCCTTTTACGTTAAAATTGCGCCGCTTTTTCTCCCTGGCTGCCAATGGATGATGCTGATGAAAGACTTTCTGATTGCCCCCTCGATCCTCTCTGCCGATTTTGCCCGTCTGGGTGACGATGTAGCCAAGGTACTGGCTGCCGGTGCCGACGTGGTTCACTTCGACGTGATGGACAACCACTATGTCCCCAACCTGACCATTGGCCCCATGGTCTGTCAGGCGCTGCGTGACTACGGTATCGAGGCCCCCATCGACGTGCACCTGATGGTCAAGCCGGTGGATCGCATCATTCCCGATTTTGCCAAGGCGGGTGCTTCCCTCATCACCTTCCATCCGGAAGCGTCCGATCACGTTGATCGCTCTTTGGGCCTCATCAAGGAGATGGGCTGCCAGGCGGGTCTGGTGCTGAATCCTGCTACCTCGCTCTCCTGCCTCGAGTATGTGATGGACAAGCTGGACGTGATCCTGCTGATGTCGGTCAACCCGGGCTTCGGTGGCCAGAGTTTCATCCCCGGCACCCTCGACAAGCTGCGTCAGGTGCGTCGTCTGATCGACGAGAGTGGCCGCGATATCCGTCTCGAGATCGATGGTGGGGTGAAGGTCGACAACATTCGCGAGATCGCCGAAGCGGGCGCCGACATGTTTGTCGCCGGCTCTGCCATTTTCAGCCAGCCTGACTACAAGGCGGTGATCGACAAGATGCGTGCGGAGCTGGCTCATGTCACACGCTGAGCGCGAATTTGATTTGGTGCTGTTCGATCTGGATGGCACCCTGATTGACAGCGCCGCCCAGCTGGCGCTGGCGGTCAATCTGACTCTGGCTGATCTGGGTCTGGAACAAGCTGATGAAGCGGTTATCCGTACCTGGGTCGGCAATGGTGCCGACAAGCTGATCCAGCGGGCGCTCGCCTATCGCGAGGCCGATCCCGAGCTGTTTGCCAAGGCCAGACCGATCTTTTTCCAGCACTACAACGCCTGCCTGCTGCAAGGGCTGGCGATGTATGACGGGGTGGCCCAGAGTCTGCGTCGCTTGCAAAGCCTGGGCTACAAGCAGGCAATCGTCACCAACAAGCCGAGCGACTTCGTGGCCCCTATCCTCGATGCCCTTGGCATCAGCGATTGCTTCGCGCTCTGGCTCGGCGGCAACTGCGTACCGGTCAAGAAGCCGAGTCCGGAGCCCTTGCTGCACGCCTGCCAGGAGCTGGGAGTGAGTCCGGCTCGTACCCTGATGGTGGGTGACTCCGAAAATGATGTGCTGGCGGCCAAGGCTGCCGGCATGAAGGTGGTGGGTCTTACATACGGCTACAACTATGGCCGCCCCATCGCCGACTCCCATCCAGACTGGGTATTCGAGCAGTTTGCCCAGCTCGATGCACTTTTGGTCTAATAGCGCAGCTGGGCTGGCTGAATAACAAGGATTAACACTCTCATGACTAAACCAATCGTATTGAGCGGAGCGCAACCCTCCGGTCAACTGACCATCGGCAACTACATGGGGGCCCTGCGTCAGTGGGTCAACATGCAGGATGAGTTCGACTGCCTCTACTGCATCGTCGATCTGCACGCCATCACCACTCGTCAGGACCCGGCTGCCCTGCGTAAGGCTTGCCTGGACGCGGCCGCCCTCTATCTGGCGGTCGGTATCGATCCCAAGAAGAGCACCGTCTTCATCCAGTCTCACGTGCCGCAGCACGCCGAGCTGGGCTGGATCCTCAACTGCTATACCCAGATGGGTGAGCTGTCGCGTATGACCCAGTTCAAGGACAAGTCCGCCCGTTTCGAGAACAACGTCAACGTCGGCCTGTTCGGTTATCCGGTGCTGATGGCGGCCGACATCCTGCTCTATCAGGCGAATCAGGTGCCGGTCGGCAACGACCAGAAGCAGCATCTGGAGCTGACCCGTGACATCTGTACCCGTTTCAACAACCTCTATGGTGAAGTGTTCACCATGCCAGAGCCCTTCATTCCGACCGAAGGGGCGCGGGTGATGAGTCTGCAGGATCCGACCAAGAAGATGTCCAAGTCGGATGACAACGAAGCCAACTTCATCGGCCTGCTGGAAGATCCCAAGCAGATCGTCAAGAAGATCAAGCGTGCGGTGACCGACTCCGACGAGCCGGCGGTGGTGCGTTTCGATCCGGAAAACAAACCGGGAGTTTCCAACTTGCTGACCCTGATGTCCGGCGTGACCGGCCGCTCCATCCCCGAGCTGGAGCAGCACTTCGAAGGCAAGATGTATGGTCACCTCAAGACCGAAACCGCCGAAGCCGTGGTTGCGCTGCTGGAACCGATCCAGGCCCGTTTCCACGAGTTGCGTCAGGATGAGGCCCATCTGATCGCGATTCTGGCAGAAGGCGCACAAAAGGCGCGCGAAAGAGCTGAAAAAACCCTGACCAGCGTATATGATGTAGTCGGCTTCGTTCCTCGAGCCTGACATACTGGGAAGGTGTAGTAGAAGAGAGCTGGGTATTTGCCTGGCTTTCTTTATTTTCTGCCTAGCTATTTTGTTTAATTTCTTTATTTCAACCTGGGTAATATCCCCAAGAGAAAGCATGCCTGTTCAACCAACTATTTCTGCTGAAGAGCTGAGTGACAAAGGTCACTGGCTACGTAAATTTCGCAAGGCGAAAAACCTCAATACCCTGCAGTTGATGGTCTCCAATGCCATCGACAAGCACCATAAAACCCCTGCCGTTGCTGCCGCCATCTATCTGGCCGAGTGTCAGCGTGAACGGGAAATGGAACAGGGTCGTTATCTCGATCGTTAATTCTCCGCTGTTGGTTATCTCATGCTGTTGTTGATCGATAACTACGACTCTTTTACCTGGAATCTGGTGCAATATTTCGGCGCCCTGGGGCAAGAGGTTGTGGTCAAGCGCAATGATGAACTGACGCTTGATGCCATAGCGCAGCTCTCCCCCCGTTTTCTGGTGATCTCTCCCGGTCCCTGTACGCCCAATGAGGCGGGGATCTCTCTCGATGCTATCAGCCACTTCGCTGGCAAGCTGCCCATTCTCGGCGTCTGTCTCGGTCATCAGTCGCTGGCGCAGGCCTTCGGCGCCCGCGTAGTGCGTGCCCGTCAGGTAATGCACGGCAAAACCTCGCTCATCCGCCATTGCAATGAGGGGGTGTTCAAGGGGCTCAACAACCCGCTGCGGGTGACCCGTTACCACTCGCTGGTGGTGGAGCGCGACACGCTGCCCGACTGCTTCGAGATCACCGCCTGGAGCGAGCATGCCGATGGCTCGTTTGACGAGATCATGGGGCTGCGCCACAAGACGCTCCCTGTCGAGGGTGTTCAGTTCCATCCGGAGAGCATTTTGAGCGAGCAGGGCCATCAGTTACTGGCCAACTTTCTGGCGCGTTCATAAAAAGTTGTGATCGCCTTCTCAAGTTAGAGAGAAGGCAAAAAAAATTTCCCTGACACTTTATTCACCCCCTCTCCTGCCCAAATTATCTCTTGCCAAGCCCCCCTGAGTCGTTATGCAATGCTGTTGCCTAAAATCTCAAGAGCAATCGAACATTGTTCCTTATAGGCCGTCTTGTTACAGACTTTTTACTTTATTTCTGTGATAATCCCGTCACGTTTACACGGATTTAACTTTTGGGCGGTGGATTATTCTGTCGCCGAATCGAAGGAGAGCTATATGTCAGAGTTGTTGGCAGTGACACGTGAAGTGTTTGATGAAGTGATGGTTCCCAACTATGCGCCCGCCAAGATCATCCCGGTGCGTGGTGAAGGGTCACGTGTCTGGGATCAGGAAGGGCGCGAGTATGTCGACTTCGCCGGTGGCATCGCCGTCAACGGTTTGGGTCACTGTCATCCCAAGCTGGTCGAGGCTCTGAAAACCCAGGGCGAGAAGCTGTGGCACCTCTCCAACGTCATGACCAACGAGCCGGCCCTGCGTCTGGCCAGGAAGCTGGTTGCCGCCACCTTCGCCGACAAGGTCTACTTCTGCAACTCAGGCGCCGAGGCAAATGAAGCGGCCCTCAAGCTGGCACGCCGCTATGCCATCGAGAAGTTTGGCGAGCAGAAGACCCAGATCATCGCCTTCAATCAGGGCTTCCATGGCCGCACCTTCTTTACCGTCAGCGTCGGTGGCCAGGCAGCCTATTCCGATGGCTTCGGTCCCAAGCCCGGTGACATTACCCACGTACCCTACAACGATCTGGCGGCGCTGGCCGAAGTGATCTCCGACAACACCTGCGCCGTGGTGATGGAGCCGCTGCAAGGGGAGGGGGGCATCATTCGTCCTACCGACGAGTTTGCCAAAGGGGTGCGCGAGCTGTGCGACAAACACAATGCCCTGCTGGTGTATGACGAAGTGCAGTCCGGCGTCGGCCGGACCGGTGATCTCTATGCCTATATGGGTCTGGGCGTCACGCCGGACATCCTCACCAGCGCCAAGGCGCTGGGGGGCGGTTTCCCCATCGGCGCCATGCTGACCACCAACGAAATCGCTTCTTACCTGAAAGTGGGCACTCACGGCTCTACCTATGGCGGCAACCCGCTGGCCTGTGCGGTCGCCGAGGCGGTGATCGACGTGATCAATACTCCGGAGGTGCTGGCTGGCATCAAGCAGCGCGAACAGCTGTTCCGCGATGGCCTTGAAGCAATCAACGCCAAATACCACTGCTTTAGCGAGATCCGCGGCAAGGGTCTGCTGCTGGGCGCGGCCCTGAGCGATGCCTACAAGGGGCGCTCGCGCGACTTCCTGTTGGCCTCCATCGATCAGGGGCTGATGGCGCTGGTTGCCGGCACCAACGTGGTTCGTTTTGCTCCTTCGCTGGTGATCCCGGAAGCGGACATCAAGGAAGGGTTGGCCCGCTTCGAGAAGGCGGTTGCCCAGGTGGTTAACGCCTGATTCCAAATTGAGGTGGGGAGCTCTCCCGGCAGGAGCCGGGACCCCACCTGTCGTCAATGAAAGGGAGTTGTCATTTATGTTGGTTATCCGTCCCATCGAGCAAAAAGATTTTGCCGGGCTCAAGACCTGCGCCATCGAGTCCGGCACCGGCATGACCTCGTTGCCCGTCAACGATGAGCTGCTGCAGCGCAAGATTGACGCCTCTACCCAGACTTTTTCCGACAAGCCCGCCGGTAAGGGGGACTGCCTCTACTTCTTCGTGGCCGAGGATCTGGAGACCGGCGAGATGGTGGGCACCTGTGCTATCGATGCCGCGGTTGGCCTCTCCCAGCCGTTTTACAACTACCATATCGGCAAGGTGGTGCACTCTTCCCCCAAGCTCGGCATCTACAACGTCGTTGAAACCCTGACCCTCTCCAACGACTACACCGGCAACTCCGAGCTCTGCACCCTGTTCTTGCGCGAATGTGCCCGCGAGGGGCTCAACGGCCGCCTGCTCTCCAAGCACCGCTTCCTGTTTATGGCCGAGCACCCCGAGCTGTTTGACGAGACCGTCTTCGCCGAGATGCGTGGCGTCTCCGATGCCAACGGCCACAGCCCTTTCTACGAGTGGCTGCAGACCCACTTCTTCTCGATGGATTTTCCTACCGTCGACTATCTGACCGGCATCGGCAAGAAGCGTTTTATCGCCGAACTGATGCCCAAGTACCCCATCTACGTCAATTTGCTGAGCAAAGAGGCGCGGGCCGTTATCGGCCAGACCCACGAGAAGACTCGCCCGGCTATCAAGATGCTGCAGGACGAGGGCTTCGTGAACCGTGGCTACGTCGATATTTTCGATGCGGGCCCCACCGTCGAGTGCGACGTGAAGAATATTCGCAGCGTGCGCCGCAGCAAGAAGCTGCGGGTGCTGGTGGGCGAGCCTATCGGTGGCAAGACCCACCTTATCTGCAACAGCCGCTTCGAACATTACCGCGCCTGCTACGGCAATATCCGGGTCGATCTCGACAAGCATGAAGCCATCATTCCGCCCAAGATGGCGGCGGCACTCAAGGTGCAGGATGGCGACATGGTGCGGGTGGTCGACCTCGACTGAGACAAACAGGACAAGCAAACCGATTATCAGACAGGCAGCCGAGGCTGCCTGTCAGCGACAGGGAGTGAATGGATGAGCCAGTTAGTGCAATTTATCGACGGTCAGTGGCTTGCCGGTGAAGGCAAGCCGTTCGAGTCAACCGATCCGGCCAAGAACGAGGTGATCTGGCAGGGGGCTGCCGCCAGCACGGCGCAAGTGGATGCCGCCGTCAAGGCCGCCCGTGCCGCCTTCTACCACTGGGCGGACATGAGCCTTGAGGATCGTCTGGCCATAGTGCGTCGTTATGCCGACCTGCTCGGCGAGCAGAAAGAGGCGCTGGCCCTGACCATCGCCCGTGAAACAGGCAAACCGCTGTGGGAGACCCGCACCGAAGTAGCCGCCATGCAGGGCAAGATTGCCATCTCCATCCGTGCCCACGACGAGCGTACCGGCACCGTTGAAAATGCCATGCCGGGCGCCAAGGCGTTTGTCCGTCACAAGCCCCACGGTGTGGTGGCGGTGTTCGGCCCCTACAACTTCCCGGGCCATCTGCCCAACGGCCATATAGTCCCGGCGCTGATTGCGGGTAACGCCGTGGTGTTCAAACCCTCCGAGCTGACACCCATGGTGGCCGAGGCCATGGTCAAGGTGTGGCAGGAGGCCGGGCTGCCCAAGGGGGTGCTCAATCTGGTGCAAGGGGAGGTCGAGACTGGCAAGGCGCTGGCTGGCAACCCCGATATCGATGGCCTCTTCTTTACCGGTTCCTCCCGTACCGGCCATTTCCTCCATCAACAGTTTGCCGGTCAGCCGGGAAAAATTCTGGCGCTGGAGATGGGCGGCAACAACCCGCTGATCGTGAAAGAGGTGAGCGACATCGACGGCGCCGTCCATGCCATCGTCCAGTCGGCGTTTATTACCTCTGGTCAGCGCTGCACCTGTTCCCGCCGTCTGTTTGTCGAGCGTGGCGAGCGGGGCGATGCCCTGGTCAAGCGACTGATCGAGGTGGTCGGCCAGATCAAGGTCGGCCTCTATGACGCCGCCGAGCAGCCGTTCATGGGCTCGATGATAAGCGAGAAGGCAGCACAGGGCATGGTCGAGGCGCAAGCCAACCTGCAGCGCCTCGGTGGCGAGAGCCTGCTTACCCTCAAGCACCTGGAAGCGGGCACAGGCTTTGTCTCCCCGGGCATTATCGACGTGACCTCAGTGAGCGCGCTGCCGGACGAAGAGTACTTCGGCCCGCTGCTGCAACTCATTCGTTACGATGATTTCGATGCTGCCATCGATCAGGGCAACGCCACCCGCTACGGTCTCTCGGCCGGTCTGCTGGGGGACAAGGAGGCGGACTGGCACCACTTCTTCAAGCGGATCCGCGCCGGCATCGTCAACTGGAACAAGCCCATCACCGGCGCCTCCAGTGCCGCGCCGTTTGGTGGCGTGGGTGCCTCCGGCAACCACAGAGCGAGCGCCTACTATGCCGCTGATTACTGTGCGTATCCGGTTGCCTCCGTCGAAGACAGCAAGGCTGCCATGCCGGATCAACTGTCGCCCGGCCTGCGCTTCTGATAACGACACGGGGCATCCAGCGGTGCCCCCATCTGTACCCGCAATCAAAGGAAAGAGAGATGCAAAAGGATATCGACACCCTGTTCAGCCATCTGTGGGACAACTACATCAAGGTGACCCCGAGCGCCCTCAAGGTGCATACCCTGCTGGGGGGCGGCGAGCCCATCGTCAACGATCACGTGGCGTTTCGTACCTACAACCTGCCCAAGCTGGGGCTGGAGAAGCTGGCCGCCCACTTCCTGGCGCTCGGTTACGAGCAGAAGGGCGAGTACGTTTTCAAGGCCAAGAAGCTCTATGCCAAGCACTTTGAGCACAAGGATCCCGATGCTCCCAAGGTGTTTATCAGCGAGCTGAAGGTGGAAGAGCTCTCTCCGGCTGCGCAGGCCATCATCCACAAGCTGGCCGATCAGGTGCCCGATCATCTGACCGATACCCCAGCATTTCTCTACACCGGTGCCCCCTGGCAGGTCTCCTATGCCGATTATCAGACCCTGCTGGCGGAGAGCGAGTACGCGGCATGGATGGCAGCATGGGGCTATCGTGCCAACCACTTCACGGTCAATATCAACAAGTTGAAGGATTTTGACACCATCCATCAGGTCAATGCGGCGCTCAAGGCGGCGGGTTTCGTGCTCAACAGCGTGGGTGGCGAGGTGAAAGGGGACCCGCAGGTGATGCTGGAGCAATCCTCCACCATGGCCGACAAAGCAGAGGTGCCGTTCAGCGATGGGGTGCGTACCATCCCGAGCTGCTTCTACGAGTTTGCCCTGCGCTATCCGCAAGCCGATGGCGTGCTCTATCCGGGCTTCGTCGAGGCCTCGGCGGACAAGATCTTCGAATCGACGAATGCCATGTAACGGGAGCCACCCTGTTTCAGTCGCAACGCCTCCTTTGTGGAGGCGTTTTGTTTGGCGCAGAGTGATGGTATCGGGTGTTGTCTGACGCCGCGTGAAGAGGGAATTTGGACGGCGCCTAATAGGTGAGAATTTGTTGATAAAAATGTGAACTAGATCACTTTAGACGACACGGATTGACGCGGGCGGCGGAGCAAAAAGGAGTAGAATGGCGCTTTATTTTTGCGGGGCCAATCGATGCCTAATTATCACTTTTTCAAGCAGGGTCAGGCGCTTACCTATCTAGATGCCAATGCGCTCAGCTATAGCGATGAGCGTCGTCAACTGGTCGAACAGGGATTTGCCGCCATCGCCGCCCCCACCTTTGCAGATACCCCGGCCGAAGCTCTTGAGCTGCTTCGCACTCATCAGGCACTACAGGATGAGGCGCAGGCCAACGCCCTTTGTCTGACGGTTGCCGCTATTCCGGCGGTGATCGCAACTCTGTCCGGGCACTGACGCTGCCGCCAGGCTCACGTAAACAAAAAATGGTGCCACTGTGATGGCACCATCCTATCGGTTTGCCTGCTTGCCCTGAGCCGTTTAGCGCTGGTGCAGATCACCTTCGATAACCAGCACGGTATCCATCCCCGCCGCCTTGCCAGCCTCAAGCCCGATCCGTGTATCTTCAAATACCAGACAGTTGGCCGGATTGGCACCGAGCAGCTCGGCCACCCGCAAGAAGGTATCAGGGTGCGGTTTGTGGTTGGTGACATCATCGGCGCTGACCACCACAGAGATATAGGCGTCGAGTCCGGTGCTTTTGAGGATGGAGTCCGCCTGATTGCGCGGTGAGCCGGTGCCAATCCCCATCTTGACCTTGCCGTGATAGTGCCTGACCAGCTCCCACATCTTGGGAAAGACGCTGACCTTGTCGATATGTTCCATATAGAGGGCAATCTTGCGACGGGTAAAAGCCTCGACATCCACCGTCAGCCCCTGCTGCTCGGCCAGCATGGCGATGATCTTGCGGGTGGGAATGCCGCCGTACTGATAGAGCTGTTCCCGCTCGAAAGGGATGCCGAATTCGGCGCAGGTGAGCTCCCACGCATCCAGATGAAGGGGCATGGAATCTACCAAAGTGCCATCCATATCGAAAATCAGGGCATCGTAGTGATCAAACCCGTACTGCTCACGCTCGCTCATGGGGGCTCCTAGAATCAAATAGGGCAGGCTAGCAGAAACGCTCGGCACTTTGTGGGATCGGCTTCATGGTTGGGTAGATTGTGGCCGCCGTTTTTTCTATCTCTTGCTGATTTGTGAGACAATAATCCGTTCATTGCCGGATACTTTGGCATATCAGATCAGCGAGTCCGCTTATGACCTCGAAAATATCCCCCAAAACTATTTTCTCCAGTGTGGCGCTGGTGATCGCGCTCGGTTCACTGGAAAAGAGCATAGTCACCACCCCGCTGCCCATGATTGGCGCCGAGCTGCATGCCGGTGCTGCCCTCACCTGGGTGGTCACCGCCTACCTGCTGGCGGCTACCGCCGTGCTGCCCCTCTACGGCAAGCTGAGCGATCTCTTTGGCCGGGTACGGATGCTCAATATCGGCATCGGCCTGTTTCTGGCGGGCTCGGTGGCCTGCGCGCTCTCTCAGGATTTGCCGACCCTGCTGGCAGCACGGGTGCTGCAAGGGCTGGGGGGCGGCGGTCTGATTGCCCTCGCGTTTACCGTGATTGCCGATACCATTCCGCCGCGAGAGGTGGGCAAGTATCAGGGCTACATTTCGGCGGTCTATGCGGTCTCCAGCATCGCTGGCCCCTTGCTTGGCGGTTATTTCACCGAGCAGCTCAGCTGGCGCTGGATCTTCTGGATCAACCTGCCGCTCGGGGCGCTGGCGGTCTTTCTCATCAACCGCAACCTCAAGCAGCTCAACGTACGTCGCCACAGTCGCTTCGACTGGAAGGGGGCGGGTCTGCTGATTACCGTCACCACGCTCACCCTGTTGCTGCTCTCGCCGGAGGCGGCGTTGCCCGCCGTCTGGCTCTCGGCGGCGCTGGGTGTTGCCTTGCTGTTGCTGATTCTGATTGAGCGGCGTGCCCACGACCCCATATTGCCTGCCCATCTGGCCCGGTTGCCCGGCTATCTGGTGAGCGTGCTGCTGGTGATGCTCTCCCAGCTGCTGATGTTTGCCGTGCTGGTTTATCTGCCGTTGCAGATGCAGTGGCAGAAGGGGATGGGCGCCAGCGAGAGCGGCGCCATCATGGTCATCTTCATGATCTGCATCACCGCCGGGGCTTTTGTCGGCGGTAAGCTCATCGGGCGCACCGGTCACTACAAGAGCTTTGTTGCGGTGGGCTTTGGCCTCGCGGCGGTGGCGCTGTGGCAGATCCACTTCGATGCCTGGGTCAGACTGGCGCTCGGGTTTGCCGGTATCGGTCTGGGTCTGGTGCTGCCCGCCCTCTCGGTGGTGGTACAGAATGCCCTGCCACGGCAGGATCGCGGCATCGGCATGTCGCTGTTCAACTTCGGGCGGGAGCTTGGCGGTGCCGTCGGCGTGGCCATCTGTTCCATGCTGTTCCACTTCCGCCTGCCAGCCGGCAGCGATGGCGATCTGAGCCGACTTGCCCCCGATCTGCTGGCCCCGGGCTTCAGCGCGACCTATATCGGCATGGCACTGATCGCCACGCTGGCGCTGCTCATCACATTGCTGGCGTTGAAGCGCCACGAGCTGGCCTCCATCAGTGCCTGATCAGGCCTGCGCCGACATTGGCTCACCATAGATAGCATCAGGGCTCCCCGCGGGGAGCCCTGATTGTTATTTGGCGAATAGAGTGGCTGTTGCCATCAAGCCATTCGCAGATTACTCCTGCGCCGGCCCCTCCTTGCCCGCCAGCTGGCTCAGCCAGGCGAAGCGGCGATTGGCCTCCTGCTCCGCCTCTTCATAGAGCTGGCTAGCCACCTCAGGCAGCTGGCGCTCCAGCCGCTGGAAGCGGGGCTCATGGCGCAAGGTTTCGGCCAGCGAGGCATTGGGGGCCCGCGAGTCGAGCGCCAGCGGCAGTTTGCCCTCGTCAGCACGGCGCGGATCGAAGCGGTAGAGCGGCCAGAAGCCGGTGGCGGTCAGCTGCTTCATCTGCTCATGGCTCTCGGCCATGTCGTAGCCATGCTCCTCGCAGGGGCTGTAGGCGATGATGAGCGAGGGGCCCGGGTAGGCTTCCGCCTCCTGAATTGCCTTCACTGTCTGGTTCATCTGGGCGCCGAGGGAGATCTGCGCCACATAGACGTGACCATACATCATCACGCTGGCCCCGAGATCCTTGCGTGCCTTGCGCTTGCCCTGCTCGCCAAACTTGGTGATGGCCCCAAGCGGGGTTGCCTTCGACTGTTGGCCGCCGGTGTTGGAGTAGCACTGGGTGTCGAGCACCAGCACATTGATGTTCTCCCCCAGACTCAGCACATGGTCGAGCCCGCCAAAGCCGATGTCGTAGGCCCAGCCATCGCCGCCGATGAGCCAGACCGATTTTTCCACCAGATAATCCGCATCGCGAGCCAGTTCAAGGGCCTCTGGGGCCTTGCTCTCCTGCAGCAACACTCGCAACTGCTGGATATGGGCCCGCTGCTCGGAAACCGGCAGGGTGGTATCGCCGAGCGCCTCGCGCAGCGCTGCCGGGATGGTGTCGCCCAGGCTCGCCAGCAGACGGCGCACCCGCTCCCTGTGCTGATCGACGGTAAGACGGAAGCCCAGTCCGAACTCGGCGTTATCTTCAAACAGCGAGTTGGCCCAGGCTGGCCCGCGCCCGTCGGCGTTGGTGGTGTAGGGGGTGGTAGGCAGGTTGCCGCCATAAATGGACGAGCAGCCGGTGGCGTTGGCAATCAGCAGCCGATCGCCATAGAGCTGGGTCAGCAGCTTGATGTAGGGAGTCTCGCCACAGCCGGAGCAGGCGCCCGAGTATTCAAACAGCGGCGAGATGAGCTGGGAGGTGCGGATGTCGATGCGTTCCAGCTGCTCGGCGCTGCGCTCTGGCAGGTCGAGGAAGAAGTCGTAGTTGGCCTTCTGCTCGTCGAGGTGATCGAGGCGTGAAGCCATATTGATCGCCTTGCGATCCGGGTTGCTGCGATCCTTGGCCGGGCACACCTCGACGCAGAGATTGCAGCCGGTGCAATCCTCCGGCGCCACCTGCAGCACATACTGCTGGCCGCGCATGTCACGGGATTTCACATCCAGCGCATCCAGAGTGGCGGGAGCAGCGGCCAGTGCATCCGGTTCCACCACCTTGGCGCGAATGGCCGAGTGGGGACAGGCGGCGACGCAGTAGTTGCACTGGGTACAGAGCTCCGCCTCCCAGATGGGGATCTCCTTGGCGATGTTGCGCTTCTCCCAGCGGGTGGTGCCAACCGGCCAGGTGCCATCCGGCGGGAAGGCGGAGACCGGCAGGCTGTCACCCAGCCCCGCCAGCATGGCGGCGGTGACGGTCTGGACAAAATCGGGGGCCTTGGCCGAGATCACCGGCGGGCGGGGGCAGCAGGCGGGATCCAGCTCACCCAGAGGCACTCGGGTCAGAGCGGCGCAGGTTGCCTCCAGTGCCATCCAGTTGCGCTCAACCAGCGTCTGCCCCTTGCTGCCATAGCTGGTGGCGATGGCTTGTTTCAGCAGGCTGGTAGCCTCCTCGGGGGGAATGATGGCGCTGAGCTGGAAGAAGGCCATCTGCATCACGGTATTGATGCGATTGCCGAGCTGGCAGTCGCGGGCAATCTTGGCGGCATTGATGATGTAGAAGCGCGCCTCTTTCTCGCGCAGGGCATGCTGCACCTCGCTGGGCAGCCGCTGCCAGATCTCGGCCTCGCTATAGGGGGTGTTGAGCAGGAAGATGCCGCCTGCTTTCAAGCGCTCCGCCATCCGGTACTTGTCGACAAACTGCCACTGATGGCAGCCGATAAAGTCGGCCTCTTCCACCAGATAGGCCGATTGCAGCGGCCGCTCGCCCACTCGCAGGTGAGAGACGGTGAGGCCGCCCGCCTTCTTGGAGTCGTAGACGAAATAGCCCTGCGGATAGAGGTCGGTGTGGTTGCCGAGGATCTTGATGCTGTTCTTGGCCGCCGAGACGGTGCCATCGCTGCCAAGACCGTAAAAGAGCGCCTCCAGCTTGTGTTGCTGGCCGTGAATGAGGCTTTGTGAATCCAGCGCGGGCAGCGGTAGCGAGAGACCTGTGATGTCATCGAAGATGCCGACGGTAAAGCGCGGACGCGGGTTCTCTTGCGCCAGTTCGGCAAACACCGCCAGCGCGCAGGCGGGGCCAAACTCCTTGGAAGAGAGGCCATAGCGGCCGCCGATGACCCGTGGCAGGCTTGCCCGCTCGCCCCGGCTGACCGCTTCGGCCAGCGCCGTCATCACGTCGAGATAGAGGGGCTCGGCCTGTGCGCCCGGCTCCTTGGTGCGATCCAGTACGGCGATGGAGCGGGCACTCTCGGGAATCGCGGCCAACAGGTGATCGGCCGAGAAGGGGCGGAACAGCCGCACTTTCACCAGACCTACCTTCTCCCCTTGGGCCAGCAGGCGCTCGATCACCTCTTCACAGGTGCCGATGGCTGAGCCCATCAGCACCACAATCCGCTCCGCCTGCGGGTGGCCGACATATTCAAACGGCCGGTAGTGGCGGCCGGTCTGCTTGCCAAAAGTCTGCATCGCTTCGCTCACATGACCATAGGCAGCGTCATACCAGGGGTTGCTCGCCTCCCGGCACTGAAAATAGGTGTCCGGGTTGGCAGCGGTGCCGCGAATGACCGGTTTGTCGGGGGTGAGCGCCCGGTCACGATGAGCACGGATGGCATCTGCGGGCAGCAGGGCGCGCAGGGTGTCGTCAGCGAGCGGCGCTATCTTGGCAATCTCGTGAGAGGTACGAAAGCCGTCGAAGAAGTGGATAAAGGGGAGGCGGCTGTTAAGGCTCGCTATCTGGGAGAGCAGGGCAAAGTCCTGCGCCTCCTGCACATTGCTGGCACAGAGCATGGCACAGCCGGTCTGGCGCACTGCCATCACGTCCGAGTGATCGCCAAAGATCGATAGCGCATGGGTCGCCACGGTGCGTGCTGCCACATGCAGCACGAAAGGGATGAGCTGACCCGCCAGCTTGTAGAGGTTGGGGATCATCAGCAGCAAACCCTGCGACGAGGTAAACGAGGTCGCCAGCGCGCCGGTCTGCAGGGCGCCGTGGACGGCGGCGATGGCCCCCCCTTCCGACTGCATTTCGACAACCCGGGGCACATCCCCCCACAGGTTCTTGCCCCGCTCGCTCGACCAGGCCGACGACTGCTCAGCCATGGCAGAGCTGGGGGTGATGGGGTAGATGGCGATGACTTCGCTGGTGCGGTACGCCACCGAGGCGACTGCGTTATTCCCGTCTGTGGTGATCATCTGTTTTCCACTTTGCTATGCCAGTTTGAAGGCCGATAGTTGCATCGGCAATGGATAGGTCGCAGGCATAGTAAGAGGGGCAATAAGAGCGTATCAAACGGGATAAATAATCAATTAATAAGTCAGTAATAGTGGTTAATTTAATCCCGCTGCGTGGGTGCGTGATTTTCTGCTGACAGCCAACGGGAGGTGGTTGACGGGCCATTGACATGGCCCGTCAGCACGGGGTTAACCCCGATCCACTTGCAGCCAGATGGCGCACTGATAAGGGGCGAAGAGCTGCATCGGTTCGCTTGGGTAATTGGCCAGCAACAACCGCATTCCGTCTGTCACTTTGTCGAAGTGGGGCATCGGCAAGGGGTTCGCCGTGAGATTGGCGAGCAGCAGCAGGGTGTGCCGCTCTCCGCTGGCCGGATCCTGCCAGTGGCGGCGATAGCCGATGCGCTCGGGATCATCCCCATCCAGCAGTTCAAAATTGCCGTAGCGAACGACAGGGTGAGCCTTGCGCAGGGCGATGAGCTGGCGATAGCAGTGAAACGGCGAGTCGGGGCGGGCCAGCTGCTCGTCAGCATTTATCTCGACGTGGTTGGCATTGAGGACAATCCAGGGCGTGGCCGTACTGAATCCGGCGTGGGGGCCGGCGTCCCACTGCATCGGGGTGCGGGCATTGTCGCGGCCAATGGCATCGAGCCGCCGACTCAGCTCGGCAGGATCCAGCCCTGAGTGGCTGGCGCAGTAGTTGATGGCCTCCACATCGCGCAGCTCGCTCGGCTGCCAGTGGCGGTTGGTCATGGCGAGCTCCTCCCCCTGATAGATGAAGGGGGTGCCCTGCATCATGTGCAGCACCATGGCCCACAGCCTGGCGCTGGTTTCCCGCCACTTTGGCCTGTCATCGCCAAAGCGGGAGACGGCGCGAGGCAGGTCGTGGTTGCCGAGAAACAGGCTGTTCCAGCCACGGCCATGTAGCCCTTGCTGGTGGCGGGCCATGGCTCGCTTGAAGGCGAGGGGGTCGAAGCGGGATGACCACTTGTCACTGCCCAGCCCCAGATGCTCGAAGTTGAACACCATGCTGAACTCGCTGCCATCGTGGTTCGAATAGTTCTGCATATGGGCGAGATCGGCTCCCCAGGTCTCCCCCACCGTAATGATCCCCTTGCCGCCGAAGCTCGCGGCATTGAGCTCGCGGATATAGTCGTGCAGGCGCGGGCCATTGCTCATGGCAAGCCGGTCCCACTCCTTGCTCACCATGTCTATCACATCGAAGCGAAATCCCTTGATCCCTTTGCCCAGCCAGAAGTTGATCACCTCTGCCATCTCGGCCCGCACCGCCGGGTTGTCCCAGTCCAGATCGGCCTGACTGGGATCGAAGTTGTGCAGGTAGTAGCGATCAAGCTCCGGCACATACTGCCAGCCGCTGCCGCCAAAAATCGAGGTAATGGGGTGAGCGTCAACGAAGGCTTGGTCGCGAAACACGTAATAACTCTGATAACGGGGATCCCCGGCCAGTGCCTTCATAAACCACTCGTGCTCGGTGGAGGTGTGGTTGGCAACGATATCCATCATGATGCCGATGTCGTGGGCGGCCGCTTCGGCTATCAGCTGCTCCATCTCGGTCAGGGTGCCGAAGGCGGGGTCGATGGCACGGTAGTCCGCCACATCGTAGCCGTTGTCCCGTTTGGGGGAGCGATAGATGGGGGTGAGCCAGAGCATATCGACCCCGAGGGTGGCCAGATAGTCGAGGCGCTGACGGATGCCGTTGATATCGCCCATGCCGTCGCCATCGCTGTCCTGAAAACTCATGGGGTAGATCTGGTAGATGACACAGCTATCGAGGTCGATATCGGGCGTATGGCGGGGTTGCGGGTTCATCAGCTTGGCCGGTTGGGGGAAGAGATTTTCTATCTTACCCAGATGAGCAGGCAGTCAACAGGGCAGGGGAAACCTTGAGAAGGGTTCCATTGTTGGCTGATTGCCAAAAGTGCGGGAAGGGTCACAAAGGTGCCATCCCGGGCCACGGCTATGGTCGGGATGGCACGGCACTTAGCGCTGATACTCTGCAGGAATACAGGCTATTGAGCAGTCTTGGCCTGCTCGTTGCGCTGCTCCTGCTGGCGCTCTGCCTTCTCTTGTTGGCGCTCCGCTTGTGCCTCCAGCTCCTTGCCGAGGAAGTAGTTCAGGAAGGTGCGGATCACCGCGATGATGGCAAGGCGGATCAGCTCCTCTTTGCTTGGCGCGACTGTGGTGGCCAAGATGTCGGCGGCGAGCTGGAACTCCAGCGCCAGAATAAGCCAGCTGCCAAAACAGAGGCGAATACGCGGAAAACCCGGTTCGTGATCCTCCATCCGTGCCGCCAGCCAGAGGGTCTTGCCAAGCCCTATCACCACACAGGCGCTGGAGATGATCTCCAGCAGCAGCTGGAACAGCTCGACCCCGTGCATCATCCCTTCTCTCAGGCTCGCTATCTCAAACACTCGGGTCACCTCCATGATTCAAAAGAGGACACTATTAACACATCGCTCGGCAAAGGCCAAATCCGGCTCAGGCAATCAGTTTGAATTCAATCACATAGAGCGGCGGCAGATTGGGGTAGATATCGCGGATCACCTGTTTGAGCTCGGGGAGGGTCATGTTCTCCTGACGGGCGTGCTCGTCATTCAGTTCATCGAAGGCTATTGCGTTGACGGAGAGCACCTCTATGGTGCCAAAGGGCTGGTGCTCCGGGTTAGTAAACAGCGCCAGACGTTGGCCGGGCTGCCAGTTGGCCTCGCTCTCGTCGCGGATAGTGATGGTCTTGCGGCCCGCCTGAATATCGGCGACGAAGCGGCTGAAGAAGGTGAATTCGGGATGGGTAGACATGGCTCTCTCCTGACAGGGTTAATCGAAATGAGGTGAATGGAAATCAAAGGTCGAGATAGGCGCGCAGCCTGGCCAGATCGGCGATAACAGGGCCATCGCTGCCGTCGGCAACTATGCCCTGTTCGACCAGCTCCTTGAGGGCGCGGCGGTAGACCCGCTCTGTGGTGCCGAAGCGCGCTGCCTCATGGGCGCGCTTGCGTGACCCCAGCATGGGGGTGCGCTGGCGTTCTCGCCACAACTCATAGGCGATGTTGTAGGCAATGGGGTGGAGCAGCCGGCTGGTGGTGATCTCCAGGGTATCGAGATAGTCGCTGGCAAGTGCAGCGGCGAAAAAGAGGGTCAACTCAGGTTCTGCCAGCAGCCGCTGGGCCAGCTTGTGGGCACAGATGACTCGGGCGTCCAGCTCGGTCTCGGCCACCACGTTCCACTGCACCGGGGTGGCACTGAAGAACTCCATCTCACCGAAGATCTGGCTGTGACACTCAATCTCGCCGAGCTGGAAGCGGCGGCCAGAGTGTACCGTGCTGTTGAGGGAGACCCGGCCACGTTCGACCAGATAGAGCTGCTCGCTCTGCTCCCCCTGCCGCATGATCAATTCGCCCGGCAGGTAACGGCGCAGAAACAGGGTGCAGGCGTCGAGCGCCGCGGCAAAGCGGGGTTCAAGCTGCTGGAGTTCGGCGTGAAAACGGCCGAGGGGGTAGGGCTGTTGCTGCATGACTTGCCTGTCGCACCGGATGACGAGGGCCATGAGGCTAGCAAGAGTGCGGGCCGGATACCAGCCCGCACGGTAGCGGATGTGCCGCAGTTAACGGTTTGCGGCTTATTGCACCAGAGCGTGGAGGGCGGCGGCGATGGCTTGCTGCTCACCGGCCATCATCGCCTGTTCGGCGCTGGCGTAATCCGCCACCCCTTGTTGTACATCCTGCTCGAATAGCACCACGTTGCAGAGCACGGCGGCGACCCGCACCTTGCGCAGGCGGCCCACGGTCAGCAGGGAGGCGGTCTCCATGTCAGCGCCGAGCACGCCACGGGCATGCCAGTAGCGGCACACCTCCTGCTCGTCATCCCGATAGAAGCTGTCGTGGGAGCGTACCAGCCCGTGCCAATGAGGCTGGCTGCCGGTCGCTACATGGTTGAGCAAGGCGGCCTGCAGCCAGATATCGGCGCAGGCGGGGTACTCGGCGGGCAGATAGGCCTGTGAGGCCCCCTCATTGCGCACAGCGCCTTCTACCACGATAAGGTCGCCAAGGCCGATGTCGTGCTGCAGGGCACCGGCGGAGCCGACCCGAATAAGCGAGTGGGCACCGGCTTGCACCAGCTCCTCCAGCGCTATGATGGCTGAGGCGCCGCCGATGCCGGTGCTGCAGACCGTGATGGGCACTCCCTGATAACGGCCATTTATGAGACGAAACTCCCGGTGCTGGCCCAGCACTTCGCACTCGCCGAGCTGGCTGGCGATGCGATCGACCCGGGCCGGGTCGCCGCACAACACCACACGCTCGGCAATCTGCTCGGGGCGGCACTGGAGATGGGGTAACAGACTCATGGCTTACAGACCTTGTGGCTGGCGCTTGGCGGCAATCACCCAGAGGCGAGTGCCGTTGGCGGCGATAAACAGCAGGATCAGGTACTCCAGCGACATGGCGTAAACGCCCTGCGCGGCATAGACACCGATGCTGATGATGTTGATGACGACCCAGAGGATCCAGTTCTCCACGTATTTGCGGGTCATCAGGATCTGGGCGACGACCGAGAGCACCGTCATGCTGGCATCCCAGAAGGGGAAGGCATCGGGGGAGGGCTCGGGGATGGCAAGGTTGGCACCAAACAGGTTGAGCAGGGAGACCGAGGTGCGCGCCAGGGTGGCGAAGACCGGGTCGATATAGCGGGTCAGCAGAGCGATGGCCAGTACGCTCACGGCGGCGGTCACCATCAGTTTGGATCTGCTGAGCCAGCGGATCTGCAGGGTATCCCCCTGATCGTTGGCCGGGCGGGTCCAGGCGTACCAGCCGTAGACGTTGGCGCAGAAGAAGAACAGCTGCAGCATCAACAGCCCGTAGAGCTGGATCTGGAAGAAGATGATGGCAAACAGGCTGACGTTGATCAGACCGAACAGGTAGTTGATGGTCTTCTCCTGACTGGCGAACCAGATGCAGGCCAGCCCGAACAGGGTGCCGATGGCTTCAATCCATGACATGGCATAGCCGCCACCCAGCGGTATGGTCACTAGCGTGTTATTGATGCTGAACAGCTCGAATATGCTCATTTTCTGATCCTTGGGCATGAGGGTTAGTATGCGAGGGCGCCATTCTAAGGGGTGAGGGGGAGGAGGGGCAGGACTTTTGTCCGCCCCGGGCTTGGCCCATATCAAAGAAATCGCCGCTGCTGCCCGGTTATTCCAGCAGTATGGGTTATGGTGCCCCCGCTGGCCGGACTTTATTGATATGTAACAAGATGATAGCGCCATGGCTGTGGTCTGATAGAGTCCACTCTCCGGGAGGAGAATCACGTGATAAAAGGAGGTTGCATTGAATTCCGAGCTTGTCTGGGTGCTCTGTCTGCTGGCGGGTGCCATCTATCTCTTCATGACCAACAAGGTGCGCATGGACGTGGTGGCCCTGGGAGTGGTCATCCTGTTTGTGCTGAGCGGCACCCTCACCCTGCCGGAGGCGCTGGCGGGCTTTAGCGATCCCAACGTCATTCTGATTGCCGCCCTGTTTGTGGTGGGTGAGGGGCTGGTGCGTACCGGCATCGCCTATCAGGTGGGGGATGCATTGGTGAAGGTGGCGGGCAGCAGCGAGACCAAACTGCTGGTGCTGCTGATGGTGGCGGTGGCGAGTCTGGGGGCTGTGATGAGCAGCACCGGGGTGGTGGCAATCTTCATCCCGGTAGTGTTGAGCGTGGCGAACCGGATGAGCATCCCCGCCGGCCGCCTGATGATGCCCCTCGGCTTTGCCGGGCTTATCAGCGGCATGATGACGCTGGTGGCCACGCCCCCCAACATGGTGGTCAACAGTGAACTGATGCGCCATGGCATTCACGGCTTCGGGTTCTTCGATTTCACCCCCATGGGGGTGCTGATCCTGGGGCTGGGCATCCTCTACATGCTGCTGGTGCGCGGCTCTTTGGTGGGTGAGGGGGAAGAGGGCAAGGGCAAGCCGACCGGGCGCCGTACCCTGCGCGATCTGATCCGTGACTACCGGCTGGCCGGGCGGGCCCGCCGTCTGGCGCTGCGGCCGGACTCCCCGCTGATTGGTCACACCCTGGACGAGCTGCAACTGCGTGCCCGCTATGGTGCCCACGTCATCGGGGTGGAGCGCTGGCGCAAGTTTCGCCGGGTGATGGTGCCGGTGTCGGGGATCAGTGAATTTCAGGCGAAGGATGTGCTGCTGATCGACATGTCAGACCCCGAGGTGGATGTGCGGGCGTTTTGCACCGAGGCGCGGCTCGAACCCATGATCCTGCGCGGGGAGTACTTCTCCGATCAGGCGCGGGAGGTGGGGATGGCCGAGGTGTCGCTGATCCCCGAGTCCAAGCTGCTGGGTAAAAGCGTGCGTGAGGTGACCTTCCGCTCCAGCTATGGCCTGAGTGTGGTGGGGCTGCGCCGTGATGGCGAGGCATTGGCAGGCAAGCTGGTGGACGAGCCGTTGCAGATGGGGGACACCCTGCTGGTGGTGGGCAACTGGAGCCATATCCGGCTGCTGCAGACCCACAGCCGCGACTTTCTGCTGATGGGGCTGCCCGCCGAAGTGGACGAGATGGCCCCCGCCCGCAGTCAGGCTATTCATGCCCTCTTCTGTCTTGGAGTGATGATCCTGCTGATGGTGACCGATCCGGTGCCCAACGTGATTGCCGCGCTGATCGCCTGTCTGCTGATGGGCAAGTTTCGCTGCATCGACCTGGAGAGTGCCTACAAGTCGATCCACTGGCCGACCCTGATCCTCATCGTCGGTATGCTCCCCTTTGCGCTGGCGCTGCAAAAAACCGGCGGGGTGGATCTGATCGTCGGTGGTCTGATCAATGCGGTAGGGGAGATGGGGCCGCGGGTCATGCTGGCCAGCCTGTTTGCCCTCTGCGCGGTGATCGGGCTCTTTATCTCCAACACCGCCACCGCAGTGCTGATGGCGCCCATTGCGCTGGGCTCGGCCCAGCAGATGGGGGTATCGCCCTATCCGTTTGCCATGACCATTGCCATCGCCGCCTCGGCCGCTTTTATGACGCCGGTCTCGTCACCGGTGAATACCCTGGTACTGGGGCCGGGCAACTACAAGTTTGCCGATTTTATCCGTATCGGGGTGCCATTCACCCTGTTGGTGATGGCGGTCAGCGTGGTGGCGATCCCCTGGTTCTTCCCGTTCTGATAACCGGGATGATGAATGTGTGCACCAGCGGCCTGCGGGCCGCTTTTTTATGGCTGGGAGACAAGAGTGGCAAGGCGTGCTCGGAATCAGTGAAGAGGGACGTGAACGTGAATTAACGTGGCGCTGGGTTAATAGAGGAGCGAGAGAAAAACTGGGGAGAGGCAAATTTCAGATACAAAAAAACCAGCGTGAGCTGGTCTGTTTGGTACTGCTATTAATGGTGCGGAAGGAGAGACTCGAACTCTCACGCCTAGGGCGCCAGAACCTAAATCTGGTGCGTCTACCAATTTCGCCACTTCCGCAATATTAATGGTGGCTATGACGGGATTCGAACCTGTGACCCCCGCATTATGAGTGCGATGCTCTAACCAACTGAGCTACATAGCCGTTTGTTATCGACCACTGATGTGGAAGAGAACAGAAAAATGGCTGGGGTACTAGGATTCGAACCTAGGGATGGCGAGATCAAAACCCGCTGCCTTACCGCTTGGCGATACCCCAACAGAAATAATGGTGGCTATGACGGGATTCGAACCTGTGACCCCCGCATTATGAGTGCGATGCTCTAACCAACTGAGCTACATAGCCGTTTGTTATCAACCACTGATGTGGAAGAGAACAGAAAAATGGCTGGGGTACTAGGATTCGAACCTAGGGATGGCGAGATCAAAACCCGCTGCCTTACCGCTTGGCGATACCCCAACAGCGCTCCTCAACAATCATGAGACTGGCAAAGAACTTTTAAAAATGGCTGGGGTACTAGGATTCGAACCTAGGGATGGCGAGATCAAAACCCGCTGCCTTACCGCTTGGCGATACCCCAACAGCGCTCCTCAACAGTCATGAGACTGGCAAAGAACTTTTAAAAATGGCTGGGGTACTAGGATTCGAACCTAGGGATGGCGAGATCAAAACCCGCTGCCTTACCGCTTGGCGATACCCCAACTAGAGATGGTGGCTATGACGGGATTCGAACCTGTGACCCCCGCATTATGAGTGCGATGCTCTAACCAACTGAGCTACATAGCCAACCTTGCTTCCGGTGAGTCGTTACCTCGTCACCGTGCGGGCCGAATTATGCGTATCTGGCTCTGGGGCGTCAACCCTTTTTTTGCCAGAAAAACGCAATTTGAGTGCGTTTGACCAGTTATTGGTCTCTGTTGCGCAAAAGCCCAACAATCTGGTTTTTTTTAAGACATTGCCATGATTGCCCGGGCAATGGCAGATAAAAAACAGGCCAGCAAATGCTGGCCTGTCATGGGATTAGACGTTGAACAGGAAGTTCATGATATCGCCATCTTTGACGATGTAATCTTTCCCTTCAGCGCGCATCTTGCCCGCTTCCTTGGCGCCTTGCTCACCCTTGTAGTTGATAAAGTCTTCAAAGGCGATGGTTTGGGCGCGAATAAAGCCTTTTTCAAAGTCAGTGTGGATCTTGCCTGCCGCTTGCGGGGCAGTGGCACCGACCGGAATAGTCCAGGCGCGTACCTCTTTCACACCGGCGGTGAAGTAGGTCTGCAGGTTGAGCAGCTGGTAGCCGGAGCGGATAACGCGGTTCAGGCCCGGCTCTTCGATGCCAAGGTCAGCCATGAACTCGGCGCGATCTTCATCGTCCAGTTCGGCGATGTCCGCTTCAATGGCGCAGCAGACCACGACCACGACCGCGTTCTCGGCGGCGGCGATTTCACGCACCTTGTCCAGATAGGGGTTATTCTCGAAACCATCTTCCGCCACGTTGGCAATATACATGGTGGGTTTCAGGGTCAGGAAGTTGAGGTGGCTGACGGCGGCCAGCTCTTCTTTATCCAGCTTCATACCGCGGATCATCTGGCCGTTTTCCAGCGCAACCTTGATCTTCTCAAGCACTTCCACTTCCAGCTTGGCATCCTTGTCGCCGCCTTTGGCGCGCTTGGACTGACGGTGAATGGCGCGCTCGCAGGCGTCCAGATCCGACAGGGCCAGCTCGGTGTTGATCACTTCGATATCGTCAGCGGGAGAGACCTTGCCGGCAACGTGAATGATGTTCTCGTCATCGAAGCAGCGCACAACGTGGCCGATCGCTTCGGTTTCACGGATGTTGGCCAGGAACTGGTTACCCAGACCTTCACCCTTGGAGGCACCGGCAACCAGACCGGCGATGTCGACGAATTCCATGGTGGTCGGCACAACGCGCTGCGGATTGATGATGGCAGCCAGCTGATCGAGGCGGGGATCCGGCATCGGCACCACACCTGTGTTCGGCTCGATGGTGCAGAACGGGAAGTTGGCGGCTTCGATACCGGCCTTGGTCAGCGCGTTGAACAGGGTGGATTTGCCTACATTGGGCAGGCCCACGATACCGCATTTAAAACCCATGGATTGTTACCTTACTTGATGGATGCTGTTGGGGGTCGCCCGCAGGCGGCCCATGTCATGCTTGTTCTGGTCGTTGCTCATGTACCGGCACAATGCCCGTACAGGGTCAAACCGACCTAACCCTTTTCCGCCTTGAAGCTGTGCAAGCGATTCATGGCCTTGGTCATATCTTGTTTGAACAGGATGTCGGTGGCGCGCAGGGACTCGTCCAGCGCGGCGTCGATCAGGTTCTGTTCACTGCTGGGGGCCTTGGTCAGGACGAAGCCAGCCACCTGCTCTTTGCTGCCGGGATGGCCGATCCCGAGCCGCAGCCGGAAGAAATTATTGTTGTTGCCCATCTTGGCGATGATGTCCTTGAGGCCGTTATGGCCACCGTGACCACCACCCTGCTTGAACTTGGCGATGCCAGGCGGCAGATCCAGTTCGTCATGGGCCACCAGAATCGCTTCCGGCTCAATCTGATAAAAACGCGCCAGTGCGGCCACCGCCTTGCCAGAGAGGTTCATATAGGTGTTCGGGATGAGCAGCCGCACATCCTGCCCCTCGACCAGAATGCGGGCAGTGTGGCCGAAGAACTTGGGCTCTTCGCGCAGGCTGACATTGTACCAGCGGGCCAGTTGCTCCACATACCAGGCGCCCGCATTGTGGCGGGTTTTGGCATATTCCGGGCCGGGATTGCCCAGTCCGACGATCAGTTTGATTTGGCTTGTCACGCTTGATGTCTTCACTCGCAGCTGCCATGGGCACACTACCCAGGGCAATAGGACGCAATATTCTAGCCGCCGAGTGGCGATCACTCAACCAATGCGCATGTTATGGCGGGATTTGAGCGATTTTGGTGGCTAATGGATGACAAACGGGCCTCTTGCGAGAGGCCCGTTCTCTGTCGATTTGCTGATGACCCGGTTATTTGGCGCGCAGCAGGGTGACCGTTTCCTCATCCAGCGCGGTCAGGGTGGGGCGGGCATCGCGCACATACTCGACGAAGGAGGCTGCATCGGTGCCGCAATCCACGCCGCGGGCCTTGCAATCGAGGGCCTGGCCCGGGGCATAGACGGCGCTCAGCAACTCGCCATTTTGTGCCACTTTGAGCACCGGGAAGGCAGTCAGCTTGCCGTTGACGCTGGCGATGTCGACCCGCTCGCTCTTCTGACGCTGGGCATTGGCCAGTGCCTGCCAGCCGTCGTTGCCGTTGGCGCTGTAGGCGTTCATCACCACGCGATAGCGCTGGCTATCCACCAGATCCTGCCACTCGCCGCTCGCCGTCTTGTGCTGCAACTGGGTCAGGGTGCCCGCTTTGCCTGCGCTGGTCTCCTGGAAGGTGTAGCGCAGGTGGCCACCATAGGGGAACTTGCCAGCATGGGCGCTGGCGGGCAGGGTGGCGGTGATGGTTTCGGTCAGCAGGGCACGCACCTCGGCGCCAGTCAGGGTCAGCACCGAGAGCTGGTTCTTGAACGGCAGCAGGGTGAGGGCACTATCCCCCTCGCGCCATTCGCCAGCGGGCAGGTCGGCGCGCACGCCGCCCACCGCAACCAGAGAAAAATCGACCGGGCCGCCGGTCAGGGCTTGCACTGCTGGGGTATTGGCCCAGTAGAACTCCCCTTCGGCAACCAGCGGCGCGACATCTGAGCCATGGCTGTCGCTGCCGTTGTCGCCGGGGCGACGGGCATTTTGCAGCTGCTCGGGGATGGTGCCGATCACCGGGCCGTAGGCTTTCTCCAGCGCCGGTTTGTAGTGGCTGTCGATGATGCCGCGCAGACGCGGATCTTCATCCACGGTGACCAGATTGGGCTGGCTGTCGACAAACTGGCTTGCCTCTTTGCTGCGGGCATCGTCGAGCGCTTGCTTGCGCGCCGCATCGGCGAAGAAGTCGCGGCTGGCCAGCAGGCTATTGTGGCCCTGGCAGTCGGTCACCTGACCCTGGCTGTCAAAGGTTATCTGTGCCAGACCGATGGCCTGGGCGTAGGAGCCCGCCTGCACCACGCAGGTTTTGCCGATGCCATCCGGATTGGTCACCAGCTTGGCGTAATCGCCGGTCTTGCCCCAGCCGATATTGCGAAAATCGCCGAGCAGGCTGTGGGAGTGGCCGCCGACGATGGCATCGAGGCCGTTTACCTTGGCCGCCAGCGCCAGATCCCGCTCGTTGCCGATGTGGGTCAGCGCCACGATCTGGTGGATCCCCTTGGCTTGCAGCATGTCGACCGTGGCCTGAGCCGAGGCGACCTCCTTGCCAAAGCGCAGCTTGCCGACGTTGGGGGCGATATTGCCCATGTCTTCCAGCACCAGACCGATGACGGCGACCAGCTGTTTGCCTTGCGGCAGGTTGTCGAGATCGGTGACCGGGCTCTTCTGGTTGCCGTCAAAGGCGTAGACCACGAAGGGCTTGAGGTTGTCAGCCTTGCTGAGGGCCGGATCGGCCTTGGTGTCGAGGTTGGCGGCCAGCACCGGGAAGTTGACCCCCTCGATGAAGCGGGCCAGCTTCTGGTTATCCAGATCGAACTCGTGGTTGCCCAGCGCCATGGCATCGAGGCCGAACTGGCTCAGCAACTCGGCGTTGGCCATCCCCTCGTTGAGCTTGAAGTAGCCACTGCCCTGCCAGGCATCGCCGCCGTGCAGCAGCAGCAAGGGCTGGTTCTTGGCCAGCGCATCGGCCTGATAGGCTTTCGCCATGGTCAGCAGGCGCGGGTAACCGCCAAAGCGGGTATAGAGGGTGTCCGTCTCCCCCTGCTGGGCAAAGATCTGCCCTTTGATCTCGGCATTGACCGGATCAAACTGGGAGTGGGTGTCGTTCATGTGAGCCAGGGTCAGCACGAAGGGCGGGTTCTCTTTGACGGGCTGACAGGCGAACAGGGCGGAGGTAAGGGTCGCGAGCAGGAGGGGACGCAAGCAATTCATGGGTAAATCCTTAAGCCTGCCGGGGGCAGGGTCGTACCAGATAGCAGAAAGTTGGAAAGAGAAGGTCCAGAAAGACGAAAACCGCCTGATGGCGGTTTTCGTTATTGCTGAATCTATCAATGCTCAAACATGGCAGAGATGGACTCTTCGTTGCTGATGCGACGAATGGCTTCGGCCAGTACAGTTGACAGCGTCAGCTGCTTGACCTTGCCGACCGCTTTCATCTCCGCAGTGAGCGGGATGGAGTCGGTGATGATCAGTTCATCGATCACGGAGTTCTTGATGTTCTCGACGGCGGAACCGGAGAAGACCGGGTGGGTAGCGTAGGCGAATACACGCTTGGCACCGCGCTCTTTCAGGGCCTCTGCGGCTTTGCACAGGGTGCCGCCGGTGTCGATCATGTCATCAACGATGATGCAGTCGCGGCCGGCAACGTCACCGATCAGGTGCATGACCTGGGAGACGTTCGGGCGGGGACGGCGCTTGTCGATGATGGCGATGTCGGTGTCATCCAGCAGCTTGGCGATGGCGCGGGCACGCACGACGCCACCGATGTCCGGGGAGACAACGACAGGAGACTCGAGGTTCTTGGACTTCATGTCTTCCAGCAGCACCGGGCTACCGAACACGTTGTCTACCGGAACGTCGAAGAAACCTTGAATTTGCTCGGCATGCAGGTCAACGGTCAGCACGCGATCCACACCTACGCTGGAGAGGAAGTCAGCGACAACCTTGGCGGTGATGGGTACACGGGCGGAGCGGACGCGGCGGTCCTGACGGGCATAACCAAAGTAGGGGATAACGGCAGTGATACGGCCAGCTGAAGCACGACGCAGAGCATCCACCATGACGATCAATTCCATCAAATTGTCGTTGGTCGGGGCACAGGTGGATTGAATGATGAAGATATCGCCACCACGTACATTCTCATTGATCTGTACGCTGATCTCGCCGTCGCTAAAGCGACCTACGGCAGCATTGCCGAGTTTGATAAACAGGCGATCTGCGATCTTCTGGGCTAGTTCCGGCGTTGCGTTACCAGCAAACAGCTTCATGTCAGGCACGGTTTGAAACCTCGGGGTTGCATCCAGTATGTGGGGGAGTCTGAAATCAGACCCTATCGTTTTGGGGCAAACGATTTATCAAGATAACGTACAAGGTGTCTGCTGCCCAATGAATGTGATGATACCGGTAATCCGAATCCGTGGCCGAGTGCAAAACCGGCCACGTTAATCATCATCAATACCGTTCGGTAAAATTGGCTGGGGTACTAGGATTCGAACCTAGGAATGGCGAGATCAAAACCCGCTGCCTTACCGCTTGGCGATACCCCAATCATTTGAACTGTTGCAATGTGGAGAAGAGAGGTGATATGTTCTCGCCCTTGGCGACAAACCCATCAAGTCCCTTCGGCACGCAGGCCAACACTTCCCGAGCAGTCACTTCGTCTTCAAATTGAGCAAAGACGCAGGCTCCTGTGCCCGTCATTCTTGACGGCGCGTATTCTAGCAACCAGCCGAGCGCATTGGCAACCTCGGGGTGGCGCTTTTTCACCAGTGATTCGCAATCGTTTTTCCACTCGCCTTCCAGCAGGTTGTCCAGCGCCATTTTCGGCGTGGCTCTCGGCAGCTCCGGATCCTGGAATACGGCCGCGGTCGCCACATGGCAATCGGGCTTGAGCACCAGATACCAGGCATCGGGCAGTTCGACCGGTTGCAGCCGCTCGCCCACTCCTTCTGCAAAGGCCGCCCGGCCACGGACAAACACCGGCACATCGGCCCCCAGCTGCACGCCGAGCGCTGCCAGTTCATCTTCGCTCAAACCCGCTTGCCAGAGGTGGTTAAGCGCCACCAGCGTGGTCGCTGCATCGGACGAACCGCCGCCAATGCCGCCCCCCATGGGCAGCACTTTCTCCAGCCGGATATGGGCACCTTGCGGGCTCGGCAGAGTTGCCTGCAGCAGCCGTGCCGCGCGGATAATCAGATTCTGCTCATCCGGCACCCCGGGAATGGCCGGGCTCAAGGTGAGTGTGTCGCTATTCGGTATCACCTCGAACTCGAGCCAGTCGCTGTGGTTGAGGAAGATAAACAGGGTCTGCAGCTCGTGATAGCCATCAGGACGACGGCCATTGACGTGTAAAAACAGGTTGAGTTTGGCCGGTGCCGGCCAGCGTGTGGAAGCCATTAACGTGCAAGAGTCCATTGGTTGATCTGAAGCTTGAGGCGGCTGTTCTGGCCGGTCATGGTCAGCTGGTGCGGCAGGCGGTAGCCATCCTGATCCCGATAATCGCCATAGACGATCTGCCACTGGCCGTCGCGCACGCTGGCCAGACTGCTGTCGGGGTTGAGTTCAAACTCCGCCTGACCCGGCAGCCCCTTGATCCACTCCGGTAATCCCGCAACCGGAATATTCCAGCCGGTCAGTTGATAGATGAGCGCTTCGGCATCCTGGCTCTGGTGGCGATTGCCGTCGCTGTCGAGCAGGGTGATTTCCCCCTTGCTGCGGGAGAGCTCCAGAATGCTGGTGCCAATCAGGCTGGTGAGGTTGAGGCGATAATCCTCCCCATCCTGCTGCCAGTTGAGACGGGCGCTGCCCTTTTGCTGTGGCGTGATGATGGCCATCTTGCCGGATAGCTGCCAGTGGGTGAGCTGCTCGAGGCGGGCCCGCTCCTGGTTCCAGTTCACCTGGTCACGCTGGGGCTGGGTGGTGGCACAACCGGCCAGCAACAGCAGGCAGGTGAGGGTAAAAATACGTAGCAGCAAGAGACGGCTCCAGAGAGAGGAATTTGCCACAGTATACGGGGCGGCCGTATTGCTTTTAAAGACTTACCCTTTCTCGTACAATTGGCAGCCTTTGCACCCAGCGTATGAAATGATCGTCGCCCACTCATGAGTTTGCTTGCCCTCGGAATCAACCACAACACCGCCAGTGTCGCCTTGCGGGAACGGGTCGCCTTTGGCCCGGACTGCATCGATCGCGCCTTGCGTGAGCTGGTGAGCCAACCCGGTGTCAGCGAGGCGGTGATCGTCTCCACCTGCAACCGGACCGAACTCTATTGCAATCTGGAAGAGGAGCGGCAGGAGCAAGTGCTGCGCTGGCTGCAGCAGTTCCACGGGCTGGACGCGGCCGAACTGGTCACTGCCATCTATCAGCATCACGATGAAGAGGCGGTGCGCCACCTGATGCGGGTGGCGTGCGGGCTCGACTCGCTGGTGCTGGGGGAGCCGCAGATCCTGGGGCAGATCAAGCAATCCTATGCCCATGCCCAGCAGGCGGAGTCGGTGAAGGGGGCGCTGGAGCGGTTGTTCCAGAAATCCTTCTCGGTGGCCAAACGGGTGCGCACCGATACCGAGATTGGCGCCAGTGCCGTGTCGGTGGCCTTTGCCGCCGTCAGTCTGGGTCGGCGGATCTTCTCCGATCTCTCCCAGACCAAGGTGCTGCTGGTCGGTGCTGGTGAAACCATTGAACTGGTGGCCCGTCATCTGCGCGAGCAGAACGTCACCAAGATGATGGTGGCCAACCGCACCCTGCAGCGTGCCCAGACCCTGGCGGCCGAATTTGGTGCCCAGGTGATGACGCTCGAAGAGATCCCCGACTATCTGCACGAGGCGGATATTGTCATCAGCTCGACCGCTAGTCCACTGCCCATCATCGGCAAGGGGATGGTGGAGCGCGCGCTGAAGGCCCGCCGCTTCAAACCCATGTTTCTGGTGGATATTGCCGTGCCGCGCGACATCGAAGCCGAAGTCGATGAGCTCTCCGATGCCTATCTCTACACGGTGGATGATTTGCAGGGGATCATCGAGCAGAACCTCGAAACCCGTAAACGGGCTGCCGCCCAGGCGGAAGTGATCGTGCAGGAAGAGCGGGACGAGTTTATGGGCTGGTATCGCGGCCAGAGTTCGGTCGACCTCATTCGCGATTACCGCCATCAGTCCCAGCAAGTGGCTGACGAAGAGTTGCAACGGGCCCTGCTGGCATTGGCGCAGGGCGAGAGTGCCGAACAGGCGCTCAAGGCGATGGCCCATCGCCTCACCAACAAATTGATCCACGCGCCGACCCAGGCGTTGCGCCAGGCTGCCTCCCAGGGGGATCAGAGCGAGCTCTCCCGCTTGCGGCAGGCGCTGGGGTTGTCACAAGAGCCATAATTTTCGGGCAACCTGCCGGTTGTCCCGTCCTCCATTGAGAATGCAAGAGTTATGAATCCGTCACTGATCAGAAAGCTGGAAGGCCTCATCGAGCGCCACGAAGAAGTACAGGCCATGCTCGGCGAGCCAGACGTGGTCTCGGATCAGGATCGCTACCGCGCCCTGACCCGCGAATATGCCCAGCTGGAAGATATCGTTCACGCCTTCCAGCGTTACCGTCAGGCGCAGGATGATCTTGAGACCACCCAGATGATGCTGGAGGAGGAGGATGCCGACCTGCGCGAGATGGCGCAGGAGGAGCTGCCGCTGGCCAAGGCCAATCTGGAGGCGCTGGAGCAGGAGCTTCAACTGATGTTGCTGCCCAAGGATCCCAAGGATGACAACAACTGCTATCTGGAGATCCGCGCCGGTGCCGGTGGCGACGAAGCGGCCATCTTTGCTGGTGACCTGTTCCGCATGTATTCACGGTTTGCCGAGCGTCAGGGCTGGCGCGTCTCCATCGTCAGCTGCAACGATGGTGAATATGGTGGCTACAAGGAGGTGATCGCCAAGATCGACGGCGAGCGCGTCTATGGCCGTCTCAAGTTTGAATCCGGTGGTCACCGGGTACAGCGGGTGCCGGAGACCGAGTCTCAGGGCCGGGTGCACACCTCCGCCTGTACCGTCGCCGTGCTGCCGGAAGTGCCGGAAGCCGAGCAGATCGAGATCAACCCTTCCGACTTGAAGATCGACACCTTCCGCGCCTCCGGTGCCGGTGGTCAGCACGTCAACAAGACCGACTCGGCCATCCGCATCACCCACCTGCCGACCGGTCTGGTGGTGGAGTGTCAGGACGAGCGCTCCCAGCACAAGAACCGCGCCAAGGCGATGTCGGTGCTCTCCGCCCGCCTGCAAGCGGCCGAGGATGAGCGCCACCGCGCCGCCGAGCAGAGCACCCGCCGCAATCTGGTGGGCTCCGGTGATCGCTCCGAGCGCATTCGTACCTACAACTATCCGCAGGGTCGCCTCTCCGAGCACCGTATCAACCTGACCCTCTATCGCCTCTCCGAAATTTTGGAAGGGGATCTGGACTGCGTCATCACCCCGCTGGTGCAGGAGTATCAGGCCGATCAGCTCGCCTCGCTGGCCGAGAACAACTGATGCAAATGGTGATCCGGCAAGCTCGCATTAAGTGTTGTGCTCATAAGGTGGAGCAGCAGTGATGCAGATCCAGCAGGCCCGCGCCCATATCATGACCGTGTTGGCTGAGGGGGAGTCCCCCCGCGCCGATGCCGATGTACTGCTCTGTCATCTGCTCGGGTGTCGTCGCAGCTATCTGATGACCTGGCCCGAGCGTGAGCTGGATGCCGCCCAGCAGGCCACCCTGCGGACGTGGCTGGCGCGTCGTCTCAATGGCGAACCCATCGCCCATCTGGTGGGCGAGCGGGAGTTCTGGTCGCTGCCGCTGAAAGTGAGCCCAGCGACCCTGATCCCGCGCCCCGATACCGAGGTGCTGGTCGAGCAGGCGCTGACCAGAATCCCGCAGGGGCCGTGCGCCGTGCTGGATCTCGGCACCGGCACCGGCGCCATCGCGCTGGCGCTCAAGTCCGAGCGGCCCGAGCTCGATGTGTGGGCGGTGGATCGGATGGCCGATGCCGCGGCGCTGGCTCGCGAGAACAGCGCCGCGCTGGGGTTACCCATCGAGGTGCGCGATGGCAGCTGGTTCGAGCCCCTTGGCGAACCGGCTCGCGACAATACGCCACGATTTGCGGTGATTGTCTCCAATCCCCCCTATATTGATGGCGCCGATCCCCATCTCGAGCAGGGTGACGTGCGCTTTGAACCTCGCTCGGCGCTGGTTGCCGATGACGCCGGGCTGGCCGATATCCGCCACATCGTGGCCCATGCCCCCGCTTATCTGTTGCCTGACGGCTGGTTGCTGCTGGAGCATGGCTGGGATCAGGGGGAGGCGGTGCGTCAGTTGCTGCGTGATGGCGGCTACCGTGAGGTAGCCACGGTGCGTGATTACGGGGATAACGACAGGGTGACGCTGGGCCTCTGCCCGCTGCGCTGACGGTTCCTCACTGTTACACGGCGGGTTGCCTGTGCGCCCCCATGCAAGGATTGAATATGGTTTTTGTGCTCAAACACCTGCACCTCACCCTGATTGCCGGGGCCGTGCTGATGTTTATGCTCCGCTTCTACTGGGTACAGACCGCTACTGGCCGTGCCTATAGCGCGCCGGTGATGAAGGTCAGCGGCTGGCTCAACGGTCTGGTGGTGCTCTCCGGCGTATTGCTCTGCATGGTGCTGGATCTCAACCCGCTCAATAACGGAACGCCCTGGCTCAGCGAGAAGCTGATGGCCATTCTGGTGCTGGTATTTCTGGCGGCGATGGCGCTGCGGCTGGCCAAAAGCAATCTGGTGCGCTGGTGCTCCTTTCTGGGGGCGCTCGGCTGGATCTACTTTATTGCCAAGTTGGCAGTGCTCAAACAGACGAGTGTGTTCGGCTAAGGCATGAAGAGAATGTTACACATAGACGAATGGACCGATTTCGAAGCCCACGACATCACCGAGCTGGCGTTGTCAGTCAGCGACGAGATTTATGGCTCGGTCGAGGAGGGGATCCGCGAGTTGAACCTGCTGGACGAGTGGCTGGACGAGCAGATTGAAGAGGGCACCTGCGACGAGGTGCGCCAGCAGTTGCTGCAAGGCTTCTACCACAGCCTCGGTTTTCATGGCGATTGGCAGGATTATTTCTCTGCCAACAATTGCGATCTCAATCAGGTGTTGGTTCAGCGCAAGGGGATCCCGGTCAGCCTCGGCATTCTCATCATTCAGCTGGGGCGCAAGCTCGGGCTCGATGTAGAGGGGATCTGCTTCCCCGGCCACTTCCTGGTGAGCTTTGCCGGTGGCGAGGGGGAGGTCTATGTCGATCCCTTTACCGGCGATGAGCTGAGCCTGGCCCGCATCGAGCTGCTGCTGCGCGGCGCGTTGGGGGACTTGGCGACCCTGACCCCCGACTACCTGCAACCCTCCGGCCAGTGGGAGATCATCGAACGGCTGCTCAATGTCAGCAAGGGTGCCCTGCTGCGGGAAGACCGCATGCCCGAGGCGCTGCGTTGCAGCGAGCTGTTGTTGCGGATGAAGCCCGGCGATCCGCTGGAGACGCGGGATCGCGGCTTTATCTACGAGCAGCTCGATTGCCCGCGCCAGGCCGCCGACGATTTTGAATATTTTATTGAACAATGCCCGGACGATCCGGTGGCCGATGTGCTGAAAGTGCAGCTGGCCGCGCTGGATCTGAGCCCCAAGCCCCTCCATTAAGGGCGGCTTGAAACTTAAACAGAAGAATACCAAGGCCGCTGCGCCCGGTTGCAACGGATTAACTTGGCTTCAGGCCCTTTCATTAAGGATCTTTTAGATGGAACAGAAGAATATCAAGATCAACCAGATCGACGTTGCCAATGACAAACCGTTCGTGCTGTTTGGCGGCATGAACGTGCTGGAATCCCGCGACATGGCGATGGCGGTGTGCGAGAAGTACGTGGAAGTGACCAGCAAGCTGGGCATCCCGTTTGTCTTCAAGGCGAGCTGGGACAAGGCCAACCGCTCCTCCATCCACTCCTACCGCGGTCCGGGTCTGGAAGAGGGGATGAAGATTTTCCAGGAGCTGAAAGCGACCTTCGGCATGCCGGTCATCTCCGATCTGCACGAACCCCATCAGGCCAAGCCGGTCGCCGAGGTGGTTGACGTTATCCAGCTGCCCGCTTTCCTGGCACGCCAGACCGATCTGGTGGAAGCCATGGCCCGCACCGGCAACGTTATCAACATCAAGAAGCCGCAGTTCCTCAGCCCAAGCCAGATGAAGAACATCACCGACAAGTTCGAGGAGTGCGGCAACGATCAGCTGATCCTCTGCGAGCGCGGTGCCAATTTCGGCTACGACAACCTGGTGGTGGACATGCTGGGTCTGGGGGTGATGAAGAAGAGCACCGGTGGCTATCCGGTGATCTTTGACGTGACCCACTCCCTGCAGTGCCGTGATCCGCTGGGTGCCGCCTCCGGTGGCCGTCGCGAGCAGGTGACCGAGCTGGCGCGCGCCGGCATGGCGGTCGGTCTGGCCGGTCTCTTTATCGAATCACACCCGGACCCGAAAATTGCCCGTTGTGATGGCCCGAGCGCCCTGCCGCTGGAGAAGCTGGAAGGCTTCCTCAAACAGATGAAGGCCATCGATGACCTGATCAAGGGCTTCGAACCCCTCGATACCTCGGCCTGATCCCGACGCTGTCATGCCTGATGAAAATGCCCCGCAATGCGGGGTATTTTTATATCTGCCATATTTAGTTGAAGACTAAAATTAATCTGCGAGCAAACAATTATCGGTTGCCGTGGTGTTAATGGTGTTAATTTTGTTGTGTGATTAATGTCTCTTAATTGTTTTTTATTACATGTAAAGTGGTCACCGTAGTAATGCAGAAACAGCATGGATCGGGTGAGGTACGCAGATATCTCGTCCGGCTATCTGCATGTTTATTGCTGCCATAACAATGTGCAATTAAATTAACAGGACGTTAATAATGCGAAAGAAACTATTTAGCAGCCTCTATTTTCAAGTATTGCTCGCGATTACCCTCGGGGTATTTCTGGGGCATGTCTATCCAGAACTGGGCGCCGATATGAAGCCCCTCGGTGATGGCTTCGTCAAATTGATCAAGATGATCATCGCCCCCGTTATTTTCTGTACCGTGGTTACCGGCATTGCCGGGATGGAGAGCATGAAGGCGGTCGGCAAGACCGGCGCCATTGCTCTGCTCTACTTCGAGGTGGTCAGCACTATCGCCTTGATCATCGGGCTGTGCGTGGTCAACCTGCTGCAACCGGGTGCCGGTATGAACGTCGATCCGACTGCGCTGGATGCCAGCGCCATCTCCGCCTATGCGGAGCAGGCCAAATCCCAGGGCATTATCGCCTTTTTACTGGATATTATTCCGGGCAGTGTGATAGGTGCCTTTGCCAGCGGTAATATCTTGCAGGTGTTACTGTTTGCGGTGTTGTTTGGCTTCTCCCTGCATCATATCGGTGAAAAGGGACAGGTTATTTTCGGCGTCATCGACAGTTTCTCCAAAGTCATATTTGGCATTATCAATATGATAATGAAACTGGCGCCGGTCGGTGCATTCGGGGCAATGGCATTTACCATCGGCAAATATGGAGTAGGTTCACTGGTACAGCTGGGCCAGCTTATTGCCTGCTTCTATCTCACCTGCCTCTTCTTTATCTTCATTGTGCTGGGCAGCATCGCTAAAGCCTCAGGCTTCAGCATCCTGCGTTTCATCTCCTACATTCGTGAGGAGTTGCTGATCGTGCTGGGGACCTCCTCTTCCGAGTCGGTACTGCCGCGGATGCTGGACAAGATGGAGAAGCTGGGTTGCCAGAAATCGGTGGTGGGGCTGGTCATTCCGACCGGGTACTCCTTTAACCTGGATGGCACCTCCATCTATCTGACTATGGCGGCGATTTTTATCGCCCAAGCTACCAATACGCCGCTGGATCTGTTCCAACAGATCACCCTGCTGGTGGTACTGCTGATCTCCTCGAAAGGGGCGGCAGGGGTGACTGGTAGTGGCTTTATCGTGCTGGCGGCGACTATTTCGGCGGTTGGCCATCTGCCACTGGCTGGTTTGGCTCTGATCCTGGGGATCGACCGTTTTATGTCCGAAGCGCGGGCGTTGACCAACCTGATCGGTAACGGGGTTGCCACCGTGGTGGTCGCCAAATACTGCAAGCAGCTGGACGAGAAGAAAATGGATGCAGTGCTCGGCGGCAAGGTCGGGCAACTGGAAGCGGACAGGGCGTAAGCGCTGTTTCTCCCCGCACGGTCGCGTTGGCTGGTGCGGGGGCAATAAAAAAACGGCCGATAGGCCGTTTTTTTGTGCTGATACCGCAAGTATCAGCTCCTCACTGCAGGGCGCTGATTACAGGCTCTGGGTGAAAGTACGGGTAACCACGTCACGCTGCTGTTCTGGAGTCAGGGCATTGAAACGCACTGCGTAGCCAGATACACGGATGGTCAGCTGCGGGTACTTCTCCGGGTTTTCGATAGCATCTTCCAGAGTTTCGCGACGCAGCACGTTGACGTTCAGGTGCTGGCCACCTTCAACAGCAGGCTCAGCCTGAACCGGCAGTTCGCGGTATTCGAACTGACCCAGGTCAGCCAGTTGCACTTCTTGATCGGCAGCGAAAGCATCGCCTTTGACGCAGATGCAGCGAGCTTGTTGCTTCTCTTCGTCCAGCAGCCAGAAAGAGTTCAGCAGAGCGGTGTTGGCGGCCTGGGTGATTTGAATGCCTTTGATCATGGTATGACTCCTCAATGGGAACGCGAATCCAACTGTAAGGAAATTACCCTGATGTATTTAAGCTACCGTCGATGGCGATGACTTAAAGGGCCCTTGCCTTACACCTTTTCTTTGATGGGGTCATATATACCACGGTGGTAATATTACCAAAATTGATCCAGATCAAGAAAATCCGACAAAGCACCATTTCAATGAGATTAAATTCTTGAGTTGAATCAAAAATAGGTCATTTTTCTGATTTTGTAAGATATCCAAATTATGCATCTTTTATCTCGTTAATCTAGTAATTTAACTACATCTTTTATGCTTTTTCTGAGGTTAATTGAGGGGTTGGCTACACTCAGCAAAAAAAGCGAGGAGAGTGCCGGGTGAATAATGGGTGGCGAAAGTGGGTATGGCTGGCCCTGTTCTGTTGCTGGGCAAGCAGTGTTGCGGTACGAGCCGAGACGGTGCGTATTGCCGTGGGCGAGTGGCCGCCCTATATCAGTGAGTCGTTGCCCAATCAGGGCTTTCTCTGTGAGGTGGTGCGCCAGGCCTTTGCCGAAGAGGGGCTCGATGTCAGCTTTCACTTCTATTCCTGGGCCGAGGCTTACCGACTGACTCTGGAGGGGCGCTATGTGGTCACCATGCCCTGGTTTCGCTCCCGCGAGCGGGAGCAGCTTTTCTATCTCTCCGCCTCGCTCGGCCATTTCACCACTCGCCTGATGACGCTGACCGGTACGCCCGCGGTCAATCTGGGTGAGCTGAAACACGAGCCGGTCGGGGTGACCCGTGGCTACTTCTATGGCGATGGTTTTGCCGCTCGTCAAGCCGGGCTCACCCTCGAGTGGTCAGATTCCGATGAGGAGAGCATGGGCAAGCTGCTTGACGGGCGGATCCACTATCTGGTGATGGATGAGCAGGTGGCACAGACTCTGTTCCAGCAGGCGCTCGTTCGTCATCCCCAATCGCTGTCACTGAACGGTGCCGCCGACCCCATCTGGTCGCAACCGGGATACCTGCTGATGCGCAAGGCCGATCCAGAGGCGCGCCGTCTGATGCTGCTGTTCAATACCGGCCTGCGCAAGCTGGAGCGCTCGGGGCGGCTCGCCAGGCTCTGGAAAGCGTGAGCCACGGTTGCGTCTTGCGGGCTGGCCCCCTATTCTGAGCCCTTCGCCGTATCAAGTGAGGAGGCCGGGGTGCTGACCTGGAGTGATGTGATTGGCTCTGAGAAAGAGCAGGACTATTTCAAGAGTACGCTGGCAACCGTCAGAGCCGAGCGGGAAGCGGGCAAGGTGATCTACCCGCCAGCCACCGATGTGTTCAATGCCTTCAAGCTGACCGAGCTGGATCAGGTCAAGGTGGTGATCCTGGGGCAGGATCCCTACCACGGCCCCAATCAGGCACATGGGCTCTGCTTCTCCGTTCTGCCCGGCGTGCGTACGCCCCCCTCACTGGTCAACATCTATAAAGAGATGCAGCGTGACCTGCCAGGTTTCGTCACACCCAATCACGGCTTTCTCGAATCCTGGGCCAAACAGGGGGTCCTGCTGCTCAACACTGTGCTGACGGTGCAGGCTGGTCAGGCCCATTCCCACGCCCATCTGGGATGGGAGACCTTTACCGATCGGGTCATCGAGCAGATCAATGCCAGTTGTCAGGGTGTGGTGTTCCTGCTGTGGGGTGCCCACGCCCAGAAGAAGGGACGTTTCATCGACCGCCAGCGCCACTATGTGCTGACCGCGCCGCACCCGAGCCCCCTCTCAGCCCACCGCGGTTTCATCGGTTGCGGTCACTTTAGCGAGACCAATCGCTTGCTGGAACAACAGGGCAAGAGTCCGATAGAGTGGAAATCTGTCTGCATCCCACTTGATTGAGTGCAAAGTTCGGGCGACAAATGACCGTATACTCAGGGACATAAGATTAATTCAGAGCCAAGGAGTGCCCATGTTATCCAGTCTGCACAAGGACCATCTCAACATCGCCCGACTTTTGGAGCTGCTCAAGCAGAAGCTGGCAGCCATCCGTGCCGAAGAGCCCATCAGCTATTTTCTGGTGCGCGATGTCATCGACTACCTGCGGGAGGTCTCTGACAAGTACCACCATCCCAAGGAAGACCTCATCTATGACTACTACCTGAAATATCGGATGGTGGAGGGTGAGGTCGCCAACCGCCTGCAGGAGGAGCACGTCAAGCTGCTGGAGGCCGGGGCCGATCTCAAGGAGATGGTGGAGATGATCCTGATGGATGCGGTGATCCCCCTCGATCAGTTCACCGCCAAGCTGGAGCGCTTCGTGGAGCTGCAAGAGGCACACATGAACTATGAAGAGGGGGTGATCTTCCCCCATCTGCGTGACTCCCTGACCGAGGATGACTGGCGTCATCTGGAGCAAAACTGGCAGAACCGCGCCATTGGCGACCCCCTGTTCGGGGCCGAGGTGAGCCAGCACTTCCAGGCACTGGCCAAACGCCTCTCTTTGCCGCTCACGAACGGCTAAGACTAGCCCGTACCCGCCGCGTGGCGGGTATTGTGTGAGTGCAACTTGAGTGAAAACAGAAAGGCCTCCATCCGGAGGCCTTTTGCATGGTGGAGCAAGCTTACGCCTGTGGTTTCAGGAAGCTGCGATAGAGCATATAGAGGTGGGCCGAGCTCCAACTGAAGTTGCTGGCCCCCTGCATGGCGCCTGTCTCGGGATTGTAGTTTTCGCGGATGGGGCCGCTGCCCGCCAGTCCTTCGGCATTGTTGAACAGCTTGTTGACCAGTGCCTCGGCATCGCTGCGATAGCCGTAGTTCTCCAGCCCCTTCACCCCGAAGTAGAACTGATCGAGCCATACCCGGCCGCGCCAGTAAATATTGGGGTCGTAGGCCGGGTTGGTCAGCGCGGCTGTGCCCAGCGGGATCTTTGTGTTGAACTCCCGTGCGTTGAGCATCACCTCGCGCACCCGCGCCGCTTTCTCCTTGTCGGCGACCTCTGCCCAGAGCGGGCTCCACCCTTCCGGGCCACGGCCGCGGGAGGTCAGCAATTTGCCGACACAGCCGTTGCCGTCAGCCACATCCCCCTGAGCAATCTGACGATCGTAATAGAAGCCTGACGCCTCATCGAACATGCAGCTGTTGATGTAACCAGCCAGCTGGGCCGCGCCATCGCGGTAGCGGCTCGCGTCGTCCGGCTTGCCAAGCAGGTCGGCCATGTCTGCCAGAATGCGTTTCTCTTTGGCGAGGAAGGCGTTGAGCTCCACTGACTCCTGATCGATGGAGAAACCGATCAAATCGCCATTGTCCTGATGGTTTTCAAAGAAGGCGACGTTCCAGTCCTGACGTGCCTTGGCCAAATCTCCGCCATAGGTCTTGTCGGCATAGCGTTGCAGCTGGCCCGGTTCGATAAAGCCGAAGCGGGCGGCGTTGTCCATGCCTGACTCCCAACCGGCGCCGTGCTGGGCACCGATATCCATGTCGCTGTAACCGCCCACGTTCAACACCTGTTGATAGAGCGGCATTCCGGCGCAGGCATACCAGCCATCCCCCTCACTGGTACAGCTTGAGAGATCCAGCCCGGCGGGAATACCGTTGGAGAACTGCACCTTGAAGGTGATATTGCCGTACTCGTCGTTGTGCTCCACATGCTTGGTGGCGCCATATTCGATGATACCGTTGCGGTTGTTGTCCCGCGCGCGGTACCACCAGTCGTGGTAGGCCTGCAGCTTGGGATACATCTCGGCGATAAAGGCCTTGTCCTTGGTGGCGCTGTAGATTTCCCAGATAGCCCAGGCGGAGAGGGGCGGCTTGGTGTCGCGCTCGTTCCAGTTGCCGCCATCGCCACCGCGATCCGCCAGCTTGTTGTAGAAGATGGCGTCGATCACCATGCCCGCGTCTTGCGGTCGCACCGGGTCATCCGGCTGCACCTGATAGTCATACATGGCGCGCACGTTGTTCTTGGCCACCTCAGGGTTGAAGTGCGCCATGGCATAGGCGTGCTTCCAGCTGTCCCAAGCCCAGACGCCGTCGAACCAGCGGGCGGTATTGGAGGGGGTTACCCCGTCGTGGAGGATGGCGCCAGCCGGGGAGCGCCAGTTGCCATTGAGGGTCTCCATTGCCTTGACGGCGATGCGGCGTTCCGACTCGGGGATACCCTGATTGGAGAGCCCCTTGGCAAGGTAGCCCTCCCAGCGGCGGATGGAGTCGGCAAAATAGCTGGCCGGGTTGGCCAGCAGGGCCTGACGGCTCTGCTGATGGCGGCTGGCGTCATCTTCGGAGTGGAGATAGCTCTGCAGGGTGTAGATATCCTCGCTCCCCTTGGCGGCCAGAGTAATGCTGGCGTCACTTTGGTAGCCCAGTGTCTTATGGTCGAGGGTGGTGCGACTTGGCAGGGTGCGGTCGATGCGATAGCGGGCGCTGCCGCTCTGCATGATGTTCCAGGTGCTGCGCAGTTTGCCTAACTGGAATTCGATTCCTTTGTCGCTCTCGCTGATGGTGCGAGTCCAGCCTGGATATTTGCTGGCAATCGTATCTTTGGCATCCCATTGATTGAGCAACTCGCCCTGCCAGTTGAGGTTGAGGTTGAGCGGTGCATCGGTCTGATTGATGAGTCGGGTGCGGATAAGAGCGGTGCGGGCATCGCCATAACGCAGCTCCAGCTCCAGCGTAAAGGGCTCGAACTCGAAGCGTTGCACCAGCGCTCCGGGAATGGCGTACACCTCCTGCTTGCGGGCGCTGGTGAGCGGGAACGGGCGGCCGCTCGCATCGCTCAGGGTGAGCTTGTCCAGCTCGCTGGCAAAGAAGAGGCTGTACTCCTCGGAGATGACCATGGGGCCGGTAAAGCCCCCCCACTCTTTGTCGCTGGCAGGCAGCAGGAAACCGTGCCAGGCCCCCAGATCGAGCAGCGGGTTGTATTTGAGGTTGGAGTAGCTGTCAAAGTCGCGGAATTGGGTCGGTGTTCCCCGACGGTCGATCACGTCCTTGTACTGGATGGCCTGCTCCGGTTTGGCGACTGTGCTGCTCTCTGTCTGGTTATCGTTGCAGGCAGTCAGTCCGAACAGGGCGGAGCCTAGGGCTACCGAGAGTAAAGTTTTACGAAACATTTCTCGCTCCAATTCCGTTTATGTAGGTTAAAAGGAAGATTTTTTACGCTTATTTTTAGTGAAAAGGTGTTCGGTAGCCATTGTATGGCAAGAGAAAAGGGAGCGTTGGCGCGAGATCACACTCTGAAGAGGCGGCAATGTGAGCGGGATCACCGGGTTACATCAGGTTACATAAGATTGGCTTTAAGTAATATTTTACTTGCCATTGCTCGCCAATCTGGCAGGGCAGGTGTGCAGGTATTGGTGGGGCGTCAGGCCGAACTCCTGTTTGAAGCGGGCGGCAAAGCGACTGGGGGAGTCATAACCGCAGGCGAGGGCGACCTCCAGCGGGGTCAGGCCCTGTTGCAACAGGTTGAGGGCGTGGCTCATGCGTACCTGAGCCAGCAACTGGCGAAAGCTGCGACCTTCGGCGGCCAGCTTGCGCACCATGGAGGCGCGGCTCATGGAGAAGTGGGGGGCCACCGCCTCCAGGGTGTGGTCGATGCCGGGTTCCACCGCCAGGTAGCGTGCCAACCGTTCTGCGAGGGTCATGGTGCTGGCGGGAAAGAGTAACCCAAGGGCGTTGGCGGCCCGCAGCTCGGCATAGAAACCGCGCAGCAGTTCGGCCTGGGTCGCCTCGCTCAGTCCCCGTTCGGCCATGGTGCTGATGAGCTCGAAGCAGAAGGCGAGCCCGGGGGTGACCTTGACGGCGGGTTCCTCCAGATCGGCGTGGGAAGGGGCTGACTCTGCCAGCCATTCTGGTGGCGGCGGAGTGAGCAGCGTGATGGCGTGGGAGCGAAACTTGCCCTGCTCCGGCTGATTGACGAAGGTGAGCTGGTGGCCTGCCGGGATCAGCAGCCACCGCTCCCTGTCAAACGACAGACGTCGCTCGCGCCACCATAGTTGCTTGCTCCCCTGGGTGACCCAGATAAGGGTCGGGGCATAGATGAGCACCCGATGCAGGGGCTGTTGGCGGATCCCGAGATAGTGGCTCTGTTGCAGCAGGGGAGTGCTCATCCGGTTGGCTCCTAGGGGGTGACGAAGGTGGCGGTCAGGGTGGCTTTGCCGAGCGCCATGCTGTTGAGCATGTAGCCTACCATAGCGGGCGGGGTATCAGCCTTCACCTCGAGATCATGGGGCAGGGCCCAGGCGGTGAACTGATAGCGGTGCATGCCGTGACCAGCGGGCGGGCAGGGGCCGCCGTAACCCTGGTTGCCAAAGTCGGTGCGGATCTCCAATCCCTGCTTGAGCTTGCCGGAGGCATTGCTGGCAAGCTCGCTCTGGGTGGCAGGCAGGTTAACCACCAGCCAGTGCCACCAACCGCTGCCGGTAGGGGCATCGGGGTCATAGGCGGTGATGGCAACACTCTTGGTGCCTGCCGGCAGATCCTGCCAGCTAAGTTGGGGCGAGTGGTTGTCGCCGCTGCAGCCAAAGCCGTTGAAGCTGAACTGTTTGTCCATCAACTGGCCTTCGTGAATGTCCGTGCTCTTCAGGGTCATGGCAAAGGCTGGCATGGCCGTCAGGCAGAGCAGTGGCAACAGGGCACTCTGTTTGAGCAATTTCATCGGGTGACTCCTCGTGTGGTAACGGGTTCACTTTAACGAGGGCAGGGTAGAATGTTATTGCAGAACGGCTCAATGTGAGGTCAATTGGTGAGTTAATTGAGCCTTTGGGTGGTTTTATGGCAAGAAGGTAAACGGCAGCCATAAAAAAACCGGCATCAGGGATGCCGGTTTTTTGTTTGACGATGAGAGGTGCGGCTTAGCGCAGGATCATCTCGTCACGGCCCGGGCCGACGGAAACCATCGGAACCGGTACGCCGAGCAGCTCTTCGATACGCAGCACGTACTGCTGGGCAGCGCGCGGCAGCTCTTCAAAGGTGCGGCAGCCGGTGATGTCTTCGCTCCAGCTTTCCATCTGCTCGTAAACCGGCTTCAGGGCTGCAGTTTGCGGCCAAATTGGGTTCTCGGTGTGGGCACCTTCGTAGGCCACGCAGATCTTCAGATCCGGCAGACCGGTCAGGCAGTCCAGCTTGGTCAGGGCCACTTCGGTGGCGGCTTGCAGCTCGACACCGTTCTTGGTGGCGACAGCGTCGAAGTAACCGACATCACGGGGACGGCCGGTGGTAGCGCCGAACTCATTGGTGATCTTGCGGAACTCGTCCTGGTTCTCCATGGCGGTCAGCAGGGTGCCGGTACCGACAGAGGAGCTGAATGCCTTGGCCACAGCGATGACGCGCTCCGGGCGCAGACCCGGCAGACCGCCACCGATACCGGCGTAGGCGCCAGATACGTGGGAGGAGGTGACCCAGGGGTATTCGCCGTAGATCAGGTCACGGCCAGCGCCCAGCTGCGCTTCGAACAGCAGGGTCTTGCCTTCTGCCTGCAGCGCTTTGAGCGGCATGCTGACGTTGCACACGGCGTCGATCCAGGGGGCAGAGACTTCCAGCAGCCAGTCGGCCATCTCCTGGGCAGTCTGGGTGAATTCGAAGGAGGGGTAGATAGCCTTCATCTGCGGCAGTTTCCAGTCCAGCATGAACTGGATGCGCTCGACCAGCACGTCCGGCTGTTTCAGCCAGCCAACCAGGATCGCTTTCTTCATCACGCGATCACCGTAGGCAGGGGCGATGCCCTGACGGGTGGAGCCATAGGCGCCGTCACCCAGACGTTGCTCTTCAAGGGTATCTTCCAGTGCGTGCAGCGGCAGGCAGAGGGTTGCGCGGTCAGAGATGGCCAGCTTCGGAGTCACGCCGGAGGCTTTGACTTCCTCGAGCTCGACGGTCAGTTTCTCGGGGCTGATCACCATGCCCGGGCCGAGGACAACCAGGCAATCCGGGTTGAATACGCCACTCGGAACCTGGTGCAGCTTGAAGGTGCCAAGGTCGTTGACCACGGTGTGGCCAGCGTTGTTGCCGCCCTGGAAGCGAATGCTGGCGCCAGCTTGACCTGCCAGATAATCCACGATGCGGCCTTTGCCTTCATCACCCCAGTTAGCACCTACGACTACGATAGACGACATGACTCTTTCTCCTAAGACGTTAGGCGTCCATCCTAGGAGCCTGATGCGGATTAGAAAAATTAATTATCTTTATAATTCCGATAAGAGAACCATATAATTATGGCCAATTAAGCGGCAAACTGCTCGATTTTGCCTGGTAAGCCCCGCACATTGCGGGTTGAGGGACTCTTATGCTGGATATTCACTGGTTGCAAACCTTTGTCACTCTGGCCCGATTGCAACATTTTGGCCAGACCGCCACCGAGCTGCACATGACCCAGCCCAATGTCAGCCTGCATATCAAGCGGCTGGAACAGGCGACCCGGGTGCGGTTGATCGAGCGCAGTCCGTTTCGCCTGACGCAGGCGGGGGAGCGGCTGCTGCAAAGTGCCGAGCGCACCATCGCCGAGCTGCAGCTCTGCCAGTCCGATCTCAATGCCCTCAACCAGCTAAGTCAGGGGACGCTGGCCATTGCCGCCAGCGACATCATCTCACGCCTGCTGCTGATCCAGCCGTTCCAGCGCTTCAAGCGGGAGTTTCCCGGCATCGACCTCACCCTGTTCAACACCACTTCGGATCAGGCGGCCGAGCTGGTCAAGGCGGGCAAGGCGGATCTGGGTTTTGTCATGGCGCAAAAGCGCAGCGAACCGCTCTTCTATACCGAGTTGCAACAGGTGACCTGGTGCGCGCTGGGCCACGGCCTTGCCCGCTGGCAGGCGCGGGCGGTGGCGGGAGAGAGCGATCCCCTCGACGAGCCGACCCTGATCCTGCTCGGTCACGACACCCGCACCCGGGCGCTGATCGACCCGTCCCTGCCGCTGCTGGCCTTGCCCCCCTGTCGCATCATGGAGGTGGGCAGCGTCGATGCCCAGCTGGATTGGGCCGAGGCGGGCTTTGGTGTCGCCATCGTGCCGGACTTCTCCCTGCATCCGCGCCTCAACCTCACCGCGCCGGTCACCAGCCTCGGCGATTTTCCTGGTACCAGTCTGGGTTACGTGGTACGCCAGAATCAGGTGTTGTCTCGGGCCATCAAGCAGTTGCTGCATTGGGTGGAGGAGGAGATCCAGAAGCCCAACCCCTATCTGACCCGGGTGATGGAGCCGTAGCGGTACGGCAAGGTGAGCAGGCCAATCGACTTCGCCACTATCGAACGGATATCAACAATCAGGGCAGCCGAAGCTGCCCTGATGCGTTTGTGGGAGCTGACCACTCAGTGCTGTGGTGCAGTGGCCGCAGAGGCGCTTTGCGGCAACTGAGCCGAAACGGCAGCCGATGGTGCTGGGGCCGTTGACGCTGCGGCCGAAGGGGCCACGCTCTGACCCTCAGTGGTCGGCGTAGCAGTGAGCTCGGGGGGGATCTCGAGCGCCTCTTCGGGCAAGGGATTAACCTCTGTGGCTTCTGTCGCCACGGCGGCACTGCTAGTGGCGCTCGCGTCAGAGGGCACCTCAATGGGCGTTGTCGTCCCGTCGGCGGCACTCACCTGCTCTGTCGTGGGCACCGCCTCCGAGGCCGATGGCGCTGGTGTTAACGGCTCCGGCGTCAGCTGTTCCGCGGTTAACTGCTCGGGGGTCAGGGGCAAGGGGGCTGGCGTTTGATCCGACATCCCCGCATGGAGGGGCAGCTCGGTTTGCGCCTGCAACTGCTCGGGGGTCACCTTGCTCAGGGCAGGATGCAGCCGACTGAACTGTTTGACCCGGGCCAGCAGGGTATCGCGCACGGAACGGACGATGGGGTCCGGCAGGCTGGCCAGCGCCACCAGTTCGGCACTCATCCCGATGTTGTTGATGGCTGTGGTCTGCCCCGGATAGAGGTTGGCGGCGATACGGCTGCGCTGGTAGTAGGGGTGTTGTTTGAGCAGCGTGTCTATCTGCTCCCCTTCGATGGGAATGAGGCGCACCTTGCAGCGGCTGATCAGATCGCCGACCGCCAGACTGGGGTGACCGGCAACCACAAACGCGGCATCCAGCGAGCCGTCACACAGCCCTTCCAGCGGTTCGCTGTCCGATTTGAGCTGATAGGCAGCAAACTGCCCGGGTTGCCATCCCATTGCTGCCATCAGGGCCTGGCTGGTGATCTGTTCACCGGCGCCCTTGTTGCCGGGATAGACCCGCTTCCCTTCGATATCTGCCAGAGTGGTGATGCCGCTATTGGGGGCGGCCAGCAGGGTCAACGATTCCTGATAGAGGCGAAACAGGCTGCGCAGCTCATTGTTGGCCCCCTGCCCGCTGAAGGGGCCGGTGCCGTGCAGGGCGTGGTGCAACACATCGGACTGCACCAGCGCCAGCTGTACGTCCCCCTTGTCGAGTGCCTTGAGGTTGGCCATCGAGCCACGGGTGCTCTGCACGGTGCAGCTGTCCCCATGCAGGGCATGGCCGGCATTGAGCACCCGGCAGATGGCGCCACCGGTCGGGTAGTAGACCCCATTGAGCGGGCCCGTTCCGATAGTCAGCGCCTGGCTGCCAAAGGGGAGCAGAGCAGAGAGTGCACAGAGTGGGAGCAGAAGGTGACGCAAGATCCGTAGAGACATAATTGACCGTTGACTGAGTTGACCGCTGGCTGATGATACAGGGTAAAAGGGATGGGGCTTGCCCATCCCGTTGCTGGCTGATCAGGGCTTGCTGTGTTTGAGGATTGCCCGCTCCATCCGTGCCAGCGCGTCGGTCAGTCGTGCCCTGGTGCAGCCGAAGTTGAGCCGCACGAACTGACCGTCGCCAAACTGGGCGCCGGGGGAGAGGCCAACGCCGGCCTGCTCGAAGAAGGCGATGGGATCGGCAAGGCCAAGGGCGCTCACATCGATCCAGGCCAGATACGTCGCCTGATGACTGGCCAGCTTGACGCCGGGCCAGCGGGCAACCGCCTGCTGGATCAGGGCCAGATTGGCTGCCAGATAGTCGAGTTGCTCGGTTAGCCACTGTTCGCCACCCTCATAGGCCGCTTCGGCGGCGACAAAGCCCAGCAGGTTGACGTCGGCGCTGATGCCGCGCATCGCCTGCTGCAGCCTGAAGCGCAGACGGGCGTTGGGGATAATGGCGAAGGAGCAGCAGAGACCGGCGATATTGAAGGTCTTGCTCGGGGCCATCATCACCGCGCAACGCTCGGCTGCTTGTGCACTGATGGCGCCGTAGGGAATGTGGCGGGCATTCTTATCCAGCAGCAGATCGCAGTGGATTTCATCGGAGCAGATCACCAGATTGTGGCGCGCAGCGATGGCATCGATGGCCAGCAGCTCGTCACGGGTGAAGATGGTGCCGCCCGGGTTGTGGGGGTTGCAGAGCAGCAGCAGATCTGCGGCGGGGGCCTGACGCTCAAGCTCTGCCAGATCCAGCACCCAGCGACCGGCTTCTTCAATCATCGGCACGGTAAGCAGGGGACGATCATTGAAGCCCGGCGCCTGCAGGAAGGGGTAATAGACCGGCTTGGGGGTGATGATACCGCGGCCATGCTGGCTCCACGCCTTGCAGGCAAGGTTGAGCCCCGGCACCACGCCGGGTAGGAACACCAGCCATTCGGGCTCGATGGCCCAGCCATAGCGGGTCGCCATCCGTTCGATAATGAGTTCGATCAGGCGCGGCGAGGGGCGTGAATAGCCGAAAATGCCGTGGGCGACCCGTTTGGTCAACGCCTCGATCACGGACGGGGGGGAGACAAAGTCGGTATCGGCAACCCACATGGGCAGCACATCCTGACCCTTGTACTTGTCCCATTTCAAGCTCATGGTGCCACTGCGGTCTACTTCCTGATCAAAATCAAACATGCGAACTCCTTGTGCTGGCAGGATGGGCTTTCACTCTACGGGGTCGCGGCCTCCCTCGCAAGGCGCACACCTGCTTATGCATCCTTGAGCCCGCTCTTGATAGTGACATAAGATAGGCGCCGAATTTTCATACGGCTGCCGCCCGTTAGCCCGTATCGTCCTTCCAATCAGTGGTAACCCTATGAGCTTGTCGATAGCGGCGGTCAAACGCCCGGATCCCGTCTCTCTTTCATTTCTTGCCGTGACTTTTATGACCGGCGTTGCGGTGGCATTGCAGGTGCCTACCTTAAGTCTGTTTCTGGCCGAGGAGGTGCAGGTGCGCCCCTTTCTGGTTGGGCTCTTCTATACCATCAATGCGGTGGTGGGCATTCTGGTCAGCCAGTGGCTTGGCCACCGCTCCGATAACAAGGGGGATCGCAAGCGACTGATCCTGCGCTGCTGCTTTGTCGGGGTGGCACTCTCCCTGCTGTTTGCCTGGAACCGCAACTACTGGCTGCTGGCGAGTCTGGGGGTGATGCTGGCGGCGCTGGCGGCCACTGCCAGCCCCCAGCTGTTTGCGCTGGCGCGGGAATACTCCGACAGCCGCAACCGGCGGGCGGACATGTTCAGCTCGGTGATGCGAGCCCAATTTTCGCTGGCCTGGGTCATAGGTCCGCCCATCGCCTTCGCGCTGGCCATCGGCTACGGTTTTGAGTTGATGTATCTGGCCTCGGCACTGGCCTATCTGCTCTGTGCCCTGGTGGTGTGGCGCTGGTTGCCCTCGCTGCCACTGCCCAAGCTGGCTGAAGAGAGCGAGCGGGTCAGCAGCTGGCGGGATCCGGCGGTGCGGGCGCTCTTTATCGCCTCTACCCTGATGTGGACCTGCAACAGCATGTACCTCATCAATATGCCGCTCTACATCACCCGGGAGCTCGGGATGGATGAGAAGCTTGCCGGTATCCTGATGGGCACGGCAGCGGCGCTGGAGATCCCCTTCATGCTGCTGGCGGGTTACTACACGGCGCGCTTTGGCAAGCGCCCCATGATGTTGCTGGCGGTGCTGGCTGGCGCGGCCTTTTACACAGGTCTGGTGACCCTCACCGACCAATACGCCCTGATCGCCTTGCAGCTGTTCAACGCCATCTTCATCGGTATCGTGGCGGGGATCGGCATGTCTTACTTTCAGGATCTGATGCCGGGGCGGGCCGGGGTGGCGACTACCCTGTTTGCTAACAGCATCCGCACCGGCTCCATCATGGCGGGGGCCATCGCCGGTGTGGTGGCGGAGGTGTGGAGTTTCCACGGGGTCTTTATGGTGGCGCTGGGATTGGCACTGGTGGCACTGGCCGCCAGCTGGCGGGTGCCCAACGTCTGACGGGGGGGCTGGCTGTTATTTGTCGTGTTGGGGCTGGGTGTGCGGAAGCGGCGCTGATTCGCCCTGATATTCGTTGCGCAGGCAGCGCAGCAGCAGCTCGGTCGCAGGACCGAGAGATTCGGGGGAGAGGGTCAGCAGGTAGGTGTAGAGGTGGCGCTCGTTGCCGCTCTCCAGATCCAGCTGTATGAGTGAACCTTCCGCCAGCTCCCGCTCTACCAGATGGCGCGGCAGCCAGGCATAGCCGAGGCCGAGGCGCAGCATGGCGAGCACTTCGTGGTAGTGGGTCGCCTTCCAGCCGGTGTCATCCGCATCGTTCCAGTCCACCGAGCGGTGAATGGGGGGATGAAGGCTGATCTGGTTGTGGCTGGTCAGCACGTCGCTGCGGATGGGCCCCTCCTCTTGCGCCAGCGGATGGCTGGCGGCGCAGAGAGGCAGCAGGCATACCTCGTCCAGCAACAGGCCGGTGCGATCGCCGGGCAGGTGCTCGGAGAGCATCAGGTCCCCCGGTTGCAGGGCGTTGAAGTGGCAGTGAATGCGTTCGTGCAGGTTGACCCGGCAACCCCGGCTGCGGGGATAGAAGCTGGCCAAGGCCCGATAGAGGCGATCCCTTGGTTGCAGCGCCGAGACATAGAGGTTGATCTGCGGCTCCCACTGCCGCTCCAGGTTGTTGGCCAGATTCTCCAGCTCCTCCACCTGCTGGCTCAGCTGACGGGCCCGCTTGAGGAAGATCTCGCCCGCTGGCGTCAGCACCGCCTTGCGGCCGCGCACCTCCAGCAAGGGCACCCCCAGACTCTGCTGCAACTTCGCAACCGCATGATTGAGGGAGGACTGGCTCTTGTTCAGCGCCTCGGCCGCCTGGGCGTAGCCGCCGCAGTCGACCACCGCCTGAAAGATCCGCCATTGCTCAAACGTGCTCTTGGGACGAAACATAGTTCAACCTGATTGGAGATAGGATGGTCAGTGGTTCGAACAGGGAGCCTGTGCCCCCTATTCAATTTAACCCCTGCCGCACAACACTCTGGGTATTTTATTGATTTATTTGGGCTGGGCCACGCAACTTGTTTATTTTGGCTGAGCCACAAAGGTCTGACCGGTTTTGCCGCGGCTGTCCGACCCCATCAGGTAGAGGTAGAGCGGCATCAGGTCGGCCGGAGTCTTGAGGTTCATGGGATCTTCCGCCGGGAAGGCGCTGGCGCGCATCTTGGTACGGGTACCGCCCGGGTTGAGGGTATTGACCCGCACACCGGTGTTCTCAAGCTCGTCAGCCAGCACTTCCATCATCCCCTCGATGGCAAATTTGGAGATGGCATAGGTGCCCCAGTAGGCGCGCCCCTTGCGCCCCACGCTGGAGGAGGTGTAGACGATGGAGGCATCGCCCTGCGCCTTGGCAGTCTGGCGCAGCAGCGGCAGCAGCGCCTGGGTCAGCAGGAATTCCGATTTGACGTTGACCTGCATCACCTCGTCCCACTCCTTCTCCTGAATATGTTCAAACGGAGAGAGGGTGCCGAGCAGACCGGCATTGAACAGCACGCCATCGAGGCGGCCAAACTGCTGGGCGAAGGTTTCGGCCATGCCGCGGTAGTGGGCGGCGGTGGCCCCTTTCAGATCCACCGGCACGATGGCGGGCAGCGGATAACCGGCCGCTTCAATCTGGTCATACACGGCTTCGAGTTTGGCGCTGGTGCGGCCGAGCAGGATCACGGTGGCACCGTGAGCGGCGTAGGTGAGGGCGGCTTCGCGGCCGATCCCGTCGCCGGCACCGGTGACCAGAATGACTTTATCCTTGAGCAGATCGCGGGGTGCCTGATAATCGAGCATGACAACTCCTGTTAACAAATTCCGGCCATAAGTGCATGGCAATCGGCGCCAAGTGTACTGATCCGCGCGCCTGTTTGACCAGCCAGCGGCAAGAAAAATGTGAAGAAAATAGAGAGGTTGTGATGCTCGGGTTGGTTTTTCCGGGCACTGGCTGCGATTTTTTGCGCGCATTCGCCAAACTCCCTAGAATGTGACGAAAACCGATCCATTCTGGAGTCCATCGTGACATTTCTGACCGAATATGGCCTGTTTCTGGCCAAGACAGTGACCTTCCTGCTGGCCATCGGCGCCATCATCCTGATGATCGTCAGCACTCGCCAGCCGAAAGCGCGCAAGGGGGAGCTGGTGGTGACCGATCTCTCGAGCGAGCTGGAGCTGGGGCAGTTTGCGCTCAAGAGCGCGCTCGCCAGCAAGACCGAGCGCAAGGTTCTGGAAAAGCAGCAAAAAGAGGAGCAGAAAAAGCGCGCCAAGGCGGGGGATGAGCGCAGTCGCCTGTTCGTGCTCGATTTCAACGGCAGCATGGATGCCAAAGAGGTGGCCTCCCTGCGCGAGGAGGTGAGCGCGGTGATTGGCGTCGCCCAGCCCGGCGACGAAGTGCTGCTGCGACTCGAATCCGGTGGCGGCGTGGTGCATGGCTATGGCTTGGCCGCTTCCCAGTTGCAGCGACTGCGCGATCGTGACATCAAGCTCACCGTGGCTATCGACAAGGTGGCGGCGAGCGGCGGCTACATGATGGCCTGCGTGGCGGACAAGATCCTGGCTGCCCCCTTTGCCATCGTCGGCTCCATCGGGGTGATCGCCCAGATGCCGAACTTCAACAAGTTGTTGAAAAAGCACGATATCGAATTCGAGATGCACACCGCCGGTCAGTACAAGCGCACCATCACCATGTTCGGCGAGAACGACGATCTGGGGCGCGAGAAGTTTCGCGAGGAGCTGGCGGCGATCCACGAGCGCTTCAAGGCCTTTGTTGCCGAACACCGCCCGCAACTCGATATCGATCAGGTCACGACCGGTGAACACTGGCTGGCAAGTCAGGCCAAGGGGCTGGGGTTGGTGGATACCCTCTGCACCAGCGATGACTACCTGCTGGCGCAGGCCAGCCACCACAAGGTGATCGGCATCAGCTATCGCAAGCCAAAAAGCCTGACCCAGAAGCTGGGGCAGCAGGGCGCGCAGGCACTGGAAGCCGGACTGGGGCGGCTGTGGCAACAGAGCCCCTGGCGCTAAGCGCTAGCCCGAGGGAAATCCCGTGATAAAAAGGCCAGCCGATGCCCATCGGCTGGCCTTTTTGCATCCGGTCGCACCTTGTCGGTGAGCGAGGGTTGTTTCTATTGAGGCCCTCTGTTACAACTGAATGCTTTCCCCGTTTATGACAGGATCTTGTGGTAAGAGCTGCGGGGCATGGAGCATAGCGATGTCATGGAGCACCTTCAGGCAATTTACCCCGCTGGTCTGGATTGTCATTCTGGGCACCTTCATGGTGCGCACCAGCTACTACATGGTGTGGCCCTTCCTCTCCATTCTGCTCTATCGGGAGTATGACCTTTCGGCCACCTTCATCGGCCTGTTGCTGGGTGGCTCAATGGCCCTCTCTACCTTGGTCAGTTTTTACGGCGGCTGGCTCTCTGATCGCTTCGGGCGGCGCAGCATACTGCTGGCCGGTTGTCTGGTGGCGATGATCTGTTTCGGCCTGCTCGGCTTCTCCCATGAGGTGTTCTGGCTTGGGGTCGGGGTGATGGGCAGCGGCCTCTCGTCGGGGCTCATCGATGCCCCCGGCAAGGCGCTGATGGCCGACAGTCTGGCCTCGGCCAAGGCACGGGAGCTGGCACTGCACCTGCGCTATTTTCTGCTCAACCTGGGGGCGGCGTTGGGGCCTCTGCTCGGGGTGACCCTCGGGTTCAACGCCCAGCAGGAGACCTTCCTGTTTCTGGTGGTGAGCTATTTGCTGCTGGCGCTGGCCTTTGGCTGGGGATTTCGCCGGGCTGGCAGCACAGGCAAGCCGGGTGCTGCTGGCCCCGGACTGCGGGATGCCATCAAGGTGTTGCTGGCGGATCGCGCCTTCCTGCTGCTGGTGATGGCCAATCTCCTGATGGTGCTGGTCTACTCCCAGTTTCACTCGCCGCTGGTGCAATACCTGACCCGAGCCGGTATGCCGCAGGTGGCCGAGCTGGTTGCTCTGCTGGTGGCGACCAACGCCCTGACCGTGGTGCTGCTGCAGTTTCCGCTGCTGCGGTTGTTGTCACGCTGGCCGGTGCGGGTACGGCTTCATATCGGCATGGCGCTCTTTTTGGCTGCCCAATTGCTCTTCGCGCTGGGGGATCCGATGGTGCGCAGCCACTGGTTTGGCGCCGTGCTGCTGCTCAGCATCGGCGAGACCATCCTCTTCCCCCTGCTCAACGTGCTGATCGACCAGATGGCCCCCACCCACCTCAAGGGGAGCTACTTTGGTGCCAGCGCACTGGCCGGGTTGGGAGGGGCCGCTGGCGCCCTGCTGGGAGGCTGGATCCTCGAGCAGTGGAGCGGTCAGTGGCTCTATGTGCTGATGGCGCTGCTTTGTGTGGCGATTTTTGTGCTTTATGAAGCTGGCGCCCGACATCATGGTCGGCGAAGTGCCCGGCAGGAGTCGGTGATAGGCTAACCGGGCTGACTTCGCCGCTGGCCAGCCCCTTATGGTTCAGAAGGTCAGCACCTTGTCGGCCGCCAAGGTCCATTGGGCCAGCATCGGCAGGGTGCCGACCTCAATGCCCTCGATCAGCGGCAGGGCGGTGATGCCACGGGCATCGGTGCAGGTCTTGCACAGGCGAATGGTGACGCCCTGTGCCAGCAGGATCTCCAGCATCTGGCGCAGGTTGTATCCCTCGGCCGGTGCCTGACCGGCCAGCGCTGCACTCACCGCATCGGACATCAGGAACAACTTGAGGCTGGCACCCCCCTGTTCGTTGAGGGCGATAGCGAGGCGCAGGGCGTTGAACAGGGATTCGCTGCCATAGGGGGCCCCGTTGGCAATGACCACAATTTGTTGACTCATAACAGACTCCCGATTGAAAAGAGCGCCATTGTAGAACCAACAGGGTGCCAATTGCGTGATGTTGCACAACTTCTGTCGCACCTTTTTCCCGCTTGCTTGACCCTGCTGCCGATCGAGTTTTTTATGGTCAGCTCGCAAACAAGACCGGATGAATCGAGATGTGGAAAGTATTGGGAGCCGGCTTGCTGCTATTGGCGGGTCAGGCCTCTGGCAGTGAGGCTGTCGGTTGCAAGGCCCGTCTGCAGGCCGTCAATGACCAGCAGGTGTTTGCCAAAGCACACAACAATGCCGGGCAGATTGCCGGGCTGGAACAGGCAGCACGCAATATCAAGGCCAACTGTACTGATGAAGGTCTGCTCAAGGAGCAGAAAGAGCGGGTTAACAAACTGCGCGGCGAGGTGGACGAGCGCCTGCTCGAGCTGCAGGAGGCGAGAGTCAGTGGCAAACCGGAGAAGATTGCCAAGCGGCAGGCCAGGCTGGAGGAGTCCCAGACCCGGATGCTGGAGGCCCAGCGTGAGCTGGACAAACTGATCCGGCTGGTCGGCAAGTGATGGCTAGCCGCTGAACGCAGGATCAAAAAAGGCCGATTGCTCGGCCTTTTTTCGTTTTACTGCCTGTGCATCCGCACAAACTTCTCCATCAGCTGATCTTCGGTCTCCACATGAGCGGGATCCCAGATGATGCAGTCGATAGGGCAGACACTGATGCAGGTCGGCTTCTCATAGTGACCGACGCACTCGGTGCAGCGACTGGGGTCGATCTCGTAGATCTCCTCACCCAGGCTGATGGCCTGGTTGGGGCACTCGGGATCGCACATGTCACAGTTGATGCACTTGTCGGTGATAAGCAGTGCCATTTCAGGCGGCCGAGTGGGGCTGACGAGTATCCTCGCGCTCGCCCAGATTGCGCAGCAGGATGCCGTAGTTCACATCCAGGTCTTTCGGGACCGGCACATAGACCACGTGACCGTTGCCCGGCGCGGTGTCGATAAGCTCCCCTTTGCGGTTCTCCATCTGCTCCAGATTGAAACGGACGTTGCCCTGCGGGGTCATCAGTTCCAGGTTGTTGCCCACCAGGAACTTGTTCTTCACCTCGACCTCGACCATGTCACCTTTGCGACCGGTGATCTCGCCGACAAACTGTTGGGTGTCGGAGACGGAGTAGCCGTAGTCGTAGTTCTGGTATTCGCTGTGGTTGTGACGGCGCAGGAAGCCCTCGGTATAGCCGCGGTGGGCCAGATTTTCGAGGGTGCCCATCAGGCTGCGATCGAACGGACGACCTGCCACTGCATCGTCGATGGCCTTGCGGTAAACCTGAGCGGTACGGGCGCAGTAATAGAAAGACTTGGTTCGCCCTTCGATTTTCAGGGAGTGAACGCCCATCTTGGTCAGTCGCTCGACGTGCTCGACGGCACGCAAGTCCTTGGAGTTCATGATGTAGGTGCCATGTTCGTCTTCGAACGCGCTCATGTACTCGCCCGGGCGGTTGGACTCTTCCAGCAGCACCAGCGCATCGGTCGGTTTGCCAAGGCCCAGGGTGTTGTCCGGACGCACTTTGATCGGTTCCTGACGGTGGACGATCTGGCCCACGTCATCTTCTTTACCCTCGTGCACCTTGTACTCCCAGCGGCAGGAGTTGGTGCAGGTGCCCTGGTTGGGGTCACGCTTGTTGATGTAGCCGGAAAGCAGGCAGCGGCCGGAGTAGGCCATGCACAGCGCGCCGTGAACGAACACTTCCAGCTCCATCTCCGGCACCTGCATGCGGATCTCTTCGATCTCGTCCAGCGACAGCTCGCGGGAGAGGATGGCGCGGGTCAGGCCCATTTGATGCCAGAACTTCACCGTGGCCCAGTTGACCGCGTTGGCCTGCACCGAGAGGTGAATGGGCATATCCGGGAAGGCTTCACGCATCATCATGATAAGACCGGGGTCGGACATGATCAGCGCATCGGGCTTCATCTCCACCACGGGGCGCATGTCGCGGATAAAGGTCTTGAGCTTGGAGTTGTGGGGCTGGATGTTGGCCACCACATAGAACTGCTTGCCCAGTGCATGGGCTTCGTTGATGCCCAACTGCAGGTTTTCGTGATCGAATTCGTTGTTGCGCACCCGCAGGCTGTAGCGGGGCTGACCGGCATAGACGGCATCGGCGCCATAGGCGTAGGCGTAACGCATGTTCTTGAGGGAACCTGCGGGGGAGAGCAATTCTGGTTTAAACATGGCGGACTCTTTATATCTGATTGCAAATCAGGACGATGCCACCTGATGGCATCGTAGTGGTTGAGCTGCGGTGCAAGATGCCCTCCGAGAGGAGGCTCAATGCAGCGCGACCCGATGACGGCATATCCGGGGCTATCGAAAGAAGATGCGCCGGATATTCGGGGTGCGAGATTGTACTCGCCCCCACGTCATCATGCAATTTGGCAGGAAATTATTGGCTGCGCGAGCCGATAGGATGCCGAAATGAAACCGCCGCTCAGGCCCAACGGGAGAGGGGGGAGGGCATGGCGTAGACGTAACCCTGTTGATAGTCACAGCCGAGCTGATCGGCAATCTCGATATGGGTCTGGTTTTCCACCCCTTCGCACACCACCTTCATGCCGAGTCGCTGCAGGTACTCCACCAGTCCGGTCAGCATGCGCAAGGCATGGCTACTCTGGGTCGCTTGCAGCAGCAGGGAGCGATCCAGCTTGATGATCTCGTAGGGGAGCGCCATCACTCGCTGAAAATTGCACTCCTGGGTGCCAAAGTCATCGCAGGCGATATGGGCGCCGTGGCTGCGCAGTACCTCGATCAGGGCCAGCTCCTTGCGCTCTAGCGGGGCGTACTCCACCACCTCGAACCAGATTGCGATATCCAGCTTGCGGGCCTGTAAGAGGGTGAGTAACAGCAGGTTCTTATATGTTGTGCTCTCAAAAGCGGGGTTGAGGTTTATCGAGAGGGAGCAAGGAGCATGGCGTGCCAGCGCGGTCAGATCACGCCAAATGGCTCTGAGCATAACGATATCCACATGCAGGGACTCCTCATCGCTGAGAGAGGGAAAGTCTATTCCCTGATAGCGCTGCTGGTGGGGTTCCCAGCGTCTGGCCAGCACCTCAAAGCCGATGATCTGGCGATCCCGGTCAACGATTGGCTGATAAAAGGGCACGGCAATGTCCGCTGTCGTCAGGGATGCCACGTCACCGACCGGAAACTCTTCTTTAAACGCAAACATGTCACTTCCCTGCTGACTGAGATGATTTCGGATAATAGGGGAGGATGTTGAAAGCTGGCTGTAGGAATTGTCTGATTGTTTGCAGAAAAAATACTTTGGCAGTATCAGATTATTCCGATTAAGTCCGCTGTGTGGATTATCTAAACTGGCCTCAATGACGAATCGCTGAGCCAAATATGATCATTGGGCGATTTGCATATGTGGAGGTTATATATTTTCGGAGCCTGCAATGAAGGCGTCACTTTCTATCTTTTTTACAGTGTGATCATTATTCATGAATAAGATTTTTGCTGTGTTGCTGATTATATTCAGCAGCAATGTCTTGGCGTCGCCGGATATTAGCGTTGGCACCTTATATGACTATATGTCGGCAGAAAAAACTACCCTACTCAAGCGGGTTAGAAATCTTGGCGATGAGACGGCCTTTGTCAAAATAACCTTGGCCGAAATTATATATGGTGCCGATGGCGTGCCGAAGGAGCGGGAGTTACCGGAGGAGGGCGTTCGTCAGCTGGTGACAAGTCCATCACGGTTGATTATTCCGGCAGGTGGTATGCAGGCTACCCGTTTTATCTATATGGGAGTGCGGGAGCGAGAACGTTATTTTCGGGTGCGTTTTGTGCCGGTCAAACCACAGGATGATGAAATAACCGAATTGCCACCACAGCAACAAATTAGCGCCGGGGTCAGCATCATGACCGGTTTTGGCACCATCCTGTTTGTGGCACCCAAAGAGACCCGTTATGACACCCGGATTAAGCGTGAAAACGGTGCTCTCTATGTGGAGAACCGGGGCAATGCCACCGTTATTCTCGATTATCTGGAGCTGTGTGACAAAAAAGAAACGTCGTGCAGTCAACCGGAGAAGATGCATCTGCTGCCCGGCGTTAAAAAACGGGTCAGCAAAGATGCTACCAGCACGGTTCGTTTTGAACTGATCGAAGGAAAGCAATCGGTATTCAAGGAGTTCAAGGCCTGAACATCGATATGTCATATGAATATCATCAAAGAATAAGGAGCGGTTATGAAGAGGTTATGGTTCGCCCCCATTTTGTTGTTGGCAAGCGGTTCCCTAACGGCGGCCGAGCAGGTGGAGCATACAGTTACAGTAACGGCGCAGATCCCGACTGACAAATTCTATGTGCAGCCGGTCGGGGATTGGATGAATACCCCACAGAAACTGACCTTTAACCCCTTTAGCCAGAAACTGGAGCCCTTAGCCAAGCAACTGGAGATGAAGAGCACCCTGGGCACCATCAAGGGCTATCTGGTCTATCCAGCCACCATGGCCAGTGGTAAGGAGAGCATCGGGCTGACGGTCAAGGTTGCAGGTACGCCACTGACTACCACTTCTCAAGATTTGCTGAACCTAGCGGAAGCCAGTACCGGCAAAAAGGTCGGGTTGGAGATAATCCCCGCTGCGGCACCAACCGGGGGCTACAAGTCAGGCAATTATCAGGGCGTCGTCAGTATGTTGTTTGAGTCTGAAGCTCCACCAGCCCCACCGGGAAACTGAATTCAGCCAAAGCTAAGACCCAAGGGGCCGTTTGGCCCCTTTTTTATACAGGTTGACTATGGTTCGTTCTCTTCTTTTCTTCTGGTTTGTGATGTTGTTCTCTACCCAGCTAGTAGCTGCAGATGCCGCACTGCTGTTGCAACAGGCGCGGCAGTTGCCAGAAGGGTTTGAAGAGCACTTTTTTGGCGTCCCCCTGATGGTACGAGTCACTGTCGACGGTCGTCTGCTGGGGGATGGGGAAGTACTGCTAGGGCGGGATAACTCGGTACAGCTGCTTTCACTGGTGGATGTGCAGGATAGCGAGTTTGATGAGGGTACGCGTGAACGCTGGTTGAGCAAGCTGGGAGCCCAGATGCCGCTTGGCGAGTGCAGCCGTGGCTGTCCCGAAGGCATAGTGGGATTGCAATACAGCCTGGAGGAGTCCCAGCTCTCGGTGCTGACTGGTCAGGTGGAACAAGACACTCGTGATCAGCGTTTTTTTGCGTTACCCCAAGAGAGCAAGGGGTTGTTGATCCAGAACCAGTTGAACCTGGTGCAGAGCGGCCAGCGCAACGGCCACTACAACCTGCAGCTGGAGGGCAGCTGGGGACAGTGGACCCCCTTTATGGAGGGGGATGCCACCTGGCAGGAGGGACAATCGAGTGAAGTGGGCCTGGCTCAGCTTTATGGCGAGCGGCTCCATGAAGCCAATTTTTATCGCCTTGGCTTCTTCTTTCCCTCGGCGCAGGGGTTGGTGCGTCAGCCGAACTACTACAGTGGCGCGACGCCCACAGTACTTGGCGTGATGTGGGGCAGTTCGGATCTGCTGCGCCGGGAGCGCGGGGTGCCCAGTCTGGTGCCGATCCAGGTGGCACCGGCCCGGCCGGGCATGGTGGAGATCTATCGTGATGGCAACCTGATCCAGTCCCAGCCAGTCGTATCCGGTTTGCAGGCACTCGATACCCGATCGCTGCCCGGCGGTATCTACGAGGTAGAGCTGCGGTTGCTGGAGGATGGTCAGGAGACCCGCCGTTGGCGCGAGATGATCTACAAACCCTCCAACTGGCAGACGCCGGAGGAGCCGTGGCGTTTCAATCTGTTTGCCGGGCGTCAGACCCGCTGGCTGGTACGCCAAGGCGATAGCGATCTGGAGGGGGCCAGTGGCGGCATGGCGGTGAACCACCTGCTGCTTCCCTCGCTGGTGGTGGGGGCGGGTAGCCAGTATGTGGACAGACGCGCCCAGCACTCCCTCTCACTCGACTGGGAGGCGACCAGCCAGCTTCACGGTTTTGCCTCACTTAACCAGAGTGCTGGCATGGGGTGGGGCTACGATCTGCAGGGGATCTACTGGCATGGCAACAGCAGTCTGGTGGCGAGTCATTCGCGCAATCTGCGCAAGCAGGAGGAAGCAAGTGCGGTGTCCAGCCTGTCGCTGCAGCAATCGCTGGAAAAATGGGGAACCCTCGGTCTCTATGTCTCTCACCAGTCCGGCCGCGGCAATGGCGTGGATCTCGGATGGCACTACAGTGACAGGTTGTGGGGGCGCTGGGTGACCTGGGGGGTGACTCTGTTCGATCGTCCCGGCAGCGAGAGCACGGCGCAGCAGCGGGATCGCGGCAGCACGCTGAGTCTCACTATCAACTTGGGGGGAGATGATCGCCAGTTGTCGCTGGGGCTGGGCAGCAATACCTCACGCTCGGGCGGTGCCCAGCGCAGTGCCTATCTCAATTATCAGCAGGAGGTAGACTGGGGGCCACTGCGTCAGGTCAGCGTGGGCAGTACCCACGACAGCTATGGCACCGGTCTGTCAGGCTATGGCCGTTTTGCATCGCCCTGGCTGGGGGGGGATCTGTTTGCCCAGCACTCCTCCTATAACGAACAGGTGACCGGCGGCGTCAACCTGGAAAGTGTGCTGGCGCTGGGGCAGGAAGGGGAGCTGGCAGTGGGTTCCCGCGAGATGGGCGGTATGGGCAATGAGGCTGCGATGATCCTCGATATCGACACAGATGACGAGGCGGCGCGGATCCGGGTTAGCGACGATCTTGGCAGCGTACAGACCCTAGGACCCGGTCGCCATCTGGTCTCGTTGCCAGCCTTGCAAAGTGGCGCCTTGCAACTGGAGATGGCCGATCAGGAGGGGGTACCGCTCACCATCAAACCAAGTGTGCTTCCCTATCACCTTAACCGCGGTGGGGTGGGTTATGGCCAGGTGAATGTCATGAGCACAGTTACTGTTATAGGGCGGCTACTAAATAAGGACGGCAAACCGCTAAAGGGTGCGTTGGTACGGAACCATATCGGTCGCACAATTAGTGAGAATGATGGCTTTTTTGTAATGGAAATGAGTAAGACAAACCCAAGTTTTCATGTCGAGCATGATGGCAGATTACAATGTCAGATGTTATTGAACCAAGATGATAAAAAATGGAAGCAAGATACATGGCTTCTTGGTGATCTTGTTTGTCATGAACAGCTACTGGCAAGAAAATAATTTAAGGATATTCAATGTTGCTCAAGTTTATTTTGAGGTGCCTATATGTTGCAATGTGTATATTTTGCCTTTCAGCAAATGCAGCAACAGTGGATGTGACCGCCGAATATAAGCCAGCAGTTTATGAGGATGCTCGTGGTATATTTAAAAGCACCACTGCATGCAAAAACCAGTTGCCAGGGGTGACTATAAATCAGTGTTCTGGACAAATTGCATCGCTCGATAGCTTACTGTTTTCATTTAAAACGACCATAAACAGAGTCGTCGTAAAGGATTTTAAGGATAAGAAAGATGCATTTGTTTTCCTTGGGTTATCAGGAAAGAAAATAATGACTATCAAATCGGGGAATGGAAAAGAGTTTCCTGTTGATGTTATTCCAGAACAGTTAGGGGCTGATTGGGAGACAGGTATTAAGTATGATGATGGGGCAGAAGATGTTTATAATGGCATGACAAAGCCATCGGGGGGGTGTAGATATGTAAATAGAAATTATGGATATTACCCCAACCGTATTTCCAGATGGGTTCTATTATGGGGCAATCTAGCCGGAAAATCTTGTTATACAGAGAAATCAGCGAAACCTTATGATGGGTTATATACCATCAATATGGTTATGTTTGGCTTTAAAATAAAACCACCATCACCACTGGATATGCCTAATGGTACTTATAGTGGGTCATTAACACTTTCAATGGGTAAAGATGGTGATATAAGTTTGGGTAATGGTGTATATTCTGATAATCAACTTGTCATTAATTTAACGTTATCGGTTAGACATCAATTGAAAGTCTTGTTTCCATTGAAAGAGCAACAGCTGGATCTACAGCCGGGTGGTGGTTGGGCTAATTGGATTCATCGCAATAATCGTGAGACCCCAGCATCATTAACTGCGACCTTGGCTACCAGGATATGGGCATCTGCACCCTATAATGTACGATTGAAATGCCAATATATAAATACTGAAGGAAATCGCTGTTTGATTAAAAATGAGCGAGCAAACCACTCTGTACCAGTTGATGTCTATGCAACAGGGATGCGTGGCAATCAATATTTAACATATCCAAATAAAGATGAAAATTATTATGGGCACTCAATACTATCAGGTGATGAACGGCCATTCAAATTTGAAATAAAAGGTGCGCAAGTATCAGAGATGATGAAACATCCCGGTGGGCGTTACAAGGGAAATATTACTATTATAATTGAAGCTGCTATCTGACTTACATAACAGCATCATATTTTTTTTTAGTAAAATCCATGTTCTTTGGCGTATTGAAAAAGCTCGCTATCACTTTGCAAGCCGAGTCGTACCATGGCGCTTTTTTTCTGGGTGCTGATGGTTTTGACGCTGCGATGAAGATAGTCGGCAACCTGAGTGACCGACATGCCGCTGGCCAGTAGGCGCACCACTTCACTCTCCTTTGGTGTAAGCGGGTGGGTTTCGCCTTGAGCAGAGACTCCGGCATTGGCCAGCAACATTTTTACCGCTGGGCCAATATAGCGATGGCCGAGCAATATCTGGCGAATGGCATCAGCCAATTCATTAATAACCGATCTCTTTAGTATCAGACCCTTTACTCCAACCTGAATAAGGGATTGCAAGATGGCACTGTTCTGGATTTGGGTCAGCACGATAATGGGTAGATTGGGATAATCCCGGCGTAACTGCTGGATCATGACCATGCCATCACTACGGGTATCTCCCGGCATGCTGAAATCAGTGATCAGCAAATCACAATGATGTTGCTGCAATAAATTCAGCAAGTCAGATACCTGATATGCCTCGGCGATCACTTCACATTTGGGGGTTATCTGGTCAATCAGGCTGCGGATCCCGGTCAGAATCAAGGGGTGGTCATCGGCAAGAATAATCTTGAAGGACATGGATGAGCCTCTTATGAAACGGTGAATAATATTCAGGCTATCAAAGCTAACATTTCTATACTACCGTGCGCACCCCATTTTTTCAGGTGCATATATCTTTTGATAAATATATTTGAATCGTTATGTTTATATATTGTTCGCTTATGTCATTAATCAAACGATTCATAATTATTGTCTCTGTTTTTTTCTTGACGCCTGCCGTATTGGCGAAATCTGGTCCCTCTGTCCCAACGATTGAAGTCGGAATATTGGCCGGAGGATGGGGCCCTTTTCAGCATGGGATGGCAGGGGCGCAGTCGGATTCAGTGTCGAATTGATGGAGCAATTGGCCAAAAAGCTGGACTACAAGATTGCTTGGCGGGTTTACCCCGACTGGGGGGCAATGTATACCGATGCCTGCCGTGGCAAGCTCGATATCCTGCTCGATGCTTTTAACTCTGAAGTGCGCCAGTGCGTCACTTATAGCCTGCCTTACTACACCTCGCCGACAGTGGTGGTGGTGCGCCAGGACAGCCCCCTGTTTCGGGATGTGAGTCGGTTGCAGTCAGCGAGCATTGCCATCGAAAAAGGCTTTCTGACCGAGAAACTGGTGAAGCTGCATTATCCCAATGTCACGCCCCGGCTCTTTGTCGATACCCGTAGCGCACTGCAGGCAGTTGAACAAGGGCGGGCAGATGCCTATATCGGCAACCTTCATGTAGCCAATCTGTTTATAGAGCGTCACCCGGCACTAGCAGTAGTCGCCCAGTCACCCTTGTTGATGGAGACCCTTCACCTTGGCATTGCCAGCCAGAAACACACTCTTGCTATCCGGCTTGATACGGCGATTCAGGCGCTAACGGTCGAGGCGCGCAGTGAACTGGAGAAACGCTGGCTGAAGGAGAGCCTGGAGCCCAATTTTATGGGGCACAGTCATTTTTTACTGCGTCCTGATGAGCGAGCCTGGCTCTCGTCATTGTCACCGTTGAAACTGGGATTGCTTCCCAGCTGGATGCCCTTCGCTTATCACGATGAGGATGGTAACCCGGTCGGCTTGATGTTGGATTATCTGAGCTTGCTGCAGGATAAGTTGGGGTTGGCTTACAGCCGAATACCGGTAAAGGATTGGCCTGACCTGCAACAGCAACTGCTGCATCACGATGTGGATCTTGCGATACTGCCCGCCCGGGTCATCAAGCGGCTGATGGGGTGGCATGCCAGCGAGCCCTTCGCATCTTTCCCTCTGGTACTGGTGACGGCCCGTGGCAGCCTTCCGATCGGGGATCTCTCCGATCTGGCCGGTAAAAAGCTGTTGCTGACCGACAGCATGCTGATCCCCGAGCTGAGGGCACTGGTGCCTGACATTAAACTGATCACGACCAAGAGTGCCAGCGAGGGGCTCACCGGTGTTGCCGCAGGTGAGGGAGATGCCTATATCGGTAATCTGGTGGTGGTCTCCCGTCTTATCACCGAGCAGTTTGATGACCAGCTTCATATTGCCGCGCCCACCCCCTTCAAGGATGAGCTGGCCGTTGCTGTACGTGAGCCTTACATTCCCTTGCTGCCCCTGGTCAACCGGGTGCTTGCCAGCATGAGCGACAAGGAGCAGCGCCAGATACGCAACAGCTGGCTGGCGCTCAATTACAGCGAAGGTATCCCCAGAGCGAAACTGGTGCGCACCCTGCTGCCCGCCGGGGTGGCGATCACACTCTTTATTCTGGTGCTATCGGTGGCTTACTGGCGGCTGCGTCAGGAGATAGTCCGTCGTCATCAGGTTGAGGCAGCACTCGCCAGAGCCAAGACCAAGGCGGAGTCTGCCGCCACCCAGAAAGGGGAGTTTCTGGCCACCATGAGCCACGAAATTCGCACGCCTATGAATGGCATTATCGGTATGGCGGAACAGCTCACCTTTACCGAATTGACTCAGGATCAGCGCCAGATGGTGGAGGTTATCAACCGCGGTGCCCAGGGGTTGCATGCGCTGATCGACAACGTGCTCGACTTCGCCAAGCTGGAAGCGGGCAAGATGCAACTCGAAGAAGCGCCGTTTCTTGTTCGGGAGCTGCTTGACGGCGTGCTGACCATGACGGTGAGCGAAGTACATCGCAAGGGGTTGCGCGTCTATCTCTGGGCGGATGCCGGTGTGGCGGCTCGGGTGAGCGGTGATGCGCTGCGTCTGCGCCAGATCCTCTTCAACTTTGTCAGCAATGCCATCAAATTTACCGAGCGGGGCTTTATCGAGCTCTCGGTGCAACTGCTGTCGCAGGGGGAGGGGCAACAGCAATTGTGCTTCGGCGTGCGCGACAGTGGCATCGGTATGAGCCCAGAGGCACTAGGCCGGATCTTCAATGCCTTTGAGCAGGCAGAGAGCTCCACCACCCGCAGTTATGGTGGTACCGGCTTGGGGCTGAGTATCTGCCAGACCCTGGCCACCTTGATGGGTGGCGAGATCCGGCTGGAGAGTGCCCCTGGGCTGGGCACTTTTATCAGCCTGACGGTCACGTTGCCAGTGCTGGCACAGCGAGAGCCGGATCTCCGTCTCAATGGCGTGCAAGTCCACATCGATCTCCATGACGAGAAGCTGCGCCACACCCTGTTGTTGCATCTTGATGCCTTGGGGGTAACACGAACGTCGGAGTCTGGTGATGCTCAGTTGCGTTTCACAGACCATGAGTTGGTGGGCAACAGGGTCATCCGGGTGCTGCCGCTGGCAACCCCCCTCGGTTATCGTTGTGATGAGGAGGGTTACACCCTCAACAGCAATCCCATGACCTGGCATGCGGTGCGGGAAGTTTGCTATCACCAGCTTGGCTTGAGCGATGGGACGGCAACGAAAGGGATGCGAAAGAGCGCACCCATACAGCCCTGTCGGGTATTGCTGGTGGAGGATAATCCCCTCAACCAGTCGCTGGTAATACGCCAGCTCAGGCAACTTGGGATGAACTGCGATGTGGCAGAGCATGGCCAGCAGGCTCTCGAGATGGTCGCGCAGCATCCCTATGAGCTGGTGCTCTGTGACTGTCAGATGCCGGTGATGGATGGTTATGAGTTCACGCGCAGGATACGGGCTGCAGAGAAAGGCGAGCGGCAGCTGATCATCGCCATGACGGCCAATGTGTTACCAGAGCAGGCTCAGCGCTGTTTTGCCGCGGGCATGGACGATCTGTTGGGTAAACCGGTGCTGCTGGATACTCTGCGCCAGATGTTGCTGAAGTGGCAAATCTTACCCGCGCCAACCTTGATTGATATTGCAGCCATGGAGGCATTTTTTGGTCATGGTGACAAGTTGCAGCAGATGTTTCCGCTTTTTCGCCAGGAGCTTGAACAGTCGATGGCGCAGGAGCCACTTGATGACAATGCATTGGCCAATTGGGTGCATCGTCAGGCGGGGACCATCAGCATGATGATGGCGCCGGAATTGGCTGAACAGGCATGGCGATTGGAAGAAAAAATCCGTCAGTTTGGATCGCCAGCTTGTACAGATGAGCTGACACGCTTTCGTGCCCAATTACAGCAAATCATCGATGAATTGACGTTATTGAGCGAAAGAGAGGGGCATTCAGTTATCCAAGGAGAGCTGGAGTAAGGGGAACTGTTCGCTCATAAAATTACGGGGGCTGTGGCCATTGCCTGCGCTGGCCAGCCATTCCCAATCCAGTTTTGGCGAGCCCGCTTTGAAGCGTTGATAGGCAACGCCCTGATGAATGGTCAGAAAGAGGGTCGTGGGGAGTCCCAGCTTGTTGCTGTAGCGCACCATCAGATCGCCCTGATAGTCGTTGCTGATTCTGACTTTGAGCGCCTGCAGTGTCAGACCGGTGGCGTGACCATGCTCGTCCCAGACTTCAAACATGATTTGAACACTCTGATGTCGATGATGCCACGATGAGCAAGATGGGATGCAATTGCAACTGTCAGATCTGACAATGCCGAAAAAGTGTGAGGGGGATAGCAGAAAGCGAAAACCCGGCGCGAGGCCGGGTTTTCTTGAATGATGGTGGAGGGAGAAGGATTCGAACCTTCGAAGGCAGAGCCGTCAGATTTACAGTCTGATCCCTTTGGCCGCTCGGGAACCCCTCCACAGGGGCAAAGCAAATTGTATTCAGCCATTGCAATCAGGGAAATGGTGGAGGGAGAAGGATTCGAACCTTCGAAGGCAGAGCCGTCAGATTTACAGTCTGATCCCTTTGGCCGCTCGGGAACCCCTCCACGGGGTATTTCCTGATTGTCACTACTTTGCACTTGAATGGTGGAGGGAGAAGGATTCGAACCTTCGAAGGCAGAGCCGTCAGATTTACAGTCTGATCCCTTTGGCCGCTCGGGAACCCCTCCCCAAGTGCGAGGCGCATACTATCAGATCCAGAGGCTTTGTGAACCCCTTGATGAGGCATCTGGCAGTAAAAAATGACTGTTCGTCGATTTTTTGATACATCCAGCTCAAAATTCAAGCTTATCAGCAAGTTGTGCGCTGCTTTTCTGCACAAAACAGCATCAGTGCAATTTGGCGATCGCGCTGAAGAGAAGGCAGATAGCAGAAGACCGCCAGTGTCGGCGGTCTTGCCGGGCATCACATCTAGCGCTGGAACGGGTAGACCGAACCCAGTTTCAGGATCTGGGTCAGCTCGTCCAGTGCGCTGCGGGACTCCTGCACCAGTGCCGGATCCCGCAGGTCATCGAGGGTCAGGCGGTCGCGGTAGTGACGATCGACCCAGCCATCGAGGCGGGCAAACTGGCTGTCGTTGATAAGGCAGGCCGGATTGACCGCAGCGAGTTCCTGATCGTTCATGGCAACCCGCAGTCGCAGGCAGGCCGGGCCGCCGCCATTGCGCATGCTCTGTTTCACATCCATATAGTGGACCGCCTTGATCGGGGTCTCCTGCGTCAGCAGCTTGCCAAGATAGGCCGACACCGCCGGATTATCGCGGCACTCGGTGGGGGCGATGATGGCCATCTCACCGCTCGGCAAGGTGAGGATCTGGGTGTTGAACAGGTAGGATTTCACCGCATCCAGCACGGATACCTCGGCGGTCGGCACTTCGATAAAGTGCAAATCCCCCTCGCCAAACTTGTCGCTGATCTCGGCCAGCACCGCTTCGGTGTTGAGGAACGCTTGCTGGTGGAAGAAGAGCACGTTCTGGTTGCCCACCGCGATCACGTCGTTATGGAATACCCCCTGATCGATCACCTCCGGGTTTTGCTGAATAAACACCACGCTCTCCTCGCCAAGGCCATGCAGGCGGGCGATGGCCTGGCTTGCCTCCAGGGTCTGGCGTGCCGGGTAGCGCTTCGGCGCCGGGCGGGAGTAGTCAAAGGCGCTGCGGCCATAGACAAACAGCTCGACCCCCGCCTCGCCATAGGCGCGGCAGAGGCGGGTGTGGTTGGCCGCCCCCTCGTCGCCGAAGTGGTCATTCTCCGGCAGATGGAGGTGGTGGCTGAAGTGGCGATCATTGTTGAACACGGCGCGCAGGATGCGACCAGTGACATCAGGCTCCAGGGAGCGGTGAAACTTGTTGGTCAGGTTGGCGGGGGTGAAGTGAATGCGGCCATCCTGGGTATCGGCACTGGGGGAGACGGTAGCGGCGTTGGCAGTCCACATGCTGGAAGCCGAATAGCACGCGGCCAGTACGGCGGGAGCCTGTTTGGCGGCCTGCTCCAGCACCCGGGCATCGTTGCCGGTGAAGCCTAGGCGGCGCAGGGTGGCGAGATCGGGACGCTCTTGTGGCGCCAGTACCCCCTGGGTCATGCCAAGCTCGGTCAGCGCCTTCATCTTGCGCAGCCCCTGCTTGGCGGCCTCTTTCGGATTGGAAGCCTCCTGGGCATTGCTCTGGGAGGCAACATTGCCGTAGGAGAGGCCAGCATAGTTATGAGTCGGGCCGACCAGACCGTCGAAATTGACCTCGAAGTGCTTCATTGAGTACATCCTTTCGATTTTTATGATGGGTAGCGGTTCCTTCCGCGCACAATGCGTCGGGGTTGGGCCATTATAAAGAGATTTTATGTTTTTGTAACAAGCTGGTAACCAGCAGACGTTTTTATGTCGTTTCAGATATAAAAAGAGGGGCAGTATGGCAGAAAATTGAAAAAGCGGTTGCGTCCGGCCTGTTGCCTTCGCATTAATAAATAAAGAAGCAATAAAAGAAGCCGTGTGGTTCGGGCTGGTCAGGCAAATTTGCTCACAAGATTGCTTTTTCGCGCCAAATCTCTTATACAGCCCCACAAAACCGCACACCAACCCCGTCGGGTGCAATGAGGATAATAGTTACAGCATGGGCAAATCACTGGTCATAGTGGAGTCTCCGGCCAAGGCCAAGACTATCAACAAATATCTGGGCAAGGACTACGTGGTGAAATCCAGCGTGGGTCATGTTCGCGATCTGCCCACCAGCGGCAGCGCCAGCACCGAGCCCAAGAAACCTGTCATTCGCGGCATCAAGTTGAGCGAATCCGAGAAGGCTGCCAAGGATCGCAAGGCCCTGTTTGCCCGGATGGGTATCAATCCGACCGCTGGCTGGCAGGCCAACTACCAGATTTTGCCCGGCAAGGAGAAGGTGGTCAGCGAGTTGCAAAGTCTGGCCGAGAAAGCCGACACCATCTATCTCGCAACCGACTTGGATAGAGAAGGAGAGGCGATCGCCTGGCACCTGCGCGAGATCATTGGTGGCGATGACAGCCGCTACAAGCGCGTGGTGTTCAACGAGATCACCAAGAGCGCCATCAAGGAGGCGTTTGCCCAGCCGTCCGAACTCAATATTGACCGCGTCAATGCCCAACAGGCCCGTCGTTTCCTCGACCGCGTGGTGGGTTACATGGTCTCCCCGCTGCTGTGGAAAAAGCTGGCCCGCGGTCTCTCCGCCGGTCGGGTGCAGTCCGTTGCGGTGCGTCTCATCGTCGATAAAGAGCGCGAAATCAAGGCGTTCGTTCCGGTCGAGTTCTGGGATCTCAATGCCGACCTGCTGACCGCCGACAAGAGCGATCTGCGGATGGAAGTGGTCAGCCGCAACGGGGCCGACTTCAAGCCGGTGACCCAGGCCGAGACCTTTGCCGCTGTCGCAGCCCTGGAAGGGGTCGACTACAAGGTCGTTAACCGGGAAGACAAGCCGACCGGTTCCAAACCGTCCGCGCCGTTTATCACCTCCACCCTGCAGCAGGCGGCCTCTACCCGTCTGAGCTTCGGGGTCAAGAAGACCATGATGATGGCCCAGCGTCTCTATGAAGCGGGTTACATCACCTATATGCGTACCGACTCCACCAACCTCAGCAAAGAGGCGGTTGAGGCGGTGCGTGAATATATCGGCGAGCAGTATGGCGCTGCCTATCTGCCAGCCGAGCCGAATTTGTATGGCGCCAAGGCCAATGCCCAGGAAGCGCACGAGGCGATCCGTCCCTCCAACGTACAGGTGACTGCCGAGATGCTGGAAGGGATGGAGCCGGATGCCATGCGTCTGTACGATCTCATCTGGCGTCAGTTCGTTGCTTGCCAGATGACCCCGGCTCAATACGACTCCTCCACCCTGACCGTCAAGGCGGGTGAGTTCGAGCTCAAGGCCCGTGGCCGTACCCTGCGCTTCGCCGGTTGGACCAAGGCCCTGCCGCCGATGGGTCGCAAGGGTGAAGATAGTCAGCTGCCGGCGGTGACCGTTGGCGAGGTGCTGAAACTGGTCAAGCTGGATCCGCGCCAGCACTTCACCAAGCCGCCGGCCCGTTTCACTGAAGCGGCGCTGGTGCGCGAGCTGGAAAAACGCGGCATCGGCCGTCCTTCTACCTACGCCTCCATCATCTCCACCATCGTTGATCGTGGTTATGTGCGGGTCGAGAGCCGCCGTTTCTTCGCCGAGAAGATGGGTGAGATCGTCACCGATCGTCTGGTGGAGAACTTCGTCGAGCTGATGAACTACGAGTTCACCGCCAAGATGGAAGACAAGCTCGATGGCATCGCCGAAGGGAGCCTGGAGTGGAAGAAGGTACTGGACTCCTTCTACGCCGAGTTTACCCAGGAGCTGGAGAAGGCCGACAAGGCGCCCGAAGAGGGCGGCATGCGTGCCAACCAGATGGTGATGACCGATATCGACTGCCCGGATTGCGGCCGCAAGATGGGCATTCGTACTGCCACCACCGGTGTTTTCCTTGGCTGCTCCGGCTATGCCCTGCCGCCGAAAGAGCGCTGCAAGAAGACCATCAACCTGGTCTCTGCCGACGAGTTTGTCTCCGCCACTGACGGCGAAGAGGCGGAAACCGAAGCGCTGCGCGCCAAGCACCGCTGCGGTGTCTGTGGTACAGCGATGGATGCCTACATCATCGACGACAGCCGCAAGCTGCACGTCTGTGGTCGCAACCCGGATTGCGATGGCTACGAGATCGAGAAGGGCCAGTTCAAGCTCAAGGGCTACGAAGGGCCGAGCATCGAGTGCGACCGTTGCGGAGCCGAGATGCAGCTCAAGAACGGCCGTTTCGGCAAGTACATGGGCTGCACCAACGAGACCTGCAAGAACACCCGCAAGATCCTGAAAAACGGCGACATCGCGCCGCCGAAGGAGGATCCGGTGCCGCTGCCGGAGCTCAAGTGCACCCAGTCCGATGCCCACTTCGTGCTGCGTGACGGGGCTGCCGGTCTGTTCCTGGCGGCCAGCAACTTCCCCAAATCCCGCGAGACCCGAGCGCCGCTGGTGGAAGAGCTCAAGCGCTTCAAGGATCGCATCTCCGCCAAGCACAAGTATCTGGCCGGTGCCCCGCTCACCGATCCGGACGGCAACCCCGCCATCGTACGCTTCAGTCGCAAGACCAAGGAGCAGTACGTGATGAGCGAGGTCAACGGCAAGGCGACCGGTTGGACCGCTCACTACGACAACGGTACCTGGCAAGAGAGTTTGCCAAAGGCTAAAAAAGCCTGATGAAAAGAGGCCCCGACAAGGGGCCTCTTTGCTTATGGATAGCGGTATACTGAGACAGCTGCAAGGAGTGCAGCTGTCGTCAATCGCGAAGTAGACAAGGAGGTTGAGATGGAGATTAACGAGATCCGGCCGGGCATGAGCTGTATGACCCGGGAAGGGGCGGCCTATGTGCTGGAGGTTGACCGGCAGAGTCTGCTGGTGCTGCTTCAGCGCGCGGACGAGACCATACCGGTGCAGGTGCGCAGCGACGAGATCCTGGCGCTGCTGGAGTGATCCGGCTGTGATCCCCTCAAAACGGCAGTAGAAAAAGCAGCTCGGCCAGATCGGGCTGCCATTGCCACTCCTTCATTCTGACCCTCCCCCCGATCACCACGACCCCCTCCTGCTGCAGGCGTCCCGTCTGTTCGGCAAAGCCTGGCGATCCTTTCGGTAACGAGATAGTGCCCGCTGCGCCCAGCACCCGATGCCACGGCAGGACCTTGTCGGTTTCCCGCAGCACCTTGCCTACCAGTCTTGCCCGTCCGGGCAGCCCCGCCAGATCGGCCACCTGACCATAGCTGACCACCCGGCCTGCCGGGATCAGGGCGATGATTGCTTCGATACGGGCTGTTTTGTTCAATGGGGATGGACTTGGTTCAATGTTCATAGACCCGATTCGTCAAAAACAACAGAAGCGCCATTGTGGCGCTTCTGTCATGGGGCTGGCAATGATTCAGCCGAAGGTCTGGCTAAGCCCCTTCAGTTGCTTGGCCCGTTCCAGCAGAGCCTGACTTGAGTGATCGACATCCAGCATCTTCTGACTGTTGGCGTGGGAGTATGCGGATATTTGGTGGATGCTGCGGCTGATCTCCTCCACGACCGCTTGTTGCTGCTCAGCAGCGGTGGCGATCTGAGTGGAGTGTTCGGTGACCAGCTCTATCTCTGCCAGCACGGTATGGAGGCTGCTGGCGCCCTGGCGGGTCATCTCGGCACATGTGCGGGTCTGTTGCAGGTTCTCCTGCATCAGACCCTTCCAGCGTCCCAGAGTGTGCTGGATCTGCTTGATGCTGCCCTGAATCTGCTCGGTCGCCTTGTGGGTGCGGGTCGATAGAGTACGCACCTCGTCGGCGACCACTGCAAAACCACGGCCCTGCTCCCCGGCGCGAGCGGCTTCGATAGCGGCGTTGAGGGCCAGCAGGTTAGTCTGCTCGGCGATGCCCTGGATCTCGCCCATGACACTGCCAATCCGTTCGGATTCGCTGGCGAGCTCTACTGCCGAGTTGAACGCCAGCTCTGCCTGTTTGGCGAGCTGTTCGATCTGTTGCTCGGTCTGGTTCAACTGCTGGTTGGTTTGTTCACAACGATTGCGAGCTTCGTTGACCTGACCGTTAGAGTCCTGAATGTTGCGTGCGATCTCGTGGGCCGTGCTAGCCATCTGAGTCATAGCCGTAGCCATCTGCTGGGTCTGGGCATCTTGCTCGTTGATATCGAGACAGGCCTGATGAGAGGCCTGCTTAAGATTGATGGCCAGGGTTTGCAGAGGTGCCGTGGCATCGTTGATCCGCCCCAAAACGGTTCGGATGCGTGCCTGCAGCATCTTGATATGAAAATCGGCAATGGCGCCGGGGTTGTCACCGGAGTAGACCAGCCGGGTCAGACTGTCATATTCACGGCCCAGTTGCTGCAGATAGTGGGGCAGGGCAAAGAGCTCGCGCCAGTAGGCTCCGCCAATAAGCAACAGGGGCAGCTGCATCAGCAGGACGGTCATGGCCCCTTGGCTGGCGAAGGCCCAGCCCATCAGGCCGAGCAGCAGCAGGGTAATGGCCGGGGTGCGCACTCTGGCAAGAGAGGGAAGGTTGCTGCTGTTGCCGCGCTCGGCCTTGAGCAGTGCCTGGTAGGTCTGAGCGGCGATGCGCTTGAATTGGGGCTCGGGCTTGCAGCGTACCGACTGGTAGCCGCTGATCCTGTTGCCTTCATAGATGGGGGTCACATAGGCATCTACCCAGTAGTAACGGCCATCCTTGCAGCGGTTTTTTACCATACCGCGCCAGGGTTTGCCCTCCTTGAGGCGGGCCCAGAGATCGGCGAAGGCGGCCTTGGGCATGTCGGGGTGGCGTACCAGATTGTGGTTGTGTCCCACCAGTTCATCGACCGTGTAGCCTGCGATTTCGCAAAAGGCCGGGTTGGCGTAGGTGATCACCCCGCGCAGGTCAGTGGTGGAGACCAGTTGTACGTCGGCAGGAAACTCCACTTCGCTATCCAGGGTATGGACATCTCTGCGGGCCATAGGAATACGCTCCGATGTTCTTGTTGATAATGTTGTCGTTGTTATTGTGGCAGATCTGGAGGTGACCGCAGGCTCGCGCCAGCAGGAGGCAGACCAGCTTCATTGGGGGCTGGATTTTGCCAATAATGGCGGATGAATGGTAGGGGGAAGTTGATGTTTTGTTGGCTAATCGTAAAAAAGGCGGCCGATTGGCCGCCAAAGTAGAGACAACATTACCTCTGTGGCATCCGGTAGCGCACCTGCAACTGATCGAGGATCTGCAGCTGACCCGGCAGGCGGGCGGCGAAGTGCTCCCAGCCCTTGTGGGCGGGATCGCTCCAGGCCACCTCGGCCGTGGCCAGCATACGCGGGAACAACATGTAGTCGAGACGATCACGGCTGGTGATCAATTCTGACCACAAGGGGCTCAGCACCCCGAGGATGTTATCGTTGGCATGGAAATCGGCTGGGGCAGGATCGCAAGCATAAACCTGCTCCAGATTGAGGGTCCCCGCCCAGTAGAGGCCGGGTTCATGAATATCGGCGCTCCAGGCCAGATCGAGATAGAGGAACTGGGCGGGCGCCATCACCACAGGATAACCGGCTGCGGCAGCATCCAGCCCCGCCTGAAAGCTGGTCCAGGCACAGATGGCCGCTTTGCGGCTCACCTTGTCGCCATGCAGGATCTCCTCCCAGCCGATCATCTGTTTGCCTCTGGCGGCCAGATAGCGTTGGCAGTGGCGCAGCAGATGGCCCTGCAGCTCGCGGCAATCGGCGTAGCCCTGCTCGACCATCAGTTGCTGGCAGGCGGGGCTGTCGGTCCAGACCCCGGTCGGCACCTCGTCACCCCCCATGTGGATCTGCGGGCCGGGGAAGAGTTCGCACACCTCGTCCAGCACCGCCTCCAGGAAGCGGTAGGTGCCGGGCAGGGCAGGGTTGAGCACGTTGTCATCAAAATGCTGGACCGAGCGGTAGCGGGAGTGATCCGCCGTTTCGATCAGCAGCTCGGGCAGCGCCTTGATGGCAGCGTGGCAGTGGCCCGGAATGTCGATCTCGGGAATGACGGTGATGCCGAGCTCACCGGCATAGCTCACCAGCTCCTTTACCTCGCTCTGGGTGTAGTAGCCGCCATAGGGTTCGGCGCCGCCGCTGAGCTGGGGGCCGATTGCCAGATCGTGGCCGCGCCAGGCACCCACGTCTGTCAGCTCCGGGAAGGTCTTTATCTCGAGTCGCCACCCCTCGTCATCGGTCAGATGCCAGTGGAAGCGGTTGAACTTGTAGAGGCTCATCAGCTTGAGCAGGCGCTTGATAGTTGCCGGAGTGTGGAAGTGGCGGGCGCAGTCGAGAAAAATGCCGCGAAAGCCAAAGCGCGGGGCATCCTCCAGCGTGACGCAGGGCAGGCTCTCCCCATGTTGCAGATACCACTGGGCTAGCGTCACCAGCCCATGGCGCCAGCCAGTTTCGTCGGCGGCGGCAATTACCACCTCCTGCGGCGTGATGGTGAGTTGGTAGGCTTCGGGTGCCAGTTTGGTCTCGGTCAGCCGGATTTCAGCGTCGTGATCCTGCTCCAGTGCCAGCGACGTCAGCTCGTTGAAGTGGGCCAGCAGCTTCGGCACATCACGGGGGGCGCTGACATGAGCCCGCTCGGCCAGCCGGAAGTTCCCCTCCAGCAGTACCAGATGGGCCGGTTGCGGTACTATACCGGGCAGAGGCTCGATATCCGGCAGATCTGGGCGGGCTACCGGCGGGTTCTCCAGTCCGAGATCCTGCGCCGCCAGCGTCACCGGCAGCAGCTGGGCACCCGTGGTCGCCTCCGGCAGGCTGAGAAAGAAGCCCTGCGGCATGTCGGAGAGCTTCTTGATGGGCGTCTGGCGGCAGCAAAAGCGCAGCTCGCTGCTGCCAGCGTTCGGGACAATCACCTTGTAGCTGCCGCTCTGGCGCTCCAGCTCGCCTCCGTGCAAGGAGTCGGGGTCGATATGGCGAGCCAGACAGAAGTGCAGCTTCCACTTGGTATCAGGCATGCGGGAGAGGGTGAAGGTGAACCAGACATCCTCGCCGTCACGTCGGGCGACCTGGGTGTGGATCAGGGGTGTAGACATGGAAAATCCTCTGATTGGGCAAACAGGATGGCGCCATCGAGCGCATCTGCCTGGGGGGGGATCAGGTTGAGCTGGCCGAGACGGGGAGCGAGGCGGGTGCCAATCCCCCCCAGCAGGGCGATCTGTCTGGCTCCGAGCTGGGTCATTCCCTCCAGCAGGATCTGCAGCTGCTCGCAGGTTTCGTCCAGCAGCTGATTGGCGAGCTCGTCACCATCGCTGGCGGCATCGAACACCCAGGGGGCAAAGTGGCCATAGTCCGCCGGAATGGCGCGGGCGGCCCAGCGTACCACCTCGGCCTGATCCCGCTTGAAGCGATCCATCAAGCGGATGGCGAGGGTGCTGGGGGGCAGAATGCCGTCGTGGCAGAGCAGAGATTGCTGGATGGCACGCAGCCCCAACCAGGCGCCGCTGCCTATGTCTGAAATGGGGAAGCCGCGGCCGGAGCAGGTGCGGATCTGCCCCTCCTGATAGACAAGCCCCACCGAGCCGGTACCTGCGATCAGAATGGCCCCCTCACGGCCACCAAAGGCACCGAGGCAGGCACCGAAGGCATCGGAGGTGAGCCTGACGCTGGCAAAGGGGAAGGGCATCTCGAGCAGGGCGTGATAGCAGTCGGCCAGCTCGGCGGAGGCGAGCGCCAGCCCGACCCCCATCTGTTGTTCGCTCTCGATAGCGATCCCGGCGGCAAGGCGGGCGCTGGCGATGGCGGCCAGCACATTGGCGTGGGCATGGGGGATGCCCAGCTCCAGATTGGAGCCGGCCGCGCGCCCCTCTCCGAGCAGTTTGCCCGCCCGATCCCGAATGCGGGCGCGGGTGTGGGTGCCCCCGCCATCGACGCCGACCCAGAACTCAATCATGGCGACCTCCATTTCCCTGCGCACTCTGCCAGCTGATGGCCAGGGCGAACCAGGCGGCGTGGGGGATCCACTGCTCGCCCCAGCGCCAGTTCTGATCCAGCCGATCCTTGTACTCCTCCGGAATAAAGGCCACCTCATTTTCGTCATCGAATCCGGCGGTGATGCCGTTGCAGATCCCCCCGAGCGCATTGGGATACCCGGCGGTATAGGCGGGGTTGTTGATGCCGTGGCCCGCCAGCATGCAGGCGTTGAAGGGGTTTTGCCCGAGGATCCAGTCGAGTTGGCGCTGACCGTAAGTGATGAGCGGCTGGCTCTGGCGGGGGAAGTGGCGGGCGCCAGCAAAGGCCATGGCCGCCAACGATGCGAGGCGGGCATTCTCCCCCTGCCACCAGTAACCGGATTCGTTGTTGTGGGGCATAAAGAAGCTGACGCGCGGTGCTTCATCCACCCCTTTGACATATTGGCGGGCGAGGGAGAAGGGGTTGCCCGCGCGGGCGCAGAGCGCCAGCTCGGCGGCCAGCGCCAGCTCCACCACGGTTTGTACCCTAGCCTTGTATTCCTGATCCGGCTCTATGCCCAGATATTCCAGCAGCGCCAGCACCGGCAGACCAGCTTCTGCGGCGTGGTAGTAGGGGCGCGAGCCATCCTCGTTGGCCGACCAGTAGTGACCCAGCTCAGGATGAGGGCGCTGGCGGGCACAGAGCTTGCTGGCGCGGGCTCTCGCCTCATTCAGCCACTCGGCGCCGAAGGTGCGGGTCAGCTCCACCGCCGCGAGCAGGGCGCAGTAATCGTCGATGATGTTCTCGACCCCGTCATCCAGATAGGAGAGGTTGTGTTCACGCAGATGCAGGTAGCCGCGTTTGGCTGCCTCGGCGTAGCGGCTGGCATCGAAGTCGCCACTGACGCTCTCGCGGGCGGCGCGGGCCAGCGCGGCGATGGCCATGCCGCCCCCTTGGCGAAAACCCGCCTGCCAGTTGGCGGACTTGAGCCCCTGCTGGGTGGCATAGGCGCACAGCTCGCGCTGGGCAGGGTCCTTGCTCCACTTGTCGAACAGGGTCATGTAGAAGAAGCCCGACTCATCCTGCATCCGGCAGAGGAAATCGGCGCCGTGCAGCGCCTCGTCATTGAGCCGCTTGCAGAGGTTCACCCCGTCGATATCGCGGCGCGGGGCCAGCAGTTCGCGGCACTTGAGCAGAGCCCACACCACCATGGGGGTCTGCTGGGGGTTGAGGTAGTTGGCGTAGGAGAGGTGGCTCAGGTACTTGCTCATGTCGCCGCTGGCATCGAACCAACCGCCGTGCACATCTTTGTGCTGGTCGGTGCCAAACAGGCGGGCGCTGCGGTCGGCCCGATCGAAGGTGCCGCTGGCGCGTTGCCCCTTGAAGTAGTGGATGACATCGGAGAGGCAGCGGCTGGCCAGCAGATCCTGGCCGATGGCAAAACGGGTTGAACGGACAATGCCTTGGGCAGTGATCGCCTCCAGCCGATAGTGGCCGGGCTCTTTGAAGGCGGAGAAGTCGGCGCGCCAGTAAGCGCGGCCCTGCCAGCCTGGGACGCTGCCAGCTGGTTGCAGCGGGGTTTCAAACAGGATCTGGCCATCATCGAGGCGTTGCAGCCTGACATAGCCGCCGAGATCAGGGGCGGGGGAGGTTTGCAACAGGGCGACCTTGTGTCCGTCGCACTCGTAGCCCACCTGATTGATCAAGAGTTCCATCAAGGTATTACTCCTGTGGTTCACCGCCGGGCGGTGAGGCACATCACGGGGCTGTGGCCGCCCCGTATCGAGGCATGGCCGGACAGGGTTGTCCGGCCGGTCTAAGGCTCACCCTCACTCGTAGAGGTAGCAACGCACGAAGTGGTTGTCGGCAAGCTTGGTGATGGGGGGCAGCGCCTCCTTGCAGCGCGGCATTGCCTGATTGCAGCGCCCGGCAAAGGGGCAACCGCAGGACTCCGGCGTCCAGAGCGGGATCTCCCCCTTGCGGCCACCCTCCAGCTCGGCGTGGATGCTTTTCTCCGGGTCGGGCACCGCCGAGATGAGCAGCTGGGTGTAGGGGTGCTGCGGGTGGTGCAGGATCTCGTCCACCTCGCCCCACTCCACCATGTGACCCACATACATGACCGCCAGATCTTCCGCCACATAGCGGGCGGTGGCGATGTCGTGGGTGATGTAGAGCATGGAGACGCCGAGCTCATTCTTCATCTGCTCCATCAGGTTGAGGATGCCGATGCGAATGGAGACGTCGAGCATGGAGGTGGGCTCGTCCGCCAGCACCACTTCCGCCTCCACCGCCAGATTGCGGGCGATGTTGACCCGCTGGCGCTGGCCGCCGGAGAGCTGGTGCGGATACTTGGCCGCCGTCGCCTTGGCGGGGGTGAGCCCCACCTTCTCCAGCAGGGCGTAGACCATGTCGGGCAGCTCTTTTTTGTCGATCACCTTGCTGTGCAGCAGCAGGGGGCGGGCGATGTGGTGATAGATGGTGTGGGTCGGGTTGAGCGAACCGAACGGATCTTGCCACACCATCTGCACGCTCTGGCGATAGTCGAGCAGGGCGGTGCCCTTGTTGAACTCCTCCAGATCGTGGCCGCGATAGAGAATGCGCCCGGCACTGAGCTTGTACATCTTGGCGATGATCTTGGCGATGGTGCTCTTGCCGGAGCCCGACTCCCCGACCACCGCCAGGGCGCGACCCCGGTGCAGGTTGAAGGTGATGTCGGAGAGCGCCCGCATCTTGCCACTCTTGATGGCATTGGAGTTGATGGGGAAGTCCTTGTAGAGGTGCTGGACTTCGATGATGGGTGCATCGGTTTTGGCGATTTGCATGACAGACATCCTTAACAGCCAGCGGCCTTGTCCAGATAGATCACGGAATCTTGTTGCAGTCCCTGCTCCTCATAGAGGTGGCAGGCGGTCTGTTGCCCGGGACGGATCTCGGCCAATTTGGTGTACTCCTGACGGCAGCGATCGTGCACCTTGCCGCAGCGGGCCTGAAAGCGGCAGCCGACCGGCACCTCCAGCAGGTTGAGTGGGGTGCCCGGGATCCCCTCCAGCACCTTCTTCGGCCCGTGCAGGGGCGGGAAGGAGTTGCCGAGCCCTCTGGTATAGGGGTGTAGCGGCGCGGTCAGGATCGCCTTGGAGGGGGCGACCTCCACCAGTTCACCGGCATACATGATGCCGATCCGATCGCAGAACTCCACCATCAGGGAGAGGTCGTGGGTGATGAACAGAATGGAGAAGTTGAACTTCTCTTTCAGGGCATAGACCTTCTGCAGGATCTCCCGCTGTACCACCACATCGAGCGCCGTGGTTGGCTCATCCATGATCAGGAGCTCGGGGTTGAGCGCCATGGCGATGGCAATCACCAGCCGCTGGCGCATGCCGCCGGAAAACTGGTGCGGGTAGTCCTTGAGCCGGCTCGGGTGGATATCGACGATGGTGAGCAGCTCCTGGGCGCGCTTGATCGCCTCGTAACGGGTCATGCCGGGGTTGTGGGCCAGCAGCACGTCGCAGAACTGCTCCTCCATCCGCAGCACAGGGTTCAGGGCGTTCATGGCGGACTGGAACACCACCGACACCTGCTGCCAGCGATAGGAGCGCAGCCGCTCGTCGTTGTAGTGGAGGATATTCTCCCCCTTGAACAGGATCTCGCCACCGCTGATGTAGGCGGGCGGCTTGTGCAGCCGGGCCACCGAGAAGGCGACGGTGGATTTGCCGCAGCCCGACTCACCGGCGAGACCGAAGATCTCGCCCTGTCTGATATCGAAGCTCACCGAGTTGACGGCGCGCACGTCGCCATTTTCGGTAATGTAGTCAACGCAAAGATTGCGTACTGACAGCAGGGGATGCTTGTTCATGCTGTCTTCTCCTGTGCTGTGGCAACCGGTGTGGTGACCGGCGCCGCGAGTTTCTTCCAGCGGCTCAGCCCTTTGTGGGAGCGCAGCTGCGGGTTGGCAATCTCGTCGATGGCGAAGTTGAGCAGGGCCAGACCGGCACCCAGGGTGGCGATGGCAAAGCAGGGGGCCAGGATCTCCCACCAGGCGCCGACCAGAATGGCGCTGGAGGTCTGGGCGTTGTAGAGCATGATGCCCCAGCTCACCACGGTCGGGTCGCCGAGGCCGAGGAACTCCAGGGTAGCTTCGGTGACGATGGCGTAGATGATGGAGCCGATGAAGCTCACCCCGATGATGGAGATGAGGTTGGGCAGGATCTCCACCAGAATGATGCGCCAGGCCGGCTCGCCCAGCACTTCGGCGGCGATGACGAACTCCTTCTCGCGCAGGGCCAGGGTCTGGGCACGGATGACCCGCGCGCCATAGGCCCACGAGGTCAACCCTATTATCACGGCAATCACCGCCGGTGACGCCTCCCCGATAAAGCTCGCCAGCACCAGTAGCAAGGGGAGGTTGGGGATCACCAGCACCACGTTCATCAGGAAGGTGAGGCACTCATCCACCAGACCGCCGAAGTAACCGGCAGTGATGCCGATGGCGACGGCCAGGGTGCAGACCAGCAGACCGGCGCTGAAGCCCACCAGCAGCGAGATACGGGCGCCGTTGGTGAACTGGGCCCAGATGTCGTGGCCCATGCGGGTGGAACCCATCACGAACTCGGCACTGGGCGGCTGGTGCGGGCGAGCCACCCGTTTGGTCGGCTCGTTGCTGGCCAGAATGGGGGCAAAGAGGGCCATCAGTACGAAGGCAACCACGATGGCGAGGCCACAGGCAGCCTTCTTGTTGCCCAGCAGGATCTTGAGAATGGTCGGCATACGCATCTTATTTGCCTCCTGTACGCAGACGGGGATCCAGGAAGACGTAGAGCACGTCGGCCAGGAAGTTGAAGCTGAGCATGGTGATGGTCATGATGAGCAGCTGCCCCTGAATGAGCGGGTAGTCGCGGGCCAGAATGCCCTGATAGAGGGTCAGGCCCAGGCCGGGGTAGTTGAAGATCACCTCGGTGATGAGGGAGCCACCGATAACGAAACCGAGCGCCATGGAGAGGGCGGTGACGCTGGGCAGAATGGCGTTGCGTGCACCGTAGTTGAAGATCACCCGGTTGCTGGAGAGCCCCTTGGCCTTGGCCATGGTGATGTAATCCTCGCCCAGCAGGTTGATCATGTTGTTGCGCATGGTGATGAGAAAGCCCCCCACCTGTACCACGGCCAGGGTCAGCACCGGCATGATGGCGTGAGTCATGATGCTCTTGATGTGCTCCCAGCCCCAGTCAGCCTTGATCTCCGGGCTGTAGGCGTAGCCGATGGGCAGCCACTCGAGGCTGACTCCGAACAGGAACAGGGCGAGCAGGGAGACCACCACAGGCGGAATGGCCTGCATCACCAGGGTGAGCGGGGAGAGAATGCTGTCCATCCGGCCTCCGCGATACCAGGCGGCGAAGATGCCGACGATGGAACCGATGGAGAAGCTCAGGATGGTGGAGGTGCCGACCAGAAACAGGGTCCAGCCGATGGCACGGCCCAGCACGTCAGAGACCTGCTGCGGGTAGAAGCGCACCGAGGTGCCGAGATCCCAGGTGAAGACACTCTTCACATAGGTGAGAAACTGGGTGCCGATGGGGCCGTCGACAAAGCCGAAGGTGGCTTTGAGGGCTTCCAGGGCGGCGGGTTCCATCATGGCGCCAGCGCGGGCAAACATCACGGAGACAGGATCCCCTGGCATGGCACGGGGTAACAGGAAGTTGATGGTGGCGGCTACCAGAAAGGCAACCAGATAGAAGGAAAAGCGTCTCAGTATGAATCCCATGATAGTACCTTTTACTGCAAGTCTGCCCCGCGTCGGCTATAGCTACCCCAACCCCGGCAAAGCCGGGCAAGAAGGGGATTAACGGGGAAGATGGCCCCCCGCAGGGGGCCGGGATTGTTTAGCTGTTTGGCTTGAGGGACAACACGTGCAGCAGACGCTCAGGGGTGTCCGGGTGGAGCTGAGGTTTGGCTACCGGGTTATCAGCGCTGAACCAGCCGTTGAAGCGCTTGGTGCTGTACTCATACCAGGTCGGGTTGTTGAAGACCGGAATGATGGTCTGGTTGGCACCAACACGATCCTGGATGGCGAACATGATCTCCTTCTGCTTGGCCGCATCGGCGGTCTGGGTGAAGTCATCGATCAGCTTGTCGAGCTCGGGATCCTTGTAACGGGGTGCGGCGAAGCGGTTGCCGCGCTCACCCATGTTGCGGGAGTGGAATGCAGTCTCGAAGTACTTGTGCGGGTTGGCACCGGCAAAGTAACCCTGCAGGGCGACATCGAAGTCACCGGTGATCAGGTTCTCGGTCCAGACGGTTGCTTCCGGGGTGGCGGTCTTGGCGTTCAGGCCCAGTGCCTGCAGCCCTTCTACACCGATCTGTACTGTGTTGACCCAGTCGGTCCAGCCGTTCGGCACCAGTACCTTGAACTCGATCTTTTTGCAGCTCGGGGTGTCGAGGAACTTGTCGCCGTCACAATCCTTGTAGCCTGCCTCTTTCAGCAGAGCCTTGGCTCCTTCCAGATCGAACTTGTTGTACTTGCCGTACTTCTTGTCCACTTCCGGGTTGTTCCAGGAGTCAAAGGCTTTGCCCAGACCTGACGGGTACTCGTTGACGGTGGGGTAGCCGTAGCCCGCGATATCCACCATGGACTGGCGGTCCATCGCCATGGAGAAGGCGCGGCGGAAGTTGATGTCGTTGAAGGCTTCGTGGTTGCCCGGGTTCTTGGTCTGGAAGTTGACGTTGAACGCCACGGTACCGGAGGCCGGGAACCAGTATTTGTTGTTCTTCGGATCGTTGCCGACGTAGAGGCGCTCGATATCCGGCACGAAGGAGCCGAACCAGTCGATGTCACCTTTCATGACAGCAGCCAGCACCTGGTCGTTGGTGGCCATCTGCGGCATGCGGATACAGTCGATAGCGAGGTTGGCGTTATCCCAGTAGTGCGGGTTGCGGCACTGGGTATAGAGCTGGGCGGAGAAGTTGTCCACTTCGGTGAAGGGGCCAGTACCAACCGGCTTGTCGTTGGTGAAGGCAACCGGATCTTTCACCGATTTCCACTGGTGCTCCGGCACGATAGGTACCAGCACCAGATCGTTCACCACGTTGGTGTTGACCTCGGTCAGGTCGAATTTGACCTTGTTCGGGGCCAGCTTCTCGACGCTCTTGATCTGGGTCCAGATTGAGCGCTCATCCAGCGCCTTGTTGGCCTTGACCAGATTGAAGGAGAAGATGATGTCATCGGCATCAAAGGCTTCGCCGTCAGACCACTTCACGCCGTCACGCAGATCGAAGGTGACGGATTTCAGGTCATCGCTGAACGCATAGTTGGTGGCCAGACGATAGACGGGTTTGCCCCCTTGCATATCGTTGAAGATCACCAGCGGTTCATAGATGAAGTGACGGGTGGTGTGCAGCAAGCCCGCTTGCAGGAAGGGGTTGAAGTTCTTGACCCAAGCGGTTTCCTGCTGTGCGACCATGGTCAGCACGGTTTTGTTTTCTGCGGCCATGGCGTTACCGGCGGCACCGGCAAGCATCATGGTTCCCAGCATTACAGCGGTAGAGATTTTGGATACTTTGGCAAGCATATGTTTTCCTTTCTTATTTTTTGGCATTCCCGAGGGTTCGCCTTGTTTTGTGTGAGCACCGGTTTCGCATGCTGATGAAATCGGCCCTCTGTGTTGGTCAGGTGTCTAACCTTTGTCGTTCTGTTTTCCAACGCCCTAAGCAAACCAGAATTAACAGGAAAACAACAACTATTGATTTCGTTGTTTTCGTAAAAATTGACGGTGTTACGTCAATCTCGTCAAAATGCTTTTTTATCTGTTTAGAATCATTGGTTTGCGTTATTTGCTCTCGCGTAAAAAGTGGCTGTGAAAATGGCGTATATGACAAATTTGTGAATTGGATCTGCTCTCGGTTTCGGAGTTGTGCGGGGCTTTGTTTTGCGCAAAAAGAAACCAGATTGCCAATTGTGATCCGGCGCCCGTTTAGGGCGCCGTGTCACGGCTTGCGGTTGGCGAGTTGACGCAGGGTCTGGGCGCTGTGCTGCAACTGCTGGCGCTGGTGGTCATTGAGCGGGCAGTGGCCCAGCACATACTCGGTGGTGGCCACGACCGTCTTCCAGCGTGGCGACTTGGGCAGGGTGTCCAGACTCAGGTATTTGTCGAGGGTGCGGGTCTGCGGGCTGGATCTGTCCATATAGACCCGCCACAGCTTGCTCTTCTCTGCCAGCACAATTTTGCCCTTGCCGGTCCCCTGCTGCCAGGCATCCAGGGTGAGCTGCATGGTCTCTACCAGCGCCCGGCGCAGCGGCTCGTCATCCTGCTGGCGAATGAGGTCGTCGGCCAGCGAACGGAACTCGCCACCCAGGCGGCTCAGCTCGCCCAGCAGCTGTTCATCTTCGATGATGGCTTGCCGCGAGAGGTTCTTGAGGGCGTTCTCCAGCGCCATTACCCGGTTCTCATCCTGACGCAGCTCGGTACTCAGAGTGAGGGCGAAAGCAGCCTGTCCTCCGAGCGCGATGGGCAAGGCACGGGCGTTGAGCACGTCCTTCTGCCCGGCCACCAGAAACTCCAGATTGTGTTCCCGTTCGCTGGCAAGGTCGGGCCACTGATGTTGCAGCGGGGTGGCGAGCCACTCATTGAGGGGCTGCCCCTCCATGGCTTCCGGCTCCTGTCCCAGCAGGCGCGCCAGCACCCGCGAGGCAAACAGCACTGTGCCCTGCTCGTCGATAAAGATCATGGGGTCGGCCCCTTCGCCGAGCAGGGCCAGCAGCCGCTGCTGATCCTGATGCAGCCGCTCCTGCAGGGTGAGGCGATGTTCGATCTCCTGCTTCAATAGCCGGTTCTCTACCAGCGAGGCGCGTCCGGCCTTGGCTTCCAGCAGTGCCTTGACCCGGGCAAACAGCTCCTCCTTGCAGAAGGGTTTGACCAGATAGTCGTTGGCACCGGCCCCGAAGCCCTCCTCGATATCCTTGGGTTGGTTAAGGGCGGTGAGCAGCAGCACCGGCAGCATATCTTTCGGGTGCTGCTGGCGCAGGCGGCGGCAGACGTCAAAACCGGAAAGGGTCGGCATCATCACATCGAGCAGGATGAGGTCCACCTGCTCCTCGGCCAGCTTGGCCAGCGCATCGTGGCCGTCACTGCTGGGCAGGATGCGGTAGCCGCAGGGCTGCAGCAGATGGCGCAGGATGTGCAGGTTGATGGGCTCGTCATCCACCACCAGAATGAGCGGAGCATCCTCGGGGGGAGGGGGCAGATCGTCGCTCTCCCAGTCCGGCAGGATCAGCGGTTGCTGGCGCACCAGCTGATGCTCGATCTGGCGGCTGTCGAGAGTCAGATTGGCCGCTTTGCCGGTGGCAAGGGGCAGGGTAAAGGCGAAGGTAGAGCCAACGCTCGGCTCACTCTCGACGAACAGCTCGCCCCCCATCAGGTGCACCAGCTGGCGGGTGATGGAAAGGCCAAGGCCGGCCCCCTGCTTGCTTACCTCCGGGCTCATCTGCACCAGCGGCTCGAAGATGTGTTCCAGATGGTCGGGGGCGATGCCGATGCCGGTGTCGGTGACCTTGATGCGCAGGAAGTTGTTCTCGACGATGGCACTGAGCACCACCTTGCCCTGCGGCGTGTACTTGATGGCGTTACCCACCAGGTTGTAGAGCACCTGTTCGAGCCGCTGCTCGTCGGCCAGCACCGGCGGCAGTTCGGCCGGGCTGATATCCACCAGAGTGAGGGGTTTGGCCTGCACAAGATGCTGGCAGAGGTCCAGCACCAGCCGGATAACCCCCTTGGATGAGACGGGTTGTGAGTGGATCTCCAGCTGGCCGTAGCGCATTTGGTGGTAGTCCAGCAGATCGTCCACCAGACGGGCCAGACCGTCGGCGCTCTTGATGATGAGGCCGAGCTGCTTTTGTTGTCCTTCGGTCAGATCCTGCTGGCTGGCGAGCATCGATTCCGCCATCCCCTTGATACCGTGAATGGGGGTGCGCAGCTCGTGGGAGGTGTTGGCCAGCAGTTCATCCTTGAGCTTGTCCGCTTGCTGCAGGCTGAGGTTCTGCTTGTGGGTCAGCTTGACCTGCTGTTGCAGCTCCTGGGTCTGCTGTTCGATCAGTTCGATCTTGTCCTTCACCGAGCGCTGCATATGGCGAAACGCCTCGGCCAGCCGGTCGATATCATCGCCGGTGCGCTCGATGGCGATGGGGTGATCCAGCGCGCCGTCGGCCACCTGCTCGGCCGCTTCGGTCAGGGAGCGCAGCGGCGCCGTGATGGAGTGGGAGAGCCAGCGAGAGAAGAGGATCAGCAGCAGTACCGAACCCGCGCCCAGCACAATTACCAGAGTTTCCAGCTGGCGGATCGGGGCATAGGCTTCCCGGGTGGAGATCTCGGCGATAAAGGCCCACTCGGTATCGAACACCTTCACCTGGGTGTAGGCGGCCAGCACCTCGTCATCCTGATAGGAGTGGAACAGCCCGACCCCCTGCTCGCCGGAGAGCGTCTTGGTGATGAGGGGAGTTTGCAGTGGACGGAAGTTGGGGCTGAAGCTGTTCTCGACGCTGAACTCCGGCGCCAGCCAGGCATCGGCGCGCATCCGCTTGTCGGGGCCGATCAGGATGGTTTCGCCGGTCTCGCCCAGCCCCTCCCGCTCCGCCATGATCTGGTTGAGCTTGTCCGGCAGCAGCTCGAAAATCACCACACCGCGCACATAGTCGTACTGCATCACGGGCGCTGCCATGTAGGCGACCACCTGCCCGGTCAGCTCGTTGCGGCCAAAATCGGTGAATTCGAAGATCTGCTGCGGCTTCTGGCCGCCATCAAGGCGGCGTTTGATCTTGGCGAAGGTCTGGCCCAAGCCACTACCCTGGTAGGGGCCGGAGAGCAGATTGGTGGCAAAGTTAGGGTGCTTGGTGACCGAATAGACCACATCACCGTTGAGGTCCACCAGAAAGATGTCGCTGTAGTTGGACTTGCGCACCATGTCGGCATAGCCGCGATGAAAGCGCTGGTGCACCCGGCCATACATCTCGTCGGCGAGGATAAGCGCCGTGATGGAGGGTTCGATCTCCACCTGACTGTCCGGTTTGCGCAGTTGATCCCAGGAGCCGGGCAGATAGCGGGCCTGGGCGCGGCTGCGGGCCTCCTGCGGCGTGGTACCCAGCTTCTCGAAGGCGCCGGTAAAGCCATAGAAACGGCCGATACTGTTGCCGGCAAAATCCTGCTGGGAGAAGTTGATGATCTGCTCTTTGAGGTTGTTGAAGTAATCCTCGAGCTGACTCTTCTTGATATTACGAACGGAGACCAGATGGTTGGAGGTCTGGGTGGTGAGATCCTTGCCGTGGCTGTATAGGAAGAAGAGGGTGACGACCAAAAAGGGCACCATGCCCAACATGAAAAAAGCCAGCATTAACTGCGGCCTGAGCCCACGAAGCGTGAAGATCCATTTCATCTTGTGATTTTCAATTGAGAATCCGGTTATTAAGCCGCTCAAGTCTCGAACGAAAGCGTAATCATTTCAACGACTTTATCCCAAATTCGCTTGGTGGGTCACAGCTGGCTGGAGAAAAATGCAGCAAGGCGTTTAAACCCTGAGCAAACAGTTTGCATCAGGGCTTAAATTGCGAAAAAGGGGTTGTGCTGGCGCTCGTGGTACGTATAATGCGCCTCGTTGTCAGGCAACTGGCACGAAAGCAGTAACGCGGGAATAGCTCAGTTGGTAGAGCACGACCTTGCCAAGGTCGGGGTCGCGAGTTCGAGTCTCGTTTCCCGCTCCAATTTTCCATCACACCAACGATGGAACTCACTTTCAAGACTATCAGTCTTGTCAGCATGGCGCGTTAGCAAAGCGGTTATGCAGCGGATTGCAAATCCGTTTAGTCCGGTTCGACTCCGGAACGTGCCTCCATCTTTTCTCTGTTTATCTCAATCATCACTCTTCGAGTCTGAGCCTTGGTCAGTATCCTTGCTGTACCAGTAACTGTTCGCAGCCAGCCTGTTTCCACTCGCGCTCGAGATAGTGGCTCACATCCGCCATGTTTTGCCCCCGATATTGAAACTGCACCTCGGCACTGTGCTGGTTGAGATCCGCAATCCGTTGCTTCAGTGTGCCGCATTGCCACAGGCTGACGGTGGGCACGCCCCGTTCGGCCAGCACAATGGCATCTTCCCGATTCAGTTGCCACTCCTCCAGTTGTGCCCGTGTCAGGGCAACCATCAGCACCAGCAGTGCCACTTCCGGCAGTTTCATGCGTGTCTCCCTACAGCATGTTTTTCCCCTGATAACTGTGGCAAAGCGCACGATTTTCGCAAGTTTGTTAACTGTTGGTTAATGACGTAACCCGTTTTCAGTATTTCCCGTTTTTCACCATTTTTTTATAAAAAAATGCGTTGGTGATGTAGTAATCCTACATGGAGTGGGGTAATCTTTGCTCAGTGGTCTTACCAGTAAGGAGTTACATCATGTTTCATCCCTTTTCCCTGACTCAGATTATTCTTCGTCGCATTTATGTATTGCTGGTGGGCATTCTGGCTTTCCCCGTGATGCTGTTTCGCAGCGATCGCGCCCGCTTCTACAGCTATCTGCACCGGATCTGGAACAAAACCAGTACCAAACCTGTCTGGCTCAAAATGAGCGAGCGTGGCGAGCGGATCTTCTACTAATCCGCAATGTGATTTCGATGAAAAAGACAGCTTCGGCTGTCTTTTTTTATATGTTTAAAAACACATAGTTAATTATGTGCTCTGCTATTATCCGCATTCCGGTTACATGGTCGGCATCGATAGTTCCTGTGTCGTGCAGATTTGCCGAGCAGGTCCACTTCCCTTTGCCCCCCCCTCTCTCGACGTGCTCTGTGATGCAAGGAGATGCGATGATCATTCGTCAGGCAAGGACCGCGGATATTCCCGCGCTGGTGGCTCTGCGCATGCAGCTGTTTTGCGAGGTGGGTGAGCTGGCGACGCCGCAGGCTGACCCGGCCTTGTGGCAGGCAACGGTTGACTACTTTACCCGGGCGATGAGTGAAGAGGGGGCTTTATCCTGGCTGGCTGAGGCCGATACGCAGGAGGGCGGCAAACAGATCGTGGCGGCCGGGACGCTGGCATTGTTTGAACGGCCACCCTATCCCGGCAATCTGGCGGGGATGGAGGGGTATCTGCTCAATATGTATACGCGGCCACAATGGCGCCAGCAGGGGATCGCCACGGCGCTGCTCGATGCCATTACAGCTTTCGCCTGCGCGCGCCAGCTTGGCAAGGTGTGGCTCCATGCCAGCGAGCAGGGGCGTCCTCTCTATGAGCGGATCGGCTTTGTCGCCAATCCGGCCTATCTGGAGTGGGACCTGGCACCTTAATCGATGGGCCCCGTTATCTCTATGGTTTCTCGTCTAAAGTTCATGCAGATGTGACGTAGTTGTAACCAGGTAACAGAGGGGCAGGGCAAGATGTTCAACTTCAAACTCAAAGCGGAATTACAAGCGTGTCAAATGCAGTTGGCCCAGGCCCAGGCATTTATTGATGCAGTAAAAGTCGGTGTCGCTACCATCAGTTTCACTCCAAGCGGCGAGATCCTCGAGGCGAACCCGCTGTTTCTGAGTGTGGTGGGCTATAGCGAGCAGGAGGTAATTGGTAAACACCACCGGATCTTTTGTGATGCCCACTACGCCCAGTCATCCTCCTACGCCCAGTTTTGGGAGCAGTTGCGTCAGGGGCATTCCCACAGTGGCATCTACCAGCGCATTGACAAACATGGCAGGGAGTTGTGGCTGGAGGCTACCTACTTCCCGGTCAAGGTTGAGGGCAAGGTGGTCAGGGTCGTCAAGATAGCCTCCGATATCACCGAGAGTTATCAGCAGTTGAGTCGTCAGAAAGCGATCATCTCGGCACTCGATCGGGCGCTCGCCATTATCGAGTTCACCCCCAAGGGGGAGATTGTGACGGCCAATCAGAATTTCCTCTCCTGCGTCGGTTACTCCCTTTCGCAGCTCAAGGGGCAGCATCACAGGCTGTTTTGCGATGAGAGCTTCTATCGCGAGCAACCCCACTTCTGGGACGATCTGGCCCACGGCCAGCTCAAGTCGGGGTTGTTCAGTCGCCGTGACAGCCACGGCAACGAGATCTGGCTGGAGGCTACCTACAACCCCATCAAGGATGAGAGCGGCAAGGTGGTCAAGGTGATCAAATTTGCCAGTGAGGTGACAGAGCGGATCAAGCGAGCCCAGGCAGTGAGCGAGGCGGCCAACATAGCCCAGACCATTTCGCAGGAGACCACCCGCTTTGCTGCGACAGGTTCTGAACTGTTGACCGCATCGGTCACTATTTCCAGCGCCATTTCCGAACAGGTGAGTCGCACTTCCGGCCTGATTGGCCAACTCAATGAGCAGTCGAAAAGCATTGAAGCCATCGTCTCGACCATCAGCAGTATTGCCGAGCAGACCAATCTGCTGGCCCTTAACGCAGCCATCGAGGCAGCCCGGGCTGGCGATCAGGGGCGCGGCTTTGCGGTGGTGGCCGACGAGGTACGTCAGTTGGCTGCGCGCACCTCCCTCTCGACCGGCGAGATCGCCAGCGTGGTTCAGAAAAACCGCGAACTGACGGCCCAGATCACCAGCAACATCAATGAGGTGGCCACCAGTGCCCAGCGTGGCAAGGAGCAGATCGGCGAGGTGAGTGGCGTGATGGCACAGATAGAGCAGGGTGCCATCAATGTGACCGAGACAGTCTCCAATCTGGCCATCGGCTCCTGACGGTTATTGATTGTTGAACGAGGCACCGATCGGATGATAATCCCATCGGTGCTTATTTATTGCGCACTTGATATGCCAATCTGAACCCCTCCTGTATCGTCCCGCCATTGTGAATTGTCCTCTTCTGGCCCCTTGATTAGGCTTGCCGCCTCATTTATTTCAGAGCAGGAACAGAACAAGATGGCGTTACAACAGAAGGGGCGGGCAATGGCCCTGCTGGTTATGGTCGCGAGCATGGGGCTGGGCGGCTGTATGGGGCAGATGGGGCTTTCCGGCATGGTCACCAAGGGCAACCTGAGCGTGGTGGATAACCGCTACGCTCGTGCTGGGGTCTTTATGCTGCTCTCCCCTGTCTACGGTCTGGCCGCGACCGCTGACTTGTTTGTGTTCAATACCATCGAGTTCTGGTCTGGCAAGAACCCCATCACCGGTAAATCTCCGGCTGTGGTGGACATGAAGGCCAATCCGGTGATCAAGGTGAACCAGCACCTGGATTCGGCCCTCAAGACGGTGCCGCTGGCCATGCTGCCACAAGGGGTGCGCGAGGTAGAGATCAGCTACCCGGACGAGCATACCGCTCAGATGGAGGTGCACTATCTGGATGGCCGACGCAGCATGATGCGTGGCGAGAAGCGTGGGGAGCTGATGGATATCTACTTCGATGGCCGCTTTGTATCTACCCTGAGCCGCGCAGAGCTGGAAGAGCGGGCGAATCAGGGCAAGGCTGCTGCCTAAATTCAACTGAATCCAGATCGATCCAGCTTCAGATGGGGTATACCTAATTCTGCTGGCAAAATCGCCATGATGTCTAAGGGAGTAGACTATGACGGTGAATGGATTGCGATTGGCGGAGTTGATTGGTTCCCTCAGTCATGCGCTCGATATGACCGAGGGGCAACCAAGAGGACACTGCATTCGCTGCTGCTGGATAGGTTCCCGTCTGGGGGAGCGGCTGGGACTGGACGCCCGGCTGCGCCATGATCTCTACTACACGCTCCTGCTCAAGGATCTTGGGTGCAGCAGCAATGCTGCCCGTATCTGCGAGCTCTATCTCACCGACGATCTTCATTTCAAACGCGATTTCAAACTGGTGGATGGCTCCCTCTCCGAGGTAGTCAACTTTGTGCTGGGCCACACCGGCTTGCAGGCGGATCTGCTGGGACGTTTTCGCAGCCTGTTTCATATCTTTCGCAACGGCGACCAGATTGCCAACGAACTGATCCAGACCCGTTGTCATCGGGGGGCGGATATCGCTCGCCAGCTCCGTTTCAGTAACGAGGTGGCCGATGGCATCCTCTCCCTTGATGAACACTGGAATGGCAAAGGTCGGCCCCTGCAACTGGCTGGCGAGGCGATCCCGCTCTTCTCGCGCATTGCCCTGCTCTGTCAGGTGGTGGATGTGTTTCACGCGGCTGCAGGCCCGGATGCGGCGCTCAAGGAGCTGCGCGAGCGCAGTGACAGCTGGTTTGATCCGGCACTGGTTCGCGAATTTGAAGCGCTGGCCGACGAGGAGTTCTGGCAAGGGCTGGCCGATCCCCGACTGACCGAGTGGGTGCTGGTCCACCCGGCCGGACAGGGGGAGGTGGCACTGGATGAGGATTATCTGGATGAAATCGCGGCGGCCTTCGGGCAGGTGGTGGACTCCAAAAGTCCCTACACCGCGGGTCACAGCGGCAGGGTTGCGCTCTATACCGACATTCTTGCCACCCAGATGGGGTTGTCCGAGCCGCGTCGACGCTGGCTCAAGCGGGGTGCCCTGCTCCATGACGTGGGCAAGCTCGGGGTGAGCAACGCCATTCTCGACAAGCCGGGCAAACTCGATGCGCAGGAGTGGGCGGCGGTGCAGATGCATGCCGCCTACACCGAGGAGATCCTGAGCCGTATCGGCGCCTTCGAGGAGCTGGCACAAGTGGCGGGTGCCCACCATGAGCGGCTCGATGGCAAAGGCTACCCCAAGGGGTTGAAAGGGGACGAGATTACCCTTGAGACGCGCATCATCACCACAGCCGACATCTTCGATGCCATCACCGCCAAGCGCCCCTATCGCGGCGCCATCCCTGTGCCGCAGGCGCTGGAGATGATGGCGGAGAATCTGGGCACCGCGATAGACCCCGACTGTTTTGCCGCCCTGCAGGCAGGTATTCAGGATTTCTCCCTCTACCTCACCACCGAGCAACCGCTGGCCAATGCCAGTTAAGATTTGCTGCCTTCATGGTCCAAGCGGCCAGTCAGATAGCAAAACGCCCCGCAACTGCGGGGCGTTTTGCATTGGGCCTAGTCGGGCTGCTTGCGATGGGGCGGGGTGAGGATCAGCCCCAGCAGGCGGCGCAGGTGGGTGAGCTGCTCGGTCAGTTGCACGTTGAGCCAGAGGTAGCCATTGATGGCCGCCTCGGTATTGGGGGGGAGCGATACCTGGGTTGCTACCTCGTGCAGGCGGGCGATGGCGGCATCCGCGCCACGCCCGTCACCGGTTTGCATCATCAGGGCAAGCTGGTTGATCGCCTCCTCGGTGGCCAGATGGCAGGCTTGCAGCGCAGCCGTGCTCTGCATCAGGAAGTGGCTCTCCCGATCGTTCCAGTAGGTGTTGGCCAGCATCTCAAGAGTGCAGAGGGTGTTGCGCATGGTGACCTGCACCGCATCAAACAGGGCGACGCTGTGGCGTGTCTCCTTGGCCGCAGGGGCCAGCAGGGCCCGCAGTTTGCCGGTCTGTGCCAGCAGCTGGGAGAGATTGTGCTTGAGGCGCGGGCGCTCCAGCACATTGGGGGAGAGGTGAGTGTGATAGAGCCGCCCCGACTGCTGCAGGATCTGGTGCAGTTGCAGCCGCCAGTGGCTGTAGGCCCGCTGGGGGTAGATGCTGCAAAAGAGCAGCGCCAGCAGGGAGCCCAGGATCACGTCGGCACTGCGCCACAGCGCCGTCTCTATATCCCCCGGCATGGCCCCCATGGTGACTCCCAGCGTGATGCCGATCAGCAGCCCCACATAGGGGCGCTTGCCGAGGGCCAGATAGCCGCAGAGAAACATGATGCACCCGCACCAGATCAGGGTGAGCGGTAGCGAGTAGATCTCGAGATAGAGCGCCACCACCCCGCAACTGGCGCCGAAGATGGTGCCCACCACCCTCTGCAGGGCGCGGGAGAGCACATTGCCCCAAAACGAGATAGGGCCCATCACCACCACCAAGGTTATCAGCGGCCAGGTGCTCTCCGGCAGTTTCAGCTCGCGGGTCAGCAGAAAGGTGAGCATAAAGGCGAGCGCAATGCGCAGGCCATGGACGATCCGGTAGCGGCCATAGACCAGCAGATCGAGTCGGGAGAGGGGGGCATCAAGACGCACGGTCTGCCTCCTGTCAGATGGGTGACGGGGCGCCGTGCATCCGGCCGACGCCCCGTCGGGATTTAGGCCAGTCGTCCCTGCAGGGGGTGGATCCAGACCCGCTCGCCAACGGCGATTCCGGGTTGATCCGGTACGATTTCGATCAGGCAGTTGGCATCGGCCATGGAGCTGAGAATGCCCGAGCCCTGTGGCCCTGTGGTGCGCACCCGCAGCTGTCCGTTACGGTCCTGATGGAAGATGCCGCGCAGAAACTCGGTGCGCCCCGGGCGGCTCTTCATCTTCTCGTCTGCCAGTGCCGAGAGGCGCAGCGGCTGCCACCGCTTGCCTTGCAAGCGGGCGATGGCGGGCTCGACAAACTGCAGCACGCAGATCATCGCCGCCACCGGATTGCCCGGCAGGCCGAAGAAGGGGGTCTGCCCCAGCTTGCCAAAGGCGAGCGGGCGGCCCGGCCGCATCTGGATGCGCCAGAAATCGATCTGGCCGAGCTCTGCCAGCACCAGCTTGATAAAGTCGGCGTTGCCTACCGAGACCCCGCCGGAGCTCAGCACCAGATCGGCGCTGGCGGCGGCCTGCTCCAGCTGCTGGCGCAGAATGGTCTTGTCATCGGGAATGATGCCAAGGTCCATCACCTCGCAACCGGCGGCACGGATAAGGGCCATCAGGGTGAAGCGGTTGCTGTCGAAGATATGACCGGGGGCGAGCTGCTCGCCCGGTGCCTGCACCTCGTCGCCGGTACTGAACAGCGCCACTTTCAGCGGGGTGCGCACTGTGAGACTGGCTTGACCGAGTGATGCCGCCAGCCCCAGCTGGGGGGCGCCAAGCCAGGTTCCGGCCGGGATGGCGACCGCACCTTTGGCGAGATCTTCGCCGGCCAGGCGCACATTCTGCCCAGCCCGGATCGGGGCGGTGACGGTGACCCACTCACCTTCAATATGTGTCTCTTCCCGCATCACCACGGTATCGACACCGGGGGGCAGCGGGGCGCCGGTCATGATCTGCACCGCCTGACCGGCCAGTACAGGCTCGTGGCGCTGTTGGCCCGCCAGCACTTCCCCCACCAGCTGCCAGCGACCGGTGGCGAGATCGTCGCTACGAAGGCCAATGCCGTCCATCGCCGAGTTGGCGTGGGGAGGCACATTGATGGGGCTTATCAGATCGGCGGCCAGCACAGCGCCGTGGCACTGGGCCAGCGGTTTGTCGCTGCAGGCAGTGCTCGGGGTGAGGGCCGCCAGAATGGCGTTGCGGGCCGCCTCGACCGAGAGAAAGCCCTTGCCCGCCTCCGGCTCCTTGCTCTGGCAGCCGTCAAGCCAGCGGCAGACGAAGTCGGCGATAGCCGCCAGATCGTTGATATCGAGTTGCGGCAGGGTGGTCTCTGCGGGCTGATCGCTGGCCAGCGCGATGATGTCGCTGTCTTCGGGGAAGAGCAGCGGCTTGCCAATCTCGGCGCGGTGCAGCTCGATTTTCGGGAAGTGCTCGTGCTTGAACCCCTCGACCAAGAGCAGGTCGAGCTCTGTCTGATCGAAGCTGGCCAGCAGATGGCGAAAATCGGCTTCGGCCAGCTCGGTTTCAATGATGCGAGCATGACGGCGGCGGGAAGCCACCATCATCTGCTGGGCACCCGCCTTGCGCAGGCGATAGCTGTCCTTGCCCGGCTGGTCGATATCAAAGTCGTGGTGGGCGTGCTTGATCACCCCGATGCGCAGGCCGCGATCCACCAGCAGGGGGATCAACTGCTCCAGCAAGGTGGTCTTGCCGGTGCCGCTCCAGGCGGCGAAGCCGAGCAGGGGAAGAGTGGGGGCCGGGGTCATGAGGTGACTCCTTGTTGGGGGTCGATAGCCGGGGCAAGCAGACGGGCCTCGTAGGCGGCCAGCTCGTCCGGGCTATTGAGATTGATAAAGGCATCCGGCTGATCGGCAAAGCTCACCACCACCATGTTGTGGCGGGCAAACCAGATATCGATTTTGCGCTCTCCCTCTGCCAGTGCGGCGGTGAGGGAGGGGAGCAGGGATTTGTGCAGCAGGGCGACCACGGGTTGCAACCAGTCGCCGTCGTGGGCCACTACCAGCTCGGTCTGTGGGGTCAGGGCGGCGCGAAAGCGGCTCATCAGATCCAGCGGCAGGGCGGGGCCGTCGCAGGGGACAAACAGCACCCAGTCATGACGGGCGGCGGCAAGACCTGCCTGCATGCCCGCCAGCGGGCCGAGATAGTCGTTGTTGTCATCGCTGATGACCGGGGCCAGCGCCTGATAGCGGGCCTGACTGCGGTTGGCGTTGATCAGCACCTCATCCACCTGGGGACGCAGGCGCGCCAAAACATGGTCGATAAGAGGGCGTCCCGCCAGTGCTACCCATCCCTTGTCTTCGCCCCCCATGCGGGTGGCGCGGCCTCCTGCCAGGATCACTGCTGATACGGCAACGGGATCAGAGTGGCTGTCGCTTTTTGAAGTCATGTCGCTCGATGATTTTTAAAGGGGTCGTCTCTTGCAGCTGGCCACGGGCGAGGGTCCATTGCCGCTCGCACAGGTCGGTCAGGGCGTTGCTCTGGTGGCTGATGACGACCAGGCCGCTGCCATGTTCCCGCAGATCTTGCGCCAATGCGGCCATCAGGGCAACCGAATGTGTGTCGAGATTGGCGGTGGGTTCATCCATCAGCAGAAAGGCCGGTTGCAGCGCCCAGGCACGGGCCATCGCCAGCCGTTGCCGTTCGCCACCGGACAAAATGCTGATGTGCTCCCGCGCCAGCCCCTCCAACTCGACCCGGCGCAGCGCTTCGAACACCCGGATCTCGCTGCCGAGCTGTTTATCGAGCGCCCAGGCCACGTTGTCGTGCACCGTGCGATCGAACAGATAGGGGGTCTGGTGCAGATAGGTGACCCGGCCCGGCCCCAGATCCCGCTTGAGCAGCCGGTTGAGCCGCTGTTGCCAGCGCCCCGGCAGATTGGTGTGGCCGCGGGTGGGTGCCAGAAGCCCCGCCAGGATTTTGAGCAAGGTGGTCTTGCCCACCCCGTTGGCTCCATGCAGCCAGATGGCATCCCCCGGTGCGATGGCGAGCCGGTCAATCTCGAACAGCTGGCGCTCGCCAAAGCGCATCGTTAGCTGGTGGGCGGTCAGGGCCATGGGGTACTCCTGTTGGTACACAGTGGGGGCATGGTCAGTTCTTCAGATAGCTGTGGCCGCGACAGGCCGTCAGCAGCAGGTTGAGCAAGAGGGCGAGGGTGAGCAGCACTATGCCGAGTGCCACCCCTTGGGTGAAGGCCCCTTTCTGGGTCTCCAGCGCGATGGCGGTGGGGATATTGCGGGTAAAGTGCAGGATATTGCCCCCCACCATCATGGAGCAGCCCACCTCGGTGACGATGCGGCTGAAGGCGCCGATGATGGCGGCCAGCAGGCCAAAGCGGCACTCGTGCATCAGGCCGATCAGCGCCTTGGGCCAGGAGACCCCGAGGGTCAGGGCGGTCTCCCAGGCGCGCCGATCGCTCTGGACAAACGCCGCGTGGGCCATGGTGGCGATCACCGGAAAGGCGATCAGCATCTGCCCCACCACCATCGCCTGCTGGGTAAAGAGCAGCTTCCAGTCGCCAAAGGGGCCAGCCCGCGACAGCAGCATGTAAAGCAAGAGGCCAATCACCACGGTCGGCACCGATTGCAGGGTATTGATGCAGGAGAGCCAGAGCCAGCGGCCGGGCAGCGGCAGATAGGCCAGGGCAAAGCCCAGCAGCAAGGCGGGCAGCAGCACCAACAGCAGGGCGATGCAGGAGACGGAGAAGGAGACCCCCACCACCTGCCACAGTTCGGTGTCACCACTGAACAGCAGGGCGAGGGCCGCCAATGTCGTGTCGATCAATGTCGGCATCAGACCTCTCTCTCATCGTGCAGGGCGAGGGCCGTCAATAAGGTCGTGTCGAGCAGGGTCGGCATCAGGCGCCTCCCTCAGCGAACCGGGGGAGGGCCATCAAGGTCAGCTCAGCGGTCAGCGTTGCCATTATTTCCCGTTGGCATCCGCTACAAACAGCGCCTGACCGGCTACCTTGAAGTCGCCGATCAGCTTCTGGCCATGCTCGGAGATCAGCCAGTTCTTCAGGGTGCGTGCCCCTTCGGTGTTGAGATCCGGGTAGCGCTTGGGGTTGACCAGGATCACCTGATAGGGGTTGAAGAGGCGCTTGTCACCCTCCAGCAGTACGGCGAGATCCAGCTTGCTCTGGTAGGCGAGCCAGGTGCCGCGGTCGGTCAGGGTGTAGGCACCCAGCTCCGAGGTCATGGTCAGGGTCGGCCCCATCCCCTGGCCGATGGACTTGTAACCGGCAAACTCGGGTTTGACGTCAGCCGCCTGCCACAGGGTCTTCTCCTTGATGTGGGTGCCGGACTCGTCACCGCGGGAGATAAAGGTCTGGCCCTGCTCCTTGATGGCTTGCAGCCCCTTGGCTGCGTCATGCAGTTTGCCGAGACCCGCCGGATCTTTCGCCGGGCCGACGATAACGAAGTCGTTGTACATCAGGTGCACCGGCTCGATGCCAAAGCCCGCATCGACGAACTTCTTCTCGGCAGAGGGGGCGTGGGTCATCACCAGATCCGCGTCGCCGTTCTCGCCCATCTTCAGGCTCTGGCCGGTACCGGCCGCCATTACCTGCACCGGATAACCAGTCTCCTTGGTGAACTGGGGCAGCAGCCAGCCCAGCAGACCGGACTGCTCGGTGCTGGTGGTGGTGGCGAGGCGGATCGGCGCTTTTGTGGCATTAGTATCCGCTTCGGCGTGGGCCGCACCGGCGATCAGCAGGCTGGTGGCGAGGGAGAGGGCAAAACGTTTGAGGCTGGTTTTTATCGTCATCGTGATGCAACTTTTTCAGGGTGGCTGAGGAGAGGGCAAGAGTAAGCAAGCAGGGTGCCAAACTGTTCCTTTGCCGCTGTATTCACGGTTTGCCGTTTAAAAACAGAAGCTTATTAGAATCAATTAGGTGAGCTTGTTATCGCTTTTAATAATTGGTGTTGGTGCTTTTGATACGGTAAGGACAAAATGTCCCACTAAGGTTCCGGTTATCGGGACATTCACCGACCGTACGTGCATCCGAGGTACTTTTTTCCATGACACTCCCTCCCAGCCGCTGGTCTGCCCTCTCCCTGCTTATCGTTGACGATGAGCCCGGCATGCGCAGCTTTCTGGCCAAGGCGCTGGCCAAGCGTTTTGCCCAGATTGAGACTGCCGCCAGCGTGGAGGAGGCGGAAGCCCTGCGCTGCCGCCTTCACTTTGACCTTATCATCGCCGACATCCGGCTGCCGGGGCGCTCCGGCATCGAGTGGCATGAGGCCATAGACCCCGCCACCCGCCGCAGCGACATCATCTTCATGACCGGTTTTGGCGATATGGAGACCGCCCTCAAGGCGCTGCGCCTCGGCGCCAGCGACTTTATCCTCAAGCCTTTCAACCTCGATCAGATGGTGCAGGCGGTGGACAGAGTCATCGAGCGCCGCCAGATGGAGCGGGAGAACCTGCTGCTGCGCCGGGAGGTGAGCAAGCTGTTCCCGCCCACCCTGATTGGCGACAGTGCCAAGACCCGCGAGCTCAAGACGCTCATCGCCAGAGTAGCCCCCTCCAATGCCGCCGTATTGGTGGAGGGGGAGTCCGGCACCGGCAAGGAGCTGGTGGCCCGCGCCCTGCATCAACTCTCTGGCCGGATGGGGGCCTTTGTGCCCCTCAACTGCGCCTCCATCGCGCCGGAGCTGCTGGAAAGCGAGCTGTTTGGTCACGTGCAGGGGGCCTTTACCGGCGCCCGCAAGGGGCGCGACGGCCTGTTCCGGGTCGCCCATCAGGGCACCCTGTTTCTCGACGAGATCGGCGAGATGCCGCTCGCCATGCAGGCTTCCCTGTTGCGGGCGTTGGAACAGAAGGCCATCCGCCCGGTGGGGGCCGAGCGCGAATTGGCGGTGGATGTACGCATCGTTGCCGCCACCAACCGCAACCTCAAGGCCGAGGTGGAGGCGGGCCGCTTTCGCGAAGATCTCTTCTATCGCCTTAACGTGGTGGCGCTGCCGGTCGCCCCCTTGCGGGAGCGGATCGACGATATCCCCGCGCTGGTACACCACTTCACCCGCCAGCTCACCGCCGAGATGGGGATGGGTTCCTTGAGCTGGACCCACGAGGATGTGGTGGCGATGCAGGCCTACCCCTGGCCCGGCAACGTGCGGGAGCTGCGCAACCTTATCGAGCGCTGCCTGCTGCTGGGCAAGCCCCCGGCGGATTACTGGCAGAGCAGCAAGCCTGCCGAACAGGGCGCGAGCGAGGAGGGCTATCCGCTGGCGTGGCCGCTGGCGGAGGTAGAAAAAGCCCACATCCTGCAAGTGGTGGCCAGCCATGATGGCAACAAGTCGGCCGCCTCCCGGGTGCTCGGGGTGGCGCGCAAGACGCTGGATCGCAAGTTCAAGGAGTGGGCCATCGAATGAGGAAGGCTAACTGGATGGGGGGGCGATGAAACTGACCCTGCTCTCCCGCTGTATGCGCGCCCTGTTGCCCCGTTGCGTCCGCACCAAGGTGCGCTGGCGCCTGCTGCTGCTCACCTCGGTGCCCATCATGCTCACTCTGGTGGGCATGATAGCGCTCACCCTCTACTGGACCCTCACCTACAGCTGGCAGAACCTGCTCACTACGGTGCGCAGCGATCTCGGGGTGGCCCATCACGCCATCACGGTGCAGCAGCAGCGCCAGACCGAGCATCTGGAGCATCTGCGCGATGCCTGGGCCTTTCAGCTGCGGCTGCGGGAATCGCCGGATCAGCTGCATGACTGGGTAATGCCGCTGGCGGCCAACTATGGCCTCGATTTTCTGCGCTTGCGCCGCGGCCCCGAGCTGGATCAGCTGACGGCGCAGGAGCGCGCCGCCCTCACGGCTGGGCGCAGCGTCAGTCACTTTGTGGTCTGGTCGCAGCAGGAGATGCTCGCCCTCTCCCCGCAACTGGCCAAACGGGCCGTGCTGTGGCAGCGGGATGGCACCAGGGTGGTGGAGGACAGGGGGCTGATCAGCCTGTCACTGACCCCTGTGATGGGCCGCGACGGCTCCCTTTGGGCCGTGCTGGAGGGGGGCGAGCTTGTCAACGGCAGCACCCGGCTGGTGGATGAGCTCAAGGGGCAGGTGTTTGCCAAAAATACCCTGCCGGATGGCAGCGTTGGCACCGTCACCCTGTTTCTCGACGATCTGCGGGTGAGCACCAATGTGCCGGTCAGCAGCAGCCGTCAGGTGGGCCGGGCGGTGGGTACCCGGGTCTCGCCGCCGGTGCGCGAGCAGGTGCTGGGACGGGGGGAGATGTGGGTTGACCGCGCCTTCGTCCACGACGCCTGGTATGTCTCGGGCTACGAGCCGCTGCTGGGAGCCAGGGGCGAGCGGATCGGTATGCTCTATGTCGGTTTTCTCGAGTGGCCCATTATCCGTACCTACCTCACCAATCTGGTGGAGCTGGGGTCCGGCGTAGTGCTGCTGTTGCTGCTCTCCGGCCTGCTGGTCTATCGCGGCGCGCGGGATCTCTTCTCCCCCATCGAGCGGATGCACAAGGTGGTGCGGCAGGTGCAGGCCGGGGAGTCGGCTCGCATCGGCCCGCTGGCCCTCGATCCCGATCACGAGCTGGCCCAGCTCGGTCGCCAGTTTGACGCCATGCTGGACAGGCAAGAAGCGCACCAGCAGCAGATGGCCCGCAGTGCCGACGAGCTGGAGCAGAAGGTGGCCGAGCGTACCCAAAGTCTCGAGCAGAAGACCGCCGAGCTGGAAGATCATATCCATATGCTGACCGAGGCGCGCCAGCAGTTGCTGATCAGCGAGAAGCTGGCAGCCCTCGGCGAGCTCTCCGCCGGGGTGGCCCACGAGATCAACAACCCCTTGGCGGTGATCCTCGGCAATGTGGAGCTGATGAAGCTGGAGCTGGGGGAGGCGGCCGAGCCGGTCAGCGAGGAGCTGGCACTGGTGCTGGCCCAGATCGAGCGCATTCGTGCCATCACCCGCAGCCTGCTGCAATACTCTCGCCCCGGCGACTATGAGACGGCGCCTGTGTGGCAGCACCTCAATCCCATCATCGAGGAGAGCCTGACCCTGGTGCGCTCCGCCCTGCGTCAGCAGCAGGTGGAGCTGGTGGCCGATCTCAGGGCCCAGCAGCCCATTGAGGCGGATCGCCAGCAGCTGTTGCAAGTGCTGATAAACCTCCTGGTCAACGCCAGCCACGCGCTGGGGGAGCAGGGGGAGATCCGGGTCGAGAGCCGCGACTGGGTCGATGAACTGGGTCAGCTGCGCGGGGCCGAGGTACGGGTGATCGACAACGGTAGCGGCATCGAGGCGGCCATTATCGACAAGATCTTCGACCCCTTCTTCACCACCCGCGCTACCGGCACCGGTCTGGGGCTGGCCCTGAGCCACCGCATCATCAGCCGCTGGGGTGGCGAGCTCTTGGTGGACTCTACCCCGGGGCAGGGGAGCTGCTTTACTGTGCGGCTGCGCAGCCACGCCCTGCTACCCAGCGGCAGCGAGCCCGCGAAACTGGAAGGGTGGCGCATCGCCCTCAATGCCGAGGGGCGTGAGACAAGCGATTGAGGCGGTTATAAAAAGGCCCGTGATAAAAACAGCCCGTCAACATGGTTGGCGGGCTGTTTTGTCGGTGGGTGAGTGGTTATTTACTGCGGGCTCCACACCAGCTTGCCGCTTTGGGTCAGGTCATAGCCGCCGAGGCGGGCCGCCAGCTCGCGCCCCTCTGGGGATTGCAGCCAGCCGATCAACTGCTGCAGCAGGGTGCGAAAGAAGACCCCCTGCGGCATCACCAGATCGAAGCACTCCTGCGACAAGGGCATAAAGCCGAGGCCAAACTCGGTGGCGGTGCTCTGGGCGCCGGGCCCGACATCCGCATCGCCGCGGCTGATGGCGGCGGCCAGTTCCCGCTCGCTATTGACCTCGAGGGTGCGCTCCAGCCGGGTCAGCGATTCGCCTTGCGTTTGCAGCCACTCCTGCAGGGCGCGCTGGCTGCCGGCCCCCTCCTGGCGCATGGCCCAGCGCCAGTCGAGCGCCTCTTTCGCCTCCTTGGGTTGCAGCCCTTGCCGCAGCACCAGCCCCTGCACCCGCCGAAATCCATGAACGATCACCCATTGCCGGTGGCCCTGATACTGCTGCACCAGCGCCGGGTGGCGCAGGTGCGCCTCCTCGGCCTGCCCCCAGTGGATGGCGCACAGATCCACATGGCCGCGCGCCAGCATCGCCAGCCCCTGTCGGGTGCCGCACGGGGTGTAGCCCACCAGTGCCTGGGTGCCGAGCTGCTGTGCCAGCCGGCTGCTGGCGTAGTGCAGCAGCACGTCGTCCGAGCCCGCCAGCAGCAGCCGGTCGTTCATCACCCCCTCGTGGCAACTGCCGAGCAGCCAGCGGTCGAGCAGGGAGCGGGGAAACAGCCACTTGCCGGTCGCCTTGGTGGCGGGGATGCGCGCCTCGTTGGCGAGCTGGTAGACCTTCTTCTCGTTGAGATCGAGGTATTCCGCCACCTGCTTCACGTTCATAAACTCATTCATGGCTTAGTCCCGCATCCCGCGACCGGCCGGACTGGGCGCCAGCACCGGCGGCTTCTCGTCCAGCACCATATGGTCGTGACCGCTGAATACCTCGAAATGGCGCCCCTTGGCGCGGGCAATCATGGTGATACCGAGCTGGCGGGCCAGATCCAGTCCCATCTGGGTGACGCCGGAGCGCGACAGCAGCACCGGAATGCCCATCTGCGCCACCTTGATCACCATCTCCGAGGTGAGCCGCCCCGTGGTGTAGAAGATCTTGTCGTGGCCACTCTCGCCGCGCATCCATAGCTCGCCCGCCAGGGTATCTACCGCATTGTGGCGCCCCACATCCTCGACAAAGGAGAGGATTTCGCTACCGCGACAGATGGCGCAGCCATGGACGGCGCCCGCCATTTTGTAGGTTTCGTTATGGGCCGACAGCGCCTTGAGCAGGGCATAGAGGGTGCTCTGTTTAAGCTCGGGCGCCGCCAATACCACCCCTTCGAGCTTCTTCATCACGCTGCCATACATGGTGCCCTGACCACAGCCGGAGGTGACCGTCTTCTTCTCCAGCGACTTCTCGAGATCGGCGGCCTGCTGGCTGCTCACCACGGCGGCGGCCTCGCTCTCCCAGTCGACGATCACCGACTCGATGGCCGCAATATCCTCGATAAAGCCCTGATTTTTCAGATAACCCAGCACCAGCGCTTCGGGGCGGGCCCCCAGCGTCATCAGGGTTACTATCTCCTTCCAGTTGAGGTAGACCGTCAGTGGCCGCTCACAGGCGATTTGGCGGGTTTGCAACGTGCCCTGCTCATCCATCACCTCGACGGCCATGGTGAGCTGGGCTGCTGCATTGCTTTTGATAAAGGTCGGTGTCATGGGCCCCTCGCGACCGGTTGCCGGGATCTAAGGGGAGGAATACAGCAAGTTTTGTTCCAGATTGTTTAACGATATTTGCAGAAAAGCATGAAAACTATTTTCCACTTAAAATGATTTAAATCAAAAGTTCCGATTTTAATGTGTAATTATCTTTAGCAATTTTATCTGGACAACAGGAGCATATTTCATAACTATGATGACTCATTTGGGTTTAGATGGCTCTAGCTAGCATAAATACTGGATTGTAAGGGAAGTTCAGAATGGGTAAATACAAACAAGTCGATTTGGCATACTCCTTCTTGGTTGATAAAGAAAAACAAGGGGAATCATTTACCATAGCTCAACTCTCCGAGGCAACAGGTTGGAAAGTAGATACATGCAGAACATATCCATCAAAAAGGTGGCATCAGTATATAGAAAAAGATGGGGAGCAATACTCTAGCTCGGGAATATGCTTTTTGAGCAAGGATGAGTTCAGATCTGTACATAGTCAAAAATTACAACAAACAGCAGATCATTCAACTAAAGGAATATTGATACATAAAGCTAAAGAGTTTGCACTATTAGCTGTTTCGATTTATAACAACCCTTATACTGAATTTAAGACCTATGGTTTCATAGTAAATATTGTTATCGCATATACTGCATTGATGCATGCAATTTTCGAAAAACGAGGGTTCGATTATTTTCATAAGAACCAGAACGGTGAGTTGTTATTTATTGATGGAGAAGAGAAAGCTTGGGAGCTAAGTGAGTGTATTGATGAGTATTGGAAAGGTATTGAGTCTCCAGAGAAAGCAAATATCAGGTTTCTGATAGGGTTGAGAAATAAAATAGAGCACAGAAGTCTTCCAGCTATTGATTTAGCTGTGTGTGGTGAATGCCAATCAGCTTTAAGTAACTTTGAAACAATGTTGGTAGAAGAGTTTGGCGATGAACATGCTTTAACCGCTAGCCTTGCTATAGCTATGCAACTAACTCGTATCTCAGAACAATCTCAAATTGAAGCCTTGAAACAACTTCAAAAAGAAAATTACAAGATAGTAAGAGAGTATATGGAAACATATAAGAAGGATCTTCATGATGATATTGTTCAAAGTCAAAAATATCGTATAAGAGCTTTCCTGGTTCCCAAATTGGGTAATCATGCAAAATCAGCGGATATGGCTGTAGAATTTATTAATGTAAATAAATTGAGTGATGCAGAGATTGCAAATTATGAGCGAGCTGTTGCCTTTATTAAAGGTGTTGAAAATCCATTTAAATTAAGACCGAAGAATGTTGTTGGACTAGTAGCCAAAAAAGTACCATGCTTCAATATGGCCTTACACACTAAGTGTTGGAAATACTATGAGGCAAGACCTCGTGATGATCAACGTGCATTTAAAGGCCAGTATTCTGGGTTTGTGGAAGGTTTCGAAGGCTATCTTTATTCAAACCAATGGGTCAACTTTTTAATTGAAGAACTCAGTAATCCTCAAAAATTGGAGCTTGTAAAACAGCAGGATATTTAACTCGTAAGTAGGGCTTTAAATCGTAGGTTGGTGCTGAACGAAGTGAAGCCCAACGTTTACCGTGAACAGCCTTTTTAAGGCAATAATCGGATAATTCGGAGTTATTCGATTATTGCCATCCCTGCTGGTTAGGTTCTGGCGGATTGGTCTTACTCCGTATGTTGGGCTTCGCTGCGCTCTGCACCAACCTACGCCCGCGCCAACCCGCAGCAAAGCATCCATCAACTACCAAACCTGCCTTGGCCCCACTCTTGCTATGTCTTATCCCATTGTTGGCCGTGGCCGCCCTGAATGTTCTGCTGTGAACCGCTCCGAACGGGGTGGAGCATGGAGGGGGGCGGCCCGGCTGAGACCTTCTGATGGGAGCCGTGACAGTGCAAGAGACAACCAATACCTTGCCCCCGCAGCGCTGGCTGCAACTGGAGTTAAAGGCCATCGACAGCCAGGTTGGCCGCTGGCAGAGCCGCCGTTTCGAGATTGCGGCGCTCCATCCCGCCGAACCTGAGGCTGCAGGTGCCTTGCCCCTTACCCTGTTTCGTGACGAGCGGGGGGATTATCGCTTCAACCTGAGCTCTGGCTCGCCCCGCCTCTTTGTCACCGGAAGCCGCGTGGACAATGGCTTTGTGGCCGATGGCCTCACCCTGAGCCAGACCGTGGCCGCCGCCTATATGGATGGCGAGCGGCAGGTGCTCTCCTGCCCGCTGCCCGAGGCGCTACAAGCCTGGGTGGAGGCCTTTATCGGTCGCCACGGCGAGCTGCTGGAGGCCCGTCGCAAGGGCAAGAAGGGCAAGGGACGGGCGCAGGATCAGCTCGGTGTCGATACGGTAGATCAAGCCAGCTGCGGCGCCGTCAAAGCCACCGGCCCCGATGGCCGTGAGCGTGGCCGTGAGCGTGGCAGTGACAGCGGAAATCGCGCCCATGAGTGAGTTCCTCAAGCGCTGGTCGTCTCGCAAGAGTGAGGCGCGCAAGCATCAGGCATTGCAGCCAAGGGAAGAGGTTATCCCCGAGGCAGTTGCCGCCCCCATCGAAGGCAGTGGCGAAGGTGAAATCTCAGATACTGCGCTGGATAGCCCCGTAGTCAGCACTGACAAGGGGAGCTGTGACCCCCTTGCCGTTGAGGGGGCCGAGAGTGGCGAACCGCCGCTGAAAACGGCTCAGCCGGGCAAGGCCAAACTCCCCGACAGGGAGGCGCTGCGGGCCATGTTTCGCAGCCACAAGCCGGATGGGCTCGACGACTACACCCAGGATTTCAGCCAGCCCGAATTGCTGCCCGCGGCCTTGACTGCCGGGCTGCGCAACTGGCTGGTGGATCAGGTAACCGCCCCGGAGAGCGAATCGGCCAATCCGGCCAGCGGATCCGCTGAACCGGTGGCGGTTGTCAGCGCACCTGCCGCCGACGAGCTGGCTGATAACCATTCTCAAACCCACACCGACGATCGGGACATTTTGGTTTCCTCTGGTGGACAAAATGTCCCAACCAAAGGTGGGGGAATGGAACCCTCAGGATCCTGACTCCCTGTCAGTCACTTTTTTCCCGGGGGAGTTGGCTCGCCTCTTGCTCTCTCGGCTTACCAACAAGCGCCCATCCCATGAGGTGGTGCGCACAGGAGCGTATGTGAGCACTGAACAAACATTGCCAAGTCTGACCCCAAATCTAGCCTCCAATCTTGCCCATGGGGCGGGGGCGGCCGCGCATAACGCGCGCGCTCGCGCCTATGCCCTGCAGCATACGGTCAAGACCGATAACCTGATCTCGGCCACTGTCTCTTACCAGAGTCAGGGGCGCCTGCTGCTGGTCGGCCCGGAAGATCGCATTCGCCGCGCCGCCAGCCTGCTGCCCGCCGGGATGAAGCCCACCCTGCTGGTGAGCGAAGCGGTCCACGATGCCGAGGCGGCCGATCTCGAAACCATTTTCGATGCCACCGCATCCCTCGCGGCCCTGACCCTGCGCGAACCGAGCCTGACAGGGTATCTGGGGCAGTTCCAGCTTACCGGCCTCAATGGTCAGGGTGAGCGGGTTAATCTGGCGGCGCTCTGTTTTACTCAGCAGGCTGCGGAAAATGGCGAACCACGCTTTGATCTGGTGGCCGATCTGGGCCGTGCCCCGCTCTTTGCGCTGGAACGCCCGCCGGTCGGCTATCTGCATCTGGCCGATGATGTTGGCTTGGTCGAACGACTCGCTGAGCTCTGTGCGCTGACCGGTATCTTCGACAAACCTCGCTATTTTCGTCTCGACCCCGAGGCCTGCGCCTTTACCGCCCGTGGCGTGCCCGGTTGCAGCCGCTGCCTTGATGTCTGTCCGACTGATGCGCTCAAGCCCATCAATGGTCGCATCCAGATCGATCCCCATCTCTGTCAGGGCTTTGGTAGCTGCGCCTCGGCCTGTCCGACCGGGGCGATTGCCTATCACCAGCCCGACGCCAACACCAGCGGCGACTATCTGCTGCGCCTGCTCAAGCACTACCGCGAGGCGGGGGGCGACGCGCCCCAGCTGCTGATCGCCGGCGAAAACGAGCGCGAATGGGTGGAAGCCGAACTCACCCGTTTGCCTGCCAACTGGCTGCCAGTCTGGGTGGAGGAGAGCGCGAGTTTGGGTATCGAGAGCTGGTTCGCCGCCCTCGCCTATGGCGCCAGTGCGGTGTGCATTGCGCTCGGTGATGATGCTCCCGCAAGTGTGCGGGCATTGGTTGAGCGGGAGCTGGCGAGCGCCGCCGTGCTCTTGGCGGGCGCTGGGCTTGCTGCCGATCGCATCGCCCTGTTTAACCCGGATGCAGAACAAGATAAGCCGATCTCCGGTGAGCCAACCGTTGCCTTGTTGGAGAAGCCGCTCAAAGGGGACAAACGGGAAAACCTGTTTGCCGCCTTCGATGCCCTCTGGCAAGCCAACGAAGGGAGCAGAGAGCCGCTGGCGGTGCCCCACGGTGCCCCATACGGCAGTGTGGAACTGAAAGAGTCTGACTGCACCCTCTGCATGGGCTGCGTGGCGGTTTGCCCGAGCCGCGCCCTGCATGCGGTGGGTCATGCGCCCGGCCTCAACTTTATCGAGCAGGACTGCATCCAGTGCGGCATGTGCGAAAAGGCGTGCCCCGAGCAGGCCATCGTGCTCACGCCCCGCCTGCAGCCGGTGCCCGAGGCGCGCCGCGCCGTGCAGAGCCTGAAAGCTGAAGAGGCTGCCTGCTGCATTCACTGCGCCAAGCCGTTCGCACCCGCCTCGATGATCCGCCGCATCCAGCAAAAACTGGCCGGTCACTCCCACTTCCAGAACGAGGCCGCCCAGCGGCTGCTGATGTGCGAGGACTGCCGGGTCAAGGATGTGTTTGCGGCGCTGGCGGCGGATCCCGTCTCCCAGCTCAAGGTATGAGGGCCAGTGATGAGTGAACAACATAACGAAAAGGCTGGCGAACTGACCATGACCGAACTGGAACAGAGCAGCGCCGATCTCTACGCCCTGCTGGCAAGCCTCTGGCGCGCCGCCCCCCGTGGCGAACAGCTCGCTTGGCTGCAAGGGTTGCAGCCGATGCCTGGCCCCTTTGCCAGAGGGCTGGGACTGGTGCAGCTGGCGGCCAGCAGCCACCACGAAAACGAGCTTGCCGAGGAGTATCAGGAGCTCTTTATCGGGCTGGGGCGCGGGGAGATCGTGCCGTTTGCCTCCTGGTATCTCACCGGCTCTTTGATGGAGCTGCCGCTGGCAGTGCTGCGCGCAGATCTGCAGTCCCTCGGTTTTGAGCGCCAGAGCGGAGTGTGCGAGCCGGAAGATCATCTCGCCGCCCTCTGTGAGGTGATGGCGGTACTGATTGGCGAGCAACACCCGGAGCGCAACCGCTTCTATGAGCGCCACCTTGCCCCCTGGGTACTCGCCTGCTGCCGCGATCAGCAACAGGCGAAAGGGGGCAGCTTCTACCGGGCGGTCGGCGCCCTTGCCGAAGATTTCTTCAAGCTGGAAAACGAATTGCGCCTGCCGTTTGGCGCCTGCGTGGTGCCGGGCTGAACGCCCCTATCTGTGCATAACACGCTGCGCATAACATAGAGCTGCGCATAACAAAATGAGCAGACGAGATATCCCATTGGACGCGAAGCTGGCGCGCAGGCGCCAGCAAGAACAACAACAGAGGTCACAAGAATGAGCGATGAACAGCTGAAAGACCCGTCCCGCCGCAATCTGATCAAGGGAGTTGGCGTGGTCGCCACCATAGGCGTATTGGCCGGTGCCACCGGTCGGGTGGTGGGCAAAGAGGTGTTGACCCACGACACCGAGCCTGACAAGGGCTATCGGGAGACCCCCCATGTTCACGACTTTTATCGCACCCTGCGCGGCACCGACTGAGCCGGATCAGTGAAGGAGAACTCATGAAACTGACAAAACGTGCCGAGCAGCCCCAGGTGGGCGAGCAGGGCAATGAGGCCATTCGCGGTCAGGGGCTGACCCGTCGCGCCTTTATGGTCAACTCGGGTCTGGTGGCCGGTGGCGCCGTGGCCGCCGGTTGGCTGGCGCCAGCCATGATGCAGCGGGCCGAAGCCAAAACCGTGGCGGCCGACGTGCCGGTCGAGGTGAAGCGCACCATCTGTTCCCACTGCTCGGTGGGCTGCGGCGTCTATGCCGAGGTGCAGAATGGCGTCTGGACCGGTCAGGAGCCAGCTTTCGATCACCCCTTCAACCTTGGCGGTCACTGCGCCAAGGGGGCGGCCCTGCGCGAGCACGGCCACGGTGAGCGTCGCCTCAAGTACCCGATGAAGCTGGTGGGCGGCAAGTGGCAGCGCATCAGCTGGGAGCAGGCCATCGAAGAGGTGGGCAACGAGGTGCTGCGCCTGCGCAAGGAGTCCGGCCCTGACAGCGTCTACTGGCTCGGCTCTGCCAAGCACTCCAACGAGCAGGCTTACCTGTTTCGCAAGATGGCCTCCCTGTGGGGCACCAACAACGTGGATCACCAGGCGCGGATCTGCCACTCCACCACGGTCGCCGGGGTCGCCAACACCTGGGGCTACGGCGCCATGACCAACAGCCTGAACGACATGCACAACAGCAAGTCGATCATGTTTATCGGCTCCAACCCGGCGGAGGCCCACCCGGTCGCCATGCAGCACATCCTGCTGGCGAAAGAGCGCAACGGCTGCAAGATCCTGGTGGTTGACCCGCGTCGTACCCGCACCGCCGCCAAGGCGGACATGTACCTCTCCCTGCGTCCGGGCACCGACGTCGCCTTTATCTGGGGCATGCTCTGGCACATCTTCAAGAACGGCTGGGAAGACAAAGAGTTCATCCGCACCCGCGTCTACGGCATGGACGAGGTGCAAAAAGAGGTGGCGCGCTGGACCCCGGCGGAAGTGGAGCGGGTAACCGGCCTCAACGAACAGCAAGTTCATGGCGCCGCCAAACTGCTGGCCGACAACCGCCCCGGCTGCGTGGTCTGGTGCATGGGCGGCACCCAGCACACCACAGGCAATAACAATACCCGTGCCTACTGCATCCTCGAACTGGCCCTCGGCAACGTGGGCAAGAGCGGGGCGGGCACCAACATCTTCCGCGGTCACGATAACGTGCAGGGCGCCACCGACTTTGGCGTCACCTCCGACTCCCTGCCCGGTTACTACGGGCTGGAAGAGGGCTCCTGGAAGCACTGGGCCCGGGTGTGGGACGTCGATTACGAGTGGATCAAGGCGCGCTTTGACAACAAGGCCTACAACGGCAAGTTGCCGATGAACAACAACGGCATTCCGGTCTCCCGCTGGGTGGACGGGGTGCTGGAGAATGCCGATCTCATCGAGCAGGGCTCCAACATCCGCGCCATGTTCTACTGGGGCCATGCGGTCAACTCCCAGACTCGCGGCCCCGAGATGAAGAAGGCGATGCAAAAGCTCGACATGATGGTGATTGTCGACCCGTACCCCACCGTCGCCTCGGTGATGAACGATCGCACCGACGGCGTCTACCTGCTGCCGGCCACCACCCAGTTCGAGACCTATGGTTCCGTTACCGCCACCAACCGCTCCATGCAGTGGCGCGACAAGGTGATCGAGCCCCTGTTCGAATCCAAGGTCGATCACGAGATCATGTATCTGCTGAGCAAGAAGCTTGGCTTTGCCGACCAGCTGTTCAAGCACATCAAGGTCGAGAACAACCAGCCGCTCTTGGAAGACATCACCCGCGAATATAACCGCGGCATGTGGAGCGTGGGCTACACCGGCCAGAGCCCGGAGCGGCTCAAGGCGCACCAGCAGAACTGGCACACCTTCCACAAGACCAACCTCAAGGCCGAAGGCGGCCCGGTCAGCGGCGAAGTGTATGGTCTGCCTTGGCCCTGCTGGGGCACCCCGGAGATGAAACATCCCGGCAGCCACATCCTCTACGACACCAGCATTCCGGTATCGGAAGGGGGCGGCGGTTTCCGCGCACGTTTCGGCATCGAGTATCAGGGCGTCTCGCTGCTCGCCGAAGACTCCTGGCCGAAAGGGAGCGAGGTGGAAGACGGTTATCCCGAGATCACTGCCGACCTGATGAAACAGCTCGGCTGGTGGGATGAGCTGACCGAGGCCGAGAAGAAAGAGGCCGAGGGCAAGAACTGGAAGACCGATCTCTCCGGCGGTATCCAGCGGGTCGCCATCAAGCACGGCTTTGTGCCGTATGGCAACGCCAAGGCGCGCTGCGTGGTGTGGACCTTCCCGGATCAGGTGCCCAAGCACCGCGAGCCGCTCTACACCCCGCGCCGCGACTTGCTGGCCGACTACGCCACCTGGCCAGACTCCAAGAGCCTGTGGCGCCTGCCGACCCAGTACGCCTCGGTGCAGGAGAAGGATGTCAGCAAGGAGTTCCCCATCATCCTCACCTCCGGCCGTCTGGTCGAATACGAGGGGGGCGGCGACGAGACCCGTTCCAACCCCTGGTTGGCTGAATTGCAGCAGGAGATGTTTGTCGAGATGAACCCGGCGGATGCCAACGATGTCGGGGTGCGCGATGGTCAGGATGTGTGGGTCGAGGGGCCGGAAGGGGGCCGGGTCAAGGTGAAGGCACTGGTAACCCCGCGGGTCAAACCGGGGCTTGCCTTTATGCCGTTCCACTTTGGTGGCCACTTCGAGGGCAAGGATCTGCGATCCAAATATCCGGAAGGGTCTGACCCCTATGTGCTGGGGGAGTCGGTCAACATAGTCACCACCTATGGTTATGACCCGGTCACCCAGATGCAGGAGACCAAGGTCACCCTGTGCCGTTTTCGCAAAGTAGGAGCCTGATCCCATGGCCAGAATGAAATTCATGTGTGACACCAAGCGCTGCATCGAGTGCAACGGCTGTGTGACGGCGTGCAAGAACGAGAACGACGATGCCCTCGAGTGGGGCATCCAGCGCCGCCGGGTGGTGACCCTCAACGATGGCCTGCCGGGGGAGACCTCCATCTCGGTCGCCTGCATGCACTGCACCGACGCCCCCTGCATGGCGGTCTGTCCGGCCGACTGCTTCTATCACACCGACGATGGCATAGTGCTGCACAACAAGGATCTCTGTATCGGTTGCGGTTACTGCCTGTTTGCCTGCCCGTTCGGGGCGCCCCAGTTCCCGAAGACCGCCGCCTTTGGCGATCGGGGCAAGATGGACAAGTGCACCTTTTGCGCCGGCGGCCCGGAAGAGGATCACAGCGAGGCGGAGCGCCAGAAGTACGGTGCCAACCGCATCGCCGAGGGCAAGCTGCCCATGTGTGCCGAGCTCTGCTCCACCAAGGCACTGCTGGCGGGGGATGCGCAGGTGATCTCCGATATCTTCCGCGAGCGGGTTGCCTATCGCGGTGCTCCTCACGCAGCTTGGGGGGCTGATGAACAGGCGCTCTATCGCGACGCCAGCAAACCTCACGATGGCAGAGGCAAGGGGCTCAAGCTTGGCAAGCAGGAGGATGGCCAATGAGACACTGGCTGACAGCGCTGCTGACGGCCTTGCTGCTGTTCAGCGCGCCCGGCTTCGCTGATGCGCAGAAAGAGGCGGTCGGTTTTGCCGGCGCCGATTACTGGCGGGCGGTGAAGGATGGGCAGGAGGGGGTGACCACCTCCCGCTCGCCGGAGCACGGGGTGCTTATCTCGGTGCCGGGCCAGCTCTGGTTCGAGGTGAAGACCAAGTGGGTGTCGCCGCTCGGCGCCATCGCCATTTTCGGGTCGCTCGCCATGTGTGGCCTGATGTATCTGGTGGTGGGGCAGACCAAGCTCTCCAAACCGCGCACCGGGCGCAAGCTCAAGCGCTGGAGCAGGCTGGATCGGGCGCTGCACTGGACCACGGCGGCCATGTTCCTGACCCTGTCCGGGTCGGGGCTGGCCATCATCTACGGCAAGTACTTCATCAAGCCGGTGGTGAGCCTCGGGGTGTGGGAGAACTGGATCTGGTTTGCCAAGGTGTTCCACAACTACGTGGGGCCGCTCTTCTTCCTCTGCCTGATGGGGGTGCTCATCAAGTGGTTCCGCCACAACATCGTCAACATGGTGGATGTGCAGTGGTTCATGAAGTTTGGCGGCATGCTCGGCAAGCACAAGGGAAGCCACCCCTCGGCGGGCTTCTCCAACGGCGGCGAGAAGGCGATCTTCTGGCTGCTGATCTGGTTTGGCGGCATAGTCGTGGCGACTGGGCTGTTCCTCGATTTCCCCATCTTCGGCCAGCTGCGCCGCCAGATGGAGTGGGCCAGTTTCATCCATATCGTCGGAGCGCTGATCCTTATCTGCGGCTTTATCTTCCATATCTACATGGGCCTGTTCCAGCTGGAAGGGGCGCTGGAGGGGATGGTGACCGGCGAGGTGGACGAGACCTGGGCCAAGGAGCACCACGACCTCTGGTATGAAGAGGTAAAGCACACCCTTGATGAGCCCAAGGTGGGCAAATCAAGCTGATGGTCGACAAAGAGTAAAGATAAGGGGCGCTGCGGCGCCCCTTTTGATGGCGGGTCGATCGTGATGGCAAATTGATTGAGCGATGCCACAAACGGCGATGGTTTTTTGGGCCACCTTGAGCAACAGTAACAGGGGTTCCATTCACACAAGGGATGACAAATGATGAGAAAAACATGGCTGGCAGCGGTATGTGCATCTGCGCTCTTCGGTGGTATTGCGGGCGTGGCGCAGGCGGCTGACGGGATCAAGACCCAGCAGGTGCAGTTCAAGAAAGGGGAGTCAGGGGCGACTATCAACGGCACCATTCAAGGTAGCCAGACCCTCGATTACAAGCTGACGGCCAACAAGGGCCAGAGCATGGTGGTGATCCTGACCGGCAAGCCCTACTTCAATATTCTGCCGCCGGGCAGCAAGGGGGAGGCGATGTTTATCGGCTCTACGGAAGGGAACAACTTTGAGGCGACCCTGCCCGCCAAGGGCACTTATACCATTCGGGTCTACCAGATGGGGGCGGCCGAGAGCAGCAAGGCCAAGACGCCGTTCAAGCTGGAGGTGGGCATCAGCGGCTAATGCCAGCAGCTGACAAGCATCACAGAGGTGGCGGCCACAAAGGGCCGCCACCGTTGTTTTATCCTCTCTTTTTTTGCCTCGCCAAGGTTAATAGTCCCCCCGAGAAAGCCGTTCGAAGTAGCGCTTATAACGTCCGCTGGCGATGGCCTGCTGCAACTGCTGATTGAACTGATCCCGCAGTTTGGCTGAATCCGGCATCTTGCGTGGGAACATCACGAAGCTGTCGTTGCGCAGAAAAGGGGTCTGACTGTGGGTGATGAGTGCCGCGCTGGCGGGGTCGAGCTGGCTCTGCAACTCGGCCAGACCGACTCGCAGCTCTTGTGGATAGAGGTCGATCCGCCCGCGCAGCAGCTTGCCGAAATTCTGCTTCACGTCGGTGACTTTCTGTTGGGTTACCCTGCCATCGGCCACCATCTTGTCCAGCTCGGGCCCGTAGCTGTAGGCGATATCGCCCCCCAACCGCATGCCGATGATCTGCTCAAGGCGCTCGGCTTGCAGCTGCCGTGATTTGAGGGAGAAGAAGACAAACTGCTCCTGCAGCACCGCTTCGCTGAACAGAAAATCCTGCTCCCGCTCCGTTTTGTGCATCCAGACGGCGGTGGCGTCGTAGAGCTGGCTGTTGGCCGCCAGCGAATAGACCCGACCCCAGGGAGCGAAGTGGAACTTCACCTCATAGCCCGCCTCCTTGAACAGATCGCTGATGAGGTGGGCCACTGGCCCGTGCTGTTTTGACTGCTCGGAGACGAAAGGGGGCCATTCACCCACGATGATGTTGAGTACCCGGCCCGGTGCGGCGAGAGCCGACTGGCAGGTCAGAAACAACCACAGAGCAAGCAGCGGGATCAGGCGCATGGCAGGAAGAAGGGGGCGGAGGCTGGCAGAGGCGAGGGCATCAGATCACTCCCGGCTGTGATGCGGTGAAAGGGGCTGGGTTGCCTGCAATGCTAACATGAGTCTCATTCCTTGCCGTGGATATTTGTCTCGCCGGGGTCGCCGGGCGCCTATTTTGGCCGCAGGGTATGCCCAAGCTCACAAAACCGATCGAGTAAACGTCATATGATTGATTTCATTATGAGTCTTGCTCTCCTGCCGAACGGCAATTTCACGTAAATCAAAGAGAATGACTATGGCTACCGGACAATATCTGCTGTGGAAAGATGCACAGGGACAGGATTTTCGCCCCGTTGCACTGACCGGCACTGATCTGCTTAACAATCGATACCTCAACAAGGGCACGGCCTTCACCGAACAGGAGCGGGCCGATTTTGATCTCGATGGTTTGCTGCCGCCTCAGGTGCAAACTTTTGAAGCCCAGCTCGAGCGAGTGTATGAGGGGTTCAAGAGCGCTTGCAGCGATATCGAGAAGTACCAGAACCTGCGTGCCCTGCAGGATCGCAACGAGACTCTCTTCTATGCCCTGTTGTCACGCCATGTGGAGGAGATGACTCCCTACATCTATACCCCGACCGTGGGCAAGGCGTGTCAGGAGTTCAGCCACCGCTTCCAGAAGCCCCGCGGCCTCTACATTACCCCGGACAACGTGGATGACATGGGCAGTCAGGCCCGTCACTTCGATGCCAAATCGATCCGCATCATAGTCGTCACCGACAGCCAGGGCATTCTGGGGATCGGCGACCAGGGTGTTGGCGGCATGGGGATCCCCATCGGCAAGCTGGCGCTCTATACCCTGGGGGCCGGTATTCACCCCGCCTGCTGCATGCCCATCGCGCTGGATGTGGGCACCGATAACCAGAAACTGCTCGATGACCCCATGTACCTTGGCCGCCCCCACAAGCGCATTCGCGGCAAGGAGTATGAGGAGTTCATCGACAAGTTTGTGCAGGGGGTCAAGCGCCACTTCCCCAATGCCGTGCTGCAGTGGGAAGACTTCAGCAAATCCAACGCCTTCAACAATCTGGCCCGCTACCTGCAGGCACTGCCGTCATTCAACGATGACATTCAGGGCACCGGTGCCGTGGTGCTGGCCGGTATTATCGGCGCGGTCAAGGTCAAGGGGGAGACCCTGGGCCAGCAGAACTATCTGGTCTATGGCGCGGGTGCAGGCGGGGTCGGCGTGGCGGATCAAATCTGCGCTGGGATGATCCGCGAGGGAATGGATCCGCAGGCGGCCCGCGATCGCATCTACATTCTGGATACCCAGGGGCTGGTGTGTGATAACCGGGATGGGCTTGATGAGTACAAGCGTCGCTACGCCAAACCGGGGCTGCTGCTGGCCGGTTGGGACACCGAGGTGCCCGGCAAGGCCAATCTGGCCGATGTGCTGCGTCATGTGCCCATTACCGTGTTGCTGGGTACCAGCGGCTCGGGCGGTGCCTTCCAGGAAGAGCATATCCAGCTGATGCTGCAGCATTGCGAGCGCCCCATGGTGTTCCCGCTCTCCAACCCGACCGCCAACTGTGAAGCGCTGCCGGAGGATATCTACCGCTGGAGCAAGGGCAAAGCCATCGTAGCAACCGGTAGTCCGTTCAAGGATGTGAGCTACGAGGGGCAGGAGTTCCGGGTCGGGCAGGGCAACAACGTCTTTATCTTCCCCGGGGTAGGTCTGGCGGCCATCGTCAGCCAGCTCCGCGAGATCACACCCGATGTCTTCACTACTGCCGCCTTTGCGCTGGCCGAGTGCGTGAGTGAGGTGGACTTGGCTAAAGGTGCTGTTTATCCCCGCATTCGCGAGCTGCGCAGCATCTCGGTGCATGTGGCGACCGCCGTGCTCAAGGATATCGTGCGCCGGGATCCCTCCCACCCGCTGATCGGTCAGGATCTGCAGCAGCATATCCTCAACCATATGTGGGAGCCGGTTTACCTGCCCTATCGTCGGGTATAACCGCGTATTCACCACCCGGATAACGGGTCGGAAAAGATGACAAGGGGGTAGCGCTGCTACCCCCTTTCGTTTATCCCGTGGCATTCACTAAGTTCGCAATGGCCGCCAGCGCCCTTGCTGATTGCGACAGGCGGTATCCTGCCACTGCTGGCTCGCCTTGCCGATATAGAGTTGCTCGCGATAGTCGCGACACCACTCCCCGCTGGTATGGCGGAAGGTGCGCAGCGGGGTGACGCTACCCGAGTGACGGTTAGCTGGATTGAACCAGGTGAGGCTTTGGCCTTTGGTACGGGTTTCCAGCGCCTTGGCGAGAGCCTGATTGGCCAGTTGAACATCTGCCTTATCCATTTGATGGTAAAGCGGCGGAGTGTCGACCGTGGCGCAGCCAGTGAGGCCGAGCAGGAGGAGTGGTAACAGATATCGCATTATGGTTGCCCCTGTTGGCGAAAGCCGTTGTTGAGCAGCGCCCGCTCCTGCTCATCGGTAAGCACTTGCTGGCGATCATCGACCGTGCCATCACCTCTTAGTTTATTGCCGTTGGCATCGACAGCATCCACACCGTTGTCATCGACCGTGCCATCGCCCCTGAGTTTGTTGCCATTGGCATCGACGGCATCCACGCCGTTGTCATCGATGGTTCCATCCCCCCTGAGCTTGTTGCCGTTGGCATCGACGGCATCCACGCCGTTGTCATCGATGGTGCCATCACCTCTGAGCTTGTTGCCATTGGCATCGACGGCATCCACACCGTTGTCATCAACGCCATTGCCAAACCCGCGGCCACCCCCATGGCGTTCTCCCCCTGCATGTTTTTCTCCACCAGCATGCCGTTCACCTCCACCATGCTGCTCTCCGCCGGCATGCTCGCCTTGGCCGCCACTGTCATCGCTGCCCCCATCGCTGTCGTTGCCACCGCTACTGTTGCTGCCACCGCCGCTGTTGTTGCCTCCGCCGCTGTTGTTGCCTCCGCCGCTGTCGCTGCCACCGCCGCTGTTGCTGCCGCCGCCGCTGTCGCTGCCACCGCCGCTGTCGCTGCCACCGCCGCTGTTGCTGCCACCACCGCTGTTGCTGCCACCACCGCTGTTGCTGCCACCGCCGCTGTTGCTGCCACCACCGCTGTTGCTGCCACCGCCGCTGTCGCTGCCTCCACCACTGTTGCCCCCACTGCCACCATCGCCATCTTTGTTGTGAACGATCAGCTCATTGGCGATGTAGCTGTGGCTGCCATCGAGCAGCAGATTGAAGAGTGCGGTAGTGGGAGATGCCTCGATCCAGCAGAGTGACTCAACCAGCAGTAATTCCGGCTGGGGTTGCAGGGCCAGATTGCCCGTCACCATGGCAGGTGCCGGGCGACACATTATCTGCATGCCGGTAAATAGCGGCAGCACCGCCAGTTGCGGGTTTTCGGTTCGGGTCATGGCCGGTGAGATGGCCGCCCAGCCCCGAGTGGTCAGCAGAGGGTGCTCTGCGGTAAAGAACGGGGGCAGATCATTGATCCCGTAGAGTCTGCGCTTGCCCAGTATGACCCGTTCGATCGCCAGGATCCGGTTACTGCCGCCGTGCTGATCCAGCACCTGTTCACCGACCCGGAGCGTCTCTATGGGGCGGGTGGAACCATCGGCCATCGTGATGCGAGTGCCGGCGATAAAGCAGGACTTGGCATAGGCCTGATTCATTTGCCACTCATTTTGGGCGAAATCATAACTGAACGGGTTCGCAAACAGGGCGAGTGCGATGGCCGAGCCAATAAGCAATCTGCGCTGGCTGGCCTTGAATGGGGGCTGTGACATGGGGACTCCTTGTCCATCTTGATTCACAGGATCCATTATAGAGCGCGCCCCTGGCGGCGGCATTTTTGACCATGAACACAATAAACATGATGGAAAAACGATTGGCGTTCGTCACAATAATGCGTAAAATCACATACTCGATGCTTGTAGCAACGAATCCCGCCTAAAAAGCCAGTTTCATGCCCTTCCCAAGCAGTAAAAGGCAACAAGTGACGTATTTGTGTTCATTTTGTGCCTTGGAAAAGTCTTGTGATGACTGAAAAGTGATAAATATCCCCATCAGTTATCAAAAAATTAAGGACATCCATGTTTTCCTTAGTCAAGCAAAGTGTCGCCGGGCTGCAAATCCTGTTTGTCGCCTTCGGTGCCATGGTTCTGGTGCCCCTGCTCACCGGACTGAACCCCTCCATGGCCCTGCTTGGCGCCGGTGTGGGCACCCTGTTGTTCCAGCTCTGCACCCGCCGCCAGGTCCCGATTTTCCTCGGTTCCAGCTTTGCCTTCATCGCTCCCATCATCTACGCCACCCAGACCTGGGGATTGCCATCCACCATGTTTGGCCTGTTTGCCGCCGGTTTCATGTATTTCATTCTGGCTGCGCTGATCCGGGCAAAAGGGATGGGGTTTGTGCACAAATTGCTACCCCCGGTGGTGATTGGCCCGGTGATCATGGTGATCGGTCTTTCTGTGGCGCAGGTTGCCTGCAACATGGCGATGGGCCGTGCTGGTAGTGAGCAGGTGGTTCCTGCGGGGACTGCGCTGACGCTGGCCGGTATCTCGCTGGCGGTCACCCTGATTGCAGCTGTGTTCTGCAAGGGGTGGATCAAGCTGATCCCCATCCTGTGCGGCGTGATTGCCGGTTATGTCTCGGCGGTATTCATGGGCCAGGTGAGTTTCGATGGTATGGTGAACGCCCCCTGGCTGGCGCTGCCCCACTTCGAAACCCCGGAGATCAACTGGGCTGCTGCGTTGTTCATGTTGCCGGTAGCCATCGCCCCCTGTATCGAGCATATCGGTGGCGTGTTGGCGATTGGTGGCGTGACTGGCAAGGATTACACCAAGGATCCGGGTTTGCACCGTACGCTGGCCGGTGACGGCATCGGCGTCTGCTTCGCCGGTTTCATCGGTGGCCCACCCGTGACCACCTACGCCGAAGTGACCGGTGCCGTGATGATCACTCGCAACTTCAATCCGGTCACCATGACCTGGGCTGCGGTGTTTGCCATCATTCTGGCCTTCTTCGGCAAGTTCAATGCGCTGCTCACCTCCATCCCGATGCCGGTGATGGGCGGTATCATGCTGCTGCTGTTCGGATCCATCGCTGCCATCGGTCTCAAGACGCTGGTGGAATCCAAGGTGGATCTGGGACTGTCACGCAATATCGCCATCGTCGCTGTGACTCTGACCGTCGGTGTCGGTGCGCTGGAGATGAAGATTGGCGACTTCGCGCTGGCCGGCGTTGGTCTGGCCTCTGTTGCCGCCATCCTGCTCAACCTGATCCTGCCTGCGCACTCCGAAGAGGGTGTGATGGACGCGGCCAAGGACTGAGTTCCACCAGATGTTCATCGTTGATTTGGAGAAGGCCACCTCGCGGTGGTCTTCTGTTTTTCGGGTATCTCGCGCCACTTTTCGGCTCGGCGGAGCTCATCTGGAATCTAATCTGGAAGCAGATGAGGGGGTTAGCATTCTCATTTGACGTATCTCTTTTCGTGACCTTAGCTAAAGGACAGGTTTGGCTCTGAGGTCTCCTCGAGCAGTATGGGAAAATGGATGTTGGCGTTTTCTATCATTTCTCTCCCAGACCCCTGTCATAAAACGATGCGCTTTTTCTTTGCCACGGCGCTGTTGTATGGCAGAGGCTTATCCGCCCCACTCCGCACTCCCCTTATGCTGCCCTGGCATGTTTCCTCCTCGATTTGTTGTGAGCCTCCCTCGCCGGTTGCGTTTCGTTGCGCACAGGCAAAATCCGGATCTGTTTGCTGCTGCACATGGGTGGGCGGCGAGCCGTGAAAGCCGGCATGACCCCAGCGGGTCAGACGTGCACCGCCATCGGTAACGGCGGATGTTCAGGGATGAATGGCAAGCAAAGCGAGGTTGCAATGAACTATCAACTGCTGTGGAAAAGTGCAATTTTTTCAGTCTCTTCCATGATGGCGATAAGCGCTGTTCAGGCTGCGCCACTGAATGTGATGACCGAGGATTACCCGCCATTCAACATGCAGGGAGAGGGGGGCAAGATTGTCGGGCTGTCGACCGAGGTGGTCGAAGAGCTGTTCAAGCGTGCCGGGGTCGAATACAAGCTGACCCTGATGCCCTGGAAGCGGGCGTACGAAGATACCCTCGGCACCCCCAATACCGCCCTCTACTCCACGACCCGCACGCCGGAGCGGGAAGCGCTGTTCAAGTGGGTAGGGCCGCTGGTCAATAACAACTGGGTGTTTTTCTCCAGCTCGACCGCCAATATCACGGTCAAGTCACTGGAAGATGCCAAGCAGTATTCGGTGGGTGGCTATAACGGCGATGCGGCCGCCGAATATCTCAAAGCCCAGGGATTTGCCAAGTTGCAGCTGGCCGCCAACGACACCGCCAACGTGAAGAAACTGGAGGCAGGTCGCATCGATCTCTGGGCTACCGGCCAGTATCTGGCGCCCTATCTGGCCAGCAAGGAGAAGGTGGCCTCACCCAAGCCGGTCTTCGTGTTCAAGGAAACCCAGATGAGCTTGGCGTTTAACAAGGACACGCCCGATGAGCTCATCACCAAGCTCAACGAGATCCTCGCTGCCATGAAGGCGGATGGCACCATCGACAAGATCAATGCCAAGTACCAGTAACAGTACCAATAGCAAGTGCCGCTTAATGGCACTGCGCCGGCTGCCGTAAAACCGGGAGGAAACCATGGATTGGAAAAGTCTGACGTTCAGGATTGCCGTGTTGACCTCCCTGTCGGTGAGTCTGCTACTGGTGTTGTTTGGCGCTTACAACTACAACGCGGTCAGGGCGGAGAGCTACAGCAAACAGAGTGCGCTGGTCGAACAGGCCATCGGCCGGCTGCAGCTCTCCCTGCCCGGCCCGCTGTGGAATTATGAATCGGCTTTCATCGAGGCATCGCTCAAGTCCGAGCTGGCGGCCGATATCCTGAGTGCTTTGCTGGTGGTCAACAAGGACAAGCTGGTAGCCGGGTTTGCCCGTGACACGGCGGGGAGCATTGCCCCCGTGACAGCCATGCCTGCCGATACCACTGCCTATGGGGGATATGATCTGGTCTATGACGACAGCGGCCAGAAAAACACCGTGGCCCGATTGCTGGTGCAAACCAGTGATGCCGCCATTCAGGCCCAACTGCGCCAGCAGTTGATCACCACCGTCTGGCAGATCCTGGTGCTCGATCTCTGCATCATCGCCCTGTTGATGGTGCTGATTCATCGCAACGTGCTCAGGCCGCTTCACCAGATGAATCAGGCGGTGTTCGATCTGGCCAAAGGAGAGGGGGATCTGACCCGGCGTCTGAAGATCAGTCGCCAGGATGAGATAGGCGCGCTGGCCACCAACATCAACCATTTTATTGCCAAGTTGCAGGAGATGGTGGCGGAGATCAACGAGCTCTCTGCCGGTGTGTTGCAAACCGCCGAACTCTGTGACTCCCTCTCGGCAGATACCCGGGTAGGCAGTGACGCCCAGCAATCCGAGCTGGATCAGGTCGCCACCGCCATTACCGAAATGAGTCAGGCTGTGCAGGAAGTGGCTGGTAACGCGGTGAAAACATCTGGCGCCACCGATGAGGCCAACCTCTATGTGGAGCAGGGTTACAATCTGGCGGGCCATGCCAATGAGGCCATCCATCAACTGGTGGGGGAGGTGGAGCGGGTCGCCACTCTGATGCGCACCCTTTCGACCGAGAGCAGCAGCATTGGCACCATCATCGAGGTGATCAACGGCATTGCCGAGCAGACCAATTTGCTTGCCCTCAATGCGGCCATCGAGGCGGCGCGGGCGGGTGATCAGGGGCGCGGTTTTGCGGTGGTGGCGGATGAGGTGCGCACCTTGTCGGGCCGTACTCGCCAGTCGACGGAGGAGATCAGTGCCAGTATCAAGCGGTTGCAGCAAGCAACCCAGAATGTTGGTGCCGGCATGCAACAGAGTCAGGAGAAGGCATCCCGCGCCGGCATCGAGGCGGCAGATGTGCAGATATCGGTGGAGAAGATTAAAAATCAGGTCAGCCTGATCCGCGAGATGAACATGTATATCGCCCAGGCATCGGAAGAACAACACTCGGTGGCGGAGGCGGTCAGCCACAGCGTCAACCGGATTGCGACGCTCAACAGCGAGAGTGCGGCCAGAGTGGCACAGGTTGCCGAAGCCAGCAGCGATCTGCGGCAGCTGTCGGCCCAGCTCGACACCCTGCTCAAGCAGTTTCGGGTCTAGTCAGCTAACTTCGCCCCGTTGGATCATCCTGCGGGACAGGTCGGTCCCCATTATTTTGAGGCGCGGCGAGATGTCGTGAGGGGCAAGGGGCCTTGTCCTGCGGCGCTTTTCGTCATGCCCATGTCACTGTTCAGTTGAGATTGGCGTGACCGCGAAACTCGCAGCATCATGCTCTGCCCGATACGCAGTCCGACAGCGCTGGACGCATATTTTCATTTTCCCCGCTCATGCCTGCCTGCATCTATTGTGCCGCTGATCTCGACCCTTTAGAATTTCGTTTAATTACAGCGAGTCCTGAGCCGTCATCTGGCTTTATTCAGGTGTGGAATCCCATCTTCTTCATGATGAACGCAAATAACAGGTGGTTGGTATGACGGGGGTTGCGCCAGGCAATAACATATCAGCCTATCACTTCGGTGATTATGTCTTTGATGTCAAAAGGCGAGAGCTGATCTTCTGTGCCGACAAGGACAACTTGCAAAGCGCCCGGGTGGTGCGTTTGTCATCGGCAGAGAGCCTCATTTTCAGCTATCTGCTCGATCACCATGACGAGGTGTGCGACAAGGATCTGTTGCTCGATATCGGCTGGTTGGGTCGCCCCATCAGCCCCAACTCACTGAACGTGGCCATCGCCAATATTCGTCGCCACTTCGCCTCATCCCCCCAGACGCTGGATATCAGAAGTACCCCGAAAAAAGGGTACTCCCTGCATCTGAACTGCAAGATGAAGAGCTATTACGGCAAGGCACTGCCAACGGAGAGTGAGCTCTTGCCCGAGCCGATGAGCGAGACCACGCCTGCAGCGGCTGCTCAGCCACCGTCGACATCACCAAGCTCCGACCACGAGGTCATCAAAGAGCCTGCTGCTCCCCGTTCTTTTGGTGAGCGCGCCAAACTTGCCTTTCTCAGCGGTATCGGGCGGCCAATGCTGGCAAGGGGCCTGATATACGTCAATCTGCTACTGGTTGTGCTGGTGGCGTTTGTCGCCAGCTATCTCCATTTCGAGTGGCTCCATGTGCACTGTACCGACTCGCCGACCGGCGTTGTTTGCCAGATGGAGGCACGGAGCGATGTGCCACCAGTCAAACCGGCATCGCTGGTGCTGGTCTCCGGCCACCAGGTTCGTGTGCTCTCCTATAAAGAGCTCGAAAAAACGCTGTAAGGGATCTCTGATGAAACGAACGCTGAAAAATACCTTGCTGCTGTTGCCACTGTTTGTCGTGCTGTTGTTTGTCGTCGGAATGTTTATCAACAGTCTGGGCTGCCATTACGACCTGAAAATGTCGGCCAATGGAGTCAACTATCACGGGGTGTGCCGCTGGGGCAAAATCACCGTAATCGAAGAGGAGGAGGCGACCAGGGAGAAGTGGCGGGTGACCGGTTTTCAACTGACCTTCTTCAACCAGCTTGTTTACCTCATCGACAGTCGTACCCAACTGCATGAGTCGGGTAACGATGACTCCTATCTCAATGAGTACAACCTGATCCAGTCGCAATATGCGCTGGTCAACTATGCCTGGGTGCCGCTGACCGAAAACAAGGTGGCAATTTTTCAGCGCGATCCGGTGCACGAGGTCGTGATTGCCCAGCGAGATGGCTGGTTCGATCTCTACCGCTGGTTCTTCCCCCCGGCACCGCTGGTGCCTGTTCAACCACAAAGCGCAGGTGCCGGGCGTCCCGCTAGTTTCTAAGCAATTTGCACCAGGGGCCGGTGACCTCGCAGTGGCCTGTCTCATCACTGTTTTGCCAGCCCAGCCGATGGTAGAAGGCTACTGCCGCCGTGTTGCGGGTCGCAACCTTGAGCGAGCCGTGCGGCGAATCAGCGAGGCCCCGCTCCAGCAGGGCGCGTCCTATCCCCTGACCGTGCCAGTCGCTTGACACATAGAGGTGATGGACGAAGTGATCGGGCTGCCAGATGGCGATAAAGCCGCAGATATTGCCCCCCTGTTCGGCTACCCACACCTGTTCACCTTTGGTCTGTTCCTCGAAATCCTCGAGTTGGAAACGGGCGGGATCGACCCAGTGAAAGGTGTGGCGGCGGCTCTTTAAAAACAGCCGGGCCAGTTGGGGAATGTCGTGTTCTTCCATGAGCCGGATCATGATGCCCTCCCGGATCAAGCCAATGTTCATTGAGGCTGCTGCACAGCGGCAGGTTAATCGATGCAAATGACAAGGGTGTGATTAAGCACTGTCCATTGTATTTGCCATGGGGCTATACTGCCGGAGTCCCTTGTATGGATGGCTTGAGGATCGCTGATTTATGGACAATAAACTGATTGAAGGCAACATTTTTGTTCCGGCGCACATAGACGATGTCTGGCACGCCTGGACTACCGAAAGCGGTCTGCGCAGTTTTCTGGCTCCCGAATGTTTGATGGTGGCCGAACCGAATGGTCCTTTCGAGATCTACTTCAGGCCTGATGCCCCGCTGGGTGAACGTGGCAGTGAAGGGTGCCGGGTCATGGCCGTCATGCCCTATGACCTGCTCAGTTTCAGCTGGAATTTCCCGCCCAGCCTACCCCATATCCGCCAGCAAAAGACCCAGGTTTGCCTGCGATTTGTGCCGGAAGGGCAGGGCACTCGCCTCTACTTCCTGCAGAGCGGTTGGGCCAATGATCCGGATTGGGATCAGGGTTATGCCTATTTTCGGGAAGAGTGGCTGGAGACCAGCCTGCCACGGTTGCAGTACCGTTTTACCCATGGCCCCATCGACTGGAACAATCCGCCAGACAAGGCGCAGTTGAAGGCGCTGGCCCAGTAATCCCGGATGTCAGACATAAAAAAAACCGGCCAAAAGGCCGGTTGAAACAGTTCAGGCTTGTCAGGTGACAAACGTATCCAGCGGATGAGAGTCGCTTTCCACTCCTTGTGAAGCACAACCCTCTTGGTTACGTGCCATTACTATATGCCATCCACACTGAATCGAGGCTGAACCACGGATGTTTCAGCTTCACTCTACCTTCCAATCAGATGGTAATCCCCATCGACTGGCGCAAGTAAGCGCCCGCACCGAGTAGCCCCGGCCCTTCATGGGTGATCAGAAACACCGGGATCTCCTTGAGGTAGGATTTGAAGCGCCCCTTGTCTTCAAAGGCGACCCGGAAACCGGAACCGGTAAAGAACTCCTGGAAGCGCGGCACTATGCCACCTGCGATATAGACGCCGCCAAAGGTACCCATATTGAGGGCCAGATTGCCGGCAAAGCGGCCCATCAGCACGCAGAACAGGCTCAGGGTGCGACGGCAATCGAGGCACTCACCCGCCAGTGCGCGCTCGGTAATGTCTTTGGGGGCAAACGGCTCGGGCTCACGGCCATCGGATTTCACCAGCCCGCGATAGAGATTGACCAGACCCGGGCCGGAGAGGAAACGCTCTGCCGAGACATGGCCCAATTCGCCTCGCATTACTTGCAGCACCGCATCTTCCTCTTCGGTGTTGGCAGCAAAATCCACATGACCACCTTCACCCGGCAGGCTCAGCCACTGCTCACCCGCCTTGACCAGATGGGCGACCCCAAGGCCGGTGCCCGCACCATAGATGGCGATGGGCTTGCCCGCTACCGGCGCGGCGCCGCCAAGCTGGATGCGATCCGATTCAGCCAATACCGGCACCGCCATCGAGACGGCGGTAAAGTCGTTGATCACTTGCAGGCGTGCCAGCCCGAGATTGCTCTGCATCTCGCTGATGGAGAACTCCCAGCTGTGGTTGGTCATGGCAACCCAGTCACCGTTGATAGGGCAGGCGATGGCAATGCAGGCTTCAGCCACCTGAACCTTGTGTTCCTCCAGATAGAGGCGTACCACGGCTTCAAGGCTGGGATGGGCCAGACCTGAGTAGGTCTTTGCCTGAGAGATAGTACCGGTGGCCAGCTCACACAGGGCCAGACGCGCATTGGTGCCGCCGACATCGCCGACCAGCGCATGGGTATGCTGCATAACAACTCCTTCGTTACAGGATGGGGACGACTCTGGTGTCCCGAGATTATTGTTGGATTATGACGGCCCATTCTATCCGAGCTCAGGCTTGCTCACCCGCCGGATCGATACAAACGTGCGCCTGCTCACAGTGTTGTTGCTTTGCAACATTTGTAAGCGCTTTCATGGCTAGGTGACGTTTTGTAACGAAAAGTACGAAATAATTAGAGATGAGTCATACTTTGTATGGCAGGCGTTAGTTGCCATAACCGCTTGTCTTGTATAGTCCTTAGCTTGAATGGAAACTTGCTTAGCCGTAGATTGAGTGCAAAGACACTGAAGCTAAATTACAAAAACGCCTGGTGGTGATGATGAATACCCTTGATAAAATTACGAACAACTTGGAAAGTTTCAGTAAATCAGAACGCAAGGTTGCCGAGGTGATCCTGGCGTCTCCCCAGACCGCCATCCACTCCAGCATCGCCGCTCTGGCCAAGATGGCCGACGTCAGTGAACCGACCGTCAACCGCTTTTGCCGCCGTCTCGATACCAAGGGCTTTCCTGATTTCAAACTCCATCTGGCCCAGAGCCTGGCCAATGGCACCCCTTACGTAAATCGTCATGTGGAAGCGGAAGATGGGCCGGATACCTATACCGCCAAGATCTTCGAATCCACCATGGCCTGTCTGGATGCCGCCAAAAACAGCCTGGATATCTCTGCCATCAACCGCTGCGTCGATATCCTGACCCAGTCCAAGAAGATCAGCTTCTTCGGCCTTGGCGCCTCCTCCGCCGTTGCTCGCGATGCCCAGAACAAATTCTTTCGCTTCAACATTCCGGTAGTGAGCTTTGACGATATCGTCATGATGCGCATGAGCTGCATCAACAGCAGCGAAGGGGATGTAGTGGTGCTGATCTCCCACACCGGTCGCACCAAGGCTCTGGTCGAAATCGCCGCGCTGGCTCGCGAGAACGACGCCACCGTGATCGGTATGACAGCCAAGGACTCCCCGCTGGCCCGCGAGTGCAATCTGGTGCTCTCCATGGATGTGCCGGAAGATACCGATGTCTATATGCCGATGGCATCCCGCATCGCCCAGCTGGCGCTGGTGGATGTGCTGGCGACCGGTTTTACCCTGCGCCGGGGGATGAAATTTCGCGAAAATCTGAAGAAAGTAAAAGAGGGATTGCGCGAATCCCGCTTCGAAACCCCGCACTCTTCCTGAACCGTCGGGGGCTCCGGCCCCCGACTGTCTATGCCACCCGCCTTGGTGTAGTATTGTAATTTAATAACAAAAACCACCCAGATGGTTTGCAAACGGGTGCATCGAGCCATGGGCTTGATGGGGCAGAATCTCAAGTCATATCAACTTCATATTGGAGTCTTTCATGCCTAGACGTACAAAGATTGTAACCACACTCGGTCCGGCTACCGACCGCGAAGGGATCCTCGAAGGGATCATCCGCGCCGGGGCCGACATGGTGCGGATGAACTTCTCTCACGGCACTGCTGAAGACCATATCCTGCGCGCCAATCAGGTGCGTGACATTGCTGCCAAGCTCGGTCGTCACGTCGCCATCATGGGTGATCTGCAAGGCCCGAAAATCCGTGTTTCCACTTTCAAGGATGGCAAAATCTATCTGGCCATCGGTGACAAGTTCATTCTCGACGCGGCGCTCGGCAAGGGTGAAGGTTGTCAGGAGCAGGTCGGTATCGACTACAAGAGCCTGCCAGACGATGTGGTGCAGGGCGACATCCTGCTGCTGGACGATGGCCGTGTGCAGCTGAAGGTCGAGCAGGTTGAAGGCACCCGCATTCACACCACGGTGACCGTGGCCGGGCCGCTCTCCAACAACAAGGGCATAAACAAAAAAGGGGGGGGTCTCTCCGCGCCGGCGCTGACCGAGAAGGACAAGGAAGATATCAAGACTGCCGCCCGTATGAATGTGGACTATCTGGCTGTCTCCTTCCCGCGCTGTGGCGACGATCTGCGCTACGCCCGCGAGCTGGCCCGCGAAGCCGGTTCCAATGCCAAGATCGTGGCCAAGGTTGAGCGCGCCGAAACCGTCGCCACCGATGAGGCGATGGAAGACATCATCCTTGGTTCCGATGCTGTGATGGTCGCTCGTGGCGATCTGGGTGTCGAGATCGGTGACCCCGAGCTGGTTGGCGTACAGAAGAAGTTGATCCGCCACTCCCGTCGTTTGAATCGCGTCGTGATCACCGCTACCCAGATGATGGAGTCGATGATCAATGCGCCGCTGCCGACTCGTGCAGAAGTTATGGACGTGGCCAACGCCGTGCTGGATGGTACAGATGCGGTGATGCTCTCCGCCGAGACTGCTGCCGGTCAGTTCCCCATCGAGACCGTGACCTCCATGGCGAGCGTCTGTGTCGGTGCCGAGAAGCACCCGAGCCTGAACGTCTCCAACCACCGCATGAGCTACACCTTCACTTCCGTTGAAGAAGCTGTAGCCATGTCCACCATGTATGCGGCCAACCACCTGGAAGGGGTGAAGGCGATCGTGGCACTGACCGAGTCCGGCACCACCCCGCTGCTGATGTCCCGTATCAGTTCTGGTCTGCCGATCTTCGCCATGTCTCCCCACAACAAGACCCTGTCCTGGACCAACCTTTACCGTGGAGTTACCCCGGTGATGTTTGACGGTGACGAGACCAAACCGGTCTACGAAGTGTGCCGCGACGCGCTGGCCGTGCTCAAGGAGAAGGGGCTGCTGCAGAGCGGCGACATGGTGCTGCTGACTCACGGTGACAAGATGGAAACCGTGGGTAGTACCAACACCTGCAAGGTGATGATGGTCGAATAAGCCCGTCCGGTTTTACTGTGCTTAACAAGGCTGCTCCTCTTTGATGAGCAGCCTTTTTGTTAACCGCTGTCGGGCTGTGGCGGGATAAACAGGACTCAATGGTTGCTTAACCGGATTCCCCTTCCGATAATGCGGGAGTGATTTTCAGCGGGTAGCCTGTTGTAGGTGATCGCCCCAGGTAACCCAGACACTCGACAATACGGGAGTGAAAAAATGAACAAGCGTAACTGGTTGCTGGCCCTGTCACTGAGTCTGGCCTTCTCACCCTGTTATGCCGACTGGGCCAAGCTCAAGGCCGCAGCGTCCGATCTCGGAGCGGCAGTGAGCGAGACCAGCAAGGAGGTGTGGCAGGATGTCAGCGATTTTTCCAAAAAGAGCTGGGCTTCCATCTCGGCCTGGGGGGAGGATGCCTTCAATACCGCCGGGGTCTGGACCGACAAGAGCATCGCGACCGGTAAGGAGTGGCTGAAGGCGGCTGACAAGGAGCTCAACGAGATGCTCAACCCCAAGACGGCGAAAGAGGCGAGGATCGCGCTCAATACCATGGCCGACACTGCGCTGATCCGGTTGTTCAACGAGCAGCCATCAGCCAAGTTGTTGTTTGACAAGGCTTATGGCTATGCGGTGTTCGATTCGCGCAAGTTCTCCCTGATGCTGCATACCAATCAGGGGGCCGGGGTGGCAGTCAATCGCAAAACCGGCAAGCCCACCTATATGAAGATGTTTGGTGCGGGTCTGGCGGCCGGGATTGGCGGCAAGTTCTATCAGCAGGTGATCCTGTTTGAAGACAAGGCCAGATTCGATGCCTTCGTGACCCAGGGGTGGGAGGCTACCTCCGAAGTGGGCGTGGTGGCAGGCAAGGAGAGCGCCGAGCTTACCGCCAAATACAATGGCGGCATGGCCATCTACCAGATTGGTGAGAAGGGCCTGCTGCTCGATGCCAATATCTCCGGCTCCAAGTACTGGATTGACAAGGACTTGACTGAAACGAGCCGCTAATCCCGCCGTTATCGGTTGCTCACTGCACGCCATGCGCTTGTCGTGATCTTGCCAACAGGCCCGCAGTGCGGGCCTGTTTGTTCTCTCGGTGTCAGTGGGCTGAATAGACCTGCTTGCCCTTGAACATGGTCCAGAGCACCTTGGTCTCCTTGAACTCTTCGCTTGCTACTTGTTCCAGATTGCGATCCAGCAAGATCAGGTCAGCACTCTTGCCCGCGCTGATGGAGCCAATCTCTTTCTCCCGTCCAATTACCTTGGCGGCGTTGAGGGTATAGGCCTGCAAGATGGCCTGACGGCTGATCTGCTCGCTGGCGGGGGGCAGCAAGCCAAGCTCCCCTTGACGAGTGATCGCGGTATACATGGCGAGGAAAGGGTTGGGGCTGGAGACCGGCCAGTCACTGGCACCGGCGATAATGGCGCCGCTTTGCAGCAAGCTGCCTGCCGGATAGAGGCGGGCTAGCAGTGCCGGGGGCACTTTTCCTTCAAGCAGCAGGGTGGTCGCCACGTTTTTACCGGCCCACAAGAGTTGCATCGATGCGGCCACATTGAGCGGTTTGAAACGGGCAATGCTGGCCGGGCTCACCACCTCCAGATGGGTGATGCTGTGCAGCAAGCGGTGATCCTGATTGTGGGCCCGGGCATAGGCGATGGCATCGAGGGATTCTCGGACGGCCCGATCGCCGATGGCATGAAAGTGAGCGATAAGTTGATGGGCATCCGCTGTGCGGATCAGCTCGTTGAAACGCTGCTTGTCCAGATCGTCCTTGCCGCTGTAACCGGGACGGTTGAGGTAGGGCTCGCTCAACTTGGCGGTCTGGGATGGATACTCGATGACACCATCTTGCAGGATCTTGATCCCCACCAGTTTCACGTCTGGGGCATCTTGAAACTGCTGTTGCAGCGCCAATACGTCATCAATGATGGCGGGTGATGCATGTATCCCCACCAGTGCCAGTGCGGACACATGTCCGGTCAGCTTGCCTTCCCGGGAGAGCATGCTGTACGCCGGCAGCAGGCCGGTATCGCGGCGATCCGGCTCGGCGTTGAAGATGGGCGCAAGGGGGCGAATGTTGCTGATAGGGTCCATCCAGGCGGTAATGCCCACCTGATTGAGTTGTTTGGCGGCGGTCATGATGGCTCTGGCAATTTTCTCGTCGCTGACGGGGGGCAGCGCCTTGAGGATGGCATCCCAGCCGCCTTCCGAGGCAAAGCCATTGAGCATGCCGGATGGGGTGAGGCCAAAATTGCCTTTCAGCGGAGCATAACGACCGGCAAGGGTGTCGGCATCAATGCCAGCCTTGCGCAGCATGGCCTGATTTGCCCAACCGGTGTGGGCATCCGAACCGGCCAGTACTACGGGTATTTGCTGGTATTGCGGGCCATTGAACACCTGATCGAGCAGGGGAAGCTGATGCCAGTAGTCGAGGGAGACATTGCTGTATAGCTCTGCATCGCCCAGTGTCAGGCGGGGATCATCCTTGCTGCGGGTCAGAAATTGCTGCACCTGCTCAACCTCACTCATGGCATCGGGAAAGTTAACCGTCATCCCCTGAAAACCGGCAAATGCCGCATGAACATGACTGTCGATGAGCCCTGGCATCAGGTACTTTCCTTTCAGATCAAGACGCTTGGCATGGCTGCCGAGGCGGGCACTGACCTCCTGATAGCTGCCGACTGCCACTATCTTTTTACCTTCAATGCCGACCGCTTCCGGGTGAGGGTTCGCCGGATCACCACTGTAGATGGTGCCGCCAAAGATCAGCGTCTGGCTCTGTGACTGGGCATTGGCGGCAGCGGGCAGCGTCACCAGCAAGCTGGCGAGAAACAGCGTTTTGATATTCATGGGCATGACTCCGTCGCTTCGGTGCCCGAAGGCACCGAAGTGGGTAAATGGAAATGAGGTATCGGCTTATCGGTTGAGCAGCGGGATACAGATATCAAACACGTAATGCTCCCGGTCGGGGTCCGTGCCTGCCTGGTATTGCTCGTAACACGGGCGATCGTCGCAGTTCAGCCCTTGGCCCACTACCCAGCGAAACGCCGTTTCCCAGCAAGCGACCAGTTGATCGCCGCGAGCGATAAACTGACAAACCGCATAGGGGCCCGCGGCGATGGTCTGGGTGGTTAACTGGCGCCCTGCGGGGATCTCTGGCCCCAGCTCGATGCAGACGTCAGTACGGCAACGGGTCTCATCGGTGATATCGGGGATATCCCAATAGAGACTCAGGGTACCCGCCGGTGTCATCGCCTCGTCTGAGGCGAACAGCACGAGCAAATCCCGATGAGCTTGCTCGCAGGTCTCTTTGCCATAGGGGCCCAGGCGGCGCATGTACGCCACGCGCCGGGCGGGCATCTGCCTGACGCTAGCCCCCTGCAACAGACCCGGGTGTTCGGTGACCGGGTGCATGACCAGGCCATCATAGGTGTCAAAGGGAAGGGGATCGTTTCCAATCTTGCTTTTCCAGTTTCCCCCCTGCTGCTGGCGGTATTCCGCGGGGCTCATGGCGAAGTGCAGGCGAAAGGCCTTGGCGAAATTCTGCGAGCTGGAGAACCCGGCGGCCAGTGCGAGGGTGGTGATGTCACTCTGGGGGGAGGCGAGCAAGCGACGGGCAGCGCGCTCCATACGCAGGCGCCGGGTAAATCCGGCAATGGTCTCGCCGACCATCGTCTTGAAAATACGGTGGAAGTGGAAGGTGGAGATGGCTGCCGCCGCTGCGACCTCATCCAGGCCCGGATTGTCACCCAGATGGTGGCTGATGTAGTCCATCGCCTTGAACACGGGTTTGCGATAATCCAGAGCGGACTCCTTGCCAGCCAGCAAAAGTGGGCGTCAGAGTCGGATTTAATCAGAGCCACCTGCCGTTGTCGAACCCGTCCGGCCTGGTCTGGCCACTCATCCGTGTCGTGCTTTAACGCATTGGCACTCAAATTGCTTGTTGCTTGCCAGCGTCAATGATTTGTCTGGGGATGGAAAATGGAAATTAGTGCAAGCAGCCTGATGCAAGAGATGCAGGCGCTCAAGATCGAAGCAGGCGCAACGCCGCTGGCACAACCCGGTCGTCAGGTAACCTCCGACTTTGGTCTGCTGCTGCAACAGGCGCTTGGCAACGTCAACGAGCTGCAAGGGGCCGCCAATGATCTGCGTACCCGTTTCGACATGGGCGACAAGTCGGTGGATCTGGCCGAGGTGATGATCGCGGGCCAAAAATCGTCTATCGCCTTTGAAGCCACGGTACAGGTGCGCAACAAGATGGTCGATGCCTACAAGACCATCATGAACATGCCGGTATAAGCGACGCCAATAAACCATGACGACTGAACATCATGAACATGTCAGCAATAAGGACATAAATCGTGGCTACTGACCAAAACGGCGATCTGCTGATAAACGATGAGGGCACCGCCGCCCTCGATGAAAATGAGCAGAAGAGTTCGGCGCTGGGCTTCCTGTCCAACACCGATGTGCTGCGGCAAATCACCCTGATCCTGGGGCTTGCCATCTGTCTGGCCATTGCGGTGTTTATCCTGCTGTGGGGCAAGGAGCCGGACATGCGTCCCCTCGGCACCTACACCACCCAGGAGCTGGTGAAGACTCTTGATTTCCTCGATCAGCAGAAGATCCCCTACGAGGTGGATGGCAAGAGCGTGCTGGTCAACGCCGAAAGCTACCCCACTATCCAGTTGGCCCTGACCCGTGCCGGTCTTGCCAATGCCACCGATAGCAGCATCGGTGGTGAAGATATCCTGCTCAAAGATTCCAGTTTCGGCGTCAGCCAGCGGATGGAGAGTGAACGTCTGAAGCTGAGCCGCGAGCGCCAGCTGGCGAGCGCCATCGAGCAGTTCCAGAATGTGGCCAAGGCCCAGGTGCTGCTGGCTATCCCGAAAGACAACGTGTTTGCCCGCAACGAACGCAAACCCAGTGCCACTGTGGTGCTCAACCTGAAAGGGGCGGCGCTGGGGCAGGGGGAGGTGGACTCCATCGTCGATATGGTTGCCTCTGCCGTGCACGGCCTTGAGCCGACCCGTGTCACCGTCACCGACCAGAATGGCCGCCTGCTCAACTCCGGCTCGCAAGACCCGATCTCGGCCCAGACTCGCAAAGAGTTTGCCATGCAGCAGAAGCAGGAGCTGGAGTACAAACAAAAAATTGACGCCATCCTGATCCCGGTGCTGGGGGCCGACAACTATACGGCGGAAGTGGATCTCTCCCTCGACTTCTCCCAGCAGGAGCAGACCCGCAAGACTTACAACCCGGACCTGCCTGCTGTGCGCTCCGAAATGACCATGGAAGAGAACAGCGCTAGCGGTAGTAACGGTGGTGTGCCTGGCGCGCTCTCCAACCAGCCCCCTGCCGCCTCCAATATTCCCGAGGAGGCGACCGGTGGTGATGGTGCCAGCGCTGCTGCTTCGGGCCGTTCCCGCAAAGAGGCGACTCGCAACTTCGAACTGGATACCACCGTCAGCCATACCCGTCGCCAGATGGGAGGCATTCGCCGCATGACCGTCTCGGTTGCCGTGGATTACAAAGCGGTACCCGGTGCCGACGGGGCCGTGACTCGTGAGGCGCGCACCCAGGCAGAACTCGATACATTGCGTCGTTTGCTGAGTGGTGGCCTTGGCTTTGATGTGACCCGTGGTGATACCCTTGAGGTGGTCGCGATTCCGTTCAATCGCCCAGAGCTGGATACCGTGGCTGAAGTGCCGCTCTACGATCAGCCCTGGTTCTGGCGTGCGGTGCGGATTGCCGCCTCGGTACTGGTGATCATCGTCTTGATCGTCACCGTGGTTCGCCCCATGCTCAAGCGACTGCTCTATCCGGATGCCAAACCGGAAGGGGAAGTGGATTTCGACAACCACACCGTACTGGGTGGCGACGACGAGTTGAGTCTGCTGTCAGCACAAGTCGAGAACGATCAGGTATTTGGTGTACGCGATGGCCAGCTGAAACTGCCGGATCTGCACCGTGACGAAGACTTGCTGAAGGCGGTACGTGCGCTGGTGGCGAACGAGCCGGATCTGGCCGCTCAGGTCATTAAAGAATGGGTAACGAACAAAGATGCCTGAAGAAAAGAAGAGTCAAGTCACCGGCAATGACATCACCGACAGTCAGCGCCAGATCCTCGACCAGATGTCGGGGATGGAGATGGCTGCGGTGCTGATGCTCAGCCTCAATGAAGAGGATGCCGCCCAGATCTTCCGTCATCTCGAGCCCAAGCAGGTGCAGCGGCTCGGTATGTCGATGGCCTCCATGTCTGACTTCAGTCACGATCGGGTGGCGGCGGTGCACCGTCAATTCATCGACGATATCCAGAAGTACACCAACATCGGTATCGGCAGCGAAGACTTCGTGCGCAAGGCGTTGGTGGCGGCCCTTGGCGAGGACAAGGCGAGCAATCTGGTGGACCAGATCATTCTCGGTTCCGGCGCCCGCGGCCTCGATTCGCTCAAGTGGATGGATGCCCGTCAGGTGGCCAGCATCATCCAGAACGAACACCCGCAGATCCAGACTATCGTGCTCTCCTATCTGGAGCCGGAGCAATCCGCCGAGATCCTGAGCCAGTTCCCGGAGCAGGTGCGCCTCGATCTGGTGATGCGTATCGCCAACCTCGAAGAGGTACAACCGGCGGCACTGCAAGAGTTGAACGATATCATGGAGAAACAGTTTGCCGGTGCCGCCGGAGCCCAGGCTGCCAAGATGGGCGGCCTGAAGGCAGCCGCCAACATCATGAACTATCTGGATACCAATATCGAAGGCCAGCTGATGGACTCCATCCGCGAGTCGGACGAAGAGATGAGCCAGCAGATCCAGGATTTGATGTTCGTGTTCGAGAACCTCATCGATGTGGACGATCGCGGCATCCAGACCATGCTGCGGGAAGTGCCTGGGGATCTGCTGCAACGCGCCCTCAAGGGCTCCGACGATCAGATGCGCGAGAAGATCTTCAAGAACATGTCCAAACGGGCGGCCGAAATGCTGGCAGACGATCTGGAGGCCATGGGGCCGATCCGGGTCTCCGAAGTGGAAGCGGCCCAGAAAGAGATCCTCTCCATCGCCCGTCGTCTGGCGGATGCCGGCGAAATCATGCTGGGTGCCGGTGGCGGCGAGGAGTTCCTCTAAGCCATGGCCCATAAACAGAACCGCGATGCCAAGCCCGCATCAGGTAGTGGTGAGGAGCCGCGCAAAGCATGAACAACAAACTGCGTGGGTATGTGCGCCCCGAGGGCGATGATGCCCGGGTCGAGACTTGGGGCTGGCCCGAGATGGAGGTCGAGGTAGAGGCGGGAGCGCCTACCAATGCCCTTGGCTTGGCCCCTGACTGGTATCAGCAGGAAGAGGAGGTGGTGGAGCCGGAGCCCGAACAGGAGCCGACCCCCAGCATCACCGCCGAAGAGCTTGAAGCGATCCGTCAGGCCGCCTGGGAAGAGGGGATGGCAGAAGGGCGTGAGTCCGGTTATGCCAAGGGAATGGAAGAGGGCAAGCTGGAAGGATTGCAACATGGTCATTCTGCCGGTCTCGAACAGGGGCGCGAGGAGGGGTTGGCTATGGGCCGCGAGCTGGTGGAGCAGGAGATCGCCCACTGGCAGGGGCTCGCCGCGCGCCTTGCCAATCCGCTTAACGAGTTGGATCAGGCGGTGGAGCAGCAGCTGGTCTCGCTGGTGATGCAACTGGCTCGTGCGCTCATTCGTCACGAAGCGGAGACTTCCCCCCGCATTCTGCTGGAGGCGCTTAAAGAGGGGCTGGCCTTGCTGCCCGCCGCCGAACAGGGGGTAACTCTGATGCTGCACCCCGACGATATCGCGCGAATCGAGCAGGCATTTGGCGCCGAAGAGTGCGCCAAGCGCCATTGGCGATTGCAGAGCGATCCCACCCTCTCCCCCGGCGATCTGCAACTGGCGACCGAGCTCTCCAGCATCGATCTGACCCTTTCCGGACGCATTGATCAGCTGCTGCGCAACTTCTTGCGAGACAATGCGACGCCCAATAACTCCTCGCCGGATCCGCACCCGTAATCAACGCCGGACACTGCAGTCCGGTTGACTGTTTTCTAGATCAGGAGGCCAGATGAGCGGCTCGCTACTGAACCGGTTGCAAGGGTACAAGGTGCGCGATAGCGCCCCCAAACCGCCGGTTGCCGGCAAATTGACCCGGGTGGTGGGGCTGACCCTCGAAGCCATAGGTTGCCGTGCCGCCATCGGCGCACTCTGCCGCATCGATACCCTTGATGGGACGCTGGAGGCTGAAGTAGTCGGCTTCTCTGGCGATCGCCTCTATCTGATGCCGAGTGAGCAGCTCAAGGGGGTCATTCCCGGTGCCCGGGTGGTACCCATCACCGAAGAGCATGGTATTCCGGTCGGCATGAATCTTCTCGGTCGGGTGATCGACGGTATCGGTCAGCCGCTGGATGGCCTCGGCCCCATTCTCTCCTCCCAGACGGTGCAGTTTGCCCAGCACCGCATCAACCCGCTCTCTCGCCGCCCGATCCATCAGCCGATGGACGTGGGGGTGCGTGCCATCAACGCCGTGCTGACGGTGGGTCAGGGCCAGCGGATGGGGTTGTTTGCCGGCTCCGGTGTTGGTAAATCCGTGCTGCTCGGCATGATGACCCGCGGCTCGGTAGCCGATGTGGTCGTGGTAGGGCTTATCGGCGAACGGGGCCGCGAGGTGAAAGAGTTCATCGAGGATATCCTGGGTGAGGAGGGGCGTGCCCGCTCCGTGGTGGTGGCAGCTCCCGCCGATGCTTCGCCACTGATGCGTCTCAAGGGGTGCGAAACCGCACTGGCCATCGCCGAGTATTTCCGCGATCAGGGGCTCAACGTGCTGCTCTTGATGGACTCTCTTACCCGTTATGCCCAGGCCCAACGCGAGATTGCGCTGGCCGTGGGCGAGCCGCCGGCTACCAAGGGTTATCCGCCCTCGGTGTTTGCCAAATTGCCGGCGCTGGTTGAGCGGGCCGGTAACGGCAGCGATGGGCAGGGATCCATTACAGCTTTTTTCACCGTACTGACCGAGGGGGACGATCTGCAGGATCCCATCGCCGACGCTGCGCGGGCGATCCTCGATGGCCACATCGTGCTGTCACGCGAGCTGGCTGATGCGGGCCACTATCCCGCCATCGACATCGAGAAGTCCATCAGCCGGGTCATGCCCATGGTGACTTCGCCGGAACACATGGATCTGGCGCGCACCCTCAAGCAGTTCTACTCCCTCTATCAGCAAAACCGGGATCTCATCACCATAGGTGCCTACAGCCAGGGTTCTGATCCCCGTATCGACCGTGCCATCATCCAGAAACCCTATCTGGACCAGTTCTTGCAGCAGGGGATGCGCGAGGTTATCCCTTATGACGATGGCTTGCAGGCCTTGCAGATGGTGGCGATGCCACTGATGCGTTGATGAGTCGCTGGATGGTGGAGCAGATCCATGAGTAAAGGGTTGATATTGTTGTCGGAACGGCTGGTGGAGGCGGAGCAGCAGTGTGCGCTCGCGCTGGCGAAGGCCCAGCAGGATCTCAAGCTGTTCATGGAGCAGCAAAATGCCCTCAACCAGTATCGCCAGATCTATCACCAGCAGTGGACCGATCGCGGCTTGCAGGGGATCTCTCCGCAGCAAAACGCCCAGTATCACGCCTTTATCAACAAGCTCGAGCAGGCGGCAACCCAGCAGTACGAAGGGGTGTTGCAGGTGCGGCAGGCGCTGGAGCAGCGCCGCGAAGAGTGGCTGGCAGCCCAGCAGCGGCGCAAGGCGGTGGAGTTGCTGCTGGAAAAACAGGCAAGTCGCGAACAGCAGAAGGCCCAGCGCCAGGAGCAGAAGATGCTGGATGAGTACGCTATCTTGCGGCGCTTCCATCAATCTGGCCTGTAACTTGCTTTGATATGGACATTGTCGGCGGCCATCTCTTTGGGGGCCACCAGAATTCAGGGATCCCATCATGATGCAGACACTGTTGACACAAACGCCTTCGGCTCCGGCCAACGGGTTGGACAAAGCGCCTCTGAGCGGTTCCGTCGAGAGCAAAAGCATCGATGGGGGAACCGGCAGCGACAGCAAGGGTGATTTCGCCACCCTGATTGCCAAAGCCCGGAACGGCGAACAGGGCGCCGCTGAGGCCACTCAGGGCGGTAACCATGTCCGATCAGCCAAATCTTTGGCGACCGAAAGCGCCTCTCCCAAAGAGGAGACCAGCAAGGAGCAGGATCCTGACGCCGACAACAAGGTGGAGGAGGTCCCTGCCACCGACTTTCTGCTGCGCCTGCAAGACTCCCTCAAGCTCGATACCTCGCTAGTGACACCCCAGCTGGCGGTAGCAGCCCAACAGAGCGCCACTGTGGTAGACGGCAATCCGTTGCCGCAAGAGGGTGAGCTGGAGGGGATTGCGCTTGATGAAAGCGAGCAGACTCCTGCCGCTGCCAGAATTGCCAGCCAGCTTGCCAGTCAGACCGGGGCGCAGTCGCCGCTGGCGACGACCGCCAATTCGACTTCAGAAACCACCGTATCCTCCTCAGCGGCGCGAGTGGTGGCGCAGGGCGATGCCTCTGCTGCCGTTCTCTCCTCTGAAGGTGAAGATGCCGCCACCACTGCGGATGGGCAGGCCGGGGAGAAAGCCTCTGCCAAGGGCGAAACCCTCGGGGCTGATGGCAAGCACACCAAGCCCCTCACGGGGGCCGAGCGAATGGCCCAGCTGGCCAAGGTGCTGCCGGTCGATGAGTCGGCAAGCACTGCCAAATCCGCGGAGTCACTCGCTGCAAAAGAGGCTGGCGACAGCAAATCCGATCTCGCCGCCAGCAATGCTTTGACTAACAAGGGGCAGGCAACGCAAGCCGCGACTCAGGGGGCCGCCCTCAAGGCCTTCAATGAGGGGCTCAAGCCGCCTGAGGCTGGCACAGCTACAGCTACAGCTACAGCCACGGCTGAGGGCAGTGGTGCAGTTGGCAAAGGGGCAGAAAAGGGGGCCGCCGAAGGCAGCCAGCAACCAGCCACCGCCGCCAATCAAGGTTCGGCGCCCGTGACGACGGCGCAAAGTGCCGTAGCAAGTGCCGCAGCCCAGGGCAGCGTGACGGCAAATGCGACGGCTCAGACCGATAGTGCTGCCGCCCCAGTGATGGTGGCGCCGCAGCAGGTGTTGGCACAGGCCGAATCTCAGGGGCCGCAAGCGCCGTTGTCGACCATTTCAGCCGGCATCAAACAGATGGAAGTGACGGGCACCGACGAGGTGCGAAAAGCGGTTTCGCTTGAGGTAAAGCCGAAGGCCGGTGAGGCGGAGAAGAGCCTGGTTGCGACGACATCTAGCAGTGAGATCAGCCCGAGCCAGACCGTTCAGCATGGCCAGAACAGCCAGACTCAGCCACAGGTAGCCGATAGCCGGGTGCCCGCCGCTGAGACGACGCTGCGCCGTGAGCCGCAGAATTTACCCCATTTGAAACTGGCCAGTCAGGAAGCGCCTGCCGAATTGCACCAGAAGGTCAATGTGATGCTGGCCGAAAAACTGCAACAGGCGGAAATTCAGCTCGACCCACTCGGCCTTGGCAAGATGAAGATCCAGATCCAGATGGGAGCTGACAGCCAGGCCAACGTCCATTTTGTGGTACAACATGGACAGACCCGCGAGATGCTGGAGCAGGCGATGCCCCGGCTGCGTGACATGCTGGCAGGGCAGGGGATCCAGCTTGGTCAGACGCAGGTACAGCAGCAGTCGCAACAACAGCAGCAACAGGGCCAGCCCACCTTTAACGGGCAGGGGCAGCAAGGTCAGAGTAGTGGTCAGCCGCGGTCCGGTAACGGGCTGGTTGAAGGGGAACTCACCACATCCAACCCCAGTTTGCTGGTGGAATCGACAAACGGTTCCGGAATTGATTTCTATGCTTGATGCAATCCCGAGTAAGTTTATGATATCGAACAAGTTTGAGACTAGGGTGGACAAGGGATGGCTGACGATAACGAGTTGACGCTAAAAGACCCGGCTGCGGGCAAGAAAAAGAAGCTGATCATTATCATTGCCCTGGCGGTAATTTTGCTGGGCGCTGGTGGTGCTGGTGCCTTCCTGATGCTCTCCGGCTCCGATAAACCGCCCGCTGAAGCGGCGGAAGGTGCCGAGGCCACACCCAAGGAGGAAGCGCCTAAACCTTCCCTCTATGTCGGTATGCCGCGCCCATTTGTCTTCAACGTCGCAGGTGCCCAGCGAGATCGACTGGTGCAGATCAAGATCCAGCTGATGGTGCGCGGTACCGCCGACGAGACGCTGGCCAAACAGAATATCCCCCTGATTGAAGGCACCTTGCTGCGGGTATTCAGCGCAGCCAGTGCCGAACAGCTGATGACCTTCGAAGGCAAGGAGAAGCTGCGCAAGGATTCACTGGAAGAGTGCCGTCGGGTGCTCAAGGACCTGGTCTCTTCCCCCGTTATCGAACAAGTGCTGTTTACCGGCTTTGTAATGCAGTAGGTGAAGCGTGAGCGATCTGTTAAGTCAGGACGAAATTGATGCCCTCTTGCACGGTGTCGATGATGTCGAAGAGGAAGAGATAGGCGGCGCTGGAGACCCCGGCGTAGCCCAGTTTGACTTCTCCTCCCAGGACCGCATCGTCCGTGGTCGCATGCCGACGCTGGAGCTGGTGAATGAACGTTTCGCCCGCCATATGCGGATCAGCCTGTTCAACATGATGCGTCGTACCGCCGAGGTCTCCATCAACGGGGTGCAGATGCTCAAGTTTGGCGAGTATGTTCATACCCTGTTTGTGCCGACCAGTCTCAACATGGTGCGGTTCCGCCCGCTCAAGGGGACGGCGCTCATCACCATGGAGGCTCGACTGGTCTTCATTCTGGTAGAGAACTTCTTCGGTGGCGATGGCCGTTATCACGCCAAGATTGAAGGGCGCGAGTTCACACCGACCGAACGGCGCATTATCCAGATGCTGCTCAAACTGGTATTCGAGGATTACAAGGATGCCTGGGCGCCGGTGATGGACGTGGGATTCGAGTATCTTGACTCCGAAGTGAACCCGGCAATGGCCAACATCGTCAGCCCGACCGAGGTGATCGTGGTCAGCTCGTTCCACATCGAGCTCGATGGTGGCGGCGGCGACTTCCACGTGGCGATGCCCTACTCCATGCTGGAGCCGATCCGCGAGCTGCTGGATGCCGGTGTGCAGAGTGACAAGGGGGATACCGACGTACGCTGGAGCAAGGCGCTGCGTGACGAGATCATGGACGTCAAGGTGGAGCTGCGGGCCAAGCTGCTGGAGACCGAACTCACCCTGCGTGAACTGATGGAGCTGCGACCCGGCGATATCATTCCGGTCGATATGCCGGAAAATCTGCTGGTTTTTGTCGAGGACTTGCCCACTTTCCACGCCAAGATGGGCCGCACCAAGGATAATGTGGCGCTCAAGATCACCGACAAGCTCAAACGTCCTGAAGGGGTCAAGACGGAGATGCATCTGGTGACCCGGGGCGGGGTACGAATTGATGGCGAGGCCGAGCTGGAAGAGCTCGAGCGCAGTATCGAAGATCAACAGCGATAATTGACGGTTTATTACGGTAAACGGTCACGAAGTAGCATAAGGAAACAAGATGAGCGGAACTGAGGAAGAGGATCTGATGGCTGATGCCTGGGCTGCGGCTCTGGAGGAGCAGGTGACGGCGGAAGCCAAGCCAGCCCCGCTGGAAGAGTTGAAAGATGATGCCCCCATCAGTGCCGAGGAGCGTCGCAAGCTCGACACCATTCTCGATATTCCGGTCACTATCGCCATGGAGGTGGGCCGCAGCCAGATCAGCATCCGCAACCTGTTGCAGCTGAACCAGGGCTCGGTGGTGGAGCTGGATCGTGTTGCAGGCGAGCCGCTGGATGTATTGGTCAACGGTACCCTGATCGCTCACGGCGAGGTGGTGGTGGTGAACGACAAGTTCGGTATCCGCCTGACCGATGTCATCAGCCAGATTGAACGGATCAAGAAGCTTAAATGATGCGCCTCCTGTTGTTATTGCTGCCTGTTCCGGCCTTTGCCGAGACAGCGGCATCTGCTAACGTGCCTAGTCTGAGCTCCTGGTTGCTCTCCAGTCTGATGGTGATTGGTCTCATTCTGGTGCTGGGCTTTCTGCTCAAGAAGAGCAAGCTGGCGACCGCCATGGGGGGCGGCCAGATGCGGGTCATCGCCTCGTTGCCGGTGGGTTACAAAGAGAAGCTGCTGGTGGTCAAGGTGGGCGAACAGCAACTGCTGGTCGGCGTAACACCGCAGCAGGTCAACTTTCTCTACCGGCTGGAGGAGCCGCTGGACGAAAACCAGCCGCAGGCGTTTTCCCAGCAGCTTGGCAAATTGATGGGCAAGCATGAAAAAAGCTAACGGCTTATGGCTGAAAACGGGGCTGCTGGTCAGCCTGCTGATACCACTGTTTTGCTCCTGGCCTGCGCTGGCACAGGACGCTATGTCGGCGGTGACCGTCAAGACCATGGGGGATGGCTCTCAGGAGTACAGCCTGACCCTGCAAGTGCTGGCGCTGATGACCGCGCTCTCCTTCTTGCCGGCCATGGTGATCATGATGACTTCGTTTACCCGCATCATTGTGGTGTTGGGTATCTTGCGTCAGGCGATAGGTCTGCAACAGAGTCCCTCCAACCAGGTGTTGATCGGCATCGCCCTGTTCATGTCGTTCTTCATCATGTCGCCGGTGCTGGATCGCATCAATGATGAGGCGTTGCAGCCCTATCTGGCCGAGACCATTCAGGCAAAGGAGGCACTGGAGCGGGCCGAGTTGCCCATCCACCAGTTCATGCTGGCCCAGACCCGGATCAAGGATCTCAACACCTTTATGGAGATCGCCAACGTGCAGGTGGAGAAACCTGCCGATGTGCCGCTACGGGTGCTGATCCCTGCGTTTGTCACCAGCGAGCTGAAAACCGCCTTCCAGATTGGTTTTATGCTGTTCCTGCCGTTCCTGGTCATCGATCTGGTGGTCGCCAGTATTCTGATGGCGATGGGGATGATGATGCTCTCGCCGATGATCGTCTCGTTGCCCTTCAAGCTGATGCTGTTCGTGATGGTGGATGGCTGGAACCTCATTTTGGGGTCATTGGCCAACAGTTTCGGACTGGGTGCCGGTTAGCCGGTCGAGCGCAAGGAGCCCGAATATGAGTCCTGAAACCTTTGTCGACGTCTTTCGCGAGGCGCTCTGGCTGGTCAATATCATGGTCAGCGCCGTGATCCTGCCCAGCCTCGCTATCGGGCTGGTGGTAGCCATTTTTCAGGCGGCCACCTCCATCAACGAACAGACCCTGAGCTTTCTGCCCCGTCTTATCGTGACCCTGCTAGCCCTGGGAATTGGTGCTCACTGGGGAATGCAGAGTCTGATGGACTTCTTCATACTGATGGTCAATCAAATCCCTGAGGTGGTGGGATGACCTACACAACCGCTCTGATCATGGAGTGGTTGTCTTCCATCCTCTGGCCGCTGGCGCGGGTGAGCAGCCTGCTGATGGTGATGGCGGTATTCGGCAGCCGCCTCGCTCCTGCGCGGGTACGGATGGGGCTGGCGCTTGCCATCACCTTTCTGATTGCCCCGCTGCTTCCGAAAATGCCCTCTATCGAGCTCTTCTCTGCCGGCAGTTTTCTGGTATTGGGCCAGCAGTTGCTGATCGGTATTGCCCTCGGCCTGATGACCCAGTTTCTGATGGAGAGCTTCGTGATGGCCGGTCAGGTCATCGCTATGCAGACCAGTCTGGGTTTTGCCACCCTGGTGGACCCGATGAATGGCCAGTCTGCCCCCGTGGTGGGGCAGTTTTATCTGATGCTGGCGACCCTGGTGTTTCTGGCACTGGATGGTCATCTGGTGATGCTGCGGCTGGTCATTCTTAGTTTCGAGACACTGCCTGTCTCCGAGCACGGCCTCTCGGTTTCATCCATGAAAACCCTGAGTGCGTTTCTGGGTGTGATGTATCAGGCTGCTTTGGTGATGTCGCTCTCAGCCATCGTCGCCTTGCTCTTAATCAACTTCGCCTTTGGTGTCATGACCCGGGCGGCGCCGCAACTCAACATTTTCAGTATCGGTTTTGCGGTCAGCATGATGTCGGGTCTGCTGATCCTCTGGCTCACTATCGGCGGGTTCCTCGGTCACTTCGACATCATGTGGGAGCGGGTGCAGGAGGTCAGCTGCGAGCTGATCAACACCCAGTGCTTCGGGGGCGCTCATGGCTGATACCGACCAGGAACGTACCGAACAACCCACGGGCAAACGACTGCAACAGGCCCGTGAAAAAGGGCAGATTGCACGTTCAAAAGAGCTGGGGACCGCCAGCGTTTTGCTCTCGGCAGTTTTTGGCCTGCTGATGCTCAAGGGCTCGCTGGCGACTGCCATGATCAAGGTTGTCACCATGGGCTTTACCCTGGACAGGGAGCAGGCGTTCGATCCCAATGCCATGATCGCTATGGTGCCGGCGCTGCTGGGGGAACTGGTGCTTCCGCTGGGACTCTTGTTTGCGCTGGTGGCGATTGCCGCTTTTATTGGCAACACCCTGATGGGAGGGATGAACTTCTCCACCGAAGCCATGATGCCCAAGATGAGCAAGCTGAGTCCACTCAGCGGCATCAAGCGAATGTTCGGGGTGCAGTCACTGATTGAGCTGGTCAAATCCATCGCCAAGGTGGTGTTCATCACCCTGTTTGCCTGGTGGATGTTATCCAGCCAGTTCAATCACCTGCTCAACCTCTCCATGGAGGGATTTCCCGGCGGCATTATTGATGCGCTGGAGTTGTTTCTCTGGATGTTGATCATCCTCTGCTGCGCCCTGCTTCCCATCGTCGCCATCGACGTGCCGTTCCAGCAGTGGAACCATATGCGTCAGCTCAAGATGACCAAGCAGGAGGTCAAGGACGAGTTCAAGGACAGCGAAGGCAAGCCCGAGGTAAAAGGCAAGATCCGTCAGCTGCAGATGCAGATGGCTATGCGCCGGATGATGGGGGATGTGCCCAAGGCCGATGTGGTGATCACCAACCCGACCCACTACTCGGTAGCGCTCAAGTATGATGCGGGAAAACCCGGTGCCGCGCCCAAGGTCGTAGCCAAGGGCACCGATGAAATTGCAATGAAGATCAGGGAGATCGCCAGAGAGTACGAGATCCCCATCATGCCGTCACCGGCTTTGACCCGGGCTATTTACCACTCAACCGAGCTGGGCCACGAGATCCCGGAAGGGCTGTTTGCTGCGGTTGCCCAGGTGCTCGCCTATGTCTTCCAGCTCAAGAAATTCCGTCGTGGTCAGGGGCGCCGTCCCCAGCCACTGGCTAAAGATCTCCCCATTCCGACCGAATATCGCAAATGACAAAGTTCTGACGTAGTCAAAATAAATCCATTGCATTTCAATGTCTTGTATTGTTGGCCTGATGTTTGCTTTAATCTGGCACCAGCAGGTTGAAATTGAGAAGCGCGATGGAATTCAAGGCAGTATTGGGCCAGTTCAAAGAGTACCGGGGAGTTTTGGGCAAAGGCCTTGGTACCCCTCTGCTGGTATTGGCCGCGCTCGGCATGGTGGTGTTACCCATCCCGCCGCTGATGCTGGACGTGCTCTTCTCCTTTAACATTGCCCTCTCCATCGTGGTGCTGCTGGTATCCGTCTATACCCGCCGCCCCCTCGAATTTGCTGCCTTCCCGACCGTACTGCTGCTCGCTACCTTGCTACGGTTGGCGTTGAACGTTGCCTCGACCCGGGTGGTGTTACTGGAAGGTCATAATGGCAGTGCGGCGGCCGGCCATGTGATCGAGGCGTTCGGTAACGTGGTGATCGGCGGCAACTATGCGGTCGGCATCATCGTTTTTACCATCCTGATGATCATCAACTTTGTGGTGATCACCAAGGGTGCCGGGCGGATCGCGGAAGTGAGTGCCCGTTTTACCCTTGATGCGATGCCGGGCAAACAGATGGCCATCGATGCCGATTTGAACGCCGGTCTCATCAATCAGGAAGAGGCGAAGAAGCGTCGTCAGGATGTGACCCAGGAAGCTGACTTCTACGGCTCCATGGATGGTGCCTCCAAGTTTGTCAAAGGGGATGCCATTGCGGGCATCATGATCCTCTTTATCAACATCATCGGCGGCTTCATCATCGGGATGATGCAGCACCAGCTGACCTTCAGCGAATCGGCCGAGATCTATACCCTGTTGGCCATCGGTGACGGTCTGGTGGCGCAGATCCCCTCCCTGCTGCTCTCCATCGCCGCCGCCATCATAGTGACCCGTCAGAATACCGATCAGGACATGGGAACCGCGGTGCTGGGTCAGCTGTTTGACAATCCCAAGGCGCTGATCATCTCTGCCGGGATTCTGCTGATGATGGGACTGGTGCCGGGGATGCCGCATTTCGCCTTCCTGAGTCTGGGGGCTCTTGCCGCTGCTGGCGCCTGGTGGTTGCTGCGCCGCGAGAAACTGGCGGCCGCCAAAGCGGCCAAGGGCGAGCTGCTGCCTGCCACTGCCGAACAACCCCATGAGCAGAAAGAGTTGAGCTGGGACGATGTGATGCCGGTGGACATCATCGGGCTTGAAGTGGGTTATCAGCTGATCCCGCTGGTAGATCGCAATCAGGGTGGCGAACTGCTCAACCGGATCAAAGGGGTGCGCAAGAAACTCTCGCAAGAGCTGGGCTTTCTGGTCCCGGCCGTCCACATTCGCGACAACCTGGATCTGGCGCCAAATCAATACCGCATCACCTTGATGGGGGTCAGTACTGGCGAGGCCAATGTCTACCATGATAAGGAGATGGCCATCAATCCGGGGCAGGTGTTCGGCCAGATCCAGGGGATAGCCACCCGGGATCCCGCCTTCGGACTGGAAGCAGTCTGGGTTGCCAAGGAGATGGTCTCTCAGGCACAGACACTGGGGTATACGGTGGTGGATACCGCGACCGTGGTGGCTACCCATCTGAGCCAGATCTTGACCAACCATGCGGCTCTGCTGCTGGGTCATGACGAGGTACAACAGCTGCTCGACATGATTGGCAAACATCAGAGCAAGCTGGTCGAAGGGCTGGTGCCGGAAGTGATCAGCATGGGTAACCTTGTGAAGGTATTGCAGAATTTGCTCAATGAAGGCGTGCCAATCCGCGATATGCGCACTATCCTGCAGACCCTGGTTGAATACGCACCGCGCAGTCCGGATCCGGAAGTGCTCACGGCCGCTTGCCGGATTGCCCTGCGTCGCCTGATTGTGCAGGAGATTGCAGGCCCGGATCCCGAGTTGCCGGTGATTACCTTGGCGCCGGAATTGGAACGTATATTGCATCAATCCCTGCAGGCTGGTGGCGGTGATGGTGCCGGTATTGAACCGGGTCTGGCAGAGCGGATGCAGCGCTCGCTGGTGGAAGCCACTCAACGACAAGAATTGGAAGGCCAACCGGCCGTGCTTCTGACATCGGGGATCTTGCGCAATACCCTGGCGAAATTTGTCAAGAATGCCATTCCTGGATTGCGCGTTCTGTCTTATCAGGAAGTGCCCGACGACAAGCAGATCCGCATCGTCAGTGCGGTAGGGCAGAACTAGTTAGCGGAGACGACGGGTGAAGATTAAGCGGTTTTTTGCCAAGGATATGCGAACGGCTCTGGCCGAGGTCAAGGAGACTCTCGGGCCGGATGCCGTCATCATGTCCAACAAGAAGGTCACCGGAGGGGTAGAGATAGTCGCCGCAGTCGATTATCAATCCCAGGTCCCGGGGCCCAAAGATGCGCCGGTTCGCCGTCAGCTGAACGATGAGAGCGTCAATATTTCGTCTGCTGCACGGCAGATGATCCGCCCCGAGCCGTCGCCGGCGAAGGAGCAGAACGAACATTATGCCGATACCCTGGCCGCCTTGCTGGCGCGCCAGCAGAAGCTCAAGCCGGGCAATGGGGCGCCAATGGGCAATACCCAATCGGCCGGGCTGGCCGCTGCCAATCCAGCGCCCAGAACATTGGCCGAGCAGGGGCAGTGGGGCGCCGCTCCGGAACCTGCCAAGCCCAAAGCCCGGGTTGCGTCCGGCCAGCGCCCCCCTCAACCTGCCCAGCGGGATCAGGAGATGGAAGGGATGCGCAAGGAGATGGCCAGCATCCGCAAATTGCTGGAGCACCAGATTTCCGGGCTGATGTGGCAAGAGGTGGAGCGCCGCGAACCGATGCGGGCCCTGCTGATCAAGGAGCTCAAGAAACTCGGCTTTGATGATGCGTTTGCCGATCAACTGGCGGGACTGATCCCCGAAGATATGTCCATCCATCAGGCGATGGCCCAGTTGGCCGAGGTGCTGACGGCCCAGCTCAAGATCAGTGAGGACGAGATCATGCGTCAGGGTGGCGCGGTGGCGCTGCTTGGCCCGACCGGGGTGGGCAAAACCACCACCATCGCCAAGCTGGCGGCCCGTTTCGCCATGAAGTATGGCGCCGAGCAGGTGGCGCTGATCACCACCGACAACTACCGGATTGGTGCCCATGAACAGCTGCAGACCTATGGTCGCATCATGGGTTGCCCGGTACGGCAGGTGCGTGATGCCGAAGAGTTGGCCAATGCCCTTTATCAGTTCCGCCATCGTCGGCTGGTACTTATCGATACGGCCGGGGTTGGCCAACGGGATATCCGGTTGACCGAGCAGCTCGATACCCTGGTCAAGAATGCCAAGGTGCGGATCCGCAGTTATCTGGTGATGTCGGCAACTTCCCAGCGTCGGGTGATGCAGGAGGCGGTTGACCATTTCCGGCGTATTCCATTAAGCGGCTGCATACTTACCAAATTGGATGAAAGTCTGAATCTGGGCGAAGTGATTAATGTGTGTATCCAGAATGCCTTGCCCATCAGCTATATCACTGACGGACAAAGGGTTCCGGAGGATATTCAGGTTGCCAATGCGGCGCAGCTCGTCGGAGCTGCCATGGGCTCGCTGGAGCGAGAAACAGAGGAGCCCTATTTCTGGGGCGCAGGCTTTGGCGAGGCCGAAGATTCGGAGTTTTATGAGTAACATGTATATGGATCAGGCGAGTGGTCTGCGCAAAATGCGTCAAAACAATCGAGTAAAAGTAATCGCCGTTTCCGGTGGTAAAGGTGGCGTGGGCAAGACCAACGTGACCCTGAACGTGGCCGGAGCCATGGCCGCCCAAGGCAAGCGGGTGATGGTGCTGGATGCCGACCTGGGTCTGGCCAACGTCGACGTCATGCTTGGGCTGCGGGTTCATCGCAACCTCTCTCATGTCCTGGCGGGTGAATGCACCATCGACGATATCATCGTCGAAGGCCCTTACGGCATGATGATCGTGCCTGCGACCTCGGGCACCCAGTCCATGGTCGAGCTTTCTCCGGTGCAGCATGCCGAGCTTATCCGCGCCTTCAGCGAGATGAAGACCCAGGTCGACATCCTGCTGGTGGATACGGCTGCGGGGATCTCCGACATGGTGCTGAGCTTCACCCGAGCAGCTCAAGACATCATGGTGGTGGTCTGCGATGAGCCGACCTCCATCACCGATGCCTACGCCCTCATCAAGATCCTCTCCAAGGATCACGGCGTGTTTCGTTTCAAGGTGGTAGCCAATATGGTGCGCAGTCTGCGCGAAGGGCAGGAGCTCTTTGCCAAACTGACCCGGGTCACGGATCGTTTCCTCGACACCTCGCTGGAGCTGGTCGCCTGTGTACCCTATGACACCAATCTGCGTGCCGCTGTGCGCAAGCAGAAGCTGATTGTCGAGGCGTTTCCCAAGTCGCCGGCCGCACTGGCCTTCCGGGCCCTTGCCAACAAGGCGGCGAGCTGGCCGGTTCCCAACCAGCCGGGCGGCCATCTGGAGTTTTTCCTGGAAAATTTGTTGCAGAAACCGGCCACAACACAGGAAGGTTCCCGTGAATAAAGCCCAAGCGTACTTGCGTCATCAGGATTCCTACGTGCTGGTGGAGCGTCATGCTCCCCTGGTCAAGCGAATTGCCCAGCATTTGTTGGCTCGCCTGCCCAGCAGTGTCTTGCTGGATGACCTGATCCAGGCAGGTATGATTGGGCTGCTTGAAGCCTCCCGCAACTTTGACGGTAGCAAGGGGGCCAGCTTCGAGACGTATGCCGGGATCCGCATCCGAGGCGCCATGCTGGATGAGATCCGGCGTGGTGACTGGGTACCCCGCTCTGTGCATCGCAACAGTCGCGCTATTGCAGAGGCGATCGAGAATGTCGAGCAGACTCACGGGCGTGACGCGCGAGATACCGAAGTTGCTGCCGAGATGGGGGTCTCCATCGCTGATTACCATGCGATGCTGCAAGACGTCTCCTGCGGCAAAATTATCGGCATCGAAGATTTGGGGGTCAGCGAGGATGTGATCGGCAACCCCGATGATGCCCCTTCAGGCTCGGGATTCGATGAATTGGCTGCCGAGCGATTTCAGATTCAATTATCCGAGCAAATTGGTCGTCTACCAGAGAGAGAAGCTTTGGTTCTCTCTCTTTACTACGATGAAGAGCTGAATTTGCGTGAAATTGGCGAGGTTTTGAATGTCAGCGAGTCGCGTGTGAGCCAGATCCACAGTCAGGCAATGCACAGATTGCGTGCTCGTTTGAGAGATTGGCATCTATAAGTGTTTGTACTGGCTACACTGAGATGAAACTCTAAGGCATAATCCGCACGACACAACCCGTTTTTAGCATCATGTAAGTGAGCCACTCTGGTGGCTATTTAGGAGGGAATTTTGGACAAGAACATGAAAATCCTCATTGTTGACGATTTTTCAACGATGCGCCGGATTATCAAGAACTTGCTGCGCGACTTGGGATTCAACAATACCCATGAGGCGGATGACGGCAATACAGCGCTGCCGATGCTGAAAAATGGTGATTTTCAGTTTGTAGTTACCGACTGGAACATGCCTGGCATGCAAGGTATTGACCTGCTTAAAGCCATCCGTGTCGATGAGAAGCTCAAGCATCTGCCGGTTCTGATGGTAACCGCTGAAGCCAAACGTGAGCAGATCATTGAAGCCGCCCAAGCTGGCGTCAACGGTTACATCGTCAAGCCCTTCACCGCAGCAACGCTCAAAGAAAAACTCGACAAAATTTTCGAACGAATTGGCTAAGGAGCTGCAGGGATGATGGCCAAAACGAGAGCAATGATTTCGCTCGACCAGGCAAGGATGCTTGTTGCTCATCTGGAGCAAGGCGAATTTGAGCTGGCCGATGAACTGCTTGCCGAAGTATGTGCCCCCAACGCAGCCGATCTGTTTGAAAAAGTAGGTCAGCTGACCCGACAACTGCATGATTCACTTCAAGAATTTCGCCTCGATCCCCGTATTCCCGATTTGGCTACTCATGATATTCCCGATGCTCGGGAACGCTTGAGCTACGTTATCGATATGACCGACAAAGCGGCCAATCGCACAATGGATGCGGTGGAAGCCAGTTTGCCGATAGCGGATCGCCTGAATGACAATATCCAGCTGGTGATGCCGAACTGGAATGCCCTGATGTCTCGTGACATGAGCGTGGGGCAGTTCAAATCCTTATGTCACCAACTTGATGATTTTATTAAGGCTTCAGAGTCTGATGCCGATAAATTACGGCAACTGCTGACAGAAATCCTGATGGCACAAGATTTTCAGGATTTGACAGGTCAGATGATCCGCAAGGTCATCAAGCTTGTTCAGGAAGTTGAAACAAAATTAATAGAAATGCTGACCATGTTTGGTGAGGCTTCTGCTGAGCATTCAACTCGTAGTATTCCTGTCAACGGGATTGAAGCAGAGGGCCCTATCATGAACCCCGAGGCTCGTGCCGATGTGGTCAATGGTCAGGATGATGTGGACGATCTGCTGTCTAGCTTGGGATTCTAATGGAGTGACGCATGGCCTTCGAAGTTGATGAAGACATACTGCAAGACTTTCTGGTCGAAGCATCCGAAATATTGGAACAGTTGTCTGAACAACTGGTCGACTTGGAAAAGCGGCCCGATGACAAGAACCTGTTGAATGCCATCTTTCGCGGTTTCCATACCGTGAAAGGGGGGGCAGGTTTTCTGTCGCTCGGTGAACTGGTTGATGTATGCCACGGTGCGGAAAACGTGTTCGATATCTTGCGTAATGGCAAGCGAACCGTTACTGCGGAGCTGATGGATGTGATCCTGCAAGCGCTGGATGCCATCAATGTCATGTTCGCCCAGGTTCAAAATCGCGAAGCACCCAGCCCTGCGTCAGATGATTTGCTTCATGACCTCCATGAGTTGTGCAAGCCAGAAGGGGAAGAGCAACTGCGCACTGCTACCAGTGCGGCTGCGGCTGTAGAATCTGAACCTGCAGCACCGGTAGTTGTTGAAGACGTTGCTCCAGAAGTTGTTGAACCCGCAGCCATCAGCAGCGAGCCCGCTCCTGTCAATGGCGGCGGCTCGATCGATGAAATTTCTGCAGACGAATTTGAACGTCTGCTGGACGAGCTCCACGGCGTGGGTGGGGCTCCGACCAAGACGGCTGCAGCAGCCCCGATAGCAGGTGGCTCTGGCGATATCACCGATGATGAGTTTGAGGCCTTGCTGGACCAGCTCCATGGTCAGGGACAGCACATGGGGGCGCCAGAGGTGAATCCTCTGAAGTCCGTGCAAAAAGAGGTGGACGAGCTTATCGATGATGATGAGTTTGAACGCCTGCTTGATGAATTGCATGGTCGTGGTCAAGGGCCTCAGAGTACTATGGCACCTGCCGCACCTGCCGCACCTGCCGCACCTGCCGCACCTGCCGCACCTGCCGCACCTGCCGCACCTGCCGCACCTGCCGCACCTGCTGCGGTGACTCCGCCCAAACCGGCCACTCCTGTTGCCAAACCAGCACCGGCAGCCCCCGCAAAACCCGCTGAAGCAGCCAAGGCACCAGCGCCTGCCGCCAAGGCTGCGCCTGCGCCAGCAGAAAACAGTGCCGTGCAAAGCGATACGACGGTGCGGGTGGATACCAAGACCCTCGATGTCATCATGAACATGGTAGGTGAGTTGGTACTGGTTCGTAACCGGCTGGTGAGCCTGGGTATTGCCAGCAATGATGAAGAGATGTCAAAGGCGGTTGCCAATCTGGATGTGGTAACGGCTGACCTGCAAGGTGCGGTGATGAAAACCCGCATGCAGCCAATCAAGAAGGTATTTGGTCGTTTCCCGCGCGTGGTGCGTGATCTGGCCAGAACCCTCAAGAAAGAGATTGAGCTGGTGATGGTGGGGGAAGAGACCGATCTTGATAAAAACCTGGTAGAGGCGCTCGCCGATCCTCTGGTTCACCTCGTTCGCAACTCCTGCGATCACGGGGTCGAAATGCCGGATGTGCGGGAGAAAGCGGGCAAGCCGCGGCAAGGGACAATTACCCTTAGCGCCTCCCAGCAAGGTGACCATATTCTGCTTTGCATCGAGGATGATGGGGCAGGGATGGATCCTGAGAAACTCAAGTCCATCGCAATCAGTCGCGGTGTTCTGGATGCAGATACTGCCGCTCGCATGAGCGACAACGATGCCTATAACCTGATCTTTGCTCCGGGCTTTTCAACCAAGGCCGAGATCTCTGATATCTCTGGCCGTGGTGTCGGAATGGATGTGGTTAAAACCAGCATTGTCAGCCTCAATGGATCGGTGCACATCGATTCCACCTGGGGGAAAGGTACCCGTCTCGAAATCAAGGTTCCGTTGACGCTGGCCATTCTGCCAACTCTGATGGTGGAAGTGGGTGAGCAGACCTTCGCACTTCCCCTTGGTTGTGTGAACGAGATTTTCCATCTGGATCTGAAAAAGGCCAACATGGTTGATGGCCAGCTCACCATCATTGTGCGCGAGAAGGCGATACCGCTCTTCTATCTGCACAAGTGGTTGATTCGTGGCGCCAACAAGCGTTCACGTCAGGATACCGGACATGTGGTGATCGTGCAGATTGGCACTCAGCAAATCGGGTTTGTGGTAGACAGCTTGATTGGTCAGGAAGAGGTGGTGATCAAGCCACTTGATAACCTGCTGCAAGGCACCCCTGGCATGGCCGGTGCGACGATTACCAGTGATGGCGGAATCGCTCTTATTTTGGATGTGCCGAGTCTGCTCAAAGCATATGCGCGTAGACATTAATAGCTCAGGCCCAAGGAGTTAGAAAAACAACAATGGCAGTCAAGGTATTAGTTGTCGACGATTCGAGCTTCTTTCGCCGTCGGGTGAGCGAGATCATCAATCAGGATCCCATGCTGACGGTGATTGATACGGCCCAGAATGGACGTGAGGCGGTGGACAAGGCGCTGTCACTGCGCCCTGATGTGATCACCATGGACATCGAGATGCCCGTGATGGATGGCATCAGTGCGGTGCGGGAGATCATGGCCAAGTGCCCAACCCCCATTCTGATGTTCTCCTCCCTGACCCATGAAGGGGCCAAGGCTACGCTTGATGCGCTGGACGCCGGTGCACTCGACTTCTTGCCCAAGAAGTTTGAGGACATTGCCAGAGACAAAGATGAAGCGGTCAGACTGTTGCAACAACGGGTGAAGGAGATCTCCCGCAAGCGCTTCCTGATGACATCCGCTGCTCGTCCCAAAGCACCTGAACCGGTTGCTCGTGCTCCTCTGGGCAGCATAGCGCCCAGAACTCCTGATCGTCAGCCTGACCTGCAACGCACTGTGCCAAGTGCTTCATTCAAGCGCAGTGGCAAGAGTTATCAGTTGGTGGCGATCGGTACTTCTACCGGCGGACCTGTTGCTTTGCAAAATGTGCTGACCAAGTTGCCGGGGGATTTTCCCCATCCCATCCTGCTTATCCAGCATATGCCAGCCACTTTTACTGCCGCGTTTGCTGCCCGTCTCAACGGGTTATGCCAGATTGGCGTCAAGGAAGCGGAAGATGGCGATGTGCTTAAACCAGGGCATGCCTACCTTGCTCCCGGTGGCAAACAGATGCTGTTGGAAGGTCGTGGTGCAGGGGCTCGCATTCGCATCGTGGATGGCAACGACAAGGTAAATTACAAGCCTTGTGTGGACATCACCTTTGCCTCTGCGGCCAAGACCTATGCCGATAAGGTACTGGCGATTGTGCTGACCGGTATGGGCGCAGATGGTCGTGATGGCGCCAGACTGCTGAAAGAGCAGGGATCAACCGTCTGGGCTCAGGATGAGGCTTCCTGCGTGGTATATGGTATGCCGCAAGCGGTAGCCAAAGCGGGGATTGCCAGCGAATCACTCCCTCTGGACAAGGTGGCCCAGCGTATTCTGGTTGAGTTGGGACGCTAATCATGGGCTTGCTCGGTCTGCTCCTGGCATTGGGGGCTATTGCCATTGCCCAACTGTGGCATGGCGGCTCCCTGTTGACGCTGGTGGACGGCCCTGCTTTTTTGATCGTGCTGGGTGGTACCGTCGGTGCCGTCACGTTGCAGACTCCAGCCAAGTACATCTTGCTGGCGTTGCGCCAGCTGTTATGGATTTTTACCCCTCCCCGCCAGGATCTCGCGACGCAGGCCGAACGGTTGCAGTCATGGGCCGTCTTTGCGCGCCAGCAAGGGCTGCTGGCCCTTGAAAATCAGGCTGAGCAGGAGGAAGACAACTTTACCCGCCAAGGGCTTGGCATGATTGTCGATGGGGTATCCACGGAGGATATTCGCATGTTGCTCGAAGCCGATATCGATATCGAGCAGGAGCGCAATGAACATGCCGCCAGGGTATTTGAAGCCATGGGGGGGTACAGTCCGACCATCGGAATCATCGGTGCCGTGCTGGGCCTGATCCAGGCCATGTTTCATCTCGAAGACCCGTCAGCGCTGGGGGCGGGTATCGCAGTGGCATTTGTGGCAACCATCTATGGAGTGGGGTTTGCCAACCTCATCTACCTGCCTATCGCCAACAGGCTACGCGCATTTCACTATCACTATGCACTCTTTCAGGAGATGACCCTGGAAGGGCTGCTGGCTATCGCCCATGGTGAAAACGGCTTGCAGGTTGAACGCCGGCTCAGGGCCTATTTGAAAGGAGAGTAGCCATGCGCAAGCGCTATCGGTTGCACTTGCAGGGTCGCGAGCATCTTGACCGCTGGCTGGTCTCCTATGCCGATTATATGACGCTGATCTTTGCTTTGTTCGTGGTGCTTTACTCTGTTGCGCTGGTGAACAAGGACAAGTATCGCGCGGTGATTGATGGTATGAGCCAGGCGTTCAGTGTCATGCAGTCTGGCGGCAATGGCTTGCTTGAAGGGCAGGGTAATTCCCTGCTGGATAACGCGGTATCTGCCTCTCCATCGTTGTTGGAAAGCCCAGCATCCCCCTCTCCTTCACTTGCTCCTATTTCTGGTGTGCCAGTGCTGCAAGATGGCGCGACACTTGCAAAACTCGATATGCAGTTGCAACAGAGCATGGGCTCGCTGGTGGATGCCGGTATCGTCAAACTGACGCAAGATGAGAACTGGCTGACGGTTGAACTCAGTTCCGGCTTGTTGTTTGGCAGCGGCAGTGCCTTTTTGGGACCAAACGCTGCACCGGTCATTAATACTCTTTCAAGTATTCTCAAACCGGTCGATAACTATGTAAGGGTTCGGGGTTATACCGATAACCAACAGATAAATAATGAAATTTATCGTTCTAACTGGGCGCTTTCTGCTGCTCGGGCCGAAGCGGTACTCAATGGTTTGATTGCAGATGGGATCGCCCCCCAGCGTCTGGCGTTCGAGGCATATGGCGAGTTTTCCCCCTTTGCTGACAACGGCAGCGAGCAGGGCAGACTGCAGAATCGCAAGGTTGTGGTCGCTATCTCCAAATTTGCCTGGGTGCCGCCGGCACCTGTGGTTGCAACACCGACGGTAGTTGCTGAACCGGTTCCTGCTGTACAGCAGGCGGTGGATGCAGGAGAGATAAAGGTGATCACCTTGCCCGGTGGTGGCATACGCATAACAACAAGGCAGGATTGATACAGTGATTGTTTGGACGGTTGCCAACCAGAAAGGTGGTGTGGGTAAAACCACCACAGTGGTCTCGCTTGCGGGGATCCTGGCCCAGCGTGGCCAGCGGGTGCTGTTGATTGATACCGACCCCCATGCTTCGCTGACTGCATATCTTGATTTTGATTCAGATCGCCTGGATGGAACCCTCTATGAGTTGTTTCAAGCTGTCAAACCGACAGCCGAGCTTGTCAATAAACTGACGCTCAAGACCAAGTTCGAAAATATCAACTTACTGCCAGCATCTATTACTTTGGCGACCCTTGATCGGGTGATGGGCAATCGTGAGGGGATGGGACTGGTACTGAAGCGGGCACTGCTGCGCATTCAGGATCAATATGATTACGTGCTGATCGATTGCCCGCCAGTGCTGGGGGTGATGATGGTCAACGCGCTGGCTGCCTGCGATCGCATTCTGGTGCCTGTCCAGACCGAGTTTCTGGCCCTCAAGGGGTTGGAGCGGATGATGAAAACATTCGAGATCATGCAGCGTTCCAAGCGTGACAAGTTCCGTTATACAGTGATCCCGACCATGTTCGACAAGCGCACCCGTGCCTCTCTGATGACCTTGAAGTCGATCAAGGATCAATATGGAGATTCAGTGTGGAATGCGGTGATCCCTATTGATACCAAGTTTCGGGATGCCAGCTTGCTGCATATCCCCCCGTCTATCTATTCTCCCGGGAGTCGTGGAACCTATGCATATGAAACGCTGCTCAACCATCTTGATGCCCTTGAGCGGCAACGGGTTCATGAGGTGACGGCATGAGAGATACCATTCAAGTTCGGGCGATGGATGACTATTTCCATTCCCTGCTGCTCGATGAGCCACTGGTGCTGGATGAGGTGGAAGAGGCTCAATCCGCCCCTGTTTTACAGTTGCAACGTCAGCCCCAAAGCGTCCCTGAGGTAGTCGCCGCACCTTACCTCGAAAGCGATCCACGGCTTGCCCAACTTGGTGAGCTATTGGCTCAGGTGGGACAAGTCCAGTTCGAAAATGATGCCTTCACCCAGGAGATAACACTCACCACTCCGCTGGAGATTGTGGCAGAGGAATCACTGCTGCCGGTGGAGCCTGAATGGCCTGAGGAGGTTCTGCTTCCCGAGGTTGCAGAGCCCCATACTACAATCCTGACCGAAACGGTGCTGGAGGTTGCTCCGGTAGAGGCCAGTAAACCTGTTACCTGGGAAAATATCGATACTGGTAAAGAGTTTCAGGCCCTTTTCTTTGAAGTCGCAGGCGTGACGTTTGCGGTGCCGTTGACCGAGCTGGGTGGTATTCATCAGCTGGGCGAGATCACCTCCCTGTTTGGCCAACCGGGTTGGTACAAGGGGATCATGACCTCCCGCGAGCAGAAGATGAATGTGGTCGATACTGCCCAGTGGGTCATGCCGGGTCAGCATCTCGAGATGGATGATTACAAGTATCTGATTATGCTTGGTGAATCGCCGTGGGGATTAGCCTGCCACCATCTCAAAGGGACTGAATTGTTACACCGTGACCAGGTGAAATGGCGCCATCAGGAGGGCAAGCGCCCCTGGTTGGCTGGCATGGTCAAAGAAAAAATGTGTGCCCTGTTACACGTCCGCGAACTACTCCTGTTGCTGGAGCGTGGGGTTAACATAGAAGGTCGCTGATAACTTCTGCAATCGAGCTGTTTTATTGCTAGTTTTAGCAGTAGACGTTTTCATAAAAGGAATAAAAACATGACAGAAAAGCGCAATATTGCACAGAATCTGGCCGAAGATGAAGTGCTGCAATGGGTAACCTTCCAACTGGAAAACGAAACCTACGGCATCAATGTGATGCAGGTTCAGGAGGTGTTGCGCTACACCGAAATTGCACCGGTGCCGGGTGCGCCTGAGTACGTACTGGGGATCATCAACCTGCGTGGCAATGTGGTGACTGTCATCGATACCCGTTCCCGTTTCGGTCTGCCTTCCGGTGATGTGAGTGAAAACTCCAGGATCGTGATCATCGAGGCCGAGAAGCAGGTGATCGGCATCATGGTCGACAGTGTGGCGGAAGTGGTTTATCTGCGCTCTTCCGAAATCGATGCGGCACCTGCGGTCGGTACTGAAGAGAGCGCCAAGTTTATTCAGGGGGTGAGCAACCGCGATGGGCAACTGCTGATCCTGGTTGACTTGAACAAGCTGCTCTCCGATGAAGAGTGGGAAGATATCGGTTCCCTCTGATAAGTAAGGTGATGTTTTGATAATCGAGATGGTTGCCTTGGGGTTGTCCCTGATTGCCTTGGCGTTTGCCTCTTATATCTGGTTCAAGAGCAAGCGCAGCAAGCAGGAGTCCGAGGCCAGTGTGGCAACCCTGCAAGGTCAGTTGGAAAGCTTGCGCAAGCAGATGATGGAACTCCATACCGGCGCCATTGGCATGGGGCAGCGTCTGCAGTCGGTGGAAGGGGCTATGCAGCAGGTCAACGAGCGCCAGCAAGAGCTGACCATGCAGGATCCCGAACGCAGGCTCTACAGCCGAGCGGCAAAGATGGTCGAACTGGGCGCCGATCTTGATGAAGTCATGAGTGAGTGCGAGTTGCCAAAGGCAGAGGCTGAGCTCTTGATATCGTTGCGAAAAGGTCGCTCTTGATGATTCAGGAAGGCAATTGCCTTCCTGAATTTTATGGCGTGCAGCCGCTTGTCCCCCAGCTGCGTTGAGCAGGCGGTTTCTACCGTATTTTCTTTGTGATCCCGGTCGCCAGTCAGTTCAATTGTTGCATCTTTGAAAAGACGTATTCCAATACTGTGTTAAGATGCAGACCGCTTCATTTTCTCTGAAAAAATCCCCATGCTGCTTCAAGTTAACAATCTGAGCTGCGTGCGCGAAGATCGCACTCTGTTTGAACACCTCTCTTTCTCTGTTGCGCCCGGCGATCTGGTGCAAATTGAAGGACCCAACGGGGTCGGAAAGACCAGTTTGTTGCGGCTGTTGACCGGGCTGTCGCAGCCGTTTGCCGGTGAGGTGTGCTGGAATGGGGAGAATATTCGTCACTGTCGCGATGAGTATCATGCCAATCTGCTCTATCTCGGTCATCAGCCGGGCGTCAAAGCGGCGCTGACCCCTTTTGAAAACCTGAAGTTCTACCAGCAGTTGCATCACCCGCGGCAAACAGAGACTGACTTGTGGCAGATATTGGCCCGGGTAGGGCTTGCCGGGTTTGAAGAGAACCCGACCGGGCAACTCTCTGCCGGTCAGCAACGCCGGGTGGCTCTGGCCAGACTCTGGCTGTCACAGAAACCGGCACTCTGGATCCTCGATGAGCCCTTTACCGCCATCGACAAGCAAGGGGTCAAGGTGCTCGAACAGCTCTTTCTGGCCCACGCCGAGCGGGGCGGCATGGTGATCCTAACCACTCATCAGGATCTTACCCTGATGCAGGGACGGCTGAAAACTATCTCGTTGACCCCCTTCGCATCGACATTGCAGGAGTAACGCCATGTTGCGCGCTGTTATGCACCTTATTCACCGTGAACTGCTGATGGCTCTGCGCCAGCGTTCCGATATTCTCAACCCGCTCTGGTTTTTCCTCATCGTCATCACCCTGTTTCCGTTAGGGATTGGCCCGGAGCCCAAACTGCTGGCCCGTATTGCCCCGGGGATTATCTGGGTGGCGGCGCTATTGGCGGCCATGCTGTCGCTGGAGCGACTGTTTCGCGACGACTTTGCCGATGGCGCGCTGGAGCAGATGATGCTGATGCCGCACCCGCTGGGCTTGATGGCGCTGGCGAAAGTGGTCGCTCACTGGCTGCTGACCGGATTGCCGCTGCTGCTGATCTCTCCCTTGCTGGCGATTTTGCTGTCGCTGGATATGAACACCTATCTGGCTGTCGTCGCGACGCTGGCACTTGGCACTCCTGTATTGAGTCTGCTCGGCGCGGTCGGGGTCGCGTTGACGGTGGGATTGCGCAAAGGGGGGGTATTGCTCAGTCTGCTGATCCTGCCGCTCTATATCCCGGTACTGATTTTTGCCACCTCAGCCATCGATGCCGCGGGGATGAGCTTGCCCTATGGCGGGCAGCTTGCCATTCTGGCCGCCATGCTGGTGGGAGCTTTGACACTGACGCCGCTGGCTGTGTCGGCGGCGTTGCGGGTCAGCCTCAACTGATGGCCGTGAGCTGAACCGGATTTGGCTCCGAACGGAGTCTTTTTGCAAAAAATAATGTTGCGATGGATCAAGGAGAGTGCCGCTTATTGCTTTCGGGGTATTTGATGCTGCCCTGCGGTCGGTATGGTAGGCCTCGCCAAACGATTAATAACAAAAAGGTTTTGTGAGCTATGTGGAAATGGTTGCACCCTTATGCCAAACCGGAGCGTGCCTATCAGCTGGCAGGCACACTGTTGCCCTGGTTTGCGGTGATTAGTCTGCTCTCGTTTGTGATCGGCACTGTCTGGGGCCTCGCGTTTGCGCCAGCGGATTACCAGCAGGGAGATTCGTTCCGGATCATCTATATCCACGTGCCTTCCGCCATTCTCTCCATGGGGGCTTACTCCACTATGGCGATTGCTGCGTTTATCGGGCTGGTATGGCAGCTGCGGATGGCGGATATGACGGTAGCAGCTATTGCTCCGGTCGGTGCCATCTTTACCTTTATCGCGCTCTTTACCGGTGCCGCCTGGGGCAAGCCCATGTGGGGAACCTGGTGGGTCTGGGATGCCCGTCTCACCTCCGAGCTGATTTTGCTGTTCCTCTACCTCGGCGTTATCGCCCTCTACAACGCCTTCAGCGACAAGGTGGTCGCTGGCCGTGCGGCCGGCATTCTGGCGCTGGTCGGGGTGATCAACCTGCCCATCATTCACTACTCGGTGGAGTGGTGGAACACCCTGCATCAGGGGGCCACCATCACCAAATTTGACAAACCTTCCATTTCACCCGAGATGCTTTGGCCGCTGCTGATCATGATCCTGGCATTTGCCGCATTTCTCGGGGCCCTGACCCTGATGCGTTTTCGCAATGAACTCCTGATGCGGGAGTGGCATCGCCCCTGGGTCAAAGAGATTGCAGAGCAGGAGAAGTAAGCATGCACTTTGCCTCTTTCAGTGATTTTATGGCGATGGGCGGTTACGCCTTCTATGTCTGGCTCTCATTTGGCCTGACGCTGGTGTGTCTGGTCGGCATCATCATTTCTACCCGCATGAAAACCCGCAGCCTGCTCGGTGAGTTGCGCAGCAAACAGGCGCGTGAGGCCCGTCGCAAGGCGGCCCAGCAGATGGAGAACACCCTATGAACCCGAGACGCAAAAAACGCCTCACCATCATTCTGGCCATTACCCTGGGTCTGGCTACCGTCAGCGGGCTGGTGCTCTACGCCCTCAGTCAGAATATCGACCTCTTTTACACCCCGAGCGAGCTGGTGGAAGGGAAGGGGCCGGACAAGATCAAACCGGAAGAGGGGCAGCGCCTGCGCATCGGTGGATTGGTCGTGCCGGGGTCGGTGCAGCGGGATCCCCAGAGCCTCAAGGTTGCCTTCAAGCTGGTGGATAACGGCGGTCATTTGGTCCAGGTCGAGTTTGACGGCATCCTGCCGGATCTGTTCCGTGAAGGGCAGGGGATTGTTGCCCAGGGCACCCTCAAGGATGCCACGACCGTAGAGGCGTTCGAGGTGCTGGCCAAGCACGATGAGAACTACATGCCGCCGGAAGTGGCCGATGCCACCAACGGTATGCACTTCAAGCCGGAGTATACCGAGGCGCAGTTGAAGGGAGCCAAACAGTGATCCCTGTGGTGTTTGCCTTTTCCGCTTTGCCTGCCGTGCGTGGTGCGGCTGTTGTCACCGTTCAATTGAAAGGAATGCCTTCATGATCCCGGAATTAGGACAGTTTGCGCTGATCCTGGCCTTTGCCACCTCCCTGTTGCTGGGTAGCTATCCGCTGCTTGGCGCCAGCTGGGGGCGTCTTGGCATGATGTCGGCGGCCCGCCCGCTCGCCTATGCCCAGTTCTTGTTGCTGCTGCTGTCGTTTCTCTGCCTGACCTGGGCCTTTATCGATAACGACTTCACCGTGCAGTATGTGGCCACTAACTCCAACAGCCTGCTGCCGCTCGCCTATCGTATCTCGGCGGTGTGGGGCGCCCATGAGGGTTCCCTGCTGCTGTGGGTACTGACCCTGGGTGGCTGGACTGCGGCGGTAGCCATGTTCAGCCGCCGTCTGCCGCTCGATGCTGTCGCGCGGGTACTCGGCGTGTTGGGGCTGATCTCGGTCGGCTTCACTGCCTTCGTGCTGTTCACCTCCGATCCCTTCACCCGCACCTTGCCCTATTTCCCGGTCGATGGTCGTGACCTCAATCCGCTGCTGCAGGATCCGGGTCTTATCTTCCATCCGCCGATGCTCTACATGGGTTATGTGGGCTTCTCGGTGGCGTTTGCCTTTGCCATTGCTTCGCTGATGACCGGCCGTCTCGATGCGACCTGGGCCCGCTGGTCGCGCCCCTGGACTATGGCGGCCTGGGTATTCCTGACCCTTGGCATCGTGCTCGGCTCCTGGTGGGCCTACTACGAGCTCGGTTGGGGCGGCTGGTGGTTCTGGGATCCGGTAGAAAACGCCTCGTTTATGCCTTGGCTGGCGGGTACCGCTCTGCTGCACTCGCTGGCGGTGAGCGAGAAGCGCGCCACCTTCAAGGCGTGGACCGTGCTGCTGGCCCTCTCTGCGTTCTCGTTGAGCCTGCTGGGTACCTTCCTGGTGCGCTCCGGCGTGCTGGTGTCGGTGCATGCGTTTGCCTCCGACCCGACCCGCGGTCTGTTTATTCTCGGCTTCCTGCTGGCGGTGATCGGCTCATCCTTGCTGCTGTTTGCCTTCAAAGGCTCGCAGGTGAAGAGCCACGGCAAACACGAGCTGTGGAGCCGCGAGACCCTGCTGCTTTGCAACAACATCATGCTGGTGGCGGGTCTGCTGACCGTGCTGCTCGGTACCTTGCTGCCGCTGGTGCACAAGGAGCTGGGGCTGGGGAGCATCTCTATCGGTACCCCCTTCTTCAACCACATCTACAGCTGGCTGATCATCCCCTTTGCCCTGCTGCTGGGGGTTGGCCCGCTATTTCGCTGGCGTCGTCAGGAGCTGGGAGAACTCAAAAGCAAGGTGCTCGTGGCACTGGTGCTGAGTCTGGCCGCAGCCTTGCTGTTGCCGCTGCTCTTTGCCGAAACCTTCAAGCCGTGGGCGGCAGTAGGGATTGGTCTGGGCGCCTGGATCATCGTCACCAGCGTGCAGGAGACCTGGGCGCGTGCTACCCACAAGCACAGCTTTGCAGTCGGTGTGCGCAAGCTTGGCAACAGCCACTGGGCCATGATCCTCGGCCACGTGGGGCTGGCAGTCAGCATCATTGGTATCGCTTGCACCCAGAACTACAGCATCGAGAAGGATCTGCGGATGCAGGCGGGTGATCGGGTGCACTTTGCCGATTACGAGTTCGTCTTTGCCGGGATCAAGGAGAAGAACGGCCCCAACTACGATGGCTTCAAGGGCGTTCTGGAAGTGCACCGCAATGGCAAGCAGGTCGCCCTGCTCAAGCCCGAGAAGCGGATGTACAAGGTGAGCCGGATGCCGATGACCGAAGCGGCCATCGATGCCGGTATCACCCGCGATCTCTATGCGGCGTTGGGGGAACAGCTCGACAACGGTGCCTGGGCGGTGCGGATCTACTACAAGCCGTTCGTGCGCTGGATCTGGTTCGGCGGCGTTTTTATGGCCATTGGTGGCGTGCTGGCGATGCTCGACAAGCGTTACCGTTTCGGCCGTCGTGAGGAGGAGGTCAAGGCATGAACAAAAAGACCTGGTTGTTTTTAATCCCCTTTATCGTCTTTTTGCTGGGGGCTGTGTTCCTGTTCAAAGGGCTTTACTCCGATCCCACCAAGCTTGAGTCCGTGATGGTGGGCAAAGAGGTGCCGGTGTTCACCCTGCAGGACATTTACGATCTGAACAAACAGCACGATCGCAGTATCCTGACCGGTCGCCCCATGTTGCTCAACGTTTGGGCCACCTGGTGCCCGACCTGCTATGGCGAGCACACCTACCTCAAACAGCTGGCAGGGCAGGGCATTCCCATCATCGGCATGAACTACAAGGATGAGCGCGACAAGGCGATCAAATGGTTGGCTGAGCTGGGCAACCCCTATCAGGTCAACCTCTATGATCCGGACGGCATGCTGGGGCTGGATCTCGGGGTATACGGCGCGCCGGAAACCTTCTTTATCGACAGCAAGGGGATCATCCGGTATCGCCACGTGGGGGATATCAACCCCGAGAACTGGGCGTCGACCCTCAAACCCATCTTTGATGCCATGAAGTGAGGGGAGTCTTGATGAGAGTATTTATTGCTTCCCTGCTGTTGTTGCTGGGATGGGGGGTGCAAGTGCCGGCCATGGCCGCTATCGATGTCTACACCTTCGACAACGACAATCAGGAGCAGGTCTTTCGTGAACTGACCAAGGAGCTGCGTTGCCCCAAGTGTCAGAACCAGGATATCGCCGACTCCAATGCGGGGCTGGCCAAGGACTTGCGCGACAAGACCTACCAGATGGTGCGCGAGGGTAAGGATAAAGAGGAGATCGTGGATTACATGGTGGCCCGCTACGGCAACTTTATCCTCTATAACCCGCCCCTGATGGCCTCCACCCTGATCCTCTGGCTCGGCCCGCTGCTGGTGATCCTGATCGGTGGCGCCGTGGTCGTGATGCGCAGCCGCCGGCCCCCTGCGGTGAAAAAACAACTGGATAACGCCTTGAGCGAGGAGGAGCAGCGCCGACTGGCCGAGCTGCTCAAAGAGGAAGAGAAACAATGACCGCTTTTTGGATAGTGATTGCGGGCTTGCTGGTGCTGGTGAGTCTGGCGCTCGTCGTGCCGCTGTGGCGTGGTGAAGGCAAACAGAGCATCAGTCGCTCGGCGCTCAACAAACAGCTCTATCGCCAGCGGCTGCTGGAGATTGGCGAAGAGCGCGAGCAGGGTGTCCTTGCTGAGGAGTCCGACTCGCTGGTCGAGCTGCAACGAAGTCTCTTGGATGATATTCCCGATGTGGAGCAGACAGCCCGCAGTGGCAAGAGTCTGATCTGGATCCCGGGTGTGCTGGTGCTGTTGGTGGTGAGTCTGGGGCTCTACTACAAGTTGGGCTCCTGGCAAGAGGTGAGTCGCTGGCAAGATGCCAGCAGCCGTCTTGGCGAGCTGAGCAACCGCATTCTGGTGGAGCGGGATGCCAAGGTGACCGAGCAGGATCTGCTGGATTTCACGCTGGCACTGCGTACCCGCCTCAAGGATGAACCGAACGACTACCGCGGCTGGCTGCTGCTGGGACGCTTGGCGCTGGATGGCAATGATCCCGAGATGGCCAACGAGGCGCTGGAGCGGGCCTACACGCTTGCCCCCCAGAAGTCGCTGGTGGCGGTGCCTTACGCGCAGGCGCTGATGATGACGGGGGATGAGGCGCAAGCGGATGCCCTGTTGCAGGCTGCTATCGCGCAGGATCCGGACAATATCGAGGCGCGCTCTGTCTATGCCTTTATGGCGCTGCAAAAAGAGGACTTCCAGACCGCGCTGTCTCGCTGGCAGGCGATGTTGCCACTGATGGAGAAAGGTACCCCCCGTTACGTGATGGTCGAGCGCTCCATGGAGTACGCCCGCGCGCAGCTCAAGCAGCGCGGCATCGAGGTGATGAATTCAGGCGTAGCCAAAGCGGGCGCAGTTGAGGGACAATCGCTGGCGGTGAAGGAGGGGGAATTCCCCATCCACGTCACGTTGGCGGCGGGCATTCAGATGCCGGAAGATGCCCATCTCTTCGTCTTTGCCGTGGTGCCCAACGGGCCGCCCATGCCCATCGCCGTGAAGCGTATCGCAGGGCCAACCTTACCTGTTACCCTGTCACTCGGGGATGGCGATGCCATGATGGAAGGTAGCAAACTGGCGACCTATCCGGAGCTGCAGTTCAAGGCACGTCTCTCGCGCGGTGGCAATGTGATGAACAAGGAAGGAGCCTTCGAAGGGGTATCCGTGCCGGTCAAGACGGCCGAGATCCCTGCTGCTCCGATTGACATCCGCATCGATCACGCCCTCTAATATGCCTTTGGATAACCCGGCCCCTGGATAGGAGCCGGGTTATCTATACTTCTGATAAATCAAAATAAAACGTCAGGACAATCATATGTATCTTCGTTCAGGGGCCATACTGGCAGCCCTCTTGCTGGCTGGCTGTGCCGGTGGCCCACCCAAGCCTGGCCCAGAGAGTCTGGATCTCAATCCCGGCATGAATAATCCGGGTGCCACCAGTACGGCGGCCGATCCGCGCGATCCCTTCCAGGGGGCCAACCGGGCCATGTGGGCGGTCAACTATGATGTGCTGGAGCCCTATGTGGCACGTCCTGTGGTACATGCCTATGCCCGCTACATTCCGGTCGGGGTGAAGGATGGCATTGCCAACTTTGTTGCCAACTTTGATGAGCCAAGCAGCATGGTGAACCATCTGATCACCGGCGATTTGAAGGGGGCGGGCACCAACCTGGGGCGCTTTACACTCAACACCACGGTCGGTCTGCTGGGTATCTTCGATGTGGCCAAACATGCCGGCCTTGAGCGCAACAAGCTGGAGATGGATACCGTGCTGGGCAGGGCCGATATCGGTAATGGTGCCTACATCATGGTGCCTGTTTACGGCCCGACTACCACCCGGGAGCTGGTTGGCGATGCGATTGACAGCTTCTACTTCCCCTATGCCTTGTTAACCTTCCCGATGAAGGTTGCACATTGGGCACTGGATGGCTTGGGCACACGTGCCAAGCTGATCGATCAGGAGCGGATCATCGACAACTCCCTCGATCCTTATGCGCTGACCAAGGACTTCTACCTGCAATATAACCAGGGCAAGGTGACGGGCAAGCAGACCGAGCTGAAAGCGTCTCAGCAAGAGCAGGCTGACGATGCCAATCTGGATGAATATATGGACGAGCTGGACCAGTAAGCGGGTCATCTCGATATGTAAAAGGCGCCTGCGGGCGCCTTATTCATTTACGCAGCCCTATCGAGATAAAAAAACGCCCCGCAGTGCGGGGCGTTTTGGCAAGCTAGGCTGATTAAGCAGCTAGATTCTTGGCCACGAATTCCCAGTTAACCAGAGCCCAGAAGGTTTCCATGTACTTCGGACGCAGGTTGCGGAAGTCGATGTAGTAGGCGTGCTCCCACAGGTCAACGGTCAGCAGCGGGGTGGTACCGGCTTCAGTCAGCGGGCAGCCGGCGTTGGAGGTGTTGACGATAGCCAGAGAGCCGTCAGCTTTCTTCACCAGCCAAGTCCAGCTGGAACCGAAGTTGCCGATGGCAGACTTGGTGAAGGCATCTTTGAACTCGGCGAAGGAGCCGAATGCCTTGTTGATGGCCTCAGCCAGGGCGCCAGTCGGCTCGCCACCGCCATTCGGGGAGAGGCAGTGCCAGTAGAAGGTGTGATTCCAGATCTGGGCGGCGTTGTTGAAGATGCCGCCGTTGGAGGTCTTGATGATCTCTTCCAGAGACTTGCCTTCAAACTCGGTACCCGGCACCAGATTGTTCAGGTTGACCACGTAGGTGTTGTGGTGCTTGCCGTGGTGATATTCCAGAGTTTCCTGGGAGATGTGCGGTTCCAGAGCGTTGATTGCATAGGGCAGAGCGGGAAGTTCGAATGCCATTTTCTACTCTCCATTGGCTGGACCGTGCGAAGGCGACGGTTGCAAGACATTGCGTACTCTTTTCTATATGTGAAAAGAGTTGTTTTTAAAATGATGGGGCTGGGTAGCCCAAAGCCAAGGGATTGTAGCAGTATCAAAGATGGCCTAACAACTCTTGATTGGCGCCATGATCGCGATCAATCCTGTGTGGGTTCTTTGCACAATTCAAGCCGGGTCACCCCTTTGTCAGTTTGTGCTCGGGCAAGATTGCAGTAGAATGGCCGCCGAAATCGCTCTAGTGAGGCACCTATGGAAACTATTGAAAAGATTAAGCAGCAGCTGGCTGACAACCCCATCATCATCTACATGAAGGGCTCCCCCAAGCTACCCAGCTGTGGCTTCTCTGCCCAGGCCTCCCAGGCTCTGATGTCCTGCGGCGAGCCGTTTGCCTACGTTGATATCCTGCAGAATCCGGATATCCGCGCCGAATTGCCAAAATTCGCCAACTGGCCGACCTTCCCCCAACTGTGGGTTGAAGGTGAGCTGATCGGTGGCTGTGACATCATGATCGAGATGTTCCAGGCTGGCGAGTTGCAGGCTCTTATCAAAGAGACTGCTGCCAAGTACAAGAAAGATGATGCTGCAGCCGAGTAATCGGTTCTGTGTTGTCGATGGGGGGGCTTATGGCTCCCTTTTTTGTTGTCCCGGTTCTGGCAGGCAAGCAACTGATTGCCGGTTGCAAAAAGCAACGCAATTGCCCTGAAAAATCTAATCTTTACGGCTTTGTTTTGGAGTTGTTAATTATATTTTTCGCCAATATCTGATTACTTTTTTTAATCCATTTGGATTCAAGTGTTGTTGCCATCACATTTTTTGATAATTTCACCGTAACGCAGTCTCTTTGTAGATTTTTTTGTGTTTATGCTCACATTAATTGCAAGTGATAGAACCTAGTATCGCTTCGCCCTGTGAAATAAAACCCTACAAATTAATAAATAAAAAGAGATTTGCGATGAAGATGTATAGCAATCTGCCCATTGGTCTTCATGATATTACTGAAGCCAAAAAAAGACTGACCAATCATATATACAAGACCGCGCAACTACCCTCTAACTACATCAGCGAACGTTGCCATGGCGAGGTTTACCTCAAGCTTGAAAACATGCAACGTACAGGCTCTTTTAAAATTCGTGGTGCCTTCAACAAACTCAGTTCATTAAGTCTTGAAGACCGACAAAAAGGTGTTGTCGCCTGCTCGGCGGGCAATCATGCCCAAGGTGTATCACTCTCCAGTGCCATGCTGGGAATTGATGCCAAGGTGGTCATGCCTTGCTGTGCCCCCAAATCCAAAATTGCTGCAACCAGTGACTATTCAGCCAAAGTGATCCTCCATGGAAATAGCTTCAATGACACCATTGCCAAAGTCAGCGAAATCGTGGAGATGGAAGGCCGCGTATTTATTCCCCCCTTCGACGATGCAAAAGTGATTGCCGGCCAGGGCACCATTGGCCTGGAAATTATCGAGGATCTCTATGATGTCGATAACATCATAGTGCCGATCGGTGGTGGTGGTTTGATTGCCGGTGTTGCCATGGCTATCAAATCTATTAATCCGACCATCAAGGTGATTGGTGTGCAATCCGAGAATGTGCACGGTATGGCGGCCTCTTTCTATGCCGGTACCATGACCAATCACAGAACCAGCAGCACGCTAGCCGATGGCTGTGATGTGGCAAGACCCGGTTCACTGACCTTCGAAATCGTCAAACAATTGGTGGATGATATTGTACTGGTCACCGAGGATGATATTCGTCATAGCATGGTTGACCTTATTCAGCGCAACAAGGTGATTACCGAAGGGGCGGGAGCTCTGGCCTCGGCAGCGCTGCTCAGTGGCAAGCTGAAACATTATGTCGAAGGTAAAAAGACCGTCAGCATTATTTCGGGTGGCAATATTGATCTGACCCGGATCGCCGAAATTATCGAACAGAACAATATTCGTCAATTTAGCCTGTAAGGAATGCAGTCATGATATTAGACAGTGTTGTCACCGGCAGTAAAGAGAATACTCGTGCATGGCGTAAATCGGATACCACATGGGGATTAGGTCTGTTCGGTACTGCTATCGGGGCTGGAGTCTTGTTCTTTCCAATCCGGGCCGGATATGGTGGCCTGATCCCAATATTAATCATGTTGGCGTTGGCTTACCCCATTGCATTTTATTGCCATAGGGCGTTGGCCAGATTATGTCTTTCTGGCAGTAATCCATCGGCAAATATTACCGAGACCGTTGAAGAACATTTTGGAAAGATGGGTGGAGTGGTAATTACCTTCCTCTATTTCTTTGCCATCTGCCCACTGCTGTGGATATATGGTGTGACGATCACCAATACCTTTATGGCATTTTGGGAGCATCAACTACAGTTGGTTCCGCTTAATCGAGGTGTGGTTGCACTGGCATTGTTGATGTTGATGGCATTCGTGATCTACTTCGGTAAAGATCTGATGGTCAAGGTGATGAGCTATCTGGTCTTTCCCTTTATTGCCAGTCTGATCGTTATCTCTCTCTCCCTCGTCCCGTACTGGAACAGTGCCGTCTTTGATCAGGTCAATCTGAGCGAGATATCGATGTTTGGTCACGATGGTATTCTGGTTACCGTCTGGCTGGGGATCTCCATCATGGTCTTCTCCTTCAACTTCTCGCCGATTGTCTCTTCTTTCATTGTCTCCAAACGGGAAGAGTATGAGCAGGAGTTCGGGCGTGATTTTACCGAGAAGCGCTGCTCGAAGATTATCTCCGGTGCCAGCATGCTGATGGTGGCCGTGGTGATGTTCTTTGCCTTCAGCTGCCTCTTTACCCTGTCACCGCAAAACATGGCGGAAGCCAAAGCCCAGAATATTCCGGTGCTCTCCTATCTGGCTAACCACTTCTCCTCAATGACGGGCAGCAAGTCTGCGTTTGCCACCACCCTGGAGTATGCGGCGTCCATTATCGCGCTGGTTGCTATCTTCAAATCCTTCTTCGGTCACTATCTGGGGACGTTGGAAGGGTTGAATGGCCTTATCCTCCGCTTTGGCTACCAGGGCGACAAGAGCAAGGTTTCCAGTAAAAAACTCAATATGGTCAGTATGTTGTTCATCATGGGATCCACCTGGCTGGTCGCTTATGTGAACCCCAACATCCTCGACCTGATTGAGGCAATGGGGGCGCCAATCATCGCTTCCCTGCTCTGTCTGCTGCCGATGTATGCGGTGAGCAAGACACCGGCACTTGCAAAATATAAAGGTCAGGCCAGCAACCTGTTTGTCACCATCATCGGTGTGCTGACCATCCTGAATATAGTTTCCAAGCTGTTCTGAAAACTTTTTCTGCAAGTCATCAACCATTCAGGCCCCCCTGGCGGGGTCTGGATGGTGCAGTCAGACATGAGCAATAACCGGTTCTTCGTTGGCCACAATTATGTGGGCCCTGGGTAAGGCTTGCCGTTTTTTGACTTTCTGTTTATGGCGAAATGCTCTGACTGCAGTGACTCGACACTATTAATCTCGAGGCGATGTAATGAAGTTTGATTCGTTGGTTCTGGTTATCAATTGCGGCTCCTCATCGGTCAAATTCTCGGTACTGGAGAGTCAATCCTGTGAGGTGGTGATATCCGGTATGGCGGATGGTATTGAGACGGCCCATCCACAATTGCAAGTGGGTAAAGAGCCCGCAATGTCATTAGCTGAAAATAACCACACCTGTGCATTGGCTGCCATCGCGGCGGAATTGAAAAAAAGGGGTCTGCTGGATGCCATTGCACTGGTGGGTCATCGAATTGCTCATGGTGGTAGTGAATTTAGCGAAGCCGTGATCATTGATGAACATGTATTGGCCAAAATAAAGCAGGTGTCACCCTTGGCTCCCCTGCACAATCACGCCAATTTGAGTGGTGTGATGGCGGCTCGTCAGCTATTTCCCACACAACCCCAAATTGCGGTATTTGATACCGGTTTTCACCAGACCCTGAAGCCGGAAGCCTATATCTATGGGCTGCCTTACCAATATTTGCAGGATTACGGCGTGCGCCGCTATGGCTTCCATGGCACCTCCCATCGCTATGTGGCCGAGCAGGCCTGCGTATTTATGGGGCTGGATGAGCAGCATGCCGGTCTGGTTATCGCCCATCTGGGCAATGGCGCCTCTATTTGCGCGGTACAGGATGGCAAGAGCGTCGATACCTCGATGGGGATGACGCCGCTGGAAGGGTTGATCATGGGCAGCCGAAGCGGCGATATCGATTTTGGCGCGCTGGCCTATATCGCTAGCAAGACGGGGCAATCCATCGAGGATATCGAGCGGGTATTGAACAAGCAGTCCGGTCTGCTGGGTATTTCGGGGCTCTCCTCCGATATGCGGGTATTGGAAGCTGCCTATCACGAAGGACATCCCGGCGCGAAACTGGCCATTCACGCTTTTGTCCACCGTATTGCCCGCCATATCGGCGGCCATGCCACCTCATTGCGCCGGCTGGATGCCGTTATTTTCACCGGCGGGATCGGCGAGAACTCGGCCTTTATCAGAAAGCTGGTATGCGAACGACTTCAGGTATTTGGCGTAGCGATCAGCGAGCCGTTTAACCAGCGTCCCAATAGCGAGGGCTGCCGGGTAATTTCGGCGGCAGAGTCCATGGTGCTGGCGGCGGTTATTCCCACCAATGAAGAGAAAATGATCGCGCTGGATGCCATTCGTCTGGGGCAGCAGGTTCGTCAGGCCGAGTGCGTCTGACATCTTCCACTGTAGTGTCATGAGTAGTGAATGAGGTTTATTTGATGAAAGTTGATATGCAATTGGATCAGGATAAATTCCGTCAGGCATGGCAAGGTTTTGTCGGTGAAAACTGGAAGCACGAGATCAACGTCCGTGATTTTATCCAGCAGAACTACACCCCCTATGAAGGTGACGAACAGTTTTTAGCAGATGCCACAGAAGCGACCACCACTTTGTGGAACAAGGTGATGGAGGGGATCCGTATCGAGAACGCCACCCACGCACCGGTCGATTTTGATACCAATATTGCCACGACCATTACTGCCCACGGACCGGGTTATATCGAGCAAGGGCTGGAAAAGATTGTTGGCCTGCAAACCGACAAGCCCCTTAAAAGAGCACTGCACCCATTTGGCGGCGTAAATATGATCCGCAGCTCTTTTGAAGCATATGGCCGGGAGATGGATCCCGAATTTGAATATACCTTCAGCGAATTGCGCAAAACCCATAATCAGGGGGTGTTCGACGTCTACTCTCCCGAGATGTTGCGCTGCAGAAAATCGGGAATTTTGACCGGTTTGCCGGATGGTTACGGCCGTGGTCGCATTATCGGAGATTATCGTCGGGTCGCGCTCTATGGCATAGATTATCTAATCCGTGAGCGGGAGCTGCAGTTTGCCGATCTGCAACCGGCGCTCGAGCGGGGAGAGCAGCTGGAGCAGGTGATCCGCCAGCGCGAGGAGCTGGCCGAGCACAAGCGGGCACTGGTGCAGATCAAGCAGATGGCGGCCAGCTACGGCTTTGACATCTCCGGGCCGGCGCGCACTGCCCAGCAGGCGGTGCAGTGGCTCTACTTTGCCTATTTGGCGGCGGTGAAGTCGCAAAATGGCGGAGCCATGTCCCTCGGTCGTACTGCCACCTTCCTCGACATCTATATCGAGCGGGATCTTAAGGCGGGGCTTATCAGCGAACAGGATGCCCAGGAGCTGGTCGATCACTTCATCATGAAGATCCGCATGGTACGTTTCCTGCGTACCCCGGAGTTTGACTCCCTCTTCTCCGGCGATCCCATCTGGGCGACCGAGGTGATTGGTGGCATGGGGCTGGATGGTCGTACTCTGGTGACCAAGAACTCCTTCCGTTACCTCCACACCCTCAAGACCATGGGGCCAGCGCCCGAGCCCAACCTCACCATCCTCTGGGCGGAAGGATTGCCGCGGGCCTTCAAGACCTATGCCGCCCGTGTCTCCATCGATACGTCATCCCTGCAGTATGAAAACGATGACCTGATGCGCACCGACTTCGAGAGCGATGATTACGCCATCGCCTGCTGCGTGAGTCCCATGGTGATCGGCAAGCAGATGCAGTTCTTCGGTGCCCGCGCCAACCTCGCCAAGACCCTGCTCTATTGCATCAACGGCGGGGTGGACGAGAAGCTTAAGATCCAGGTTGGCCCGAAAGTGGCGCCCATCATGGACGAGGTGCTGGATTACGAGACCGTCATGGCCAGCCTCGACAGCTTTATGGATTGGCTGGCGGTGCAGTACATCAGCGCGTTGAACCTTATCCACTACATGCACGACAAGTACAGCTACGAGGCCTCGCTGATGGCGCTGCACGACCGCGACGTCTATCGCACCATGGCCTGCGGTATCGCCGGTCTATCGGTAGCGGTCGATTCGCTGGCAGCCATCAAGTACGCCCGGGTCAAGCCGGTGCGCGATGCGGATGGGCTGGCGGTCGATTTCGTGATTGAGGGGGAGTATCCCCAGTACGGCAACAATGACGAGCGGGCCGACTCCATCGCCTGCGATTTGGTCGAGCGCTTCATGAAGAAGATCCAGGCGCTGCCGACCTACCGCAATGCGGTGCCGACCCAGTCGATCCTGACCATCACCTCCAACGTGGTCTATGGCCAGAAGACCGGCAACACACCGGATGGCCGCCGCGCCGGTGCCCCGTTTGCCCCGGGGGCCAACCCGATGCACGGTCGGGATCGGAAGGGGGCGGTTGCTTCGCTCGCCTCGGTGGCCAAGCTGCCGTTCAAATACGCCAAGGACGGGATCTCCTACACCTTCTCCATCGTGCCGGGGGCGCTCGGCAAGGAGCCGGCCAATCGCGAGAACAATCTGGTGGGGCTGATGGATGGCTACTTCCACCATGAGCGGGATGTGGAAGGGGGCCAGCACCTCAACGTCAACGTGATGAACCGCGAGATGCTGCTGGATGCCATCGAGAATCCGGACAAGTACCCCAGCCTGACCATCCGGGTCTCCGGTTATGCGGTGCGCTTCAACGCCCTGACCCGCGAGCAGCAGCAGGACGTCATCTCCAGAACCTTCACCAACATGATCTGATTGATGTGCCCGGAGTGAGCGGGTTTGCTCCGGGCTGACCACTTATATGAAATCAAGGAGAAAGCTAAAGATGCGACAGGTTATCAGTACCAAAGCGGCACCGGGTGCCATCGGCCCCTATGTGCAGGCCACCCGGATTGGCAACATCCTCTACACCTCCGGTCAGATCCCGCTGGACCCGGTGAGCGGCGACGTTGCGGAGGGGATCGAAGCGCAGACCCTGCGTTCGTTGCAAAACGTTCAGGCGATTATCGAAGCGGCAGGCGGCCAGGTGCGCAACATCATCAAGACCACTGTGTTTGTCTCGGATCTGAACGACTTTGCTGCGGTGAATCAGGTCTACAACGACTTTTTCACCAAGCACGATGCCATGTATCCGGCGCGCTCTTGCGTGGAAGTGGCCCGCTTGCCGAAGGATGTGAAGATCGAGATTGAGGCGATTGCTGCGCTGGAGTCCTGACGCGGCGATCCCAGCCAATAAAAAAGAGCGGTAGCCCGAGGGCTGCCGCTCTTTTTTCATCGAACCCGCCGTGCGCGATAAGGGCGCAAGGAGCAGGTCACGCTGGATCAGGCGATCCGTTCGATACGAGCCATGTAGAAGCCGTCGAAGCCGGTCTCGGACGGACTCACGGTGTGATCGTCACGCAGACGGAAGTTCTCGTTGGCTGCGAGGAACTTGTCCACCTGCTGGCGGTTCTCCTCGGGCAGGATGGAGCAGGTTGCATAAACCAGCAGACCACCCACTTTCACCATCTGGCTGTAACGCTGCAGGATCTCTTCTTGCAGCGCGACCAGCACCGGCAGACGCTCGGCGGTATCACGCCACTTGGCATCCGGATTGCGCTTGAGTACGCCAAGACCGGAGCAGGGCACGTCCAGCAGTACGCGGTCGGCGCTCTCTTTGAGGCGCTTGACGGTCTTGCTGCTGGTGATGACCCGGGTCTCCACGTTGTGGGCACCGGCGCGACGAGCGCGTTGCTTGAGGTTCTCCAGCTTCCACTCTTCCACATCCATTGCCAGCAGGCGGCCTTTGCCCTGCATCATGGCGGCGATATGCAGGGTCTTGCCACCGGCACCGGCGCAGGCGTCGATAACGCGCATGCCTGGGGCAACTTCCAGCGCAGCAGCAACCAGCTGGGAGCCAGCGTCCTGCTGTTCGAAGCAACCATCGGCAAAGGCCTTGGTACGGAACAGGGCTGCGTCGGAGGTGACCTGCAGGGCAGTCTCCACACCTTCAACCGGAATGGTGGTGACCTGCTCTTTGGCCAGCATGGCTTGCAGCTCATCACGGGTGCACTTGAGGGTGTTGACCCGCAGGTATCGCTTGGGCATCCAGGCCAGGGCGGCACGCTCGGCAGGCCAGGCTTCACCCAGCTGCTCGCTTCCCAGTTTCTCCAGCCAGCTCGGGCAACCATCCATCAATACCGGGTTCTTCTTCGCCTCGGTCAGACGGCGGCGGAATGCTTCTTCATTGAAGCGATCCAGGGTCGGGTGGTTGGGCTGGGCAATTTTGTGGAAGGCGTGCCAGCTGTGCAGCAGCGGCCAGACATTCTTTTCGGCCTGACGCACCTGAATACCGGTGAGGAAGCAATAGAGGCTGAGACGGCGCAGCAGGTCGCCGGTGACCAGGGCAATCCTTGCCTGTTCTTGCGGTTTTAGTTCGATGCCGGAGAAGTGACGGGCATAGGCGCGGTCGAGGGTAAGACCCTGACCGAGCACATCGTCAACAATGGCAACGACCAGATCCCCGAAACGGGGCAACAGTGGGGATTTGAGCATGAGATTAACCTTGGCCAGATAAAGATGAACCGCACCTTTGTGAAGAGGGGCAGTTCTAAAATTGACAAATCCGCGCAATGATAGGGGTTAGACGGGGTTGGCGCAACACTCCCCATGGGTGAGTGTCTGAAACAGTGGCGCCGGGCTTCTTGATTCGGCGGGATAATGATGCCGGTAATGGTTCAAAAAAGTGCATGACTACAAGGATGACAAAGATGCATGTGACCAGTAAGTGTTCGTTGGCCCTGGTGGCCAGTTTGTTGGGGTCAACCAGCCTGATGGCCAGCGAGTGGAGCACGGTAGCCGCCAGAGCGACTGCGGAGCAAGGTTATGAGGTGCGGGCCAATCAGTTTCGGGTGGCCAAGGTGCCGCTCGATTTTTTTGCCGGGCTGCAAGCCGGGGCGAGTGAGCTGACCCTGCCGCTGCCCGATGGGGGGGAGGTCACCTTTGCTCTGGAAGCCTACGACTTGCTGCCTGCAGATCTTGCCGCCAAGTATCCGCAGATCCGCACCTTCAAGGGTCACAACCCGGCGCATCCGATAGAGACAGGGCGCTTCGATCTGGGGCCGCAAGGTTTCCACGCCATGTTCAGCCATCAGGGCAAGATGGTATTTGTCGATCCGCTGCGCAATGCCGAAGGCTACGCCGTCTATTACCAGCAGGATGCCCATAGTCGATTGGAAGAGGCTGCAGATGAGGTGATAGGGCTCAAGCTCAGCAAACTGGTGCGCAAGGTGCAAGTGGATGGCAATGTTCGCAAGCGCTACGTCATTGCCATTTCGGCGACAGGAGAATTTACCCAATACCACGGTGGCTCCAAAGCGCTTACCATGGCGGCGATTGCGACCTTGCTCAACCGCGTCAATCAGGTCTATCAACGGGATGTGGGCGCCGAATTCGTGCTGGCCAGTGGCAATGACAACCTGATCTTTACCGATCCGGCCAGCGACTTGTTTGCCAATGATAATTCGGATGCGCAGACCAATATCGGGGTACAGGCTTATTACTTTACCAATATGCAGCTCGGTAATTTTGATATCGGCCATGTCCTGAATACCAATGGCGGCGGTCTGGCCGGATTGGCAGTGCTCTGCACCAATCAGAAGTCTGGTGGGATGTCGGGTTCACCCACACCGGTGGGAGATGCCTTCTTCGTTGACTATGTGGCTCATGAAATTGGCCACCAGTTTGGTGCTGATCATACCTTCAACGGCACTACCGGGAGTTGCGGTGCAGGTACCCGGGTTGCCAATCAAGCCTATGAGCCAGGTAGTGGCAGCTCCATCATGGCCTATGCCGGTATTTGTGGTGATGAGAATATCCAGACTCACAGCGACCCCTATTTTCATAGCAAGTCCATCGAGCAGATGCGTGCGCACATGGCGACCGTATCGACTTGTGGAACCACACTCGTGTTGAGCAATAATGCCCCGCAGGCAGCAGCAGGGGGGGACTATGTGATCCCTGCCAATACGGCCTTTATGTTAAAAGGGGCTGGTGGAGATCTGGATAATGATTCTCTGCTCTACAACTGGGAGCAGATCGATCTGGGTACTGAATCGAGTAGTGCCGCCACCATGATTGACGATGGCTCCCGGCCGCTGTTTCGTTTTGTCTCTCCCACGGCATCGCCGGAGCGGATCCTGCCGAGTTTGCCATCCCTGCTCTCCGGCACGCTTGCCAAAGGAGAGGCCTGGCCGACTACCAACCGGGATCTCAATTTCAGACTGACGGTGCGTGATGGTCAGGGTGGAGTTGCCAGTGATGACATGAAAGTGCAAGTGATCAATACCGGTGCGGCATTTCGCATCACCAACCCGTTTTACGGGGTGACTCTCACGCCGGGGGCCAGTCAGGCCATAGCATGGGATGTGGCGGGCACAACTGTGGCGCCGATCAGTTGCAGCAAGGTGGACATCTCGGTGACTCAGGATGAGGGCGTAAGCTGGACAATGCTCGCCGCCGGACAACCCAATAACGGCGCAGCAACGGTAACGTTGCCTGCCGATCTCACCAGTAGCGTCAGGCTGAAAGTGGCATGCAGCGACAATATCTTCTTTGCCATCAGTCCCCTCAAATTGCCTCTGGTGCAAGGTGGCTCGACTTCAGGTGGCGGCGGTGGTGGCGGGGCGATCGGATTGTGGGCGCTGGCTCTGGCGCTGCTCGGCTGGCAACGGAGGCGCACATGAAGGGAGTCCCTCTGTTGCTGCTTGTCATGCTCGGCGGTTGTCAGGCCGATGCCAGCACGCTGGAACAGGAGCTGAGTGCAAACCTCGCCAGGCAGGATTACCGCCTGATAGTGATAGCCGGGCGGGGAGAGTTCGCCCCCGGTATTGCAGCCGAGCAGCAGGCAGAGGCCAAGGCGCGCTGTGGCAAGCGTTATCTGGATGGATTGGGCGATGTGATAAGGCCCGGTCAGCAAGAGATACATGCCAAGTTGAGCGCTTACGCCAGCGAGTATAACCAGCGTATGGTGATTCATTGCCCAATAGCATCGGGCGCTGGCAAGCAGTAATACACCAACGAACCAATCCAAATGAAGGGGATATTCAGCCCCCTATCTATCAGTGAAGGCGCCAATGGCGCCTTCACTTTTTTCCGTTGTTGAATGGGGCCAGTCTGTATTGCCTGAGATGGGAGCGCGGGTGTAGCACGATTTTTCAGCGTGACAGAAGTTTTGTGCGAATTTTCTTTTCTGTCTGTCACGCAGATCGTCAATTGACGCTGCACCATACTTGTTGTCACCAAGGTAGGGCAAGGAGGCTCTATGAAGCATGGCATTGCGGTGATTATCACCAGTTTGTCTGTTCAGGTTGCAGCAGAACCACAGTGGACCTTCATGGATGAAAACTTGGAAAGGGGAGGGAGCTATGATGTGCGAGCTGAAAAGGTCAGAGTGGTGGTTCCTGACAAGCCTTTTGAACCCGGGCATCTCGCCAGTGTATTGACCTTGCCATTGCCGGATGGCACTACGGTGCAGTTTGATGTTCATCCCAATGCCTTGCTCCCGGAGCCTTTGGCCCAGCGCTACCCTTCTATCAATACTTACAGTGGGAAGGCTATCGATCGGGCGGCGGATACAGGCCGATTTGATGTCACCATACATGGTTTTCACGGTATGTTTACCCATCAGGGGCGTACCTTTTATGTCGATCCGCTTCAGGACGGTTTCTCTTATGCCGTTTATGAACAGCAAGATGCCTGGCGGCGACAGGATGTGGATCAGGTGATTGATCCTCATGGTATCGAGCGTGAGCGAGCTGTGCTGGTCGATGGCAATTTGCGCAAGCGCTACACTATCGCCATCTCGGCAACCGGGGAATATACCCAGTATCACGGTGGTACCAAGGTTGCAGCACTCTCGGCCATTGCAACACTGCTTAATCGGGTCAATGAAGTCTATCGCCGTGATGTGGGGGCCGAGTTTCAGCTTGCAGCTGATACGGATAATGTGATTTTCACCGATCCTGCGACGGATCCTTTCACCAACTCGACCCAGGATATCGCAATCAACCAGACCCAACAGGGGGTGTTGCTCAATCCTTCTTTTGATCTGGGCCATCTGCTGGCGACATCAGGCGGCGGGGTGGCGACCCTGAGATCTTTATGCAACCCTTTCAGCCGTTCACGGGGCATGACCGGAGGCTCACAGCCTATCGGTGATGCGTTCTTTATTGATTATGTGGCTCACGAATTGGGGCACCAGCTGGGGGCCGAGCACTCCTTCAATGGCATGGCCGACAGTTGTGCAACAGGTCGCAAGGCTAGCTCAGCTTGGGAACCGGGCAGTGGCTCGACCATCATGGCCTATGCCGGGATCTGTGGTGAGGAGAATCTGCAGGTTAACAGCACACCTTTCTTTCACAGCAAGTCGATCGAGCAGATGCGGGCTCTGATGGCCTCTCTGCCCTCCTGCGGCACCGACCTGGCGCTTGCCAATAACGCGCCGGTTGTGGATGCGGGGGGCGATAGGGTGATCCCCGCCAATACGCCTTTCACTCTTGTCGGTAGTGCGCTGGATCTGGATGGTCATCCCCTCAGTTACACCTGGGAGCAGGTTGATCTTGGCAATGCATCCTACAGCGTGGCAACCATGGTGGATGATGGAACCCGCCCGCTGTTTCGCTTTGTTTCACCAACATCGGATCCCCGTAGAACATTGCCCGCCATGAGCTCTCTGATATCGGGTGTCTTGGCCAAAGGAGAAGCGTGGCCTGCGACCAATCGCAATCTCCAGTTCCGCCTTACCGTACGTGATGGTCAGGGGGCGGTGAGCAGTGATGAAATGGTGGTTCAGGTGATCAATACCGGCGCGGCATTTGCCATCACAGCTCCGCAGATCGGCGCCATGGTGGCGGGTAGTACTCAGCTAGTGACATGGAATGTTGCTGGGACCAATCAGCCTCCTATCAATTGTCCCAGCGTGGATTTGGCACTGACACAGAATGGTGGTTCTACTTGGACTACGCTGGCAAGCGGGCTTGCCAATAACGGTTCGGCCAGTGTGGTGTTGCCTGCACCGTTGACCAGCACGGCTAGGCTGAAGCTGGCATGCAGCAATAATATTTTTTTCTCTATCAATGGGATAAGAGGTAATGCGTCTGCCACTACGGAAAGTGCAACTGTCATTACCGACAACAATGCGGGTGGCGGCGGTGGTGGTGGTGCAGTGAATCTTATCGTGATCCTCCTGATGGGAGGAGCAGCCGGATGGCGCAGGTATTACGGTTAGCCGTCAGTTTGCTGTTTCTATATATCTGCGCAGCGCCTGTTGTGGCCGCATCACTGACCGAGGCAATAGATGAAAGTCTTGCTGCTCAGGATTATCGGCTCATCGTGCGTGGCGGGCGCGGCGGTATGGCTCCGGGGGTTGTGGAGTCATTGCAAGCAGAAGCGAGAACCCGGTGCGGAGTCCGTTATCTGAAAGGGTTCGGTGATGTGATTGAGATGGGTAAGGAGTCGGAGTTTGAGCAGCGGATTGACTATGCCACCCGATATAACCGACAGATGCTGGAAAGGTGCATGCCGGAGGCGATTTCAAGGCCGTAGTGGCTGTTTCACAACGGCGTGTAAATCGGCATGATTGGAGTTATAACTCTAATATTCCAAACATAGTGATAGTCTCATGGGAATGATTCGATGACTCACATATGAGCCCCCATATACTTTTTTGGAGTTTTAACTCTATTAAAAATGCTAACAAAATGAGCTGTTTATAAACTATGACTCACTAACTTTATGATTTCAAATGAAATAAAATTCATTTAATTTTTATTGAAAAAGTTGAATTGTGATTTGCGTCACGTTATTCTCGCCGGCTGTTCAGTCAGGTGATTAATAATGATGAAGTTCACAATAAATGCAATCTCAGTTGTCATCGCAATGTCAGCCAATATCGCGCTGGCATCCCCATGGCATATGATCGAAAAACGCAGCAAGCAGGCCGATGAACCTGTAAGGGCTCGCGCATACAATATCTTTGAGGTAGAACCGGATTTTTTAGAAAATCTGCGCTTGGGCCAAACCGTGATTGCGCTACCATTGCCTGATGGCAAGATGGTGCAATATGAATTGGAAGCCTATTCCGTATTACCGCCTGCACTGGCAGCAAAATACCCAGATATCATGACCTATAAAGGGCATGAAGTGGGTACCGCCAGCAATACCGGTCGCTTTAATATTTCTCCACGCGGTTTTAACGGCATGTTTATGCATGCTGGAGAGCAGGTGTTTGTCGATATTCAGCGCAACGGTACCTACGCTGTCTATTACAAAAAAGATGCACATTCAATGAGTGGCAAGAATATCAATGAGATCATTGACAAGTCCGAGCCGAAAAAAAATCTAGAAAATAATACTGAAGCGGCTCGTAACGAGGCTAGTTATAGCAAGGCAGCGCTTACCCAGTACAGCATTGCATTCTCTACCACTGGTGCATATACCAAGTTCTTTGGCGGCAAGGCGCAAGCCTTGGATTCACTGGCTGTATTGGTTAACCGTTTAAATGAGGTGTATGAAAGGGACTTGGGTGTTCGTTTCGTATTGGCAGAGGGAAATCACAATATTATATTCGAAAATCTTGCTGACGATCCTTTTGTGAATGGTAGATATCCAGGTGAAACAAGAGATACTCTTATAAATGCTAGAATTCAGAGAGAGAAACTGATTAGTAGAGAGATTGGTTATTTCGACCTTGGCCATGTATTGACCGCGGGTAAAGATGCAGGTTCGGCGAGAGTTGGGTCATTATGTGATGACATAGGATATTTTTATTCATCTAGGTCTCAAGCTGTTACGGGAAATATCAATCCTGTTGGTGATGCATTTTTTATTGACTTCGTTGCGCATGAAATTGGCCATCAATTTGGCGCCAATCATACCTACAATGCAAATGGGACACAAAGAGAGCCCTCTATGGCATGGGAGCCAGGCAGTGGTAGTTCAATAATGGGTTATGCGGGTTTGATGGGGGAGCAAAACGTACAGCTCAACAGCGAGGCTTATTTTCATAGCAAGTCGATTGAGCAGATGCTGCACCATATCATCGCGAGAGAAGCCAAAGCGCAGAAAGGGGAGATCGAAATCAAGGACGCAGCGATTCTTGCACCGACTATCGCATCGCGTTGTGGCGCCTCTATTCCGAGACAGAATGGGGACAATTTGGAGCCGGAAATTACCGAAGTGCCGCCAGTGCATGTGATCCCTAAAGGTGTGGCATTTAGCCTGAGTGGCAAGGGTAATGATATTGACGGCGATACCCTTACCTATACTTGGGAGCAGGTCGATCTGGGGGATGCAACGACCAGTGGCGATCAATTGAGTTCCGGTCGCCTTGCAACCGGCCCCCTGTATCGTTACGCCGCGCCGACAACTTCCCCGGTTCGTCACTTTCCTTCGCTGGCTACCCAGTTAAAAGGGGAAGCTGAGAAAGGTGATGTCTGGGTCAATGTGCCGCGCACCCTTAACTTCCGTCTGGTCGCCCGTGATGGCAAAGGCGGTGGTGCCTATGGTGAGACCTCGGTCGAGGTGGTCGATACAGGCGCACAAACCTTCAAGATTGAACCGGCATCTGACCAGCGTATGCTGGTTGGTAGCCCGACCACAGTGAATTGGCAAGTAGCTGGCACGGACCGTCATCCTGTCAACTGTCAGCGGGTCGATATCAGTTATAGCAACGATGAAGGCAAGAGCTGGCAGCCGCTGGTCAATGGCGTGAACAACAATGGCGCCCATGAGGTGACCATTCCGGCCAATGCTGGCAGCGCTGTTCGCCTCAAGCTGGCCTGTAGCGACAATATCTTCTATGCCATTACGCCAAAACTGGCGACCAAGAGCAGTGATACACCGGCTCCCCAGCCTGAAAGCAATGGCGGCGGTTCGACCGGTCTGTTCGCGCTGTTGGGCCTTGGTATCGCTGCGCTGCTGCGTCGTCGTGAGATCATGAGCTACTAAACCAGATAACCCAAGGGTGACATTACCCATCTTTGGTCAATTGATAAACCAAGCGAAGAGGCGTTAGCCTCTTCGCTTTTTTTGTATGGTTTACAAGGTCGCTTTATCGAGCGCACAATGCCTGCGTCACTCTCTTGATGGTCGTGGAACCATTATTTATTTGAAGGAAAATCAAGATGATGGATGTTGCTGATCTGCGCCGTGAGTATACCCGTGGCGGTCTGCACCGGGCCGATCTGCCGGCCGAGCCGCTGGCGCTTTTCGAGAAGTGGTTGGCGCAGGCCTGTGAGGCCAAACTGACCGATCCCACCGCCATGGTGGTGGCGACCGTCGATGCCGATGGTCAGCCCTGGCAGCGTACCGTGCTGCTCAAGCACTACGACGCCCAGGGGATGGTCTTTTACACCAACATGGGGAGTCGCAAGGCGCAGCAGCTGGAAGGCAATCCCCGCATCAGTTTGCTCTTCCCCTGGCATACGCTCGACCGTCAAGTGCATGTGACCGGCCGGGTGGAGAAGATGAGCACCTTCGAGGTGATGAAGTATTTCCACAGTCGTCCCAAGGATAGCCAGATCGCGGCCTGGGTCTCCAAACAGTCGACCCGCATCTCGGCCCGGGGCGTGCTGGAGGCCAAGTTCCTCGAGCTCAAGCAGAAGTTTGCCAATGGCGAAGTGCCGCTGCCGAGCTTCTGGGGCGGATTCCGGGTGGTGATCGAGACGGTGGAGTTCTGGCAGGGGGGCGAGCACCGGCTGCACGACCGCTTCTACTACACCCGCGACGGGGATGGCTGGCATATCGAGCGTCTGGCACCCTGAGCGCGCTGTTCAATTCTGTTTTCACAAGGAGTGTGTATGCGTCTGTATGGTGATCTGCGTTCCGGCAACTGTTACAAGGTGTGGCTGCTGGCCCGCTGGCTGGAGCTGCCCCTCGAGTGGGTTGAGGTGGATATTCAGGCGGGGGATACCCGTACCCCCGCATTTCTGGCCAAGAACCCCAACGGCAAGATCCCGGTGCTGGAGATTGGCCAGGGCGATACGCTGGCGGAATCCAATGCCATCCTCTTCTATCTGGCGCAGGGCTCGTCTTTGTGGCCCACCGATCCGCGCCAGCAGGCCGAGGTGCTCAAGTGGATGTTCTTCGAGCAGTACAGTCATGAGCCCTATATCGCGGTGGCCCGCTTTATCGTTCACTATCTCGGCCGCCCCGAGTCGCAGGAGGCGCGTCTCGACGGGCTGAAAGCCGGTGGCGAGAAGGCGCTGGCGGTAATGGAGCAGCAGCTGAAACAGAGCCCCTATCTGTGCGGTGATGCGCCTACCATCGCCGATATCGCCCTTTATGCCTACACCCACGTGGCAGAGGAGGGGATCTTCTCCCTGCAGGGGTGGCCTGCTATCCGTAGCTGGATCGCCCGTATCGAAGCCCATCCCCGTCACCTGACGCTGCCAGCGGCCTGTCAGGCCAGCTGATGGAACTGCTGATCGAGGCCAGTCTGTGGCAACCGCAGTGGGCTGCGCTGTTGTTGCACTGGCAGCAGCAGGGTCATCGCTGGCAGCTGCTACTGGGCAAAGAGGCGGCGGCCGCCCTCGATCAAACCGATGTACCCTGGGCGAGCAGCCCTCCAGACGGGGTGCTCTGCCCGGGAGCCCTGCTAGCTGCCTGGCTCGATGGGGATCTGCTGGCGGATTTTCATGTTGATCCCAGCCGCCAGATCCTGATCAGCGCCTCTACCTCCCTATTGACCCTCGCCAAGGAGCAGGGACTGCTCACCCTTGGCCCTGTGGGGGCCGATCTGCCGCTCACCCCCGAGGCCGATTTGGGTGTCGTGCTTAATCGCCTGCTGGCGCGCCGCGTGATGATACCGACTTTGGCCGAGGATTCGCACGCCGCTGGCGTCGTGCTGCGACCACTGCAGGCCGCCGATGAGCGCGAGATAGTGCGCTACTGCAGCGACGAGGCGCTGGCCCGCTATACCCTCAATATTCCTCACCCCTATCCGCCGGAGGGGGCCCGCGACTGGCTGGCGCTAAGCTGGCGCAAGGCGGCGCTTGGCCTTGGCTGGAGCTGGGCCATCACCTTGCCAGAGGAGCAAGGGGCGGCGCTGGTTGGGGTGATCTCCTTGCACTGGAATGGCGAGCTCGCCTGGTGGGTGGGCGTGCCCTGGCAGAATCGCGGTCTGGCGACTCGGGCCGCTGGCTTGGTCAAGGAGTTTGCCTTTGACCAACTGCAACTGCCGGCGCTGACGGCTCGCCATATGCCGGACAATTTAGCCTCCGGCCGGGTGATGGCAAAAGTGGGGATGCACTATCGCGGGCGGCGCCATATCAGTGGTCGCCAGCCGTGTGAGGTGAGTTACTGGCGACTGGATCGCGCTCCCTCCTTACCCAATCCTTTGCCCGAGGAGATTTCCCGCTGGCTGGCTGATGAGCGGATCGCCGTGGTGATCCTGTGGGATCCTGTAACGTTGGATCGGCAGAGCGCCAACGGCAAGCTGGCTATCTCGCTCTTTGTGGATGAGAGGGGCGCGGGGGAGGAGTCCTGCTCTATTCGCTGCCCGCCGCATCTTGAGAGGTTGCTGGCGCTGCACTGTTATCCCGTCGATTTGCTGGAGCAGGCCGAACCGGAGCAGTTGTCCCATCTTGGCGGCGTCTTGCTGAAAGACAGGGATGAACAGGGGCTGGCGTGGTTGCTGCAACTGGCCGCGCTGCAGCGGCAGGGGCCCGATCTGCTCAGCCGCGAGAAGCGCGCATCACGGCGCCACTGGTTCAACCAATTGATGGCGCAGGCGCTGGGCGGCAACGGTGACTCATCGCAGATACGCTATCAGCAGTTACGGCTGCTGGTGGAGCTGCCGGAGCTGGTCGACGAGCTGGATGGTTGTTGGCATCAAACGCCCGAACTGACCTTTGAGCGGTTGGCGCGGGAGGCTCCCGCCCTCTGGCTTGCCTACCGGGAGGCGATGAACAGGGCCACCCCGGCTACGCTAACCGCTTTGCAGCAACAGTTTGCAGCTCGTTTTCCTGAGTGCACCCTCCCATTTTTGGACAAAGGTACTCAGAATGACCAGCCGTTGTGTGGAATAATGCCCGCTCTGCTGTACGAGGAGTAATACCTGATGTTGAGAACCGAGCGCCCCGGTGACATGCTGCCGGTCTATGAGCTGCTGAGTGCCGCCTTCGGTCGTTCCGATGAGGCCGAACTGGTCAACCGCCTGCGCGAATGTGGCGCTGCCGTGGTGACCATGGTCGAAGAGGAAGAGTACGAGTTCATGGGGCACCTGATGCTAAGCCCGATCACCATTAACGGCATGGAAGGGCCCTGGCTCGGTCTGGCGCCGGTCGCGGTTCATCCCGACTGGCAAGGCCAGGGGATTGGCTCGGATCTTATCCGTGAAGGGCTTGATACGGCGCTCGAGATGGACTGGAAAGGGGTGGTGGTACTCGGGGATCCGGCCTATTACAGCCGTTTCGGTTTCCGCCCGGCCAGCGAGTTTGGCCTGCACTGCATCTATGAGGTACCTGTCGACTGCTTTATGGCGATGGAGCTGCAGGAGCGCGGTTTTGCGGGTGTGCAGGGTGAGGTGCTCTATCACCCCCTGTTTGATGAACTCCCCGACGAGCTGCCGGACGCGCAGGCAGAAGTGTCCCATTTATAGCGAGACGTCGCAGCGACAAGCCATAGCGAAAAAGCCCTCATTGAGGGCTTTTTCATCTTGTATTGATCCCTGCCGGGCTTATTCGAGCAAATTGGCTCAGGCAATGATGTCGAGCTGGGTGCCCTTGCGAGTATCTTCGCCCACCATGTCACCCATCTGCTGGGCGAGCGGGCTCTGCTGGAATTGCATGTAGTCGCTGAGATTCTGCTGGCGCTGGTAGCGAGTCGCAGCCTGATACATATCAGCCGTGCTCGGGCCCGACTTGCTGTCGCTCTCCTGACCGCTGGCTTCCAGGTAGCGCGCCACCACGGCTTTATCTTGCTGGTTAGCCGTATAAGAGACCGCCATGGCTCTGCGAGCCGTTGCTTTCTCTTCGCTCTGTGCCTGCACTTCATCCTTCTTGATCAGCGCTTCGTTACGGGCCTGATTGACCTGCTCGGGTGTGACAGCGGGAGAGGAGGGGTATTTGCCGTAATCGGGCAGCGGCATGGGCCTAGAGGTGATTTGCATGGTGGCGCTTCTCTTGTGAACAGGGACGGATGCATGATATCCATCCATGTTAGCTCAATAAATCACCAACTGTCGGTTCATCAAGAGTGGGTTCAGTTTCGCGTATCGATTGTTAATTGAACCGCCTCTGAGTGACAAAAAAGGCGCCATAAGGCGCCTTTTTATCCTTCAGTTACCGCTGGATCAGTTGAAGAACCAGTAACCGCGGTTGACCAGACGGGTCAGCAGTTGCAGGAAGCCAGCCTGATCGGCCAGCTCCACCATGTCGGCTTGAGTGATGATGTCTTTGTCACACAAGAGCGAAATGGCTGCTGCGTCTTCACTTTGCAGGGTCCAGGCTTCGCCGTCGATGAAGCACTGCTGGCTCTCACCACTAAACCAGACGGTGCGCAGACCCGGCACCTTGATGGCAGGTTCGCCCTGGGTCAGCAGGTCGGCTACCTCCTCGGCGCTGTAGTCCGGCTCGACCGGATTGACGTCCAGATCGTGCTTGGCCTCGGAGATCATGGTGCCGAACCACTCCTTGAACAGGGTCTCGTCATCGAGAGCCTGCTGCATCAGCTCGCGCAGACGGTGCAGCTCGTGGGGCTGGATCTCGCCGTGACGGGCGCGGGGCTTGAGGTCGGCATCGCCGTAACGTTCGGTACGCACTTCGTTGTCGATCAGGTGATCGGCAAAGGAGGAGATAAGCGCCTTGGCATCCGGTGCGCGGAAACCCACCGAGAAGTTCATGGAGGGCTCGATGGCGTAGCCTTCGTGGGGGAATCCGGGCGGAATGTAGAGGATGTCGCCCGGCTCCATGATGACGTCGATGATCGCCTCGAACGGCTCGCAGTGCAGCAGGGCGGCGTGGGCGGCGAACTCGTTGAGCGGCTTGGCATCGCCAACGCGCCAGTGACGCTTGCCGACACCCTGGGTGATAAACACATCGTAGTTGTCGATGTGGGGGCCGACACCCGCATGGGGGGTGGAGAAGCTCACCATCACATCGTCAAAGCGCCAGCCCGGAATGAACTGGAACGGCACGGCCAGCTCGTTCACCTCGGGAGCCCAGTGGTTGCAAGCCTGTACCAGAATGGTCCAGTTCTCTTCGCCCAGATGGTCGTAGGATTCGAAGGGGCCGTGGGCAGCATCCCACTTGCCGTCGAAACGGGTGACGAGGCGGGACTCTACCACCTCTTCCATGGCCAGACCCGCCAGCTCGTCCGGGCTGATGGGATCCTGAAAGTCCTTGAAGCCGCCCTTGATAAGGAGCGGGCGCTTCTGCCAGTAGTGCTCGAGGAAGTGAGCGATATCCAGATTGAGTTCGTACATGCTGTTTCTCGTGTCTCGCAAAGAGGTTTTGCCCAAGGCAGGCTTGGGAAAAGCCACTCGGGATCCTGCCGTGGCAGGGAAAATAACAGGGGCCCTGTGGCGTATCGTGCACAGGGCCCCTTCGTCACTGCCGGTTGGCTTACTTCAGCAGATCGACCAAACGCTGGGCGTCACCGATGTAGTTGGCCGGGGTCAGCTTCTTCAGCTCAACCTTGACAGCTTCCGGCAGCTCCAGGGTGTCGATAAAGGTACGCATCCCTTCGGCATCGACGCGGCGACCACGGGTCAGCTCCTTGAGCTTCTCGTAGGGCTTCTCGATACCGTAGCGGCGCATCACAGTCTGGATCGGCTCGGCCAGCACTTCCCAGTTGGCATCCAGATCGGCGGCCATGGCGGCGTCGTTGGCTTCCAGCTTGGAAATACCCTTGAGGGTGGACTGATAGGCGATAAGGGAATAGCCGATGGCAACACCCAGATTGCGCAGCACGGTAGAGTCGGTCAGATCACGCTGCCAGCGGGAGATAGGCAGCTTGCTCGCCAGATGCTGGAACACGGCGTTGGCCAGACCCATATTGCCTTCGGAGTTCTCGAAGTCGATGGGGTTGACCTTGTGCGGCATGGTGGAGGAGCCGATTTCCCCCGCGATGGTGCGCTGCTTGAAGTGACCCAGGGAGATGTAACCCCACACATCGCGGTCGAAGTCGATCAGGATGGTGTTGAAGCGGGCCATGGCGTCGAACAGCTCGGCGATATAGTCGTGCGGCTCGATCTGGGTGGTGTAGGGGTTCCAGGTCAGACCCAGGGAGGTAACAAACTCCTCGGAGAACTGGTGCCAGTCCACATCCGGGTAGGCGCTGAGGTGGGCGTTGTAGTTGCCGACCGCACCGTTGATCTTGCCGAGGATCTCCACCGCCATGATCTGCTTGAACTGGCGCTCCAGACGGTAGGCGACGTTGGCCATCTCCTTGCCCATGGTGCTCGGGGTTGCCGGCTGACCGTGGGTGCGGGAGAGCAGCGGCATGTCACGGTACTCGTGAGCCAGACGCTTGATCTCGCTGATCAGCTTCTCGCAATAAGGTTTGATGACCTCTTCGCGGGCGGTTTTCAGCATCAGACCGTGGGAGTTGTTGTTGATGTCTTCCGAGGTGCAGGCGAAGTGGATGAACTCGCTGACAGCCGCCAGCTCCGGGTTCACTTCGACTTTCTCTTTGAGGAAGTACTCCACCGCTTTCACATCATGGTTGGTGGTGCGCTCGATCTGTTTGATGCGGGCGGCGTCACTCTCGTTGAAGTTGCTGACGATGCCGTCGAGCAGGGCGTTGGCGGCCGCGCTCAGGGCAGGGACTTCCGGGATCCCGGCGTGGCTGGCCAGTTTTTGCAACCAGCGCACCTCGACTTCGACGCGAAAACGCAGCAGGCCGAATTCGGAGAAGATAGGGCGCAGGGCATCGGCCTTGTCGCCATAACGACCGTCTATCGGGGAAACAGCAGTCAGCGCGGACAGCTCCATGGGGTGAACTCCTGATGATTTGTGTGGGGGATCCGTATCCACTCGCGCGTGGGGCTGAGTCGTCATCAAGGCGGATGTGCGGCTATTTGCCCTGATTTCGACCTCCTTGCCCGTACGCGAGCCGATGATTAGTAACGTTTGGCCAGCTCCACCATCTTCTTGCGAGCGAAGATGATCTGGGTGCGGCTGCCACCGAGCTGACGCCACAGCACGCAGGCACGAATGCCTGCCAGCAGCAGGGCGCGCACCTTGTGCTGCACCAGCGGTTGCTGCAGGAACAGCGGAGTGCCTGCCACCTGGATGCGCGGCCCGATGGGGCTGATAAGATCGCTGTAGATGCTCGCCATGTTGGCCAAAATCTGCTCGTCGAGCAGATCGAAGTGCTGTTGCTGGCGGCCAATCTGGCTGATCCGCTCACCCAGCATATTGAGAATGTCCTTGCGCTTGGCCAGCTTGCGCTCCAGCGCAATCAGGCTTACCACGTAGCGGGTCAGCTCGGCATTCTTCTGGCTGCCGTCGGCACCCAGCTGTTCGACCAGCGCACGGTAGCCGTCGCGAATGGCCAGATGGGTGTTGTTGAACACCTCGAGCGGTTGGCTCGGGTTGGTCACCAGAATGCTGGAGAGGCTCTCGCGCAGGGCGGCCTCGTCACAGCTGCCGTCTCGGGCCACCTTCTGCACCAGATACGCGGCCTGGCAGATGCCGGCAAAGGCCATGGTTCTGTCTTGGAATTTATCGCTCACGTCTGCTGCCTTCTGTTAAGGATTCAAACCGGATGGCTGAAACGCTGTTCGATGATGCCACCGCCCAGACACACTTCCCCGTCGTAGAAGACGGCGGACTGGCCCGGGGTCACCGCAGCCTGTTTCTCGTCGAAGATGACCCGGATGGTCAGATCGTCGATGGGCTGGATCAGGCAGGGGATATCCTGCTGGCGGTAGCGGGTCTTGACGGTGCAGCGACGTGGCTCGCGAATGGGAGTGCGCTCCACCCAGTGCAATTGGCTGGCAATCAAACCATCGGAGTAGAGGCGGGGATGCTCGCCCTGCGCCACCACCAGCACGTTGCGCTCGACCTCTTTGTCGACCACATACCAGGCCTCTTCGGTGGCATCTTTGCGACCACCGATACCGAGCCCCTTGCGCTGGCCCAGGGTGTGATACATCAGACCCTGATGCTCCCCGATCACCTTGCCATCCACGGTCTCGATTTTGCCGGGCTGGGCGGGCAGGAACTTGGCCAGGAAGTCCTTGAACTTGCGCTCGCCGATAAAGCAGATACCGGTGGAGTCTTTCTTCTTGGCGGTGATGAGATCCAGCTGCTCGGCGATGCGGCGCACCTCCGGCTTCTCCAGATCGCCAACCGGGAACAGGCTCTGACCCACTTGCTTCTCGCTCAGGGTATAAAGGAAGTAGCTCTGATCCTTGTTGGTATCGAGACCGCGCAGCAGGCGCGGGCGGCCGGTGCTGTCGTCACGGCGCACATAGTGGCCGGTGGCGATGTAGGTGGCACCCAGCTCTTCGGCGGCAAATTCGAGGAACGCCTTGAACTTGATCTCCTTGTTGCAAAGGATATCGGGGTTTGGCGTGCGGCCGGCCTTGTACTCTTCGAGGAAGTGCTCGAACACATTGTCCCAGTACTCGGCCGCGAAGTTGATGGTGTGGAGTTTCATCCCCAGCTTGTCGCAGACGGCCTTGGCATCAGCCAAATCCTGGGCGGCAGAGCAGTACTCGTCCGTGTCGTCTTCTTCCCAGTTCTTCATGAACAAGCCTTCGACCTGATAGCCCTGCTGCTGGAGCAGGTAGGCCGAGACGGAAGAATCCACGCCGCCGGACATGCCGACGATCACCTTGATTTGGCTGTTGTCTGTCATTAGTCGAAGTTACCAGTTCGTTTAAACGGGGCGTATTCTACCAGAGTTTTGCGCCCCCGGTCACATATCCATGCCGCAGTTCCCATCAGGAGCCTGATAGCAGGAAATCGTTTTTCTGTTGTTGGCCTTTGTCGCCGAAAAAGAGTGTCAAATGGCCTCAGATAAAGGCCTTGAGTGCCGACAGCGGCAGCCGTGTCCCCGCCAGATAATCCTGAATGCACTGCCACACCAGGGGGCTGCGTAGGGCCGGTTTGCACTCGGCAATCTCTTCCAGAGTGAGCCAGTGGCAAGCCAGCACATCGCCGTCAGGATCCTCTGGATGGTGATGACCCGGCGCTTTTTCAAGGTCGAAGATGATGGCGGTGCGCACATAGGTGGCTTCGCTGTCGGCCGGTTTGAACAGATAGGTACCAAGCCAGGCGGTCGGCGCGGCGGTCAGACCCGTCTCCTCTTTCAGCTCGCGGCAGGCGGCGGTGAGCAGATCTTCACCGGCCTCTACATGGCCGGCGGGCTGGTTGAAGCGGCGCTGGCCTTTTATCTCCTCTTCCACCACCAGAAAGCGCCCCTGCCACTGCACCAGGGCGGCGACCGTCAGGCGCGCTTCCATGCGGGCGTGGCTGGTGGCCGATTGCTCTGCCTGATTGCTCATCATGACTCCTTGTCGCTGCTATTTGGATTGCCCGCACGGGCGGGTCTGCGTGCCGTTCCTCGCCCGCTGCTGCGGGGTTTGCCGCTGGTCGGGTTTGAAGTTGAACGCTCGGTTGGGTGAGTGCTGCGGGGGCGCTCGTCCCGTCTCGGCTGGCTGGCTCGCCGTGGCGCCTCCCCTGCCGGTTTGGCCGGTTTGGCGGTATGAGCGCCTGAACGGGATGAGGAGGGTCGCGGGCGGCCGGTGGAGAGCTGCGCCAACTCGGGAGTGGGCAGGCTGCGGCTCTCGCCGGGTGCCAGTCCATCCAGGGTCCAGTCACCGATGGCGTAGCGAATAAGGCGCAGGGTGGGGTGGCCGATATGGGCTGTCATCCGCCGTACCTGCCGGTTGCGCCCCTCGATGATCTTGATCTCCAGCCAGCTGGTGGGGATCTCCTTGCGCTCGCGGATCGGCGGATTGCGCGGCCACACCGCAGGTTCATCCATGATACGCGCCCCGGCGGGCAGGGTCATGCCGTCATTGAGCTCCACACCGGCGCGCAGGGCGGCCAGTTTCTCTTCGCTGGGGATGCCTTCCACCTGCACCCAGTAGGTCTTGGGGGTCTTCTCCCCCGGCTGGGTGAGGCGTGCCTGCAGCTTGCCGTCGTTGGTGAGCAGCAACAGTCCCTCGCTGTCGCGATCGAGCCGCCCTGCGGCATAGATGCCGGGCTCGCTGATGTAATCCTTGAGGGTCTCGCGGCCCGCCTCGTCGGTGAACTGGCAGAGCACCATGTAGGGCTTGTTCAGCAGGAGCAATTTGCGATCCTCTGGGGCCAGCTCCGGTTTGCGGGGGGATGCATGGCGGGGTGCGGCTGGTTTGGCCGCCGTGCGCGGGGCGTTATCGCGCGGCGCGCGGTTGACAGAGAGACGGGAGCGGGGAGATTTCATCGGATACACACTTCAGACAGACGATGGCAGCGAGTGTACCACAGGGTGCTGAGGGCAGGATGAATGGCTGGCGTTACAGCAAGCAGCGCCCAGAGCCAATTCGCCTAGCTCAGCAGGCTCTCGATGACGATAGCCTGACGGGCGGGGGCCGAGCCCGCCAACAGCAGGGCGTGGCTGACCACATCGTCGATCATCGCCTGCGCCAGTCGGGTGAGGGGGCGCAGGGTCTCCCGTCCGCTACCAACCGGCACCGCCAGCAGAATAACGGTCTGCACCGGCCCGATTTGAGAGCCCCACTCGATGGGCTCCTTGCAATTGAGCAGGGTCAGCGCTGGCTGGCTGATCCCTTCGCTCAATACATGAGGCATGGCAAGGCCGGGGCGGATGATGGTGGCCGAGACCTGCTCGCGCCGCTCCACCGCGGCGGTCAGTGTGGCGCGGTCGGTGACCAGCTCGGCGGGCAGCAGATCGATCAGATGCTCGAGTGCTTCGGCTTTTGTCAGCGGTTCGGTGCTATGGGCCAGTTGGCGCTGGGCAAAATGGTAGTCGGGCAGGGCGTTGGCCAGTCGCAACTCCGCCAGCGCGGCGGTGCGCGGGCGCACCAGCGGTTGACCCAGTTCGCCGCACCAGCAGGTGAAGGCCATGTGGGCGAGCTCGGCATCGCACCCTTCAATCTGCAACTGGCAGAGATCGCCGGGCTGGGTGGCGAGGGTCAACAGGGAGAGCTGGTTGCTGGCGGCAACGGTCTGACGCCGGGTAAGGTTGGCGCAGCGGATGGTGGATTTGAACATCCCCGCCAGCCGGTTCAACTGCTTGGCCTGGGTGATGCTCAACCCCTGCTGGCAGTAGAAGGTGATTTCGCGGGTCAGCATCAGGCCGGGATCGGCAGGGCCTTGAGTACGGCGTTGGCATCCAGCAGCACGGTTTCCAGTCTCACCTGATGGATGGTGCAGCCGAGGAAGCGCTCTTTCTGCTCAATCTCGATATCGGAGGCAATCAACACCAGGTCGGCACTGGCAATATCGCGGGCGGTCAGCATGTTCTCCATGCCCATGGCGCCCTGAGTCTCGACCTTGATCTTGAGTCCCAGCCCAGTGGCGGCTTTTTGCAGGGCATCGGCAGCCATATAGGTATGGGCAATACCGGTCGGGCAAGCGGTGACGGCGACGATCTTCATCTGCTCTCTGTGATGCTGACAAGGGGGAGCAACAAGATAGCGCCAGCGGGGGGCTTTTACCAAAAGTCCATATGAAAAGTGGGATCTTGATGGGGATATGCCCGTCCCTTGAACGGCAGTGCAGGCTCATGCCGGGCCAGTCGGGTGTCTGGTTGCTCCAAACAACAAGGGCCACCCCTGTGGGTGGCCCTGAACAATCTGCGTCTGTTGTTATGGCTATCAGGCGGTCTGGGCAGCCAGCTCGGCGGCTTTCAGTTCGCGCTTGATGCGGCGGATCTTGCGCTCTTCGGCGACTGCGACACAACCCATCAGTACCAGACAGGCGGCGGCTGCGATATCGAGAGCGGCGAAGGTGCCAGTCCAGCCGGTCAGGCCAAAGATGGGGGTGCCATCAGCGATCATGCCCAGACCCAGTTTGGCGAAGCTGTCACCAATCAGGTAAGCAAAGGTGCCCTTGACGCCATCGGCCACGCTGATGCCCTGCTTGGGGACGAAGCCCACGGCGGCGACGCCGATCAGCAACTGCGGACCAAACACCAGGAAGCCCAGGGTGAACAGGGAGCCCAGGAACATAAACTGGGTGGTCGCATGCTGGTAGAGACCCAGGGTCGCGATGATCAGCGCCAGCGCCACGCAAGCCACCAGACCACGACGGCCATTGGCCAGGTCGGAGAGGTAACCCCACATCAGGGTGCCGACCAGTGCGCCCACTTCGAAGAAGGTAAAGCCCTGAATAGCCACGTCTTTGGAGAAGCCCAGCTCCTGGTGGGCATAGACGGTGGACCACTGGTCGATACCGATACGCACCACGTAGAGGAAGATGTTGGCAAAGCAGAGCAGCCAGATCACCTTGTTCAGCAGCACGTACTTCACGAAGATCTGCCACTTGGTCAGCTTCTGCTCCTCGGTGGCGATATCTTCTTCGCTCGCTACTTCGTCAAACAGCTCTTCAACCTTGCCAAGGCCGTAGGCTTCCGGCGAATCGCTACCAAAGCGCAGGCCGATAAAGCCGACGATCAGCGCGATGATGGAAGGGAAGATAAACATGCCGAGCACGTTGCCATCAAACAGGTAGTTGGCACCGAACAGCGCCACACCGGCCGCACCGGCACCGCCCACATTGTGGGAGAGGTTCCACATACCCAGATAGGTGCCGCGCTTGTTGCGAGGGGTCCACTTGGTGATGGTGGAGTAGCTGCACGAACCACCACAGCTCTGGAAGAAACCGCTCAGCGCATAGAAGAAGATCATGAAGTAGAGGCTGAAACCGGTGCCACCCATGCTGGCACTGAAGCCCAGCATGCACAGCGCGGAGAGGATCAGCATCAGCGGCAGGAACTGCTTGGTGTTCTTGCCATCGGCGTAGTAGGAGACGATGGTCTTGCCAACCCCGTAGGTGATGGAGAAGCCAAGGCCGATCATGCCAAGCTCGGTCATGGAGAGACCGTACTCCTGGATCATGTCATTTTGCGCAATGTTGAAGTTCTTGCGGATCAGATACATGGTCAAATAGCCAATAAATACAACCAGATAAGATTGCATAAACGGCTTGAACCAGAGCTTGCGCCGGGCTTCGACCGGCAGGTCGAGGGTGGGGACCCGGACCTGTTGGAGCAATTTCAACATCTTCGTTCATCCTCTGCGAGATAGACGGTATTTCCGCCGCGCCCCTCATTTGTAGATAGGTTGTTCGAGGTCACGCCACGGAAGGGGGAACGGAACGTCGGGGCTGTCAGCCGTTGCTGCGCTCGACGCTCCATCCATATAAACCCGGGCCCGGCACGGGATGACGGGGCACATTGCCCGTCGCGGTGCGGGTCACGACATCAGGTGAGGTGACTCTAATAAGAGGGGCAAAAAATGGCTTGAGAGCCATCCCTAGTGGGGCTAGGAAATTTTCCTAGTTTTTGCGCTTTCGCGGACAAAGCGTGAGAAACATCACACCGCTGACGCCAGATTGCTGCCATTTCAGCCAGTTTGGCGCTCTGTGTGAGTGCTGGGCTGAATAGGCCAGAAGGGAGCCAGGGAAAGGTAAGGGGAAAAGTGAAGGGAGAGGGCTGATTGACCACCAATTTTAAGGTGGCGATATTGGGAAATACGGCCCGCCAGCCATCCCAAAAAACAAGAGGCCACCCCGTGGGGTGGCCTCTTTTATGCTCGACGAGCCGCGATGGCGGGGGGCACTTAGGCCGCCTTGGCCAAAGTTACCTCGTCACTCTTTTTTACCCGCAGCTTTTTCAGGGCAACCGCCACCACGCCGGTCACGATGGCGCCGCAGATCATGCAGAGCAGGGCCAGCAGCGGCTTGTTGACCGCACCCAGCAGGGCCACGATGGGGCCACCGTGGGCAACGCTGTTGGTGATGCCCAGCAGGAAGGCCATCACGGCGGCGGTCATGCTGCCCAGAATGTTGGCCGGGATAACGGCCAGCGGGTCACGGGCGGCGAACGGAATCGCCCCTTCGGAGATACCCACCAGACCCATGGCACCGGCGGCTTTGCCCGCTTCGATCTCGGACTCGTCAAAGATGCCGAGCTTGCGACCGAGTACGGTAGCCAGCGACATGCCAAGGGGCGCAGCCGGGATGGCGCAGGCCATGGCACCCATGAACTGGGTCTGACCGGAGGCGATCATGCCAACGGAGAAGAGGAAGGCCACCTTGTTGACCGGGCCACCCATATCAAAGCCGGCCATGCCACCCAGCACGATACCCAGCAGCACCAGACTGCCACCACTCATGGAGAGCAGCATGGCGTTGAGGCCGGTCATCATGTCCGCAATCGGGGCGCCGATGATGAAGATAAAGACCGCCGCGATAAAGAGCGACCCGACGATGGGGGCGATCAGGATCGGCACCAGCGGTTGCACCATCTTGTGGTACTGGCGGGTGGCAATCCAGCGCACCAGATAGCCGACCAACAGGCCCGCGATGATGGCACCGATAAAGCCGGTACCGGCATCAGCGCCGTAGAAGCTGCCGTTGTTGGCGATCCAGCCGCCGATAAAGCCCGGGGCCAGAGCCGGACGGTCACCGATGGCGTAGGCGATATAGCCCGCCAGAATGGGGATCATCAGGGTGAAGGCGGCCACGCCCACGTTGAGGATCTGGTTCCACATGCTCCCTTCCGGGATCTGCATGCCGCTCGGGGTCGGGTTGCCGCCGATGGCCAGTGACAGGGCGATAAGCAGACCACCGGTCACCACGAACGGGATCATGTGCGATACGCCGTTCATCAGGTAGCGATAGAGATCCGAGCTGCCGCCGCTGGCGCGCTTCTCGTCACCCTTTTTCTCATCCTTGTCCGCCACATAGGCAGGGGCTTTCAGTGCCTGCTCAATCAGACCCTTGCCATCCTTGATGGGGGCTTTTACGCCGGTCTTGATGAGGGGCTTGCCAGCAAAGCGGGCCATGTCCACCTGCTTGTCGCAGGCCACCACGATGGCGGTGGCGCGGGCGATCTCGTCTGCGGTCGGGCTGTTCTTGACGCCGATGGAGCCGTTGGTCTCCACCTTCACCTCATAACCCAGCTCCTTGGCGGCGCGCTCCAGCGACTCGGCCGCCAGATAGGTGTGGGCGATACCGGCCGGGCAGCCGGTGACACCGATGATCAGCCCCTTGTTGGCCGCAGGTGCGGCTGCCGCTTCCTCTTTCTTGGCCAGCAGCAGCGCCAGCGCATCGGCCGGGGTTTTAGCTGCCAGCAGGGCATCGATAAAGCCCTCTTCAATCAGCTTGGCGGAGAGCTCGGCCAGCACCTCGATATGGTGGTTGGCGCCACCGGCCGGGGAGGCAATCATGAAGAACAGTTTGGACGGCTTGCCATCTTCGGCGCCGTAGTCGATGCCGTTGCGGCTGATGCCGATGGCGACGGCCGGGGTGCTGACCGCCGCACTCTTGGCGTGGGGCAGGGCAACACCCTCTTCAAAGCCGGTGTTGTCCAGCTCTTCACGGGCCCACAGATCCTTGACGAACTGCTGCTCGTCGCTGACCTTGCCTTGCGCGACCAGCAGGCGGGCCATCTCGGTGAAGACCTCTTCCTTACGTGTCGCTTTCAAATCGAGATTGATCAGATGTTCATTGATCAAGGTGGTTATCATGGCGCTCTCCCCGCTCCGTTGCCGGAGCCTGTTGGCATGCCGCCCTTGCAGGCCGGCATGCAGACAAAATTGACCCGACTATTATCGCTCCGGGGGAGAGGTCACCCTATCGGACAAATGTGCGAATCACTGGATTTTTGTGCGGCATCGCCTTGAGTGTGACCCTGATCGCAAAGCTGAATAGCGGCTGAAATGGGGGCGGATTGAATCACCCATATTTTTATTGATGATTAAAATCAAATTGTTGTGTTTGTTCGTGGTTCAGCGTCTTGGCCGTGTGGTGAGTTTTTACTCAGCGGATGGGAGCACTCTTTCTATAAATTTGTGAGGTGAAAAACGGCAGCGGGATGTGAGCCAACGCACAGAAATGGCTCCGCTGGCGGGAAGCGAGGGGCGGCGTGAGCAGAACAAACTGGATAAATGGGTTGCACCATCGGTGTCAGACAGCTCACCACAACGGGCGAATGAAACCACAGCCATGAGGGCACCGTAGGGTGCAATGAACAAAGTGAATTGCACCGCCTGTTTGGGCAGGGAGGGTGGTAGCAAGAGAGGGGATGGCTGAAAAGATAGAGGTGATAACGCGAACGTCCGAATACGCTCCGCTATTCGAACCTACGGGCAGCATCCAGTAGCAACCCACCAAAACTGTGAGTCGCTACTGAATATACGAAGCCAAACATGTGAGATTAATTGAGTGCTTGCTGAATAAAAAGATGCTCTGTTCTGCTAAGGTTTTTTAATTTTGACTGATAGAGTCTATAGTATCTGCATAACGTATCAATATTTACATCTATTAAGCGTTCCGTAATGACTTTTTCTAAAGTTTCTATAGGGACTCCCATTTCTTCTAGTGCAGAGAAAGATGGTGATAAATGGCTATTTTCAAAAATATGGATAATATACCCAAGGTCGATTTCATATTGTACATCTAATTTTGACAGTCTGTAATTTAACAGTTCCTCGAAGAGCAATAATGATCTTGTTACTGAATGTTTAAATATATTTCTTACTATCTTTAGTTCTAGGTCTGTCGCATCTGAGCGAGATTTGGCATCAGAGTGTAAACTGTATATAAAACTAAGCCTATCCTTTATATATGAACTGTGGCTTTCAGCATAGATATACCACGCGAGACGATTTTGAAGGTCATCATTATCATAGAAGTGAAGATTTACCTTACGGAGTGAGCCATTTTCTACAGTCTTGATAAATGTGGAAATGATTTTCAATTGCTCTTTTCTTGGTTTAGCTAATCTAGCAAACCTAAATATTTCTATTAGTGTTAGCTCATTTATGAATTCATTAGCTTCCAGAATTATTTCCACTCCGTATGATGAGTGTCTTTTTATAATTTCTATAGGTATGTCAGTTGAAAACGAAAATGAACTTAAGCTTTTGCTGCTCTGTTCAGATAGATGTGATGGCTGGATCCCTGCTAATAAATTAATTGGTGAGTGGAGATTTTGTTGGCCAAGTGGAATATCAACCACTTGGGCTTCTTTTTCCGGTATTGCCTCTAGGCAGAAAACATTACCTATAAGATATTGATTCATTCTACCTGCACGACCAGAGATATTTTTATGTGTAAAGCCGTCGATAGATGGAACACCTTTTCGGTTATCATAAATTATGATGTTTTTCGCTGAAGTATTGACCCCTTCAATCATTGTTGAAGTACAAAGAAGGAGCTTTATTTGCTTTGTATTAAACAGTTCAATGTTTTTTTGTTGTATTGCTCTGGGAAGTGCACCATGATGTATTCCAATTCCATTTGATATAGCTTTAGTGCAAGTCCAATCAATACCATAGCAGCTACTTAACCATTCGTGATACTCTTCAAGTGCTTCACTTTTATTTATGTTTGTTAGAGAGGCATCTATAATATGTTGATACACCTGTGATATGGATGCAGCTGATTTACAGTAAATAATAGTTTGGTCTTTATTTTGTTTTAAAATAGCGGTGAGCTGTTCGTTCTTTCTAACTAAATCAGTGGCAGCTATATCATATTTATAGATGTTTAAAGCTACAGTGTTAAATTCTGAAGGTATAAATGTATAGTTGCTTTTTAAATTCTCCATTCCACGAATAGCGTCAATGTATGGCCCAATCATATAAAATTGTTTAGATATCGTCATTAATTTGCTTAGCGCAATATTCAATGAGATTACTCGCGATGGTTCATCATTGTTATATGCTAACTTATAAAATTCATCAATAATAAAAATATCGATTTTTCGTAAATCATCTCTTTCATTGACTCTCTCCTGAGTCAATATATATATCGCTTTATCTTTGTGTTTAACTTGGGAGTTATGATAAATAATTTGATATTGACTTCCAAATCGATTTTTTATTCTTCGTCTTGTTTCATCAATCAGCGCTATCGTTGGAACTACAATCACAATCTGTGAGAATTTATTTTCGGCAATCAAGGCATCTACAATTGCACTTTTCCCCATACTAGTAGGTGCACTTAGCACAATGTTATGCCCTGACATTAATAGTTTGAAAATTTTTGCCTGCATTGAATGAAAAATGAAGCTTTCATCAAAATTACTTTTATAGATATCTAGGAGAAGGTTTATATCAGGGCTTTCTACATTGAGATACTTTTTTATATATGGATACAGACCAGATTTCCTTAATAGAATCTGGAGTAATTCTCTTTGTTTTTCGAATAGTGATATTTGGTCAAGTGCTCGGATAAGAAACTCTCGCCCTAACGAATTTAAATTAGGTGATGATAAACAATAATTGGCTTTTTTAAGGTATGAGAATGGAGTGGATTGACCATTTAAAATATCAGTTAGATATTGCTGAGGGTTCGGTTCTAATTCCATGTTTATAGCCTTGTTCTTTAAATGAACTTATAAGAGATGTTAATGATGGAATAGGGTACAGATAGACTTCAATATGAAGATCTTTATAGAAATCATTCTCAGAGATAAGTTGAGTGATGAGAGATTTAAATTTATAGATAACATCATCCTTTAGTTTATCTAAATAATCGTCAACCATATCCATTATATTACAGCTAAGTAAAGCTGATTCATATCCAATAAAAAATGAAAATATAAACCTATCAATATAATCATCTAAAGATTTATTAGGTTCAAGAACTTCATCTATATCATGTTCAAGTAGGTAATTGTCATCTTTGATTGCTAATATCTTCTCTTTGCAGTCAGTAAAAGATTCAGACTCAAGTAGTTTTTGAAATTTTGAAATGATTTTGTTCAATGAATCATGAAAATCGGAGTCAAGTAATTCACTAAAACCCATTATGAGTTTGTCGTTTGTGTGATCTTGAAGAAGAATATGAATATTATCAAAACAAGTGTTAGCGCTGTCGTTAATGTATAGTTCTGCAGCTATCGGTTGTGATCTATATCCAGTTCTAATTGTTGAGTGCAATAAAGATTGAGATATTAGTCTGTTCGTGAAAGAGATGTTTTTATTATATCTTTCGGCAAAGGATTTTATTTTGTTTGTAATGTTTTCTGGCGCATGATCGGCAATTTCCTCTGGCATCAAGAGAACTTCTGGTAACCATTTGTATAGATTTTTCGTGATTGTATCATAATTATATTTTCTTTGATGATATGTACCATGAAGACCTGTACATGATTTATTGCCAGAAAATTGATATAGATTATCTTGTTTAATGAAAGATGAGAGGATGGCTTGTAATTTATTGGTGTTAGCGGTATAAACTTTTATATGTTTATTACCTTGAGTCGCATAATACTCAATTTCTTCATTAAACCATTTAATAAAATCTTTTCTATGATAGGATTTATCTTTAATGGAATGAATGACTCTTGATGCTGCCCCCTTATCGGTAACATTGGTTAATAGGGAGCAAAGAATCCTCTCGGGATCATTATTTGCAATTAAAAAAACACCTTTTTTTTGTGCTGATTCAAGAATCTTTTTTGCACACAATAACTGGAGGTGTTCCTTGTTGGGGATTATTGTCCATTCAGCATGGTCTAGCCAATAGGCTACATCATTTCCATTTGGGGATGTGAATGATGGTTTATTTTTCCTATTTCGATTAACCGCACTGTCTAATCTTTTTAGAATAAATGGCCTCTCTTGTGATTTTTCATGCCTGTCAGCCAAGGGAGTTTTAAGATAGCGAAGTGAGTCAGTAATATCTCTGGGTGTTAGTATTCTGAAAAATCCTTCAAGAATATCTTTATCACATTTCATCGATTTATGAAGAATAGAGTCTTCTTGACTGACAACTTGTTCTACTCGTTGCCTACCTGTGGGAGGAACTTTTTTTGTTGTTGCTTCAGCAAATTCCTTAACGTCCCATTTTGAGTCGCCATCAGTGGTTTTTACTTGAACATATTCAATTTTGTTTTCGTATAACAGATCAATATCATCAACGACTTCGAAACGCACAGATATTAAGGACTTGTCTTGAAGCATGCTTAGTACAAAGTATGCTGCCGCATAATTTTGATATGTAAAACCTTTAAGTGCTGCGACACCGCCACTATCGGATTGCTCCATAACTGTTTGGTTCATCTTTCATCCGGTATATTATTGGGAATAGCAGAAGTTTTATGAAATTATCAAAGGGTAATAAGTTGTTTATGACAGCCTATTAAAATGGAGTCTTGGACAAAATTAGGTGCTTACGATGCGGCTATGGAAGTCTTGCGTATCTTCAGTGGCCCTAGCCAGCCCAAACCCCACGCTACCGCCCGTGGATTACAGCCTCCAGCCTGCTGCGGTTATCCGACGATGTGATGGATGGCGAAACGGCTGCACAGGGTTATCTCTGCAAGAGTGGTTGCCAAGTGGGGCATATTAATCGAGAGAGGGGCAGGGTAAAACCGCAGTCGGGCAAAAACCTGCCAGAGATCAATAAATTGCTCATTAAGCGGGTGTTATCTGTCCGCTTGGCGCTGTGAGCGCAAGCTGAGCTTCACCTCTTGCCGGGTACTACCGCCACTCAATACTCCAGAAACTTCTTCCCGCACCGCTCGCAAATTAGATGTTTTACATGGGGGGTCTGGTAGGCCAGTGTTTCACCAAACGCCCAGTTGGTGATGCTGCTGGAAGTAAAGGCTTGCCAGAAGGCTTTGCGCGGATCCTTGGGCATGATGTCCTGGCTGTGATCGCGGGCGACCAGCACCACGATATGGCGGGTACGCTCCCTGCATTTGTCACAGCGATGGATTTCACTCGGCGGGTTCTGGTCGTGCGGGTGGCTCATAAATGGGCTCGTGAAGTGAGGCAGGCGCCTATCATATTCCTCTCCACTTGGCTCTCAACCTCCCCTTGCCGGCGCAGTGAGCGGCCTCACGTTTTGCGCTGCTGCAGGCTTGCCCAGCCAGCTCAGGCCGACTCCCGCTTCTGCGGTTTGCTGGTGAGCGGTGATGATATGGCGGGTGGGGCGAGCTCGGGCGCCCAGCCAGCTCAGGCTGATGCCCGCTTCTGCGGTTTGCTGGTGAGCGGTGATGATATGGCGGGTGGGGCGAGCTCGGGCGCCCAGCCAGTTCAGGCCGACTCCCGCTTTTGTAGATTGGGGGTGATGATATGGCGGTTGGGGGCGAGCTCGGGTTGCTGCATCCGGGTCAGCAGTCGCCTTGCCGCCTGACGGCCGATTTCGCGGGCCGGTGAGCTGACGAAGGTGAGGGCGGGGGAAGTGAGTTCGGCCTCCGCCACATCGTCAAAGCCGAGCAGGGCCACCTGCTGGCCGATGTAGTTGTCTTTGCCCACGGTGCGGCCGCTCGCCTCGACTCCATAGATGGCGCCGAGCGCCACCTCGGGGTAGTGGCAGAGCACGGCGGTCACCTTGGGGTGCTGGTGCAGCAGCTGGGCGATGGTGTCGGCGGCGCTGCGCTGGGTGCGCTCGCACTCCAGTACCCACTCCGGTTTGAAGGGCAGGCCATATTGCAGCAGGCTGGCGCAGTAGCCGCCGATGCGCTCGGCGCGGGTGAGGGAGTCGGCCCGCCCGCCGACATAGGCGATATGGCGGTGGCCCTGTTCGATAAGGTAGGTGGTGGCCTGCTTGGCGGCGTGGGTGTTGTCGGGGCCGATAAAGTCCACATCATCCCGATAGTAGGAGCGGGCGGCGCACACCACCGGCAGCTCGGAGTCGATCAGGGTCTCCAGGGTTTTGGCCGCCGCGCCGCGCACCGGATTGAAGATGATGCCCGCCACCCCCTGCCGTGACAGGGAGTGGATGCTCTGCTGCAGCCGCTCCGGGCTGTGGCCGCACTGGGTCAGAAACAGCAGATAGCCCTGCTGCTCCAGCACCTCGCTCACCCCGGCGGTCACCTCGGTATAGAAGGGGTCGGTGATGTCGCGCAGGATCAGCCCCACCAGATTGGACTGCTGGCTGCGCAGGTTGGCGGCGGCGCTGTTGGGCACGTAGTCGAGCTCTTTTATCGCCTGCTGCACCCGCTCGGCGGTGGCCGGGGAGATGCGCCCCTTGCCGTTGAGCACCATGGAGACGGTGGTGACCGACACTCCCGCCCGCTGGGCGACATCGGTGATCTTGGCGGCTTTGGCAGAGAGGGATTTGGGCGACATAGGACGAATGGACAACGGACAGTTGAAAGCGAGGCCCCAGCATACCTGCTCATATGCCCAAGTGAAACGTTACATCACCATCTGGCCGATCCGGCTCACAAATTTGGATCCTGCTGCCAGTCAGCCCCCTTATTCTGTGATCCTGTCGGCACTTGTAAATTGATAAAACGTTTTATCATCCGGCAAAACCTGATGCTGACCCGCGCCTCTCGTCGAAATTGCTACGAGCAGCCACGGGGAAAGCCGCAGATATTGCTGTCTATTCACAAGGAGCCGTTTCATGGCCAAGCCTCAAGCCAAATCCACCATCTGGGAGTTCCTGCAGAGCCTCGGCAAGACCTTTATGTTGCCGGTCGCCCTGCTGGCCTTCTCGGGCATCCTGCTCGGTGTCGGCAGCTCGCTCACCAGCGATGCGGTCAAGCAGAGCATGCCCTTCCTCGACAATACCGTGCTGCAACTGCTTTTCCTCTGGATGACCAAGGTGGGGCTGGTGGCCTTTATCTATCTGCCGGTGATGTTTGCGGTGGCCATTCCGCTCGGGCTGGCGCGGGAAGAGAAGGGGGTCGCAGCCTTTGCCGGTTTTGTCGGCTATGCGGCGCTCAACCTCTCCATCAACTTCTACCTCACCGTGGCCAACGTCATCGGTGACGGGGCGGCGGAGAAGGCCTACGGGGTGAAATCGATCCTCGGTATCAGCTCCATCGACACCGGGATTCTGGGGGCCATCATCGTCGGGGTGATCGTCGCGAAGCTCCACGCCCGTTTCTACACCTACAAGATGCCCGATGCGCTCGCCTTCTTCGGCGGTGCCCGCTTCGTGCCCATCATCACCGCGCTGGTGCTGGGTGTGGTCGGCTTGGTCGTGCCGTTCGTCTGGCCCTGGTTTGCTGCCGGTATCAACGGCATCGGGGCGCTCATCTCCCACGCCGGTCCCTTCGGCCCCTTCCTGTTCGGTACCGGTGAGCGTCTGCTGCTGCCGCTCGGCCTGCACCACATTCTGGTGGCGCTGATCCGCTTTACCGAAGCGGGCGGCACGTCGCTGGTGTGCGGCAACGAGGTGAGCGGCGCGCTCAACATCTTCTACGCCGAGCTCTCCTGCGCCGACACTTCCGGCTTCTCGGTCTCTGCCACCTCCTTCCTCTCTCAGGGCAAGATGCCTGCCTTCCTCGGCGGCCTGCCGGGTGCGGCGCTCGCCATGTATCACTGCGCCCGTCTGGAAAATCGCGGCAAGATCAAGGCGCTGCTGGTCTCTGGCGTGGTGGCCTGCGTCATCGGTGGTATCACAGAGCCGCTGGAGTTCCTGTTCCTGTTCGTGGCGCCGGTACTCTACGTCATCCACGCCATCCTGACGGGCCTGGGCTTTATGACCATGGGGCTGCTTGGCGTCACCATCGGCAACACTGACGGCAACCTGATCGATTTTCTGGTGTTCGGCGTGCTGCAGGGCACCGCCACCAAGTGGTATCTGGTGCCGGTCGCGGCTGCCATCTGGTTTGCCATCTACTACAGCGTGTTCCGCTTCGCCATCGTGCGCTTTAACCTGAAAACCCCCGGTCGTGAAATCGAGACCAGCGAGACTGCCCAGCCTGCAGGCAAGAAGGCCGGCAACAGCGGTTACAACGGTGAAATCATCCTCAACGCCTTGGGCGGCGCCGATAACATTCTGGCGCTCGATAACTGCATCACCCGCCTGCGGATGTCGGTGCAGGACATGAGCCGGGTCGATGACAAGGTATTGAAAGCAAACGGCGCCATCGGGGTGATCAAGCTCGACGAGCACAACCTGCAGGTGGTGATCGGCCCGCAGGTGCATCTGGTGAAAAACCAGCTGCAGAGCCTGATGGGGGCCTGAAGCGGCTAATAAGAACCGAACGGGGGGCGCAAGCCCCCCTTGTTTGCCTCTCCCAATATGTCTCCTGTTTATGGAGGGAGAAACTTCATGCACGATATTTATGACTTCGACCGCGTGGTCGACCGCCACGGCACCTACTGCACTCAGTGGGACTATGTAGCCGACCGTTTTGGCCATGCCGATCTGCTCCCCTTTACCATCTCCGATATGGATTTCGAGACTGCCCCCTGCATTCGCCAGACCCTGGCTGCCCGCCTTGAGCACGGGGTATTTGGCTACAGCCGCTGGAATCACGATGACTTTAAAGGGGCTGTGAGCGACTGGTTTGCCCACCGCTACGGGGCGAGCCTCGACCCCGAGACGCTGGTTTACGGCCCCTCGGTCATCTATGTGATTGCCCAGCTGGTGAGCCTCTGGTCGGCGCCGGGGGAGGGGGTGCTGGTGCACACCCCCGCCTACGACGCCTTCGGCAATATGCTGGTCGCCAACGATCGGGTGCTGCTGCCTTGTCCGCTCAAAAAATCAGAGGGGAGCTACCAGATCGACTGGGCCTGCTTCGAGCAGCAAGCCGCTCGCCCCGATTGCCGGATTTTGCTGCTCTGCAGCCCCCACAACCCCACCGGCCGAGTCTGGACTCGGGATGAACTCGGCCGGATGGCCACTATCTGCCAGCGCCACGGGGTCAGGGTGATCTCGGATGACATCCATATGGATGTGAGCTTTGCCCGCTACCTGCCGTGGAGCGAGGTGGCACCGGACGATCACTGGGCGCTGGTGAGCTCGGGCTCCAAATCCTTCAATATTCCCGCCCTTGGCGGCGCCTACGCCTTTATCGCCAACGCAGCGGCGCGGACCGCCTATCTGCAACGGCTCAAGGCGGCCCATGGCCTCTCATCACCGCCCATTCTCGGGGTGCTGGCCCATATCAGCGCCTATCGGGATGGGGCAGCCTGGCTAGATGCCCTGAAAGCCTACCTGCACTGCAACCTCGCCCATGTGGCGACGCGGCTTAACGCCGCCTTCCCCGCCATCGACTATCGGGTGCCCGAGGGAACCTATCTCGCCTGGATTGATCTGCGCGGTCTTGGTATCGACACCACCGAACGGATGAATGAATTGCAAACCTTGCTGGTGGAGAAATACCGGGTCGCCATCATGCGCGGCGACACCTACGGCCCGGAAGGCACAGGCTATATTCGCCTCAACGTCGGCTGCCCGCGCTCCAAGGTCGATCAAGGACTCGACGCCCTGATCGGCGCACTCGGGGGGGGGGGGTTAACACAGTGCCCCTTGCCAATGCTGGCAAGGGGCGCTGAACCATAAGATACCTGTTTACATACAGCGAACGGCTTTCTGCTGTGCGATGATATAGTCTCCCAGCGAGGCGTAACCATCCACCCCCTGCGGGGCTGCGCCTGGGTTATGGCGCAGATTATCTTGGTAGGCTGTCAGCGCTTGAGCCAAGGATGAACAGGTACTTTTTTGATCCTGCAGTTCCTGATAGACAGAGGCTTTTAGTAGCTGCACATTGCTCAGCTTGTCGTAAGCGGTTGTTGTATTTAGCTGAGTGGCGGCCTGCTCCAGATATGCTGCTGCCTTGATTGTCCTGTTTTGCAGGTTGACTGTCTGATCTATAAATCCTTGTTCTTTATAGTGTTCTGCCCAAGTAGAACCAACGGAAGAAGATAGGAGTAGCAGGGCATATTCTCTATCTGCCATGGCATGGCAAACCGCGTCTTCCTTGCAAAGGTTTCTGGCTTCGACGATAAGTTTTTCTGCAGCGGTTGCCCGCCCATGTTCAATCAGCACATCTGCTTGGGCCAGATTTTGCCAAGGGTCGTTGCTTTTTACGACGCCAGCAGCAGAACAACCACATAGCAGAAGGGCGATAGCGGAAAGTCCGATTTTTTCCATATCTAATTCTTCCTTGGCGTGATTCACATCAGTTTGTAACTCGAGGTTGTATTGTTTGCGGCCACGACTAATTGAAAGCAAGTATCTATTGCCAAGAGTGTGATTTATAAGCCTCTTTGGCGTTGTGTCTGATGGCAATACGGTACGGGTTTACGATGATAATCGAGTTGCTCGTCACGTCTGCACACGTGTCGCTCGATTGCAACTTTTGATGGAGCTGGCGTGCATGACCTTGCTCTCCGGATTGCTCTCTATTCCGCGCCCAAAACAAAACCGCCCCGGAGAGCCGGGGCGGTTTTTTTATTTAGCGATACCGAGATGAGTCGTGGGCGACATAAGGGCTCAGCGATAGCGGCCACGTACCGAGCTGCTGGCGCGGCCGGCCATCTTGATCAGGCTCTGGCGGGTGTGCAGGTGGCAGAGCGCGACGCCGAGGGCATCTGCTGCATCCGCCTGCGGGGTGGCGGAGAGTTTCAGCAGATGGGTCACCATATGCTGCACCTGCTCCTTGGCGGCGCCGCCGGTGCCCACCACTGCCTGCTTGATCTGGGTGGCAGAGTATTCGCTCACCGGTAGATAGGCGTTGACTGCGGCAACGATGGCGCTGCCCCGGGCCTGCCCCAGTTTCAGGGCCGAGTCGGCGTTGCGGGCCATAAAGACCCGCTCGATGGCAAACTCGGTGGGCTTGAACTGGGTGATGATCTCGCATACCCCGTCATAAACCTGCTTGAGGCGCTCCGGCAGCTCGCCGCAATCGGTGCGGATGCAGCCAGAGCCAAGGTATTCGGCCTTGCCGCCCACGACCCGGATAACCCCGTATCCGGTGATCCGCGAACCCGGATCGATGCCCAAAATAATGCTCATGGGTGTTGATTGCTCTAAACGCGAGTGATGGCCGCCAAGATAGCAAACTGTGGCCCGTTTGGCTGTATGTCCCGGGTCAAGCGGGCAAAGATTGGCCAGCCTGCGTCGGGCGTGGCTACCCCTTGAACAATTCTATGGTGTCGCCATCCTGCAGGCTGCCCGCGCCGCGCACCACCACCCTATCCCCCTGCTTGAGGGCGCCGCTCACCGCCACCTGCTGGCTGTCGCCAAACAGCACGGTGACCGGCACCCGATTCACCTTGAGCGCCTTGCCGCTTCGCGCCACCTGATAGACCACGCTGCCATCGGTGCCGAGCACCAGAGCGTCACGGGGCAGCAGCATGCTCTGCTGATCCCCCAGTGGCAGGGCAACCCGCACCGGCGAGCCGATGATGAAGGTGCCCGCTTCCGGTTTGAGGCGCAGCTCGATCAGGCGCGACTTGGGGTCGGCGCTGGCGGCTCGCTGGTAATAGACGCCGTGACCGCTCAGCTGCTCCCCCTCCACCCGCAGCCGGGTTTGCGGTGCCAGCTGCTGGGCCCAGAGAATGGGGGCCTGCAGGCGGATATCCGGCTGATCCGGGTTGACCAGCTCCAGCGCCTGCTCGCCCGCGTCCACATGCTCGCCGGGCTGGATGAAGTGGTTGTTCACCACCCCGTCGAACGGGGCATAGATGTGGCTGCGGCGCAGCTGCTCTTCAATCTGGTTTACCTGTATGGCGGCCAGTCGCTCGGCCAGCGCGGCCTGCTCCACATCGTAGCTGGCCTTGTCGTACTGGCTCTGGGAGGCGCTCTTTTGCTGGTGCAGTCGGGTGATCCGTTGGGATTCGGCGCGGGCGAAGCGCAAGTTGCTCTGCCATTTCGCCTGCTCGGCGCGAGCTTGCTCCAGCGAGAGGCGCAGTGCCGCGCTGTCGAGGCGCAGTAGCTCATCCCCTTTTTTGACCCGGCTGCCAAATTCGGCGATCCACTCCACTCGGCCGCTCACTTCGGCGCTGAGTGCCGCCTGCTGGCGACTCGCCACCGTGCCGCTGACCCAGATATTGGCGGCCGCATCCCCTTGGGTCACATCCGCCAGGGTTACCATCTTGCCCTGATCGGCCAATACCGGTAGCGCACTGCCTGCAATCAGCACCGCGCCAGCCAACATTCGGGTAATCATATGTGTCATCGATGAGCTCCTTGCTCAGGCCCGCTGGCGCAGGGGTTGTGGGATCGCCACCTGCTCCCCGAGACGCAGGAAGGCAGGCAACAGGATCAGGGTAAACAGGGTGCTGCAGCTCATGCCGCCGACAATGACGGTGGCGAGCCCGCGGTAAATTTCGCTCCCTTCGCTCGGGCTCAGCATCAGCGGTAGCATGCCGAAGATGCTGGTGAGACTGGTCATGGCGATGGGACGCATCCGGCTTTGCAGGGCATCGGCCACCGCCAGCTGGCGGCTCATGCCGTCCCGCTCGGCGGTGCGGGTCTGATGCACCAACAGGATGGCGTTGTTGACCACCAGTCCCAGCAGGATGACAAAGCCGATGATGGTGAGCAGGTCCATCGGCAGCGGCACCAGCAGCCCGCTCAGTTGCAGCGCCAGCACGCCGCCAACCGAGGCAAGGGGCAGGGTGAGCAGCACCAGCAGGGCATCCTTGATGGAGGCAAACACCCCCCACAGCAGCACCAGCAGGATCACCACGGCGAACAGGAAGATGGTCCCCAGATTGTCGAGCGCCTGTTGCAGGCTGTCGGCATTGCCGGCAATGCGCAGCTCGCCACCAGCGGGCAGCAGGGGGCGGATGGCGGCAAAACTGCGGTTTTTCAGGGTGTCGATCACCTGCTCCATGGTCATGCCCGCCGGAGGTGCTATCTGCAGGATGATGCTGCGACGCCCATCGGCCCGGAAGATACTGGCCGGGCCCATGTCGTGCTCCACCCGCAGCAGCTCGCCAAGGGGGACGATGCGCCCGGAGGGGGTGGCCAGCGGCACTGCCTTCAGTTCGTCCGGATTGGCGGAGCTCTGCCCCATCAGCATGATGTCGAGCCGATCCTCGCCGTCGAAATACTCGCCAACCCGCAAGCCGTCGCCAAAGGTCTGGATGATGGTGGGCAGGGGCGTGCGATCCCAACCCACTTCGGCGAGGCGCCGATCTTGCGGAACCAGTTTGAGCTCGGGGGCGGTGAAGTCGAGACTCGGCTCGGGCCGGATTTGTGCTCCCGGCAGGTCCTTGCTGAGGATCCCCATGCTGGCTCGGGCAGCCTGATAGAGCTCGGGCAGATTGCCCCCCTGCAGCAGCAGGGAGACGCCGTTCTCGCTGTCAAAGCCGCCAAACAGCGACCCCTGACCGCCGAACACCCGGGTGTCGGGAATACCCACCAGCAGCTGTTTCATCAACAGGCTCTCCAGCTCCTTGATGCGGGTCTCGTCCTTGGGGCGCACGCCAATCTGGGCGCCCCCCGGGTAGCGCAAGATGTAGTAGTTCTTGAGGGCAGGCTCTTTCTCCCCCTTCATGTAGGGGGAGAGGCGGGCGATCAGGGTATCGATCACCTCTTCGCGCTGGGCCTTGAGGTTGACCCCGGGGGTGAAGTTCATCCAGACATCCACCGCGTCCCGTTTCACGTCCGGCAAATAGTCCATCTTCGGCAGCAGCGCCCAGGTGGCCAGGGCCGGCAGACTCATCATCAGGGTGATGACCGTCCAGCGCTGGCGTGAGGTCGAGGTCCAGCGGATCACGTGACGGGTGGTGCGCTGCCACAGCGACTCATAGGGATCGGTCAGCGTTTCATGTCCCATCCAGCGCGCCGCCACCGCAGGCAGCACGGTGACGGCGACCAGCATGGAGACCGTCACGGCGCAGGCGATGGTGAGCGCCAGATCGGCAAACAGTTGACCCTCCACATCGTTGAGCAGCAGCACCGGCAGGAAGATGGCGACCGTGGTGAGGGTGGAGGCGACCAGCGCCGTCCACACCTGACGGGTGCCTTCAAGCGCTGCCTCCGCCTTGCTCAAATCCCCCCGCTCGTGGCGCCGGTAGATGCTCTCCAGCACCACGATGGCGGCGTCGAGCACCATGCCGACGGCAAAGGCGATGCCCGCCAGCGAGATGATATTGAGGGTGCGATCCATCACCTTGAGCAGACAGAAGGTGAGCATGATGCTGATGGGGATGGCGAGGGCAATCATCAGGGTCGCCTTGAGCTGGCGCAGGAAGAGCCAGAGGATGGCGCAAGAGAGCAGCACCCCGAGCCCCAGGTTGGCAGTGACCATGCTGACGGCGCGATTGATGTAGAGGGAGGCATCGAACGACTGCTCCATGTGCAGCCCGACCGGCTCCAGCACCTCGCGGTTGAGCTCGTTCACCCGAGCCTTGATCGCCTCAAGGGATGCCAGGGCATTGGCACCGCTCTCCTTGAAGATCTGGGCTGCGATGGCGGTATTGCCGTTCTGGATCCGCAGCACCGGGTTCTCTTCCCGGGCCACCCTTACCTCCGCCACATCCCGCAGATAGATGGGTAGGCCATTGCGCCAGTCCACCACCTTGTCCCCCAGCGTCTCGACATCGTAACGACCGGCGAAGCGCAGCTTGTACTCCCAGCGACCGATGTCTAGCGTACCGGCTGACACATCCCAGCCGGTGGTGGCCCGGCTGGCCAACACCGGGATCTCCACCCCCAGCTCGGCGGCGCGATAGGGGTCGAAGCGGATCTGGATCTGGCGCTCGTTGATCCCCTCGACTGCGACTGTCGAGACCCCTTCGATGCGCTCCAGCTCGGGTTTGACCCGCGCCTCGATCAACGCCTGATGATCATCGATCACCCCCTTGGCGCCGGGCAGCTGCTGGATGAAGAAGAAGGTAAGGGTATCGTTGCTGCTGTAGTTGTTGACGTAGGGGCCGCCAATCTTGTCCGGCAATCCCGAGACCCGGTTCAGTCGCGAAATCACATCGAGCTGGGCCCGCTGCATGTCGGTGCCGAGGGCAAACTCCATGTCGATTTCGGTAAAGCCGGGATAGCTGTTGCTGACAAGGCTCTTGAGCCCCTGAACCCCCTGCATCTCCTGCTCGATGGGGTCGGTGATCTCCGACTCCATCTCTTGCGGCGAGGCTGAACGCCAGCTCACCGAGATGTTAAGGTGTGGACGGTCGATGTCGGGGAACAGCTGGATCGGCAGTCCCCGGATGCTGAGCAGGCCCAGCAGGAAAATCAGCACGATCGAGACCGCCACCCAGATGGGGCGTTCGATCGCCGTTTTGGCGAGGTTCATTCACTCTTCCTGAGTTGTTGTTATCGGCCATTCCGCTGGCCTTGCTTCCAAAGTCCCTGCAACAGGGACTCAAGCATTTAACTGGAATTCTCCCGGCTTGTAAATGCATGGTTAACAAACAAAAAAACCGGCCACGAGGGCCGGTTTGGTACAGGTTTGCCAGGGGATCAGGCGGCGTGCTCGACCTTGTTTGGCTGTTTGTTTGGTTGCTGGGAGAAGCCTTCCAGCTCGCCCGGGGCGAAGTTGTCTACCTGAATCGCTTCGTAGCGCAGGGCATCTGCGGCCAGCAGTTTGTCCGCTTCGTCCTTGCTCAGGATGGAACCGGCCAGTGCGGCGGCAACCAGCTCCGGCAGCGCCAGTTTGCGGGGCAGTTTGCCCTCTTTCTGGGCCTGCACCAGCTTCTTCTCGTAGGGCTGCACGGCGACCATGGCCTGGAAGGCACGCTCCATCAGACCGACCGGATCCGCCTCGTCCTTGCCCACATAGCAGAGGGCGGTCAGACGGTCGCGGAACTCGCCCGGCTTCATCATGGCCAGACAGATGGCGTGGCAGCGATCGTCGGCCGGCATCTTGTAACCGACGCCGAACGGGAACACCACGCGCTTGAGTACGGCACCCACCACCTTGTTCGGGAAGTTCTGGAAGAAGCCCTCGAACGCCTTGCCAATCAGGTAGAGGTTGCGCTCCACCGCGTACTGCACGAACGGCAGATCGGAGACCATGCGGCCCTGATCCTCGTAATGCTTGAGGGTGGCGGAGGCCAGGTAGAGGTGGCTCAGCACGTCACCCAGACGGGCGGAGATCATCTCCTTGCGCTTGAGATCGCCACCCAGCATCAGCATGGAGACGTCGGCGCACAGGGCCAGCCCTTTACTCATGCGGGAGAGCTGCTTGTAGTAGCGGGCGGTTTCACCGGCCACCGGCGCGTTGTTGAACTGACCCAGGGTCAGCCCCTGGAACAGGGAACCGAAGAAGTTGCCGGCGCCAAAGGCGATGTGTTTCATCAGCAGGGCGTCAAACTTCTCGAGACCGCGTTCCACATCGGTATCGGCTGCCGCTTCCAGCTCGGCAAACACGTACGGGTGGCAGCGGGTAGCACCTTGCCCGAAGATCATCAGGTTGCGGGTCAGGATGTTGGCCCCTTCCACCGTGATGGCGACCGGAATCCCCATGTAGGCGTAGCCGGTGTAGTTTTTCGGGCCCAGCTGGATGGCTCGACCGGCGTGGATGTCCATGGAGTCATCCATGATCTGGCGCGCCATTTCGGTCATGTGGTACTTGGAAATCGCGGTGACGATGGCCGGTGCCTGACCCAAATCCAGCGAACCTGCGGTCATGCGACGGGCCCCTTCCAGCTGATAGGTGAGACCGCCGATGCGGGCTAGCGCTTCCTGCACCCCTTCAAACTTGCCGATGGACATGCCGAACTGTTTACGCACGTAGGAGTAGGCGCCCACGGTGCGGCTTGCCATGTGACCGCAAGCGGTGCCCAGCGCAGGCAGTGAGATGCCGCGACCGGCGGAGAGGCATTCGACCAGCATGCGCCAGCCGCGACCGGCGTAATCCGGGCCGCCGATGATCCAGTCGAGCGGAATGAACACATCCTTGCCGAAAGTCGGGCCGTTCATGAATGCCAGACCCATGGGGTAGTGGCGATCGCCGACGCGCACGCCGGGGTGGCTGGTGGGGATGAGTGCGCAGGTGATGCCGAGCTCCTCCTTGTCACCCAGCAGTTTTTCCGGGTCATAGAGTTTGAACGCCAGCCCCAGCACGGTGGCACGGGGCGCCAGGGTGATGTAGCGCTTGTTCCAGTTGAGGCGAATACCCAGCACCTCTTCACCCTTGTGCATCCCTTTGCAGACGATCCCCTTGTCAGGAATGGCGCCGGCATCGGAGCCCGCTTCCGGACCGGTCAGGGCGAAGCAGGGCACCTCTTTGCCACTGGCCAGCCCCGGCAGCCAGAAATCTTTCTGGGCCTGGGTGCCATAGTGCATCAGCAGCTCGCCCGGGCCGAGGGAGTTCGGCACCATGACGGTGACCGCCACGCTCAGGCTCTTGGTGGCGATGCGGGTGACGATGGTGGAGTTGGCAATCGCCGAGAACTCGCGGCCGCCATAGGATTTCGGGATGATCAGGGAGAAGAAGCCTTCCTTCTTCAGATAGTCCCACACCGGTTCCGGCAGGTCTTTGGTTTCGTTGACGATCTTGAAGTCATCGACCATGGCGAGCAGGGTTTCGACCTGATTGTCGATAAAGGCCTGCTCCTCTGCGGTCAGCTCGGCCTTGCCGTAGCCATGCAGTTTTTTCCAGTCGGGGTTTCCGCGAAACAACTCGCCATCCCACCAGACGGAGCCGGCCTCCATGGCCTCCCGCTCGGTAGCTGACAAGGGCGGCAGTATCTTTTTGAAGATGCCGAACACCGGACGGGTTACCACCTTTTTACGGATGGAGGGTACGCCGAGCACAACGGCTATCGCCAGCACCAGCAGGACAAGCAATGTGATCATACCGAAGTTCCTTCTATTTCACTGTTTCCGTTGATTTATTGTTGGTTGTTACACGGCCAGGGAGAGCCTGGTCGACTCCACGGGCGCCCCGACTCCGGACGCCAGATAAGGAATAACGTTGCGCACCAGCCCTTCCACATCGAGTTGCTGGCCAAAATCGGCCAGGGCGATGTCGCGCAGGGCATCGGCAGAGGCCATGGTGAATACGACGGTGCCCAGGGTGAAGTGCAGGCGCCAGAAGAGATCCGCTGGCGACAGGGCCGGATTGGCCTTGGAGATGGCCTGGGTGATCCGCTGCAAAATGGGGCCATAGTGGGCGGTGATAAAGCGGCGCAGGTGGCCCTGGCTGTCGATATAACCGCGCCCCAGCAGTTGCATGAAGATGGCCGGGCCGTTGGCCCGCACCGCCGATAGCTTCATCAGCGGCTCTACAAAGCTTTCAAAGAGTTGTAGCAGGGTCAGCTGCTCCTGCTCCATCAGTACCCGCAGGCGCGCATCCAGATCCGGCATAAACAGGCTCAGATAGCGGTCGAGTACCGCCTGGATCAGCTCCTTCTTGGAGCCGAAGTGATAGTTCACGGAAGCCAGATTGACGTCGGCCTCACTGGTGATCAGACGCAAAGAGGTATCGGCGAATCCCCGCTCGGCAAACAGCACTTCAGCGGCGTCGAGAATACGGTTTTTGGTATCGATTTTACTCACTGGACACCTCACTTAAACGAATGTTTAAAAAGTACGTTTCATAACGTGAAGTGTCAAGAGAATGTGAATGAGTGTTAGCGGAATGTTTTTCGATGAAAAAGCAAAGTGGGCGGAACTTAGTCAAAAAGCAGGACTCTATATCTATGCCACTGCAATTAAACATTAAGTCTCGCCCAACCTGCACCATGCTAGTTGGGCCTTTTTTTGCGCGTCTGTTACCGGTTTGCGGTTTGCAGGCAAAAAAAACCGCCGCAGGGCGCGACGGTGGGGAAAGTGAGTTCGCGTCATCCTGACGGCAAACTGTCGATGCGAGTTCAGGCATGTATCGACGGGGGCAGTATGCCAGCCAGAGCCCCTCAGACTATGTCAGCTTCGCGGTATTTTGTGACAAAGTGTGGCAAGCACTGGCGTGGCCCAAGCTGCCGCTCTTTGCTATGCTGCCCTTTCAAAATATGAGGGGAGAGAAGATGAAGTACCCGGTCGATACCCACACTCACACCATTGCCAGCACCCATGCCTACAGCACCATCCACGACTATCTGCCGATAGCTAGGGCCAAGGGGATCAAGCTGTTTGCCACCACGGATCACGGGCCCGAGATGGCCGATGCCCCTCATGTTTGGCATTTCGCCAACTTGCCGATATTGCCAAGAGTGGTGGATGGGGTAGGGATCCTGCGGGGTATCGAGGCCAACATCAAAAACCTCGATGGGGAGATCGATTTTCCCGAGCGCTATGAGTCGCGCCTCGACATGATCATGGCGGGCTTTCATGAGCAGGTATTCCCTCCCTGCGATCAGGCCACCCACACCCAGGCGATGATCAACGCCATCAAGAGCGGCCGGGTCGACATGATCAGCCACCCGGGCAACCCTTCATTTCCCATCGACATTCAGGCGGTGGTCAAGGCGGCGGCGGACTATCGGGTGGCGCTGGAGATCAACAACTCCTCCTTCATTCACTCGCGCCCGGGTAGTGAAGGCAACTGCCGCGCCATCGTTGAAGCAGCGCGAGATCTGGGGGCCTATCTCACTTTCGGCTCCGATTCCCACGTGGCATTTACTCTTGGCGATTTTGACCACTGCCACCGTCTGGTGACCGAAGCGGGCTTCCCGCTGGATCGGATCCTGGTGCGCTCCCCCCGCGCCCTGCTCGAATTTCTCGAAAGCCGCGGCCGGGCCCATATCCCCGAGTTTGCTGATCTGTAAATCGGACTCTAACACCATGAGCCAACTCATAAAATCGAGCTGGCTCAATTGACTTGCCGGCCATTTTTCATGAATGTGGATAGCAACAAGCCGGTATAGCTCAGTTGGTAGAGCAGCGCATTCGTAATGCGAAGGTCAGGAGTTCGATTCCCCTTATCGGCACCAGATCGTGAGGGCAGGTTTCATTTGTGAAACCTGCCCTTTTTACATGGCTTTTGCCAAGGCTCGCTCCACATAGAGATAGCCAATCCCCATCACCTGCTGGGCGCGGCTGAGCTGGCCGAAACGGATATGGGTGGCGTTGACCGCATCGCTGCAGTCGAACGGGTTGGCGCCGGTTTGACTGACGATGGTTTGCAGCCAGGTTTCACCAAAGTGGCAGCTGCGGCCATAGAGCCAGATGCGGTTGATGTTGAGGATATTGAGGAAGTTGTAGAGGCTCAGGCCAATGGCGCGGGCCCCTTCGTCCACCAGGGCGCGGATCATGGCATCCCCCTGATGGTAGAGCGTGAGCAGTTGGGCGGTATCCAGCTCTACACCAGTCTGCGCCGGGTTGTCGGCACTGGCTTGTTGTTTGAGAAAGACCCGGGCCCGTTTCTTGATGGCAAACAGCGAGGCGACTGTCTCCAGGCAGCCATAGCGGCCGCATGCACAGGCGCTGCCGTCCGGATTGATGATGGTGTGGCCTATCTGGCCGCTGCCAAACAGGGCGCCCCGGTAGATCTGGTCGTTGATGATAAAGGCCGAGCCGATACCGTAATCGACGTTGATGACGCAAAAATCCCCGTTCCCTTCCCGGTCCTGCCACTTCTGGGCCAGCGCCAGCATGATGCAGTCGTTATCCACCATCACCTCGCAACCCAGCCGCTCCTCCAGCAGGTACTTGAGCTCGACCGGCGCATGCCAGGGTGCTTGCGGCATGGTTTGCGATACCCCGGTCGCCGGGTTGACCTGACCGTGTACCGCCAAGGCCAGCCGGATCGCCAGTCCCTTGTGGCGGCGCTTGTGCTGGTAGTAGTGCGCTTCAATCAGGTGCAGCAGCTCATCGGGGGTTTGTGGGGCAATCTTCTGGTCGCTGAACTCACCCAGTGGGGTGATCAGGTTATCCACCAGGATGCTCTCCAGATGGGTGGGGCTGATATTGAGGCAAAGAATGGCCCCCTGGCCGCTGGCAATGCGGTAGCTGCCGCCATTGATGCCGCGCAGGGAGAGGTTCTGATCGCTGTGGCTGATGGCGCCATCGGCCACCAACTCGTCAAGGATCTTGCTGACCGCCGGAATAGAGAGCTCGCAGTGGCGCGCCAGGGTGGACTTGCTCGCCTCTTTTAACTGATAGAGCAGGGCAAGCAGCACCTGCTTATTGTGGTGGCGGACCTTCTGGTTGTTCAACCCTATGCTCATCGCTTCACTAAACTCCGCTTACTGTATTGCGTGATCTTTCAGCAATTAATGCAGGTTTAACCATTCTAATCTGGTCTCACTGAAAACTTTACTAACAAATGTTGAGTGAGGCGAGATTAATGAGAGCTGATGTCAAGGTCTGGGTAGAGACCATCTCACTGCCGACCTACGAGGTAGGCGCCGAAGATCCCAACCCCATGTTTCTCGAGAAGCGGGTCTATCAGGGCTCCTCGGGGGCTGTCTATCCCTATGGGGTGATCGACACCCTCACCGGCCAGAAGCAGATGAAGTCCTATCAGGCGGTCTGGCTGGAGAACGACTTTATCAAGGTGATGCTGCTGCCGGAGCTGGGGGGGCGTATCCACCGTGCTTACGACAAGGTGATGAATCGCGACTTCGTCTATTACAACGAGGTGATCAAACCGGCGCTGGTGGGGCTGGTGGGGCCCTGGATCTCCGGCGGCATCGAGTTCAACTGGCCCCAGCACCACAGGCCCACCACCTTTATGCCGGTGGATTTCACCATTACGGAGCGGGAGGGGGGCGCCAAGACCGTCTGGCTCGGCGAGGTGGAGCCGATGCGTGGTCTGCAGGTGATGGCGGGCTTTACCCTCTACCCCGACAAGGCGCTCATCGAGATCACTGGCAAGGTGTTCAACGGCAACGACACGCCGCGCCACTTCCTCTGGTGGTCCAACCCGGCGGTGAAAGGGGGCGATGCCCACCAGAGCGTCTTCCCGCCCGATGTGACCGCCGTCTACGACCACGGCAAGCGCGACGTCAGTGCCTTCCCCATCGCCCGCGGCACCTACTACAAGGTGGACTACTCCGCCGGGGTCGATATCTCCCGTTACCGCAATATTCCGGTACCCACCTCCTATATGGCGGACAAGTCTGACTACGACTTTGTCGGTGCCTACTGCCATGACGAGCAGGGCGGCCTGTTGCACGTGGCGGATCACCACGTTTCGCCGGGCAAGAAGCAGTGGAGCTGGGGCAACTGTGACTTCGGTCTGGCCTGGGATCGCAACCTGACCGATGACAACGGCCCCTACATCGAGCTAATGACCGGGGTCTATACCGACAACCAGCCTGACTTTACCTGGCTGGATGCGGGGGAGGAGAAGGTGTTTGTGCAGAACTTCCTGCCCTACAACACCCTCGGCACCCTGCAAAATGCCAACACCCGCGCCGCCATCAAGCTGGAGCGCAGCGATGACGGCCTCGTCTGCGGAGTCTATGCGGTGGCGCCGCTTTGCGGGGCCCAGTTCGAGGTAAGTGACGAGAGTGGCGTGCTGTTCACCCAGATGCTGGATCTGCAACCGGGTCAGGCCTGGCTTGAGCCGCAGGCCATCACCAGCGAGGGACGTTTGCAGGTACGCCTGCTGGATGAGCAGGGCCAGCCGATCCTGAGCTATCTCGAGCATCAGCCCGCGGGCGAAGCCCTGCCTGATCCTGCCACCGCGCCGGAGCCCGCCGTCAATCTCGACTCGGTCGACGAGCTCTACTTCATCGGCCAGCATCTTGAGCAGTATCTGCACGCCAGCCGTTCGCCCTTTGATTACTACCTGCGGGCACTGGAGCTGGATGGCGGTGACTATCGCTGCAACCTGGCGCTGGCAACGCTGGAGTACAACCGCGCCAACTATGAGCAGGCGCTGACCTACGTCAATCAGGCGCTGGTCCGTGCCCATCGCCTCAACAAGAACCCCCAGTGCGGCAAGGCGAGCTTGCTGCGTGGCCATATCGAGGAACGTTTGGGGCAGTTCGATGCCGCCTTCGATGACTTCTACAAGGCGACCTGGAGCGGTAACTGCCGCGACAGTGGCTTCTTCGGGCTGGCCCGTATCGCCATGGTGCGCCGCGATGCCTCGCAAGCGCTGCAATTTGTCGAGCGCAGCCTCGCCGTCAACGGCACCCACTACGGCGCTATCGCCCTCAAAGGGTTGGCGCTGCTGGAGTCTGGCCAGCGGGAGGCAGCCATCGCTTATATCGACGAGCAGCGCGTTCGTTATCCACTTCACTATCAACTGGCCTTCCTGCGCTGGCTGGCAAGCGAGCAGCCGACCGATCTCGAGGCGCTGCGCACCCTGTGCAACGGGCGCGGAGTGAATCTCTGCTTCCTGGCAAGCGATCTGCTGGCATTGGGACGTCCCGAGCTGGCGCAGCAACTGCTCTCAACACTGCCGGTGGAGGAGACCCTGCCGCAGCTGTTCCAGGCTGCATTGTTGCCGGAAGGTGAGGCGCAGGATGCCCTGCTGCAGCGGGCCGAGCAGGCGTTTGGCCGCAAGGTGCGCTTCCCCAATACCCTTGGCGAGGTGGCCATGCTGGCGCAACTGCCACACAGCTGGTTTGCCAGCTATCTGCTGGGCTGCTTCCACTACAGCAAGCGCAGCTACCCGCAAGCTATCGCACTATGGCAGCAGGTGTGCGAACAGGCGCCCGGGTTTGCCCCGGCATGGCGCAACCTTGGCATCTATCACTTCAACAAGAGCGGCGATCCGGTGGCGGCCGAGCAGTGTCTGAGCCGCTCCTTTGCCCTCAAGCCGGATGATGCCCGCTTGTTGTTTGAACTGGATCAGCTGCACAAGCGCTGCGCCATGGCGCCAAGCGAGCGGTTGGTGCTGCTGGAGGCACATCGTGAGGTGGTCCTCAAGCGCGACGACCTGACCGCTGAACTGCTCAGTCTCTATCACATCACCGGCCAGCTGGAGGCGGCGGCAGAGATCTTACGGCTGCGTGAATTCCACCCCTGGGAGGGGGGCGAGGGTAAGGTGACCGGTCAGTACCTCATCAATCAGCAACGCCGGGCGTTGGCGTTGATGATTCAGGGACGTCACGAGCAGGCTATTCCGTTGCTGCAACAGGCGCTGCACTACCCCCTCAATCTGGGAGAGGGGCGTCTGGTGGGACAAACCGACAACGATATCCACTACCTGTTGGCGCTCTGCCATCTGGCCTGTGACAACCAGAGTCTGGCGGCCCAGTGCCTGCAACAGGCCTGCCTCGGCCAAGGATCGCTCGGGGTCAGCCGCTACTACAACGATCAGCCGGTGGATTATCTCTTCTATCAGGGTATGGCGCTGGCACGTCTTGGTCGGGTTGCGGAGGCGCAGCGTCTCTTTGAAGGAATGGTCGGCTGGGCCGAGCAGGCGATGGGCGAGTCGATCGAGGCGGACTTCTTCGCCGTCTCACTGCCGGATCTCATCGTGCTGGATGACGACCCGCAGCACAAACATCGCCAGCACTGTCTGCTGGTCAGAGCACTCGGTCTGTTAGGGCTGGGTCAGCGGGATGGTTGTGAACAGACCTTGCGAGAGCTGCTCACCCTTAACCCGGCTCACGACAAGGGACACCTCTTTGCCCTGATCTGCCGCGAGCTGTCACTCCACTCATAACTCTCATAACAAAAACCGGCGCCCCGCCACGGTGAGGGGCGCCACTGCACCCTACAATCGACAAGATAGAAAGGATGAGTCATGGAACGCACGAAAAATCAATTGGATACGAATGGGCTCAATATGAGCTACATCTGGATGATCTGTTTGGTGGCCGCCTGCGGTGGCCTGCTGTTTGGTTATGACTGGGTGGTGATTGGCGGGGCCAAGCCCTTCTATGAGGCCTATTTTGCCATCACGGATCCGGCCCAGTCCGGCTGGGCCATGAGCTCGGCGCTGGTGGGCTGCGTGCTGGGGGCCGCCATCTCCGGCTGGTCAGCCGACCGCTTCGGTCGCAAGAAGCCGCTGATCCTGGCAGCCATCCTCTTCACCATCTCGGCGTGGGGCACGGCTGCGGCCAGCAACTTCGATCTGTTTGTGGTTTATCGCATCATCGGCGGGATCGGCATCGGTCTGGCCTCTGCGCTCTCGCCCATGTACATCGCCGAGATCAGCCCGGCCAACAAGCGCGGCAAGTTCGTGGCCATCAACCAGCTCACCATAGTCATCGGTGTGCTGGCGGCTCAGCTGGTGAATCTGATGATCGCCGATCCGGTGGCAAGCAATGCGACTCAGGCCGATATTCTAGCGACCTGGAATGGACAGTCCGGCTGGCGCTGGATGTTCGGTGCCGAACTGGTACCTGCGCTGGCGTTTCTGGTGTTGATGTTCTTCGTGCCGGAGTCGCCGCGCTGGTTGGCCAAAGATGGTCAGTATGAGAAAGCCTCCCGCATGCTCGGCAAGATTGGCGGGGATGCCTATGCCAAGCAGACCCTGGCCGATATCCGCCAGACTCTGGTGGGCGAGACCCACAAGGTCTCGCTGGCGGAGCTGGGCAAACCCTCGGTGCGGCCGATCCTCATCATCGGGATTGTGCTGGCGGTCTTCCAGCAGTGGTGCGGCATCAACGTGATCTTCAACTATGCGCAGGAGATCTTTGCCTCCGCCGGGTTTGACATCAACAGCACCCTCAAATCCATCGTCGCCACCGGTCTTATCAACCTGCTGTTTACCCTGATTGCACTGCCCATGGTGGACAAGATTGGCCGCCGCAAGTTGATGCTGATTGGCTCGGCGGGACTGACCATTATCTACGGCATGATGGCGGCGGCCTACGCCACAGGCGTACTGGGGCTGCCGGTTTTGCTGCTGGTATTGGCGGCCATCGCCATCTATGCCTTGACCCTGGCGCCGGTCACCTGGGTGCTGCTCTCGGAGATCTTCCCGAACCGGGTGCGTGGGCTGGCGATGTCGGCCGGTACGCTGGCGCTCTGGATCGCCTGCTTCGTGCTGACCTACACCTTCCCGCTGCTCAATGCCGGGTTGGGGGCTGCGGGCAGCTTCCTGCTCTATGGCCTTATCTGTTTTGCCGGTCTCATCTTTATCTATCGCAAGGTGCCCGAGACCAAAGGGGTGACGCTGGAGGCACTGGAAGCCCAACTGGCCCAGGGCAAGGTCGAACTGACGCCGACCAAGGCGAGCGCCTCGGCATGACGGTTTACACATTGGGCAACCCGCATCTTCGGATGCGGGTCTCTGCACAAGGGGCTTGTCTACTGGGGCTGGAGGATGAGCAGGGGCGCCCGCTGTTGCGCGGCACTGACCCGGCGCAGCCCTGGCATCCCGGCCAGAGCGCGCTGTTTCCCATGTTGCCGCTGGCCAACCGGGTCGCAGGCAACCGTTTTGAGTTGTGGGGGGAGGAGCATCGCTTGCCAGAAAGTCCCGTCGATCCCGACTTCTTCCTGCATGGCGATGGCTGGTTGCAGTCATGGCAGTGGGTAGCGGGTTCTACCAGTTCGGTGACGTTGCAGTTGACCAGCCAATGCGGCCCTTTTCACTATCTTGCGGAGATAGACTATCGGCTGCATGGTGCGAGCCTGGTGGCGCGGATCAGCCTGACCCATCTTGGGGAGAGCCCCTGTCTCTATGGCGCGGGTTTTCACCCCTTCTTCTGGCGCGACGAGCAGACCCGCATCCGTTTTCTGGCGAGCGGCGTCTGGCAAGAGGGAGCAGATCATCTGCCGATCGACTGGTCGAGCAGGCTGGCGCCCCATCTCGATTTTCGCCAGTGGGCTCGCCCGCAAGGGTGGCTCAACCACTGTTACGGCGGCTGGCGCGGTCAGGCCGAGATTGACCATCCTGCCCGCCAGCAGCGGCTGCAGGTTTCAAGCGAGTGTGCCTTCCTGATGCTCTACCAGCCCGATGAGGGGAGTGGCTTCGTCTGTCTGGAGCCCCAGAGTCACGCCGCCAATGCCCACCACCTGGCCGGTCACCCCGGTTTGCGGCTACTCGCCAGAGGTGACCGTATGAGTATTGGTATGACCCTGACAGTGGCGTCCGGGGGCTGATCATGATCTGGCTTGTGGTATTGGTGAACGCAATGAGCCACCCGTCGGGTGGCTCTTTTTTATTGCGGATTATCCTGCGTGTTACCTGATCTCCGGTCAGGCTATCTCCATCTCTGGCTGTGGTGTCGAGGTGTGTTGGCTGGTCAGCTTGTCGATGCGCACCGCCGCCACCTTGAATTCGGGGATCTTGGCGTGGGGGTCGGTGGCATTGATGGTGAGCCGGTTGGCCGGTGCTTCGGCAAAGTGGAACGGGATAAAGACCACTCCTGGCTGCATCCGTTTGGTGACGAAGGCGGGCAGTTCGATATGGCCGCGGCGGCTGGTGACCTTCACCCGCTCGCTGTTGCAGATCCCCAACCGCTGCGCATCCACCACGCTCATCATCACCCGCGGGCCTGCCAGCTTGTCGAGCCCCTTGGTCTTGCGGGTCATGGTGCCGGTGTGGAACTGCTCCAGCAGGCGGCCGGTAGTGAGCACGATGGGATAGGTCTCGTCGGGCAGTTCGGCGGCATAGCGGAACGGGGTGGCGACCATCTCTCCCTTGCCACGGGTGAACTGCTTGCCGTGGAGCAGGCGAGTGCCTTTGGGCGCCGCGTCGTTGCAGGGCCACTGTAGCCCTTGTACACCTACCTTGTCCCACTGGATGCCGGCGTATTGCGGGGTAACCCGGCAGATCTCTGCGGTGATCTCCTGCGGGTGTTGATAGCGCCAGTCGCCACCCATGGTGTTGGCGATCTGCTGGATGATCCACCAGTCCTCCCGCGCGTCACCCGGCGCCTTGAGGGCGGGGGAGATGCGCTGCACCCGCCGCTCGGTGTTGGTGAAGTGGCCGCTCTTCTCGGCAAAGGAGCAGGAGGGGAGCACTACATCGGCCAGCTGGGCGGTTTCGGAGAGGAAGATATCCTGCACCACCAGAAACTCCAGTTGCTTGAGCCCTTCGATGACGTGATGTTGATCCGGATCGCTCAGCACCGGGTTTTCACCCATCACATAGAGCCCCTTGATGCTGCCCGCACAGGCGGCATCTATGGTCTCGGTGAGGGTGAGGCCCGGTGTGCGCGGCAAGTCTGGCTGCTGCCAGGCTGCTGCGAAACGGGCATGCACCTCGGGGTTGGCCACCTTCTGATAGCCGGGCAGGCAGTTGGGCAGCGCCCCCATGTCACAGGCACCCTGCACGTTGGATTGGCCTCGCAGCGGGTTGATGCCGCCCCCTTCGATGCCAATGTTGCCGCACAGCAGTTGCAGGTTGGCGATGGCCCGCACGTTGTCGTGGCCAGTGGTGTGCTGGGTGATCCCCATGGAGTAGTAGATGGCGGTGCGCTCGGCGGTGCCGATGAGACGAGCGAGCTCGACCACCTGCTCGGCCGGTACGCCGGTGACAAGGGCCACCTTGTCCGGGGCATAGGCGGGGGAGAGCACCTCTGCTTGCAGCGCCTCGAACCCTTCCACTCGTGCGGCAATATAGGCCTTGTCGTGCCAGTCGTTCTTTATGATCTGCTGCATCAGGCCGTTGAGCAGCATCACGTCGGTGCCGGGGCGGTGGGCCAGATAGAGGCTGGCGTGGTCCGCCATCTCGATCCGCTTCGGATCGGCCACCACCAGCCGCGCCTTGCCCGTGGTGACGGCCCTCTTGATATGGGAGCCGATGATGGGGTGAGCCGCAGAGGTATCGGAGCCGATGATGAAGATGAGATCCGAGTGATCAATGCTCGGGATGTCGTTGGTCATGGCGCCGCTGCCGAGTGACGCCTCCAGCCCGGTGACGGTGGAGGCGTGGCAGAGCCGCGCGCAGTGATCCACGTTGTTGGTGCCAAGCTCCCGGCGCATGAACTTCTGGAACAGGTAGTTCTCTTCGTTGGTGGTTTTGGCCGACGAGAAACCCGCCAACGCATCGCTGCCATAGCGCTGGCGCAGGGCGGTGAAGCGCTCGGCTACCTGCGCAATGGCCTCCTGCCAGCTGGCGGGCACCAGCTCGCCATTTTTACGGACAAGCGGGGTAGTGAGGCGTTCCTCGCTCTGGATAAAGTCAAAGCCGAAGCGTCCCTTGACGCAGAGCAGCCCCTGATTGACCGGCGAGTTGCGATTTCCCTCCACATAGCGGATGCGGTTGTGCACCCCATCGACATAGAGGGTGACGCCGCAGCCGACCCCGCAGTAGGTGCAGATGGTATTGACCGGTGTGAGCAGCTCGGTGCGCCCCTGCGACTTGTCGCGGGCATCCACCAGGGCGCCGGTGGGGCAGACCTGTACACAGGCGCCGCACTGCACGCAGTGGGAGTCGCCCATCGAGAGTCCCGTGTCGAACTGCGGCCGGTTCGAGAGGGTGTCATCGCTGTTTTTGGCAAAGCGCAGCACCCCTTGTACCGCCTGTTCGCCACAGGTCTGCACGCACTGGCCACAGCCGATGCAGCGGTTTGCATCGAACACGATAAATTCGCTGCTGTTATCCACTGCAAACTTCTGGCACTGGCTGGTATCGAGAGCGCTCTGCTCGACCTTGTATTCGGTGGCGTAGTCGCGTAGTGCGCAATCGGTGTTGGCCTGACAGCCGCACTCGAGGCAGCGGCTGGCTTCGCTGCGGGCATCGGCATCACTCAAACCACGCTCCACCTCGGCAAAACTGCCCTCCCGCTCGGCAACTGCCAGATGAGGCATGATGGTGCGGGCGACTTTTTTCAGGTGAGCAAACTGGGCGGGATCAACCTGCTTGAGTGTGGGAGCCTTGCTGGCGTTGAAAGGACGAACCGGATCGATCATGTCACCGTGAAGGAACTGATCGATGGCCAGCGCCGCCTTGCGACCATCGGCGACCGCTTCGATGGCGGTGGCGGGCCCGCGGCGCAGATCGCCGATGGCGAACAGGTTGCCGTGGCCGCTGTGCATGGTCTCGGGATGGGACTCCAGCGTCTGCCAGCGGGTGAAGGGGAGGGTGAGGGGCTCCCCTTCCATAAAGCTGAGATCCGGCTGCTGCGACACCGCCGCAATCACGGTATCGAATTCTTCAATGAGGTACTCGCCAGTGGGCTCCGGGCGGCGGCGACCGGAGGCGTCCGGCTCGCCGAGGGCCATCTTCTCGAGGCGCACCTGACAGACGCGACCACGGCTGTCCGGCAGGTTTTCTCCCGGGTTGGTCAGCATCATGAAGCGCACCCCTTCATGCTCCGCCTCGTCGATCTCGTAGGCTTCAGCGGGCATCTCGGCGCGGGTGCGGCGATAGATAAGGGTGGTTTCAGCGCCCAGCCTGACCGCCGTGCGGGCGCAGTCGATGGCGGTATTACCACCCCCGATCACCGCAACTCTATTGCCGGTGGTGAGCCGCTTGGTGAGCATCTGATCCTTGAGGTAATCGACCCCGAGATAGCAACCCGCCAGGGTGCTGCCGGGGTAATCCATCGGCACCGCCTTGGAAGCACCAACCGCCAGACAGACCGCATCATAGTCGCGGCACAGCGCCGAGAGGGTGATTTGGTGGCCCAGTCGTTGCCTGGTGTGGATCCGCATGCCGCTTTGGCACATCAGGTCGATCTCCTGATCGAGGATCGCCTTGGGCAGCCGGTATTCGGGGATACCGTAGCGCAGCCAGCCGCCCGCTTCGGGCATCGCCTCGAACAGATCGACCTCGAACCCTTCGTAACCCAGATAATAACCGCAGGTGAGACCGCCCGGGCCGCTGCCGATAATGGCAACTCGCTTGCCCTTGGCGGGCTTCTTTGCCGGTTGATAGGGGGCAACCTCTGCCAGATCGAGATCGGCGGCGTGGCGCTTGAGGTGGCGAATGGCCAGCGGCTCATCCACCAGCGCGCGGCGGCACTGTGCCTCACAAAAAGCGGGGCAAACCCGGCCGATGGAAAGAGGCATCGGCAGGGTCTGTTTGATGACGGCCATTGCCGCCTGGTGATCCCCCATGGCGATGTGATGCAGATAGGATTGAATGTCCACCCCGGCCGGACAGGCGCGCTGGCAGGGGGCTTCGCAATCGGCGTAGTGATCTGCGAGGATGCGGCCGAGCGCCTGCTGGCGGTGGGCGCGCAGGGTATCGCTTTGGCTGGTGATCACCATCCCTGCCTCGGGGAGCGTCTCGCAGGCGCGGTGGATGCCGAGACCGGCAATCTCCACCACGCAGAGATCGCAGGGGGTCTTGGGGCCGCTGGTGTTGTCACCGCACAGGGAGGGGATATCAGTCTGGTGCTGTTTGGCTATCTGGAGCAGGGTTCTGGTCGGGTCAACCGTCAACTGAGCCCCATCGAGGGTGATGGTGATCATGGCGTCATAACTCGCTTTCAAGGCGCAGAAAATGCTGCATCTGGCGGAGCCAGCAGGGGAAGCGACAGGGAGGCCGCTTGCTATACGCTCACCATAACAAAGATTATTTACAACTTTATTTGATTTTAGACAGCTTATTGTTCAAAAGGGAAAACGATTTCAGGTTGTCTTGTCTACCTCATCGGCTCGGCGCATCGTTGAGAACCATTCCTGTTACAGCAGGAGATTCATTGTCTTATTGTCAGTTGATGCGTCTGGTAGAAGAGAGGCTGCTCTCGCTCGCGATAGGCGTTATCCGCCAGTAGCACCATTTGTGATGCAACTTATTTTGCATAAATGGTGACTCTGATGAAGGCATGCAGAGCAAAGGGGGTGGGTGGCACTCGGCTGGATAGACGGTTTCTGGAGAAGGGGCGGGCATGCGTGAGTGGCGAGCCCGACACAAAGAAAATGGCCACCTTTTCCAAGGCGGCCATTCACGTTGCCGGTCGGTGCCCTGTGGGCCCAAAGGGTTGGTTGCGGAAGATCAGCCGGATATCAGGGTGGGCAGCCGGGCTTGCCAGATCTGGTGCCAGTGCTGCAGTTCGCTGCGCGGCATCGGGCGGGCGGTAAAGAAGCCCTGACAGATATCGCACCCCAGCTTGGCCAGCAGTTGCCAGGTCTGCACATCTTCCACCCCTTCGGCGACTGATTTCAGCCCTAGCTTGCGGGCCAGCTCGATGCTCGATTCGATGATGGCCAGACGGGAGGGGTCGGCATAGCAGCGATCTACAAAAGATCGATCAAGTTTGAGTTCGGTAAACGGCAGCAGCGCCAGCTGCTGCATCGAGGAGTAGCCGGTACCGAAGTCATCGATGGAGAGGCCAAAGCCGTGCATCCGCAGCCGGGTCAGCACCTCCAGTGCCTTGCCGATATCCTCGACAAACGAGCTTTCGGTCACCTCCAGGGTGATCAGCTCGGGGTTGACGCCCCAGCGCTGACACTGGTTGATCAGGAAGTGGCAGAGATCCCCCTCGATCAGCGAGGTGGTGGAGAGGTTCATCGACAGATTGAGGGAGAGACCGGTCTGTCCCCACAGATGGCAATCCTGCAGCGACTTGTTGATGATGACATCGGTCAGCTGATCGATAAGGCCGTTATTTTCCGCCAGCGGGATAAACATGCCGGGGGAGATCAGCCCGTATTCCGGATGCTGCCAGCGGGCCAGCGCCTCCATCCCCACCCACTGGCCGGACGCAAAGCCGACCTTGGGTTGATACCATGGCAACAGCTGGTCGTTGTCGAGGGCGCGTTTGAGCTCGTCCACCGAGAGGACGAGGCCATCGTCCTTGCCCGAGGGGGCCGACTTGGGTGCCCAGGAGTCGATCAACTGGCGCAGCCGCTGCGGGCTGGAGGGTTTCTCGATGCGACCCAGCACATGGAGACCATAGGCCGCGCTCATGCGCAGCACGGCCTCCACCACGTCATCTTCCAGCGCGCTGGAGAGGATGATGCCGCCCCGAAAGCCACCCAGCGAGAGGCGGCGCAGCAGCGCCATACCATCCATGCCGGGCATCCGCAGATCGCAGAACAGGATGTCGACAGTGTGGCTCTGGCACAGCGCCAGGGCTTCGATGCCGTCTGCGGCCTCCAGTAGTTGCTGATAACCGAGCGCCCGGATCTGGTGCATCAGGGTCTTGCGTTGAAACCCGTGATCTTCGACCACCATGATGACCAACTCGTCTGCCGTTCTACTCATCGAGCCACAATCCCATTTCACGTTCAATATTGTTCATCTGTTCTTCCACTCTCTGTGTCAGCAGCGCGAGCTCGCTCAACTGTTTGAGGCGGGCCGCCGATTCCAGTTGCGCCGCCTGCTCGGCCAGGGAGAGCTCCCCGACCATTCTGGCTGCCCCTTTGATGCGGTGGGCGATCTCCACCAGCTCCTGGCTATCATCGGAGGAGAGTGCGCTCATCATAGCGTGGCAATCTTTCCGGTTGGAGGCCAAATACTCCCTTGCCATGCTTTTGGCAACCCCTTCATCGCCAAACAGATCTTGCCAGCGACCGATCATGTCGAGATTGATGGCCTGTCGAGCGGGCACTCTCTCTGTGATCGTAGTCGCGGGCAACCACCGCAGCAGCATCTGGCGCAGTGACTCCAGCGAATAGGGTTTGCACAGCATGCCGTTCATGCCGGCTGCTGTCATATTGGCTGCCGCCTCCTCCGAGGTATCGGCGGTAACGCCGATGATGGGGGCCTGCTCCCCTTGTTCCCGCAGGTGGCGGGTCAGGGTGTAGCCATCCATGTGCGGCATGTGGCAGTCGGTGATCAGCAGGGCGAAATCCCGGGTTTTCCAGGCGTGCAACGCCTTCTCGCCATCTTCCACTACCTCGCACTCCACCCCCAGAATCGCCAGCTGACGGGTCAGCAGGGCGCGATTGACCAGATGGTCATCGGCGACCAGTACTCGCCCGCCCAGTTTTTCGATGCTGGCGGCATGGGTGGTCACGGCTCGCCCGGTGATCAGCTCGCGGCAGCTTTCGAGCAACAGATCCGGATAGAGGGGGGATTGGCCGAGGCGCCACCAGTTCTCCGAGCCCATGTGTCCTCGCAACGCTTCGCGGGGGGAGAGGATGACCCCCTTGAGGGTGCCGGACTGCAGCAAGGTGTGCCAATCGCTCCCCATGCTGGACTCCAGCGAGGCCTCTTCCGCTAACAGCAGGCCGTCGAGATCGGCGGTGAGCTGGTGGATATCGAGGGGGCTCAACCGGGCGCCGAGCCGTGCCATGGTGGCCTGCAAGGCGGCATCGCTACCCAGCCACCACCATTCGCTGCCCGCCAGTGCGGGTGGTTCCCACAGGCCATTGAGCAGCGGGATGCTGAAGCGGAAACAGGCCCCTTCACCGAGCTGGCTCTTGACCGTCAGGGTGCCGCCCATCTTCTTCACCAGCTGATCACAGATGGCCAGGCCCAGACCGGTGCCACCAAAGCGGCGATTGATATCGGATTCCACCTGCTCGAACGGGGTAAAGAGCAGCGCTTGCTTCTCTTCGGCGATGCCGATGCCGGTATCCGTCACCGCGATAACCAGCTGCTGGTCGTGACAGCTGACCTGGATCGAAATGGTGCCCTGCTCGGTGAACTTCACCGCATTATTGAGCAGATTGGAAACCACCTGGCCCACTCTGACCGGATCGATATCGGCCAGGTCGGGGAGTTGATCCTCCCACTGGAGCGTGACCTTCAGCCCCTTGCTGTAGGCCAGTGCGGCATGGCCGCGGATCACGTCGCACACCACAGGTTGCAGACGGCAGGATTGGCGATTGAGGTGCAGCTGACCCGCCTCGATTTTGGAAAAGTCGAGGATATCGTTGACCAGATAGAGCAGGTGGTTGGCCGAGCTCTCCACATTGCGCAGCAGATAGCGCTGGTCATCATTGAGCTCGCTCATGCGCAGCAGCTCCAGCATGCCGTGCATGCCCGAGATGGGGGTTCTCAGCTCATGGCTCATGGTGGCCAGAAAAAGGCTGCGAGCCTGCATCGCCTGCTCGGCCGCGGCGCGCGCCTCACGCAGCTCATGCTCCTGTTGCTTGATGGCGGTGATGTCCTGCACCACGCCGTTGAGCAGGCGATCATGGCCCTGTTGCGCCACAAAGTTGCCGCGGATCTGGATATAGCGCTCCCCCTGAACAGAGGGCACCAGCACCTCCATATCGAGCGGCTCAAGGGTTTGCGCATGTTTGGCCACCTTATCGATAAAGGTTGCCAACGCCTCGTCGTTCAAGCCGAGGATCACGCCGCCAGACTCGGCTGCCATCAACTCTTGGTGGGTCATCCCGAGAATGTCGCTGGCGCCTTGGGACAGATAGAGGAATTTCCCCTTGCCGGCCCCTTGCCAGAGATATTGATAAACCAGACCCGGCATGCTGTCGGTGATGTCCCGCAGCCTGCCCTCCACTTCCCGCACCTTGTTTTCGGCGGCCTTGAGGGCACTGACATCGGTCAATACCGTCAGCACCCCCTGAATCGCGCCGTCTGCGCCGCGATAGGGCAACTTGACGTAGACCACGTGAAGGGGCACATCTCCCTCGCGCTGGGTATAACCCGATCCTTGGAAGATCTCGCCGGTTTCCCAGACCGCACGCTCCTCGCGCAGCATCTGTTGCCGCTCGTCCTCGGTCATATAGCCCCAGCGATCACCTTCTTCCCCATCACCGACAAACAGCTCGCGGTATGCCCGGTTGCTGAGGGTCAGGCGATGATCGCGATCCCGCAGCGCCACCATATTGGGCAGGGAATCGAGCAGGGTCTGGATGAACACCAACTGCTCATTGAGCGTCTTCTCGGCCCGTTGACGCTGCACGATCTCCCGTTTCAGGGTGCGGTTCCAGGCCCAGAACAGGGTAAACAGCAGGGTGGCAGCTGCGCCGCTCATTACGAACCAGAACAGTACTGTTTCGTTATTGATGCCGGTCTGCACGCTCATGGAGAGCCAGCGTCTCTCCACTTTATTGAGCTCCTCCGGCGGTATCGAATAGAGCACCTTGGTAAGGATCCGCTGCAGCATGGGATCTTTGCGCGTGGCCATGGCGACCGGCAGGCGCAAGTCTTTGCCGGCATAGACCACCTGATAGCGTTCGCTCACCCGTTTGTTGATGGATGGCAGAGTGACCATCACGTAGTCGGCATCGCCCGTGTCCAGCAGCTCCAGCAAGCGGTTGTCATTGTTGACCTCTACCGGATGGGCGCCGATGTGGGTCAGTAGATCTTTATCCAGCGAGCCATGCACCATGCCGACCCGTTTCCCTCGCAGCAGTGAGAGATCGGTGATATCGGCACTGCGTTTGGGGGCAATAACGACCCGATCGACAAACAGATAGCCGGGGGTGAACAGCGCAAACTGGCCGCGGTCGTGGTTGGGAGAGATGGCCGGAATAAAATCGATCTGCCGCAACTTCAGCAGGTTCTGGGTTTCCCCCCAGCTATTGGTGCGAACCAGAGAGAACTTCAGCCCGGAGACTTGCTGCATCAGCGCCATCAGGTCCGCCACATAACCGACCAGCCTGCCTCGGTAATTGAATTCGCTCATGGAGGTCCAGTCCGGAGAGACGCCGTAAGTCAGCTCAGGATGCTGGTTGAGCCACTCCTGCTCCTCAGGGGTAAACTGCACAGACTTTACCGCTCCTGAGTCCGCAGGTTGGCTAGTTATGGTGGCGGCCAGCATATGACGACGATCTTCAACCGGTATCTCGTTGAATGCCTTGCTCACCAGGCTGACCAGTGCCGGGTCGCTCTGGTTCATATTGATGGAGAGAGACGTGCCGCTTACCCATTCCGGAGTGGCAATGGTGAAGCCAGCCTTGGGGTGCTGATCTTTCACCATCACCAGTGACGGCATGTCAGCAAGATAGGCGTCAGCCATGCGCTTTTTGAGCATAAAGGCCGCTTCGCTGCGACTCTCGGCCTCGGTCACACGGGGAAATCCCAGTTTTTTCAATTCACTGCAAGCATTGACTCCCGTGACACAGACCCAGTGCAAACCATGGGAATCCTGTCGTGACAACTTCGTTTTGCCATTGTTGAGCAGCACGCCGCGCGGCATGGATAGCAAAAACGGGAGGGAGACAATATTGGATCGCCATTGTTCGCTTGGCTGGTCGTTCACCAGTATGTCGATTGCGCCGTGGCCAAGCCCGGTCAGCGCATCCACGTAGGAGGGGTAAACCTTGTAGCGCAGGGTCAACCCGAGCGTTCTGGCAATCTGCTGCGCAATGTCGGGGACTGGGCCGGTAAAGCGTTGATCTGCATCCTTATAGCTGTATGGAGGGTCACCCATCATCGGCATGCCGATGACCAACTCCTGGTGTGATGACAGCCAGGCGCGCTCAGACAGATCAAACTCGTCTTCATTCAGACTGGTAATGGCGTGCGCCGCCACGCCCCAGAGCAGTAGCAGGAGAAACAGGAATAGACGATCACATTGGCGGAGCATCAGAAGGAATCCAACAGAATTGGGCGCATATTGTAAGTGCATTAAAATGCAGCGAACAACATCAATTTACTCAATATTGTTCCGCGGCATATCTGCCTGCTGCAAGCCGATGGTTCCGGATTGCAACCAGAACATAAGGCCTTTATGCCCCATCGTGCGATGATACGCCCGGAGTATTTTTGCCAAAGGTCTAGGCAAGGTATGGTTTAGGCGTGCGGGATGAAGATGATAATGCGTGTTTCCTCAAATATTCATTGAAAAGCTCGTTAGGAGCCATACAAATACTCGTCTTTCTAGTAGTCTCCCAATGATTCAATCAGTTAGTATCTGTCAGATATGAAATGATAGGGTTATACCGTGAGCACAATCTCCCTTCGCAAGGCCCTCGGGGTTTTGGCTAAATCTTCTTCCTTCTCGGTCAAGACGACAACACTGCGTCAGAGAGATCTGTTTGATGATCTCAAGGATTATCTCTACGTTACACCCGAAATAGAACATGACTTTGAAAAGTGCCTCCGTTCATTGCAGCTTGGTGAGTGCGTGTTTTTATGCGGCAGTAGTGGTGATGGCAAATCTGAAATATTGTCACGTAGCTATGACCAATATAAAAACAGATACACCTTCCATCTGGATGCAACCCATAGCTTTTCGCCTCATCAATCAGCAATCGATGCGCTAAACGAACTCTTTGATCGTGCAGGAGACGGGGCTCAACCCCTGGTGGTTGGTATCAATATCGGTATGCTGGCCAACTTTGCCAAAGAAGGGGCTGAGCGGCACAGTGTGTTGCGTGGCGTGATCGAGCGTTTTTTGGATAGTGGCGAGAGAACGCAAGGGGCATATCACTTTCTTGATTTCGAGTCCTACCCAAAATTCCGTTTTAATGATGACGCAGGTAGTTATTCAAGCTTTATGCGTCAACTGCTCAAGCGGTTAACTCAGCCAACCGATGACAATCTGTTTCATGCTATTGCCCTTGCAGATGAGCAACGCCAACGCGACATGCGCCTCATCGCCAATTTCAGGCTGTTGGCCAATGAGCACGTGCAAGAGATAATCATTACCACTCTGTTCAAAACCCGCTTGATCAAGGATCAATTCATTACGACTCGCGCCTTGCTGGATCTGCTCCATCAGCTTCTGGCCGGGGAGCATTACCTCTTTGACAACCTGTTTCTGGCTAAAGACAGCGAGCTAAGCCTGCGTCTTGCTGACTTTGATCCGGCCTTGATTCATACCCAAGCGGTAGACCAGTTTGTGCTGCGTTATGAGCTGAATCTACCGGATGAGGCGCTGGATGCCTTTATGGTCGAGCTGGCAAAACTGGGGCTCATATTCAACGAGCCTCGTGATAAAGCGGGTCAAGCCGCATCCCTTCTGCGCCTTTTTTATCTGCTTAAGGACTGTGAGCTTGGCAATAACTACCATCACCAATTCAAAGTCGATTTTGAAGAGCAGGTACTTGAACACTATGCCACTGTCTGGCTGCAGCATAGTCAGTACCTTGGGGAGGGGGGAAGCCAGCTGGCCTTGCGCAATTTCTATGTGAAAGCGCTGATCCCGGCCATTTTTGTTTATGCCAACCGCAATGCCCCTGAGTTGTCAAAGCGTGAGCTTTCTCTTGGTCAATTTGGCCAGTGTCATGTCGCGGCACCTGTCGAGCTCAAAGCTGATTACAGCGCAATTCAGCGTCAGCATGTCGAGAAACACGATCATTTCAGCGCCTATCTGAAGGTTGATGATCAGCCCTTGGCACCAATGGCAATCAACCTCAATCTGTTTGAGCTGATCTGCAAGCTCAACAACGGCTATCGGCCAAACAAGTACGACAAGAATGCCATCGTGTTGCTTGATGAGATGGTTGAGCAAATCCGCGCTGTCGCTAAAAAGAGCCCTGTTCTTCACTATTACGAAGGTGATCAGCATCACCGTCTTGGTTTGGATGACGGCATGATCACTGTAGAAGGAACCAGATAGTCATGTCTCTGTATCCAATTCCTGCCGGATTAGCTCCGGTTGATAAAAACAAGCTCACCAACTACTGGCCCATTCGCAACAAAGGCAATGAGTTTGACTGGGATACCGTGACAGGTGTCGTGCTGGGGCTTTCCTTGCGCAAGCAGGTGACTGCCTATGAATTCGAGCAGTTTAAGGAGGAATGCAAAGCCCGGTTTGCAGGCAAGCTCGACGATCCTGATTTTTGGCAGGTGCTTGAGCGAGCCTATTTTTCAAATGATGCACTCTTTCATATTTCACCGCTGTTCCTGTTGTTTAAGGCCAAAGGTAAGAAGAGTGGGCAAGCCGATCTCAGCGCACCAGATACGCGGTTGTGCAAATTGTTTGCAGGTCTGTTGGGGGATTTCTTCCTGGAAGATGCGCTCGATGACAAGCTCAACTTTGTCGAGCAAGAACTGCTGTCCGTTTTGCAAGGCAGGCTGCAAAGCGGCAGCCTGGTAAAAAATGAGGATGAGCAACCTTATCTACCTTTTTTGAATGCCGTATTTCGTGAAGATATTCGCTTTTTGGCTGCGCATCCCCAGTACCTGCTGCAAGCCTTGCCTGGCACACTCAAGCTGTATGCCTTTGCTTACTGTGCTCAGCTGGCACTGAATGTGACCGATTGGCAACATGAGCCCCAAAGCAAGCCTCTCTACTTTATTCTCGATTCGGAAAAGGCCAGCTCTGAACGTACATCGGTCAAGCGTTCTGGCTACAAGCTGCTGGCTGCTGCCAGTGAGCGGGTTTTCCCGCTGCTTTCCGCCCTTGACGTGCTGCAGTTGCCAGGGGATGCCAAGAAAAGACCGCTCTGGCAGGTTTATCGCGATGCCACGGAATATGCTGACCAGACTCAGTTGCTGGAAGATTTGAACAACTATCTACAGGCCTTTAGAGAGAAGCGCGGGTTACGGCCTGAGCGTCCTCTCACCAACAGCGTGGCAGAAGCCTTTGAGCAGCTCAAAGAGTTGGCTCTGGAGCAATTCCGTGATGCCAATACCTCCCGTGGTGGCGTGAACAAGAAATATGTCAAAGAGTTGGAAGAGAAGCTGCTCAGTGATTTTATTCAGGCCCGGGGGGCCGCTGGCCGCACCTTGGTGCTGAATCAGGATCAGCTGTTGCTGTTGACCAATCTCACCATCGGCAAGGCCGACAAGCTGCGCTTGCACGATCTGCGCAAAGGCTTCGAGCAGCGCGGTTTTTATCTTGATAACCAGTCATTGCTGCAACTGGTCAGCTTCTATGAGCGCATGGGCAATGTAGAACGAATGAGTGATAGTGGAGACGCCGTATATGTCCGCAAGACCCTTTGAGCATTTTCTGGCCGAACGTTTTATCGAGTGGGTCAGTGCCGACATTGAACCGGGCTCTCGTTACCAGTTCAAATCCCCCAGCGCAGAAAACGGTCTGGTGCTCTATCAGTCACTGGTGACCTTTGCTGCCACAAATACGCTGGCTACGGCCGATGGCATTGACCTGCCGTATATAGAGTGCAATGGCGTGCGGGTTTTACCTGTGTTGCATGGTGAGGCTCCGGGATTTACCGAAAACTACATCTCCCGTTTACGTGATCTGGTCGCAGGGCGCAGTGCAGAATTTGAAAAAGCAGCCCTGCTCATTATCCACAACAGCATGCTGGATACCCTGATCAACAGTGCCCTTGATTTGGGGGCGCCCGGTGCTGTCTGGCATCCAGATAGTCTCTCGCAGCAGCTTGGCGCACTGATAGATGTTGGCAGCAGTAACAAGGAGCTGTCAGCCTGCCTGCTTGAAGAGCAACTTGCCCTCATCACCGAAGATGGGGCGACTGTATTTGGTTTTGCTCCTCTGTTTAGTGCACTTGATCAAGATGGTGTTCTGGAGTTTGATGAGCTCCAGTTATTCAATGATCCGGTCATTTTGAACTGGAGTGGCAAGAAGGCCCAGATCAGCAAGCGGCTCCAAGCAAACCGCAAGCTGCGACGCGAGATTGAAGATGCAGTTGAGCATTATGATCTCGATCAGCTCGAGAGTGTCCTGAAAGAGTTCAGCGCCAAGTTTATCCGCCAGCATTTCCAGGATGAGAGCTGGCGTGAGCTGGAATTCGAGGCCTACCTCAAAGAGATTGAAGCCAACAAAGCGCAAAAGTTGCTATTGGAAGAGGTGGCCGTTGACAGTGGTTCACTGCAACAAAGAGCCAAAAGCCAGAGCAAGGCGGGACAACGCGACCTGAGCCTGCTGATCCAGCTCCCGCCGGGGGAGAAAACCCTCAACCTCTCTTTTACCTTCATCGGTAATGATCTGGACGAGAGCCAGTTCAAACTGATGCACAATGGGTCGCTCAAAAATGCGGTCACTTATTCTGTCAGCCGTGTCGGTGGTAAACGCTGCTGGGCGACGGTGACCTTGCCCGTCACGGGAGAACCCACCTTTTTTAGCCTTGAGCTTAAACGCGATAACCGCTCCGAAGAGTACAAGTTCCGCTGTCTAGTGGTAGAGCAGGGAGATTTCTATTTCGATGAGTTGCTGCACTGCTTCCGAGTTGATGCGGGCAAGAAGTGGCTGACCCTGCAGCTGGAAGAGAACAAGTTCAAGGTCAACCCAGAGCAAGACGCCATCATGCATCTTGTTGACGATGAGGGCGAAGTGGACTGCAGCGCCTGTGGCTGGGTGAACTTTGATACGCTGGCCGAGCAGAGCGAACAGATCCAGTTTGAGCTGGTCAATGGCGAGCGTCGCTTACCCATCAATATTGAAGGCCCGGCCGCCGATGAGAGTATTTGCGTTCCGCTGCTGTTTGACAGAGATCGTTTCGCCAAGCTGCTCAGAGATGACCGTAATGCCGAGTATCTGCGGGCCAAAGGCAAGATCATTTTCGATAACAGCGAAAGTGGTGTGGTCGGGATCCGCCAGCAGCTGCTGAACCTCGAAGCACGGATGGTTGATGAGCGGGCCTTGTATATCGGTCTGACTGCCGATCCAATGCCACTTGCGGCGATTAGTGCCAGGTTCCCTGATTTACATGGCGCTTATGCCGCCCTGTTTGACTATCTGCAACACAAGAAAACATTGCCGAGCCTGGTGGCCTGGGGCGATAGCTATTGCTCCCTGGTACAGCGGGTGCTGGATGCCTACGAAGCGGCATTAAGCGAGATACCGACCAATGCGGTATTGGCGCTCGAGCACAAACAGCTGATGCGCATTGGCCTGTGCCGCCAGGATGAGTGGCAACGCCTTAGCTCGCTGCACCCCTTGGTACTTGCCTATCACCTGCAACTGGTGGCTGAGATAAAAGCCGATCGCGATGAAGATGGCGTCAGCTCTTTTGCCGAATTGCCAGAGGTGACCCGCGAGCGCCTGGTTGCATCTGGCTTGCTGCCTTTCGTCTATGACAATGACTCAGGCTACGCCCATCTGCTGCCGGTGCGGGAGAACAGCTTCTGGCTCGATGTGGTGCCACAAAAGCAGGAGAGCTACAGCTACATCAAGCGTTTGGTGCGCGACAAATTGGCCGAGTTTACCCAGGCTTATTCCCGGCTGTTCAGTGCCGGGGCCAAGAGCACCCTGATCGTCAATGCCATCAATCAGGCGAGTGCGGCAGAGCTTTTCCTCGGTTTGATCGAGCACTTCAAGCTGCACAAAGAGCAAGCGATCGCCATCCATGTGAACTTCTACGATGAGCGGTTGCAATTCAACGATTTCGACCGCTTTGCCGAAACGGCCGCTTATGACGAGCTGAAAGCTTGGCTTGGCTTGAACACCACTGCGCTGCGTGCTGAGGCCGATATGCTGATCGACCTGATCCGCAGCCGTCTTACCTACAGTAAGTTCACTCTGCCCAACGAGCGCGAGCAGTTTACCTATGCCCATCTGGCGTTCTTCCGCAACCAGGAGCCGGTAGAGTGCCATCCCATCAATACCGATGAGGCTCTGAGTGGTGTGTTGTGTGATGGCTTGATCGCCGGGGAAGCGGCCGAAACGAAAGGGGCGGCCTATTTCACCGCCTTTGGTCTGCGTGGCGTGCCCTATCAAGGGGTGCAGTCGCTGCGGGTGGCCCGCCTGCTGGGCAACCTGTGGCAACCGGCCAGCCAGAGCAATGCCCAGTATCTGGCAACCAGCCTGGGGCTGGCGGTCAGTGCCGATTTCAAGGCGCTGCTGACCCGCTCTTATGACAGCGCACTGTGGACCACCATCATCGATCCCAAGGTGACCCTCGATTTCTTCACCAGTCAGCAGGATGTGGTGCTGATCCACTACTCGGATCAATACACCAGTGCGGCCGGTTATGACGCCATCACGGTGACCAAGCAGGTAGACCTTTTTAAACGCTTGCTGCAAAAAGAGGGTCACGGACAAGGGGAGACGCTGCTCTCCGAATTCAATGCCTTCAACGGCGAGTGGCTGCTCAAGATGCTCACGGCCAACGACAAGGAGCGCAAAGAAAAAAACGGCATCATCGGTGCCTACAAGTTTGTATCGGCCCTGTTGCGGCAATCCGATATCTGCTGGGTCCCCCTCTCCGTGGCCGAGATGATCCGCGTCTCCGGCAATGTTGGCCTCAAGATGAGCGACAGCGAGTTCTCCCGTCAGGTGCATGGGTATCGCAAAGGGGCCATTTCCGATGATGTGCTCTTTGTCGGCTTCAAGGGCAAGCAACTCTATTTGTTGCCTCTGGAGGTCAAGACCGGTGTCAGACCTGACTTTGCCTATGCCGGGCAACAGGCGTTGGAGCTTAAACGTTACCTGATGGAAGAGGTGCTTGGTCCCAATACCTTGGCTGCGCGGCTCTACCGTGGTCTCTTTATTCGCCAGGTGCTGATACAGGTCGACAAGCTGTGCCTCTATCAGGTGATGCAGCCGGCGCAGCTTGCACCGCTGTTGACCGAGCGGGAGTGGTGGCTCAAAGGGGAATATACCCTGGCCTGCGTGCCCGACTATCCCGAAGGCTTTGTGGTCGCCCATATCGAAAACGACAGCTTCTTTGTACCTCACTACCAGATGACCGAGCGGGGCGTATTGCAGGTTGAACTGCCCTACGCCTTGCTGGGGAGCCTTATTCAGGCCTGTAGCGCCCCTGCGCTTGATGAGCTGGTGACCCTGTGCCATGTAGACCAACAATATCTGCTGGGGCCCAGAGAAGAGATGGCGGAGCCTGAATCTGGCTCTCAACCGCAGCCAAAAGAAGGGGGCAATCAGGCGGTGGATATGGCGCCAGTGGCACTGGCCACTGATACCCAAAACACCTATCCGGTTACCCCAGTAGCGGTGGATACCGGGCTGAGCAGCGAGCCGACAGAGCCCATGCGTATCCTGTTTGGCCACGAGGCGCTGCGGCAAACGCCGCTTTATTGGGAGCCCACCAATACCGCCCGCTTTATGAATACCAATACCGGCATCATAGGCACCATGGGCACCGGCAAAACCCAGTTTACCAAGTCGCTGATCACCCAGCTGATGCGCCAGCAAGACAACAATGTCGAGGGGGCACGGATCGGCCTGCTGATCTTCGATTACAAATCCGACTATGTGGATGATGCCTTTAGCGAGGCCAACCAGAGCAAGCGGCTGCGGTTGTATCGCCTGCCGTACAATCCGCTCTCGCTCTATGGCGATATGCCGATGCTGCCGGTGCATACCGCGACCGGGTTTGCCGAGACCCTGGCCAAAGCCTTTGGCCTCGGGCCCAAGCAGCAGCTACGGCTGCGCAAGTTGATCCTCGATGCCTATGAGCTGGCGGGGATCAGCAGAGCTGACGCCAGCACCTGGTCAAGGCCTGCGCCTACCTTGGCTCAGGTATGGGATCTCTATCTTGAGCAGGAAAAGGTAGAAGAGGACTCTCTCTACGCGGCGCTCGACTCGCTGGTCACTTACGAGATCTTTGAAACCATGCCGGATAAGGTGAGCTCCCTGTATGAGCTACTCGATGGTGTGACTGTGATCGAGCTGGCGGGCTACTCACCGCAGATCCAGAACCTGGTGGTAGCCCTGACGCTGGATCTCTTCTATTCGCAGATGCAAAAACGCGGCAAGCCGCAAGTAAACGGGGATTATCGCCAGATCACCAAGATGATCCTGGTCGACGAGGCCGACAACTTCATGTCGCAGGACTTCCCCAGCCTGCGCAAGATCCTGAAAGAGGGGCGCGAGTATGGGGTAGGGGTGATCCTCTCAACCCAGGACTTGAGTCACTTTAAAACCGGGGAAAACAACTACGGCTCTTATATTTTGACTTGGGTGGTGCATCGCGTCGCCGAGATCAAGAATGCCGATATCAAGGCCATCTTTAATAAAGATGATAAGACCGAGCAAGAACAATTAATGGAAACCATCCGCAAACTGGATAAGCACTTTAGTCTCTATATTGATGGAGATAAAAAGGTATCTATGATGCGGGATAGAGCTTTTTGGGAATTATTTTGAGGTTTTTTATGGACGTTAAGCCAAATTATTGTTCAATGGAATCTGTATTCGCGGATTCTGCTATATACGAAGTGCCAAAATATCAAAGGGCATACTCTTGGAATAATAGAAATATAGAGCAATTTACTTCTGACATACATATTTTATGGCAAGGCAGCAAACAATCAGATAACGCTGAGTGTACGCACTTTTTTGGTGGTGTTGTTTGTGTGAAAGTGCAAAACAAGGATAGTTTAGATGACAAAAATGTATATCTACTAGTTGATGGTCAACAGCGGCTTTCAACAATGGTTCTTTTTGTATCACGACTCATTGAGTATGTGAAAGAGCTTAAATTGGATGAGAAGTATTCAGAAATAAGAGAGCGAAGGATTGAAAAATATAGAACTGGTTTTATTCAGTTTACTACTGAAGAAAATGATAAATTAATCTCTTATCCGAGAATTAGCCTTTCAAAGCGGGACTATAGTTTTTATGATCAACTCATAAAAACAGGAAAGCTTGAGACGGCCCATCTTAAATCACATGACTTGTTGGTAAAAGCAGCTAAAAAAATAGATGCATGGTTGAAAGCTTCATTTTCATCAGAGGCCTCGCCTGAAGATCAGCTGACAGAAATAGAGCATTTATATAAAGTCGTTTCTAAGTTGTGCAAGATTCTATTGATAAGGATGTCAGATGTAAATGATGCTTATAGACTATTTCAAGTAATTAATGATCGTGGGCAGTCTTTAACTGCAAGCGATTTGTTACGAGCATCTTCACTTGGTGCGATTGACGCTAGTGGAGTAGAGGAAAGCACAATACATTTACTGGAAGAAATATGGGATGCAATAACAAAAAATGGTTCAAAGTCAACGGATGAAAAATTAATTGCATATTATACATCCAGAAAAGGAAAGTCATGTCAAAAAACATCATTGTTCGAAACATTTAATACTTCATTTTTTTCATCAAGCCATAATGTGGTAAGTGAAATAAAGGACCTTAAAGCTGGTATTGATATTTATGATAAGTTGTCATCTGGAGTTTGGCCTTATGATAAGAGTAATTTAACTGGCTTTCAGAAAAGAAAGCTATACAATTTAATTGTTGTTTTCAAACATACTCATTGTATTCCATTGCTAATGGCTGCGGTAAATCTTCCAGAGAAAAAATTTTACCAAATGGTATTTTTTCTAGAGAAGTTCTTTTTTATTTTCCGTGTCGCGTTAGTGAAAAGGATGACTGGCGCCACTAAACTTTATCATCATACAATATCATCTATCAATAAAAGTGCTGAAACATATCAGGTAAAAGAATTTATATCTGAACTTCAGGCTATATTTAAACGAAATGTAACAGTCCTTGATTTGCAGAACTATTTATCTAAGGTGAAATACATTTCAGGGGGGGATAATCGACATGTTAAATTTATACTGTCAACTATTGAAGAGTCTTGGAAGTATTTGTCATTAAAAAAACGTAATGCATTGTTTATGTATCGACACGCATTCAAAGGGTTAGCTGATGATTATTTTGTGTTTACAATAGAACATATATACCCTCAAAAATCTAAGCCAGCTGAAGTTGATATGTTACTTGAGCCAGTTAAAAATAACTTGCCAAATCTTACTGTTCTTTATGGGCAAGATAATGAGAATTTTACGAATTTACCATTTTCCACTAAAAAATCTGAGTATGCTAAATCAAGGCTCAATTCAACAGTGAAATTATCAGAAATAGATACTTGGGATTTAACTGCGTATAATAAGAGGGCTGATGAATTGTTGGGATATGTGATTGATATTTTTGGCCTAGGGATGGAGATTTCAAAAGGTAGTATTGAGGAAGTAAAACCAAGCGATATTGATTTTGATATAGAATCTGATATTGAAGAGTTTGAATACAATTAGATAAGATATAGGTCTATATGTTAGTTGAAAAATAAATATAGTACCAATATTGATATGGACCTTTTCGAACTTGCTTGTTTTAAGTGTATTGCATCTCATATTAGGAGATGCAATACATCTTTTAATTAAATAGCGTTGGTTAAGGTACTGAGACTACGGTGATTACGTAGTGAAGCTATACCATCTTCCACATGAGCCGCCCAGGCTTTTATCCACTCTTTATTATCCAGGTCAGGATAAATCATCTGGAGGGTGAGCTCGGTCACTGCCAGTGTTTCTCCCAGCCAAGTGATCTTGTCGAGGACCAGGTTGCCATCCAGCTTTTTATGGTCCGGGTGGTAGCGAAAATCAGTTTCCACTGAACGAAAAAAAGCCAGGCGAGCTGCCACATTGGGAGTGATCCCGGTATTGGCTTTTAATCGTTTAAGCTGCTCTTCCGTTTGGCGGGTGAGCTGCATGCGATTCGGGAGCATTAATAAACCTCCTTGGCTTGCACTTGGGCAGGACTCTCTTTCCAGAAGTAGCCCTTGGTCAGCTTTGATGACTTGGTCAGCGCATCAAAGCGGATCTGATAGGCATGAGAGATATCATCAGCCAGAGCACTGGCAAAATAGCGCTCATCCACTTCTGTATCAGTCGACAGCAATATCACCTGATGACTGGCAAAGGGGAAGTAGTGATGAATCAGCTTGTCTCTATGGTGTGAGTCAAGGCGCCCCAGCGGGGTATCAATAATGACCGGCAGTTGTCTACCAGATGTTTTAGCCAAGGCTTCCAAGATCGCGATGGCATAAATTTGCTTCTCACCAGCAGAGAGTGACTTTCTATTGATAGCAATCCCAGCTTCGTCTACCAGCTCCACATCAAAGGAGTGAGGATTGATCCTGGCCTTAATCTGCAGATCTTCTTTTCTGGCCAATTTTCGGTAGGCCACTTCAAAATTCTGCTCCAGTGTTTTAACCCGGGCTTGGGTCAATACATCGCTGTATTCATCCAGTAAACTGATGGTTTCATTGGCATATTGCACTGCACTGACGGCACCATATTGCTCTCTGGCTTTATCGTGCAATTTCTGGATCTGGCGGGCGCAATCCAGTTGATTCATTACCGCTTGTTTGGCTTGTTCCAGCAGTGCCTTGTATTTGTGGCGCTCTTCTTGCCGTTGATTGTCCATGTCTCGCAGGGTTTGGAAAATATCCATCAGCTGCTCATCATCAGGTGCTCGCTCAATATTGCTGGCGGCTTGCTCCAGTTGATGTTCAACCTCGGCCAATTCACGACGCTGTGCATCAAATTTGCTCCAAGCCCGTTGGCAATTCTCACTGATTGCCGCGATGATGACGTGAGTCTCGCGCTCAGAGATGTCAAAGAGAACTTCACCTTGCGGCTTGTTGGCCATAAAGCTGTCAAGCTGCTCTTCGATCGCCTGGGTTGTGATGGCCAGCGTCTCTTTACCTTTAAAGCCGATATTGGCTTGAAGCTGTTCGAGAAAAAGATTGAGCTCTTGGGAAAAGCTGCGAGCCCTCTTTATTTCTATTTCTCTGGCCAGCTGTTGCTGCAGTTTGGCCATGGTGTTGGGGGCCAGCGCAAAGGGGATAGATCCATCACATTCATGGCGCAGACTCTTTTCAAGTTGTTCTTTTTCTTTTACCAGTTCAGCAACTTTCTGCTGCTCCTGATTTTTTGTCCGCGCAAATGCACCACCTTGTGCTGCCAGCATGGCTTCATATTTCTGAATATCTTGGGTAATCAGGCCAATCCTTGCCATCACCAAGTCAGCTTCGAATCGATAATGTTCGGCCTGTTTGGCAAACTGTTTTTTATTCTGCTCCAGCTCGGCCAATTTGTGTTGTTGTTGGGTGCCCAACTCTTTGGCTCCTTGCTGCTTTAAATAGATGCCAAGGTCGGTGCGCAGTTTGGCAATCAGGTCAAGGCCGAGCAGGCGGCGTACCGCGGTCTGCAGAATCTTGCCCGATTCATCTTCTGCCAATGAGGCGATCTTCTCGCCATCAAAAAAGAAGAGATCAGCAATACCGTGCGGGATTAACTCATTGAGAAAACCCTGGCACTGCTCATAGTTAAGCTCGTCCAGCTCAACCCCGTTTTGCAGCAGTTTTAGCCTATCTTTTTTATTGCGATTCCAGCTGCGAATAACGGTAAATTCAGACTCAGTGCCCCCCTGGTTATAGGTAAACACGAGTTCAATCGAGGCATCTTTAGGCTGTTGAGAGATGCTGACACCGTTATGGATAAGTGCAGTAAGTTGGTCAATATAGTCCTGATTGTGGATGAGGTTATCAAAGGCCAGGCGTCCATACAGCGCTAAACGGATAGCTGACAAAATCGACGTTTTGCCAGCGCCGTTGAGGCCACCGAACAACACGATAGGTCTATCATGTCGCTCATGTTCGCGTTTTTGTGGGGTCAGCTCTATTTCGTGGTGACCACGAAATACACGAAAGTTATGCAAGACCAACTTCTTAATGATCATTTTTTACTGCCTCACTAAACAGTGCTGCCATATCGTCGGCTTGTGCCAATTGCTTTTGCAATCCAGCAAGCGACTGTTCAATTTGTTCGACTTCTTCTTGATAGAGATCGCGCTCATTGCGCTTTTGTAACTGTGCCTGTTTCTGCTCAATGGCTTCGAGGCTGCCCCAATCCTGTTTCAGGATGGTGCCTATTTTGGCGAAAACGCCTTGGCGGCGGCTAAGCCCTTCAAGGGATATTTCGAGCTCTATCAGCTTCATCACCATTTCGGGCTCGACATCATAGCCCTGGCTTAGTTGTGCCAGCAGCTCGGCATCGCTAGCATTGAAGCGTGACTGATCGTCGATTAGCCAGTCGAGGTCTTCGCCATACACTTCCCGATATATAGCTGGCAGTGAGTCATTCCAATCCGGTTCATTAGGGTCGGTTAACCACTCCTGGCGAATCGCATGTAGCTCCGGCTTGGTGATCAGAGTAATGGTGTGGCCACGCAAGTTGAGGTCACGCTCCATCTCCAACAGCTCTTTAAGCCACTCTTGGCGGTATTTCAGCCAATAAGGGCCGGGGACGTGCTTGCGCTCTGCGCTAAGCTCTTCACCCTCTTTGGCGTATTGGTAGCTCACCTTGCCGGTGCGGCGCTTGTAGTTACGGTAGGTATCTTTTTGCGCAGGGTCTGTCGTCAGAGCTAGCTGATTACGAAACTTGAGCAGGGGTAGCATCCAGTCTTCGCCGTTTTGGATCAGGCTCTCCATGGCTCGGTCTTTGGTGACCACGGTACAGGTCCAGCAACCAAAGCGTGAATTACCGCAAGAGGGGGTGCTGTCATCAATGACCAATGGACATTCACCCTGACCCGAGGAGTCCATATAAAGAGTCCAGAGCGGGCGGTTATTGCCGCCCCAGGGATTTTCCCACTCCTCCACATCATCCGGCGCATATTTGAAGGCGCCGCGCAGTAGTTTCCAGACATCCTCAACATCCCAGGTGTCGATAGGGGTGTAGATGAAGGCATTAGCCAGCGTGGTATGGCGGGCAAGACGGGTTCCATCAATCTTGTGCTTGGCAATGACCTGGGCACGGGAAGCACTCTCGCTGCTGCGAGAGCCGAGCACAACAATCACCTCTTCAAACTGGCTGACCTTGTCTTTGATAAAGTCACTGACCGGGTTGATCTTCATTCGCTCGGTACACCAGCGGAAGCTGCGAGTCGGGGCAGGGTAGCCTTTGCCGAGCAGGTTTACCCAAAACGTCTCATGGGTTTTGGGTACGACAGGGTGAGAGGTAATGGGTAACGCATCGCGTTTGGCGCCCTTTTCGATTTGATCCATGGTCCGAATGATCAAATCGACGACAACAGGGGTCTCGACCAGGGTGTCTGATGAAACGACAAAGACATCTTTGTGGCGCATTTCAGGCGGTAATCCCAGCAGTGCCAGATAGACCAGCGTCAGCACAGCAGAAGAGTCTTTACCTCCGCTATAACCAATGACCCAGGGACGTTTGTCTGCGCAATAGATACGTTGTACTTCAGCTACATACTCTGCCAGTGGGCGGCCGGCAAAGAGCTCGGTATTGATGAAATCTTCGTAATCGGCCAGATCATGGGCCTGAATCAAGGGGTTCATTGAGAGACAACCTGAGCTTCAAGTACCTTCTCCTCGGGAGTGAGGGGGAGGTTGAGTGATGTTTTAAGTGCGTTGCAGGTAAGCTGGAGCGCGGTGGTTGACTTGCTTAGCTTGCCATGCGACATGGTTCTGCGAATCCATTCCGGGTTGGTTTTGCGCCAATCAATGGTCTTGAGCTTACCAAGGTCTGTTTGCCAGGTATCAGGATGCTCGCTTATCAAGAAGCGGCCGAGCATACCGAGAGCTTGCAAGCCGACCCCGTGAGCATGGACATACTCCTGCCGGAGTTGGGCGGGTGATACTTCTTTGCGACTGGCCATCTGCCAATCCGGCATCTGGTCGTAGACCGCTTTCCAATAGAGAGCCGCCAGCTTGGCCTCTTCATCTGTGCAGCCCTCTTTAGGTCCCTTGCCCAGTAGGGCTCGGGTTGCCTGTTTGATGCTACTTAAGGTGAATAGCTTGCTGGAGAGCTGGGAGATGCTCGACTTTTCCATCTCAGTAAGCCCGACGAAGGGCTCCATGCTGGTAGCCAAATGGCGAGCAAGCTCAGAGCCTTGATCTCTATGGTCATAGAGCGTTGACAGTGACGGACTGGGTTTGACCGCGTACTTGTTGAGATCAGCAAACATTTGCTGGCTTCGGGTTAACCCTTCATCGACAAAGAACAAGACAGGGATGTTGTCCTGACCCAGTTCGGGGCGCTCTACCAACGCCTCTTCGATAGCTTTACGGCGGTGCTGACCATCGTTGATCAGGATCTGTGCATCCATGGGCACTCGTAAAGTGCCCAGGTTGTTGGAGCCGGGGTGTTCAGCAAACTCGACGTCAACAGCAATTGACGCAGTCAAGGCAGAGAATACGTAATCCTTGGGATTCTCCAAGAGGTATCGCACCATTTCCGGGATCCGGGATTTGTTCAATGTGCGTTGAGCCCGCAATTCAGGGGGGACTTCGCTCTCATCGAAGTTGAAAATTTTGGGGATGATGCGCATCGGGCAGGTCGCGATATAGAAGGGGCGACCGGCTTGTATCCCACGCACTGCGGGGAATGAGTAGCAGTAGTCAGCGTCGAAGTGGTTCATGATGATGCTCCTGGCTAGTCCTGCTTCAAGTCTAGATTTACGTCAAAATTAACGTAATCACATGTTGTTATAAGACTGTAGATTAGGTTTTAGCGAGGAATAAGTGGTTTTTACGTTATTTTGGGGCGCTGATTTTACTCTTTTACGCTACAAATACGAAAGCCTGAAATTTGCCTTTTTTGCTCTTTGAGAGCTGATTCATATTGTTGGCGACTCAAGTGATGCTTTGTTTCCAGGTCCATCCCAAGCAGTTTGCTCAATCTTTGCTCCAGTGCTCGTTGTGCCTTGAAGCTCGGATCATCCGGTGCCATCAAATAGCTTTTGTTGAGCAGTGGCGGCCGGGTCTGCTCATTGATGTAGTCAAAGAAGTCGACCTCCTGCTCGGCCATCTTGATCTTGACCCGCTCCACCAGATGGGGGATGGGCTTGCTGAAGTCGTCATACCCCATCAGGCTCACCTTGCCGGAGCGAATGTGCAGCTTGATCACGTCGATATCGGTCAAGTCACCGTAGAGCTGGCAGGCCGCCCCGAGGTAGACACGCAGCAGCGGCGGTAATTGCGGAATAAAGCATTTGTGCAGCAGCAGTGAATGGCTGGGATAGAGCAGGCTGTTGGGGAGCTGTTGATGGGCCAGCTCGCAGGCTTGGTTGATGAGGGCGATATCCGCAATCTGGTAGAGCAGTGCTCTGGCTGCCTGCTGTGCCTGCGGGTTGCCACCGAAAAAGGCTTTGATATCCCGCTGCAGCTCGCTGGGGTACTGGGTATAGGCTTGGCGTTTGCCAAACATGTTGAGTGCCAGGTAGACCAGCAAATCTTGCTGCCGCTCCAGCTCGGCCTGCTTTAACTGGGCAAGGTCAAAATGCTGGCCAAGCAGGGTCATGGCTTTGCGATGACTGCCTGCTATCTCTCTTAACTCGTCGCTTTGTTCAAATTCGTCATTGGCCGGGATTCGGCCAAGGGTCAGCGCCCGCTGCCAGAAGGCTTCAAACAGTGGTTGATGGCGAGTGATCAGTAGTGCTGCTGCGGCCTGATGGTTGGGGGTGGGCGAGGTCAGCTGCTGCCAGCTGTGGCTTCGGCGTTGACGCTGTGCCAAAAAGCGTTGCTCTTCGAGCTTGTCTTTGAACACGTAAAAGATGCCGGGCCCAACGGCGATGGCATTTTCATCCAGTGTTTTGTCTATGTAGTGCTTGAGCTCGCTTTGGTTGTAGTAGCGCTGAAAGGTGTTGCGCGAGGTGATGACGCCATCTTTATAAGGGGTGAACTGGGCAATAAAGCTGTCGTTGGCCAGCATGGCCGAGACGACCAGGAGGGTTTGGGTCAGCTCCCAGGCGCCGAGCAGCGCCTCCATTCGCTCATCTTGATCCTCAATCACGTTGATCACAAAACCGAGATTGACCAGATGGGAGATCACCTTCTCGCCATCCGGACGAAAGTTCGGGTCCCAGCCCAGCGCGTCAATACCGTGAGCTTCCAGTTCCCGCAGGTCATCCCCCCGGCCGCAACCGTAATCAAACAGCGCATAGTCGCCGTTGAGATAACCATGGCGTGCCAGCATCTTCATGGGGGCCGAGAGTTCATGGCGAACCAACGCGGTTTTATGGCGATCAATTTGTGGGCCACCCTCTTCGGGCGGCAGGGCGGAGATGCGAAACAGGCGCCCATCAACCAGTTGGTAGCCGTGTCTTGCGATAAGCCGCTCCCACGATGCTTTGAAGCCAATCATGCGGGGATGATCGTAAAGTCCCGCCAACTCCCCCTCTTGGGTGATCTGGCGACAGCTCTCTGCCTGTGGGTGATCGGGGGTCAGCATGCACTCTTTGCGATGCAGAATGGGGGGATTGTCTTGGCTGTCGTAGCGGGTAACGGTATGGCTCAGTTTGGCCAGGTCAACGGTCACGCTTTGCTTGAGACTGGGGTAGGCCTCTTCGAAGAAGGTGGGGTAGCTGAGCAGGGACAGCCTAAAGTCCTGCTTTGCCAACTTCACCAGATCCCATTCACACTCCGGCAGTTTGAGCGCTTGTGCCACCGCACAGACAAAGCGGTAGAGCTGTGGGTTGGTTGTGGCCAGGGTCTCTTTGTGCTGATAGACCGCGTCGGGCAGCACTTTTTTGTATGGCAGGGCCGCGACCAGTTGCGTGAAGCGCTCGGGGGTCAGCATCAGCACATTCCTTTGAGTTGGGTGAGTGTCAGCCGCTTGGGCATTCGTCTTCCATGGTGAGTGTTGAGTTCGACCAAGGCGCGGTTTTGTTCGTGCCCATAGCTGATATGCAGTGGCCGGTCTGGGCCATAGAGATAGAGACGATCAAACGGGGTGTGTTGCGCCAACCAAAGGGCTACCTGATAGCTGTTCTTCCCTAGGTATATCAGATCAACCGCGGCCCCTTGCCGAGGACAGATAACGCTTCCTCGCTGATTGAGTTCACAGGCTGCATGTTGATCGAGTGTGGGGGCTATACCGGGGGAGGCGTTGGAAAGAATAGCTTTGCGCAGTGTTACTCCACAAAACCCATAGGTCAGCAATGGGTGGCCAAATGCTTCTACCAGCGGATCGAGAATATGCGTTGCCAGTTCACGGTAGGCCAGCCAGCTCTCGGTTTGTTCAGGCAAGTTTGGGCATTGGATGCGTTGCCAAGTTTCACCACAGTGAAACAGCATCTCGAAGGTGAAATGTTGGCTGCAGGCATCCTCTAAGCGCATGACGAATCCTTATGAACCAGTGCGTTATATTACTGGTTTTGCCTCCCCAGTAGAGCCATCAATCCGTGAGAGTGATCTCGAAAAGCCAACAGGTTGGGTCTTTGTGAACCAGATGAACAAATAAAAAGGGCCACCTCTTGCGAGATGGCCCTTTCCAAACGTTTGGTGGAGCTGGGGGGATTTGAACCCCCGTCCAAAATTACTACATCCTTGGCACTACATGCTTAGTCACTCTTTACATTCGCCAACCCGCTGCGGAGAGACACGCCACGAATTGACTAGCTCGATTAGTTTTAATGCTTCCGCCCCGAGCAGGACTTCCACACGATCCTGTGAAGGATGACCTTCCGATTCCCTAGGACACAGGCAAGCTAGGGTAGAAGGGCTCTATGCAGGTTATTAAGCTGCTAGTGCGTAGTTTTCGTCGTTTGCGACTATTTTTTTGCGGTTTATTAACGAGGCCTACCGCACCTCGGCATGCACCTTGGGTTTCGTGAATCTTGTCGAATCCAGAATCAGCCCCAAGTTGTTAATTGCGATTTTACGCAAAAATGCTGTCATAGCAAGGCGTTGATACCCATTCCCTCTGGCAACCAGTCTGTTTGCCGATTTATTGTACGCAGCTGAGCCTGAAGAGCCAGCTGCGCTGGGGGAAGGTGAACTGACGTCCTGATCCTGGCAGTAGCAGGTTAGCCGCGATGCTTGTTCTTCATGATGCGGGCTTTTTCCCGATCCCACTCGCGGGCCTTGGTATCTTCGCGCTTGTCGTGCTCTTTCTTGCCCTTAACCAGGCCGATCTCGACCTTGACCCAGCACTGTTTCCAGTAGAGGGCGAGGGGAACTATGGTGTAGCCCTGACGGGCAATCAGGCTTTCGAGCTTGTCGAGTTCACGACGGCTCAGCAGCAGTTTGCGGGTGCGGGTCGGGTCACATACCACGTGGCTGGAGGCCGCTTGCAGTGGCAGGAAGCTGGAGCCGAACAGATAGGCCTCGCCATCGCGGAAGATGACATAGGCTTCGCTGATGTTGGCCTTGCCCGCCCGCAGGGATTTGACTTCCCACCCTTGCAGGGACAGACCCGCTTCGATCTTCTCTTCGATGAAGTATTCGTGGCGCGCGGTTCTGTTGAGTGCAATGGTGCTGGACCCGGCTTTGTTTTTACTGTTTTTTTTGCTCATGACGGGCGATTTCCGGCAATGACTAGGAGGCTCGTATTATACGTAGGCAGGGGCGGCTGTAAAACGCGCAGCAGGTCAAGTGGTGGCTTTCTGAGCGGTTTGGCTGAGGTTTTACCTCCACAACCCCAAACATGGTGATAAAATCGCGCCGATTGGATGAGGAAAAGCCATGCCCCGAATTACGCGCAGTGCCCTGGTGATGTTCAGTGCAGAACAGATGTTCAAGTTGGTTAACGATGTGGATGCCTATCCGCAGTTTTTGCCCGGCTGTGTTGGCAGCCGTGTCCACGAGGCTGGCGATGACTACATGATGGCGTCGGTCGATGTGGCCAAGGCGGGGATTGCCAAGACCTTTACCACCCGCAATCAGCTGGATGTGAACCGTCAGATCAGGATGGAGCTGGTGGATGGCCCGTTCCGCAAGCTGGCGGGCTGGTGGACCTTTACCCCGCTCGATGTCGACGCCTGCAAGGTGGAGTTTGATCTCGATTTCGAGTTTACCTCCAAGCTTATCGAGGTGGCATTTGGTCAGGTGTTCCGCGATCTGGTGAGCTCCATGGTCTCCGCCTTCTCCAACCGGGCGAAGGAGGTCTACGGTGTCTGACCAGCTCAACATCGAGGTTGTCTATGCCTTGCCGCAGCAGCAGACGGTGATTGCCCTGCGGGTTGCGCCCGAGACCTGCGTGCTGGCGGCCATCGAGCAGTCCGGCATCGTACAAAAACACCCCGAGATTGACTTGTCGGTCAACAAGTTCGGCATCTACAGCCGCTCGGTGAAAGGGAGCGAGCCGCTGCACGACGGGGATCGTATAGAGATCTACCGCCCGCTCATCGCCGATCCCCGCGAGATGCGCAAAAAGCGGGCCGAGAAGGCCAAAGAAGAGGGGAGAGCCGATAGCGTGACCGGTGGTCGCCCCGATGTGCATCGCAAGCACCGCGAGTAGCGCTCAGGTTTTTCTTGCAGAAAGAAGGCGCCGAGGCGCCTTTTTTTGATCCCGTTAGCCGGTGAGCTGGCCGAGGGGATATCAAGAGAGGGCTGCTTCTGCCACACCCAGTCGTGCACGGGCCCAGGCGGCCAGTAGCTCTACCCCGCTTTGCATCACCCGCTCATCGAAATCGAATTCGTTGTGATGGTGCGGCGCCGCCAGATCGGCCCCTAGGATGAGGTAAGCCGCTTCGCCCCCCTGCTTTTGCACCCGCTCCATCAGAAAACCGGCGTCTTCACTGGCGCCAAAGCGGCGAGTCTGGATGGTGGCGAGCCCCTGCTTGCGGGCCAGCGCCGCCAGCTCGGCCTGCAGTGCCGGGCTGTTGTCGAGGGCAATGGCCTCACCCTGCTTGATGATGCGGTAGGTGACACCGTGGGCGAGGGCAGTCCCTTCGACGATGCGCTGTACCTGACTGAACATGTAGTCGTTGAGCGTGCTATCGGCGCCGCGGGTTTCACCGCGCAGCTCGGCATGATCGGGGATGACGTTGCGGCCGCTGCCAGCGTGAAGCTGGCCGACGTTGATGCGGGTCATGCCGTCGCGGTGGCGGGGAATGCCGAGCATGGCGGTGGTGGCCATGCAGGCGGCGGCCAGCGCATTGCTGCCTGCGTTGGGTTCGAGTCCCGCATGGGCGGCGGTGCCCATAAAATGGACGTCGAACTTGGTGGAGCAGAGAAACTCGGTGGGGTTGATCACCAGCTCGCCGCTGCCAGCGTGAATACCGATATGGAGCGAGAGCAGGGCATCCACGTCATCGAGTGCGCCACCGGCAGCCAGCGCCTTGCCACCGCGGCACCCCTCTTCGGCGGGTTGGAAGAAGAGCTTGATGCGACCGCACAGCTGCTCCTTCATCGCCATCAGCTGGCTGGCCAGCCCCATGCCGATGGCGGTGTGGCCATCGTGAGCGCAGGCGTGCATCCACCCCTTGTTGTGGGAGGCAAAACCCTCCTGCTGCGGCTGGTGTTGTTCGGCGTCGGACTCTTCCACCTCCACCGCATCGATGTCGAAGCGAAAGGCCAGGGTCGGGCCGGGACGGCCGGTATCCAGCTCTCCCATCAGGCCAGTGACATCGCCGATCCGCTCCAGCCAGTCGGGATGGGCTCCCTGACGACGGGCGCGAGCCTTCTCGGCCGCCACATCCACATCACGGCCCATCATCAGATTGCTGGCCAGCAGTTTGTCGCCAAGCACAATGCGATAACCGAGCTCGCTCAGGTGGTGGGCAATCAGGCTGGTGGTGCGAAACTCTTTCCAAGCGGCTTCCGGCAGGCGGTGCAGGTCGCGGCGCCACAGGATCAGGTGCTCAAGGGTCATCTTGGCTTCCTTGGTGATTCGATTTGTCGGCTATTGTGCCTTTTTTCCCGGCTGACCACACGGGGGCTGCAGCTGGTCGGGGGAGCTGTGCGTGCGAGTGGTGGTTGTGAGGGCCGTGAATAGTGGTGAGCGCCCATAAAAAACGCCTCCACAAGGGAGGCGTTGTCGATAGCTGGTTATCAGGCCGCGTGATGGTAAGCGGAGGCTTCAAACAGCTTCTTGTTGGCCACCAGATCGATGGGGTCAAAATCATCGACGTTGATGGTGCGCAGGCGACTTACCTCGGCGCGGCGCAGCAGCTCGGCTTCGCTCTGGGTCAGTACGCCAGCGGCCAGGCCAATGTCGGCCACCTTGTCCAGTGCCATGAAGGGGCGCTTGATGCCATCGCTCTTGCAGACTTTCTCGAACAGCGGCTCGGCGGCCAGCATGTCATCGAGCGCCTGCTCCAGCAGACCGAACGGGTTGCCCTCTTCGCGGGTCAGATACTGGCCCTTGGCCAGGCGGCTGCGGGTCTCGCTCGGGGTTTGCAGCAGACGGGCAACCTGTTGATCCAGCTTGTCGCACGGACGGTTCAGGTCACGGCCAAGCGGCAGCACCACGGCGCGCAGGGCAAGCCCAATCCAGCGGTTCGGGAAGTTGCGCAGCAGCTCGTCGATCGCCTCTTGTGCCTTGAACATGGCATCTTGCAGTGCCCAGTGCAGCAGCGGCAGGTCGGCCTGCTGGCGTCCCTCATCCTGATAGCGCTTGAGGGCGCTGGAGGCCAGATAGAGCTGGCTTAATACGTCGCCAAGACGGGCGGAGACCCGCTCCTTGCGCTTGAGCTCGCCACCCAGGGTGCCCATCGCCATGTCTGACAGGAACGCCAGGTTGGCCGAGAGGCGGGAGAGCTGCTGGTAGTAGCCCTTGGTCTGATCCTTGTACGGTGCAGAGGCAAAGCGAGCGCCGGTGATACCGAGCCAGAAACTGCGCACCAGGTTGCTGATGGCAAAGCCGACGTGGCTGAATACTGCCTTGTCGAAATCCTTCAGCGCCTGCTCCTTGTCGGGGTGGCTGGCGGCCAGCATCTCCGGCAGTACATACGGGTGGCAGCGGATAGCGCCCTGACCGTAGATGATCATGCTGCGGGTCAGGATGTTGGCCCCTTCCACCGTAACAGCGATGGGGGCACCCTGATAGCCACGGGCCAGATAGTTGTTGGGGCCCATGCAGATGGCCTTGCCGCCGTGGATGTCCATGGCATCGATGATGCACTTCTGGGCACGGTCGGTGAGGTGGTATTTGACGATGGCGGAGATGACCGAGGGTTTCTCGCCAAGGTCGATGCCGGTCACGGTCAGGTTGGCTGCGGCGCCCATGATGTAGGCGTTGCCACCGATACGGGCCAGCGGCTCTTCAATCCCTTCCATCTTGCCGATGGGCAGCTTGAACTGGCGACGGATGCGGCTATATGCGCCGCTCGCCAGGGCCAGCATCTTGACGCCACCTGTGCTGTTGGAGGGCAGGGTGATGCCGCGACCGACCGACAGACACTCGACCAGCATGCGCCAGCCCTGACCGGCCATGGCCGGGCCACCGATGATGAAATCGAGCGGGACGAACACATCCTTGCCTTGGGTCGGACCGTTCTGGAACGGCACGTTGAGCGGAAAGTGGCGACGGCCGATGCCGACACCCTTGATGTGAGTGGGAATGAGGGCGCAGGTGATACCGAGCTCTTCCTCTTCACCCAGCAGGTGCTCGGGGTCACGCAGTTTGAAGGCGAGACCCAGCACGGTAGCAATGGGGGCGAGCGTAATATAGCGCTTGTTCCAGGTGAGGCGCATACCGAGCACCTCTTTGCCTTCCCACTCGCCTTTGCAGACGATACCGAAGTCGGGGATGGAGCCGGCGTCAGAACCCGCTTCCGGGCTGGTCAGGGCGAAGCAGGGGATCTCTTTACCCACTGCCAGGCGGGGCAGGTAGTAATCTTTCTGCTCGTCAGTGCCATAGTGTTGCAGCAGTTCGCCCGGGCCCAGCGAGTTGGGTACGCCAACGGTGGAGGCGAGCACGGCGCTGGCGCCGCACAGTTTTTGCAGGACGCAGGACTGGGCGTAGGCCGAGAACTCCAGACCGCCATATTTCTTCTTGATGATCATGGCGAAGAACTTGTTGTCCTTCAGGTATTGCCACACCTCGGGGGAGAGATCCGCGCGCTCGTGGGTCACTTCCCAGTCGCTCACCATGCGGCACACTTCCTCGACCGGACCATCCATAAAGGCCTGCTCTTCGGCAGAGAGGGTGCTGACCGGAATGGCGTGCAGCTTTTTCCAGTCCGGGTTGCCCGCGAACAGATCGGCTTCCCACCAGGTGGTGCCCGCTTCGATAGCCTCTTTCTCGGTGCGCGACATCTCCGGCATGATCGATTTGTAGATCTTGAACAGCGGCTTGGTTATTTGATTGCGGCGAAATTCCACCAGATTGAGCGGGATGGCGATCACCGCGAACAGCGCCCATACCAGCAAGGGCACATGACCATAGATGGCGCCAAGCACCATGGCGGCGCCGGTGACCAGGGTGGAGATGAACAGGGATGCCCGGCGATAGGCCAGGGCTCCGATAACCAAGATCACCCCGAGCAGAGTGAGGGTCGTCGTCATTGCTTGCTCCTTGCGTGGTTAGGTTGCCAACGTGGCGTAACTGATCCAGAGGTCTGACCTGTTGGATATGGCCCCTGTTGTAATTCATACGCACAAACTTATCAAGCTGTTTACATCTTCATTACCTTCTCTCTGTGATCCCCATAACGCTCACGCGCCGCCAGCGCTGTGGCTCGCAGGGGGGCGACTGTGCGATTCGCTTGTGCGAGAATAGCCGCGATCTACACGCACACTAAAAACAGTGGAAGAGACATCATGTACCAAGAATTGATCCGCAATGAACTGACCGAAGCTGCCAGCGTGCTGCAGGCCTTCCTGGCTGATGAGCAGAACCTGAAAAACATCGAAGCGGCCGCCAAACTGCTGGCTGACTCTTTCAAGGAAGAGGGCAAGGTGCTCTCCTGTGGCAACGGTGGCTCCCACTGTGACGCCATGCACTTCGCCGAAGAGCTGACCGGTCGTTACCGCGAGAACCGCCCGGGTTATGCCGGTATCGCCATCTCAGATCCGAGCCACCTCTCCTGCGTCTCCAACGACTTTGGCTATGACTATGTCTTCTCCCGCTACGTAGAAGCGGTCGGCCGCCGTGGCGACGTGCTGCTTGGCATCTCCACCAGCGGCAACTCCGGCAATATCCTGAAAGCCATCGAGGCGGCCCGCGCCAAAGGGATGAAAGTGATCGCCCTGACCGGCAAGGATGGCGGCAAGATGGCAGGTCTGGCGGATGTCGAGATCCGGGTACCGCACTTTGGCTATGCCGACCGTATTCAGGAAGTGCACATCAAGGTGATCCACATCCTGATCCAGCTGGTCGAAAAAGAGATGGCCAAGTAATCAGGCTATAACTACCAGATAAGGGCATCACCGGTAGCATGGTTTGCCATCGGCCGGTTGTTGCCAGTCACAGGGGAAGGGATTGCGCCTTCCCCTGCTGTCTGTCGAACCAGTGTGCTGGTCGAACATGACACAAGCCAAATCATGAAAGGAGTCTGCCGGATATGTGCGAACTGCTCGGCATGAGTGCCAATGTGCCGACCGATATCTGCTTCAGCTTTACCGGGTTGATGCTGCGCGGCGGCAAGACCGGGCCCCACAAGGATGGCTGGGGGATCACCTTCTACGAGGGGAAGGGCTTTCGCACCTTCAAGGATCCCGAGCCCAGCGCCCAATCTCCCATCGCCAGACTGGTACAGGCGCTGCCCATCAAGAGCTGCGCCGTGGTCAGCCACATTCGGCAGGCCAACCGTGGCTGCGTGTCGCTGGAAAATACCCACCCCTTTACCCGTGAGCTGTGGGGTCGTTACTGGACCTTCGCCCACAACGGTCAGCTGACCGGCTACAAGAAGCTGCCAACCGGCCGCCACCGTCCGGTAGGGGATACCGACAGCGAGCACGCCTTCTGCTGGCTGCTCGATCGGCTGGAGCAAAAATATCCCAAGCGTCCGGCCAACTTTCCCGCCATGTTTCGCTATCTAGCCACCTTGTGTGACGAGCTTAGAGCGTTCGGGGTATTCAACATGCTGCTCTCGGACGGGGAGTATGTGATGAGCTACTGCACCAACAACCTGCACTGGCTGACCCGTTGTGCGCCATTTGGCGAGGCGAGCCTGCTGGATGAGGAGGTGGTGATCGACTTTCAAAGCGAGACCACCCCCAACGATGTGGTGACCCTGATCACCACCCGTCCGCTGACCGGCAATGAGAATTGGGTCAAAATGGCGCCCGGCGAATTCAATCTGTTTCGCATGGGGGAGCGGGTGGCGACCAACCAGGTCGCGCTTGAGCAAGATAAAAAAATACCAGGGTAGATACCTACCCTGGTTCTTCGCAGCAGCCATAAAAGGCAAAAGGGATGAGAGGTGTTGCTGAGCATCATCACTCTGACGGCATTAAGTGTTGATCAATTGTTAATTTATGGCAATCAAGTTGTTGTCTTGACGGGCGTTTCAGCATCGCTATTTCGATACTGATCACATTTTTTGCCACTTTATTCCCTGAGCCATCCAATCGGGTGCTTCATCACTGCCTGGCCGTGAGCCACGACATCGAAAACTATCTATAGTATGGTCTGTTTGAATACCGTTCAGGAGGAGCCTCGCATGGAGTGGGTGGATCGCAAGGTGTTGCAGCAGCTGGCAGAGGATATCGGTCCGGATATGCTGCCCGTGGTCATCGCAGTCTTTATTGAAGAGGTGGGCGAGCAGCTGAGTCAGCTCAGACCCCTCTATGAACAGGGAGAGTGGGAGGCGCTGGCTCGGGTGGCGCACAGCATGAAATCATCCTGTGGCAGCTATGGCGCCATACCGAGTTATCAGCAGGTGATGGCACTTGAGATGGCCAGCAAGCAGGCCGATGTGGCCGAGGCAGAGCGCCAGTTGCAACTGCTGGAGGCCTCCTTGCCCCAGGTGCTCGCGTTTCTTGCCGATTATCATTAACGGCGCCATGCAGGGATGCCGGGGCGCCGTGACCGTTGCCTAACGCTGGTTGAGCAGTTGCTGGATGATCCGGTCCAGCGCCAGTTTCAGCTTCAACCGATCGTGCCGATGGGGCAGCTCAAGCTCGCCCAGCTCGGCTTCGATCACTCGCCCTTGCCAGTCCCCCGCATCACCCGCGCCTTGTGGGGCCAGGATGGCATCCAGCCGACCCTGACCGACCCGGGACTCCAGCCAGCGACACTGACTCATCAGATCCAGCTGGCTGGCAGGGCCGTTTTCCGCTACCAGATTGCAGACGAAAACCAGCATGGCGCTGCTCTCGTTGATGGCCTGTGCGATCTCGGCCAGCAGCAGTGGCGGCATGATGGAGGTGAGGAAACTGCCCGGCCCCAGAATGATCATGTCCGCCTGCTGCAATGCCAGCACCGCTTCCCGGGTCGCTTGCACCTCCGGCATCAGGCCGAGGGAGAGGGGCGGTGTTGCCAGTTGATCGATGGATACCTCTCCCAGGATCTGGGTGCCACACTCCATATGGGCGCAGAGATCGGTGGGAAATTCAGACATGGGTAGTAATTGTGACTCGATTTTGAGCATGTCACTGATCAGCTTGATAGCATCAAGAGGACGGACACAGAGATTATCGAGCGCCAGCAGCATCAGGTTGCCAAGGTTGTGACCCGCCAGCTCGCCTTTGCCGGCGAAGCGGTATTCGAACAACAGGCTGCCGATACTGGGATCGGTGACCAGCTGGTTCAGGCAGTTGCGCAGATCGCCCCAGGCGATGCACTCCTGACTCTTGCGCAAGCGTCCGGTCGAGCCACCATCATCTGTGGTGGCGACGATGCCGGTGAGCCGTTGACCGAGAAACGAGAGGGACGAAAGCACTCGTCCCATGCCGTGGCCACCACCGATGGCAACGACCCGATCGAAGTCATTGATGTTTTTTTGCCACATATGGGCGTCCTGTCATTGGTCTCAGTTGACCGCTATGTTAGCAAGTGAAGCGAGATAATTGTTTGATAAAGGTATGATTTTTGCTTGAGGCTGCCATTCGATAAAACAAGGAGATGGTGTTGAAATTTCTGACCGTTCACTCCCTCGCCCAGAATTCATCGCTGGCGGCCCAAGATATCTGCGCGCAGCTGCGCCACCATGCCGATCAGGCCCCCTCCCTGCTGTTACTCTATTTTACCCAAGCCCATGAGGGGGCGATACTGCGCGACGCGCTCAAACGCCAGTTCCCGACGACCCGCCTGCTTGGGTGCAGCTCTTGCGGTGGCGTCATGACCGAGATGGGACACCACGCCCGAGACGGATATGGGCTGGCCGTTGCTGCCCTGTACGATGAGAAAGGGGCATTCGGGGTAGCCGGTGCCAGCGGTGACGGGGTGGATGTGCGGCAGTTGCTGCGCCGAGCCATGAGCGACTGTGGTCGGCCGGGCGAGCTGCCCCAGCTGATCCTGTTTCATGCCAGTCCCGGCAAGGAAGAGGGGCTGCTGGCCGGTATCGAGGCCGAACTTGGTGCCTCGGTGCCGGTGGTCGGTGGATCCGCGGCTGATAGTAGCGTCAGCGGTGACTGGCAGCTCTGCTGGGATGAGGCGGTGGCTCAGGATGGCATCGGTCTGGCGGTGCTCTATCCCGATTGCCAGCTCGCTTTTCAGTTTCACTCGGGCTATGTGCCTGCCGAATTCAGCGGCGAGATCACCGCCTGCAACGGGCGGGAGGTACTCACTATCGATCACCAACCTGCCGCCGAGGTCTATGCCCGCTGGTGCGGGCGCGAGCAGCCCTGGCCGGTGGGGGCGATTTTGCGGGAGACCACGCTCACCCCGCTGGCCCGTCAGGTGGGGTCGCTGGATGGCATTCCTTACTACAAACTCTCCCACCCCGAAGCAGTGACCGAACAGGGCGGGCTGCGGCTCTTTACCGATGTGGTGCAAGGGGAGCGTCTGCTGTTGATGTACAGCAGTCAGGAAGGGTTGTTGCAGCGCAGCCTCAATGCCATGCGCGTCGAGCCAGGGTATGGGGTCGATGTGGAATTGCAGCCTATCGGCGCTCTCATCATCTTTTGTGCTGGTTGCCGTTTGGCGCTAGGTGATATGTTGTGCCAATTTGTCGAGCAGAGCCAGGCTCGTCTCGGCAAAATCCCCTTTATCACCCCCTTTACCTTCGGTGAGCAGGGGCGGCTGCCCAATGGCGAGCTGGCCCACGGCAACCTGATGGTATCGAGCGTGATTTTCCTGACCCGTTGAGTCGGTAAAACATAACAGAGCAGGCAACAAGATGATTGGCAACAGTGAACTGGAAGCCCTCGGCGACAAATTGCAGACCACGCTGGTCGATCTTATGCGTTGCCGCGAGCGCGAGGCCAAGTATCGTCACGAGTCCCAGACCCTGCTGGGTGGGGTTGCCACCCTCGCCGATGCCAAGACGCTGGAGCAGGTGCTGGAGAGCCTTATCCAGGTGCTCAAACCCTTTATCGGCTTTGAGCACGCTGATGTGGTGGCCTGGGAAGGGGAGCAGGGAAGTACCCACCTCAGTACCGAGCCAATGCTATCAGCCCGCAGTTGGTGCATGACCCCGGCATTTGCCCGCGCCATCTCGGGTGAAACCCTGGTGATTTACGATCCCGCCCAGCTGCCTGAGCTGGCGCCGCTGGCGAGCGAGCCGGGCTGGGCCAGCGTGATGCTGACTGGGCTGCAGGCCCCCGGTTTTACCGCCACCCTCATCTGCCGCCACGCTCGGGCGGGCACCTTCGATCTCACCAGCAAGGCCTCTATGGAGCGTTGCCGTCCGCTTATCGCCCAGGCGCTGGTCAACATCACCTATCGGGCCCGCTTGCAGGAGCAGGTAGCGGTAAAAACCGAGGCGCTGCAGGCCAGCGAACGCCGTTTTCGCAGCTTCGCCGCCATGGCCTCTGACTGGTTCTGGGAGACAGATGCCGAGCATCGCCTCAGTTATGCCTCAGAGCCGGGTTATCTGGATGAGATGACCCCGCAAGCGACCCGGCCGACCCTCTATGACTACGTCTGTAACAAGCAGAGCTGCGATGCCCAGAAATATCTGCAGCTTTTGGCGCTGCGCCAGCCGGTGCGAGGGGTGCGGATGCAGGTTGCACTGCAACACGGCCCCTGCTGGATGGAGGTGAGCGCCGAGCCCTGTTTTGACCATGATGGCCTGTTTATCGGTTATCGCGGCACTGCCCGGGATATCAGCAACCAGATCCGTAGGGAAGAGGAGCTGGCGCGGGCACGGGATGAGGCTGAAGCGGCCAACCGTGCCAAGTCCCAGTTTCTGGCCATGATGACCCACGAGATCCGTTCGCCCATGAATGCGGTGTTGGGGATGCTCGATCTGGTGCAGCATGCCGAGCTGGCGCCGGAGCAACAGAGCCTGCTGCGCCATGCCACCCACTCGGCCAGATTGCTGCAAACCATCATTGACGACGTGCTCGATTTTTCGAAAATCGAGTCGCAAACCCTGGTGTTGCACTGCGAAACCTTGCAGCCAGTCCAGCTTTGCCAATCCCTGGTCGAGCCGCTGCAAACCCGTGCCGCCGCCAAGGGGATCGCGCTGGTTTATCGGGTCGATGAGTCTGTGCCCCGGGAGTTGCAGGGGGATCCGATGCGTTTGTCACAGGTGATGGGCAATCTGCTGGACAACGCCCTCAAGTTTACCGAGCAGGGGCAGGTGACTCTGCACCTGGGTTGGCAGGATGAGAAGCTGCTGATCTCGGTCTCCGACACCGGGATCGGGATCGCTGATGCGGATCAGGCGCTGCTGTTTGAGCCCTTCTCCCAGGTCGACAACTCGGCCACCCGGCGTTTTTCCGGTACCGGTCTCGGTCTTGCCATCAGCAAGCGTCTGGTGACGCTTATGGGGGGAGAGATCCACCTGAAGAGCGAGCCGGGCAAGGGAAGCTGTTTCTGGTTCGAACTGCCCGGCATGGCGCTGCCTTGTCATAGCCAGCCGCAGCGGGAGGAGGGGGCTTCGGCACTGCTGCCACTGGATGTGCTGGTGGTGGAGGACAGCCCGGTGAACCAGTTGGTGGTGTCGCTGATGCTGCAAAAACTGGTGGGCAAGGTACGGCTGGCAGCCAATGGTCTGGAGGCGCTGGCGCAGGTGGATGAGCAGCTCCCGGATCTGATCCTGATGGATATGCGGATGCCCCTGATGGACGGACTGGAAGCCACCCGGCGCTTGCGTGAGTTGGGATGTACTATGCCTATCGTCGCCCTGACGGCCAATGCGATGGCGGAGGACAAGGCGTGCTGTCTGGCGCAGGGGATGGATGACTTTCTCGCCAAGCCTATCACCTTGTCACGGCTGAGAGAGTGTTTGCAGCGTCACTTTGGTCAGCGGTTGCCGACGCGCGGATAAAAAAAATGGTCAACTTTGTGGGTTGACCAGTTCTTCAGCAAATACTGAAGAGAGCACGGGATAAATCGGGTTGTATCAATCTATATGAAAAATCTGTGCCAACTTTTTTAGACTCTTTTGCGTTCAATTTTGGCCGTTTAGCGCAGCGGCTCTCTCTTGTTATGGCGTTTTGCGTTCCTACTTACTCGCAAAATGCGAATTTCACATTTTCATTGTTGGAATAATTGCATTTTGCAACGCTGTTTTTGTCATTGTGAAATCAGGCGATGCAGGAATTTACGGGCTGCTTCGCTGTTTTGTTTGGCAATCAGCATCTGCTTTTCATAAATCGGCATCGGCAATATCTCGAGCCAGCGTTGGCAGAGCCAGGCGGCATCTTCAAAGCGCTTGTCCGGATAGAGCTCATCAAGCTCCGGATACTGCTCGAACACTTCCCGCAGGCGATTGACCAGCAGCTTGTCGTTGAAATCGGAGTGGGTGCTCGGCCAGTTGGGCAGCATCTCCACCTTGGCCCGGCGCAGGCCCATCTCGTCTGTTTCCATCTCGTGGATACAGAAGCGCTCCAGTCCCAGCACCGTCACACCCAGCAGGCCATCATTGAGGGTGTAGAAGTCGGTCACCTTGACCCGGGTGCCCACCGGCAGAATGCGGCCGGATTGTCCCGAGGTGGTCGACTCTTCCATCACGATGCCAAAGCCTTGATCGTTGATGAATGACTCCTTGAGCATCTGCAGGTGGCGTGGCTCGAACAGACGCAGAGGAAGCTTGCCGCCCGGCAGTATGTGGGAAGGCAAGGGGAACAGTGCCAAAGGTTGTAGTTTCATGTTCCATCCTCCATTGAGTAGTTGCTGAATATGACAATGCAGCGACTGTGCCAGAGAATGAAAAAAGCCACCGGAGGGTGGCTTTTCGGGCGGTTGAGGGCGCTTAGTTGCGCTGCTCCAGATACATGACAGCCGCTTCCACGCGGCTTTGCGCCTCGAGTTTCTTCAGCAGGCTCTTCACGTGAACCTTGACCGTTCCCTCGGAGATATGGAGTACCGAGGCGACCTGTTTGTTGGAGAGGCCTTTTGCAATTTCGCGCAGGATTTGCATTTCGCGACGCGTTAAGCTTTCCAGCTTCTGCTGCAGGTGATCCAGCTCGTAGATGTTTTCGAGATAGGGGCGCAGCGGTTCGCTCAGGATCTGCTTGCCGGTCATCACGTCGGCCAGCTGGGCTAGCAGCAGATCAGGCTCGGTATCCTTGAGCAGGTAGCCATCAGCACCCGCCTTGAGCAAAGCAACCACATCCTGACGGGCATCGGAGACGGTGAGGATCACCACCCGGGAGGTGATCTCTTCGGCCCGCAGCGCCTTGAGGGTATCGAGGCCGGAGAGCCCCTTCATGTTGAGGTCGAGCAGGATCAGATCCGGCTCGGACTCTTTGGCCAGCGCCACGGCATCTGTGCCGTTGGAGGCTTCACCGGTCACCTCCATGTTCTCTTCCAGAGCCAGCAACTGCACAATCCCTTTGCGCATGAGGGGATGGTCATCTACGACCAGAACTGTGTATTTCATCTCGTCCATCAGGCGTCTCTCGCTAGACTGGTGGGAAAGGTCAGATGCACGCAGGTGCCTTGTGGTTGCTGCTCGTTGATGGTCAGCAGACCGTGCAGTTTGCTGGCGCGCTCGTTCATGATGCTCAAACCGTAATGGTTGATCGCCGAGCTGGCGAGTCCGATCCCGACACCGTCATCTGAAATCTGAACCTCAATGTTACCACTGGCGAGGGTCTCACAGCTAACATCAATCACTTGCGCGTTGGCATGTTTGATGGCATTGAGCACTGCCTCACGGATCAACTGCAAAATGTGGATATGCTGGCCCGCCTCCAGGTCGTTGTCGGCCAGTCCGTAATGGAACCGGATTTCGGCCTGGGTTTGGGGTTGCAGCTGATCGAGCATGACGCGGATCGCTTCCCCCAGATTGGCATCGCCAATGGTGAGACGGAAGGTACCGAGCAGTTCACGCAACTGGGTATAGGCATTGCTAAGTCCCTCGTCGATCTGCTGCATCGCCTCCTGCGCCTTGTCATGCTGCCCCTTGGCGTAAGAGCGCTTGAGCAGGGTGGACTGGATCTTGAGATAGGAGAGGGCCTGCGCCAGCGAGTCGTGCAGCTCCCGGGCGATCACCGCCCGCTCCTCCATCAGCAGCAGTCGCTGCTGTTGCAGCAGGGTCTGGTCTTTGTGCAGCACCTGAGCCAGCAGCATGGTGAAGTTTTTAATCAACCGCTCATCGATGGGGTGCTGGCTGATGATGTCGAGGCGGCCGAACTCCTGCTCATCCATCTGCAGATAAAAGCTGGCGACCGCATCGAGATCGCCGGGCCAGCCGGTGCGTCCCGAGATGTAGACCGGCATGGCGTTGTGTTCGAAGCGGGTCAGCCGGATATGGTCGATATGCTGGTGGGCGGCGGCGCGGTCCAGCAGTTTGATGAGGGTACGGGTACTGAGCGGGGCGGCGTGCAGCTTCTGGGCGGTCGAGTAGAGAAACGAGAGGGTGTCGTTGGCCTGTTGCAGCTTGGCGGTTTTCTCTTCCACCTTGTTTTCCAGCTCCCGATAGAGTTTGCCCAGCTCATCGGCCATGGTGACGAAGGCGCGCGATAGCTCCCCCAGTTCGTTTTCGCCGTGGGCGGGCAGCTTAAGATCGAAATCCTGCCGCTGGATCTGGCGGGCACAGTAGACCAGCTGGTTGAGGGGGGCGACCACCTGCTGACGGGTGAAGCGCACCGTGAACCAGGCGATGGTGATGATGGCCAGCAGGCCGAGCCCCTCCGCAAGCGCCAGCATCCGCACCTTGAATTCCACGTGGTACTGCATCTGATTGACGAAATTGTCGATGGCCGCCACAAACTGCTCGGTGTTATCGGTGTACCGTCTGGGGGTGCGATCCTCGATGTGCTGGCGCATCACCTGCCACTGGCCGAGCACCTCGCCATAGGTGCGACGCAGGGAGGCAGGAGTGATCCAGCGCTGGGTCTCCTGCAGCTCTTCGGCGTGCAGGGTCTCTTCAAACTGGGAGAGGCGCCCCAGCACGCTGTCGCCCCGCTCGATTTCGTAGGCCATCCGGTAGGCCTGCATCCGCAGCGAACCGGAGAGGTTGATCGCCTTGGCATCGGGTACCGAGTAGAAGAGGGTGACCATGGCGACCAGCGCGATCAGGCTGGCCATGAAGAGGATCAACACCATGGCGCGGCCAATGGCACTGCTGACCGAATGGACCCTGAACCGTTTTCCCATACTGATGCGCACCTCTGAATAGTGATAAGGACCCCGCAAGATGCGTGGGAGTGTACTCCAACTTGTGTTAGCATCGAAAAACTAGATGAACTCCGAGCGGTTTTGCCTAAGTCCTAGCGATAGGGGGAAACCAGCCGTCAGCCGACGTTCGAGCTGTAAGGGTCAGGAAAGAAATGCCCTGGCCTCCCGTATTTGGAAAGGTGTTTATGTTGCCACTTGAAGATGGTTTTTCCCGTCGTTTTTACTATTTGCGTCTGTCAGTGACCGATGTGTGCAATTTCCGTTGCACCTATTGCCTGCCTGACGGCTATCGCCCCCCGGAAGGTCACAAAGCGGGGCGTCAACCCTTTCTCTCGATTGACGAGATCCGCCGCGTGGTCAGCGGTTTTGCCGCCATGGGCACCCGCAAGGTGCGCATCACGGGGGGCGAGCCCTCCCTGCGCCGCGATTTCACCGAGATCGTCAAGGTGATTGCCACCACCCCGGGTATCGAGAAGGTCGCCATGACTACCAACGGCTATCGCCTCAAGGAGCGGGCTCAGGAGTGGTTTGATGCCGGACTCAACGCGCTGAATGTCAGTGTCGACAGTCTCGACCCGCGCCAGTTTCATCAGATCACCGGCGAGAACAAGCTGGCCGAGGTGATGGAGGGGATCGAAGCAGCACTGGCCGCCGGTTTCAAATCGGTGAAGATCAATGCGGTGCTGCTCAAGGGGCTCAACGACTACCAGCTCGATGCCTTTCTGGGCTGGATCAGGCACAAGCCTATCGAGCTGCGCTTTATCGAGCTGATGCAGACCGGCGAGATGGATACCCTGTTTCGTGACCACCATGTCAGCGGCGAGCAGATCAAACAGCGCTTGCTGGAGAGCGGCTGGGTGCAGCAGTTGCGGGGCACGGATGACGGTCCGGCGCAGGTCTTTATGCACCCCGATTCGCAAGGTGGGGTGGGGCTCATCATGCCCTACAGCAAGGATTTCTGTGCCGGTTGCAACCGGCTGCGGGTCTCCTCGCTGGGGAAGCTGCATCTGTGCCTGTTTGGTGACAACGGCATCGACCTGCGGGATCTGCTCGGCGCAGATGCACAATCCGATGAGCTGCAACAGCGCATTCGCGCGGCACTGGCGGGCAAGAGTGCTACCCATCGTCTCCATGAGGGCAATGCCGGTATCACCCCTCATCTCGCCTCGATCGGCGGATAACCGCAAAAAATCGCCAACGATTAAATAGCAATCCTCACATGGAGGTATTTTAACCGATACCTCCATTTTTATTGCGCTGCAAGGCTTTGATCTGGCGCAAGAATCCCCCCTGTTTATCTCCCTGGTGGTATATCCCTTACCTTGTCAGGGCCGCAATATACACCCACTCTTATAATTGGTATCAAGAATGCCAATCATGGACTCGCACTGTCCCCTTTTTCACCAGAACAGGAGTCAACATGCCGGATGAGATCGATCTTGCCCGCCGCGGCCTGTTCCGGGGGCGGCTGAAAACTGCCGAACCGCCGGTGCAGTTGCCCTGGTCAGTCAACTGGTCGACATTTGTCGCCGACTGCACCCGCTGCGGGGACTGTCTGGCGGCCTGTCCGGAGCAGATCCTGGTGAATGGCGAGGGCGGTTTTCCGGTGGTCGATTTCCAGCGTGGCGAATGCACCTTCTGCACCGAGTGCGCCACGGTCTGCAAGGCGCCTGTGTTTCGCCCGACCAGCGAGTCCCCCTGGCACTACAAGGCCCATATCGAGGCCAACTGTCTGGCCAATGGTCAGGTGTTCTGCCAGCGCTGTCAGGACAGCTGCGAGCCCAATGCCATTCGTTTTATTCCGGTGCTGGGGCGTGTGCCCACCCCGACGGTCGAGCCGGATCGCTGTAATGGCTGCGGCGCCTGTGTGCAGGATTGTCCGGTTGGCAGCATCAAGGTCGACGGGCGAGCCGCCCCATCCGGTGGTGCGAGCCAGCCCACCCTCAAGCAGGAGTCAGAATGAGTCAGAAGCCGTGTGACACAGAAGCCACAATGGATCAGGAGTTCCATGTATCGAGTCTGGTGGTGCTGACCCAGCCCCCTTTGCGCCATCAGCTCGCCGAGCAGATTGGCGCCCTTGAAGGGGCCGAGATCCACGCCGTCAGTGACGAGGGCAAGCTGGTCGTGACCCTGGAAGGTCCGAGCCAGCGGCCGATCATGGCGGCCATTGATGCGATACAGGCGATGCCGGGTGTGCTCTCTGCCGCCCTGATTTACCACCAGTTCGATGAACTGGGCGGTCACTGAAAAGAGTGATGGGATGCCGGGCGTGCCCTCTGCCGCTGATGGCTTGCTCCCGTTCGACAGATTCGACAACTATTACGCGATAAGCAATGTGAGGATATGCCATGAAGCTGAGTCGACGCGACTTTATGAAGGCCAACGCGGTGGCAGCTGCCGCTGCCGTGGCCGGTGTCAGTGCCCCCACGCTGGCAGCCAATCTCATCACCAGTACCGACAAGACGGCCATCCATTGGGATAAGGCTCCCTGCCGCTTCTGCGGTACCGGCTGCTCCGTGCTGGTGGGCTCTCAGGATGGTCGGGTCGTGGCGACTCAGGGCGACCCCGATGCACCGGTCAACCGTGGCCTCAACTGCATCAAGGGCTACTTCCTCTCCAAGATCATGTATGGCCAGGATCGCCTCACCCAGCCGATGCTGCGGATGAAGAACGGCCAGTTCGACAAGGATGGCGACTTTGCCCCCATCAGCTGGGATCAGGCGTTCGACATCATGGCCGAGAAGTTCAAGGCGACCCTGAAAGAGAAGGGGCCGACCGCCGTCGGCATGTTCGGCTCCGGCCAGTGGACCGTCTGGGAAGGCTATGCTGCCGCCAAGCTGATGAAGGCCGGTTTCCGCTCCAACAACATCGACCCCAATGCTCGTCACTGTATGGCCTCTGCGGTCGTCGGCTTCATGCGTACCTTCGGCATGGACGAACCGATGGGCTGCTACGACGATATCGAACAGGCCGATGCGTTCGTGCTGTGGGGATCCAACATGGCCGAGATGCACCCCATCCTCTGGTCGCGGATGTCCGATCGCCGTCTCTCCAACCCGGATGTGCAGGTGCACGTGCTCTCGACCTTCGAACACCGCAGCTTCGAGCTGGCGGACAACGGCATGGTGTTCACCCCGCAGACCGACCTTGCGATCCTCAACTATGTCGCCAACTACATCATCCAGAACGACAAGGTGAACTGGGACTTCGTCAACAAGCACACAGTGTTCAAGAAGGGGGCCACCGACATCGGTTACGGCCTACGCCCGACCGATCCGCTGCAGCAGAAAGCGAAGAACCCGGACAGCGGCGATGCCACGCCGATGACCTTCGAGGAGTTTGCCAAGTTCGTGGCGGATTACGATGTGGAGTCGGTCTCCAAGCTCTCCGGCGTCTCCAAAGAGAAGCTGGAAAAGCTGGCCAAGCTCTATGCCGATCCGGGCAAGAAGGTGGTCTCTTACTGGACCATGGGCTTCAACCAGCATACCCGTGGCGTCTGGGCCAACAACCTCTGCTACAACATCCACCTGCTGACCGGCAAGATCTCCGAGCCGGGTAATGGTCCTTTCTCACTGACCGGCCAGCCCTCTGCCTGTGGCACCGCGCGTGAAGTGGGTACCTTTGCCCACCGTCTGCCTGCCGACATGGTGGTGACCGAGCCCAAGCACCGCGCCATTGCCGAGCAGATCTGGAAACTGCCGGAAGGGACCATTCCCGACAAGGTGGGTTTCCACGCCGTGCTGCAGGATCGCATGCTCAAAGATGGCAAGCTCAACGCCTACTGGGTGATGTGCAACAACAACATGCAGGCCGGCCCCAACATGAATACCGATCGCCTGCCTGGCTATCGCGACCCGCGCAACTTCATCGTGGTCTCCGATCCGTACCCGACCGTCACTGCCCAGGCTGCGGACCTCATCCTGCCCACCGCCATGTGGGTGGAGAAAGAGGGGGCCTACGGCAACGCCGAGCGCCGCACCCAGTTCTGGCACCAGCAGGTGAAAGCGCCGGAAGGGGCCAAGTCCGACCTGTGGCAGCTGATGGAGTTCTCCAAGCGCTTCAAGGTCGAGGAAGTGTGGCCAGCTGAGCTGATTGCCAAGATGCCGGAAGTGAAGGGCAAAACCCTGTTCGACGTGCTCTATGCCAACGGTCAGGTCAACCAGTTCCCGAAAGAGCAGAGCAAAGGGCTGCTGAACGACGAAGCCGAGCACTTCGGGTTCTACGTCCAGAAGGGGCTGTTTGAGGAGTACGCCACCTTCGGTCGTGGCCACGGCCACGATCTGGCGCCGTTCGATCAGTACCACGAAGCGCGCGGTCTGCGCTGGCCGGTAGTAGAGGGCAAAGAGACCCTGTGGCGCTATCGCGAAGGGTTCGACCCCTATGTGAAAGCGGGCGAGGGAGTGCGCTTCTATGGCAAGCCCGATGGCAAGGCGGTCATCTTCGCCCTGCCGTTCGAGCCCGCCGCCGAGTCGCCGGATAAAGAGTACGATCTGTGGCTCTCCACCGGTCGCGTGCTGGAGCATTGGCACACCGGCACCATGACCCGTCGGGTGCCCGAACTCTATCGCGCCTTCCCGGATGCGGTGCTCTTCATGCACCCGGACGATGCCAAGGCTCGCGGCGTGCGTCGTGGTGAAGAGGTGATCGTCTCCTCCCGCCGTGGCGAGGTGAAGACCCGGGTCGAGACCCGTGGTCGCAACCGTCCGCCGAAAGGACTGGTCTTCATGCCCTTCTTTGATGCGAGCCAGCTGGTCAACAAGCTGACCCTGGACGCCACCGATCCGCTCTCCAAAGAGACGGATTACAAGAAGTGCGCCGTCAAGGTGATGAAGGCCTGAGGCGGGGAGTCGAGATGAGTCGTAGTCGTCGCCAGTTTCTGGCCGACATGGCCAAGGGGGCTTGCGGTGTGAGCCTGCTTGGCGTGGGGCTCGGCGGCATGGCCCGCCAGCAGGTGCATGCAGTGCCGGCTCAGGCGCTGCGTCCGCCCGCCGCCCTCGATGAAACAGAGTTCCTCAGCGCCTGCGTGCGTTGCGGGCTCTGCGTCGAGGCGTGCCCCTACGACACCCTCAAGCTCGCCCGGCTATTTGACCCTGTGACCACCGGCACCCCTTATTTCAAGGCGCGCGCCGTCCCGTGCGAGATGTGTGATGACATCCCTTGCGTAGAGGCCTGCCCGAGCGGGGCGCTGGATCAGCAGATGACCGATATCGATCAGGCGCGGATGGGGGTGGCAGTACTCATCGATCACGAGACCTGCCTCAACTATCTGGGTTTACGTTGCGATGTCTGTTATCGGGTCTGCCCGCTGATAGACAAGGCGATCACTCTTGAGCTGCAGCACAACCAGCGCACTGGCAAGCACGCCATGTTCCTGCCCACGGTGCACAGCGATATCTGTACCGGCTGTGGCAAGTGCGAGCATGCCTGCGTGCTGGAGGAGGCGGCCATCAAGGTGGTTCCGCGCCAGCTCGCCAAGGGGGAGCTGGGTCATCACTATCGGCTTGGCTGGGAAGAGAAGGCGAAGGCGGGCAAGTCGCTCATTGGCGACAGGCTCACTCTGCCAACCCGTAAACCGGAGGGACTATGAGTCGTTATCCGGGGGCCGAGGCGCGCATCAAGCTGGGATGGTGGCGTTCCCACCGATTCCTGCTGCTGCGCAGGCTCAGCCAGTTCGGTGTGCTCGCATTGTTCCTGCTGGGGCCGCTGGTGGGTGTCTGGATCCTCAAGGGCAACCTCTCCAGCTCGCTGTTGCTGGAGACGGTGCCGCTCACCGATCCCCTCACGTTGTTGCAGTCAGTAGCGGCGGGCCACTGGCCCATCACCTCACTCTGGCTGGGTGCTGCCATTGTGCTGGTCGGTTACTGGCTGGTCGGGGGGCGGGTCTTCTGCTCCTGGGTCTGTCCGGTCAACCTCATCACGGATGCGGCGGCCTGGCTCAGGGGGCGGCTTGGCCTCAAGGGCAACGGTCAGTTCAGCCGTGCTACCCGTTACTGGCTGCTGGCTATGGCGCTGGTGGCACCGGCGGCGACAGGCGTGCTGGTGTGGGAACTGGTCAACCCGGTGTCGCTCGCCATGCGCGGTCTGCTGTTTGGCATGGGGGCGGGCTGGGCTTTGCTGGCGGTGCTGTTCCTGTTCGATCTCTTCGTGGTTGAGCGGGGCTGGTGTGGTCATCTCTGTCCGGTGGGGGCCTTCTATGCCCTGCTCAACCGGGTCGGATTCATCAAGATTTCTGCCAAAGGGCGCGAGCGGTGCAACAACTGCATGGATTGTTATGCGGTCTGCCCGGAGCGTCCCATCCTGCGCGGCCCCGTTCACGGTGCCAAGCGCGGTCACGGGCCCTTGATTGCGGCTCAGGAGTGTACCAACTGTGGCCGCTGCATCGATGTTTGCGCGGAACAAGTTTTTGAAATCACTGTAGGTTTTGCCATCAAGGCAGAAAAAACGTCGGAGAACACATAATGAAAAAGCTGATTGGAGCAATGCTGGCCTGTCTGATGGCGGGTTCCCTGATGGCGGCTGTCCCCGAGATCACCAACAGCACCGGCGGGCTCAAGTCCGAGCGGGGCGCCACCGATCTGGTGACCGATGCCAATGCCGCACCCATGAAGAATTTCCGCAAGGATGGCGAGCCCTATGATCGCCAGTACATGCATCAGCCGCCGCTGATCCCCCACGATATCCGCAACTATGAGGTGGATACCAAGGTCAACAAGTGCCTGGCTTGCCACAGCTTCAAGAATGCCAGTGCCATGAAGGCCCCCAAGATCAGTCCGACTCACTTCGAGACCCGCGACGGCCTTACCCTGGGTGAAGTGTCGCCGCGTCGCTACTTCTGCCTGCAGTGCCATGTGCCGCAAGCAGATGCCAAGCCGCTGGTGGAAAATACCTTTAAACCGGTTGAAGCGCTGAACTGAGGAATCCATAGATGAAATTACCCGGCTTTATCCAGCGTCTGTGGACCACCTTCAAGTCACCGTCGAAGGCGGCACTCTGGGTCATCCTGCTGATGGGCTTCTTCGGTGGCGTGATTTTCTGGGGTGGTTTCAACACCGCCATGGAAGCATCCAACACCGAGGCCTTCTGCACCAGCTGTCACGAGATGAAGGACAACGTGTACGAGGAGTATCGCGATACCATCCACTACGCCAACCGCTCCGGTGTGCGGGCCAGCTGCCCAGATTGTCACGTACCGCACGAGTGGACCTACAAGATCATCCGCAAGGTGCAGGCTTCCAAGGAGCTGTGGGGCATGATCACCGGCAAGGTGGATACCCGCGAGAAGTTCGAGTCGCACCGACGCGAGATGGCGGAGCGGGAGTGGCAGCGGATGAAAGAGACCGATTCGCGCGAGTGCCGCAACTGCCACAACTTCGAGTATATGGACTTCTCCCTGCAGGGGCAGCGTGCCGCCAAGATGCACTCTACCAATCTGGCCAGTGGTGAAAATACCTGCATCGACTGTCACAAGGGGATAGCTCACCAGCTGCCCGACATGACCGGGGTGAAAGGGTTCTGATCCTGCGACGACAGGCCGGGTTTCCCCGGCCTGCGTTTTGTTCATATATGGGACAAGCATCAGATTTGTGTGTCTTTTAAATCCCATATCTCGTGAAACCTTTGATAGAATCAGCCCGCCGTCACACGCTTGAGCAAGTTGGTCACCCCTGTCTGCGTCCGTTTTTGCGCTCTGACAGCTGGCCTTTCATACCCCTTCTCTTCCTGCCTCGTTGACGGCCCATAGCCACAAGGAGCTGCCCGATGGGACAGAAACACAACGCATTTATTCCCCTCAAGATCGCCGTGCTGACGGTCTCCGACAGCCGCACCGCCGCCGATGACAGCTCGGGCGACTATCTTGTCTCGGCCCTTACCGACGCAGGCCATCAGCTGGCCGACCGGGCGCTCTGCCCGGACAACCTGTTTCGCATCCGCGCGCGGGTGAGCGAGTGGATCGCCGATGAGGGGGTGCAGGTGGTACTGATTAACGGCGGTACCGGCTTCAATGAACAGAACCGGGTACCGGAAGCGGTCGGTGTGCTGTTCGAGCGCACCGTACAGGGTTTTGGCGAGATGTTCCGTCAGCTCTCTTTTGCCGAGATTAAAGGCTCCGCCATGCAGAGCCGTGCACTGGCGGGACTCGCCAATCGCACCCTGATCTGCTGTCTGCCGGGCTCCACCGGCGCCTGTCGGCTGGGTTGGGAGCAACTGATCCGCGATCAGCTCGATGCCCGCACCAAGCCGTGCAACTTTGTCTCCCACCTCTGAGAGCAAACGATGAACCAGACAGATACCAAGCAGACCCAGCCCAACCTGACGCATCTGAACCAGAGCGGCGAAGCCCATATGGTGGATGTGACCGACAAGCAGGTAACCGAGCGTGAAGCCCGTGCCGAGGCGTTTGTTGCCATGGCCCCCGAGACCCTGGCGCTGATCCTGAGCGGCCAGCACCACAAGGGGGATGTATTCGCCACCGCCCGCATCGCCGGCATCATGGCCGCCAAGAAGACCTCCGATCTCATCCCCCTCTGTCATCCGCTGGCCTTGACCAAAGTCGAGGTGGAGATAGTGCCGCTGGCCGAGCAGAATCGGGTGCATATTCGCACCCTCTGCAAGCTATCAGGCAAGACCGGGGTGGAGATGGAGGCGCTGACCGCCGCGTCGGTAGCGGCGTTGACCATCTACGACATGTGTAAGGCGGTACAAAAGGACATGGTGATCGAACAGGTGCGGCTGGTAGAGAAAAAGGGCGGCAAGTCCGGCCATTTTCAGCTGGGGTCAAATAGCGGGGAGCAAGCATGATCAAGGTACTGTTTTTTGCGCAAGTAAGAGAGCTGGTGGCCTGCGACGAGTTGAGCCTGCCGTGCGACTACGCCACCGCCGAACAACTGCGCGCGGCGCTCTGTAAACGCGGCGACAAGTGGGCGCTGGCGCTGGAAGCAGGCAAGCTCTTGGTCGCGGTCAATCAGACCTTGGTGCCCCTCGATACCCCCATCAATGATGGCGATGAGGTGGCCTTCTTCCCGCCGGTGACCGGAGGTTGATGATGAGCGAGATAATGACCGTGGATCGCACCACTGAGCTGTGCGGTGGTGACGAAGTGGCCTTCTTCACTTTCTCTCCAGTAACGACCGGAGGCTGAGCCATGAACGTCGTAGCCATCACAGATCGCATTCTGGTGCAGCGGGAGGATTTCTCGCTGGCGGACGAATATGCCCGCCTCGCCACCCGCCCCGACAGTGGCGCTATCGTCACCTTCGTTGGCAAGGTTCGCGACTTCAATCAGGGGGAGGAGGTGAAGGGGCTGGCCCTCGAGCACTACCCCGGTATGACCGAGAAGGCGCTGGCCGATATCGTGCAGGAGGCCCGCCGCCGCTGGCCGCTGCAGGAGTGTACCCTCATTCATCGTATCGGCGAGCTGTGGCTTGGCGATCAGATCGTGCTGGTGGCGGTGAGCAGTGCCCACCGCGACGCCGCCTTTGACGCCTGTCACTTCATCATGGATTTCTTGAAAACCCGGGCGCCGTTCTGGAAAAAAGAGCTGACCGCCGAGGGTGTGCAACGCTGGGTCGAGGCCAAGGAGAGCGACAACGCCGCCGCTGCCCGCTGGCAAGCCTGACCTGTTCATCACGAGGGGCACAGGTTCAACGGGAACCACGGCCCCGCCAAGGGGCGCGGATGTGCGGGCCCCATCAGGAGAAAGGGAATGAAACCGCTGTTATCTGTTGTCATCGCCGGCGTCTGCGCCGCCACCTTGCATACCGGTGCCGTGCAGGCCGATGAAGTAAAAGTGGCCGTGGCGGCCAACTTCAAGGGCACCATAGAGCGTATCGGCAAGGAGTTCACCGCCAAGACCGGCCACACTCTGGCAATCTCGTCTGCCGCCACCGGCGTGCTCTACACCCAGATCAGTCACGGCGCACCGTTCGATCTCTTCCTCTCCGCCGATGCGGCGACCCCCGAGAAGCTGGAAAAAGAGGGCATGGGGAGCGATCGCTTCACCTACGCCATCGGCCAGCTGGGGTTGTGGAAGAAGGGGGGGCCGGCCCCTGACGAGGCGACCCTGCGTAGCTGGAAAGGCAACCTTGCCATCGCCAATGCCCGCACTGCTCCCTATGGTGCTGCCGCCATGGCGACCCTCACCCATCTCAAGATCGCTCCCAAGCAGTACCGGTTGCTGACCGGCGCCAACATCGGCCAGACCTGGCAATTTGTCGACACCGGCAATGCCGAGCTGGGCTTTGTCGCCTGGGCCAATCTGGTTGAGGCGGGCAAGACTGGTGAAGCCTGGGCAGTGCCAGCGAGCTTCTATCCTCCCATCGAGCAGCAGGGGCTGGTATTGAAGAAAGGTGCCGCGGTCGAGGCGCTGGTCGCCTGGCTCAAGGGGCCGGGTCAGGCGCAGATCAAGGCAGCGGGTTATGCCTTGCCCCAATAAGGGGATGGGCCTGATGCGATACCCTGAGTGGTCGGCCTTCGGGTCGGCCACTCTTTGCAATAAGGATGGATACCATGCCGTTGGGGGCATTTATCAACCGGGAGGTCGGCAATGAGTGAAGGGGATCTGCTGGCGGTCTGGCTCACCCTGAAGCTTGCAGCCAGTACCACAGCGATTTTGCTGTTGCTGGCTCCGCCGCTGGCCTGGTGGTTGTCGCGCAGTCAGAACCGCCTGCGGCCGCTGGTGGAGGCGCTGGTGGCGCTGCCGTTGGTGCTGCCTCCCACGGTACTGGGTTTTTATCTGCTGCTCGCCTTCTCCCCCGAATATGGTTTCGGCGCCTGGTGGCGCGACACCTTTGGCGCCCCGCTCGCCTTCAGTTTTCTCGGCCTGCTGTTTGCCTCCATCCTCTATTCGCTGCCGTTCGTGGTGCAGCCGCTCACCTCCGCTTTCGTCAACATGGGCAACAAGGAGCTGGAAGCTGCTGCGACCCTGGGGCTTGGCCCACTAGAGCGCTTCTTCCACATCATTTTGCCGATGACCCTGCCCAGCTTTGTGATGGCGGCGGCGCTGGGCTTTGCCCACACCCTGGGGGAGTTTGGCGTGGTGCTGATGATTGGCGGCAATATACCCGGCGAGACCCAGGTGCTTTCGATAGCCCTGTTTGATCATGTGGAGGCGATGGATTACCAGAACGCCCATATTCTGGCGGGCGGCCTGATGGCCTTCTCGCTGGTGATGCTGGTGCTGGTCTATGGTGTGTTGCAGCGCCGACAGCGGAGAGTGTTTGGATGAACCAGCCCGCCACTATGCCGCCTGTGAATGTGCCGCACCGCCATGCCTTGAACCTCCATGTCCGGCGCGAGTTTGGCCCTTTTACCCTCGACTGCGCACTGACCCTCGAGCTGGGGGGGATCCTCGGCCTGTTCGGCCCCTCGGGCTGTGGCAAGAGCACCCTGCTGCGCATCATTGCCGGGCTCGATCGCCAAAACGGGGATCGCTTGCGGTGGTGCGATCGGGAGTATGCTCAACTGCTGCCCGAAGCGCGCCGGATCGGACTGGTGTTTCAGGACTCGCGCCTCTTTCCTCATCTGACGGTGCTTGGCAATCTGCAACTGGCGGCCCGCAAGGGGCGAGGGCGCTGGCAGCCCGAAGCGCTGGCGGCTCGGCTCGGTTTTGCCGATCTGCTGGGGCAGCCTGCCCATGCCCTCTCTGGCGGTCAACGCCAGCGGGTGGCATTGGGGCGGGCGCTGCTGGCCGAGCCTGATCTGCTGCTGCTCGATGAGCCTTTTTCTGCGCTCGATCGGCGCAGCCGCATCCATCAGGCCCATATGCTCAAGGGGTTGCAGCAGGAGAGCAGCATCCCGATGATCTTCGTCAGCCACGCCATGGAGGAGGTGAGCCTGCTCTGCGATCAGCTGGTGCTGCTGGAAAGTGGCAGGGTCGAGGCGCAAGGCTGGCCGAGCGAGATCTTCGCCCGAACCGATCTCTCGCTCGCCAGCCGTGACGATGCCGGGGTGATGCTGGATGCCACCTTGGCCCACTACGATGACGATGAACAGATGGCGACCCTGCAGCTTGGTGAGCAGCAACTGCGGGTCACCATGACCCATGTGCCGGATGAGAGTGGCCCATTGCAGATCAAGGTGGCCGGGCGCGATGTGGTGATCGCCACCGCCCCCATCGAGCACTCCAGCCTTTCCAACTGTCTCGTTACCCGTCTGCTGGCGGTGCGCGAGGTGCGCCCCGGCCAGACCCTGTTGCAGTTGGCGCTGGGTGAGCAGATACTGCTGGCCCGGATCACCAGCCGCTCCGCCAGGCGGCTGGCGCTGGCGCCGGAGCAGCAGATCTACGCTTATATCAAGGCGGTGAGTCTGGTCAGCGAAGGCTGATTGGGCGCCGTGCTGATAACGTGGCAGGATGGCCACGGGCAACATAACAACAAGAGATGGTTCAGGTGATGAGTCGAGAGGCAATACACTGATGCGCCGCAATCAGGTGATGAAATTCAACGGTCTTGCCCTGCGCTGTGCGGGGGAGGGCCCTTTGCTGTTGCTGCTGCATGGGCTGGGCTCCTCCAGCCTCGACTGGCAGGCGCAGATCGAACGGTTTTCCGAACACTACCGGGTGGTAGCGCTGGACTTGCGCGGCCACGGGCAGAGCATGCAGGAAGGGCCGTTCGATGTGGCGACCCTGGCAGCCGATGTGGTGAACTGGCTCGATGCACAGCCAGAACCCGCCTGGGTGGTGGGATTGTCGCTGGGGGCCATGGTCGCGCTGGAGCTGGCGCTGCAACTGCCCCACAAGGTGCAGGGGCTGGTGCTGGTCAACGGTTTTAGCGAGTTTCTGCTGGAGACCCCCAAAGAGCAGGAGCGTTACGCCCAGCGCTTCAAGTGGCTGCGCTGGTTTGGCATGCGCCCGCTCGCCTGGTGGCTGGGACGCGAGCTCTTCCCGGGCCCGGATCTGGCACAGGTGCGCCACACCTTCCGACTGCGTTTCGTGCGCAATAAAAAGAAAACCTACAAGGCGCTGCTGGAGGCACTACCCGGCTGGTCGGTACGCGCCCGGCTCGGCTCCATCTGGCAGCCGGTGGCCATCATCTCCACCAGTCACGACTACCTGCCGCTGGCCAAACGGGTAGAGCAGTTTGCCGCCCTGCCCAACGCCACCATCCACACCCCCAACGGCCACCACGCCTGGCCCGCGGAAGACCCCTCGGGCTTTAATCACCTGTTGCAACGGATCCTCACGACCCATTAAAGAAGGGGTTGTTAGGTGCAGATACCAAAAAGCCGAACCACAGGGTTCGGCTTTTTTGATCCCGTTTGTGTCAAGGATGGGAACAGACGGGGCAGTCGGGGCGCTTGGGCAGCTTCATCTCGCGGAAGGTGCCGCTCAGGCCGTCGATCATCAGCAGGCGGCCGCTGTAGTTTTTTCCTGTGCCCGCCAGCAGCTTGATGGCTTCCAGTGCCTGCAGGCTGCCCACCAGACCCACCACAGGGGCGAGCACGCCCGCCTCGACGCAGGTGAGTGCCTGCTCGCCAAACAGGGCGCTGAGGCAGGCGTAGCAGGGCTCATCTTCCTGCCAGGTGAAGCTGCAGAGCTGACCCTCCAGCCGGATGGCGGCGCCGCTGACCAGTGGCACGCCATGCTGGCGTGCCTTTTGGTTGAGCAGGTTGCGAATGGCCAGGTTGTCAGTGCAATCCAATACCAGCTGGTGTTGGGGCAACAGGGTATCGAGCAGCGCCTCGTCGGCCACGGCCGCGTGGGTCTCGACGTTGAGCCAGGGATTGAGCGCGCGCAGCGACTGGGCGGCAGAGTCTACTTTGTAGTGACCGATGCGCTCATCGTTGTGCAGCACCTGACGCTGCAGGTTGGAGAGCTCCACCTTGTCGAAATCGACCAGGGTGAGTCGGCCAACCCCGGCCACCGCCAGATACTGGCTGGCGGCGCAGCCAAGGCCACCGGCACCGATCACCAGCACACGGGCTTGTTTGAGCGCCTCCTGCCCCTCGAAATCGAAGGATTTGAGGATGATCTGGCGGTTGTAGCGCAGCAGTTCGGCGTCGCTCAGGATCTCGCTCACAGCAGCAATCCCCCGAATGGCTCCACGGTCACCGTCTCGCCCGCGGCGACGCGGCCCCGTTCCCGTTCAAGAACGATGTAGCAGTTGGCTCGCGACAGGGAGCTGAACACTGCGGAGTCCTGCGAGCCGGTGCTGCGCACCTCGAGGCCGTTCGGTCCCTGACTCAGAATGCCGCGCTGGAAGTCGAGTCGGCCCGGGCTCTTTTTGAGTGGCTCGGCCGCAATGGCTTGCAGCTGGAGCGGGCGCTCGAAGTGCTGGCCCGCCAGCTTGGCCAGCGCCGGTTGCACCAGCTGATCGAAGGTGACCATGGCGGAGACGGGGTTTCCCGGCAGGCCGAAGAACCAGGCGCGGGGCAGACGGCCAAAAGCAAACGGCTTGCCCGGCTTGATGGCCAGCTTCCAGAAGCCAATCTCGCCGAGCTCGTCCAGCAGTTGTTTGGTGAAGTCCGCTTCCCCCACCGAGACGCCGCCGGTGGTGATGAGTACATCGGCGTCTTCGTCGGCGCGGATAAAGGCGGCGCGTAGCTGGGCGGGATCGTCGGGGATGATGCCAAGGTCGAGGCAGTCGCAGCCCATGCGCGCCAGCATGGCCCGCACGCCGTAGCGGTTGGAGTCATAGATATCGCCGTGGGCAAGCGGGGTACCGACCGGTTTGAGCTCATCGCCAGTGCTGAAGATGGCCACTTTCAGCGGTCGGCGCACCGCGACGGTAGCCACGCCGAGGGAGGCCAGCAGTGGCATCTCTCTTGGGGTGAGGCGAGTACCGGCAGGCAGCACGCAGGCGCCTTTGCCGATATCGCTGCCGGCGCGGCGGATATTCTGGCCCGGTTCGGGTTGTGCCAGAAAAGTGATCCGATCGCCGTCGGCCTGCGTTTCTTCCTGCATCACCACCGCATCGGTGCCTGCGGGTACCGGGGCGCCTGTCATGATCCGCACGCAGTGGCCAGCGGGCCATTCGCCCTGGTAGGGCTGACCGGCAAACGCTTTGCCCGCCATGATGAGCGGGGTGCCGCTGGCGAGATCCTCAAGGCGCACGGCGTAACCGTCCATGGCGGAGTTGTCGAAGGGGGGCACGGCGAGGGGAGAGGCGATGTCGCTGGCAAGAACCCGGCCAAGGGCCTCTGGCAGGGGCAACTGCTCGCTGTCGCAGCAGCAGGCGAGTTGTTCCAGCATCCCTTGCAGGGCATCGCTTAAGGGGAGTAGTCCGCTGGTATCAAATCCCATCGTCATGACCTCTTTCTATGATTGAAGGCGGGATTATCACAAAAATCCCCGGGGATGGGCAGGTTATCTCAAGGATTCTCGGGGTAATCGGCGCTGAAACGGGGTTAGATGGCCATAAAGTATGAGGTGACGCACAAGTTGACTTGAATCTTGGCGGCAATGGCCGTTTACTATGCCGCCATAACAGATGGCCGTTACATCCCGAGTGGCGACCATTACAGCGATACCGTCGGCCCTGTACGCCGCCATAACATAAGGGGTTGCTCGATGAGCTGCCCTCACAGTCCCTGAGCGTGGGAGAGAAGATAATGACAACCTTAAGTCCGGAAGCCTTGCTGGTCAGGGCTGCCCTCGAAGCCCAGGGACTGGAAACCCCCCTGGTCACCAACGAGCTTAACAGCCAGCAGAAGCGGGAGAAGATCGAAGGCCATATGCGCTCCATCATGGAGACGCTGGGGCTGGATCTGGCCGATGACAGTCTGGCCGAGACGCCGCATCGCATCGCCAAGATGTACGTCAATGAGATCTTCTCCGGCCTCGATTATTCCACCTTCCCCAAGGTGACAGTGATCGAGAACAAGATGCAGGTGGACGAGATGATCATGGTGCGGGACATCAGCCTCACCAGCACCTGCGAGCACCACTTCGTCACCATCGACGGCATGGCTCATGTGGCCTATATCCCTCGAGGCAAGGTGATTGGCCTGTCGAAGATCAACCGCATCGTGCAGTTCTTTGCCCGCCGTCCCCAGGTGCAGGAGCGGCTCACCCAGCAGATCCTGCTGGCGCTGCAGACCCTGCTCGGCACCAAGGATGTGGCCATCAGCATCAAGGCGACCCACTACTGCGTCAAGGCGCGCGGGGTGATGGATTCGACTTCTTACACCACCACCACCTCCCTCGGTGGGGTGTTCAAGACCCAACCCGATACCCGGGCCGAATTTCTGGGCGGCCTGCGCGGATAAGATGGCGGTTATTTTGTAACCGCCTTGCTGAATAAACGAGACGCCAGCAGCCATTGCTGGCGTTTTTCATTGGTTCCGGATGAGAGTGGCGGCCTGCAACGGTTTGGCCCGTGCGGCTTGCACTATGCAAACGTTATGTATTTTTTCGATTTATTCATCTGAGCGGTATATTTAATCGAGCACGATAAATTCCTCGTTTTCACCTTACAAAAAGTAACCGGACAGACTCTTTCCGAACCATCACAATCCGGTTACTCTAGCGCCCCCTCACGGCTCTCGCTGCCGCTCATGGAATTCAGAGATATTCATCAAGGTTGGATGGTGCGCCACTGAACAGGTGGCCAGATAGTTCATGCCAGGAGGGCGTGAACCGGACGAGTGCTACGAATTTAACGACCACCAGGATATCCCATGAATACCAGTACCATGACCATAGGTAAAAAACTCACCGCCGGCTTTGCCGTGCTCGGTTTGATGGTCGCCTTTATCGGCGGTTTTGCCCTTGTCCAGTTTGGCAACATGAATGATGTTGCCATCCGGTTTACCGACAGCATCTTGCCAGCGGTCAATCGCACCAGCGCGATCGGGGATTCTCTCGGTGAGTTGCGTCGTTATGAGCTGGGTTATTTCGTGGTGGCCGGCGAGCCGCTGAAAAGGGCTGAATATCGGAATATTGCCAGTCAGCAGCTTAACTCGATCGCGCAGCAGCTGATTGCCCATGACAAGACGATCTGGCCTGAGGATGTGGCGGAGCGCCGTACCTTCGATACGGTGAAATCTGACTGGGATCGTTACGTCGCCCTGCACCAGCGAGTCAAACAGCTGCAAGACAGCGATCAGCTTGCCGAAGCCCAACGCATCTTCCTTGAGGAGGGGGTTCCCCTTTACACCGCGCTGAGCAAGTCAGTGGCCTCCCTTATCCAGATTAACCATGGTTATGCGTCTGAATCCCGCAGCGATATTGTCGACTCTTATCAATCCGCCAACCTGAGCGTCACCATCGCGCTGGTGCTCGGTCTGATTCTTGTGGTGGTGCTCTCCGTGGTACTGACCCGCCAGATCCGCGACCCGCTGATCATGCTGGCCCGTCAGGCCCAGCGTATTGCCAATGGCGATCTGGGTCAGGGCGAACTGCAGCAGTGGATCCGTGACAGCCGCTTCAACCGCGATGAACTGGGTCAGCTGGGCTCCGCCATCAACCGGATGCAGGGCTCCCTCTCCGATCTGGTGAGCGAGATCGCCGGCTCCGTGAGCCAACTCAGCAGCGCAGTGGAGGAGGTGAGCGCCATCTCCAGCCAGTCTGCCAGCGGCATGGCCATCCAGCAGAACGAAGTCTCCCAGGTGGCGACCGCCATGAACGAGATGCAGTCCACCGTCAACGAAGTGGCCCGCAACACCACGGATGCCATGAGCGCCGCCAAGGATGCCTCCCGCACCTCTGCTGCCGGCAGCGAAGTGGTACGCAGCTCCATTGCCAGCATCGAAGAGGTGTCGGTCAAGATTGAACAGGCGGGCACAGTGGTGCAGCAGCTGGAGGCCGATAGCGCCAATATCAGCGTGGTGCTGGATGTGATCCGCGATATCGCCGGTCAGACCAACCTGCTGGCCCTTAACGCTGCCATCGAAGCGGCCCGTGCCGGTGAGCAGGGCCGTGGTTTTGCGGTCGTTGCGGATGAAGTGCGTTCATTGGCCCAGCGTACCCAGGACTCCACCGCCGAGATCAGCAAGATGATCGAGCTGCTGCAGAGCCGCGCCGCCGAGGCGGGCAACGCCATGCAACTGAGCCGTCACCAGATGCAGGAGAGCGTTGGTCTGGCGCGGGATGCCGGTACCAGTATCGAGACCATCAACGGTGCCGTGGTGCGCATCACTGACATGAACACCCTGATCGCCACCGCCACCGAAGAGCAGAACGCGGTGACCGAAGAGCTCAACCGCAGTATCGTCAACATTCACAATGCCGCTGACGAGAATGCCCAGGGCGCTCATCAGATCGCCCAGGCTTGCGTCGAGCTGAGCAAGCTGGCCAACACCCTGCACCATATGACCCAGCGCTTCACCCTCTAAGGGTTGATGCATGGATAACAGAAGGCCCCGCCAATTGGCGGGGCCTTGTTGTTTCTGGCGTTGTGGAAGGGCTCAGCTCAGGCCGACTATCTCGCCGTTCTCATCGATATCGATATGGCGATAGGCAGGCAGACTGCCCAGCCCCGGCATGGTCATGATGGGGCCCGCCAGCGCATAGACGAACCCGGCACCGGCGCAGAGCTTCACCTCGTCGATGGGCACCTCGAAATCGGTCGGCACCCCTTTGAGGGCTGGGTCGTGGCTGATGGAGAGCGGCGTCTTGGCCACGCAGATAGGCAAGTGATCCCACCCTTCGGCGGAGAGCTGGGCCAGCTGCTGGCGCGCTCTGTCGGAGAGCTGCACTCCGCGACCGCCGTAGCCGCACTCCACCAGGGTCGCCAGTTTGGCGTCGAGGCTCGCCTCGTCGGGGTAGAGCAGTTTCACCTTGCCGGGTTGCTCGCAGGCGGCGACCACGGCGCGGGCCAGCTCGCTGGCACCGGCACCACCCTGGGTGAAGGCGTTGGAGATGGCTGCGCCACAGGCACCGGCTTGCTGCGCTTCATGGGCCAACAGCGCCAGCTCGGCCTCGCTGTCGGTGGGGAAGCGGTTGATGGCGACCACCACCGGCACCCCGTAGCGACGGGCGTTCCGGATATGCCAGGCGAGGTTGGCGCAGCCCTGCTTGAGGGTCGGCAGATCTTCCCCCTGCAGGCTGGCTGGCAGCGGCTGGCCCGGGCGGATATCGAGCAGGCCGCTGTTGGCCTTGAGGCCGCGCACCGTGGCCACCAGCACCACGCAGGCGGGGGTAATGCCGGATTGGCGGCTCTTGATGTTGAAGAACTTCTCCAGCCCCATGTCGGAGCCAAAACCCGCCTCGGTCACCACATAGTCGGTCAGGCCAAGGGCGATGCGATCGGCGATCACCGAGGAGTTGCCGTGGGCAATATTGGCAAAGGGGCCGGCGTGCACCAGCACCGGCGTCTGCTCGGTGGTCTGCATCAGGGTCGGCTGCAGCGCGTCTTTCAGCAGCACCGTCATGGCGCCCGCCACTTCCAGCTGCTCGGCAGTGATGGGCTTGCCGTGGATATCGCGGGCCAGCTGGATGCGGCCGATGCGCTGACGCAGGTCTTTCAGATCGCTCGCCAGCGCCAGAATGGCCATCAGCTCGGAAGCGGCGGTGATGACGAAACGATCGCTGCGCTCCACCCCATCACTTACGCCGCCCTGACCTATGGTGAGGTGACGCAGGGCGCGGTCATTCATGTCGAGGGTGCGCGGCCAGAGGATGTTATCGGCATCGATATCAAGCCGCGGCAGGCCGGTTTTGGCGGTGAACTGGTCGCCGAGTTTGCGCTCATGGAACAGGCGGGCATCGAGGGCTGCCGCCGCCAGATTGTGGGCCGCCGTCAGGGCGTGAAAATCGCCGGTGAGGTGGAGGTTCATCTCCTCCATCGGCACCACCTGGGCGTGGCCGCCACCGGCTGCGCCCCCCTTGACCCCGAATACCGGGCCGAGGCTCGGCTGGCGGATAGTGGCGATGCTGGGCTGGCCAATATGGTTGAGCCCCATGGAGAGGCCAAGGGTGGTCACCGTTTTCCCTTCACCGAGCGGGGTCGGGGTGATGGCGCTCACCAGTACCAGCTTGCCGCTCTGTTTGGGCAGAGACTTGAGCAGGTCGAGGCTGAGCTTGCCTTTGTAGTGGCCATGAGGGCTGAGCAGGTGCTGGGGGATGGCGAGGCGTTCGGCCAGCGCGTGAATGGAGAGACGGGGGGACTGGCGGGAGATCTCGATATCGCTTAGCATCAGCACCTCGTTGGCATATCGGGGTAAAATATGCGGCGCAGTCTAGTGGAATATAACGGGTAATCCAATGACGAAAACGATTTTATTTGGTGAGGGTGAGGTTCGTCAGAATCCTGTTCGGCTGGATCTCAACGCACTCTATCATCCCCCCAAGCAGCCGATGACGGCGCTGGGGATTGTCAGCGCGCTGGTGCCGTTGTTCGGTTTCGGCTGGCAGGCGATGACCCAGGACCCCGAAACCCAGCTGCGCCACGAGATCCGCAAACGGGTCAACAAGCACAAGACCGACGAGGCAAACCTTATTTTGATCCTGCAGCTGGCCGCCATGTTTGACTGCCCCGAGATTGAAGTGGCGCTCCCCTATGCCCTCAGTGAGCAGCAGTTGTCGGTTGTCCGCACCCGACTGCCACGCTGGCAGTTGCACCCCGAGCAGGAGCGTCTGCTAGCCAAGCTCACCCCTGTTGCTGCATCCACCACCGCACCCGACCAGCGTTAGGTTACAAGCCGGACCAGCAGGCCGTACCCTCTGCTCTGGCAATCAGGTCGGCGCATCCCACTGCTGCGGGGCGAGATAGCGCTCCTGCACGAACTCGATAAAGCAGCGCACCTTGGCCGAGACGAAGCGGCGGTGCGGATAGACCGCATAAAGTCCCACATCTCCCTTGTCCCACTCTGGCAGCAGGCTGACCAGCTGTCCTGACCGCAGCGCCTCCCCCACGATAAAGGTGGGCTGCAATATGATGCCCTGATCATCACAAGCGGCGCGGGTCAGCGCCACCCCGTTGTTGGCCCGCAGCGGCCCCTGTGGCCGGATGCTCTGCTGCTCGTTTCCCCGTTTGAAGTGCCACTCCGGCTGGGTCAGGGTGTAGATCAGACAGTCGTGCTGTTTGAGATCCTCGGGTTTTTCCGGTCTGCCCTTGCGTGCCAGATAGGCGGGGCTGGCGCAAAGATCGACCCGAATGGTGGCAAGCTGGCGCGCCACCAGCGAGGAGTCGCTGAGGTGGCCGATGCGCAGCGCCAGATCGAACCCCTCTTCCACCAGCGCTACCCGCCGGTCGCTGTACTCGATATCGAGCTTGAGATCGGGAAAGCGCTGGCGAAACAGCGGCAGGGCGGGGGAGAGGTGCAGATAGCCAAAATCCATCGGCACCGAGAGCTTGAGGGTGCCGTTCGGCTGCTGGTTGTGGTGGGTCAGCTGGCTGTGGGTCTCTTCCAGCTCCGCCAGCAGGGCGAGGGAGCGCTGGTAGTAGAACTGGCCCGCTTCGGTGGGATTGACCTGACGGGTGGTGCGCGACAGCAGCCGGGTGGCGAGGGACTCCTCCAGCTGCTGCATCAGTTTGGAGGCCATGGCGACCGAGATGCCGAGCTGGTTGGCGGCCTTGGTAAAGCTCTGGCACTCCACCACCTTGATAAAGGTACGCATGGCGGCGATCTGGTCCATTTTCCATCCTCAGTAAATAATGAATTTAATAAATCACTGATTATTCATCTTCAGAACGAGGTTAGCATTTTAACCACTGATGTGAACCCCAAGATGAAGGAACGAACGGATGAAAATGACCAAGGCTCTGCTGGCCTCCTGCCTGTTTATGGCTACCCCCCTGATGGCGGCGGATTACGACGTGGATGCGGCGCACACCACAGTGCAGTTCAAGGTGGGTCACCTGGGCTTCTCCGAGCTGGTGGGTCGCTTCAACACCTTCAGCGGTACCTTCAGCATGGATGACGCCAACCCGGCGGCCGCCAAGGCGAGCTTCGAAGTGGATGCCGCCAGCGTCGACTCCAATCACGAGGCCCGCGACAAGCACCTGCGCAGCCCGGACTTCCTCGACGTGAAGCAGTATCCCAAGATGACCTTCGTCAGCTCCGCTTACGAGGGCACCAAGGATAAAGGCGTACTGAAAGGGACCCTGACCTTGCACGGTGTCTCCAAGGAAGTGGCCTTCGATCTGGTCAAAATTGGCGAAGGCAAGGATCCCTGGGGCGGCTACCGCAGCGGCTTCAACGCTTCCACCACCATCAAGCGCAGTGACTTTGGCGTGAGCTACATGCTGCCCGGCATCCCGGACGAGATGAACATCAACCTGTTTGTCGAAGGCGTGCGCAAGTAATGGGCGCGGAACTTCTGCTGCAAACCCTGGCGGCTCCTCTGGGAGCCGCTTTGCTATCGTGGCGCTGGCCGCGACTGGGTTATCTGTGGGGCGCGCTGGCGCTCTGGCTGGTGGGCTCATTGCTCGGCGGTCTCTATGGTATTCCGGCCAAGGCGTGGCAGTGGCTGCCGCTGACCCTGCTGGTCCCCGCCATTGCGGCTCAGGTGAACGATCAGCGCGGTTCGCTGCTGCTCTTTGCGGTGTTCAGTGCGCTGGTGTGGTGGCAGGGATTGGCCTCGGTACTGGCGAGCGAACCCGGGATCTGGCTGGCGCTACTGCCCGCCATCCTCTGGTTTGGCTGGAGCACCTTGCGCTGTGACAGCCGCGAGGGGCTCGGGTTTGCCCTCGGCTTTATCTGGCTGGCGCTGGTGATCGGCATCGATGGCAGTCTGCTGATTGCCCAACTGGCCGGTGCGCTGGCCGCTTTTGCCGGTTTTCGCGCCCTGCTTGCCACCTTTGTTGGCATCAAGGTAGCACCCGCCGGTCTGGCGCTGGCCCTCGCCTTCGTCCAGATGCTGGCCTGGCAATATGTGGAGGTGCCGCTAGTGGTGTTGCTGCCGGTCTGGTTGCTGCCGCTGCTGGAGTGGGCGTTACGTGACAAACCCTGGCCAGTGCGTTGGGGTGGGCTGATCCTGCTTGCTGCCGCGGGAACCGGGCTCAGCCTATGGTGGGTGTGGCCTGCTGCTTCTTTGTACTGATTTTTGCATGAAAAACAGGCAATTACAGTCATTTTTGCATACTCGCTCATACTCTTGGCAGATAATGATTGAGCCCCATATGTGTTTCAGATAAAAAGGATTTTCATTTTATTTGGACACACACAGAACCCGGCCGCGCCGGGTTCTGTTTGCCTGCTTTGCGGCACATAAGGAGGCCACAGTTGCGCAGTCAAGGATCTGAGCATCTGTTTTTTCGCCATTTCACCGGACAGGGACGTATCGATGGTCTCTGCATTCTGCTGGTCACTCACCTGCTTCCCGATCGCCCCCGTTTTATCGACGCTCTCGGTCAGATTGGACGGATTGGCGCCATTTTACCCAAACCGAAATCGGTACACGGCCCGACCCTGGAGTGGGTATCCCAGCACTATCCGGTGCTGCCCCTCAACCGGCGCTGGACCAATGAACCCGACAGCATCATCCAGCAGATTGCGCCGCTGGTGGCCCCCCACGAGCGGTTGCTGATCCTCGATATAGGCGGTTACTTCGCCAAAACCCAGGTGATCTTGAGCGAATACTTCGGCCCCCGTTTCCTAGGGGTGGTGGAGATGACCGAGAACGGCCATCAACGCTATGAGCAGGAGGTGCTGGCGACCCCTGTGGTGTCGGTGGCGCGCAGCCCCCTCAAGCAGGCCGAGGATATCCAGATTGGTTTGAGCGTGGTCTACTCCGCGGAGTCGTTGGCCCGCAACCTCAACCGTACCTTCAACGTCTGCGAAGCCGTGCTGTTTGGCTATGGCAAGGTGGGGCGCAGCATCGCCCGTGACCTGCGTTGTCGCAACCTCCATCTCGGGCTGGTGGAGACCGATGTGCTGCGACAGGTCGAAGCGCTCTCTCACGGTTTTCGCTTGATCACCAAGGCTGAAGCCTTGAGCCGCGCCGAGCTGGTGATCTGCTCTACCGGCAACGGCTCGCTGGATTTGGCGGATCTGCAGGCGCTGCGCCCCGGCACCATGGTGGCCTCGGTCACCTCGGCCGACGACGAGTTTGCCTTCTCGCTGGCCCAGTTGCCGTGGCCGAGCGAAGAGGTGTGCCCCCATGTGCTGGCCCTCAACCGGCCGGATGGTACCCAGATCTACCTGCTCAACCGGGGCGAGGCGGTCAACTTCGTCCATGGCGCCGTGATTGGCGAATATGTCTATCTGGTGCTGGCGGAGATCATGGAAGGGATCCGGATGCTGGCGGCAGGCCCTCTTGCTCCCGGCCTGTTCGAGCTGCCAGAATCGGCGATGCGTACCATTGCCCGCCATTGGCTGGCCGATTTTCATGGGGTTGATCAGCACTGATTTGACCAAACCGGGATCGGCCATTGGGCGGCAGTACGCCACTTCCCGCCATTGTCGCTTTTTTATGGAGTCACTCATGACCGAGTCTGAAACCCTGATCAGCAAACCCCGCATCGAAATCCGCTACTGCACCCTCTGTCGCTGGATGCTGCGCGCCGCCTGGCTGGCGCAGGAGCTGCTATCCACCTTCGACAGCGATCTGGGGGAGGTGGCGCTGGTGCCGGCCAGCAAGGGGGAGTTCCGCATTCTGGTGAACGGGGTGCAGGTGTGGGATCGGGTGGTGGATGACGGCTTCCCCGAGGCCAAGGAGATCAAGCAGCGGGTGCGTGACGTCATCGCCCCTGAGCGGGATCTCGGCCACTCGGATCGCAAGGCGGCCGAGTAACGCCAGATGGGCCGAGCGCCTCGAAAAGGTGCTGAGCATGAGAGCGAAAGGAGAGGGAGGCGATGGCCTCTCTCTCTTTTTTTGCATTTGGCTGTTTGCCTGGCTTCAGCAGGGTTATGAGCGCGGCTCTGCCAGATGACTGCCGATATAGCGGGCCCGCTTGTGGGACTTGATGCGGCTCACATCGACCCACACCAGCCCGTCGATGCAGTGGTTGAAGTCGGGGTCGATGCCAAAATCCATAAACTGGACGCCGCCCGGCTCGCACAGCTCGGAATACTGCTTGTAGAGGGTAGGGATGGCGCAGCCTAAATTGTCGAGGCGGGCCTTGAGTGCTTTGAGATCGGCACCGTAATCCAACCCCTCGAACAGAGGTTGCGTCTCGGGGTAGGGACGGCGGGAGGGGGCCAGCGCCAGCTCGGGGGCAAAGTGCTGGCGGTAGAAGCTCACCAGCAGATCCTTGGCCGCCGGCGGCAGGCTGCCGGAGAGCGACACCGGGCCAAACAGGTAGCGGTAGCGGGGATAGCGGGCCAGATAGGCACCGATGCCGAACCAGAGATAATCGAGCCCCCGCTTGCCCCAGTAGGCGGGCTGGATAAAGCTGCGGCCAAGCTCGATGGCCTGCTCCAGTCGGGGCAGCAGCTTATCCTCAAAGCCGAACAGGGTATGGCTGTAGAGACCATCCTTCCCCTTGCTGGCCAGCAGCTCGGCCACCGGGGCAAAGCGGTAGGCGCCGATAATGTCGAGTCGGGCCGGATCCCAGAGGATCAGGTGGTGATAGTCGTTGTCAAAGCCATCGAGATCCCGCCGCTTGCCGGATCCTTCCCCCACAGCACGAAAGGCGATCTCCCGCAGTCGCCCCAGCTCGCGCAGGATCACCGAGTGACTCAGTTCATGGCGGCGGTAGAGGTAGATCCCCTGACCATCCGGGGTGGTGCCGAGCTGTTCGCAGCTTTCGATGGCCTGTTTGAGCTGGCGGCGATCCTCCGGCAGGGCGATGGGGGCCTCGGTCTGCAGGCGCCCTGCCTTGCCCCGGCCAATCCGGTAGAGGTGGTTGCGCACCAGCCGCGCCGCCGTCTTGGCGGGCAGCTCCTGAAAACTGTCGAGCGGAATGCGCGCTCCTATGGTCACCGGCAGGGTCTGCCCCTGCTGGCGAAACAGCTGGCGTACCAGCAACAGGGCGGAGGCGGGCTTGTTGAGCCAGGAGGCGAGATAGAACCAGAGGCTGTTGCGCCCTCCCAGATGGATGGGCACCAGCGGGGTGCGGGTGCGCTGGGCCAGCTTGATAAAGCCTGCCTGCCAGGGGCCATCTTTCACCCCCTTGAGGCCAAGCCGCGAGACTTCGCCTGCGGGGAAGATCACCAGCGCACCTTCATGGGCGAGGTGTTCATTCATAGCGAGGATGGCCTGTCGATCGGTCTTGCCCTCCATATTGTCTACCGGCAATAGCAGAGGGCGCAGCGGCGCGAGCTGGGCCAGCAGCTGGTTGGCGACGATCTTCACATCGGGGCGGATGCGACCTAGCAGTTGCAGCAGCGCCAGTCCGTCCAGCGAGCCGATGGGATGGTTGGCGACAAGAATGACCCGGCCGCTGGCGGGAATATGCTCCAGCTGCGCCTCGCTGACCCGATAGTCGAAATCGAGCTGGGTCAGCGCCTGCTCGACAAAGTCGAGGCCGCGCAGGTGCGGGTAGCGGGCGGCAAAGTCGGCAAAGGCCTGTTCGTTGAGCAGCCAGCCCAGCAGCCGCTTTAACAGCGGGGTGAGCAGGGGGTAGCCAAGTAGGCGGGGGAAGTGCTGGGTCAGCAGGGAATCGATAGTGAACATCTGGAGGGCTCCGGCGATCCGTTGCTCCCAGCATGATGTGACACTGTTCCCGCGACATGTCAGCGGGATGACAGTTTGATGGCAGCGGCAGCCAGTTGCTCCTGAGGCGACTCTCCCTGTTTCCCTTTCCTGATGGGGATGGCCAGATAGCAAGGGGGGGGCGGTTGACCGGCTCCCCCCTTTTGCCCTGGTAATGATAGCGACCCGATTAACCGCGCCAGGCTGCGGTGAGGCGCACCAGCTCCACCAGGGTGGCGACCGATTTCTCCATGGATTGCAGCGGGATGAACTCGTGCTTGCCGTGGAAGTTGTGGCCACCGGTGAAGAGGTTGGGGCAGGGCAGACCCATAAAGGAGAGGCGGGCGCCATCGGTACCGCCGCGAATGGGCTTGATTTTCGGCACCACGTCGGCGGCCTCCATGGCGGCCTTGGCCAGCTCGACGATATGCATGTGCGGCTCAATCTGGCTGCGCATGTTGCGATAGCTGTCGGTCAGGGTCAGCTCGATGCGGGCCTTGGGATACTCGGCCTGCAGGGCGGCCACCCGGTTCTGCATCTCGGCTTTGCGTGCGGCAAAGTGCTCGTCGTCGAAGTCACGGATGATGTAGTGCAGGGTGCTCTCCTCCACGGTGCCGCTCATCTGGGCCAGATGGAAGAAGCCCTCATACCCGTCGGTGCACTCCGGGGTCTGCTCGGCAGGCATGGCGGCGTGGAAGCGGGCGGCCAGGGTTTGGCTGTTGATCATGCTCCCCTTGGCGGTGCCGGGGTGGACGTTATTGCCGATAAAACGCACCGTGGCGCTGGCGGCGTTGAAATTTTCATACTCCAGATCGCCCAGTTCGCCGCCATCCACGGTATAGGCCCACTTGGCCGGGAATCTCTCCAGCGGGAACAGGTTGGCGCCGCGGCCAATCTCTTCATCCGGAGTAAAGCCGACCCAAATATCGCCGCGGGGGATCTCGGGGTGGGCCTGCAGGTGGTCGATGGTGGTGAGGATCTCGGCGATGCCCGCCTTGTCGTCGGCACCAAGCAAGGTAGTGCCGTCGGTGGTGATGAGATCCTGACCCAGGTAGTTTTTCAGGAAGCGGTAGTCACGAATGGCGAGCACCTCGTCACCCTTGCCAAGGCAGATGTCGCCGCCCTGATAGTTTTCGATGATTTGCGGTACTACGTGCTCCGCCTCGTAGTCGGCGGTGTCCATGTGGGCAATCAGGCCGATGGCGGGGGCGTCCGGCTGGTTGCCCGGCAGGCAGCCGGTGAGGTAGCCGTGTTCATCCAGGGTGACCCGGGTTAGCCCCAGCGCCTTCATCTCTTCTTGCAGGGCACGGGCAAAGATCAGCTGGCCTTCGCTGCTGGGGCAGGCTGGATTGGTCTCATCGGAGCGGGTATGAAAAGTTACGTAACGCAGAAAACGCTCAAGCAGGGTATCCATTAGTCAGCCTCTAACCGATTGTGAGCGGTCATTGTGGCCAATCCGTGCGGGGCACTCATTGCGTCAGCGCAGGTTTTTCCCATTTTTTGACGCAAGGGAAGAGTGGCGAATGTGCGGCGCGCGGGGCAACGTCCGGGAGGGAGATCGCATAAATGTGGCATTTATTGCGATATTTAGGCGCTGGCGGTGGCGGCCAAATTCCCTTCAGCGACCGCACAGCAAGGCGTCAGCCCAATCATGGCGTTTTCACACACTTTTCAAGGGGAAACCGGGCTGTCGCATAACCTGCGCCATCCCAGAGCCCGCCTGCCCGCCAGCAAGATTTGATCGACTTATTAAAAGGGGATTTTGAACACTATTTTTTATTGTCACTGCCCGCGGTAAGTGTGTACACTCCGCGCCGATCCAAGGGTAACCCTGAAGCAGGCAGAGCCGCCAGAAACCCGACCGATCATACGCCTATAGGGCGAGGCACGCAGAAACGACAGACACTGCTGGGGAATGGTTTCTTTAATACCGGTTAGGCTCCGGTATCAGGGAGAACAACAGACTCTCATCCTTCATTTGACCGAGTGGGCCACCGGCTCATCATCTTCCCTTGTCATGGGCGGTCACTGACGGTGAGGTGGGCTGTGGTTGTTGTCGTCTATCAACACGCATGCGTGCTGGCGCCTTCGCTTCTCTTCCTTGGAACCCTCTCCTTCTGTCGGGATCGCTGCCGAATGATGAACTGACGGCGTGGCTGATGTCGTCTGTCATCAAAGTACCGCGGCGCTACGGCATAGTGGCACCGCATACCGTTGAGCTTGATGTAAAGCCACCAGCCCCACATCAAGACTCGTTACTTCCCCAAGATCCACCAGGCAGCCTCTGGCTTGCCGCGATGTGCAAAGCATTGGTTTGGGTGGCTGCGTCTCGTGATGGCAGCGCTCGCCGTACTCTGCACTAGATGGTCTGGATGTGATTGAGGGTAACGAAGGCGACTTTGGGTCGCTCATTTGCGAGGCATAGCCCATGACTAACTGGTCCAGCAAGGACTCCTTGAAGGTCTACAACGTTCCCTACTGGGGGGCGGGTTTTTTCAATATCAATGACGCCGGTCATGTGACCGTCGCCCCCGACAAATCACGCCCTGACGCGCATATCGTGCTCTCTGACGCCATCGAACAGTTGCGTCAGTCCGGGCTGACCACCCCCGTGTTGCTGCGCTTCCCCGACATTCTCAAGAGTCGGGTCGATGCGCTGTTCAACGCCTTTGGTCAGGCCATCGAGAAGTCAGGCTATGAAGGGGACTACCTCTGCGTTTACCCGATCAAGGTAAACCAGCAGCGTCGTGTCATCGAGACCATCAGCCAGTCCTACAGCGACAAGCCCCGGCTTGGCCTGGAAGCTGGTTCCAAACCGGAACTGCTGGCCGTGCTGTCCCATCACCATGAGCAAGGCTCGGTGATCGTCTGCAACGGTTACAAAGACCGCGAATATATCCGCCACGCCCTCTTGGGCAACCTGATGGGCCACAAGGTCTACATCGTGGTGGAGAAGCCCTCCGAACTGGAAATGGTGCTGGACGAGTCAGCTCGTCTCAACATCAAGCCCAACATCGGGGTGCGTGCCAAGCTCGCTTCCACCGGCTCCGGCATGTGGGAATCGAGTGGCGGCTCCATGTCCAAATTTGGTCTCTCCGCCTCCCAGATCCTGGCGCTGATCGAACGTCTGCGCGGGCTGGGCAAGCTGGATTGCCTGCAGTTGCTGCACTTCCATCTGGGCTCCCAGATCGCCAATATCCGCGACATTCAGGGCGGCATCCGCGAGTGCGGCCGTTTCTACGCTGAACTGCGTCGCCTCGGTGCCAACATCGAAGTCGTGGACGTCGGTGGTGGCCTGGGCGTGGACTACGAGGGAACCCGTTCCCAGAGCCACTGCTCCGCCAACTACAGCCTCTCCGAGTACGCCAATAACGTGGTATGGGGCATCGGCGATGTCTGCCGCGAGTTCGATCTGCCGCACCCGACCATCATCAGCGAGTCTGGCCGTGCCCTGACCGCCCACCACGCCGTGCTGGTCACCAATATCATTGGTGCCGAAGGGGTGGAGATGAACGACATCAGCGCGCCGGACGAAGATGCACCGACCATTCTGCAGAACATGTGGAAAGGCTGGCTGGATCTGCGCAGCGAAGATCCCTCCCTGCTGGAGATCTTCCATGACTCGGTGGCCGATCTGGGTGACGTGAATACCCAGTACACCATGGGCCTCTTGAACCTTGAACAGCGAGCCTGGGCCGAGATGCTGCACCAGAACACCTGTCTGGCGCTCAAAGAGATGCTCAACCCGGTCAATCGCAACCACCGTGCGCTGGCTGACGAACTGAGTGAAAAGCTGGCGGACAAGTGCTTTGCCAACTTCTCCCTGTTCCAGTCCCTGCCGGATGCCTGGGGTATCGGTCAGGTATTCCCGGTGATGCCGCTGGCTGGTCTCGATCGTCCGCTTAGCCGTCGCGGTATCCTGATGGATATCACCTGTGACTCCGACGGTCAGGTCGAGCACTATGTCGACGGTCTGGGGGTCGAGAGCACCCTGCCAATGCCGGTCTACGGCGAGAACGAAGAGTGCCACGTCGGCTTCTTCCTGGTCGGTGCCTATCAGGAGATCCTCGGCGACCTGCACAACCTGTTCGGTGACACCCACTGCGCGGAAGTGTGGTTGGACGAAGAGGGCAAGATGGACATTCGCAACGTGGTGCGTGGCGACACCGTCGACCAGCTGCTGCGTTACGTCAACATCGACCCGTCCGTGATCCGCGAGAACTACCAGCGGATCGCTGCCCACCCGGCGCTGGACGATGCCACTCGCAAAGCCCTGCTCGACGAGCTGGAGCTGGGCCTGCAAGGCTACGCCTATCTGGAAGACGAATAAGCGCCCGCGCTTGACGTTCGCCGTGAAGGCATAAAAAAGGGAGGCATTTGCCTCCCTTTGTCCTATCTGTTTCTCCTGTGGTGGTCAGGTCTGCGAGCTCAGCGCCTTGTGCAGATCCCGCTGCAGCTGCAGATTGTCGTCTCTTTGCAGCTCCACAATACCCAATTGCAGTCCCTGCTCGATGGTGAGCGACCCATTCAACATGGCGTTGATGGCGGCTTCACTCAGCACCATCACCCGGTCTTTTGGGTTTGGGCCGTTGGTGTGCAGCTGGAGCAGTAGGGACTCCTTGCCTCGTACTCTGGACCAGAGTCCTGAGTCGATAAGCAGGATGGAGATCCCGCCGCCTACCCCTGCCTGCTGGAGTCGACTTTTGAGGGTTTGGAGCCATGCCTGGCTACGGGAGAAGCCGGCTTCGCCTGTCAGGGCTGCCAAGGGGGGTAACTGCTCACGGCTCACCGCAGTCGCCGTCGCCATGGCAATATTGACCGTCCCCGGCCAGCTCTGTTCGAACGGATTGGGATAAAGGGCATCATAACCACAGCTCTGCCCCATCCCGGGGATGAGGCAGAGCAGGACCATGCATGCGCGCAAGGTGCGTTGTATCATGGCGTCACTATGTTGAACCAGAAGTTGAACTTGTCGAGCAGCGTGACGAAGTCGCTGAACGTCTGATGATCACCCTCGATCTTGATCTCGCCGTTGGCGATCTTCTGCTCCATGGTGCCCTGACCGAGCTGGATATCATCCAGCGTCTTCTTGCTCAGGGTAATGGTCACATCAGGCTTGGCGGCATAGCGGGTTGTGTGGTTGAGCACCGAGTTCTCCAGACTCAGGGTATGTTTCTCCTCTATGTCGGTGAACGCCATGTTGATGACCATCTTCTTGCCCGCCGCTTTCTCGGGATTAATGCGCACCGAGAGATAGTCAAACAGCATGCTGGGGCTCATGGCCCGGATGGTATCCGGTGAGGCGGTGACTGTTCCGCCAACATTAGGAACGCCATTGCGCAGCTCATAGGCGCCTTGCAGATAGACGGAGCGCCACGGGCCGGATTCAGCCTGATAGCCCAGCTGCTCCAGTGCATCTGCCAGCAGCAGCTTGCCCTCTGTGTTGTTCGGGTTGGCAAACACCAGATGCTTGAGCACTTCTGCTACCCAGCGATACTCCCCCTTGTCTAACGAGGCCTTGGCCTTTTTCAATACCTCCTGCTCGCCCCCCATGAACTCGATATATTTGGGGCCGACCATTTCTGGGGGCAGGTTGTCGAGATCGGAGGGGTTGCCGGAGTACCAGCCCATGTAGCGCTGATAGATGGCGCGGCTGTTGTGGCGCAGGGTGCCGTAGTAACCGCGGTTCGGCCAGAAGTCGTTGAGCTCGGGGGGGAGGGTGATCTGCTCTGAGATCTCCTCGCCGGTGTAGCCCATGTTCATCAGGCGCACCGACTGATCGTGGATGTATTTGTAGAGATCCCGCTGCTTTTTGAAGTAGTCGACGATATTGGCATTGCCCCAGCGTGGCCAGTGGTGGCTCTGGAACTTGACCTCGGCCTGATCACCCCAAGTTTCGATGGTCTCGTTGAGAAAGCTGGCCCACTTCAGCGCATCGCGCACCTGGGCGCCGCGCAGGGTGAGGATGTTGTGCATGGTGTTGGTGGTGTTTTCGGCCATCCACAATGCTTTGCTGTCCGGGAACCAGGTGTTCATCTCGGCCGGGGCTTCGGTGCCCGGGGTCATCTGGAAGACCATTTTGACGCCATCGACCGTCAGCGTCTCACCGGTTTTGGTGATAAAGCGGGTTGGCAGCAGCAGCGAGGGCACGCCGGTGGAGGTGGTTTGCCCCAGACCGCCGTTGACGCCCCCCTGCGGGTTGCGCGGCAGCAGGGCGCCGTACATGTAGACGGCGCGGCGAGCCATGGCATTGCCAGCGATGACGTTCTCCGACACCGCGTGTTCGGTAAATCCTTCCGGCGCGATGATCTCGACGCCGTTCTTTTTCACTTCGTCCAGCGAGTTGAACAGACCGGCGGCACCGCCGTAGTGATCCACGTGGGAGTGGCTGTAGACCACCGCGGTGACCGGGCGCTCCCCTTGGGTCTTGTTGATGAAGGCCAGCGCCGCCTTGGCGGTTTGCGGGGAGATCAGCGGATCGAACACCACCCATCCCTTGTTGCCTTCGATAAAGGTGATGTTGGAGAGATCAAAGCCGCGAATTTGGTAAATCTTGTCGGTGACCTTGAACAAGCCGTACTGCATGTTGAGCTGGGCATTGCGCCACAGGCTGGGGTTGACGCTGTCCGGCGCGGCCTTGTCGAGGCCGATGTAGCTCTTGTACTGCTCCAGATCCCACACCACGTTGCCCTTGTCATCCTTGATGGTCAGGGTCTCCGGTTTGGCGATAAAGCCACGCTGGGCATCCTCGAAATCCTGCTTGTCATTGAAGGGCAGGGTATTGAGCACCTGCTGGTTTGCCTTGATGGTAAATTCGCTGGCAGGCTTGGGGTCGATGGCGGCCTTGGCCGACTGCACAAGAGCAGGCTGCACAAGCAGTGCGCCACAGAGCAAGAGCGAGAAAATCGTGGGGGTGGAAAGCCTCGGTTTTATCGGTATGACTCCAGATGGTGGTGTGGGTCGACAGGGCTAAGTGTAGTCAGGCTCAAGTCAGGGAAGAGAAGAAAGGGGGACTTGCGCTACACAACGCCATCCGGGAGGAAAACCGCAGGAATTGCGCCCGCAGGAGCACTGCCGTTGCACATCTTGATCTGTATCAAGATAGGTCGCAGCGGGTTGTCTTACGGTCAGGAGTGATGTTGATGGAATGTAACAAAAGGATGTGCATATGGAACTGAAAAGGGACCCGAGATGCTATACCGATGTCTGTATCAACGGTAAGTGGTATCACTACGACCACTGCAGCACCAACGTCTACATGCTGATGGGGGGCGCTGCGCCGAGCCTTCAGCTGGCCTATGAGCCGAGCAGCGAAGAGGAGCTGATCGAGATGCTCCAGCAGCTGGGGCGCTTCTGACTTACCGAATTGATGTCTTGCCATATGGCCATCGGGCGCGTTGTCACGATGGCCACCACTCTTTACCGCTGCACCTAATCTCGGCGGGTTTTATTGCCCAATATCCCCTTGCCAATCTCCAGCATGGCGACGGCCGCGGCGTAGCTGCTATCGGACTTGCCTATCTCATCCGCCACATAGAGAAAATTGGATTGGTACTTCTCGACGGCCTCTCGCGGGCTGGTTGCGTCAATAAAGTCCTCCTCCACCTCGAATCCTTGGGTCAGCAGTGCCGCCTTTTCACTCAGAAAAGTCGGAGATGCCATGTCGATAAAGGTGTATTGCTGCCGATTGGACGCCGGAATGGTAAAAAACTGGTATCTGGCCATGGGTAAATCCTCGCTTGAAGCGGGTGATAAATGACGTGACGCTGGTTTTAATCTGTGGCTCGCAGGCGGCTTGCTTGCCTCGACGTCGCAGACCGTGCGTGTCGGGAATGCCGCATTTTGTTTTCGTTCGAGACTACTTTGTTGGCGTTTGCCCGGCAAGTGGGCCGCAGAGATTTTCTGGATGATCCGAGCAACCGAGATGTTGTGGGCAGGGGCGAGACCGGGATAATGCCGGGCTCACGTTGAGCCCGGCTTGTCAGCGCTCTGTTACAGCACGAAGCTCTGTACCATGGCGCGCAGCTGTTCGGTGAGCTGGTGGATCTGGCGGGCGGCATCGCGGGCGGCGTTGGCCACTTGCAACGCCTCGTCGCTGCCATCGGAGATGCGCACCACGTTGCGTTCGATCTCGTTGACCACGGCGCCCTGCTGCTCGATGGCGCTGGCGATGATGGCGTTGGTATCGACCATCCGATCCACCTTCTCGGTGATGGCGCCAAAAGCCTGTTTTGCCTCCTGCGCCAGCCCGACCCCCTCCTGCGCTTCATGGCTGACCGCCGACATGGCGGTGACCGAGGCGCGGGCACCGGATTGCAGCTGTTCAATCATCTGCTGGATCTCGACGGTGGCCCCCTGGGTGCGGTTGGCAAGAGACCGCACCTCGTCGGCCACCACCGCAAAGCCGCGACCCTGCTCACCGGCCCGGGCCGCTTCGATGGCAGCGTTGAGAGCCAGCAGGTTGGTCTGTTCGGCGATGCCGCGGATCACGCTGATGACGCCGCCAATCTGACTGCACTGCTGCTCCAGCTGGCCTATGGTGTCGGCGGTACGCAGCACCTCGCGGTTGATATGGTCGATTGCCTTGATGGTTCGTTCCACCACATCCTCGCCCTGACCGACTACATTCTGCGCCTCCTGGGTCATGCGGGCGGCTTGCAGGGCGTTGCCCGCCATGTCTTGTGAGGTGGCGGCCAGCTCCTTGATGGCGGTAGCGACCTGATGGGTCTCCCCTTGCTGATCGGCAATGACCTCCTGCGAGCGGCAGGTGCGCGCTTCGATCTCGGTAGCGCTCTCCACCACGGTGACGCCATTTTCCCGCACTCGCAGCATCAGGGTGCGCAGGGTCTCCAGGGTCACGTTGTAATCCCGGCTGATGGCGGCCAGCTCGTCCTGACCAACGATCTCGATATGCTGGCTGAGATCCTGGGCGTTGACCCGGGCGGCAATATCACGCACCCGCCCCACGGTTTCGCGCAGGGAGAGATAGGCACCGATCATCAGGTAGAGGTAGAGCAGCAAGCTGGCGGTCAGCGGCGCTGTGACCCACCAGAAGTGGCGTTGGTTGGCGGTCAGCCGCTGATGCAGGTCGGCCTCCAGCCGCTGGCGTACCTGGCCTGCCAGTGCGGTGATGGCCTCGTCCATCTTATCCCCCAGTGCTTGCACCTCCTTGGTGGAGAGCTGCACCAGCTGATCCTTCATCATCTTGTTTTCAATGGTCTCGACCCCCTGACGCACCAGCTGTATCAGAGCATCGGTCTGCTGACCCAGCTCGGCGCGGTAGGCCGGTTCAATCTGGTAGAGCAGGGTCAGATCGGCCTCCAGCTCCTGCAGAGTGGCGTTGATCAGGTCGAGACGAAAACGGAGGCCGCTGTAGCCCTCGGCCTGAAACAGGCCGAAATCGGCGATGGTGGCGGCGCGATCCCGCACCTGAGCCAGCAGGTCGCGCAGCTGCGGCAACCGCTCGCTGGCGAGGATCACCATGTAGTAGGTACCGAGCGCCGGATCCTGGATCAGGCTGCTACTGGCGGTAATGTGCTTGTAGAGGTGGCGCACCTCGGTCAGCAGCTTGTCGTGGCGCAGGTTGCTCTGCTCCACTTCCAGCTTGCCCGCTTCACTCTGCAGGGCGGCCCAGCCCTGCTGGATCACCTCAAAGGAGGGGTTGTTCTGGCGGGTGTCGGCAAAGGCTTGCAGGCTCTGATCGACGGCTTGTGCGGCTGCCTTGACCTGATCATCACCGACCGGATCCACCTCATGGGCGTGACGGGTTACCAGATTGCGATGGGTGAGCAGGGCCTGCTCGATAGAGGGCACGGGGGCGAGATTGACCACTCCCGCCAGCTCGCGGTTGGCCTGGACGTTGTCATCCTGCAGCCGCCCCAGCAGATTGGTCATGCTGTAGGCCAGTGGCAGCAGCATCAGACAGGACCAGAGCAGGAATTTGTATTTGAAGGAGAGCTGATTGCCCAGCCGGATGGCGGGGTTGAAAATCCATTTCATGTTAAGCCTCGATACCTGAGTGCGGGCGTGAGTCGTGTTGCCTGAATAGTACTCCGAGCGGCCTCCCTTGGGTGATGGCCGGTTGCAAGTTGTGATCCCCTTGGCTTTTTACTTCCGGGCGGGGGCGCCGTCAGCCGCACCAATAGAAAACGGGCCACCCGAAGGTGACCCGTCTGTTGGCTATCTGGTTATCTGGCTACTTAGTTGAACGCCAGGAAGGGCGAGACACAGAGCAGCAGGCCAGTGACGATGATGATGTAGAGGGAGGTGCCCTTGTACTTGTGCAGCGCCGGTACCTGATAGACCAGATAAGCCGGGATGAGGCAACCCACCATGCCGAAGATGGGGCTGCAGATGGAGGTGAAACTCAGTACCGGTGCGTTGAGCACGATGGCCCCCCAGGAGAGCATGACGGTAAACACCATGATGCCCTTACCCACCAATCCCTTGTTGATGCGGTTTTCCGGCAGCACCCGGCGCAACAGGTTCATCGCCAGACCCTGACAGGCTTCACGAAAGCCCAGATAGACGCCGAAATAGGCGGTCATTACCGCAAAGATGTTGAGGGTCAGGCTCAGGAGCTTGAGGGTCTGGCCGGGCATCCCCTGGGCTACCATGGCCAGCGCGGAGATGTTCTCCTCGGAGGCTTTGACCGCCTGATCGTGACCCATGGCAAGAGTGAAGGAGACGGCGTAGAAGAACACCACCACGAACAGGATGCCGAAGGCGATATTCATGGCGCGCATCGCCTTGAAGCGGGCCACTTCCAGCGACTTTTCCCGCGAGCGGTAGGAGATCACCATGGGGCTCAGGCTCTGGATAAAGAGGATGGAGGTGAGGGTAAAGGGCAGCATGATGATGGCATCCTTCATCCAGTCACCGGCAGCTGGCATGGCGGTGATGTTGGCCGCATCCCACTTGTCCACCATCATTAGGCCGAGCACTGCCACCACGCTGATCTTGGTCAGCACCATAAAGGTGGAGATCTTGAACAGCAGGTTTTCGCCGCGCGAGGCCAGTGCCACCAGACCGCAGATCAGCACCAGACCGTAGAGCGGGTTTTCGGAGAGCAGGCCGTCGGTGACGCCGAAGCTCTGCAGGAAGGAGGCGCTGTCATTGGTGATGGCGGTGGAGTAGACGAAGACCCAGATCACCAGCATCACGAAGTAGAGCGCGCCGAGCAGCACACCCCAGTTCTTGCCAAGGTAGCCGGTGATGACGCTGGGGTAATCCTTGCACTCCGGCGAAGTGGCCAGGGTGTTGATAAAGAGGCGCTGGAACATGTACATGGCGGGGTAGCCGATCACTGCCGAGAGCAGAAAGACCCACAAACCCATCAGACCCACCTGTACCGGCAGGAAGACGATCCCCGCGCCGATGGCCATGCCGATGCTCATGATGATCCAGCCCCAATCGGTGCTGTCGAAGCGAACCGCTTCTTTCCATTCCAGCGTGCCCATCACGGGGCTGGCGAGTGTAGTGCTATGCGCGTCCATTAAAACCTTCTTTTTTGTAGGGATGTGGGAAAATGGCGCAAATATAGTTGAATGAAACTGTCATAAACAATGCCCATAAGAGTACTTTTGTTCAAATCAGGATGGTGATCACGGTTTATATTGAGGCCAAAAGGTGCCTTTAAACGCCATTTTTGTATCTTTTTGTTGAATGGATAAAATAAAAAGCAAATAATGTTGAACGAAATGAGATTCATGATTGCAAAAAAAATTGCACAAACAGGAGTGGCTATATGAAACGCATCATCACGGCAGCAGCGGCACCTGACGCTATCGGTCCCTACAGCCATGGCACTGCCTATGGCGACCTTATCTTTACCTCCGGTCAGTTGCCTGTCTGCAAGCAGCAGGGTGGTGTGGTGGAAGGGGGCATTGCCGCCCAGACCCGCCAGTCACTGGAAAACCTGAAATCCGTGCTGGAAGCCGCTGGCGGCTCGCTGGATACCGTGCTCAAAACCACCTGCTACCTCGCCGAGATCAGCGATTTTGCCGCGTTCAACGAGGTCTATAAAGCCTATTTCCAGAAAGATTGTCCGGCGCGCAGCTGCTTCGCAGTGAAGGATCTGCCGATGGGCGTCAAGGTTGAAGTGGAAGCGATCGCCCATATCGCTCGTTAATGCTGATAAAAAGGTTCAAGTGATGAAACAAGCGTGGCAGCAGTATCTGCAAATTATTCAACAGGTTGTCAAACCAGCGCTGGGTTGTACCGAGCCAATCGCCGCCGCCTATGCCGCGGCTGTCGCCACCCGGCAACTGGGCTGTGAGCCCGGTCGCCTCGAGGTTGCGGTGTCGGACAACCTCTATAAAAACTCGATGGGTGTTTATGTGCCGGGCACCGGCAAGATCGGTCTGGCCATTGCGGCCGCGGCCGGTGCCATCGGCGGCAACGCCGATGCCGGGCTGGAGGTGCTGGCCGCGATCCAGCCAGCACAGGTGGATCGTGCCCAGCAGCTGATCGATGCCGGCAAGGTGCAGGTGAGCCGCACCGCCGCCCCCGAGTTTATCTTCTGCCGCGTGACCGTTTATGGCACTGATGACAAGGGTGAAGAACACAGCGCCGAAGTGACCCTCTGCGGCGGTCATACCCGCATCGTCGAGCAGCGCCGCGATGGCGAGGTGACCTTCACCGCCGATCAGAGCCAGGGCGGTGCCACCGGTTCCATCTGCGACGGCGTCGATATCAGCATCGCCGCCATCTACGAGTTCGCCACCCAGGTGGAGTTCGAGCAGATCAGGTTCATTCTCAAAGCCTCGGAGCTCAACGGCAAGCTCTCTGCCGAGGGGATGAACAACCCCTACGGTCTCGAGATCGGCCGCACCATGCAGCAGAACATCAATGCCGGTCTCATCGGTGAGGATGTGATGAACCGCATCGTGATGATGACGGCGGCTGCCTCCGATGCCCGTATGGGGGGCGCGACCCTGCCAGCCATGAGCAACTTTGGCAGCGGCAACCAGGGCATTGCCGCCACCATTCCGGTGATGGTGATTGCCGAGCGCTTTGCGGCCAGCGAAGAGCAGCTGGCTCGCGCCCTCATCATGAGCCATCTGGGCGCCATCTATATCAAGTCCCACTATCCGCCGCTGTCGGCCTTCTGTGGCAATACCGTGACCAGCGCGGCCGCCTCTATGGCCATGGTCTATCTGGCGGGCGGCAGCTTCGAGCAATCCTGCTTCGCCATCCAGAACGTGCTGAGCGACAGTGCCGGTATGGTGTGTGACGGGGCGAAAGCCTCCTGCGCCATGAAGGTGAGTACCTCCTCCGGCGCGGCGGTGCGCGGTTTCCTGATGGCCCTCAACAGCCACTCGGTGTCGGGGCAGGGGATTGTCGCCGGCGACGTGGATCAGACCATCCGCAACGTCGGTCAGATGGTGAAGGAGGGCATGTCTGCCACAGACAGCACCATTATTGATATCATGTCCGCCTGATGTCCCTGTCGGTTGCTGCCCGGCGCCCATTGTCCGGCAGCAACCCTTGCAAGAAGGTCCCATTGTGAAGCTGCAAGAGTTGAGTCCGAGCGATTTTGAGATCCTCAAGTCGATGGAGAACATAGTGGATGGCATCGCCGCCATGTATGGTCAGCACACTGAAGTGCTGCTCCACAGTCTGGATGCGCGCAATCCCTCGATCGTCAAGATTGCCAACGGCCATATCACCGGCCGCAGTGTCGGCGCCCCCATCACCAACCTGGCGATGATGAAGCTCAAGAGCGGGCAGGATATCTCCAGCCCCTACATGACCAAGTGTGCCACCGGCAAGACCCTGCGCTCCATCACTACCGTGATCCGCAACGGGGAGCACAGAGCCATCGGGTTGCTCTGTATCAACAGCGACATGGATGCCCCGTTGCAATCCGTGCTGCGCACCATGATGCCGGAGTGCATGCATCCCCACGAGAGTCATGCCACCCCGGAGGTGTTCGCCCGCAACATCGACGAAGCGCTCAACAGCACCATCGACACCGTCAGTGCCGAGGTGCGTGGCAACGAGGCGGTGCCCCCGTCCCAGAAGACCCGGGTCATCGTCAACCAGCTGCACGACATGGGGATCTTCGAGTTAAAGGACAGTGCCCAGATCGCCGCGCGCCAGCTCGGCATCTCGGTCCACTCCATCTACCGCTATCTGCGGGAGATCAAGAAGGGCTGAGCCGGTTTAATCTGGCCAAATTGGCAGCAAACGGGTCAGCCCTGACCCGTTTTTTACGCCCGTTTTGGCCTCTCTGTTTGGGCCATCCCCCAGGCTCATCTGCTATCATCGTCCCCTTCATTTTTCTATCTCTCTGAACGTGCTGGAGAAACCATGTCCCGACTCATCTATCTGCTGCGCCACGGCCAGACCCGCTTCAATGCCGAGCAGCGTCTGCAGGGGCGTTGCAACTCCGAGCTGACCGACAAGGGTGAGGCGCAAGCCATCGCCATGGGGCGGCGGCTTGCTGGCGAACTGGCGGATCCCGCCCGCTGGATCGTCTATGCCAGCCCGCTTGGCCGTGCCCGTCAGACTGCACTGCTGGTGTGCGAGCAACTGGGGTTGGCGGCAGAGCGCATCGTCTGGGACGACCGGTTAATGGAGCTGGGGATGGGGGAGTGGGAGAGCTGCCAGATCCCGGCGCTGCGTCTTGCCCACCCCGAACTCGATACCGGCAAAGGGGACTGGTATCTGCAGGCACCGGGGGCCGAGAGCTTCGAGAGCATTCAGCGCCGGGCACACCAGTGGTTGCAGGATCCAGCCATCGCCGAGCGGGCCATCGTTATCTCCCACGGCCTGCTCGGTGCCATGCTGCGTGGCGTCTATGCCGATCTCGACTATGAGGCGACCTGGTCACAGGAGTTGCCCCAAGATGCCTTCTATAAGCTGCAGGATGGCCACATCACCCGCATTGCCTGCTAATTGCCGTGAGGTGGCACCATGGCATGGACCATGATTGCCACCTTCGGATGCCCATTTTTGCCGCAGTTCAACACATCAGAGCACCTTATCGCGGCAAGATGAGGTATCTTATGCCCCGATTTCATCCATTAAACGGATCCGAGACCCCATATGATCATCAAACCCAAGGTTCGCGGCTTTATCTGCACCACCACTCATCCGGTCGGTTGTGAAGCCAATGTTCGTCGCCAGATCGCTTATACCAAGGCCAAGGGCACCATCGAGAATGGTCCCAAGAAGGTGCTGGTGATCGGCGCTTCCACCGGTTATGGCCTGGCCTCCCGGATTGCGGCTGCCTTCGGTAGCGGCGCCGCCACCCTCGGCGTCTTCTTTGAAAAAGCGGGCACCGAGTCCAAGACCGGTACCGCTGGCTGGTACAACTCTGCCGCCTTCGACAAGGCCGCCAAAGAGGCGGGTCTCTACGCCAAGAGCGTCAACGGCGATGCCTTCTCCAACGAGTGCCGCGCCAAGGTGATCGAGCTTATCAAGCAGGATCTGGGTCAGATTGATCTGGTTGTCTACTCCCTGGCCTCTCCGGTGCGCAAGATGCCGGAAACCGGCGAAGTTGTGCGCTCTGCCCTCAAACCGATCGGCGAGGTCTACACCACCACCGCCATCGATACCAATAAGGACCAGATCATCACCGCCACCGTCGAGCCGGCGAACGAGGAAGAGATCCAGAACACCATCACAGTGATGGGCGGTCAGGATTGGGAGCTGTGGATGGCTGCCCTGCGTGATGCCGGTGTGCTGGCTGACGGCGCCAAGTCCGTGGCCTACTCCTACATCGGTACCGATCTGACCTGGCCAATCTACTGGCATGGCACTCTGGGCCGCGCCAAGGAAGATCTGGACCGCGCCGCCGCCGCCATCCGTAGCGATCTGGCTGCCAACGGCGGCACCGCTCACGTGGCCGTGCTCAAATCCGTGGTGACCCAGGCCTCTTCCGCCATTCCGGTGATGCCGCTCTATATCTCCATGGCTTTCAAGATCATGAAGGAGAAGGGCATTCACGAGGGCTGCATGGAGCAGGTAGATCGCATGATGCGCACCCGTCTCTACGCGTCTGACATGGCGCTGGACGAGCAGGCTCGCATCCGCATGGATGACTGGGAACTGCGTGAAGATGTGCAGCAGACCTGCCGCGACCTGTGGCCATCCATCACCAGCGAAAACCTCTCCGAATTGACTGATTACACCGGTTACAAGCAGGAGTTCCTGCGCCTGTTCGGTTTTGGTCTGGACGAGGTCGATTACGATGCGGATGTGAATCCGGATGTGAAATTCGACGTGGTCGAGCTCTGAGTCTGACTCAAGTGAAAACAGGGCCCCGCGGGGCCCTGTTTTTTTGGCAAAAATCCCGCTAATTTGCGGAATTTTATTATCAGCGATCACCTTTTCCCCATATCAAACCCGCTAGTCTTGCGCTGATCGGATCACAGACGGCATTGCCGAGGAACGGAAGCTATGACCACTCCAAACGAGGCGCCCAAGAAGCGCCAACTTCCCACTGTCTATACCCTGCTTTTTATTATCATCGCCCTGATGGCCGCCCTGACCTGGGTGCTGCCAGCGGGCAAATATGACTATGTCACCGCCAAGACCCAGCAGCCGGTTGCGGCAGCGGCCGTGGCCGATTACAGCGGCGACGAGCGGCTGTTGCCTGTACCCGGCAGCTACACCGAGTTACCCGCCCACCCGCAAGGGGTATTCGAGGTGCTCAAGGCCCCCATTCAGGGCTTTCACAAGGCGGCCGACGTGGCGCTATTCGTGCTCATCATCGGTGGTTTTCTCGCGGTGACCATGCAAAGCGGTGCGCTCGATGCCGGGGTGGGGGCCATTGTGCGCGGCTTTGCCGGCCGTGAGCGGCTGCTAATTCCTGTGTTGATCGCCCTGTTTGCCCTCGGCGGCTCCACTTTCGGCATGGCGGAGGAGACGGTGGCCTTCTGGGCGCTGATCGTGCCGGTGATGATGGCGGCCGGCTTCGATCGCATGGTGGCGGCGGGGATCATCCTGCTCGGCTCCGGGGTCGGGGTGCTCGCCTCAACCGTCAACCCGTTTGCTACCGGTATCGCCTCCGGTTTTGCCGGCATTCCCATCGGTGAGGGGATTGGCCTTAGGGTCATCCAGTGGCTGCTGCTGGTGATCTTTGCCTCCTGGTTCGTGATGCGCTACGCCAAGCAGGTGCAACAGGACAAGTCTCGCTCCGTGCTGGCCGATATCGTCTATGACGACGAGTTCTCCCAGATGAAGAGCGGCAACCTCGCCTTCACCGGCAAGCAGAAGCTCACCATGCTGGTCTTCTTCGGCACCTTCCTGCTGATGATCTATGCGGTGGTGCCCTGGTCCGATTTGGGGATCAACGTGCTGCCCACCTTTGGCTGGTGGTTTGACGAGCTATCCACCCTGTTCTTCAGCGCCTCCATTCTGATCGCGCTAATCAACCGGATGCCGGAATCCAACTATGTGGCCACCTTCCTGAGCGGCGCTCGGGATCTTATCGGGGTGGCGCTGGTGGTGGCGGTGGCGCGCGGCATCTATGTGGTGATGGAGCAGGGCGTCATCATCGACACCATTTTGCACTGGGCTGAAGGGCTGGTGAGCGGACTCTCCTCGTCGGTCTTCATCCTGATGGCCTATCTGGTGCACATCATCCTGAGCTTCTTCATCCCCTCCACCTCGGGGCTGGCGACCGTCTCCATGCCGCTGATGGGGCCGCTGGCGGACTTCTCCGGCATCTCCCGGGATCTGGTGATCACCGCCTATCAGTCCGCCTCCGGCTGGATCAACCTGTTCGCCCCTACCGCCGCCCATCTGGTGGCAGGTCTGGCCCTCGCCAAGATCCCCTACGATCGCTTCGTGCGCTGGGTGCTGCCCTTTATCATCGGCGTAGCCCTCATCACCATGGCGGTGCTGGTAGCCGGTGCCCTGCTGCACGGCTGATGGCACGGATAAAACCACAGATAACAAAAAGGCTCCCGCGGGAGCCTTTTTCATGAGCTTTGCTTACTGCTTGTAGCCCTTGAGGAAGCGGGCGAGGCGGCCGATGGCATCTTCCAGCTCCTCTTCGCGGGGCAGGAACACCAGCCGGAAGTGATCCGGCGCCGGCCAGTTGAAACCGGTGCCTTGCACCAGCAGCAGCTTCTCCTGCTGCAGCAGGTCGAACACCATCTTCTGATCGTCGCGGATGTCATACACCTTGGGGTCGAGGCGCGGGAACATGTAGAGCGCTCCCTTGGGTTTGACGCAGTAAACCCCGGGGATCTCGTTCAAGAGCTCCCACGCCTTATCCCGCTGCTTGCGCAGGCGGCCGCCCGGCAGGATCAGCTCGTTGATGCTCTGGTAGCCGCCAAGCGCAGTCTGGATGGCGTGCTGCATCGGCACGTTGGCGCACAGTCGCATGGAGGCCAGCATCTCCAGCCCTTCAATGTAACCGCGGGCACGGCCTTTTGGACCGGTGATGACCATCCAGCCCTGACGGAAGCCGCAGGCACGGTAGGCCTTGGAGAGGCCGTTGAAGGTCACCACCATCACATCGTCACACAGGGTGCAGACGCTGGTGTGGGAGATATCGTCGTAGAGGATCTTGTCGTAGATCTCGTCGGCGAAGATGATGAGGTTGTGCTGGCGGGCAATCTCGATCACCTCCAGCAGGAACTCGCTGCCGTAGACGGCTCCGGTCGGATTGTTGGGGTTGATCAGCACCAGGCCGCGAGTGCGCGGGGTGATGCGAGCGCGGATGTCGTCGAGATCCGGATACCAGTCAGCTCCTTCATCGCAGCGGTAGTGCACCGCATGGCCACCGGAGAGAGTGACGGCGGCGGTCCAGAGCGGGTAGTCGGGGGAGGGTACCAGCATCTCGTCGCCATTGTTGAGCAGCGCCTGCATCGCCATCACGATCAGCTCGCTGGCGCCATTGCCAATGTAGATGTCGTCGATATCGACCTTGCGCATCCCTTTTTGCTGGTAGTACTGCATCACCGCTTTACGGGCAGAGAAGAGCCCCTTGGAGTCGCAGTAGCCCTGGCTCAGCGGCATGTTGAGGATCACATCCTTGATGATCTCTTCCGGCGCATCAAAGCCGAACGGGGCCGGGTTGCCGATGTTGAGCTTGAGAATGCGGTGGCCTTCGTCTTCGAGACGGCGAGCCTCTTTATGCACCGGGCCGCGGATGTCATAGCAGACATCGTCGAGCTTGTGCGACTTGTCGATTGTGAACATGGTGAGTGTGATTCCTTCCCCACAGGGACGCGTTGGCGAAAAAGGCGATTTTTAGTATCAAATTTCTTTTCCCCTATTCTTCACAGAATTGAATGCTAGAACAATCCTCTTTTTAGAAGAATTCCCTGATTTTTAGCCCTAAAACAGGGTTGCTAGAACGTTAAATTCAGCACGATCTTTGGTGCTAACCAAGGTTAACTAGTGAAACATGGGGAACCAATTAACAAAGCTGCCTGACTGTGTTGCAATATCCGGATCCTGTGGCACGATTGGCTTGTGCAAAAAATCGTCTTCATCCCCCTTTTCGATGAGTTGAATGACACTCATGGTGTCATCTTTATGTGGTTCGCTCATCGGCGTTCACTTCTGCGAGGTTTTCCCATGCAAGCACCCGTTCCTGGCCGCTATCGCCACTTCAAGGGGGGTTACTATCAAGTGCTTGCCCTGGCTCTGCACACTGAAACCCAGGAGCAGCTGGTCATTTATCAATCCGAGCAGGATGGTCAGGTCTATGCCCGCCCCGTCGCCATGTTTATGGAATGGATTGAGCATCAGGGGCAGGTTGTCAGCCGTTTTGCCCCAGCAGGAGACTGACCACGCCTCCGTTTATATCGTTCAAGGGATGAGCACTCGAGCTAAACGGTGTCACAAGTTGTCGCATGACGCCCTTGGGTATGAGATGTGCAGCCAGCTGTCTTAATGATAAATCCCTTATCTAATCAACTAATTGTGACGAACATCACATTCAGTGAGCTCTGCCTGCCGGGTTCGCAATCTGGACTCACACTCCCATAATGCTGCGCTTGTTCAAGCATGGGCCCTTCTCGGGTCTTGTTCGGTGTTATCTCAAATGGGAGAAATAATGTGAAACCTGTTGCTGCTGAGTTTATGGGCACTTTCTGGCTGGTATTGGGCGGGTGCGGCAGTGCCGTGCTGGCTGCTGCCTTCCCTCACGTCGGGATTGGTCTGCTGGGGGTCTCGCTGGCTTTCGGTCTGACCGTGCTGACCATGGCGTTTGCCATCGGCCATATCTCCGGTTGCCACCTCAATCCGGCCGTGACCGTCGGTCTGTGGGCGGGTGGTCGTTTTCCGGCATCCGGTGTACTGCCTTATATCGTGGCGCAAGTGTTGGGTGGCATTGCCGCTGCTGCCGTGCTTTACGTGATTGCCAGCGGTCAGGCCGGGTTTGATCTCTCTGCCGGTTTTGCTTCCAACGGCTACGGTGAGCACTCTCCGGGTGGTTACAGTCTGACTGCCGCACTCGTATGCGAAATGGTGATGACCGGTTTCTTCCTGTTCGTCATCATGGGCGCCACCGATAGCCGTGCGCCTGTCGGTTTCGCGCCGATCGCCATCGGTCTGTGCCTGACCCTGATCCACCTCGTCAGCATTCCGGTGACCAATACCTCGGTCAACCCGGCTCGCAGTACCGGTGTTGCGCTGTTTGTCGGTGACTGGGCTATCAGCCAGCTGTGGCTGTTCTGGGTTGCCCCGATTGTCGGTGCCATTCTGGGTGCGCTGGCTTATCGCCTGGTGGCGACTGAGCAGAAGTAATCATTTGCGAAACAAAGTGTGGTATCGACACGCCTGCGGGCGTGTTTTTTGTTTCTGGAGGGGCGAGAAAAGAGCATTAACCGAGGCTAACCTCAGAGCCCTTTGGCCTGCAGCATCTCTTTGTAGCGCAGGTGGAGGAGCTGGACGCGCTCCACATAGGCACGGGTTTCCGCATAGGGCGGGATGCCGCCATGTTTTTGTACGGCGCCCGCGCCGGCGTTGTAGGCCGCGGTCGCCAGCGCCACGTTGCCATCATACTGCTTGAGCAGTCCCGCCAGGTATTTCACCCCGCCGAAGATATTCTGCTCCGCCAGCAAGGCATTGCCGACCCCCAACTCCCGCGCCGTGGCGGGCATCAGCTGGGTCAGCCCCATCGCCCCCTTGCGGGAGACCGCCAGCGGATTGAAAGCCGATTCCGCATGGATCAGCGCCCGGATCAGCGCCGGCTCAACTTGATAGGTTTTGGCGGCCGCCTTGATGGTGCTGGCATAGTCATAGAGAAACAGCCCTGTGGTTTGCCAGTTGACGCTGGATTTGGGATCGCAGGCGAAGCAGTCGTTGAACAGCAGCAGCTCGTAATGGCCCTGTTCGGGCGCCATGTCGGAGTAGCGAACCACCCCGTTCTGTTGCACCGATTTATAGACCTGGATCTGCTTCTTGCCGTTGGTGGCGACTGCTGTCGTTTGAGCGGTGTCGGGTTGTGGGACTGGTGTGGCATCTTTGCTCGGACGCAAGGGGGAGGGAGCTGCGGTCAGGAAGATCACCTCCGCGGGAGGGGGAGTCTGACTCCATCCGCTCAGGGGGATCAACAACATATGGCCTGCCAGCATCCATGCTTTCAACCCTGATACTCCTTCTTGTGATGACCATGTTGAGTAAAGCATCATGACGAGGGCAGAACAAGCGGCCAACAGGGGGCAAATGATCCGATTCGGTGACCGGGATCAAAGTATCCGCCGCAATAAAGGATTGTCATCATAAAGCACAGTTTTGGCAGTCGGGCGGTGGGTCATGGCCTCTTCCACCGGGTAAGCAAGCTGCCCACGACGTCCGCTTTTTTGTTGACGAAAGGCATGCTATCGTGCTGGCGTCATGTGGTCGGATTAGCGCACCGTATCTGGCACTAATAACTGATTATCAAAGGATTTGTCTGTGACAAGCAAGCTGGCGATGGAACTCACTTTCGAAGAGTACTGCGACGCCGACCTCTCCCTTATCAGGGACTATTACGAGACGACGTTTTCCCACTATGTGCCGGATCTGGCCGAGCGGATCTTTGTCGTGCGTGATGCTCACTGGCTGGTGGGGGCGGTACGGTTGCGGGACGAGGAGGAGTTTTACCATCTGTGTGGCTTTCGCCTGTTGCCCCACTACCAGTCGCTGGGATTGGGGTCACGGCTGCTGCAGCACGCCTGTCACGGTCTGTTGGACAAACCTGTGGTCTGTCAGGCGCTGCCCTTCGAGAAGCCTTTCTATCTCAAAGCCGGGTTTGCCGATATGCCCCTCAATCAATTGAGCGGGTCGCTTTTCTCCCTCTACGAGCGGCAGCAGCAGCAGGGTTATCAGGTGGAGCTGCTGGTACGGGATACCACCCAGCCCCTCCTGAATTGAGCGGTTTAGCGGGGTTTGGTCAGCAGGTGGATCTTGCCCGGTGACAGCTCCAGCCCCAGCAGATTCTCTTTCAGCCAGGCCTGATCCGGATCCTTGTCATTGAGTTTGTAGACCGGTTTGGTCTCGAGCCGCTTCTCCGTGCTCTGCAGTAGCATGTTGAGCATCAGCCCGAACTTCTTCTCGGCCGCATCCGGCTCCAGCTTGTACTCCACCAGCTTCATGTTATCGAGAAACAGCGCGCTCTGGCTCTTGTCATAGCGGGGTCTCGCCTCATAGGTCATCTGCAGGCGTGCGTCATATTCAGTATTGTCTGGCAGGGCGATTTTGAGCTTGCCCTTGCCATAGACCCGGGCGGTATCGGGGCGTTGGCGACCGATCTGGACGTCGCTCTGCTCAAGCGTCACATGGGCCTTGATGATGCCCGGCAGCTCCAGCTGTTTGTCGACTTGCACCTGAGATTGCAGGTACTGGTTTATCTGTTGCTCATTGATGTCATATGAGCCTTGGCCTAGCATGGCCAGGCTGAGCAGCATAGATTGCAGGATCATGCGTGCGACCTGATAGAATGGATTTGCCTTACAGCATACCATCCCGGCCGGTTGGGGTCTGCCCACCGCGCTGTTTGTCGATTAGAAGGAGTCCCCGTTGTTTAACGGTCTGGAACACGATCTTCAACTGCTGTTTTCCCGTTTTCTGGGTTGGCTGCTACTGCTTTTTCATACCGTGATTGTCACCGGTGTGTCGTTTCGGGTTGTGATGAAACGCCGTCCCATCGGAGTGTCGCTGGCCTGGCTGGCGCTGATTTATGCCATTCCGTTTGCCGGGGTGGGCTTCTATGTGCTGTTTGGTGAAATAAAGCTGGGGCGGCGCCGTGCCGAGCGCGCCCAGGCCATGTATCGCCCTTATGCCATCTGGATCCGGCAACTGGCCCGTCTGTTCCCGCAGCACTGCTGCGAAGTGGGCGCCAAGGCACAGCCGCTGCACGATCTGATCCAGGGAAGGCTCGCCATGCCGATGCTCTCCGGCAACCGCATGACCTTGCTCAACAAGCCGGACTGGATCTTGCGCGAGATTGCCCAGGATATCCGTCGCTCGACGCTCTCCTGCTATCTGGAGTTCTATATCTGGCATCCGGGCGGCGATGCCGACGAGGTGTGCGAGGCGCTGATTGAAGTGGCGCAACGCGGCGTGGATTGTCGCTTGCTGCTCGATTCGGTGGGCAGTAAGCAGTTCTTCCGCTCCCATTGGCCCAAAAAGCTGCGCAAGGCGGGGGTCAAGCTGGTGGAGGTGCTGCCGGTCGGCGCCTGGCGCATTCTGTTCCAGCGTCAGGATCTGCGGATGCACCGCAAGCTGGTGGTGATTGATGACAGGGTGGGTTACACCGGCTCCATGAACATGGTGGATCCCCGTTTCTTCAAACAGGATGCCGGGGTCGGCCAGTGGGTCGACATCATGATCCGGGTGCAGGGGCCCATGGTGCCGCTGATGTGGTCGATCTTCGTCTGGGACTGGGAGATGGAGACCGGCGAGCGGCTGCTCGACAGTCTGCAGCATGAGCCGGAAGCCTGGCCCCAGACCAACTACCGCGCCCAGCTGATCCCGTCCGGCCCCTTCGTCGGCGGCGACTGCATCCAGCAGAGCCTGCTGCTGGCCATCTATCAGGCGCGCAGCCATCTGGTGCTTACGACCCCTTACTTTGTGCCCGACGATCCGCTGGCGGCCGCACTCAGTTCGGCAGCGGCGCGCGGAGTGCAGGTGCAGCTGGTGTTGCCGGCACGCAATGACTCCATCATGGCCAATTACGCCTGCAACGCCTTTATGGAGGAGCTGCTGGCGGCCGGGGTGGAGATCTACCGCTACGATGCCGGTCTGCTCCATACCAAGAGCGTGCTGGTGGATGATGACTTCGCGCTGGTGGGGACGGTCAATCTGGATCGGCGCAGCCTCTGGCTCAACTTCGAGGTGACCCTGCTGGTGGACAACCCCTCGTTCGTGGCCCAGATGACCCGGCTGGTACAGGGCTATATGGCGGAAGCCACCCCGATGACCCTGGCCCAATGGCAGGCCCGCCCCTGGTACAAGAAGGCGATGGAGAACATCTTCTATCTCTTCAGCCCCTTGCTGTGATGTTGTGGCGAGCCGCAAGAAAGTGGACTCGCCATCTGATTGGACTTGCCTAGCCCCGAGTCCGCCCCGTAGAGTGCAGTGACAACTCTCTGGAGACACATGGATATATGAAAAAGATAGTGGCCCTCGCCGTGGGTGCGGCACTGGTAGGTGGTGGTCTGGCTGCGTGCTGGTACACGGGCAACAGCTTCGACAACATCATGGCGGAACAGATCGCCAAGGTGGAGAAAGAGAGCGGGCTCGACATGCAGTGGCAGCCGGGCAGCAGCAACCTCTTCACCCGTGACGGGATCCTGAAGGTCGTGGTGACACCGGAGGAGCTGGCTGCCATCGACAGCGAGCTGGAGGGCAGTCAGCCCATCGAGTTGCAACTGGTGGTCAAGAGCCAGATCCTGCCGCTCTACATCAAGAGCCACTTCCTGCTCGATACCCATAATGGCACGCTAGCGCCGGTTTTCACCGCACTGGGCATGGAGCAGTGGGAACTCGGTCTGGAGTCGGTCACCAGTCTCTGGACCCAGGGTAACAGCAGCCGTTTTTGGGCCAATGAATTCAAGATCAAACAGGGGTTGGACGAGTTCAGCTTCCTGCCCCTGAGCGGCGAGTTCCACGGCAATCTGGAGGGGAATGGTCACCTCACTATGACCTGGCAGGGGATGACGGTCCATGAAGAGCAGAGCAAGATGGACTTGGTGCTGGCCGATCTGAAAGGGAGTGCCGACATTGCCGAGATCAGCGGTGTGCTCCTCTCGCCCCAGAGCGAGATGACCCTCTCGGCCCTCACGGTACAACTGCCTGACAGCGTCAAGGTCGCCCTGCAGGGGATGACCACCGAGACTCAGCTGACCGGTGATGATGCCCAGACCCTCTCCAGCAGCTATCAGATGAAAATTGCCAAGCTGGATCTGGAGAACGAGACTGACACCCTGGCGGTGACCGACAGCAAGTTGGCGCTCAACCTCAACGGTCTGGATCTGGAAGGGTATCAGGGGCTGCAGGCAGCCGGTGGCAAGGGAGTTGAAGATGCCGCCATCCAGCAGGCGCTGGACAAGATGCTCAAACGTGGTGCGACCCTGGAGCTGGCCGATCTCAGCGCCAAGCTCAACGGTGAGGCGGTGGCCATGAAGGGGGACGTGAAGCTGGCCTCTACCTCGCTGGAGCAGCTGTTCAACAGCGACGCGGGGATGCAGGCTCTCTCCGGCGTGCTGCATGCCAGCCTCAGCGACAAGTTGGGCAAGGCGGTGCCGCAACTGGCCCCCATGCTCGATCAGCTGACCCTAATGGGTTATCTGAAGGCCGACAAGCAAGCGCTGACCTCCGAGCTGAAGCTGGAGAAGGGCGCGGTGACGGTAAACGATCTGCCGCTCTGACACTCGGCGCAGAAACAACAACGGCTCCCGCGGGAGCCGTTGTTGTTTCTGGCGTTTGCATACGTGCCGTGTGGGCGGATTACTTGAAGACCACCGTCTTGTTGCCGTAGACGAACACCCGCTCGTTCAATACCAGCTCCAGCGCGCGGCTCAGCACCGATTTCTCCACATCCCGACCCGCCTTGGCCATGTCGTCAGCACTGAAGGCGTGACCGACGTGGATCACGTCCTGTTCGACGATGGGGCCTTCATCCAGATCGTCGGTCACGAAGTGGGCGGTGGCGCCGATCAGCTTTACGCCACGGTCGAACGCTTGCCGGTAGGGGCGGGCACCGATGAAGGCGGGCAGGAAGGAGTGGTGGATGTTGAGGATCTTGCGCGGATAGGCCTCGACGAAGCTCGGGGTCAGCACCCGCATGTACTTGGCCAGGATCACATAGTCAGGCTCATAGCTGTCGATGATGGCGCGTACCTGCTCTTCATGTTCGGTCCGGCTCAGATCCTCGTGACTGACGGTGTGGAACGGGATATCGAACTTGCCGGTGAGCTCGGCCAGGGTATCGTAGTTGCCGATCACCGCAACGATATCCATATCCAACGCGCCCGCGTAGTTCTTCATCAGAATATCGCCGAGGCAGTGAGTCTCTTTGGTCACCAGGATGACGATGCGCTTCTTGCCCGCCTTGACCAGACGGCGCTGGGCACCGATGGGCAGGGCATCATCGAGGTCGGCCAGCAGGGTCTCGTCGTTGAAGCGCCCCTCCAGCTCGGTACGCATAAAGAAGCGGCCATTCTCGTGATCCACAAACTCATCGTTCTTGATGATGTTGAGCTGGTGCTTGTAGCAGATGTTGGTGATCTTGGCGATGAGCCCTTTGGCATCCGGGCAATCCGTGAGCAGTATTTTCTTTTCCATCTCTGTCATTTTCCGTTTGTGGTGTTGGCGCTGCTGTCTGCGCCGGCAGCGTTGTTCAGGCTCTCTTTTCGGGCCCTGTTTTTTTGTTTCGGGAACTATGCCATAAACCGATCCGCGCCATAAAGAAATTCGCCAGTCATAGCCTTTCGCGTTGGCGAGCGGGCCGCAGAGCGGGATACCGGGCGCAATGTTGAAACGCTTTTCAGCCTGCGGGGGATTTTGGCTGGTATCTGCAACCGTTTTTCTTTAGGCTGTCTGAGCTTATTCTCAGGGCGGGGTGCAATTCCCCACCGGCGGTATCCCGATTGACTCGGGGAGCCCGCGAGCGCCCGACTTGGCTGATTGCTAGGTCGGGGTCAGCAGATCCGGTGAGATGCCGGAGCCGACGGTCATAGTCCGGATGAAAGAGGATAAGACAGACCTTGCCGTTTTGGCCCTTGTGGGCTGGCCGCTGCATGCCCGTCTCTGTCTGCCTTTCCATGCCCTGATTCTGGTCCTTGTCTTGTTTAGGAGTTTTACCATGAATCAGTCTCTACTCAGTGAATTCGGTGATCCCGTTGCCCGTGTCGAAGCGGCCCTGTCTGCCTTGCGTGCTGGAGGCGGCGTGCTGGTGGCCGACGATGAAGATCGGGAGAACGAGGGTGACCTCATTTTCGCCGCCGAATCCATGACCAATGAACAGATGGCGCTGATGATCCGCGAGTGCTCCGGTATCGTCTGCCTCTGCCTGCCCGACGAGCGGGTTCGCCAACTCGAACTGCCGATGATGGTGGAGGCCAACTCCAGCCACTACCAGACCGCCTTTACTGTGACCATCGAAGCGGCGCAGGGGGTCACGACCGGTGTCTCGGCGGCTGATCGCATCACCACCATCCGTGCAGCCATCGCAGACGGCGCCAAACCGGGCGATCTGCACCGCCCGGGTCATGTTTTCCCGCTGCGGGCGCGAACCGGTGGGGTGATTACCCGTCGTGGTCATACCGAAGCGACGGTCGATCTGATGCAGCTGGCTGGCCTCAAACCGTTTGGTGTGTTGTGTGAATTGACCAAAGAAGATGGCTCGATGGCGCGTCTGCCAGACCTGGTTGCGTTCGGTCGCAAGCACCAGATGCCGGTGCTGACCATCGAGGATCTGGTGCAATATCGTCAATTGTTGTCAGAACGTACAGCCTGAGCCTCATACGAAATTGTAATAAGGCAAAAATTTGGTTAACCTTTGTCCGTGCCCTCACCACACGGCACTCATTTTTTAGACGAATCTGGACAAAAACTGTTCATTCAAAAAAAAATGAGGGTTTTAATGCATTTATCTGTGGTGGGGACTATGCAAAGTAGGATTTTTTTGTGCCATAATCACGCCGCTTGCTAAACGTCTGGCGAGTTCAAGGGAGCTTTAAAAATGAAAAAATTGTTGTTGGTAGGTGTTGTTGGTCTGTCCGCTCTGCTGGGCGGTTGTGCAAACACCAGCGAACTGGAAACTTCCGTTCAGAATCTGTCTAACAAAGTTGACCAACTGGCTCAAGATGTTAGCGCAGTTCGTGCTGATCAGTCCAAAATCGCTGCTGATGTTGCTGAAGCCAAGCAAGAAGCTATGCGTGCTAACCAGCGCATCGACAACATGGCTACTTCCTACAAGAAGTAATCCATGCGAAAAAAATGGCGCAGTTTTGCGCCATTTTTTTTTGCCTGAAATTCACCGTATGCCCACTATTCCCAGAGCACCTTATTCCCACAATACCTTCTTCGTACTTGACCCATGAGGTCATGCCGGTCTCCCGGCACTCCCCCATCATTACCAGCCAGTTCGATTCCGATCAGTAGAGCAGACTATAGAGTTTGCGACGGTAGCTCTGCGCCGCCGGTGTGCTGCCCATGGTCGCCAGAATATCGAGATAGGTCTTTCTGGCATCGCCGAATGCCAAATCCCGCTTGAGGATCTCCAGCAGCAGTCCCAACGCCTCTTCCTGACGACCAGCCTGGTTGTATTGCACCGCCAGCTCCTGAGTCAGGGAAAAATCATCAGGCTGTTCTGCATGACGGGCTTCCAGCGCGCGCAGCTCCGGGCTGTCTGCCGCTTGCAGGGCCAGCGCCAGCCGTGAGCTCAGGGTATGGAAGTGGCCATCCTGCACCGCCATCGGGATGGTGCCGAGGCGCTCCTGCGCTTCCTCCAGCAGATTGAGGTCGAGCGCAGCTTGAATGAGCCACAGGCTGATGTCGTGACGTTCAGGAGCCAGCTGGTGTGCCTTGGTCAGATGGGCATAGGCGGTGCTGGGCTGCTCGTCAGCCAGTGCCTGTTGCCCCTTGGCCAGCAACTCTTCCTCTTCTTTGGGGGCGAAGGCGGCGAAATACTGGCGCAGGGTGGCTTCATCTTGCGGCCCTTCGATGATCCCCTGTTCGTCAGGGCGACCCTGATGGAACAGCACCAGCGCCGGCAGGGCGCGCAGGCCGAGCTGACTGGCCAGCGGCTGCAGCTGGGGATCGTTCATATCCACCTTGGCTAGGGTGACCTGCTCATTGGCGGGCCCAACCAGTGATTCGATCAGCGGTGTCATCCCCTGGCACTCCGGCATCTGCGGAGCATGGAAATAGATGACGACCGGCTTCTTCATGGACGCATCGATAAGTTCAGCGTGAAAATTCTGGGGAGTAATGTCGACGATCATGAGTTGGACTCTTCAGAAAGGGTGTTGAGTAACATGGGGTTAAGCGAGTGGCAATTCAAGCGCTCATCCAGCCGGTAAAAGGTCACAGGGGCTGCCGCCGCTGCGAGGCTGAGCCAGCCGCTGGCAAAGGGCCAATCCTGTACCTGATAAGAGGTGTCATCGAGCCGGTTGTCGAGTCGCCATCCTTCCTCTGGGAGAAACCGCACCTTCTCCAGTCCCGCCGCTATGCCGCCACCGTGGGCTTTCAGTACCGCCTCCTTGCGCGACCAGAGCCGGTAGAAGGCACTCTCCTGCTCTTGGGCAGGCAGTGCGCAGAGCCACTCATATTCACTCTGTGCATAAAACCGGCGGGCCAGGGGGAGGGGATGATGCCGCCGTTTGCCCAGCTCGATATCCACCCCAAGCGGCCCCTGTGGGCAGAGCGCCAGCACCAGCCAGCTGCCACTGTGGCTCAGATTGAACTGCCAAGCATCATCATGCAGTCGGGGCTTGCCGTGGGGGCCGTTGCAAAATTGCAGACTGGCGGCGGGTTGTTGCAGCCGCTCGGCCAATAGCTGGCGCAGCAGGGCGCGGCTCACCAGATATTCCTGACGCCGTTCAGGATGGGTCATGGCTTGCCAGATATGCAGCTCATCGGTTGACAGCCATTCAGGCAATTGAGCAAGCAGTTCCTGGCATACCCTGGCCGGTTTTAACAAAAAAAGATCGGTTTCGATCATGATTTTTCACTTTAAAAAGGTGCTGAAACAGGGATAAAAGCCAGTTATCTATGAGGCCCAAGGCTCTTTTTGCGATTGTATATTGTTTGGGCATGATCACATTAATTATGAAAAATCGTGCATTTCCTTGCAAAAATGTGAGCTTGATAGGGATTTTCACTTGCCTCGATAGAATTCTTGGATATAGTCGGGTGCTGTTGCCTTATAAATTGCCCTTTGGGGCCGTATTTTAACAAAATTTACTATTTAGCGGGGATAAAGGATTGCGCCACCTGATGCTACTGCTGGTCGCGCTCGGAATGGTGGGTTGTGCCTCGGCACCCCAACCCGAGGTCGCGAGCAAGATCGAAGTTTCCATGGTTGAACCTGTCATCGAACCGGAAGCTTCCCAGACACCCGATGTGAATGAAATCCTGACTGTATATAAAGAGTGGCGTGGTGTTCCGTACCGGATGGGTGGCAGCAGCCAGCGCGGTATCGACTGTTCCGCCTTTGCCCGTGAAGTGTTCCGCAATGCCGTCGGTATCGAATTACCCCGCGATACCCGCTCCCAAGTCCATGAAGGGACGCGCGTTTCCAAGCAGGATCTGGTCGAGGGTGACCTGGTCTTCTTCAAAATCAATCGTCGTCTCAACCACGTTGGTATCTATGTCGGCAATGGTGAATTCATCCACGCCTCGACTCGAGCTGGTGTGACGCGCTCCAAGTTGGATAGCCAATATTGGCGCAACAAGTTCTGGCAAGCTCGCCGGATCGATATCTGAGTCAGGCTGGACAAACGGCTCGCAGTACGGACTGTTTTTCCAACCTCACTTGAACCGGGCTCGATAGCCCGGTTTTTTATTGCCCTCGTTTAGACTTTCCCGAGTCAAATCACTATAGTGTGGGCCCGTTTTCTTCGGCAGGCTCAGCATGAAACCCCGCATCCCATCAGCCGGTGGCCCCAAGTCGGGCGACCGTAAATCCGGACTTCACTCCCGTAATCGCCATCAGGCGGGTTACGACTTTGAGGCGCTTTGCCTGCGAACTCCCGAATTGGCTGCCCATGTCTTTATCAATGGCTACGGCACCCGCACCATCGATTTTGCCGATCCCGATGCAGTGAAGACCCTCAATCGCGCCCTGCTGGCCCATCACTACGGGATTGCCCACTGGGACTTGCCTGCCGGTTACCTCTGCCCTCCTATCCCGGGACGGGTGGACTACCTGCACTGGGCGGCCGACCTGTTGGCCGAGAGCTCAGGCCAGCTCCCTACCGGCAAGGGGGTGAGGGTGCTGGATATCGGGGTGGGGGCAAACTGCATCTATCCGTTGCTGGGGGCCCGCGAATATGGCTGGCGTTTTGTGGGATCGGATATCGATCCGGTCTCGGTCAAGGCGGCCACCCTGCTGGCCAAGAGCAACGGACTCGGCAACCAGATTGAGTGTCGCCTGCAGGGCAACCCCAACCATGTGTTTCGCGGCATCATAGGGCCAAAGGAGCGCTTTGCCCTGACGCTGTGCAATCCGCCGTTCCACGCGTCGCTGGAAGAGGCGAGCAAGGGGACGGAGCGCAAGCTGCGCAATCTGGGCAAGGAGGTGACAGGCGCTCCTGTGCTTAATTTTGGCGGCCAGAAGGCCGAGCTCTGGTGCGAAGGGGGCGAGGCGGCGTTTCTGGCCAACATGATTGCCCAGAGCAAGGAGTTTGCCACTCAGTGCCTCTGGTTCAGCTCGCTGGTGTCGAAAAAAGAGAACCTGCCGGGGGCGAAAAAGGCGTTGAGCCGGGTGGGGGCGCGTCAGGTACGGGTGATCGACATGGCGCAGGGCAACAAGGTGAGCCGGATCCTCGCCTGGTCCTTTCTGGATGAAGAGGGATTGCGTCGCGGCTGGTCGAGCGCGCGCTGAGTCCCCACCACAAGGCCCGATGAGGGCCTTTTTTCATGATGAGCCCCGCGAATTTCCCCTGCTGGCGGCATCTTTGGCAATCGATTTCCTCATTGGCAGATCGTGCTGGTTTACATGGTGTAAGTAGTTACTTCCGCCTTGGTACAGGTGTACGCCGAGATTTTTTTGCACTTACAGCTGAAACTTTAATAAAATAGGACTGGTTAGACCTCTTTACAGGCAATGAATCACATAGGGATCGGAACATGAAAGTTGTCGATTTTCTGAAGCGCAAGCGCGAAATTTTGGCGCAGCACCCCTTTGAGCTCAAGGATTGGCTCTCACCGGCGATCCGCGACTACTGGCGTGAGTTTCAGCAAAAGGCACATCTTCACCCTTTGCTGGGTCGTGTACTGGACTTGCAAACCGAGACCCAGAGCGAGCAGCAACAGGATGCAGCAACCGTGGCACGGGTGGCCAACGGTCAGCCTGCCGTGGCTCAGGAACCCGCTGTGGAGCTGGGGGCCGAGGCAGCCGAGCTCTATGCCGCCCTGCAGGCTCGCATTGGTGAAGAGACCCATGTGGGCGAGTGGCTGCACGTCAGCCAGCAGATGATCGATCAGTTTGCTGCCGTGACCGGGGATCACCAGTGGATCCACACAGATCCGGAGCGCGCGGCCGCCGAGTCGCCTTTCAAGACCACCATCGCCCACGGCTTCCTGACCCTGGCGCTGCTGCCGCAGTTGACCGGCTCGGTCGATGAGGCCACCCCCGAGTTCCCGACCGCCCGCATGGTGGTGAACTTCGGGCTGGATCAGGTACGTTTCCCGTACCCCATCAAGGTGGACAGCAACATCCGCGCCCGCACCAAGCTGGCCCGGGTCACCCCCATCAAGGGTGGGCTGGAGCTGCTCAAAGAGATCAAGGTGGAGATCGAAGGGATCCGTCGCCCGGGTTGCGTCATCGAGTCGGTGACCCGCATCTACTTCTGAGCCCCTCATCGGTATGAATGGTGAAACGGGCCCGCTGTCGTGTGCAACGAACAGCGGGCCCGTTTTTTTGCCTGTTTGTTGCAAGGTCTGAGGCGTCAGCCATCGCGCGCCGACCCCAGCTTGATATGACTCACAAAACGGTGCGCCGTGCAGTTAGCCAGCTCTCATTTTGGCGAGTTGGCCGCGTGAGGCGATAGCATGTTATGCCACTATTGGCTTCTTACTCCCGATCCTGGAGACAATAGTGCCCATCAATAACAAGATTATTCTGCCACTGCTGCTGAGCCTCGCCATCCTGCTGATCCCGACCCACTGGATCCCGCTGGAGGGGATCACCGTCATCGAGCAGCGGGTCGTGGCTATTTTCGTGCTGGCCGCCCTCTGCTGGATCCTGGAGCCCATCCCTATCTTCGCCACCTCGGTGCTGATCATCGTGCTGGAGCTGCTGCTGCTCTCCGACAAGGGGCTCTGGTTCATGACTGCCGACAAGGCAGAGCCGGGATTTGGTGAGCTGCTCAAGTCCACCGAGGTGATGGCGACCTTTGCCTCGCCGGTCATCATGCTGTTTCTCGGCGGTTTTTTTCTCGCCATTGCGGCGACCAAATACCATCTGGACGTCAATCTGGCGCGGGTGCTGCTGCGCCCGTTCGGTCAGGATCCCCGGATCGTCATGCTGGGGCTGATGCTGATCACCGCCACCTTCTCCATGTTTATGAGCAATACCGCCACCACCGCCATGATGCTGGCCATTCTCACCCCGGTGCTGGCGGCGTTTCCCGACAAGGACCCGGCCAAAATCGGCTTTGTACTGGCCATTCCGCTGGCGGCCAACCTCGGGGGGATCGGCACTCCCATCGGTACTCCGCCCAACGCAGTGGCCCTCAAATACCTGACCGGCGAGCATGCCATCTCGTTCGGTCAGTGGATGGGGTTTGCGGTGCCCTTTGTGGTATTGCTGTTGCTGCTTGGCTGGTTTCTGCTGGGGCGCTTCTTCCCGAGCACCCTCAAGCGGATGGATCTCAAGATTGAGGGGCGCTTTATGCAGACCCCTCGCGCCTGGGTGGTCTACCTCACTTTTATCACCACCATAGTGCTCTGGCTACTGGGGGATCTGCACGGCATGAGCTCCTACGTGGTCGCCATGATCCCGGTGGCAGTGTTCCTGACCACCGGCATCATCACCAAGGACGATCTGCACAAGATCTCCCTCGATGTGCTCTGGCTGGTGTCGGGCGGTATCGCGCTGGGGCTGGCGCTGGAGGACTCCGGGTTGGCCGAGCGGCTCATCACCCATATTCCGTTCCACGAATACTCCACGCTGGCGGTGCTGGTCGGCGCCTGTCTGCTGGCGGTGGTGATGGCCAACTTTATGTCCAACACCGCAACCGCCAACCTGCTGCTGCCACTGGTGGCGGCACTGGCGGTCAGCATGCCGGAGCTGGCCGAGTGGGGCGGCAGCCACACCCTGATCCTGGCGGTTACCATTTCGGTCTCACTCGGGATGTCGCTGCCCATCAGTACCCCACCCAATGCGCTGGCCCACGCCACCGGTCTTGTGGAGAGTCACCAGATGGTGCGCATCGGTGTCATCATGGGGTTGGTCGGCACATTGCTGGCGATGGTGTGGATCTACCAGATTGCCGCCTGGGGGCTGATCTAGCGAACCTGTTCGCCTAAAGCAAAGAGGAGCCGATTTGGCTCCTCTTTGCGTGTTGGGGATCCGAGGCTAGAAACTGGCACCAAGGCTGAGCAGGTGTCTTAATTCGCTCTCCCGGGGTTCCGGGCTGCCTGTGTCGACAAGGATGTCAGCATCTTCCCAATCCAGCTCACTCGACCAGGAGAGGCGCAGATGGTCGTTGAAGTAGTAGCGCAATCCTATGCTGCCTTTCAGATCCTGATTACGGGTGAAATAGGGGGAGGCTTGTGCCAGATATTTCAGATAGCGCCCCTGGCTGAACAGCTCCATTTTCTCCTGCCAGAGGGAGAAAGGTTGGCGATAATCCCAGTTAAAACCGGCGAAGGGGTAGTCAATGACCCGTTCACCCAGAAAAATCTTGGGAACCTCGCTATCTTCACGGAAGTAGAGTCGGCTTAATCCCCCTTGGGCCATCAGCTCCAGTCGGCGGCGTTTGTCGTTCCAGAAGCGGTAGCCCGGCCCCGAGCCATAGTCCATATAGAGATAGCGATCTTTATCCAGCATGTCATATTCGGCATCGAGTGAGGTGCGCAAGAACCACTGCTGGTTGAAGAAGTAGTCCAGCGTAGGGTTGAGCTGATAATCATGGCTGTCGGTGATGTTGTCAGCGGTCTCATAGGTATATTCACCGGAGAAGCTGTAACGCCAGTCCAGATTGGCCAGCTCGCTTTTCCACTTGAGGTTGACGTTGTTGGTCTGCTTGTCATTCTGTTTGAGTTTGACATTGAGATCGCCGCTGCCGGTCCAGAGCCAGGCGTTGCGTTCATCCTGGTCATCCTCGAACAGCTTGAGCCCACCCTTTGCCGTCGCCTTGGGTTTGTCCTCTTTATCAATGCGCCAGCGTTTGATGGCCTCCCGCTTGACGGTCACCGCGCCGCTGTAGGGCAGGGCGATGCGCACCGACTGTTCGGTCACCTCCTCGATGTTACCGGTCAGACGATCGCCATTGTTCATCCAGAGAATGTCCTTGGCCCACAAGGAGTGACAGGCCAACAGGAATAGGAGGGGCAGGAATTTCATGAGGTAAGGTGACTCCGGTGCGACTCGGGCGCTGGTTACTTAGCCACTGACAAGTTGGCTGCTGATGGGGCGGGGCAGGCCATTTTTGCTCTCCAGCGCAGCCGTCACCTCATCCTGCATCACGTCAGGTGCGCTGATAAAGCTCTCTATGGCCGGAGATAGCACCAGCGGGGCGCCATTTTCAAGCTCCTCTTCGGTGCGGGAGAGCGGGGAGTGTACCTCCAGCCAGCGCCGACCATCCGGTTCGATGGCGACCTTGACCGGTTGATTGATGACCCGCACCGGCGTGCCGATCGGCACAATCTTGAACAGGGCCTCGATATCGTCAGGTCGCAGCCGGATGCAGCCTGCACTTACCCGCAGGCCAACGCCAAAATCCTTGTTGGTGCCGTGGATCAGGTAGTCGCGCTTGCCATAGCCAAGGCGCATGGCGAACTTGCCAAGGGGATTCTCCGGGCCGGGGGGCACTACGGCGGGCAGGGTGATCCCTTTTTGCTCCAGCCAGGATTTGCGCACCATGGGGCCGGGCACCCAGGTCGGGTTGGGATTCTTCTCGATGACCGTCGTGGTCATCTCGGGTGTTTCGCGGCCGATATCGCCAATCCCGATGGGCAGCACGATGACCTCGCTCTTCTCTTTGGGGAAGTAGTAGAGGCGCAGTTCGGGCAGATTGATGACGATCCCCTCGCGAGGCACATCAGGCAGCAGCATCTGGGTGGGCAGCGTCAAACGGGTGCCCGGCTTGGGTAAATAGGGGTCTACACCCGGATTTGCCTCAAGCAGTGCTAAAAATCCAATTTGCGTATTTTTGCCAACCAGCTCCAGATGTTCATTCTGCTGGATAATGTAATCCTCCAGCTCACCGATGAGGCGACTCCCAGCAGGTGGCAGCGGGTAGCGTTTGGCCTCTGCCGGCGCGGCGCAAAGCAGGATCGCTGCCAGCAGCATGGAAAGGGAAGGCGTTATGGAGAGGGGCATAAGTTTTGGCAATCGCATAAGAAGATCCATCAGTTCAATCGGGGCGGAACATCATCAATACAGCCGCCAGGATGGCGCGATTGTTCCTCAATCAGCCCATGATTACCAGCTTGCCGCGCACTCGCAATGATGTGGGGATACATAGGAAACCTGCCAAAATCGGCATCACCCATAAATTTGAGCACCAAGCAGGAAAAAGAGACGCCTCATGGCAATGGGGGGAATATCACGATATGGATAATGGCCGGGTGTGCGAGAGGGTTAATGTCGGGTGGATGCAGGGTGGCCTAGCAACGCGAACAGCACGCGCCGCATTGTGAGCCTGCTCCCAGATATCTGATTCAGCCATTTGATATCTAAGAAATTTTTATTGCATCCTCGGCCCAGCTTGGGTAAAACTCTCTCCCCACGGAGAGATGCCGGAGTGGCCGAACGGGATTGACTCGAAATCAATTGTGGCAGCAATGCCACCCAGGGTTCGAATCCCTGTCTCTCCGCCAAATTGTAGTCCGAGATAGTCTGGGACAGTACAGGAAACCCGCATGGCATAAGGCCTTGCGGGTTTTTTAGTGTCCGGCGAAGTTCGGTTTGATTTGCCTAAAACCGGTGGTTTTTGGTACATGTTTTGGTACATGACGTGCGGCATTACGATGGAGCGTGTACCAATGCCAAGAATTACCAAACCCCTCTCTGCCACGGAAGTGCGTAACGCAAAACCCCGTGAGATCGAATGGACTCTTTCAGATGGAAACGGCCTTGAGCTGTGCGTCTCCCCTAACGGGAATAAGCTATGGCGCTTTCGATACACTCGACCAAGTGGGTCGCGTACCCGGATCTCGCTAGGCGCATACCCGGAGATATCGTTGTCGGACGCCCGCGATCAGGCAGATGCATACCGCCGGTTGCTAGCCAAAGGCAAAGACCCCCAGGACCAAAAGGCTGAAGAACGACTTGCAGCCAACCTCACCTTCCGCATTGTTGCCGAGGAATGGAGGGCGCTGCACCAACGCAGGGTGACCGCTGAGTATGCCAAGGACCTGTGGAACTCATTGGAGCGGCATGTGTTGCCCGGATTGGGGCATATCCCGATCCAGCAAGTGACGGCACAGCATGCAATTGCTGCATTGCGCCCTCTCAAGCTGGAGGAGAAGCACGAGTCGGTTCGACGTAGTTGCCAGCGAATCAACGAGATCATGACGTATGCCGTTAACTCGGGCTACATCATGGCCAACCCGTGTGCAGGTATCCGTCAGGTATTTGATAAACCAACCAAGCAGCACTTGCCCAGTATCGAGCCAAGTCAGTTACCCGTTCTTCTCAGAGCGGTAAACCAAGCCAGCATTACCGTGATTACGCGTAATCTCATCATGTGGAGCCTCCATACCCTTGCTAGGCCGGGTGAGGCCGCAACAGCCCGGTGGGATGAAATTGACTGGGATGCCAAGGTATGGCGTATACCAGCCGAAAAGATGAAGCGTCGCCGGGAACATCAGGTACCTCTCACAGATCAGGCTCTCGATATTCTGCACGCAATGAAGCCGATATCGGGCAGGTTTCCCTACGTCTTTCCCGGGGAACGTAATCGACGTAGCCACTGTAACAAGTCAACGGTCAATATGGCTTTGAAGCGTATGGGATTCGCTGACAAGCTTGTCGCTCACGGGTTCAGGTCACTTGGAAGTACGGTGCTCAACGAGCGAGGGTTTGCAAAGGACTTGATTGAAGTCGCTCTGAGTCACATGGATCGAGACGCTGTACGTGCAGCCTATAACCGTACCGATTTCCTAGAAAGACGCAGGCCTATGATGGAGTGGTGGAGCAACCACATTCAGACTATGGCGCGTAGAGCCACTGAGCTTGACGAGGAAGAGCCCGCGCTAGATGTCGAAGCTGACAGTACCGAACTTGTTAATTGAAGCTAGCAGATCTTATTGAGCGGTTTAGCCTATCGAACCGCTCATATCATGAGGCCATTTGACAGTGTCATTGTGTCATTGTGTCACGACATCACTGCGAGCTTCTGGGCCCATGCAGGTGTATGTTCGCCCAGGTTCTGACGTCGCTCAGTCCTCCAGGGCGCTTGCTGGCCAAGTGATAAGGGGGCAGGTGCCCCCTTGTTCTTTGATTGCGCTATAGAGCCTCTGAGGCGCTCTGGGCAAACAAGCGCTGTGCTTCCTCTTCTGCCTTGCTGGCAAGCTCGGGGGCGAGTGGCGGCAGCTCGATGCCTTCCCGTCCGGCGACATAGAGTGGTCCACCCACATCATCATCGTAGTCATCGCCATTCTCATGGATGGCCCTCAAGTCGTCCTGAGTGAAGTCGTCGCCAAGCAACTGGGCTAAACGCAGCCATACCCAAGACTGGTAGAGGTTGTCCCGGTCGTACTCTTCAATGAGGGCGAGCATGGCCTGTGTATCGCCTCTCTGCGCTGCTTGCGTCAACCAGTGGTGGGCAGCTTGTTGGTTGTCGTGTTCCATCGCGAGCCATGCGATGGCGGCCGGGTCACTCACTGCAGCCGGGTCAGTGTCAAAGATGCTGCTATCCAACTTTGCCTCTGCCAGTGCATAGCGTGCCTCGACGATACCACTGCGGGCGGCCTTGAGTGCGTGGGTAAGCCACCGCTCTTGACGTTGCAACCGCTTGGCGAATGCTTCTGCAAACTCCAGTTCTGGGCCGCTCAATATCGCGCCCTGCTGTTGCTTGCGATACCAATAGCCAGAGGCAACGTTAACGTCCTCAATGTACCGACCACCCACGTCGAATCGCTGTGCCAGCCACCAGTGCCCCTGTGGATGGCCTCGTTCTGCGAAGGCCTCCAGTTGCTGCAGTGCCTGGAGGGCGATTGGGGGCTGATGGTAGGCATCAAGTTGCGCTAGTAGTGCCTGCGCCGCATCGAGTGGCGTCGTGCTGGATGGGGCAGGTTGGAGCTGTGCGTCGTCATCCTCGGCCTCATCATCGAGCCAGCCATCTTCCCATGTGTTATCCCAATCGTCCTCTCTAGTCAGGCCGAGAGCCTCGACTTGGATGCTCACCACGCCAGCACGTTGTAGATGTTGGCCAACCAGCAGCGACAGGGTCTGGGGTTGGGGTAACGCGAGCTCACGTCCTCGCTGCTCGAGTAGGGCGAGGTCAGGCTGACAGGGCCAAGGTGTCTGGTGCAGCACGATAGCCTCGGCTTGAAGCGCAGCATAGCTGCGGTAGCCGAAAGCGGCGGCGATCAGTTCGTAGAGGTGGCTGGTCTTGAGTGACAGTGCGCTTGAATCAGCGAGTTGCTGGCGCGTGTCGTGCACGAATTGCTTGATGGTCATGATCCAATCTCCGAGTCCACGCTTCGGGTCAGGCGCACACGTTTAAGCAACCGGAAGGTGGATGCTGGGTATCAGATCATTAAGGGTATGGGGTATTGAATGCCGGTTTGACTCGTGTGCAAGTCGTGCGGGCCGCACCCAAGCACGGTAGCTAACTGCGCAGTCTTGGGCAAGTGACGTTAAAACAAAATCCCGCATTGTTGATCCACTTAACAATAACGACGTTTGTATGGCCATCCCGGTATTGATTTGATTGTCATTTGTCTATGCTGTTTCGGGTGAGAGTCCGTGTGAGTTTGGTACTGACGATCCCATTGCTTTCGTTCCTCCGTGAGATGTTCGTGCGTTAGTCGGGCCTGTTATCAGGCCCTTTTTTATTGTGTCTGGCTGATCTGCTCGCCTTCTGACCACTTGAGCTACCTCGCCTGTGATGACCGCATCCAGCGTGACATTACGCATAGTGCTGCAGGGTTCATTTGTATAAACTGCCCGCCAGATAATTGATAGACGACTGACGGGCCGGACTTTTTCTCGCCGATGCATCACCTTGGCTGCATCGCCTTCTGTTGACCCACCACCCTGGATAGGTCCCTGCTGCGCCCGCAAGGCTCGGCATGCGCCGTTCCGTCAGTCTGACAACTTGGCCCGCATCCTCACCTTGGCTTTCGCGCAGGTGGGCTGTGAAGGCAACACGCATTAACCGGAGAACCCCATGACAGACCTCAACGAGCTCAGCCAGGCGCTGCTGGCCGCCGTTCCTGAAGATGGCAGCAGCATCGGCAACCAAGCCTTGATGGACACCTTGAAAGCCCAATTCAGCGACCTGACCGATGAGGTATTTACCGCCGCACGCGAGACTCTGCTGGAACAGGGCGTACTGCGCAAGGGGCGCGGGCGGGGCGGTGCTGTGCACCGGGTGTTGGATGGCGAAGCCGCCGCTGCAGCACCACGCAAAGCGAAAGCCAGTGGCAAGGGCAAGCAGGCCAAGGATGAGCCGCAAGCGACCGGTATCGAGGGACTGAAGAAGACCCTGTGGGCTGCCGCAGACAAGCTGCGTGCCGACATGGACGCCGCCGAGTACAAGCACATCGTGCTGGGCCTTATCTTCCTCAAGTACATCTCCGACTCCTTCGCTGCCCGTCGCGCCGAGCTGACCCGCCGCTTTGCCGATGAGAGCGACGAGTACTTCCTCTACGACTGTGACGATGAGCTGCTGGCCGAGGAGCTTGAAGATCGCGATTACTACCGTGAGGTGAATGCCTTTTGGGTACCGGAAGGGGCCCGTTGGGAGGGACTCCGTGCTCAGGCCAAAGATGCCGTCATCGGTAAGCTAATCGACGATGCGCTGACCCTGATCGAACAGGAGAACCCGCGCCTCAAGGGCATCCTCGACAAGCGCTACGCCCGTGCCCAGTTGCCCGATGGCAAGCTCGGCGAGCTGGTGGATCTGGTTTCCAAGATTGGCTTTGGCAGTGATGTCGGTGAAGCACGCGACATCCTGGGGCAGGTCTACGAGTACTTCCTTGGCGAGTTTGCCAGTGCCGAGGGCAAGAAGGGGGGCCAGTTCTATACGCCTGCCAGCATCGTCAAGACGCTAGTGGCGGTGCTTGCTCCCCATCATGGTCAGGTCTACGACCCCTGCTGCGGTTCAGGCGGCATGTTCGTGCAGTCGGAGAGGTTTATCGAGGCCCATGGCGGCAAGCTGGGTGATGTCTCCATCTACGGTCAGGAGTCGAACCCGACCACTTGGCGGCTGGCGGCCATGAACCTCTCCATCCAGGGGATGGACTACAACCTCGGGCGCGAAAACGGTGATACATTTACCCGCAACCAGCACCCGGACTTGCGTGCAGACTTTGTGCTGGCCAACCCGCCGTTCAATATCAGCGACTGGTGGCATGGCAGCCTCGAGGGGGATCCGCGCTGGGTCTACGGTACGCCGCCTGCGGGCAACGCCAACTATGCGTGGCTGCAGCATATGCTCTACCACCTCAAGCCCAATGGCCGTGCCGGTATCGTGTTGGCCAACGGTTCCATGAGCTCTAGCCAGAATAGCGAAGGCGACATTCGCCGTGCCATGGTGGAGGCGGACGTGGTGGAGTGCATGGTGGCGCTGCCGGGTCAGCTGTTCTTCAACACCCAGATCCCGGCCTGCCTCTGGTTCCTCGCCAAGAACAAGACCCGCCGCCAGGGCGAGGTGCTGTTTATTGATGCCCGCAAGCTGGGCACCATGATCAGCCGGGTGCAGTGCGAGCTCGATGAGAGCGCGATTGCCCGCATCGCCGATACCTTCCACGCGTGGAAAGGGGACGGGGAGTGTGAGCAGCCTTACGAGGATGTAGCAGGCTTCTGCCGCAGCGTAACCCTGGCCGAGATTGCCGAGCACGGCCATGTGTTGACCCCCGGCCGCTATGTGGGCGCCGAAGAGGTGGAGGAGGACGATGAACCCTTTGCTGACAAGATGGCTCGCTTGACCAAGCAACTTGGCGACCAGATGGTCAAGGGGGCAGAGCTGGATCGGTTGATCAAGCAGAAGCTGGGGGGGCTTGGGTATGAGTTCTGAGTGGCCCTTGGTTGTTGTTGAAGATGTTTGCGAATTGATCGTCGATTGCGTGAACAAAACGGCACCAGTTGTAGAAGAGCCTACGCCTTATCGGATGATACGAACGACAAATGTTAGGAATGGGCGCATCGACCTCTCGACATGTCGTTATGTTGTTCAGGAAACTTATGAAAAGTGGACTCGCCGAGCTAAGTTGCAGCCGGGTGATGTGATCCTTACTCGAGAAGCTCCTATTGGTGAGGTTGGATTCGTTAACGAGAGCGAAGGAGTATTTCTCGGCCAAAGGCTCATGCAATACAGAGCTGACTCCAAACACCTAGATCCACGCTTTTTACTGTATTCATTTTTATCTCCGGCATTGCAGCATCAATTTCGTAGTCATGAAGGGTCTGGTTCAGTCGTTAGCCATATCCGGGTCGGAGACTGTTTCAAGTTCAAAATGCGTTTACCTCCATTGGCTATCCAACAGGAGATTGCTGCACTACTCGGAGCACTAGATGAACGTATCGCTCTGCTGCGCGAATCCAATGCCACGTTGGAGGCTATCGCGCAGGCGCTATTTAAGTCGTGGTTTGTCGACTTCGATCCGGTTCGTGCCCGAGCTCGTGGCGAGAAACCAGCAGGTCTGGCCCCCGAGGTTGCCGCCCGGTTCCCCGATAGCTTCGAAGAGTCCGAGGTTGGCATGGTGCCGAAGGGGTGGAGAGTTTTGTCCTTCACTGAAACGATTGATGTTATTGGGGGGGGCACGCCAAAAACCTCTATCAGCGAGTATTGGAATGGGGATATTCCTTGGTTTTCTGTAGTTGATGCGCCAGCAACCACAGACGTGTTTGTAATCGAGACTGAAAAGCACATCACTTGCGAAGGCTTGAACAAGTCATCAACTAAATTATTGCCTGTGGGGACCACTATCATTTCGGCGCGAGGCACTGTTGGTCGACTTGCTCTGGTGGGGCAGGCAATGGCTATGAACCAGTCTTGCTATGGCTTATCTGGTAAGGCCGGTGATGTCTATTTCACTTACTTCAGCACGCATCGCCTTGTTGAAACCTTAAAACAACGGACCCATGGTTCCGTGTTCGACACAATCACTCGTGATACCTTAGCTGGAGTTTCGGTTGTCTATCCACAGACCATCGCAATTACCGCTTTCGAGGAGACTATTGCTCCGGTGATGGAGCGCATCAAGGAAAACCTAATACAAGCTCGAACTCTCGCGACCCTACGCGACACCCTGCTACCCCGCCTGATCTCCGGCCAGTTGCGCTTGCCGGATGCCGAACAACAACTGAAGGACCTCGCTGTATGACGGCCGCTGTTGTAAACGCCACTGCCTTTACCAATGAACACTTCCCGCGCCTGTTGGCTCAGCTCAAGACGATGGGCGACAGAGCCCGTTTCGCTAGTGAGCAGAGCGATCTCTATTGCAAGTTTATCGAGCAGTTCCCGCTTGACTCGTTGCCTAACTTGACCCTTGAGGAGTACTGCGTAGGCAAGGGGGATGGCAATTCATTCTGCTGGTGGATCGAGCGTGGTCTACAGCCTGTGCTGGCCCGCTATATGCCAGGTACGTCCCGTGGTCACCTGCTCTATTTTCAGAAAGATGGTGCCGTCTACAAGCACCAGCGCTTGGCCGAGTTGGGTGATGAGGAGGCGTTGCGCTACACCCTCAAGGTGCAGCACTGCGTAGCCGCCGCCGACCCTGATGGCGACCTGAGTTGGATTGATAATGACGAGGCTCTTTACAAGCAGGCAGGCGTCGAGCCGCGTGTCACCATGGGGCACGGCCGCAAGCTGCGGCTGGTGACCTGCTATCACCCCAAGCGGATGCTGCCCATCTCGTCGTGTGAGCACCTTGGGCACTTTCTGACGGTGTTGGGGTGGCCGAAGGAGGATATCCCCGCCAAGCACCAGCCGATGGCGCGTATGCAGCGCCTGATGCGTTATTACGACCTGGCCCGCGAGTCGTTACCTGAATTGACCCCATATGGCTTTATGTTGGGCCTGTATGACGAGTCGTTGGGACTGGCACCACCAAAGGCAGACAAGGACGATAGCGGGAGTGATGATGAGGATGACACCATGAGCGAAGCAAACGACACCCCGGTGATGCCCAAGACCAACGCACCGTTGAACCAGATCCTCTTCGGCCCGCCCGGTACCGGCAAGACCTACCACACCATCAACAAGGCGTTGGCTATTCTCGACCCCGAGTGTCTGGCACAACACGACGATGATGTGAGCCCAGAGGCCCGCAAGGCGCTTAAGGCGCGCTTTGATGAGCTGGTAAAGGAGGGGCGTATCGACTTTGTGACCTTCCACCAGAGCTTTAGTTATGAAGACTTTGTGGAGGGGATCCGTGCCGAGAGTGATGGAGACAGCGGTCAACTGACTTATGACGTGGTTGATGGCGTCTTCAAGCGCATGTGTGACGCGGTGGCCGCCAAAGTCACGCGCAGCGACAGCCATGAGGCGATGACGTTGGAGGGACGCCGGGTCTGGAAGATGTCGCTTGGCAACACTCAGGGCGATGATGCCCATATCTTTGACGACTGCATTGAGCAGGGTCTTATCCGGTTGGGCTATGGCAGCTCTCACGACTACAGCGAGTGTAAGACACGCAGCGACGTTCAGCGCGTGTTGGAGCAGTCGGTGGGCAAGATAGACAACGCCTATGACTACACCGTGACCAGCGTGATGACGCTGGTGAACCGGATGAAGATTGGCGACCTCGTGGTGGTCACCGACGGCAACTTCAAGTTCCGCGCTATCGGCGAGATTACCGGTGATTATCGTAGTGACGTGCACTACGAGGGGGATGACAGCTACGCGCAGGTCAGGCCGGTCAAGTGGCTATGCCAGTTCAGCCCCTCGCTCCCATGCGGTGAGCTGATCAACGGCCGCTTCAGCCAGATGACGCTCTATGAGTTGAAGGCCCCGACCTTGATCCCGGAGAAGCTGCTTGCTCTGGTCAATGCCACAGCATCACAAGCTGGGTCGCAGAGTGAAGCGGGCGCGACACCATCAAACAAACGCGTACTGATCATCGACGAGATTAACCGGGGCAACGTTTCGCGCATATTCGGTGAGCTGATCACCCTGATAGAGCCAAGCAAGCGGGCTGGGGCAAGCGAGGCGCTGACCACTACTCTGCCTTACTCCAAGCGCCCCTTTAGCGTACCGGACAACCTCTACCTTATCGGCACCATGAACACCGCCGACCGATCCTTGGCCGGACTCGATATCGCGCTGCGTCGCCGTTTTGTGTTTGAAGAGATGCCGCCTAGGGCCGAGCTGCTTGATGGCGTGGTCATCGAGGATGAGGAGCACAAGGTAGACGTAGGCCGCTTGCTGCACACGCTGAACCAGCGCATCGAGGTGCTGTTGGACCGCGACCATTGCCTCGGTCATGCCTACTTTATGCCGCTCAAAGCGACTGCAAAGCCAACCTTGGCGCAGTTGGGATACATCTTCCAGCATCAGATCCTGCCGCTATTGCAGGAGTACTTCTTTGAGGACTGGCAGCGTATCGCCTGGGTACTCAATGATCATCGCAAGAGCCGCGCTGAGGCGATGTTCCTCACACCTCCCAAACTCGATATCAAGACCCTGTTTGGTGATATAGCGGTTGGGGGGCAGCGCCAACGTTGGTGCATCAATGAGAAGGCGTTTACGCGTATTGAGGCCTATGCCTTGACCATCGAGGGTGACAAGGGGGCGCAGTGAAGGCTCCCATCACGGTTCGTGAGTATGGTCGGCTAACTGTTAGAGATAACGCTGTTGATACGCTGACGCTTGCCCATATAGACCCGGTTGATTTCGATTGGCTATGTCAGTTGAGCCAGCGCTACAAGGTAAGCCATGCACCCGCTCTTGCGCAGGTGGAAGATAGCCGGACCTTGCAACTGGACAACTACGTGGGGGTGATAGAGACCCCCACCGGGCAGGTGATAGAGATCCTGCCCAAGACCGCCAATGAGGATGACCCACTCGAGGATGGTCGTGAGTTGATCCGCCGGATGCTGGAACGAGCCCTGGATCTGCCACCCCGTGAAACGGCGGAGGCGTCGTTGGATCGCTTTGATATGCCGCTCAATGAGTGGGTTATCGCGCGCTTTCTGGCCGAGCTCGATCAGCTGGTCAAACGTGGCGTGCGCAGTGACTATCAGCGTCTTGAGGCGACCGAGCCGTTCTTGCGTGGTCAGCTGGATGTCGCCCGGCAGATGCGCCAGCCACCGGGCCGGGGCCACCACTTTGCGTTACGTTACGACCTCTTCTTGCCCGACCGGGCCGAGAACCGGCTGCTCAAGCGGGCGCTGGAGACCGTCGCCAATGCGACTCAGCACCCGGACAACTGGCGGTTGGCACAGGAGCTGCGCCACTTGCTGGTGGATGTGCCTGCCAGCCGCGATGTGGAAGGGGATTTCAGACTGTGGCGACATGACCGCTTGATGGCTCACTATCAAGGGGCTCGGCCGTGGTGTGAGCTCATCCTCTATCGTGCCATGCCGAGTGCCCTTAATGGTGAGTGGCGCGGCATCAGCCTGCTGTTCCCCATGGAGAAGCTGTTCGAGCGCTATGTAGAGTCGTGCCTGCGCGAGCAGCTGTTGCCCGATGCCAACCTCAAGGCCCAGGTGGCCAGTCAGTACCTTTGCACCCAGCAAGGCAAGCAGATGTTCCGGTTACAGCCGGACCTCTTGTTGCAGCACGGCAACAAGCGTTGGGTGATGGATGTGAAGTGGAAGCGGCTCGATAGCAGCGACCGTGACGGAAAGTACGGCATCAGCCAGGGTGACCTCTACCAACTGTTTGCCTACGGCCACAAGTACCTGACCGAGCAAGATGATGGTCATCTGGTATTGATTTATCCATCATGGAGCCAGCTCAAAGTTCCACTCGAACCTTTTTGTTATGATGCCCGCCTGACGTTGTGGGTCTTGCCGTTTGACTTGGCTGCCAGTTCGTCCCACCGGCTGATATTGCCTTGCCAGCCGGGGGCGGATTCTGCGTGCGAACTGCGTTTGCCACTGAGGCCCACCGAGCCCGCCTGACGGGCGTTTCTCCCTGTTGATGAGTGATGGTGCATGACCGAAGAGCAGTTGGAACAAGAGGTGCTGGGGTGGTTGGCCGAAGTCGGCTATCGCGTGGTGTGTGGCTACGATGTGGCCCCTGATTCTGATAACCCGTGGCGTGCGAACTTCAATCAGGTGCTGTTGCTCGACCAGTTGAGAGGCGCGATAGCACGCCTCAATCCGTCTGTGCCGATGGTAGCGCGTGAAGACGCGCTGGCGCAGGTGGTCAATCTCGATACCCCGGCGCAACTGTCGGCCAACAGGGCGTTTCACCGCCTGCTGGTGAATGGGGTCCCAGTCCAGTACCAGCGGGATGGCGAGACGGTGGGGGACTTTGTCCGCCTCGTTGACTTCGAGGACCCTACCGCCAACGAGTGGCTGGCCATCAACCAGTTCACCATCAAGGGGCCCAAACACACCCGACGCCCAGACATCATCCTCTTCGTCAACGGGTTGCCGCTGGTTGTGCTGGAGCTCAAGAACCCGGCCGACGTGCATGCCGACATCTGGAAGGCATTCGACCAACTGCAAACCTACAAGGAGCAGATCCCCGACCTGTTCCAGTACAACGAGATCATGATTGCCTCCGATGGTAGCGAGGCGAGGATGGGATCTCTGTCTGCGGATGCCGAACGCTTTATGCAGTGGCGCACTGTGGATGGGGTCAACCTCGACCCCTACGGCGAGTTTGGCGAGCTTGAGACCATGGTGCGCGGCATTATGGCCCCGGCCATGTTGCTCGATTACCTGCGCTTCTTCGTGCTGTTTGAAGACGACGGCCGGTTGGTCAAGAAGATCGCCGGTTACCATCAGTTCCATGCGGTCAGGGCGGCCATTGAGCAGGTGGTGCTGGCGTCGCGTCCAGACGGTAGCCACAAGGGCGGGGTGGTGTGGCATACCCAGGGCAGTGGCAAGAGCATCACCATGACCTGCTTTGCGGCGCGGGTGATGCGAGACGCAGCGATGGAGAACCCGACCATCGTCGTCATCACTGACCGAAATGACCTTGATGGCCAGCTGTTTGGGGTCTTCTCACTCTCGCAAGATCTGCTGCGCGAGCAGCCGGTGCAAGTGAGTACGCGAGGTGACCTGCGTGACAAGCTTGGCAACAGGCCCTCCGGCGGCATCGTGTTCACGACCATCCAGAAGTTCATGCCCGGCGAGGATGAGGACTCGTTCCCGGTGCTCAGCGACCGTGCCAACATCGTGGTCATCGCGGATGAAGCACATCGAACCCAATACGGTTTCAGCGCCTCGCTCAAAGCGCCAGGCAAGGTTGCAGAAGGGGCTGCGCGCTATCAGGTCGGGTATGCCCAGCACTTGCGCGACGCGCTGCCCAACGCGACGTTCGTGGCCTTTACCGGTACGCCCGTATCTGCGGAAGACCGGGACACTCGCGCCGTCTTTGGCGACTACATCCACGTCTACGACATGCAGCAGGCCAAGGACGATGGTGCCACGGTCGCCATCTACTACGAGTCACGCTTGGCCAAGTTGTCACTTAATAACGAAGAGCTTCCCCACATCGACGACGAAGTGGATGAGCTGGCCGAGGATGAGGAAGAGAGCGAGCAGGCCAAGCTTAAGTCACGGTGGGCAGCCTTGGAGAAGGTGGTTGGCAGCAAGCCAAGAATTGAGCGGGTTGCCACCGATCTGGTGGCCCACTTCGAAGAGCGCAATCAGGCGCAGCATGGCAAGGCCATGGTGGTCGCCATGAGCCGCGAGATTTGCGTGCACTTGTATGATGCCATCGTGGCCCTGCGCCCCGACTGGCATGACCCGGACCCCGACAAGGGGGCCATCAAGATCGTGATGACCGGTAGCGCTTCTGACAAGGCATTGCTGCGGCCCCACATCCATGCCACCCAAGTGAAGAAACGGCTGGAGAAGCGGTTCAAAGACCCGAGTGACCCGCTCAAGTTGGTCATCGTGCGAGACATGTGGCTTACCGGCTTCGACGCACCCTGCGTACATACCCTTTATGTGGACAAGCCGATGAAGGGCCACAACCTGATGCAGGCCATTGCGCGGGTAAACCGGGTGTTCAAGGACAAACAAGGTGGGTTGGTGGTCGATTACATCGGTATCGCCAACGAGCTCAAGAGCGCTATCAAGGAGTACACCGCCAGCCGTGGTCGTGGTCGCCCTACGGTCGATGCCCGTGAGGCCTACGCGGTGTTGGAGGAGAAGCTGGATGTACTGCGCTCCATGTTGCATGGCTTCGATTACAGCGACTACCTCACGGGTGGACACAAGCTGCTGGCAAGGGCTGCTGACTTCATCCTTGGTCTTGAAGATGGCAAGAAGCGCTTTGCTGACAACGCGCTGGCGATGAGCAAGGCATTCACCCTCTGTTGCACCCTTGATGAAGCCAAGGCGGTACGAGAGGAAGTGGCCTTCTTGCAAGCGGTCAAGGTGATGCTGACCAAGAAAGAGGTCACCCGGAAGAAGAAGACTGACGAAGAGCGCGATCTGGCCATTCGCCAGATCATCGGCAATGCTGTGGTATCGGGCGATGTGGTCGATGTGTTTGAAGCGGTCGGCCTCGACAAGCCCAACATCGGTCTGCTCGATGATGAGTTTCTGGCCGAGGTACGCAACCTGCCGGAGCGCAATCTCGCCGTGGAGCTGCTCGAGCGGTTGCTGGAGGGGGAGATCAAGGCGAAGTTTGCTACCAACCTCTCCCAGGAAAAGAAGTTCTCGGAGATGCTGACCAAGGTCATCCAGCGCTATCAGAACCGCTCCATCGAGACCGCGCAGGTTATCGAGGAGCTGATCGACATGGCCAAGAAGTTTGCCGCTGTGAGCAAGCGGGGGCAGGCCTTGGGCCTCAATGATGACGAGCTCGCCTTCTATGATGCCCTTGCCAACAATGAGGCGTCGGTGCGTGAGCTGGGTGACGAGATACTGGCCAAGATAGCCCACGAGCTGACTGCCAGCCTGCGTCGCAGCGTGACCGTTGACTGGAGTAGTCGAGAGAGCGTCAGGGCTCGGCTACGTCTGTTGGTCAAGCGCATCCTGCGCAAGTACAAGTACCCGCCAGACCAGCAGGAAGAGGCTGCCCAGCTGGTGCTGGCACAGGCTGAGAGCTTGTGTGAGGTGTGGTGTTAAGTGGGGGAGGCGCGAGCCTCCCTCACCTTATCTATCAAGATGTGTAGATATGGCTTACTTCAGTATGACGCTGCCTGAAGGTATCTGGTTGGCCTCTTCGAGGCTCAGGTAGCGTGGGCCTTGTACGCTGGCCAGTGACTTGAATAACCACGGATGCGGCTTTAGCCAAGCTTTGGTGTCTTCGTAAACGTCTCCACCGACCACGAAGTAACGACCATCACACCCGTCATCGTGTAGTTCATTGACATCAGGTGTCGAGAGTTTCAGCTGGCAGCCTTCGATGACAACCACGACTTGAGACTTGTAAACCCCAATGACGGTGGAGATTTTGTTGGCCATATCACTTGAAACCCGCCAAGCGCTAATGGCGCCCTTGTAAGCACCTCGGCTGGAGTAGGTCTCAACCAAGTTGACTACCAATGCCGTCACAATACGTACCTCGTTAAGTTGTTTGGAATGCGGTTTGTTGCTAGTGACCTGCACAGCCACCGATGAACGTGTTGATAGGGTCAGCGAGACTTGAAGTAGGTGACCTTTTCAAGGAAGTAGCGACCCAGTTCACCTTGATGTTGGTTCGCTTCGCTTTCTGCGCTGGCCAAGTGACCGTTGCGCTCCTTCCATACCGCATACGCGGCGGCCTTCTCGACCTCGACCCGTTCTTGCTGCTCTTTCGGTAGGGCGCACAGATTGTGACTCATACTGACCTCTTTGTTATTTGTTGACGCCATGGTACGCCATCAGTGGCATGCGGGACTTGCGCTGGTTCAAAGGTGGTGCGCTATAATGACTGTATATAAATACAGGTGTTTTGCCATGAAGCTGTTAACCCCAGACCCATCACCCGCCGAGGTGACCACCCCGCTGTTCTTGCACCGCGCCTCTTGCGGTTTTCCCAGCCCAGCCAGCGACTATCTGGAAGGGAAGTTAGACCTCAACACCCACTGCGTGGCGCACCCTGCAGCAACCTTCTATCTGCGTGCCGAGGGGGAGAGCATGACCGGGGTCGGCATCTTTCCCGGTGACTTGCTGGTGGTCGATAAGAGCCTCACCCCGCGCCATGGTGATGTGGTGATTGCACTACTCGATGGCGGCTTCACGGTAAAGACCTTGCAGCTCAAGCCGAGGTTGCGGCTGTTGCCAGCCAATCCGGCGTTCGCGCCTATCGACCCTTGTATGAGCCTCTCTTTGGAGTTGTTCGGGGTGGTCACCCATGTGATTGGCAATCTGAGGCAGCGTGATGGCTATAGCGCTCGTTGATGTAAACAACTTCTACGCCAGCTGTGAGCGGCTGTTTCGCCCTGAGCTGCGTGGCCGCCCGATCGTGGTGCTCTCCAACAACGATGGATGCGTGGTGTCGCGCAGCCCCGAAGCCAAGGCGCTGGGTATCAAGATGGCCGGGCCCTACTTCAAGATCCGCGAGCAGTTCGAGGCGCATGGCGGTGTGGCATTCAGCTCCAACTACGCGCTCTACGGCGATATGTCTGGCAGGGTGATGAGCACGTTGGAGACCATGGCCCCCGAGCTTGAGGTCTACTCCATCGATGAAGCGTTCATGGCGTTGTCGGAGTCGTTTGCCGGGGACCTGACAGCCTATGGACAACAGATCCGGCAGCGAGTGTGGCAGTGGACCGGACTAACGGTAGGGGTTGGGATTGGCCCCACCAAGACCCTCGCCAAGCTGGCAAACTATGCAGCCAAGAAGTGGCCTGCCACTGGCGGCGTCGTGGACTTGCGTGACGAGCTGCGCCGTGCCCGGCTGATGGCTATCACCCCGGTGGACGAGGTGTGGGGCATAGGACGGCGCTTGGGGGCCAAGTTGGTGGCACAAGGTATCAATACCGTTGCTGACCTGGTGGCTAGCGACGCCAAAGGGTTACGCGCCCAATACGGCGTGGTGGTCGAGCGGATCGTACAGGAGCTGCGTGGCCTGCCTTGCGCAGAGCTGACCGTTGAACCGGCGGCGAAGCAGCAGATCCTCTCGAGCCGTTCCTTTGGTGAGCGCGTGACCGACCGTGGAGAAATGGCCCAGGCGTTGTCGGGCTTTATGGCTCGCGCAGCCGAGAAGCTGCGGGCCGAGGGAATGTGTTGCCAGCGTGTGCACCTGTTCGTGCGAACCAGCCCCTTTGATGAACGAGCCCCTTACTACAGTGAGCAGGCTGGCGTCCGGCTGGTCTGCCCTAGCGATGATACCCGGTTGCTGCTGCAGCAAGTGAACGTGCTGCTACCGCAGATTTGGCGCGACGGTTACCGTTATCAGAAGGGGGGAGTCATGCTGAGTGAGTTCACCCCCAAGGGGCAACAACAGGCAGATCTCTTTGCCCCGTCCTCCGCTCAATCAGATGCGCTGATGGCAGTGATGGACCAGATCAAAGCCAAGGGATTGGGGCGCGTAGGCTTTGCCAGCCAAGGTACGGGGTCGCCTGAGTGGATGATGCGACAAGAGCACCTGAGCCCCTGCTACACCACCCGCTGGGAGGACCTGCCGGTGGCTAGGTAACCAAGGCACAAGGAACCTGCTACTTGGCTGTAGTTGGACGTTTTGGAAAAGTGCTGCGAATGTAGACGGGTCTCGGTGACATATTCCACATGCGCGGCGGCGGGGTCACCTCCCGCCCCCCCATCTTGATTTGATCCACCCCCACCACCTCGTCGGTACCGGTTTTTCTCCCTTGTGCAACCGATAGCCACACTCACCCTCGACTCATCCTTTGCGGGTGAGTGTGCTGTTATGACCGCTGCTAGGTATGGTAACCAATTGAAATTGCTCGAATGTTCGTTTCCTATAATAGGAAACGAACCCCATCTTTGGCATGAGCTAGGGGAGGGGGAGTGCGTTCGAGATCCCGTCGAGCAGGGCCGCATCAATCGACCTGTGGCCCAATATCTGTCATGAACTTATGAAGTTACACCCAACTTGATGGGAATAAATATCAATTGCATTTGGTGGCAGTTTGTCCCCCTAAAGGGGGACTTAAATCTTGGGGCGGCAATAGTGCCAAAACCAAAGGACACCATCATGAAAGTGAATCTCGATCTCATAGAGCGACTCTTTGGCAAGTCGGGCCGGTCGATCCAGCGGATGCTGGATAACGGTCAGCTGACCAAGGAGGAGTTGTTGGACTTCAGCCTGTTTGTCGCGTCACTGACGGTGGCAACAGGGGGCATTCTGGGCAAGCCGTTGATGGATAGCATCAAGTGGGGATTGAGTGAGCGCATCATCTCCGGTCTGAACCCGTCTCTCGTTGGGCTCCATGTTAGCCACACCCAGCGGGAAGAGAAGGTGAGCGTGAGTGCCAAGCGAAAGGCTCGTCGTGTCTCGCTCAACGGTGATGAGGTGTTGGAGCTGGCCTATCTGATGGCCATCGCGGATGAACATTTCTTTGAGCAACTGCGAGGGCGAGTCGAGACCGACCTGCGGGAGAGGGTATGGTCGCAGGAGGAGCTGGTCGCTCAACTGACACACAAGCGGCAGCGCTGGCTTGATGAGGACTGCTCCGACGAACCACAATCCCCCCTGCATTAATAGCAAACAAGAAAAGGGGCCGCGTCCTGCGGCCCCTGTTGTTTACTCTCCACCTTGTTCCGCCAACAGCCTGTCGTGGGCGTCCGCGATCTTGTCTAACGACAATTGGTACACCCTGGATTGGCTGTGGCGTGGCAGGTCGCGGCCGGTGCCATGCATGAGAATGCCGTGTTTACGCAACACCTTATGGACGTAGTTGGCGTTAAAATCGGCGAAGGTCTTTTTAAACCCATACACGTAGAGGTGCAGGTCGGGCCCGAGTTTGTAGCCGTAAGTCTCTCCCAGCTTCGTTACATTCGGCCCATCGGCAAGGTACTGCCCGTGGCGCCCTTCGAGTAGGTCGACCAACTGCTCGATAATGTTTGCTTCTTCAAGGGAGCCGCTTGTACCACGCCTTGCGAGCCACTTGCGGAATAGTTGCTCGACAACAGCTGCTACACTACCCGCAGGCCAACCTGTGATCCCGAAGCGGTTGGCCAACTCACCTGCAGCTGATATCAATCCGAATGCATCGGCTACCCTTTGCACTTGGCCATCACACTCTTTGGCTCCAAGCCGTCGCATCATGTCAGCGCGATGTTCGTCAACGAATGCCTGAGCACCATTGATGTCCAAGGTCAGCTCTTCAACAAAAGATCGGAAGGCAATGCCATGATACTGGGCAGTCCGTTCTGCGAGGGCCTTGGAAAGGGAGGCACCATTCGGGTAGCCATGCAACTCTTCGAAGATGCCATGCCGGTCTGTATCGGCCTCAATATTGATCATGCGGACATCATGGCCAGCTTTGTGACGCTTACCGACCGAGGCAAGGCTGTGCTCCAAGTCAACTTCCCCGTTGCTGAGGAAGGTTGTTCGCCATTGCAGTTTGGCACGGCGCGACAGATCTGCATTGGCACGAGCTCGTCCTTCGCCGTTGGCCAGCATGTAGATGGTGTCGCCTAGAACATGAGGGTCAGCCTGCCCGATTTCGTCCAGAAAGAGGGTACTGTCGTTGAACAAGCCCGCAGTGGTTTCCAATCCCACCTTGGTGGCATTCCACGTCTGGATCTTGTTGGCAGGCTTGCCGAGCACACTAGCTGCAACCAACATGGCGGTGCTCTTGCCAATTGAGGATGGCCCCACCAGATGGACGCCAAAGCTGCTCTGATTGGTCAAGCGCAGCAAGGGGCCAACGAAAGCAAGCGAGGTACTTAATAGCAAGCGGCTGTTGCCAAGGCACAGCGCGGCAACGTCATCACGCCACTCGTCCAAGGTGCCTGCCACGTCGGATTGGGTTGGGTTATTCCCGGTATAGGTGTACTCATTGTCGTTGGTAGATCCCACCGGTCCATCTCCCAACATGAAGATGTGGGTATCCGGGATCCAGCCTAGTCGATCAACCCGAATGAACGTCTTGTAGGGGTTCTTCGAGTTGAGATAGTCAATCAGCTGTCTCTTCATTCCCAAGTTGAAGCGATAGCCCCCGTCCATCAGCTTCATCAACGCTTCGCGTCCGTCAGACAGCAGGTGAACGTGTGGAATGAACGCCTCCTGCGGTCGACCATCAGGGCTATACCAGCGTACTTGCAAGCCCCAGCCTAGACCCGCAGTGTCGCGCCCGCAGGCTGTTACCCAGAGTGGAGCACCGATCCTGCTCCAAACATCGTCTTGACCTTTGTCAGTGGTGACACAGTAGAGTCCATCTTGAAACTCAATGGGACCTAACTGGAAGGGCTCGGCCTTCAGCTCATAACGCTTTGTATTCATGAGATATTCCTTTATATAAAGTTGGTTGAACGATCCGGTCTCGTTGGGGTTTGTGACACAGTGACGCCGTGACACCGGATTTAATGGGCTGGAGGAGCGGCCTCAACACACGCGAGCAGTGCGGCTTTGCCGTTAAGGCAGAAGAGGTCATTGAAGTCGGTTATGCCGGGGATGGTCGGTGGCACAATCAAGCGGCCGTGCAGTTGATAAGCTGCTGCACGCGCTTTGGTTAGTCCGGGGTTGCCTGTAGTGGCATGATCGTTGTCTGCACACACCCACAGCTTGCTGTTGCTATAAAGCGTGCGAATGATATGGCCGACCTCGAGCAGGTTACCGGCAGAAAATGCAATGGCGACCGGCAGGCCGAGGTTCTCAAACAGCGTGGCCCCGGTTGAATAGCCTTCGCAAAGCAATACGGGGGCGCCGGACTTGGGTGAAGGGCCAAGGAGTAAGAACCCGCCCTTGAGTGACAACCCCCGATGGAAGCGCTTATTCCCGCTTTCATCGATGTCTTGCAAGCTCAACAACTGGGAGCGTGCATTGAAGACCGGTACTATCAACCGGTTACCAAACTGACGAGCACCGACCCCTGAGATTTGTTTGCGTGCAAGGTAAGCGTGTTGGTATGGGGGCTCGGCTGCCCCCCAGATCTCTTTGGCTTCCTTGAGTGCCTTTGCTTGGGTCTCGGCAAGCCGATGTGCCTCAGCTGCTTTTGCTTGCTGAGTGAGTTGGGCACGGATATAGCTTGGTATTGCGGGTCCGATTGGCCGCCATACGCACTTTATTCCCAACTTCCACGAGCCAAAGACGGCGTGATTACCCAACTCGTCGGTGATCAACCAACCATTGCTTGTACCAGGGCGGTCCCCTTGAATATGAAAGCGGAGAACCTGACCAGGAGTAGGGTTCAATGCGCGTGATGGCTTCACGCCCATGTCAGTCATTGAGTCTTCCAAGGAGAGGGCGGTGGTCATGGTTACATCCCCCCGACCAACTTCTGCATCAAGTCCTCGATATCACAGCTGCGCCAAGCGACGCGGCGACGCCCGAGCTTGTAATTTTGCGGGTAGAGACCCTGCTTCATTCCGTCATACCAAGTCGTCTTGCTGACAGGGATTAAAGCCAGCACTTCGTAAAGAGAAAGGAAGTGGTAGGAGCAGGTAGTTGATGAGCGCAGTTTGGCCTTAATTGTTGCTGGGGCAGAGGCGCAAGAGCGCTTGGTACCTTTGGGGTAAGTCTGAGGAGTGGCGTTTTGATTCATACTGAGCTCCTTGCGTAGCAGTTGGTCAGCGTACGGTGTTGTCCCTGTCCGTACAGTGAGCGCAGTGAATCACTAATTTAAAAACTCCACATCAAATTTTTTTTCTAAGGTTATGTTTTTCATAACGTTTTTGTTATGTTTTTCATAACATTTCGGCGTTTTTTGTTATGTTTTTCATAACGTTTTTGGGTGTTTTTTAGACTTTGTTTTCATAACGATGTTGCTTTTTAGTTCATTTGGTTTGTTTGTTGCGGGGGGAATACGATGATTTGGGTGGAGGGATATAGGTACAGTGATTGGTACATTGCGACTTTGTATTGATTCAAAATGCTTTAAAATTCAACTTCCTCAAGTGATGATTGCACTGGCTGTCTCTCCGCCACATACCAAGCCCAACCTGTTTAGCAGGTTGGGCTTTCTCTTTTGGTGATGTGCTGAGGGATTATCCGGCTGCCTGTGTATCTGTGGTCATCGGCCCGGATGAATGCTGTTGTATGCTCGCCGTGCCCGCCAGGCCTGAATGCGCGCCTGGGTGCCGATGACGAAGACGAAGAAGACCGGTACGAAGAAGATGGCCAGCAGGGTGCCGCTGATCATGCCGCCAAACACGCCGGTGCCAATGGCGTGCTGGGTCTCCGCGCTGGCGCCACTGGCGAGCATCAGCGGCACCACCCCGAGGGTGAAGGCCAGCGAGGTCATCAGAATGGGGCGCAGGCGCAGGCGGGCAGCAGTGACAGCTGCATCAAGCAGCGAGCGTCCTTCACTGTGCAACTGGCGCGCAAACTCCACGATGAGGATGGCATTCTTGGCCGATAGACCGATGATGGTGATCATGCCTACTTTAAAGAAGACGTCGTTGGGCATGCCGCGCAGCATCACGGCCGCGACGGCACCGAGCAGGCCCAGCGGCACCACCAGCATCACCGAGAGCGGGATCGACCAGCTTTCATAGAGTGCCGCCAGCACCAGGAAGACCACCAGCGCCGACAGCAGCATCAGCAGGGGGGCCTGCTCGGCCGACTGGCGCTCTTGCAACGACTGTCCCGTCCAGGCCAATGCGAAGCCTGGTGGCAATTGCGCCACCAGACGCTCCATCTCCGCCATCGCCGCTCCGCTGGAGATGCCGGGCGCTGCCCCCCCGGCAATACGCACGGCAGGGAAGCCATCGAAGCGCATCATCTGTTGCGGCGATTCGCGCCATTCCGGTGTCACCACCTCCCGCAAGGGGACCATGCCGCCGCTGGCATTGCGTACCCGCAGGCCGAGCACGTCATCGAGCTGCATGCGCGCCGACGCGTCGGCCTGCAGAATGACCTGCTGCATGTGCCCGCCGTTGGGGAAGTCGTTGACGTAGAGCGACCCCATTGCGGCCGACAGGGTACTGCTTACGCTGGCGAACGAGAGTCCCATGGCTTCGGCCTTCTGTCGGTTGATCTCGAGGTGAATGCTCTCGCCGGGAGGCAGATTGTCGGGATACACATCACTGACTACCTGGCTTTTGGCGGCCAGTTCCAGCAGTTGGGCCTGAGCGGCCAGCAGCGCGGCATCTCCCCGGTTGGCCCTGTCTTGCAGGAACAGGGTGAAGCCGGAGGCGGTGCCCAGCTCGTCGATGGCGGGTGGCAGCAGGCTCATTACCGTGCCTTCAGGAATGTTTGCCATGGCTGCTTGTGCCAGATCTGCCTCTTCGGCTGCCGTGGCGCCATGACGCTGATCCCAATCTTTGAGCATGGTGAAGGCCATGGCCGCATTGGGGCCTGCGCCGGAGAAGCTGAAGCCCTGCACCACCAGGTTGGTGTCCAGCGCCTCGCGAGAGGCGACGTGAGCCTCGAAGGCCTTGACCACCTCAAGAGTACGCTCGCTGGTGGCGCCGGTCGGCAGCTGGATGGAGGTCATGAAGTAGCCCTGATCCTCGTCCGGCAGGAAAGAGGAGGGCAGCTGGGCGGCGCCGATGGCCAGCGCGGCGCAGAGGGCGGCAAAGGTTGCCATCATCCGTCCGCTGCGCCCGACCAGCCGGGTTACCCGCGCACCGTAGCCTGCCGTGAACCGCTCGAAACCCCGGTTGAAGGCACCGAAGAAGCCGCGTTTCTCATGATGATCCGGACTGACCGGGCGCAGCAAGGTGGCGCAGAGCGCGGGCGTCAGGGTCAGGGCGAGGAAGGCCGAAATGAGGATCGACACCGCCATCGACAGGGTGAACTGCTGGTAGATGACCCCCACCGAGCCGCTGCCAAACGCCATGGGAAGGAACACCGCCGTGAGCACCAGGGTGATGCCGATCACCGCCCCGGTGATCTCCTTCATGGCTTGCGAGGTCGCCTCCCGGGGCGACAGCCCCCAGGTGGCCATCAGGCGCTCGACGTTCTCCACCACCACGATGGCGTCGTCGACTATGATGCCGATGGCCAGCACCATGCCGAACATGGTGAGGGAGTTGATCGAAAAACCGGCCAACAGCATCACCGCGAAGGTGCCAAGCAGGGCGATGGGGGCGACGATGGCCGGGATCAGGGTGTAGCGCAGGTTCTGCAGGAAGAGAAACATCACCAGAAACACCAGCACCATGGCTTCCAGCAGGGTGTGGATCACCTTTTCGATGGAGACCTTGACGAAGGGGGCCGAGTCAAACGGGATCGAATAGGCCATGCCAGCCGGCAGGGTGGGAGCGAGCTGGGCGAGACGGGTGCGCACCGCATCTGCGGTACGCACGGCGTTAGCGCCGGGGGAGAGCTGGATGGCGGCGCTGGTGGCGGCCACGCCGTTCTCCCGGTTGGAAAAGGCGTAGGATTGCGCCCCCAGCTCGACCCGGGCGATATCACCCAGCACCAGCTTGGCGCCATCACCACCGGCTCGCAGCATGATGGCGGCGAATGCCTCGGGGGTTGTCAGCTGCCCTTGAACCGTGAGGGGGACCGTCAGGCGCTGCCCCGGCAGGGCGGGCTCATCACCGAGGCGTCCCGGTGCAATCTGGATGTTCTGCTGCTCGATGGCCTGCGCCACCTCGCTGATGGTCAGCCCGTAGGCGGCGAGTTTGGCCGGATCTACCCAGATGCGCATGGCCTGCTCGGCGCCAAACAGCTGCACTCGTCCCACCCCGTCGATGCGGCGCAGCTCCTGCACAATATTGCGTGCCATGTAGTCGTTGAGGGCAACCTCATCGAAGCGGCCATCCGGTGAGGTCATGCCGACCATCATCAGAAAACTGGATGAGGCGGACTCCACCTGCAGGCCGGTTTGCCGCACCGCTTGTGGCAAGCGAGGTTCGACCGCCTTGATGCGGTTTTGCACGTCCATCTGGGCCAGCTCCGGATCGGTGCCCGGCTTGAAGGTGGCAGTGATCTGCGCGCTGCCCGAGGCGTCCACAGAGGACTCGAAGTAGAGCAGGTTCTTCACTCCCGACAGCTCGCGCTCGATAAGGCTCACCACCGCATCGTTCAGGGTCTGCGGCGTGGCGCCCGGATAGGTGGCATAGAGGGTCACCGACACCGGCGCCACCGAGGGATAGCGGGAGATGGGGAGCTTGGGGATGGCGATGACCCCTGCCAGCACGATGAACAGGGCGATCACCCAGGCAAACACCGGGCGATGGATAAAAAACTGCGGCATGGATAACTCTCCGATTCAGCGAATGCCACCGTCAGCCGGTTGGCTGACAGCGGGTGCTTGCCAGGGGGAAGCTGTGACCTGAACCCCCGGGGTCAGACGGTCGATCCCTTCGATCACCACCTGTTGCCCGGCACTGAGCCCGGACGCGATGCGGTACTGGTTATTCACCAGCTCAGCGGTATTGACCGGAACCAGCTGTGCCTGCCCCTGGCCATCCACCACCCACACGCTGGTCTGACCCGATGTGCGAACTACCGCCTGCTGGGGCACGGTCAGGGCGTTGGTATAGCGGGCACGGGGGATGCGCGCCTGCACATAGAGGCCGGGCAACAGGCGCCGCTCAGGGTTATCCACCAGCACCCGCAGCAGCACGTCGCCGGTTCCGGCATCGACCTCGATACCGGAGAAGAGGATGCGCCCCTGCATGCCCAGCGGTGTGCCATTGCTACCGAGGATCTCCACCGCCAGTTCCGGTGCCGTTGAGCCAGCCTGCTGGCGCAGGGATTCCAGCACCGAGGCCGGTTGACGCACATCGACGTAGACCTGATCAATCTGCTGGATCCGGGCCATGGGGGTGGCATCGGTGGGGGACACCAGAGCCCCTTCACTCACCAGCGCCTGATCGATACGTCCGGCGATGGGGGCCTCCACGCTGGCAAATTGCAGGTTCAGTTGGTGCCGGGCCAGGGTCGCCCTGGCCTGGGCCACATCGGCGGCCGCCTGATCCCGCTGGGAGATCGCATCGTCATAGGTCTGGCGGCTGATGGTGTCGGTGCGCAGCAGCGGCCGCAGGCGGTCAATCTGGATGCGGGCGCGGGCCAGCACAGCCTCGGCCCGTTGCAATGCGGCGGCGGCGCTGTCGACATCGGCCTTGAAGGGGGCCGGGTTTATCTGGAACAGCACTGTGCCTGCGCTGATCTCGGCGCCCTGCTCGAACAGGCGGCGCTGCACGATGCCGCTGATCTGGGCGCGAATGTCGGCGCTGCGCAGTGCCGCCACCCGGGCGGGCAGATCCTCGCTGATGACCAGCTCCCGACCAGTCAGTGTCAGCACCGACACCTGAGGAGGGGCGGGAGCCTCCTGCTCTTGCGGCGCGACATCGCAACCCGCCAACCCGAATGCGGCAATGACGGCGAGCAGGGCGCCCGCATACCGCTGTTTGACAAACATCATCCACTCACCTCGTTAAACCGTCTCTCCGGTGTGATGTGACCGAAGAGTGCATCGAGCGGCCATTATGGCGAGGGGCTATTGCGAATGATTCGAGGCTTTGTGGAGAATCCATGGAGGCGATGATAAAGTTCAACGCCACCTTTTTTCGAGTCCGACTATGTCCCATCTCAATGCTTCCGCCAGCCCGGCGGGCCAGTCACTGGTACTGATTGCAGAGGATGAAGCCGAGATCGCCGACATCCTCGCCGCTTACCTGCAACGTCATGGCTTGCGCTCCCTGCACGCCGCCGATGGCCGTGAAGCGCTGGCCATGCATCAGGCATTCAAACCCGATCTCCTGCTGCTGGATGTGCAAATGCCGCAACTGGATGGTTGGCAGGTGCTCAGCGAGATCCGGGCGCGTGGCGACACGCCGGTGATCATGCTGACCGCCCTCGATCAGGATCTCGACAAGCTGATGGGGCTGCGCATGGGGGCGGATGACTATGTGGTCAAACCCTTCAATCCGGCCGAAGTGGTGGCGCGAGTGCAGGCCGTGCTCAGGCGCACCCGGGCCGTAAAGCCTGCCACGGCGAACGTGTTACGGGTCGGCCAGTTTCAGATCGATCTGGAGAGCCACGAGGCCAGCATTTTCCGCGATGACCAGCAGCAGGTGCTGGAGCTGACCCTGACCGAGTTCAAGTTGCTCGCCTCTTTGATGCGGGCGCCGAAACGGGTGTTCAGTCGCGCCGAACTGCTGACTCACTGCCTGCCGGAGGGGGATACCCAGGAGCGTACGGTGGATAGCCACATCAGCAAGTTGCGCAAAAAACTGGAGACACACGGCATTCAGGGGGTCCCCGCCAGTGTCTGGGGCGTTGGCTATCGCTTCGGGGGCGATGCATGAAATCGGCGCCCGGCCTTCGCAGGCAGATCATCCGCTCTCTGGGCTTGATGACGCTTGGCATCATCTCCCTCGCGGTGATCGGCACCTATGTGTTTTATGGCATCGCCGTGGCGTTTGTGCCGGGCAGCATCTCCGAGACCTGGGTGCCCTCCAGAGTCGAGATGTTATGGATCGGCTCCACCATTCTCATTGCATTGGGGATGGCGTTGTACGTGGCGGTTCGCCTCTCTCGCCGCATCCTGACTCCCCTCAACTCGGTGGCAACCAGCCTGCGCGAGGTGGCCGAGGGCAAACTCGATGCCCGCGTGCCGGAGGATGAGCAGGCGATCGGGGAGACGGCGCAACTGGTGCGCGACTTCAACGCCATGGCCGAGCGGCTGCAGAACATGACCCGCGAGCGGGAGTTCTGGAATGCCGCCATTGCCCACGAGTTGCGCACTCCGGTGACCATTTTGCGCGGCCGCTTGCAGGGGCTGGCCGAAGGGGTATTTCCTCCCAGTAGCGAACTCTTCGAGGGGTTGCTGCGTCAGGTGGAGGGGCTCAATCACCTGATCGAGGATTTGCGGGTATTGAGCCTCAACGACAGCGGTCATCTGGAGTTGCAGCGGACCGAGGTCAGGCTGGCCGACGAGCTTGCCGTGGTGCTTGAGGCATTTGCCAGCCCTCTGGCGGCGAGCGGATTTGTGTTGCAGCAGGAGCTCGATAGCGAACTTCATGTCTGCTGCGATCTGTTTCGCATCCGTCAGGCCCTGATGGCGCTGTTGGAAAATGCCCAGAAGCACGCGCTGCCGGGCCTGCTGACCGTACGGCTGTATCGCTCGGAGAGTGTGTGCGTCCTGAGTGTGGAAGATGAGGGGCCAGGCATCAGCGAGGAGATCGCCGCCTGTATCTTCGATGCGTTTCGTCGGGGAGAGCCGTCACGCTCTCGCAAGAGCGGCGGCAGCGGACTCGGACTCGCCGTGGTCAAGGCGATTGCAGAGGCCCACGGCGGCAGTGCGGTTTGCCAAGCTACCGGACGGGGAGGGAGCCGATTCATGCTCTCCTGGCCCATCTCGGCCATGTCCGGTGGCCCTGAAATCTAGCCTAGGGGCGGCAGGTTCTGATGAAGCTATACAGCTGACAGCTGCCAGCACAGGGGCGTTCGACAAGCGACCGTCATAGGGTTTTCTACCGCTTGTGCCGGGTGAGCAGGAGGGGTTGGGACATGGCTCATTTGGCGCGAAATCATGGTTTTTTGCCGCTAAAAATTGAAACCGTTTTCAGAAATCCTTTTCAACTGTGATCCGCTTCAAAGCTTTTTCGGGCGCCAACCTCTAGCATTGGCTCCACGAATTAGGGGCTAGCGCTCCCGATTTTCCCGCTGTGGGAGGTAACCGGATGATCCGGCTATTTCCTTCGTTACTTTCGACGGTCATCATGGATGGCCGTTTTTTTTTGAGTTATTTCACGGTAAAGGGTCGAGCCGCTGGCGCTTTACCGTTAAAATTCCGCTTTTGCACTTGCCCGTGAGTCTTGATGTCTGCGTCCACCCTCTCTTCGGATAGTTATGCCCTGCTCGCCACCCTGCAATTGCAGCGCGTTGCCAGTACCCGTTTGCTGCAAGAACAACTGGCGATAGGCCATGCGCTGATCGATAAACTGACCCGACTGCAGGATGCGGGGCTGGTTAGATTGCGCGGGGAGCAGCAGTGGAGCCTGACCGCCGAGGGGACGTTGGCACTGATCCTGGGGGTGCGTGCCGGTCTCTGCCCGGCGCCGGACTGGAGCCGGGTACCCTCATTGACCGGGCAGGATCTCACCCATGCGGTGGTGCGCGAGCTCTGCCGCGGCAAGGCGGGGGAGATCCCGACCTATTTCTCGGCCAGCGATCTGCTGACCCTGCTCGATACCCCGGACGCTCACCAGTTGCTGGCGGGCTCCAGCCCCGCCTGGCAGCAAATGTTGCTGGAGCACTTCTCGCTGCAACTCTTGCTTGATGCCCCCTATGAAGAGCGCTGGCCGTTGGCCAATGCGCTGGTGCGCTGCGCCCCCGAGGTGCAGGCCCGGGCCAAAGCGTTCGAGGCGGAGTGGCGCTGGCTCTGCGGGGATGGCGAGTGCACATCGCCAACCGGCGAGGACAAGGATGCCGCCCCCGGCTGGCCAGCCCTGCAGGCACTGGCCCAGCAGAACCAGAGCGGCCCGCTTGGCGAGCGACTGCTCACCGCGCTGGGCCAGTGGCAGGCAACCGATGAGGGTGAAGCGGGCCAGTGGCCCCGTTCATTCAGCGCCCTGCTCTGGCTTGGCTGGTTGCAGCAGGCCGATCCCGTCATCGCCAGCGAACAGCGCAAGAAGTGGCAGCGCAGTCTGACTGGCCAGTTCCCCCTGCTTGCCGACTTGCTCAGCCAGTGGGCGGGCGATCGCCACGGTCAGGCGGTTGGCCTGTTTGATACCCTGCAACTGCCGGTGGAGGAGCTCCACTGGGGCTATCTCTGGCTCGATCTCTGCGCGCTGGCCCGTCACGGTGCCCAGAGCCCGCAGGTGGCCATGTTGCACAAGTGGGATCTCTCCCATCTGCTCGATGCCGAACCCCATCATCGCCTGATGGCCTTTTGTCAGGATCTGCTGCGCATCTTGTTGGGCGAGGCGGCCAAAGGGGCGCCCTTGTGCCAACTGCGCGGCAGTGAGGAGAGTACGCAAGAGGGCAGTGACGAGCAGGATGATGACGGGGACGAGGACAAAACCGCGGCCTCTGCCAGCTGGCTCAACTGGTTGCAGGGGCTGGGACGCTCGAGTGGCGTACGCAAGCCGCAGGAGCGGTTGGTGTGGCTGCTCCATGCCGACGGCCCCGAGCTGGAGTGCAAGATCCAGAAGCTCAGTACCAAGGGGGAGTGGACCGCCGGTCGCCGGGTCGATCCGGCCCTGCTCTCTACCCAGTATGCCGCCATGCTCGATGAGCACGACTGGGCACTGGTCCGCACCCTGCCACGGGTGATGGGACGACTGCCGCGGGATGTCTGGGCGCCGCTGGCCGATCACCCCCGTTTGTTCAACGCCAAGGGGCAAAAGCTGCAACTGGCCATCAGCGCCCCCCTGCTGCAGGTGGTGGCCACCGAACAGGGGATGAGCGCGCAGCTCTGCCCCGATGCGGCCGCCCGCGGGGCCCATATCATGCCGCTGGCGCAGGACCTGTGGCAGCTGATCCTCACTCCGCAGCCGCTGCTCGACCGCTTGCCTGCGCTCGAATCCATCCCGCTGCTGCCCGCCGAGGGGCTGGCTGAGCTGCAACGCACGCTCGATGCCATTCCCGAGTTGCCCTGGCACAGTCAGGTTGCGGGGCTTAGCGGCAACGCCGAATTGGCTCCCTGGCCGGGCATTCCTTCGGTGCAACTGGATTGGCAGGATGGTCAGCTGTCGGTCAAGCTGGTGACCCGCTTTGAGGATCTGCCGCCCCAGCCCCTTGGCAAGGGGGAGGCGATCGTGCGGCAGGGGATCAAGGCGTACCACTACTGGCAGCGGGATCTCGCGGCCGAGAAGGGGCAGGCCCAGCTACTGCGCAATCAACTCCCCATCGGCCTGCCCGGTAGCGAGTGGCTATTGCAGGGGGAACAGGCGCTGGCGCTGGTCAATGCCCTGCCCGAGCTGGTGGATGCCGGTGTGGTCATTCACTGGCATCAGGACAGCGCCCGCCTCAAGAGCCTCGATGAAGCGGCCCTGAGTCTGCGCATCGAACGGCGGCAGGACTGGTTCCAGGTCGAAGGGGCACTGGCGCTTGATGAGCACCAGATCCTCGATCTGCGCCTTATTCTGCGCCAGATGACCCCGGGGCAGCGCACCGTTCAGCTCGACGAGAAGACCAGCCTGATGCTGAGCGACAAGCTGGTGGAGCGGCTCACCATGCTGGGGGCCATGCTCGATGAAGAGCAGCGGATCAACAACAAGCTGGCCTATCCGCTCACTCGCCTGCTCTCGGTCATTACCACCGAAGGGGATGCGGCGTGGCAATCCCTGCAGCAGGAGTGGCAGCAGGAGGTCGAGTGCCCGGACGAGCTGCTCACCTCCCTGCGGGACTATCAGAAAGAGGGGGTGCGCTGGATGGCGACCCTTGCCCATCACGGTTTTGGTGCCTGTCTGGCCGATGACATGGGTCTGGGCAAGACACTGCAGGCGCTGATTGTGCTGCGGATGCGCCAGCACCTTGGCCCTGCCCTGGTAGTGGTGCCCAAGTCAGTGGTCACCAACTGGCAGGAGGAGGTGGCCCGTTTCGCCCCCGAACTGGATGTGGTGGTGTTCGAGAACCCGGCCGAGCGGGAGGGGATCATTCGCGAGGCCAAGGCCGGTCAGGTGATCCTCATCAACTACGGCATGCTCGGCAGCCTGGCGGAGGCGCTCAAGTCCCGCCGCTGGTCCAGCATGGTGCTCGATGAGGCGCAGCAGATCAAAAACGCTGGTACCCAGCGCGCCAAGCTGCTGTTCCAGCTCGACGGCGATTTTCGCCTCGCCCTCTCCGGCACCCCCATCGAGAACCATCTGGGGGAGCTGTGGAGCCTCTTCACCTTTATTAACCCGGGGCTGCTCGGCAGCCTTGGCGAGTTCAAGCGTCGCTTTGGCAAGGCGGTCAAGGATCCCCAGCACATGGCGCTGCTGCGGGCGGTGATCAGCCCCTTTATCCTGCGTCGTCTCAAGCAGCAGGTGCTGACCGAGCTGCCGGACAAGACCGAGATCATCCACCACATCAGCCTCTCCCCCGAAGAGCGCCAGCTCTACGAGGCGACCCGGCGCGAGGTGGTGCAGCAGGTGCAAAGTGCCGATGGCCGGGCCCTGATGCATGTGCTGAGTGGCCTGACCCGACTGCGCCGGCTCTGCTGTTCGCCGGAGCTGGTGATGCCCGAGTGGTCGCAGACCAGCAGCAAGCTGGACGAGGCGATGGCCCTGCTGGAAGAGGCGATCGACGGCGGTCATCGGGTGCTGGTGTTCAGCCAGTTCGTCGATCTGCTGAGCCTGCTGCGGACCCGCATCGAGCAGAAGTCCTGGGACTACTGCTATCTGGATGGGGGCTGCTCCGCCAAGTCCCGTCAGGACTCCATCCTGCGTTTTCGTCATGAGGAAGTGCCGCTGTTCCTCATCAGCCTCAAGGCAGGGGGGACCGGCCTCAACCTCACCCAGGCCGATACCGTGCTGCACCTCGATCCCTGGTGGAACCCGGCGGTGGAAGATCAGGCGAGCGATCGGGCGCACCGGATGGGCCAGACCCAGCCGGTGACCGTGTACCGGCTGGTGTGCGAGCAGACGGTGGAGGAGAAGATCGTCGCTCTGCACGACGAGAAGCGGGCGCTGGCCGATGGCCTGCTGAGCGGCCAGTCCGAGGTGCGCGGGCTGGATGTGGAGAGCCTGCGGGCCCTGCTGATGGGCTGATTGGCGACGCCACCTTTCATACCGCCTATCGAGACAGAAAAGGGGAGAGCATCCAGAGATGTTCTCCCCTTTCTTATTTGGGGTGCTGATGCGGGATACTTCGTTTATCGCGGCAAGGCGGCGCAGTTATCCCTGAACCAGCTATCCCTGATCCAGTCACCCCTGATAGAGATAGAGGTGCAGCCGCTCGATGATGGGCTCGCCGCCAATCTTGCGATCTCGCCGAGCCTGTCGGCTCTTGGGGGGATAGTTGCCCAGATGGGTGACCGCGGGCGGGGTATCCGAACAGAGCAGCAGCGGCAGGCTCGCCTTGATCTGCTGCTTGCGCGGGGTGCGCTCCAGCCAGAGCAGGTTGATCATCGGGTGGGTCTTGACCGGGCGGCGGATCCGCAGCTCGGCATCGGCGGGCAGACGGCGAATGTCGTACACCTCCTGATCCACCATCTTGCTCCACTCCTCGTTGTTGGAGAGGGCCGGTATGTAGCGGCGGCTGCGCTCCAGCATCTCAAGCACCTGCTCGCGACTGAGGCGATTGATGGTCTGCTTGTCGGCCCAGGTAAAGCCGAGGGATTGCAACTCCCCCGCCAACAGGGTCAGTTTGCGGTAGACCTGCAAGGTGATCACCCCGGGCAGGGCGGTATGTACCAGCTCGAACTTCTCGTCCCGTCCCCCCGCCTGCTGCACCAGCGCCTTGAAATCGAGCTTGTGCTGGTTGATTTGGTCGATCAGCGGTTGCAGCAAGGGGGCTGCGGCAGCAGGAAAGCGCAACCAGCCGGGCAGCCGATGAGTCGCCTTGGTGGAGCAGCCGGGACGGGCGCTGTGGTCCCGATAAGCGGCGAGGGTGGCCGCCAGCGCGGCTTCACCGTTGAGATAGTCCACCTCAATTTGCTCGATCGGGTCGTGTTCTTCCCCCTGTGGCACCGGGGGGAGAGGATAGACATGAGCCTCCTGCAGCTCGAGTTGGCCAAGCAGATCGGCCAGCTGGTTGAGAGAGGCTTCAATGGCGGCCATCTGTTGACGCAGGGCGGCGGTCGGGGTAAAGGTATCCATCGATGATCCTGTGGTTTCATCCGCCTTTGACGGCATAAACGATGGCGTCAGGGCAGGGGAATAAACTACTGTATAAATAACCATACCAGTATGCCGGTTGCGCGCCAAGAGGGGCGTTTTCGGGTCTTCATCGAGGGAGCTGCGCGGGAGGAAAAGTAAGTTTGTTATATGTTTCATTGTGTTAATTTAAGATCGCCAAGAGATCACGGAATTAACAATCGAATGTAATGACGGGGTTGCCACCCATGGCACGTCCATTGGTGAGTGCATAGGCAATGCGGTAAATTGCATATGTAAGGTGGTGCCATGCAGCACAATATGCTGCGGGCCGTTGATGGTCGAATGGTGACTTAATTATTCTTTATAAATCAAAGCATTAAAATTGTATCAGTCAGTTTTTTACTATTAGTTTTCCTAATGTAACGTATCAAAATTCGTCAATTGAGTCGGCCCTGCTCCCTGACTAAGCTTTGCGCATCAAATAAAGCCCAGTGCGTAAACAAATATTCAGAGGAGCCACATCATGGCCAACATGACTTATACCGAAACCGGTTACCAGCATTCCAGCCAATTGAATCTGGTTGCTCGCGTTAAAATGACCGTTCTGACCTGGCTGGAGCGCAGCCGCAGCCGTCGCCAGCTCTCCGAGCTGCCCGAGTACCTGCTCAAAGACATCGGCCTGAACGAAGCTGACCGTTATCAAGAGACCACCAAGCCGTTCTGGCGTGGTTGATCTGCCGGGCATGGATGCCTTGTTTTTCTGCTGAGTCGTTTGCTGTTCTGCCCCTGTGGCGCCCGGCCGCCAGGTCTGTCATTGTCTGTTTTATCCTCCCCCGTTTTCCCCCTGTTATTTGTTGATCCTTTTTCCTCTCCTCTTTATTCCACATCGCTACCGTCATTGCTGTCGTCGTTCGATTGTTATCACACTTGTATCGTTAATGTTTGAATTTGTTTAAAAAACGATTTTAAGCCGCGATGCCTTGCGTATAATCCGGCCATAGTATTCCAGCGCAAGAGGGTGAGACGGATGATTCCCCAGCACGATTTTTTGGCCTTGACCCGCAGCCATGAGTGGCAGCTTGAGCCCTTTGAATTTGCCCTGCCCGATGGTGCGCGGGTCAGCGTCTGGGATACGGGCGTGCTCTGTCTGGAGCCTGCCAGTGGCACGGACGACCAGCCGGGAGGACGCAAGGATATCGTCCTCTCCTGCGGCATCCACGGCAACGAGACCGCTCCCATCGAGATCTGCAACCAGCTGCTGAGTCGTCTGCTCTCAGGCGAGCTGAGCGCCCGCCATCGGGTGCTGTTCCTGTTTGGCAATCCGGCTGCGATGAATCTGGGGCTGCGGGAGGTGGAGGAGAACATGAACCGGCTCTTCTCCGGTGCCCACAGCAAGGGGGAGGGGCTCTGCAATCGGGAGCGGATCCGCGCCATGCGCCTTGAGCAGTATGTGAGCCGCTTCTTTGCCGATCCGGCTCGTCCCCGTTACCACTACGACCTGCACACCGCCATTCGCGGCTCGCGCCACGAGAAGTTTGCCGTCTACCCCTTTCCCCACGAGCGGCCCCACTGCCGCGAGCAGGTGCAGTTCCTCGGTGCCTGCGGGGTGCGCACCATACTGCTCTCCGCCAGCCCGACTACGACCTTCAGCTACTACAGCTCCCGCCAGCATGGGGCCCACGCCTTTACGGTGGAGTTGGGTAAGGTGCGCCCGTTTGGCGAGAACGATATGACCCGCTTTATCGAAACCCGTCAGGCGCTGCAGGAGCTGGTCACTCAGGATGAGGTGGCGCTGGAGCCGTGGCGGGCGGATGATTTCACCCTGTTTGCCATCGATCGGGTGATCACCAAAAAATCGGCGGACTTTCGCTTCCTGTTCGCCAGCGATGTGGACAACTTCACCGAATTCCCCCAAGGGTTCGTGTTGGCCGAGGATGGCGAGCTGCGTTACACAGTCGAGAAGCCGCGTGAGGCGGTAGTCTTCCCCAATGCCAATGTGGCGATTGGCCAGCGCACCGTGCTGATGGTGGTGCCGACAAGGCTCTGGGAATAGCGGTGATAGTTTTGCCTGCAGAGCGGTGATGCATCCGCAGGCGGCGCCAAGCCATTGTTTTAGTCGGTGGTTCAGACACAGCAGCGGTTAGCCGCAGTAATAAAAAACGGGGCCAGTCAGATGACTGGCCCCGTTTTTTATCGGGTTCAAGTGGTGTGGCTTAGCTGTTGTTCTTCACAAACAGGGTCAGCTCCTGGCCGGGCTTGAGGTAATCCCCTTTATCCAGCTGATTCCAGCGCATCACATCGTTGATGGCCACCTGGAAGCGAGCCGCGATGGAGGAGATGGAGTCACCACGGCGAACCTGATACACCATCGATTTGTCGCTCTTCTTCCCTTGCTTGGGATAGACCACCAGCTTCATACCTGGCTTGAGCGCCGACTTGGCATTCAGACCGTTCCACTTGGCGAGCTCTTCGTGGGAGACGCCGTGTGCCTGGCTGATGCTCCACAGGTTGTCACCCGAGCGCACCTTGTAACTGACCTTGGCCTTCTGGCTGCTGCCACGGCTTGCCAGCTGTTGCGGTTTGCTGGCGGAGCTGGCCTTGTTGCTGACCTGACCGTGGGTCGGGATCACCAGTTGCTGACCGCGACGCAGGTTGTTGCTGCGCAGATTGTTGGCCAGCTTCAGCTCGTTCACGCTGACGCCATGATTCTGGGCGATGCGCGACAGGGTATCGCCACTGGTGACCTGATAGGAGCGGGTACGAATACGCTCGCTCTTGGGCAGATCTGCCAGTGCCAGCTCCAAGGTATCGGCATACTCTACCGGTACCAGCAGGCGGTAAGGGCCACGGGGCGACATCACGCCACGGCTCAGGGCCGGATTGACCTCCTTGAGCTGTGACGTACGCAGACCGGCCAGTTGGGCGGCCACATTCAGATCGATCTGGCTGCCGGTCTCCACCACTCGCAGCTTCGGCTCGTTGGCGAGCACCGGCAACTGGATATTGTACTTGTCAGCATTGCTGATCATGTCAGCCATGGCGAGGATCTTGGGCACATACATCCGGGTTTCGCGGGGCAGATCGAGCGACCAGTAGTCGGTCGGTTTGCCTGCGCGCTGGTTACGCTGGATGGCGTTGCGCACCCGTCCTTCACCGGCATTGTAGGCGGCCAGCGTTTGCAGCCAGTCACCGTCAAAGAAGCGGTTCAGGTATTCCAGATAGTCGAGCGCCGCATTGGTGGAGGCCAGCACATCGCGCCGTCCGTCATACCAGTTGTCGTGGCGCAGACCGAAGTTTCTGCCTGTCGCTGGCACAAACTGCCACAGACCGACGGCATTGCTGCGGGATCGGGCATGGGGATCAAACATGCTCTCGATCATCGGGACAGTAATAAGCTCCATTGGCAGCTCACGCCGTTCAATCTCCTCTACCATCAGATAGAGGTAGGGTTCAGCCCGGCTGGCAATGGTCGCCAGATGCTTATCATTGCGCAACAGCCACTCACGTTGCTGGCGGATGCGCGGGTTGTCCGGAGTTTCCAGTTGCATATCATCGCTGATACGCACCCACAGATTGTCCGTATCTTCCATTTCGTCCAGCTGTTCATCGCCAAACAGAAAATGGGAAGAGTGTTTTTTATGCGCTTTTTTCTTGACCTGGGGGGACTTGATCGGCTCGATTGCCGTTAGCGCCCGGTCATCCTGATGGCTCAGGTTTTGGCAGCCGCTGAGCAACAGCGCTGCCAATAAGGCCGTTCGTACCTTCATCTCGTTCCGGTCATTTTTAGGAAAAACAGCTCGCATCATAAGGGGCAATGGCCCCCTGATCAAGGTTTGTTCAAAAAACGTCCTTCCACTGACGCAGGATGGTGAAGGTATCTACCGGATTTTCCACGCATTTTAGCCCGTGCTTTTCAGCAGAAAATTTCACTGAATCCTGTTCGCAGCGCAGAAAAATGTTGAAAGCGCGTTCGTCACCCAGCCGGCTTGGCAGGCTTGGCAGCCCCTGTTGCCGCAGTTTGCTGATCAGCCCGATCTGGCGGCGGATCGCCGGGTTGTCCGGCTCGACCGCATAGGCAAAACGCAGGTTTGAGAGGGTGTACTCGTGGGCACAATAAATGAGGGTCTCATCGGGCAGAGCGGCGAGTCGTTGCAGCGAGTGGTACATCTGCTCCGGCGTCCCTTCAAACAGGCGGCCACAACCGGCCGAGAAGAGGGTATCGCCACAAAACAGCATGCCGTTACCGTGGTAGGCGATGTGGCCGCGAGTGTGCCCGGGCACATGGATCACCTCGAGGGCGAGGCCGTGCCAGTTGATCTGATCGCCATCTTCCAGCCACTGACCGTGGTGATCCGGCATCGGGTCAAGTTTGGGGCCATAGAGCCGGGCGTGGGGGAAGTGGGCAAGCAGGTCGGTGACGCCCCCGACATGGTCGTGATGGTGATGGGTCAGCAGGATGGCATCGAGCACCAGCCCCAATGCCTCGAGCCGCTCCAGCACGGGGGCGGCATCGCCCGGATCGACCACCAGACAGTGATTTTCGTGGCGGATCAACCAGATGTAGTTGTCATTAAAGGCTGGAACTGTGATCACTGGATACATGAGTCTGCTTCTCTTTAGGGAGGGTATCTTATATAACAGGATGGCGTTCGAAACCCCGAGTTGAGCCCTATTATGCAGGTGGCACGTACCGAACAACAAATCGAGATCCCGACCAGCTGGTCTGCATTGCCTATGGGGGACTGGGTGGCGGCCGAGATCCAGGATCGACTCGACAACTGGTGTCCCAATCTGTTTGGGTATCATCTGCTGAAAATTGGCGCTCTGAGCGCTGAACTCTCCTGCAAACGCTCCTCCATTCGTCACCAGATCGGGGTTGCCCCCGGCGGGCGGCTGCTCGACATGTATGGCGACCCCCTCGATCTACCGGTACGGACCGGCAGCGTCGATGCCTGCCTGCTGGCTCACTGTCTCGATTTCTCTGCCGATCCCCATCAGGTGTTGCGCGAAGCCGAAAGGGTGCTGACCGACGATGGCTGGCTGATCATCAGTGGCTATAACCCCATGAGTCTGGTCGGGATCGGTCACTGTGTGCCGTTCTTGCGGCGCAGAATGCCCTGGTCGGCACGGATGTTCACCCCGGGGCGGGTGACGGACTGGCTGCATCTGCTAGGATGTGAGGTGATGTTCGACGAGCGCTTTGGTTACTCGTTTATGGGGAAACAGAGCTGGCACAGTTGGTGGCAGGAGAGTATCGGACGGGATTATTGCAGGGCGTTTGCATCGGTATACGTGATTGCGGCACGTAAACGGCGCTTTCCACTGATCCCGGTGAGGCGGCGCTGGCAATTGCCAAAGTCCCTCGCCACACCGGGAATGGCCCGTCAGGGCTGGTAGCCGGTATCCTCGGCCAGATCCTTGCCGCAGGCGGCCTCTCTGGCCAGCTCGTCGCACCGTTCGTTCTCCGGGTGGCCGGAGTGACCCTTCACCCAGAGCCACTCAATCTGGTGGCGACCCACTTCCGCATCCAGCTCCTTCCAGAGATCGACGTTCTTGACCGGTTGCCGGTTGGCGGTCATCCACCCTTTCTTCTTCCAGCCGATGATCCACTGGGTGATCCCCTGGCGGACATACTGGCTGTCGGTAGTGAGGCGCACCTTGCACGGTTCGTTGAGGGTGCGCAGCCCCATGATGGCGGCCATCAGCTCCATCCGGTTATTGGTGGTCAACTTGAATCCGGCGGAAATCTCTTTGCGGTGCTTGCCGTAGACCATCACGGCCCCGTAACCGCCCGGGCCCGGATTGCCGAGGCAGGAGCCGTCGGTATAGACATCAATCTGTTTTAACATGAGCAATCAATCTGTTTTAACATGAGGCTTGGGGTAAACTAGCGAGTAAGTAAAGCCGAAGTTTGACATAGATTGGATCATGAACACACCCCAACTGAATCGCCAGATCATTCTGGATACTGAAACCACAGGTATGAATACGGCGGGCGGCCCTGTCTATCTGGGGCACCGCATTATCGAAATCGGCTGTGTGGAGGTGATCAACCGCAAGCTGACCGGTAACCACTATCACGTCTATATCAAGCCTGATCGTCTGGTCGACCCGGAAGCGATCCAGGTGCACGGTATCACCGACGAGTTTCTGCGTGACAAACCGTCGTTCAGCCAGATCGCCGACGAGTTCCTCGAGTTCATTCGCGGCGCCGAACTGATCGCTCACAACGCACCGTTTGACGTGAGCTTCATGGACTACGAGTTCAGCAAGCTCGGACTCAACTTCAAGACGGCGGATATCTGCACCATCACAGATACCCTGGCGATGGCGCGGGATCTCTTCCCCGGCAAGCGCAACAACCTGGATGTGCTGTGCGATCGTTACGGTATCGACAACTCCCACCGTACCCTGCACGGGGCTCTGCTCGATGCGGAGATCCTGGCGGACGTCTACCTGCTGATGACCGGCGGCCAGACCAAACTCAATCTGGCCACCGAGAGCAACGAAAACGAAAACAATCAGGACACCAGCATTCGCCGGTTGGAGAGCAACCGACCCGCCCTCAAGGTGGTGCGTGCCAGCACCGAGGTTCAGGCCCTGCACGAGGCGAGACTGGATCTGGTACAGAAGAAGGGAGGAAGTTGTCTGTGGCGGCAATGAGCAAGTGGTGTGCCGGTCTGCTGCTGTTGCTCTCGCTGGGGGCGACGGCGACCGAAGTGTTTGCTCCCTCCGACATCCCGCTGCTGGATAACCGCTTTCGCATCGATTATGGGGTTAAGGAGATAACCTTCATCATCAAGCGCAAGCCGGGCACCCCGTCCGTGATCCTGGTTCGCCCCGATGGCAGCAAGCTTTACGTGGGCAAGGTCAAACCCGCAGATGTGGGTTGGCTGGCGTTGCCGGAGCATGATCTCATTACCCTGCGCAATCCCATGCCGGGCCCCTGGCAGGCGATTGGCGATGTGGATCCCGATAACCGGGTGCGCATTCTCTCCGATATCCGGCTCGATATCGCCGCCCTGCCGATGCAGCTCTATCAGGGGGAGGTGGTCAAGCTCAAGGCGTGGTTGCTGATCAATGGCCAGCCGCCGAAAGATAAATACTATCTCTCTGATCTTGGCATGACCATCAAGCTGCAATCGTTCAGCGATGCCGATAAGAAAGAGGTCGTGCTGGATCAAGTACTTGGCCACTATCGCGATGATGGCAAGGGGCTCGACGAAGTGCCGGGCGATGGCATCATGACGGCTGAAGTGACGCTGCAGGATATTCCCGGTGGAAAGTACCGCGCCATGTTCAGCACGGGCAATCAGGTGTTTGTCCGTGCCCGTTATCAGGATGTGCTGCTTTACCCCTATCCGTTCAGTTATAACCTGGCGCCGCCTTCGGATGAGCTGGGTGCCAAGCTCTCACTGCTAATCGACCGTGATGAGCTGGATCCCGCTTCCGTGGTGGTCAAGGGGAGTGTGACCAGCAATGTGGGCGGCCTCTACGAGTTCAGCGAGACCGCCAGCGACCCCAAGCTTGATATCGATCTCTCCAACATCAAGGAGGTCGGTCAGCATGAGGTGAAAGCAACCCTCTATGGCACCACTCGCCTCGGCCGTGAGCTGAAAATCGAGTTGCCGGTGAAAACCTTCAATGTCTTCCCGCCACCGCCGCCTCCTGTAGAGGTGGTGTCGGCCGCAGCTCCTGTATCTAGCGCCGAGGCGACCCATGAAACTCCGGCAGAGGAGGAAATGGGCTGGCTGATCTGGGCATTGGCGGGTGGTGGTGTGCTGCTGGCGGTATTGGGTGGGGTCGGGTTTGTGGTGATACAAAAACGGCGTGCTCTGAAGCGTGCTCTGGCCGCTGCGCAGGCCGAGAATCAGCAAGCCGGACAACCGGCTGCCAAGCTGGATCTCAATCTGCCAGAGCAGTAACCCTCGTACTGAAGTGGCGTGATGCCAGATATAAAAAACCGCCCTGATAAGCAGGGCGGTTTTTTTGAGTTCATAAACAGAACAAGCTGGCTATCAGTGTTCGCCGATATAGACATCCTTGTTCTGCTCGCGGATCTCGAGGAACTTGTCCAGATTGGCCATCATCAGCTCGACCAGCTGGGGGTCGAAATGCTGCCCCTTCTCCTCTTCAATCAGGGCCAGCACCTTGTCCAGCGGCCACGCCTTCTTGTAGCAGCGATCCGAACCCAAGGCATCGAACACGTCAGCCAGCGCCACAATTCGCCCCTCCAGCGGAATATCCGCCCCTTTCAGACCGCGGGGATAGCCACTGCCATTCCATTTCTCATGGTGATTGCCAGCGATGGTGGCACCAATCTGAAACAGCGCCAGATCGCTGCCGGAGAGCATATCCTGCCCGAGCTGGGCGTGGGTTTTCATGATCTCCCACTCTTCCGGTGTCAGCTTGCCCGGCTTGTGCAAGATGGCATCGGGAATTCCCACCTTGCCAATGTCATGGAGCGGCGAGGCACGTTTCACCAGCTCGCTCTGCTCTTCGCTCATGCCCATCAGGTGGCAGAATTGTTCGGTATAGAGCGCGACCCGTTTGACGTGCAGTCCTGACTCTTTTGAACGGGTTTCGACCAGTTCGCCGATGCGATAGATGATCTCCCGCTGGTTGTCGGCGATCACCTCATTGAGTCGGATATTCTCCAGCGCCACTATGATGTTTTCTGTAAACAGTGTCAGCAGACTGGTATCGATCTGGCTGAGCTGGCGGGTGGTCTCGATGTGGAACAGCAGGTGGTGGCGCGGATTCTGGCAGTAGAGCACCATCTGGGTGGCGTTATAGACGTTGCTGCGCTTGCTCATGGCCTGGCGCAGGATCTCCGGCGCGTCCGTGAGGAGCATGGCGGGATGGCCGGGGAGCAGGGGCTCCAATACTTGATCCTTCACCTCATAGGCGCATTGCTTGACGTCGTATATCTGGGTTTCCCCCAGATGGAGCAGGGCGCTGAGCTGCTCCTGGGCGCCTTCGACAAACTGGCGCAGGGCCCGTTTCTCAAAGATCCCCTTGGAGGCTTCGATGACTTTTTCCAGCCCCTGGCGGTTACTCTCCAGGGTGCGAATATCCCGATAGGATCGCAGGCTGGCCCGCAGCAGGGTACGCAGCTTCTGGGAGGTGAGCTCGGTTTTATCCTTGTAGTCGTTGATGTCGTAGTTGGTGACCACGTCATCTTCCGGCGCCTGGCCGGGTTGGCCGGTACGCAACACGATGCGTACCATCTTGTTTTGCAGATCTTCACGGACGTATTTGACGACATCGAGGCCAGCGTGGTCGACCTCCATCACCACGTCCAGCAGCAACAGAGCAACGTCCGGGGTGGTGGCCAGCAACTCTTTGGCCTGCGCCGCGGAATAGGCATGTAGAAAATCGATGGGGCGATTGTCAAACTCGAATTTGTTCAAGGTGATTTTGGTGATGCGATGCACTTCAGGCTCATCGTCAACAATCATCACCTTCCAGCCCGCTTGCTGTGCGTCGGGGAGGGAGAGATCGTCATCATCAATAATCAGGATCTGGTCATCCATCATACAATCCTGTTTGGCATCCTGTGCTTACATTAACTGCTTCACTAAGGATAGGAAACTTATTGGGAAATAAAATTTGATCTCGAAAAACTATGGTCGAAATAAGCAAATGGAACCCTTCGTAACTATGGCGTTGTCCGGCTGCTTTCTTTGCCCAATCATGGAGCTAGCGTGCATAAAGCCTATGTCTGGATTGGGGTGTGGACGCCAGTGGTTGGGGATGTTTGAATCCAGCTTGTAGCTATTAGACGAGAAATAATCTTATTTGATAGTAATTCCTATTTGCGTGTAGCATGGGCGACACACTCAACGAGGAGCCCCATCGTGTCCCCATCTCTGCCTCCCAATCGCCCCCGTCTGCTGACTGTCAAAGCCATTGCCCAGATCACCCCCCATTTGCGTCGCATCACCTTTGGTGGCAGCGAACTGGCTGACTATCCCTTTACCTGCGGTGGAGCCCATATCAAGGTGATGCTGGCCCAGCCCCATCAGGTAGAGCCGGTGCTGCCTGCCATGACCCCGAGCGGCCCGCGCTGGAGTGACCCGGCTGACAAGCCGGTGATCCGCACCTACACCATCCGAGCGTTTCGCCGTGATGAGCAGGAAATTGATATCGACTTCGTGCTGCACGGTGACGGCGGGCCCGCCAGCGCCTTTGCTACCCATGCCAAGCCGGGAGAGAAGGTGATCCTCTCCGGGCCGGGTGGTCCCAACCCCATGCTGCAACCGGCCGATCACTACTGCTTGGTGGGGGATCTCACCGCCTTGCCCGCCATCATGGCGATGTGTGAGGTGATGCCTGCCGATGCCAGAGGGGAAATTGCGATTCTGGTGCCGGATCAGGCCGATGCTCAGCCGTTGACGCTGCCGGTCGGGGTTCGCTGTCACTGGTTTGTCGGCGAGCCCGAGTCCAGTGGCCTGCTGGAACATGTGATTGCTCTGCCGCTGGTGCGCGATGGTGGCTTCTTCTGGCTGGGTGGGGAAGAGGCGCTGGTGCTGCCGCTGCGCCGCCATTTTCGGTCTGTGCTCGAGGTGGATCGCCAGTCGCTCTACGCCGTGCCGTACTGGCGCCGGGGCAAGAGTGAAGAGGCCTATCACCAGACCCGTCACGATGTGATGGATAATTAAGCGGATGCGAAAGAATACCTGATTCACTCTTGCAAATAAAAATGATTTGCATTTAGTATTGCGCCGTCCCGATGTCAGTCGGTACGGCGCTTTTGTTAATGATGGCTGCGAGTGGCATAGCACAACGCAGGGCCTGCCGTAATGCACTGATGTTCGGGGTGATGGGGCATGAACGAGACTGTTCATGCCAATGAACTCCATCACTTTGCACCGGGTCTGGCGAGGTCAGACAGGGATGTCGGTGGTGTTGGCCCTGGTTGTTTTATGTGGAGTGTTGATGATGCGTACATCATCCCGACGATTTGCAGTGCATCCGCTGGTGTTGTCCCTTTTTACCCTGCCAGTTCTGGCCCAAGGGACTGCGCCTGTCGCCGCTCATGAAACTATGGTGGTGACGGCGAGTAAAACCCGGCACAGCGAGCTGACCGCCCCGGCCAGCGTCTCTGTGGTAACCCGGGCCGAGCTCGACAAGCTCAATGTCAATGATCTGACCGGCGCTCTGAAACAGTTGCCGGGGGTCAATATCAGCCCTGCTACCAGCTACGGCCGCAGCGAGATCAAGTTGCGCGGGCTGGAGGGGGATTACACCCTGTTGCTGGTCAATGGCCGGCGTATCAGCTCCCGCGATGCTCTTACCTCCGGTTATGGCAATGATTTCGATCTCTCCGCCATCCCGATGGCGGCCATTGAGCGTATCGAAGTGATCCGTGGCCCTATCTCCTCCCTCTACGGTGCCGATGCGCTGGGTGGGGTGGTCAATGTCATCTTGCGCCAACCCGTGGAGAAGACCGAAGCGGCTGCCACCTATACCTTTAGCGATCCCACCGATGGTCACGGCGGGACTATCAACAAGGCGAGCGCCTATGTGGGCGGGGCGCTGATCGATAACAAGCTGCTGGCCAACCTGGTGGTAGAAGGGAATCACCGGGATGCCTGGCAGAGCGAGCAGAGCATCAACCCCAAGGCAGATGCCATCGAGCAGCGTGAAAAGCTGGGGATCCTCTCCAACGTCAAATGGTTGATCGATGATCGTCAGGATCTGGATGTAGGGATGAACTACGCCAAAGACGATCGCGAGGCCCACTGGAACAACTACGGCCAGACGCCGCGCAATATCCAGCAGATGGAGCGACTGGGGCTCAATGCCACTCACGTCGGCCGTTGGGAGCAGTTCGACAGCCGGGTCGGCTATGCCTTCGAGCAGGTTGACCTGTTTGACGACTCCGAGCTGATGACGGCGCTGAGCAAGAGCAGCGGCGATGTGAGCCAGACCAACCACACCTTCGATGGCCAGCTGAGCGGCAACCTGGGTAGTCACTTGCTGACCAGCGGTGCCGAGTACCGCATCACCGAACTCAAGCATAACGTCAACCTCAAGGGGGGGGATGTCAGCGTCAACCAGAGCGCGCTCTATCTGCAGGATGAGTTTGGCTTTGGCGATCTGGCGTTGACCCTGAGTGGCCGGGTCGATCACCACGAGACCTATGGCACCGAGTTCAGCCCCCGCGGTTATGCCCTCTACAGCCTGACGGACAACTGGGTGGTCAAGGGCGGCATTGGCAAGGCGTTCAAGGCGCCGACCATTGCCCAGTCCAACCCGGATTATGCCGTAGCTGCCTGTCGCGGTCGCTGCGCCGTGGTGGGCAACCCGGATCTGAAACCGGAAACCGCCGTCAGCTACGAGCTGGGCACCGCCTACGATGGTTCGTTCTGGGGGGCCGGGGTTACCGCCTTCCACAACGATATCAAGGACAAGATCCAGAGCGAGGCATGGACCTCCACCTGGCGTCCGGCGGTGATGACCTATCAGAACGTCAGCAAGGCCCGCATCAAGGGGATGGAGCTGAGCGGCTGGTTTGATCTCACCGATAACCTAACCCTCTCCAGCAACGTCACCCTGATCGATGCGGAGGACAAGACCAGCGGCAAGGATCTCTATCGGACGCCGGAGCATACCGCCAACGCCAAGCTGGAGTGGCAGGTCATCGAGAGCCTGAGTACACAGCTCGGCTGGAACTACACCGGCAGCCAGATCCTTCCGGTTCCGCGCATGAGCGGCACCACCTATGAGACCACCGCCGGATTCCACACCCTGGATGTCGGGGCAGTCTGGAACGCAACTCGGGCACTGGATCTGAAGTTCGGACTCAACAACCTGACCAATACCAAGCGTGACTGGGTTGCCACCGAGGCCGATCAAATTCTCGATGGGCGTACTGTCTATGCCGGTGTGGCCTACAAGCTGTAATGGCTGAACGGGAGCCCGCATTGGCGGGCTTCCGTTGTTGTCAGGGGATCACCTCGGGTGACCGCTTTTATTTCAACAACATGCGTATTGCCACCATAAGGAGTTAAAGGGTGTTTAGAGACCAGACCTCGCTGTTCTGGCTGGGATTGTTCCTCCTGTTTGTACTGCTTTCTCTTTCGCTCGCCACCGGTGCGGGTGTCTATGGTGCTCGCGAGGTGCTCGGCTACCTGATGGGGGATGCCCGCTGGGCTGGCGACGAGAAGCTCGCCATGGTGCTCAATACCTTGCGACTGCCGCGCACCCTCTGTGCCATGGTGGTCGGCGCCTCTTTATCTCTGGCGGCCTCCTTGTTGCAGAGTGCGACCCGCAACCCGCTGGCGGAACCCGGCCTGCTCGGGGTCAGTGAAGGGGCCGTATTTGCACTGGTGGTGGGGATCACCTGGTTTGGAGCGGAATCAGCTTACAGTTACCTGATTTGGGCTGGTTTTGGTGCTCTGTTTGGCAACGTAATAGTGCTGGTACTCAGCACTATTACTGGCAGCGCAAATCCTCTCAAGCTCATTCTGGTCGGGGTAGCCCTCTCGGCAACATTTCGTGGTCTGTCGAGTTTCTTGCTGTTTTCCAACAAGATGGTGCTGGAGCAATACCGTTTCTGGGTATTAGGCTCCCTGTCGGCGGCCAATCTCGATGCCATCATTGCCGTACTGCCCTTCGTGCTGGCGGCGTTTGTCATCACCTTGCTGCTTTGTCGCCAGCTGACCCTGATGCAGATGGGGGACAGTCAGGCCCAGGCGCTGGGGATCCGCCCAAACCGGGTGCGAATTGGCGTGCTGCTGGCCGCCACTCTGTTTACCGCCAGTGCCATCGCTATCGCCGGCCCCATCGGCTTTGTCGGCTTTCTGGCCGCCTACTGTGGCCGATTGGTGGAGCCGGTAAAGCTGTCGGTGCAGGTCTGTTTCTCCGCCCTGTTCGGCATGCTGTTTCTGCTGTTGGCCGACATTCTGGCGCGCTGGCTGATCCAGCCGTTCGAGTTGCCCAACGGGGTCATTCTGGCCCTGATTGGCGCGCCTGTACTGATCGCCATTGTCCACCGCGGGGGCTTTCGTACCCTGCTGACCGTCAAGTGAGGGGCTGATGCGTACACCTATCGATATGCTTTGCCTGCGGGCTGGCAACCGCTCTTTGCTGATCCATCTGCCGAGTTGGCGCTGGCTGGCTCTGCTGGCCATGGCGTTGCTGGCGCTGGCTCTGCTGGCCCTGAGCGTTGGCGGCGGCAAGCTTGGCTTGGCCGGGGTGGTCAACACCCTGCTGGGGGAGGGGACCCGGCTTGAGCAGCTCACCCTGTTCAAGATTCGGCTGCCGCGCATCCTTGGGGTGGTGGTGGCGGGGGCGGCCATGGGGCTCTCGGGCTGTCTGGTGCAAACATTGGTTCGCAACCGGCTGGCCACACCCGACATGGTGGGGGTCAACAACGGGGCCTCTCTGGCCATCATCGTCTTCTCCCTCTACCTGACCGTGGGCAGCTGGCCCTGGTGGGCTGCCCCCATCGGCGCCATCTTCGCGGCGCTGGTGCTCTATGCCCTCTGCCGCAAACCGGGTGAGCAGGGCTATCTGTTCGTGGTGATAGGTATCGGTCTCTCCGAACTGTTCGAGGCGCTCGGCCAGTTTGTGATGTCCACTCAGGCCTTGCTGCATTTGAGCTCCCTCTATCTGTGGAATATGGGCAGCTTTATCGCCGTGGGGTACAGCACCATCACCCCCATCGCCATCCTGTTGCTGCTGCTCTGCCCGTGGATCGTCTATCTCTCCCGCTCGCTGGCGGTGCTGCGCTTTGGCCCCGAGATGGCCAGAGGGCTTGGCGTCAACGGCGATCGGGTGCAGCTGGGCGTTCTGGCGCAGGCCATTCTGGTTGCAGCGCTCGGCACCGCCATCGGCGGCCCCGTGGTCTTTATCGCCATGGCGGCCCCCATTCTTGCCTCCTGGCTGGTGAAAGACCGGGTGGTGCCGCTCTGGCTGGCAGCACTCAGCGGTGCCCTGCTGCTGCTTGCCAGCGATACCCTGGTCCGGGTGCTGGCCAGCCCCCACGAGGTGGCGACCGGCATCATGACCCGCATTCTCGGCGGCCTGTTGCTGCTGTTTCTTCTCGTTAACGATCGCCAGAGGGCTGACTGATGACGCTCACCGTAAATCGCCTCCACTTCGCCTATCAGCAGACCCCCATTTTGCGGGACATCTCTTTCAGCGTGCCGAGGGGCAAGCTGGTGGGGATCGTCGGCCCCAACGGCTGCGGCAAATCGACCCTGCTCAAGCTGCTATCCGGCCAGATGAAAGCCCAACGCGGCGAGATCCTGCTCAAAGGCAAGCCGCTTGCCAGCTACCCCATGAAGGGGCTGGCGCGGGAGCTCGCCTATCTGCCCCAGCGGCCAACCCTGCCTGCCGGCATTCTGGTGGAGCAGTTGGTGCAGTATGGCCGCCACCCTCATCAGGGCTGGTTCAATCAGTGGGGTGAGGAGGATGCCCGCATGGTGCGTATTGCCTGCGAGCGGATGCAGCTTGAAAGCATCTGGCAGCAGAGCGCAGCGTCCCTCTCCGGCGGGCAGGCGCAGCGGGCCTGGCTTGCGATGATCCTGGCGCAGGACAGCGACATGGTGCTGCTCGACGAGCCCACCAGCGCCCTCGATATCGGTCACCAGACCGAGGTGATGGAGGCGATCCATCGCATCACCGCCGAGGGCAAAACCGTGCTGCTGGTGATCCACGATCTGGCGATGGCGGCCCGCTACTGTGACGAGCTGATCGCCATCGGCGAGGGGACCATTGCCGCTATGGGCCCGGCCCGGGAGGTGGTGACCAAGGATCTAATCGACCGGCTCTACCAGACCAGTGTCGACATTCTGCATGCCCCCGGCGACGGGGCGCCCATTATCGTGCCCCGTCGCCACGAACATGGCCGCACCCTGCGTTCGGCGAGTTGAGTCATATGGGCCTGCTCTGTGGGCCCGCCGAGTATATTCACGCGGCCGATTATCCGGGCCGTGCAACGAGAAGGAGTGAGATGATGAAGCGTTTTGCCGCCCTGGCAGCAGCCATCCTGATGCTGGCCGCGCCGCTGGTTCAGGCGCAGGAGATGCGTGAAGTGACTGATGCGTTTGGCCAGAAGGTGCAGGTGCCAGTCCAGCCAACGCGGGTGGTGGTGCTGAGCGAGCTCGAACTCGACAGCACTCTGACCCTGGGGCTGACCCCCATCGGCGCCGTCAATGGCCGTGGCCAGCCCACCATGCCACGTTACCTGCTGGAGAAAGGGGTAAGCGATATCAAGGTGATCGGCGATCTCGACAGCCCCAATCTGGAGTCGCTGATTGCGCTGGAGCCCGACCTTATCCTGACCGGCCAGACCCGTCCCGAGCTGCTGACCTTGCTGGGGGAGATCGCGCCGACCGTGGTGACCAGCAAGTGGGGTGAGCCGTGGCAGGATAGCTTCCGCCGCACCGCCCACACCCTTAACCGCGACCAGCAAGCGGATACTTTCTTGCTGCAGTATGCCGAGCGGTTGACTCAGGCTCGCAGCAAGCTGGCCAAACATCAGGGGGAGAGCATCAGCATAGTGCGCTGGAACCCCAAGGGGCCGAGCTTCATGTATCAGGGCACCTTTGCCAGCAGCGTAGTGGAGTCGATGGGGCTGGTGCGCCCAAGCAAGCAGCAGGGTACCGGCGCGCCCCACTCACCGGCGCTGAGTCTGGAGTCCCTCAACCTGCTGGATGCTGACTGGCTGGTGGTCGGTACCCTGAGCGCTACCGGCGATGCGGTGGATGCCATGCGTCAGGCGGAGCAGACCCCGGCGTTCCAGCAGCTGCCGGTGATCAAGGCCAAGCGCTTTGGCGCCGTGGACGGGTCGCTCTGGACTTCGAGCGGCGGCCCGCAGGCGGCATTGCAGGTAATTGCAGATGTGGAGCAGTTGCTGGCAACCCGCAGCTGAGTGCCATCGCACCGCTGGGGTTGACCAAAAAGTTGACCAAGCAAAGAGGGAGGCCGATGCCTCCCTCTTGCGTTGTCACTGTCTATCGTGACATCTTCGGCGAGCCAGAGCTGTTTATTGCGGCTGGATGGCTGTCACTGTGAGCTTGCCGCTCTGGCTTTCGGCATGAAAGTGGATGGCATCCCCCACCTTGAGCCCTTTGAGCTGGGCCGGATCTGCCACTCGAAAGACCATGGTCATGGCGGGCATCTTGAGATTCTCGATCGCCTCGTGCTTGATGCCGACCTTGCCGCTCCCCTCATCGAGGCGGGTAATGACCCCCTTGGTCATCACCATTGCGGCCTGTTCGCTCATCTCACCCGTCAGGCTCATCTCGTGCCCTTCATGGTGCATCATCTCTTCGGCTTGCAGGTTGGTCTGGGTGGCAAGGCCAAGCAGCAATGTCAGGGTCAGCGTCTTGTAGTTCATGATGGTTTCCTCATCGTTCAGTCAATATGGATCGTGAAATCGGGTTATTCGGATTGCGGGTTCGCGCCCTTGCCAAGGCTGCGGCTGCGCCACAGGTAATAGGCCGCTGGCAGCACCAAGAGGGTCAGCACCAGCGCGCTCACCATGCCGCCGATCATGGGGGCGGCGATGCGCTGCATCACTTCGGAGCCGGTGCCATGGCTCCACATGATGGGCAAGAGGCCGGCGATGATGGTGACCACCGTCATCATCTTGGGGCGCAGGCGCAGGGCGGCGCCGTGGATCACCGCCCGGTGCAGCCCCGCCTTGTCCGGCTTGCCGCAGGCTACGAGGTCATCCCAGGCGTGGTTGAGGTAGACCAGCATCAGCACACCCGTCTCCACCGCCACCCCGGCCAGGGCGATAAAGCCGACCCCGACCGCTACCGAGAGGTTGAAGTCCAGCAGCCAGAGGGTCCAGATCCCGCCCACCACCGCCAGCGGCAGGGTGGTGAGAATGAGCAGCACCTCCTGGAAGCGGCGAAACGCCAGATAGAGCAGCAGCACGATAATGGCGACCGTGAGCGGCACCACGTAGGCGAGGCGCGCCTTGGCCCGCTCCATGTATTCGAACTGACCGGACCAGGTGAGGGCGTAGCCCGCCGGTAGCACCAGCTGCTTGTCCACCTCGGCCTTGGCCTCTGCCACAAAAGAGCCGATGTCGCGGCCACGAATGTCGACGTAGACCCAGCCGTTGAGGCGCGCGTTTTCACTGCGCAGCATGGGGGCCTCGTCGCTGATGTAGACCCGCGCCACGTCCGCCAGCGCGATGCGCGCACCGCTCGGGGTCACCAGCGGCAGCAGCTCCAGGCTCGCCACCGAATCGCGATAGCTCTGGGGGTAGCGCAGGTTGATGGGGTAGCGCTCGCGCCCCTCGATGGTCTGACCCACCTCCATGCCGCCCACCGCGGTGGCGAGCACCGCCTGCACGTCGGCGATGTTGAGGCCGTAACGGGCCGCCTTGAGCCGATCGATATCCACCTTGACGTAGCGGCCACCGGCCACCCGCTCGGCGTAGACCGATGAGGCGCCCTCCACCTTGCCGACGATCTGTTCCAGCTGCTGGCCGAGCTGCTGGATCACCTTGAGATCCGGCCCCGCAATCTTGATGCCGACCGGGGTCTTGATGCCGGTGGCCAGCATGTCGATGCGGGTCTTGATGGGGGGCACCCAGGCGTTGGTGAGGCCGGGGAAACGGATGAGGGAATCCAGCTCTTCTTTGAGCTTCTCCGGGGTCATGCCGGGGCGCCACTGGTCGCGTGGTTTGAGCTGGATGCTGGTCTCCATCATCACCAGATCGGCGGGGTCGGTGGCCGATTCGGCGCGCCCCGCCTTGCCGAACACGTTCTGCACCTCGGGCACGGTGCGGATCAGCTTGTCGGTCTGCTGTAAAATCTCCCGCGCCTTGCCCACCGAGATATTGGCCGCTGTGGTGGGCATGTACATGATGTCCCCCTCATCGAGCGGCGGTATGAACTCGGAGCCCAGGTACTTGAGCGGCCAGAAGCCCGCCACCGTCACCACGGCGGCGATGGCCAGGGTGGTTTTCGGACGGGCCAGCACGGCCTTGAGCAAAGGCACATAGCCCTGGCTTAGCCAGCGGTTGAGCGGGTTGGCCTGCTCCGCCAGCACCTTGCCACGGATGAAGTAACCCATGATCACCGGTACCAGCGTGATGGCGAGCCCGGCCGCCGCCGCCATGGCATAGGTCTTGGTGTAGGCGAGCGGGTGGAACATCCGCCCCTCCTGCGCCTCCAGCGCGAACACCGGCAGGAAGCTGATGGTGATGATCAGCAGGGAGAAGAAGATGGCGGGCCCGACCTCTATGCTCGCCTCGGTGATGATGCGCCAGCGGTTCTTGTCGGTGAGCGCCTCCCGCTCCATGTGCTTGTGGACGTTCTCGATCATCACGATGGCGCCATCCACCATGGCGCCGATGGCGATGGCGATGCCCCCCAGCGACATGATGTTGGCGTTGATCCCCTGCAGGTGCATGACGATAAAGGCGGTCAGGATGGCGATGGGCAAGGAGATGACCACCACCAGCGATGAGCGCAGGTGGAACAGGAAGGCGAGGCAGACCAGCACCACCACCGCGAACTCCTCCACCAGCTTGCCGGAGAGGTTGTCGATGGCGCGCTGGATAAGATCGGATCGGTCGTAGACGGTGACCACCTCCACCCCCTCCGGCAGGCTGCTTTTCAGCTGGGCGAGCCGCGCCTTGACCCCGTCTATGGTGTGCTGGGCATTCTCGCCGTAGCGCATGACGATGATGCCGCCCACCACTTCTCCCTCGCCGTTGAGCTCGGCCAAACCGCGCCGGCTCTGGGGGCCGGTGACCACGTCCGCCACGTCACCCAGCAGCAGCGGGGCGCCGCGCACAGTGGTACCGAGCGGGATCTGCTTCAGATCCTCGACGCTTTTCAGATAGCCGTTGGAGCGCACCATGTACTCCGCTTCCGCCATCTCGATGACGGAGGCACCGGTCTCCTGATTGCCCTGCTTGATGGCGGTCTCGATAAGGGAGAGCGGGATGCCGTAGGCGCGCAGCTTGTCCGGGTCGACCCGCACCTGATACTGGCGCACCATGCCGCCGACGGTGGCGACTTCGGAGACCCCCTCCACCGTCTGCAACTCGTACTTGAGGAACCAGTTCTGCAGTGAGGTGAGCTCGCTCAGGTCATGTTTGCCGGTTCTGTCTACCAGCGCGTACTGATAGACCCAGCCTACCCCGGTGGCATCGGGGCCGAGCTGGGGACGGGCGGAGGCGGGCAGGTTGGGGGCCACCTGACTCAAATACTCCAGCACCCGGGCACGGGCCCAGTAGAGGTCGGTGTTGTCGTCAAACAGCACATAGACGAAGGAGTCGCCGAAGAAGGAGTAGCCGCGCACCGTGGTCGCCCCCGGTACCGCCAGCATGGCGGTGGTGAGCGGGTAGGTGACCTGATCCTCCACCACCTGAGGCGCCTGGCCCGGATAGGAGGTCTTGATGATCACCTGCACGTCGGAGAGATCCGGCAGGGCGTCCACCGGGGTCTGCTTCACCGACCAGAGCCCCCAGGCGGTGAGCATGAGGGTCAATAGCAGTACCAGAAAGCGGTTGCCGATGGACCAGCGAATAATCGAGGGGATCATGACTTCTTCTCCATCTCGGGCATCGCCATCTGATGCTGGCTATGGTCCATGCCTTCCATCTTCTCCATTTCATCTGCCGCAGGCTTGGTGGTGTCGCCGCTTGTCGGCGCTTGCTCCTGATGGATGCTGGTGATGCGGTACTCATCCCCCTCCTGCATCACCTGCAGATGCAGAGTCTGCCCCTCGGCCAGCTTGCTGATGTCGACCCCGTCGGCCACGGTGAACTCCATCTCCATGGCGGGCCACTGCCACTCGGGGATGGGCTGGTGGGAGACCATCAGGGTGCGGTTGGCCAGATCGATACTTTCAACCTCGCCCTGGGTCCACACCTGGGCAGGGCGCACCGCCGTCATGCGCTGGAAGTCCGAATCGATGGCCGATTCGGAGTCGAGCAGAAACTGGGCCGAGCTGACGATGCTGTCCCCCGTTTCAACACCCTCTTTGATGGCAACCTTGTCGCCAAACTGGGTGCCCAGGGTGACGGCCACCGACTTGAAGCTGCCATCCCCCAGTGCCAGCACCAGCCGGTCCTGGCTGCCGGTGCGGATCACCGCTTCGCTCGGTACCACCAGCCGGGGTTCTCCCTGTCCGGTGCGAATGCTCACCTTGGCGAACATGTTGGGTTTCAGGAACTCGTCCGGATTGGCAAAGCGCAGCCGCACCTTGAGGGTGCGGGTGGCGGCATCGAGGGTCGGATAGAGGTAATCCACCTTACCTTGCCAGCTGCGGCCGGGGGCATAGTCGAGAGTCATGGTGACCGGATCCCCCACTTTCAGCTGGGCGGCTTGACGTTCGAACACCTCGGCACTGACCCACACCTGCTTGAGGGTGCTGATGTTAAAGAGCGCCGCAGCGGGCTCCACATACTGGCCCTCGCGCACCTTGAGCTCGGAAACATAACCGCTGCTGGGGGCGTAAATGCTGATGGTTTCGCGCACCTGACGGCTGCGTTTGAGTGCCGCTATCTGATCCGCCGGCACCTGCAGGGACTTGAGCTTGCCCTCGGCGGCGCGCAGCAGCAGTGGGTTGGCGGTGTTGAGGGCGAGCAGGTATTCGTGCTGGGCGTTGACCAGATCCGGGGCGTAGAGCTCGTAAATAAGGCTCCCCTTGCTCACCTGCTGCCCCTCGCTCTTGATGGCGAGGGTGCGGATCCAGCCCGCCATGCGGGCGTTGACCGCCTCCAGCCTGTCCTCGTCATAACCGACATAGCCCACCGTCTCGATCTGCTGGTGGATAGGCAGCTTCTCCACCTTGGCAAGTCGCACCCCCAGGTTCTGCTGGATCTCGGGGCTGATGGTGACTGTGCCCGGCGAGCCGTTTTTTTGTTCCTCATAGACGGGGATAAAGTCCATCCCCATGTTGTCCTTGGCCGGGCCGTCGCGTTTGTCGCGGGGATCCATGGGGTTGACCCAGTAAAGGGGCGCCTTCTCTTTGGCGCTTGCGCCATCGGAGGTCTGTTTGGCGGCCCAGTAGCCGCCACCGGCGCCAAGGGCGAGCAGCAGGGCCGACATCAGGATGGTCTTGTTCATGACTGGCCTCCGGCGCGGATCTGCATGCAGAAAGTGCAGGAGGATAAGGCGCCCGCGAAGGCAGCAACCTTGGACGGTGAAAAGTGGGCTGGTGACATAATACGTCTTCTCTTTTGCAGGCCGCCGATCGGGTGAGGTGCAAGGCATCACCCAAGGGGCTGGCGGCAAACGGGGCGCAGCTGTATCAGTGCGCACGGCTCCCTGTGAGCGGACCGGGTACAGGGTCAGGCAAGGCGGCTGGAAACGGGCAAGTTAAAGCTTGCCTGAGCCGCAAGAGAAGGACTTTCTAGTGGCGTAACACCGACAGCATCAGATGTCGGCGTGGCCAGGAGGGAGGATGGGTACCGCGTGATCGCAGGAAGGGATCCCGCAACCAGTTATCAAGCAGTGACGCTGCGACGTTGTTGCCAAGTAGCAAGGGAAAGAGCAGCAGAACGACCAGTACCCCAAGCAGAGTCATCGCACTGAAGGAGGGGGCATTGATGCCTGTCTGCATCTGGCACTCATCGCCCATGGCTGACCCCTCATCTCCCTGATGGCAGGAGAGAGGCATGACATCGCCCGGGTGATCCATAGCGGACATTGCATGAGAGATATCGCCATCCGCCATCGCCATGGATGAATCGAACATCACCATCGATTGGGCGCTGCTTGGGGTCGGCTCGGAGGAGAGGGGAGAACCATGCCAGCTGATGCAGAGAGTCAGATTGCAGACGAGCAGCAGCGCCAGCAGCAGCCGGGCTAGCAGGGCAGAGGGCAATCTTGTCGCAAGCTGGGTGAGTGACAATCCGAGCATCCTTATGGAGCAGATGGTGGGACTGTAAACCTTGCCACGAGGTGAAGGTCAATGGCGCCAGTGATGTTATAGAGGTGCTGTGTTGGGGGGGATATTTAAGCAATGCTTAACCATTGCGTATGCCCAACCCTAATGAAGCATGCCCCTCATCCCGTTAGGATGCCCCCTGTCAGTTACCACGATGACGTGATGGTTCACTCTTTTGCTCCGGCATAAATGACTGCGGCAGGAGTGCTTGCCGACCTTATCCATCCCGTGATGCCATGAGCGAGCAGTATAAAGCCGCAGGTCTCCCGGATGCTGACAATCAAAGAGTCAAACCGTGTTTTTGAGCAGCACACCTTGCCGGGTGCTCACCATGTTCACTATTCAGGAGTATTGAAATGCAGCCACGACTGCTGTCGCTGATGCTTGCCGCTTTGCTGAGTCCATCAGCCATGGCTGGCGGCCTTGCCCTATACGAGACCAGCACTGCCAACAGTGCGCTGGCCAACGCAGGGTCTGCCGCCCGTGCCCAAGGGGCAGATTCTATCGCAAGCAACCCGGCCGGTATGACCAAACTGGAAGGTACCCAGTTGCAGGTCAATGGCGGTGTGGTATACGGCGACCTTGAGCTGGATCTGGACAACGGCGGTAACAACGGCGGAAATGCCCTGCAGACCGCGCCGCTCGGCAGCCTCTATCTGACTCATGCCATCGACGATCAATGGGTCGCAGGTCTCGGCGTCTTTGGCAGTCACGGTCTGGGTATCGATTATGGCGATGGCTGGGATGGTCGTGGTTATACCCAGTCGGCCAAGCTGACCGGCATTGCCTTTGCTCCTAGTCTGGCGTACCGCATTGACTCAAATTGGTCAGTGGGAGCCAGCCTGATCGCCATGAATGGTTCGCTGGAAGCCTCTGTGGATCTGACGTCTGGGATGGGGGAAGGGCGGGAATTCTCCAACAGCGACTGGGCGTATGGCGCCTCCTTCGGGGTACTTTACGAGCTGGATCAGCACTCCCGTATCGGCTTGAGCTACTTCTCCGAACTGAAGTGGGAGCTGGAAGATCAGCTCTTCCCACGTGCTGATGTGGCAGGTCTAGGGGTCGAGATCATGATTCCGCAGACCATTACGCTAAGTGGCTATCACCAGCTCAACGACCAGTGGGCCTTGCTGGCCAGTGCCAACTGGCAGCAGTGGTCCCGTTTTGGCGATATCGGTGTGGCATCTGCCATGGGCAGCCAAACCATTGATATGAATTACAAGGATACATGGCATGCCAGCCTGGGGGCTCAGTTTGATGTCACCCCTGCACTGCGTTTGAGCAGCGGAATTGGCTATGACAGTAGTGCAGTAAGTGATGAGTTCCGTACTGTGATGCTTCCAGTGGGTTCTGGTTGGCGCTGGGGTCTGGGGGCCAGTTATCAGTTGAGCCCAGCCACCAAGGTGGAAGCCAGCTATACCTTGGCCTGGCTGGGTGATATGCCAGTGGATCAGGACGGGATCGGTCGCCCGCACTTGTCCGGCAGCTACAACAACAGCTACCTGAACTTCTTCAATATCGGTGTGCAACACCAGTTCTGAGTTGTGAGCCTTGCAAGCCTTCACTGATTGGGGGCTTCTCCATCCTGCCCGTCGCGCCGATCCGGCGCGTTATTAGCTGGGTGGCTCGTGAGGTCCACTTGTTTGCTCATCCGTTACTCAAGGAACAACATCAAATGTCATCACAATCAACCTCTGCCTTAGCGCGGTGGCTTTGGCGCCTGACGTTTATATTGGTCACGGTCGCTCTGGTTGTCTTCTTCTCGAAAGGTGCCCACATCGATCCAATTGAGGCGACCAGGTTCAACCATGCTTTGCCAGCCATCATGGTACTGCTTGATTCCGAGATCTTTATGGGGGTGATTACTGTGATCACTCTCTATGTGGTCCTCTATCTGGTCTATCTGCTGTGGCAACTGCATGAGATCGCTGTGCATCGTGCCAAGGTGTCTGAGTCGGTGCATATCACCCTGGTGTTTGCGCTCTCCTTGTGCGGACTGTTTATCGACAAGACCTGGTGGGTGCTTGCCGTCATCATCGCCTTTGCCCGTTGGGATGTGCTGAGCGAGCGGATGAGCCTTATTATTGGCCATGGTATTCGACGTGGCCGTCATGAGGGGGAGGCATCATGAAAGAGATCCTGCTGCCCTATATCCTGATCGTCTGGTTGCTGGTCAAGCTGAACATATTGCCTTGGAACCTAAAAACGGGTTTTTGGAGTACCGCAATTGGCGCGTTATTGGCGCTTGGTTTGTTGACTACCTCTCGCCATTTGGCTCCGGTGGATTTTACCGATTCGGCGACGGTCAAGGCACCTCATGCGGTGTTGGGACCCTTACTAGGCATCAACCAGTTTCATCAGATAGATCAGATTTATGTTGCGCATAATCAGCGCGTTGCGCGTGGTCAGCCCATTTATAGTCTTGCGGACTGGGAGAGTAACGGTAAGTCTCAGGCGTTGAGCTATCAGATTGACGCCCAGCATGCCCAGGTGGCGTCAGAGGTAAGCCAGCAGCGAGCGATCCAGTCACGACTGAACCTCAATCACAAGGAATTGGCTCGGCTGACCCAGTTGGGTAACTTTGCCAGTATTCAGAGCCGTGACCAGCTGCAGACCCAAATTGATGGCGATCTGGCGCAACTGAGTGCCAGTGAAGCGAAGGTTCAGGCGATTGAAGCTCAGGTGTTGAATCTAGAGACAGAGCTGGCCTTGCAGGAGCGACGGAATGAAGAGAAGGTGATCAGGGCTCCGTTTGATGGTCAGGTCTCGATAGTCAACATTGCCAGCGGTTCCCGTACCGGCAACATGCACCTATACGACACTTCTCGCAAGTTTCTGGAGTTTCGCATTCCGGATCAGAGTTTTCGCAACATAGCACCAGGCCAGTTTGCCGAGTTTTATGTAGATGCCTATCCAGGACGCATCTTTCGGGCACGGGTGCACTCAGTACTTACTGGCACGGGGGAGGCCCAGATGAGTGTTGCGCAGGGGGATCAAGATGTACGGCAGCATGTGGGCAACAACATGTCGAGCCATGGCCGGACAGTGGTGCTCGACATGCTGGTGCCGGATGGTGTGGACTTGCCAATTGGGGCAACCGGCTCAGCCTGGATTTCGGCACATAAACCCCATCCGCTGCTTGGCTTTATCGACATCATCGGTGCCGCCACCGTACGCCTCAAGGCGATGAAGGCCTATCTGTTTGCGATGTAACGGAGTGACATAAAAAAGCCCCTCCGTGAGGGAGGGGCTTGGTGAGCGAGACCGCAGTGGTCAGGCCCGTTTCTCCGAGCGGCGCATGATGAGCCGGAAGAAGAGCGGGATAAAGAAGATGGCGATAAAGGTAGCCGCCAGCATGCCGCCGATGACCGGCCAGCCGAGGGCGTGACGGCTTGCCGCACCTGCCCCGCTGGAGGTGACCAACGGTACACAGCCGAGGATGAAGGCGAGCGAGGTCATCACGATGGGGCGGAAACGCAGGCGCGCCGCCTCCAGTGCCGACTCGATGAGGCTCATCCCCTCTTCGTGCTTCATCACCGCGAACTCCACGATCAGGATGGCGTTCTTGGCGGCAAGGCCGACCAGGGTCACCAGCCCGATCTGGAAGTAGACGTTGTTGGTCAGCCCCACCAGCCAGGTGGCGAGCAGGGCACCGAACAGGGCGAACGGTACCGCGGTGATCACCGCAAACGGCAGGCTCCAGCGTTCATACTGGGCGGCCAGAATGAGGAAGATCATCACGATACCGAAACCAAAGGCCATGCCTGCGCTGCCTGCGGCCGCTTTCTCCTGATAGGCGGAGCCGGTCCACTCCAGCTTGGCGTCGTTGCCCAGAGCCTCATTGGCGACCTCTTCCAGCGCAGCGATGGCCTGACCCGAGCTGTAGCCTGGGGCGGGCTGGGCCATGATCTTGGCAGCTTGGAAGATGTTGAAGCGTTCGACCAGTTCGGGGCCGGTGGCATCACGCACCGTCACCAGACTGCTGAGCGGGATCATCTCCCCCTTGTCGGAGCGGACATAGACGTTGCGGATGTCGCTCTTCTTGGCGCGATAGTCTGCCTCGGACTGCAACTGCACTCGGTAGGTACGGCCGAACTGGTTGAAGTCGTTGACATAGACCTGACCGAAGGTGGCCTGCATGGTGTCGAATACCGCGTTGATCGGCAGCCCAAGCGCCTTGGCCTTTTCGCGATCCAGGTCGAGATAGACCTGCGGCACGCTGGCGCGGTAGGTGCTGGTGACGCTGGCAAACTCCGGGCGCGCCTTGGCCGCTTCGAGGAAGCGCTGCACTTCGCCGGAGAAGGCCTGGGCGTTGCCGGTGCCACGGTTTTGCAGATAGGCCTCAAGGCCACCTGTGGTGGACATCCCCTGAATGGGAGGCGGGTTGAAGGAGGCGACAAAGCCATCCGCCAGCCCCATCAGGCTCAAGCCCTGGAAGGTCTTGGCCAGCGAGAAGGAGTCCTGTCCGGCCCCCTGACGCTCACTCCAGTCCTTCAGGGTAATGAAGGTCATGCCGCTGTTGCTGATGATGGCATTGGAGAGAATGTCAAAGCCCGAGAAGGTAATCACATCCTTCACATGGGGGTTGGCCATGGCGATCTTGTCGAACTGATCCGCCACCGCCTGGGTCCGGCTCATCGCGGCCGCATCCGGCAGCATGACGGCGGAGATGAGGTAGCCCTGATCTTCGTTCGGTACCAGTTCGCCCGGCACTTTCAGGAAGAGGCCGTAGATGGAGAGGATCAGCACGCCGATGATGGCAAAGGCGACCCCCACCCGACGGTTCAGGAAGGCCACACCCCGCACATAGCCGCGGGTCAGCTGGTCAAATTTTTCGTTGAACCAGACGAAGAAGCGGGCCGGTTTGTGATGTCCCTCCTTGAGCAACACGGCACAGAGGGCCGGAGAGAGAGTCAGTGCCACCAGACCGGAGATGGCGACCGAGACCGCGACCGTGATGGCGAACTGCTTGTACATCACCCCGGTCATGCCGCCCATAAAGGCGACCGGCAGGAACACGGCGCAGAGCACCAGCACGATGGCGACCACCGGACCGGAGACCTCCTGCATGGCGAGGATGGCAGCCTCTTTGGCGGAGCACTTCTTCTCGCTCATGATCCGCTCGACGTTCTCGAGCACCACGATGGCGTCATCCACCACGATACCGATGGCAAGCACCATGCCGAACAGGGTCAGCAGGTTGATGGAGAAACCGAGCACCAGCATGCCGGCGAAGGTCCCGATGAGCGACACCGGCACCGCGATACAGGGGATCAGGGTGGCGCGGAAGTTTTGCAGGAACAGGTAGACCACCACGAACACCAGCACGATCGCCTCGAACAGGGTGTGTACCACCTCTTCGATGGAGATCTTCACGAACTCGGTGGTGTCGTAGGGGATCTGGTACTCGATATCCTGCGGGAAGCGCTCCTTGAGTCGCTCCATGGTGGCGTGCACGGCATCAGCGACCGCCACTGCGTTGGCACCCGGTTGCAGATAGGTGGCGATACCGATGGCCGGTTTGCCGTTGGCGCGGGCGACCAGATCATAATCCTTGCCCCCCAGCTCGACCCGGGCGACATCGCGGACCCGGATCTTGGAGCCATCGGGCATGGAGCGGACGATGATGTTCTGGAACTCCTTCACATCCTCAAGACGCCCCTTGGTCTGTACCGTATAGGTGAAGTCGATGGGGGCCGTGGTGGGCTGAGCGCCGATCTTGCCTGCCGCGAACTGGGTGTTTTGCTCGCGAATGGCGCCAATCACGTCGCTCGGGGTGAGTTCAAGCTGGGCCAGTCGATCCGGCCTGAGCCAGATACGCATCGCATAGTCAGTACCGCCAAACAAGGTGGTATCACCGATGCCGGGAATCCGCTTAAGCTCGTCGATGATGTTGAGCAGGGCGTAGTTCGACAGATAGGTGGTATCAAACGAGCCGTTCGGTGACTGGAGGGTAACCACCTGCAGGATGGAGGTCGATTTCTTCTTGACCGTCACCCCCTGCTTTTTCACCTCTTCCGGCAGCTGGGCCATGGCGGCCGAGACCCGGTTGTTGACGTTGATGGTGGCCTGATCCGGATCGGTGCCGATCTCGAAGTAGACGTTGAGGTTCATCTGGCCGTTGGAGGCCGACCCCGACTGCATGTAGATCATCCGCTCGACGCCGTTGATCTGCTGCTCCAGCGGCGCTGCCACGGTCTGGGAGATCACCTCCGGGGTTGCGCCCGGATAAAACGCCGTGACCGAGACCACCGGCGGGGTGATCTGGGGATATTGCTCGATGGGGAGCGCCCGCATCGCCGCCAACCCGCCCAGCACGATAATGATCGAAATCACGCTGGCGAAGATGGGGCGTTCTATGAAGAACTTGGAAAACATACGGGCTCCTTACTTGGCCGCAGACTGGCTGACCACCTTGCCGGTGATAGCCTTCATCTCGTCGGCAGAGACAGGTTTTACCACGGCGCCGGGGCGAGCCTTCATCAAGCCTTCGACGATATAGCGCTCACCTGCCTGCAGGCCGCTCTCGATCAGCACGCCGGAGTCGACCGCTGCGCCCAGGGTCACCGGACGGGGCACTACCTTGTTGTCGGCATCGACCACCATCACCATGCGGTCAGCCTGGGACTGGACGATGGCGCGGGGCGGCACCACGATGGCGTTTTTGCGGGTGCCCAGATCGATGGTCATGCGGACAAACTGGCCGGGAAGCAGTACGCCGTCCTTGTTGTCGAAGATGGCTCGGGCACGGATGGTGCCGGTCTGGGGATCGACCCTGTTGTCGGAGAAGTTGAGCTTGCCCGCCTCCGGATAGAGGGAGCCATCGGCCAGACGAATATGGGTGCGCCAGGTGGTGGCATCCTTCGCCTCAATCACCCCTTTTTTTACCGAGTTTTCGAAGTTGAGGCGATCCTGCTCCGAGTAGGAGAAGTTGACGTAGAGCGGATCAAACTGGGTGATGGTAGTGAGCAGGCCGTTGTCGCCGCTGGTGGAGATAAGGCTCCCCTCGGACTGGGAACTCTTGCTCGCCATGCCGTTGATGGGGGCGGTCACTTGGGTGTAGCTGAGGTTGAGCTCCGCCTCTTTCACCTTGGCCTGAGCGGCCTGATGACTGGCGATGGCCGCTTCATAGTTGGCGATGGTGTCGTCATAGTCCTTGCGACTCACCACCTGACGCTTGAAGAGGGGAATGATGCGATCCCGATCTGCACGGGCCTTGTTGAGACGGGCCTGCTCCTGAGCCAAAGTCCCTTTGGCCTGCTCCAGCGCCACCTTGTAGGGCTCAGGGTCAATCAAAAACAGCTCCTGACCGGCGATAACCGGCTGTCCTTCCACATAAGTGCGCTTGAGCAGGATGCCACTGACCCGGGAGCGTACATCGATCTCGCGAAAACCGGCGGTCTCTCCCACCATCTCGGTGGTGAGCGGCACATCGGTCAGCTTGACCTCGGCGACCACCACAGGGACGGCGGGCATGGTCTGGGCCGTTTGGGTCGTCTCGCCGCCACAGGCGCTCAGACCGCTGATCAGCGCCAGGGTCAGCAAGCTGCGTTTGTAAACCTCTCTTCCGGCATTGGGCACCTTCATCATCACACTCCTGTTGGATCGATTTCGGCTGCTGCTTTCAGCATGTTTCTCCATACACATCATTAACTTCATGATTAAAAAAACAACTTATTTATGATTGGAATGGGAGATGATAGGGCGGCAACCTTGAACACAACCTTCTCAAAGTGGCAATTAGGGTTGCCGATTGACGAAAAAAGTCTGACTTTTCCGATTTGGGCGGGGGGCTTCGGGGATGTTCATCCCGGGCCAAGGCTCTTCGCAACCGTATCATGCCAGCCACTCCTTGCTGCAAAAAATAAGGTGCCATAAGGCACCTTGTCTGGATGGGTTTTTTACGCCCTTTTATCGCAGGCAACCGCGAGCCGCTTCACAGTTTACGAATTCGTCGCGGCTCATCGGTTAATCTTGTGCCGAATCAGGCAAAGCAGGCCCAGATGGGGGCGTGGTCGGAGGGTTTCTCGATGCCGCGCAGCTCGTAGTCGATACCGGTCTCGGTCACCTTGTCCTTGAGGGCGTCGGAGGCCATGATGAGGTCGATGCGCAGGCCGCGGTTCTCGTCAAAGCCCTTGGAGCGGTAGTCAAACCAGGAGAAACGCTCGCACTCGGTGGGGTTGGCGGCGCGGAAGGTGTCGGTGAGGCCGAACCCTTTCAGTCGCTCCATCCATTCGCGCTCGATGGGCAGGAAGGAGCACTTGCCATCCCGCAGCCAGCGTTTGCGGTTCGCCTCGCCGATACCGATGTCGAGATCGGTGGGGGAGATATTCATATCCCCGATCAGCACCAGCTGGTCGTCCGGGGTGTGGTTGGTCTCGAGGTAGTGCTGCAGATCCTCGTAGAACTTCTGCTTGGCCGGGAACTTGGTCTCGTGATCCTGACTTTCACCCTGTGGGAAGTAGCCGTTCATCACCTTGATGAGAGAGCCGTCTTCGCGCTCGAAGGTGGCCATGATCATCCGGCGCTGGGCCTCTTCGTCATCGGTGGGGAAGCCTTTCTCCACCTTGACCGGCTTCTGCTTGCTCATGATGGCGACCCCGTAGTGGGCCTTTTGGCCGTGAAACTCCACGTGATAGCCCATGGCCTCCACATCGGCCAGCGGGAAGGCTTCATCGTGCACCTTGATCTCCTGCAGGCCGATCACATCGGGCTGGTGCTTGTCGATGATGGCTTGCAGCTGGTGCAGACGGGCGCGCAGGCCGTTGATATTGAAAGAGATGATCTTCATGTCCGGGATGCTCATGTCATTTTTATAAGTGGCTATTGGACTAGGAATCGGCGGTGGATGCAAGTTCGGGGGCTGTGACTGGTGCAGCTGCTTAGTAACCTGTTCACGATCCGTCGCGAGAGGTTGTCAGCAAGGTGAAGCGCAGCGCAGGAACCGGATTGTATATGTATACATGAGGATTCCGAGCAGCACATGAGCCTTGATCACAGCCTCGCAGTAGGATCGTGGACAGGTTTTCAGCGGGTCATCTTCTTGACGAATACCACCACAAACAGCGCCAGCGTAAAGCTGCCGGTGAAGGCCTCGAAGGCGGCGAAGATCCTGGAGAGGCCGACCGGAGTGAAGTCGCCGTACCCCAATGTGGTGAAGGTGACCACGCTGTAGTAGAGGCATTCGAGCAGGAAGATGGCGTTCTCTTCAAAGGATGCCTCTGGTCGGTAGATCAGGTAGTTGCCCGCGAAGTTGAGGCCGCAGAAGAAGTAAAAAATGCTGCAGATGAAGATGAGCAGCAACGAGAAGAGCACTACCCGCATCGGGGCCTCGCCGTAGCCACAGAAGAGATCGACCACCCAGGAGGTGAAGCGCTGGGCCGACCAGAACGGCAGTTGCAGGCGGCGCATGGTGAGCTCCTGCTGGATATAGTTGCCGGACATGGTGAAGATCCCCTGTGCCTCGGAGGCTTTGCGCAGATCCCGGTAGGTCTCTTCCGCCTCCTTGAACCAGATGCGCGCCTGTTTGGGATCCCGTTCACGGCGCCCCTTGCGATCCTGCATCACCCGTTTGCCGGTCTGCATGTTGTCGAGCCGGGTGTTGTGCCAGCGGATGCCGAGCAGGTTGACGTCATCGAGGGTGGCGCACTGGAGGTTGGCATCACTGAGATCGGCCTTCATCAGGCTGCCGCCCTTCATGCGCAGGCCGTAGAGGTGACCACCGCGCAGGTTGGCGCGATAGAGGTTGCACTGCTCCAGCAAAAATCCCTGATCGGACTCCTTGTTGACCAGATTGAGGCCAGCCAGATTGGCCCGTGACAGCTGCAGGCCGTGGCAGAGTCCGCCAGCGCGGACGTACTGTTCAAGCGCCTCGGCGGTGTGAGCTCCCTGATGGGTATGGTGGGGATCATGCCAGTGGCAGAGATCGTGCTCGCCAGCCTCTTCACTGCAGTGGCGGCCATCGGCCACCAGATAACGACACATCGCCATCTTCGTTTCCCTCGCATTGCCGAACTGGTTTCAGCATAGGCGGGGAAAGGGGGGCGCGGCGGCGTCTTAGCTGAACTGGTTGAACTCCTGACGCAGCTTGCGAAAACGCTCCTGCTGGGCCGGGTTGAGGGGGATGCCGTCGAGCACGTCCAGGGTGTCTTTGCACTCGGCACCAAATTCCGGACTCTTGCGGTTTTTCTGCATCAGTTGCAGCAGCACCTGGATCTTGTTGAGAGCCGCACCGGTATTGGCGGGGGCGCGGCGCAGGGCCTCGCGAAAATGGCCGAGGGCCTGCTCCAGCTCGCCGCTCTGATAGGCCTTGATCCCCAGATCGTTGAGCTGCTGGTAGCGCTGACGCCGCTCCAGCACCGTCTTGTCATCCCGGGTTGCCTGAATGCAGGTGGTGAGCAGCCGATCTTCGTCCTCCGCCAGCAGCCCTTGCAGGCTTTCGGCATATTCAAACTCGCCGAGCTGGTAGAGGGCAAGGATGGTCTCGCCAAGCAGGGCGGGGGGCATGGTGGCCGGTTCATCGAGCCAGTTCTGGTTGGCGCGATAGAGCATCTTCTTGCCCTTGAGCAGCTCGCCCAGCGCAATCTGCACCCGGGCCTGACAGATCTGCTCGAACACCGGGTAGTTGAACTCCGACATCATCAACGAGTCGCGGATGCGCGACAGGGCGGAATTGACCTGCTTTTGCAGGTTGGCGATGTGGTAGCTGTCGTTGCTGTTGAGGGCGTAGAGGGTCAGGGTCTGGATATAGGCTCCAAGATAGTGGGGCGTGCGGTGAATGGAGTTGCGCGACAGGTCGATCAGCGACATCAGCACATCCTTGGCCTGGGCGTAGTCGTGGCGCTGCAGGCACACCTCCGCCAGTCGTCGGGAGAGTTGCACCGACTGGGGGGAGATATCCACTGCCCGTCTGAGCTCCTGCTGCGCCTGCTCGTCATTGCCAAGGGCCAGCAGGGATTCTGCCAGCCAGAGGTGAGCCTCCACCATCAGTGGGGTATTTTTGAGGGTCGCCTGCAGATGGCTGACCGCCTCTTCGTGGAGCCCCAGGGTGTTGCACGCCTTGCCCAGCGTCAGGCGGGCCCAGCTGTTCTCTTGCCCGGCCAGCAGCTGGCGCATTAAAGAGCGCGCCTCCTGTGCCTGACCCAGCTTGAGGTGGGTATCGGCCTGCAGGCAGCGGCAGTAGTTGGCAAAACGGGGCACCGCATCGGCCCGCTCGGCACAGGCGGTAATGAGGGCTGCCAGATTGTCATCGGCCAGCGCGGTAAAGACGCTGGCCAGCGCATTGCGCCGGGCGAGGGCACGCTTCAAGCGAAACGAGAACTGCTCCTGAGAGAAGGGCTTCATCAGGTATTCGTCGGGCTCGGCCTCCAGCGCGCTCAGTACCATGGCGCGGGAGCTGTCGCCACTCACCATGATCACCACGCTCTGGGGCGGGATCAGATCTTTGTCGCGCAGGCTCTCGAGCAACTGGCGGCCATTCTCGCCAACCCCCAGATCGTAATCGATGAGATAGATGTCGAAACTGCCCTTCTGGCAGCGGCGCCGCGCATCCTCGGCGGTATTGGAGTAGGTGATGTTGCTGATACCCAGATTGAGCAGCATCGCCTTCATCATCACCTGAAACGAGCGCTGCTCATTGACCATCAGAATGCGTTGTGGCTTGGCTGGGCTCTTTTTTTCTGGCTCTTGTTCAGGTGTCTGCATCTGTCTGGGTCGAGGCGCTACGGGCTGATGGGAGAAAGTGTGCCACCAAAGCGCCCGAAGAGGCAATTGGCCAAGTTGTCGATTGCGAACCATCTCCGTTTGTCCGCCTTTTGTCCGCCTTTTGTCCGCGATGAGTGAAAGAAAAAGGCCCTGTTGCCAGGGCCTTGAACTCACCGTTTTTTCTCTGCCAGATAGGGAGCAAATTGCGGCGTGTACTCGGCTTTGAACCCCTGTTCGGTCTTGATGATGAGATAGACCGCCAGCTGGTGCTGTTTGGCAAATGCCATCCCCGCTTCTGGCCCCATCACCATCAGCGCGGTATCGAGAGCATCGGCCTCCAGCGCGGTCGGGGTGATGACGCTGGCGGAGACCAGCTTGTGGGTGAGCGGCTGGCCGGTGGCGGGGTCGATGATATGGGAGTAACGCTGGCCATCCATCTCGTAGTAGTTGCGATAGCTGCCCGCGGTGCTGAGCGCCATGCCGTTGGGGATGACGATATCGGAAAACGCCCCCGGCTGATCGGAGGGGTCGACGATGGCCACTTTCCATGGCGAGCCCTTGCTGTTGTTGCCCTTACTGCGCACCGCACCGGCCACTTCGATCAGGTAGTTGTGTACCCCCTTGCCTTCGAGCAGGGCGGCAATCTCGTCAGAGGCAGCCCCCTCGCCGAGGGTGGAGAGGTCGAGATAGAGATCCGGGATCGTTTTTTCGAGCAGGAAGTGATCCCCCTGCGGGGTCAGGCTCAGCTTGTCGATCCCTACCTTGTGGCGGGCGGCGGCGATGGCCGCCTCATCGGGCCGCTTGACCGGCCGTTTGTCCGGGCCAAAGCCCCACAGATTGACCAGAGGCCCCACGGTCACATCCAGCTTGCCGTCGGTCAGCTTACCGGCATCCATCCCCTGCTGGACTATGATGGCCATGGCGGGCGGGATGGCAAACGGGGTGTTGGCGGGCCCCTGATTGAAACGGGAGATGAGCGAACCCGGATCGTAGGTGGAGATCTCTTTGTTCATCCGGGCCAGCAGGCTCTCAACATCGCTTTTGAGGGCGGGCTCCCCACCGGGGTAGCTATCGCTCAGGGTCACCACATAGTAGGTGCCCATGGTCTTGCCCTGAATTCGGGTCTGAGCAGGCGGGGTGGGCTGGCAGCCGGCCAGCGCCAGCAGCAGGGTCAGCAGCAGGCCGCGCAGGGCCGCCACGGGGGTTATCGCAATCATCCGGCACTCTCATCTGGAGAAGGTTCATATCGGGGCGCTAGCTTAGCCAAGGGGCGCCCGCCGGGCGAGCCCTGATAGGGGCAATCGGAGGGAAAAGAGCAGAAAAAATTAAACAGGTTTGAACCTATGGCGGGAGCGGGTCGTATCGTCCATCCGTGAGGGAGATAGTGGCGAGTAGAGCACCGTCTGGTGACCTGGCCCGCAGCTTTAGCCAAAAGCCATAGCCGATTGAAGACAATTGAGTAAAATGAAGGTCGATTTAGACGGCATCTTTGCGAAGCGTTCACCGCATCCGCCAAGTCGTTGCCATCCATTGCCAATCAAAGGAGAAGATGATGAAAAAGGCGATTACCCTGCTGTTTCTGAGTACCCTGGCTGCCCCCGTGCTGGCGGATGAGTGCGCACTGGTCATCGAAGGCAATGATGCCATGCAGTACAACCTCAAAGAGATGAGCGTGCCGGCCACCTGCAAGGAGGTGACGGTCACCCTGAACCACACCGGCAAGCTGCCTGTGACCGCCATGGGTCACAACTGGGTGCTGGCCAGCACCGCCGACTATCAGACCGTGGCGACTGCCGGGATGAGCGCCGGGGCCGAGAACGGCTATCTGCCCAAGGATGATCCCCGTGTGCTGGCTCACACCAAGCTGATCGGCGGCGGCGAGAGCAGCAGCGTCACTTTCAAGACCGACGGTCTGGCGGGCAAGGATCTCACCTTCTTCTGCTCCTTCCCCGGCCACTTCGCCATGATGAAGGGCTCCTTCAAGGTCAACTAAGGCGCTGACCGGCACGAGCCGGTTGCCTCAATAGCAAAAGCCGGGATTTCCCGGCTTTTTCATTTCTGCTTGTCCCGTCCTGAATATGGTTTACACCTTTCCCCCCAATAAATGGAGAACCCGATGGGACAAGGTGTGAAACGGACACAGCGCGATTACTCGCTGACTTTTAAACTGGCACTGGTCGAGCAGATTGAAAAAGGCGAGCTCACCTACAAACAGGCTCAGGTGCGTTATGGCATTCAGGGCCGCTCCACCGTTCTGGTATGGTTGCGTAAACATGGTCGGCAAGATTGGAGCCAGGGGGCTTCTGTGCGCGCCGGCAGGAGCATCACCATGCCTGACCCCGACAACCAGACGCCCGAACAGCGCATCAAGGAACTTGAGCAACAGCTGGCGCTGATGAGCCAGAAGGCCCAGTTCTTTGAGGCCGTCGTCGATGTACTGAAGAATGACTACGGCGTCTCCATCGTAAAAAAGCGACCCGGCAAGTCCTCTCGCAGCGGCAAGTCGAGAAGCTGACCATCGTCAGGGCTTGCCTGTTTCTGGGGATAAGCCGGCAGGCTTACTACAAGCGCAATCGGGTCGCCGACGAGCGCCATGCTCAAGGGCTGCAGGTGGTGCGCTTTGTGCGTCAGGTTCGACTGCGACAACCTCGGGTGGGCACTCGCAAGCTGCATTATCTGCTCCAGGGTCAGGATGATGGCGGGCTCAAGGTCGGGCGGGACAGGTTGTTTCGGATATTGGCCGAGCACCGCCTGCTGGTGCCACCCAGACGGGCTTATCACAAGACCACCCACAGTTTTCACCGTTTCTACCGTCATCCCAACTTGCTCAAGGCGGGGCCAGAGCAGGTCACACCGGTGGCCCCGGAGCAGGTCTGGGTCGCTGATATCACCTATCTGCCAGCCAGGAGCGGACCGCTGTACCTGAGCCTGGTGACGGATGCGTACTCACGCAAGATAGTAGGCCACCACGTACACGAAGGGATGCACGCGGAGTCGGTGGCGATGGCGTTCAGGAAAGCACTGAAGCAACGGCGTGGCGACGGTGAACTCATCCATCACTCAGACCGCGGCGTGCAGTATTGCTCGGGACTGTATCAGTCATTACATGAACGGTACGGGGTGAAATGCTCGATGACGGATGGGTATGACTGTTACCAGAATGCGTTGGCGGAGCGGGTGAACGGGATTTTGAAAGGAGAGTTATTGTTGCAAAGCCCGCAGGATTTGACGCAAGCGCGGGAAATGGTGCGTGAAGCTGTGGATATTTACAACGCGGAGCGGCCGCATCATGCGTTGAAATACAGAACCCCCGATGCGGTACATAGGGGGTTCTGAGTAGAGAAATGCTAGTTGAAAATGTGTAAACCTATTTCAGGACTAGACAGCTGTTTGTGTGTGGCGTGGCATGGCATGGCTGCGAGCCCACGCCAGCGCTATTTGGCCTGCAGGGTAAAGAAGGCGATGGCGGTCTTCTTCTGGCATTCGAAGTGAATGCTCTCTTCACCGGTCACCACCAGCGTCTCGTTGATGGCCACCTCTTTGCCCTGCACGGCCAGCTGGCCGCTCAGCAGGTGACAGAGGTAGGTCTTCTCTGGCTCGAGGGTAAGGGTCAGCGGAAAGGGGAGGTTCAGAACCCGCACGTTGGCGCTGATGCGATCCGGATGGTAGATAAGCCCCAGATCGGTCACCTCTTTTTTCAGCAATTCGCAGTGGGTCTCCTCATCGCCGCTAAAGTGCGCCGCCTCGAAGGTGGCGTAGGGGTGACCATTGAGCACAAAGCCAGCCCCGCTCACCGGCAGCAAAATGCGCTGATAGCCGGGAAAGGGGGAGAAGGGGCCCGCGCTCTTGATGGGGGCCGAGCTCAGTCGATAGTCAAAGTCGAGTTTGGCAAGGTTGCTCCCCTTGGGGGAGATGAGGATCTGGCTGGTAGTGCCCTGCTGGTTTTTCCAGGGCATCTTCTGGTGGTCAGACTCTTTAATCAGGGTGATCACGGGCACTTCCTCACGATAAAAAACGCAGGGAGCCGGGGACATCAGCCCCTGCTCCCTGATAGAGATTGGCGATGGTAAAGGCGATCAGCCCTGACCATCCAGCGCAGCCAGCCGCGCTTCCATGGCGGCGAGACGGCTCTTGAGATCGCTCACCTCCTGCTCCAGCTCGCTCAGGCGGTCGGCGGCAGGGGAGGCATAGGCCGCGGCGGGAGCGGCATCCATCATCGCCTGAATATCCACTTCGCCGCTGAACAGGTGGGCGTAGCGGGATTCGCGCTTGCCTGGCTCGCGCGGCAGCTTGACCACGTAGGGGCCACGCTCGATGAGCTGGGTCAGCACCGCATCCACCTCGGTGACATCATCGAAGCTGCAGAGGCGGTTGGTGCGCGAGCGCAGCTCCCCCGGGGTTTGCGGGCCGCGCAGCAGCAGTTCGCAGACGATGCCGAGCTCCTGGGCACTGAATTTCAGCTCGCCAAATTCGGTGTTACAGAATCTGTGCTGATAGCGGGGCACCCGGGCGTTGAAGCCGGCGGTGTTGACCACCAGCCGCTTGCGGATCAGCTCGTCCACCACGGCGCGGATATCGAGCTCGGAGAGCTCCAGCACCGGCTCGCGGTTGCTCTTCTGGTTGCAGGCGTTGACCAGTGCATTAAGGGAGAGGGGATATTGATCCGGGGTGCAGATCTCTTTTTCAATCAGACAGCCGATGACGCGGGCTTCCAGCGGGCCAAGTACTAACTCCATTTCCTACTCCCTTCCAAATCGAGACATCAAGAGCCCCTATCTTAGTCATGGTCCGCGCCGCGTCTAGCGTTGCGCGCCATTTTTGCGAGCTGATCAGGGCGTTGGCGAAAGGCTCGCCAACGCCGCCGCAGACTTCCGCTTTTTATCGCTGCCCCTGATAGAAGCGCGCCTTATTGGCATACATGGCGTCGTCAGCCACCCGGCTCAGCTCCGCCAAGGGGGTCTGGTCGCTGCTGCTCCAGCCGATGGCAAATCGCAGCGGGAAGCTGTGCTCCCCATGCTGCACAATGGCGTGCTGCTGGCTTGCCTCCAATCTGCCTGCCAGCTGCTGGCTGGCGAGGTGATCCGCCTCCGCCAGCAGCACGAACTCGTCGCCGCCGATGCGGAAAATCTTCTCATCCTGACGGCACAGCGTGCGCAGCTGGCGAGCCATCTGGATCAGCAGGGCGTCGCCCGCCTCGTGCCCATACTGGTCGTTGGTGCGCTTGAGGCCGTTGAGGTCGAGCATGAAGAGGGCGAGGTGACGCTCCGGATGGCGCGCCAGCACCGCCTGATAGTGATGGAAAGCCTCTTCGAACGCCTGTCGGTTGGGCAGCCCGGTGAGGTTGTCGGTGCGGGCGACCCGCGCCAGCTCGTCGGTGAAGAGGCGCCCCTCGATGCCCACCGCCAACTGCTTGGCAAACAGCCGCAAGATGGCCCTGTCTTCGGACTCCAGCCCTTCGGCGCTCACCATCAGATAGCCAAACAGCACGCCGCTCTGGCTACCGGGCAGGGTCATGATCTTCCAGAGTGCGTTATCCCACTGGCATTCGGAGTGTTTGACCTCCTCATCCATCAGTTGAGCCAGTTTCTCCTGCAAGGAATCCCGCAAGGGGGCATCGACCCCCTGGGTCAGGGAGTAGTGGGGCTGGCCATCGCGGCGGATCGCCAGTCCCCAGCGGTGGCCAGGATAGAGCTGCGAGAGTTGCAGCAGGGCGGAGCTGGCCAGCTCGGCAATATCGATATCCAGCTGCTGGTGCAGACCGAACTGCAACCAGGATTGCAGGATATGGCGGCTGCGCTCCTCCCGGCTCAGGGCCGAGCGCAGGGCGGTCGTTTGCGAGGCAACCTCTTGCTCCAGTTCGTCGTTGAAGCCGAGCAGCCGCTGGTTGAAGGCCTCTTTCTCGCTATTGGCCTGCTGCAGCTGTTCATTTTGCTGATAGAGTGCCCGCACCTGATCCGAGATGGTGCTGGCCATCTCCTGCAGCAACTGGCGCACCTCGTCGTACTCCACAAAGCGCAGCGGTGCCTGCCGTTGCTGGTAGTTGCCTTTGCCATAGCTGCGCACCAGCGCGGCCAGCGAGCGCAGCGGTCGGGTGAGCCAGCGGGTGAGCCAGACGCAGCCGATGGCTACCAGCAGCAACATGACGGCGATGCTGACGGTCAGCAACTGCTGGGATTTGTTGAGCTCGCTGACCCTGTCATTGCTGTAGCTGTAGAGGGTGATGGTGGGGGTAATCTCTTGCTCCAGCTGGGGCCAGCCAATGGCCAGGGGCTGCGCCAACTTGCTTGGCTCCCTGTCATCCATGGCGTTGGCGCTCTGGTGAGCCCCTTCGTAGAGACGGTTCTCGCCCTGGGAGATCACCAGATATTCGCTCCCCTTGAGATAGGGTTCCAGCAACTGGGCCATCTGCCGCCAGGGGAGGATGGCCATCACGAAGCCGGAAGGAGCCTGCATCACCCCTGCGCGCTGGTGGTTGCGATAGATGGGGGCTACCAGCGCCAGCCCGCCGCTGCGGTTTTGCTCCATGTCGTCGACCAGCACGGGATCATCGACGGGCAGCAGCAGATGCTTGCCCTGTTTTGCCTCGCGGGTCTTGCCCCAGGCCATCAACTGCGGCATCAGGTTGCTCGACTCGAGGTGGGAGGCCTGACCATTGATGTACTCCACCACCAACCCCTTGTCATCGATGAGGTAGGCCGAGGTGATCAGGCTGTTGGATTTGACAAAGGTGGCCAGCGCCAGCCGGGCATGGCTGGAGAAGAGAAAGTTGTCGAGGGCCTGATGGAGTACCCGATCCTGGCTGAGCTGATTGAGCTGGGTGCCGATCAGCTCGCTGCGAAAGCGGGCCTCGCGGGTCATGCTGGTGAGGGCCCGCTCCAGCTGTGACTGCTCGCTCTGGGCGATGATCTGGTGCTGGCGGATCAGCAGCACAGTGCTGGCCAGCAGGGCCGGCAGCAAGGCGACGGTGAACAGGATGATGATGAGGGTCGGGCCGAGCCGAAAGGTGCGATGTTTCATGGTGCTTTGACCTGCCGGTACTGCTGATCGGCCAGCTGCTGCATATAGCGGGCGGTGTCGGCGGCACTGATCCCCTCTTTAAAGCGCTCGAACCCTTTCTCCATCGCTTGCCAGGCGATGGACATGGCGCTGTCGGAGGGCATGGGGGTACTGAGGGTGAACTGTTCCAGCAGCACTTTTTCCTGAGGCGTGGGACGGAGGTTGATGGCGGTAAAAGCCTGCTGATTGACCGGCAGCAGCGCCCCCTGATGATAGATGAACTGCTGAATATCCTGACGCTGGATAAAGGCCATCAGTGCTTTGATGACGGGTTGCCGATCCTCATCATCCATCGCCCAGCGGGAGGCTCCCATCACGTAGGCGCCGCTCATGGAGTGCATGGGATGGCTTTGCCAGCGGGGCAGCAGGGCAACGCCCAGCTTATCCCCCATGTTCTTCACCAGATCGTTGAAGGCCCAGTCCCCATTGATGAGGTAGGCGCTCTTGCCCTCATTGAAGCGGGCGAGGGCGGTGTCATAGTCGCACTCGGGATCGACCCACTGTTCGCTGGCGACGGTGCGGTAGGCCTCCAGTGCCTGCACCATGGCAGGGCTGTCGAGGGTGATGTGCCCTTCGGTCACCGGCGAACCGCCAAAGGTGTGTAAAAAGGCGGCGAAGTAGTACATGTCGTGATAGGGCCAGCTGACGGGGTAGACCCCCTTGGCCTTGAGGGCCGGGGTGATAGCAGTCAGTTGCTGCCATTGGGTCACCGGAGTCGAGACCAGCGCCTTGTTGTAAAACAGCATCAGATGGTTGCCCTGCATCATGGGCATGCCCCAGCGTTGCCGATCCAGGGTGACATAACGCAGGGCGCTGGCCATCAGCGCGGGGGAAAACCACTCGGCCGGGAGGGGAGCGAGGGTCATCTGGCGATAGAGGCCGATAAAATCGGAAGGGATCAGCATCAAATCGGGCAGTCCCCTGGCCTGAGCTGCCAGCAGGAGATCCGCCTTGATCTTGCTCGGCTCAATTTGGGTGACCCGCACTCTGTGGTTCCCCTCCTGATTGAAGCGGGCGATCACTTCGTCGATCACGTAACCGGCTTGCTGGGAGTGCCACAGCTCCAGTTCAGGCTCCTGAGCCTGCAGGGGGTGGCTCAATGCAAACAGGCAAAGCAGCAAGAGATGATAAAAAGATCGTTTTCTGCTCATGTTATCATCACCATTATTCCCTGATTTCCAAGGGAAAAATGTAACAAACTACCGGCAAGATCGGTAGGCTAGAGTGTCAACTAATTGACTGAAAAAACAAAAAGCCCGGCGCGTGGGCCGGGCTGGGGGATAAATTGCTTATCCGCATATTCTTCGAGGCATCTATTGTGGATGTTGTTTGAGGATGTCGTATATCTCCTCTTTCAGTTTGAGTTTCTGTTTTTTCAGATCTCTCACCTCGGCGCTATAGTCGCTGGCGTGATGCTTTTCCAACTTTCTAATCTCCGCATCCAGGTCGTTGTGCAAGTCAAACTTCTTCTGGAAATGGACATCACTGCTCTTCAGTTTCGAGATGAGTTCTCTGTACTCTGGGAACATGTAATGGAGCCTCCTTGGTTTCGTTTGATTGTGCCTGTAAGACCAAAGCTACCCCTTAGTGCCGGGGATAAATGTGATCCTGATCGGATTTGGGGGCAATGATTTGGAGTATTCGGCGGGATATTTATAACTTGTTGAATCAAAACAAGATAAGTGATTTATCAATCTGAATGGTGAGCCAAACTGTGCGACAAGTCACAACAGGGGCTGTGTTGGCGTGAGGGTGCAGGATCAAAAAAGGGGCCGACTGGCCCCTTTTATGGATGCAGGCAACGTTACTCTTTCTCTTCGTCCGCCTGCTCTTTTTTCTTTTTCTTCTCGGGCAGCGGCTTGCCATCGCGGTGGATCACCTTGCCCGCTTCAAAGCCAATCTGGGCCGCCAGCTCCTCCAGATCCGCCGACTTGGCCTGATCCCCGATGGCGTAGCGATAGTTGGCGATGGAGAGCTTTTCGGCCACCGGCGTGCCCGGGACGATAGGCTCGCGCCAGCCCTGGCCGATGTGGGCCACCAGGGTGCCGTTCATCAGCAGCTCGCCGACGATCTCCTGGGTCGGATTGCCCTTGCCGTAGGTGAGACCCTGCGGGTGCTTCTTGCCGACCAGCGGCTCGTTGCTGGCGGGGATCAGCTTGGTGCGGATCAGCCACTTGGGCTTTTTGGTGTTGCCCACCGCCTTGCCGGTCTGGTACTCGTTGATCTTGATGGTCTTGATCATCTGGGCCATGAAGTCCTTGGTCAGCGCCTTCTGGGCGTCGCTGGTTTCATCGATGGCGATGGGGGCCACATACCAGGTCTGGGTGGCTTGAGCCTTGGGAGCGGCAGGGGCAGTTTGCGCCATGGCCAGGGGGCTGAGCAGGATGGCAGCCAGCAAGAGTCCTATCTTCTTCATTGTGATTCCGCTTTTGTTTCAACAAGAATTTTGTTTTGCCAGCGACGACTGCGCCAGCGCCAGAACATGGCCAGACCGCGCACCCACTCGTCGCAGGCCAGCGCCAGCCAGATACCGACCAGTCCATAACCCTGCATGATACCGAGGAAATAGGAGAGTGGCACGGCAATTCCCCACATGGAGAGCAACGCCATGTAGAGGGGGAAACGGGCATCCCCGGTGGCCCGCAGGGCGTTGATCACCACCAGATTGAAGGTGCGGCCGGGTTCGAGGATAAGGCTGATAAGAAACAGCTGCGCCACCTGGGTGATGATGTCGGCATCATCGGTAAAGAGGCTGATGATGGTGCGGCCATTGAGGGCCGCCGCCACGGCGATGACGCAGGTAACTGCCAACCCCAGCTTGAGGCTCTTGAGCAGCTGCTGATAGGCGCGATCGAACTGTCTGGCCCCCGCCAGATGACCGATGATGATCTCGTTGCCAAGGCCGATGGAAAGGCCAAACAGCAGGATAAACAGGCAGATCTGAAAGAAGTAGGACTGGGTTGCCAGCGCCTTGTCACCCAGCAGTCCGACAAAGGCTGTCACCACCATAAACTGCAGCATCCAGGAGAGGTTCTCTCCTGCCGCCGGCAGGCCGATATGGAGCACTTTGCCCAGCATCTCCCGGCTGGGGTGGACGATATCGCGCACCACCAGTCGAATGCCGGTCTTGCGGGCTACCAGCCACACCAGCAGCACCACGCCGATCAGGCGGCCCGCGACCGTGCTGATGGCGACACCGGCGACGCCAAGCTGGGGCAGGCCGAACCAGCCGTAGAGCAGCAGCAGGTTGCCGACGAAGGTGATGAGGTTGACGATGAGGGTCACATACATCGCCTGACGGGTGTGGCCGTGAGCGCGCAGGGTCGCCGCCAGACAGAGGGCTGCGGCCTCCGGCAACAGGCAGAGACCGATGATCTGCAAGTAAAGCGTCCCGTCGCTCATCAGGTTGGCAGGCAGGTTCATCAGCGCCAGCATGGTGCTGGCCCCCGCCATCACGCCAATGGCCGCTACCAGACCGATCAGCAGGTTGAAGCCGATGGCGGTGTGGATCACCACCCGACTCTTCTCCCGATCGCCGGCCCCCAGATACTGGGTGATCACCACGCTGGTACCGATACTGACGAAGCTGAACAATGTGATGGCGAGATCGAACACCTGATTGCCGACCGCCAGCGCGGCCACTCCCTGATAGGAGACGTGACCCACCATGAAGGTGTTGAGGGCACCGGTCAGAAAGTGCAGGGCGAGATCGATAAAGAGCGGCCAGGTCAGCGCAAAGAGCGTGCCCGGGCCTGCATGGGATTGAGATTGCATGGCATGTCCAACAGCTGGGAGGGCACGGGGGAGTGCCCTCTGGGGGCGCATTTAACACCAAGGCCAAGGCCGGTGCAATCCTTGTGCAGGATTGCACCGGCCAGGGGAGCAGGCCAAGGTATCAGGCAGGCGTGGCGCCCGCCTCCTGTTCGCTTGGCAGGGTGAGGCGAGCTGAGTCGGGCAGGGCATCATCTTGCGGCCAATTCGAGCGGATGGCATCAGTGGTGCTCTCCACCACCGCATCATCCTTGAACACCGGCTCGCGATAGCAGCGGGTCAGGCGCAGCGCCTGATACATGTCGGGGCAGAGGATGATCCCTTCATCGCCCACCCGCACGCCCGCCTGCTTTAGCCAGTGGGTCATCTGGCCGTGGCGACCCGCCATCACCATATGGATGCCGCGCCGTTTCAGCTCCTTGTGCAGCTCTCCCACCATGCTCATCACGCTGATGTCCTGATGGGTGAAGCAGGCGACCGCATCGATCACCAGACACTTGGGGGCTCGGGGATCCTGCACCAGCAGGGCCAGCACCCGCCGCTTGAAATAGGGGGCATTGAAGTAGGTGAGCGGCGAGTTGAAGCGATAGACCAGAATACCCGGGATCGCCTTGGCCTGCTCGTTGTCTCCCAGGGTGCGCACCACCCCCTCGTCATCCATGCCGAGCAGTTGATCGGTGGGACGCATCACATTACGCAGGAACTGGAACAGCCCCAGCAACACGGCGAGGGTGATCCCGGGGATCACTCCCATGGTGAGCACGCTGATAAAGGTGACCAGCGCCAGCCAGAAGGCGGAGCGATCGGAGTTACGCAGCGCCCACAGTCCGCGAAAGTCGGTGAGCGAGAGTGAGGCCATTACCAGCACCACCCCGAGGGCAGCGGTGGGAATATATTTGAGCGGCGCCGTCAGATAGAAGGTGATGAGGGCGATCACCGCCGCAGCGATGATGGAGACCAGCTGGCTCTTGCCGCCGTTGGCGTCGTTGACCGCAGTGCGTGAATCCGCGCCGCTGATGGCAAAGCCTTGCGAGACCGCCGAGGCGAGGTTCGCCATACCGAGGGCCCGAAACTCTTTGTCCGCGTCTATCTCATAACCGTTTTTGGCTGCAAAGCTGCGAGCGGTCAGCATCATGGAGACGAAGCTCACCATGGCCAGGTTAAGGGCGGGCAGCACCAGCTCCCGCATCAGGCCGGGGGGAAATTCCGGCATCTGAAACGCGGGCAGGCCGGAACCCACCGCCCCCAGGGTGGCGATATCAAACTGGCCGAGATTAAAGCCCCACACCAGCGCAGCGGTCACCACCATGGCCACCATGGAGGAGGGCCATGCCGGTTTGTAGCGCTTGGCCAGCAGCAGGGTGAGCAGGGCTACCAGACTCATGGCCAGGGTCGGCAGATGGGTCTGGGTGATATAGGTGGCCCCGCTGGCGATCCGCTCGATGAGGTAACGTTCGCTGAAGGTGAAGCCGAAGATCTTGGAGAGCTGGCCCACCATGATGGTGATAGCCACACCATTGAGCAGCCCCATCAGGATGGGGCGGGAGAGAAAGTCCGCCAGCACTCCCAGCTTGAAGCGGCTGGCAATCAGGCACCAGAAGCCGGTCATGGCGGTCATGGTCATCACCAGTTGCCAGTGACGGGTGGGGTCGCCTGCGGCCAGCGGCGTTACCACGGCGGCGATGACCGCACAGGTGGCGGCATCGGGGCCGACAATCAGCTGTCGGGAGGTGCCAAACAGGGCATAGACCAGCATGGGCAGGATGCAGGAGTAGAGGCCGACGATGGCACCCACCCCGGCAAGCTCGGCATAGGCGATGGCGACGGGCAGCGCCACTGCCGCCACCGAGAGTCCGGCGCGAAGATCTGGCATCAACCAGGCGCGCTGGTAATGCAGCAGGGCGGCGAGGCCCGGTAGCCAGCGTTCGAGAGAGAAGAAGTCGCGCATTATTTAACCCATTGAGTTACAACCAGCTTTTCCCCTAGTGTGCCCAAGGTTATCGAAAGATTGCAATCAGGTTATGGCCAGTTTACCTGAAGGTCAGGCCAGATAGCCTGCCAGCGTTTCTCCTTGATGCGCTGGGTAAAAATCTGTTTGTCCTGGCGACATCTGGGGTTGGCACTCACTTGCAGCGACCAGTTGATGGCAAAGCCGTAGGGGGCAAGCCACTTGAACTCGCCATCTCGGGTGAGACGCACGCCGATGCAGGTGGGCACTTCGACCCAGTGGCTCAGCGCCTCAAGGCTGCTGGCAAATGGCGCCACCAGCTGGCGAGTGTGCATGCGGGCCTGATTGCGCACCTCCCACTGCTGGCTGGGCAGGCGTTTGGCGAGCCAAGCTTCGTGCTCCGCTTCGGCCAGCCCTTGCGGATCGGTTTTATCGAGATAGATAAGGTCGATATCGTTGAGTGGGGTGGGCACCGCCTTGTGGTGCAGGTGATCCCAGATGAGGTTGCGGATAAAACCGGCCCCCAGCGCCCAGTCGGGCAGATTGAGCTCGGCCGCGGCTTGCAGGCAGGCCATCCGCTGCGGTTCGGCCCGCAGCAGGGCTTCTGTTTTGGCTTGGAATTGCTGTTCGAGGACGGTGTTCAGAGGTTCAGTTGTTGGCATTGCGGCGTAACCAGACATCAATGTAGCGGCAGCTCGGCACTATAGTGAGCCCCTCCGCCTGAGTCCAGTTGAAGAAGGCGCGCGCCAGCTGATCGGCAATCCCCTGCACCCGCAGCTCGGGGGGTACGAAGGTGCTGTAGGCGTCGATGGTCTTGGCATCGAGCCGCCGGTAGCGCAGTCTCGACTCTTTCCCCTCCACCATACAGATGAACTGCTGTTGGTTGGCCTGATGGATGATGTCGCTCATGGTGGGCACCTCTGGCATAAAGTTGGGTCTCTCGGCACAACATAACTGTTAGCCAAGGTATAGAACAGATAATGAGAGCCCGTGGTCAATATCATCCCCCTTTGACAGAGGGCGCATCGATATCGCGATGTAGATCAAGGTGCCCGATGGTGAGTCGGGCACCGCGTTTGTGTCAGCACAAGAGTGTTGGCAAAGGGGAGGGATCAGACCCAGGCTCGCTCCAGCAGGGTGAGTAACTGCTCACGGTCGGCGTCCTTGCGATTGAACAGCAGGGCACCGTCGTTGATCGCCAGATCGCGGATCTCGGTCAGTAGCGAGCGATCGCTTACCCCTGCCTCGCTCATGGTGCGCGGCAGCTTGACCGCTTGCCACAAGGTGTCGCGCAGGGTGCGAATGGCTGTGATGGTCGCCTCCGCCCGCTGATGGGCCGGGGTGGCAGCAAAGCGCTCTGCCCCCACCAGCGGCAACAGCAGCCGGGCCAACTCGCTATCCACCTCGGGGCGGTTGTAGTCGAGCACGGTCGGCAAAAAGAGGTTCATGCACAGCCCATGGGGCAGATGGCAGCGGGCTCCCAGACTGTGGCCGAGGGCGTGCACCAGCCCCACCATGGAGTTGGAAAAAGCCATGCCAGCCAGCGTGGAGCCTTCCGCCAGTTGCAGTCGCAGCTGTTTGTTTTGCGGGTCGTGGATGATTTGCGGCAGGGCGCTGGCGATCTTCTCCACTGCCATCAGGGCCAGCGCATCGCTCACCGGGTTCTTGGCGGTACCGATAAAGGCCTCGATGGCGTGGGTCATGGCGTCCATGGCGGTGGCGGCGGTGATATTGAGGGGCAGCCCCTGGGTCAGGCGCGGGTCTAACACCGCCAGCTGGGGCAGCAGGAAGGGGGAAGTGAAGGGCACCTTGCGCCCGCTCGCCTCATCCTTGATTACTGCAACCAATGTCACTTCTGATCCTGTGCCCGCCGTGGTGGGCACCACCGCCAGCGGCTTGAGGGGACGGGTCAGGCAACCGGCGCCCGAGTAGTCGAGCAGATGATCCCCCCCCATGGAAGTGAGAATGTTGACTGCCTTGGCGGTGTCGATGACCGAGCCGCCCCCCAGCGCCACCAGACTGTCGCAGTCGAGCTCGCGATAGCGTTTGGCGATCCGTTCCACCACGGCGGTGGAAGAGTCGGCCGGGATCTCGTCCCAGATGGCGGCGACCGGCAGCTCCCCCTCGGCCAGCACATTGGCCAGCAGGGTGGCAAGGCCGGTGGCATTGACTCCCTTGTCGGTCAGCAGCAGAGGGCGACGGGCCCCGAGGCTGGCCAGCTCGCTGGCCAGCTGCTCCAGCGCCTGTTCACCGGCCAGCAGTTTGACCGGGCAGAAGAAATCGTAATAGCGGCTCATTTCAAGGCTCCTTGCGCGTTAGCCGGTCACCAGACCCAGATAGATGTTGCAGGCCCGGCCGATCTTGTTGGTCGGGGCGGGATAGTGGCGCAGCAGCGGCCGCGCGATAAAGGCGGGCAGGATCAGGGACTGCAACTGCTCAAGCCCCCGCACCAGATGCATGGCAACGGTCAGATCCCCCTCCACCAGCAGCCGGTTTTCGCCAAATGCCTGATTGACCCCGAGCCGAAAACTCAGGGCGCGAAAGGCGATATTGGGGTGTTTGAAGCGTACCCGCAGCGGATGGATGGTGGCATGAGGGGCGGCTGGCGCACCGGGATACCAGCGCCCACCCTGCTTGTGCATGTTCATGGCATAGCCGATGCCGCCCACTTCGAGGCGGATTGCCAACCCGTCCGGCAACGGCGCCAATTCGCGGCGTACCGCCTCATCGGTGCGGGCGGCGCGGCAGAGGGTGCGACCCACCACCCAGAGCAGAGTGGTGATCCAGAGGCGGCGACCAAGGGCGGCCGCAGGTTCAAACATCCTTGTTTGCATGGGGATTGGCTCCTGAGATGGCTGACCAGAAGAGGGCGAACGCACTGGCTTGCCAGTAGTCGTCCTCTCCCAGCTCCGGTTGATCGACAAACAGTGATGCGCAGGCGAGGAACTGGCCCTGACACACCTCCAGCAACAGTGGCGCGGGGGCCTGCATCAGCTCGCCGCTGGCCTGCCCCTTTGCCAGCAGGGCAGGCAGAAAGCGCAGGGCATCGTTCAGGATCTGGCTGCGGGCCGGTCTGGCCAGCAGCGGAGAGTGAAAGAAACCCAGCACAAATTTGAGCTCATTGGGGTTAGCCTGCATCCACTCCATCGCCAGCTGCCAGTAGTGGCGGGTCTGGTCGTACAGCGGAAGGGTGGGATCTGCTTCATGGATGGCGCTCCCCATTCGGGTCTTTACATCCTGATAGAGGGCGAGGATCAGCGCCTCCTTGCTCGGAAAGTGGTGGAACAGAGTGCCGTTGGCCACCCCGGCCGCCTTGGCGATACGGGCGGTGGCGGCCCCCTGCAGGCCATCTTCGGCGCAGAGGGCAAGGGCGGCATCCAGGATCTGGCGGCGCTTGTCGGTCATGGTTTGTGGCTGCGGGATAGCCTGGTTCATGGTCATCTCCATCAGCGCAGGAAGAAGGCCATCATCAGCTTCTGGATCCAGCTGTGGTAGGGCGGATGGATCAGGGAGCCGGTGGTGAACTTGCCGCGGGTCAGCACGGTTTTCGCCTTGGAGAAGGTAAGAAACCCCTCGTGGCCGTGGTAGTGGCCCATGCCGGAGGCGCCGATGCCGCCAAACGGCACATCGTCGGCAGCCACCTGAAACAGGCTCTCGTTGATCGCCATGCCGCCGGAGTGGGTCTCCCGGGTCACTCGCGCCTGCAACTCGGGATCGAAGCTCATCAGATAGAGGGCCAGCGGGCGCGGCCGCTCGGCCACATAGGCGAGCGCCTCCTCCAGGGTGTCGTAGGGAATGAGCGGCAGCAGCGGCCCGAAGATCTCCTGCTGCATTACCTGACACTGACCCGGCACCCCGGTCAGCAGATGGGGCACCAGCAGGCGACGCTGGTCGTCGCGGGCCGGGCTGCCACAGGGATGGAGCTGGGCACCCGCCTGCTCGGCTTCATCGAGCCAGCTGACGAGACGTTGATACTGGCGGTCGTTGATGATGGCGCCGTAGTCGACGCTATTGAGCCCCTGCGGGTAGAGCTTGCTGAAGTGGCGGCGATAGGCGGCGATAAAGTTATCCACCTCGCTGCGGGGCAGCAGCACATAGTCGGGGGCGACGCAGATCTGCCCGGCGTTGAGGCTCTTGCCGAAGATCATCCGCTCGACCGCGGTGGCGACCGGCATGTCGGGGGCGATGAGACAGGGGCTCTTGCCACCCAGCTCAAGGGTGAGGGGGGTGAGCTGGGGCGCGGCGGCCGCCATCACCAGCTTGCCCACCATGGTGGAGCCGGTAAAGAGCAGGTGATCGAACGGCAGTGAGCTGAACGCCGCCGCCATCTGGGCATCTCCCTCGATGATGGCGATCTCGTTTTCGTCAAACACGCTGGTGAGCATGGTGCGCAGCACGGCGTTGGTATGAGGGGTGAACTCGGAGAGTTTCAGCATCGCCCGGTTGCCCGCCGCGATGGCGGTGATAAGGGGGCCAAGGCTCAGCATCACCGGAAAGTTCCACGGCACGATAATGCCGACTACCCCGAGCGGCTGGAAGTGCACCTCCACTTTGGCGGGGGCCAGCAGCAGGCCGGTGTGACGGCGGTGGGGCTGCATCCAGCGTTTGAGCCGCTTCTGGGTGTAGTTGATCTGCATGATGCAGGGCAGCACATCGGCGATCAGGCTGTCGTAGTGGCTGCGCTGACCATAATCTGCCGCCAGCGCCTTGCACAGCTGTCCCTTGTGGGCGAGCAACGCCTGTTTGAGTTTGGTCAGCTGCGCCCGGCGCTCGGCCAGGGTAGGCATGGGGTGAGCCAGACTCGCCCGCTTGAGCCGCGCCAGCTGATCCGGCAGGGACAATTTGATGGCGAGGATATCCTCAGGAGTGTGTTGAAGCTGCGCCGCACCCATGTTGTTCTCCGCATGAAAAATAACCGACTGATTAGTCGGTCTAAATCTAGCTGTTTGTTACCGGAATGTAAAGCTGGCAAGCTGTCTGCCGTTCACCACGAGCTGGACGCAAGAGAGAACTGTGTGTCTCCCCACACTTTTGTGGTTTGCTCGTTGGTGGCTTATCTAATAAGGGGTAGTTTTTGGCTATTAACCTACACGGAGAGAGCACTATGACCAGGGAACTGAACAGCTTGTTGGCCCGGCTTGAAGATGTGGTTGAGCGGATGCCGGATTGCTTCAACACTTACGAATTTGCCCAGAAGCTTGCGCTGCAATATCAGCCGGAGTTCTTTGCCGCGGGCCACTCTCTGGCCGAACACGAGGGCAAGATACTGCGGGTGCTGCACCAGAAGATCGCCGAAGCGCTGGCGGGCAGCGAGATGGTGATTGAAGGGGCGCTGCTCCCCTGCGTCACCCCCTGGGGGGAGAAGGCGACCTCACCGCGCTGGCATCGCAAGCACTGAGGAGCGTAGTCATGCAGATCGGTGCCAGACAGCAGATAATGAACAACGATAAAGGGCGCGGCGCCGGCAACAGGGCCGCGCCGTTTTTTGTGAAGATTGTCGCCAGCAGCGCCCCCGCTGCCGGGAGCAAAGGCCCGCTCTGTGATCCCATGCCGGGATATGGGAGCGTCAGCCGGGTAGACTCCCCCTTTTGTCGCAGGGTTTGTCACCGTAGGAATTTCTCATGACCCATAAAATCATTCTGGATACCGATCCGGGTATCGACGATGCCATGGCTATCCTGTTTGCCGAGGCCCACCCCGCCATCGAGCTGCTCGCCATCACCACAGTTTTTGGTAACGCCACCATCGACAATGGCACCCGCAACGCCCTCTGGCTCAAGCAGAAGTACGGCATGAAGGCGGATGTGGCCAAAGGCGCTGCAGCCCCGCTGCTGCGCGAGCCGGTCGGCCCCACCACCATAGTCCACGGCCCGAGCGGCTTTGGCGACATGGAGGCGGGGGAGGTGACTATTGCTCCGGATCCTCGCCCCGCTTGGCAATATATTGTCGAGGCGGTGAAAGCCGCGCCGGGGGAGATCACCCTCGTCACTATCGGCCCGCTGACCAATCTGGCGCTGGCGCTACAGCAGGCGCCCGAGATTGTCTCGCTGGTGAAACAGGTGGTAGTGATGGGCGGCGCCTTTGGCGTCAACGGCCATCGTGGCAACGTGACCCCCTATGCCGAGGCCAATATTCACGATGATCCCGATGCCGCCGACCGGGTCTTTACCGCCGATTGGCCTGTGGTGATCATCGGGCTGGACGTGACCCAGCAGAGCTTCTTCAGCGGCGACTATCTCGATGCGCTGCGCGACGAGGCGGGGGAGCCGGGCCAGTTCCTGTGGGATGTCAGCCGCTTCTATCTGCGCTTCTACTCCGAGAAGCTGGGGCTCTCCGGTTGCCATGTCCACGACCCGTCCGCCATCGCCTATGTCATTGACCCGACCCTCTTTACCCTGCGCGAGGGGCCGGTGCGGGTGATTACCAGCGGCCCGGCCATCGGCCACACCCTGCAAAAGTTCGATGGCAAACGCCACTCCCACGATGATTGGGCAGCCTATCGTCCGCAGCAGGTCGGGGTGGCGGTGCGCGATGAAGCCTTGCTGGCGCTCTATCGCGAGACGCTGGTGGGCTGGGGCAAGGATTGCTGAGCTAAGAGGCGCTATTGCGCTGACGCGGGGGCTGTGATCGGCGCCAAACAATCGGAGCGCACGGCCGCTTATACTGCCTTATATCAAGAGCTTGGGAGGGATGAAGATGGCCTGGATTTCCTTGATAGTGGCGATAGCCCTGATCTGGTGGTTGATGAAGCTGGGGCGTGGTGCCCTGTTCGAAATCCGCCTTGCCCCCGGCAAGGTGGTGGTCAAGCAGGGCAAGGTGTCACCCGCCTTTATTGAGCATGCCAAGCAGATCCTGCGCCACGACACGGTGCGCGGTCGCATTGTGGGGCAGCGCGATGGCGATGGCGTCAAGCTGATCTTCTCCCGATCCATCCCCGAGCCGGTGGCCCAGCGGTTTCGCAATATCTTCCCCTATGGCGATTACCGCCAGCCAACGGCGCCACTGCCGGGGCCAAAATCCCGCAAGGGATAATAGCCGCTAACAAAACTAAGTTGATTCGAACGATACCAGTCCCCACATAGCCGGCATGACACGAAAAATCATCAGTAACCAGCTATGGAAGTCCTTGCAGCCACTTCTGCCACCTCACCAGCCTTCGCCACGGGGTGGCCGTCCACGCCTCGATGACTATGCCGTTCTCAACGGTATTCTGTTTGTCCTTACTACCGGGATCCCGTGGGAGGACTTACCCCAGTCTTTGGGTTTTGGCAGCGGAATGACGTGCTGGCGTCGCCTACGTGATTGGCAAGCTCAAGGCATCTGGCAGCGACTTCACGTGGCGCTCCTGAGCCAGCTACATCAAGCTGGCCACATCGACTGGAGTAGAACAAGCCTCGATGGCGCGAGCGTAGCCAGCCCCCGGGGGGCCAGGAAACAGGACGTAACCCGACAGACAGAGGCAAGCTGGGCAGTAAACGACACATAGTGGTGGACCGTCAGGGCATACCGCTCGCAGTGCTTGTATCAGGCGCCAATCGCCATGACTCGATAATGTTTGAGCCCTTGTTGGATGCACTTCCGGCGTTAGCAGGTAAGAGAGGGCGACCACGATGTCGACCTGACAAGCTACACGCAGACAAAGGGTATGATTTTCGCCGTTGTCGAGATTATCTGAGGCGACGGGGTATCAAGGTTCGTATTGCCCGGCGAGGCATCGATAGCAATGAGCGATTGGGTTGTCATCGCTGGGTTGTAGAACGCACTCATGGTTGGCTAGCAGGCTTTGGGAAGCTACGAATACGTTTCGAGCGACGGTTGGATATCCATCTCGCCTTGTTGACGCTGGCTTGCGCCGTTATCTGCCTACGCTTTGTTGAACGGTTTTGTTAGCGGCTCTAAGTACCGGAACCTGGTTCATCAATAGCAAACGGGCCTCCAGTGGATGCCCGTTTTCTTATGACACTTGGTCAAGAGAGAGCTGACCGCCCTTACTCCTTGCCGTGCAGCTCGCGCTGGGCCTTGACCGCCGCCGCCTTGACGGCGGTGCCTTCATTGCCCCAGGAAGCGCGCAGGGTGTTGACCAGCTCGGCGAGCCGCTCGTCATCCATGGTCCAGCCATAGCCCGGCATGTGGTAACCCAGATGGTCGTGGGTGACCGGTGTTTCGGCGCCGTGCAGCAGCACGTTGATCAGGCTCGACGGATCGCTCGCCAGCACGGTGCGGTTGTTGACCAGCGAGGGGATGACGTGGTCATTGCCCTGGCCGTTGACCCCGTGACAGGTGGAGCAGTACATGGCGTAGTCCGCCTTGCCGCTGGCACTGGCGTAGGCGCGGGCCCCTTTCTCCGCCACCGGTTCATCTTTCAGAGCGGTCAGATAGGTGGCGATGCTGGCCAGATCGGCGTCGCTGAAATACTGGCTGCTGTGAGTGATCACTTCCCCCATGGGGCCCACGACCGCTTCATGCTGGCTGCGGCCGGTTTTCAGCAGATCGATCAGCGCCTGCTTGCTGTAACGGCTGCCGCGAATGTCGGGGGCATACCAGCCATCCAGCGCGGCACCGCTCAGGTAGACGGGATCCGCCTCGGTCAGCGCTTTCTCCTGCATCCCCAATCCGCGTGGGGTGTGGCAGCTGCCGCAGTGACCGGCACCCTGCACCAGATAGGCGCCGCGGTTCCACTCTTCGCTCTTGCCTGCGACCGGGGTGAAGCGGCTGTCATCGTGATAGACCCAGTTCCAGCCCATCAGCGGCCAGCGCATGTTGAGCGGCCAGGGGATGTCACTTTCCTTGTTGGCGATGGCCAGCGGCTGTACCTCCTTCATCAGATAGTGATAGAGATCTTCGAGATCCTTATCGCTCATCTTGGCGTAGGCGGTGTAGGGCATGGCCGGATAGAGGCGATGGCCATCGCGGGCCACCCCTTCACGCATCACCTTGATGAACTCCGGCAGGCTGTAGTTGCCGATACCGTGGGTCTTGTCGGGGGTGATGTTGGTGGCAAATACGGTACCGATGGGGGTCGGGAACCCTTTGCCGCCCGCCAGCGGCTTGCTGGTTTCGCTGGTGTGACAGGCAGCGCAATCGCCGAGCTTGGCCACGTATTCCCCCGCAGACATGGCGGGGGCTGCGTTGGCGGCAAGGGCGGGCAGGGCCAGCAGCAGGGCGCTGGCGGTCAGTGACAGGACGCGGCTCATTGGGCACCTCCCTTGCTCATGGCAACCAGCTCGTTGACGGCGCGCCACGCTTCGTCGATGGCGGCGTGGGCGTAGGGGCTCCAGCCAGCATCCGAGTTGGCGATGGTGATGTTGCCGATCGGCTGGCGACCCAGTTCAATCCATTTTTCGCACTGCGCTTCGTCATCAAACAGGGTGTTGGTGACATAGGAGTAACCGTGAGACCAGCGGTTGACCGTGATGGCGAGGATATCCTGCTCATGGTTGAAACCGGCGCTGCCGAGCATCCCCTGCAACTGCTCGCGGATCATCTGCTCATGCTGCTCGAACGGCATGCCGAGGATCATGGCGCGCCCCTTGCGGGACTGTTCGCGGGCCGAGAGGCCGCTGCCCGGCAGGGTCGGCACATAGACCATGTGCAGGCACATCGGCTGATCCGGGCTCTTGGGATGCTCGTAGCCACCCATGCTGACCGGATAGTCGAGCTTGACCCGGCTGTAGGGTGCGGCGGGGGAGTAGACCTCGTGCACCCCCAGCTTGACGAAGGCTTGCCAGTTCTTGATCACCACTTTGGTGTAGACCAGCGGCGCCTTGGCATTTTGGCGCAGCGCCTCCTTCTGGGGCTCCGGCATCTCGGGCACCATGTAGGGGATCATCATGTTGTAGCCAGCCATGATCGACTGCTTGGCCCGTACCCGATGCAGTTTCCCCTCCTTGATGTAGGTGACATCCACCGCCAGCTTGCCGTCGGCGAGGCGCACGTTTTTGGCCTGCAACGCCGTGCTGCCAAGGCGCAGTTGCACCTTGTGCTCCGGCAGGTCGAGCTTGCTGTAGTCAAACTTGGCCAGCACCACATCCTGCATGGTGTGACCCGGTGCCACCTGCGGAATGAGCTTGCGCACCATCAGGCGGGTGAGACCGGCGTTGCCATCGGGGAAGTGGAAGATGTAGGGATCGTCCAGCTCCGCCTGCTCCTCGGCATCCAGCGGCGTCAGATTGAGGCCGTCGAACCCCGGCAAGGCGCAGAGGCGCGCATCGGCGCAGGCGGTGGCGTCGATGCCGACCGCCTGGAAGTCGTTGGTGCGCTGCTGGAAGTAAGTGATCGCCCGCTCGCTGAGACCCACTTTATCGCGCAGGAAGGTGGTGTAGCTGTTGCGGGTCACCCACTCGTCCTGCTGCTCGCGGGTCATGCCGCTCAGGTAGTCGATTTTCGATTCGTGCAGGGCCAACAGGGCGGCCTTGTCGGCATCATCGAGGGGGAAGTCACCGATAAACTCTGCCAGCGGCCGGCCGTTCAGGCGATCGCGGGGGATGTCATCCGCCACGTTGTGTCCCGGATCCCCGTTCACTATCTTGTTGACGCCAAAGTGCTTCTCGTCGAAATAGACGCCGCGGCTCAGCCCCAGATCCGGATAGAAGGTCTGCTGGAAACCGGCGGCCAGCTCGTCGATGTTGACCTCCAGCGCCTTGAGCAGACCGAGCGCCACCGGGCTGTAGACCGAACGCGGTGATTGCAGGGACTCACTGCCGCCGTAACCCAGACGCAGGCCATCGGGGGTGGTGAACTCGTTGCGCTTGGCGTGGCCACCGAAGTCATCGTGGTTGTCGAGCAGCAGGATCTTCTTATCCGCGCCGAGCAGTTGCTGATAGAAGCAGGCGGCGGCCAGGCCGCTGATCCCGGCGCCGACGATCACCAGATCGTACTCCCCCTCAAGGGGAATATTGGCGAAGTCATACTGCTTGCCGTCACGGGCGATGCTGTGGGCCGGTTCGAAAGAGCCCGGGTGGTTACCGCGCAGGCCGGTGAGGGCGGGCGGGTAGGCCAGGGTTTTATCCGCCAGCGTGCTGCCGCCTTCGGCAGCCTTGAGCAGATTGATGGGGGCGACGCCTGCCGCAATGGTGATGGCAACGCCGTTGAGAAAATCTCTGCGTGTAATACTCATGGCTATCCCTGTGTTAGGAGAAGTAATGAATAAGTGGATTCATTATGGGAGGGAGACACAGATCCTGTTCAGGATTGGGCGCCGAATCTACCGCTATCCTCACGCTGAGTCCATACGATTGCTAATGGATTATTAAGCACCATTTTCCTGCTTGTGACGAGAGTGATGCGCTGATGGGGGGGATTTGCCCTGTTGCAGGGCAAATTAACTCTCGGCTCGGTCGGTCAATGATTGCCGCAGCTGATTAGTTTGGGAGGCGTTCGGGCATCATTGTCGACTCGGGGGGATGATCGCGCTAAGCTCTTAACTACTTGTTTTATCGACTCTCTTTTTATTCATAGGCATAAAGGCCACTCAGGAGGCGCAATGAACTGGTACATCTCGGTCCTCAAGCAATATGCGGTATTCAGCGGGCGGGCCCGTCGCACCGAATACTGGATGTTCGTGCTGTGCAACGTCATCGTTATGCTGCTGCTCGGCATGGTGGACAAGCTGATTGGCGGCGACAATGAGCTGATAAGCTCCATCTATTCGCTGGCGGTGCTGCTGCCATCGCTGGCGGTAGCGGCCCGTCGCCTGCACGACACCGACCGCAGCGCTTGGTGGCTGCTGCTCGGGCTCATCCCCATTATCGGCACCCTGGTGCTTATCTACTTTATGGTTTGCAACGGTCAGCAGGGGCCAAACCGCTTCGGTGACGATCCCAAAGCGGCCCCCTCGCAGGGCTTTATCGTCAGTTAACGGGCGCGGCTTGGCCAATCATCGGTCAATAAAAGAGAGGGAGGCATCACGCCTCCCTCTCTTTTTCGTGTTGATGGCCGATCAACGCTCGATCAGCGGGGCGGAGCGGTAGCTCCACATGCCGTAGGTGCGCAGGGCGTCGCGGTAGATGCCGAGCAGCTCGCTCTCGCTCGGGGTGGCCAGCTCTTTGAGAGGCTTGTCGGGGTAGCTGACGCTCGCCACCTTGATGTTGGCCGGGCCAATCTGGTCGCAGGCGATTTCCAGCACCGTCTGCCCGCGGCGTACATGGCTGGCGGAGCTTACCAGCACCGCATAGTCAATCTGGTGGCGGGCGAGGGCATAGGCGCTGTAGAGGGCGTTATCCACCGTGCTGGTGGCGTAGTTCTCTTCAATCAGGCGGCTGCGGTCGATGCCGTGGTTGGCCAGCCAGTCGGCCATCAGCTTGCCCTCGGTCTGGCGGTTCTGGGGCACGCCGCCAGTCAGGATGATCAGCACTTCCGGGTCGGCTTTGGCCAGCTCAAGGGTGGTTTGCAGACGGCCCAGCAGGATCTTGTCCATGCTGCCGTCGGGATTGAGGGCGTAGCCCAGGGTGACGATGGCGCGTTTGCCCTCCCTTGTGGCTTTGACCTGATCCTCGGTCAGTTCGGTCTGCAGCGGGGCGGCGGTGATCCGCTGCACCCGGGCGATGATCTCCTCCAGATCGGCAGCGCGGCCACTGTTGCGATCCGCCACTTTCGCCAGATAGCTGCGGGAAGCCTCCTTGTTACCCTTCACCAACTGCCAGATGGCGAGATAGCTGTTGATGTCGAGATCATCGGGGGCGACGGCCTGCGCCTGCTCCAGCAAGGTGATGGCGCGGCTCAGGTTGCCGTTGTAGATCTGGGCGTTGGCTGCCGAGATGAGCAGGTCGGTGCGGTAGGGTTCCAGCTGGTAGGCGGCCAGCAGCCGCTCGGTCACCAGCTCCATATTGCTCGGCATCTTGGCGGTAAAACCGGCGTGGGAGATCTTGGCAGGCGACTTGTAGATCTGCAGCGCTTCGCCGAGCAGCATGTCCACCGCCTGGCGCTTGCTGACCAGGGAATTGAGGTCGTGCTCCATTTGCATCGAACTCTCGGCCGCTTGCAGGGCGAGGGGCGAGAGGGCCAGCAGGCCGCCGAGGGTGAGGGCAAGAAGGGTCTGTTTCATCAAAGGTCCTCTGTCGGGCTGAATCGCGCCGTGGTGCGCCGGCGTGTGGGCCGATGGGATAAGGCAAATATGCGTCAATTCAGTCTGTTAGTGCCAAAGAGAGGGCAATATACCAGTTAACGGTGCGGCAAACTGTGAGTCGGGGCGGGTCGTCGGGTTATGCCACACTAGTGGCCGCAAAAATGGCCGCAACGGATCAGTTGCCATCTGAAAAGGGCAGGGGGGCGTGACTCCCCCTGCTGGGAGGGGCGCGGGCCCCTTCCTCTATCGCGATTCAAGAGAGATGGGGTGTCAATCCATCTGTTGGCGAGTGTTTGCAGTCAGTTCCACATCGGGGAGATGCGGGCTTCCAGCGTCTCTTGCTGCTCTTCGGGCATATCGCTGAAGAAGTTGAGCTGGGTTTGCTCTTCCACCTCGCGTACCGAGACCCGGTAGTCGGCGATCTGGCTGATGGGCACCTCTTCCTGCGGCATGATAAAGGCGATGGCCTGCAGTCTGGCCGGGTCCATCACGATCTTGTAGTAGGCGCTCGGGATCGCCACACCCTGACCGATGGACTCTTCAGAGCCGGTAAAGATGGGGCCGGTGATCACCTGCACATCCTTGCGGGAGACCGCCCACTTGTTCACCTTGTCCTCCAGCACGCGCCACGCCTTCTGGTTGAGCACCCCGATCTGCGGCGTCATGTTGCTCAGCAGGAAGCTCTCTTTCATGGTGTTCTTGTTCGATTTCATGTCCCCCGCCGGGGCCTGATGGCCACGGTCGTAGCCCGAGCCCTTGTAATCGGAGAGGGTGGCGCGGTAGGCAACCGGGATCTCCCTGTCCTCGGCGAAGGCATCCTTGCGCGGCACTGTGCCCTGTGCGCTCTGGGCGGTCATTCGGTAGGAGACCCAGTCCGCCACCTTGTAGTCGTAGTTGTAGCCGACCGCATACCCTTCACGGCAGAGCTTCTGATCCGATTCGGAGGGCAGACCAAAGCGCACGTGCTCGCCACACGTCCAGTGGGCCGCCAGCAAGGGGGTAGTAGTGAGGGTAAGGGTAACAGCCAGAACCAATTTATTGATTTTTATCATTTTTGTGATGCTCCAGTTTAGTAGGCGGAGCCATTTGACATGAGATCTGACCAGCGCTTCAATTGCTGTTTTTTTACACGTCACCGTTCTGTGACGGCTCGCCAAGATCCGTGATGTGACAGGTTAATATGTTTTAAATCAGTGGCTTGGTTGGTGGGATGATATGCGGTTACTCGGCAGACAACGAAAAAGGGCCCGCGATGGGCCCCTTGTACTGGTTGGTCTGACTGCTATCAGGCGGCGTTTGCCTTGTTGCCCTGAGTGCGGGCCAGCAGTGCTTCCGGATTGTGGATCGCCTCCTTGGTCTTCACGTCGATGACCTCGATATCGGTGAAGCGCTCGCGGTTCTTGATAGCCACGTCGTGGGCGAAGATGACGCAGCGGGCGTTTGCGACATCCTTGGCGGTGATGCGGTTGATGATGCCGTTGGCGCCCTGGGTCTCGACCTTGATCTTGATCCCCTGCTGGGCAGCGGCCTTCTGCAGGCTCTTGGCGGCGAGGAAGGTGTGGGCTACGCCAGACGGGCAGGCAGTGATGGCCAGTACGTCCGCTTCTCCTTCCGCTTCAATGACTTCGAAGCTGGTTTGGGTGGCGGTCACGTCATCTTCTTCGCTCACCGGCTTCTTCAGCAGGTTGACGATGATGGCGGTGGTCAGGGCGCCGAGGATGGTACCCAGGATGTAGCCCATCTTGCCTTCAACAACCGGCAGGACAATCCAGCCCCCCCAGGGGGCGTGGTTGATACTGTGCATCATAAAGCCGGTGATGTTGCCGACGATACCGCCTGCGACGATGGCCGGGATAACGCGCATGGGGTCAGCGGCGGCAAACGGGATGGCACCTTCACTGATACCGATCATGCCCATGATGGCGGCTGCTTTACCGGATTCACGCTCTTCTTTCTTGTAACGCTTCGGAGACATGAAGGTCGCCAGCGCCATACCGAGCGGCGGTACACAGATGGCGATACCGACGCCGCCCATCAGCCAGGGCTGGGTGTTGACCTGAGTCTGGGCAAACAGGGTCGCAACCTTGTTGACCGGGCCGCCCATATCGAAGGCGGTCATACCACCCAGAATGGCACCCAGCATCACTTTACCTGAGCCCGCCATGCTGGAGAGCCAGTGGTTCATCCCTTCCATCATGGAGGCGATCGGGGCACCGATCCCCCACATCACGATGCCACACACCAGGAAGGTACCGATCAGCGGATAGATGAAGATGGAACCAAGGGAGGTCATTGAGTCAGGCAGCTTGATCCGTTTGAGCTGATTGACCACGAAACCTGCGATAAAGCCCACCAGAATGGCGCCGAGGAAACCGGTTTGATAGTGCTGAACGGCAATCCAGGAGCCGATCATGCCCGGGGCCAGGCCCGGCTTGTCAGCCAGCGAGTAGGCGATGTAGCCACCCAGTACGGCAGTAAACAGAGTCAGACCGGCGATACCCATGGTGGCCATGTCTTTGAGGAAGCCCGCTTCCGGCACGGCGCCCTTGCCGCTCAGCATCACCGACAGCGACAGCAATACCCCGCCCGCCACGATAAAGGGGATCATGTGGGAGGTACCAAACAGCAGGTGCTGCTTCATGGTATTGAGGCGATCCTTGAAGGTGCGATCGGTGGGTTCAACCGGAGCAGTGGCCGCCGGTTTGGTGGCTGGCGCCGGTTTTTCCGCTTTCGGGCCTTGCTTGAGCAGGGTCAGCGCTTGCTCAACGGTAGTGGCCGCTTTCATCTGCTCGATAAAGCCCGGCTCCAGCAGACGGGTGGAGAGCTCGGCCAGCACTTCGATGTGGTGGTTGGCACCGCCATCCGGGGAGGCGATCATGAAGATCAGCTGGGTCGGCTTGCCATCTTCGGCGCCGTACTCGATACCCTGACGGCTGACACCGATGGCAATGGCCGGACGACTGACCGCCTTGCTCTTGGCGTGGGGCAGGGCGACACCCTGCTCGAAGCCGGTGCAGTCCAGCTGTTCGCGGGCCCAGATATCCTTGACGAATTGCTGTTGATCAGACACGGCGCCATCGCGCGCCAGCATCAGTGCCATCTCGTCGAATAGAGCCTCCTTGCTGGTGGCCTTCAACTCCAGGCAGATGAGTCTGCCGTTGGTCATGGTGGGTAACATATTACACTCCTGGCTCCGTTGCCGAGCCACATGATGGGGGGAACAATTGACCTGGATATTGTTCTCCCGTTGGCGCTGTGCCGAAATCGGACAAATGTGCCGTTTACTGGATTTTTGTGCTGTGCAAGTCACCATGTGACTCAGCTCGCATATCATCATGAAAGCCAATTCATACCGATATTTTTATTTTTTTAAATAAAAACAATTGATTGTGAATGCATCTTGCTACTTGCATGAGTGCGTCGAAAAGGTTTTGCCTTCGGAGGTATGGAGATTTGTGTGCTGCTTTGAGGGCGGAAAATGTGAAGGTGCTGGCAAAACGCGTTGAGAGAACAATCAGAAAGAGGGAGGGCTGCTCTTGATGTGAGTTAATCCATCTACTGATCACTTGTTATGTTCATCATCTGTGTCCTTGGGTTTTGCATGAGCCCTTATTTAACAAAGCCCGCCACTTTTATGGATGGCGGGCTGTTTAGTGCTTCAGCCTTATTGAGCTGATTAATGAGGGGAGGAGAATCGGGCGTTATGTCCGAAACTTGCGTACAACCTCCTGCAGTTGTGTTGCCAACAGGTTGAGGTCGTTGCAAGCCTGAGCCATTTGTTTGGCTCCGGTCGCCACTTCTTCCGAGGCATTGCTGATGTTGACTACATTGCGATTGAGCTCCTCGCTTACCGCGCCTTGCTCTTCGGTTGCGGTGGCAATCTGAATATTCATGTGGGAGATACTGTTAACCGAGCTGCTTATTTCGGCTATAGAGGCTCCCGCTTCGCGAGCTGTGTGGACCGTCTCGGACATCATATCCTGACTCTGTTGCATGGTGACGCCCGCTTCGTTAGCGCGCTGCTGCAGTTCGGAGATGATGTGGTTGATCTGGGAAGTGGAGTCTTGGGTTCGTTTGGCCAGAGTGCGGACTTCATCTGCTACCACGGCGAAACCACGACCTTGTTCACCGGCTCGGGCTGCCTCGATTGCCGCATTCAGTGCCAGCAGGTTGGTTTGCTCGGCAATTCCCTGAATGACTTCAAGCACCATGCCGATATTTCGGCTGTCATCACCCAGCTGGCGGATCACCAGAGCAGTATCTTCGATGGCGGTAGCCACCTTTTCAATCCTGCCGATTGAGTCATTGACGGTCTCGCTGCCTTGTGCGGCTGTGTCGCTGGCCGACGTTGCTGCGCTGGCGGCGTCGTTGGTGTTGCGGGCCACCTCCTGTACCGTGGCTTGCATCTCGTTCATGGCTGTGGCCAGCTGATTGAGCTCATGCTGCTGGGCGCCCATGTTGTTGGCCGATTGCTGTGCCACCGCGCTGATCTCTTCGGCGGCCGCGCCCAACTGCACTACCGAGCCGGAGACCTCGTTGACCAGCATGCGCAGATTGGATTGCATCTCGTTGAACCCTTGAGCCAGCTTACCCAGTTCGTCATGGGAGAATTGCTTCATGTCGAGTTGGCTGGTGAGGTTGCCTGCCGCCACCTGGCGTGTCTGCTCCAGCAGGGTCATCACTGGATTGCGGATCTGCCGGATCAGCAGCCAGGCCACAATAACGACGAACAGCAAGGTTAGCGTACCGACTGTAGTACTCAGCAGTTTTGCCCGTTCATAGGAGGCCTCACTCTGCTTGGTCAGCAGGTTGGCGACCCGATCGTTCTCCTTGCGAAGCTCCAGACCATCCTGTCCTGCCTGCTCGAGGGCTGCACGAGATTCGTTTTTGATCAGCGACTGCACCTTGGCAATATCTCCCTGCCGTATGGCTGTTTCCAAGTCACCATGGGCTGAAAAATATTTGGCTGCAGCAGTTTTCAGCTCTGCAAACATGTTGCGATCTCGCTCCGACACAAAAGGCATAGATCCATACCGTTGCTCGGCAGCCATGTACTGACTCTTTGCCGCTTCGAAAGACTGTGTGCTGCTGTTGAGGGAGTCGGGATCCTTGCCCAGTGCATCTATCACCATGTTCAGTTCGGCACGGCGCGCGTCCAGCAAGGACACATGCATCTGGCTGGATGCCCGGATGGAGGGAACGATATTGTCGCTGACCTCACTGGCGTCACGGTAAATATTGGAGAGTTGTAAAGTGGCAAACCAGGCAAAACCCAGCATCAACAAAGCGAGAGTGGTAAACGCCATGGTCAGCTTTTGCCCAATTGTCATTTTTGTCAGCATATATCCTCTTTTATCTATTTTTGTCAGGGGATCTTTGTGTGAAATTTATATCGGCGAATAGATGTGATACCTTAAAAATAAATCAAATAAAAGAGATCTTAATCACAGAGGGTATTTAAGGTCTATTTCTTTACTGCAATGAGGTTTGGTTGGCATATCAAAAAATAAATATTAAATCTCTCATTACCCTGCGTTTAAATTGATTTAATTGTCAGTTCATGCGTCCTGGCTTTTTTTACGGATTACGTCAAGTGAAGGTGTGGTGTAAGGTAAAATGTGTTACATATCAGGTTCTTATTGTTTTTTTAAAGTTGTTATTTTCGACAAAGATCGAATGGTCTGCTTGGAATTAAATTATAGAACGACTAAAAAATAGGGCCGCATCTCGAAAATTCAAAAGAGATCCCTTTCGTTTGCATTATTAATGGTTCTGTATGACTACGGCTGCTAAATGTTTACAGACCGAATGATGATGGCCTGGGAAAGGTTTAATGGCGATGCATCTATGTGCTGTTTTAGTTTTCATCAGGGGGTGAAAATAGTAGAGAGTAGAGTTGTTATTTTTAGTGCCTCCATTTTATTCGGATACTCAGAGTGTCGCTGTTGCTTGTGCAGGCTGGAATTTTCTTCGTTCCAGCAGACCCAGTCATCTGCATCGGGGAAGCGCCAAGCTCAGGCGACAAACCTGTGGAGCTGGTTGTGGGCAGGATGCAGTCAGGGATGGACTTCAGAGCGAGATGCCTGAAGGAAGGTAGGCATAAGAGAGCAGTAGAGATACAGACGGACTTGATTGGTAGGCCATATTGCTCTGTTGGGAGGGGGAGGCATATTCCCCCTCCAACGAGAGTCGACTCTTATGCTGATTAGCAGCGGTTGCCGGCGCGAGCGACCCGCCCTTCGGCCAGCAGTTGATAACGGCCAGTCGCTGCAGGAATAAAGGCAGATTGCCCCTTTTCCAGACGCAGTGACTGTTCGCCCTGCTTGAGAGTCACAGTGTCATCGATGGCAAACAGGATCTCGGCGCTGGCAGTGGTGAGCTGGTGATCGCCAGCCGGGTAGACGCTGAAAGTGAAGTCAGGTACCGGCACGTCGAAGTGCTGTACCGCACCATCACAGCGGGGGGCTAGCAGGATCTGGTCATCCGGTTTGGCCTGGCAGCGCGTGCAGTCCAAGAGCTCTGCCACGTCGATGTATTTGGGGGTGAGGCCGGCGCGCAGCACGTTGTCGGAGTTGGCCATGATCTCGAGACCCGTGCCGCGTACATAGGCGTGCGGGGTACAGGCATCGAGGAACATCGCCTGACCTGGCTCAAGCGTCACCACGTTGAGCAGCAGCGGCGAGAAGAGGCCCACATCTCCCGGGTACTGGGCCGCCAGACTGGTGATGAGGGCAAACGTCTCCTCATCCTGATGGGCGGCGGCATAGGCCAGCAGCCCCGCCAGCGCCTCCTCCTTGCGCGCCCCTTCCAGTACCAGCAGCTGGTGGAAGAAGTGCTGCAGGCCCGCTTCATTCTGGCTGGCGGCAAGGGCTGCGGTCAGATCGGCGATGACCGCCAGATTGACCCGCTCGAACAGCGCCAGAATGGCCGGGATGGCGCGAAAGCCGTTCATCGCCTGATAGGGGGTGAGGGCAAAGACCAGCTCCGGCTTATGGTTCGGGTCCTTGTAGTTGCGATTGCTCGCCTTGATATCGATGCCTGCGGCCTCCTCTTTGGCAAAGCCCGCTTCTGCCTGAGCCTTGCTCGGGTGCACCTGAATGGAGAGAGCCTTCTCGGCACACAACACCTTGAACAGGAACGGCAGGCTGCCAAAACGGGCGAAGGTGGCCTCACCCAGCGCTGCGGCCGGAGCCCTGTCGATCACCGAAGAGAGCTTTTGCACACTACCCGCCAGCGTTACCTCGGAGCAGCCGTTGGGATGGGCGCCCATCCAGAGCTCGGCCTGGGGTTTGCCTTGCGGGTTGGGAATGCCAAACAGGGTGGTGAGGGAGTCATGACTGCCCCAGTCATAGCCTTGAATCGGGTTTTGCATCAACAGAAAGGAGGGCAGATCGCTACTGCTCATAAGGGACGCCTCGTCTAGTTTGAAGAAAATCGGGTGCAGAAAAGGGTGGCATTACTGCTGTGGACCGGACTATAACATGGGCGGTCGTGCGCGCCGCAACCGCTTGCCTCTCTCTTGATCAGGATCACCATGTCTCTCATCTTCAGCCAACTGCTCGACGGAGCCCTGAGCGAACAGGTTCCATTTGACCAAATCTGGTTTGCCAGTGAACAGGGGGTGCCACCCAGTTTCAGCTATCAGGTCAACTTTCCCCGCCTCGAGCTGGTCTTTAGTGGCGAGTATCTCAACCAGATCTGGGACAGGGAGGAGGGGGTCAGAGAGATCAGCGTGTTACCAGGGCAGGCGCTCTATATTCCCCCCAACGGCTGGAACAAGCCGCTCTGGACCACCGACTGCTCGGTGCTGAGCCTGCTCTTTGGCAAACGCCAGCTGGGGTTCAGTCTGGTGAGCAAGCGCCGTGAAGATCCGGACTTTTTCGATGTGCAAAAGCACAGCATCATGGCGCGGGCGGGCCATGTGATCGAACACATTTTGGCGGCGCTGAACGTACTGACCGAGGATCCCGGTCGCTCCCCCACCGATGATCACCTGCTGCAGGCTCTGCTGGCGAGTGCCCGTCAGCTGTTGCTGGAGTCCGCCACGGATCGGCCACGGGGGGCAGAGCTCTTTCACGGGATCTGCATCTATATCCAGGAGAACTTTCACCGCTCCATCACCCGTGACTCCATCGCCCATCGTTTCAACGTCTCGGCCAGCCATCTCTCCCACCTGTTCCGCGAGCAGGGTCATATGCGCCTTGCCGATTACATCAGCTGGGTGCGGCTGGAGCGGGCCAAGTTCATGCTGAAAAAGTATCGCTTCCGTCTCGAAGAGGTCGCCAATCGCTGCGGGTTTACCGACGTGAACTACTTCTGCCGGGTGTTCAAACAGAAGACCGGCTTGACCCCTTCCCAATACCGTTCCCTGAGTCAGCCGCAGGCGGCGGCCAGCGAGCTGGAGGGATAACGGGGCGCGGTCGGCAAGACGTTGTGATGGCGCACTGGCGGGTGGCTACCTCTTTGGTCTGACATGCTTTCTTGTCGTTTTATTATGAAAATGAATGGGCTAAGATGGCCGCGCGCAACAAACAAGTTGATAACAAACGGAAGTTAGGAGATGCCGATGGAAAGCAAAGTAGTTATCCCGACCCAGGGCCAGAAAATCACAGTCGATGCTAACGGCAAGCTGCAGGTTCCCAACCATCCGATCATTCCGTTTATCGAAGGGGATGGCATCGGTGTTGACGTGACCCCGGCCATGTTGAATGTGGTGAATGCTGCGGTCGAGAAAGCCTACAAGGGCGAGCGCAAGATCGCCTGGATGGAGATCTACACCGGCGAGAAATCGACTCATGTTTATGGTGAAGGTGCCTGGCTGCCGGCCGAAACCCTGGATTTCATTCGCGAATACTGCGTGGCCATCAAGGGCCCGCTGACCACGCCGGTCGGCGGCGGTATCCGCTCTCTCAACGTGGCCCTGCGTCAGGAGCTGGATCTCTACATCTGCCTGCGCCCAGTACGTTACTACGATGGCACCCCGAGTCCGGTGAAGCGTCCTGATCTGACCGACATGGTGATCTTCCGCGAAAACGCCGAAGACATCTACGCCGGTATCGAGTGGAAGGCTGACAGCGCCGAAGCGAACAAGGTGATCGCCTTCCTGCAAAACGAGATGGGCGTGAAGAAAATTCGCTTCCCCGAATCCTGCGGGATCGGCATCAAGCCGATGTCCAAGGCCGGTACCGAGCGTCTGGTGCGTGCCGCCATCGAGTATGCCATCGACAACGATCGCGACTCCGTGACTCTGGTGCACAAGGGCAACATCATGAAGTTCACCGAAGGTGCCTTCAAGGATTGGGGCTATGCTCTGGCCCAGAACGAGTACGGTGCCCAGCTGATCGATGGCGGCCCATGGTGCTCCTTCAAGAACCCGAAAACCGGCAAGACCATCGTCATCAAGGATGTCATCGCCGACGCCTTCCTGCAGCAGATCCTGCTGCGTCCGGCCGAGTATGACGTCATCGCCTGTATGAACCTCAACGGCGACTACATCTCCGACGCGCTGGCCGCTCAGGTTGGTGGTATCGGCATCGCCCCAGGTGCCAACATCGGTGACGGCGTGGCCCTGTTTGAAGCGACCCACGGCACTGCACCTAAGTATGCCGGTCAGGACAAGGTCAACCCGGGCTCCCTCATCCTCTCCGCCGAGATGATGCTGCGCCACATGGGTTGGGTTGAAGCGGCCGATCTCATCATCAAGGGGATGGAAGCGGCGATCCGCAACAAGACCGTCACCTATGACTTCGAGCGTCTGATGGAAGGGGCCACCCTGCGCTCCTGCTCCCAGTTTGCTCAGGACATGATCGACCAGATGTAATCTGCTGCTTGCCAGAAACGCAAAACCGGCGCCATGTGCGCCGGTTTTTTTATCGCGAAAGAGTGAAGGGGCTTATTGCGCCTGCTCTACGTGTTGCTGATAGCGTTGCTGCCATTTGCTGGTTTCTGCTTCATCACCCTGGGCCTTCCAGAAGGCGCAGATGGTGTTGGCAAGTTCCGAAGCCATCGCGTGATCTCCGTCACGTCGACTCATCAGATAATCTCCCAGCCAGCTTTGATATTGTTTCATTACCCGATCTCCTTATCTCATGTGCCCTTGAGGGTGCCCACCTTGACGGAAGCCTGTCGGCTCATCCTAGGGGGAACATCATCAGGCATGATGGTGCAAAGTCACGACCCGGGCAGAGAGCCCGATGGGCCATCTGGCGGCGAACGTGACGCGAGATGTCAAAAAATGAGCGCCATTTTAGCACAAACTGACCAATTTGGGGAAATTGTCGCCATGGATTGCGACAGAACGGCCCCATCCCCTTGTTCCCACAACAGAAAACCCGCCGTGATGGCGGGTTGATTTGCAGATAAAAGTGGCAAAACAGCCTAGATCTTGGCGCTGGCCAGGTACTTTGCCATCTCTTCGGCGGGCACCATGCCACCGCCGGTGGCCCACACCAGATGGGTGGCCTGTGCCATGGTTGCGGCATCGCAACCGCGCCCGGTTAGCCACTCGGGATTGGCTGCCACCCGCCACGGGCCGGCCATACCAGCCAGAGCGGAGGGCTCGAGTGTGATCTGTTCATCGCGCGCCAGCAGCCCCAGCAGGTCATACATCTCCTGATCGCTCAGGGTGTAGAAGCCCGCCAGTAACCGCTCCATGGCGCGGCCGACGAAGCCGGAGGCGCGACCTACCGCGAGGCCGTCGGCTGCGGTGAGGTTATCGATGCCCAGATCCTGCACCGCAATGGCATCGTGCAATCCGGTGTGGACCCCCAGCAACATGCAGGGGGAGTGAGTGGGCTCGGCGAAGAAGCAGTGGACGTTGTCTCCGAACGCGAGCTTGAGACCAAAGGCCACGCCGCCCGGGCCGCCACCCACGCCGCAAGGGAGGTAGACAAACAGCGGGTGGTCGGCATCCACCTTGATACCCATCTGGTCGAACTGCGTTTTCACCCGCTCGCCCGCCACCGAGTAGCCGAGGAACAGGGTGCAGGAGTTCTCGTCGTCGATGAAGAAGCAGTTGGGATCGCGCTCGGCCTCTTTGCGCCCCTGCTCCACCGCCACCCCGTAATCTTCGGCATATTCGACCACGATGACGCCGTGTTCACGCAGCTTGCGCTTCTTCCACTCCCGCGCATCGGCTGACATGTGGACGGTGACGGTAAAGCCGAGCTTGGCGCTCATGATGCCGATGGACATTCCAAGGTTGCCTGTGGAGCCCACTGCGATGCTGTACTGGCTGAAGAACTGGCGAAACTCGTTGCTGAACAGTTTGCGGTAGTCATCCTCTTCCCGCAGCAGACCAGCCTTGATCGCCAACTGTTCGGCGTGAGTCAGCACCTCGTAGATACCGCCTCGCGCCTTGATGGAGCCAGAGATGGGCAGATGACTGTCTTTTTTCAGCAGCAGTCGACCGGTGACCTCAACCCCGTAGCGCCGGTTGAGCGTAGTCTGCATCGCCGGAATAGCGGCGATCTCGGACTCCAGAATGCCGTTGCTGGCGCGGGTCTCGGGGAAGGCTTCGCACATGTAGGGGGCGAAGCGGGCCAGCCGCGCGGAAGCGTCCGCCACATTGTTTTTATCGAGCCCCACATAGGGCAGACCGGCAGCCAGAGTGGTGGTGTTGGGGTTGAACCAGGTGACTGGCTCAAGCGCGATCAGGGATTGCACTAGTGGAAATTGCGCTGTGAGCTGTTGGACGTCGATGTTTTTCATAGTGTTCTCGGTCTTGTTACACGATAAAGGAGAGCAGGAAAGTACCGGCCAGCGCCATCAGGGAGGCAACCAAGGTGGCGGTGGTGTAGTACTTGAGCGTTTCGTTCAGGGTGGCGCCGCAATACTGCTTGACCAGCCAGAACAGGGAATCGGTCACCATGGTGCAGCCAATGGCGCCGGAGCCGATGGCCAGGGTCATGATCTCCGGGCTGATGTTCGGGTAGTGCACCATGATGGGGGAGACAATGGCGGTGGCGCCCATCATGGCGACGGTGGCGGAGCCCACGGCGGCGTGCAGCACGATGGCCACCAGCCAGGCCAGCAGAATGGGGTGCATATCCAGCTGGGAGAGGATGGTGGCCAGGCTATCGCCCAGGCCGCTTGACTTGAGCACCCCGTTGAAGGCGCCACCCGCACCGATGATGAGCAAAATGTTGGCGATGGGGGAGAAGCACTCCTCGGTCTTGTTAAGCAGTCCCTCCATCTTCATCTGCTGGCGGATCTCCAGCACGTAGTAGGCGGTGAAGGCAGCGATAAACATGGCGGTGATAGGGTTGCCGATAAACTCCAGCACGACATAGAGGTGGCTGGCGTGATCCATATTGAGCTCAGCGACCGTCTTGGCCAGCATCAGCAGGATGGGCAGCAGCACGGTAAAGAGCGAGGCGCCTAAAGTCGGGAGAGTTGCTTCATCGCGGGCCTTGATATCGGCAAAGGTGGCTGGCACCTCCTTAAACGGTACCCGCTTGCCCAGCAGTTTGAGGAACAGGGGGCCGCCGATAAGGGAGGCAAAGAGGCCGACTGCCAGACCATAGACGATGACGGATCCCACATCGGCGCCCAGCTGATTGGTGACATAGAGGGCGGCAGGGTGAGGCGGTACGATGCAATGCACGGCCATCAGGGCGGTACAGAGCGGAATGGCCAGCTTGAGCAGCGAGGTGTTGGTCTTGCGGGCGATGGAGAAGGCCAGCGGGATCAGCAGTACCACGCCGACTTCGACAAACAGGGTGATGCCACATACCAGACCCACCAGCACCATGATGACATCCGGCGAAAGCCAGCGGCATCTCTGCAGGGCGAGGCCGATGCGCTCCGCCGCGCCCGACACCTCCATCATCTTGCCGAGTATGGTGCCAAGGCCGATGACGGCGGCGAGAAAGCCGAGCGTGCCGCCAATGCCCTCTTCCATGGCATTGACCATGTTGACTGGATTCATCCCCATCAGGGTGCCCACATAGAAGCTTGCCAGCAGCAGGGCAAGGAAAGGATGCACCTTGCCCTTCACTATGGTGACCACGATAAGAACGATGCTACTTAGCAAGGTAGCGATGACCCATACCTCTGAACTCATACTGCGCCTCGACATCTGTTGTGTGTGATTGTTTATGCGCTTATTGAATGAAAATGAGGCGGGGCTGACAAATGATGAAATCGACCACTTGGGTGAGATGAGGTGATGCAAAGGCGCTGCATTGGTCACAATTTATCGAAATAACACTCTTTGGGTCTTTTGGCTTCATCCTGAAGGTGGCCTGTGGGTGTATCATCGGCGGCCATTGCGAAGAGGGGGATGAATGTATAACGGGGATAATTACATATCGCGCAACAAGCTGTTGAGCGGCTACCAGTTGGCCAAGCTGCACACCTTCGAGGCGGCCGCCCGCCACGGATCCTTTGCCATGGCGGCTGATGAGTTGTCGCTGAGTCCCAGTGCCGTGAGCCACCGGATCAGCGCGCTGGAAGAGGAGCTGGGGTTCAAGCTCTTTGAGCGTTTTCACCGCAAGGTGGTACTGACGGCGGATGGGCAGCGGGTGTTCTGGGCGCTCAAATCTTCGCTGGAGTTCATCAATCAGGAGATCCTGGAGATCAGGAATCAGGAGCTCTCCGGTACCCTGACCATCTATTCGCGTCCCTCCATCGCCCAGTGCTGGCTGGTGCCCAGGTTGGCTGATTTCTCCCGCCTGCATCCGCAGATCGAGCTCAATATCATCACCGGCAACGAGAACATCAACCTGCATGGTTATGGCATCGATTTGACCCTCTATTTCGATGAGAAGAGCCCGGAGCGGCTTGCCATCCACCCGCTGATGGATGAGTTCATGCTGCCGGTCTGCAGCCCGGAATATGCCGAGCAGCACGGGCTTGTCGGCAATCCCGCCAACTTGTCCTTGTGCCGTCTGCTTCATGATCGGCAGGCATGGGGATTTGACTCGGATACCGACGAATGGAGCTGCTGGGCTCGCCACGCCGGGGTCAGCCTCGAGGCATGCCAGCTGAGCATGGGTTTTGATCGCTCGGATCTCGCCATCATCGCCGCCATGAATCACGCCGGGATCGCCATGGGGCGCAAGAATCTGGTGAGCAAGCGACTGGCACGCAACGAGCTGGTGGCCCCTTTTGCCGGGCTGGAGATCAAGTGCGAGCAGCGTTATTACATGGCGACCCTGCCCAATCGGGCGTGTCCCAAGATCCAGGCCTTTATCGACTGGGCGCAGGAAATGGCTGCCGAGATGGAATGAACAGAGGTCGGTGCGCAAGAGCAAAATGAAGATGGTAAAGCGCGAGTGAACGAAGGTAGTGGTTTAACGTAGCGGGAAAATTGGGGGAGAGGGGTTGGCTGATGGTGGTTGGTCGCGAGTGGCCTTGCTGCCAACACCGGGTGGCTGGCAGCAAGGCAACGGTCGGGATCAGGTGGTCTTTTCCAGATGGTTCTGGTAAATCTGCTGCCACTTGTCCAGTTCGTTTTCATCACCCTGCTGTTGCCAGAACTCGCAGATGGAACTCGCCATCTCGCATGCCATGGCGTGGTCACCGTCACGGCGACTCATCAGGTATTGCCCCAGCCAGCTTTGATACTGTTTCATTGCACGATCTCCTTATCTATTTAACCCTTGATACTGCAGCTGTGGGCCACCCGTCCGGCAGTGTTGCGCCACACTCCACTTTCGCCGCGCGCTGCTTGTTATCGCCTCGCTTGTTGTCAATCAGGACAGAGAGCGTATGAGAAAAAGGCAAAAGTGTTAAAAATTGGCCACCACCTTATCACAAAATGGTGTGATATGCAGGCTTTGGGGCCAATTGAGTTATAAGCGTGGGTTGCGTGTCCCGACATAGCGACAGGGATTGACGGAGAGTATCGGCACGCAACTTGTGCCGCAAGCAGGCGTTTGAGTGGTTACTGGGTCACCCGACGTGCCTGCCAGTAGCGACTGTTCCAGTAGACGTTGTCGAGGCGGGAGCGGATCACTCCCTTACTGGTGGAGGCGTGAATAAACTCGCCGGCACCTGTGTAGACCCCCACATGGTACTGTTGCCAGCCGGTTTTGAAGAAGACCAGATCCCCGTGTTGCAGCCGGTAGCGATCCACCGGTTTGCCAATGGTGGCCTGAGATTCGGTGGTTCTTGGCAGGTTGAAGCCCAGCACCTGACTGTAGGCGAGCTGGGTAAAGGCGGAGCAGTCTAGCCCGGCGCGGCTGGCGCCGCCCATGCGGTAGGGAACACCGCGCCACTGTTGGTAGAAGCCATCAAAGGCACTGCTCTGCCGGGGGGGCGGCGGCGGCTCAGGCGTACTGGAACAGGCGGCCAGCAGCAGGGTCAGCAGGGATAGCAGCAGCTTGCGATACATCGGGCTCTCTCCACGGACGGGTCTACCAAACGAGACATTTATCGAACGCCATATCCTGTCAAATCGTTCTGGGGGCAGGAGGGCACGCGACAACTTTTCCATCATAAACAGGGATCTGGCTCCAGACCTAGTCTCCGAGAGGAAAAATGTGGTGGGGAACTGAAAAATGCCAGCCCGAGGGCTGGCGTTTGTTGTCACTCGTTGTGGCTGATCAGCGGTTTAAGCAGCTCGGCCAGCTTGTAGAAGGTCTGTACCCGGGTGGTGCTGGGGCGCCAGACCAGCCCGATCTCGCGATAGGAGGTCTCTCCCGGCAGCGGGATGGCCACCAGATCGGAGTTGGCAAGAATGCCGGCATCGATGGCCATCTGCGGCAGGAAGGTGGTGCCAAGACCCGCTTCCACCATCTGCACCAGGGTGTGCAGGCTGGTGGCGGCGAACGGGTTGATCTTGCTCTTGTCCCGCAGGCGGCAGGCGCTCACTGCGTGCTCGGTGAGGCAGTGCTCCCGCTCCAGCAGGAAGATGCTCTGGTTGGGCAGCTCCTTGTAGTCGAACGGGGTATGCAGACCGGCCGCCATGCTGGCGGGCATCACCATGTGGAACGGATCCTGGCCGACGGTCTTGCAGTGAAATCCCCCGATCTCTATGGGCAGGGCGAGGATCAGCAAGTCGAGCTGACCCTGTTCCAGCTGCTTGAGCAGATTGCTGGTGGTGTCTTCACGCAGCAACAATTCGAGGTCAGGATAGGTTTTGCTGCACTCTTTCAGCAGCTTGCTCAGCAGGAAGGGGGCGATGGTGGGAATGCAGCCCAGACGTACCGTCCCCTGCATCACGCCGCCCTGATGTTGCCCGAGCTCCATGAGATCCCGCGCATCGGAGAGCAAATTGCGAGCGCGCTCGACGATTTCCATGCCGACCGGGGTCATAATGAAGCTCTTGTGGTCCCGCTCCACCAGTTGCAGGTTCATCATGTCCTCCAGCGTCTGGATCCCGGTACTCAGGGTCGACTGGCTGACATGACAGGCCTTGGCGGCGCGGTTGAAGTTCTTGTGCTCATCGAGAGCGACCAGATATTGCAGCTGTTTGAGGCTGGGCCAACGTTGCATAGAAAAACCCGATTAATGCTATCTATTTAATTTGATTTAACTAATCTACCACCGGGTCTATAGTTTGTCGCTTGAATTAGATGGACTTGGCTCTAGGTAGCCCAATCCTCACCGGATTGTTCACTTCACATAAAGAGGAATTGAATATGGTATTGGTAGGCCGTCCCGCACCCGATTTTACCGCCGCAGCTGTTCTGGGTAATGGCGAGATCGTTGATTCATTCAACCTGTCATCCCACATCAAAGGCAAAGCTGCCGTTGTCTTCTTCTACCCGCTCGATTTCACCTTCGTCTGCCCGTCCGAGCTGATTGCCTTCGATCACCGTTATGAAGAGTTCCAGAAGCGTGGCGTGGAAGTGATCGGTGTTTCCATCGATTCCCAGTTCTCCCACAACGCATGGCGCAACACCAAAGTGGAAGATGGCGGTATCGGTCAGGTCAAGTACCCGTTGATCGCTGACGTCAAGCACGAAATCTGCAAAGCCTATGACGTTGAGCATCCGGAAGCCGGTGTGGCGTTCCGTGGCTCCTTCCTGATCGACAAGAACGGTGTCGTTCGCCATCAGGTTGTCAACGATCTGCCGCTGGGCCGCAACATCGACGAGATGCTGCGCATGGTCGATGCCCTGCAATTCCACGAAGAGCACGGCGAAGTGTGCCCGGCTCAGTGGGAAAAAGGCAAAAAAGGTATGCAAGCTTCTCCGGACGGCGTTGCCAAGTACCTGTCCGAGAATGCTGACTCCCTGTAATCGAGTCGTACTCTCCTTGAAGAACCGGCGTCTTGGCGCCGGTTTTTTTATACCTGTGAGTCATCTATCCCCCTGATATCGCCGGTCACACTTTTCTCGCTCCATCGCTATTCCAAGCAGCTGTTCGCTGGCGTACTCGTTGTTTCGAAATGAGGTGCTGATCCGAATGGCTGGGTGGGGGGATATGCCGACAGACAATAGCCATAAAAAAAGCGCGCCATAGGCGCGCTCAGTTCACAAGCGGAGGGGCTATTCCTCAAAGATCCCGAAGTGATCCTTGGCGAAATTGACCCGCTGCTCCACGTTCATCTTCACCTGTCCCAGCTTCTCAATGGTCTTGAGATTGGGCACCAGGCCGCGACCGTTGGCGATCTGGATGGCAAGACCGGGACGGGCGTTGAGCTCCAGCAGCATGGGGCCGCGGAACTTGTCCAGCACCATATCGGTACCGATATAACCCAGACCCGACATCTCGTAGCAGGAGGCGGCCAGGGTGAGCAGGGTATCCCAGTGGGGCACCTTGAGCTCATAGAGATCGAGGCCGGTGTCCGGATGGTGGCGCAGCGGATTGCCAAACTGCACCGCCCGCAGGGCACGACCGGTACGCAGGCACAGACCCACCCCCACGGCGCCCTGGTGCAGGTTCGCCTTGCCATCGGAGGCTGCGGTGGAGAGGCGCATCATCGCCATCACCGGGAACCCCTTGAAGATGATCACCCGGGCATCGGGCACCCCTTCAAAAGAGTAGCCGTCGAACACATCATCAAAGTTGATGAGACCTTCGACCAGTGCCACGTCTGGCTTGCCGCCGAGCGAATAGAGCCCCGCCAGAATGTTGGAGACATGGCGCTCCAGATCCTGACCGTTGGAGGCGCTGCCGTTGGGCTTGTAGAAGAGGCCATCTTCCTGGCGCAGGATCACCAGGATCCCCTTGCCGCCCGAGCCACGGGCCGGCTTGATGCAGAAGCCCGGCCAATCTTTTACCAGCTCGGTGATGCGACCCACATCGTGCTGGGCACGGATGGTACCGATCAGCTCAGGCACGGTGACCCCTGCATCCAGCGCAATTTGCTTGGTCTGCAGCTTGTCATCCACCAGCGGATAGAGGCTGCGCGGATTGTAGCGGCTGATATAGGAGTGGTTGCGCTTGTTCATGCCGAGGATGCCTGATTGGGACAGGCTCCACGGGGTTGTGTATTTTTCCCAGAACCACATCGGTTACTTGTCCTTACCCGGGGTGACGCCAGATTTCATCTCGTCCACCAGCGGCTTGAAGCGCTTCAGTTCGCTCAGCTTGTAGCCGGTGTAGTTACCCATCAACAGCACGGTCGCCATCAGCACCAGCTGCAGGCCGAGGAAGTTGAAGGTGAGGTGACGAATAAGCTCGTTATCCATGGCCAGATAGGCGATGACGGCAACCAGCAGAGAGCCGCCGCCCTGGCGGAACACCTCTTTCGGGCCCTCTTCTTCCCACAGGATGGACATCCGTTCGATGGTCCAGGAGAGGATGATCATCGGGAAGAAGGTGATCTTCATACCGTCGGTCAGCCCCAGCTTGAAGGCGAATGCGGAGAAGATACCGATCATCGAGATAACCATGATGATGATGGCCGATATTCGGGCGACCAGCAGCAGGTTAAGCCGAGACAGATAGGAGCGGATGATGAGACCGGTGCCGACGATCAGCAGGAAGCCGATGAGGCCGGTGACCAGCGAGGTCTGGATAAAGGCGACCGCGATCAGCACCGGCATAAAGGTACCTGAGGTCTTGATCCCCACCAGCACCCGCAGGAACACCACCATCAGCACGCCGATCGGGATCAGCAGCAAGCCCTTGAACAGAGTCTGCTCTTCCAGCGGCAGGCTGTGGATGGAGAAGTTCATCATCTCTGATTTTTCGAACTTCTGCGCCAGTGCAACGCTCACCGGCTGCTCCTGCTCGATCATCGAGAAGCTGACACGGGAGTTGTGACCACCGGTCACGTCCAGCAGGGCGCCGGAGTTGTATTCCCACAGCAGCAGGTTGGCCGGACGACCCTGTTCACCGGTTTGCGGGTTGAACAGCTTGTAGTCGGTCGGGCTGTTGAATACCTGCAGGTAATCCACCAGCTCCTGACGACGGCGGCCATCTTCCAGATTCAGGGCATGCACCACGCGGGTGGGGACGTCAGCATTGTTGAGCAGCTCGGCGATCAGGTTGGCGCGGCTCTTGTGCTTTTTCAGCAGCTCGGCGTTCTGCTCCTGCTTCTCGATCTCCTTGATGATCTCGCGAGTCAGGGTGTAGCCGTCGGCAGAGCGCTCCTGTGCCCGCTCGAGGATCTGCTTCATCGCGGTGGCATAAGGCTCACTCTCGATCTGCTTCTCGATGGCAGGCGGCTGCGGATTGGCGGCCGGTTTGGCGTGGGCATCCGCCATCATGTCGACGCGGTAATAGAGCTCCTGACGGCCAGAGGCGGTGCGGATGGACCACTCGGCGCGGGCATCGCCATCTTTCTCAACGAAGGAGAGGCCGTAGCCCGGGCTGGCGGCGTTCTCGTTCATCAGGGTGAAACCGGGCTGGGTGCCCGGAATGGCCAGGGAGGCGATCACCGGCTCACCGGTCGCCTCGAACTCCAGCTTGGCTTCGATGGACCAGATCTGGCGCTTTTCACCGGGCGTCAGCGGTACATCCAACGCGATATGGTGATAGATCGTCATCCCCAGGCCGACAATGTACAGCAGGGCTACCAGCAAATAGAACGGCTTACGGGAAACCATGGATTATTTCACATCCTTGAGCTTGGGTTTGGGTTGGATATATTCGCGGGCCACATCAACCACGGCGATGTCTTTCAAAAATTCACGACCCAGCAGCACAGGGAAGGTCATGTCGCTACGGTCTTTCAGGGTAAATTCGGCTTTCTCGGTCATGTCGCCAATGCGCACGGCCAGACGCACTACCGGACGGCGGTCCAGATCGTCGGCAGAGGCCTGACGCACCCGCACATGGCGTACCAGCGGCGCTTCGATCTGGATCTTGTCGTCCACTTCCTGATGGCTCAGGAAGAAGCGCACCCAGTTTTTGCCGTTGCGCTCGAAAATGGTGATCTCCTGCGCACTGATGGAGGAGGTGGTCGCACCGGTATCGACCCGCGCCTGGAAGGCGTCGTTGGCTGCATCAACCCAGATCCACTCGGCTTCACCGACCATCAGCTTGCCATCGATGGTGTGACCCTGATTGGGGGCCGGGCACTTCTCGGTGGGGATGGCCATCGGCTTGGGCGGCTCGGAGGGGAGGGTGGCGAGCTTGTGGTCTACTTGCTTGACGGACTCTTTCATATTGGTGACATCTGTGTTGAGCTGAACCAGCAGGTGCTGTTGCTGCACATACTGCTTCTGTTGCTGTTCCATGGATGTTTGCAGGCGCTGCTCGCTCTGGCTCAGCTCGCTACGAAGCTCGGCCAGCGTCAGAGCAGGGACCTGAGGCGCTTTTTCCATATTGACACACCCGCCGAGACTAAGCAGGGAGAGCAGGGTCATTCCTTTTAATTTGCTTTTCATGTCATTCATTTAACTGTGCTTCCTGGAATTGGGTCAGTGTAACTTCCTGAATCGCCATCGGCTAGTCTTTGGCCTTGCGGGCAATCAGTACGGCACGTTTCGGCGCCGGGTGTCCTTCTACCGTGAGTGCCGGATTGTCTGGATCCAGATAGTCACTCAGGGATTCATTAATCATCCAGTCGGTACGACGCTGTTCGTCGGTGCTGGTCATATTCTCGTTTACTATCCGCACGTCGGTGAAGCCGCAGCGCTCGACCCACAGCTTGAGGGCGCGGCTTGAGGGAATAAACCAGACGTTGCGCATCTTGCCGTAACGGTCGGTGGGCATCAGCACGTCGTTGACCCCGCCATCGATCACCAGGGTCTCCAGCACCAGCTCGCCATCATCTTTCAATTGATTGCGCAGCTGCTCGATGTGCTCGATGGGGGATTTGCGGTGATAGAGCACTCCCATGGAGAAGACGGTGTCAAAGGCACGCAGCTCCGGCAGCTCCTGAATACCGAGCGGCAGCAGGTGGGCGCGCTGATCATTGCCTGCGAAGTGGCGAATGGCCTCGAACTGGCAGAGGAACAGCGGGCTCGGGTCGATGCCGACTGCAAGCCGAGCCCCTTCACCCACCATGCGCCAGAGGTGGTAACCGCTGCCGCAGCCCACATCCAGCACGTAACGGCCTTCGAGCGGGCTGATATGGGGCAGCACCCGATCCCACTTCCAGTCAGAGCGCCACTCGGTATCGATATGGATGCCGTGCACGGTGAACGGCCCCTTGCGCCAGGGCATGAAGTGGCGCAGCAGGCTCTCGACCTTCTTGCGCTCACCTTCGCCAAGGCTCTCGGCCGAGCCAATCTCGACCCGGCTTTTCAGCTCGATGTTGCCGGGAGCCACCTGCGGCAGCTTGTTGAGGGCGCGATTCCAGCGCGGCAGGTCGCCATGCTGGTTGTCATGTTGCCAGGCGTGCAGCTGGGCGGGCAGGGTATGCAGCCAGTGGCTCAGCCGGTTTTTGGCAATCAGTTGATAGAAATTGGCAAAGTCGATCATGGCTGGGCGTCGCTGGATTTGATGGCAATCATGGAGCCGAAGTTAAAGCACTGGAACCAGAGATCCTGATGGACGAAACCGGCGTCCCGCAGGCGAGCCTGATGCACCGGCAGGCTGTCGGTGCGCATCACGTTCTCAAGGGCAGTTCGTTTCTGGCTGATCTCCAGCTCGCTGTAGCCATTGGCCCGCTTGAAGTCGAGATGCAGATCGATCAGCAGCTCGTTGACCGGTTCATCTTCGAAGCGGAACTTTTCGCTCAGGATCAGGATCCCGCCCGGGCGCAGCCCATCGTGAATGCGCTGGATCAGGGCGGTCCGTTTCTCTGGTTCGACAAATTGCAGGGTGAAGTTGAGCACCACCACGGAGGCGTTCTCGATCTCGATGTCGCAGATATCTGCTTCCACCAGCTCCACCGGTACCTCGGATTTGAAGCCGGAGAGGTGGGCGCGGGCGCGCTCGATCATCGGATGGGAGAGATCCACCGCGGTGATGCGGCAGCCGGGCTGGCTGACATGGCGACGCATCGCCTGGGTCGCGGCGCCCAGTGAGCAGCCGAGATCATAGAGTCGGCTCTCGGGTTGGGCGTAGCGGGCGGCCATCATGCCGATGGCAGAGATGATGTTGCTGTAACCCGGCACCGAGCGCTGGATCATATCGGGAAACACGTCGACGACCTGTTCGTCAAAACAGAAGTCACCCAATCGGGCGATCGGGGCGGCAAAAATTTGATCTTTGGTATGCATGCTGGCGCAACCTGACAGTCGGGACATCACCCGGCTGTATTGTTCAATTGAGTCGTTGGGTGACACCCATCAGAGTAGATTTATCACCTGTTTACGAACGGGGTGGCTGGTCATGAAATCCTTTGGACCTGTCCTGTTCGTACGGGCCATGTTCCGGACCCTTACTTGGGGCGGTAGTGTAGAGGATTGATGGCCGTTTGTCTTGACGCCAGGGCTTGCCACGCCACAAAAAAGTACTTTTTTTACAGCGAAACGATGGCTACAGAATGGGTTGGCTAAAAGCGCAGCACTCCCTGCCGTGCGCGATCGTTTTCCCCTGGCCAGGGGGCCATCTCCTGCTCCAGCAAGCGGGTTATCTGGCGGGCCAGCTCAGGTGCCTGGGCGTTGTCGGCAGTATGTATATAGAGGTAGAGATCCTTGCCCTCGGAAAGCCACTGGCGCCAGTGGGGGAGCCAGCTGGGCAGGAAGGGGTGATTGGCCGCCGGATCCGGCAGGCCGATAAAGCGCACCATGGGGGCGTTGGCGGTGGCCAGCAGATGCACCGGCAGGCGCGGTTTCTTGCCCTGGGCATCGACAAGGGTTGGCGTGGTTGCTTGCACCGAGAAGAGTGGCCGGCTGTCGAGCATCACCCGGTTCACACCCTGTTCCATCAGCAGCCGGTTCAATGCCCGCTCGGCCTCCCCCTTGGCGAAAAAGTCGGGGTGACGCACCTCGAGGGCGTAGCGAAATGCCCGTGGCAGCCGCTCGATAAAGGCCGCCAGTCTGGCCAGCCCCTGTGGCCCGAAACGGGCGGGCAGCTGCAGGGTGAGCAGCCCCAGCTTCTCGTGTAGTGGCGCAAGTAGCTTGATAAAGTCGGCAACCTGTTTGTCTGCGCTCACCAGATCGCTCTGGTGGCTGATGGTTTGCGGAAATTTGAAGTTGAAACGAAAGTGATCGGGCACCGCATCGGCCCAGCGCTGTACCGTGTCCGGTGTCGGCAGGGCGTAGAAGGTGGTGTTACCCTCCACCGAGTTGAAGACGGCCGCGTAGTGGGCAAGGTGTTCGGCAGGCTTGGCGCTAAGGCCCAGCAACTGGCCGGGCCAGCTGGGGTGGGACCACTGTGGCAGGCCCAAATAGAGGCTCATGATGGCTATTCTCTTCGCTCTTGGTGCATTCGTGCCGATTTTTTGCCCGCTTTTTGCCATCGAGTGCAAAAAACTGGCGAAAGGAGGCTGCTGGCCATTTTACCCAAAAGGGGGTTTTCCTCTATAATGCCAGCCCTTTTGTTTTTCAATTTCTTGTGACCCATGCCTATCTACGAATATCGTTGCGACGTCTGTGGCCATGAATTGGCAAAACTGCAAAAGCTTTCCGATGCCCCCCTGACCGACTGTCCGGCCTGTAGCAAGCCGAATCTGGTCAAGCTGATATCGGCGGCAGGCTTCCGGCTCAAGGGAACCGGATGGTACGAGACTGATTTCAAACCGGGTAAGAAAAAGAATCTGGCCAGCTGTGAGACAGACGGTGCTTGCCAGTCGTGCCCGGCGGCCCAAGGTTAACCGTCTCTCTACAATTTCGAAGGAAGAAGTCCATGCGCTCTATCTATTGCGGACAGGTCAATGAGGCCCATGCAGGGCAGACCATTACATTGTGCGGTTGGGTTCATCGTCGTCGTGATCTCGGCGGTCTGATCTTTATCGATATGCGCGACCGGGAAGGGATCGTTCAGGTGTTCTTCGATCCGGACAAGCCGGAGGCGTTTGCCCTGGCCTCCGAGCTGCGCGGCGAGTTCTGCATCCAGGTGACCGGCGTGGTGCGCACCCGTCCCGAGTCCCAGCGCAACAGCGACATGGCCACTGGCGCCATCGAAGTGTTCGCCCACGAACTCAACATCATCAACCGTGCCGAGCCGCTGCCGCTGGACTTCAATCAGGTCAACAGCGAAGAGATCAGCCTCAAGTATCGCTACCTGGATCTGCGTCGTCCCGAGATGGCCAAGTACCTGAAGACCCGTGCCAAGGCCAGCGCCTTCGTACGCCGCTTCATGGACGAGCACGGCTTCCTCGATATCGAGACCCCGATGCTGACCAAAGCCACCCCGGAAGGTGCCCGTGACTATCTGGTGCCGAGCCGCGTGCACAAGGGCAAGTTCTACGCTCTGCCGCAATCACCCCAGCTGTTCAAGCAGTTGCTGATGATGTCCGGCTTCGACCGTTACTACCAGATCGTCAAGTGCTTCCGTGACGAAGACCTGCGTGCCGACCGCCAGCCGGAATTCACCCAGATCGACGTGGAGACCTCCTTCATGACCGCACCGCAGGTGCGTGAAGTGATGGAAGAGATGATCCGCAAACTGTGGCTGCACATCCTGAACGTGGATCTGGGCGACTTCCCGATCATGACCTTCGACGAAGCCATGCGTCGCTACGGCTCCGACAAGCCGGACCTGCGTCTGCCAATGGAGCTGGTTGATGTGGCTGATCTGCTGACTGCTGTCGAGTTCGCCGTGTTCGCGGGCCCCGCCAACGATCCGAAAGGCCGTGTGGCTGCTCTGAAAGTGCCGGGCGGTGCCGAGCTCTCTCGCAAGCAGATCGACGAATACACCAAGTTTGTCGGCATCTACGGTGCCAAGGGCCTGGCCTGGATGAAGGTTAACGAAGCCGCCAACGGCATCGAAGGCGTGCAGTCTCCGGTTGCCAAGTTCCTCTCTGACGCCATCGTGCGCGAGATCCTGGCCCGTACCGGCGCGGCCGACGGCGACATCATCTTCTTTGGCGCTGACAGCAAGAAAGTGGTCTGCGATGCTATGGGCGCCCTGCGTCTGAAAGTGGGTCGCGATCTGGGCCTGCTGGAGAACAGCTGGAAACCGCTGTGGGTCATCGACTTCCCGATGTTCGAGGAAGATGGTGAAGGTGGTCTGGCCGCCATGCACCACCCGTTCACCGCGCCGAGCAACATGAGCCCGGCCGAGCTGAAAGCCAACCCTGTGGGTGCTTACGCCAACGCCTACGACATGGTGATCAACGGCTACGAAGTGGGTGGCGGCTCTGTCCGTATCCACAACAGCGAGATGCAATCCACCGTGTTCGACATCCTGGGTATCACCCCGGCCGAGCAGCGCCTGAAGTTCGGCTTCCTGCTGGATGCGCTGAAGTACGGTACCCCGCCGCACGCCGGTCTGGCCTTCGGTCTGGACCGTCTCAGCATGCTGCTGACCGGCACCGAAAACATTCGGGACGTCATCGCTTTCCCGAAAACGACCGCGGCTGCCTGTCTGATGACAGACGCCCCCAGCCTTGCCAATGCCGCCCAACTGGGTGAGCTGGCGATTGCAACCACCGTCAAGGGCGACGAGTAAGCCGATACCGGCACCGGAGGCCGCCGCCGTGCGGCCTCTGTGTTTCCCTTGGGTTAGTCATGATCAGTGTTACTGACATTTAAAAAATAACGGAGAGTCTCTATGGCAGGTCACAGTAAATGGGCCAACATCAAACACCGCAAGGCCGCTCAGGACGCCAAGCGTGGCAAGATCTTCACCAAACTGATCCGCGAAATCACTACCTCCGCGCGTCTGGGTGATGCCGATCCGGCCAACAACCCGCGTCTGCGTGCTGCGGTGACTGCCGCCCTGACCAACAACATGACCCGCGACACCATCAACCGTGCCATTCAGCGTGGCGCCGGTGGTGGCGATGGTGAACAGCTCGAGACCATCGTTTACGAAGGTTACGGCCCGGCTGGCTCTGCCGTGATGGTAGAGTGCCTGACCGATAACCGTAACCGTACCGTAGCCGAAGTGCGCCACGCCTTCAGCAAGTGCGGTGGCAACCTGGGTACCGACGGCTCCGTCGCCTATCTGTTCAGCAAGAAAGGTCTGCTGACCTTCGTGGGCGTAGACGAAGATGCCCTGATGGATGCCGCGCTGGAAGCGGGCGCCGATGACGTGGTCACTGAAGAGGATGGCACCATCGAGGTGTACACCACCCCGAACGACTTCGGTACCGTGCTGGACGGTCTGGAAGCTGCCGGCTTCAAGGCCCAGAGCGCCGAAGTGACCATGATCCCCTCCACCGAAGCGGAGCTGGATGCAGAAACTGCACCCAAGCTGATGCGTCTGATCGACATGCTGGAAGATCTGGACGACGTGCAAGAGGTTTACCACAACGGCTCAATCTCCGATGAAGTCGCTGCGACCCTCTGATCGCTGAATTGTGCTCTCCCGATGGCAGCCTGATGGCTGCCATTTTTTATCTTTGCATCGTGGCAACTGCTGATGTGTCGGTTGCGCAACCGCTGCTACAACTCTCTTCACTTACAATCTTTCCCGCTTTCTCCGCGAATTATCATTGATCTGTCCCTGCCAGTCGGTTGGCCCTGCACGTATGCCAGTCGCAGTTCTGCTGCATTGCGTTAGCGAGGCTCCGATTATCCTGTTTATCACACCTTTAGCTCTTGAGATGGCGTTGACTGCTCACATCTGCCCGTCAGGGTAATTGCGTTGCGGGTAGGGGGTGGGAGGTGATGGAGCGTGCCCTTGTTATCAGAGGGGGCCATCAATACAGAGTGACAGGTTGGGATGTCGATAACGGATTGGCTGGGGCGAGTTGGTTGGTTGGTTGGTTGGTTGGTTGGTTGGTTGGTTGGTTGGTTGGTTGGGACGTTAGGGGCTGCACTACCGCAATCGGGTGGAGAGAGGAGCTCTGTGATAAGTGGCTGTCTAGTCCTGAAATAGGTTTACACATTTTCAACTAGCATTTCTCTACTCAGAACCCCCTATGTACCGCATCGGGGGTTCTGTATTTCAACGCATGATGCGGCCGCTCCGCGTTGTAAATATCCACCGCTTCACGCACCATTTCCCGCGCTTGCATCAAATCCTGCGGGCTTTGCAACAACAACTCTCCTTTCAAAATCCCGTTCACCCGCTCCGCCAACGCATTCTGGTAACAGTCATACCCATCCGTCATCGAGCATTTCACCCCGTACCGTTCATGTAATGACTGATACAGTCCCGAGCAATACTGCACGCCGCGGTCTGAGTGATGGATGAGTTCACCGTCGCCACGCCGTTGCTTCAGTGCTTTCCTGAACGCCATCGCCACCGACTCCGCGTGCATCCCTTCGTGTACGTGGTGGCCTACTATCTTGCGTGAGTACGCATCCGTCACCAGGCTCAGGTACAGCGGTCCGCTCCTGGCTGGCAGATAGGTGATATCAGCGACCCAGACCTGCTCCGGGGCCACCGGTGTGACCTGCTCTGGCCCCGCCTTGAGCAAGTTGGGATGACGGTAGAAACGGTGAAAACTGTGGGTGGTCTTGTGATAAGCCCGTCTGGGTGGCACCAGCAGGCGGTGCTCGGCCAATATCCGAAACAACCTGTCCCGCCCGACCTTGAGCCCGCCATCATCCTGACCCTGGAGCAGATAATGCAGCTTGCGAGTGCCCACCCGAGGTTGTCGCAGTCGAACCTGACGCACAAAACGCACCACTTGCAATCCCTGTGCATGGCGCTCGTCGGCGACCCGATTGCGCTTGTAGTAAGCCTGCCGGCTTATCCCCAGAAACAGGCAAGCCCTGACCATGGTCAGCCTCTCGACTTGCCGCTGCGAGAGGACTTGCCGGGTCGCTTTTTTACGATGGAGACGCCGTAGTCATTCTTCAGTACATCGACGATGGCCTCAAAGAACCGGGCCTTCTGACTCATCAGCGCCAGCTGCTGCTCGAGTTCCTTGATGCGCTGTTCGGGCGTCTGGTTGTCGGGGTCAGGCATGGTGATGCTCCTGCCGGCGCGTACAGAAGCCCCCTGGCTCCAATCTTGCCGACCATGTTTACGCAACCATACCAGAACGGTGGAGCGGCCCTGAATGCCATAACGCACCTGAGCCTGTTTATAGGTGAGCTCGCCTTTTTCAATCTGCTCGACCAGTGCCAGTTTAAAAGTCAGCGAGTAATCGCGCTGTGTCCGTTTCACACCTTGTCCCATCGGGTTCTCCATTTATTGGGAGGAAAGGTGTAAACCATATTCAGGACGGGACAGGCAGATAAAAAAAAGCCCGCGCAGTGCGCGGGCTTGTTATCTCAGGACTGGTTATCAGGCCTTGGATTTCTTCTTGCCTTCAACCTTGGCTTCAACCGGGGCAGCAGTTACCGGAGCGGCTTCGGTGAACGGACGACCGTAGTAGGAGTCCAGCAGAACCTGCTTCAGCTCGCTGATCAGCGGGTAGCGCGGGTTGGCACCGGTGCACTGGTCATCGAAAGCTTCGATCGCCAGCTGGTCAACCTTGGCCAGGAAGTCAGCTTCAGTTACGCCAGCTTCGCGGATAGAGGCCGGGATACCCAGGGTAGCCTTCAGCTCGTCCAGCCATGTCAGCAGCTTCTCGATCTTGGCAGCGGTGCGGTCACCGGCAGCAGTCAGACCCAGGTGGTCAGCGACTTCGGCGTAACGACGACGAGCCTGCGGGCGGTCGTACTGGGAGAACGCAGTCTGCTTGGTCGGGTTGTCGTTCGCGTTGTAGCGGATGACGTTGCTGATCAGCAGGGCGTTAGCCAGGCCGTGCGGAATGTGGAACTCGGCACCCAGTTTGTGAGCCATGGAGTGGCACACACCCAGGAAGGCGTTGGCGAACGCGATACCGGCGATGGTGGCAGCATTGTGCACCTTCTCACGAGCGATCGGGTCGTTGGCACCGTTCTGGTAGCTGGACGGCAGGTACTCTTTCAGCATTTTCAGGGCTTGCAGCGCCTGGCCGTCGGAGTACTCGTTAGCCAGTACGGAAACATAGGCTTCCATGGCGTGAGTCACGGCATCGATACCACCGAAGGCACACAGGGACTTCGGCATACCCATAACCAGGTTGGCATCAACGATGGCCATGTTCGGGGTCAGCTCGTAGTCAGCCAGCGGATACTTCTGACCAGACACTTCATCGGTTACTACCGCAAACGGAGTGACTTCAGAGCCGGTACCGGAAGTGGTGGTGATACAGACCAGTTCGGCCTTCACGCCCATTTTCGGGAATTTGTAGATACGCTTGCGGATGTCCATGAAGCGCATGGCCAGATCTTCGAACGCAGTGTTCGGGTGCTCGTACATCACCCACATGATCTTGGCTGCATCCATCGGTGAACCACCGCCCAGCGCCAGGATAACGTCCGGTTTGAAGGAGTTGGCCATCTCGGCACCCTTGCGAACCACAGCCAGGGTCGGGTCAGCTTCTACTTCGTAGAACACTTCCACTTCCATATTCTGTGCTTTCAGCAGGCTGACCAGTTCATCGGCGTAGCCGTTGTTGAACAGGAAGCGGTCAGTTACGACCATGGCACGCTTTTTACCTTCCAGGTCGCTCAGAGCGATCGGCAGGGAACCACGACGGAAGTAGATGGATTTCGGAAGTTTGTGCCACAGCATGTTTTCTGCCCGTTTTGCGACTGTCTTCTTGTTGATCAGGTGCTTCGGACCCACGTTTTCGGAGATGGAGTTACCGCTCCAGGAGCCGCAACCCAGGGTCAGGGACGGTGCCATTGCGAAGTTGTACAGGTCACCGATACCGCCTTGTGTAGACGGAGTGTTGATCAGGATACGCGCGGTCTTCATCTTGTCGCCGAAGTACTTGATGCGGTCAGCGTTGCGGTCCTGGTCGGTGTACAGACCTGAGGTGTGGCCGATACCACCGATGTTGACCATGTCACAGGCCATATCAACGGCGTTTTCGAAGCTGCTTGCACGGAACATACCGAGCAGCGGGGACAATTTCTCGTGAGCAAACTCATCTTCTGCACACAGCTTGACGCCTTCACCGATCAGGATCTTGGTATCAGCCGGCACAGTCACGCCTGCCATCTCGGCAATCTTGGTGGCCGGCTGGCCAACGATGTTGGCGTTCAGGGCACCGTTGATCAGGATGACTTTACGTACCTTGTCAGCATCTTCTTTGGAGAGCACGTGGCCCTTGTGGGATGCAAAGCGCTCTTTAACCTGGTCGTAGATGGCATCAACAACGATGACTGCCTGCTCGGAAGCACAGACCACGCCGTTATCGAAAGTCTTGGACATCAGGATGGAGGCAACGGCACGCTTCACGTCGGCAGTTTCGTCGATAACGATAGGTACGTTACCGGCACCCACACCGATAGCAGGTTTACCGGAGGAGTAGGCTGCTTTCACCATGCCCGGGCCACCGGTGGCCAGGATCAAGTTGATGTCTTCGTGCTTCATCAGGGCGTTGGAGAGCTCAACAGACGGTTGGTCGATCCAGCCGATGATGTCTTTCGGCGCACCGGCGGCAACAGCGGCATCCAGTACCAGCTTGGCAGCGGTATTGGTGGAGTTCTTGGCACGGGGGTGCGGGGAGAAGATGATGGCGTTGCGGGTCTTGAGCGCGATCATGGATTTGAAGATCGCAGTGGAGGTCGGGTTGGTGGTCGGAACGATACCACAAATGATACCTACCGGCTCGGCGATGGTGATGGTGCCCATCTGATCATCTTCGCTCAGAATGCCGCAGGTCTTCTCGTCTTTGTACTTGTTGTAGATGTATTCGGAGGCGAAGTGGTTCTTGATAACCTTGTCTTCGATGATACCCATACCGGATTCTTCCACGGCCATCTGGGCCAGGGGGATACGGGCGTTGTTGGCGGCCAGGGCGGCGGCACGGAAGATCTTGTCTACCTGCTCTTGAGAGAAGCTGGCGAATTCACGCTGGGCTTCCTTAACGCGGGCGACCAGTGCATCCAGTTCAGCCAAATTGGTTACTGCCATGTTTATCTCCTGATTATTTGAAAACTGTTTAGTAAGACGTTGGCAATGCCCGGCAATTATAGTCGCCCTGTCAAGACGGTATCGTTGCAACAGCTTTTTCACATGCCTTACTAAATCGCTTTCTGAGTCGATTATAGAGCGGGGCTGACTCAGAAAAACTTGATCTGGATCATGTGTAACAAAAGAACAAAAGAAATTTTATTTCACAATCCTTGTTTGACTGATGTTATCGGAATGTGCATCAAAGGGAAAGGCGAGAGACTTGTTAATGCAGGGTAATAAACCACATTTATCAAGTGGTTAATTGCAATCGAACATAGGATTGCAGAGCTATTTTGGCGGTATAGGTTAGCAAATATGAGTGAATTGGTTTCAAAATCACCGACAAACGCACTTTATTCCAGCGTTTGTTGCAAAAATGATTGTTGTTTTAATCCATGACTAATCCGCTTTATTCCCCGAGGGGGCCATTTCTGCCCCCTTTCCCGGTTTTTGCATTGTGGCTCTCTTGCCGAGTCAATGAAGTGATGTCTGGCCTGAAATAGTGGGAAGGCAAAGCCTGGATCCTCTCGAGTCGCTTGGTCATTCGGTCTGTCATCGTCGGACTCTCTGGTCATGATTAAGCAGGCTTGCGCTCACTTTTCTGGCGCGTGTCGGGCGGTAGAAAGGGTTTTTGGCATCGGTTTATGCCAGTTAGCGCTGATGCATTAGATGAACTAACTAAAAAACCCTCAAAATGGTGAGATTATTTGATTGGTGCCCGCTCTGGCTATGATGTAAATTTACGCACGAAATTAATGGACTGGCCCGCTGGGCCCGAAACTCTATTGGAAGGCGCCTATGGCAGCAATTGACGTCTCGTTGTATCTGAAGTTTTTTGTTGGTTTGTTCGCAATTATCAACCCGCTTGGTTTGTTGCCGGTGTTTGTCAGCCTGACCAGCCACCATACCCAGGCCGAGCGGATGAAAACCAATACCACCGCCAATATCGCGGTGATGGTGATCCTGCTGGTCTCCATGTATATGGGGCAGCTGATCCTCGATGGGTTTGGCATCTCGCTGGCATCGTTCCGGATCGCCGGTGGGTCGCTGATTACCCTGATTGCCTGGTCGATGCTGCAGGGCAAGCTGGGCGAGGTAAAGCACAACAAACAGGAAAAGGGCGAACTGGCGGTGCGCGAGTCTATCGCCGTGGTACCGCTGGCGCTGCCGCTGATGGCGGGCCCAGGTGCCATCTCCTCGGTGATTGTCTATGCCAGCCAGAGCCACTGGCAGCAGCTGCTCGGCATGTCAGTGGTTGTCGTGGTCTTCTCCTTCTGCTCCTGGCTCATCTTCCGCGCCGCGCCGCTGCTGTTCAAGATCATGGGCAACACAGGCATCAACGTGGTGACCCGTATCATGGGTCTTATCATGATGTCGCTGGGTATCGAGATCATGGTGGCCGGCATCAAGGGGGTTTTCCCCAGCCTGATGTGAGCCAGCTCCGCTTTATGAAAGCCGGTCCTCGTGACCGGCTTTTTATTGGTTGCTTTTTGCCCGGTCTTTTCTAGAATCGGTCGTTTGTGTAAAAAATGAGCGCCATGCTGGTGTTTTAATACTGAAAAAGCGCATGATGGCTGATTTTTTGACCAGAAAATGACGATTACCCTGACAATATCTATTGCATTATCAGAATTGGCAGGGAATTATGCTGGGAGCGGGTTTTAACCCCGTCACTTTAAAAAATGCATGGAATGTTCTTGTTGGAGTAGGGAAATGACTCATAAAAAAACAATGATTAACACATTGCTGGTGGCTGCACTGTTTGGTGGCGTCAATGTGGCTCAGGCTGCCGATGTCCCGGCGGGAACCAAGCTGGCTGAAGTCCAGCAACTGGTAAAAGGCAACGGCTCCGAGCCTGCGACCCTTGACCCGCACAAGACCGAAGGAACGGTCGAATCCAATATCCTGCGCGACCTGTTCGAGGGTCTCGTTGCTTCCGGCCCGAAAGGGGAAATTCTCCCGGCTGTGGCTGAATCCTGGGAAACCAAGGATAACAAGCACTACATCTTCCACCTGCGCAAAGATGCCAAGTGGTCCAATGGTGACCCGGTCACTGCCCACGATTTCGTTTTTGCTTTCCAGCGTGCCGTTGATCCGAAAACCGCCTCTCCTTACTCCTGGTATCTGGAGATCCCGACCATTGCCAATGCCTCCGAGATCATCGCAGGTAAAAAGCCGGCTGATACGCTGGGCGTGAAGGCGACCGACGACTACACCTTCGAAGTGCAGCTCGAGAAAGCGATCCCTTACTTCGTCAGCATGCTCTCCCACACCACCACCTATCCGGTCCCGAAGAAGGTGATCGAGAAGTTCGGTGACAAGTGGACCCAGCCGGAAAATATGGTATCCAACGGTGCCTATACCCTGAAGAACTGGGTGGTGAACGAGCGCGTCGAAGTGGAGCGCAACAAGCACTACTGGAACGATGGCAAGACCGTCATCAACAAGGTGGTCTATCTGCCCATCCAGTCTACCAACGCTGACCTGAGCCGCTATCTGGCGGGCGAAGTGGACATCACCTATCAGATGCCCATCGAGCGCTTCAAGCAGATGAAGAAAGAGAAGCCGGACGAGCTGAAAGTGACCGGTTATGTTGGTACTTACTACTACCAGTACAACGTCAAGAAGAAGCCGTTTGACGATGTGCGCGTCCGTACTGCGCTCTCCTATGCCATCGATCGCGACGTGATCGCCGACAAGGTGATGGGGCAGGGTCAGACGCCCGGTTACACCTTGGTGCCGGACTTCGTCGATGGCTTCAAGCCGGTAGCGCCCGAGTGGTCGAAGATGACCCAGGCCGAGCGTGATGCCAAGGCCAAGGCGCTGCTGCAAGAGGCCGGTTTCGATGCCAGCAAGCCGCTGAAGTTCGAGCTGCTCTATAACACCGATGACAACCACAAGAAAGTGGCTGTGGCCGTGGCCTCCATGTGGAAGAAGCTGGGGGTGCAGGTGAGCCTGGTCAACCAGGAGTGGAAAACTTACCTGGAAACCAAGAAACAGGGTCAGTTTGATGTAGGTCGTGCCGGCTGGATCGCCGACTACAACGAAGCCTCTTCCATGCTGGATCTGATGCAGACCACCCACGGCAACAACGACGGCAAGTACTCCAATCCGGAGTTCGACAAGCTGATGGATTCATCCCGTGATCAGGTTGATGTGGCGGCCCGCAACAAGCTCTACGTCCAGGCTGAAGAGATCCTGGCCAAGGACATGCCGATCGCCCCCATCTACCAGTACGTGACTGCCCGTATGGTCAAACCCTATGTCGGCGGCTATCCGGCCAACCCGCTGGATAACCTCTACAGCAAAGATATGTACATCATTGCTCACTGATTTAAAGCAACAAGTCGCATAACAAGCAGGGCCCGCCGGACGGCGGGCCTTTATTACAACCGCGACCATTTGGAAGCAGTACAGGACAGGAAATGTCTATGTTGAAATTCATTTTTAAACGGCTATTGGAAGCGATCCCGACTCTGCTGGTCTTGATCACCGTCTCTTTCTTCATGATGCGTTTCGCCCCGGGTAACCCCTTTACCAGCGAGCGTTCACTGCCCCCCGAAGTCATCGCCAACATCGAGGCCAAATACGGGCTCGACAAACCCATTGGCATGCAATATCTCACCTACCTGGGCAACCTGGTGCAGGGTGATTTGGGCCCCTCTTTCAAATACAAAGATTTCACCGTCAATGATCTGGTGAGTCAGGCGCTGCCTGTTTCCGCCAAGATCGGGACCACGGCCTTCTTCTTCGCCGTGCTGCTGGGGGTCACCTTCGGCACCATAGCGGCACTGAAACAGAACACCATCATCGACTATCTACTGATGTCGTCGGCCATGGCCGGGGTGGTGATCCCGGGCTTTGTGCTGGCGCCCTTGCTGGTGCTGTTCTTCAGTATTCATCTTGGCTGGTTCCCTGCCGGTGGATGGCAGGGGGGTGGCATCCAGTTTATGGTGCTGCCGGTGTTCGGCATGATGATGTACTACATCTCTGCCATCTCGCGGATCATGCGGGGCAGCATGATCGAGACCATGAACTCCAACTTCATCCGTACCGCCCGTGCCAAGGGTTTGCCGCTGCGCCACATCATCCTGAAACACGCACTGCGTCCGGCCATGCTGCCGGTGGTCTCCTATCTGGGCCCGGCCTTTGTCGGCATCATCACAGGTTCCGTGGTGATCGAGACCATCTTCGGCCTGCCGGGGATCGGTCAGCTGTTCGTCAACGGTGCCCTTAACCGTGATTACTCCATGGTGCTCGGTCTGACCATTCTGGTCGGCGCCCTCACCATCACCTTTAACGCTGTGGTCGATATTCTCTACGCCTTTATCGATCCCAAGATCCGTTACTAATTCGGGAGTTCATCATGGTTGTTTCAACTGAAAAACGCGATGCCATCGAGGCGTTCGCGCAAAAAGTGGAAGTGGTGGAGGGACGCTCCCTGTGGAAGGATGCCCGTCGCCGTTTCCTGCGCAACAAGGCGGCCCTGACCAGCCTGATCATTCTGACCATCATCGGTCTGGCGGTCATCTTTGGCCCCCATCTGTCCCAATACACCTTTGACGATCCGGACTGGGGCGCCATGCAGTCGCCGCCGGATATGGAGGCGGGTCACTACTTCGGAACCGACAGTCTGGGGCGCGATCTGTTCGTGCGCACCCTGCTGGGCGGTCGCATCTCCCTGATGGTCGGCATCATGGGCGCCATGGTGGCGGTCATCATCGGTACTTTGTATGGCGCAGCCTCCGGTTTTATCGGCGGGCGGGTCGACAGCCTGATGATGCGGGTACTGGAGATCCTCAACGCCTTCCCCTTCATGTTCTTTGTCATCATGCTGGTCACCTTCTTTGGCCGCAATCTGGCGCTCATCTTTATCGCCATCGGGGCGGTGAGCTGGCTCGACATGGCGCGGATCGTGCGCGGCCAGACTCTCAGCCTCAAGAGCAAGGAGTTTATCGAGGCAGCCCACGTCTGTGGCGTCTCCAAGTGGAAGATCATCACCCGTCACATCGTACCGAACGTACTCGGTATCGTGGCCGTTTACGCCACCTTGCTGGTGCCGGGGATGATCATGTTTGAATCCTTCCTGAGTTTCCTGGGCCTTGGTGTTCAGGAACCGATGACCAGCTGGGGCGCCCTGCTGGATGAAGGCTCCAAGTCGATGGAAGTGGCCATCTGGCAACTGCTGTTCCCCGCCTGCTTTATGGTGGTGACCCTGTTTTGCTTCAACTTCCTCGGGGATGGTCTGCGTGACGCCCTCGATCCGAAAGATCGTTAATCGAGCATCGGGTCGACAGGAAAGCATCACGAAAGATCGATAAGGAGTTTTTATATGAAGTTACTGGATGTGAAAGATCTGCGGGTCGAGTTCAAGACCCCGGACGGCAATGTGGTGGCGGTCAACGACCTCAACTTTTCTCTCTCTGCGGGTGAAACCCTGGGGATCGTCGGCGAGTCCGGCTCCGGCAAATCCCAGACGGCCTTTGCCATCATGGGGCTGCTGGCCAAAAACGGCATTATTACGGGCTCCGCCAAGTTTCAGGGGGAGGAGATCCTCAACCTGCCGGAGTCCAAGCTCAACAAGATCCGCTCCGAGAAGATCGCCATGATCTTCCAGGACCCCATGACCTCGCTCAACCCCTACATGAAGGTGCAGGATCAGCTGATGGAAGTGCTGATGTTGCATAAGGGCGTCAGCAAGGCGGAAGCGTTCGAAGAGTCGGTACGGATGCTCGATGCGGTGAAAATTCCCGAAGCACGCAAGCGGATGGGCATGTATCCCCACGAGTTCTCCGGCGGTATGCGTCAGCGGGTGATGATCGCCATGGCGCTGCTCTGCCGGCCGCAACTGCTGATCGCCGACGAACCGACTACCGCACTCGACGTGACCGTACAGGCCCAGATCATGACTCTGATGAACGAGCTCAAGCGCGAGTTCAACACTGCCATCATCATGATCACCCATGACCTTGGCGTGGTCGCCGGTATCTGCAACAAGGTGCTGGTGATGTATGCCGGTCGTACCATGGAGTACGGCAAGGTAGACGATATCTTCTATCGCCCGAGCCACCCCTACACCGAAGGCCTGCTGCGCGCCATTCCTCGTCTCGATACCGAAGGGGAAGTGCTGCCCACCATCCCGGGCAATCCGCCCAACCTGCTGCGTCTGCCGACCGGCTGCCCCTTCCAGGAGCGTTGCCACCGGGTCAGCGAGATTTGCGGCCAGCAGTCACCGATCCTGACCCCGTTCAACGACGGTCGGGAGCGTGCTTGTCACTGGGTTTCGGATGCCATGAACAAGGGGGCCAACTAAATGGGTGCCGACAAAAAATTGCTGTTGGAAGTGTCTGACCTCAAGGTCCACTTCAGTATCAAGAGTGGCAAGGCGTGGCCCTGGGCCAAACCGTCCGACCTCAAGGCGGTCGATGGGGTGACCTTGCGTCTCTATGAGGGTGAAACCCTCGGTGTGGTGGGGGAGTCCGGCTGCGGCAAATCGACCTTTGCCCGCGCCATCATCGGTCTGGTACCGGCCACCGATGGCAAGGTGGTGTGGCTGGGTGACGATCTCACCAAGCTCGATCAGAATGCCCTGCGCGAGAAGCGCAAAGAGATCCAGATGATCTTCCAGGACCCGCTGGCTTCTCTGAACCCGCGTATGACCATTGGCGACATCATCGCCGAGCCGCTCATCACCTTCTACCCCAACCTGCCGCGGGAAGAGGTGAAGGAGAAGGTGCGCGCCATGATGAGCAAGGTGGGGCTCTTGCCCAACCTGGTCAACCGCTACCCGCACGAGTTCTCCGGCGGTCAGTGCCAGCGGATCGGGATTGCCCGGGCGCTGATCCTCGAGCCCAAGATGATCATCTGCGACGAGCCGGTCTCGGCACTTGACGTATCCATTCAGGCGCAGGTGGTCAACCTGCTCAAATCCCTGCAAAAGGAGATGGGGCTGTCGCTTATCTTCATCGCCCACGACCTGTCGGTGGTCAAGCATATCTCCGATCGGGTGCTGGTGATGTATCTGGGCAACGCCGTCGAGTTGGGGACCCGCAAGGAGATCTTCGCCAACCCGTTGCACCCCTACACCAAGGCGCTGATGTCAGCGGTGCCGATCCCGGACCCTGAGTTGGAGCGCAACAAGGTGATCCAGATCCTGGAGGGGGACTTGCCATCGCCAATGAATCCGCCGTCAGGCTGCGTGTTCCGCACCCGCTGCCCGGTGGCTGGCCCCGAGTGTGCCAAGACCCGCCCCGTGCTGGAGGGGAACTTCGATCACGCGGTCTCCTGCCTCAAGGTCGACCCGCTCTGATGGGGATGTGTTGAACCTGTTTGCGGGGCTCCTTGATGGGGCCCCGATTTATTTCTGGCGGTAGTGAAGATGCCTCTTGGCGTTATCTTTTACCGCTGCTACTATCCGCGCAACAAGGGGAGTAACTTCTCGCCGGTTTGTCGTCATTACGGTGCACCCATTTCCTGCAGTGCACCCGGCAGCCGGGCAGTTGATGCAAATCAGCTGTAAGTGAGACCTTGCCGAGAGGCAAGGTGTATCTGCTCCAAACGCAAACCCACGCCTCTCGGTCGTGGGTTTTGTCGTTTTTGGGAGAAGTGAACATGGGTGAATGGTGGATGTGGACCGGTTTCTTCAGCATAGTGCTGGTCCTGTTATGGATAGACATACGGTTTGTCGGTGGCGGCAAGTCACACAAGGTGTCCCTCAAAGAGGCGGGTGTCTGGTCTCTCATCTGGGTCAGCGTGGCCCTGCTCTTCAACCTGGCTATCTGGCTCTGGCTGGATCACAGCGCGGGCCGTGAAATCGCCAACCAGAAGGGACTGGAGTTCCTTACCGGCTACCTCATCGAGAAAGCGCTGGCAGTGGACAACGTCTTCGTCTGGCTGATGCTGTTCGGCTACTTTGCCATTCCGGCCGAGCTGCAGCGCCGGGTGCTGCTCTACGGGGTGCTGGGTGCCATCGTGATGCGTGCCGGTATGGTGTTCGCCGGTAGCTGGCTTATCGAGCAGTTCCACTGGATCCTCTACCTGTTCGGCGCTTTCCTGCTGCTGACCGGTGCCAAGATGTTGTGGGCGGCCGACAAGGAGCCTGACTTGGCCAACAATCCGCTGCTAGGCTGGATGCGCCGTCGCTTCAAGGTGACCGAGACCCTGGAAGGGGAGAAGTTTTTCGTCTGGCGTGACGGTGTGCGCTATGCCACCCCGCTGCTGCTCATTCTGGTTCTGGTGGAGGTGAGCGATCTCATCTTCGCGGTGGACAGTATCCCGGCCATCTTCGCGGTGACCACGGATCCCTTCATCGTGCTGACCTCCAACATCTTCGCCATCATGGGTCTGCGTGCCATGTACTTCCTGCTGGCAGGTGTGGCTGATCGCTTCGCCCTGCTCAAATACGGTCTGGCGCTGATCCTGATGTTTATCGGGGTCAAGATGCTGCTGCTGGATATCTTCAAGATCCCGACCGGTATCGCACTGGGCGTAGTTGCATTGATCCTGCTGGCATCCATGGGGCTGAGTCTGTTTGTGACCCGTAAAAAGGTCGCTTAAACGCAATATCATTTAATACCAAACAACAAGGGCTCCCGCGGGAGCCCTTTTTCATATCGCGTGATCAGCGTTTGATCTTCTTGGGGTTGGTGTAGCCCCAGATGGTGTACATGTCCGCCAGCAGGGCGCCGTTGTACTCCTCCAGATCCGCCTGTTTCACTTCGGCGTCACCCTGACGGCCAAACAGCACCACTTCGTCACCGGGTTTCACCCCTTTCAGGTCGGTCACGTCCACCATGATGGTGTTCATGGAGGTCTTGCCGACCACCGGTACCTTCTGACCCTGGATCAGCACATAGGCTTTGTTGCTGAGGGCGCGGCGATAGCCATCGGAGTAGCCCAGCGGCAGGTTGGCGAGCCAGGAGTCACGCTTGAGGGTAAAGGTGCGGTCATAACCGACGGTGTTGCCCGCGGCATAGTGGTTGACCGAGGCGACCTGGGTCTTGAATGCCATCACCCGCTTGTACTCGGTGTGGGAGGGGATGGAGTCGCCGTAGAGCAGGCCGCCCGGGCGCACCATGTCGAAGTAGGCGTCCGGCACGGCCAGGGTGGCGAAGGAGTTGGCGGCGTGGATGGTGATCTTGCTGCGATCCAGTTTACCCGCTTCCAGCAGCCACTGGGAGTCCAGTTTGAACTGGGCCAGTCCCATCTTGACGTCCTCTTTCTCCTCCACGGGGAAGTGGGTCATGATGCCGACCGGGGTGATCCCCTTTAGCTTGAGCATAGCCAGCGCGTCCTGTTTGGCATCGGCCAGACGCAGGTCGATGCCGTTGCGGCTCATGCCGGCGGAGTTGAGCGCGATATGCACCGGAATGGTGGTGTGGTGGCGCTGGGCGATATCGGCGATGCCCTGGGCACTCACCAGACTGCCGATCAGCTCCTCCATCTTGTAGGGCAGGGCCTGCTCCACTTCGTCCGGGGTGGCAGCACGCACCCGCATCAGACGGCCGGTAAAGCCCTTCTCGCGGGCGACGCGGGCCTCTTCGTTGCTGGCGATGCCGATGCAGGGGATATTGGCCTTGACCACGGAGGGGACCAGCAGGTCGATGCCATGACCGTAAGCGTCGGCCTTCATGATGGCGCAGATCTGCGGGCCCTTGTCACCGAGAAGATCCTTGAGGGTCTGGATATTGTGCTCAAAGGCGCCCAGATCCACTTCCAACCAGGCGTTGCTGGCGGTTTGCTCCTGGCCGTTGCGATGATCCGTCGCAAGGGGCAGATAGGGAGCCGCAACGGCTTGGCCCGCGAGCAGGCCGAAGATCAGGGTAGCCAGCAGAGTTTTCTTGTGCATGGTGATTCCTTTTTGTTGTTCGCGTTGGATAGTTTGGACGGGGTCGGCCACATTGGTGGTGGTTTAACCACAACTTGTTGTTATTATTATGATCTTTGTCACTCTCAACAGGCGCTGACTGGTTGGGAGTCTACCGCAACACGGGTTCGGCCGACACTCGTCAGGGGAAGAAAATGGTCAATCTTGAGTTACGTTTGCCACCACCGCTGATCTTCCTGCTCTGTTCCGGGGCCATGTGGTGGCTAAGAGGGGAGAGCCAGCCCGGCATCTGGGCAATGGCGCTGATGGCTGTGCTGGTCGTGGCGGGGGCCATCATGGGCTTTGGGGCCCTGCAACGATTTCGTCACCATCAGACCACGGTCAGCCCCACCAAGCCGCAGCACACCAGCCGTCTGGTGACCTGTGGCGTCTATCGTGTCAGCCGCAATCCCATGTATCTGGGGCTGCTCTGCTGGCTGGCCGCCTGGGGCTGTTATCTCGGTGGAAGTTGGGTCTGGGTTGGGCCAATCGTGCTGGTGGCTTGGCTGACTCGCTTTCAGATCATGCCGGAGGAGCGGCTGCTGCGCGCCCGTTTCGGCGACGAGTATGTGGCGTATTGCCAGCGCGTTCGCCGTTGGTGCTGACTGGCTATGATCTGCGTGAGCTGAGGGATAAGTCGGGTCAGCCGTGCGGGATAAAGAGAACCCCGGGCTGGCCCGGGGTTCTCGAGGGGCTAGTTAGAAAAAATCGCCCTTCTCGTCCTTGGTGGGTTCGAGGCTCCAGCCGGTGGCATCGCTGCTGCTGGCAATCTGTCCCTTTTCCTTCCACAGCTTGATCTTGAGGCGGAGGTTGTTGGCCGAGTCGGCGTTTTTCACCGCCTCTTCTTCCTCAATTACCCCTTCCACCACCAGATCAAACAGGGCACTGTCGAAGGTAACCATGCCGAGGGCCTTGGATTTCTCCATCACCTCTTTGAGGCCGCCAAATTCACCGCGCTTGATCATGTCGCGGATGGTGTGGGTGCCAAGCATGATCTCCACTGCGGCCCGGCGGCCGCCATCGGTGGTTTTCACCAGCCGCTGGGAGACAAAAGCCTTGAGGTTGTTGCCCAGATCGTTGAGCAGCTGGGGGCGGCGCTCCTCGGGGAAGAAGTTGATGATGCGATCCAGCGCCTGGTTGGCGTTGTTGGCGTGCAGGGTGGAGATGGCAAGGTGGCCGGTTTCGGAGAAGGCCAGCGCATGTTCCATGGTCTCGCGATCGCGGATCTCGCCGATAAGAATGACGTCCGGCGCCTGACGCAGGGTGTTTTTCAGGGCTGCGTGGAAGCTGCGGGTATCCACACCAACCTCCCGCTGATTGATGATACTCTTGCGGTGGCGATGAACGAACTCCACCGGATCCTCGATGGTAATGATGTGGCCACCGCTGTTGCGGTTGCGATGGTCGATAAGCGCTGCCAGCGAAGTGGATTTACCCGAGCCGGTACCGCCGACAAACAGCACCAGACCGCGTTTCTCCATGATGGTGTCGAGCAGCACAGGCGGGAGTTTGAGATCTTCAAAGCGGGGGATTTCGGTCTTGATGTTGCGGGCCACCAGAGAGACTTCGTTGCGCTGCTTGAAGATGTTGACCCGAAAGCGGCCGATCTGGGGCAGGGAGATGGCGAGGTTCATCTCCAGATCCTTCTCGAACTGCTGCTTCTGCTCGCCATCCATGATCTCGGCGGCGATCCGCGCCACTTCCCCCGGTTCCAGCGGCGTTTCGTTGAGGGGGCGCAGGCCGCCGTTAAACTTGGCGCAGGGGGGCGCGCCGGTCGACAGATAGAGGTCTGAGCCATCCTGCTTGGCCAGGATCTGTAACATGTCTCGCAATTCCATTTTTTTGCCTCGTCGATCAATGAGATGCCATGAGCGGGATGATATTGAGTGTACAGCCTCAGGCGCCGGTCAGTTTCTCGCGAAAGACAAAAAAGACCGCACCGAGAATGCAGAGCCCTGCCCAGAGATAGTCCCATTTCAGATCTTCCTTGAGATAGAAGATAGAGAAGGGGACGAATACGGTGAGTGTGATCACTTCTTGCAAGATTTTCAGCTGGCCCACGCTCATCACGGTGTGACCGATGCGGTTGGCGGGCACTTGCAGCAGGTATTCGAACAGGGCGATCCCCCAGCTCACCAGGGCGGCAATGATCCAGGGTTTGTGGTTCATGCTCTTGAGGTGAGCGTACCAGGCGAAGGTCATAAAGACGTTGCTGCAGAGCAGCAGACCGATACTGGTGAAAATCGGGTTCATAGGGTTCTCCTTGAAAATCCGGCGCATTTTATCCCTGAACCACGGGTTTTCATACGTGGTGCGGGAGGGTATTTTTAACCAACAGGATAAGCCGTGCGAGGTATGCGACGGGATGGGCAAGTTATGCGGGATAGTGTTGTTACTGTTATTTGCCATGCCGGTGCGTGCGGCCCCGACGCTGACGGTGGCCACCGATCTGTGGCCGCCATTTCGCATCCTGCAAGCGGATGGCCGGTTGCAGGGGCTCGACATGGACATCCTACGCCGGTTGCAACAGGCGAGCGGCATTGAGTTGCAGGTACGGCGGATGCCGTGGGGCAGGGCGCTCAAGCAGATGCAGACCGGCCAGGTCGATCTGATGATTGGCCTCGCCTATACCGCCGAGCGGGCGCAGTTCATCGACTATCTGCAGCCTGCCTACTACCAGTGCTGGCCCGCGTTTTATGGTCAGCCGGTCAATGTGGCCCGGATCCACCAATACCGCGATCTGCAGGGGGTGAAGGTGGGCTATGTGCTCAACTCCGCCTACTTTGAGCCCTTCAGCAGTGACAGCCGCCTCGACAAGCACGGAGTACCCACCGAAGATCAGCTGCTGCGCATGGTGCAGCGCGGTCACCTGCCGCTGATGATTGGCACTGACTGTCAGGTGGACTATGCCCTGAGTCAGGGAAATGCCAGCCGGATAGGCAAGGCGGACTACCGCCCCGCCACGCCGGTGACCCTCTATCTGGGAATGAGCAAGCACTCACCTCACCAGTCGCTGCGCCAGCCCTTGCTGGTGGCGCTGCAAAATCTGGTGGCCAGCGGCGAGATAAGGGTGATGGCCAAGCGTTACCAGCCTTGACCTTGGGTGGCAAGCCACTGTTATCATGCCCTTTTCCTGCTTCCCCCCGGCGCTGCGACAGGGCCGGGGATGAAGCCTTGTTATTCGGGGATCATCCTTGTACCTCTCCCTTATCGCCCGCCAGCAGCGCTGGCAGCGGCGCTGGCTCTGTGGCCTGACGCTGCTGACCCTGCTGCTGTTTCTCTTCTCCCTCGTCTGGGGCGAGTTTGTGCTGCTGCCCTGGCATCCCCTTGGCGATCTCGAACTGCGCATCCTGCTGGAGCTGCGTCTGCCGCGTGCCTTGCTGGCCCTATTGGCTGGCGCAGCCCTTGCTTGTGGCGGCGCCGTGTTGCAGGTGATGCTGCACAACCCGGTGGCCGAACCCGGGCTGCTTGGTGTCTCGAGCGGGGCTGGCCTTGCCGCCATGGTGGCGATGGCGGTGGCCAAGTCCCTCGGCCTCTATCTGCCCGGCTGGGGGCTGTCGCTGGCGGCCTTTGGTGGCGCCCTGCTGGTGACCATGCTGCTCATTCGGCTGGCTCGCCGGGCGCGTCTCGGCCATGCCCGCTTGCTGTTGTTTGGCGTCGCTATCGGTATTCTTACCAATGCCGCCATGACCTGGTTGATGTACTTTGCCGACGATGGTTCCTTGCGTGAATTCATGTTCTGGATGATGGGTAGCCTCTCTTACGGCAGCCAGCAGTTTGCCTGGTGGTGGCTGGTGCTGCCGCTCACCCTGGGCTGGCTCTGCTGGCAGGGCAAGGCGCTGCAACAGTTGCTGCTGGGGGAGACTCAGGCCCGCCTGATGGGGATGGATGTCGACAGGATGCGGGTGCGGTTGGTGCTGGCGGTCTGTCTGCTGACCGGTGTGGCGGTGTCGTTGTGTGGTGTCATCGGTTTTGTCGGGTTGGTGGTGCCCCATCTGCTGCGGCTCTGCGGTGGCTGCGATCAGCGCTTTCTGCTGCCTGCCTCGGCGCTTGGCGGCGGGGCCCTGCTGCTGGCGGCCGATCTGGTTGCTCGATCCACCCTGAGCGCGGGGGAGTTGCCTATCGGCGTCATCACCGCCTCGGTGGGGGCGCCGCTCTTTATCTACCTGCTATTGAGGCAAACTGCCGATGGTGCTGCATGAATATCTGCATGATTTGGTCGGGGCGCGCAGTCTCCTTATTTACCCGTTGTTGAGGCAAGATGCCGATGTCACCCGCTGATCCCATGCCGGTTTCTTCTCGTGCTGCTGCGCCGCTGCTGGAAGCACGCGCACTCGCCATTGCCGGACGGCTCTCTCCCCTCGATCTTCGCTGGCATGGCGGCCAGCTGGTGGCGCTGCTTGGACCCAATGGCAGTGGCAAGTCGACCCTGCTCGGGGCGCTGGCGGGGATTTTACCCGCCGATGGCACAGTGCTGCTGGGGGGGGAAGTGCTTACTGACCTGAGTTGGCCCGAGCTTGCCAAACGGCGCGCCATGCTGCCCCAACGTCAGCCCCAGCTGTTTCATATTCCGGTGTTTCAGGTATTGAGCCTGGGGCTTGATGAGATGGTTGCACCTGCCAGACAGAACGAGGCGATAAATGCATTGTGCGAGGCATTGGAGCTGGAAGCTTTGCTGGCCCGGGACTTCAGCCGGTTGTCGGGGGGCGAGCAGCAGCGGGTGCTGATTGCCCGCACCCTGCTGCAGGTGTGGCCGAGCCTCAATCCGACCGGCAAGGTGCTGCTGCTGGACGAGCCGCTGGCGGGGCTCGACCTGCATCACCAGCTGGCGCTATTGCGGTTGCTGAAAACCCTGGCCGCTCAGGGCTTGCTGGTGGTGCTCGCCATCCACGATATCAATCTGGCCATCGACTGGGCCGACCGCATTCTCTGCCTGCAAGGGGGCGCGGTGGTGCGCGAAGGGGGTGTCGAGCTGGTGGATGAGGCGCTGCTGGCGCAGGTATTCCAGATCCGCACCGACCGCATCGAAGCTGCGGGGCGCGTGTGGTTTATGCCCAGTTTGTAAGTAGGGTGTACAGGAAAGAGGGCGCATGTAGGGTCGATTAGCGAAGCGTAATCGGCCGACGGCAAGAAGAAGGGGCCGGTATCAAAAATACTGGCCCCTTTGGTTTTATTCGCAGTTCAAGCCTGTTTGCTCAGGCGCACCTGCGCCGCCTCTGCCAGCATCGCCAGCAGGGTTTCGGTGTCGCTCCATGACAGGCAGGCATCGGTGATGCTCTGGCCGAAGGTGGCGGCGCAGCCGTTCTCCACATCCTGACGCCCTTCCACCAGGAAGCTCTCGGCCATGATGCCGGCGATGCCGGTACGGCCGCGGCGCAGTTGATCGCAGATATCTTGCGCCACCAGCAGCTGACGGCGGTGATCCTTCATGCTGTTGCCGTGGCTGAAATCGACCACCAGACGCTCCGGCAGGCCCACATCGGCCAACGCTTCACAGGCTTCATCGACACTGGCGGTGTCGTAGTTGGGTCGGTGGCCGCCACGCAGGATCACATGACCAAAGGGGTTACCGGCGGTGCGGTAGATGGTCATCTTGCCGTCCTTGTCCGGCGAATAGAAGATGTGGCTGTGACGGGCGGCGCGCACCGCATCGATGGCGATGCGGGTATTGCCGTCGGTGCCGTTTTTGAAGCCGACCGGGCAGGAGAGGGCCGAAGCCATCTCGCGGTGTACCTGGGATTCAGTGGTACGTGCGCCGATGGCGCCCCAGGTGATGAGGTCGGCAATATACTGGCCGGTCACCATATCGAGGAATTCGGTGGCAGTGGGCATGCCGATCTCGTTGATGTCGACCAGCAGTTTGCGCGCCAGTTTCAGCCCTTCGTTGACATCGAAGCTGCCATCGAGGCGCGGATCGTTGATCAGCCCTTTCCAGCCGACGATGGTGCGCGGCTTCTCGAAATAGGTGCGCATCACGATGCAGAGGCTCTCTTTATACTGCTCGCGCAGGGCGTTGAGGCGCTGGGCATACTCGCGAGCAGCAGCGGGATCATGGATAGAGCAGGGGCCGACAATGACCAGCAGGCGCTGATCGTCTCCGGCCAGAATGGCTTCCACTTCGCGACGGGCATCCAGCAGATTCTGGGCAATGGTATCGGTGATCGGAAACGCGTGTGCAAGCTCGCTCGGAGTGATCAGTGACTCCAGGCGACGGGTGCGCAATTCATCTGTGTGAATGGACATACAACTCAAGTCTCGAGTGGGTGGTGTCAGCCGCAAGGGGCGAAAAAGCAAAGAGATAAAATAAAGCAAAAGTCCCCTGATTGAAACCTTGGGGGGCTCTGATAGGATGTGAGGCCAAAATCGATTCCAAATGAGGTAGATAGCGTGGCAAAGCCAGGGGCAACCGGGGTCACCCGCATCATCAACGCAACCGGTTACAGCATGAAGGGGCTCAAGTCAGCCTGGATTAACGAGGCGGCTTTTCGGCAGGAGCTGATGCTGATCCTGTTGCTGATGCCGCTGGCCTTCTGGCTGGGGGATTCCCTCAACCAGATCCTGCTGCTTATCGTCATCAGCTGGCTGGTGGTGATCGTCGAGATCCTCAACTCTGCCATTGAAGCTGTGGTAGACAGGGTTGGCTCCGAGCATCATGAGCTCTCCGGTCGCGCCAAGGATTTGGGCTCCGCCGCCGTCTTTATCGCGCTGGCCCTGAACGCCCTGGTATGGGGGGCGCTGGTGGGCCGCAACCTGTTGGGGTGGTGGTAAGCCACTACGCTGCCTTTAGGTTCTGCTGTCTAGTCCTGAAATAGGTTTACACATTTTCAACTAGCATTTCTCTACTCAGAACCCCCTATGTACCGCATCGGGGGTTCTGTATTTCAACGCATGATGCGGCCGCTCCTCGTTGTAAATATCCACAGCTTCACGCACCATTTCCCGCGCTTGCGTCAAATCCTGCGGGCTTTGCAACAATAACTCTCCTTTCAAAATCCCGTTCACCCGCTCCGCCAACGCATTCTGGTAACAGTCATACCCATCCGTCATCGAGCATTTCACCCCGTACCGTTCATGTAATGACTGATACAGTCCCGAGCAATACTGCACGCCGCGGTCTGAGTGATGGATGAGTTCACCGTCGCCACGCCGTTGCTTCAGTGCTTTCTTGAACGCCATCGCCACCGACTCCGCGTGCATCCCTTCGTGCACGTGATGGCCCACTATCTTGCGTGAGTAGGCATCCGTCATCAGGCTCAGGTACAGCGGCCCGCTCCTGGCTGGCAGATAGGTGATATCTGCGACCCAGACCTGCTCCGGGGCCACCGGAGTGACCTGCTCTTGCCCCGCCTTGAGCAAGTTGGGATGACGGTAGAAACGGTGAAAACTGTGGGTGGTCTTGTGATACGCACGCCTGGGCAGCACCAGCAGGCGGTGCTCGGTCAATATCCGAAACAGCCTGTCCCGCCCGACCTTGAGCCCGTCATCATCCTGACCCTGCAGCAGATAATGCAGCTTGCGGGTGCCGACCCGCGGTTGTCGCAGTCGAACCTGACGCACGAAGCGCACCACCTGCAATCCCTGTGCATGGCGCTCGTCGGCGACCCGATTGCGCTTGTAGTAAGCCTGCCGGCTTATCCCCAGAAACAGGCAAGCCCTGACGATGGTCAGCTTCTCGACTTGCCGCTGCGAGAGGACTTGCCGGGTCGCTTTTTTACGATGGAGACGCCGTAGTCATTCTTCAGTACATCGACGACGGCCTCAAAGAACTGGGCCTTCTGGCTCATCAGCGCCAGCTGTTGCTCAAGTTCCTTGATGCGCTGTTCGGGCGTCTGGTTGTCGGGGTCAGGCATGGTGATGCTCCTGCCGGCGCGCACAGAAGCCCCCTGGCTCCAATCTTGCCGACCATGTTTACGCAACCATACCAGAACGGTGGAGCGGCCCTGAATGCCATAACGCACCTGAGCCTGTTTGTAGGTGAGCTCGCCTTTTTCAATCTGCTCGACCAGTGCCAGTTTAAAAGTCAGCGAGTAATCGCGCTGTGTCCGTTTCACACCTTGTCCCATCGGGTTCTCCATTTATTGGGGGGAAAGGTGTAAACCATATTCAGGACGGGACATGCTTCATAAAAAAGCCCGTCATCACGACGGGCTTTTTGCTGCGCAGATAAGGGTCTATCAGTGGAGGATGCGGGCGCGGATGGTGCCGTTGATCTCCTTGAGTTTGGCGAGCGCCTTCTCGCTGTGCTCGGTCTCCACGTCGATCACCACGTAACCGATATGGCTGCTGGTCTGCAGGTATTGACCGGCGATGTTGATCCCCTCTTCGGCGAAGATCTGGTTGATCTGGTTCATCACGCCCGGCTGGTTGCGGTGAATGTGCAGCAGGCGGCTGGAGCCCTTGTGGCCCGGCAGCGACACTTCCGGGAAGTTGACGGCGGAGAGGGTGGAGCCGTTGTCGGAGTATTTGACCAGCTTGTTGGCTACTTCCAGCCCGATGTTCTCCTGCGCCTCATGGGTGGTGCCACCGATGTGCGGGGTCAGGATCACGTTCTCCAGCCCACGCAGCGGGCTTTGGAACTCCTCGTCATTGGACTTGGGCTCGACCGGGAAGACGTCGATGGCGGCGCCGGCGATATGGCCGCTCTTGATGACGTCAGCCAGCGCATCGATATCCACCACGGTACCGCGGGCGGCGTTGATGAAGATGGCGCCCGGTTTCATCATCCGCAGCTGCTCGGCACCGATCATGTTCTTGGTGGAGGCGGTCTCCGGCACGTGCAGGCTGATGACGTCAGACATATTGAGCAGCTCGACCATGCTCGGCACCTGAATGGCGTTGCCCAGCGAGAGCTTGTTCTCGATATCGTAGTAATAAACCTTCATGCCGATGCTCTCGGCGATGATGCCAAGCTGGGTACCGATGTGGCCGTAGCCGATGATGCCGAGCTTCTTGCCGCGCGCTTCCACCGAGCGATTGGCCAGTTTTTCCCACACGCCGCGATGGCACTTGGCGTTCTTCTCGGGGATGCCGCGCAGCAGCAGCAGGATCTCGCCCAGTACCAGCTCGGCGACCGAACGGGTGTTGGAGAAGGGGGCGTTGAAGACCGGAATACCGCGGATCTGGGCCGCTTCCAGCTCGACCTGGTTGGTACCGATGCAGAAGCAGCCGATGGCGACCAGCTTGTTGGCGGCGTCGAGGACTTTCTCGGTGATCTGGGTGCGGGAGCGCAGCCCGATGAAATGGACGTCGCGGATCTGCTCGATCAGCTCCTCTTCGGAGAGCGAGGTCTTGAGATACTCCACACTGGTGTAACCTGCGGCACGAAAGGTCTCTACGGTGTTGGGGTGAACCCCCTCCAGCAGCAGAACCTTGATTTTATCCTTGTCCAACGAAAACTTGGCAGTCATGACGATCCCTCTGTATGTGCAAACGTAAGTGCAGATTTGGTGTGCGAAGAAAACCGTAAAGTAGCAAAAACGTTTGGGAGAGGGAATATTTGTGACGAAAGTCAAATTCTTTGAAGTTATCAACGAATGTTGTAAACATCCGTATGCAACTTGTTGAGGGATAAATAAAAACGGCGCCATCAGGCGCCGTCATTTATTCACAGTGCAATGTTTGGGTCATATCCCATCCCGGGGCTCAATCAACGCCGCTGCTGCGTCAGAGGTTGCAGAGTGGCGCTGGCGAGGGAGGGAGGATGCCGCTGCACTGTGCTACCGGTGTCGGGATTACTGGGTAATCACGCCGTCCGGCGTACCGATCAGGACAACATCGGCGCCGCGCGCGGCGAACAGGCCGTTGGTGACCACACCAACAATGGCGTTCAGTCGTACTTCCAGCGCCTTGGCGTCGGTAATGGCCATGCCTTTCACATCCAGAATGTGGTTGCCGTTGTCGGTGACCACGCCTTCACGCCACACCGGGTTGCCACCCAGTTTGCGAATTTCGCGGGCCACGTATTCGCGGGCCATCGGGATCACTTCCACCGGCAGCGGGAACTGGCCCAGCACGTCGACGGTCTTGGTGTTGTCGATGATGCAGATGAACTTGTCAGCGACGGCGGCAACAATCTTCTCGCGGGTCAGGGCTGCGCCACCGCCCTTGATCATGTCGCGGGTTGCGTTGATCTCGTCGGCGCCATCCACATAGACGGAGAGGGCGTCGATCTCGTTGAGATCATATACGGTGATGCCGAAGCCCTTGAGGCGCTCGGTAGAGGCCACGGAGCTGGATACCGCCCCCTTGATCTCGTCCTTCATGGTCGCCAGCGCGTCGATAAAGTGGTTGACGGTAGAGCCGGTGCCCACCCCGACGATGGTGCCGGGAACCACATACTTGAGCGCAGCCCAACCGGCCGCCTTCTTCATTTCATCTTGAGTCATGATCGTTCCTTAAGAAAAAAGCGGGCGCATTATATCCAACCCGGTACCCCGTCGCGACCTTGTTGCTCACGTTCCGGGGCAAAAAGAGGGACTTTGTAAATCGTTTGCCTGTTTATTCTGCGTTTGCGCGCACAAAGCAGGGGCTGCCTGCCAAAAACAGCTTATTCAAAGCGCCAGCAGTGGCTCGGGGTGATGATCTGGGGCAACGGCACATCCCACTCCTCTTGCGGGACCGCATCCACCTGCTGGCAGTCGTGGGCAATGCCGAGCGGCTTGGGGCCCAGCTTGTGCTCATGCCAGATGGCGAGAGTGCGATCGTAGTAGCCGCCCCCCATGCCAAGACGATTGCCCTGGGCATCGAAGGCGACCAGCGGGGTGCAGATAAGATCGAGCGTGCTGTGGGGCACCACCTGCAGGATATCCAGCTCCGGCTCTTCGATGCCGTAGCGGTTGCGTACCATGGGGCTGGTGGCGGTATAGCGCAAAAAGAGCAGGTGACCCGGGGTAAAGGGGTGGAGCACCGGCAGGTAGACCTCTTTGTGCTGGGCCCACAGCCAATGGATGGTGGGCAATGGATTGATCTCCCCGTCATTGGCCAGATAGAGGGCAATGCGTTTGGCGGCGAGGATCTCGGGGTGTTGCTTGAACTGGGCCAGCAGCTGTTGGGCCGCCAATTGCTGCTCGGCCGGACTCAGATTTTTGCGGCGTTGACGAACCAGTTGGCGCAGGGATTGACGTTCGGGTTGGGACTCATGCATGGGGAACCTCTGGTATAGCTGCGCATCGATGGCTTGAACGCGCTCTACCTTAGCACATTCACTCTTGACGTTAAGGGGGACAGGGAAACCCCGCCCCGGACGGCTGATGCCCGGAACGGTGGGATAAATGCTGGCTGATCCGTTAGTGAGTCAACAAGGGCCAGGGTGTGGCCCCTGTTGACAGCATGTCGGCGCGCCAGCGTCTGGTCTGTTACTTGTCAGCTTTGCCGCGCATCTGGTGCTTCACAAACACTGCAATGAGTGCCGCTACCGCGAGCGCCATCGGGTAGAAACTCATGCTCACCACCGCCAACGGCGACATGGCAAAGATGGATCCCAGCAGCAGCGCCTGTGCGCCCCAGGGGATCAGACCCTGTACCACGCAGGAGAAAATATCGAGCATGGAGGCGGCGCGGCGCGGGGTGACACCGTGGTGTTCGGCCAGATCCCGGGCCACCTTGCTCGCAACGATAATGGCGACGGTATTGTTGGCAGTGCAGAGGTTGGTGAGGCTCACCACCCCGGCGATGCCGAGCTCGGCCGCTTTCTCGTTCTGTTCACCATTGTGCTCGCGAGTGAAACGGGCAATCAGGGCGCTGATGCGATCGCTTATCCAGGCCAGACCACCCTGACGTTCCATCAGGGCGCCGAGACCGCCGATCAGCATGGAGAGCAGGAAGATCTCCTGCATGCCGGTAAAGCCCTGATAGATATCCTTGCTGAACTGACCGATGGCGTAGCCGTTGATCATGCCCACCACTCCGGCGGCCAGAATACCGATCCCCAGCACCACAAACACATTCACTCCGGCGAGCGCCAGCCCCAGGATCAGCAGATAAGGCATCACCTTGAACAACTCGATGGCGCTGCCGCTGGCAGGGGATTCACCCACTGAGCCCAGGGTCAGATAGAGCAGGATCACCGCGATGGCAGCTGGGGCCGCAATCTTGAAGTTTTCGCGGAACTTGTCCTTCATCTCGCACCCCTGGCTGCGGGTGGCCGCAATGGTGGTGTCGGAGATGATGGAGAGGTTATCGCCAAACATGGCGCCGGAGAGAATGGTGCCTGCCATCAGTACCGGATCGATACCGGCCGCCTGCGCCACGCCCAGCGCGACCGGCGCCACGGCACCTATGGTGCCCATGGAGGTGCCCATGGCGGTAGCAATAAAGGCAGAGATGAGGAACAGCCCGGGCAACAGCGCCCAGCCAGGGATGAGCGACAGGCCCAGCGCCACAGTAGCATCAACGCCGCCGGTGGCCTTGGCCACGCTGGCAAAGGCGCCCGCCAGCAGATAGATAAGGCACATCGCCATGATATTGCTGTGGCCGACCCCCTTGAAGAAGGTCTCCAGATTGCTGTTGAAGCTCTCTTTGCCAAGCAGCAGGGCGAGCATCACCGCAGGCAGGGCAGCAACCGGAGCGGGCAGCTGATAGAAGGCGAATTCGACCCCCTGCAGGGTCAGCCAGGTACCGGTACCGATAAAGAGTGCGAGAAAAACCAGAAGTGGCAACAAGGCCCTGGCACTGGGTTGAGTCTGGATCATGTGTTCCTCTGAAATTGAACAATGACCTCCTGTCATAAACTGCTTTGTACCTGTATCGGATAGGGATAGGGGGAAAACAGGGCGGGCATCCTGCCGCATTGGGGTGCCCACAGTAGTGAGTCAACCTCGCTTGGTCAAGATAGACGTCCAGATGGATAGGTGTTTTTGTTTGATGATTCTGGTGTTATTGAGATATCCAAAGAATATTCGGAAAAAGAAGTTGGCGCTGTTTATTGTTCATTGCTGTTCTGACGCAGTCCACGGGTATCTGGGGGTATCGCGTGCCTTTAATAAGGAAAGAGGTAAACGATAAGATCTCTGCATGCCATCTTGGGGATTTCTCCCGCTGCCAAACGTCAGCTGCACCTCTCTCTATCTCTACGTGAGCATGGTGCGGATATTTCCAGAACGCGTGGACACAAGACCTGGGCTGTGTGGTTACTGTGTCAATTTCTCCACCGCCTGAACGGCTGTTGTGATGGCGTCCTGTTCCAGCGTCAGCGGAATGTGGCCAACTCCGGGCAGCAGGGTGACAGGCCAGGAGATGCCGAGACGTCTTAACTCAGGTTCAAGTTGATCTGTTTGGAAGGCTTCGTCATTTGCACCCGCGATCACGGCGCAGGGGCGTTGCACATTGCGCAAATTCTGCTGGTAGTCACGCTCCGGCTGAAAGTTCGAAGCAAGGTTGAAGGAGTAGGAGGGGGTCAGCAGGGATTTCGCCTCATCATTAAGGGCAAAGTTCAGCACGGTCAGATGGTTGAGTGCGGAAATATGGAAACCGTTGAGGATGCTCAGGGCGATGAGGCGAGGCAAGCCGACACGCACCCAGCCACCGCTGTTGGGCCGGTAGTTGGCGGCGGTGGGGCCGAGATAGGGGGAGAGCAGCAGATAGCTCTCGAACAGGGTTTGTCGCGTGCTGCCAGCAACGCGCAGCACAAAGCCACCCCCTGACGAGAAGCCGACGAGTGTTGCAGGCTTGCCGGGGGCCACCGACTTGATGAAATCTTCCAGATCGTCTTCAAGCTGGCCAATGTAGGCAATGGTGCCTTTGTCGCCCGATGCGCCATGGCCGCGAATATCGAGGGAGTAGGCGTCATATCCCGCTTGCGAAAAGGCGTTCGCCATCTTGTGCATGCTCTGACTGCTGGCAGAAGAGCCGTGAACCAGTACCACGCTGCCCTTGACCTTGTTGTTCTCTCCGTGCTCTTTTGCGCCATAGTGCCGATAGGCCAGCTGCGTGCCGTCACGCGCCGGGTATCTTGAGAGGGGTGGCATGTTGCTCCAGCCACTCCCCTTGAAAGGGTCGTTGATGCTGGCCATCGCCGATGCCGAGCTCGGCCCACCAAACAGCAGAGCCGCGGCCAGTATGACAAGGGTCAGTGATATCAACCCCACAGCAAACAGAAATCCTGCGCTCATCCTTGCACCTCGTTTGATATCGACACGGGCGTTGCCCTGATTTTGCTTATGCTGGCATTTCACTCGTTCGAACCTATCAGATGGCACCCGGTCTGCCAAATGATGGAGTGAGACGATGAAAAACGGCCTGTGACCAAAAGGAAGTTCTTGGCCAGCCAGTGTGCGCTGCCGTTGGCGAGCGCAGCAAGGCGTGGTGGCATCATGGCTTTTCAAACCCGGCGCGGGCTGGTAAAACGGTCTCTTTCCATAATTAAAAGAGATGAGAGGGTGGAGATGGACAATCCGATCCGTGTGGCCGTGATGGGCTGTAATGGTCGTATGGGCAAGGTGCTGCTGGAGGCCATCACCAACACCGATGGCGTAGTGGTCGGTGCCGCGCTGGAGCGGCCGGGTTCGGCGGTGATCGGCCTTGATGCCGGTGAGCTCAATGGGCTGGGCCATCTGGGCGTGGCCATCAGCGATAGTCTGGACAAGGTGCGCGATGAGTTTGATCTCATCATCGACTTCACCCGCCCCGAGGTGACCCTTGCCAATCTGGCCTTTGCGCTGGCCCACCACAAGCAGATGGTGATTGGCACCACCGGTTTTGACGATGCAGGCAAGGCTGCTCTGAAAGAGGCTGGCAAGCAGATCGGTATCGTGTTCGCCTCCAACTACTCGGTCGGGGTCAACCTGGTGTTCAAGCTGCTGGAGCAGGCCGCCAAGGTGATGGGGGATTACACCGACATCGAGATCATCGAGGGCCACCATCGCCACAAGGTGGATGCGCCATCCGGTACTGCGCTCTCCATGGGGGAAGTGGTCGCCAAAACCCTGGGCCGGGATCTCAAGGAGTGCGCCGTCTATGGTCGCGAGGGGATCACTGGCGAGCGGGATCGCAACACTATCGGCTTTGCCACCATTCGCGCCGGCGATCTGGTGGGGGAGCATACCGTCATGTTTGCCGATATCGGAGAGCGGGTGGAGATCAGCCACAAGGCCTCCAGTCGCCTGACCTTCGCCAACGGTGCTGTGCGGGCGGGCAAGTGGCTTGGTCAGCAGGGTGCCGGTCTTTATGACATGCAGGATGTGCTCAATCTCAAGTGATGTCTCTGAGCGGCACTTTCGTACTACTGCTATCCAGTGAAAAACCCCGGCTTGCCGGGGTTTTTGCTGTCAGTCAGCCAGAGTTTGTGTAAAAAGACACGCTGCCTGCAATTTTTAACTGAACGCCTTATAAATCACACTATTGCGTTATCCGCCAGATTTCCCCTTCCTGAATGTCATCACCAGGTAACAGATTTGAGCATCTTTATGGCGGATAAAGCCATTTTTTTACACGGGCTGAAAAAGACTAAAAATTCAAATGAGGAAAAACGTTTTCCATTTTTCATGTTCAATCTTGTCATCATAAAAGCGTTAAATTTGTCATTAATGTTTTTTGTGTAAAAAATAAATGCCATTGTTTTAATTGCTTTTTTTGTTTGTTTTTGTCGTTATCGCTGGCTTGGTGGCATCTTTTGATGGTGGTTTTTCCTTTTCTTTCGCGGGAGGGGGTTGCAAAGCGATTAAGTGCATAGATAATGGGTAATGTTACTTTTTTATTGAATTTAGATGCATTTCATCTGAGAAAAGACGTTGAAATGCCACTTTTTTTAAGTAGAATGCGCCCAATTTGCCAGAAATCTGCCGGGTTCGAGTCCTGTCCAAGACCGGAACCGAGCCCGCAACACCCAGGTAAATTGCTGAATTTAAAGCTAAATAACTGGAGGTTGTCTTGAATCACACTGCATTGCTAGTGCTGGAAGATGGAACTGTGTTCAAAGGCGTGTCGATAGGCGCCGAGGGATGTTCCGTTGGTGAAGTGGTTTTCAATACGTCGATGACGGGCTATCAGGAAATCCTCACCGATCCCTCTTATTCCCGTCAGATAGTCACCCTCACTTACCCCCATATAGGCAACACCGGCACCAACAGCGAAGATGAAGAGTCCAGTCAGATCCATGCTCAGGGATTGATCATCCGGGACCTTCCGATACTTGCCTCCAATTTCCGCAATCAGCAATCCCTCTCCGAATACCTCAAGTCTCACAACATCGTTGGCATCGCCGACATCGACACCCGCAAACTGACCCGCATCCTGCGCGAGAAAGGCGCTCAGGCTGGCTGCATTCTGGCCGGGAAACAGGTCGATGAAGCCTATGCTCTCGAACAGGCCCGCGCCTTCCCCGGTCTGAAGGGGATGGATCTGGCCAAAGAGGTGACGGTTGGTGAGGCGTACAACTGGACCGAAGGGAGCTGGCAGCTTGGCAAGGGGCACGTCACCCCGGATGCCGACCAGCTGAAATACCACGTGGTAGCCTATGACTTTGGCGTCAAGCGCAACATCCTGCGGATGCTGGTTGACCGTGGCTGCCGCCTGACCGTGGTGCCTGCCAAGACCCCGGCCGCCGAGGTACTGGCTATGAACCCGGATGGCATCTTCCTCTCCAACGGCCCCGGCGACCCCGAGCCGTGCGACTACGCCATCGAGGCCATCAAGGCTTTCCTTAATACCAACACGCCGGTGTTTGGTATCTGTCTGGGTCACCAGCTGCTGGGTCTGGCCTCCGGTGCCAAGACCGTCAAGATGAAGTTTGGCCACCACGGCGCCAACCATCCGGTGAAGAGCCTTGATGACAACACAGTGATGATCACCGCCCAGAACCACGGCTTTGCGGTAGACGAGAACAGCCTGCCGGATTGCCTGCGCGCCACCCACGTCTCCCTGTTCGATGGTTCCCTGCAAGGTATCCATCGCACCGACCGTCCGGCCTTCAGCTTCCAGGGGCACCCCGAAGCGAGCCCGGGCCCACACGACTGTGCCGGTCTTTTTGACCACTTTATTGAATTGATTAAGCAGTATCGCGCCTAAGAAATAGAGGAAAGAGTTTCATGCCAAAACGTAATGACCTTCAGAGCATCCTGATCCTCGGCGCCGGCCCCATCGTCATCGGCCAAGCCTGCGAATTTGACTACTCCGGCGCCCAGGCGTGCAAAGCCCTGCGCGAGGAGGGCTACCGCGTCATTCTGGTCAACTCCAACCCGGCCACCATCATGACCGACCCGGAGATGGCAGACGCCACCTACATCGAGCCCATCACCTGGGAAGTGGTGCGCGAAATCATCAAGAAAGAGCGCCCGGACGCCATCCTGCCCACCATGGGCGGCCAGACTGCGCTCAACTGCGCACTGGCGCTGGAGAAGCACGGCGTGCTGGCCGAGTTCGGTGTCGAGATGATCGGTGCCACCGCCGACGCCATCGACAAGGCCGAAGATCGCTCCCGTTTTGACAAGGCGATGCGCAGCATTGGCCTCGAGTGCCCGCGTGCCGGTATCGCCCACAACATGGAAGAGGCGTGGGGCGTGCAGCAGATGGTCGGCTTCCCCTGCATCATCCGTCCCTCCTTTACCATGGGTGGCTCCGGTGGCGGCATCGCCTACAACACCGAAGAGTTCGTCGAGATCTGCGAGCGCGGTCTGGACTTGTCGCCGACCAAAGAGCTGCTCATCGACGAGTCGCTGATCGGCTGGAAAGAGTACGAGATGGAAGTGGTGCGGGATCGCAACGACAACTGCATCATCGTCTGCGCCATCGAAAACTTCGACCCCATGGGTATCCACACCGGTGACTCCATCACGGTCGCGCCAGCCCAGACGCTGACCGACAAGGAGTACCAGCTGATGCGCAACGCCTCCATGGCGGTGCTGCGCGAAATCGGCGTCGAAACCGGCGGCTCCAACGTCCAGTTCGGTATCAACCCGAAAGATGGCCGCATGGTCATCATCGAGATGAACCCGCGGGTGTCGCGCTCCTCTGCGCTGGCCTCCAAGGCGACCGGTTTCCCCATCGCCAAGATCGCCGCCAAGCTCGCCATCGGTTACACCCTCGACGAGCTGATGAACGACATCACCGGCGGCCGTACTCCGGCCTCCTTCGAGCCGGCCATCGACTACGTGGTCACCAAGGTGCCGCGCTTCAACTTTGAAAAATTCGCCGGTGCCAACGACCGTCTGACCACCCAGATGAAGTCGGTCGGTGAAGTGATGGCCATCGGCCGCAACTTCCAGGAGTCCCTGCACAAGGCGCTGCGCAGCCTCGAAACCGGCAAAACCGGCTTCGACCCCATGGTTGACCTCAATGCCCCGGACTCCCTGACCCGCATCCGTCACGAGCTGCAGGACGCCGGTAGTGACCGTATCTTCTATATCGCCGATGCATTCCGCGCCGGTCTCTCCATGGACGGCATCTTCAAGCTGACCAAGATTGACCCCTGGTTCTTGGTACAGATTGAAGACCTGGTGAAGCTGGAAGAAGAGGTGAAAGAGCGCGGCATGGCCGGTCTCGATGCCGACTTCCTGCGCGCCCTCAAGCGCAAGGGCTTTGCCGATGCCCGTCTGGCCAAGATCCTCGGTGTGGCCGAAGGGGAAGTGCGCAAACTGCGCGCCCGCCACAACATCTTCCCGGTCTACAAGCGGGTAGATACCTGCGCCGCCGAGTTCGCCACCAACACCGCCTACATGTACTCCAGCTATGACGAGGAGTGCGAAGCTGCCCCGAGCAGCCGCGACAAGATCATGATCATCGGCGGCGGCCCGAACCGTATCGGTCAGGGTATCGAGTTCGACTACTGCTGCGTGCACGCGGCGCTAGCCCTGCGCGAAGATGGTTACGAGACCATCATGGTCAACTGCAACCCGGAGACCGTCTCCACCGACTACGACACCTCGGATCGTCTCTACTTCGAGCCGGTGACCCTGGAAGATGTGCTGGAAATCGTGCGCATCGAAAAACCCAAGGGCGTCATCGTTCAGTACGGTGGCCAGACCCCGCTGAAACTGGCCCGTGCACTGGAAGCCAACGGCGTGCCGATTATCGGTACCAGCCCGGATGCCATCGACCGCGCCGAAGACCGTGAGCGCTTCCAGTCTGCTGTCGAGCGCCTCGGCCTCAAGCAGCCGGAAAACGGCACCGTCATCGCGCTGGAGCAGGCCGTGCTGCTGGCCGAGCGCATTACCTACCCGCTGGTGGTTCGCCCCTCCTACGTGCTGGGTGGCCGCGCCATGGAAATCGTCTACGACGAGCAGGATTTGCGTCGCTACTTCGCCGAGGCGGTAAGCGTCTCCAACGAATCGCCGGTACTGCTGGATCGCTTCCTGGACGATGCGACCGAGCTGGACGTGGATGCCATCTGCGACGGCACCGATGTAGTCATCGGCGGCATCATGGAGCACATCGAGCAGGCCGGTATCCACTCCGGTGACTCCGGTTGCTCCCTGCCGCCCTACACCTTGTCCAAGAAGATTCAGGACGAGATCCGCGAGCAGGTGCGCAAGTTGGCGCTGGAGCTCGGCGTTATCGGCCTGATGAACGTGCAGTTCGCGGTCAAGGGCAATGACATCTACCTCATCGAGGTGAACCCGCGTGCCGCCCGTACCGTGCCGTTTGTCTCCAAGGCGACCGGTGCCCCGCTGGCCAAGATTGCCGCCCGTGTGATGGCCGGTCAGTCGCTGCAAGAACAGGGCTTCACCAAAGAGATCATCCCACCCTACTACTCGGTGAAAGAGGTGGTACTGCCGTTCGCCAAGTTCCCGGGGGTTGACCCGCTGCTGGGGCCAGAGATGCGCTCCACCGGTGAGGTGATGGGGGTGGGCAGCAGCTTTGCCGAGGCTTATGCCAAGGCGCAGCTGGGTGCCAACCACGCCGTACCGAAAGAGGGCCGTGCTCTCTTGTCAGTGCGTCACAGCGACAAGGCACAGGTGGTCGATTTGGCCGCCAAGCTGCTGGAGCTGGGTTACGAGCTCGACGCCACCCACGGCACCGCTGTCGCGCTGGGCGAGGCGAGCATCAACCCGCGTCTGGTCAACAAGGTGCACGAAGGTCGCCCGCACATTCTCGACCGCATCAAGAATGGCGAGTACACCTACATCGTCAACACCGCCGAAGGGCGGGTGGCGATCCAGGACTCCAAGCAGCTGCGTCGCGCCGCCTTGCAGAACAAGGTGGCGTATACCACCACCATGAATGAGGCGTTTGCCACCTGCATGGCCATCAGCGTGGATGCCACCGCCAACGTCAACTCGGTGCAGGAGTTGCACCAGAAGGTGAAAAACCGCTAAGAGTTTGCAGCGGGCATCAGCCCGACTTGCCAGACGACCAACCCCCGCCAGCGATGGCGGGGGTTTCTTTTTATCTGTCGCTAAGCGTTCGGTTCGGGCCAGGTGAGCCATTGAGGAAGGTTATGAGTTCCGCATCGCAGACAACGGATGGCGCGTGGGGTGGTAAAAGCTGGCAAGGTGAGGGGATGCTGCGAGCGCGGGTTTCAACTGCAGCAGGCAATCCTCTACAATGGCCCCACTTTGCTTGTCAGTGCAGTGCCAGCGGCGCTGCCTGTAGGGCCTACAAAAAATGGACATGCTTATGACCGCTTTGCCTTCCTGCCGTCTTCTTGCCTTCTGCTCCGCCTTGCTGCTGGCCGGTTGTGCCAGTGATCCCGCCTCCGCGCCAGCCAAAGAGGCGAGCGTGAGCAACCCCAAAACGCCGCCTGCCATGCAGCCGCGCAAACCGGCGGATATGAAGAGCCGCATCGTGCGCTTCTTGCCCCGTCAGGTGCCTGACAAACAGGGGTGGGCTAACGACGTGGTGACGGCGCTCACCACCCAGGGGGTGACGGTCAATGATCACAATGTCTGTAGCGTGCTGGCGGTGGCGGAGCAGGAAGCCACTTATCAGGCGGACCCCGTGGTGCCGGGCCTTGGCAAGATCGCCTGGAAAGAGATCAACTCACGGGCAGCCAAGCTGCTGATCCCCGAATTTATGGTGCGGGCCGCGCTATCCATCAACTCGCCCACCGGCAAGAGCTACGCCGAGCGGATCGACAAGTTGCGTACCGAGCGGGAGATGAGTGAAATCTTCGAAGATATGACCAGCATGCTGCCGATGGGCAAGACGCTGTTTGGCAACCTCAACCCGGTGCATACCGGTGGCCCGATGCAGGTGAGCATCGCCTTTGCCGAGGCCAACGCCCGTGGCTACCCCTATCCAATCAAGGATTCCATCCGCCACGAAGTCTTTACCCGTCGCGGCGGCATCTGGTTTGGCACCAAACATATCTTCGGTTATCCCGTTGACTACCCGGATACCCTCTACCGCTTTGCCGACTTCAACGCCGGCTGGTATGCCAGTCGCAATGCCGCCTTTCAGGCCGCCGTCAGCCGTTTGAGTGGCAAAACTCTGGCGCTGGACGGGGATCTGATCCGCTATGACTCGGATCTGCCGGGCAATACCGAGCTTGCCGTCTACACCCTCGCCAACCGGGTCAATATGAGCAAACAAGCGATCCACCAGAGCCTTCGCAAAGGGGATACCGCCGAATTTGCCGAGACCGATCTCTACCATCGCATCTTTACCCTGGCCGACAAGCAAGCGGGCAAGCGATTGCCCCGCGCCATCCTGCCCGGCATACAGCTAAAGAGCCCGAAAATCACCCGCAACCTCACCACCGCCTGGTTTGCCAAGCGGGTGGATGACCGAGAACAGCGCTGCGTGCGGCAGATGGCGACGATTAGGTAGGACTGGGTTTGCTTCGAGACTAGTTGCAAAGCGGGTTGCCATCGTTAATGGCAACCCGCACGCTTAATCGCCCCTTCCAATGGAGATCTTTGGCTCGCATCCAGTCATGAACGGTGGCGGCTCCTTCCGAGTGGCATGAGTTGTTACTACTTTTGCAGGATTAGCCGTGTTGGCGGCGGTCGTTGGCCTGGGCCAGTAGCATGCGGCTTTCACGCAGGAACTGGTCGGCATGCTCGCCGAAGAAACCGGAGACTTGCGAGAAGGCATCGATGAAACCGTCTCTGTCCCCTCGTTCCAGCAGCCCCAGCGCTTCGCCGAAGTTTTGGTAGTAGCGACGGATCATCGCCAGATTCTGCGGTGACGACAAAATGATGTCGGCATAGAGGTGGGGATCCTGAGCGAACAGCCGCCCCACCATGGCGAGCTCCAGCCGGTAGATGGGGGAGCTCAAACTCAGCAGGCGATCCAGATTGGCCTGCTCCCGGGAGAGGTGCCAGCCATAGGCAAAGGTGGCGAAGTGACGCAGTGCCTGAATGAGGGTCATCGCCTCATCGTGGGCCTTGGCTTCTACCTGTTGCAAGCGGGCGCCCCAGATGGTCATCTGATCCAGCAGCCATTGGCTGGCGGCGGGGTCACGACCCTGGCAGCAGACGATCACCTGCTTGGCGAGACTCGCCACATCCGGCCCGAACATGGGGTGCAGTCCCAGTACCGGCCCTTGGTGCACCGCCAGCATATGTTCGAGCGGCGCCGCTTTCACGCTGGTGACATCGACCAGCAGGCAGTGGGCGGGCAGGTTGCCGAGGCGGTCGATGAGCTGGCAGGTGATATCGATGGGCACCGCCACCATCACCAGACCGGCTCCGGCGAGGATTTCGTCAGCGCGCGGCCAGTCGGCTTGTTCCAGCGTCTCGACCCGATAGCCTGAGAGGCTGAACATATGGCCGAACAAGCGGCCAAGCTGGCCCTGACCGCCGATGATGACCACCTTGCCAAGATCCGGCTTTATGCATTTGAAGCCGGTATCTTTCTCGCTGGCATAAGATTCACGCATCACCCGGCGCAGCACGTCTTCGATGAGATCGCCGGGCACCCCCAACTGCTCAGCCTCGGCGCGGCGGCGGGCCAGCATGCTCGCTTCCCGATCCGGTGCATAGATGGGCAGGCCGTGGCGGCTCTTTACCTCACCCACTTCTCCCACCAGGGCCAGACGGGCGGCCAGCAGATCGATCAGCTGCTTGTCCACCGCATCTATCTTGTCCCTGAGTACATTCAACTCTTCAGCCATATCCAGTCCCTGCTGGCGCCGCGAGCGGCGCCCTGAAAATCAAGATGCAACAAGGTATCACGGCATGAGCGGCCAGATGCCACCTGCGGTGATACCCAGATTGTTCAATAGGTTACGACAAGATACCACGGCTTACCGTGCAGTTCTGCCCTTGAGGGGGTCAGCCAGCTGGTTGTGGCAGCGGGCGAGCAGGGTAGCGGTGGTGTCCCAGTCGATGCAGGCATCTGTGATGGAGACCCCGTAGCGCATCTGCTCCTTGGGCTGCTCGCTGGACTGGTTTCCCTCGAACAGGTTGGATTCGAGCATCACCCCGATGATGGAGCGGTTGCCCTCCTGGATCTGGTGGATGACGTTGTCGGCCACCTTGGGCTGCAAACGGTGATCCTTGCTGGAGTTGCCGTGGCTGCAATCCACCACAAGGCTCGGCAGCAGGCCCGCTTTCTCCAGCGCCTCTTCCGCCAGCGACACGTTGACCGAGTCATAGTTGGGATGTTTGCCGCCGCGCAGGATCACGTGGCCATCCGGGTTGCCCTGGGTCTGCAGCAGCGCAACCTGGCCCTGCTGGTTGATCCCCATAAAGGCGTGAGGGGAGGAGGCCGCCTGCAGCGCATTGATGGCAGTCCCCAGGTTGCCGTCGGTGCCGTTCTTGAAGCCGACCGGCATGGAGAGGCCGGACGCCATCTCCCTGTGGGTCTGGGATTCGGTGGTGCGGGCGCCGATGGCTGACCAGGAGAAGAGCTCCGCCAGGTATTGCGGGCTGATGGGGTCGAGCGCTTCGGTGGCCAGCGGCAACTCCAGCTCCGCCAGCCAGCAGAGCAGCTCGCGGGCACGGTGCAGCCCCAGCTCCACATCGAAGGTGCCATCCAGATTGGGGTCGTTGATAAAGCCTTTCCAGCCGACCGTGGTGCGCGGTTTCTCAAAGTAGACCCGCATGACAATGTAGAGAGAGTCCTGGTAGGCATCATGCAGCGCTTTGAGTCTGGTTGCGTACTCTTTGGCGGCGTCCATATCGTGGATGGAGCAGGGACCACAGATCACCAACAGCCGGTGATCGCGGCGGTGAATGATGTCGGCGATGGTATTGCGGGCCCCTTGCACGAATGCCAGCGCCTTGTCGGAGATGGGTAACTTCTCCTTGAGCTGGGCAGGCGTGATCATCACTTGTTCGGACTGGATATGGATGTTGTTCAGGGGGTCTCTTTGCATGATTTCATTCTCTCTACTGTATTAAGCCAAAAGCGATTGTACCCATATATTTACACTGGTACCTGCTTTGTTACGCAACCGCCCTCACCTTACCAAGGAAAAACAAACAATCAAGTGAAACTAGTGGGTTTACCACTAAAAAGTCAGATAAAGGAGCTGCTATATAGCGCGAACAGGAATAATACAGAGGGTTTTTCGGAGGGTTAATGGTTTTTTGTGTAATTTAATGTTTACGATTTGAGGGTGTGAAGGCTGCGTTGCGCAGCTGTTAACCCACAGTAAATGGTATCTCTGGGAGACTGCAACGCGATGGCAGTGATGGTGTGAGGTGGCTATCTGGTCAGCCATAGAAAGAGGGAGCCATAATGGCTCCCTTTGCGGTAGGAAGGGGGATCCCGTCTGGCTGCGGATCAGCGCTTTTGTTTTCCCTGCAGCTCTTTGTTCAGGCGAGTGAGCATCCCCTGGGTGACCAGCACTATGCCCTGCTCGGAGCGGTGGAAGCGACGTGCATCTTCATCGGCGTTTTCACCTATCACTGTGCCTTCCGGCAGTTTGCACCCCTTGTCGATCACCACCCGGCGCAGTCGGCAACCGGCACCAATCTCCACACCCGGGAAGATAACGGCCTGATCCAGAGTGCAGAAGGAGTCGACCCGCACATTGGTAAAGAGCACCGAACTCAGGATGAAAGAGCCACTGACGATGGTGCCCCCGGCAAACATGGAGTTGATGGTCATGCCGTGCTGGCCGTTTCGGTCCTGCACGAACTTGGCGGGAGGAGTCATGTTCTGACTGGTCCAGATGGGCCAGTCCTGATCGTAGATATCCAGCTCAGGCGTGACGGAAGCGAGATCCATATTGGCCTCCCAGAAGGAGTCCACGGTGCCCACATCGCGCCAGTAGGGGCGGCGATCCGGACAGCAGCCGACACAGGACATGCCAAACGGGTGAGCGAATGCGGTGCCCTCTTTCACCACGCGGGGGATCACGTCCATGCCGAAATCGTGATGGGACTGCTCGTTGGCAATGTCCTCTTCCAGCAACTGATAGAGATACTCGGCATCGAAGATATAGACGCCCATTGAGGCCAGCGCGGTGTCGGCCTTGCCCGGCATGGCGGGCGGGTTAGCAGGCTTTTCGACGAAGGCATTGATCTTGCGATCATCATCCACCGCCATTACCCCGAAGGCGCTTGCTTCACTGCGTGGCACCTCGATGCAGGCAACGGTCACCTTGGCGCCCATATTGACGTGGTCGAGCAGCATGGCGGCGTAATCCATCTTGTAGATGTGATCGCCTGCCAGCACCACCACATATTTGGGGGCGTGATCGCGGATGATATCCAGATTCTGGTAGACCGCATCGGCGGTACCCCGATACCAGTTCACCTCATCCACCCGCTGCTGGGCAGGGAGCAGATCGATAAACTCGTTCATCTGGTAGCGCAGGAAAGACCAGCCCGATTGGAGATGGCGCAACAGGCTGTGGGATTTGTACTGGGTCACGACACCGACCCGACGGATGCCGGAGTTGATGCAGTTGGAGAGCACGAAATCGATGATGCGGAATTTGCCGCCGAAATGAACGGCAGGTTTTGCACGGTTGTCGGTTAACTGTTTGAGGCGACTACCCCGCCCTCCTGCGAGTACCAAAGCCATGGTCTCGTTCAGCAACTGTCTGGATTTTGCTGTATTGGCAGGTTGTAACAACATCTCATATCCCTTTGTAGATAAATCACTACAATGTTGCCTCCTTTGAGCCCTCAAGAAAGTGCTTTCAGTCACATTTTATGGTTTCCGACGTAATAAAATGACCTTTTTGTTATTAAAAATGACGGGTTGATCCGTCATTGCTTTCAATATGGTCAGTTGTCAATTGAGGCGAGCCGAGCAACAAAAGGGGCGGTGAGAGACCGAGAGGAGGTATGGGAAAAAGCCCCTGCCAATGGTTGGCAGGAGCCCGGTTTGTTGAGGCCCGGTGAGCCGGGCCTGGTTAACAAGGTTCAGGCTGCGTTGGCCAGTGGCTCCTCGCTCTTCTTCTGGTAGGCCTGCGGGGTGAGGCCCAGCAGCTCCTGTACGGTCGAGGCGACGGTGATGGAGGAGACGGTGCCCACCAGGATCCCGGCAAACAGGGTGAAGGAGAAGCCGTAGAGGGCGTCACCGCCAAACAGCAACAGAGCGCCCACGGTAAACAGGGTGGTGCCCGAAGTGATCATGGTGCGACTGAAGGTCGCCTTGATGGCCACATCGGAGCACTCGTGGATCCCCATCTGGGTACGCGAGCTCAGCAGATCCCGCAACCTGTCCGAGATGACGATGCTGTCGTTGAGGGAGTAGCCGATCACCGCCATCAAACCGGCGATGATGTTCAGATCGAATTCGATCTGAAAGAGTGACAGCAGCCCCAGCGCTACGATGGCGTCATGGACCACCGAGAGCAGGATGCCGATGGCCTGACGCCACTCGAAGCGAAACGCCAGATAGGCCGACATCGCCAGCGACGCAACCAGCACCGCTAGCATCCCCTGCTGGAACAGCTCGGCACCCACCTGAGGACCGACGATGGTGGTGCGCAGCAACTCGACCGGCATCCCCAACTGCTGGGTCAGCATGGTGGCGAGATCCGCCGCGGGCCAGGGCAGTTCGTGGGGGGGCAGCTTGATCAGCCACTCGCCGGGAATTCCGGCCGAGCTCAGCTCAACGGCTCCCGCCAGCGGGGAAACCAGCATGGCATTGAGCTCATGGGCCTCTTTCAGGGTCTGGATATGAAACTCCAGCAGGATCCCGCCGGTAAAATCGAGCCCCAGTGTCAGGCCGTTCACCAGCAAGATGGCGACGCTGGCCACGGTCAGCAGGATGGAAGCCCACAGGCCGATATAACGCCAACGGGTCAGCCCCATGGCAACGATCATTCTCAACATAATTCTCTCCTTGGCCAGCCAGCATCAGGCTGTTGGCCCATCACGACGTGTCGCGACACGCCGGGAAATAGTGTTCTGCTTTGGCCGCTCCGGCCATATCCATGGCCGATGGCGCAACCAAAGCCGCTCATCAGAGGGATTGCTGTCCCGTTACACCTTCAGCGTGCGCTCGTTGCTGCGTCCCCACAGGGGATTGATGATGGCGCGCGTTCCCCAGATCCCGGTGATCATGCTGGAGAGCAGACCCAGAATGAGGGTGATGGAGAAGCCCTGCAGCGGCCCGGAGCCGATGGAGTAGAGCACCACGGCGCAGATGAGGGTGGTGATGTTGGCATCGAAAATGGTGTGGAAGGCCGAGCGATAGCCAAAGTCGATGGCGTTGGCCAATGAGCCCCCTTCTCGCAGACGGTCCCTGATCCGCTCGAAGATCAGCACATGGGTATCCACCGCCATGCCCACCGTCAGCACCAGACCGGCGATCCCCGGCAGGGTCAGCACGGCGCCCGGCAGCACTGCCAGCATGCCGACCTGCATCAACAGGTTGGCGACCAGCGCCGTGATGGCAACCCAGCCGAATTTGCGGTACCAGGCCATCATGAACAGCATCATGCCTGCCATGCCGAAGGCCAGCGCGGTGAAGCCTGCCTCGATATTCTGCATCCCCAGCGTCGGGCCAATGGAGCGCTCCTCCAGGATCTTGAGCGGGGCGGTGAGGGCGCCGGCACGCAGCAGCATGGCCAGCTCTTGCGCTTCCGGCAGACTGCCAATGCCGGTGATACGGAACTGGTTGCCAAGGGCGGTCTGGATGGTGGCGACGTTGATCACCTCGCTCTGGGCGCGCAGTTTGCCCAGGGCGTTGGTTTTGTACTCGGTGAAGACGGTCGCCATCGGCTTGCCCACATGCTGGCGGCTGAACTGGTTCATCTTGCTGCCACCCAGGGTGTCGAGCACGATATTGACCTGGGGTTGACCCATCTCGCCCATATTGGCGCGGGCATCGACGATGTGCTCTCCGGTGAGTACCGGCTTGCGCGCCATGCCGACGGCCTGGCCGTTGCGATCGGCGATATAGAAGTGGCTGTCGGCTTTGGCCTCGTAGAAGGCCAGCGAGGCGGTGGCCCCGATCACCTCTTTCGCCTGCTTGGGGTTGTGCACCCCGGGCAGTTCGATACGGATGCCATCTTGGCCCTGACGCACCACCGAGGCCTCGACAATGCCGAGCTCGTTGATCCGTTTTTTCAGGATCGACAGGTTCTGGGTCACGGCGTTGTTGACCAGCAGGGTACGCTCCGCCTCGCTCAGCACCAGTTTCAGATCATTACCTGAGCGGGTCAGCTTCCACTGATCCTGACGGGTACCGGCACTCTCCTTGATGATGGCGAGCCAGCTCTCCTGTTCGGCGACCTCCGGCAGGGTGACGGCTACGGCGCCCTGTGCGCTGCGCGTGACGCTAGCGCCGCGCAGATTGGCTTCACGGAAGCGGGTACGCAGGGTATCCACCAGATTCTTGGTCTGATTGTCGATGACAAAGTCCACGTCCACCCCGATCAGCAGTTGGGAGCCGCCACGCAGGTCGAGCCCCAGCTTGATGGGGTCGGCGCCGAGGCGGGTGATCCAGGCCGGCGCGTTGGAGTGAAACTCCAGGGTCAGGGCGGCACTGTCGACCCCTTGCAGCTCCAGCAACTGCTTGGCGCGCTGCTGATCGCCCTGACTGGCAAAGACCAGCTCGACCCGCTCAGGTTGCTCAATGACCTTGATCGGGGTCAGGTGTTTGTCGCTCAGCAACATCTGCTGCTGAGCCGTCAGGCGCTGCTGTCCGTGCAGGCCGAGGGAGGGCTGCTCACCAAAAAAGGTGGGCAGGGAGTAAAAGGTAAAGGTCAACAGCATCAACAGCAGCAGTGCGTACTGCCACTTGCTCATGCGGTTGAGAACGGTGCGATTGCTCTTTCTCATGGCAAACAAGCCTCTGTCAGGAGAATGGTGCCTGGGCCGATAGCAACAAGGCTCGGCAAGGCGCAAAAAATGGGATGCATCAGATGCGGATCAGGCAGCCGCCGGATCCGTCAGGAAGAGGAGATGAGCAAACAGTGGATGTGCCAGCCCCTCCGGGGTCAGGCGCTCAGATAGCTCTGGGTGAAGCGGTATTGCAGATGTTGGCGCTGTAGATGGCGCCGGTGGATCGCGCCAAAGCGATCGCGAAAACTCTGTTTGTGATAGAGCTCGGGTGCTAGCATCAGCCAGCCGAGCAGCAACAGCAGGATGGCCTGGGCCGACCAGCTCTGGATCAGCTCGTAGACCACACTCTTGGGCTGGTTGTCACTGCGCAGGGATTGTTCGAGACGCAGCAGGTGATTCTGATGGCTGCCAACAAACTTGATGATGCCATCGTCGCTGTCGCTAAGCTGATTGAACACCTGAGTCTGCTGCTGTTCACTCTGGGGAGATGCGGGTAGCAGCGGGCCTTCCATTCGGGCGATGGAACAAAGCAGGGTGAGGGCGATAACCAGAGTTACCAGCACCAGTTTTACTTTGTCGATAAGGCGCAAAAGTTAATTCCCGATAAATAGAAAGGGCAAACTACCATAAGCGCCCGGTTTGAACAAGGTTGCCCCGGGCGCATGGCACCATTCGGTGCTGGCTGTCAGCTGCCGCTCATCTGCTTGAAGTCGCGGGCGTAGCCCTTGAGCAGGGAGTAGAGATGGGCCCGCTGGGAGATATCCAGCGACTGGCTCATGGCACTCAGCCAGTTGACGGTACGCTGGCGCGACTGTTCGGTATAGCCGGTAAAGCGGCCATCCATCAGCCCATCCCCCTCGGCCAGCAGATCAGTCAGCTCGCGGGTAAAGTCGGGACTCTGGCGCTGCTTCATCAGCCTGTCCAGCTCCTGGGTCCAGGACTCCTGAAACTCGAGCCAGGGAGGCATCAGCTCGTATTGCCATTCGGCCCACTGGGCCACCAGTGGCGCCTGTGCCGGTTTCACCTCGCCAATCCAGAACTCGAGCCGCTTGTTCATCTTGTCGCGAAACTCCGCCAGCATCTGCTCTTTGGGCTCAGTGGCAAAGTCCTTTTGCCGCTCCTGTTGCCGCTTGACCCGATCGGTCATAAAGCGGGTCACCTGCTCGTCGGTCAGGGTGCGCGCCAGCCTGACCGCGCGGGGGATAGTGTTTTCCAGCGTGCGGGTCAGGCTCTGCTGCACCGCATCGAGGTTGGTCGAGATCTGCTCCGGCGTCATGGGGCTGGCCACCGCCTTGGCCAGCGCGTCGAGATCCTTGGCGTAGCGCGGCAGCTCGTGCTGGCGATGCCAGGCCATCAGCCCCTTCACTTCACGGCTGAGCAGATCCTTCTGCGAATAGGAGAGGGCAAAGTAGTCATCCAGCTGCCAGATGATGGCGGTATCGAGCCAGTAGTAGATCACCCGGGTGGAGCAGCCGGTCAGCAGCAGGCCGATCAGCAGCAGACCCCAGGTTTTCGGCTTGTGCCAGCGCACCTTGTTTATCATCTGTTACTCCAGTCGTTGCCGGTTGATGGCGATCAGGGTGTCATAGTCGAGTGAGGGCTGTTGCTCTGCCATCAGCAGGGCCCAGAGCAGGCCGATATAGTCGACCCAGGGTAAAAATGCCTCGCTCTGAAAATCGGGCCACTGGTGGCGCGGCAGGGCCTGCAGATAGTGCGCTTCCAGCTCGTCGCGCTGCTCGGCGGGCCACTCATGGGTGCGCTGGATGCTGGCGAGCTCAAAGCCGGGGTGACCTGCCGCGCCATACTCCCAGTCGATGACCCAGGGTTTGCTTCCCAACAAGTTAGCCGGATTGAGATCATGGTGGCAAGGGCGCCAGCAATCATTTGGCTCACAGCTGGCGAGCAAGCTCCGCTCCAGGGCGGGCAGCCAGGAGGGAATGTGGGCCAGTCGGGCGCGATAGCTCGCGGCGTGGGCTCGCACCGCCATCACCACCGCAGGCAGCGGCAGGCGATGGAGCTTGCGCAGCACCTCAGCCAGCAGGCGGGGCTGATCGACTTCCGGTGGCGCCGCGTGTACCCAGTTTGGCTCATCGCACCATTCGAGCAGCATCAGACCGCTGGCGGGATCGCCATAGTGGCAAGACAGTGCCAACCCTTCGCCCATCGCCCCCTGATAAAGCTGCCACTCGGTGGGACGGTCGATGCCAAGGCGCACCGGGTCGGAGTGGCCCTGACGCAAAAAGTAACTGCGCCCCGAGGGGAGGCGCAGTCGATAGTTGCAGTTGGTCAGGCCTAACCCGAGTGGTTCCAGCTGCCCCTCCCGCCAGGGGGCGGGCAGGCTGGCCAGTAGCGGATCACAGTTGCCTGTCACCAGGAGCCTGTTACCAGCCAAAGGTGGATTTCTTCGCCTGTTTGCGGATCTCTTTCTGATCGGCCCACAGCAGTTCGCCGTTTTGCAGATCCATCAGGTTCATGGTCATCTGGTAGTAGACATCCTTCACCTTGCCATTGTCTTTGACGATGCTGGCGAGGTTGCCATAGACCATGTAGCGGGCACCGGTCTGCTTGCCAAGCCGCACCATGGAGGCAGGATCCACCATACCGCTGCTCTGCTGGTATTCGAGCTGCTGCTTGACGGCGGCCACCTTGCTCATGTCGACGAAGCGGAATTTGCCGGCCCGCAGCAACTTGGTGCGGATGGTATCGGTGATGGCTTCGGTATCGATGTGCTCGGAGGTCTTGTTGCGGATAGAGTCCATAAACATCACCGGACGACCGCCTGCGGTGATCTCGCTGGTGGCAGGGGAGGCGAGCATGGAGTCTGCCATCTTGTCGGCGATGGCCTGCAGGTCACTTGAGCCGTAATCGACGGTGACGGTTTCGGTTTCGGTCGGATCGCCGTAGCTGACGGTGGTGCTGGAGCAGCCGCCCAAGAGCAATGCAGAGGTCAATATCAGCAGGGCATGATTCATTTTCATCAGTAGGATTCCTCAATCACTTCGCGTACGTAAATCCGGTAACCCTGCGCCGCCGGGCTGGGCGCCAGGGCCGAGAGGGTGCGGGTCTGATAGCCATGCAGCTTGATGGGGGTCCAGCCGCGGCCATCGCTGGCGACCTCCTGACCGGCCTCATCATACCAATAGAAGATATATTGCAGCTTGTTATCGCCGCGCTGGGTGCTGGCGGCGGCCACATTGACCTGCAGCAGGCCATTTTGCTGGCGGCGGCTCAGCTCGGTCAGGGTGACGTTGACGTTTTGATGGTGCTCCAGCGTGGGAGCACCGCCCGCCGGGCCATAGAGCGCCACGCCTGAGGTGTTGGGGGCGCAACCGGTCAGCAGCAGCGCGAGCCCGAGGGCCAACCCGTATGATTTCATCTTGCTCTCCTTAATTGGAGGGATTTGGGCAGCACTGAGGGGCTGCCCGTTAATGGTCTTGCTCATATCTCTTCGCCATCTGCTCAGAGCGGCATCACCCGGGTGGTCAGACCGGCGCCGAGGCGCTGTACCCAGACCAGGGTGGTGCGTCCCTTGTGGATGGTGAGCGGCAATTGCCGCTGCGCTGCCCCCGCGCCCAGGGTGAGATTGATGTCACCGGCTGGCACCATTCCCTGCCAGCTCGATGCCTGCGCTGGCAGCGTCAGCCAGCTGCGGGTATCGGCCCGCTCGGAGAGGGTATTGAAGATCCCCACCAGAATATTGCCCACATCCCCTCCCTCTTTGGCGGCGGTGCGGCGCATCTGCTCCTTGGCCACCAGTCGCAGCGCCTGGCGGGTCAGCATGCCGGGCAGCCGCTCCTGCAGATCTTTGGCGGCCAGCGCTTCCAGCCTGACCAGCTCGCTGGTCTGCTCGACCCGCTTGCCGACTTCCACCGTCAGCGGGCCGGTGTCGCTGGTCCGATTATCGTAATAGGGGATGGCGACGGTAAAGGTGCGAAAATCGCCGCGGGAGGTGGAGATGGGGAGCGGCAGGAACAGTTCGCGCCGTGCCGGGATCAAACCATCTTCAAACAGCACCACCAGTTGGCCTTGATCTTTTGCAAGCGGCGGTGCTTTGCGGCCTATCTTTTTCTCGGTCTCGCGGATCTCGTCCGGTGAGCCACGCAGCCGCGCCAGACGCAGCAAGGCATCTTGCAGGCTGCGGTTGTCCGGCGCTATCTGGTAGCCGCGCTGATAGTCGACCCAGGCATCGTTGAGATCCCCGGCCGCCTCATAGAGCACGGCGGAAAAATAGAAGGTGTAGGCGTTCTGAAAACCGTTTTTGACCTTGCCGATCAACCGGTCGAGATCCGGTGCGCCGCGCGACATCAGCTGGCGCATCTCGCCTTCTGCTTCGGCCTCTTCGCTCTCATCCTTCGCCTTGCGCACCTCATCGGCTCGCCGTTTCAGGGCCTGCTCCTGCACCTGATTGGCCCGGCGCACCTCCACCAGGGCGCCATCGGCATCACCCCGTTGCAGGTAGTTGAGGGCCAGATAGTGGTGCAGCATGGTGCGTTCGTAATCGGGAGTGAGATAGGCCATCGACTGGTCGTTGGTGAGCAGACTGCCCACCTGATCCAGACCGTGGCTCAGCCGGTATTCGGCCTGATTATCTTCCCACTGAAGGCGGCTGTCGGCGGCGGTGAACGCCTGCTTGCTGCCCGCATCCTGACCCGCCAGCCAGGCGATACGCCCCTGTTCGAGCCGATCGAGGACAAAGGTGTCATCCCCAAGGGTGGAGTCACGCACCTCGGGCAGCGCCTCGGCGGCATGGCCCAGCAGCAGCTGGTTGCGCAGGGGCACCATCTGATCGGAGTAGGAGACGAACATATCCTGCCAGCGGGAGGCGCAGCCTCCCAGCAACAGCAGGGCGCCGCAGAGCAACAGGGCGCTGCGGCAGGTTGAGGCGTGGCGATTCATTAAAGGCTGAGCAGCGGTCCCAGCGGCTGGCCACCGACCAGATGCATGTGGATGTGGTAGACCTCCTGCCCGCCGTGGCGGTTGCAGTTCATGATGAGGCGGTAGCCATCTTCGGCGATGCCCGCCTCGCTTGCCAGCTTGCGGGCCACGGTGAACATCCGGCCAAGGGCCAGTTCATGTTCGGCTTCCACGTCATTGACGGTGGGGATCAGCACATTGGGGATGATCAGAATATGGGTTTTGGCCTTGGGCTGGATATCCCGGAATGCGGTGACCAGATCGTCTTGATAAAGGATGTCGGCGGGGATCTCTTTACGGATGATTTTGCTGAAAATGGTTTCTTGCGCCATGGCTAACTCCCTTATATGAAACAGAAAATTGAACTAGAACCCCAAGCGGCTCCCGAAAGGGGGGCGAGCAGCACGCCAAGTGTGACACAAGCCGACATTTGACACAGCTGATGTCCCATTCCCTTCAGTTATTGTTAAAAATACCGATAGCCAGAGGGACGTCATCTGCAACGCCTGTTCAGGGTGGTCTGCAGGGTATCAAAAGGACGGGGTACTCAGGCAAGGGACTTTTGCATATACAGCGGGACAATAATGAAACAAACAATGTCGGATCTCTCCATCTTGCAGCGAGTCTACCTTGGCTTCGCGATCCTGGTGGCCGTGATGGTGGCCAGTTCACTGCTCACATTTCGTAGTCAGGAGACCCTGGGGAACGCACTGGAGCAGGTTACCCAGCAGTCTATGCCGCTGGTGATTGCCAGCAGCCAGACCCAGATCACCCTGCTCAGCGCCAACAAGTGGCTGGGGGATGTGCTCACCGAGCAGGACCCCAAACAGCTGCCGGCCGAAGTGGCCGAACTGAAACAAGCCAAGGCCGCGGTGGGCAAGAGCCTTGACGTCTTGCGCCAGCAGGTGGCCCACCACCCCGAACTGCAAGGGGAGATGAGCAGCCTCAGCCAGCAGGTCGACAGCTACCTGCAACTGACCGATACCCTGCCCGGCGAACACGAGGCGCTGCTCACCCGACTGCACAAGGTCAATCTGGCCAAGGGGCAGTTTCAGGTCAGTCTGCCCCAGTTCAAGAAGAGTCTGGGTGACATGATGGTCACCATCGACGACAGCTTCATCAAGATGCTCTCCGAGACCCTGACCACCAAGCTTTCCGCCATCGAACTCTCCACCATGGACGCCCTCAATCAGACCATTCCGGCCCCCATCGAAGGGGCGCTCAAGCGCAACAAGATGCAGATCGAGGGGTTCAACAGCACCATCAAGGATCTGCAGGGGGAGCTCAAGAACTTCGAGAACGACATGGGCCACTATGTTCACGGCTTCGTGCGCGACACCACCGCAAGCGAAGGCGTGCTCTCCCAGTATCTGGCGCTGATGAAGCAGCAGGAGCAGATGCGGGAGAAGAGCAAGCAGGCGAGCGCGCTCATCGTCGAGATCCAGAACCGGCTTGAGCGGATCACCGGCCAGAGTCAGCAGCTGATGAGTCAAAGCATTCAGCACGCCAAAGCGACTCAGAGCCAGAGCACCCTGACCCAGGGAACCAGCATCGTAGTCGCCATCCTGATCGCCATGCTGGTGGCTTATACCCTGGGCAAGGCCATTCGCCGTCCGCTCAGGGAGCTGCTGCGGGTGCTGACCGAAGTGACCCAGGGCGACATGACCCAGCGCATCGGTTTTCAGAGCAAGAACGAATTCGGCCAGCTGGGCAGCCAGATCAACCTGCTGATTGCCCAGATGGGGGAGGTGCTGGCGCAGCTTTCACAAGCGTCTGCCCAGCTTAACGATGCCGCCCACGGCAATCGCCACACCACCGAATCAGTGCGGGCGGATCTGGAGAAACAGCGGCAGGAGACCGCCTCGGTCGCCGCCGCCATGACCCAGATGGAGGCCTCGGTGCGGGAAGTGGCGCAGGCCGCCAACCAGACCCTGGAGCGGGTGCAGGATGTGGAGAAGGCCTCCGAGATGGGGCGCAAGGTGATGGCGGGCAATATCACCACCACTCATCAACTTGCAGGCAAATTGCAACAGACCGGCAAGGTGATTGGCGATGTGAGCGCCATGAGCAGCCAGATCGGCAATATCCTCGATGTCATTCGAGGCATCGCCGAGCAGACCAACCTGCTGGCCCTCAACGCTGCCATCGAAGCGGCGCGGGCCGGCGAGCAGGGGCGCGGATTTGCGGTGGTGGCGGATGAGGTGCGCAGTCTGGCGGGCCGTACCGCCCAGTCCACCAGCGAGATCCAGACCATGATCGAGAACCTGCAGCAGGGAGTCGCCAAGGCGGTGACCGTGATGCAGGAGTGCTCTCGCGAGATGGACTGCTGCGTGGATCAGAGCTCTCACGCCAACAACGCCATGGAGGAGGTGCAGGGGATTGTGGTGCTGATCAGCGACATGTCGAGCCAGATCGCCTCTGCCGCCGAGCAGCAGCAGGCGACCAGCGCCGATATCGCCACCAACCTCAACCGCATCTCCGATATCTCGGATCTTAACTACCAGGGGATCGAGCGGGTGGCCGAGACCAGCCAGCAGCTGGACTCCCTTGCCGAGCAGCAGGAGAGCCTGGTCAAGCGCTTCCGCCTGAGCGCCTGATGGTCGAGAGTTGAAACAACAAGGCCCCGCAGATGCGGGGCCTTCTCTTTATTGCGGCCGTGACAAGGGGATCAGGCGTAGGCAATTGCGCCCTTGCCGACCCCTTCATAGGCGACAATCTTGACGAACTTGTCGCCCACCATCTTCTTCACTTCGCGGGCGATATAGCAGGCCAGCAGCTCGACTGTGGTGTCGGTGTCGATCATCTCCACCTCGGCGGTGGGGATGGCCAGCTGGAACAGCCCTTGCGGCGCCACATATTTGAAGCCGCAGTGATGCTCGCCAAGCTGGGCATTGGCGCGAGGGCTCAAAGCGAGCTCGGTCAGCGCCACCTTGTCCTCCTCGGTGCCGAGGTAGATATCGCCCCAGCGTTCGGCCCAGTTGAGCTCAAGCTCCTGGTCGCGCTCGCCATCGACGTGGATCTCGATGGGAGAGCGGTGGCCGTGGGCGATGCGCTGGCAGTTGCCATCGTGCTTTTTCAGGCCATGGCTGTAGTGGTAGAAGGCACCGGTGATTGCCTCCTGACGCAGGGTCAGGGAGAGATCCTTGATATTGCCCGGCAGCCGTTTGGCCAGTACCGCCAGCAGGTAGCGGGTCACCGACTCTTTATCAACTTGCGGGGCCGGGATAAAGGCAAAGCCCTGGGATGGGCAGCGCAGATGGATGGAGCGCCCCGGGCGCAGCAGATCCACTGTGCTTTCGTTACCATCCAGTGTCTCGACGTGGATCAGCGGGCACTCTGTCGGCACCAGCAGCTTGTGATCCACCTCTTCATCGATGATCGACTTGATCAGCTTCTTTACCCGGCCAAAGTCCAGCAGCATGCTCATTTCGTTCAGCTCACCGCTCATTTCGATATCTACCAGCCAGCTCTCGCCCACCATGCCGCGGCGTTCGCACAGGTAGCTGGAGTCGATCACGGTCAAATCTCTTACAAATAACTTCATCAGTCAGGCCTTGCTACAGAGAAAGGGCAGTTTTGCGCTATTATGACCCGCGATTATCGGCAAAGGAACTGGAACCCCCCATGAACAAACTGCTTATCAAAAATGCCACCCTGGTCAACGAAGGCCGCATCTATGCCTCCGATGTGTTGATCGAGGGGGAACGGATTGCCCGCATCGCCCCGGATATCGAGGCGCCCGATGCGCTGGTTATCGATGCCGCAGGTCGTCATCTCATCCCCGGAATGATCGATGATCAGGTCCACTTCCGGGAGCCGGGATTGACCCACAAGGGGACTATCGCCAGCGAATCCCGCGCCGCCGTCGCCGGTGGCACCACCAGTTTCATGGAAATGCCCAACGTCAATCCCCAGACCACCACCCTCGACGCTCTCGAAGCCAAATACCAGATCGCCGCCAACTCCTCCGTCGCCAACTACAGCTTCTATCTCGGCGCCACCAACGACAACCTTGCAGAGATCAAGCGTCTCGACCCCAAGCAGTCCTGCGGGGTCAAGGTGTTTATGGGCTCCTCGACCGGCAACATGCTGGTGGACAATCAGGAGACCCTGGCGGCCATCTTCCGCGAGAGCCCGGTGATGATCGTGACCCACTGCGAAGACACCCCGACCATCGCCAAGGCGGAAGAGGCGGCACGGGCCAAGTGGGGCGAGAATGTGCCGATGGGCGAGCACGGCCGCATTCGCAGCGACGAAGCGTGCTACAAATCCTCCAGCATGGCGGTGGCGTTGGCCAAGCAGTACGGTGCCAAGCTGCACGTGCTGCATCTGACCTCGGCCAAGGAGCTGTCGCTGTTTACCGCCAGTCACGACCTGAGCGAGCTGAAGGACAAGAACATCACCGCCGAGGTGTGCGTTCACCACCTCTTCTTCAATGAAGCCGATTACGAGACCCAGGGCAGCCTGATCAAGTGCAACCCTGCGGTGAAGAGTGCTGCCGACCAGCAGGCGCTGCTGGATGCGGTACGCAACGATGTGCTCGACATCATCGCCACCGACCACGCGCCCCACACCTGGGAAGAGAAGCAGAACAGCTACTTCAAGGCGCCGTCCGGTGTGCCGCTGGTGCAGCACTCTTTGCAGGCGCTGCTGGAGCTCTACCACAACGGCGTGTTTACCCTGGAGACTATCGTCAAGAAGACCTCCCACGCGGTAGCCGAGCGCTTCCAGGTGCAGGATCGCGGTTATATCCGCGAGGGGTATTTCGCCGATTTGGTGCTGCTGGATCTGGGCAAGCCTTATGTGGTCAACGATGACAACATCCTCTACCACTGTGGCTGGTCGCCCTTCAACGGCTACCGCTTCCACAGCACGGTGGAGATGACGCTGGTGAATGGCCAGATCGCCTGGCAAAACGGGCAGGTGACTGACCAGATCCTGGGCAAGCGGCTGACCTTTAACCGCTGATTGTTCGCAAAGCAGGCGAACGCACCGTGGCCGAGGAATTGGCGGCGTTTCCCTGTTGACAGGGCAGGGTCATCTCCATAAACTCTGCCCCCGTCAGCCGAGCTGACTCCGTCGGTGTGTAGCGCAGCCAGGTAGCGCATCTGCATGGGGTGTAGAGGGTCGGAGGTTCGAATCCTCTCACACCGACCAAATTCCCCGGTAAAGGCCTTGTCAAACGACAAGGCCTTTTCTTTTGCCTGCGATTTGCCGCACAGGCGCGAAGCCAGTGGTGATGCAAGCTGGTCGCTGTTGGCGCGAGCGGATTGTGCAGCCACCGCGCTTTATGGTGTAGTAACGACTCTGTTGCTCATTTGCTTGGCGAGGCCTTTCGTGTCTGCATCCGTATCTAAACCCTGTTGTCTGCTGATGCTCACCCTGCTGCTGGCGGGCTGCGCCACCCCTTACGAGAGTGAAAAGTCGTTCTGGAATGGCCAGACCGGTTTTTCCCAGACCAGGCTTGGCCCGGACAAGTGGCAGCTGGAGTTTGTCGGCAACGATCTGGTGGGCAGGGAGACCGCCCGCAAATATGTGCTCAAGCGGGCAGGGGAGCTGGCACTGGCAGAGGGTTACTCCTGGCTCAAGGTCGATGAGCTGACCATTAACCGCGATGCCGTCAGGGTGACCCCATCACGGCCGATCTTTGGCTTTGACGAGGATGAACCGGATCTCTTTATGGCCCAGATGCAGGTGCTGCATACCATCTCGGCGCTGCTCACTTTTCGCCTGTTGCCACGGGCACTCGATGAGCGAACTCTGGATGCGAAATATCTCGCCGAAATCAAAATAAACAGTGATTAATATTGGTGAATTGCAAGATCTATATCACATACACCTAATGGCAGGATAAAATTCTGGATAAAGCCTCTAGATTTACCCCCTGCTTTTAGGCATTCTCCCAGCATACCAGCCGCCAGGAATCAACGGCTCGGATCACAAAAACGGACTGTAGTGGCTCCCACGCCACTGTTTACGGCTTGCACCAATCAAAACCGGGACTCCCCCATGAAAATGAATAAACTGACGGTCGCCATCCTCATCTCCATGATGTTTGGCATCCTCACCGGCCAGGGCTATCGGATGTTTGCCGCAGATCAGGCTGCGGATTTCGCCAGTAACATCACGATCCTGACCGATATCTTTCTGCGCCTGATCAAGATGATCATCGCTCCCCTGGTCTTCACCACCCTGGTGGTCGGTATCGCCAAGATGGGCGACACCCGCACCGTGGGGCGTATCGGTGCCAAGACCCTCGGCTGGTTCATGCTGGCCTCCCTGATGTCCCTGAGCCTAGGTCTGGTGATGGTGACCCTGATGCAGCCGGGTGTGGGGCTTTCGCTCTCCCTGCCCAATGACACCGCCAGCTCGGGCATTGCTGCCGGTGCCATTACCCTGAAAGATTTCGTGACTCACGCCATTCCCAAGAGCGTGGTCGAGGCGATGGCCACCAACGAGATCCTGCAGATCGTGGTCTTCTCCCTCTTCTTCGGTCTGGCTGCCGCCGCACTCGGCGATCTGGCCAAGCCGGTAGTGGTGCTGATGGCCAGCGCTGCCGAGATCATGCTGAAAGTGACCGGTTATGTGATGAACTTTGCGCCGTTCGCGGTGTTTGGCGCCATCGCCGCCATGGTAGCCAAAGAGGGGCTGGGTATTCTGGTTACCTACGGCAGTTTTATGGCTCAGTTCTATATCGCGCTGGCCTGCCTCTGGCTGCTGCTGATCGCCATGGGCAGCGTCTTCCTGCGTGGCCGTGTCATCAAGCTGCTGGCGATGATCCGTGAGCCGATCCTGCTCGCCTTCTCGACCGCCAGCTCCGAAGCGGCCTATCCGAAGACCCTGGATCGTCTGGAGAAGTTCGGTTGTGACAAGCGCATCGCCAGCTTCGTGCTGCCGATGGGTTACTCCTTTAACCTCGACGGCTCCATGATGTACTGCACCTTCGCGGTGATGTTCATCGCCCAGGCGTATGGTATCGAGCTCTCCATGGCCCAGCAGATCACCATGCTGCTGCTGTTGATGGTCACTTCCAAGGGGATGGCCGGGGTACCGCGCGCCTCTCTGGTGGTGATTGCCGCCACCCTGAACCAGTTCCATATTCCGGAAGCGGGCATCCTGCTGCTGCTGGGGATCGACCACTTCCTCGACATGGGCCGCTCAGCCACCAACGTGCTGGGCAACGCCATCGCCGCCAGCGTGGTCGCCAAGACCGAAGACAGTCTGGGTGAAACCGTCGCGCTGGGCGAGAGTGAGCCAGCCAAAGCCTGATCACAACGCCATGAAAAATAAACAACAACGGCCCGCCAATGCGGGCCGTTGTTGTTTATGGCTCGTCTACACTGCTAGATAGTTTCCATCTGGAGTGTACGGTTATGAATATTGCTCGTCGACTGCAACTGATAGCGCTGTTGGTGATGCTGACGCTCATTTTTCTCAGTTGGTTCAGTATCAATCGCCTTGGGGCAGGCAACCGTGATTTGAGCTATGTGACGGACAATACGGTGCCCAGTATTTCGCTGATTAAGGAAGTGCAGGCCGATTTCTATGAATTGCACTCGCTGGTACAAACACATGTGCTCAATACCGACTCAAGCAAGATGCAGCAGATTGAAACGGGTATCACCGAGATACGGGGACAAATCAATTCGCTGCTCGACAAATATAAGGCAGAGATGCTCTCCAATGATGAAGATCGGCGCCTGACTGACGATGATCAACGTATTGTCGCGCAATATTATCAGGAGATAGACAAGGTTCTGCAGCTCTCCCGCCAAAACAAGAATGATGAAGCCAGAGACATGCTGGCGGGAGAGGCATACGCACTGTTCAAGCAGTTTGCCAAGGCCATCGAGCTTCACGTCAACTTCAATATGGATTTGGGACTGGCGCTCAAGAAGCAGGGTCAGGAGAACTACGACAACAGCCTGCAAACCCTGCTGTTGATCGCCGGTGGTGCCACCGTACTGACGATGGGGCTGTTTGTCTGGTTGTTCAATCAGGTGGCCAATCCCCTTCGCACCGCCATGGATACCCTGACCCGGATCCAGCGTGACCTCAACTTTACCCTCAGAGCGGATGTGAAACAGCAGGATGAGATTGGCCTGACCCTCAATGCGGTCAACCGTCTGCTCGATACCTTGCAGCAGACATTTACCGAATTTTCCGTCGGCAGCTTGCAGATCAAGAGCACTGCCGAATCCCTCTCTCAGGCAGCGCAACACTTGGCCAGCTCGGCTAATCAGGCCAATGATGCCACCAGTCTGATAGCCGCCGGTGTCGAAGAGATGACGGTCAGCATCACAGATATCTCCCAGCGCACTCTGGAGACGAGCCGCATCACCAACGAGTCGGGGCAGCTGGCGACCGAGGGGGGCCGGACCATCGAGCGCACCGTCCATGCCATCAACGAGATAGCCGACTCGATCCGGCAGGCCTCGGCCGAGGTCATTGCGCTGGGTGAGGGCATTTCGCGCATTGGCGGTGTGGTCAACGTGATCCGTGATGTGGCGGGGCAGACCAACTTGCTGGCCTTGAACGCGGCCATTGAGGCGGCGAGGGCCGGGGAGTCCGGCCGTGGCTTTGCGGTGGTGGCAGATGAAGTGCGCAAACTGGCAGAGCGGACGGCGCAATCCACCCAGGAGATCTCCGCCACGGTAGAGGCGATCCAGCAGGAGTCGAACAATACGGTCTCCCGCATGCATCTGGTGGAGGAGAAGGTGAGCCAGGGGGTCACCATGGCGACAGAGAGTGGTGCCATTATTGCCGAGATCCGCAGTGCGTCGCACCGGGTGATGGAGCAGGTGGGCGAGATCACCAATGCCATCCGCGAGCAGAGTTCGGCCGCCGAGTCGATCGCTCATCAGGTGGAGCAGATAGCTCAGGTCGTGCAGCAAACCAGCAGCACAGCAGAGGAGACCTCTGCCGCAGCCGAGGAGCTCAATGTCACCACCGAGAGTATCCACCAGCAGATATCCCGTTACCGCATTCAGTAATGCTGACGGTTGTTATCCATCTGCTATCCCCGCCAGCCAGCTGGCGGGGATTTTTTATATGACCTGCTTAGAAGCCTGAGCTCGGTTGCTGCAAAAATGCCGCCTCTTCCGGTGTGCTGGTGCGACCCAGAATGTCGTTTCGGTGGGGAAAGCGGCCAAAGCGTTCGATGATCACCTGATGACGACGGGCAAAGTCGGCAAAGCCCGCGAAGGTCGCCTGCGCCGGTGTGCCAGCCTGCTCGGCAGCGAGTGCCTCGAACAGCGCCACACTTCTAGCCTGTTGTTCGCGGGATTCGGCATGTTCCAGCGGCAGATAGAAGAAGACCCGCTCCAGTGGCGAGAGGGATTTGTCCGCCCCGATGGATAGCCCTTTCAGGCAGAGATCCCGTGCCAGCGGATCCTGGGCAAAGGCCGCAGGCGTGCCGCGATGGATATTGCGTGGCAGCTGGTCAAGCAGCAGGAGCAGCGCCAGCCGACCGCTGGGGAGATCGGCCCAGTAGGTGAGACTGCCCTTGGCTGCGGCCTCTGCCTGCTCGCCAAAGCGGCTGGCTAGCAGGGCATCCGTTTCGCTGCTTTTTCCCCACCAGAGGGGGGCTTGCCGTGTGGCCCGCAGGATGTCATCGGCTTCGTCGCCAAACCAGAGAGCGAGCAGAGGTTGCCAGGGTTGCATGGGAACTCCTTGAGGTGATTCAGAGGGAACCAGGAACAAATGGCTCAGGGGTGCTGCCGAAACGGCGGCTTCTCGTTACACTGTGCCATCTTTTGCCCGAAAGACGTAACCCCCGATGGTGAGCACCGGATTCTTGGCTCGGCCGATGATGGCCTGCGATCGCCATGAGGTGGTCCTGTTGACCTTGGTGGTTATCGGGACGTAAACCTCTCTCCCGGGGTTGTTCTCACTGATATAAGGAATCTTTGATATGGCCGGAACCAGTTTGTTGGCCCTGCTCGATGATATCGCCAGCGTGCTTGATGACGTGGCGCTGATGACCAAGGTCGTGGTGAACAAGCGCGAGACATTTTTCGGGAAGACGTTTCTCACTGATATAAGGGATCTTTGATATGGCTGGAACCAGTTTGTTGGCCCTGCTCGACGATATCGCCAGCGTGCTCGATGACGTGGCGCTGATGACCAAGATGGCGGCGAAGAAGACTGCCGGGGTGTTGGGGGATGATCTGGCCCTCAACGCGGAGCAGGTTTCCGGGGTGCGCGCCGAGCGGGAGTTGCCGGTGGTGTGGGCGGTGGCCAAGGGGTCATTTCGCAACAAGCTGATTCTGGTGCCCGCAGCCATCGCCATCAGTGCGCTGGTGCCCTGGCTTATCACGCCACTCTTGATGCTGGGAGGCGCCTACCTCTGCTTTGAGGGGGCCGAGAAGCTGGCCCACAAGTTCCTGCCTCATGAAGTGAGCGAGGGTGAGGCACACACTGCTCCTATTCCCGATGATTTGGCCGCGTTTGAGCAGCAGAAGGTGAAGGGAGCGATCCGCACCGATTTTATTCTCTCTGCCGAGATCATCGTCATCGCCCTTGGCACGGTACAGGGAGCAAGCCTCGCGCTGCAGCTCTCGGTAGTGGCAGGCATCGCCCTGCTGATGACCATCGGGGTCTACGGGTTGGTGGGGCTGATCGTCAAGCTCGATGACATCGGTCTGCATCTGCTGCAAAAGCCCGATGGCAGCGCCCTGCGCCGCGCGGTGGGGCAGGGGCTGCTGGTGACGGCGCCCCGTCTGATGCACCTGTTGGCACTGGTCGGCACCATCGCCATGTTTATGGTGGGCGGCGGCATTCTGGTGCATGGCTGGCCTTTTGCCCATCACCTGATTGAAGGCGCAGCCGCTGTCGTTGCTACCCTGCCCACAGTAGGGGCCGTACTGGCGGCGGTGACGCCGACTCTGCTCAACGCCGTGGCCGGTGTGGTGGCGGGTCTGCTGCTGGTTGCCGTGATGACGCTGGTGAGCCGTCTTGCCCCGGCCAAGGGATAAGCGAGCTTGCGGGCCATTGTCTCTTTTTTCCTCTCTTCATTTTTTGGCCTTCGGGTTGCCCGGTGTCGGACTTGCTGCCCGCAGGTCTGTTGCGCCTCCCGATAAAGGCCTTTGCGAGAAGTTATGTATCAACAACAGTGGAATAACGACCATATCTACCCGGGCCTCGACAGCCCAGAGCTGGAAGCGGACATGCGCGCAGCCCGCCACGCGCTGGAAGAGCTGACCAGCTATATGGCGGGTCTGGACGGGGTACGCGACGATGCAGCTGCGCTGCTGGATTTCTTGCGGGAAGTGCGGCTGCGCGCCCGTGATATTCGCCATATCGGCTGGAACGTCGCCATTCTGGCCGCGTGCCGCGGCAGTCAGGATGCGCGGGATCCGCAGGCCAAACAGCTGGCGTCTCGTGCCCGCGCCCTTAATGCCGATCTGTTCAAGACGCTGGCGCCGGTGGAAGATCTGATGCTGGCGTTGCCGGAAGAGAAATTCGCCGCGCTGATGAGTGATCCACTGCTCGGTGAGGAGGCGTACCGCCTGCGCCACGAGCGTCGTTTGCAGGATCAGCGCTTGCCGGTGGAGGCGGAGCAACTGGTGATCGGTCTGGGTACCGATGGCCTGCACGCCTGGGGCAACCTCTACAACGATCTGGTGGGCAAGATCCGGTTAACCATTGATGGCCGCGAGATGGGGCTGGCCGAGGCGAGCAATCTGCTCTCCAGCCCGATACGTGCGCTGCGTTTAGAAGCCTTTGATGCCATCAGCGCCGGTTGGGAAGGTGAGCAGGAGACGGTTGCCGCTATCCTCAATGCCCTCAACGGCTGGCGGCTGGAGCTGGCCCGTCAGCGCGGCAAAACCCGTGTGCTTGATGCGCTGGATCTCTCCTGCCACCAGAGCCATATCGAGCGTGCCACCCTCGATGCCCTGATGAGCGAAACCTGGCGAGCCCGTGGGTTGGGTCAGCGCGCCCTGGGGCTGATGGCCGAGCGCCTTGGTCTCGACGATCTGGGGCCGGAGGATCTCTTTGCGCCGCCGCCTGCTTCCAGCAGCCGCGACATTCCTTTTGATGAGGCGATCGAGTTGATTGCCAATGCCTTTAGCCGTTTCGATCCCGAGATGGGGGCATTTGCCCGCATGATGGCCGAGAAGGGGTGGATTGATGCGGCGCCCACACCAAATCGCCGCACCGGCGCCTACTGCACCAAGTTTGCCGAACCGGTCGAGCCGCGGGTCTTCGTCACCTATGCCGGCACCATGGACAATGTCATTACGCTAGCCCATGAGCTGGGTCACGCCTGGCACAACTGGGTGATCCGCGATCTGCCGATGAGTCAGCGCAGCTACCCCATGACGCTGGCGGAGACCGCCTCCATCTTCGCCGAAACTCTGGTGCGCAGCGCCCTGTTCGAGCAGGCGCAAAGCCCGGAAGAGCAGCTGGTCATCGCCTGGGCCGAGGCCGACGGCGCGGCCACCTTCCTGGTCAATATTCCGGCCCGCTTCGATTTCGAGCGGGCGCTGGTGGCCGAGCGGGCGCAGGGTTATGTGTCGGCAGAGCGGCTCAAGGCGTTGACCGACGAGGCGTGGGGACGCTGGTATGAGGGGAGCCTGACCCGCTATCACCCCATGTTCTGGGCGGCCAAGGCGCACTTCTCCATCGCGGGGCTGGGCTTTTACAACTATCCCTATCTGTTCGGTTATCTGTTCAGCCTCGGGGTCTATCAGCAGTTGATGAGCCGCAAGGCGGCGGGGGAAGAGGGCATTGCCGAGGCCTATCGTGCCTTGTTGCGCGATACCGGCCGGATGAGCGCCGAAGATCTGGTAGCCAAGCATCTGGGGCAGGATATCCGTGAGGCCGCCTTCTGGCAGGGGAGTCTGGCACAAGTAGCGCAGGCGGTAGAGCGCTTCGAGCAGTTGCCTGCCTGATTGGGTCAGCGGTGATCTGAACAACAGGCCCCCGGACAGTCTCGCTGTCCGGGGGCCTGTTTGTTATGCCTGCTCTTGCTGCGGTTTGATGGGACCAACGAACAGAGGACGGGTCTGGTGACTCAGATCCGGCTGATAGCCGTTGAAGAAGAGGTTGAGCAGCACCGAACTGATGGTGGCCAGCAGGATACCGCTATGAAAAAGCGGTTGTAGTTGCGCCGGAAGCTGCTGGAAGAAATTCCCGGAGACCGTCGGGATCATGCCAATTCCGAGACTGATGGCGACGATATAGAGGTTGTGGCGGTTGCTATTGTAATCGGTGCGCGCCAGGATGCGAATGCCGGTGGCCAGCACCATACCGAACATCACGATACCGGCGCCCCCCAGCACGAAGGGCGGGATGGAGGCGACCAGCACCGACATCTTGGGGATGAGGCCAAAGACGAGCAGGATCCCCCCCGACATCACGCAGACCCAGCGACTCGATACCCCGGTCACGCTCACTAGACCGATATTCTGGGAGAAGGAGGTGTGGGGGAAGCTGTTGAATATCCCACCAATAATGGTGCCGATGCCATCCACCCGCAGCCCGCGCACGATATCACCGCGCCTGGCCGGATGGCCGACGATGTCGCCAAGGGCCAGAAACATCCCCATCGACTCGATAAAGGTGATGAGCATGATCACCGTCAGGGTGGCGATGGAGATGGGATCGAAGGTGGGCCAGCCGAAGGCGAAGGGCACTATGGGGGCAAACCAGGCTGCCTCGCCGAGGCCATCGAGGCTCACTTCGCCCATGGCGATGGCCACCACGAAACCGAAGATGATCCCGAGCAGCACCGAGATATTGCTGAAAAAGCCCTTGGTGAAGCGGGTCACCAGCAGGATAAAGACGAGCACCAGAAAGCTGGTGCCGATATAGCGCAGGCTGCCATATTCCGGATTGCCCTTGCCCCCCGCCATCCAGTCGATCCCCACTTGCATGATGCTGATCCCGATGGAGGTGATAACCACCCCGGTCACTACGGTGGGGAAGAGCGGCATCAGTCGTCCTATCAGCGGCACCAGCAGGGTCGAGATGATACCGGCGGCGATGGTGGCACCGAAGATGCCCGTCAGCCCCAGATCCGGGTTGGCTCCGATGGCCAGCATGGGCATCACGGCGGCAAAGGTGACCGACATGATGACCGGCAGCCGGATCCCGGCAAAGCGGCCAATCCCGACACATTGCAGCAGGGTGACGATGCCGCAGCAGAAGAGATCCGAACTGATAAGGTAGGAGATCTGCTCCTTGGGCAGCCCCAGACTGCCGCCAATCACCAATGGCACCGCCACGGCGCCGGCGTACATCACCAGCACATGTTGCAGGCCCAGGGTAAAGAGTTGGCCCATGGGGAGCATGCGCTCCACTTCATCCACCGGGCGCTTGCGCGCACCCGGTCGGGGGGAGGGGGGATTGGTCTCGTTCATGAACAGATCACTCCTTGAAGCCCGCGCAACTGCTACAGGCAAGATAGTGAAAGCCGCAGCTTTCCCGGTCATTGATCTCGTGTATTGACAGAGGAGCCAGATCCCTCGGCAGTAGTGAGAGGGATCCGGTGCAGCACGGGTAAGTGCACAAAACATGCACAATGCCGCTCACGAGAGAAAACGTTTGGCGATAACGCCTTGTTTTTGCGGGATGAGTCACATACCGGCCAGATAAGTGTCCGGCTGCTGGCAGGGGAAGGAGGTGGGGGCATCTCAGATTGGTAAGGGGTTTATCATTATTGGTCTGGCGATCTCACTTTGATAGCCGGGCACCATAACGTTGCTCGCAATGCGCCCGTCTGCATGTGACGGCGCTCGCGGGCCGCAGGGCGCAATCGGGGGCGGGGGCGTGATCCAAAGCAAGAAAGTTGGATGTTTTGGTGGCGCACGGGGCCGCCGCTGGGGTAGTTTCGATAAAACCGACACAGATCCTGAGGTCTTATCCATGATCATCTATCTGCATGGCTTTGATGCCACCAGCCCAGGCAATCACGAGAAAGTGCTGCAGTTGCAGTTTATTGATGATGATGTGCGTTTCGTGCACTACAGCACGGTTCACCCCCGTCATGATATGAGCCATCTGCTCAAGGAAGTGAAAAAACAGCTCGATATGAGTACCGATCCCAAACCGCTGATCTGCGGCGTGGGTCTTGGTGGCTACTGGAGCGAGCGGATCGGCTTTCTGTGCGGCATTCGCCAGGTGATCTTCAACCCCAACCTCCATCCGGAAGAGAACATGCAGGGCAAGATCGACCGGCCGGAAGAATATGACGATATCGGTACCAAGTGTGTAACTGAATTTCGTAAGAAAAATTCAGGAAACTGCCTGTGTATCCTTTCCGTTCAGGATGAAGTGCGCGATAATCGGGACACTGAACGTGAATTGAAGAACTATTACGACATCGTGTGGGATGAGCGCGAGACTCATAAGTTCAAAAATATCTCGCATCATCTGCAGCGGATGAAGGCCTTCAAAGAAGCCTGATCCATCACGTCGACCGATTTCGTTTTAGGGAGCCAATGGCTCCCTTTCGTTTTGAGGAACCGAGGAAAATCATCATGATGAATATTGTCGTTGTAGGCGGCGGCGCCGGTGGCCTGGAGCTGGCCACCAGTCTGGGTCGCAAGCTTGGCAAGAAGAACAAGGCCAAGATCACTCTGGTCGATCGCAACCGCACCCACCTGTGGAAACCCCTGCTGCACGAAGTGGCCACCGGCTCCATGGACGCGGGCATCGATGCCCTGAGCTACCAGTCTCACGCCAAGAACCACGGTTTCGACTTCCAGCTCGGCACCCTGACCGACATCAAGCGTGACGATAAACGCATCGTGCTGGCCCCGATCCACGACGACAATGGCGACATCGTGGTCAACGAGCGCGAGCTGCCCTACGACTATCTGGTGATGGCCATCGGTTCTGTCTCCAACGACTTCAACACCAAGGGCATCAAGGATAACTGTATTTTCCTCGATAGCCCCTCCCAGGCGCACCGTTTCCACAACAGCATGATGAACCGCTTCCTGCAGTTCGCCACCGAATATAAGCCGGGCGACAAAGTGAAGATTGCCATCGTTGGCGGCGGCGCAACCGGCGTTGAGCTCTCTGCCGAGCTCTACAATGCGGTCGAGCAGCTCTACGCCTACGGTTTCAAGAACCTCACCACCGACAGCCTGAAGGTGACGCTGGTAGAAGCGGGCCCCCGCATCCTGCCGGCTCTGCCGGAGCGCATCAGCGGTGCCGCCCATCAGGAGCTGGTCAAGCTGGGTGTGGACGTGCGTACCGCCACCATGATCACCGAAGCGACCAGCGACGGTCTGCATACCAAGGATGGCGAGCTGATTGAAGCGGATCTGATGGTGTGGGCGGCCGGTATCAAGGCACCTGACTTCATGAAGGATATCGCCGGTCTTGAGACCAACCGCATCAACCAGCTGGTGGTGAAAGAGACCCTGCAGACTACCCGTGATGAGAACATCTTCGTTATCGGTGACTGCGCAGCCTGCCCGCAGCCGGATGGCAAGTTCGTGCCGCCGCGCGCCCAGTCTGCCCACCAGATGGCCAGCCAGGCGTTCAAGAATATCCTGGCCAAGATGAGCGGCGGCGAGATGAAGCCTTACCTCTACCACGACCACGGTTCGCTGGTCTCCCTCAGCCGCTTCTCCACCGTAGGCAGCCTGATGGGCAACCTGATGCGCGGCTCCATGATGGTCGAGGGCTACATTGCCCGTCTGGTCTACATCTCCCTCTACCGGATGCACCAGATCGCCCTGCACGGTTACGTCAAGACCGGCCTCATCATGCTGGTGGGTCGCATCAACCGGGTACTGCGCCCGACCCTGAAGCTGCACTAAGCCGGGATTTGGCAACATGTTGAATACCAAAAGGAGAGGCGATGGCCTCTCCTTTTTTATGGGCGCAGATCAGGAAAGAGAGAGCTACTTGCCCAGATAGGTACGGTCGAAGAAGGTATTGACCCAGTGAGGACGGTAGATGGCCAGCACTGTCATCGCCATGCCGTTGAGCAGAGCTTCGGGGAACAGCAGCAGTGGCCAGATGGAGAGGTAATCCGCCGTGATGGTGTGCCAGGGGTAGCTGTGACTTAGCCCCATCAGCAATGCGCTGGCGGCCACCTTGACCGAGATGGTGATGGCGCCACCGAGAAAGGCGGCCACGAAGATATAGACAAAGAGATGGCGCGGCAGCCAGGCCCAGCTGGCCAGAAACAGCAGCCAGCTGGTGGCTACCGGCAGGGCGATGCCCACCAGTGCCTGCCAGCCAAAATCGGCCAGATTGGTGACACCGAAGTAACCGAGCACCAGCAGGGTCAGGCAGGGGGCGAGCAGTGCCAGCCGCCAGCCCAGCAGCAGGGTGAGGGAGGTGAGCCCGAGAAAATGGACCTCCAGCCCCTCATGCAGACCGGCCCTTAGATACCAGAGCGGCACCAGCGCGATGGCACTCCCCAGCAGCAGGTGCTGATAGAGGGGGTTGTCATGGAGGGTTTGCCACAGAGAGCGGCGCAGGCTGAAGGCCAGCAGTACCAGCCAGATCAGGAGGGCGGCGAGTTGTCCTTCACTCATCTTGTCGTCCATTCATGCAGTAGAGTCCGGGCGGCCTTCCCGACCGCCCATAGCAGAGCAGGCTGACGAGTCAGCCTGCTTTTACCATCAATATTTGACGTTGTTGTGGTACTTGCCGAGGATGCCCTTGACCCGTTCCATGGTCTCCTTGCTGGGGGGCTTGATCCCGCTCAGCTCGTACGGATCGCCCAGCACGTCCCACTTGTGTTTGCCGAGCTCATGGTAGGGGAGCAGCTCCACCTTCTCCACGCTCTCGCCCAGCTCGGCGATGAACTGACCCAGCCCTTCGGCGCTCTCGTCGTCATCGCTCCAGGTCGGTACCACCACGTAGCGGATCCACATGGTCTTGCCTTTGGCTGACAGATAGCGGGCAAACTCCAGGGTGTATCTGTTGCTGACGTGGGTCAGCGGAATGTGTTTCTCGTCATTGATCTGTTTGATGTCGAGCAGCACCAGATCGGTCTGGTCGAGCAGCTTGTCCACCTGTTCGTCGAGATGGCGGACGAAGCCGTTGGTGTCGAGACAGGTGTGGATCCCTTTCTCTTTGCAGGCGGTAAACAGTTCGGTAATGAAAGCGGGTTGCAGCATGGCTTCACCGCCGGACGCTGTCACGCCACCGCCGGAGGCATTCATGAAGTGGCGATAGCTGGTGATGTCACTCATCAACTCCGGTACGGTCACTTCGCGGCCACCTTCGGTATCCCAGGTATCGCGGTTGTGGCAGTACTTGCAGCGCATCAGGCAGCCTTGCATGAATACGATAAAGCGTATTCCCGGGCCATCGACAGTGCCGCAGGTTTCGACGGAATGGATCCGGCCAACGGTGCCGTGAGCTCCGGCTGGCTGGCTGATTTCAACGGCTGGGATCCGATTAATGACAGACATAAACAACTCCAACGATTCGAGCAGGCCGTTATTTTATTACATAAACCCCTATTGATCCTACACCTTTAGTCCGGCGCCCGGCTGCCAAGCAGCTGCTCCAGCCCCTTGACGGTGAGCGGCCGACTGGTGAGAAACCCTTGATAATGCTGGCATCCCAGCGCTTTGAGGATGGCCAGCTGCGCCTCCTCTTCCACCCCTTCGGCGGTGACGGTAAAACGGAAGACCTGGGCCAGATCGAGTATCGCCTTGACGATGGCTCTGTCCTGTTCGCTGTGTACCAGGGTCTGAATGAAGCTTCTGTCCAGCTTCACCTCGTCGGCGGGTAGATCCCGCAGATAGGCCAGCGACGAGTAGCCGGTACCGAAGTCATCGATGGAGATGAGGATGCCGAGCTCCTTGAGCTGGCGCATTCTGGCAATACTCTCCTGCCGATTCTCCAATACTACCGATTCGGTCACCTCCAGCAGCAGGCGGGAGGGGGGCACACCGGTATCGCGCAAGATGTACTCCACCTGTTGTACGAAGCCCTGGGTGTGGAACTGGCGGGCACTGACGTTGACCGACAGATGGGGGATCTGCAGGCCACGGTTGAGCCAGAAGCTGTATTGGGCGCAGGCGGTCTTCATCACCCAGTAGCCGATTTCGAGGATCAGGCTGGTCTCTTCGGCGATGGGGATAAACTCCCCGGGTGGCACCATGGTGCCGTCGCTGCGCTGCCAGCGCAGCAGCGCCTCGATACCCGACAGTGAGCCATTGTCGACCCGGTATTGCGGTTGATAGTGGAGTTGCAGCTCGTGATGACGCAGGGCATCGCGCAGCTCATTAGTGAGGGTCAGCCGATTTTTCTCGTGCTGGGCCATCGCCTCGGTAAAGAAGACGTAGTGGCCCTGACCGGCGCGCTTGGCCATGTGGGTCGCGGTGTCGGCCTGTTGCATCAGGACCAGATGATCCGTCTCGTTGCCGGAGAAGAGGCTGATCCCCACCGAGGCGCTGCAGTGCAGCTTGTGATCGCCGATGTCAAACGGGGTGCGAAACAGCCCCATCAGCTCGCGGGCGAAGTGCTCTGCCAGAATTTTGGCGGTGACTTCCCCTTGTCCGAGCTGGGTAAAGAGCAGGGCAAACTCATCCCCCGAGATGCGCGCTTGTACCAGATTGTCCTGGGGCAGCTCCCTGAAACGCTGCACCACGGCTTGCAGCAGCAGATCGCCGCAGGCGTGACCGAGGGAGTCGTTGATCGACTTGAAGTTGTCGAGATCCAGCAGCAGCAGGGCGCCCCACTGGCCGTTGGTGGCGCTCAGGGTCTGCTGCAAAATATGGTTGAGGCTGCGCCGGTTGTGCAGACCGCAGAGATCGTCGTAGTAGGCGAGCTGCTCGATGTGTCTGGCCGCCTCTTTTTCCTGGGTGATGTCGTAGAAGCTGCAGATAAAGTGGCTGAGCTCCCCCTGCTCATCCTTGACGCCGTTCACCATCAAGCGCACCGGAAAGAGGTGACCATCCTTGTGCAGGCAGCGCTCTTCACCGAGCCAGAACTCCTGCTCGTTGACGGTGCGGCTGACATCCTCCTTGAGATGATCCCCGTAGTAGGTGGGACGCAGCTTGCGAATGGAGTGACCGATCACCTCTACCTCGCCAAATCCGGTGATCCGGCTGAAGGAGTGGTTGACCTTGAGGATGATGCCGTTGTGATCCATCACGATCAGCCCATCGTGGGTATTAAAGGCTACCTCAGCGAGCCGCAGGGCATCGTCGGTGGCGAGGCGCTTGAGCTCGATGGCAGCCCGTTCGTGCTGGCTGCTCAACAGATCCAGCAACTGTTCGGGCTCCTCAAGGGGGATATCGAGCAGCAGGGTGATCTGGCCAATGGGGGCGCCGCTCTGGCCATGGAGCGGAATGCCGATGTAGGCGCTGGCATTGAGGGCAAGCAGCCGGGTCGCTTTGGGATAGCGCACGGGCAGATCTTCCACATAGATGGCCTGACCGTGCTGGAACAGCTCCTGAGCGGGGCCGGGGTCGAGCTGGATGGGCTTGAGGGTGGAGCAGATCTCCTCGTTGATGACGCAGCGGGGGATGATCCAGAGATCCTGACCACGGGGCTGGAACTCGCCGATCCAGCCCACCCGGGCACCGCTGGCGCTCATGGCCCAGCTTACCAGCGTCTTGCAGTAGTCGATGCCGGTCTGCTGGTGCAGTTCGGGCGGGAGGGCCAGCTCGGTGCGGTGTTCTTCCGGTTGCGGTTGCCAGTGGCCGAGCAGCTGGGCGCTGCTGCGCACCAGCTGCAACATCTCCTCGCTAAGCGGGGTGGGATCGAGATACTCCAGACTCAGCACCCCGAACAGCTTGTCCTGCTCCAGCAGGGCACCATCGAGGCGTGAGCGCACACCGGCACTGGTCAGATAGAGGTGATTGCTCAGCATCGGCTGGTGGGCGGCTTCCGAGAAACTCAACGCTTTGCGGGTACGTAAGGCGCGGATATAGCGGCTGTCACCACGAATGGGGTAGAGCGCCTCGACCCCCAAGGTGAACACCGGGGTGAGTTGCTCGCTGCCGAGATCGCCGTTGGCCTGATAGTGCCAGAGGATGAGCCGATCGGCCCCCAAACTCTCTTTAAGGGCCTCGAGCAGGGGCGCATACTGTTGCTGGCTCGCCATCTGGCTGAGGCGCGGTAGTTGCAATGCCAGATCGGCGATGGGCTCCTGGCGAAGGTTCTGCAGACAGATGAGCCAGAAGCCATCCTGCTCGTGAGCGAGGGCGATATGCCACAACTGGCTGGCAAAGCGCACGGTGATCTTGCCGCCATGGCCGTTGGCCAGCAGTTGTTCGATGGGCAGGCGCAGGGCATCGGGCAGCTGGGCAGGCCAGGGGGCGCGCGGCTCATCGAGCCAGTAGAGCGGGGTTTGCATCACGTCGGTCAGGGCGACCAGCCGTTGACTGCGCAGATCCAGACGGAAAAAGAGCGGCGTCTGGAGGGCAGGAGGAAGATGACTGAGTGCGGTAGACGACATGAACAAACAACATCCTGTTAAGCAACCGTCGGGGTTGCAAGAATACTGCAAAATGGTGTGAAACAAAATTTCATTGAATTCTAAATTAGAAAAGTCTAATTTATTGCCCATTATCATGTATGAGGAGTCTTGCAGATGAAACGGATCCTGATTATCGGTGGTGTCGCGGGGGGCGCATCGGCGGCGGCTCGTGCTCGTCGTTTGAGTGAAGAGGCAGAGATCGTGATGTTCGAGCGGGGCGAGTTTGTCAGCTTCGCCAACTGCGGTCTGCCCTATCACATCGGGGGCGATATCCCCGACCGGGATGCCTTGCTGCTGCAGACTCCCCAGAGTTTCAAGCGCCGTTTCAACGTCGATGTGCGGGTCTTCCACGATGTGATTGAGATAGACAAGGCGGGCAAGACCTTGCTGGTGCGCAACCTGCAAACCGGTGAAGAGCAGCGCGAGCATTACGATGTGCTGCTGCTGAGCCCGGGGGCGGCGCCGATCCGTCCTCCCTTCCCCGGTATCGACAGCCCCCATGTTTATACCCTGCGCAACATCCCGGACATGGATCGCATTCTGGCGGCTCTGCATCACGATCAGCCGCGCCACGTCACTGTGGTGGGCGGCGGCTTTATCGGGCTGGAGATGATGGAGGCGCTGCACCAGCGCAAGCTGGATGTCACATTGCTGGAGCTGGCCGATCAGGTGATGGCGCCGGTGGACAAGGAGATGGCCAACATGCTCCATGCCCGCATCCGGGAAGAGGGGATCGATCTGCGTCTGCGCACCGGCCTCACCGCCATCGAGAGTCTGGATCTGCCAGCCGAGAAGACTTCCGCCGTACCGACCGCCAAAAGTGGTGGCCTGCGCCTGACCCTTAATGACGGCTCCCATCTTGATACCGGTCTCTTGATCCTCGCCATCGGCGTCAAGCCGGAAACTCTGCTCGCCGCCAAAGCGGGGCTAGAGCTGGGCCCGCGGGGCGGCATCAAGGTGGATGCCGGGATGCGTACCTCGGATCCCTTCATCTATGCGGTGGGGGATGCGGTGGAAGAGATTGACTTCGTCACCGGCGAATCTGTGCTGATCCCGCTGGCGGGCCCGGCCAACCGGCAGGGGCGCATCGCTGCCGACAACATGCTGGGCAGAAGCGAAACCTACAAGAAGACGCAAGGGACCGCCATCTGCAAGCTGTTCGATCTGGCAGTGGCCAGCACCGGCCTCAACGAGAAGCGACTGGTGCAGCTGGGATTGCCGTTCGAGAAGGTCTATGTCCACCCGGGCAGCCACGCCGGTTACTACCCCGGTGCTCATCCGGTCAGCCTCAAGCTGCTGTTTGCCCCGGATGGCAAGATTTATGGCGCCCAGGCCATCGGCAAGGATGGCATCGACAAGCGCATCGACGTGCTGGCGGTGGCCCAGCGTGCCGGTCTCACCGTGTTTGACCTGCAGGATCTGGAGCTCACCTATGCGCCGCCGTTCGGCTCGGCCAAGGATGTGATCAATATGGCCGGCTTCGTGGCAAGCAACCACCTGAAGGGGGACACCCTGCTCTGCCACGTGGCCGAGGTGCAGGCTCGTAACCCCCATCAGCTGGTGGTGGATGTGCGCAATGGCCCGGAGCTTGACAAGCTGGGCCGCATTCCGGGGGCGCTGCATATCCCCCTTGACGAGTTGCGTGGTCGCCTCCATGAGTTGCCCAAAGAGAAAGAGCTGCTGATCAGCTGTCAGGTCGGGCTGCGCGGCCATGTCGCCTGCCGCTTGCTGAGCCAGCACGGCTTTAAAGTGAAGAATCTCTCCGGCGGCTTCAAAACCTGGCAGATGGCCACCGCCGAGTAACCGTTTTATTTCTGTGCCTGTTTGCCCCTCTCCCTTGTGCGTGCAAGATGAGGGGCTTTTTGTTTCTGCTTTTCGCCCTTCTTGCATTCCCCTGGTTACTGCAATATTTCGACACACTTTATTTCCTGTGCCGGACAAAATTAACGTTTTGTTCAGGGGATGGGTGCTATAACCCCTGCCTCGTTCATGATGAACCGTGTAGTAGGGAGAGTGACATGCTGGATATGCTGATGGCCATTTGGCATCAGGATTTTGACGCCCTGGTTCAGATGCAGGCGGTACCCCTGCTGATCAGTTGCCTGATGCTGGTACTGCTGCTGGAGTCCGCATTCGTCTTCCTGCCCCTGCCGGGGGACAGCCTGGTACTGCTGGCCGGTGGGTTGGTGGGCATGGGGGTGTTTGGCCCCGAAGTGACTCTTGTCTATCTGCCGTTGGCTGCTGGCATAGGTTCTGTGCTCGCCTACTGGCAGGGACGGGCACTGCAGCGCACCCGCTTTATGGATCATATCGAACGGATGTTGCCTCCCGACAGCCTGCCCAAGGCGACCCGGCTGCTGAAAAAGTACGGTTTTCTGGCGATGTTCTCCTCCCGTTTTATCCCGTTCGTGCGGGTGCTGACCCCCATGTTGATGGGGATTGGCCGCCTGAGCGTGCTGCGGATGTGCGTGGCCAGCTTTGCCAGTGCCTTTATGTGGGCGCTCTGCCTCAGTTTGGTGGGCAAGCTGGCGATGAATACCCCCTTCTTCCTCCACCATAGCGAACTGTTGACCCGGGCCCTGCTGATTACCTCGCTGGTGCTGTTTCTGGCGGCCGTCATGGCCATCCTGTTTCGCTGGTTCAAAGGCGGAGCGAAAAATGAGACCAGCCATGACTAGATGACAACCCTTGCCGCACTGGATCAGTGGGCAAGGGGGGGCTCGTGCTGCAGGGGGGCGGAATTGTGCCCATTCGGGTAATGAGCTTTGTGTCGGGTGAGCAGGATGCCTTATCCTGTTTCCAGCCACGCTGCGTTTGCAGCGCTCCAACTCGGGATGGAACCTATGCGCCTCTTCGACTCTCCCTCTGCTTCTCACCGCTCTACCGCCGGAACCGGCGCTCTGCGCCGCCGCTGCTCGGCCCTGCTGCTATCCGGGCTGACAGGTTTGCTGCTGGCTGGTTGTGGCCCTGACAAGCCCGCCAGCCAAATATCGAACACAGAATCCACTGCGCAGCAGGAGGCCGGGGCGCCAACTTCTGTAGTGCAGGCCAATGCCCGCCAATACCGCGATGCGCCAGCGCTGGCGCTGGTCTTCTCCGGCTCCTTGGCGCCCAAGGCCAATTGGCAGAGCTGGCTCGGGGTCAGTGAGGGGGGCAAGCAGGTGCAGGGGGAGTGGATCCTGGCCGACGATGGCCGGACCCTCTATTTCCCGAACGTTCAGCCCGACAAGAGCTACGAGGTGAGCCTCAAGGCTGGGCTGGGCCCATCTCCCCAGAGCTGGACCCTCAAAACCCGGCCGCTGGAGGCGGGTGCTTCGTTTACCGCCAGCGGCATGGTATTGCCGCTGCGCGACGAGCTGCGCCTGCCCATCAGCGCTGTCAACGTGGACGAGGTCAATATCGATTTCTTTCGGGTCGATGCGGAATATCTGCCCCGTTTTCTTGCGGAATATCGCCCCGGTGCCGGCATGGGGAACTGGGAGCTTGAGCAGATCACCAAGCGGGCCAAGCGGGTATTCAGTGGCCGCTATGCGCTGGAGCTCGATGCCAACCGGCGCGAGACCCGCCTTATCAATGTGAAGGAGCCGCAGCTGGCTGAGGCTGGCGTCTACTTTGCGGTGATGTCGCCCCTTGGCAACTACGACTGGCGCAAGGAGACCACCTATTTTGCGGTGAGCGACATGGGGCTCAGTGCCCGCCGTTACCGCGATCAGCTGGAGGTGTTCGTGAGCTCCCTGGCCAGCGCCGACACGCTCAAGGATGTGCAGCTCTCCCTGCTCGACGAGAAGGGCAACCGGCTGCAGGTGCAAACCACCGATCCGCAGGGCCATCGCCGCTTCGATCAGGTGCAGGGGGCTCGCTTGCTGCTGGCCGAACAGGGCAACCATCTGGCGGTGCTGCGCCTCGATGGGGCGGCACTCGATCTCTCCACCTTCGATCTCGGCACCCAGCCCTGGCAGGCTCAGCAGCTCTATCTGTTCAGCGGGCGCGATCTCTATCGCCCCGGCGAGCGGCTCGACAGCGAGATCCTGCTCAAGGGGCAGGATGGCCAGTTGCTGCCGGGGATGGCGGTGGAGCTGGAGGTGAAACAGCCGGACGGCCAGCTGCTCGAGCAGAAACGGCTGCTACCGGACAATTTGGGCGCGGCCCACTACGGTCTGCGCCTGCCGGACGATGCGCCGCTCGGGCGCTGGACCATCAACCTCAAGACCGCCGCTGGTAGTCGCTTCGAGTGGCCCTTTTTGGTGGAGGAGTTTTTGCCGGAGCGGCTCAAACTGCAGCTCGGCAAGGGGCCGGATGGTGAAGTGACGGATCTGGGCGCCTCCCTCACCCTGCCGTTGCAAGGGGACTATCTCTACGGTGCGCCTGCGAGCGCCACCAAGGCCAAGGCGGAGGTAAAAATCAGCCGCGCCACCATGCCCTTTACCCAGTGGCAGGAGTTCACGCTGGGTGACGTGCTGCTAGCCGAGCAGGCCAAGGATCTCGAGGCGCGCAGTCTCACCCTCAATGAACAGGGGCAGGGGACTTTTTCGCTTGCTGATGAGCTCGATGGGGTGCGAGCCCTCGGGCCGCTGGAGGTGGCCTATCGGGTGTCGCTCTCCGAGCCCGGTGGCCGCGCCGTCAATCGCAGCCGCACCCAGTATGGCTGGCCTGCGGGCAGCCAGTGGCCGGCACTCAAGGCCGATTTCGTGGCGGATCGGGTGGAAGGGGGCAAGCCGCTCCCCTTCCAGATCCTCAACCTCGATGAGCAAGGTCAACCGGTGGCGGGGGCGGTGAAGGTGCGCCTTATCAACGAGTACCGCGACTACTACTGGCACTACGCCGATGGCGAGGGGTGGAAGTACGAGTTCAACAGCCAGCCTTATCTGGAGCAGGAGCAGACCCTGCAGCTGGATGGCAAGGGGCCGACCCCCCTAAGCTTGCAACTCGCCGCGGGCTGGTATCGATTGGAGGTGGAGAACAGTCAGGGCCATCAATCCAGCCTGCGGGTGGAAATAGGCAGTTACGCTTGGGGCGGCGGTGGCGAGCAGGCACGGCCCGACAAGATTGCCATCACCCTCGACAAGCGCGCTTATCAGGCGGGCGACAAGGCCAAAGTGACGCTGGTAGCCCCGCGCCCCGGTAAGGGCTTGCTGCTGGTGGAAGATGGCGACGGTCTGCGCTGGTGGCAGCGCATCGAGCTCAAGGGGGGCGCTGGCGATGCCAAGGATGCCCGCGGCGAGTTCGAGTTCCCGGTCAGTCCCGAGTGGCAGCGCCATGACTTGCATATCTCGGCCCAGATCGCCGCGCCAGACAGCGCCTCCAAACCGGTCAGCAGCCAGCAGGGGCAGAGCCTGCGCTCGGTCGGACTGGTGCCGCTCACCCTGGACCGGGAAGCGCGCCGTCTGCCGCTTACCCTGAGCGCACCGGACAAAGCCGTGCCGCTTACCCGGCTGGAAGTGACCGCAACCTCCACCCCCAATAGCCAAGGCCGTGTGGTACTGGCCGCAGTGGATCGGGGCGTGCTCAATATCAGCGATTATCAGCCGCTCGATCCGTTTGAGATCTTCTTTGGTCGCAAGCGCTTCTCCCAAGATTTGTTCGACAACTACGGCCAGGTGATCCCGCCGCAGGATGGCAAGCTGGCCCGCCTCAACTACGGGGGCGATCGGGCGCCGCTGAAAAAGGGTGGCGCGCTGGAGAGCCGGGTCGAAGTAGCCGCCCTCTGGAGCGGCGAGGTGAGTTTTGACGAGAGCGGCAAGGCGGTGATCCCGCTCGATTTGCCCAACTTCAACGGCGAACTGGCACTGATGGCGCTGGCCTGGAACGAACAGCAAGTCGGTGAGGCCGAGCGCGCCGTCAAGGTAGTGGCGCCGCTGGTGGCCGAGATTGGCTGGCCGCGCTTTGGTGCGAGAGGGGATGAGACCCGGGCGCTGGTGCAGCTGCGCAACATGAGCGGCGAGGATCAGACCCTCTCCCTTGCCTGGACCCTCAATGGCGGACTCAAGGCAAATGGCGAGCTGCCCGGCACTCTGTCCCTTAAAAATGGCGAGGAGCATTGGCTGACCCTGCCGCTCACCGTGACCGGGGCGAGCGGCGTGGCGAGCCTGCAGTTGGCGGCCAGCGGCAAGGATTTTGCCATCAGCCGCGACTGGACTTTGCCGCTGCGCTCCCCCTGGCCTGCCGAGACTCGCCAGCGCTACCAGATGCTGGCCCCCGGCCAGCAGATGAGCTTTGCGCCAGCTGAGCTGGTCGGGCTGGATCGCGCCAACCTGCAGGGGCTGCTCAGCCTCTCCGGTACTCCCCCCTGGGATCCGGCTGCCCAGTGGCAGGCGCTGGCCGATTACCCCTATGCCTGTCTGGAGCAGACCTTGTCCCGTGCCTGGCCCTACTTGCTGACCACGGCCGATGAGCGGGCCGCCTGGCGCAAACCCGCAGAGGGCAAGAAAGCGGCGAGCGAGGCGGATGTGCAACGCGCCCTGCTACAGCGGCTGCAGCGGTTGCAACTGCCAAGCGGTGGCTTTGGCCTGTGGGATGGTCGCTCCGACGAGGAGCAGTGGCTCACCGCCTATGCCGCTGACTATCTGCTGGCGCGCAAGGAGGCGGGTGACGCAGTGCCGGAGGCGATGCTCAATCAGGCTTTGAACCGGCTGCAAAGCTATCTCACCGACAGCCAGTACGGTGAGCGCTGGAGCAGTGCCCCCGAGCACAGCCGGCTGACCTATCAGGCCTACAGCGCCTATGTGCTGGCCCGGGTGGGCAAGGCGCCGCTCGCTACCTTGCGACTTATCTGGGAGCAGCAGGCCGATCACGCTCGCTCCGGTTTGCCGCTCTTGCACCTCTCGCTGGCGCTCTCGGCCATGGGGGATGAGCAGAACGCCGCCAAGGCCCTCAGCCGGGCATTGGCGACCGAGCGCGGGGATGACTATCTGGGTGATTACGGCTCACCGCTGCGCGATGAAGCCCTTGAGCTCTCCTTGCTGCGCCAGCACAAGCTGGCTGCGGAGCGCTGGCCGGCCCTCAGCGCCAAGGTGGCCGATACCCTGGCTCACCGTCAGTGGCTCAGCACCCAAGAGCGGCTCGCCTTGTTGCGACTCGCCCGCTTCGATCCGGCCGTCGATTGGCAGGCCAAGGTCGCTTCATCCCCAGGCAGTGAATCCCTGAGCGGTTCAGCCCCGTTGCAACTGGGTGCCCCCGAGGCACTGGCGGCGAGCACCGTCACCAACGAGGGCAAGGGATCCCTCTATGTGCAGCGCACTCTGGTCGGCTACCCCGAACAGGCGCCAGCACGGATTAGCAAGGGGATGAGTGTGACCCGCAGCTGGTTCAACAGCGACGGTCAGCGTTTTGACCCGGCCAAAGTGAAGGTGGGCGATCTGGTGGTGGTGCGACTCAACGTCAGCAGCGAATCCGCGGTGCCCGATGCCCTGCTGGTGGAGATGGTGCCCGCAGGCTTCGAGCTGGAGAACCCGGCCCTTGGCAACAGCATCAAGCTCGAAGAGCTCTCCATTGAGGGGAAACCGGCGTGGCAGAGCGAATGGAACGACTATCTCAAGCATCAGGAGTTTCGCGACGACCGCTATACGGCGGCGCTGGATCTGAGTGAGGGGAGCAACCAGCAGCTGGTCTACCTGATGCGGGCGGTGACGCCGGGTCGCTATCAGGTGCCACCGACCCAGGTGGAGGATATGTACCGGCCTGAACTGCGGGCTGTGGGTGAGGATATCCACGAGGTGCGTATCTCTGAGTAACAAACCCTCCCTTGAGCGGGTTCGCCCGCTCACTTTTTGGCAGCGTGGTTGGCTGAGGCTTCGCCGCAGTGGCCGCGCAGGCTGGCGCAGGCTTGGCGGTCTGCCGCGCTGGCTGCGCTTTTCGGTGCTGGGAGTTGTCGCACTGCTCCTGTCATTGCTGGCGCTGGATCGCATTTTCCCGCCGCCGCCACTCGACCCCGCCTACGCACGGGTGGTGCTCGACATGAAAGGGCGGCCGCTGCGCGCCTTTGCCGATACCAGCGGCGTGTGGCGCTACCCGGTGACCCTGGAGCAGGTCTCCCCCCGCTATATCGAGGCGCTGCTGGGCTACGAGGATCGCTACTTCTGGCGTCATCCTGGAGTCAATCCGGTGGCCATGGTGCGCGGGGTCTGGCAGTGGCTGCGCTATGGGCGGGCTGTGTCGGGCGGCTCGACCCTCACCATGCAGGTGGCGCGCCTTATCGAGCCCTACCACCGGAGCGTGCCCGGCAAGTTGCGCCAGATGGCGCGCGCGCTGCAGCTGGAGTGGCACTACGACAAGCGCACCCTGCTCACCGTCTACCTCAACCGGGCGCCGTTTGGCGGCAACCTGGAGGGGGTGCAGGCGGCAAGTTTTGCCTATCTCGGTAAGAGTGCGGCCAAGCTGACCTATGCCGAGGCGGCGCTGCTGGCGGTGCTGCCGCAGGCCCCCAGCCGCAACCGGCCAGACCGCCATCCCGAACGGGCTCGCGTCGCCCGTGACAAGGTGATGCAGCGACTTGTGGCGCAGGGCGTCTGGCCCGAGCCGGTGTGGTTGGAGGGACGTATCGAGCCAGTGCTGGCCCGCGGTCACTTCACGCCGATGGAGGCGCCGCTCTTTGCCCGCCTCGCCGCTGATAATCAGACCGGGGCGCTGGTGCACACCACCATCGACGGGGATCTACAGCGCTGGCTGGAGGGACGGGTGGCGAGCTACATTCGCCGCTTCCCCGAGCAGACCTCAGCGGCGTTGCTCTTGGTAGACAACAAAACCATGGCGGTGCGCGCCTATGTGGGCAGCGCCGAGTATGGCAATTTGCGCCGCCACGGTTACCTTGACATGGTGCAGGCGATCCGCTCTCCCGGCTCCACCCTCAAGCCCTTTATCTACGGTCTGGCTATGGATGAAGGGTTGGTGCACTCGGCCTCCCTGCTCTCCGATGCGCCAAGGCTGGGCTCTGATTATCGCCCCGCCAACTTTTCTGGCGCCTTTCAGGGGCCGGTGACGCTAGCCCAAGCGCTGCAGCAATCCCTCAACGTGCCGGCGGTGCAGGTGCTGGAGGCGCTCGGGCCCGACAAACTGGTCAGCCGCCTCGACAACGCCGGAGTGCGGCTGGCGCTCTCCGACAAACCCAATCCGGCCATAGCGCTGGGGGCGGCGGGGATTCGACTCGAGCAGCTTGTGGCGCTCTACAGTGCGCTGACCCGGCAGGGGCAGGTGGCGATGCCGGTCTGGCTGGCGGGGCAGCAGGCGGTGTCGCGCCCCTTGCTGAGTCCGGGATCGGCCTGGATCATCTGGCAAATATTGAGCGCACAGGGGCGGGCGGATCAGCCTTTTGCCAGTGAGGCGACCGGCCGGGTCAATCGGCTGGCCTGGAAGACCGGTACCAGCTATGGCTATCGCGACAGCTGGGCGATGGGGGTCTCTGGTCGCTGGACCATCGGCGTCTGGCTGGGGCGCCCCGATGGCACCCCCATGCCCGGTTTCTACGGCCAGAGTGCGGCAGTGCCACTGCTGCTCTCTGTCTATTCGCGGCTGGCTGACAACAGCCCTCTGCCGGCACAACCCAACACGGTGAGCGAAGCGGAGATCTGCTGGCCGCTGGGGCGCAAGGCGAACGCGACCCTGCCTGAAGCCTGTTTGCAGCGCCAGAGCGCCTGGTTGCTGGAAGGGCGCGATCCTCCCACCTTGCCGGATCCCATGGACTGGCCCTCGCCGCTGCGGCAAGTTGCACTCACTGCCGAAGGCAAGCCGACGCTGACCTGTTGCCCCGATGCGGCACAATCCGGTTTTCGGGCGCTCTGGCCATTGTCGCTGGAGCCGTGGCGGTCCCCCGGTGAGCGGCGGCAGTCGCTGCTCGCCAGCAGTTGTGCAGGGGAGGGGCAGAGCGCCGAGCTGCAGGCCCCCATTCGCATCGTGGCGCTGGGGGAGGGCAACCTTATCCGCAGCCAGCGCTATCGGTTGCAGCCCAAGGTGCTGGGCGGTGTCGGCAAGTCGGCTTGGTTTCTCAACGGCCAGCGACTGCGCTGGGACGGGGATCAGGTGCTGAGTGTGGCGGGTCGTTATCAGCTGGTGGTGGTGGATGAAGCGGGCAACAGCGATCGTATCGAGTTTCGCGTGGTGCATCCTGACAGTGATGCCGGCACCATCACCCGTTGATCGTTTTGCCGACAGCCATTGAGGTGAATGTAATTAACTATTTGAAATGCATCAATATTTGATTGGATGAATTAATTTGTGAATAATTACGAGTTCATTCAAATCCAATCGGGAGTTCTCTTTTGCTGCGTGTTCTGTGTCCCTTGCTGGTGCTGATGAGTTCGGGTTGTGCCACAACCAATCATGGTGATCACCATGTTTCTCCTGAACGTACCGGGTTCTATTCACCTTTCGAACCTGCTTCCGATAGTTTTGCGCGTTGCTATCAGAAACAGTTTGCCTGTACCCCTGCCAATATCCGCCGTGACAGGGCGATGGAGGCGCGCAGGCAGGCGCAAGAGCAGGCCAATCACCGGGGTGATGATTGGTAGGCCGCAGAAAACGAGAGGGGTTGGTAGATGCCAACCCCTTTTTCATTCCATCGGTTCAGCCCAGGTGGCGCAGATGGCCGAGCCGGGTGAAGAAGTGCTGGCTCTTGCGCTGGTGAAAGTGGCTCTTCTTGATGGGATGGAAGATAAGGTTGCTTTCGGGGTGGCTCGCCTTTAACTGGTGGAGCATCGCCACGGCGGGCAGGCTGGTGCTGACCAGGGTGGTGAGTGGCATGCTGAGGGTCTCGGGGCCGAGCAGTTGATTGAGCCCTTGCTGAGCCTGTTCAAAGCGGGTCAGTGCCGCCGGGTCGGCATAGCCGCTACCCAGCATGGTGAGCAGGTTGTCGAGGGCCAGATGAAATTCGGCCAACTGCTGGCGAAAGCCGCTGCGCCCGCGCAGGGCAATCAGCTCTGCAAACGGAATATCGGCCAGGTGAGTGGGCACTTGCAACGGGATTTCGAGGTGGAAGCAATCCTGACCGCCGCGATTGTGGTAGCGGGATTCGAGCAAATGGAGCAGTCGGTCGAGATAGTCGTGATCGGTAATAAGCGCCCCGTCATTGGCGAGTGCCCACTCACGGGCGAGACGCATGGAGAGCAGATTGGCAAAGCGCCGTGCCATTCTGATCCCACCCTCATCCCGGGTCGCAAAGCCGTGAGTCAGGCAAAAGCCGTGCAGCCGCTCCAGCCCCGCCTGCTCCGGGCAGAAGCAGTCGTGGTTGGCCTCCTGACGCCAGCGACCAATCAGCTCCTTGTTGCCAAACACCTTGTGGCGGACGAAATCGGGGGCCACCAGACCGCTTATCTGGCTCTCCAGCTGCGGGGTAATGGCGGCAAAGAAGGCGGCATCGGGCCGCTCGGCCAGCAGATCGGTCTGCTGCTGAAGGGTATCGAGCAGGGCGGTGAGGCCGCTCTTTTCGCTGACGGTGAAGACAAAGGCGAGCCGCTCCAGATAGAGCAGGGCAAATTTGAGCCAGAGCTCGTCGCGTACCTCCATGCCGGGGTAGTAGATGTAGGTCTTCATCGGATCAGTCTGTTGTCAAAAATCTGGCGAGGCGCAGGGTCGGGAATATACGCAAGATTGGCGCTGCACGGCAAACACTGCGTGGGGTAATGTGAGCAAACGCTCATCCAGTAGGCGCTGGCCACAAAGTTCTGATATAATTCGCGCCCTTAAATCAAGGTCACCCGAGTCATTACCATGAAGTTCATTATCAAGCTGTTCCCGGAAATCACCATCAAGAGCAAGTCGGTTCGCCAGCGCTTTATCAAGATCCTGCAGGGCAATATCCGCAATGTCCTGCGCCGCTTCGACGACGATGCCCGCGTACGGATGGATTGGGACAAGCTGATTGTGAGCTCCCGCAATGACCAGTTCCGCGAGCAGGCTATCGAAGCCCTGGCTTGTATTCCGGGCATTCAGGCTTTCCTCGAGGTTCAGGCCAGCAAGTTTACCGATCTGCACGACATCTTCGAGCAGGTGAAAGCCGTATGGGGCGACCAGCTCAAGGGCAAAACCTTCTGCGTGCGCGCCAAGCGCCACGGCAAGCATGAGTTCTCCTCCCTCGAGGTTGAGCGTTACGTGGGCGGTGGATTGAATCAGCACTGCGAAAGCAATGGTGTGCGCCTCAAGAACCCGGATGTGAAGATCAACCTCGAGATCGACGGTGAGGAGCTCTTTATCGTCAGCGCCATCCATCAGGGCCTGAGCGGCATGCCCATCGCGACCCAGGAAGATGTGCTGAGCCTGCTCTCCGGCGGTTTTGACTCCGGCGTGGCGTCGTTCCAGTTCATCAAGCGCGGCTGCCGTGTGCACTACTGCTTCTTCAATCTGGGCGGCGCCGCTCACGAGATCGGCGTCAAGCAGGTGGCCTATCACCTGTGGAACCGTTTCGGCTCCTCCCACCGAGTACGTTTCACCGCGGTGGACTTCGAGCCGGTGGTTGCCGAGATCCTCGAGAAGATCGACAACGGTCAGATGGGTGTGGTGCTCAAGCGGATGATGATGCGTGCAGCCGCCAAGGTGGCCGATGAATTCCAGATCCCGGCGCTGGTGACCGGTGAGTGTGTGGGTCAGGTCTCCAGCCAGACTCTCACCAACCTGAACGTGATCGACCGGGTGACCGACAAGGTGATCCTGCGCCCGCTCATTACTTGGGACAAGCCGGATATCATCAACGAAGCCCGCCGTATCGGCACCCTGGAATTTGCCGAGACCATGCCGGAGTATTGCGGTGTCATCTCCAAGAAGCCGACCGTGAAGGCCGAGCTCTCCCGCATTGAAGAGGAAGAGGGCAACTTCGACTTCGCCATTCTGGACAAGGTGGTCTCCGAGGCCCGTTACCTCGATATCCGCCGTATCGGCGAAGAGACTGCCGCTGAAGTGCAAGAGGTGGAAACCACCCAGGTGCTGGGCGCTGACGAGGTGATCCTGGATATCCGCTCTGCCGACGAACACGACGAGAAGCCGCTGGTGGTGGAAGGTCGTGAAGTACTGCATATCCCCTTCTTCAAGCTGGCCACCGCCTTTGGCGATCTGCCCAAAGAGAAGACCTATCTGCTCTACTGCGATCGCGGTGTGATGAGCAAGCTGCAGGCGCTCTATCTGAAAGAGAAGGGCTTTGACAACGTCAAAGTTTACCGTCCGTAATTTGACGCTCAATCTCCTATAAAAAATCCGGCCAATGTGCCGGATTTTTTTATTTCACAGAGTGAGCCCTGACTATCAGGGACAGGGAACCGGAGTAAAGGAGTCTTGCCCCTGACAACGCCAGCCCATTTCCGCCTCCCGCATCTGCCACAGGTTGTTGCTGCGATAGAGGGTCAGGATGTAGATCATGTCGCTCTTGCTGCCGTCGAGGGCGACCGAGAGCACCAGATCATTGTCCAGCTGCTGGGCATGGATGCGGCTGGGCGTGTCACCATGACCGACGAATCGCAGAGCTACTTCACGGTAGTCATTAACCCAGTTTTGCTGTTGATGGCTTGCCTGGCGTATCTGCTGGTTGAACTGCTGCACCGGCGCCGAGGCCAGTCGTCCAAATACCACTTGTGCTTCGGCGTGGGCTGCCGTCACGTTCGCCAGGAGAAGGGTGGTAAGCATACCGATTTTGCGCATGAGAAGTTCCGGCTAACAACGACTGCTTCTATGACAACAGAAAAGCCTATTTGGTTCAACGCGTGGCCCACAGCGACATGATGACGCTGTGGGCCTGCTCTCAATTGCGTTGCAGGGAGAAGGTCGGTAGCGAAAGATGCCAGTAGATAGCAGCTACTCGCAGGCCAAACACGGCCGTCATGCAGATGAGCATGGCCGTTACCCTGTCCATGTTCGCCTCCAGCGCCAGGGTATAGAGAATGCCGCCGAGGATACAGGCGGTGGCATAGATCTCTTTTTGCAGCACCATGGGCACCTCCCGCGCCAGTACATCGCGGATCATGCCACCGGCTACCCCGGTCATGGTGCCCATGATCACGGCAATCAGCCCCGGGGTGCCGAAGTTGAGGGCCTTCTGGGCACCGATCACGGTAAAGAGGGCCAGTCCGAAGGCATCCGCCACCGGCAGTACATACCAGGGCATTCTGCGGGGCAGTTTGACCATCCACATACCGATCAGCGCCGTCGCAATGACGACCCAGATATAGAGGGGATCGCGCACCCAGAACACGGGGGTGGCTCCCAGGATCATGTCACGGATGGTGCCGCCGCCGATGGCAGTGACCGCCGCCAAAACCATGACGCCAAACCCGTCCATTCTGAGTCGGCCAGCCACCAATACCCCTGAAAACGCGAATACCGCAGTACCAAACATGTCGCTGATGTAAACAATCTGCTCAACCAGTGTCTGCATGGAGAACAACTCACGCCAAATTGTTGATGGGGCAGCGATTTTAGGGGCTGGTGAGCCCAATCGCCAACAGTGCTCGACAAAATTGAGAGTCGGGACGGATTTTTTCTCGCAGCACGAACGGTAGTGTCTCGTTTGCTCCCTGCCGTTGGCGAGCTTCAGAAGGTTGAGTCTGTCACTGGTTTTGGCCCGATTTTTTCCTTAAGTATCCCCCCGACCCGCCGATATATAAGGTAAGCGGCGTTAATGCGATGAAGCGTTGAAAAAAATGCTAAAGACATCCAAAAACGAGCCGTTAAATAAGACGCATCAGGCACGGAAAATAATAAAGCCTGAGCAAATAGAAGAGTAAATTTAATAGCTTAGGAGAATAGTCATGGGCCTTTATATCAACACTAACGTTTCATCACTCAACGCGCAGCGTAACCTGATGAATACGACCAAATCACTGGATACTTCCTACACTCGACTGGCATCTGGCTTGCGTATCAACAGCGCTAAAGATGATGCTGCGGGTCTGCAAATCGCCAACCGTTTGACGTCTCAGGTGAACGGTTTGAATCAGGGTAACCGCAACGCCAACGATGGTATTTCGGTAGCGCAAACTGCGGAAGGTGCAATGGATGAGGTGACCTCCATGCTGCAGCGTATGCGTACCCTGGCTCAGCAATCAGCCAACGGCTCCAACAACACTGATGACCGTACCGCGTTGCAGCAAGAGTATGACCAGCTGATGACCGAAATTGATCGTGTGGCAAAAGATACCACATTCGGTGGTAAGCAATTGCTTAACGGTGGTTATGTCGGCTCTTTCCAAGTTGGTGCTGATGCGGCTCAAACCATTACTTTCAGAATGACCACTGCGTTTACCATTGCAGGTATGGCTTCGGCTGCCAAGGGCAATGCAACAATCTCTGCCGGTTCAACTGGTAGCAAAGAGCCTTTCAAAGTAACGGCCTCAACCAGCGCAGTGACTGTGGCAAACATGAATAGCATCAAGTTGGCGAGTTCGGCCCAGTCTGCTATGGCCAACCTCGACTACATGATTAAAGTTGTAGACAGCAAGCGAGCTGAATTGGGTGCAGTGCAAAACCGCTTCGATTCAACCATTCGCAATCAGGCGAACGTCTCCGAAAACGTTAGTGCTGCCCGCTCACGGATCCGTGATGCTGACTTTGCGACTGAAACCGCCAACCTGACCAAGCAGAACATTCTGCAGCAAGCCGCCTCGACCATTCTGTCACAGGCGAACCAGCGCCCGCAGTCTGCACTGTCACTGTTGCAAGGCTAACAAAAGAAAACAGGGCGGTTGTTCAGGCCGCCCTGATCAAGAGATGGAACAAAGGGGTGTTCGGGTCGCACTCTGTTCTATCGGGAGAGATATAATCTCTACTAGTAATGCCAAGTGTTGTCCAGCTGTTCAGTTCTGTCACGCTTGGTCATATTCTCCTGAGCATATGCTCATCTTTAGGCCGGTTTACCGGCCTCTTTTTATTGTGTCGCCAAATTGACGTCACTCTATCAGTTCAAAGCATGAACCGTGCCAACGCATCTTATCCCGTAAACGAGGTCATCATCAGCGGTGATTTGCATGGTGATGCTGCTCAATTGATGTTCTGTTGCCGCTTGCCGGAGAAAACTTGCCGCTTTAGGCAACAATTTTCCTAAAGCTTGTATCTGCGCTGCCGTTAAATAAAGTGAAGCAATCGAGGGGTGTTCGGAATCCAACGTTTGCACTACTGCGGGTGGCCTGTTCGTTCAAACAGACACCCGCCAGAAGAGATAGGCATGTTCAACCTGCTCTTCAAACGGTGGGACGTCGTGTTGTTTAGACGACGCAACCTGCAGTCGCATGTTCTTCGGGAGAATATTTTATGGCCATGTATATCAACACCAACATTTCATCATTGAACGCCCAGCGTAACTTGATGAATACCAACAAGTCTCTGGATACCTCCTATACCAGATTGGCATCCGGTCTTCGCATCAACACCGCCAAAGACGATGCTGCTGGCTTGCAGATTTCCAACCGTTTGACTTCACAGGTTAACGGCTTGAACCAGGGTAACCGCAACGCAAACGATGGTATTTCTGTAGCCCAGACCGCAGAAGGGGCCATGGATGAAATAACCTCCATGTTGCAGCGGATGCGGACTCTGGCGCAGCAATCAGCCAACGGTTCCAACAATACGGATGACCGCGTTGCATTGCAGCAAGAGTACGATCAACTGACAACCGAGATCGATCGCATCTCCAGTGATACCACGTTCGGTGGTCAGAAGTTGCTGGACGGTAAATATAAGGGCTCATTCCAGGTCGGTGCGGATGCTACCCAGACCATTACCTTCAAGATGACCAGTGCCTTTACCATTAGCGGTATTGCTGGCGCATCAAAAGGCAGTGCCACCATCGCCGCCGGTTCTACTGGTAGTAAAGAGCCGTACAAGGTAACCGCTGCGACAACTGCTGTAACTGTTGCCAACATGAACAGTATCAAAACAGCCAGTGGTGCCCAGTCTGCTATGGCCAACCTCGACTACATGATCAAGGCGGTTGATAGCAAACGTGCAGAGCTTGGTGCGGTCCAGAACCGTTTCGACTCGACCATTCGCAACCAGTCCAACGTGTCCGAGAACTTGAGTGCAGCACGTTCGCGTATCCGTGATGCGGACTTTGCGACAGAAACCGCCAACCTGACCAAACAGAACATCCTGCAGCAGGCTGCTTCAAGTATCCTGGCGCAAGCTAACCAAAGACCGCAATCTGCGCTGTCCCTGTTGGGTTAACGGGTAGTGATGAGATAGAAAAGGAGCGACGATATGGCCAATGACATTGGAATTCCCTCATCGGTCACTCCTTCTTCTCTTCAGTCAAGTAGCAAGAGCGGCCAATCGGCCGCTCAAGTGCTATCTGGCATGGCGGAAGAGCAGCGGGTGATGACACAGGATGTGGAAAAACAACAAGAGGAGCGAGCCAAAGAGAAGGTTCGCAAATCCGATGTCTCAGATAAGGATATTGAAAAAGAGGTACAAAACTTGCAGGAGTTCAGCAAGTTGCAGGGATGGACCGTCAACTTCAGCGTCGAAAAGGATCTCGAGCAAGTTGTTATCAAGGTGATGGACGCCAATACCAAGTCAATGATCCGTCAGATCCCAAGTGAAGAGTTGCTGGCTATCAGCAAGCGGCTCAAGGATCTGCGTGAAGTTGATGTTATAGGTGGTGGCTCAAGAGTCGGATTATTGCTTGATAAAGAGATTTAATACGCAAGTTTTACGAGGAGAGTGAGAATGGCCACGATTACGTCTGCTGGTGCGGGTTCACAGCTGGACTTGGAGTCTGTCATTGCCGCGAGCGTCAATGCCAAGAAGGCGCAACTGATGCAGCCCATCACCACCAAAAAGACCAATGCCCAGATCACTCTCTCCGGGGTTGGACAGTTGAAGTCGGCCATCGCCTCGTTTGTGACGACACTTCAGGCCATGTCCAAAGATGATGCGTTCAACAAACGCTCGATTAATATTACCCAGGACAAGGACAAACCCGTTCTCAAGGTGGAGAGCAAGGCGGGGGCTTCCAACGGGCAATATGATATCAGCGTCGAACAATTGGCGAAGACCAGTAAATTTGACGGTACTTTCGACTCATCGACGACTCCCCTTATCACTGAGGATGGGAAGCTGACCTTCAAGGCTGGTGACAAGACCTTCGATGTCGATGTGAAAGCAGGGGATTCACTACAGTCCATCCGTAAACGCATCAACAATGACGCCGACAATTTCGGTTTGAGCGTCAATATAGTCAATACCTCCGATGGTAAATCCAAGCTGATGATCGATTCCGGGGTAAGTGGCAGCGGCAAGGACCTGCAGGTCACTGGCAGTACTACCGACCTGACCGATAATCTCGTATCCAAACTGACCAAGCGCCAAGATGCTCAAGATGCCAAGATCACCGTTGATGGAAATACTCTGACCAGTTCATCCAATACCTTCGATGGCACCATTGTCGGACTTAAACTGACCGTGTTGCGGGAGTCGGATAGCACAACCTCTACCGATGCCAGCGGTAATCCGGTCAAGACCTACAGCTCTAACAAGGTTGACGTGACCACCGACAAGGCTGGCATAAAGGACATGGTCAAAAGCTTTGTCGACGGTTACAACGCGCTGGTGAAGAAGAGCAATGAGCTCGGCAAGCGTAATACGATCGTTGAAGGGAAGAGCAAGAATGATGGTGGGGCTCTGGCGGGCGATGCAACGACGCGTGCCGTAGTCAATATGATGAATGGCATCATCACCGAGCCTTCGAAAAACTCCTCTACTTATAAAACGATTTTTCAGATGGGCATAAAGATGGATAACAAAGGGGTATTGTCTATCGATGATACCAAGTTCAACGAGGCCATCGACAAAAATTTCGATCAGGTAGTGGCAGTTTTTGGCGGTAAGGATGGGATCGCCGGTCAGCTGGCCAGCCAGCTGGAAACCTACTCCAAGACCGGTGGTTTGTTGGCGAAACGGGAAGACTCTTTGAATTCCGATCTGCGCGAAGTGGGTCGTAAGGAGTCAGATGTCGCCACTCAGCTGACCAAGTATGAAGAGACCTTGCGGGCCCGTTACGGAAGTCTGGATGCTATGTTGGCCAAGATGAATAAATCTGCCTCATATTTAAGTATGCTAAATACAAACAATAGTTAATGTGAAGTCATGAGTGGTGTTTCATATGTATCATAAAAATATAAAGGCCTATACCACCCAGAATCTGCAATCCGAATTGGCAGTAGCCGATCCTTACCGCGTGATTCAACTTTTGATGCAAGGTTGCCTGGAGCGCTTGGCTCAGGCTCGTGGTGCTATCGAACGTCGAGATTTTGAGCAAAAATCCCACTCTATCTCTAAAGCAATGGCCATTATCAACGGGCTGCAAGATTCGCTTGATCTCTCTTATGGTAAGGTTCCCGAAGACCTTTCTGCGCTTTATGACTACATGAAAGCTAGGATGATGGATGCCAGCCGTGATATGGATATCACAGCTGTCGATGAGGTTATGAATCTGATGCTGACAGTTAAAAGCGGTTGGGATGCTATTCCTGTCGAGGAGCGAGATAAGGCGTTGGCTCAACAAAAAGTGGGCGGAACCGAATGAGCAATAACCGTTTGCCAGAATTAATCGCAGTAGGTCAAGAGTTACTGACCTTGTTCGAACAGGAGGATGTGCAAACGGCTGAACAGTTGATCGACCATTATCTCATTCTCCTTGATGCTGTTTTCCAGAATATCCCTCCACATGTGGTTCTTGACATGGGGCACCAACAAGCATTGGTGCAGTTTCAAACGCTACATGAGCTGATAGAACATGCAAAGAATCAGACAGAAGCAGCTTTGTGGAAATTTTCAAAAGCAGGTCGAGCATCTGATATGTACAAGCTGAACGCAGGTTAGGCATACATGGATATTAAACAAGAAATTACAAATATCGAGAGTGAACTTGTTCGCCTTGAGAGGCAAAAGCAACAGGAAATTGCTATGTTGGAGGTATTGCCTGTTCGTTTTGCAATGAACATGGATGCCTTTAAAAAATTCATGCCAAGTATATATGATTTTTTTGAATCATATCAACCAGTACGGCCATTCCGTTTTTTTTGCAATGAAAATGGTATCCCTAATATATTGTGGCTTGATGAGCAAGTTTCGTTATACGGTGACGATCCATTCGCAGATGCTGAATCACAAATTGATGAAGTAATTGAACAAAGTATTTTGCAATGTATTAATTTTGCACCACAATGGTATTTTGATGACCAAATACATATAAAATATAACAACGAAATATCCAAGCTTAAACAACAATCAACGCTCGAAGGGTTATCACTCAAGAGTGCACTATCAATGGATATCCCATTATCCTTGATGTATGGAATAGGTTTGGGTTATCAACTGGGCTATTTATACGAGCGATGCAAAGTCAAGAATTTGTTCGCCTTTGAACCAGATCTTGATATGTTTTATGCATCTTTATATTGTTTTGACTGGTGCTCTTTGCTGGATTATATGGAGCAAGAGTCATTAAGCTTGCATTTATTTATAGGGGTTGACGAGAAATTATTAGCAGCCGATATGATGGAAGCGCTTCATCGTAAAGGGGCGTTCTGGTCTGCAGCATATTTCTCATTCTGCCATTATCATTCGCCAAAGTTGCATTCGCTTATTAACCAGGTTGAAAATGAGTTCTATCTGCTGCGTACGGGTTGGGGTTTTTTTGATGATAATGTCTTTGCTCTAGCTCATAGCCATAGTCATCTGCAAGATGGCACACCATTTCTTCTGCGCCAACGTGATACATCCTCATCTGAGGCTATACCTGTATTTGTTGTTGGAAACGGGCCATCGTTAGATCAGAGCATTGATTTTATTCGAGAGCATCAACGTCAGGCTATTATCATTGCCTGTGGCACTGCAGTCAGTGCACTTTATAAAGCTGGAGTCAAGCCAGATATTTATGTTGCTGTTGAGCGTACCAAAAGTTCAGCAGATTTTTTGCATATTTTGGATGCAGGGGAGTTTCTCAAGGATAGTGTTTTTTTAAGCGTGGATGTGATTCATCCTGAGTGCAAGACATTTTTCCGCAAAACCGGTTTAGCATTTAAACCCAATGAGCCCATGTATAAACTGCTGACCACTCACTTTGGTAAGCAGTTTGAATTTGATTCAATTGAATATTCTAATCCATTTGTTGGGAATACCGGTCTTAATTACGCAGCGTTGCTTGGCTTCAAGGATATCTATCTATTTGGTATTGACAATGGGTATAAATTTGCGGATAAGCATCACTCCAGTTTGAGCCTTTATTATAATGAAAAACAGGAGGCGAAATACCATCAGGATCTGAACGAGACATTTCCAGCTCATGGTAACTTTGGTGGTGAAGTCCGTATCAATCATTTATTTGGTCTCTCTATTCACAATATGGCTCAGGTTTTGGAAAATAATCCTGAAATACGTTGTGTCAATAGTAGTGATGGTGCTTATGTTGCTGGTGCCGAACCTCGTCGGGTTGAGCATATCAACCCCACTTGGCCAGATTTTAATAAGCGAGCCTTCATTGATGATTTGCTGTCACGTTGTTTCAAACCATTTAATGTAGCCAGTATTGATTTCCAATCTGCCATTAACGTGCCGTTTTTTAATGATGTAGTTAATAAACTGCTTGATGATTGGAAGGCAGTTCCTCGTGAACACAACGCAATTCAATCGATGATGCAACGCCATCATGATTATCTGCTGTATTTGTTCATGAGTCGTGATAGTCATCTTTACCGTGTGTTGATAGGATCAATAAATTATTTTTATGCCAATATCATCAGTTTGATGATGGCTCATATCAATGACTCTGATGATGTGCTGACAGAAAAGTTAAACTCTACAATCACTATATTGGAGCAGTTTTTTACTGATGCCAAACATATTTATGCTGGAGCATTGGAACGACATGATACAGCCTATTTTATAGGTCTCAATATATTTAAGTAGTGGTGTATTATAACGTGTATCTATTGTCACGTTATACATGTGGTGTTCTAAATCACTTATCAGCTATCATTTAGAAACTGTGGCCCCAAACGTGACATGCGTTTGGGGTGTTACTGCGAGCAAGTTTTTTATCATGCTCGCATATGAAATTCCTTTCGTTTCACCCGCTCAGCATTATTATTTCTCTGGCGTTGTAAGAAGAGTCGCGAACTCAACTTCAAGCCAGTCGGCCAATCCCAGCCAGTCATGGCGCTCCTGGCAAGCCAGCAGGGCACTCACTATGGTCACGGCATCGCCTTGGTGCTCCGGAGGTAGAGCATGCAAGGCCTGCTCTACCAGACCCGGTAGCTGCAGCGCACTTTCAACATGAAGGCCAAGGCGAAAATTGTGTGCCAGTGCAATGCACTGCTCTGTGATGGTCATGGCATCAGCTCCGGATGATAGTCACAGCCGAGCAGGGCCGCACCGTCGCGGCTGCTGTTCCAGAATTTGACTTCCGGATGGCTTGCCATATAGCGCTCAAGCTCGATCTGATAGGTGGTGAAATTGGGGTTGGTGCTGACGCGCTGACCATGGCCATCCAGTACCCAGCTGAGGGCCTGGCTGGCAACAGGGCCCAAAGCACCATCATCCCAGCCGGTATGGGTCTGGCCACCGGGGAAGGCGAAGTCACAGCCGAGCAGAATGATCTCTCTACAACCCATCTTGACGGCGAGATCGACGGTGGGATGGAGCACGCTGCCTCCTTGATGGAGTAACCCTTTGGGATGAGTATGACGAAGTTGCTCATACACGGGGCTGATGGAGTAGGCGGTAAAACGCGGCCCTTGCCAACTTGCGAGCGTCTCATGGGGCACCATGGGGGCATATACCAGAGGAACCGAAGTGAGCCCTTGGCTTGCCAGTCGATCCGGAGTCAGAGCGTCGTCGATAGTTACGACCAGATCCACACTGATGCCGTATTGTCGCAGAGGGGCGAGCGCAGTATCGACACAGAGTACCTTCCACTCGGGATGTTGCTGCAACAAGCCTGCAAGGCGAGGGAGGTGGTGTTGCAGGCTGGGACCGCTGGCGATGACCAGTGCAGTAGCATCCGGGTGTGAGCCAAAAAGCGTGGCAACATCGCCATCTTCACCCACAAGTGGAAGATTCTCGGTCAGTCGCCCGGTAATGCGCGGCAAGTCCGGGACGAAGCGTTGCTTGGTGTAAGTCGCCATCACTTCGCTCACCAGTCGACCACGAATGCGGCAGGCCGCATCTTCGGCCAGCTCCAGTTCGCTGGGGAGGGCGAAGAAGGGGAGGACAATCTCCTGTTCATCGGCCGCGAGGCTCAGCTCTACCCGGGGGTCTTGCAGCCACTCGTCGTGCTCGAGCAAGGCCAGCACCAGAGTGAAGAGATTGTGGTGCATGATATGGACATGGAGGGTTTCTAACCGGGGGCGTGTCAGCAACACCTTCTGCAGATCGCCGAGTCCGGTGCCATAAAGGTGCAGCACGGGTACATCGGGAAGAGTTGCCGCTTGCAGTTCGGCCTCCTTCACCCGATCGTGCCGGCTGGTGAGCTGGATGCCATTGACCAGCAGTGTGCTGCTGAGGCCTTCACACAACTCCACCTGCAGATCGCCCAGCTGTGTCACCGTGAGGTGGGCAGCAAGCTGTGGCCAACGCTGTTCGATTATCGCCAGATGATGACGCAGCAGATCTTCATTCATCTTGTGCAATCCAATCCCAGTTGAGAGGCTGATTGGCTGCCATGTCGCGGTTGACCTGCTTGCCGATGAGCCGATCGTAATCGGCCGGGGGCAGGCCGAGGGCGGGGCGCACCGATTTGATATGCGCTGCGGTGAGCACCTCGCCAGCTGCCATCTCCTTGACCAGATAGAGGGAGCGGCGAAAAGCGCGGTTACCCTGTTCACTGGCTGTGAGATGGTAATCGGCCACTCCGAGGGCGGCATGGGCGGTATTGACCGAGGTTACCAGCTCGGTGAGTTCGGCCGGTTCCATTGAGAAGGCGCAATCCGGCCCGCCGTCGGCGCGGGCCAGGGTGAAGTGTTTCTCGATAAGGGTGGCCCCGAGCGCGGTAGCGGCGATGGCTGTGGCCGACCCCAGGGTGTGATCGGAGAGCCCCACCTCGACCCCGAAGCGCTGGCGCAACATGGGGATGGTACGCAGGTTATATTCGGCCGCCGGCGCCGGATAGCCGCTGACGCAGTGCAGCAGCGCCAGCTGGCCGTTGCCGTGCTTGAGTGCCATCTCGACCGCGGCGGCGATCTCGGCCTCGTCCGCCATGCCGGTGGACATGATAAGCGGCTTGCCGGTCTGGGCGGTGTAGCGAATGAGGGGCAGATCCACCAGCTCGAAGGAGGCGATTTTGTAGGCCGGGCAGTCCAGTGATTCAAGCAAGTCCACCGCACTGAAATCGAACGGGCTGCTAAAGACCGTCAGCCCCAGCTCGCGCCCTTTGGCAAACAGCGCCTGGTGCCACTCCCAGGGAGTGTGCGCCCACTCATAAAGGTCATAGAGGCTGTGGCCATCCCACAAACCGCCGTGGATCTGAAATTCCGGTCGATCACTTTTGAGGGTGATGGTATCCGGGCGGTAGGTTTGCAGCTTGACGGCGCTGGCACCCGCTGCTTTGGCGGCGGTCATAATGGCCAGGGCGCGGTCCAGATTGCCATTGTGGTTGGCCGACAGTTCGGCAATCACATAGGGAGCCTGTTCCTGGTTGATGGAGCGATGATCGATCTGCATCTGTGTTCAGATTCCTATGCCAAGTTGCCAGCCTTGCGGCGCCGGTTGCCAAGGGGCAGGGGGCGCTATCTGCGGTGGCTCGGCAAGATAGAGGGGAAATTGGGAGAAAATTGTCTGCAAGCGATGTGCCAGCTCTTGCCACTCCGCTGGTTGAAGTGGCCGGGCAGCCTGCCATGTCAGCCGCTGGCCGTTCAGCGTCAGGGTAAGCAGCGGCTGGTCATCATGGTGTAGTTGCCACTGTTGACCATCAGGTAACAGCTGATAATCCGATTGTTGCAGCAACCAGGCGGTGAGCCGATCCAGCCCCAGCCCATCCACCTGTTGCTGGCCACGGCGGCGGTAGTCGTCTGACTGTTGTTCAAGCCGGTGCAGGGCTTGCAGCAGCCGCTCAGGCTCGGCTAGCTCGCTCAGAGTCAGCCGCTCGGCCAACTGGAAGCGTGCGATCACCAGGTCGTTGAACTGCTGATTGTCGACGATGGGCACCGCCAGAGTCGGCAGGCCGAGACAGGCTCGCTCCCAGGTCATGCCGCCGGCGGCGCCAATGGCGAAGTCGTGTCGGCTCATCAGGTCGGCCATCTGGTCGCTCTGGCGCAGCAGCACCAAATCGAGGCCGGCCAGTTCGGCCACTCTCTGTTCCAGCTCGGGCCAGAAGGGATTGGCGCCGCCCGCCACCAAGGTCCACTGGATGGTGCGGGCCCAAGGCAGGCGGGCTAGGCTGTTGAGGGTGATGAGGCAGGCTCCGGCAGGATCGGCACCACCAAAGCAGATGAGGCCACGTTGCCACCGGCTGACCTTTTGGCGTGCAAGCTGGCGATAGGCGGGGCGCAGCAGGGCATAGTCGGTGCCCAGCAGCAGCCGACAGTCGGCAGAGACGAGTGACTGGTAATCGGCTGTGCTGCGTAGTGGCCCCTGATCCAGCAGCAACTGACCATGATGAGGGCGATCGGCCAGATCGTCGATCACCAGCAACTGACCACAGTGACTTGCCAGTGTCTGCTCGATTTGCCGATCAATCTGGTAGTGATCACACACCAGCCACTCCGGGCGCAAGGTGGGCAAGGGGCCTGCATCGTCCAGATCACAGAGAGTGTGATGCTGGTGGGAGTGCAGCAGTGGCAACAGGTGCATAGGTAGCTGATGGCAGAGGAAGTGGCACTCGGCGCCAGCCGTTTTCAGCCGATCGGCGATGGCCAGACTGCGCATCAGATGACCCAGCCCAATCTCGGTGCCGGCGTCGAGCCGGAAGGCAACCTTAAACGTCATATTGGGCCAGCACTTGATAGAGCAGTTCGGCCAGGTGCCAATCTTCCGGCGTGTCGATGTCGACCACCCTGTGCCGCGGCAGTATGTGGCCAATCCCTTCTCCCCCCACCGGGCTGATCCCTCCCAGCCAGGCCGCACGGCTGCCCCAGTAGAACTGGCCTGCATCCTGATAGGCAGGCTCCAGATCCTGAGAGCGTTTCGCCATCTGTTCTGGCCAGAAGGGGGTGACCCGGCCCTGCTCATCCATGCGCACGGCGCGCTGGATAGGGAAGCCGAATTCAGCCACCGTGTAGACGAAGGGGGCCTTGCTGGCGATCAGTTGCTGATAGGCGGCCTTCAGGTCGTCGGCCTGGATCAGCGGCACCGTGGCATAGATGCAGCAGTAGTGCTCAGCCTGGATGCCGAGCTGGTCGAGTCGCTGGATGGTGTCGATCACCACAGGGGTGGTACCGGTGTGATCATCGGCGAGGTTGGCTGGTCGTAGAAATGGTACTTCCGCGCCCAGTTGACGAGCAACTTCGGCAATATTCTCATCATCGGTGGAGACCACCACCTTGCTGAAACAGCCAGATTTTTGCGCCGCCTGGATGGCATAGGCGAGCATGGGCTGACCACAGAAGGGGAGGATATTTTTGCGTGGAATGCGTTTGCTACCACCCCGGGCCGGGATAATGGCGATGGCCATGATGGGCTCTCTCCGCTGGATCAATGCCTGGCCAAAGCCAGGATAATCGATGACAACTCTTTGATTATTTTTGATATTATACTGGTTTTTATGCTTGTATTATCGATTTTTGCTACGGAATGGCAGCAGTGTGGTCGATAAGAGAGACAGGTCATGAAAAGTGGATGGCGTTTAAGATGAGCTATGGCGTTGAGTTACGCCCGATAGAGCCGTGGGATCTTCCTGCCTTGCGACGTTGGCGCAATAAGGATGAGGTGCGAATGCAGATGGTATCCCAAACGCGTATTTCACCACGGCAACAGCGCCAATGGTTCACCGCTACCCGTGAGCGGCGGGATCAGCTGCACTGGGTGCTCTGGTGCAAGGGCGTGCGAGCGGGTTACGTCAATCTGAAAGGTGAGTGCCAGGGCAAGCTGCAGGGTCAGGCGATTGCCGATGCGGGGCTCTATCTGGGCAACTCAACCGTGCGGCATCCCATGTTGGCCGTTGCTGCTGCTTTAACCCAGCTTGATCAGGGTTTTGATGAGCTGCACATCGGTTGTATCCGCACCCTGGTTCGGGAGAACAATCGCTCGGCCCTGCGCTTGAATGAACAACTGGGTTACCGCCAGATAGGACAAGATAACGGATTTTTTGCATTGGAACTGCTGCCGGCGAATTACTATACCGCCCGTGAGCGGCTACGGAGATTTTTCAGATGACAATCGCATTGGAACAGGTTTTTGCCGAGGCTTTGGGTATTGATATCGGCAGCGTCAGCGATGGGCTGGCTTACAACAGCATCCCGCAGTGGGATTCCGTCGCCCACATGGGGCTGATCGCCCAGTTGGAGGATAACTACGGTGTATTGCTCGACACCGATGACATTATCGACATGAGTTCGGTCGTCAAGGCGCGGGAGATCCTGGCCAAATACGGGGTCGCTTTCTGATGCAGGGACTGTTGCAGGGCAAGCGGGTGTTGATCACCGGTGCCGGGCGTGGCATCGGGCTTGCCATCGCCCGCCAGTTTGCCTCTCAGGGGGCTGAACTGTGGCTGGGAGGCCGTGATGAGGTAACGATGAGCCTGCTGGCGACCGCGATTGGTTCCGAGTTTGGCGTGCCTTGCCAGCCTCTCTGCTTTGATGTGGCTGATCCGTCGGCGGTCAAGCAGGCCTTTCAGCAGCTGTTTGCTCAGACTCGCCAGCTGGACGTGCTGGTCAACAATGCCGGCATGCTGGAAGAGGCGTTATTGGGGATGGCGAACCAGACCCATCTGCAAAAGACATTCAGCAACAATACCTTTAGTGTGATCTATTGCAGCCAGTATGCCGCCCGCCTGATGCCGCGCAGTGGTGGCGGCAGCATCATCAATCTCGCCTCCCTGATGGGGCAAGTGGGGACGGCTGGGCTCAGCTGCTATGCCGGCAGCAAGGCGGCGGTGATTGGCATTACCCTGTCACTGGCCAAGGAGCTGGCCGCCAGCCAGATCCGGGTCAATGCGATTGCTCCCGGTTTTATCGATACCGATATGGCCCACGCCATCCCGCAAGATAAGTTTGCCGAGCGGGTGGCCAGCATCGCAATGGGGCGGATTGGTACGCCAGAAGAAGTGGCCAAGGTGGCCCTGTTTCTCGCATCCGACTTGTCGAGCTATGTGACTGGGCAGGTGATTGGGGTCGATGGGGGGATGGTGATTTGAGCCAGCCTGATTTGTTGACGCATCTGGTTGAAAGTAATGACGAGCCCGCCTGGCGAGACCCGCAAGAGGGGTGGCTCAGTTATGGTGAGCTGGCTCGGCGTGTGGCGCAGTTGGCTACCACCTATCCCGTCGGTCGTCATTTGGTCTACCTGCCATTTGTGACGTCCACCCTGCATCTGCTTCACTACTTGCTGGCCCTGCGTGATGGCCACGCCATCATGTTGGCCGATCCTGCACAGGATGCCCAGTTGCACCATGAGCAGTGCCAGCGCTTTGGTGTCAGTCTGCGGGTGTTGGAGGATGGGGCAGTTGCGCATCTTGGCGATGCGCCCTCGTTTCACCCTGAGTTGGCCTTGCTGCTGCCGACATCGGGCAGTACCGGCTCCTGCAAATGGGTGCGATTGTCGCGAACCAATCTTGATGCCAATGCCGCGGCCATCGCCGAATATCTGGCGCTGAACGGGGGTGAGCGAGCCATCACCTCGTTGCCACTTTTTTACTCCTTCGGGATGTCGGTACTTAACAGCCATCTTTTGGTTGGCGCCTCTCTGGTTTCATGCACTGCCAGTCCCCTTGAGCGCCAATTCTGGGATGAGGTAAATCGTCATCAGGTCACTAGCGTGGCGGGGGTCCCGTTTACCTTTCAGATGCTTAACCGCTTGCGTTTTGACTGGACCCGCTATCCCAGCCTGATGACGCTGACCCAGGCCGGAGGACGGCTTGAGCCGGCACTGGCAAAGCAATTTGCCGAACAGGCAGCTGCGCTGGGACGCCGTTTTTTCGTGATGTATGGTCAGACCGAAGCGGCGCCGCGCATCGCCTGGTTGGCTCACGATGAAGTGATTGTTGCTCCGGATGCGATCGGCCGTGCCGTACCGGGCGGGTGCCTCTCTCTTCGTCATGAGTCCGGCTTTCCCGACGGGGAGGGAGAGCTGGTTTACCAAGGGCCAAATGTGATGTTGGGCTATGCGGAGCGCCCTGAAGATCTGGCTCGGGGGCGTGATATGGATGCGCTCTTTACCGGCGATCTGGCTCGTTGTGATGAGTCGGGCCGATTCTATCTGACCGGACGACTCAACCGTTTCCTGAAGCTGTTTGGCAAACGGGTGAGCTTGGCTGAAGTGGAAACCTGGTTGCAGGGGAGGGGCTATTCCTGCGCTGCGACCGGCCGTGATGATTGCCTGCTGGTGGCCATCGAGGCAGACGCGTGCCCCAGTGACGCACTGCAGCTGGAGCTGGCCCGCTGGCTGATGGTGCCGCCATCAAGCGTTCGCATTTATCGGCATCATTTGCCACGACGCAGCAATATGAAGATCGATTATCCGGCCCTGTTAACACAATTGGAGCAGCTATGAACAGGCTGTTTGATGCGCCGGTTTTCGGGCTGTCTCAACATGAAAAAAGTTGGTTGCTCCTTGCTCGCCTGAATGAATTGACGCAGCGCCATGCGCAGGGGTGTCCAGCTTTTGCCAATATTCTGTCGGCGTTTGGCTGGGGTCAGGCCTCGACCTATCAAGAGCTTCCTTATCTGGCCGCTCGTTTGTTCAAATTGGCCCAATGGCAGAGCGTGCCGCAAGAAGAGGTATTCAAGGTGCTCACCTCCTCTGGCACTACCGGAACGCCGTCACGGATCGTGCTGGATCGGGATACAGCCGCGTTGCAGAGCAAGGTGCTGGTGAAGATCCTGCAAGAGTTCGTCGGCAAGCAGCGGCTGCCCATGCTGCTGGTGGAGCAACCCGCCCTGATTCAAAACCGCAGCGGTTTTTCCGCCCGCGGCGCCGGTGCGCTGGGGCTCTCCTTCCTTGGCCGAGACCATACCTATGCCCTCGACGAGCAGATGCGGCCCAACTGGCCTGTCATCGAGGCGTTTTGTGACAAATATGCGGGCCAGCCGGTCCTGTTGTTCGGCTTTACCTTCATGGTCTGGCAATGTCTGCTGGAACCGCTGCGTGAGCGAGGTCTGCAACTGCCGCTGACGCAGGGCACGCTTTTTCACAGCGGTGGCTGGAAGAAGCTGCAACACCTCGCGGTGGATAATCCTGCCTTCAAGCAGCGCTGCCATGAACAGCTGGGGCTGAGTCGGGTGTACAACTTCTATGGCATGGTGGAGCAGGTGGGGTCGGTATTTGTTGAGTGCGAGCAGGGCCATCTTCATGCTCCCCTCTTTGCCGATCTGCTGGTGCGGGATCCGCTGACCCATCGACCGCTCGGGATCGGCAAGCCAGGCTTGTTGCAGGTGATCTCTGCCATTCCCCAAAGTTATCCAGGCCACAGTTTGCTCAGCGAGGATCTCGGTGTGCTGCTGGGTGAGGATGATTGCCCCTGCGGACGTCTCGGCCGTTATTTTCATGTATCAGGGCGTCAGCAAGGCGCCGAGGTGAGGGGATGCAGCGACACTTTCCAGTGATCCGGTCAGATGCAGAAGATGCCATATGGCAAGCTGGGCCCGAGGTCGCTTTCGTGGCTCCCGTCATTGGCTGGCAAGGTTTTGTTACTCGCCCGCAGCCAAGCTTTGCGCCCGTAATAGGTGACTTTGTGGCTGCGCTCTCTGCACGTCTGCAGCAGGAGGGACGAGCGAATCCGGATTTAGCCGCCTTTGGTTTTTGGTTGCGGCCTCGCCAGATTGAGGTACAGCGCAAACGCATGGCAGGACGCGCTCCGCTGGGGATGGTTTTTCATCTGGTCCCCTCCAACGTGCCGACCGTCGCGTTCTACTCCTGGATCATGGCGCTACTGATGGGCAATGGGTCCGTGGTTCGCCTCTCATCGCGCATCGACCCGGTGCAAGAGGCCATGCTGACCATCCTGAACGAGCTTTTCTCTCTGCCCGAGTGGCAAGAGATTGCCTCGCGTACCCGTTTTATCCGGTATGACCATGACGAACGGGTCACCGCCTGGCTGTCGGCCCGGTGCCGCCTTCGCATCATTTGGGGCGGTGATGAAACCATCGGTCGGGTACGGGCTATTCCGCTTTCACCCCGCGCTCAGGAAATCGTGTTTCCGGATCGCCGCTCCATGGCGGTGTTGGATAGCCAATGGCTCGCCAACCTGGATGCTGCCGCATGGCGGCAATTGGTTGCGGCTTTGCAACAAGACTTTACTCGCTTCAATCAGCAAGCCTGCGCCTCGCCCACCACGATTTGCTGGTTGGGCACTCCCGATAGTGTGTTGCGACGTCGTTTGCTCGAAGCCGTCTTTGCCCCCTTTGCAGGCAGCCCTGCCCTGATGATGGAACGCCTCATCAATTGTCAACAAAATGCCGCTCTCGATGGTCAGATGCAGCAGGAGACCTTTGCTGGCGTCACCTTATTGACTCCCACCGCCTCTTTGCGGCTTGAACACATCGGAGGAGGTACAGTTGCAGAATTCGTTGCCGATACTCTTGATGAGTTGCTGTTACAACCTTGGGATATGCAGACCTGTGTCTGGGTTGGGCCAGATAAAATGCGGCTTGAGTATGCGCTACTGCTGTCGCCTTGCTGCCGTATCGATAGGGTGGCAAGTCCGGGACAAGCGCTGGCATTCGAATGGCTCTGGGATGGCATCGACATGCTGGTGGCCTGCAGCCGTCAGCTTGACCGTATTGAATAGTGGATTCCAGGTCACATAAATCAAGTCATATCAATGAATTAGCTTGGTCAGGCACGGCTCTTGCAGTAAATATTGCCATGAAGGGCAGGAAGGGTTGACAGAGACCGTGCGGTAGCCTTGTCCGAATTCTCTAATTCGCTTCTTTTTTACTCTACTTCTGGATTCTCTATGAAAGTCAGCGTACTGGTGCCGGTGTATAACCTAGGGCGCTTTATCGAGCCCTGTCTGCTTAGTCTGCTGGAACAGCAAACCAATTTCGATTTTGAGGTCATTGCCATTGATGACGGCTCGAGCGATGACTCCTGGGCCATTATGCATCGGCTGGCACAGCAGTGGCCGCAACTCAAGGCACTACAGAATGCGCAGAATATGGGGTTGGCCAAGACCCAGAAACGCTTGCTGAGAGAGGCTACCGGTGAATACATCGCCTATGTCGACGGGGATGATCTTGCTCTGCCGGGCAAGCTGCAGAGCCAGGCCGATTATCTTGATTTGCACACTGACTGCACGCTTTGCTACCACGAAGCGGAGATGTTTGATGATGAAACTGGCGCACGGATCAAGCTATTCACCCGCGATTATTACAATGCCCGCTATCTTGAATCCGTGATGACACGGGAGGCTTTGATCCGCTTCGGGGTGTTCGTCAACGCAAGTTCCATAATGTTTCGCCGTTATGAAGGGATGGAAAATGCCATCGATGAGGGGTGCAAGATCATCCTCGATTATCCCTGGCACATCTTGAACCTCTCCCACAATCCGGGGACGCTGGATTTTATCCCCGAATTATTGGGCCGCTATCGCTTCCATACCCAGAGCTTTGGTGGACAGACCCGCAAATCGGCAGAACGTCGTGAGCAGTCGCTGCGCGATCTGCTGCGCGCCTGTGATAACGCCGCTGCGTTTGGGGCGGATCCCGTGGCCATTGCCCAGGGGCGTGCCCATCACTATTACTCTGCCGCACTCTACTTTCTGCGGCAGGATGACGTCGTGCGCTTCACGCAACTTATCGAACAGTCAGTTGCCGAGGTCGCGGAGCTGGCGCCAGGCTGGTTCTTCGATGAGCGACATCAACTGGCGTGGGTGCAGCGAGCTCATCCTGCTCGGGTCATGCAACAATTGTTTGGAGAGGCGGCATGAGTTATCAGGCGATAATCATTGGCGCCGGGCTTTCCGGTGCCGTCATGGCTGAGCGAATGGCCAGCCAGCTCGGTTGGAAGGTACTTGTGCTGGAGCAGCGCGATCATATCGGTGGCAACTGCTTTGACGAGTATGATGAGCATGGGGTGTTGATCCATCGCTATGGACCGCACCTCTTCCATACCGACAACAAGGAAGTCTGGGATTACCTGTCGCAGTTTACCGAGTGGTTGCCTTACGAGCATCGTGTGTTGTCACGCATTGACGGGCAGTTGGTGCCGATCCCGTTCAACCTGACCAGCATCGAGCGCTGTTTCCCCGCCGACAAGGCCGCCGCCATGATTGAGGCCCTGCGCACCCGGTTTGGTGATGGTGCCAGAGTACCGATCCTAAAGCTACGCAAAGAGGCGCATCCCCTGCTGGGTGAATTGGCAGACTTTATCTATCAGAAAGCCTTTGTCAACTACACCAGCAAACAGTGGGGGGTTGCGCCCGACCAGATCTCCCCCGAGGTGACGGCGCGGGTGCCCGTGGTGGTGAGTCGGGATGATCGCTACTTCACCGATCCCTGGCAGGCGGTACCAGCTGCAGGCTATACCGCCATGTTTGAGCGCATGCTCGCACACCCGCTGATTGACGTGCGGCTGTCTACCCCCATGGTGCAGCGTGTCAGGTTGGATTGGCATCAGAAGCTGGTGTGGTTGGATGGCGCACCTTTCGATGGTCCACTGATCTATACCGGTATGCTGGATCAGTTGATGTCGGCAGAAGGGAATTGTTTGCCATACCGCTCACTGCGTTTTGAACATCGCCATCTGGCGCAAGAGCAATTTCAGCCTGTCACCACCGTCAATTATCCGAATGAAGAAGCCTTCACCCGGATCACCGAGTTCAAGCATTTCAGTGGGCAGGTGCATCCCGGCACCAGCATAGTGTACGAATATCCCTGTGACTATCAGCCGGAGCAGGAGTTGGAGCCTTACTACCCGCTGTTTACCGATGAGGCCAAACAGAACTATCAGGCTTGCCGCGATGAATTGGCCCAGTTCCCGCAACTGATTGCTTTGGGGCGCCTTGCCGAGTATCGCTATTTCGATATGGATGATGCGGTGAGCAATGCATTAAATTTTTTCTATAAAATATGCACGGCATACTAGCTTTTGGTATTTGATAGATAAGTGTTAGCCGGTGAGAAAATAAAATGAAACCAATCTGTGTGGTTATCTGTAATTTTAATAAGCAAAATTATGTGCTCGGGGCGATCGAATCAGTACAAAATACAGCGGGTGAACTGGCGGATATTTTTGTTGTAGATAACGCATCAACAGATGACTCTGCAACATTGATCCGTCAATACTATCCTAATATTAGACTTGAAGTATTAAAAGAAAACGTTGGTGGCTCTGGGGGATTTGCTCATGGTATGCGCCAAGCCCAAAAAATGGGGTATCGTTATATTGCGCTACTGGATAATGATGCTGTCGTACTACCAAACACCCTAGTTGGGATGATGGATTTACTGGCTAACCACAACGATATAGGTGTTATCGGACCAGCAATATGTAAAATGGATAATCCGGAGGTGGTACAGGAGGTCGGCTCCAACGTATCTTTAAAGGATGCTACCTTTAGTTTTCACCTTAATTTTGCGGGTGAATCCTATTCCTCGATAGCGATGGAACCGGTGGATTGTGATTATGTGCCCGCTTGTTGTCTGATGACAAAAGCTGAAATCATCGAACGGGTGGGTGTATTTGATGAGGACTTTTTCCTTTATTGGGATGACATTGATTGGTGTGTACGAGTCAAGGATGCTGGTTGGCGTGTAGTCGCACAGCCAAGACTACAGGCTTTGCACAAGGGAGGTGGTGCTAATGCGACTAATACATTACCTCGTTACTACTACTGGCGTAACAAGCTGAGTTTCTTCGCAAAGCATCCTGTTCGCTATCCTCCCCATCAGGTCAAACATTATGTACAGCGCAGCTTGGCACGTAATATCACCTTCCAGCATTTGAATGCCATGGACGAGTTGCTTGTTGCCATGCAACGTGGTTTACAAGATGCTGCCACCGGTATCGGTGGGCGTTATCGGGGGGGAGCCTTTCCTGAGCGCGGTAGTGGCAAGCAAAAGCTGCTGCAGGTTATGGTTCCACCCGGAGTTTACTTGCTAGATGTGAGTGCAGTGACAAAGTCTGATATGTCCGCAGCAAGACAACACAATAGCCTGTGCCGTTTCATTGTCAGTTGTGGTCAATTTAATGTAAAGAGTCACCGTTTTGTGCTGGCTCCTGCATTGTATGAGACCTTGTCGAAGAGTATCCGGGACTGGCCCGAGTGCGTTAACACTGTGCCTCTGTCTGAGTCGACCACTGCAATTCGTCTGATCGTGGTTCCTCACCTGTTTGATGTTACCTCAACTGAGGTGGCACATGACGAGCTGTTAACCGATCTATTCTGGAATCTGCTACCACAGACTATCGACGGGGTAACGGCATTGCAGATCGCCACTGAATTGGAGTCGGCACGTCAGTCAGTAGATGCATTTTATGCTTCGGAGGCATAATGGCGGGGTATGGATCAATTTTAGCTATCTATAACGTGAATCTTAAAACACGTGGGCACCTGGGCGTTATGCGAAAGGTGCTGGCTCAGGCTCAGGGCTTTAGTCGCCACCACACGCAAGTGCATATGATCTGCGGCGATGGTCCGAACATAGTGCGCCTGGTGTTCGAGGCGGGAAGTGAAGTCCAGCGCGAGATCATCACTACTGCGGTGGCTCCTGGGGATTTCTTCGTGCATGTAGCCACCTGGGTTGCCACGCACCAAGCCCAGGCTCGCGCATTCGAGTGGGCGTATGTGCGTTACAACCCGATGCATAACGATGAGTTACTGCAACTGGCGCGGCAGCTGCACGCCGCAGCAGTGCCTATGTTCGTCGAGATGTACACGCTGGAATATCGAAATGAATTGCCAGTTCAAGCCGCCAAGACCGATCTGGGCTATTTCCTGCAGTTGGCACCCCTGGTGGCCGGATTTTTCACCCCCAGCCAAGTGCTGCCGGGTGCGACCTTGCATCAGCGGCCGCTGTACAAGATGGGCAACGGGGCAACCTGGATCGCACCGACTGCGCCGCAGCCGAGGCCTGATATTCACCACGCTTTCCACTTGCTAGGGGTTGGCTATCTGGCGCGTTGGCACGGCTATGATCGGCTGTTCCCGGCAATACCCGAATTTGTAAAAGCCTACCCAGAGGTCGAGTTGCGGCTGTTCCTGGTCGGCCAGGGGCCCGCTTCGGCCCAGTTGGCACAACAGGCCCAGGAATTGGGGGTTGCCGAGTATGTGACTTTCACAGGTGCGCTGGATCCTGATGCGTTGGCCAATCGTTATGCCAGGGTGCATCTTGGTCTCGGGTCGTTGGGTTTCCATCGCACCGGCGTCAGCTACGCAGAACCATTAAAACACCGTGAATTTATGTATTACGGTTTGCCGTTTATCTACAGCCTGGAGGACAGTTTTAGCCCCGAGCAATTATCTGGTACATGGCAACTGGCTGCCGATGATCAGCCTGTTGATCTGGTCGCCATCTATGAACACTATCTTTCACTGCCGATAGCAGAGACCGCCCGCAACCTGCACCTTTATGCCGAATCACATTTCTCGTGGGGGGTGCAAACCGCCAACATCATGCAAATAGCGCAAGAACGATTAAAACAAATAACATTTTAATAAATTAACCTGCAACGGCGAATCAAGATGCCTGGACTATTTGGTTATGTAAAAAATAATCCGCAATATTCGGATCAGATAACTCAGATCGTTCGTACGCAAACCGCGCTTTACCCGGTAGCAATCGAACACGAGTATCAGGATGACAACGTAGCTGCTGTACGATGCTTTTCATTTTATGCAAAAAAGACACATCAAGATGAATCTGGGTTGTTACAGATTTGGGTGGAGGGATGTGCCTATAATTTGCAAGAGATAGCACAGCATTATCAGCAAATATTTCACGACCTGAATGGCGCCATTATTTGGAGCTATCAACAAAATCTGTTAGCTGATTTGCTGGCAAGGCTGGATGGCATATTTTGTGCGGTGCTTTTCGATCGGCAGCGTAAAAAAATCACCCTGGTCTCAGATCGAAATGGTATGCGAGTACTGTTCTATTATCATCGCAACGGTCATTTCGCCTGGGGAAGTGAAATAAAGGCTTTTTTATCGCTGGATTTTTTTGAAAAAAAAATTAGCCAACAGGCACTCTCCTGTTTTCTGGACTTGGGATATCTGGTCGGCGATATTACCTATTTCGACGGCGTGACGCTGTTACCGCCAGCCACAGTGCTGAGTTATGACCTGGATAGCGATCGGCTACACAGCCAACATTACTGGTCGTGGGCAAATATCAAACAACAGAACGTATCGTTCAATGATGCGGTCGATGCGTTGAGCGAAATTGTTATGCACGCCGTGCAGCGGCGGCTGGATATGGCGGAATCGCTGGTATTTCCAATCAGTGGTGGGCTGGATTCAAGAATGTTATTGGCGGCCACACACCAGATGCACCCGGGGTATAAGGGGGCCTGTTATACCTTTGGCACCGATCAATGTGCCGACATTGTGTTGGCGCAGAAGGTAACCGAAATGGTTGGCTGGCCCCATGTGATTCATGAGTTGACGCCGGATAACTGGTTTGAAAAAAGAATACCGACTATCTGGCTAACTGATGGGTTGCTGGATATGCAGCACATGCATGGCTGTGAGTTTGTTGACCAAATTATCCAGCAAGGGCGATATGCCCTCAGTGGTTATTGTGGTGATGCGATTCTGGGGCCGAGTTTTTTGCGCGCGGAAACGGCAAACAAGAGAATCAACGCGGAGATTGCCGAGTTGTATTATGGCCAGCATACCTATCTGGCTAATATCGATTCGTCTTTCTATGATACCCCGCACGTTGAACCCAATCTGTTTATGAACCGGGTTCGCCGCTTTACCAATATGGGAACCCTGGCGTCCTCCGCGTGGTTGGAGCATAAAAAACCATTCCTTGACAATGAATTACTAGAGTTTGTCTTCTCGATTAATGATGAATATCGACTCGGTAATCGACTGTATTCCACCGTGCTGCTGAAGCAGTTTCCCGAATTTTACAAATCAATTCCCTGGCAAAAAACGGGCAAGACAATTGACAATAATCCCACCATTCCCATGCCGGAATGTAAAACCGATCATTACGCCGATTATTCAAGCTGGATCCGGCAGCCAGACATTGCGCAAAAGTTGAACAAAATATTGAATCCGCTGACCGCACTCTATCGACAGTTTACCGATGAGAATTGGCATGCAATGTACTATGTGCCCCATCTGGTGCAAAATTTAAATCGCAGCAATAAATTGCTTAGAGCCGCAACCATAGAACTGTTTTTGCAGTATTGTTTTACACAAACATAACGATAAGTCGTTAAGGAATAAATATGTTTAGAGATGCATATATAATCAGTTGCAGCGCTCATTGTGGTGTCACTTGCACTGTATGAAGATTGCATCTGGTTTATATTTTATTCATTTTAATCCGTGTGACTATGGTTGTCATGGCACAAAGAGGTAAATATGATTTTACATGTCATGGTCATGGAAAAATTTATGCCATCATTTCTTGATTTTATGATGGCGAACTTTGATGTGAGTCAGCATCGCTTTGTGTTTATTACCAGCCCCAAGTATCAGTTTGGTCTGCAACCGTACCATCCTGTGGAATTTTTATACCGAGATGAAGACTTTTTAACCCTGGTTTCCTATTTTGATGTCGCGGACAAAATAATATTACATGGCCTGTGGCGTGATAAAGTGAATGATCTGTTAGTGCAAAATAAAGATTGGCTAGACAAATCTTTCTGGACCATGTGGGGGGGGGATTTTTACTATTATGATCAATATTCATATAATCATAAAAAGGTGATTACTGAGGTCGCAGGTTTAATTTCTTTTATTCCTGGTGATATTGAATGGGTCAGGCAGAAGTATGAGGCAAGGGGGCAGTCTTTTTTTTGTTTCTGTTATCCAAGTAATATTTACGGCGGACCGGAGTGTGATCCGCGTGGTGAGCGTGCGGAGAGTCCTCAAACTGTAAATATCTTGCTTGGCCATTCCAGCGCGGTAGAGAATAATCATATTTACTGGATTGAATATTTTTCAAACATTCACAATGCCGCAATTTTTTCGCCGCTAGCTTACCCTCCCAACCCGGATTATATCAAAAAAGTCGTTGCCGTCGGGCATGCTAAATTAAAGGAACGCTTTAATCCACTGCTTGAGTTTTCGGCACGAGAGCATTACGAGTTATTTTTGAACAATATTGATTTGGCGATTATGCCTTCATGGCGTCAGCATGGTATGGGCAATTTGATTTCGCTATTGGGGCGCGGCATTCCGGTGGCGATGCATTCCGAAACAACATCAAGAAAATTCTTGCAAGCGCTGGGTGTTGAACTTTTTTCAACCGTTCAAATAGATGTGGCGCTGGCAAATATAGGCTATAACGCGCAGAATGCTAAAATCATTCAACGCTATTTTAGCCATACCCAGCTGATTAATGACTGGCGCACTATTTTTAATCGTTAGTAGAGGTGTCTATGCGCAATGATGATAAATTATCGCTGCAATCACGTGATGGTGAATTGGTTTATACATCCAATGAAAAATCAAACAACACTCAGCAATTGAAAACCTTGGTCCATGAACTATCCCCATTATTTGGTGAGGCGTGGCATCGCCATAATCTGGTTTCGTTACGAGTCGATTCTGTGGCACGCGTTCTTTATTATGCCGAGTTGTATAAAAAAATAGTCGATGTTCCAGGCGTTATTTGTGAATTTGGCGTGCACTGGGGCGCCGGTATGTCATTGCTGATTAATATGCGCAGCATCTTTGAGCCGTTTAATCAAAGCCGTGTCATTCATGGGTTCGATACGTTCGAAGGGTTTCCATCGGTAGATGTAAAAGATGGTGCCTATGCGAATGCTGGCGATTATAAGTCGACTGATGAATATGAAGATAAACTAGCACAGCTGTTAAAACTGCATGAAAGCTTTGCACCGATGAATGATCTGGTAAAACATCGGCTGATTAAGGGTGATGCCTCGGTGACCATTGATAAATGGTTGGCAGATAACCCGCATGCCATTATTTCCATGGCCATTTTCGATATGGATCTTTATAAGCCGACTAGAGATGTATTGGAAAAAATTATTCCCCGTCTCACACGTGGTTCATTACTGGTCTTTGATGAATTGAATTGCGAGTTTTTCCCTGGCGAAACACGCGCATTGGACGAAGTATTAGGACTCAATAATTTGCGCTTGTATAGAACGCCTCTGCAATCCCATTGTGCTTGGGCCGTCTATGGGGAATAAGTCACCAGCGATGGGGTCGCAGTGCTTTATTATGCCGGGTCAGCCGTCGCACTTTATTGAAGTGAGACCTACTCCCTGGAATGATGCCGTGTTGGCTAAAAAAACATGTGAAATAGTGGACGGTTGCCCGGACTGTTCTGGCTTTAATGTTTTGCTACCTTCAGCTATCGACTTCATAAAGCAAGCAGGTTTTGAATATGTGCAGGCCAGAGTGGAGCATGTACGAGAAAAGCGCCACCTGCTTGAGCTCGCCGGTTTTTATTATGCAGAGCTAAGCTACGAATTGTCTTTTCGTAATCCAAAGCGTCATTTATTTGCACGTGATCTAAGCAGCCGTTTGCTCCTTGTGCCAGTGCAATCACAGCAAGATATTGCACTTATCAAAACCATGGCGCGCGATGATTTCAAACACGGCAGAATGCTTGAAGACTTGCGCGTTGATTATACGGCTGCTCAGCAGCGGACGGCGAACTGGATCGATGCATTAGCCTGCTCGCCATTCGAACTTTTCTTGGCTAAACATGGCGATAAAGCGGTGGGCTTTCATGCTCAGCGGCCATCGCTGAATGGTCATGATCTCGATTGGATATTGACGGGCACCTGTGCTGAATATTCGATGCTATCGGTTCCACTGTGGCAGGCGGCCTTTAAATTGGCCCAGCACAGAGATATCCAGAAAATAACCACCCTGATCTCGGCTGCGAATGTTGGTGTTTTAAATTTATACAACTCATTTCCATTTCATATTGATAGGGCATTGTGCGGTTATCACTTAATGATCACGGGTTAGATATTATTATTGATGTCTATCGAGGTTATTTTGGCGTTTGCTTGCTAGGCTTGTGATAGCGGCAGAAATGCATCATCAAAGGCAGGTCACTATGATTCCTTTTAATAAGCCTTATCTACATGGTCGGGAGCTGGTATATATTGCCGAGTCGGTGGCCAGTGGTAAAATTTCCGGCGATGGTGTGTTTACGTACAAATGTCACCATTATCTGGAGTCCCGCTATCACTTTGATAAGGTGTTGCTGACGACATCCTGTACCGATGCCTTGGAAATGGCAGCCATTCTGCTTAACATCCAGTCTGGCGATGAGGTGATAGCGCCCAGCTATACCTTTGTTTCTACTGTGAATTCATTTGTCCTGCGCGGCGCCAATATCGTGTTTGCTGATTCTTATGCCGATCACCCAAATATTGATCCGGCGCAAATTGAAGCCCTGATTACGCCGCGCACACGAGCCATCATAGTCGTGCATTATGCCGGGGTGGCATGTGATATGGATGCCATCATGCAGATCGCCGAAAAATATCATATCCCCGTCGTTGAGGATGCGGCACAGGCCATCAACTCATTTTATAAATCACGGCCATTAGGCAGTGTCGGCTGTTTATCAACATTCTCGTTCCACGAGACCAAGAACATTATTTCCGGCGAAGGTGGTTTGTTGGTTATCAACGATAAACAATATGCACATCGTGCTGAAATAATTCGCGAGAAAGGCACAAACCGCAGTTCATTCTTTCGTGGCGAAGTTGATAAGTATGGCTGGGTTGATATTGGCTCTTCGTTCCTGCCGTCCGATATCATTGCGGCTTACTTGTATGCACAATTAGAGCAGTTGGATGCGATTCAAAAACGCCGCTTGGAAGTATGGCAGCGCTATTGGCAAGCACTGGCACCTGTGGTCTCGGCATACGGTATCAGATTGCCATTGATTCCTGATTATGCCACCAATAATGCCCATATGTTTTATCTGGATTGTGCCAGTCTGCAACAGCGCAGCCAGTTAATTAAATATTTAGACCTTGCGGACATTAAAGCGGTTTTCCATTATCAATCTTTGCATCGCAGTCCCTATTTTCAGGATAAACACGACGGCCGGTCGTTACCGCATGCTGATAAGTTTACTGACTCAATCGTGCGACTACCCATGTATTTTGACTTATCGAATGATGAGGTTGATTTTATCTGCGAACGCATTGTGAATTTCCTGTCGAGCCATGGCTAGCATATTGCTACGCTCAGGCTGATTATCACGGTTAAACACAATCGGTTTAACCGTGATAATTACGTCATATGCCTACTCTATATGAATATTGCGATAGTCTTCATGCCGGACAAAGATCCGCCCATAGACCTCAAGTGCCAGCATTCTGAATTTCAAATAGGGATTGGCGCTATAAAATTCTTTGAGCATGCGCAGTGACATGCCGGTGAACTCTATGACATAGCCATTTTCAAAAATTCGCTCGATTGGCTGCACATATTCTTGCATCGGTACCGGGAAGCCAGCCTTAGGGCGGTAAATTACCTTCTCGGGTAAATAGCGCTCAGCCAGTTTCTTTAGCAGGTATTTGCCGTCCTTACGAAAACGACGATAAATTTTCAAGTTGAGTGGTAAATTCATTGAAAAATCGATGATCTCTTTCGTTAAAAATGGCACTCGGCCTTCAATCGAGTTAGCCATCAATATTCTATCTGTGCGGTGTAATATACTGCCGAGATGGCCATAAAAATTAAAATGGATCGCACTCAACATATGCTTTTCGAACGCAGTGGTTGCCAATGTGTCGAACTGTTCCTGTATTGCTGATAGCCGCTTCCAATTAGCAAAGTCCTGGCTCTCGAATAAGAATGATCGCATCATCAGATCATTCGACATATCAAAATATCCCAAGCCAAGCGGCATGTAATTAGCTATGTCCTCTACCGTGAACTGTTCGAAACCATTGCGCAATGTTTTCGCGTAATCACCTGAAAGCCGCGTTAGCAGCGATTTTTTGCTAGCAAATATTCTGGCCAGTCGATATTGCTTCATCTGGCGTTGATGCCACGAATAACCGCCAAATAATTCATCTGCGCCTTCACCCGATAACATGACCTTTATGCCATTGCAGTGAGCTTTGCTGGCGATGCAGTGCAGGCTGACATCGTTGGGATGATAAATGGGTAAATCAGAAATATAGGTTAGGTATGGAAAAGCAGACCAATATTTTTCGGCCGTCATTTTTTCGTAAATAATATTCTTGCCCAGATGTTTGGATACCATGTCGGCATATTCTTCTTCCCCGCCGCCGCCATCCACGCCGGCATGATAGAGGTCGAGTGGCACCGCTTGGGATGCAATGGCGGAGATCAGGCTAGAGTCCACTCCGCCGCTACAGAGGGTAGCCAGCGGCGCATCGCTGACCAGATGGGACTTCACATTGTTGACCACCAGCATTTCCAGCTCATCCACAAGGCTGGAAAGGGATTGCGTTTTGCGCCGTTGAAAGACACTGTTATCGATAAAAAATAATGGATTAGCAAAGGTACTTAATTGAGACTTGGCTTGGTGGCATGAATAAGTGAGCTGGGTACCGCCCTCGAGGTGCGTGACATTCTGATACGGCAGGTTGCTATCTTGAAACGCTCCTACCCGGATTTGATCTTTTAATTTTTCCCGCGAGATTACATAATCAAGGCTTTTGATTTCGGAAGCAATTTCGATGGCATCGTCGGTTTCGATATAATACAGCGGTTTAATTCCACTGATATCGCGAGCGACAATCAGTTCTTGCGTTACAAAATTCATATATGCAAACGCAAACATACCATCCAGTTTGGCAATCGCGCTGGTTCCCATTCTATTTAGCAGCTCAAACAACACCTCGGTATCAGAGGTGGTTTGCAATTCGATATCTGTAAGATATTGTGTGGCTAATTCCCTGTAATTATAAATTTCGCCATTAAAAACCAGCATGGCGCGGTCATTTTTATAGGGTTGTGCCGCGGCGTTACGTGTATCGAGGATGGCGAGTCTGGTGTGTCCCATTACGACATTTTTTCGATAGACGACTTGCTGGCAATCCGGGCCTCGGTGCTTTAATAACGTCGTTTTATCTTCATAACGCGTATTTGGCTGAACATCTTCTGATTTATAGAGTTTGCAGTAAATTCCACACATATGATTTCCGCCTGATTCCGTTACGTCTGCTTTTTTAAAAGCATCCCTGAAATACCCTTGGCTGTGGTTCGTAGGCTCGCACGATCCTGTGAGGTTATCGAGCCTGATGCGTTCAACAATCACTAAACGACACGTCAGGCAGAATACGACCGCCCGGACAGGTATTATTGTGCTAATCCGTCATCGTTATTCTTAATCAATGCAAAACTCAGACACTCAGCGATATCCATCGTCAAATAAAGCACTCGGTAGTTATATTCCACACAAAACTCATGCACCGCTTCGATGACGCCATAGCGATATTGAGTGCGCCAATTGCCCTGCATATAGTCATGTCCAGCAATAATGCCGGTTGATTTTACTTTTCTGGCACAGGCTCGGAGCTCATCTCGGGTTAATTCATAACTGTGGGTGGTATCGATATATACCCAATCGAAGGTCTGATCCGGGAAACTCTCCAGTGCCTCCAGCGAAGGTTTGCGGTGAATGGTTACCTCTCCGCGCTGTCGTTGCTGCTGAAAATGGTTGTTCACACTCAGGTACAACTCTTCGCCGTAGCGATCCGAACCCCATATGTCCACCAGATGTAGCTGCGCCGGAGCACAGATATCCATGATCTGGCGACTAAAATCACCCGCCGCCACGCCCAGTTCGGCTACGACGCCCTGGGTGGGTAACTTCTCGAGCAGAGCCAATCGATTGGTCAACAAGGTTGTGCCCTCGATATGCTGCTGCAGCAGGGGGATCTTCGGCAGCATATCCTCGCGTTTGGAACGCTCTGCTTGCAGGGCATTCTCATATTCGCGACTGGTCTGCAGTATCTCGTCACACTCTACGACGGGGGTGCCCGGCTCGATTCCATAACTTACCAGCGTCTGGTTGATCTCGCTGACAAAAGAGCTGGCGATCAAGATTTTGTCGAATTGGACGCCTGAAAGCTGACTGGGGTGATATACCGGCTTGTTCATCCAGTGCGAGCCCTGTTTGGCCGGATCACTGTCAACAAAGCCCTGCAGCGTATGGTTCAATGCCAATGCCGGTAAGAAATGAAGTGCTTGGGTCGAAGTCCCGTAGATCAGAATTTGCATAAGGCGCTCCGCGGATCGAGATCAGATCATTGACAACAAATGGGCGTGAATGAGGTCTTGCTGGGCAGAGCTCAAGCTTGGAAAAAGCGGCAAGGTGATGGCACTGGCATAGAACTGTTCAGCCTGCGGCAATGATGTTTGCTGTTTGTGCTGATACCAAGACTGCTTGTAGATTGGCATATAGTGCACGTTGGCCCCAATCCCATGATCGCGTAGTAGCTGGAATAGGTTAAAGCGTTGTTTGGGTGCCACATGATGTACATACAGGTGAAATGCGCTGCGTCGTTCTTCGCCGAAGTAACGGCGCAGACGCTCAGGAGACAAAGTTTCAAAGTAACGACGGGCAATCTCGCCTCGCTTGGCGATCCAGCTTTCCAGATTCTGCATCTGGCTCAATCCCAGTGCTGCCTGAATATCCGTCATGCGGTAGTTGAAGCCCAGCATCTGCTGCTCGTAGTACCAGGGGCCGTCCGGTTCATTGATGAAGTCTTCCGGTTCGCGGGTGATGCCGTGGCTGCGTAGCATGCGCATGGTTTTGGCGAGCGCAGGGTCGTTGGTCATCGCCATGCCACCCTCGCCGGTGGTGATGATCTTCACCGGGTGGAAGCTGAAGATGGTGATGTCGCTATAGCGGCCATTGCCGGTAGGCTCACCATGATAACGGGCACCGAGGGCGTGGCAGGCATCCTCGATGATCCGGAAACCGTACTCTTGCCCCAGGCGGTGGATCTCCTGCATGTCGCAGGGGAGGCCGGCGAAGTGTACCGGTATTACTACTTTGGGTAGTTTTCCTTCCGCCTGGGCGGCAATCAGTTTCCTCTCCAGCTCCACTGCGCACATGTTCCCTGTATCGGGCTCAATGTCGACGAAGTCGACTTGTGCACCGCAATAGAGAGCACAGTTGGCGGATGCAACGAAGCTGATGGGCGATGTCCAGACCCAATCCCCGTGGCCGACGCCCAGCGCCAGACAGGCGATATGGAGTGCTGCAGTACCTGAATTGACCGCCACCCCAAATTTAGCTCCGCAGTAATCAGCTACTGTTTGCTCGAAACGGGGGACGACTGGCCCCTGAGTCAGGAAGTCGGACTTGAGAACTTCCACGACAGCATCGATATCTGCCTGGCTGATGGATTGGCGGCCATATGGGATCATTCTGCACTCCCTTTTTGGTTCATTTTCAAAAGCTGTTCAATGGTAAAAAAGTGAGGGTTGCTGCGAGAGTTATATTCAAAGCCCTGCTCTACCATTTTTCCTTTTTCGCCCGCAGCTGTTTTGGAGAAGTCGTTGTTGCGATTATTGAAGTTGATGGTTGGGCCAATCACGAAGAAGTCATCAAACTCGAAGGTGTGATAAGAGTCATCGGCAGGGCACATCACTTCATGGAGCTTCTCTCCCGGGCGAATGCCGATGATCTTGTGTGGCAGGTGAGGGGCCATAGCACTGGCGAGCTCCGTAATTCGGACGGATGGCAACTTGGGAACAAATATTTCCCCCCCCTTCATCCGCCCAAAATTTTCCAGCACGAAATCCACCCCTTGCTGCAAAGTGATCCAGAAACGCGTCATCTCCTCATGGGTGATGGGTAACGCATCTGCTCCCTGGTCAATCAGCTTTTGGAAGAAGGGGACGACAGAGCCGCGAGAACCGACCACGTTACCGTAGCGAACTACGGCAAAACGGGTGGGGTCCTGCCCCGCGATGTTGTTTGCTGCCACGAAGAGCTTGTCTGATGCCAGTTTGGTGGCGCCGTAGAGATTGATTGGATTGGCGGCTTTGTCAGTGGAGAGGGCAATAACTTTTTTGACTTGATTGAGCAAAGCGGCCTGGATAACGTTCTCTGCACCATGGATATTGGTTTTAATGCACTCCATGGGGTTGTATTCAGCGGCAGGAACCTGCTTGAGTGCGGCTGCATGAACTACGTAATCCACGCCGCGCATTGCCATGGTAAGGCGGTTGGCGTCTCTGACATCCCCAATGAAATAACGCATGCAGGGGTCGTTGAACTCTTGCTGCATCTCGAACTGCTTCAGCTCGTCGCGAGAATAAATGATAAGGCGTTTGGGTTTATAACGTTCCAGTACTGTTTTGACCAATCGTTGGCCAAACGAGCCGGTGCCACCTGTGATCAGTAGCGTTTTATCGTTGAACATTGTGGGCATCTCGTCATAAAAACAGTAGATGAATCATATGCTAGCAAATAAAGTACCAGTTTTTTTGGCAAAGAGTGTGATCCATTCACACAAAAACAGTTCTAAAGATTTGGTTGCTACCCAGAACACTTCAGGTCGATCCTCATCATTAGTGATGTATCAAGATGTGCTGATGCTTTGCGAGCTTAGCTGGATAGCTTGGCAAATCTGCTCCACCGCATTGAGGGCTCTCGGGGTGAAGCGGTGCAGCTCATCCGAGTTGATCAAATCGAGTCGCTGATGCTGCACCGCGTCGAGATTTGGCCACTTTCGCCAGTGACGCAGGGCGTCAGGATCTTGACTCCCGGCCAGGATCAGCGTGGGGTTGGCCCTGATCACCTGTTCCATGTCAACTTGAGGATAGGGGGTCTTGGCATTCGCCATGATGTTGATCCCGCCGCAGAGTTCGATGGCCTGCGCAGGCCAGGCGTTGCCGCTCACGCTGGTGAGCGGCGGGTACCAGAGCTGGTAGAACACCTTGACGCCGGTTGGCCTGCCATAGCGCTGTTGCAGGGAATGCAGGCGTGCCAGATAGCGATCGGCGGCTTCGTTGGCACTCGTTTCCACTCCCAGCAATTTGCCGAGAGCCCGCATCTCGGTGGCCAGCGAGGCAAAATCGGTAGGCTCTGAGTAGAAAACCGGGATACCCAGCTGCTCCAACGGGGCCAGCATCCGTGATTGAGCCGAGCGCCAGCCGAGAATGAGATCCGGCTTTTGCGCCAGCAGCGCCTCGACGTTGATGCTGCGATAATTGGCCACCTTGGGTTTGTTTTTCACCTCGGCGGGATAGTCGGAGGCATCGTCGATGGCGACCAGCTTGTCACCGGCACCGATGTCGTAAAGCAGTTCGGTAAGATGGGGTACCACGCTCACCACCCGGCTCGGAGTGGCTGCCTGCAGCGCAGCGGGCAACCAGGCAAGCAACACGCAGGGCAGCCAGATAGGCAATCGCAACCATCTAACCATGAAATAACCCCGCCACAGTGACAAGCAGCGCCAGCATCAACCAGCCCCAGCCAATTCCTTGCAGAATATTGAGCACCTTGCGCGGTGACTCACCGTCGGGGTCATCACCGCTGCCAAGTATCGGCCAGCGTTGCAAGGTTCCCTGATAGTAGCGGGGGCCGCCAAGGAGGATCCGGCACTTGTCAGCAAGTAGCGTCAACAGCATCCCGATGGTGGGATAGGGCCAGATCGCACCACTTCGCAGCAGTTGAGTGGGCTGCTTGAGCCGTGGCAACAGGAGTGGCAGCCCCAGCAGCAGGATGGTGGGGGCATTGAGCCCCTGGTAGAGGGCGCTGGCGGCTCGGCCAAAATAGCCAAACGCGGGATCCTTCATGCTCCAGCCCTGGCTCATCAGCTGAGTCAGCCGCCAGAGCAGTGCACCCTGTACGCCAGCCAGAGCAAATCCCAGCAGCGGGCCAGCCCATTGGCCGACCAGACGCAGGGCACAGCTCTCCGTCACTGCTTTGGCGAGCCCCATGGTCGAGAGTTTACTGGTCTCCCGCTTGAGCCAGGGAGCCACCTGCAATCTCGCCAGCGGCAGTGTCTCCTGCGTGGTGAGAGAGTGAGTGGCATGGGCGAGTTCGCGCAGTGGACGGGATTCGAGCATCAGCAGCATGAACAGCAGGTCGAAGATCGGTTCGCTCAATGCCAGATTGCGCAGCGACCAGAGCCCGGCGGCGCAGGGGAGCCAGACTACCAGCATTGCCAGCAGGCCGGCCTGCATTTGCTGGCCGGGTGAACCATCGGGTCTGTGCACCTTGTGCCCCAGCCGGGTCAGCAGGGGCGTGACGGCCGAAAGACGCAGATGGGATGGCCACGGGATCACCGCCTCCAGCAGGGCAGCCCCCACCAGAATGGCCGCCGTCGTCGAGAGGAGGGCGTCGGCCATCAAATCAAGCGAGTCGGTCTCGATCACAGCTTGCCGAGCATCTTGATGATCACTTCGGCGGAGTGCTTGCCGGCCACTTCGATGAAGGCATCGAAGGATTCCACCTGTTCCTTGCCGGCGATATCGGACATGGCGCGTACCACCAGATAGGGCACTTTGAACATGTGGCACACCTGACCGATGGCGGCACCTTCCATCTCGACCGCCAGCATCTGCGGGAAGTCGGCGCGAGCCTTGGCGATGGCGTCCGGTTTGCACATGAACTGATCGCCGGTGCAGATAAGACCGACCTTGGTCTGGTGTTTGCCCTGCTCGGCGATGCAATCCTGAGCGATCGCGATGAGCTTCTCGTCGCAGGGGAAGGCGGCGGGTTGCTGCGCCATCTGGCCCATCTCGTAACCAAAGGCGGTCACGTCGACATCGTGGAAACGCATCTCGCTGGCGATCACCACATCACCGATGTGCAGGTCCTGGGCAAAGCCGCCCGCAGAGCCGGTATTGATGACGCAGTCGGGGGCAAATTTTTCCAGCAGCAGGCTGGTGGCCACGCTGGCGGCAACCTTACCGATACCGGAGCGGGTCAGGATCACCTCTTTGCCTGCCAGCATCCCTTGATAGAACTCGCAGCCGCCCAGTTGCAGGGTGGTGGGGTTGCTCATCTGGCTGCGCAGCAGGGCTACTTCTTGCTCCATGGCGCCGATAATACCTACTTTCATTGCTGACCTCGTCTTGATAGCCGTGTGGCTGAATTTAAGTTGCTGTAGATCATAACAAAAGATGTCGTCGGCGCCGAGAGGCGCAAGCGAAAGGAGAGATGAAGCGCGGCGCTCCATATGGGAGCGCCGCAGGTGACAAAAAGCATTGATGAGGGGGGGAGAGGGCCTTTAGCCGAGCGCGGTGTCGAGGGTCATCATCAGGGCAAAGCCTGCCATCAGACCGAGGGTGGCATAGGTCTGGTGACCGTTGCGGTGGGTCTCCGGGATCACCTCGTGTGAGACCACAAACAGCATGGCGCCGGCGGCGAGCCCAAGTCCGATGGGGTAGGCGATGGCAAGGCCGCTGGAGAGCCCCACCCCGAGCAGGGCGCCAACCGGTTCGAGCAGGCCGCTGGCGATGGCGACCAGCACTGCCACCGAGGGGCGAAAACCGGCGGCGCACATGGCCAGCGCCACCGCCAGTCCTTCGGGAATATCCTGCAGTGCGATGGCGGTGGTGAGCGGCAGCCCCACCGACATGTCCCCCTGCGAGAAGCTGACCCCGATGGCCATCCCCTCCGGCAGGTTGTGCAGGGCGATGGCAAAGACGAACAGCCAGACCCGGGAGCAGCTCTCGTGGCCGGGGCCGCAGGGGCCGGTTTTGTCATGTTCGTGCGGGGTGAACTGATCAAGTCCCAGCATCAACAGCACCCCGAGGGTCATGCCGACCACCACTACGGCTGCGGCGCTAAAGCCGTTGCCGGTAATCCCCTCGGCGGCCTCCAGCCCCGGCAGCAGCAGGGAGAAGGCGCTGGCAGCCAGCATCATGCCGGCGGCAAAGCCCAGCATGGTGTCCTCTACCTTTTGCGGTACCGAGCGCAGAAACAGGGCGGGCAGGGCGCCGATGGCGGTGGCGGCAAACCCGGCGGCACCACCGATCAGGCCGTAGCGCACGCCGCTGGTCACCTCGCCGGTAGCGAGCATGATGAGACTCTGCAACAGCAGTAACAAGACGGCAGCCAGCGCGATAAAGAGACCGAGGGCGGTAAGTGGCCGCGCCTGCAGTTGTTCACGCAGCTGGGCAGACCAGGTTGAAGCAGGCAGATACGAGCTGTTATCCATAAACAAGGCCTCTTGTTACAGCAAATTGTTACAACGAAGGGGGATGGTGCTCCGCCATCGGGTCATGTTGGTCATTACAACGAGTTGATGGCCCCTTGTCCATGCCACTGCCTCGATTGCATTTATCGGTTAACTATTTGAAATGATTTGGTCGCTATAAATATTTTGTGATAAATGTCTGGTTGTGAAGGAAATCAGCTTGCATTCATTTGGTGAAATATGGTGAAGGATTAGGCGATATTGTGATAGAGTGCGCGCCTCGCGAAATCGTCCTTCCCCCGCTTTCGCAACCTTCCATCTCCCGTCAGGAATGGCCGGGATCAGCTCATACGGATGTGATCGCTACTGTTTACCTGCTTGTCAGCAGTTGAGGATCAACAGCCAATCATGTTTTACAAGAATCTCTCCATCGGCAAAAAGATTGCCGTGGTTTTTGCGGTTATTGCCGCAGTCAACGTTGTCTTCGGTGTTTTTCTCTCCAGTGAATTGCGCGGCGTGCGCGATCGGGTGCTGAATTTTACCGACTCCACTTTGCCGAGCGTGCTCTCGGTCGAAACCCTGCTCTACGACGTCTCTTATGTACGTCGGGCCCAGTTTGCCCTGCTGATGGTGGATGATGCCGCCGACTTGCAGGCCCGTCGTGGCCGCATTCAGGAGAATATTCGCAAGGTTGACGAGGCATTTCGTGCCTACGAGGCGACTGTGGGTGCCGACAACGAGCGACAGGTGTTTAACCAGGCCAAACAACAGTGGCTCACTTATCAACGTTCGGTAAACGAGTTTGATATGCTGCTGGTGCAGGGCCAGCACGAGCAGGCCAAAACCCAGCTGTTTGCTTCCAACCCGCTTTTCGGGGCACTGGAGCAGGCGGTCAACTCGCTGATCCAGGTGAACCTCGGTTTCGTCAAAGAGAACCGTGGCAGCCTGCTTGGCAGCGTCAGCATGGTGACCACCTTCGCCATGGTGAGCATCGGTGCCCTGCTGGTGTTCATGGTGGTGATGACCTGGTTCCTGACCCGTCAGATCTGTCTGCCGCTGCAAGCCGTAGTGGCTCAGGCCAACGCCATTGCCGCCGGCGATCTGACCCATCAGCTGGAGCGTCAGCACATCGGCCGCGACGAGCTGGGCATGCTGGCCAAAGCCTCTCTCAAGATGCAGGACAACCTGCGTGGTCTGATTGAAGAGGTGGTGGCTGCGGTCACCCAGCTTGGCACCGCCATCGACGAGGTGAGCGCCGTCTCCGAGCAGTCCGCCAAGGGCATTCAGAGCCAGCAGCAGGAGATCTCGCTGGTGGCGACCGCCATGACCCAGATGAAGGCGACCGTTGCTGATGTGGCGGGCAATACAGAGCATACATCTGAGTCTGCCAGTGCAGCTAATACCTTGGCCCGCAAAGGCAACCAAGATGTGCAGCGTTCGCTGGTGGCGATCACCCGGGTGGCTGAAGAGATTGAGCAGGCTGGCACGCTGGTGACCGAGCTGGAGCGCGAATCTGCCCAGATCAACGTGGTGGTGGATGTGATCCGCGGCATCGCCGAGCAGACCAATCTGCTGGCCCTCAATGCGGCCATCGAAGCAGCCCGCGCTGGCGAGCAAGGCCGTGGCTTTGCCGTGGTGGCCGACGAGGTGCGCACCCTGGCGGGTCGTACCCAGGCCTCGACCGGCGAGATCGTGGCCATCATCGAAACCCTGCAGGCGCGTGCCAATCAGGCGAAAGAGGTGACGGGCCAGAGCTGCGAGATGATCCGCCAGTGTGTGGATCAGAGCGAGCAGACCAGCAACGGCATTCAGCAGATTGAAGAGGCGGTCGCCCAGATTGCCGACATGGCGATCCAGATTGCCAGCGCCTGCGGCGAGCAGGATGCGGTCTCCGACGAGCTGGGCCGTAACGTCGAGCGGATCAACGAGTCCGCCAACGAGGTGGCTCTGGGCGCCGATCATACTGCCCGCGCCTGTCTGGAGCTGAGCCAGCTGGCGGTGGGTCTGAAGCAGACCATCGGTCGCTTCCGCCTCGCCTGATAAAGGGGCTGGCGTACGCCGGCCTCTTCATTCATAAAAGTCGGGGCGCTTTACATGCCCTCAGGACACCCGGCCATGTGCCGGGTGTTTTTTATCTGGCGATGGGGACGAGGCCAGATAGTCGGGGCTCTTCATCACAGGATGAAGGTCAGGGCGAACAGGGCGGTCAGATGATTATTCCGGCCTGTGCGCGGTGATATTTAAGAAGGTTGGTTAAAGCGTATTTGCTAACGAGAGAAGGGCGACGAACGGTTTTGGGGATGGGGAACGGGGCGAGCGGTTGGGGTGTGCGCTACGGGGAAGAAGAGCATAAGCAGTTGGTTGGAATGCCCGAACAGGGCATATCGCAGCAATAACAAAACCGGCTTGCGCCGGTTTTGTTATCTGTCTGCTCGAAGGCTGGCTTATTTCGCCAGGGACTCCGGCAACTCTTCACGGATCTTGCCGAGCATCTCTTTCAGGACGCGCGGGTTGGCAACCACGATGTTGCCGGAGTTTTCGTAGTTGTGACCACCTACGAAGTCGGTGACGATGGCGCCAGCTTCTTTGGCCAGCAGTTCACCGGCAGCGGTGTCCCAAGGTTTCAGGCCGATTTCCCAGAAACCGTCGACGCGACCGGCAGCCACGTAGGCCAGATCCAGTGCGGCAGAGCCGGAGCGACGGATGTCGGCGCATTCAATGAACATGCTCTGGAACATTTTCAGGTAGGACTCGATGTGGTGCTTTTGTTTGTAGGGGAAACCGGTAGCCAGTACGGTGCCAGCCAGCTCTTTGGCTTTGCCAACACGGATACGGTAGCCGTTCAGCTGGGCGCCGCTACCACGGGTAGCAGTAAACAGTTCGTCGCGGATGGGATCGTAAACAACGGCTTGTTCGGTTTTGCCTTTCACACGCAGGGCGATGGAAACGGCAAAGTGCGGAATGCCTTTGACAAGGTTGGTCGTGCCATCCAGTGGGTCAATGATCCATTGGTAGTCCGGATTGGTACCGGCAATCTCACCAGACTCTTCAGCAACAATGCTGTGCTCAGGGTAAGATTTTTTGATGGTGTGAATGATGGCCGCTTCGGCTTCACGGTCAACGTTGGTCACGAAGTCATTGCTGCCTTTTTGGATAGCCTCAATGTTCTCGGGCTGGGAGAAGGCTTTTACTACAACTTGACCGGCGTTGCGCGCAGCGCGCACGGCGATATTCAGCATCGGATGCATAGGTTCACCACTGGATGTTAAAGAACGGGGGATAAAAGGACGCGGTATGATACCAGTATTTTGTGCGATGGCAACTGTTATCCCCCTACGACCAATTGATTACCACTGCCAGATTTGACGGCTCCAATATAGACCAGATCTGCGCTAGTCTTATCCCAGCAGCCGGATACAGGCTGTCATGAGCATAGGGATGTGAACCATGAATTTGTCATTAGTGAGTCAGAACGTGTCTGCGGCCAGCGAGGGACTGTTGGCCATCTTGCGGTCATCACCCGAGTATGGTGATCACTTTGCCCACATCACCGTGACCCCCCTGGCCCAGTGGCAACCGGCCAAGACGGAGGCGGCGATCCTGCTGATCGACGGCGATGCGCCCTGGCAGGATGCCGGATTTGCCCGGGGAGAGGATGAGACGATCGGTTTGCCGGTCTTGCCGCTGTTGATCCGCAAGGGAGACAAGGAGCTGACGGTCTGCGGACCGGATGTGCGTGACCCCCGTTTCTATTTTGTCTCAAACGGCATCGTGCTGGATGAGTCGGAGCTGGCCGAGCCTGCCTGCAGCCGGGTGCTATTGCGCAAGCTGGAGTCCTACTTCCCGCTGCTTTCCCGCCTGATCATGCTGCGCCAGCGCAAGCCGGTCGCCGTGATCAACTAATATCTACCATTGCCAGAGCGCACCAGCGGCGCACCGTGGCCTTGTTTGGCCTACGGTGCGCCGCTTTTTAATGGTCTGGAGGTGGTCACTTGTTGCAAGATGAGGCGGCTATGGTGTTGCACCCAGTTCCAACCGTGCAATCTGGCTATGACCAACAAGGAGTGAATCATGATCGACTTTTACACCGCCGCAACCCCCAATGGCTTCAAGGTGGCCATTGCACTGGAAGAGCTGGGATTACCCTATCGGGTCATTCCCCTCGATTTGTCGGCACTGGATCAGAAGAAGCCCGAGTTTCTCGCCATCAACCCAAATGGCCGTATTCCGGCTATCGTCGATCGGGATAACGACGATTTCGCCGTATTCGAGTCGGGGGCCATCCTTATCTATCTGGCGGAGAAGGCGGGCAAACTGTTGCCGGCGGATCCCAAACGCCGCTCTCAGGCCATTCAGTGGTTGATGTTCCAGATGGGCGGGGTAGGGCCCATGATGGGACAGGCCAATGTCTTCTATCGCTACTTCCCCGAGAAGATCCCCGCCGCCATCGAACGCTACCAGAAGGAGGGGCGCCGCCTGTTCGAGGTGCTCGACAGCCATCTGGCTCATCACGAATATCTGGCGGACGAGTACAGCATCGCCGATATCGCCACCTGGCCCTGGGTGCGGATTTATGACTGGAGCGGCATCTCCATCGAAGGGTTACCCCATCTGCAAGCCTGGATGGATCGGATGGCCGAGAAGCCTGCCTGCCAGAAGGGGATCACCATACCGCCGCGCAAAGAGCAGCCGGATGAGCTGATCAAGCAGGCACAACAGATGGTAACACGTTGATTTTGAACCGCAGACGGGGCGTATTGCCCCGTAATATTAGAAAAACTAAGGCAAGCCGATTATAAAGATTCGTTCGTTTTCTGTGAGCTGAATCACTATGATGCCCCAATACCACCAAGCGTCCTGTGCGGTGGTCTGGCGGGCTCCCCGCATACTGTTTCCAACACTGTTTTTGATTGCATCACAGCCTCTGTGATCAGATTCCTCTGGGCCATTTTGTGCCAGAGGGCGGCAGCTTTTTTTCGATTTTTTGGGACTGATATGGATCGGCACAGTTTTTATCCGTTGTTTTTACTGACCATTTTGATGGTCGCTGTGGGCCAGATGACCCAGACCCTCTATGTCCCCTCCATTCCCATGATTGCGGGGGACTTCAATGTGGCCTCGGGCCAGCTGCAGGCAGTGATGGCCTGCTACCTGATCCCCTATGGCCTCTCCCAGTTTGTCTACGGACCGCTGTCGGATCGCATCGGCCGTCGCCCGGTGCTGATCGTCGGCATGATGGTGTTTCTGGTGGGCACCCTGATTATTCAGGTCATCCCCCATTTTGCCGCCCTGCTGGTGGGTAGCTTTATTCAGGGGCTCGGTACCGGTGCCGGTGGTGCCATGAGCCGTACCGTGATGCGCGATCGCTACAACGGCGCCGAGCTCAACCGCGCCAACAGTCTGGTGAGCATGGGGGTGATCTTCTCCCCGCTGCTGGCACCGGTGCTGGGGGGATGGCTGACCGAGCTGTTCAACTGGCGCGCCGGTTACTGGTTCCTGTTCGGTTTTGGTGCCGTAGCAACCCTGGCGATCATGGCCTGGTTTGGCGAGACCCTGACTGCTGCTGCCCGTCAGCCACTGCGCGTCGGTGCTGCCTATCGTCATGTGCTGGGCAACCCCAAGTTTCAGGGCAACCTGCTCTGCCTGATGGCGACCTTTGCCGGTTTGGCAGTGTTCGAGGCTGCGGCCGGTGTGCTGCTGGGCGATGTGCTGAAACTGAGCGCCCGTACCGTGAGCGTGCTGTTCGTGCTGCCGCTGCCCGGCTATTTGTTCGGGGCCTGGCTCTCTGCCAAGCTGAGCTTCCGTTTGACTCAGGGCAAGCTGATGCGTCTTGGCATCGCCTTTCTGGCTCTGGGGTCGCTTATCATTCTGGTGCCGGGGCTGTTCGGGGTGGTGAGTGCCGCCTCGCTGGTTGGTGGTGCGGCTGTCTACTTCATCGGTAGCGGTATTCTCTACCCGACCGCCACTTCCTGTGCCATCGAGCCCTTCCCGGGTCAGGCCGGCACCGCGGGGGCCATTCTCGGCGGGATGCAGAATCTGGGGGCGGGCGTGGTGACCCTGCTGGCCGCCGGTTTCCCGATGACTGGACAGGTGACCCTGGGGGCCATCATGACCCTGATGGTGCTGATCGTGGCGCTGAGCTTTGTCTGGTTACGCCACCATGGCTCCCCCCACGAGCAGATGGCCATCTAAATTTGCTTGCCAGTTGCAAAACAAAGCCCGCCTTTTGGCGGGCTTTGTCGTTATGGCTGTGTCCGTTTCACACCTTGTCCCATCGGGTTCTCCATTTATTGGGGGAAAGGTGTAAACCATATTCAGGACGGGACAGTTCGTTGATCATCAGGCAAAGAAAAAGCCCGTCACGCTGGTGACGGGCTTTTGCTGTTGGTACCCCGAGATGCCGTTGCCGGTTTGGGCCCTTGAACCGTCGGTTCAAGGCGGGGATCGGATCTGACCGCAGGCTTCTCGGTCGTGCCGAGCATGCGCAATAGCCAGAAGGCAGATCCCCTGTTTGGTATGAATATCGGCTCGGGGACTTGAACCGGCTGACAAACATCCCAGGGAATTTTAAAACGGTTTGCGATTAGGGCTGCTGCCCCTCTTCGCTGGAATCACCATATTGTCCGTGCTCGATCAGGGCCGCTTCGATGGTGCGCTGCAGCATCTTGATCCGCTTGTCCATGGTCTCAGAGTATTGGTGGTTCTTCTCTTTTTCAAGGCAGAGCTCATGACAGAAATTGAGCGCCGCCATGATAGCCAATTGCTCGTTGCTGGAGACTTTGGAACGTTGACGCAGGTCGATCAACTTGTCGGTCAGCTGCTCGGCGGCCTGGCGCAGGGCATCCTGCTGTCCCAAGGGACAGGATACCTTGTAGGGACGTCCCAAAATGACGATTTCTACGGCCTCTGTGCTCATGCCTTCCTCAATACGGCGGAGCTGATTTCCGCCTTTATCCACGTGGACAACTGGGCGGGACTATATAGCGCAGATGCATAAGTTTCAAGGCCTTGCTGGCTCTGCAAGAGGGAGAATGCTAGGATCCTGACCATTAATTCTGCAAATTTGCCTGAACTTTGAGCGGATCCTCTATGAGCAAAACAAACCCCCTTAAATATGCGGCTGTGGCCGACATCATGGAGCAGCATGAGCTGATGGCCAGTGCAGTCGAGGCCCATGGTGTGATCTGCGGTCTGGTGTGCGGCGGTGTGGCACTGGACGACAAGAGTTGGGTGCCCCATTTCAACGATCTGGTGAACGACGGTTTCGGCCTGCCGGCCCCGGTGCGCCAGGTGATGACCGATCTTTATCACAATGTGGTCGAGAGCCTGATGGCCCAGAAGGGCGTCGAGCTGCTGTTGCCAAGCGATGATGCTCCCCTTGATGAGCGCATCGATTCGCTGGTGGACTGGTCACAGGCGTTTCTGGCCGGTTTCGGTGTGGTGCAGCAGGAGCTCTCTCGCGCGTCGGAAGAGCTGCAGGAGATGATCCAGGATATCGCCAGCATCACTCAGGTCTCTGCCGAGTTCGATCAGGAAGATGACGAGAACGAAGCCTCCTTCCTGGTGCTCTACGAACACGTCAAGCTGGGGGTCATGATGGCCTTCGAAGAGTTTGGCAAGCGCCCCGATACCCCGAGCGCGCCGCCGACCCTTCATTGAGGTGCGGGTCAACGCGACCCTTACTGAATCTGTAAGAGCGCCTGATGGCGCTCTTTTTTATTCCCTTGTGGTGGCTAACCCTGTGAGGCGCAACCGGTTTTTTGCCGGTGACCTCGCATTCGGCCAGCGGCTTTGTGATAGCATGAGGCCACCTTTTTCACTTCTTCCTCTCTGCTTATGTCTCAATCTGATGTGCGACAGGTCGATGTCACCCTGGTCGGCGGTGGAATGAGCGGCGCCGTGCTGGCCCTCTCGCTGGCAGCCCTGCTTCGATCCGATGGCTCCCCCCTCGAGATCCTGCTGCTGGAGGCAAGCGTCCCCGAACAGCACACCCATTCAGGCTTCGACGCCCGCGCCATTGCGCTCTCGGCCGGTACCTGTGATGCGCTGTTGCGACGCGGACTCTGGCCGCTGTTTGCCCCCCATTGCGCTCCCATTACCCAGATTCATGTCTCGGATCGGGGCCACTTCGGTCAGGCTCGCCTGTCGGCCGCTGAATACGGTCTGCCCGCGCTGGGCCAGGTGATCGAGCTTGCAGCTGCCGGTCATGAGCTGCAACGGGCGATGGCGGTCTCTCCCAATATCCGGGTCTGTTGTCCGGCACGGGTGAGCGAGATTGTGCCCGATGAGGAGAAGGTGACCCTCACCCTTGAGGACGGTGAACAGATTGAGACCCGCCTGCTGGTGGCGGCAGACGGCGGCAACTCCTTTGTGCGTCAGCACTTCAAGTTGCCGGTGACCCGCCACGACTTTGAGCAGCACGCCATCATCGCCACGGTCAAAACGGCGCAAGACCCAGAGGGACGCGCCTTCGAGCGTTTTACCGAAGGGGGGCCGCTGGCCCTGCTGCCAATGCAGGATGGGCTCTCCTCGCTGGTATGGAGCGTCGGGCAGCATGAGGTGGATGAGCTGATTGCCCTCGATGAGGTGGCGTTTCTTGCCCGTCTGCAGCAGGCCTTTGGCTGGCGGCTCGGTCGCTTCGAGCGATGTGGCGTGCGTAATGTCTATCCGCTCATTCTGACCGCCTGCGACTACCCGCTTGCCCAGCGCACCGTGCTGGTCGGTAATGCCGCCCACGCCCTGCACCCGATTGCCGGGCAGGGCTTCAACCTCGGGATGCGGGATCTGGACCTGCTTACCGGCGCCGTAGCCAAGGCGTTGGCAGAGGGGGAGGATATCGGCAGCTTCAAGGTGCTGAACGGTTACTGGCAGCAGCGTCAGCGCGATCAGGCGCAGACCGTCTGGCTCACCTCTTCGCTGGCCCAGCTCTTCTCCAATGGTCACGATCCGCTGGTGGCGGGGCGCAATCTGGCGCTCACCCTGATGGGGCGATTCCCGTGCCTCAAAGCGCCGCTTGCCTCGCGCACCCTGGGCTTTGTCGCTGATGTGTGCGGCAACTAGCCAGCACTTGTTGAGCTGAAGCTGTTGACCGGAAGATGGTGACCGCCATTCGTTGATCAAAACCTATTGAATAAAGAGGTGATGCCTGCGGGCGTCCTCTCGCTGGCCAGCCGGTCAGCCCTGAAAGGATGAGATGATGCAGATGCAAAATGTGGATGTGGTGATTGTCGGTGGCGGCATGGTGGGGCTGGGGCTTGCTGCGGCCTTGAAACATAGCGCCCTCAAGGTGCTGGTGGTGGAGGGGCAACTGCCTGACCCGCAGCTGGGGGAGGTGGCCGATAATCGGGTCAGCGCCCTGAGTCTGGCCAGCCAGCAGATCCTGCGCCATGTCGGCGCCTGGAACGGCATTGAAGCGCGCCGCCTGCAGGCCTACGACAAGATGGCGGTGTGGGAGCAGGACAGTTTTGGCTATATCGACTTCGATGCCGCCAGCCTGCGTCAGGCCAACCTCGGCCATATCGTCGAGAATCGGGTAATCCAGCTGGCGCTGCTTGAGGCGATTGAAGGTGCCAGCAATATCCAGTTGCTGACCCCCGCCAGAGCCAATAGCCTGCAGAGCGGCCCGGCGGGCGCCCTGCTGCTCCTTGAAGATGGTCAGGCTATCTCGGCCAAACTGGTGGTAGCCGCCGATGGCGCCCACTCCTGGGTGCGCCGTCAGGCCGATATCCCGCTCACTAGCTGGGATTATGGCCACCACGCGCTGGTGGCGACGGTGCGCTGCGCCGAACCCCATGAAGCTGTTGCTCGCCAGATCTTCACCCCGGATGGCCCGCTCGCCTTTTTGCCGCTGTGGCAGGAGAACCTCTGTTCCATCGTCTGGTCGCTGCCTGCGGCCCGCGCCGAGGCGCTCTGCACCTGCGATGACGAGCAGTTCAACCGCCAGCTGACTGCCGCCTTCGACGCCCGGCTAGGTCTGTGTAAGGTGGAGGGGCCGCGCAGCGCGATTCCTCTTACCGCCCGCTATGCCCGCGACTTTGCCCGCGAGCGGCTGGTGCTGGTGGGAGATGCCGCCCACACCATCCACCCGCTGGCGGGGCAGGGGGTCAACCTTGGCCTGCTGGATGCTGCCGCGCTGGCGGAGCAGATCTTGCAAAATCATGCCGCGGGCGAGGATATCGGCCTGCTCGCCAACCTGCGCAGCTACGAGCGCTGGCGCAAGAGCGAGGCGGCTCGCATGCTGGCTGCGATGGAAGGGCTCAAACGGCTGTTCAGCGGGGCCAACCCGCTCAAGAAGCTGGTGCGGGGCGTGGGATTGCGCGCGGCCAATCTGCTGACGCCCTTCAAGGAGGGGGTGATCCGCGCCGCCATGGGGCTGGAGGGAGAGTTGCCCGCATTGGCCCGTCCTGACTGGGTCGTTGCGGCGACCAAGGGCAGTGCCATGCAGGCCAAGGGTGAAAAAAACTAATATTACTCGCCGTTTTTGACAACAAAAGTAATCCGACAAGGCTGATGACCCGTTTTGGGTGTCAGCCTTTAATTTTGCTCTGGAGCGAAACGTTTTTCTGCAAATTGTGACGAAACGTTAAAAATCAAAATTTAATCTCGCCTGAGTCGGCTTATGGCTGTTTTTATCACTGCATTTATCTTAGTGTCTGGAGTCAGTTTTACGGGAGGGGATTAGTTTTTTTTGAGCGGCACGCTCGCCTGCTTGTCATATAATTCGCTCCGTTCAAGGAATCCCTCTTGCCTGGCAAGGGCAGGAGCGAGCACACACTTTTGGATCCGGTCGCTTTTTGCTGTACGTATTGCAGTCAGAGCGGTGGCGCGGGTCGCAAGGGTGGTCGCCAAAGCGAAAAGGCTTTTTGCTAAGGAAAGAATGCGATGATCCAGACTACTGTACTGCATCCCAAACACCTGGAAGCCGGCGCCAAGATGGTGGACTTCCACGGTTGGGAAATGCCCATCAACTACGGCTCCCAGCTGGAAGAGCACCACGCGGTGCGCAGCGATGCCGGTATGTTCGATGTCTCCCACATGACCATCGTCGATTTGACCGGCGAACGGGTCAAAGCCTTTCTGCAACATCTGCTGGCCAACGACGTGGCCAAACTCACCGTCTCCGGCAAGGCCCTCTACAGCGGCATGCTCAACCCGGAAGGCGGGGTGATCGATGACCTCATCACTTATTACCTGACCGATACCTTCTACCGACTGGTAGTCAACTCTGCTACCCGCGAGAAGGACCTGGCCTGGATCCGCCATCACGCCATCGACTTTGATGTCACCGTGACCGAGCGTCCCGAGCTTGCAATGATCGCGGTGCAGGGGCCTAACGCCAAGCTCAAGGTGGCTACCGTGCTGAGCTCAGCCCAGCGCACCGCCGTGGTGGGGATGAAGCCCTTCTTCGGCGTGCAGGCTGGCGATCTCTTTATCGCCACCACCGGTTACACCGGCGAGGATGGTTATGAAATCGTGGTGCCGCAAGAGAAAGCCTGCGAGCTGTGGCAGGCACTGCTGGATAACGGCGTCGCCCCGTGTGGTCTCGGTGCCCGCGATACCCTGCGCCTCGAAGCGGGCATGAACCTCTACGGTCAGGATATGGACGAGTCAATCTCTCCGCTGGCCGCCAACATGGCCTGGACCATCGCCTGGGAGCCGAGCGATCGCAACTTTATCGGCCGCGCTGCGCTGGAAGCCCAGAAAGCGGCGGGCAACCAGCCCAAGCTGGTGGGGCTGGTGATGGAGGAGAAAGGGGTGCTGCGTGCCGGCATGCCGGTCACCTTCACTGCGGCAAACGGTGAGAAGCGGGAAGGTGTGATCACCTCCGGCTCCTTCTCGCCCACCCTTGGCTACAGCATCGCGCTGGCGCGGGTGCCTCGCGATATCGGCGAGCAGGCCGAGGTGGAGATCCGCAAAAAGCTGGTCACGGTGAAGGTCACCAAGCCCGCTTTCGTCCGTAATGGCCAGAAGCTGGCATAACCCTCTTACATTTGCAGGCGGGCAGACGTCCGCCTGCCCGATTTAGCAATGAGCGTTTCAACCCGACTCAAAGATCAAAGGAAACAGAGATGAGCCATATCCCGAGCGAACTGAAATATGCCACTTCCCACGAGTGGATCCGTGTCGAAGGCAACGGTGAGGCCGTGGTCGGCATCACCGAGCACGCCCAGGAGCTGCTGGGTGACATGGTGTTTGTCGAGCTGCCGGAAGTGGGCAAGCAGGTCAGTGCCGGTGACGACTGCGCCGTGGCCGAGTCGGTCAAGGCGGCCTCCGACATCTACAGCCCGGTGAGCGGCGAGATCATTGCCGTTAACGAAGAGCTGGAAGGGAGCCCCGAGCTGGTCAACTCCGACCCCTACAGCGCTGGCTGGCTGTTCCGCATCAAGCTCGATGACGAGAGCGAGCTGGCCAACCTGCTGGATGCCGAAGGCTACCAGAACGTGGTGGACGAAGAGTAATGCCCCCGGGCCCTGCCAACACAGCAGGGCCCCTTTGTATGACCGCCAGCCGGGCAAGCACCGGCCGGTGGAAGGGTGAAGTCGTCCGCGCCTGCCGTTTGCCAGCCTGGGAGCCTAGGGGCAAACAGGCCGGTTCGCAACAAGGCGATCCCCTCTCGATGCTGCCGCAGCATCCGGTGCCGCGCCCTGTCTGCGGGACCCAGAACATGAGTGGAGTCGGTATCAGCCGACGATCAGGAACATCAGGTCTTGGTTATCAGGATGTCATGCCAGGACTTATTTATCAGGAAATAGGGAAATGACCCAGTCACTGTTTGAACTCGAGCAAAAAACCGATTTTGTCCGCCGCCATATCGGCCCGGGCGAGGAAGAGCTGCGCCAGCTGCTGGCGACCGTTGGGGCCGAAAGCCTGGACGATTTGATTGAACAGACCGTGCCCGCCGCCATTCGCCTGCCGGGTCCGCTGGGGATCGGTGCCGGCATGACCGAAGTGGAGGCGCTGGCAAAGCTCAAGGGCTATGCCGCCCAGAACAAGATTGCCAAGAGCTATATCGGCATGGGTTATCACGATACCCATGTGCCCCACGTCATTTTGCGTAACGTGCTGGAAAATCCGGGTTGGTATACCGCCTACACCCCCTACCAGCCCGAGCTGGCACAGGGCCGTCTCGAAGCCCTGCTCAACTTCCAGCAACTGACGCTGGATCTCACCGGCATGGATTTGGCGAGTGCCTCCCTGCTGGATGAAGCGACCGCCGCCGCCGAGGCGATGGCGCTGGCCAAACGGATGGCCAAGTCCAAATCCAACCTCTTCTTCGTGGCCGATGATGTGCACCCGCAGGTGATCGACGTGGTCAAGGAGCGCGCGGTTCACTTTGGTTTCGACGTGGCGGTTGGCGCCGCGAGCGATGCGGTGAGCGAAGAGGTGTTTGGTGCCCTGTTCCAGTACCCCACCACCACAGGTGAGGTGAAAGATCTGCGAGCCCTCATCGCCGCCGTACAGGCCCAGAAGGGGCTGGCCTGCGTCAGCGCCGACTTGCTCTCCCTGTTGCTACTCAAATCCCCGGGCGAGCTGGGCGCCGATGTGGTGTTGGGGTCCGCCCAGCGCTTTGGCGTGCCCATGGGTTACGGTGGCCCCCACGCCGCCTTCTTTGCCACCCGCGATGCCTACAAACGTTCCATGCCGGGTCGTATCATCGGTGTCTCCAAGGATGCCCGTGGCAAGGCTGCGCTGCGTATGGCGATGCAGACCCGCGAGCAGCATATCCGCCGCGAGAAGGCCAACTCCAATATCTGTACCGCACAGGTGCTGCTGGCTAACATGGCGAGCTTCTACGCCGTCTACCACGGCCCGGTAGGGCTGAAAACCATCGCCTCCCGCGTGCACCGTCTCACCACCATTCTGGCGCTCGGCCTCAAGGCCAAGGGGGTCGCCCTCAAGCATGCCAGCTGGTTCGATACTCTGACCGTGCTGACGGCAGATAAAGCAGCACTTATTGCCAAGGCTGAAGCCAATGGCATCAACCTGCGCGCCGATCTCGACGGTGCGGTAGGGATCTCCCTCTCTGAAACCACCACCCGCGGCGATGTGGTCGAGCTGTTTGATCTCTTCCTCGGTCAAGGCCATGGACTGGATATCGAGGCCCTCGACAAGGCGGCTCAGGCCTATCACGCCATCCCGCAGGATCTGCTGCGCAGCGATGCCGTGCTGACCCACGAGGTGTTCAACAAGTACCACTCCGAAACCGAGATGCTGCGTTATATCCACCGTCTCGAAGCGAAAGATCTGGCCCTTAACTACGCCATGATTTCGCTCGGCTCCTGTACCATGAAGCTCAACGCCACCGCCGAGATGATCCCGGTGACCTGGCCCGAGTTTGGCAAGTTGCACCCGTTCGCCCCGCTGGCGCAGGCCAAGGGCTACCAGTTGCTGCTGGCCGACCTCGAAAATTGGTTGGTGAAGGTGACCGGTTACGATGCGGTTTGCATGCAGCCCAACTCCGGTGCGCAGGGCGAGTACGCTGGTCTCTTGGCCATCAAGAAGTACCACGAGTCCCGCGGCGAAGGGCATCGCGACATCTGCCTGATCCCGGCTTCTGCCCACGGCACCAACCCGGCCTCTGCCCAGATGGCGGGGCTCAAGGTGATCGTCACCGCCTGTGACAAGTCCGGCAACGTGGATCTCGACGACCTGCGGGCCAAGGCGGCCGAGGCGGGGGCTCAGCTCTCCTGTCTGATGGTGACCTACCCCTCCACCCACGGGGTGTATGAGGAGACCATCAAGGAGGTGTGCGACATCGTTCACCAGCACGGTGGTCAGGTCTATCTGGACGGTGCCAATATGAACGCGCAAGTCGGGTTGACGGCGCCGGGCTTTATCGGGGCGGACGTCTCTCACCTCAACCTGCACAAGACCTTCGCCATTCCTCACGGTGGTGGCGGCCCGGGCATGGGCCCCATCGGCGTGAAGAAGCATCTGGCACCGTTCGTGGCTGGCCACGCCGTGGTCAAGACCGACAAGGAGAGCCGTGACAATGGCGCCGTGTCGGCGGCACCGTTCGGCTCGGCCAGCATCCTGCCCATCAGCTGGATGTATATCGCCATGTTGGGTGACGAGGGGCTGAAGAGATCCACTCAGGTCGCCATCCTCAACGCCAACTATCTGGCCAAGAAGCTGGGTGACTCCTTCCCGGTGCTCTACTCTGGCCGCAACGGTCGGGTGGCCCACGAGTGCATTCTGGATATCCGTCCGCTCAAGGAGGCTTCCGGCATCAGCGAGATGGACGTGGCCAAGCGGCTGATGGACTACGGCTTCCACGCACCGACCATGAGCTTCCCGGTAGCGGGCACCCTGATGGTCGAGCCGACCGAGTCGGAATCCAAGCGCGAGCTGGATCGCTTCGTCGAAGCGATGACCTCCATCCGCGCCGAGATTGCCAAGGTGCAGGAGGGGCAGTGGAGCCTCGCCGACAACCCGCTGGTCCATGCGCCGCACACCCAGGACGATGTGATGGATGCAGAGTGGAATCGTGGCTACAGCCGTGCCGAGGCGGTCTTCCCGTCCGACGCCGTGCGCGCCGCCAAACTGTGGCCCTCGGTCAACCGCATCGACGACGTCTACGGCGATCGCAACCTGCTCTGCTCCTGCATTCCGACCGAGGATTACGCCAAGTAAGTGGCGTTTAGGTGCAACAGTTAAGCCGTATAAACAACAGGGCCACCCAGACGGGTGGCCCTTCGTTTACATGGACTTTATCTGCATGCTGCTATCCGAACGTCCGGCTTAAGTCCTTGAGCTGGCTCGCTTTGCTCTGCAAGTTGGCACTGGTTTCACTCACTTGATCGATTTTGAGACTGTTATCGTGAGAGAGCGAGGATATCTGGTTGATATTGCGACTGATCTCCTCGATGACCGCTTGTTGCTCGGTGGCCGCGGCGGTGATCTGGTTGGAAAAATCAGAGACCTTGTCTATCTCGACCACAACCTGATTCAGGTTGCCGGTACTTGCCCGGGTGGTGGCGAGGCAGGCGTTGGTTCTGGTCACATTGAGATGCATCATCTCTTTCCATCCCCCCAGGGTTTGCTGGATATGGCCAATGCTGTTCTGGATCTGCTCTGTCGCCTTGTGGGTTCTGGTCGACAGGCTGCGAACCTCGTCCGCCACCACTGCAAAGCCGCGCCCCTGATCGCCTGCCCGTGCGGCTTCGATGGAGGCATTGAGCGCCAGCAGGTTGGTTTGATCTGCAATGCCGCGAATTTCGCTCATGATGGTGCCGATCCGCTCGGATTCGCTCGCCAGCTCGACAGCTGACTGAAAGGCTTGCTCCGCCTGGGTGGCAAGCGCCGACATCTCTTCTCCTGCTTCCGAAAGCTGGGTGCTGGTGGTGATGCAGTGGCTGCGGGCCTCTTCAATCTGGCTGTTGCTGTCTTGAATATTGCGGTTGATCTCCTCGGCGGCCGAAGCCATCTGGGTGACGGCGGTGGCAATCTGCTGGATCTGCGTGTCTTGCGAAGAGATATCCTGGCTGGCCAGCGAGGCGGAGCCGCGCAGGTCATTGGCCATGGCATTGAGCGAAGCCGTGGTGTCATCCACCCGGCCGAGCACGGTACGGATCCTCGCTTGCCCGAGCTTGATATGGAAATCGGCGATGCTGTGGGGGGCATCCCCCGAGAAGATAAGGCGGCTGATGCTGTCGTAATCCTGCTCGAGCTGCTGCAAGAATCGCGGTGTGAGGAAGAGAGGGTGGCGATTGAACCAGATGGCTGCCAAGAGAGGAATGATGACCCAAAGCGCCTGCAGCGGTGAGAGCAGCCAGAGCGCGCTGATCACGCTGACGAGCAGCAGAGGGATGGTCATCATGGCCGGTGTGAGTTGACGCAGGCCCATGTGAATGGCAGAGCCGGTTTCACGGGCTTTAAGGGTTTTGTACATCTTGCTGGCACGCGCTTTGTGCTCTGCGGCGGGACGGCAGCGGACGGATTGGTAACCCACCATCTTGCCATCTTCATAAATCGGGGTGACATAGGCATCAACCCAATAATAGCGACCATCCTTGCAGCGGTTTTTTACCATGCCTCGCCATGGTTTGCCTGCCTGCAGGTGGGCCCAGAGATCGGCAAACGCTGCCTTGGGCATGTCGGGGTGGCGCACCAGATTGTGATGCTGCCCCAACATCTCTTCCAAGCGATAGCCTGCCACCTGACAAAACGCCGGATTAGCGTAGGTGATGTCCCCTTTGAGGTCGGTCGTCGATACCAACTGGATATCGTCGGCAAATTCAACCTCGGTATCTGTGGTGTGAAGCGAGCTGGTTACCATGATCAGGCTCCGGTTTCGGCGTAACGGAATACTTCGTTTGAGTATGGCAGAGGATGTTCATTTATTGTGTTGTTGCACATTAACTCTTGTGCTACTGCGTGGGGACGGGATGAGTCTCACATTTTTACAGCGCGGTTTGGCGAGGAAAGGCAAGCCAAGTAACATGGCGTGACTTATGGCTGTGCAGCGAGACAGGTAACGCAATGAAGTTGGATGCGATTTTATGGGATTATGATGGCACCTTGGTCAATTCGGTGCCGAAGAATATCGATATCACCAAGCAGATCCTGGCTGAGGTCGCCCCCCATCTGACCGGAGAGCATCTGCCGCGCTATCTGCGTAGTGAAGCGGAGTATCACCATGCCAATCACGCCGCCAAGAACTGGCAGGCGCTCTATATGGATTACTACGGTTTGTCGCGGGACGAGATGGTGCTGGCTGGCAGTCTGTGGGCCAAGCATCAGGAGATGAACCGGACCGAGGTGCGTTTTTTTGCGGGGCTGGAGGCGGTGATTGACCATTTCTCTGCCATTCCCCACGGAATTTGTTCGCAGAACTCCCAAAAAAACATTCGCCGGGTACTGGAGCTGCATGGCGTGAACAGCCTGTTCAAGGCTGTGGTCGGCTATGATGACGTGCCCGGACAGCAGCAAAAACCTCATCCTTTCGGTGGCCTCAAATGTCTGGAGTCTATCTTCGGCCCAGCCAGGTGCCAGTCGCTGATCTATATCGGTGACCATGAAGCGGATGTGCAGTTTGCCCGTCATTTGCAAGCGGCGCTTGGCGAGCAGAGCCGTGTGATATCGGTGGCTGTCGGCTATAGCCGCGCGACCCCGGAGCGCTGGGAACACCAACCCGACCATATCGCCCGTGACGTCGAGGATCTGCTCCCCATTATCGGGCAATATCTGTAACGCCGGTTGCAGATTGTCGTACGGAACATGCAAAACGCCGATCAGTTGATCGGCGTTTTGTCTATGTGAAGCCTGATGGTTTCACACTCTGCTGGCTTAACACCCTGTCTGTTTAATGATGGGCGACTTAAAACAACAGTTGCGTCAGGTAGCCCATCAGGATCGCCATGCCGAGGATCACGGTAAGGAAGGCCGCAATCATCGGGGTTCTGAACATGGATTTGAGCAGGATCACCTCGGTTAGACTGGCACCGGCACTGCCGATGATCAGCGCCATGACGGCGCCCATCCCCATCCCTTTGCCCAGCAGTACCGACGCCAGCGGGATCACGGCCTCGGCGCGGATGTAGAGCGGGATCCCGACGATGGCGCTGAATGGAATGGCCAGCGGGTTGTCGGCACCAGCATGGGCGGCGATCCACTCGGCCGGAATAAAGCCGTAGATAAATGAGCCGATAAGCACCCCCAGCAGCAGGAAGGGCAATACCGCTTTGAACTGCTGCCAGGCATCGATGCGAGCTTTGACCCAGGCGGTGGGGAGCTGTGGCGCACTGGCTAGGGTTGCAGTGCCATCGCCGCAGCAGGAGAGGGCGGCCGGCTCTGCCATCTCTGGTTGCGGTGCCGGGCAGCACGCTGCCCCGTTGAGGGGTTTGATTGCACGAATGGCGCTGCGTTGGTTGTCACTGCAATGTGCTTGAGTGGTGGCGCGGGTCGCCGGGCCACAGCCGCTACCGCAAGAGGGGGTGGCCTCTTTGGGGTCGATGACATGGCGCTCGAACCCCAATCTGTCGAGCAGCATGCTCGCCATGATGGAGACGCTGGCAGCGATCACGGCGTAGAGCAGGGTCACTTTCCAGCCAAAGGTGGCCCACATCAAGCCGACGATGATGGGGTTCAGCAGTGGCGAGATAAACAGGAAGGTGAGGGTGGGGCCAAAGCCAGCCTTGGCCGAGAGCAATCCTCTCAGCATGGGGATGGTGGAGCAGCTGCAAAAGGGGGTGACGGCACCGAGCAGGGCCGAGAGCAGATAGCCTTTGCCATGTCTCGCCCCCAGCATCCGCTGGATCTTTTCGTCGGGGATCTTCTGACGGATCAGGCTGACCCCGGCGCTAATGACCAGAAACAGCACCGACAGCTCGACAGCCAGAAACAGGAACATCTGGGCTGCATCGGTCAGCATGGTTAACCACTCATTCATTGTCGTATCCTCACTTTGTTTCTACATTTCCAAAATAATCGAAATTAATGGTCGGTCAAGATATTTCTGGTATTATCGAAATGTCAAATTCGTGGAGGGCGCAGAGATGCAACTGGAAGAGGTCGCCAAGGCATTGAAAGAGCTGGGTCATCCGACCCGGCTGTTTATCTTCAAGCATCTGGTCAAGGCGGGAGAGCAGGGGCTGCCGGTGGGGGAGCTGCAAAAGCAGCTGGCGATCCCCGCTTCTACCCTCAGCCACCATATCGCGGCGCTGGTCTCGGTGGGGCTGGTGAAGCAAAACCGGGAGAGTCGCACCCTGCTTTGCGTCTCTCAATACGCGGTGTTGGAGGAGATCATCGCCTTTTTCCGCGATGAGTGTTGCGTCAACAGCCCGGAGCATCGGCAAGATCAAAGGCAAGAACTGTCTTCCTGAGGGCTATGGCTGCTAGTCGTGCTGCGCGCAATAAAAACGCCGATCATGCGATCGGCGTTTTGCATTGTTTTTCTCAACTGCGGGTATTAACCCAGATTGGCTGCAACCTTGCTTTGGGCCTGTCCTTTGCGCTTGATGACAAAGCCAATGCCCAGTACCACCAGCCAGGCGGGGATAAGTTCGACCGAGATGCGGAAATCGGGGGTCATATACATGATCACCAGAATACCGGCCATAAACGCGAGGCAGAGGTAGTTGCCGAAGGGGTACCAGAACGCCTTGAACTTGGGCTGGACGCCTTCTGCGACCTTGGCCTTGCGGAACTTGAGGTGCGCGAGGCTGATCATCGCCCAGTTGATCACCAGTGCGGAGACCACCAGCGCCATCAGCAGGCCGAACGCCTTGCCCGGCATCAGGTAGTTGATCAGCACGCAGAGCAGGGTGGCGATGGCCGAGACCGAGAGGGCAACCAGCGGCACGCCGCTCTTGTTGGTCTTGAGCAGGGCTTTCGGGCCGTTGCCCTGCTTGGCCAGACCGAACAGCATCCGGCTGTTGCAGTAGACGCAGCTGTTGTAGACCGACAGTGCCGCCGTCAGTACCACGATGTTGAGTACGGTGGCGACCAGATTGCTGTCCAGAGCGTGGAAAATCATCACGAACGGGCTGCCGCCTTCCACCACTTTACCCCAGGGATAGAGGGACATCAGGATAGCCAGGGCGCCGATGTAGAAGATGAGGATGCGGTAGATCACCTGATTGGTGGCCTTGGGAATGCTCTTCTCGGGGTTGTCCGCTTCGGCGGCGGTAATGCCCACCAGCTCCAGACCGCCAAAGGAGAACATGATCACCGCCATCGCCATCACCAGACCGCTGATGCCGTTGGGGAAGAAGCCGCCCTGGGCCCACAGGTTGGTCACGCTCGCCTCGGGGCCGCCGGCACCGGAGATGAGCAGATAGCCGCCAAAGCCAATCATGCCGATGATGGCGACCACCTTGATTATGGCGAACCAGAACTCCATCTCGCCAAACGCTTTGACGTTGGAGAGGTTGATGGCGTTGATCAGCACGAAGAAGAAGGCTGCCGACATCCAGGTCGGGATCTCGGGCCACCAGTACTGGACATAGATGCCCACCGCGGTCAGCTCGGCCATGCTCACCAGCACGTAGAGCACCCAGTAGTTCCAGCCGGACGCAAAACCGGCAAACTCGCCCCAGTATTTGTAGGCAAAGTGGCTGAATGAACCGGCTACCGGCTCTTCCACCACCATTTCACCGAGCTGGCGCATGATCAGGAAGGCGATAAAGCCGCCGATGGCATACCCCAGCAGGACCGAGGGACCTGCCATCTTGATGGTTTGGGCAATGCCCAGAAAGAGGCCGGTGCCGATGGCGCCGCCCAAAGCAATCAACTGAATGTGGCGGTTTTTAAGGCCGCGCTTCAGCTCCTCACCGTCTTGTTTCAAATCCATGGGTCTGTCCTTACGTCTCTGTTGTCTCTGGTCGGTGTTGGGCTCATCCTGAGCAGGCCGCAGTGCGTAGCCAAAACCTGACGAAAGCTGTATTTATTTCGTTACACCATGCCATTTTCAATTTTTAGTGTTGGCTGGCAACCGAAGCAGAATAGTGATAATCCGCCATGAATGCACCTGTTTTCCATCTCTAATGGCCGTGTTTTGTACCAAAGGCAGCTTTTTCATGATCTGAAGAGGCTTCTTGGTAGTTTTTGGTTAATGTTTGTGCAGTCGAATTCTGTTTGATTGACATTTTGTCTTGTTGGTGTGCTTTTGTGGTGCCAAGCCACAAATGGATGCAAATGATGCCAAACAAGCGAGAGTACAGGGAAGAGTGCAGGGAGTTGGAGTACAGAAAGTGCGAAAGCGTGCTGCAACAGGGGGTTGCCCGGGGTGTACAGGTGGCGCTCTGGTTAGGGATTGCCGCCAGTCCGCTGTTGTTGCTGGTGGCCGCGATTATGTTGCTGGGTTGGCTGTTACTCGGTGATCAGGAGTTGCTGCACTACTGGCAGTCGCTGTTGCTGGCGGGTGGGGTAACGGGGGCGCTCGTTGGCGGCTGGCTGGCGGAGCGGGTTCGCCTGCGCCACGGTTTGCTGGCCTTCTATGCCCGGTTGATGAACAACCCGGAGCTCAATCGTTAGTTAACGCTGGCTGTTTGCCGAGCGCAGCAGAACGGAATCGAATAGCGGCTAACTGGCTGCAGGTGACAAGGGCACAACGCTAAGGTCGACAAGAAGAGGGATAAGCATTTGTGGTGCTTATCCCTTTTTTATCCACGCTTTTCACTGTCATCTATGTGAATTGCAGTTCGCCACAGCTGACTTTCGCCGCGACACTGTAATTTTTATCTTTTGTTGATGCCGATAGCTGTCAAGCTGGCTTAACAGAGCTGGCGGCGCAGACCGGTTGCCTCGAGGACCTTGGCGCTGATCTCCTCCACCGAGTGGGAGCTGGTATCGAGGAAGCGGATCGCCTCCTGGCGAAACAGCCGCTCCACGCAGGCCAGCTCCTGCTCGCACTGTTCGATGGAGGAGTAGCGGCTGTTGGCACGGCGCTGGTTACGGATCTCGTGCAGCCGCTGCGGCGCTATGGTGAGGCCAAACAGCTTGTGACGGTTGGCCTTGAGGGGGGCGGGCAGCTCCAGCATCCCCATGTCCTGCTCGATAAAGGGGTAGTTGGCGGCGCGAATGCCGAACTGCAGCGCCAGATAGAGGCTGGTGGGGGTCTTACCGCAGCGGGAGACCCCGATCAGGATGATGTCCGCCTCATCGTACTCTTTGGTGGTGATGCCATCGTCGTTGGCCAGTGCGAAGTTGACCGCCTCGATGCGATCGTCATAGAGCTTGCGATTCTCCATACCGTGGGTGCGGTGGAGGCGGGGCTCGGCTTTTACCCCCAGCTCCTGCTCCAGCGGGCTGACGAAGGTATTGAGAAAGTCGTGGCCGCACGCCTCCGATTTCAGTACCTCTTCCCGTACCAGCGGGTCGACGATGGTGTGAAACAGGATGGGGCGTACACCGGTCTGGCGGAACTGCTCGTCGATCCGCATCCGTACCTGACGGGCTTTCTCCAGTGTCTCCACAAAGGGGATAGTGATCTGCTCGAAGGCCAGCGGAAACTGGCTCAGTACCGCGTGACCGAACACTTCGGCGGTGATGGCGGTGCCGTCTGAAACATAAAATACGGTGTGCACGTAGGGCTCCTGTGATACCGCGGGTGGGGTCGCATGGGGTAAGGGGTGAGAAGTATCTCCCGAAACCATACCAGTTTTGTCAACCGGTCTGCTGTGCCCAAGTTGTGAAGTGGCTTGCAAACCTGAATCGTTATCTTTTTGTGTCGCCATTGTAGAATGTTCCGGTCATTCGACCATCCCCAACGCTTGCTCGGGGATTTTTTTGAAGACCACTGGAAAACTTTTCATGGTCGTTGGCAACAAAAGAAACAGACAATAACGCACCTGACTTACCCATAACCTCATCGATTAAATCGGGCGCACGAGGTGCTATGGCATCGGTGCCCACCAACCTGGAGACATCCAAGTGCAACAGTACGTGCTCTGGTACGAACAACTCGGAATGCAGGACGTAGAACGAGTTGGCGGCAAGAACGCATCCCTTGGCGAGATGATCAGCAACCTCTCTGGCGCCGGCGTATCCGTGCCGGGGGGCTTTGCCACCACCGCCTTTGCGTTTAACGAGTTTCTGGAGTCAAGCGGCCTCAACGGCAAGATCCACCATCTGCTCGACAATCTGGACGTGGACGATATCGCCGCCCTCAACCGGGCCGGTCAGCAGATCCGCGACTGGGTGATCGAAGCCCCGTTCCAGCCCGAGCTGGAGCAGGCGATCCGGGTTGCCTATGAAAAGTTGAGTGCCGGTTTGGGTGATGGCATGAGTGCCTCGTTTGCGGTGCGCTCCTCCGCCACCGCCGAGGATATGCCGGACGCCTCCTTTGCCGGTCAGCAGGAGACCTTCCTCAACGTACGTGGCATCGATGCCGTCATGACGGCGGTCAAGCATGTGTTTGCTTCCCTGTTCAACGATCGCGCCATCTCCTATCGGGTGCATCAGGGCTATGACCACAAGGGCGTTGCCCTCTCGGCCGGGGTGCAGCGCATGGTGCGCTCGGATCTCGCCGCCTCCGGCGTCATGTTCACCCTGGATACCGAGTCCGGTTTCAACGACGTGGTCTTTATCACCGGCGCCCATGGTCTTGGCGAGATGGTGGTGCAGGGTGCGGTCAACCCCGACGAGTTCTACGTGCACAAGCCGACCCTCAAGGCAGGACGCCCGGCGGTGGTGCGCAAGACCCTCGGCTCCAAGCTTATCAAGATGACCTACTCGGACGATGTCGGTCACGGCCGCCAGGTGAAGATTGTCGATACCAATGAGGCCGAGCGCAGCCGCTTCTGCATCAGCGATGAGGAGGTGATGGCGCTGGCGAAACAGGCCCTCATCATCGAGCAGCACTATGGCCGCCCGATGGATATCGAGTGGGCCAAGGACGGGCAGGATGGCAAGCTCTACATCGTCCAGGCGCGCCCGGAAACCGTACGCAGCCGTCAGGAGGCCAACACCCTCGAGCGTTTTGCCCTCAAGCAAGCGGGCAAGGTGCTGATCGAGGGGCGGGCTATCGGTCACAAGATTGGCGCGGGCCCGGCGCGGGTCATCTCCTCCATCAGCCAGATGGATGAAGTGCAGCCCGGCGATGTGCTGGTGACCGACATGACCGACCCGGACTGGGAGCCCATCATGAAGCGGGCCTCCGCCATCGTAACCAACCGGGGGGGGCGCACCTGTCACGCCGCCATTATCGCCCGCGAGCTGGGCATTCCGGCAGTGGTGGGCTGTGGCAACGCTACCGATCATATTCAGCCGGGCCAGCGGATCACCGTCTCCTGCGCGGAAGGGGATACCGGTTTTATCTATGACGGCGAGCTGGACTTCGACGTGGCGGTGACCGAGGTGGGCAATATGCCGCGCCTGCCCATCAAGATCATGATGAACGTCGGCAACCCGGACCGCGCTTTCGACTTTGCCCAGTTGCCCAATGCCGGGGTAGGACTGGCACGCCTTGAATTCATCATCAACCGGATGATCGGGGTGCACCCCAAGGCGCTGCTGGAGTTTGACCAGCAAACCCCAGAGCTCAAGGCCACCATCGGCAAGATGATCGCCGGTTACGACAGCCCGCGGGAGTTCTACGTGGCCAAGCTGACCGAGGGGATCGCCACTCTGGGGGCCGCGTTCTGGCCGGAGCGGGTGATCGTGCGGATGTCGGACTTCAAGTCCAACGAGTACGCCAATCTGGTGGGCGGTCGTGGCTACGAGCCCCACGAGGAGAACCCGATGATCGGTTTTCGTGGTGCGTCCCGCTACATTGCCGACAGCTTCCGCCCCTGCTTTGCCCTCGAGTGCGAGGCGATCAAGCGGGTGCGCGATGTGATGGGGCTGACCAACGTCGAGGTGATGATCCCCTTCGTGCGCACCGTGGGCGAGGCGGAGCAGGTGATCGACATCCTGGCCGAGAACGGTCTGCGCCGCGGCGAGCGGGGGCTCAAGGTGATCATGATGTGCGAGATCCCGAGCAATGCCCTGTTGGCAGACAAGTTCCTCGAGCACGTGGACGGTTTCTCCATCGGTTCCAACGACATGACCCAGCTCACGCTTGGACTGGATAGGGATTCCGGGCTCATCGCCCATCTGTTCGACGAGCGCAACGAGGCGGTCAAGGCGCTGCTGGCGATGGCGATCCAGGCTGCGCGCAAGGCGGGCAAGTACGTGGGGATCTGCGGCCAAGGCCCATCCGATCACCCGGACTTCGCCGCCTGGCTGGTGGAGCAGGGGATCGACTCGGTGTCGCTCAACCCCGATACCGTGGTCGATACCTGGCTCTATCTGGCGGAGCAGCATGGCGCCAAGTAAGTCACTGTCAAAATGAGCAGCAGAAAGGGGGCCATGATGGCCCCCTTTGTTATCTGTGTGTCGCGACCTATTTCGGCTGCTGTTCGGCCCCCGACAGCTCGATCTGTACCTTCACCCCTTCGCTCTTGAGCTTGGTGGCGATGGCATTGAGATCGGTGCCCGACTTGGCCTCAAGCAGGGCAATGCCGCCGCTGCTCTGCTTGAAGTTCAAGCCGTGGCGAGTCGCCAGCGCCTTGGCGCTGGTATCGTCAGCTTCCACCAGCAGGGTACCGCTGACGGTGAGCGCGGGGCTGGCCGCCCCTTGCATCAACACGTCGCCGCGACGCAGGCTTTGCTGCGGCACTTTGTCATCCAGACTACGGGCTACCCGCTTTTTGCTGCCGTTGTCAGGAATGAGGTAGGTCTGGCCGTTCACCTCTATGGTGCTGTACTGCTTGCCATCCATGGTGACGGACTCCTCGGCGCAGAGCTGTCCCGAGAGGGGGGCCAGCAGGGTTGCCAGAAGCAAGGTAACAGGTTTGTTCATGGTAATACTCCTAGCGTGTTAGCTGCGGTTGGCATCGTGACCCAGGACCCGCAGGGACCATGAGATCAGCTTGCCCGGTTGGCGATTGTTGCGCTCGGTCAGGGTGGTACGCTCACGGGTCTCGCGATTGAGCAAAGAGACCTGACGGGTACCGTTGGCAACGTCGGTCACTTCCAGTCGCCACTGGCCTTCGGCCGATTCGCCGTAGAACTTGTTGGATAGCATCCGCATGTCGCGCAATCCCTTGGTTCGCACAAAGCCCAGTTGCTGCTGGTCGAGAGATTGGCCGACCAGGCTGTTGAAGGGGCTCAGCAGGATGCTGCGGGTGCCGGCGGGGGAGACCAGTTCGATCAGCAGATCGGGCAGGCGCTGGTGATCCAGGCTCACCATCACCTGAACCGCTTCTACCGTCAATGGTGTGGCAATGCGGGTTGTCGAGCTGGTCGGGCTGTTGCCCACATCCGCAATGGCGGCGGCACTGCCGCTGACATTGATCTTCTGCCATGGCAGCTGTACCAGCGGGGGCAGGGGCTGGTGATTGGCTGCCAGCTCAAGGGCCTTGTTGACGTCGATCAGACCAAAACCGTAAGTCGGGCTGAACCACATGCCGGCGGCATTGCGCTCCCACCCTTCCAGCCCTTTCACATCGCGCACCTTGCCGGTGCTGCTGGTGTAGCTGACCATCACAGGTTTCTGTGTGGCATCGACCCGGGTTGCGCTGCGCGCCAGCAGATCCCGCAGGTCACGTACCGACAGATCCGGGTAGGCAGACATCAGCAGCGCCATGGCGCCGGAGGTGCTGGGGGTGGCGGAGGAGGTGCCGTTCATCACGCCGTTGTAGTCGCAGCTGGCATCCAGTTGCGGGTCGCCGTGCAGCCTGTTGGTACTGGGATCGTCGGTGCGGTTGTAACCCATGTCGCAGCCGGGCAGATCCGTGGTCACCATCGCCGGAGAGTCGGTGCCGTATTCGCCGCCGGTCGCGCTCAGGAAGATGTTGCTGCCGACGCTGGAGTAGGAGGATCTGACGCCATCGGCGTTGAGAGCGCTCACCACCAGGTTCCAGAAGTTGCTGTTGGAGGGATCGAGGTTGCTGTTTTCAAACGGCAATTTGGGGCCATTGCCGGTGCGGTTAAGCACATAGCCGCCCGCCGCTATCTTGTTGAAGCCGTTGCCGGCAGCCTTGATATAGGCCGCACCCTGCGCCTTGAGGGTCTGCTGTTCAAACAGACGATCAAGCTGGGATTGATCCAGAGAGTTGGCAGAGCGGGGATCCACCACACTCATGCCGTAGCTCTGGTTGAACACCCGGTTGTCGCGGCTGGCATCGCTGTCGCCAAGGGCGTAGAGCCAATCTTTCTGCAACTGCTGGCTGTTGTCATCCAGCAGGTTGAACCCCTGCAGCTGGGCTCGCGGGGCAATTCCCTTGGTTCCGATGGCGTTGTCTACCGCCGCAATAATGCCGGAGACCGAGGTGCCGTGGGCCGTATCCGGAGCGGTCGGGGTCGGGTCATCGCTGCCGGTCACCACGTTTTTTGAGCCCGGACGCACGTTGTCCGCCAGATCCGGGTGGGCGATAGCCAAGCCATCATCCACCACGGCCACATTGACTCCCTGGCCCAGCACGCCGGTGCGATGAGCCCACCAGAGGTTGAGATCATTGCCCGCTATACCGCCACGGGCGCTGAATCCATCCTGGCCGCTGTTGAGCAGATACCACTGCTGATCCTGCAGGGGATTGGCACCTGGCAGGCAGCGCTCGGTGCTGCTGCGTCCGATATCCATGCCGCTCTCCTTGCCGGTGAGCGGCGCACAACCTTCATTTGCCTGAACGAGCGCACTGGGCAGGGTCGACAGCAGTGCTGTGATCGCCAGTGCTAACGATGTTTGCTTCATTATTTTTTTAACTCCATCTTGGATCGCACTCATCCTGAGTGCGACGGAAATCTATACACGGGTGACCGGGGTTCAAAAAGAGCCATTTTCAAAAAACGCAATGAGGTTCAAAGAAATCCGATTCAGTTTGTGGTAGGTATTCCAATGACACTGGTTATGTGTTCTATTGAGAATGGTTCTCACCGCTCGCTACTGATCTTTTTATCTGTAATTCACTCCTCTCGCGACTCTCCTTCGCCGCAGCCATCTCGATTCGGGGCAATCCCGAGGGGAGCTCGTGCGCTCTTGAACGTGAGCGGCATGGTTGTGTGTGCCAACGTGAGTGCAGCTATGCATTCGGGGGTGACAGCAAGGGTGATGAGGTGGAACCAGCGGTTTATTGCTTGGCGGCGGTGGATGGCTCTGTTATGGTAAATGAAGTAGCCGTTTGGATGGCTAGATTGCTGCGGTGTGAAGGGCGTTACTTCTGAGGGCGGCCCCGCCGCAGGCCCATAGCTTGATGCGTACCTGACAGGGAGTCCCTATGCCGTTTCGTTCCTTCTTACCTTCTTCTTGCACTGCTTCCTTGCGCGCCACTGCTGGCGCCAGCACCTTTATTGCCGCGATGGCGGTCGGGAGCCTCTCTTTTTCCGCGGTTGCCGCCGATGCGTCCTTGCCGACCAAACAGGAGATTGTGATTGGTACTACGGTGGGGGATTTTGCCGACATGGTGACCGACTCCATCAAGCCGCAGCTGGAGGCCAAGGGGTATAAGGTCAAGCTGGTGGAGTTCACCGACTATGTGACTCCCAATATTGCTCTGGCTGACGGATCACTGGATGTGAACTGCTTCCAGCACAAACCCTATCTGGAGAGTTTTGCCAAAGATCGCGGCTTGTCGCTGGCGCCCATTACCCAGGTGCCAACCGGTCCGATGGGGCTCTATTCCGGCAAGCTGGCAGCACTCGACAAGGTGAAAGAGGGGAGCACGGTGGCCATCCCCAACGATCCCACCAATCAGGCGCGGGCGCTGTTGATGCTGCAGGATCTTGGTTGGCTCACTCTCAAGGAGGGGATAAACCCGCTAAAAGCGAGCGAGTTTGATGTGGTGAACAATCCGCACAATCTCAAGCTGGTACTGCTGGAAGCCGCGCAGTTGCCCCGCTCGCGGGAGGATGTGGATTTCTCGGTGATCAACGGTAATTTTGCCGCCTCCAGCGGTATCCCGTTTAGTGAAGGACTGTTTCTGGAGCGCAGCTACGATTTTATCAACTGGGTGGTGGTGAAAAGCGCAGATGCGGATCAGCCTTTTGCCAAAGATGTGGCGGCGGCCTACAACTCGGCGGCGTTCAAAGCCTATGCAGCCAAGCGTTTCGTCGGCTACAAGTACCCGCAAGGGTGGGGTGGCTAACAGTCGTGAACGTGGCCCGGCTATACAACGAAAAACGCCCCGAATTCGGGGCGTTTTTTATGGTAGCAAGCCATCAACGGGCGCTTCACTGGTTGCGATAGAAGCGGTTCAGCTCGTTCATCACCTGGATCATGGCGCCCATATCCGGGGTGCCGTGCTTGATCGGACGATAGCTGTTGCGCTCCAGCAGTTCAAAGTCACCCTGCTTGTTGAAGTGGGTGATGGTGTCCCCTTCATAGATGGCGAAGTCGTTCTGATCCCCGGCCAGCAGCCAGTTGCGCGGGCTGGTATCAAACAGCGAGCGGCCAATGCTGTAATCGCGCGCCGGATTGCGCACGCCCAGCATCCCCTGCATCAGGGTCGGCGCCAGATCGAAATGGCTGCTTGGTTGTTCCCGAACGTCACTGCCGCGCCCTGGCCAGGCCAGTACCAGCGGTACCTGCACCTGATAGGGTGAGTAGTTGCTGCCTGCGCCCCAGCTGTTGCTGCGGGTGTCGTTGAACTCCTGGCCGTGGTTGGAGGTGATGACGACGATGGTGTTGCTGTCCATCCCCTGCGACTGCAATTTGGTCAGCATCTGCTCAAGCAACTGGTCGGTATAGAAGACCGAGTTCTTGTAGCGGTTCTCCAGTTTTTGCAGGTTCTCCGCCCGATAGGCGGTCGCCGGATTGAAGTTGGCAAGCTCCGGCTGGAACGGCCCCTTCATGGTGGCGGGTAACTGGTAGTCGCCGGGGCTCGAGAGATAGACCAGCGAGAACCAGGGGCGCTCGGGAGAGCGCTTCTCCAACCACTGTTGCCAGTCGGTCAGCAGCTTGCCATCGTCACTCTGCTCGGAGACAAACACCTGTTTGCGCAGACCGGCGAGGATGCTCTTGCGATACTTCTGGGCATCTTCCATCGCGCCGAACAGCCCGAACTGGTAATCCTGGCGCAGCATCTCGTCGAACAGCACCGGCGGACGCTTGTCGCTGCTGATGTCCTTGTAGTAGTGACCGGGCAACCCGTAGAAGAGGCTGAACATGCCCATCAGGTCGTCGTTGCCGCCACTCAGGTGATTGCGGAACGTCAGATGCTGATCCGCATAGCGCTGCAGATTGGGCATGTTGATGTTGTTGAGCATGTCAAAACGCAATGAGTCGACCACCACAATCAGCAGATTGTTGTGAGTCAGGGGGGCGTTGACGTTGAGCGGGCGCAGTGGGTAATGCATCCGGCTGTCGCTGTTATCACCCTGGGAGGCCGCCTGCTTCTCGTACTGATCCAGATCCAGCCAGCCATGTTTGGCCAGGAAGGAGCGGGCCGTCATGGGGTAGGAGAGGGGGAAGTTGGCTCTCTGCATGGTGATCGGCTGATAGAGGGTCGCATCGGCCCAGCTGTTGACCACGTGGGTCAGAATAAAGCAGATCAGCAGGGCCAGCCCCACCTGATTGCCGTACTGGCGGCGCTTGCGCTTGTTGATCTTGCGCCAGACATAGGCCGACAGCAGCAGTTGCAGCAGGAAGATGGTGGGCACGGCAACGAAGATGATGCTCCAGATTGAGCCCTCTTCGGTCTGCGCCTGATCCAGCAGCAACTGCCATACCTGACTGTTGAGGTGGAACTTGAACAGCCGGAATACCTGGGTGTCGATCAGCAGCAGCACCAGCGCCAGGGTAGCGATGATGGCCGAGATGAACCGCAACGACTTCTCCTTGGGCAGCACGAAGCTGAGCGGGAAGATCGTCAACAGGTAGGTGACAAAACTCAGAAACGAGAAGTGGCCAATCCAGCTTACAACGAGATAGATCACGCCAAGCGTGGTCGATGGCCAGCTGATGGCACCCAGATAACGGGTGGCGATGAGCATGGCCAGAATAATGTTGAAGAAGGAGAACCAATGCCCCCAGGTGATCAGGCGAGAGACATTATCACGATAGGGGTTACCGGTTTCGACCATAGTGATCCATCTGCGTTGAGAAACGTCAAATCAACAGAGTCGGGGACTCAGTGTGCGTCGTGGCGATTATCGACCGATGCGGTCAGGGCCTGGACAAACTTTTCAGTGATGGCCTGGCGCTGGGCCGGTGCCATACCGTTGATGATATTGGTGGTCAGATTGCCAAGCACCATAAGGCTGAGATCTACCGGCGCTTTATGCTTTTCCAGCGCGGTGATCAGGTCGTTCATCAGGGCGTCAAATTGCTCGTTATTGTACTTTGATACGATAGGCATAATCTTCAGTTCATCTCGGTTCAAAGCGCCTTATAATACTTCACCCTTTCGGCTAACACTATGGCTTTGTGACATGAGTCTCGATATCGACAAGATCATTCTTCACTCCTTGCGCCAGGGCGGCGATGGTCAACCCCACGCCGATACCCGCAGCCAGACCCTGCCCCCTGATGAGGCGGTACAGGGACTGATGGCGGAACTGCATCGGATCTACAACGGCAAGGGCGGCAAGGGCTTTGGCTTCTTTGCCGACCCCGAGGCCGCCGTCGCCGAGCTGGCCGACGGTGAAGAGGCTCCCAAGCAGCCTTCACCCGCGTTTCGTATCGCCCTCGAACAGCTGCTTGACGAGCAGACCGAATTCGTTCCCTTCTCGGTCACCGTGACCCAGATGCTGGTCAAGCAGCTGGTGGAGCACGCCCTCGATGAGCAGGGGGTGCTGCTGTTTGCCAAATATAACTACGTCGGGGTCGATTATCTGCTGATTGCTCTGCTGGAGGGCAAGGAGAGCGTCACCGTCAGCGAAGCGCTGGAATTGCGCCATATCCAGTATCTGGATATCGGCAAACTCAATCTGGTGGCCCGCATTGATTTGACCGAATGGAAAACCCAACCTGATTCGCGCCGCTATATCACCTTCAGCAAGGGGCGCATTGGTCGCAAACTGGGCGACTTCTTTATGGATCTGCTGGGTGCCCGCGAGGGCATGGATGCCAAGGTACAAAATAAAGGCTTGCTGCAGGCGGTCGAAGATTATTGCGACAGTCGTCAGCTCGAGCCGACCGAGCGCAATGACTATAAAAAGCAGGTCTTCAAATATTGCACCGAACAGGCGAGTGCCGGTGAAGAGATCGAAATCAAGGAGTTGTCTGCAGAATTGCCTGGCGACGGTGACCTCGATTTTTACAGCTTTATCGGTCAGGAGTATGAGCTGGAAGAGCGCTTCCCGGCGGATCGCTCTACCCTGCGCGGGCTGACCAAGTTTGTTGGCTCCGGCGGCGGTCTGACTCTGAGCTTTGAGCAGAAGCTGTTGAACAGCCGGATCTTTTACGATCCCCAGACCGACACCCTGACCATCAAGGGTGTGCCGCCCAATCTCAAGGATCAGCTGCTGCGCCAGTCGTAGTCATGCTCCCGAGTGTGATCAAGTCGTCATTTCTGGCAAAAAGAGACTCCGCCCCGGCGGGGTCTCTTTTTTTATTGCGCCCGGGCAGACCTCGAAACTGGCGCGGTACTTTGTTAACAAATCAAACAAAATAAACCATCTGAAAGGGTTTTCATTGAGGTGAAAACCCTTTCATTCATGAAATTTTATTTCATTTTGGTAATTATTATTCTGTGGTTGTCTGGAATTAAGCCGATAAATGGCCGTAATTCCCTGAAATAAGAAAATGTTTTCAAAACTTTCTGGAAGGAAATACGTAATTGCATTTCAAAAATGCGAGTTGCGTCATGTGAGCCGTTTGCCGCTTGGGATAATATTCATCTCGCACACAATGCTCTTACAGCGCGGAACTAATACAAGGAAAGGCTCATGAAAAAGAAATTGCTGTCATCCCTGATCGGTCTGGCCACTCTTGGCGTCGCTTGCTCTGCTACTGCTGCCATCGATGAAGGCCAGCTGACCATCTGGATCAACGGTGACAAGGGATACAACGGTCTGGCTGAAGTGGGTAAGAAGTTTGAAGCAGAAACCGGCATCAAGGTTACTGTGGCCCACCCGGATCAGGTTGAAGTGAAATTCCAGCAAGCCGCCGCCACTGGCAACGGCCCGGACATCTTCTTCTGGGCTCACGACCGTTACGGTGAGTGGGTCAAAGCCGGTTTGCTGGTTCCGGTAACGCCGAACGCTGCCACCAAAGGCAAATTTGAACAGCTGGCATGGGATGCCATGACTGTTGATGGCAAAACCTATGGCTACCCGGTTGCCATGGAAGCGGTCAGCCTGATTTATAACAAGGACCTGCTGCCCGAGCCGCCGAAAACCTTCGAAGAGATCGCCAAGATTGACGAGACTCTGAAGAAAAATGGCAAGCGCGCCATCATGTGGGCTTATGACACCCCGTACTTCAGCTATCCGCTGGTGGCCGCCAACGGTGGTTACGCCTTCAAAAAAACCGCTACCGGTTATGACGTCAAAGATACCGGCGTGAACAACGCAGGTGCCAAGATGGGCGTGGGCTACATCTCCGAGATGATCAAGTCCGGTCACCTGGAAAAAGGCATCGACTACGGTGTGATGGACGCCAAGTTCAACAAGGGCGAAGTGGCCATGATGATCAACGGTCCCTGGGCCTGGAGCAACCTGGACAAGAGCGGCATCAAGTACGGCGTAGCGCCGCTGCCGACCCTGAACGGCAAGCCGGCCAAAGCCTTCGTTGGCGTACTGGGAGCCACCATCAACGCCGCCAGCCCGAACAAGGATCTGGCTATCGAGTTCCTGGAAAACTACCTGCTGACCGATGCCGGTCTGGCGCCGGTTAACGCCGACAAGCCGCTGGGTGCCGTTGCGCTGAAATCCTTCCAGAAGACCCTGGAATCCGATCCGCACATCAAGGCCACCATGCTGAACGCCCAGGCTGGCGAGCCGATGCCATCCGTTCCCGAGATGAGCCGTTTCTGGTCTTCCTTCGAAACTGCCCTCAAGAACGTGACCTCCGGTCGTCAGGGTGTTGACGAAGCGCTGGATACCGCTGCCAAGCGTATCGTTCAGTAAGCACGCACTACCCGGGAGGCCGTCATGGCCTCCCACTCTCTCAAATCTCTCTTGGCGTTATAAAGGTTAATTGGCATGGAAGTAGTACCTTCTGTTGAGTCCTATGCCGGTCCGAAGGATAAGCACACCTGGCTTAAGTGGACCATAGCGGCCCTGGTTGCCATCCTCAACGGCTACGCAGCCGTGATGATGTACGCCAGTGGCGAGTGGGTATTCGCGCTGCTGGATCTGGTGGTGGTTTCCGTCGGTCTGTATGTCTTCATGAACAAGAAGACCTATGCCCATCGCTACATCTTTCCGGGTGTTGCGGGCATGGTTGTGTTTATCATCTTCCCTCTTGCCTACACCATTGGCATTGCCTTCACCAACTATTCGGGGTCCAACTTGCTCTCCGTGGAGCAGGCGCGGGACTACCACCTGAAGAAAACCTACAAGGTGGCGGGCGGTGAATTCGATTTTACCCTGCTGGGTGGCGACAACGGCCAGTTCCAGCTGCTGCTGACACAGGATGATCAATCCTTTATCAGCCAACCTGTTTCCCTTATGACCAACAAGGCCCGTGAGCTGGCGTCCCGCGAGGGCCGTGTGCAGAACACCCAGCAAGTGGTCGAGCTGCAGCCCTTCACTGGCGAAGCGGCCAGCAAGGCCGCACCGATCCGCGCCATTGTTGAGCATCGTACTCACCTGAGTGACCTTGACCTGGTGCTGCCGGATGGCGGTACCCACCTGACCCTGAGCAGCCTGCGCAAGTTTGCCGCCCAGAAGCAGCACTACACCCGTCTGATGGATGGTGCCGTGCTCAAGTCCGGCGTGGTGATCAAAGACAGCAACCTGCTGCGTGATACCCAGAATGGCGAGCTGATGCTGCCCAATGGCGAGACCGGCTTCTATCAGTACATCGACGATCAGGGTCAGTTTGTCGGCAAGGGTATTGCTCCGGGCTTTGTGGTGAGCGTCGGTTGGAAGAACTTCGCGCGCATCGTCACCGATCCGGGTATCCAGTCACCCTTCCTGCAGATCTTCATCTGGACCGTGATCTTCTCAACCTGCTCCGTCGCTTTCACCCTGGCTATCGGCATGGTGCTGGCCTGTCTGGTGCAGTGGGAAGAGCTCAAGGGGCGCGGTTTCTATCGGGTCATGTTGATCCTGCCCTATGCGATCCCGGCGTTTATCTCCATCCTGGTGTTCAAGGGGTTGTTCAACCAGAACTTCGGTGAGATCAACATGTTCCTGGAAGCGGCGCTTGGCATCAAGCCGGACTGGTATACCAACCCCTTCCTGGCCAAGGTGATGATCCTGATTGTCAACACCTGGCTCGGCTACCCCTACATGATGATCCTCTGCATGGGCCTGCTCAAAGCCATTCCGGAAGATCTCTATGAAGCGTCAGCCATGGACGGTGCCGGTCCGGTGCAGAACTTCTTCAAGATCACCGTGCCGCTGCTGATGAAGCCGCTGACACCGCTGTTGATTGCATCGTTCGCCTTCAACTTCAACAACTTCGTGCTTATCCAGTTGTTGACCAATGGTGCGCCCGACATCATCGGCGCCAGCACCCCGGCCGGTACCACCGACTTGCTGGTGAGTTATACCTACCGGATTGCGTTCCAGGGATCGGGTGGTCAGGACTACGGTCTGGCCAGTGCCATCGCCACCGCTATCTTCCTCATCGTGGGTGCGCTGGCGCTGCTCAACCTGAAATTGTCCAAAGCCGACAAGCAGCTGTAAGGAGGCTTCAACATGGCAATCGTACAACCCAAATCAGTCAAATACCGGGTGTGGGCAACCCACCTGGTCATGTGGGGCTTCCTGGCGCTGATCATCTTCCCGTTGATCATGGTTATCGCCATCTCGTTCCGTAACGGTAACTTCGCGGTAGGGGAGATCATCCCCTCCAATCCAACGCTGGATCACTGGAAGCTGGCGCTGGGCATGTCCATCACCAACGCTGACGGCAGCATCACGCCGCCGCCGTTCCCGGTGCTGACCTGGTTGTGGAACTCCATCAAGATCGCCGGCATCACTGCCCTGATGATCGTGACGCTCTCCACCACCTGTGCTTACGCCTTTGCCCGCCTGCGTTTTCGTGGCAAGTCCACCATCCTGCAGGGCATGCTGATTTTCCAGATGTTCCCGGCTGTGCTGGCACTGGTAGCCATCTACGCGCTCTTTAACAAGATTGGTGACTACATCCCCTGGCTCGGTCTCAACACCCACGGTGGCCTGATCCTGGCGTACATGGGGGGGATTGCCCTGCACGTCTGGACCATCAAGGGCTACTTCGAGACCATCGACTCCTCCCTGGAGGAGGCTGCGGCCATCGACGGTGCGACCCCGTGGCAGGCATTCCGTCTGATCCTGTTGCCCCTGTCGGTGCCCATCCTGGCGGTAGTGTTCATTCTGGCCTTTATCGGTTCCATTACCGAGGTGCCCATGGCCTCCATCCTGCTGCAGGATGTGAACAATCTGACCCTGGCGGTCGGGGCCCAGCAGTACCTCTATCCGCAGAACTATCTGTGGGGTGATTTCGCGGCGGCCGCAGTGCTCTCCGGTTTCCCCATCACAGTGGTCTTCCTGCTGGCACAGCGCTGGCTGGTTGGCGGTCTGACTGCTGGTGGTGTGAAAGGTTAAGTTTATGGCCGGGGGAGCTGACTCCCCCCGCTATCACGATTTGCAAAGATTCAAGAGCGGAGCTCGTCATGGCTGAAGTAGTACTCAACAACGTTCGCAAAAATTACGATCCGGCTGTTCACAAGGACACCCTGCGCAATATCAATCTCTCCATCAAGGAGGGCGAGTTCATCGTCTTCGTCGGCCCGTCCGGCTGTGGTAAATCCACCCTGCTGCGGATGATCGCGGGTCTGGAAGACATCACCAGCGGTGAGCTGACCATCGGTGGTCGCTACATGAACGACGTGCCGCCGGTAGAGCGCAACGTCGGCATGGTGTTCCAGTCCTACGCCCTTTATCCGCACATGAACATCTACGAGAACATGGCCTTTGGTCTGAAGCTCAAGAAGATGGACAAAGAGAACATCCACAAGCGGGTGATGCGCGCCGCCGAGATCCTGGGTCTCGAGCCGCTGCTGGACAGAAAGCCCAAGGCGCTCTCAGGTGGCCAGCGCCAGCGGGTTGCCATCGGTCGCTCCATCGTGCAGCAGCCGCAGGTGTTCCTGTTTGACGAGCCGCTCTCCAACCTCGACGCCGCGCTGCGGGTCAAGATGCGGATCGAGATTGCCAAGCTGCACAAGGAGCTCAACTCCACCATCATCTACGTGACCCACGATCAGGTGGAAGCGATGACCCTGGCCGACAAGATTGTGGTGCTGAGCCCGCTCAAGGCCGAAGCTGCCACCAACCTGGAACAGTTCGGTTCACCGCTGGATCTCTACCACAACCCGGACAACAAGTTCGTGGCGGGCTTTATCGGCTCTCCCAAGATGAACTTCCTGGCTGGCGAGTTGCTGGAGATTGGCGAGCAGGAGTGCCTGGTCAAGTTGACCTCTGGCGATACCGTGCGGGCCCGGGTCGATGCCCGCAGTGGCGCTGTGGGTGACAAGGTGGAGCTGGGTATTCGCCCCGAGCACCTGATGCCGCTGGATCACCCCCATGCGCACAGCAAGGTGAGCGGGATCGTGCAGGTGGCCGAGCACCTGGGGGCCGAGTCCTTCGTTTATATGGATGTGGATGGTCACGACTTTACCGTCAAGGCCACCTCGGATGTGGATGTGGCGACCGGTCAAACCTACAGCGTGGGTATCCCGGCCGAAGCCTGCTATCTGTTCGATGCCAAGGAGCAGGCGTTCCCCCGTACCGCCAAATATATCCGTACCTGATTTTTTGTTGTGCCGGTTTTCCTTTCTTAATAATCAATGCCTTTTTGCCGGTCGTCAGACCGGCTTTTTATTGCCTGCGATCTGAACATGCAGATAGGCAAGGTAACCCGGTTCAAGCCTCGAGTTCGGCGGTAATATCGGGCACAAAGGTCTGGCTGGCCAGCGGCGGGCGCTCATACCCTTCGGTCTTGATGGGGGGGAGCTTGATGGGCTCGTAGTGGATCGCCTCGTAGGGCACCTTGCTCAGCAGATGGGCGATGCAGTTGAGGCGGGCACGGCGCTTGTCGTCCGCCTCCACCACGAACCAGGGACAATCCTCGGTGTCGGTGTAGGTGAACATGTCATCCTTGGCGCGGGAGTATTCCACCCAGCGCGAGCGGGACTGCAAATCCATCGGGCTGAATTTCCAGCGCTTGATGGGGGTGTTGATCCGCTCCTTGAAGCGCTTCTCCTGCTCCTCATCGCTGACCGAGAACCAGTATTTGATCAAGGTGATGCCGGAGCGGATCAGCATCCGCTCAAACTCGGGGCAGGCGCGCAGAAACTCGCGATACTCTGCATCGCTGCAAAATCCCATCACCCGCTCGACTCCGGCCCGGTTGTACCAGGATCGGTCAAACAGCACCATCTCGCCAGCGGCGGGCAGGTGGGCCACATAACGCTGAAAGTACCACTGGGAGCGCTCCCGATCGGAGGGGGCGGGCAGCGCCGTGACCCGGCAGACCCGGGGGTTGAGGGGCTCGGTGATCGCCTTGATGACGCCCCCTTTACCGGCGGCGTCCCGTCCCTCGAACAGCACCACCACCTTCAGTCCCTCCTGCTTGACCCACTCCTGCAGCTTGACCAGCTCCTCCTGCAGATGGGCAAGGTGGTGCTCGTAGCACTTCTTGTCCAGACGCGGCCGCTTCTTGCTCTTCTCCTTCGCCATGGGCTTCTCCTTTTGGCATCCTTTCATGGGTGACTTCTTTGAGTCACTGCCAGCTTGCACCAGGGAGGCGTCACCTGCCAAGGGGGACGTGTTACACTGCCCGCCCATCGCTGGCAACAGGAGATAACATGAAGCATTTTATGGAGATAGCGGGCCGCCGGATGGCCTATCTGGACGAAGGGCAAGGGCCGGTCCTGCTGTTTGGCCACAGCTATCTGTGGGACAGCGCCATGTGGGCGCCGCAAATCGAGGCGCTCAAGGGCAGCTATCGCTGCATCGTTCCCGAGCTGTGGGGCCACGGTGATTCCGACCTGCTCCCCGAAGGTGGCTGCACCCTGGCGACTCTGGCGCGGGATCACCTGGCGCTGCTCGATGCCCTCGGGGTTGACGAGTTCGTACTGGTGGGTCTCTCCATCGGTGGCATGTGGGGTGTGGAGCTGGCGCGCATGGTGCCAAACCGCCTCAAGGGGCTGGTGCTGATGGACAGTTTTGTCGGCCTTGAACCGCAGATCACCTGCGAGCGCTACCTCGGCATGCTGGCGATGATCGAGCAGCTTGGCACCGTGCCGGCGCCCATCGTCGAACAGGTGGCGCCGCTCTTTTTTGCCAATCAGCCTGATGAGGCGCTGATGAGCGGTTTCAAGGCGCGCCTTGCCGCCTGGCCAAAGGATAAGATTGCCGCCATGGTGGCGGTGGGCCGCAGCTTTGTGACTCGCGAGGATCGCATCGAGTGGCTGGAGGAGATAAGCACTCCTGCCTTGGTGATGACCGGCTGCGAGGACAAGGCGCGCCCGGTGCTGGAGGGCTATCTGATGGCCGAGGTACTGGGTTGCCCGTTCAAGGAGATCCCGGCCGCTGGCCACATCTCGTCGCTGGAAAATCCGTCCTTCGTCAATCAGCAACTGACCGAGTTTCTGGCGGCGCTGTAAGCCTGAATTGGCAGCTTGAGCAGGCTTTACTACCAGCCTGATGGTCGTGAAAAAGGGAGCAGAGGGCTCCCTTTTGTTTGGTCGTGTCTCACGGTTCAAGACTCATAACTGTTACCAGATATAGCCCAGCGCAAAACCCGCATAGAGCTCGCCATCGTGCTGGACGATGGGGCTGTTTTTGATGTCCCGATCATACCATTCGTAGTTCATGGCAAACATGCCAATCCAGTTGGGACTGAAGCGGTAGCTGGTGATGAGCGCCGCCATGGGGGAGAGGGTTGAGCCCGTGTCCCAGGCTGGCCGCTGGGCGGTGGCCTCGCTTTCGGAGATACCGCCGAAGTAGTAGTTGGCCATCTTGTCGCTGCGCAGCATCAGCCCCATCCCCGGCATGATCAGCAGGTTGTCGCGCAGGATGGGGAAGTCGGCCCACAGCAGCAGCTCCTGCCCCTTGCTGCGGCCGGTGACATCGCTGTTGGCCCGCACGGTCAGCAGGGCATAGGGGGTGATGATGTTGCCACCGATCCCGCCCTCCAGCTGCCATTTTCGCTGCTCCATGCCAGTAAAGGCCGGAGAGTCCTCGGGATCCAGATTGCCAAAACGGACCCGGCCATAGCCGTAGAGGGCCACATTCTCATCCTTGTGGAAGTAGTAGCGGGCCCGATCCCCCAGAAACATGAACTGGTCGCCAAAATAGATAAAGCCGGGGATGGCGTAGAGGGCGTTGTCCTGCGCTTCATAACGGGCCTGTCCCCCGATGAGCGCTGAACCGGCGACAAAGCCCTGTGGCACCGGGCTGGTGGGACTGTCGCTGGTGAGCAGATCCATGGCGCCAAGATCGATATCGGCGCGGACGGACATGGCGGCAGCGAGGAGCAGGGCCGTCAGCCCTGCCGCTCTGATTTGACGAAAAAAGGTCATGGACACTCCGTTGTCACGATTGCAGGGGATGCGGGTTATTTTGCGGCACCGGGCATCTCTTCACGTTTTGGCCAGGCATTGATCACCGCCTTGACCAAGGTGGCGAGGGGAATGGCGAAGAAGACTCCCCAGAATCCCCACAAGCCGCCAAACACCAGCACGGCGATGATGATGGCCACAGGATGAAGGTTGAGTGCTTCGGAAAAAAGCAGCGGCTCCAGCAAGTTGCCGGTGAGCACTTGAATTACGGTGTAGACGATGACCAGCCAGGTGAACTCCGGCGTCAACCCCCACTGAAACAGCGCGACCATCACCACGGGAACCGTGACGGCGGCAGCACCAATGTAGGGGATCAGCACAGAGAAACCGACCGCGACCGCAAGCAAGGCAGAGTAGCGTAGGCCGAGCAGGGTAAAAGCGCCGTAGGTGATCACGCCGACAATCAGGATTTCGATAATTTTCCCGCGTATATAGTTCATGATCTGCTCGTTCATCTCAATCCAGACCCGCTGGACCAGTGCCCGGTTGCGTGGCAGGAAGCGACGCAGGGAGCTTATCAAGAACTGCTTGTCCTTGAGCAGGAAAAACATCATCAGTGGCACCAGAAACAGATAAACCAGCAGCGCCCCGATGTTGACCAGCGAGCTGAGAGAGAGCGTCACCAGTTGTTCACCGGTTGTGAGGATGCGCTGGCGAATATTGTCGATGACGGTCTCTACCAGGCTGACATCAATGATTTCGGGGTATTTGTCCGGCAGGGTGCGCACATAATCCTGCGCGTGGGAGAGCATTGCCGGTGCTTCTTTAGCCAGATTGACCCCTTGGTTCAGCAAGGTTGGTACCAGTTCGAGTACCACTAGCACGGATGCAGAGATGAACAACAGCAGCACCAGAGTGACAGCCAAGGTCCGTGGCAATTTGGCTCGCTGCAGCCGTCCGATGGGCCACTCCAGCAGATAGGCCAGCACCAGCGCCACCAGCAGGGGAGCCAGCAGGTCGCCAAACAGCCATAGCACCGCAAAGCCAAACACCAGCAACAGGAACAGGGTAACGGCATCGGGATCGGAAAAACGGGTCTGATACCAGCGCTTCAATACTTCTAACATGACTGCATCCTTACATCACTGGGGCTCAAGATGGTTGTTTCGCCCCGACAACCAACTGCAAAGAGAGGGTATTGTCCGGTTGTTGCTGCATCTCGACATGGTGGCCCTGACGGTGCAGATAGGCCGGAATATCCTGCCGGGAGCCCGCATCGGCCAGCCGGATGGTGACGGTTTGACCGCTTTTGGCCCCCCTTAACCAGAGCTTGAGCCGGATCAGCGGCTCGGGGCAACGCCAGGGGGTCAGGTCGAGAATTTCCATGGGGGCTCCATCAGGCAGGTGGCCGCTATTATGGCCGTGATAAGAGCATGAAACAACGCTTGTAGCCCTTGATGGGCAAGGGTATTCTGCCGAGGCCCTTTCTGATGGAGATAGAGATAACGTGGCACGTTTTTCCCCCCTGATGGCATCGCTTCCTCTGCTGGCTTCCCTGATGGGTGCCACGTTTCATGCCGAGGCCAACAATCAGCTTCCCGACATCGGCACGGCCGGGGTTGCTGCCCTGCCCATCGAGCAGGAAGTGCGTTACGGCAACGCTTTTATGCGCTTTGCCCGTGCGGGTCTGCCGATCATCGATGATCCGGTGCTGAGCCAGTACATTGACGATCTGGGTCAGCGATTGCTGACCAACGCCGATGGGGTACGTTTCCCGTTTACCTTCTTCCTCATCAATGATCCCAGCATCAACGCGGCCGCCTTCCTCGGCGGGCGAGTCAAGGTGCACACCGGCCTGTTCCTCTACGCCGACAGCGAGAGCGAGCTGGCCTCGGTACTGGCCCACGAAATCACCCACGTGACCCAGCGCCACATCGCCCGTTATATGGAGGCGCAGGCGAGCAGCTCGGCGGTGACCCTGGCCGGTCTGGTGGGCTCCATCGCGCTGGCGGTGATCAACCCGACTGCCGGTATCGCTGCGTTGCAGACCACGCTGGGTCTCTCCATGCAGTCGGCCATCAACTACACCCGCGACAACGAATATGAAGCGGACCGGATCGGCATGAAGACGCTTTATGATGCCGGTTTCGACCCCATGGGGATGGCCAACTTTTTCCAGAAACTGGCTGCCGAGTATCGCTATGCCAGCAAGCCGCCAGAAATGTTGCTGACTCACCCACTGCCGGAGACCCGGATCAGCGAGGCCCGCGCTCGGGCGGGCAGCTATGGTCGCCGCGATTTGCCGCCCAGTCTCGACTTCTGGCTGGCCAAGGTGCGGATTCAGGTGCGTTTTGGTACCGATACCCCGCAGGGGCTGCTGAGCTACTTCGATAGCCGGATCCAGAAGGGGGATTACCCGCTCAAGGATGCCGCCATCTATGGCAAGGCGCTGGCGCTGATCCAGCTCAAGCGTACCGACGAGGCTGATACCCTGATGCAGGAGCTGGCGGCCCGTCATCCGGAAGATCTCTTTATCGTCGATGCCCAGACCGACATCGATCTGGCCAAGGGGCGCAGTGCCCAGGCCATCGCGCGCCTCGAGAAGTTCCGCAGCCGGATGCCGGATAACGAAGTGGTGGTGGTCAACCTCGGCAACGCCTACCTCGAGAGCGGCAACTACAAGAAGTCCATCGCCATCCTCGACCCCTATGCCCGTGCCCATGAGGAGAACAATCTGGCCTGGAACCTGCTGGCCGATGCCTATCGCAAGGCGGGCAGAATGACCGAGCTGCATATGGCGCGGGCCGAGATGCTCGCGCTGCGCGGGGATTATCAGGCGGCCATCGACGAGCTGATCGTGGCGCGCGGTACCACCAGCGACCGGATGACCCTGGCTCGTCTGGAGGCGCGCATCACCGAGCTGGAGCGGGCCAAGAAGGATCTCGACAGCCTCAAGGGCTAACGAAACATATCAAACAAGGGCGCACTATGGTGCGCCCTTGTTGTTTATGGCGGTGGCGTTGATGTGGGGGACGGTGATAGCAGCGATGGGCTAGTGACTCAGGCTGCTGGCGGTCGCCTTGAGCATCTCGATCTGCTGCTGGTCGAGCTCGCCGACCAGCGTCTGCTTGAGCTTGCCCTCGCTATCGAGCAGATAGCTGGTGGGCAGGCCGCTTGGGCGAGGGAAGGGGAGCTTGGCATCTTCATTGGCAATAAGGAGCGGCACCTTGATGTGATACTGCGCAGCCAGCTTGTTCAGCTCTGCTGGCGTGGTCGGGTCGTAGTTGATGGCCACCACTGTGATCTGGCCCTCCGCTGCCAGCCCGTTGAGGCGCGGCATCTCCCGCAGGCAGGGGGCGCACCAGGGGGCGAAGTAGTTGATCAGCAGCGGCTTGCCGGCAAAGTGGCGCAGGCTGACCGACTTCCCTGTTGCATCGGTAAATTCGGGGGCGGGTGTGCAGGCGCCCAGCAGGCCAGCCACAATCAGCCAACAAATTCGTTTCAATTCCTTTCCACTGCCGCTTACCCTGACCATCACTTTCCCCTACAATAGCGCCGTTTCTAGTCCCATCTTGCGATTAATCAGGGAGTTACCATGAGCGAGACCCAAATCTACCACAATCCGCGCTGCTCCAAGAGTCGCGAAACCCTGGCCCTGCTGGAACAGCACGGGATCGCCCCTGATGTGGTGTTCTATCTGGAGCAGGCCCCGAGCGAAGATGAGATCCGCAACCTGCTCTCTCTGCTCGGTTTTAGCGATCCCCGCCAGCTGATGCGCACCAAGGAGGATCTCTACAAGGAGCTGGGATTGGCCGATGTCAGCGGCGATGCCCTTGTCCGCGCCATGCACCAGCATCCCAAGCTGATCGAGCGTCCCATCGTCATCAAGAACGGTCAGGCCCGCATTGGTCGCCCGCCGGAGCAGGTGCTGGAGATCCTCAAGTGAGCACCCGCTTCGCACGTTGGCTGACTCTGGTCGGCTTCTTCGGCCTGCTGTGCTGGGTCATCCTCTGGCATCTGTGGCTGTCGCCTCATCCGGACCTCAACCCCTGGCTGCTGCCGGTGATCTGGACGGTGCCGCTGCTCTTCCCTCTCAAGGGGATAGTGCAGGGCAACCCCTACACCCACGCCTGGGGCAACTTCGTGTTGATGCCCTATTTCCTGCACGCCCTCACCCTGATCACCACGGATGAGGGGGAGCGGTGGCTGGCGGTGGTGGAGCTGCTGTTCACCACTATCGCCTTTGTCGGCACCATCTATTACGCCCGACTGCGTGGTCGGGAACTGGGCTTAAGCATTCGCAAAAAGAAAGACGAAGCCAACTGATGACAAACGCCCCGAAAGGGGCGTTTTTTATGGGGAAGCAGCTCTATCCAGAGGGATCACTGTGCCCTTGGGCTGCCCGATATTGGGCCAGTTGCTGCTGGCTAAAGTCCATCAGCGCGGGATAGAAGCGCAGAAACCCCGCCTCGCATGTTTGCCACTGCGATTCATCGAGGGTCAGCAGCGCCTCTCCCAGTTGTACCGGGCGGCGCAGTCGGCGGCCGATGCCATTCAGCGCTTGCCCCAGCCCCTCCCTGTGGCGGTAGGAGGCGATCCAGTTCTGCTCGGCCATCCGCTTGAGGGGGAGTGGCAGTCCATCCGGCAGGCGTGGGTGATCCGCCAATAGCTGGTCATAACTGCGTTGCAGGAAGCGGGGCAGGGGCTCGGTATTGAACAGCTCCCAGTGCTGACTCAGCCAGTGGTCGTAGATCATATCCACCACTATGCCGCCAAAGCGGCGCCAGGGGGCCTCGAAACAGGCGACGGCCGCCTTGTGCTCGGGGTGGCCGTCGGTGAAGGCGTCAATTTTGCGGTGCAGCCAGATCCCCTCATCGAAGTGGGCGACAAGCCCCGTGGGCAGCGTGCCTTTGACGAAATCGCCGAGCAGATTGCCGGTGAGGGAGCTTCGGGTGTGGGCAGCCAGATGGAGATGGGCCAGAAAATTCATCGGTCGCTGTGTGTCTGTTATGGGATGGCAAGGTGCTTCGAGCCTAACGGATCCCGCCTGCCTTGACCATGATCGGGATTTTGCTACTGCCCTGTGGCTGCCTCTTGCCGGGCAAAATTCGGGCGTGCTAAGGTGATGCCATCTTTGTCACAGGACGCGACAAACCACCATGATGCGCAAAGCCAGAGGCTTTTTTCTGGCCTTCTACTTCAAGCCTTTCTATCTCTCCGAGTGGTTCGACGAATAGATCGAACCTCTGGAGCAGTTCACTGACGCCCGCTTGGGCGTGATCTTGCTCATCCAGATTTTGCCGCTTTTGGTCATCGCATGCATTCGCCTGCGGTGCCTTGTCCGCGCCTGTGCGCTTTTTATGTAATGGAGTACTCATGATGAAGATCAGACTGACCCTCTCAGCCCTGTTTGTTGCCAGCCTGCTGGCCACCCCCGCCATGGCCAAGGAGTGGAAAACCGTGCGCTTCGGGGTGGAAGGGGCCTACCCGCCCTTCTCCTGGACCGATGCGTCGGGCGAGATCAAGGGGTTTGATATTGATCTCGCCAACGCCCTGTGTCAGCAGATGGCGGTCAAGTGCGAGCTGGTGGCACAGGATTGGGACGGCATGATCCCGGCCCTGCTGTCGCGCAAATACGACGCCATCATCGCCGCCATGTCGATCACCGACGAGCGGCGCCAGAAGGTCGATTTCACCGAGAAATATGCCCATATTCCCAATCGCTTTGTGGCGGCCAAGGGGACCGAGCTGACGCTGACCCCGGAAGGCATGGCGGGCAAGCGCATCGGGGTGCAGCGGGCCACCACCCACGACAAGTACCTGACCGACAATTTTGGCTCGAATGTCACCATCGTCCGCTACGGCAATGCCGATGAGGCCTATCTCGATCTGAAAGCGGGTCGGGTGCTGGCCCTGCTGGCCGATGCCTCTGCCATCGAGCAGGGGCTGCTTGGCAAAGAGGGGGGCGACAAGTTCGACTATGTGGGGCCTGCCCTGACCGATCGCCAGTGGTTTGGTGATGGTATGGGGATCGCCGTGCGCAAGAGCGATAAGGAGCTCAAGGGCAAGCTGGACGAGGCGATCAAGGCACTGCGTGCCAATGGCACCTATCAGCAGATCAACCAGAAGTACTTCAAGTACGATATATATGGTGGTTGACGGGGGGAGGGAGCTTGCTCCCTCTCTTTTCATTGGGCAAGCGACAATCGTGCAAGGAGGATCGCCATGTTGACCCTGATCGAGGGGGCCGAGATCTTCAGCCCCGCCCACCTTGGCCAGCAGGATCTGCTGGTGGCTGATGGTCGTATCGCCTGGATGGGCAAGGGGTTGACGGTGCCCACAAACTGGCCGCTGCATCGGGTCGATGGTCGTGGCCGCTATCTGGTGCCCGGGCTGGTGGATCCGCTGGCCCATATCACGGGCGGCGGCGGTGAGGGGGGCTTTGCTTTTCGCACCCCTGAGCTGGCGGCGAGCGAGGCGCTCAAGGCAGGTGTCACTACCCTGGTGGCGGCGCTTGGCACCGACAGCCTGACCCGCACTCCCGCGCAGGTGCTCGGCAAGGTGCGCGAGTTTCGCGCCGCCGGAGTGAGCGCCTTTATGTATACCGGCTCCTACCATCTGCCGGTCAAGACCCTGACCGGCACGGTGGAGTCGGACATCATCCTGATCCCCGAGGTATTGGGGGTGGGGGAGGTGGCCATCAGCGACCACAGATCCAGTGCGCCGACCCACGATGAGCTGGCCAGGCTTGCCAGCGAGGCGCGGGTGGCCGGGCTGCTTGCGGGCAAGAGCGGGGTCAGCTTCTTTCATGTCGGGGATGGCAAGGGGGCATTGGCCCCCCTGAGGGCTCTTCGCGATGAGACCGATATTCCGCTGCGCCAGCTCTATCCCACTCACTGCAACCGCAACCCCTGGCTCTTTGCCGAGGCCATCGAGTGGGGCAAGGCGGGAGGTTGGGTCGACCTCACCACCTCGAGCTTTCCCGATCTGCTGGAGGATGGCGAGCGGCTTGCCGCCGATGCGCTCGTCGAGCTGCTGGCCGCCAATGTGCCTGCCGAGCGCATCACCTTCAGCTCGGATGCCAACGCCAGCCTGCCGCGCTTTGATGGCGAAGGGCGGCTAATCGAGATGCGCTGCGGCCAGATTGCCAGCCTGTGGCAGCAGTGCGTGCGCGCGACCCGGCTCGGTGTCTCGCTGGAGAAGGCGTTGGCCGTGGTGACGAGCAATCCGGCGCAGGCGCTGGGGCTTGGCAGCAAGGGGCGTATCGGGGTTGGGCAGGATGCGGATCTGCTGCTGGTGCACGACCGGACGTTTGCTATCGAGCGAGTGATGAGTGGCGGCCAGTGGCGCGAATAAGGCTGCGGGCAATATCGTAGTCAGTGCGAGTGCGTGGTTGCTCCAAACAGCAAAAGCCCGACAACCAGGTCGGGCTTTTTATCTGCAGTATGGGAATCAGGCTTAGATCGCCAGAAACCCGAGGATCAGGATGGGGCCGAGCAGGCTCAGGATAAAGCCGGAGACAATGGCCACCGGCACCACCTGAATGCCCCCTGATTTCTGGATAACCGGCAGGGTGAAGTCCAGCGCCGTGGCGCCGCCGTAACCGATGGCCGCCGAGGGGTGGCGTCGCATCAGGACCGGGATGATCAGAATGGCGATAAGCTCGCGCCCAAGATCGTTGATAAAGGCAGCAGAACCGAGCACCGGCCCCAGTTTGTCGGCCACCAGGATGCCAGAGAGCGAATACCAGCCGAAGCTCGAGCTCATCGCCAGACCATGGGTAAAGGGCATACCCAGCAACTGGGCCGCCAGCAGGCTGCCTAGCCAGCTGCTGAGGATGACGGTGGCGGCTATCTTCATCCCCCAGGGGTTGAGCAGGATCTGGCGCAGCCGCATGCCGGAGTTGCGCATCTGCACCCCGATGAGAAACAGCAGCAGCATCAGGGCCCACTCGCTCCACTTGTCGATGGGCAGGGCGCGCAGATCCACCAGTAGACCCAGCAGCACACCGCCGAGCACCACAAAGCAGAGCTGCAGGGATTCCCACAGCAGGTGTAGCTTGCTCGGCATCTTGGCATCGCTCGTCTCGTGGGTCGGCGGCGTGCGCTTGTCGAGCCACCAGAGGGCCAGCAGGTTGCAGACAGTGATCGCGGCCAGCATCACCCCGGCGACCTTGAAGATCACCGCCAGATTGCTGCCCAGGTTCTCCACATAGGCAAGCCCGAGCCCCATCAGAAACAGAATGAGGTAGACCATCTTGCCCAGACTCTGGTTGACCAGCTTGATCAGCCGTGCAGAGGAGAGGGGAATCAGATAGCCGATTGCCAGTGGCAACAGGATCAGCAACACATTGAGCAGCATCGAGGCCTCGATCACAAAAACTGATAAAAATACCACCTTATCATTACTTATTGGCTCTGTGTCACATATCTCTCGCTTTCATGGCCGAAAACAGCCCTTTTGGGGGCGGATTGTTACTTTTTTGCCACAACCTCTCTGTTTGATAAGGTTCTGTGCGAGCCCGAGTGCACCAATGAAATCAAGTTGATCCAATCGGGGGGCCGATATTTCGCTCGGCAAGGGCGTGCATAAAGCCATTTTGGTGCCGGTTTGGCACACATCACGCTTTTCTCTTGCCACTGATATGATTGGGGTATAAAAAGGCGTTATCGGAATAGCCATTGAAACGGCTGTTTATGCAAACAAAGTGCTGAAAAATACGCAAAGAGCGAATAAAAATAGAGCGAATCCCCTGAAGACCCTCGTTCTGTATTGTTTTTTCACTATCCGGGTGATATTTTCGCTGAAGGTTGCCATCGGTTAACTTTTTGTTAAATGGACGATGGTTGAGTCACGCCCCCTGCGGCGTCTAGGGACAGACAAGGTTGTAATGGATGAGCGACGTTGCCGCACTGGAAGTACGTGATCTGCACAAATATTTTGGCACCCACGAAGTGCTCAAGGGCATCGACATGACCGCCCACAAGGGGGATGTCATCTCCCTTATCGGCTCCTCCGGCTCGGGGAAGTCGACCTTTCTTCGTTGTATCAATCTGCTCGAAACCCCCTCATCCGGCACCGTCTCGCTCCATGGCGAGCTGATCCGGATGAAAACCAGCCGCGCCGGCGAGCGGTTGCCCGAGGATATGCGTCAGGTTGAGCGGATCCGCAGCCGGCTGGCCATGGTGTTTCAAAGTTTCAATCTCTGGTCACACATGACCATCATGCAGAACATCATCGAAGTGCCAATCCAGGTGCTCAAGGTGCCTCGCGCCGAAGCACTGGCCAAGGCAGAGCAACTGCTCAACCGGGTTGGACTCTGGGAGCGGCGTGACTACTATCCCGGCCACCTCTCCGGTGGTCAGCAGCAGCGAGCCGCCATTGCCCGTGCGCTGGCGGTAGAGCCCGAGGTGATGCTGTTCGATGAACCCACCTCGGCGCTGGATCCCGAGCTGGTGGGAGAGGTGCTCGGCCTGATGCGCGAGCTGGCCGAAGAGGGGCGTACCATGCTGGTGGTGACCCACGAGATGTCGTTTGCCCGGGATGTGTCGAACAAGGTGATGTTTCTGCATCAGGGGCGGGTGGAAGAGGAGGGCAACCCCAAGGAGATTTTCGCCCATCCCAAATCCGAGCGGTTCAAGCAATTCATCTCCTCCATCTACTGATGGCGGGATGCCTGGTTACCCAATCAACTGTTTTATCAAGGAGAGATACATGAACAAGCTGATGCTGGCGACAGCCGTAGTTACTGCCCTCGCGTCTGGTAGCCTGATGGCCAAGGAGTGGAAAGAGGTCCGGATCGGGGTTGAGGGTGCCTATCCCCCCTTCTCCTGGACCGAGCCCAGTGGCGAGGTGAAAGGCTTTGATATCGACATCGCCAACGCCCTGTGCGAAGAGATGAAAGTGAAGTGCACCCTGGTCAAGCAGGACTGGGACGGCATCATTCCGGCGCTGCTGTCACGCAAGTTTGACGCCATCATCGCCACCATGGACATCACAGAAGAGCGCAAGAAGAAGGTGGACTTCACCCAGAAGTACCAGCACATTCCGGCCCGCTTCGCCGCCAAGAAGGGCACTGATGTGCAGCTCGACAAAGCCTTTATGGAAGGCAAGTCCGTCGCGGTGCAGCGTGCGACCTCCATGGATACCTTTATTACCGACAACTTCCCCAACGCCACCATCAAGCGTTACGGCACCGCCGATGAAGCCTATCTCGATCTGAAATCCGGTCGTGTCGACTATGTGCTGGCCGACTCTGCCGCCATCACCGACGGTCTGTTGAAGAAAGAGGGCGGTGATGCCTTCGAATTCGTCGGCCCGAAACTGACCGATCCCAAGTGGTTTGGCGAGGGGGCCGGTATTGCGGTGCGCAAGGCTGACAAGGATCTGAAAGAGAAATTCAACGCCGCCATTCTGGCGCTGCGTGCCAACGGCAAGTACAAGGAAATCAACGACAAGTACTTCGAGTTCGACGTTTACGGAGAGTAAAACAAAGAGACGTTTACGGCGAGTAAGTCCAAAGACGTCTACGGCAAGTAACGACAGGTTTATCCCGTCAGTAGTCATCGGGCCCGTCACCTCCCTGAGGGAGTTTACGGGCCCGCATTGATTGCAATGGAGTTGCACATATTTCATTCGGACTGCTATGGAGCCTTCTGGTTAGCAGGTGCGTGAAGATTCAGTGGCGATGGAGCTGCATATGTTTGATTTGAAAGGATACGAAGCCTCGCTGCTGGAGGGCGCCTGGGTCACCCTGGAAGTGGCGCTGGCCTCCCTGCTGCTGGCGTTGCTGCTGGGGATGCTGGGGGCGCTGGCCAAACTCTCTCCCTACAAGTGGGCCAGGGCCATCGCCACCGGCTACACCACCATTATTCGCGGCATCCCCGATCTGGTGCTGATGATGCTGCTCTTCTTTGGCGGCCAGGTGCTGATCAACGGCATCTGCACCTGGGTCAACGAGACTTACAACAGCTGGTTACTGGAGAGTAATCCCAATCAGGAGTGGGTCTCCCTGCTCCCGGACTATATCGACATCAGCCCCTTTGTGGCCGGTGTCGCGACCATCGGTTTTATCTTCGGCGCCTACATGACCGAGACCTTTCGCGGCGCCATTCTGGCGGTGGACAAAGGCGAGCTGGAGGCTGCACGGGCCTTTGGCATGCGGGCAACCCAGGTGTTTGTGCGGATCCTCTTCCCCCAGATGATGCGCCACGCTCTGCCGGGGTTTGGCAACAACTGGCTGGTGCTGCTGAAAACCACCGCGCTGGTCTCCATCATCGGCCTCGATGACATGGTGCGCAAAGCCTCGTTGGCGGCGGGCTCGACCCAGCAACCCTTCACCTTCTACATGGCGGTGGCGTTAATTTTCCTGATCTTCACCGCAGTCTCCACCTCGGCGCTCAAGTGGGCCGAGCGTCATTACGCCATCAAGACGAGGTAAGCCATGGATTTCTCAATCATTCTCAAAGAGTGGCCCACCTATTGGGAGGGGCTCTATACCACCGTCTGGCTGGTGGCTCTCTCTCTGATCCTTGGGTTGATGCTGGCTGTGCCCATGGGCATCCTACGCAATAGCCGCAACTGGCTGATCAAGGGGCCAATCTGGGCCTATATCTACTTCTTTCGCGGCACCCCGCTGCTGGTGCAGCTCTTTATCATCTACTACGGCGCCGCCCAGTGGGAGTGGCTTAAGAACAGTGCCGCCTGGTCGCTCTTCTCCGAAGCCTGGTTCTGCGCTCTGCTGGCCTTCACTCTCAATACCGCCGCCTATACCGCCGAGATCGTGCGCGGGGCGGTACACAACATGCCGCGCGGCCAGATTGAGGCAGCCAACGCCTTTGGCATGACCCGCTGGCAGACTCTGACCCGGATCATTTTGCCCAACTCGTTTCGTCGGGCACTGCCGGCTTACAGCAACGAGGTGATCTTCATGCTGCAGGGCTCGGCGGTGGCGGGCATCATCACCATCGTCGATCTGACCGGCGCGGCGCGGATCATCAACTCCCGCTACTACAGTCCGTTCGAGGCGTTTTTGACCGCAGGGCTGCTCTATATGCTGCTCACCTTTGTCATCGTCTGGCTGTTCAAGAAGTGGGAAGCGCGCTGGCACGCTCACCTGCGCCCGCGCAATGTGTAAGGGTTGAGCTGCCAAGATGAGCGAAAATGGCTCCGCCTGTTGCTGGCGGGGCCATTTTTTATCTTTATCCTCTGCCCGCCCGGTTTGCCAAATAGTGCCCGAGCAGGGAGAATGCAGCACTCCCGAGCGCCGCCAGCCGTTGGCTGCGTGCCTTATCCCCCAGTTCCCGAGGTTTTATGTACCGGATATTGTTTGAGCATCCCGCTTTCCTGGTTATCGACAAGCAGCCCGGCATCGGCATGCACGACGAGAAGGGGGACGGTGAGTCGGTCAATCCGGGGCTGGTCAATCGCGTGAAGGCCGATACAGGGCTCACCCTCTATCCGGTGCACCGGCTCGACAAGATGACCTCCGGCTTGGTGCTGCTGGCCCGCACCACGGAGGCGAATCGCGAGCTGAGCATGGCCTTTGCGGCCCGCGAGGTGAGCAAACAGTATCTGGCGCTCTCCGATCGCAAACCCAAGAAGAAGCAGGGCTGGGTGAAGGGGGATATGCAAAAGGGGCGTGGCGGCAGCTGGCTGCTGGTGCGCACGCTGGATAATCCTGCCATCAGCTGGTTCGATTCGGTGTCGGTGCGCGAGGGGCTGCGGCTCTATCGCATCAAGCCTCAGACCGGCAAGACCCACCAAATCCGGGTTGCCCTCAAAAGTATCGGCGCCCCCATTCTCGGGGATGAGCGCTATGGCGGCACGCCAGCCGATCGCGGCTATCTGCATGCCTGGCGGCTCAATTTCACCCTGGCGGGCGAGCCGTTCGACTTTGTCTGTCCGCCCGATGTGGGGAGTGAATTTGTCACTCCCGAGCTCACGGCCGCCATCGCAGCCCTTGCGCCCTGATGCTTATGCTCCCAGCGTCTGACACCATTATCCATTCAGCGAAAGAGCGTGATCCTGACGGACATGCACCGCGCTGGATCCTGGCCGACTTTGACGACACCCTGGCCCCCGGCGACAGCCACGCCGGTCTGCTGCGCTTTATCCTGCGCCGCCGGATCTGGCCGCTGCTGCTGTTGCCGGTGATTGCGCTGGGTGGCTTGGTCTATCTTGCTCCCAGCCAGCGGCGGCGCGGTATCTCCCTTATCTGGTGGGCCATCTCGTTGGGGCTTTCTCCTTTGGGCTGGCGCAAGCTGGTGCGCGCCTATTGCCGCACCAGGCCGGGGCTGTATCGTCAGGCTCGCGAATTGCTGCAAAGCGAGGGGGCGCGCTGCTGGGTGATCTCCGCCAGTCCCTGCGCGCTGGTGCGAGCCCAGCTCTATCAGCAACTGCCCGGCCAGTTGCCCCACCGGATCATTGGCTCGCAGATGCACTACCGTTTTGGTGGCCTGATGCCGCGCTTCTATTGCCACGGACAGCACAAGCTGCTGCCAGAGATTTGCGCCCTCGATGCCGAGCTGGCCTTGAGCGACAGCCTGCACGATCTACCACTGCTGGGGTTGGGGGAAGAGGCGTGGCTGATCAATCCAACGCCTGTGCGACTGCAAAAGGCCCGGGCCTGCTTGCCCCATCTGATGCTCAAAAACTGGCAACTGTAAGGCAAAGCTGACAGTCCTGTGGGTCGTCACCGTTTGATCCGCAAGGCTGTGGCTTTAATGTCACAATTCATTTACATCCTTTACTGCCAGCTGCGAAAAACTATCTGCAACCCGCCTCTTCTCTTCCTGTTACGCCCTGCTTCTAATGAAACAAGTTGTTAACACTTGCCGCGCCGCTGGGTGCTGCAATCCGTTTTAACCGAATCAAGAGCAAGGAGCGCCCGATGAATGCCACCTCTTCCGCCACCCATACCATCAATCCGTTAGGCACTGACGGTTTCGAGTTTGTCGAGTACACAGCCCCCGATGCCAAGGGGATTGCCGCCCTCAAGAGCCTGTTTGTTTCGCTCGGGTTTGCCGAGGTCGCCAAGCACAAACACAAGCAGTGCTGGCTCTACCGGCAGGGGGATATCAATTTTGTGGTCAATGCCGAGCCTCACTCCCAGGCGGAGCAGTTTGCCAGCCTGCACGGGCCGAGCGTTTGCGGCATGGCATTTCGGGTGAGTGATGCGGGCACAGCCCAGCAGTACGCCATTGCCAAGGGGGCCAAGCCCTTTGTCGGCAAGATTGGGCCGATGGAGCTCAATATTCCCGCCATCTACGGTATCGGCGAGAGCACGCTCTCCTTTGTCGACCGCTACGGCGACAAAGGCTCCATCTATGACGTGGATTTTGTCTTCTACCCCGACTGGCAGGCCCGGATGGCGGAGGTGGATGCCGGTCTTATGGAGATCGATCACCTGACCCATAACGTGCATCGCGGCAATATGGATGTCTGGTCCAACTTCTATGAGCGGATCGGCAACTTCCGCGAAATTCGCTACTTCGATATCGAGGGCAAGCTGACCGGGCTGCACTCACGCGCCATGACCGCCCCCTGCGGCAAGATCCGCATCCCCATCAACGAGTCGGCGGATGACAAGTCCCAGATTGAGGAGTACCTGCGTCAGTACAAGGGGGAGGGGATCCAGCACATCGCCATGGCCTCCAGCGATATCTACCACACCATCCGCACCCTGCGCAGCCGCGGTACCGGTTTTATGCCGACGCCGGATACCTACTACGAGAAGGTGAACAGCCGGGTCGAGGGGCATCAGGAGGATCTGGCGGCCCTCAAAGAGCTGCGCATCCTCATCGACGGCTCCCCTACCAAGGATGGCATTCTGTTGCAGATCTTCACCGATACCGTGATAGGCCCGGTTTTCTTCGAGATCATCCAGCGCAAGGGCAACGAAGGGTTTGGCGAGGGCAATTTCAAGGCGCTGTTTGAATCGATCGAGCTGGACCAGATCCGCCGTGGTGTGCTGGATGGCGGCGAGGATGAAAAGGGTGCCCGCAAAGAGGGAGCGAGCGATGCGTAACTGGATTAACTTCCCCCATCGGGAGGGGACACACTCCCGGCAGGCCCATGCCGACCTGCCGGAACAAGCTATCTATGAGCGCGAGCTGGGGCGCAGCGGCTTTTTCGGCCCCGCCACCCACATGCACCACAAGCATGCCCCCACCGACTGGAGCAGTTGGGAGGGACCGCTGCGACCACGGCTGTTTGACTTGAATGCCCTCCAGGAAGAGGTGAGCTCACTCTCTCCCTGGGTGGCTCCCGACATTCTCAGCAACCCCCATTGCCGCTACCGGATATGGCGGCTCTCCGAGGCGATGCCGTTTCTGGTGCGCAACGCCGACGGCGACGAGCTGCTCTTTATCCACGAGGGGGGCGGCGAGTTCTTCTGCGACTACGGCCACCTGACTCTGCGGGACGGCGACTATGTGGTGATCCCCCGTGGCACCATGTGGCGCATCGAGCCGACGGCGCCCCTGTTCATCCTGATGATCGAGGCGACCAACGACAGCTACCAGCTGCCGGACAAGGGGCTGGTGGGCAATCACGCCATCTTCGACCCGGCTGCGCTCGATGTGCCCGCCATCAACGAACGCTTTCTGGCCCAGCAGGATGAGAATCCCTGGTCGCTGCAGGTCAAACGCCACGATCAGGTGTCGGTCATCACCTGGCCGTTCAACCCGTTGGATGCGCAAGGGTGGCACGGCGACTTGTGTGTGGTGCGTCTCAACTGGCGGGATATCCGCCCGCTGATGAGCCACCGCTACCATCTACCGCCGTCGGCCCACTCCACCTTTGTGGCGAGCCGCTTTGTGATTTGCACCTTCGTGCCGCGCCCCATCGAGAGCGATCCCGGCGCCCTCAAGGTGCCCTTCTATCACAGCAATGACGATTACGACGAAGTGCTCTTTTATCACGCGGGGGATTTCTTCAGCCGGGACAATATCGAGCGGGGCATGGTCACCTTCCATCCCGCCGGTTTCACCCACGGCCCCCATCCCAAGGCGTTTGCGGCGGGGCAGGCCTATGCCAAGAAGTTCACCGACGAGGTGGCGGTCATGCTCGATACCCGCGATGCGCTGAACGTCAGCAGTCTGTGCGAAGGGATCGAGAACACCCGGTATGTCTCCAGCTGGCAGCGCCCGAGCGTGGCTGCCGGCAAATAAGGAATCGCTTATGAAATTGGCAACATTTAACAATGGCAAGCGCGATGGCGCTTTGGTGGTGGTGAGCCGGGATCTGACCCGGGCGGTACGGGTGAGCGAGATTGCCCCGACGTTGCAGACCGCCCTCGATGAGTGGGCCGAGGTTGCCCCTAGGCTGGAGGTTGTCTATCAGCAGCTTAACGAGGGCCGTGTGGCCGAGGCGTTCCCCTTTGACGAAGCGTCTTGCCTCTCTCCCTTGCCGCGTGCCTATCAGTGGGCCGATGGCAGCGCCTACGTCAACCACGTGGAGCTGGTGCGCAAGGCTCGCGGCGCCGAGATGCCGGAAAGCTTCTGGCACGATCCGTTGATGTATCAGGGGGGCTCCGACAGCTTTTTGGCTCCCCGTGGGCCCATTGTCATGGGCTCCGAGGCGTGGGGGATCGATTTCGAGTCGGAGGTGGCCATCATCACCGACGATGTGCCGATGGGGGTGAGCCCGCAGGGGGCCGCCAGTCACGTCAAACTGTTGATGCTGGTCAACGATGTGAGCCTGCGCAATCTCATTCCGGGGGAGCTGGCCAAGGGATTTGGTTTCTTCCAGTCCAAGCCGTCGAGCGCCTTCTCGCCGGTGGCCATCACCCCGGACGAGCTGGGGGATGACTGGCGCGATGGCAAGGTGCTGTTGCCCCTGCGCACCCATCTGAACGGCGCCCTGTTTGGCGCACCGGATGCCGGGGTGGACATGACCTTCAACTTCTTTGAACTGATTGCCCACGCCGCCAAGACAAGACCGCTCGGGGCGGGTTGCATCATCGGCTCGGGCACCGTCTCCAACTACGATCGCAGCGCCGGTTCATCCTGCATCGCCGAGCGCCGCATGCTGGAAATTCTTGATTGTGATCAAGCTACAACCCCCTATTTGCAGTTTGGTGATAGAGTGTCGATCGCGATGGAAGATCGCTCTGGCCAAAACCTGTTTGGCACCATCTCTCAACAGGTGGTGCCAGCGAGCGGTCAGGGAGGTTGATGACCAGCGCCGGTTGGCGGCAAGGATATTCGGGATATGTCCGGATGACGACGAGCCCTCAACCGGTGCCGGGTACACAAGGAGGCAGGTGGCGAGCACCTGCCGGGCTTCGGGCCCAGATAAGATGCAGGGACAGATTATGTTGCAGTTGTTTGGCTATTGGCGTTCGTCGGCAAGTTTTCGGGTGCGGATCGTGTTGCAGCTCAAGGGGCTCGCCTACGAGCAGCATCCCATCAATTTGCGGCAAGGCGAGCAGAGCGAGAAGGCCTATCGCCGGATAAACCCCCAAGGGCTGGTGCCGTTTCTGGTGGATGGTGATGTGCAGATCGGTCAGTCGGTCGCCATCATGGAGTACCTTGACGAGACCTATCCCGCCTATTCTCTGATGCCCTCTTCCCCCGACGCGCGGGCCCGGGTGCGCCAGATCGTCAACATGATCGCCTGTGATATTCACCCGCTCAACAATCTGCGGGTACTCAACTATCTGGAAGAGCACTTCAGGGCCAACAACGAGCAGGAGGCCCGCTGGTATCGCCACTGGATTGACGAGACTTTCACTGCCCTCGAACAGCTGTTGATGACCACCGCTGGTGTCTACTGCGTCGGCAACGAAGTGACCCTGGCTGACTGCATGCTGGTGCCCCAGGTCTACAACGCCCGCCGCTACGACATGACCCTGGACGATTACCCCACCATCCGCCGCATCGTCGCCAACTGCGAACAGTTGCAAGCCTTTATCAAGGCGGCCCCTGCCAACCAGCCGGATGCGCAGTGACCTACTGACTTGAATCGCGGGATGGCATCAACACGCCATTCATAAACAAGGGCCCCACTGTGTGGGGCCCTTGTTCGTTAACGGCACTCCAGTTTGCTGGCGTGTCTCTTTCTGTTCAGAGGGGATCAGGCTCCCTGCTCGGGGCGGGCGTCCGGGATCAGCGGAACGGCTTTGCGGCGGCGCAGCAGGCGTACCAGCGGGGGCAGGGTGATCACTGCAATGGCCAGTACCAACAGGGTCTGGCTGATGCCGCTGCTCCACAGGATGGCGGTGTCGCCATTGCTGATGGAGAGGGCGCGGCGCAGGTTCTGCTCCAGCATTTCACCCAGCACGAAGCCCAGAATGAGCGGTGACATGGGGAAGTGCATCTTGCGCAGCAGGTAGCCAAAGACCCCGAGGGCCACCATCAGCAACAGGTCGAAGGTGGTGCTGTGCACCGCATAGACTCCCACCGCCGAGACGCTGGCGATGGCGGGCACCAAAAACCAGAGCGGGATGGAGAGCATGCGGGTAAAGAGCCCCACCATGGGGATGTTCATCACCAGCAGCATGACGTTGGCCAGCAAGAGGGCGGCGATCAATCCCCACACCACATCGGGTTGTTCGGTGAACATGGTGGGGCCGGGGGTGATGTTGTAGAGGGTCAGCGCCCCCATCATCACCGCTGTGGTGCCCGACCCCGGCACCCCCAGGGTCAGCATGGGGATAAAGGAGCCACAGGCTGAGGCGTTGTTGGCCGCCTCCGGCGCGGCCACGCCGCGAATGTCCCCTTCGCCGAATTTGGCATTGGGCCCCGCCAGCCGCTTCTCGGTCATGTAGGTGATGGCGCTGGCAATGGTGGCACCGGCGCCGGGCAGAATGCCGACGAAGAAGCCGATGGTGGAGGATCGCAACATGGTGCCGGTGCAATGGACTAGCTCCTTGAAGTTGAACAGCATCCGCCCGGTGGTGCGCACCAGCTTGCCGCCACCGCTGGTGTGCTCCAGCATCAGCAGGATCTCGCTCACCGAGAAGAGACCGATCACCACCACGATAAACTGCACCCCGTCCGAGAGGTGAACGCTGTCGAAGGTGAAGCGATAGACGCCGGTGTTGGCATCCACTCCAACGGTGGCGAGCCCCAGCCCAATCAGCGCCGCCATAAAGGATTTGAGCGGGTTCTGGCTCATCATGCTGCCGAGGCAAGCGATGGCGAACACCATCAGGGCGAAATACTCCGCCGGGCCGAAGGCGAGGGACCAGCGCGCCAGCGCCGGGGCGAACAGTATGATCCCCCCGATGGCGAGCATGGAGCCGACAAAGGAGCTGACCGCCGAGATGGAGAGGGCCACGCCCGCCTTGCCCTGCTGGGCCATGGGGTAGCCATCCAGCGCGGTCATGATGGCGGCGGCATCCCCCGGCACGTTGAGCAGGATCGAGGAGATCCGCCCGCCATACTCGCAACCGATATAGACGGTGGCGAGCAGAATGAGCGCCGATTCGGGGGGCAGTTTCAGGGCAAAAGCCAGCGGCAACAGGATGGCGACCCCGTTGATGGGGCCAAGGCCCGGTAGCAGGCCGACTACGGTGCCGACAAAGCAGCCGATCAGGGCAATCACCAGATTTTCCGGGGTGAGTGCCACCGCAAAGCCCTGGGAGAGGTACATCCAGGTATCCATATTGACTCCTTAAGAGAACCAGACGCCGAGGGGCAGGGTGACATCCAGCAGCCGGTCAAAGGCGAGATAGAGCACCAGACCGCCGACGACGCCGGAGAGCAGGGCAGCCTTGGCAGAGGCGCCAAACAGGCGCCCCAGTACAAAGGTGAGCAGGGTGGTGGCCAGCGGAAAGCCCAGCCACTCGAAGCTGGCACCGTACCCGGCCAGCGCCACCACCATGATGGCGAGGTGGCGCAGGGTACGCAGCGGCGGCCAGCTGACGGTGTCCGGCTGGCGGCGCAACAGCAACAGGGCGCAGAGCGCCATCAGGCCGATGATGCCGAGCGGGAAGGGGCGCGGCCCCAGCGGCTCATAGCTGTATTCGCTCTGGATCTGCCAGGCGATGGCGGCGCCTGCCAGACAGAGCAGCAGCCAGATGGCGGCGAAGATGCGATCGCTCATGGCTGCGGCTCCTATTTGGCCAGACCGAAGGCTTTGGCCTGTTCGCGATATTGCGCCACCTGCTCCTTGACGTAGCTGTCGAGCGCCTCGCCGGTGAGGTCAAACTCGAACAGGCCGCGCAGATCCCGCTGCGCCTTGAAGGTGTCGGTCTTCACCAGCTGATCGAAGGTCTGCTTCCACCACTGGTATTCGCTGTCGCTTACCTTGGGGCCGACATAGAAGCCGCGGATCACCGGCCACACCAGGTCATAACCCTGCTCTTTGGCGGTGGGGATGGTGGCCAGCTTGCCGGGCAGCCGCTCGGCAGAGAACACCGCCAGTACCCGCACCTTGTCGCCGCCGATATAGGGCACCATCTCGCTCAAATCGCCGGAGACCGCCTGCACATGGTTGCCAAGCAGCGCGGTGACCGGCTCGCCACCCCCTTCAAAGGCAACGTAGCGCATCTTGTGGGGGTCAACCCCGGCCTGTTTGGCCAGTAGCGCCGTCTTCATCCAGTCCTGACTGCCGATGGAGGCGCCCGCGCCGATCACCACGCTGTTGGGATCGCGCTCCATGGCGCTCACCAGCTCCTTGAGGTTCTGATAGGGGGCATCGTGGCGCACCGCAATCATGCCGTAATCGGTGCCCACCGCCGCCAGCCAGCGCACATCGTCCACCCCGTAACGGCCAAATTTCCCCTGTGAGAGGTTGAGCAGGGAGCCACCGGAGAAGGCGACCACAGTCCCCGCCTCGGCAGGGCGCTGGGCCACGATGGCGTTGTAGGCCACGGCGCCGACCCCGCCCGGCATGTAGGTGACCCGCATCGGCTTGTCGATGGTGCCGGTCTCCTGCAGGCTCACCTGCAGCAACTTGCAGGTGAGATCGAAACCACCGCCCGGTTTGGCCGGTGCGATACATTCGGTACGGCTCGGGGTCGTGGCACTTTCGGCCGCCTGCAGTGGCAGGGCGCCGAGCAGGGTCAGCAGGGCGAGGGCATGACGTGTGCGTTGCTTCATGGTTGTGTGCTCCATCTTGTCGTTGTTTTTCCTGGGTGTGACTCCGTCGATAGACGAAGTGATGCGAAATTGTTAAAACAACAACCTTTCATTCACCTTTCAATCGCTGACCAAGAGCCGGGAGTGTGACCCTGATCGCACCTTCTCCCGCAATGGCAGTGACGAAGGGATGCAGTTGAAGCAGTGCGGCTGAATGCCGTGGTTAGGAACAAGGGGAGAGGGATGCGCTTGCTGTTGGCAGAAGATAATCACGAACTGGCCCACTGGCTGTCGCGGGCACTCACCAGCGCCGGTTTCGCGGTGGATTGGGTGGCTGACGGGGCTCAGGCTGACCACCTGCTGCGCCACGAACAGTACGCGCTGGCGGTGCTCGATATCGAGATGCCCAAGCTCGACGGGCTGGCGGTACTCGGCCGGTTGCGCAGTCGGGGGCAGGGAGTGCCGGTGCTGCTGCTCACCGCCCGCGGCGCGGTGGAGGAGCGGATCTGCGGCCTCAATGCCGGTGCCGATGACTATCTGGCCAAGCCGTTCGATCTGGGGGAGCTGGATGCCCGGCTGCGAGCCCTGCTGCGGCGCAGCGAAAGCGGTGGTGCCGAGTTGCGGCTGGGGCGTCTGACCCTGCATCCCGACGGCTATTTTCTGCTGGCCGATGCCCGCCTTGCCCTGACTCCGCGCGAACTGGCGCTGCTGACCGCGCTGATGTACCGCCACGGGCGGCCCGTCGCCAAAGGGCAGCTGTTCGAGCAGGTGTTCAACCTCGATGACGAGGTAGGGCTCGACAGCATCGATCTCTATATCCACCGGCTGCGCAAAAAGCTGGTGGACAGCGGGGTGGTGATCACCACCCTGCGCGGGCTGGGCTATCTGCTGGAAGCGGCGCCGGAGGCTTCCCATTAGTCGCTCCCTGCTCCATCAACTGCTGCTGTTTCTGGGGGGCCCCTTGCTGATCCTCTGGGCTGCCTCGGCCTGGTACAGCTACTACGGCGCGTTGGCGGCGGCCACCTCGGCCTATGATCGCACCCTGCTTGCCTCGGCCCGCACCGTCGCCGAGCGGCTGACGGCAAACGATGGTGTTCTCAAGGTGGATGTGCCCTATGTGGTGCTCGACAGCTTCGAGCGCAACATGCGCGATCGCCTCTTTTATCAGGTGCGCGGTATCGACGATAGGGTCATCTCCGGCTTTGATGACCTGCCCCCCATGCCGGACGGCACGCCCCTGACCGACCGTTATCCGGCGCTCGCCTACTTCTATGACGGGCTTTATCAGGAGGCGCCGATCCGCGCCGTGATGCTGCTGCAACCAGTAGGCGAGGGGGGCGTCAACGGCATGGCCCGCATCACGGTGGCGGAAACCCTGCTCGGCCGCCAGCAGTTGGCGGAGCAGTTGCTCTGGTCGGCCCTGCTGACCCAGGGGGCACTGGTGGTGCTCACCCTGCTGCTCGCTTATCTGTTGCTCAAGCAGCTGCTCACCCCGATGCGCCGCCTGTCGCGGGAGATCCTGCGCCGCGATGCCGCCACGCTCGCTCCCTTGCCGGATCTGCTCCCCTGGCAGGAGACCCGGCCGCTGGTGCAGGCGTTCAACCGCCAGCTGGCCCGATTGCGCCAGCTGGTGGCCCGGCAGGAGCGCTTTAGCGCCGATGCCGCCCATCAGCTGCGCACGCCGCTCACCATTTTGAAAACCCAAGTTGAGGTGGCGCGCGGCAGTGGCGATCCCGCCCTGATGAGCGAAAGTCTCGATGCCATGGCCGTGCGGCTCGATCACACCATCGCCCTGACCGAGCGGTTACTGCTGCTGGCCCGGCTCAAATCGGACGAGTGCTCCGGGCTGCGCCAACGTGAGCCCATCGAGTTGACGGCGCTGGTGCAGCAGGCCTGTCTGTCACGGCTGGCGCAGGCCCGCAGCAAGGGGATCGATCTCGGTTACGAGGGGGAGGAGTCCGCCATCATGGTGGCGGGGGAGCCGCTGCTGCTGGGGGAGCTTTGCGCCAACCTGCTCGACAACGCCATCAAATACACCCCGCCCCACGGCACCGTGACGGCGCGGGTGGTGCGCAGCAATGGGCAGATCTGGCTGGAGGTGGAGGATAGCGGCCCCGGCATCGCCCCCGAACTGGCGGAGCGGGTCTGGCAGCCGTTCCAGCGCCTCGAGCAGGGGAGTGAACAGCCGGGAGCGGGGCTGGGTCTGGCGCTGGTGCGCGATATCGCCCACTACCACCACGGCGAAGTGGTGCTGCTGCCGGCCACCCAGCTGGGGGGCTTGCTGGTGAGGTTGATCTTGCCGCTTGCAACATCGTGAGGGCGATAAAAAAGAGAGGGCACCTCGCGGTGCCCTGTTTATCTACACATAGATGGCGTTGGGGGTCAGCTGCGGATCTTGTTGAAGACAAACAGGACGATAAGGGCGCCCACGGTCGCCAGCGCGATGCTCGGGATATTGAAACCGGTCACCGAGCCCAGCCCCAGCAGGGTACCCACATAGCCGCCAACCATGGCGCCGACAATCCCCAGCAGGGCAGTCATAAAGAAACCACCACCGTCGCGACCCGGCATGATCCACTTCGCCAGAATACCCACCAACAGTCCCAATACGATCCAGCTGATAAAGCCCATGGATTAATCCTCTCTGTGTGTTTGAGCCCGCATTATAGGCAGGGATGCCGGGATGCGAAGGGCCGGATGGCGCTGGCTGGTCACAAGCTGTCGGACGGCGGCCGGCGCTGGTCGGGCTGCACAGTCCGGTTGTTAGCGGTTGAATGGCGGTATGTGCGCCGCCAACCAGAGGCGGGGATGGCCCACGTAAAGGCCAAGATGATAAAAGCCCCGCGAGCGGGGCCGGGTTTTTGATGGGGTTTGCACCCTCACTTTTTGAGGTGTTTTCGGATCGCCTTGCCTGAGGTGCCGACTGCCTTGACCGCCCGTTTCAGCTGGACTTCGGTGCACTCGAACATTTTGACCCACTGCTTCATCTCATAGGGATCGTTGACATTGATCTTCTTGGCATCGAACGGGTGAGCGACCGCATTGCTGTCAGGCATACAAACCTCAACTTGTTGAAATAGCTGGCGAGAAAGATGTTTCTGCCTGAGCGCCATCATCCTCTCAATTGGCAAGGGGCAAGGTGACGGAGTTCACACAACCCGGGGCCTGAAGGAGGAGTGCAGGTTTGCTTTGCTGATCTGTGAGAGATCACCACTTATTCCACCCTCTTCATAGCATCAACAACGGGGCCAAAGGCTGGATAAGCAACAAGCGCCCTGCCGGGCGCTTGTTGTGGTTATCGTGATGACCGGATTCAGGGTGTTGGGCAGGCGCTTGGCGAGCCACTGTTACGGGGCCAGAGGGTGGATCCGTCGCTTTCGGAGAGCGGGAGGAATGTGACGCCTTCGCTCATGTTGGCTGGGGGCAGGTCATCCTCCAGCACATACATCCCCATCGGCAGGCTGCCATAACGCTGGTTGGCCTGCACCTGAGCGACCGCGAGGCTGGAGTAACGCAGGCCGAGCAGATCGAAATGATTGCGCCAGTCCCAACCGGTGAGCCGACTGAGTGCAACCAGCATAAAGTCATTGCCCGGTATGTCGCGCACCCGTTTGCCGCCATAGACCGCATGCCCCGAGTAGGGGAACAGGCTAAAGCCGAGCCTATCCTTGCTGGCATTCCACTGCGCTTCACTGTCGGCTGCCGCGCCGAAGATCCGTGAATGCTGATAGAGCAGGGTGAAGATAGTGAAGCCATCGTTCAGCCGGGTGCCATCAGTCAGGAGCATACGGTGGGCGCGCAATGCCATCTGGATATAAAACGCCATGCGATAGCCGTTGTGGACGGCGTAGGCATTGCTCTTCCAGGGGACTTCGTAGCGACTCTCGCCGGTATCGAGCACCTGGCAGTTGGCCCCGAGCACGACGCGGTTGCCACTCCTGTCCCTTACCTGCGTCGCATCAGACATGAACACATAGAAGAGATCCTTGTGATTCATGTGTCCATCCTTGATGGGCGCCGTGTTGCCATCTCTCAGATAATGGGCGCGCCACTTCACCACATAAGGGAAGATGTTGTTGGAGTTTTCCCCCGCCCGGCTGCCGTAGCCACTCCAGTTGTCGGCATCGCCTGCCGCAGCGTACTGCACGTTCAACCGGTTGGTCTGCAGGTTGTGGCCCAGCTCGTGATTGTCGAGCCAGCCGGTCGGGCTGATGCTGCCGGACGAGTCCCACGGGTTGCCACTGCAACCACTGCCGCAATGGGCATTCTGGTCATAGTTGGCATGCTGGATGATGGTGCGGGTATGAATCGACTCATCGAGACAACCCTCCCCCAACAGTGCCACGCAGGCGTTTTTAACATCTGCCGGCAGCGACTCATCGAGCCCCTTGCCCTGAATTTTCAGGCCCGCCAGGGTGTAGACACCATTGATGTGATCCCGGGCGATGCTGTCGAGCAGGGCATTGGTGTCGGGGATGACGCCACCCACCGCCTTGGTGAAGCGATCCCGGCGCAGATGCTGTTCGGCGCCATCGGCCCGCAGATCGATATGGGGCAGCTCGGTTTGTTCCAGCCGCTCGTTGAACTCGCGGATCTGCTGCTCATCACTGAAATCCATGATGGCCGGATGACGGGTGACGCCCGTGGCGCTCACCTGGACGGCCAGCGATGCTGCCCCCCCTTCCAGATAGAGGTAGATAGGGCCGCCATAGGGCGAGGTGAAGGTGACACAGCCCCCCTTGGCCAAGATCAGCCGCCCGGTGGTCAGCTCAAGCGGGGCTCGATAGATCTTCTGCTCATAGGCGCGATTGGTGTTTGGCCTGTGGTAGTTGAGTCGGACGGTAGCAGACACATCGGCGTTATCGGTGCGTCTCAGGGTGATGGTTTGTCCCGGCAGGGCATACCAGCCGGTGGTGGTCCACTGCCCGCTGTAGGGAACCGCAATGCGCCGACTGTCGGTGAGCGTCGCGGGATAGGCGTAGTGAGCTGCTTGTCCCTTCACCACCTTGTTGCGATCGGTGACGTACTCCCCCAGATCGGGCTGGGCCGGGGTACGGGTGCGGGCATAGCTCACCAGCCAGTCGGCAAACATCGCCTGCTGCCAGGATTGATGTTCATCCCAGGCAATCGGGTAGTCGATGGCGGCACGGTATTTGTCGGCCAGCAGCAGGGTGGCGGGCAACAGTGTCACGCCGTCACGGGCAAAGGGACTGATCCCTGCCTTGTCGAGGGTGATGGCCGCATTTCTCAGCCAGTCGGCCCCCAGCTTGAACTGCTGGTTGAAGCTCTCCGAGCCACCGCAATTGATAAAGTTGCCGCCGCAGCTATCGAGCCACTGGGTAGTGAAGTTGCGATCCTGAAGGTTGCCAAGCAGGGTATCGACCGCCATCAGCTGGGCGTCGGGTGCCATGATGGTGTTCACTGCCAGATCGCTGGCTCTGAGTTTTGACCAGTAGTTGCCCCAGGTGACCAGCCCCATATCGAGATAGAGGGGGCTTAGCAGCGGGCTGGCATCGCGCCGATAGTTGGAGAGCAGCAGCGGGATCCCGGCCGCTTTAGCCTTGGCGATCGCCTCTGCGATCCCCTGATACCCCAGCCCCTGGCGGTCGATATCGCTGATCACGATAAGCTCCGGCGCCATGGTGTCGATACAGTCGCTCAGCGCCTGATAATCGCAGGTATTGGCCGGGTTGATGTTGTGCTTGTCGGGATAGATCGCCTTGAGCCAGTCCCGCACGCCTTCGTTATGGGGAAAATAGACGCTATCGGTGCGACTAGGCATCTGGGCGGTGAGGATGCGCAGGCCATCGCTATCCTTGCCGCGGGTCAGCCAGCCAATCAGCCCCTTGAGCAGCGCCTCGCTCTGCGCTGTGCGGTCAACGGAAAACAGGTTCGCCCCCATGGCGGCCTGACGGTAACCGGCTTGCTCTGAGACCATCACCAGCCCCCGGATCTCGCTCTCCCCCTTGCCATTGATGTTGGAGGGGAGCAGGGTCACCGTGCTCTCCGGCTGGAAGCTGGAAAAGGTGATGGAGTCGTGGCTCGGGTTCCAGCTGATCTGTGCCATCCCCTGATAGAGGCTGCGAACCAGCTCGGTGTGGTGCGCCTCACTGTCGGCAATCGCCGCACGGGCATGGGCGATCAGGGATTGCTCGCTGGCAAGGGTATGATCTTCCCGGGCAATGGCATTGGCGGCATCGCTGATAAAGCGGGCCGAGATCTGACAATCGGCGCGCATGGGGGCTGTGGTGTAGGTATTACCCGTCAGTGTGCCCTCACACCCAGTGACCTGCGCCAGCACGAAGCCACTCTCGGGCTGCACGGTGAAACGGCCCTGTTCACCGACGTTCAGACGCAGGGAGTCGGGGCTGAGCGCGCCCCCCTGAGAAGCTTGAGTGGTGGCGTCGAAATAGACGGTGGCACTCTCCTGCGTGAAGCTGGCCGAGATCTGGCAATCGCTGCGCATGGGGCCAGTGGTATAGGTGAGTCCGTCCAGGGTGCCATCACATCCGCTTATCCCGGTCAGGAGGTAACCGCTGTCAGCCTGTACCGAGAAGCGCCCCTGTTCTCCCGCCGCCAACCGCAGGCTGGTGGGGTTCAACTGTCCGCCCGCGCTGCTCTGGCTGGATGCCTCGAAATAGTTGGGGGTGACAGGGGGGCGGATAGGGGTCTCTTCCTGTTCGCCATCACCGCCGCCACAGCCTGTGATCAACAGCGCCAGTAAGGGGGTGAGAACCGTCTTTTTCATTGTTTGATACGTTCCTTGTGTTACGACGGGTAGAGGAGTCGGTAGTCTAATGAGCTGCCTTGCTTATTTCAACGCTGATTGAATGGTCATTTTGCTTTATTTTCAGCATCTTGGATGTTTTTTTGGCCGGCTTTTGCCGTATCTGGTGTTGCTGGCGCAGCAGAACCGATAGGGATGGGGCGAGCACCCCATCAGCACAGGCCATACCAGCCTGAGCTCACCGTAATGAGTCGCTTCACCGGGTTAACAGGGGATGCTGGGCCGCAGGTTTTGCCTGCAACCCGCACAGGGGGGATGTCAGACGGATGGATGAGCGGCGGGGCCGATCGTTGCCAGCGCCCGCATTTCCAGCCGCTGCTCGCCGGGGCGGCAGATCAGCACCGAGCCTTGCTCGAACCAGTCTCCCAGCACGATGCGGCGGGCGGGCTGGCCGTCCAGGGTGAAGTCGTGGATGGCGGGTCTGTGGGTGTGGCCGTGGATCATCATCCGGCAGTCGTGGGCGCGCAGGGTGTCGTCCACCGCCGCTGGCGTCACATCCATGATGATCTGGCTCTTGTGCGCATTCTCCATCTGGCTTTGGCCGCGCATCTTGCAGGCGATGGCCTGACGGCGGGCGAGCGGCAGCCGCAAAAAGAGCCAGCGCAGCCACTTGAGCTGGGTGATGCGACGAAACTTCTGATACCCCTCATCCAGGGTGCAGAGCAGATCGCCGTGGCTCAGCACCACTCGCTCCCCATAGAGGTCGATAACGCAAGGATCCCCCAGCAATGTCATCCCAGCGCGCTTGGCAAACTGCTGGCCCAGCAGAAAGTCGCGGTTGCCGTGGATAAAGTAGATGGGCACGTTCTGCTGGCTCAGGGCCAAAAAGGCATCGGCCATCTGCTGATGGAGCGGATTGGGGTCATCATCGCCAATCCAGAACTCGAAGAGATCCCCCAGCACATAGAGGGCATCGGCGCCGGGGGCGTCGTGCTCGAGAAAGCGCACCAGTGCCGCGGTCATATCGGGCCGCTGGGCAGAGAGGTGAATGTCACTGATAAAGAGGGTGCTCATGATGTGGGGGTCGGGCTCTCGGTCGAAACAGGGCAAACAGGGGTGGCAGAGATAGTAGAAACAACTGGGGACGAATAGTGCGCTGCGGGCGCCATCGCGCCAGTTGAGGTATGGATATCGTCACGGGATGGCGGCTGCCATGACAGCTTGGCCAGATTGCGCCCCTCCAGCGTCAGCAGGGCGGCATAAGGATCGCCCGCCAGCCCCAGCAACCGGCACATCGCTGCTTCTCCTTTCAGACCCTCTTCAAGGCGCAGGCGCAGCACTTCACGGTAAAAAGCATCGCCAAACCGCTCGAGCAACGCGGCCATCAGAGTGAGGTGGCGCCAGCCGTTCAGCGTCTCGATGGGGGCGGGGGTGACATAGAGCTCCAGCGGCCAGTTGGTGATGCGGTTATCACAACTGTTATCGGCACTACTATCGGCAAAGTGCTGGTCGAGGCAGGAAAAGGTGCGCTCCAGCAGCCAGACATTGTCGCCCTTGTCGCTCGCCTGCCAGCCTTGCTCTGCAAAAGTAGCGGCAAACGCCGCCGGATCGGGATGCTGGCAGAGGATATCGAGATCGCTGCCCGGCCGATCGAGGCCGATGGCGAGCGTGCTCACCAGCGCCATATCGCTGCACTGCGTGGCAAGCTCATCCCACAACCCGGCGGTGAGCAGGGCATGGGCCGAGCGCTGGCGCGGGTTGCCGTGGGCCAGATAGTCGAGGCGACGCCAGTTTGGGCTGGCAGTGGGGGAGGCAGATGGAAAAACTGCGGCCGGGGCCGCAGTTTTGTCAGTGCCGAGTCGGCAGAGATCAGTCAGCAAGGGTCACCTTGGTGATCACCACGTCTTCTACCGGCACGTCCTGGTGGATGCGGCCGTAGTTACCGGTCTTGACGCCCTTGATCTTGTTGACCACGTCCATACCTGCGGTCACTTCACCGAATACGCAGTAGCCGAAACCCTGGGTGGTAGCGGATTTGAAGTCGAGGAAGTCGTTGTTGTTCACATTGATGAAGAACTGGGCGCTGGCAGAGTGCGGCTCCATGGTGCGGGCCATGGCGATGGTGCCGATCTTGTTGGAGAGACCGTTGGCCGCTTCGTTCTTGATGGGAGCGCGGGTGCCTTTCTCTTCAAAGCCCGGAGCGTAGCCGCCGCCCTGGATCATGAAGCCGTCGATGACGCGGTGGAAAATGGTGTTGTCGTAGTGACCGTCACGGCAGTATTGCAGGAAGTTGGCCACGGTTTCCGGGGCTTTTTCAGCATTCAGGGTGAGGGTGATGTCGCCGTGATTGGTGTGCAGAGTGACCATGATATGTCCTTTCATTTGATGCGGGCGACGAAGTGCCCGCAGGTGTATGGCATAAAGTGGTGGCAATTCTAGCCCATCAGGGGCTGGCGGCATAGTCTCTCTGGCGCCGTAACCGTGCTGGCAGGCGGGATTGGCCCGCTTTTCTGCCTCGTTTTCTGCCCCTGAACGGGGTATTATGACCAACCATTTTACTCACAGGCAGTGGTTAGAAGATGCTGAAGATATACAACACACTCACTCGTCAAAAAGAAGAATTCAAACCTATCCACCCGGGCAAGGTGGGCATGTATGTGTGTGGTGTCACCATCTACGATCACTGTCATATCGGCCACGGCCGCACCTTCGTCGCCTTTGATGTAGTCGCTCGCTACCTGCGTTACGCCGGTTACGACCTCACCTACGTGCGCAACATCACCGACGTGGATGACAAGATCATCAAGCGTGCCGCCGAGACCCAAGTGACCTGCGACGAGCTGACCGAGCGTCTGATCGGCGACATGCACGCCGACTTCGACGCCCTCGGCATGGTGCGCCCGGATATCGAACCGCGCGCCACCCAGCATATCGAAGAGATCATCGAGCTGGTGCAATCCCTGCTGGAAAAAGAGCACGCCTACGTGGCGGATAACGGCGACGTGATGTTTATCGTCGAATCCTACGCCGACTACGGCAAGCTCTCCGGTCAGGATCTGGAGCAGCTGCAAGCCGGTGCCCGCGTCGACGTGGTCGATGCCAAGCGCAATCCGCTCGACTTCGTGCTGTGGAAGATGTCGAAGCCCGGCGAGCCGACCTGGGAAAGCCCCTGGGGCCCGGGCCGTCCTGGCTGGCACATTGAGTGCTCCGCCATGAACTCCAAGCACCTTGGCAACCACTTCGACATCCACGGCGGCGGCTCAGATCTGCAGTTCCCGCACCACGAGAACGAGATCGCCCAGTCCTGCTGCGCCCACGGAGGCGACTACGTCAACACCTGGATGCACAGCGGCATGGTGATGGTGGATAAAGAGAAGATGTCCAAATCCCTTGGCAACTTCTTCACCATCCGCGACGTTTTGGCCCACTATGACGCCGAAACCGTCCGTTACTTCCTGATGTCTGGCCACTACCGCAGCCAGCTCAACTACTCGGAAGATAACCTGAAGCAAGCCCGCGCCGCGCTGGAGCGCATGTACACCGCCCTGCGCGATCTGCCGGTGGCGGCCGCTGCCGGTGGCGACGAGCAGGTGGCTCGCTTCAAGGAGGCCATGGACGACGACTTCAACACCCCGGAAGCCTACTCCGCCCTGTTTGATCTGGTGCGCGAGATCAACCGCCAGAAGGGTGAAGACATGGCCGTTGCCGCCGCGCTGGGCGCCCGTCTGCGCGAGCTGGGCGCCGTGCTCGGTATCCTGCAGCAAGACCCCGAGGCTTTCTTGAAGGGTGACGAAGCGGACGAAGAGGTCGCCGAAATCGAGCGCCTGATCGCCGAGCGCAATCAGGCCCGTGCCGACAAGAACTGGGCCGCTGCCGATGCCGCCCGTAACCGTCTCACCGAGATGGGCATAGTGCTGGAAGACAGCGCCGGCAAGACCAGCTGGCGCCGTGCTTAAGGCCCGCTGGTTGACGACCTGATGCAGAGCGCAGCCCTTGGGCTGCGCTCTTTTTTTTCAGGGCCCGGCGCTTTGTTCAAAGCGCGGCCCATGCAAGCGAACACAAGGAAGATGGCACCATGAAGATATCCAGCTGGCCCGTGCTGGCACTGGCCCTCTCTGCGGCGGCCCTGATCACCCCGGCCCATGCGGGCACCACCACCAGCGGCAAACTCGATCCGGCCGCCAGTGCCCGTGCCAAGGCCAAGGTTGCCCAGTTTCTCGGCTGGGAGCGCCAAGTCAAACCGAGCGGCCTCTATCAGAGCAATCTTGGCGGTGCGCTGCCCACTATCGTCTCCCCCGAGCTGCTCTGCCTGCTCAATGCCGCCTCCAGGGCGCGCGAAATAGCCACCCGCGAGGCCCCCGACGAGAAGCCCCCCTTTGCTGAGGGCAACCCCTTCCTGCCCAACGCTTGGGATAATCTGCTGGGCTCGGAGATCCTCTCGTCTCGCGCCATCGCTGGCAGCCGGGATCGCAGCGAGGTCAAGGTGCGCTTCACCTTTGGCGAGCCGGGCGCCCCGCTCGACGCCCCCAGCGGCACCTACCGTTTTGTCAGCACCTATCTGGTACTGGACGGGCTGCAGGGCGCCCGCATCACAGATATCGATGCAGGTGGTAGTTGCGATTTCTGCCAATCCGGCAGCCTGCGCACCGCCCTCTATGAGACGCTCGCCGCCTATCCCGCCGCAGGGGGAGAGCAGTGCAAGGGGTTGGGGAAATAGGGTTTTGGTTGGGATAGAAGTGTGTTTGGGGAATAGAAATAAAAACCGCAGCTCAAGGCTGCGGTTTTTTTGGGGTGAAAATACCATTCTCGATGGTGTTTCGCCGCTGCAAGCGCTGCTTGGTAAGTGATTTTTTGAAGCCAAACAGAATTAGCCAACGGAAAATATTTTGTTGGTTTTCGTTCTAATCTTTAGTGCCTATCACACGTAGGTACCGAATAGAGAAATGTGAAATCTATGATTGAGGGGGTAAATAATTAAAACTCAACAGGTGTGTTTGAAAAAATATCTTTGAGCTGTTCAGCTTGTATCTCTCTGAGAATTTCATCACATTTTTCTTCATGTTTAGTTTTAGAGTTTCTAGGTATGAAATTTACGTTATGTTGTTTTAAAGTCTTAAAGACAGCATTTTCCTCTATTTCTTGGTAGGGTGCATCAATTATTCCCTTGTAATACATTTGATATAGCAATAGCCAATAGTTATCTTTAGTGTATATATCTGACGATACTATTTCGTTTGTAAAGTCAATAATTTTATTGTTGTGTTCATTTTGCTCTAACAATAGAGATAATGCGGCACAGTCTTGGCTTTTTATAATTTTATCTGCAGTTGATTCATCGCATGTTAAATTATGTTTCAACATTATGTGTAATGGCCAGCACATACCATCTGACCGTCTTGAAAGTGCATTGATATCGATTATCTTATTCAGTTGCTCTAGTATCTGTTCAGCAGGATAATTTGTTAGGTCAATGATTCTATCAATTAAGGGGACTAAAACGGGGTAGTGCCAAGATAAATTTATAACAGAATCCAGTAAGTTGATTGCAGCATAATCATCAATGTGATTAAGAATGATGCTTATGGCATATTTCAACACGCTACCATCAGGCGTTGTTTTATTTAAACGAATTGCTTGATTTATGAATGTCAACGTTTCTGATGTTGTTAATTTATTTTCACCGTCATGTTCATTGGCCAATCTGCTAGGGAGGAATGAAATTAATGTTAATATCCACTCATCTTCTGTTGGCGCTGGTAATGTCTCAATCCATGTTTTCTTTAAGTTCAGGGTGAGTTTGTAGATAGATAAGTAATTTTCTAGATCCAAGATGAAGTCATTAGCATGTTCATTTGTATCACAATAGCATGTGTAGTCATCGATATACCTTATGAAGTGATATCCTTTTCGATTTAGCGCTTCATCTACGGATTGTAAAATAACCTCTACCAAGATACTTGATGTGGCAGGGCCAATTGGTATACCTTGTGTTTCATTTCTTTTGGTTCTTCTTTGATGAAAATCTAAATCTTCAGGCCAAGATTTTTTCTCGTTTTCTTTGAGTCGTCTTTTAGATTCTTCAACACCAACAATGGCCCATGGAATTGCATGTGTGTATATGCTGTGAAAACAATTGCTAATATCTGCATGTACTCTAAAACGCTTTGTAAACTCAGCACATAGGGCTCGTCTAATTTTTTCTGATGGATCGTCGTAATTCATGACAAGTAGGCGCTTTTCATTGTGATGAAAAGTTGGTTTTATTTGGCTGCAATGGTTTTTTGTTATTTTTCTTATTTCATCCCAATTCTCGTGAATACAGCTTGCAAGATGTGAGTAAGCTTTTGGATGAATAATTCCAAGTAATCTAGGAATGTTATTGAATCTTGTTGAGCGATACTCTGTAAGACTATACCCTAAAGTTTTTCTTACTTTTGTTGCTTGTAATTTAACGAGGGATGTCAGGACTTCTGGAGTAAACTGTCTCGAGTCAAATGATGGAGGTAGTTCACTTAACCCTAATCGTTGATTCGGGAAGTAATTGTATCTAGAAAGTGCTTCAATAAGTAATCTTTTTTCTTCTTGGCCACCTTCAATAAACATATTTAATTTCCTGTATAAATAAGGGCCGTAGGTTCGATTAGCGAAGCGTAATCGGACGTTCGAGAAATAAGGAGTTATTACGGTGAAATACTCACTATCGGGCCTTCAATATAAAGCCATTCCCCGATAGGGATGTGTGCCGCTTGCTGTTGTTCTCATAATGATTTTTTTACCCATGCAACCACGTTGATGATTATTGTTTCATCAGTGCGGCAATTTGGCCTCACCATATGGCTGGTGAGGGGCTGGATCAGAGATAACGTCTCTCCCGATCACAGCCTCGAATACACCGGATGCTGTTAACCAGCCTCGGGGCTGCGGGCTGGCTGTTGCCCCCTGTTGTTCGCCGAGGTGAGCCCGTCTGTCCAGGCCGCGAGGCAGGACGCCGAGCGAGCGCCGCTGGGCCATGGATGGCCCATCGGCGCGTGCCGTGGGACAAACGGGTGAACCGAGGGAACCCGACGCAGGAGGGCGAACAAGTGGGGGTGGCCTTTCTTTTGGTGACTTTTCTTTGGCCACGCAAAGAAAAGTCACTCGCCAAGCCGCGCAGCGGCGGCGAAACCCCGTCGAGGGCAACGCCCTCGTGTCCTGCATGACGAAGTCATGCCCATCAGGCTAGTGACCCCTCACCCTAGCCCTCTCCCGCAAGGGGAGAGGGGACGGTTACCTTGGCGCAGGCGCAGGAGACCGGCTGGTCTCCGCAACAGTGGCTACCGCCCCTGACTGTCGCTACCAGATTGCGCCGTTGACCATTGATCTCGGAAAAGGGGTCAACAGACGCCCGTCGCCATATTACGGAGCCAAAGTGGTCTTATCTATGGTTTTGATGAGCTAACTATCAGAAAAGAGTGATTTTTTGCGCTGGCACAAACTTTTATTAATTAGTGATTAGTTGATGGTTGTCGGGGTTTGGTCGTGGCAGGGCGGTGGGGTGACGCCGCGAGGGGGACGCAAACGGTAAAAAGAGGGGAGCGCAAACGGAACAAAGCGAAGGGGCCCGCGGTGGGCCCCTTGTTGTTGGCGTTCGACGTCGCTATTTGGCGGCGGGGGTTGGGAAGTATTTGCTGTGCAGCAGCGGGTATTCGCTGCTCGCCAGCACCTGGGTCAAGCCGGTCTGGAACTCCTTGACCAGCTCGTCGCTCACCGGATGGCTGAAGGCGAAGCAGAACTGCTCCGAGCTCAGTACCCATTGCTCCTTGAAGCGGGCGGGATCGAGTTTTTGCTCGACGATCAGCTGCTCCATGGTGGTCTTGTTGGTGGAGACCAGATCGACCCGGCCTGAGGTGAGCATCTTGAGCGCCTGTGCCAGCCGGTTGGCGGCCATCAGTTTGGTCTCGTCAAAGCCGTTGTTGAGCAGCAGTTGCTCCCCCACATCGGCCCGCACCGCCCCGATATTGAACGCCTTTGCATCGTCGAGCTTGGTGATGGTGATATTGCGATCGGCCAGCCCCACCAGCACGATCTCGGCATACCCGATGGGGCAGGCCCACTTGAACAGGGGATCCCGCGCCTGGGTGCGGGCGGTGGAGAAGAGCACCGCATTGGGCTTTTGGGTCAGCAGGTAGTAACCGCGCGCCCACGGCATGATGGTGATGGGTTGCGCCGGGGTATTGGTCTTTTTCCACACCAGTTGCAGCAGCTCGACCGCGAGGCCGGTGGGGGCGCCGCTGGCATCGGCGTAGTTGTAGGGTTTGTACTCTTCGGTGATGTAGTGCAGTTTGCCGAGCTCAGGACTCGCCTGTGCGAGGGTGGCCAGCAGCGCCCCGGCCAATCCAATCCATGGTTTCATTTTTGCCATCCTGATCAAGGGAATATCTGCTCAAGTGTGACCAAGCTGGCCGATTTCGCCAAGGCGACGGAGCATGTTTGGCAAAAAAGCGCGGCTGCACAGTCCCATCCAGCGCCCTATGTCGGCGGCGATCAGGGCGTTAGCGCAGCGGCAGGTATTTGGCTTGCAGGGCCGAGAAATCCGCCGAGGCGACGACGTGGGTCAGCGCCTGCTGAAAGAGGGCGACCTCGCTGTCGGGCACCTGACGGCTGAAGGCGTAGCAGAGCGGTCTGGCATCCAGCACGAAGGCGACATGAAAGTCATCCGGCTTGAAGCCCAGTTGTTGCAGGGTTTGATAGCCCGCCAGCTTGTTGGTCGCAAACAGATCGGCGCGACCTGAGGTGAGCATTTTGGCCGCCTGGGTGAGGCGGTTGGCCAGCATCAGCTGGCGCTCATCGATACCGCGTTCGAGCAGCAGCTGTTTGGAGACGGTGGAGCGCACCACGCCGACCTTGTAGCGGCTGATCTCGGCCACGGAGCCTAGGGTGATGTTGTCCGCCTTGCGCCCCAGCAGCACAAATTCCGAGTGATCGATGGGGCAGGCCCACTTGAAAAGCGCTTCCCGCTGCGGGGTGCGGGCGGTGGCAAACAGCACCACATTGGGTTTTTGTTGCAGCAGGTTGTAGCCCCGGGCCCAGGGCAGAATGCGGATGGGCTGCGGCGACACGCCCCGCGCTTTCCAGATAAGCTGCATCAGATCTACCGACAATCCGGTCGGCATCCCTTGCTGGTCGCTGAAATTAAACGGGGGAGAGATTTCGCTCAGATACTCGAGTTTGCCCGGATCGGCCTGCGCGAAGGTGGCCCACAAGAGCAGTAGCAGATGAGGTAGGTGCCATGTCCGCACGGGAAAGATCCTTCGCAATCAACTATGTAGCCCAGTTTGACTGCTTGTGGCGGGAATAGCTAGCCACCTCTATTGCATCTTTCATCAATAAAATGGGCAGCGAACCGCTGCCCATCGGGTGAGTGAGTGCTCAGCGCACCGGCAGGTATTTGGCCTGCAATTTGCGAAACTCTTCCGAAGCGAGAGCGCGGGTCAGGCCCTGCTGAAAGAGGGTGATCTCGCTGTCTGGCACCTGACGGCTGAAGGCGTAGCAGAGCTGCTCGGCGCTCAGCACCATGGCCACGTTGAAGTCGTCGCTGCTCAGCTTCAGTTCGCGGATGGCGTCATATCCCGCCAGCTTGCTGGTGGCGAGCAGGTCGGCGCGGCCGGAGAGCAGCATCTTCAACCCCTGCGACAGGCGGTTGGCCGGGATGATGTTGTTGTCATCCATGCCGTTGTTGAGCAGCAGCTGTTCGGCGGCATCCGAGCGCACCGCGCTGATCTTGTACTGGCTCATCTGATCGAAGGCGGTCAGGGTGATGTTCTGCGCTTTGCGGCCGAGCAGTATGTACTCCGAGTAGCCGATGGGGCAGACCCACTTGAAGAGATCCTCCCGCGCCTGGGTGCGGGCGGTGGAGAAGAGCACCACATTGGGCTTCTGGGTTAGCAAGTAATAACCCCGCGCCCAGGGCAGGATGCGCACCGGCTGGGGCGTCACGCCGCTGTGTTGCCAGATCATCTGCAGCAGATCGACCGCAAGGCCGGTGGGCTGGCCTTGCGGATCGCTGAAGTTGTAGGGGGGGTACTCTTCGGTGAGGTACTCGAGCTTGCCCAGATCAGCCCGGGCCGTTGAGGCCCAGCAGAGCAGCAACAGATGACAGATCAGCCATATCCTCATTGGGAACATCCTTAGCGATCAACCTTCCCTTGAGTGTGACCATGAACAGAGTAAATAGCCACTCACTGCCGTTACCAGCGGGCGCGGATCTGCCCGATGGGCTGGTAGGCCTCATCCCGCAGCCCTACCAGCAGGGTCTTGCCATCCGCTTGCAGCCGGAACTCGCCGTAGCGGGCCGCTTCGTACTGTTCCCCCGTGCCCTCTTCAAAGAAGTAGGCATCGGGGCCGATCTGCCACTGCCGCTCGCTCTGGTGCACCTGCAATAGCCGCTCATCGCTGGCGAGTCGATCCGGTTTGCCATCGGCCACCAGAGTGGCCACCTGATGGGCATCGAGGCGGATCACCAGGGTGTCGCTGCCCTTGTTTTGAGTAGTTTGGGCGTCGCGGCTGGTCAGCTCGCGGGCAATTTCATAGTTGAGCCGCATGTAATCCCCCTGCATCAGAGAGCGGGGATCGACCGGAGCGAGCCGCAGCAGCACCACTTCGCCGCTGCTCATGGCGTGCTCATAGCGCCAGACGGTGGCATTGATGCCTGCCAGGATGGCGAGGCCGCTCAGTAACAGGGCGAGCTGTCGGGTGACGGGTTTCATGAGTCGCTCCTTGCCGCAAAGGTGGTGAGCAGCTGGCGGGCACCCAGTAGCAGGATGCCGGAGCCAAGCAGCAGCCAGGATTTGGTCATCAGGGTGAGCCCCAGATCGTAGTAATAGAGCGAGCCATAGCCGAGCAACAGCAGGGCCGAGAGTGTCATCAGCCCCAGACTGCCGGCATAAAACCCGAGGATCAGCACCAGTGCGCCCGCCCCCATGCCGGGGATGATGGCGCTGATCAGCACCAGCGGCAGGCCAAACAGCAGGGGGAGCTTGAGTTTCACCATCACCGCCAGCAGCAGGGCGGCGCAGAGCAGGGGATTGAGCCAGAGCGGCAGGCGGGAAAGCCCCAGTTCGTCCAGCACGCTGCTGCCGCCATCCCACAGCGGATGGTGCAGACGGCCCAGCACCAGCAGGGAGAGGGCCAGCCCCAGCGTGATGGAGTGGTAGAGCTGGTGGCGCTCTGGCTCCCTATCTGCCCGCAGCCAGCAGAAGGTGATGGCCGCCATCACCAGCGGCAGCGCCAGCAGTTGCAGCCCGAGGCAAGCGAGGCCAAGGGTGAGCAGCAGGGCCGCCGCCACGCTGTGAAACAGCCGCACCAGCCAGTGATCGAACAGCACTGCGATGGCAAGGGAGAGCAGGCACAACCCAAACCAGAGCAGGGCGTGATGGAGATCCAGCTGATCGAGCAGGCCATAGAGCAGCCAGGCATCGGCCGCCAGGGTGAGGGCCAGCACGAACTGATCCCAGAGATCGCCGCTTTGGCTGCGATTGAGGGCGTAGGCCCCCGCCAGCAGCACGGCCCCGAGCAGCAGGGCGCTGTTGGCCTCGCGGGTCAGCTGCTCGAAGGTGAGAAACAGGAAAAAGAGCAGGAACAGGGCGGCAATCCAGCCCACCAGCCCGAGCAGAAAGCGGCTCGACCAGTGGGGTTGGGTATCACGGGGCATCTCTCCTTCCACCAGATTGGCCTGTTGCAGCGCTTGCCAAAGGGTCAGATCACTCATGAGACCTCCGTTGTTGTTGGAGCCAGCGGGCGGCGGTGACAGAAAGGCCGATGGCAATCAGGCTCAGCAGCAAGAAGCCGTTGATGTCGGGCTCCATCCACTTGCCCAGCGCCGCGAGGATGACGGCAATCAGACTGAGGCACCCCATGGCGAGTCCGGCGATAAATCTGTGGTGCCACAAGGCATAGGCCGCAGCGAGCCAGCCAAGCCAGAGCGGCCACACCAGCGGGGAGGCGGCATCAAACAGCGCCAGCAGGGTGAGCAGGGTGGCCCCCAGACCGGCGGCCAGGCCCGCCAGCCAGCTTGGCATCAGGCGCCAGCGGTTTGGCGCCAGCAGAAGCAGACCCCAGAGGGCGGCGTTGAGCAGGGTAAGGCACCAGCCCAATCCCTCTTCATCGAAGGTAAAGAAGAACGTGAACAAACCGAGCCGCCAGAAGAGCACCAGCGCCAGCTGGCCGAGCAGCCAGCTTAAGGTCCAGAGCAGGGGGCTTTGGCCAAATGCCGCCAGTGGCACCAGCATCAGCGCCCAGGTGGCGAACAGCTGCCAGGGATCGGCACCGGTCTGGTAGGTTTGACCCACCAGCGCCAGCAGGGCGCCGATATTGAGGGCGATAGCGAGCAGCAGCGCCTGACGGGGGGTATCCCCCAGCGGTTTGCGCCACAGCAGAAGCAGCATGGCGAGCAGCGGCGCCTCCAGCAGCGCAAGGCGGGAGACCCGGCCCAGCTCTTGCCAGTTGAAGGCGACAAAGAAGATGAGGCCAGCCCCGATGCAGAGGGCACCGAGCCAGAGCAACAGCCGGTCAAAAAGCCACTGCCAGCGCACCGGATGGGGGGGAAGATCGGCGAGGGTCAGGGCGTCCGCCAGCTTCTCTGGCGCCAGCCGTCCCTGTTTGACCCATTCGAGAAGCGTCTCTCTTGATACGTTGTGCATGGGGGGACTCCGCGAGGTTTGCCCCATTATGGCATGAGGCACCCGCAACCGTGCACTGCCCCTTGGCTCTGCGGCTGGTGGTTGCGACAGCGGGTTACGCAATAGACACCAGTAAACAAAAAAGCCCTCCACAGGGGAGGGCTTGGTCATCGGATACGGGCCATCAGGCAAAGATCAGAGTGCTCACCCCAAGGCCGACGAAGAGAATGGCGCAGGCGATGCGGATCCCCTTGAGCGGCAGCTTGTCCGCCCCCAGCTTGCCGATCAGCACCACAGGCACGTTGGCCAGCATCATGCCGAGGGTGGTCCCGGTAATGACCTGCACCAGCGAGTCATATTTGGCGGCCAGCAGCACGGTGGCGATCTGGGTCTTGTCGCCAATCTCGGCAATAAAGAAGAGCACGAAGGTGGCCATAAAGGGGCCGTATTTATCCAGCGGGCTCTCCTCGTCATCCATCTTGTCTGGCACCAAAATCCAGATAGCCATGGCGATAAAGGCGATGGCGACCAGCCAGGTCATTATCTTGGGATCGAGCCAGCGGCTGATGAACTCGCCAATCCAGGCAGCGCCCGCATGGTTGAGCAAGGTAGCCGCCAGCATGCCGGCGATGATGGGCCAGGGCTTGCGAAAACGGCAGATGAGCAGCAACGCCAACAGCTGGGTTTTATCGCCGATTTCGGCAATAGCGACGCTGAGGGTTGAGGTTAACAAGGCTTCCATAAAAATGACCGGGGGACGGAATTGTTATAAACCAAAGACAAGCCTGCGCCATCCGTCCCCGGTATTGGCACTGGCCCGTCAAAGGTCTTGTCAAATCCATGGCTGGCATGGATCACCCTGACCATGGTGATTTGGCACCAAGTATGTTGATCAGGGTCGCAAACCGGTATTCATGCAATGGATGGCACCGGCGTGCGAGACTACTCCCCCTCGATGGGAGCGGGCATTCTAGGGAAAAACCGCATGAGTGACAAGGGGATCAGCCACCCACCAGCTTGACGCTGAAACCGGCTTTCTCCAGCTCGGTTTTGATCAGGTCCCGTTTATCCCCCTGGATCTCGATCACTCCCTCCTTGATACCGCCTCCGGTGCCGCATTTTTTCTTGAGCAGGGTGGCCAGGGATTTTTGCTGCTCGGCGGGTACGCCATGAATGGTGATCACCCCGGCACCCTTGCGCCCCTTGGTCTCGCGGCGAATGCGCACGGTGCCGTCGGTGGGGAAGGGGGAGGCGGATTGGGGAGCGCTCTGCTCCTTGATCATGCCGCCATCTGTGCTGTAAACGAGGCGGCTGTTGTTGTCGTGACTCATGGCAATACTTTATGGGTTAGCTAAGCGGAGTTTGATTTTACTCAAATAAAAGTTGAAGACACAGCTTATAATGCCCCAAGTAAAAGCGAATTATTATTGTTTAACTTCAGGAGTCAGTCATGGTACTCACGCAGTTGTCACCGGGACAGAGTGCTCGCATCAAGAATATGAATCAGCTCGCCCGGCCGCTGCGCCGCAAACTGATGGTGATGGGCCTGTTGCCCCAGACTGAAGTCATCTATCTGCGCTCCGCCCCCTTGGGGGACCCGCTCCAGATCCAGTGCCAGGGGATCTGTCTCTCCATGCAAAAGAGTCTGGCCCAGCAAATAGAAGTCGAGCCGGTATAACCCCCTGTTCGGCTGCCGCTCCCGTTCAGAAACGTCACTGGGAGCGGTTCAGAGACAAGAAGTCGAACCTGCAAAGCGGCTTGCCACACGCGCGGCGGGTTCAGAAGAAAATAGAGGTAGAGCTGGTATGAATTATTCCCTGGTAACGGTAGGTAACCCCAATAGCGGCAAGACCTCCCTGTTCAACGCCCTGACCGGCGCCCGCCAGCAGGTAGGCAACTGGAGTGGTGTCACCGTCGACAAGAAGACGGGTGAGTTCAGCGCGGGTGAGCATCACTTCAAGCTGATGGATCTGCCCGGCATCTATAGCCTGGCCAGTCAGGATGGCAGTCTGGACGAGCAGATCGCCAGCCGCTTTGCCCAGGGCCAACAACCCGACCTGCTGCTCAACGTCATAGACGCCGCCAATCTGGAGCGCTCCCTCTACCTCACGCTGCAACTGCGCGAACTGGGCCTGCCCATGGTGGTGGTGCTCAACAAGCTGGATATCCTGCAAAAACGCCGCATCGTCATCGACGAGAGCAAGCTCGGCAAATCCCTCGGTTGCCCTGTAGTGGCCCTCTCTGCTCACAACAGCAAGCAGGTTGCCGCCTTCAAGCAGCAGATCCGCCAGTTTATCGGTCAGCCGCAAGCCGCCTTGCTGCTCGATTACGGCCACGCGCTTGAAACCGATCTGGCGGAGCTGGAGACGCTGCTCGCCCCGCATCACCTCACTACCCGTGGCCGCGCCCTGCGCCTGCTGGAAGAGGATGCGGTGATGCAGGAGACCCTGCTGCCCGGTCAGCAGGCGGCCGCCGCCAATGTTGTGGCTCGCGCCCATCAGGGACAGGATATCGACCTGCAGCTGGCGGATATTCGCTACGGCCATATCCACCAGTGGGTACAACAGGCTCGTCAGCAGAAGGGCAAGCTCACCGAGGCCCAGAGCGAGTGGCTGGATCGGGTGCTGCTCAATCGCTGGATTGGCATCCCCTTCTTTCTGTTTGTCATGTACCTGATGTTCCTGTTTGCCATCAACGTCGGCAGCGCCTTTATCGACTTCTTTGACATCATGGGCGGCGCCCTGTTTGTCGATGGGGTGCACCACCTGCTGGGGCTGGTCAATGCCCCCGAGTGGCTGGGCGCCATTCTGGCAGACGGCTTCGGCGTTGGTTTGCAGACCGTGGCCACCTTTATTCCGGTGATTGGCTGCCTCTATCTGTTCCTCGCGGTGCTGGAGAGCTCCGGCTATCTGGCCCGTGCCGCCTTCGTGGTGGATGCCCTGATGCGCCGCCTCGGCCTGCCGGGCAAGGCGTTCGTACCGATGCTGATGGGCTTTGGTTGTACCGTCCCCTCGGTGATGGCGACCCGTACCCTCAACTCCGAGCGGGAGCGGCTGATGACCTCCGCCATGGCCCCCTTTATGTCGTGCGGTGCCCGTCTGCCGGTTTACGCCCTGTTTGCGGTGGCTTTTTTCCCCGAGTCTGGCCAGAACCTGGTGTTCGGTCTCTACCTCATCGGCATTCTGGTGGCGGTGCTCACCGGCCTGTTGCTGCGCAGCACCCTGCTGCCGGGCAAGAGCGACTCCATGCTGATGGAGATGCCGGATTACGAGTGGCCGCGGCCGGTCAACGTTGCCATCAAGACCTGGCAGAAGCTCAAATCCTTCGTCTTTGGCGCCGGTAAAACCATCGTACTGGTGGTTGCCGTGCTGAGCGTGCTCAATTCCCTGGGTACCGATGGCAGCTTTGGCCATCAGGAGCAGGAGAGCTCGGTCCTGAGCAAGATCAGCCAGGCGGTGACCCCGGTGCTGCACCCCATCGGTGTACGCGATGACAACTGGCAGGCCACGGTCGGTATCGTCACCGGTATCTTCGCCAAAGAGGCGGTGGTCGGTACCCTCAACAGCCTCTACGCCGGTGGTGGCGATGCAGAGGAGGAGAGCGAGTTCTCGCTGGTGGCCAGCTTCCACGAGGCGATCGATGCCGTGGCGGCCAATCTGGCGGAGATCAACCCGAGCGACCCCATGGGGCTTGATGTTGGCAACCTCGACGACCAGAAAGCTGCCGCCGAGGCGCAGGAGGTAGATGTCTCCACCTACGGCAATATGCAGACCCACTTCGACGGGGCGGCCGGTGCCTTTGCCTACCTATTGTTCGTACTGCTCTACATGCCTTGCGCCGCCGCCATGGGCGCGCTGGTGCGGGAAACCGGTCGTCAGTGGGCGCTCTTTACCGCCGCTTGGTGCAACTATATGGCCTTTATGTGCGCGACCCTCTTCTATCAGGTCGCGACCTTCGCCGCTCACCCGGAGCAGAGCCTGTTCTGGATCGTCAGCTATGGCCTCTCTCTGGTACTGCTCTGGTGGGCCGGTCGCCGTCACGGTGACATCGTTGCCCGCAAGGTGGTGACCTTATGATCCTGCGCGAGCTGGGGGATTACCTCGCCGCGCAGCAGAAGGTGCGCCGGCGTGATCTGGCTCGCCACTTCCACACCTCGGAAGATGCGGTGGAGGCCATGCTCGGCGTCTGGATGCGCAAGGGGCGGGTCATCAAGCGCGAGAGTCGGGTCTGTGGTGGCAGTTGCTGCGGCAAGAGTGAGGAGGTGATGTTCGAGTGGTGTGACGCGGGCCAGATTGGATTCAAGATCCGCTAAACGACTACTCAACCTCATCACCAAACATCGAACAATGAAAAACGGCAGATCCTGCGCAAGGGTCTGCCGTTTTTATTGCTGAAGACAGGCGGGCTCAGGCGCCTTGGCGAGCCTCGCTCAGCAGTGCCAGCGCCGGTTGGGCGTTGTCCGGCATCAGCCGGTAGGCTTTGTGGTGTTTGACCAGGGTGGTTTTCTTGTTGCCCTGGCTCAGCAGCAGACCGTGCTTGAAGGCCGCCTCGGCCAGCACCTTCTCGTCACCGCGCACATAGAGGGTGAGGGGTTTGACAAGCTCACCGTCCTCGATATGGCCTTCATATTCGCTATGGCTTACCACCAGACTCGCCTGACCGCCCGATTGCAGGCGCAGCTTGGCGTTCACTTCGCTCTCGGTCAGCACCAGCCAGCCTGCCGCTGAGAGCTCCTCCAGCAGGGCAGCCAGCTTGGCCCCCAGTTGTTGCGGGTTGGTCATGGCGCACTGGTACTGGAAGGCGATGCGCTCCAGCAATCCCTTGAGATCGGCGCCCGCACCCAGAGTGCGGCCAAGCTGCACCCAAGCTTTCAAATCTTCCATCACCAGACGGGAGAAGCGCTTCTCTTTGAGGGAGTCGGCCATCCAGGTGCAGAGAAAGTGGCTCTCTTGGGCCGGAGTGCGCTTGCCCGCTTTTTGTTCGGCGGTGCGAGCCAGTTCGGCCAAGCTCTGGGTGGCCATCTCGAACAGGGCCTGATTGTAGGTCGGAGAGGTCATAAGCAATCCTTGAGTTGACCACCAGGGGCCAACACCGATGACAGAGATGGCAAAGGCGCCAGTGGCGCCTTTGCGGTTCAATAGAGCAACTGCCCGCCTTATTTCGGCTGACGGGGCTTCTTGGCTGCAGCCAGACGCTTGAGGCGCTGACCCTGCAGCTTGGCTTCGGCCATCACCTGGGCCACGGCGTTATCTTCACGCTGCGGACGCTTGCCGAAGCGGCGACGCTCCTGCAACTGCTTGATCAGCTCGTCACGGCTGCTCACCTCATAGCCCGGCACCATGATGCGGCGGATCTTCTGGCCGATCAGGGCCTCGATCTCCAGCAGGGTGCGCTCCTCTTCACGGCTGACGAAGGAGATGGCCATGCCGCGCTTGCCGGCACGACCGGTACGACCGATGCGGTGCACGTAATCTTCCGCCAGGAACGGCAGATCATAGTTGACCACGTATTCCAGATCCGGAATGTCCAGACCACGGGCGGCCACTTCGGTGGCGACCAGTACCCGTACCTTGCCTTCCATGAATTCGCGCAGGGCGCGGCGACGGTTGCCCTGGGCCTTCTCGCCATGGACAACGGCGGACTTGATGCCGTCGAGGTTCAGCTCCTCGACCAGCACATCACAGCTCTCGCGGGTACTGGCGAACACCAGCACCTGCTGCCAGTTCTGCTTGCCAATCAGCTCGGAGAGCAGCTCGCGCTTGCGCTTCTGCTCGACCGGATAGACGGTGTGGCTGACGGTGTCGGCGGTGGAGTTCTGCTTGTTGACGCTGACGATCTGCGGTCTGTCCAGCATCAGGTTGGCCAGCTTCTTCACCGCGTCGGAGAAGGTGGCGGAGAAGAGCAGGTTTTGACGGGTCTTGTTGACCGCTTGCAGGATCTTCTGCACATCGGCACTGAAGCCCATGTCGAGGATGCGATCCGCTTCATCCATCACCAGACACTCGACGCCGGAGAGGCTGAGGTTGCAGGCGGTGAGGTGCTCCAGCAGACGGCCCGGGGTGGCCACAATGATGTGAGCGCCCGCTTTGAGCTTCTTGGCCTGCACGTCCTGCTTGCCACCGCCGACGATGGTGATGGTGGTGATATCGAGATACTTGGCGAAGTCATTGATGTTGCTCGCCACCTGAGCCGCCAGCTCGCGGGTCGGGGTCAGGATCAGCACACGGGCGTTGGAAGGCTGGACCGGAGCCGGATTGTCTACCAGACGCTGCAAGATGGGCAGGGCGAAGGCGGCGGTCTTGCCGGTACCGGTCTGGGCGCTGGCCAGCACATCGCGGCCACGGCGAATGGCCGGGATCGCCTGTTGCTGCACAGGGGTCATCTCCTGATAACCGCAATCTGAGACAGCACGCAAAATCTCGGGGGCAAAATCGAACGATTCAAATCTCATAATGGGTTCCTGTGTTCCAGCTGGGCTGTGTTTGGCTTGGTTAGCTCGGCATGAGCGAGACGGAGGTTGTAACCACCGACGGCTGCGCCTGACATCAAGTCAGAGAGTGAGCCGGAAAATGGCGGGCGCGAAGTGTAACAGATAGACGTCACAAATTCTGCCTCAAATGGTTGTCCTTTTCTCATCCTTTGTGGTGTGAATAGCGGTTGAAAGCAATCATTTGACTCCCAAAGACCAAGCCAAGAGCAGTGGGTGAACGGATTTGGGCAAGGACGAAAGGGATATCGATGGAACTGGAACAGTTAAAACGCCAGCTGGAGCAGCTGGGCGAGCGCAATGACAGCATGCAGCAGGCACGCCACCGCAAGCTGCTCAATATCACTCGTGACACGGGGGAGTTGCTGTCAGTGCTGGTGCAGACCCGTGGGGCGCAGGCGGTGCTGGAGATCGGCACCTCCAATGGTTACTCCACACTCTGGCTGGCAGAAGCTGTGCGTCGGCTGGAGGGGCACGTTACCACCATTGAGCTGGATGAGGATAAGCGCGTGCTGGCCCATGACAACTTTCAGCGGGCAGGGCTGGCCCCCTGGGTAACCTTGCTGGCAGGGGATGCGAGTGAGCTGTTACCGACCTTGCCGCAAGCCGGCTATCAGCTCATCTTCCTCGATTCGGATCGTCAGCACTACCGGGCATGGTGGCCGCAGATCCGCCGCCTGCTGGCACCCCGTGGCCTGCTGGTGGTTGATAACGCCATCTCCCATCGCAGCGAGATGGAGGAGTGGATGAACGAGGTCGGGCAGGATCCGGCCTTTGCCACCTCGCTGGTGCCGGTCGGCAAGGGGGAGTGGCTGGTGGTGTGTTTGTAGGGGGTAGCTACAAAAAATCAGCCTCGCATTGGCGAGGCTGATTGTGAAAGCGCATCAGGGTCTTGGTCGGTCGGATCAGACCGCCAGATAGTCCATGATCCCTTCGGCTGCCTTGCGCCCTTCGTAGATGGCAGTCACCACCAGATCGGATCCGCGTACCGCATCGCCACCGGCGAACACCTTGGGATTGCTGGTCTGGAAGGCATATTCCGCCTGCTCGCGCGCCTTGATGCGATCCCGGTTGTCGAGCTCGATGCCGAACTCCGCCATCCAGGGCTGGGGGTTGGGTTGGAAGCCAAACGCCATCACCACCGCATCGGCAGCCAGCACCTGCTCTGAGCCTTCGATAACCACCGGATTGCGGCGGCCATTGGCGTCGGGTTCACCCAGCTCGGTGCTTACCACCTTGATGCCGACGGTGCGACCGCTGGCATCCAGCTCGACCGCTACCGGTTGCAGGTTGAACATGAACTCAACCCCCTCCTCGCGGGCGTTTTTCACCTCCCGCTTGGAGCCCGGCATGTTCTCCTCGTCGCGGCGATAGGCGCAGATCACCTTGGCGGCTCCCTGACGGATGGCGGTACGCACGCAGTCCATGGCGGTATCGCCACCGCCCAGCACCACCACCTGCTTGCCGGCGAAGTCGATGTAGTCGGCTTGCGCCTTCTCGAACCCCAGCAAGCGGTTGGCGTTGGCGATGAGGTAGGGCAGGGCGTCATAGACTCCCGGCGCCTCTTCGTTGGCAAAGCCGCCCTTCATGTACTTGTAAGTGCCGACCCCGAGGAAGACCGCATCGAACTCGCCGAGCAGGTCGGCGAAGGTGATGTCCTTGCCCACTTCGGTCTCGAGACGAAACTCCACGCCCATCCCCTGGAAGATCTCGCGGCGACGCTGCATCACCTCTTTTTCCAGCTTGAAGGAGGGGATGCCGAAGGTGAGCAGGCCGCCGATCTCCGGATATTTGTCAAACACCACCGGGGTGACGCCATTGCGTGCCAGCACGTCGGCACAGGCGAGGCCCGCAGGGCCGGCGCCGATGACGGCGACCCGCTTGCCGGTCTTGACCACGTTCGAGAGATCGGGCTTCCAGCCCATCTCGAACGCCTTGTCGGTGATGTACTTTTCGATGTTGCCTATGGTCACCGCGCCGAAGCGATCGTTGAGGGTGCAGGAGCCCTCACAGAGGCGATCCTGCGGGCAGACCCGGCCACACACTTCCGGCAGGCTGTTGGTCTGGTGGGAGAGCTCCACCGCCTCCAGAATGCGCCCCTCTTTGGCCAGTTTCAGCCAGTTGGGGATGTAGTTGTGGACCGGACACTTCCACTCGCAGTAGGGGTTGCCGCACTCGAGGCAGCGATCCGCCTGCATCTGTACCTGCGGCTGATTGAAGGACTCGTAGATCTCCACAAACTGGATTTTGCGGATCTTGAGCGGCTTCTTGGGCGGGTCGACCCGCTGCACATCGATAAACTGAAATACGTTCTGGCTCATAGGGTTCCCTCCTTATTGCGCCTGGATTCTGAGTTCTGCACTGGAACGGCTGGTGTGACCCAGCAGCGATTTCACGTCGCTGGACTTGGGTTTGATCAGCCTGAACTTGGGCACATAGGAGTCGAAGTTGGCCAGGATCTCCTCGGCGCGCGAGCTGCCGGTCTCATTGAGGTGCGCCGTGATGATGCCGCGCAGGTGCTCCTGATGGATGGCGAGATCCGCCACGTCCAGCAGTTCCACCAGCTCGGGATTGGTGCGCTTGGCGAAGTTGCCGCACTCGTCGAGCACGTAGGCAAAGCCGCCGGTCATACCCGCCGCGAAGTTGACGCCAGTCTGGCCGAGCACGGTGACGATGCCGCCGGTCATATATTCACAACCGTTGTCGCCAATCCCCTCGACTACCGCCAGGGCGCCGGAATTGCGCACCGCGAAACGCTCGCCGGCAGTGCCTGCAGCGTAGAGCTTGCCGCCGGTGGCGCCGTAGAGGCAGGTGTTGCCGATGATGGCCGCTTCATGGGATTTGAACGCCACACCGACATGGGGCTTGATCACCAGCTTGCCGCCGGTCATCCCCTTGCCCACGTAGTCGTTGGCGTCACCGGTGAGGATCATCTCAAGGCCACCCGCGTTCCAGACGCCGAAGCTCTGGCCTGCGGTGCCGTTGAAGTGCACCTTGACCGGATCCGCCGCCATTCCCTGATTGCCGTGACGTTTGACGATTTCGCCGGACAGACGCGCACCCACCGAGCGGTCGGTGTTGCGAATGTCGTAGCGGAACTCGCCACCGCTTGAGGTTTCCACCGCTTCCTGCAGATCCTCCACCATTTTCAGGTTGAGCGGCCCCTTGTCGAAAGTGGGGTTGTGCTGCTGGCTGAACAGGCTGGAGCCTGCTGGTGCTACCGGACGGGCCAGAATGCCGGAGAGATCCAGCTTGGCCTGACGGGCGGTGAGGCCGGGCAGGGCCTCCAGCAGATCGGTGCGGCCAATCAGGTCGGTCAGCTGGGTGACGCCGAGCTGGGCCATCAGCTCGCGGGTCTCCTCGGCGATGAACTTGAAGTAGTTCATCACCATCTCCGGCAGGCCGGTGAAGTGCTCGCGACGCAGCTTCTCATCCTGAGTGGCAACGCCGGTGGCACAGTTGTTCAGGTGGCAAATACGCAGGTATTTGCAACCGAGCGCCACCATGGGGCCGGTGCCAAAACCGAAGCTCTCGGCGCCGAGGATGGCTGCCTTGATGATGTCCAGACCGGTCTTGAGACCGCCATCCACCTGCAGCCGCACCTTGTGGCGCAGGCCGTTGGCGACCAGCGCCTGCTGGGTTTCAGCCAGACCCAGCTCCCACGGGGAGCCGGCATATTTGACCGAGGTGAGGGGGCTCGCGCCAGTGCCGCCGTCATAACCGGAGATGGTGATGAAGTCGGCATAGGCCTTGGCCACGCCGCAGGCGATGGTGCCGACGCCGGGTTCGGAGACCAGTTTCACCGACACCAGACAGCTCGGGTTGATCTGCTTGATGTCGAAGATGAGCTGGGCCAGATCCTCGATGGAGTAGATGTCGTGATGCGGCGGCGGTGAAATCAGGGTCACGCCGGGCACGGAATAGCGCAGCTGGGCGATCTGGGCGGTGACCTTGTCACCGGGCAGCTGGCCACCTTCGCCGGGCTTGGCACCCTGCGCCACCTTGATCTGCACAACATCGGCGTTCATCAGGTAGTGGGGGGTGACACCGAATCGGCCGGAAGCCACCTGCTTGATGCGGGAGTTCTTCTCGGTACCGAAACGCTTGGGATCTTCGCCCCCTTCGCCGGAGTTGCTTTGACCGCCGAGGCGGTTCATGGCAACAGCCAGCGCCTCGTGGGCCTCAGGTCCGAGGGCGCCGATGGACATGGCGGCGGAGTCGAAGCGGGGGAACAGCTTGTCGGCTGGCTCCACTTGATCCAGCGCGACCGGATTGTCGACCTTCTTCAGGGCCAGCAGATCGCGCAAGGTAGCAACCGGGCGCTCGTTCACCAGACGGGCGTACTCCTTGTAATCGGCATAGTTGCCGGAGCGCACCGCGGTTTGCAGGGTCTGCACCACGTCCGGGTTGTAGGTGTGGTACTCGCCGCCGTGGACAAACTTGAGCAGGCCGCCGTGGGGGAGGGGCTTGCGCACCAGCCAGGCCTGACGGGCCAGATTGTGCTGATCCTGCTGGATGTCGGCAAAATCGGCGCCTTGAATACGGCTCGATACGCCGCGGAAGCAGGTATCGACCACCGACTTAGCCAGACCCACCGCTTCAAACAGCTGGGAGCAGCGGTAACTGGCGACTGTGCTGATGCCCATCTTGGACATCACCTTGTAGAGCCCCTTGTTGATGCCGTTGCGGTAGTTGACCATGGCCTGGCGCAGGGACATGGTGAGCACGCCCTCTTCAACCTGTTTGGCCAGGGTTTCGTAGGCCAGATAGGGGTAGATGGCGGTCGCGCCAAAGCCCAGCAGCACCGAGAAGTGGTGCGGATCGCGGCAGCTTGCGGTCTCCACCAGAATGTTGGCGTCGCAGCGCAGGTTGTTGTCCACCAGGGTGCGCTGCACGGCACCCACCGCCATGGCGGCCGGGATCGGCAGGGTGTCGGCGCTGATATCGCGATCCGACAGCACCAGCAGCACGGTGCCACTCTTGGCAGCAGTTTTGGCTTCGTCGCAGATGCGCACGATGGCCGCTTCCAGCCCCTCTTCGGGCTTGAAGTTGAGGCTGATCACCTGATGACGGTAGTACTCACCTTCCAGTGCCAGCAGCTGGTGGAAGTCGGAGTAGAGCAGGATCGGCGACTGGAACAGCACGCGGTGGGCGTGGCCGAAGGTCTCGTTGAAGACGTTCTGCTCGCGACCGATACAGGTGGCCAGCGACATCACGTGGTTCTCCCGCAGCGGATCGATGGGCGGGTTGGTCACCTGGGCAAACATCTGGCGGAAGTAGTCATAAAGGGTGCGCGGGCCGGAGGAGAGCACCGCCATCGGGGTATCATCTCCCATGGAGCCTACCGCTTCCTGACCGTTCTCACCGAGTACCCGGATGATCTGATCCAGCTCCTCGAAGGAGTAGCCAAACAGCTTCTGATAGGTTTTCAGCTGGTCGTCGGAGAACTCGCGGCTACCGGTCTGGCTGTCGTCCATCTGCTCGAAGGGGACCAGTCGGCGGCAATGTTTGTCCATCCACTGTTTGTAGGTGTGGCGGGTCTTGAGATCGTCATCGATCTCGAAGCTGGTCCACACCTTGCCGTTGCTGGTATCCACCACGAACAGCTCGCCCGGGCCGACTCGGCCCTTCTCCAGCACTTCGTCTGGGGTGTAGTCCCAGGTGCCGACCTCGGACGCGAGCGTGATGAACTTGTCCTTGGTGATGACATAGCGGGCCGGACGCAGGCCGTTTCTGTCCAGCGCGCAGGTGGCGTAGCGGCCGTCGGTCATGACGATACCGGCGGGGCCATCCCACGGCTCCATGTGCATGGAGTTGAAGTCGTAGAAGGCGCGCAGGTCGTCATCCATGTTCGGGTGTTTTTGCCATGCAGGCGGGATCAACAAGCGCATGGCGCGGAACAGGTCCATACCACCGGCGAGGAAGAGATCCAGCATGTTGTCGAGACTGGAGGAATCTGACCCCGTGGTGTTGACGAAGGGGGCCGCTTCCTGCAAATCGGGGATCAGCGGCGTCGCAAATTTGTAGCTGCGCGCTTTGGCCCACTGGCGGTTGCCGGCGATGGTGTTGATCTCGCCGTTGTGGGCCAGATAGCGGAACGGCTGGGCCAGCGGCCAGCGCGGGCTGGTGTTGGTGGAGAAACGCTGGTGGAAGACGCAGATGGCCGCCTGCATACGGATGTCGGCGAGATCCAGATAGAAGCGCGGCAAGTCCACCGGCATGCACAACCCTTTATAGACGGTGACCAGGTTGGAGAGGCTGACCACGTAGAAGTAGTCATCGTTGACGCGCTTTTCGATGCGGCGACGCACGATATAGAGACGGCGCTCGAGATCCTTGTCGACCCAGCCGGGCGGGGCGTTGACAAAAACCTGTTCAATGCTGGGCAGGGAGGCTTTGGCGATAGTACCCAGAACGTTGGTATCGACAGGCACCTTGCGCCAGCCGACCAGACTCAGGGTCTCTTTTTCCAGCTCTTCGTCGATGATGTCGCGGGTCTGCTGGGCCAATACGGGGTCAGGGTTGAGAAACAGCATGCCGACCGCATAGTTGCGGCCAAGGTGCCATCCCTTCTCCTCGGCGACAGCTCTGAAGAAGCTGTCCGGTTTTTGCAGCAGCAGACCGCAACCATCGCCGGTCTTGCCATCGGCGGAGATCCCGCCGCGGTGCTGCATGCGAGCCAATGCTGACATCGCGAGACGGACAAGCTTGTGGCTGGCTTCCCCTTCCATGTGGGCCAACAGGCCGAAGCCACAGTTATCCCTCTCCAGCTTTGGATCATATAGTGACATTGCATTTCTCCCTTGCTCGGCCTTGTATCGCACAGTCATCACCTGACTGCATAAATTGCGATTGGCTCTTGTGGTTCCGTCTGCCTGACGTGGCGAATCTCCAAACTAATGGGATTTTCTGGCGAGGTCAATCGCAGGTCAGGTTTGTCTTCATGGTTACATTCGCATAACAAAATGTCGGGTTAGGGGGATTCGCTCGCATTTATGGAGTGTTTATTCTGTGTAGTTTGATTTTGTTGGTTAAATATATCGTCATTGGCGGGCTCAATGGTGCGCTCGGCGACGATGGGCAAATGTAGTAATTTTACCAACCCGATGTGGCCGACAGCGGAAGGGATCACATTTTCAATATCCCATGCTTGCAATTGTGTGCTGTCGGGTCTCTTTGAATTTTTCATTGTTCAACAGTGGGTTATCAGGTCTCATTTTCATATGGATGTTTACTGTTTGAATCGTCAAAGAACTGTAAAAATCCTTTTTTTGCGCTTTTTCTCTATATTTATTCAAAATTGGTCGGGTATTTATATGTTTTACCCTCTCCGCTAGCTTGATCCAGCTCAGCCCCTGTTTTACGCAAGCTCGTACAATGGCGCTCCTTTAGCGGAGGTGTCATGCAGTTACACGAACTCGTCAATACATTCGGTCAGGATCTCAAGCAACGTCATGGTCAGAAGATCCACAAACTCTCCATCCACGGGGCCTTCACCTGCCCGAACCGTGACGGCACCCTGGGTCGTGGTGGCTGCACCTTCTGCAACGTTTCCTCTTTTGCCGACGAGTCGGCCCAACAACTCTCCGTGGTGCAACAACTGCTGGCTCGCCGGGACGAAGTCACCCGTGCCAAACGCTATCTTGCCTACTTTCAGGCCTATACCAGCACCTATGCCGAGGTCGAATATCTGCAGCGGATGTATGAAGAGGCGCTGTCAGTGAGCGATATGGTGGGGCTCTGTGTGGGCACTCGCCCCGATTGCGTGCCGGATGCGGTGCTGGATCTGTTGGCGGGCTATCAGGCCCGGGGTTACGAGGTGTGGCTGGAGCTCGGGCTGCAAAGCGCCAACGACAAGACCCTGCAACGGATCAACCGCGGCCATGGTTATGCCGCCTATGAGGATGCGGTAAGACGTGCCCATCAGCGCGGCATCAAGGTATGTGCTCATCTGATCGTCGGCCTGCCGGGGGAGGTGCCGATGGACAGCCTCGATACCCTGCATCGCATCGTTGAGACCGGTGTTGAGGGGATCAAGTTGCATCCGCTTCATGTTGTTGAGGGTAGTACTCTTGGCAAAGCGTGGCAGGCGGGTCGGCTTGAGGTATTGACGCTGGAGCAGTATGTGGAAGCGGCCGTTGCCATGATCCAGCACACGCCGCCCGAGGTGGTGTATCACCGGATTTCGGCCTCCGCGCGCCGTCCAACTCTGTTGGCGCCAGCCTGGTGTGAAAATCGCTGGACGGCCATGGCGGACATTGCCAAAGCACTCTCATTGAATGGCCCGCAAGGTCACGCGTTGGGCAGACCCTTCATACTTCCTGACCTATAATTGAGCGCCAGATTATTATTTTCACGTAAAACATAGGGTTATATAAAAAACTTCATACCCTAAACTATAGTTTTGATACGTGCCGGTTGATATAGTGGTGCGCCATAATAAATGTCATTATCAATTAACTCCGACATTCACCCTGATTGCAGTGTTAGCATGGTGTTGATGAGCCGATTATTTTTACCAATAACGATTCATGCCGCCATTGCTGCTGTGCCGGGAAATTGGGGATGAGTGTCGCGATCTATCTGGACAGGTTTATCCCCTGATCAGTCTTATCAGCGGGAAGGCCACTCGGTTTTAGCGTGGCTATAGCAGGGAAATATGAGCGATGAACGCTCTTATCTACCTCATTTATGCAGTGACAGGATGCTATGCAAGCAGAAACAAGTCGTATTGATGAGTTATTGGAGTGTCTGGTCTTCTTGACCCGTTTTTATGGTGTGCCCAATAGTCAGGATGCCCTGACGACCGGGTTGCCACTGGTCTCCGGACGCCTGACAACCGCACTCTTTTGCCGTGCTGCCGAGCGGGGCGGGTTATCCGCCCGTGAAGTGATACAGCCACTGGCCGATATTTCTCCCTTGCTGCTGCCTTGTGTATTGCAGATGCGCAGTGGTGGCGCCTGCATTTTGCTGGAGTGGAACGAAGATCGCAGCCAGGGGAAAGTGATTTTCCCGCAGGCCGGTGATGCCGCGCAATGGCTGACTGCAGCCCAATTGGGTGATGAGTATCTGGGACGCCTCTTCTATGTAAAGAAGCAGTTCAAGTTTGACGAGCGCTCGCCCAAGGTACTGGAAACCCGTGATGGACACTGGTTCTGGAGCACCTTGTTCGAATCCCGCGGCATCTATCGCGATGTGCTGATCGCCTCCATTCTGATCAACCTGTTTGCCATCGCCAGTCCGCTCTTTACCATGAACGTTTATGACAAGATTGTGCCCAATCTGGCGTTTGATTCGCTCTGGGTGCTGGCGGTCGGGGCCATGGTGGTCTTTACCTTCGATTTTGTGATGCGGCAGTTGCGTAGTTACTTTATCGACATTGCCGGTAAAAAGTCTGATGTGCTACTGTCCGCCAAGATCTTCGCCAAGGTGATGGGCATGCGGATGGAGTCTCGTCCCGCTTCCACCGGCGCGTTCGCCAAACATCTGCAGGAATTTGAATCGGTGCGGGAGTTTTTCACCTCCGCAACGGTTTCTACTCTTATCGATCTGCCTTTTGCCGTCTTCTTCCTTTTTATTATCTGGATGTTTGCCGGTGTGATGGTGGTTGTCCCCATCGTCGCCATGCTGATCCTCATCGCCTACAGCTTCTATATTCAGGAGCCCCTCAAGCAGTCCATCGAAGAGGGGTCACGCCTGGCGTCCCAGAAGAACGCCAACCTGATTGAAAGTATTTCCGGGCTGGAAACCGTCAAGATTTTCGGCGCCGAGAGCATGTTCCAGCATCGCTGGGAGCAGGCCGTCTCCCATATTTCCACCTGGGGCGTACAGACCCGCCGCATTACCAACTCCATGTCCTCGCTGGCCAGTTATATTCAGCAGGTGGTGACGGTTGGTCTGGTGATCGTCGGTGTTTACCAGATCTCGGAAGGCTTGGTCACCATGGGGGGCATGATTGCCGCCGTGATGCTCTCCAGCCGCGCCATTGCACCTATGGTGCAACTCTCCGTGTTGTCGACCCGTTATAACCAAGCCAAATCTGCACTGGATATTCTGGAAAAAATCATGCAAACCCCGGGAGAGCAGGAGGAGGGCAAGCAATATATCCATCATCCGGTGATTGCCGGTCGAATTGAATTTGAAAATGTCTCCTTCAAATATCCCGGCATGGAAACCAGCACCCTGCACAATATCAATTTGCGCATTCAGCCGGGCGAAAAGGTGGCGATTATCGGCCGGATTGGGGCGGGTAAAACGACCCTCGAGAAGTTGTTGATGGGACTGTATCGACCGACCGATGGCTCGGTACGTATCGACGGCTTTGAACTCGATCAACTGCCACCTGCGGTGATCCGTCGCAATATCGGCTGTGTTCCGCAAGATGTCATTCTCTTTTTCGGATCTGTGCGGGACAACATCATGCTGGGTAATCCGCTGGTGGATGATGTGAGAGTCTTGCGCGCCGCCAAGCGGGCGGGTGTCACCAACTTTACCAACCGGGATCCCAACGGGCTGGATCGGCAGATAGGTGAGGGGGGGCGTCAGCTCTCCGGTGGCCAGCGTCAGTCGATCCTGCTGGCTCGCGCCCTGCTCAATGACCCCCCCATTCTGGTGATGGATGAGCCGACCTCCAACATGGACAACCAGTCCGAGATGCAGGTCAAACAGGAGCTAGCCAGACTGGGCCCGGAAACCACATTGATCCTCATCACTCACAAAACCTCGATGCTGGATGTGGCATCGCGAGTGATCGTTATCGAGCAGGGGCAGATCGTTGCTGATGGCCCCAAAGAGGTGGTGTTGCAGCAGTTGAAGGAAGGCAAGGTGCGCGTGCAGGAGGTGTCCCATGGTTAAGGGGCTCATGGACAGGTTCAAGCGCAGCAAAAAGACGCCTTCCGGCGAGGTATTGCCGGCACCCGAGCATCTGGAGTTTGTCGATGACGGCGCTGCAGCTGTGCTGCTGACCACGCCGACCGGAGCTCGTATCCTGCTATGGTGCTGTTTCCTCTTTTTCATGAGTGCCATCGTCTGGGCGGCCTGGGCCGAACTGGATGAAGTCACTGTGGGTCAGGGCAAGGTTATTCCGTCCCGTCAGCTGCAGGTGATTCAGAACCTGGAAGGGGGGATCGTCAAAGAGATCTTCGTCAAAGAGGGGGATATCGTCGAAAAGGGGCAGCCGCTGCTGCGCATTGATGACACCCGTTTCCGCTCCGACTTTAGAGAACGGGAGCAAGAAGTAGTCACCCTCAAGGGGGATGTGGCCCGTCTGCGCGCCGAGATGGCCAGCGTCGAGGTGAAAAACGACCCGGCACTGGGGTGGCGTGAACAAGTCGTGGTAGGTGAAGCGCCAATCCAGTTTCCTGATGGTTATGAAACCGTCTTTGCCGAATACGCACACCGTGAGCGGTCTGTACAGCGGGATCGCCTCAATAATCTGAAGAACCAGCTCTATATTCTTGGTCAGCAAATCGAACAGAAAGAGCAGGAGCTGATTGAACTGAATGCCAAGATCCGCACCGTGAATCGCAGTGTGGATTTGGCCAGACAGGAACTGAATATTAGCCGTCCGTTGGCGAAAGAAGGTATAGTGCCTCAAGTGGAGCTAATCAAGCTGGAGCGGCAGGTCAACGAGATGCAGGGGGAGCTGGAGAGCAACCGTCTGCTGATCCCAAAACTCAATTCGGTACTGCGTGAGACCATCTCCAAGCGTAATGATATTGCGTTGAAGTTCAGAGCAGATTCCCAGACTGAACTGAATGAGAAACAAGGGCGGCTTGGCCAGTTATCAGAAGGGCAGGTTGGCTTGCGAGACAGGGTAGACCGGACCAGCGTGATTGCACCGCTCAAGGGCACCATCAAGAAGCTCAAGATCAACACCCTGGGCGGCGTGGTTCAGCCCGGCATGGATTTGATGGAGATTGTGCCGCTGGAGGATACCTTGCTGGTAGAAGCCAAGGTGTCACCGAAAGATATCGCCTTCCTGCGACCGGGGCTGGATGCCATCGTCAAAATTACTGCCTACGACTTTACAATCTATGGAGGATTGCATGGCAAGGTTGAACAGATAAGTGCGGATTCGATCCAGGATGAGGAGGGGAACTCCTTTTATCTGGTTCGGGTTCGGACAGAGAAGAGTTACTTGGGCGATGAGCTTAACGCACTTCCCATCATCCCCGGTATGTTAGCCAGTGCTGATATCATTACTGGTAAAAAAAGTGTCCTAGACTATTTGCTTAAGCCGATTTTACGGGCAAAGCAGTCGGCACTGAGAGAACGATAAGCCAACAATCTAAAAACAAAACATGACTGGAGATAACATGAAAAAAACGATTGTTGCCATGCTGGTCAGTGGCTGCATCCTGATCCCGAGTTTGGGTCAGGCCCAGACTCTGGAAGAGTCGGTGGCACAGACACTTGCTACGCATCCCAAGATCAAGGAAGCGTTTGATCTGTATCAGGCACGACTCTATCAGCATGATGGAGCCAAGGGTGGCTATTATCCTACGATCGATCTGCGTGGCGGCGTAGGCTATGAAAAAACTGACAGCCCTTCTACCCGCGCTGCAAGTGCCAACAGCAATATTGATGATTCCATGACTCGCAAAGAGGCAGGATTGAGTCTGCGGCAAATGTTGTTTGATGGCTTTGATGTCAGCAACAACGTCTCCAGAACCGAAGCTGAAGCCAATGCCCAGCGTCTGGCGATGATCTCTGAAGCTGAAAATACCGCGCTGCGAGTAGCTGAGGTCTACCTCAATATGCTGCGCCAGCAGGAGATCCTGGAGCTTTCCAAACAAAACCTGGAAACCCACGAACAGATCCGCAGCGACATCAGCAAGCGGACTGATTCAGGGCTTGGCTCTACTGCGGATCAGACCCAGATTGAAGGTCGTGTTGCCCGGGCCTATTCAAATCAGGCCGCTGCTGAAAACAACTATCGCGACGCAGAGAGTGAATTTATTCGTGTCGTGAACGAGGTACCAAAAGATCTGGTACAGCCGGTTCCCAATACCGAGCTTATACCGACCAGCCTCGATAGTGCGCTGAAAACGGCGACCGAAGTCCACCCGACCCTGCTCTCTTCTCTGCAGGATATCGAAGCAGCCAAGTATCAACATGAAGGCGCTAAATCCGGTTTCTACCCGAATGTAACATTCGAGGTCGATCAGAACTGGAATGAGGATATCGATGCGGTCAAAGGGCGCAACGATGATCTGACCGCAATGGTGCGCATGCGTTACAACCTGTTCCGTGGCGGTTCTGATGTGGCAGAGAGCAATGCAACATCGGCGCTCTACTCTCAGGCGAAAGACATTCATTTGAATGCGTTTCGCCAGGTTGAGGAAGGCACTCGTCTGGCCTGGAACGCGAAAGAGTCGCTGGCCAAGCAGAAGACCTTCCTGAAAGAGCATGTTGACGCCAGCTATGACACCGTACAGGCATACAAGAAGCAGTTTGGTTTGGGTCAACGGACATTGCTGGACGTATTGAACACCGAGAACGAACTGTTCGAGGCGCGTCGCAGCTATATCACCGCTGAGTATGATGCACTGCTGGCTGACTATCGCATTCTCAACGCGACAGGTAGTCTGCTCAATGCATTTAGCGTCAAACAACCCGCTGAATGGCAGGCCAGGCAATAACCGTTTGTTCATGATCCCGCTGGGATCATGAACGCCAACATGGTGACTGCTGCTGGCAGTCACCATGTTTGGCTAACGCAGGTTGTTGTACGAGCTTTGAGGAGTGCAGCCGTAATAATGCAGCAGGAATATGACGTGACACTCCAGCGTGGTACCGGTAGCCGATGGTGTTATCTTCTCAATGAATGGAGATACCGATCGCTACGCGCTCTGCGCCACTCCTTGTGGATCCTGCTGTTACCCTTCTCACTTCTGCTCTGTGCCAGTCAGCCTCTGCCACAGGAAGATCTCAACTTGATCAAACGGGCGGAGCAGACCTATGGCGCCAAAGCCGGTAAGCGTGTAACCAGTTGGCGTATGTTGGTCATGGAGACGAAGGGCAGGGCCCTGAGCGAAGAAAAAAAGCTTGAGCGGGTTAATAATTTTTTCAATCGGATGCGTTTTATTGACGATATCAAGTTGTGGCGCAAAAAGGATTATTGGGCAACCCCGCTGGAATTTTTGGGAGCCGCTGGGGGAGACTGTGAAGATTTCAGTATCGCCAAATACTCTACGCTGCTCGAGCTTGGGATCCCGGATGATAAAATGCGGATGGTGTACGTAAAGGCTCTTGATTACAACCAGTTTCACATGGTGGTGGCATATTATGAGACACCCTCTTCCGTTCCGGTTATTTTGGATAATTTGATAGGCTCGATTCGCCCTGCCACACAGCGGCGTGATCTGGTGCCTATTTACAGTTTTAACGGTAGTCACTTGTGGTTGATGAAGGCACGAGGCCAAGGGGAACTGGCTGGTCAATCATCCCGCTTGGGATTATGGAATGATTTACGCAATCGCATGACCTCGGGGCGATTGGCTCGGCCAGTGGTGAATTTGGATGATTAACCTATGACGCTCTATCGACAGTTATTAGCCACCATGCTGCTGCTGTTTGGATTGTTATTTGCGGCCACATACTGGGTGCAATTCAATTCAACCCGCACTTATCTTGCGCAGCAACAGGAAACAACGGTCATCAATACGGCAACCTCGCTGGGGCTTGCGCTCACCCCCTATCTGGAAAACGGTGACAAGGTCGGTGCCGAGTCGGTGATCCAGGCCATTTTTGATGGTGGCTATTATCGATTGGTTCGCCTGGATCTACTGGCATCAAAGGATGTCATCGAGCAGGAAAATACCAATAATATTCAGGGGGTACCGCGGTGGTTTGTAAATTTGGGACTGTTTCCTGAGGTATCCAACGAGTCAATTCTGACGTCTGGCTGGTTGCAGCTTGGAAAATTAAAAGTAGTGGGTCACCCCGGCCAGGCTTATTACGAGTTGTGGCGGGGTATGAGCGAGCTGGCGAGCTGGTTTCTGGTAGGCTTTTTGATCACCACCATTTTGTTGATGAGAGCACTCAACTACTTGCTCAAGCCACTCAAACAGATCTGTGATCAAGCCGTCGAGATTGAGCTGCACCATTTCGGTCATACGATCCCGGAGCCTAAAACCCATGAATTGAAGCAGGTCGTTCAGGCGATCAACACCCTCTCAAGCAAGTTGGCGTTGCAGTTCAAAGAGCAAGCCGATGAGGCCGAGAAATTGCGCGAGCGGGTTTATGTCGATGCCGTGTCGGGGCTTGGCAACCGAGCCTATTTTGTGGGTCAGGTAAACGCATGGATAGCGGAGGCTGGCCAAGGTGGCGTCATGTTGGTTGCGGTCGACATGCTGGATGATATCTATCGCGATGAAGGCTTTGCTGCCCGTGACAACATGGTCAAATCGATAGCTCAGGCTTTGAAAGAGCAATTAAAAGGGTGGGATGGCGCAGCCTTGGCACGGATCTCCGCGACGGAATATGCGCTGCTCTGTCCAACTGACGATCTGACTCAGCTAAAAGAGCTGGCTGAAGTGATTAATAGCCGCATTGCCGATCTGGTGGTGAATCCAATGGGCGAAGGGGATGCGCTCTCCGTCATCGGTATTGCCGGTCGTGATGGCAATGATGATCTCTCTGCCTTGTTGACCAAAGCCGATAATGCGCTTGGCAAGGCGCGCAATGAGCGCCGTGGTGCTGTGGTGATGGAAGGGGGTACCGAGCAAGGTTTGATGGGGCGTTTGGCCTGGCGAGATCTGGTACAAGATGCTATTTCACGACAACTTTGGCGCTTTAAAGCACAACCAGCTTGCCGGTTTGATAATGGAGCAAGGTTGCATGCCGAGCTGTTTGCTTCTATCTCTCGCGATGGCACAGATTATTTTGCCGGTCAGTTCTTGCCCGCGATTGAACAGTTCAAATTGGGTGGCGAGTTTGACCAGGCGGTGCTTGATGCTTGCGTTCCATTACTGCAAAAACAGTCTGATCTGGTACTGGCGATCAACATCACTGCTGGCTCGCTCTGCTCGGATGAATTTTTAACCTGGCTGACGCGCTATCTGACCGAGCATGCAGAGCTCAAAGAGCGGTTGTTATTTGAAATACCTGAAGCTGCCATCATGAAACATAAAGACAACGTGGCTGCGTTGGTTGGCACCTTGCAAGCTCATGGCTTTCAGTGGGGGGTTGACCACTATGGTCGTCACTTCCAGTCTCTGGGCTATCTGGAAGAGCTGTCGCCGGCTTATGTCAAGGTCGATCACGGTTATACCAGTCAGGTCATGGAGCCGGGGGCTGACACCTCATTCCTGGCAGCAGTGTGTCGCGCCGCACACAATGCCGGTGTGACCACCATTGCGACCCGTGTCGAGGATCAACATCAAGTGGAACTGCTTTCCAAGTTGCATATCGATGGTTACCAGGGATTTGTTCATCCTGCCTTCCCATTGTCTTGAACTAAATGTTTGAAATGGCCCCGATAGGGGCCTTTTTTATACCAGTCACTTCTCTTTTCGCCATTTTTCTATAACCAACTCAAGGTCAGCTTTGAATGGAGCTGTGTCTAGGGTTCTGATTTGTATTAAGAAATTCCAACTCTTCGATTTTTTTCCGTCCATTTGTTGAATTCCTCTCGAACGTACGCTTTTTTGCAACGGAACAGCGCGCTATCTCCTTCTACGGTGTAGACATCAAGATCTGTCACCTTGGAGCAATGGATATGCGTACCCAAATCATCGACAAGTCCGTGGTTGTCTCAGCTATAGAAGGCAATGTGGAGATTGTGCTGGCTGATGGAAGCAGCCGCCCTCTGCAAAAAGGGGAAATTCTCCAACCCGGAGCAAAATTGGCCATAGCTGATGACGCCAAGCTGGCTCTTTCCCCTTATGACGATACTCCAGCATCGGATGTTCCGGCCGGTTCCGAGTCCGCTGAACCTGCTCAACCGCAAGTGGCGGCCAGCCAGGAAGGCGCACCTTCAGATATTGCCGCATTGCAAGAATCGATTCTGCAGGGTGTTGACCCGACTCAAAACTTTGAGGCTTCTGCTGCTGGTGGGGCTCCAGCGGCCGGTGGTGGTGGCGGTATTGGTGGGGTTGCGGGGGCCAGTGGTAATGGTGGTTTCGTCACAATTGATCGAACTGGCGATGCCACGATAGCGGCTGCAGGGTTTGATACCACCTACGATACGGCCGCTGTCATCAATGAAAATCAGGCCGAAGATTTGATACTTGAAAATCAGCTTGATGATTTGGGCGAAACCGCCGTAACCCTGGAAGACACTCAGGTCAGTGGGAATTTGCTCGACAATAGTACCAATCCAGATGGACCCGCTGATGCCTCTATCGTTTCATATGACTGGGGTATCAATATCGGAGTCCCTGCCGGTGTTGCTGCCACCATTACCGGAGTGGGCACGCTGATCATCAATCCGGATGGGAGCTATACCTTTACTCCGGCTCCTAACTATGATGGTGCAGTTCCCCCGGTGAACTATCAGGTAACTGATGGCCAGGATACAGTGACTTCAACACTCGTTATCTCCATTACTCCGGTAGATGAGGAGGTTGGCCTTGATGGGCTTACCCTGGAAGGGGGAGAGGTGTTGGTCAGTGATGCCAATCTGGCGGATGGTTCAACCCCCAATGCGACAGCGTTGACTCAAGGTGGAGTATTTACCTTCAGCGCCCCCGATGGCGTGCAAACGCTGGCGATCGGGGTGATCCAGTTGATCAGCAATGGCACTGTGGTTGCTCTGCCTGTATCTATTGAGACACCGCTGGGCAATGGATTGCAAATCACCGCAATAACCTACGATCCCGTTACCGGTAACGGCAGTGTCTCCTACAGCTATACCCTCCTTGATAATGAAGCTCATCAACAACCCGCTTCTGACCTGCAATTGGGTGAGAGCCTAACGGTGACCTTGACTGATGATGACGGTGATACAGCCAGCGCAACATTGGACATCGTTATTCAGGATGATGTGCCTATCCAGGATGTGGGGGTGGCCGAAGAGGCTAATTTGGGTGGATTGTCGGCCAGTCTGGATGAGACGGTTGGCAAAGAGGATACCTACAGCGAAAGTGATGTGAATGACGGCTATGTCAGTGATGACGTAGAGGGTGCACTGGCCCGGGCTACAACTGCGATTGAAGGTGGTTTGCTGTCACTGTTTACCAGCAGTGGCAGCTACGGTGCTGATGGTGCAGGTAGCATCACCGGCAGTTTCAGCTTTGTCGGAATTGGCGAAGCGGGGGTTGCCACCAACCTGTCGGCCACCAAAGGTGGTGAGATTACCCTCAATGCAGTGAGCGCGACCGAGCTGCAAGGGGTTGATGGTGAAGGAGATGTGGTCTTCAGCATCAAGATTGTGGTGGTAGATGGGGTATCCCAACTGCAGACCACCCAGTTTGAAGCCTTGTCTCATGACAACACCGGTTTGTTTGATGAATCACTGTTGCTGCTGCTCAGTGGACAGAACAGTCTGGGACTGCAATACAGCGTGACCCGTGTGGACGGAGATGGCGATAGCGTGACCGACAGTGCCACTGTCAGTTTGATTGCGGGCGAGCGGTCGGTATTCAGCTTCGATGATGATGGCCCGCGTGCCGGGCTGGCAGAAGAAGCCCCGCGTCTGGGTGCAACCGTGGATGAAAGCCTGGCCAGTCTGGGCGGCGTTGGCGGTGACGGGGTGGCCAGTGCCAGCCTGAGTGCGGCCGACGTACAGGCCCAGTTCGCGCCGGCCTTCGGGGCAGATGGGAAAGGCAGCATCGGCTACAGCCTGGCGCTGACCGGCAGCAACGTTGCGAGCGGTCTGTATGCGGTTGACCCGCTGGCCACCAACGGCCAGGGCGCGACTATCGTGCTCAATCAGGTGGGTAATGTCATCACTGGCAGCGCCGGTGGGGTGGACTACTTCACTCTGAGCATCGACCCGACCACCGGGGAAGTGACGCTGGAACTGCTGGACAACGTCTGGCATGGCAACACCACCAATGCAGATGACAGCGTGGCGCTGACCGTGGGTCAGGGCGTGCTGACGTTGGTGCAGACCGTGACCGATGCCGACGGCGATAGCGCCAGCGCGTCTGTGGACCTGGGCGCCAACGGCGTGTTCCGCTTCGAGGATGACGGCCCGCGTGCCGGGCTGGCAGAGAAAGCGCCGGCTCTGGGGGCGACCGTGGATGAAAGCCTGGTCAGCCTGGGCGGCGTTGGCAGCGACGGGGTGGCCAGTGCCAGCCTGAGTGCGGCCGACGTGCAGGCCCAGTTCGCGCCGGCCTTCGGGGCAGATGGGAAAGGCAGCATCGGCTACAGCCTGGCGCTGACCGGCAGCGATGTGGTGAGCGGTCTGTATGCGGTTGACCCGCTGGCCGCCAACGGCCAGGGCGCGGCTATTGTGCTCAATCAGGCGGGTAACGTTATCACCGGCAGCGCCGGTGGGGTGGACTACTTCACCCTGACCATCAACCCGAGCACCGGGGAAGTGACCTTGGCTCTGCTGGACAACGTCTGGCACGGCGACACCACCAATGCGGATGACAGCGTGGCACTGACGCTGGGTCAGGGTGTGCTGACCCTGGTGCAGACCGTGACCGATGCCGACGGCGATAGCGCCAGCGCGTCTGTGGACCTGGGCGCCAACGGCGTGTTCCGCTTCGAGGATGACGGCCCGCGTGCCGGGCTGGCAGAGAAAGCGCCGGCTCTGGGGGCGACCGTGGATGAAAGCCTGGTCAGCCTGGGCGGCGTTGGCAGCGACGGGGTGGCCAGTGCCAGCCTGAGTGCGGCCGACGTGCAGGCCCAGTTCGCGCCGGCCTTCGGGGCAGATGGGAAAGGCAGCATCGGCTACAGCCTGGCGCTGACCGGCAGCGATGTGGTGAGCGGTCTGTATGCGGTTGACCCGCTGGCCGCCAACGGCCAGGGCGCGGCTATTGTGCTCAATCAGGCGGGTAACGTTATCACCGGCAGCGCCGGTGGGGTGGACTACTTCACCCTGACCATCAACCCGAGCACCGGGGAAGTGACCTTGGCTCTGCTGGACAACGTCTGGCACGGCGACACCACCAATGCGGATGACAGCGTGGCACTGACGCTGGGTCAGGGTGTGCTGACCCTGGTGCAGACCGTGACCGATGCCGACGGCGATAGCGCCAGCGCGTCTGTGGACCTGGGCGCCAACGGCGTGTTCCGCTTCGAGGATGACGGCCCGCGTGCCGGGCTGGCAGAAGAAGCCCCGCGTCTGGGTGCAACCGTGGATGAAAGCCTGGCCAGTCTGGGCGGCGTTGGCGGTGACGGGGTGGCCAGTGCCAGCCTGAGTGCGGCCGACGTACAGGCCCAGTTCGCGCCGGCCTTCGGGGCAGATGGGAAAGGCAGCATCGGCTACAGCCTGGCGCTGACCGGCAGCAACGTTGCGAGCGGCCTGTATGCAGTCGACCCGCTGGCCGCCAACGGCCAGGGCGCGACTATCGTGCTCAATCAGGTGGGTAATGTCATCACTGGCAGCGCCGGTGGGGTGGACTACTTCACTCTGAGCATCGACCCGACCACCGGGGAAGTGACGCTGGAACTGCTGGACAACGTCTGGCATGGCAACACCACCAATGCAGATGACAGCGCGGCGCTGAGCGTGGACGAGGGCGTGCTGACGTTGGTGCAGACCGTGACCGATGCCGACGGCGATAGCGCCAGCGCGTCTGTGGACCTGGGCGCCAACGGCGTGTTCCGCTTCGAGGATGACGGCCCGCGGGCCGGGCTGGCGGTGGAAGCGCCGAGCCTGGGGGCGACCGTGGATGAAAGCCTGGTCAGCCTGGGCGGCGTTGGCAGCGACGGGGTGGCCAGTGCCAGCCTGAGTGCGGCCGACGTGCAGGCCCAGTTCAACCCGGCCTTTGGGGCCGACGGGGCGGGCAGCATCGGTTACAGCCTGGCGCTGACCGGCAGTAACGTGGCGAGCGGCCTGTATGCAGTCGACCCGCTGGCCGCCAACGGCCAGGGCGCGGCTATCGTGCTCAATCAGGTGGGTAATGTCATCACTGGCAGCGCCGGTGGGGTGGACTACTTCACTCTGAGCATCGACCCGACCACCGGGGAAGTGACGCTGGAACTGCTGGACAACGTCTGGCATGGCGACACTACCAGTGCGGATGACAGCGCGGCGCTGAGCGTGGACGAGGGCGTGCTGACGCTGGTGCAAACTGTGACCGACGCCGATGGCGATCGGGCCAGCGCGTCTGTGGATCTGGGCGCCAACGACGTGTTCCGCTTTGAGGACGATGGCCCGCGTGCCGGGCTGGCAGAAGAAGCCCCGCGTCTGGGTGCAACCGTGGATGAAAGCCTGGTCAGTCTGGGCGGCGTTGGTGGTGACGGAGTGGCCAGTGCCAGCCTGAGTGCGGGTGACGTGCAGGCACAGTTTGTATCAGCCTTCGGGGCAGATGGGAAAGGCAGTATCGGCTACAGCCTTGCGCTGACCGGCAGCAACGTTGCGAGCGGCCTGTATGCAGTCGACCCGCTGGCCGCCAACGGCCAGGGCGCGACTATCGTGCTCAATCAGGTGGGTAATGTCATCACTGGCAGCGCCGGTGGGGTGGACTACTTCACTCTGAGCATCGACCCGACCACCGGGGAAGTGACGCTGGAACTGCTGGACAACGTCTGGCATGGCAACACCACCAATGCAGATGACAGCGTGGCGCTGACCGTGGGTCAGGGCGTGCTGACGTTGGTGCAGACCGTGACCGATGCCGACGGCGATAGCGCCAGCGCGTCTGTGGACCTGGGCGCCAACGGCGTGTTCCGCTTCGAGGATGACGGCCCGCGGGCCGGGCTGGCGGTGGGAGCGCCGAGCCTGGGCGCGACCGTGGATGAAAGCCTGGTCAGTCTGGGCGGCGTTGGTGGTGACGGAGTGGCCAGTGCCACCCTGAGTGCGGATGACGTGCGGGCGCAGTTTGCCCCGGCCTTCGGGGCCGACGGGGCGGGCAGCATCGGTTACAGCCTGTCGCTGACCGGCAGTAACGTGGCGAGCGGCCTGTATGCAGTCGACCCGCTGGCCGCCAACGGCCAGGGCGCGGCTATCGTGCTCAATCAGGCGGGTAACGTTATCACCGGCAGCGCCGGTGGGGTGGACTACTTCACCCTGACCATTGACCCGACCACCGGGGAAGTGACCCTGGAACTGCTGGACAACGTCTGGCATGGCGACACTACCAGTGCGGATGACAGCGTGGCGCTGACCGTGGGTCAGGGCGTGCTGACGTTGGTGCAGACCGTGACCGATGCCGACGGCGATAGCGCCAGCGCGTCTGTGGACCTGGGCGCCAACGGCGTGTTCCGCTTTGAGGACGATGGCCCGCGTGCCGGGCTGGCAGAGAAAGCGCCGGCTCTGGGCGCGACCGTGGATGAAAGCCTGATCAGTCTGGGCGGCGTTGGTGGTGACGGAGTGGCCAGTGCCACCCTGAGTGCGGATGACGTGCGGGCGCAGTTTGCCCCGGCCTTCGGGGCCGACGGGGCGGGCAGCATCGGTTACAGCCTGTCGCTGACCGGCAGTAACGTGGCGAGCGGCCTGTATGCAGTCGACCCGCTGGCCGCCAACGGCCAGGGCGCGGCTATCGTGCTCAATCAGGCGGGTAACGTTATCACCGGCAGCGCCGGTGGGGTGGACTACTTCACCCTGACCATTGACCCGACCACCGGGGAAGTGACCCTGGAACTGCTGGACAACGTCTGGCATGGCGACACTACCAGTGCGGATGACAGCGTGGCGCTGAGCGTGGACGAGGGCGTGCTGACGCTGGTGCAGACCGTGACTGATGCCGATGGCGATCGGGCCAGCGCGTCTGTGGATCTGGGCGCCAACGACGTGTTCCGCTTTGAGGACGATGGCCCGCGTGCCGAGCTGGCAGAGAAAGCGCCGGCTCTGGGCGCGACCGTGGATGAAAGCCTGGTCAGTCTGGGCGGCGTTGGTGGTGACGGAGTGGCCAGTGCCACCCTGAGCGGCGCCAATGTGCAGGCCCAGTTCAACCCGGCCTTCGGGGCGGATGGGCAAGGCAGTATCGGCTACCGCCTGGCGCTGACCGGCAGCAACGTGGCAAGCGGCCTGTATGCGGTTGACCCGCTGGCCGTGAACGGGCAGGGTGCGGCCATCGTGCTCAATCAGGTGGGCAATGTCATCACCGGTAGTGTCGGTGCAGTGAGCTACTTCACCCTGACCATTGACCCGACCACCGGGGAAGTGACCCTGGCCCTGCTGGACAACGTCTGGCATGGCAATACCAGTAGTGCAGATGACAGCGTGGCGCTGAGTGTGGGCAAGGGCGTGCTGACGTTGGTGCAAACTGTGACCGACGCCGATGGCGATAGCGCCAGAGCATCTGTGGATCTTGGCGCCAACGGTGTGTTCCGCTTCGAGGATGACGGCCCCAAAGCAAGCAATGTTCAGGCTGCCTTGGTACTTGACGATGAAGGCCTTGTTGGCGGGATCAATGGCGGTTCTGGTGATGTTGCAGGGGCCAATACCAGCGTCACGGGCAATCTGGCTTATCAGGCCGGGGCTGATGGCCTCAAATCGCTTGAACTCTCCGGGCCTACTGCGTTGGGAAGTGAAAGTGTGACCTCAACGTGGGATGCCCAAAGTGGAACCTTGTCTATCAGTTCCACTCGCGGTGTCTTGATGACGGTCACCATTACTGACCCGAGTACTGGTGCCTACTCGGTGAAACTTCTGCAGCCATTGATGCACACAGGGGTTGATACCGAAGATAATCTCACCCTCAATGTGGGCTACAAGGTGACAGATGGTGATGGGGATAGTGCCAGCGGCGTACTTGCCGTCACCATTAACGATGATACGCCGACAATCCAAGTGGGTGAGCTGTCCCTGACTTCCTCAGTCACCTTCCTGGGTAGCAACGCCGGTTATTCAAATAGCTATGGCTATTACATCAAAGGTGATGATGGCACCCCGTTGTCCGGCAAAGTCATCTGGGCAAATGTTCACAGTCAGAGTGTGGGAAGCCAGACAGATATCAGTTCGCTGGATCCTGCTCATACCGGATTCTTTGTTATCCCCAATGGAGGTGCCAATCCCGGTCTTGTAGATGGTGCCGCGGTCACTTTCCAGTTTATTAATGGCAAGTGGCAGGCATTCGTTGGCAGCGCTGCGTTGAGTGGTGCCGATGGTGCCAACATCGTGTTCAGCGACGCCAGCCTCAACCCTGGCGGTTCACATTTGCAGGATACTGGTAGCGCAGGCAACCAGAACTGGGAGGATATGACCGCAAACTCGGATTATGACTACAACGATGTCAGCACCACTGTGACTTGGGGCGGTGTTGTGCAGTTGCAGGTCGATGAGTCCAACCTCAATCATGATGCAACAGCTGACTTTGGTGGTGTGTTCAACGTACAGCCGGGGGCAGATGGTCTGGGATCCCAGAGCTACAGCTTGAGCATACAAAATGTAAATTCAGGCTTGATTGATACAACAACAGGTGAACAGATCAGACTAGTTATGAATGGCTCAACGATTGAAGGGCGTACTATAACCACCGGTCAGTTGGCGTTTAACCTTAGCGTTGACGGCAGCGGTAAAGTAACTCTTGATCAATTACGAGCTATTGAACATCCGACTTCTGATCCCGATGAAGTCAAATTCCTCGGCTCTGGCCATATAAGTTTGACACTGACCGTTACCGATAAGGATGGTGACCACACTAGCGGTCGACTAGATATCGGTAAAGTTATCAGCTTCAAAGACGATGGCCCGAGTATCAGCGCCAACGCAGTAGTGCAACTGGACGATGATGCCCTGGCGGGCGGCATAGCTGGCGGCACGGGCGACGACCCGAACGCGGTCAACGTCAGCGGAATTCTGGGCCACAGCTTCGGTGCCGACGGCGCTGGCAGCATCCAGTGGCTGACCAGTGATGCACCGGGCGGTTACACCTATGAAGCGGGGTCTGGTGGTTCACTGCTGGTCAATCAGGCTGGCGTGACCGTGCTGACGGTGACGCTGAACAGCGCCACGGGGGCCTACAGCGTGACGCAGAATGCGCCGATCAAGCATGCCGACGGTAATGACGAGAATAACGCCACCTTCACGCTGAACTACCGTGTTACCGATGCCGACAAAGACAGCGTGGATGGCAGCCTGACCATCAACGTCGACGACGACATCCCGACGGTCAGCGCTAACGCAGCAGTGCAACTGGACGATGATGCCCTGGCGGGCGGCATAGCTGGCGGCACGGGCGACGACCCGAACGCGGTCAACGTCAGCGGAATTCTGGGCCACAGCTTCGGTGCCGACGGCGCTGGTAGCATCCAGTGGCTGACCAGTGGCGCACCGGGCGGTTACACCTATGAAGCGGGGTCTGGTGGTTCACTGCTGGTCAAACAGGCTGGAGTGACCGTGCTGACGGTGACGCTGAACAGCGCCACGGGTGCCTACAGCGTGACGCAGAATGCGCCGATCAAGCATGCCGACGGTAATGACGAGAATAACGCCACCTTCACGCTGAACTACCGTGTTACCGATGCCGACAAAGACAGCGTGGATGGCAGCCTGACCATCAACGTCGACGACGACACCCCGACGGTCAGCGCCAACACAGCAGTGCAACTGGACGATGATGCCCTGGCGGGCGGCATAGCTGGCGGCACGGGCGACGACCCGAACGCGGTCAACGTCAGCGGAATTCTGGGCCACAGCTTCGGTGCTGACGGCGCAGGCAGTGTGCAATGGCTGACTACGGGGGCGCCGGCTGGATTTACTTATGAAACGAATCCCGCAGGCGCTCTGTTGGTCAAACAGGGGGCGACCACAGTGCTGACAGTAACCCTGAACTCGGCTACTGGGGCGTATAGCGTGACGCAGAATTCGCCTATTCAACATGCGAATGCTGATCAGGAGAACAACCAGGCGTTTACCCTGAACTATAAAGTGAACGATGGCGATGGCGATACCGCGACCGGCACGTTGGCTATCAATGTCGATGACGATACGCCGGTGGCGAAGAACGACACGGCTATCGTTGCCGAGTCCAGCGGCAAGGACTTCAACGTCGCGTTCGTGCTGGATTCCAGCGGCAGTATCAACGGTACCGAGTTCGCCACCATGATGGCGGCTGTGCGGGCGGCAGGCCAGGCGCTGTTCAACGGCACCGACGGTACCGTGCAGATCACTATCGTGGCGTTTTCCACCGGGGCTACTTCTTACACTGCGATCAGTTCGCTGGCGGCCTTCGAGTCGCTGATTGACAGTATCCTGGCCAACCGTCCCTTCAACGGCAATACCAACTTCACGGCGGCAGTTGAGCAAACCATGGATGTCTACAACCCGATACCGGGTTGGAGCAACCAGGTATTCTTCATCAGCGACGGCAATCCGAATGTCGATACCGGTGTCAACAACTCGCTGGAAAGTGGCACGGCGACGGATTGGAACAACTTCATCGACAGTAACGGCATCAACGTCACCACCATTGGGGTGGGTGGCGGCATCAACGGGCCGCGGCTGCAGGATGTCGACCTGGATGGCAGCGGCTCGCCGATTCTGATGACCGACTTCGATGATCTGATCGACGCGCTGCTCACTCAGATATCCGGCAACACGGTCAGCGGCAACGTCCTGCTCGGCAACAACAATGTCGTGGGTGGCGGTGACGACGATGCCTTTGGCGCCGATGGCGCCGGTCGGGTGCTGTCGATCGAGATCGATGGGGTTACCTACACCTGGAACGGCGTGGGCACCATTGCGGTGAGTACGGGCGGTAGCATCGCCGGTAGCCAGTTGAGCAACATCGTCACCGATCTGGGCGGCAAACTGAGCTTCAACTTTACCAATGGCACCTGGAGCTACGTTGCGCCGCAGAGCGTTGCGTCGGATACCAACGAGAGCTTCGACTACGTGATCATCGACAAGGACGGCGACCCGTCGCAGGCCACGCTGACGGTCAATATCGAGGATGCTGCACCGGTGATCGGCAGGGTGGACGAGGACGAACTGCCCGGTGGTATTACCGATAACGATCTGCAGACCACGGTTGCCACCGGCAGCCTGACCGAGCTGCTGATCGGCAACGGTCCTGCCACCTTCAGCCTGCAGAGTTCGCCGGCGTTCTTGCCGACCCTGACCTCTGATGGTGTGGCTGTCACCTACAACGTCGTCGGTAATACCCTGACGGCGATGGCGGGCGCGGCCACTATCTTCACCCTGGTGGTGCAGGCCAATGGCGCTTACACCTTCACGCTCAGCGGTCCGCTGGATCACCCGCTGGCCAACGGCAACGACAACGAAATCCTCACGCTGAACCTGACCGAGGCAGTCAAGGCCACCAACGGCGGAAATCCGGTGCCGCTGGCCGGTGATCTGCTGATCCAGGTCGAGGACGACGTGCCGGCGATCCTGGCAACCTCGAACCTGGTGTACTCCAACAGTGGCAACCCGGGCGGAGCTACCGGCGTGTTCGACTACAGCACCGGTGCCGATACTCGTGGCAGTGGTCCCTTCAGTGCGGCGGACTCGGACTTCAAGTCCATCATGCTGACGGGCAATGTCGGTGGCACGGCGATCAGCGCGCAATCGGTGACCTGGGTGTCGGAGAGCGCTACCACCGCGACCTTCGATATCGAGTTCGACTACGCGCCGAACCCGGCCAACCCCGGCGTCAAGGAAGAGGCTACCGGTACCCTGACCTTCGACAAGGTGAACGGCACCTACACGGTGACGCTGGACGGGCCGATCGAGGGCTTCCAGGTGCTGAAAACCAGCGCTTCGCTGGGTATCACGGGCTATGTGCCGGGTGGAAGCTCGGTGGATACCACCAATCCGGAGGTGGCGGTTTCTCAGCTGGCCACTGACTTCTTCGTGCAGTTCAGGAGCTACGCCGAGACCGGTGGTGGCACCGGTAGCAACAATCTGCAGACGGGAGGCACGAACACCAACGTCTTCGTCAATGGTGAGACCTTCACCCAGACGAGTTCCTACGTCTCTCTGTCCAACAGCGAGAACGGGGTGGCGGGCGACACCATTGGCAAGGGCGAAGTGCTGGACCTGAACTTCTATACCTCCAACCCCACCGGCAACCTGGGGCTGACCCCGACCGGCCGTGCTGATGGCGTCTATCTGAAGTTCGATGGTATCGACAATGATGATGATCTGGTGATCGTGTTGAAGCTGGTCGGAGCTGGAGGTGTTACCACCACCAGGGCACTGGTCGTCAGCAACAGCGACATCTACCGCAATTTCAGCGGTGCAACGGCGCTGGCTGCCCTGGCCGTCTATGGCATCACCCTGGACAACAACGATGGTGCGATCGTCATCGAGAGCAATGACTACAACGCCGCCGGTGAGAGCTGGCAGATCTACGGGGCGCAGATCCTGACGTCGGTCGAAGACATCACCACCAGCGTCGCGCTCAACTATGACCGCGACTTCAATGATGGTTTCGATGGTCTCACCAGCTTTGCCAACCAAAGCGACAACGATGTGGTCAAGGTCTCCGATATCGGCTTTATCAAGACCCAGACCACCACCGTGGATGCGGACCTCGACTTCCAGGTGGTAGTGCAGGATGCCGACAACGATGCCACTTCGAGCGTGAATCTGCATGTCACCATCGAAGCTGGCAATGTGTTCACCGGCACAGCTATGGCTGACATCATACATGGCAGTGCCGATAACGATACACTCAAGGGGTTGGGCGGAGATGATCAGCTAATCGGTGGATTAGGTAATGACATCCTGATCGGTGGATTAGGCTCGGATACTCTTGTTGGTGGCTCTGGCAGCGATACCTTCAAGTGGGGGGCGGGTGATATCGGTGGTGTGGACGTTATCAAAGACTTCACAACTGGTGACGGTGGAGATGTGCTGGATATAAGCGAGCTGCTCACTGGCGAACATGCCAACTCTGGTTCGCTTGATGCGTACCTCAATTTCAGTAGTGATGGGCCAGGCACAAACAAATCAACATTGACTATTGATTTGGATGGTACGAATGGAGGAACCACCCACGTCATAAAATTTGACAGTATTGACTTGACGACCCTGGGTAACAGTGACTTGCAGATTATTCAGAAGTTGCTGGATGACGGTAACTTGAAGGTTGATCCGTAACCTTGTCTCGGGGCCGGGCTTGCCTGGCCCCTGTTTTTTCCTCAAGGGGATGGATAAGATAGCGGCAGTAGAGGAGAGGGGTAATCATGCAGTCATTCAACTGGGTCGACATTGATGGCATCCGTTATAGCTGGGATGGGCAGGGGAACATTACCTGCGCAGGCCAGTTTGGCTATCAGGCCTCGATCACGGGGGATCGGCTGGATGGGATGGAGATTGAGAATGAGGCCGGTGATGTAGCGGGCTCGCTCTATGTTGATTTCGCTACGGCCTCTATCACTTATGTGCCGGTCATGGATACCGAGTCTGCCTATAACATGATTCTGGTTGGCCATCATCAGGGGCAGCAGGAGTATCCGCTGGCCAGTTTTCACTCTCCGTTGTTGCAAGATTTGCTAGGGCCATCTGATACCATCCCTTGGTCTGCGATGGAGGAGGATAGTGGTGGCACCAATATCGGACAGGCGGTGCAAGGACACGTTCTGTCGTGGGACTCGTTTCATTTCGATGATGAGGTGTTGGTCTGTGGCGCGGCTCCTGCGCTGGATATGGCAAACCAGAGCCAGGATCCCGGCAGCATGGTCACCATTAGTCTCGATCTGACCAATCAGATACTGGATCAGCTCCCCCCCTTGCACGATATATGAATCCCCTAGCTGCACGGGCATAATGACCTCAATCTTTCCGATTGAGGTTTTTTCTATGTGGCGTCCCCTTCTTACTCTTTCCGCTCTGGTTGTCAGTGCTCCGCTGCTGGCGATTGAAGTGCCGCAAGCGCCCCATCTGGTGGTGAGCGGTTATGCCGAGCAGAAGACCGAACCCGATATGCTCACCCTCAATGTGGCGGTGAGTGCACTGGATAAGCAGGGCCTCAAGGCCAAGCAGCAGGTCGATACCAAGGTCGCAGCCTTTTTCAGCCAACTGGAAGGGCTGGGGATCAAGCGCAGCGATGTTGAGGCTGGCAACCTGATGGTCTCTCCGGAATATCAGTATGGCGAGAACAAGAAGCCGGTATTGTTGGGATACCGTGCCCAGCGGCAATTGGCGGTGAAGCTCTATCAGCTCGACAAGTTGAGCCCCCTGATGGATACCGCCCTCAAAGCCGGGCTGGAGTCCGTATCCCAGATTGAGTACGGGTTGAAATCGCCGCAGGTCATCAAGGAGCAGGCCCGTCTGAATGCCGTTGAGGATGCCAAAACCAAGGCTGAATCTCTGGCCAAGGCGTTCGGGATGAAGCTTGGCAAGGTCTACAGTGTGGAGTACCGCAATGCTTCGCCCATTACCGCCTACAGCCGCAACCTGAAGGTGGTGCAGGCCATGGCGATGGCTGCTCCCGCGCCGGATATGGCGGACAACAGCTATCAACAACAGCAGATCACGGTAAGTGATAATATCGAGGCTGTATTCTTGCTGGAGTGATGCCCGTCGTTTAAGTCCAGTCATGAACAACCCCGCCATTTGCTGCGGGGTTTTTATTGCGCATCGATGCAGATATAAAAAAGCCGACGCTCGTGTTTACTTAATCGAGCATCGGCTTTTTGTTGCGCTGGGTTTATCAGGCGGTCACTGCATCAGGCTTGGTCGCTTCAGGTGCCGGGTTGCGGATGAGGTAATCAAACGCACCCAGTGCGGCGGTGGCGCCAGCACCCATGGAGATGATGATCTGCTTGAACGGTACCGTGGTGGCATCCCCTGCGGCGTAGACGCCGGGCAGGGAGGTCGCGCCCTTGGTATCGATCTCGATCTCGCCAAAGCGGGTCAGGGCAATCTCGCTCCCTTTCAGGAACTCGGTGTTCGGTACCAGGCCGATCTGGACGAAGATACCCGCCACCGCCAGGTGTTTGATCTCACCTGTGGTGCGATCTTCGTAGTCCATACCGACCACCTTGCTGCCATCACCGATCACTTCGGTGGTGCGCGCGCTCATGATGATGTCGATATTGCCCATGGAGCGAGCCTTCTTCTGCAGCACTTCATCGGCACGCAGGGTGTCGGCGAACTCCACCACAGTCACATGCTCGACGATGCCAGCCAAGTCGATCGCTGCCTCGATGCCGGAGTTACCGCCTCCGATCACCGCTACTCGCTTGCCCTTGAAGAAGGGGCCATCGCAGTGCGGGCAGTAGGCCACGCCCTTGGTACGGTACTCAAGCTCGCCCGGGACGTTCAGGTCACGCCAGCGCGCACCGGTAGCCAAGATCACGGCACGGCTCTTCAAGGTGGCGCCAGAGGCGAGATCCACGTTCACATATCCATCTTTGCTGATGGCGGCGGCGCGCTGCTCGGTGATCACTTCAACGCCGTACTCTTTGACGTGCTGCTCCAGGCTGGCGGCCAGCTTGGGGCCTTCGGTGTAGGGCACGGAGATAAAGTTCTCGATGCCGACGGTGTCCATCACCTGACCACCGAAACGTTCGGCAACGATGGCAGTGCGAATGCCTTTACGAGCGGCATAGATGGCCGCTGCGGCGCCAGCCGGGCCACCGCCTACCACTAGCACATCGTAGGGATCTTTCTCATTCAGCTCGGCAGCCTTGCGCTCGGCGGCGCCGGTGTCGAGTTTGGCGACGATCTCTTCGAGTGAAATACGGCCCTGGCTGAACGGTTGGCCGTTCAGGTAGACATTCGGTACCGCCATGATTTGACGCTCGGCGACCTCGTCCTGGAACAGGGCGCCATCGATCATGGTGTGGGTGATACCGGGGTTCAGGGTCGCCATCAGGTTGAGGGCCTGAACTACGTCCGGGCAGTTGTGGCAGGAGAGGGAGATATAGGTCTCGAAGTGGAACTCGCCCTTGAGATTGCGGATCTGCTCCTGCACGGCTGCATCTGCCTTGGAGGGGTGGCCGCCGCTTTGCAGCAGGGCGAGCACCAGAGAGGTAAATTCATGACCCATGGGGATGCCGGCAAAGTGAACGCGCGGGGCTTGGCCCTGCGGCGCGACACTCATGGAAGGCTTGCGAGCGGCAGTGCCAGAGGTCTGGATGATCTTGGGTGACATCTCGGCGATCTCGCTGGCCAGAGCCAGCAGCTCCGCAGATTTGTCGCTGTCGTTGCCGGACACGCTGATCTCGATGGGATTGACGATGTACTGCAGATAGGTGTTCAGCTGTTGTTTGAGGTTGGTATCCAACATGGTCGAATTCCTTCTTGTAATGGCGAGTTGGCATTAAATGTGAGTCGGTCTGCTTTCAGGTCTATTTGGCAAGGCCGGAAAGCAGACCGGCCCTTATGCGGGCCGGTCTTGGAAGCGGGAGGCTTAGATCTTGCCTACCAAGTCCAGGGACGGGGCCAGAGTGGCTTCGCCTTCTTTCCATTTAGCCGGGCACACTTCACCCGGGTGGGAGGCAACGTACTGGGCCGCTTTAACTTTGCGCAGCAGTTCCAGTGCGTCACGGCCGATGCCGCCAGCGTTGATCTCGACGATCTGGATGATGCCCTGCGGGTCAATTACGAAGGTACCGCGGTCAGCCAGACCAGCTTCTTCGATCATCACGCCGAAGTTGCGGGTGATGGTACCAGTCGGGTCACCAATCATCGGGTACTGGATCTTCTGAATGGTGTCAGAGGTGTCGTGCCATGCTTTGTGAGTGAAGTGGGTGTCGGTAGAGACAGAGTAGATCTCGACGCCCAGTTTCTGGAATTCAGCGTAGTTGTCAGCCAGGTCGCCCAGCTCGGTCGGGCAAACGAAGGTGAAGTCAGCCGGGTAGAAGAAGACCACGGACCACTTGCCTTTCAGGTCAGCGTCAGACACCTGAACGAATTTGCCATTGTGGTAGGCGGTAGCATTGAACGGCTTGATTTCAGTGTTGATGTAGGTAGACATGTAATTGCTCCTTGGTGATGTACATATGCCGGTCTGGTGTTGAAGAGTCTTGCCAGACGAGGCGCTTAACTTTCGATGGATTCATCATAGGGGCTTCCGCTAATCGATAAAAGCCGCAATTTTGAATCGCTTAAATCTACTTATTAGATAACTCACTATGGCTGTACCTAACATGAATATCTCAGGCCTACTGAGATAACTCCTTGTCGTGATTCAATATCTGTGCGCTACATCGCCTTTTCAAGGCATAAGAAGAGGTGTGCAGAGCCACGATGACGCGATGAGATAAACGGTGGTGCAAACAGGTGGCGCAGGAGGTTGAGGCCGCTGCTCGCAGCGATGGGGGATGTGTTGGTAGGGGGGAAGCCGAAAAGCGCAGATAAAAAAATCCCGGCGCTATCGCAACGACAGGGCCGGGTCATCAAACAAGGAATGGCTATATAAACAAATGCTTTACAGCAAAGACTAACTACGGGGTGTGCAAACTTGCAGACATATGAGAGGAAGATAATGGGTGCACAATCCCTCGTCTCCCCCTCGGCAACTATTGCATGAGAGGGATGATAGTGTGACGCAGATCACAAGGCAAGCATTTGGTGTAATTTTTCAATCAAAATGAAAGTGTTTCATCATTTAAGCTTATTTTGACGGCTGAAAACGCTTTTATTGTAATTTAATTACAGCTGGATCTGTCAAAAGTCGGTAGGTGGTTCCTGCTCTTCCATCAATTCCAGCAGGTTGATGGCCACGGAAATAAAGTCCGACTCGGTGACAATGCCGATCAGCTTGCGTCCTTTGAGTACCGGCAGGCAGCCATATCTGTGCCGCTGCAGGTAAAGTGCCGCCTCCTTGATACCGGCGTGAGGATCTACGCTCGCCACTTGCCGTGTCATGATCTCGTCGAGTTGCACGCTGTCGGTAAATTCGGCTTCCCGCTCCGGGCTGATGAGCAGCAGCTTGGATTCCCGGGTGGCCAGGATATCGGTGAGGGTCACCAGCCCCAGCAGGTGGTGCTGCTCGTCGACGATGGGAATGTGGCGGATCCGCTCCTGCTGCATCAGGTCCATCGCCTGTTTGACACTGTTTGACGGACCCAGAGTGAAGGGATGTTCGGTCATGATTTCGGATAGGGTCATCATGGTGGGCCTCCTTGTGTATCTGCTTTCACCCTAGCCCAGCGCCCATTGGCAAAACATGATCAGGGTCAATACAGAACATTAAAGAATCATTAACCGGAGGTGTGTCTCAATATTGCTCGCTACCCCTTGTCTCTCTTGGGTTTTTGGTCTTTTGGGTTGCCTTGGAAGATGGGGATAACTAGACTAGCCGCCGATTCCCCCCGAGGTGAAAGATGCAAGTATCCGATTTTCATTTTGATCTGCCAGACGAGCTGATTGCCCGCTATCCGATGGCAGAGCGTACTGCCAGCCGCCTGTTGCAGCTCGATGGTCAGACTGGCGCCCTGCGCCACGGTCAATTTGTGGATGTGCTGGATCAGCTCAATCCGGGTGACCTGCTGGTATTCAATAACACCCGTGTCATTCCGGCGCGCATGTTTGGCCAGAAGGCCAGCGGCGGCAAGCTGGAGGTACTGGTCGAGCGCATTCTGGACGAGCACAGCGTGCTGGCCCATGTCCGGGCCTCCAAGGCGCCCAAGCCCGACACCCGGATGATCATGGATGGTGGTGTGGAGGCAGAGATGCGCGCCCGCCACGACGCTCTGTTCGAGATCCACTTCCTCGACCCGCGTCCGGTGCTGGAAATTTTGGAGGCCATCGGCCACATGCCGCTGCCCCCCTATATCGACCGTCCCGACGAGGATGCTGACAAGGAGCGCTACCAGACCGTTTACAATCAAAAGCCGGGCGCCGTCGCGGCCCCGACCGCCGGCCTGCACTTTGATGAGCCGCTGCTTGAGAAAATTCGGGCCAAAGGGGTTGAAACGGCCTTCGTCACCCTGCATGTAGGGGCGGGGACCTTCCAGCCGGTGCGGGTAGATAAGATTGAAGATCACCATATGCACTCCGAGTATGCGGAAGTGCCGCAAGAGGTGGTGGATGCCATCGCGGCCACCCGTGCCCGTGGTGGTCGGGTGATTGCCGTTGGCACCACCTCGGTCCGTTCGCTGGAGAGCGCGGCCAAGGTTACCCTGGCGCTGGGCAAACCGCTAGCGCCCTTCTTTAGTGACACCGATATCTTCATCTTCCCTGGTTACCAGTTCCAGATTGTCGATGCCATGGTCACCAACTTCCATTTGCCGGAGTCGACCCTGATCATGCTGGTCAGCGCCTTCGCCGGTTATGACAACGTGATGGCGGCCTATCAGGCAGCCGTGGCTGGGCAGTACCGTTTCTTCAGCTACGGGGACGCCATGTTCGTCACCCGTCGCCAGGTTGAAGCATAAGCTTCAGCTTATTTACCGGGCCGTGAGCGGCCCTCCTATTGTCAGACTGTTTATCTGACGCAGCCGAGGTAGCAATGAAATTTGAACTGAAAACCACCGACGGCCGTGCCCGTCGCGGTCAACTGGTCTTCGAACGTGGTGTGGTACAAACGCCGGCCTTTATGCCGGTCGGGACGTACGGCACCGTCAAGGGGATGACCCCGGAAGAAGTGCGTGAAACCGGCGCTCAGATCCTGCTGGGTAACACCTTCCACCTCTGGTTGCGTCCGGGTCAGGAAGTGATGCGTGCCCACGGCGATCTGCATGACTTCATGAACTGGCAGGGCCCGATCCTGACCGACTCCGGTGGTTTCCAGGTGTTCAGCCTGGGCCATATTCGCAAGATCACCGAAGCGGGCGTCCACTTCCGTCACCCCATCAATGGCGAGAAGATCTTCCTCGACCCCGAGAAGTCCATGGAGATCCAGTACGATCTGGGCTCCGACATCGTGATGATCTTCGACGAGTGCACCCCGTACCCGGCCACTTATGAAGAAGCGCGCAAGTCCATGGAGATGTCCCTGCGCTGGGGCAAGCGCTCCCGCGACAAGTTTGATGCGCTGGGCAACAAGAACGCCCTGTTCGGCATCATTCAGGGCTCGGTCTACGAAGATCTGCGGGATGTCTCCCTCAAGGGGCTGCTGGAGATCGGTTTCGACGGTTATGCAGTCGGTGGTCTGGCCGTGGGCGAACCGAAAGAGGACATGCACCGAATCCTCGAGCACGTCTGCCCGAAAATTCCGGCTGACAAGCCACGCTACCTGATGGGGGTCGGCAAGCCGGAAGACTTGGTGGAAGGGGTGCGCCGTGGTATCGACATGTTCGACTGCGTCATGCCGACTCGCAACGCCCGCAACGGCCACCTGTTCACCACCGATGGCGTAGTGAAGATCCGCAATGCCCAGCACCGCAACGACACCAGCACCCTGGATGCCGAATGCGATTGCTACACCTGCAAGAACTACAGCCGCAGCTACCTGCACCATCTGGACAAGTGCAACGAGATCCTCGGTGCCCGTCTGAATACGATTCATAACCTGCGTTACTACCAGCGTGTGATGCAGGGTTTGCGGGACGCGATCGAGCAGGGTAAATTAGACGACTTTGTAACAGAGTTTTACCGTCGGCAAGGGAAGCCTGTGCCTCCGTTAGCTGAAAATGACGTTAAATAACAACAACATATAATTTTGTTTTTTTAAATCTACATCAATAAGAGGTTGTTAAATGAGCATTATCTCCAAGGCGTATGCAGAAGGCGCAGCACCGGGTGCACAGGGTGGTGGTATGGAAATGATCATCATGCTGGCCGTATTCGGCCTGATCTTCTACTTCATGATCTATCGTCCCCAGGCCAAGCGTGCCAAGGATCACCGCAATCTGATGAGCTCCTTGTCCAAGGGTGATGAAGTGCTCACTTCCGGTGGCCTGGTTGGCAAAATTGCCAAAGTGGCTGCAGACAGCGATTACCTGGTGATCGCCCTGAACGACCAGACTCAAGTCACCATCAAAAAGGACTTCGTCTCTGCCGTTCTGCCCAAGGGTTCTATCCAGTCCCTTTAATCTCCCAAGGAGCACAGCGTGTTGAATCGCTATCCGCTGTGGAAATACCTGATGGTGATCCTGGTGATCGCCATCGGTTTTCTATATGCAGCCCCCAATCTTTACGGCGAAGATCCGGCTTTGCAGGTTTCTGCCAGCCGTGGTGCCGAAGTCAAGCTAGATACTCTTGATCTGGTGAAAGAGACCCTTGAAGCGGCCAAGATCCCGGTCAAACATGCTGCATTCGAGCACGGTTTTATCCTGATCCGTTTCAAGAACACCGAAGACCAGCTGAAGGCGCGCGATATCGTTGCCAACAAGCTGGGCGACAACTTCATTACCGCACTCAACCTGGCACCTTCCACTCCCGCCTGGCTCGAAGCCATCGGTGCGGCGCCTCTGAAGCTGGGTCTTGATCTGCGTGGTGGTGTGCACTTCCTGATGGAAGTGGACATGGCCGAAGCACTGACCAAGCAGCAAGAGCAGATGGTGCAGGATTTCCGCTCCGAGCTGCGCACCCAGAAGATCCGTTACTCCGGTGTGCGCCGGGTCGGTGATCAGGTGCAGGTGATCTTCCGTGACGAAGCCGATCAGGAACGCGCTGTTTCTCATCTGCGTCGTCAGAACCCTGATTTGACTTTCACTACCGAGCAGAAGGGGGATGAGTTCATCCTGCTGGCTGGTCTGAGCGAAGCCAAGATCAAGGAAGTGAAGAAGTACGCCCTCGAGCAGAACATCACCATCATCCGTAACCGGGTCAACGAACTGGGCGTGGCCGAGCCGCTGGTACAACAGCAAGGCGCCGAGCGCATTGTCGTTGAACTGCCCGGTATTCAGGATACCGCCCGCGCCAAGGAGATCCTGGGGGCAACCGCGACCCTGGAGTTCCACATGGTCGATGAGACTGCCGACATCCAGGCTGCGGCCGACGGCCGTGTCCCGCCCAGCTCCAAGGTCTACAACGATCGCAATGGTCGTCCCGTGGTGCTGCAAAAGCGGGTGATCCTGACCGGTGACCACATCGTGGGTGCCCAGTCCGGTTTCGACGAGTACAGCCGTCCCCAGGTCAACATCAAGCTGGATGGCCAGGGTGGCAACAAGATGGCCAACTTTACCAAGGATAACGTCGGTAAAGGGATGGCGACCGTCTTCATCGAGTACAAGCCGGTCGGTCAACCGGGTCCGGATGGCAAGCGCAAGTTCCGCAAGCAGGAGGAGGTGATCAACGTCGCCACCATCCAGTCGCGTCTTGGCAGCCAGTTCCGTATCACCGGCATCGACAACGCCAACGAAGCACACAACCTGGCGCTGCTGCTGCGTGCCGGTGCCCTGATCGCTCCGATCCAGATCGTGGAAGAGCGCACCATCGGCCCAAGCCTGGGTCAACAGAACATCGACAGTGGTATGGAAGCCATCGGCTGGGCCATGCTGGTGATCGTGCTGTTCATGGGGATCTACTACCGCGCGTTCGGCTGGGTTGCCAACTTGGCGCTCTGTATGAACCTGGTGTTGATTGTCGGCATCATGTCAATGATCCCGGGGGCCACCATGACACTGCCGGGTATCGCCGGTATCGTCCTGACGCTGGGTATGGCGGTGGATGCCAACGTACTGATCTACGAGCGTATTCGTGAAGAGATCCGCAACGGTCGTGGTGTTCAGCAAGCCATCCATCTGGGCTTTGATCGAGCATTCTCCACCATCGCCGACTCCAACGTGACCTCGCTGATCACCTGTGTGATCCTGTTCGGTATCGGCACCGGCGCCATCAAGGGCTTTGCCCTGACGCTGGGCATTGGTCTGACCGCCTCCATGTTTACTGCCATCACAGTTTCCCGTGCCATTATCAACCTGGCTTGGGGTGGACGGCGTATCGACAAGCTGCCCATCTGAGGATAGAGAAATGTTTCAGATTCTACATTTTGAAAAACCGATCCCGTTTATGCGCTATGCCAAGCCGGGTGTGGTTTTCTCTTCCGTGCTGATGGTGGTAGCCCTGTTCTTCCTGTTTGATCGGGGTCTGAACTGGGGTCTGGACTTTACCGGTGGTACCACCATCGAGGTGGGGTTCCAGCAGTCGGTGAGCCTGGACAAGATCCATGACGCTCTGGAAGAGCAGAAGATTGAAGGGGCAACCCTGCAACACTTTGGCTCCAGCCGTGACGTGCTGTTCCGCCTGACCCCGAAAGAGGGGGTCAAGGTAGAACAACAGGGTAACGAAGTGCTGGCGGCGGCCAAGCAGCTCGACGAGGGCGCAGTGCTCAAACGCGTCGAGTTCGTCGGCCCTTCCGTGGGTGATGAACTGGCGACAGACGGTGCGCTGGCCATGCTGGCCTCCATCCTCTGTATCCTGGCCTACGTGGCAGTGCGTTTCGAATGGCGTCTGGCGCTGGGGGGCATTCTCTCCCTGGTGCACGACGTGGTGATCACGCTGGGTGTCTTTGCCTACTTCCAGTACGAGTTCGACCTGACTGTACTGGCGGCACTGATGACCCTGGTGGGTTACTCCCTGAACGATACTATCGTGGTGTTCGACCGCTTGCGGGAGAACTTCCGCAAGGTGCGTAAAGGGGATACCGAGTACATTCTGGATCTCTCCATGACCGAGACCCTGAGTCGTACCATCATCACCTCCGGCCTTACCTTTATCGTGGTGCTGGCGCTTTTGCTCAAGGGCGGTGCGCTGATCCACGGTTTTGCCGTGGCCATGGTGATCGGTGTGGCGTTCGGTACCTACTCCTCCATCTATGTGGCGAGTGCGTTTGCCATGTTCCTCGGCGTCAAGCGCGAGCACATGCTGCCCACCCAGGTAGAGAAAGAGGGTGCGGACCAACAGGAAATCCTGCCGTAACAGTGAAGAGCGCCTCATGGCGCTCTTTTCTTATCTCTGCGTGTCGTTTGCTGACGCACATGATTTAAACAACAGGAGTTTGTCATGCATCACAATCCCCGTTTTTTGGCGCTGGTTGACGGGATCCGCTCCCGCATCACCGAAACCGATGTTCACCAGATCAAGCGCTGGCAGGATGAAGGGCGCACGTTTCACCTGATCGACGTGCGGGAAGAGAGCGAGTGGGCCAAAGGCCATCTGCCCGGTGCCCGATATCTGGGTCGTGGCGTGATTGAGCGGGATATCGAGACCCAGTTCCCGGATCTCGAGACCGAGCTCTACCTCTATTGTGGTGGTGGTTTTCGCTCCATTCTGGCTGCGGACAACCTGCAACAGATGGGTTATCGCAAGGTGATCAGCGTCGACGGCGGCTTTCGCGGTTGGTGCGATGCCGGATACCCTGTCGAATCCTGATTTATTTGAGGTAGAGGGGCACAGCTACATGACAAAGCGGCAGTTGACCTTTACCATATGCGGGGTCAAGCGTAAGCGTCGGAGTGTTCATTGAACGTCAGGAAAGGGATTGGATACCTCCTCGGTATCCTGTTGTTGCTTCCCATGTGGGGTTGCAGCAGTAGCAGTCAGGTTAACACCCCCAAGGTTCCCAAGCCGCAGCCTGCTTCACTGGTGTTGGCGACCCCCCTGCAGGTCTCCTACCAGAGTGAGCTGGCGCTCGCCCGACTCGGGCAGATGCTCAGTGAAATGGAACTGACCACCGAGCAACGGGCAGAGTTGTTCTATGAGCGTGCCGTGGTGTTTGATCGGGTTGGTCTGCGTTCCCTCGCGCGGCTCGATTTCAACCGTGCCCTGCGGGAGAAACCGGATTTCGCCGAAGCCTACAACTTCATCGGCGTCTATCTGGTACAGCAGCAGAATTACGACGAAGCCTATGATGCCTTCGATTCTGCCCTCGAGCTGGCGCCGGATTATGACTATGCCTATCTGAACCGTGGCATCGCCCTCTATTACGGTAACCGTCCCGAACTGGCCGCGGCCGATATGAAGCGTTTCTACGAGGCGCAGCCGGAAGACCCCTATCGGGTGATCTGGCTCTATCTGGCCGAGCAGAAACTCGACCCGTCGGCCGCAATGAGCCGGATGCGCGAGCGTCTCAACAAGTACGATGACGATGCCTGGAACTGGGATCTGGTTCGCCTCTATACCGGCGAGATCAACGCTTCCCAGCTGATGGGCAACGTGGTGAAAGGGGTGAAGGATAACCGGGAGCTTGCCGAGCGCCTGTGTGAAACCTACTTCTATCTGGGCAAGTTCGAGCTGGGCAAAGGCAACCGCAAGGAGGCCATCAGTTACTTCAAGCTGGCCTTATCTAACAACGTCTATGATTTCATCGAGCACCGCTATGCGCTGCTGGAGCTGGAGTTGATGGCGCGCAAGCCCTTGCCGCCAGGTGCCCAGAGCGCTCGTAACAAGGGTGATCAGCCCTCCTGATCTACTGCCAGGTAGTGGTAAAAAAGGCCTCGCGATGAGGCCTTTTTGTTGGGCGAATGGCGGGTTTACTCCACCAGGCTCATGCCGGGGATCTGGCGCCAGTAGCCGTTGCAATCGCGATCCTGCTGCAGAGCGAGGGGCTGATTGCCCTGCCGGTTGGCTTTGAAGCGGGCCAGCATCTCCAGCGTCTCCATCCCTTGCGGTGAAAGTCTGACCACATCCACCAGACCTTCCATACCAGCCAGCTCGTTACCCAGGTTATAGCAGTAACCGGACTGGGTCTGGATCCCGTTGAGATTGAACACCCGCTGACCCTCGCGGCTGTTGGCCAGTCGTCCAGTGGGGTAGTTGATGCAGGCGAGCTCGCAGTTGTCCTTGGGCTTGTCGAGGGAGCGGGCGGTGAAGCAGCGCGCCGAATAGGCGAGCGGCAGATGGCCGTAGGCAAACACCTCCACCTCAAATTGGTCGCGTAGGGGGCCCAGATCCTGATTGAGCTGGATCAGCCAGTCACGGGAGAGCTCCACCGGCATGACCCAGCGTTTCATCCCCTGTTTGAGCAACATGCGCAGCACATCGGCGTTATAGGCGTTGATGGCGGGGCCACAGACGAAGGGGATCCCTGCCTCCCAGGCGAGTTGCACCGTACCGAGATCGTTGGCTTCGACCATAAGATCGCCATTGTCGACCAGCCGCTTCACCTCCTTGAGTTCGGAGGGGGCGGAGATAAGGGCGAGGGTCGAGAGCACCACCTGCTTGCCAGAGCAGGCCACCTGACGGGCCAGCGCAATCCAGTCATCGACTTTGAGTTCGCGCCGCTTGCTGCAGACGGTCTCCCCCAGATAGATGATGTCGGCCTGACTGTCGGCAGCGGCATGGTAAAAGGCTTCGGTATCGGCTTTGGGCCAGTAGAAGAGCAGAGGCCCGAGAGAAAATTGCATGGGTGGACTCCTTATTGCCACTGACGATGGTAGGCGCCGAGGGTAGTCTGGCTACCTTCGGAGACGCGGGCGAGCTGGGCATCCCACTCAGCTTTAACCTGATAGGCCTCGGGATTGGCCTGATAGGCATCGATGGCTGCACGCCAGACCCGGGTCACTTGCTCCACATAAGCGGGGCTGCGCTGGCGCCCTTCAATCTTGACCGACTGGATCCCGGTCTTGAACAGCTCGGGCAGGAGACCCAGGGTATTGAGACTGGTGGGCTCTTCCAGCGCGTGGTAGGTCTGGCCATCCACGTCGAAACGCCCCTTGCACAGGGTCGGATAGCCAGCATTTTCGCCCGGGCCATAGCGGTCGATCAGCACCTCGTTGAGCCGCGACTCGAGACCATTCGGGGTCTCTTCCCAACGGACGAACTTGGCCGGTGAGCAGGCGCCGACGGTGTTGGGACTCTCGCCAGTCATGTAGGAGGAGAGATAGCAGCGCCCCTCGGCCATGATGCAGAGGCTGCCAAAGGCGAATACCTCAAGGCCAACATCGGTCTCGCGGGCCAGCTGCTTGACTTGATGCATGGAGAGCACCCGGGGCAGCACCACCCGTGTGACATTGAATTGCTGCTGATAGAAGCGAATTGCGGCGGTATTGGTGGCGCTGGCCTGCACCGAGACATGGAGTTCCATCTCGGGGTAGTGGCGGCTGGCATATTCCAGCACGGCGAGATCGGCGATGATTAACGCATCGGCGCCGAGGGCCACCCCGCGATCAACCGCCTGTTTCCATCGAGTATCGGCCCCGGGATGGGCAAAGGTATTGATGGCAATATGCAGCTTGCGACCATGTTGATGCACATAATCTACCGCCTTCTCCAGTTTGCTGTCGGTAAAGTTGAGACCGGCAAAGTGGCGGGCATTGGTGTCATCCTTGAAACCGATATAAACGGCATCGGCCCCGTTATCCACGGCGGTTTTCAGTGCCGGCAAACTGCCTGCCGGACAGAGTAATTCCATTGGTACGCTCCGAGAGTGCATATGAAGGGCAAACGAGCCCTGATTGTATGCAGCCATGCACTCCCGCTTTTTGACCTGAGGCAGCTTTGTGTGGCTTTACCCTTCTTGAGGTAACCCTGCACAAGTTTGATTTCCAACAGGATCTTGCCACTCTCCCTGTGTTTGAATGCGCAAAAAAGGGAGTCTATCGTGTTTCAACAACTGCAACGCCGCCTGGTCGAACAGGCTCCGCGCTTCTTGCGCCATCCCCTCAAGCTGGTTCCGTTCAATCTGCAAAAGCAGCTGATGGAGAGTTTGCTGGCCCGGGTTTTCAAAGAGGCTATCGAAGATGGCGATTTCGAGTTTCTGGCAGACAAGTGGCTGAAAGTCGAAGTCTCTGATCTGGAACTGTGCTGGTTTATCAGTGAGCAGAATGGCCAGCTGGTGGTAGCTCGCGAGTGTGACAAGGCCGATGTCTGCTTCAGCGGTACGGCCAACGACCTGATCCTCATCGCTGGTCGCAAAGAGGATCCGGACTCGCTCTTTTTCCAGCGCAAGCTGAAGATAGAAGGGGATACCGAACTGGGCCTTGAGGTGAAAAACCTGATGGACAGTCTGGATCTCGATGGCTTGCCAAGCCTGATGAAGTATCCCTTGATGGATCTGGCGACGTTTATCGAACGCGCCCGCACCGAGTCAGCGCAGGCTCCGGTGCAGACGGCGCCGGGCGGGATCCCGTCTTAAGTGGACAATCACCCCATGGGCATGGCGACGATAATGGTGCCGTGCCCAGAGGCAGCGACAGGCCCACAGACAGGGCACCAAGGCGATGAGTGCCGCAGGGGCGGGCAGCTGTGACATGGCAAGCCCCGCAGCCAGCCAGATGAAGGGTTGCGCTTCATACAGCCACTCCGGCTGCAGCCAGCGTTTGCTCGGAAAGATAATCAGATCGGTACGTCGGTAGCTGGAGCGCATCATCCAGGTCACCGCTCCGGCGATAAACAGCAAGGCGCCTGCAAACCAGAGCAGGGGCTGTTCACTCAACGTAATAATGGCAATGGCTGCCAGCAGGTAGAGGCTGGGCAATCTCTCATAGATAAAGGGAGGAAGCATGGCGTTGTGTCTCCTGTGCCGTTTATCGGATATCCATCAAGTTTAGTCCCCCCCTCTCACTTCCCTCATGCTGGTTTGTTATACAAACGGGTGGTTTTGTTCTGAAATGGCTCGGCTTTTACGGTGCCAACATGGTGTTCTCTTATGTTACAATTGCGCGCCATTTTTGACTGAAGATTGACTGGGCATGTTGGATCAGATTCGTATCGTTTTGGTAAACACCTCTCATACCGGCAACATGGGGTCTGCGGCACGCGCCATGAAGACCATGGGGTTGATCCAGCTGGTATTGGTTGATCCGCAAGCCTTGCCGGATGACAATGCCTTCGCCTTGGCGGCTGGTGCCAGCGATGTGCTTGCCAATGCCCGTATCGTCCCGACACTGGATGACGCGATCGCTGATTGTGGTCTGGTGATTGGCACGAGCGCCCGCTCGCGAACCCTGAGCTGGCCCATGCTCGATCCCCGTGAAGCTGGCGAAAAGTCGGTGGTTGAGGGGATGCAGCACCCGGTCGCGCTGGTGTTTGGCCGTGAACGCACCGGTCTTACCAACGACGAATTGCAAAAGTGCCACTACCACGTGGCCATTCCGGCCAATCCTGATTACAGCTCTCTCAATCTGGCCATGGCGGTGCAAACCCTCTGTTACGAAGTGCGGATGCGCTGGCTGCAGGGGCAGGCCGCCGAGCCTGAAGATGAGATGGCCTATCCGAGTGCCGCCCAGCTGGAAGGGTTTTATCAGCACCTGGAACAAACCCTGATGAAGACCGGTTTTATTGCCGATGACCATCCGGGTCATGTGATGAGCAAGCTGCGTCGCCTGTTCAATCGGGCTCGGCCGGAAGCAGCTGAGCTCAACATTCTGCGCGGTATTCTGACCTCGGTGCAGAAAGCGCACGTACCGGATTAATCCGACTGATTTACTCAACCATATACTTGACTGATTTGGTCGGGTATGTGACCATGTGCCCCATTAAATTGCTTCGCAAGACGGTAAGGCACATGAGACTGACTTCAAAAGGACGTTACGCTGTAACCGCCATGCTCGACGTGGCGCTGCATGCAGAGCAGGGGCCCGTCCCCCTTGCCGATATTTCCGAGCGCCAGGGCATCTCGTTGTCCTATCTCGAGCAGCTCTTTGCCCGCCTGCGCAAACATGGTCTGGTGAGCAGCGTGCGTGGCCCGGGTGGTGGTTATCGCCTCGGGTTGGCCCCAGGCGAGATTTCGGTTGGTCAGGTGATCACCGCGGTCGATGAGTCGGTCGATGCCACCAAGTGCCTCGGCAAGGGCGGCTGCCACGGTGGTACCCAGTGTCTGACTCACTCCCTGTGGCGCGACCTGAGTGAGCGGATCTCCAGCTTCCTCGGGGATATTACCCTGGCCGAGCTGGTACGCCAGGCCGATGTGCGCCGCATTGCCGGCAAGCAAGATGAACAAATGAAGACCGTGTTGTCCCTGGTTGATCGGGCAGAACACGGCGATGTGAGCTTGAAAGTCCAACTATAAACGTGCTTTCCACAGCGGGACTCTGTATGACCCGGACTGTGACGGAGAAAAACATGAAACTGCCTATTTACCTTGATTATTCGGCAACCTGTCCGGTGGACCCGCGTGTCGCAGAAAAAATGATGCAGTGTCTCACCATGGATGGCCTGTTCGGCAATCCGGCTTCCCGTTCTCACCGCTTTGGCTGGCAAGCCGAAGAAGCGGTGGATCTGGCCCGTAATCAAGTGGCAGATCTGATCGGTGCCGATCCCCGCGAGATCGTCTTCACTTCCGGTGCGACCGAATCCAATAACCTGGCCATCAAGGGTGTTGCCCACTTCTATGCCAGCAAGGGCAAGCACATCATCACCTCCAAGACCGAACACAAGGCGGTGCTCGATACCTGTCGCCAGCTGGAGCGTGAAGGGTTCGAGGTGACCTATCTTGAGCCGATGCCAAACGGCCTGTTCACTATCGAGATGATCGAGAATGCCATGCGTGATGACACCATCCTGGTCAGCATCATGCATGTGAACAACGAAATCGGCGTGGTTCAGAACATTGCCGCCATCGGCGAGTTGTGCCGTTCCCGCAAGATCCTGCTGCACGTGGATGCCGTTCAGAGTGTGGGCAAGATCCCGGTAGATGTGGAAGCACTGAAAGTGGACCTGCTCTCCGTCTCTGCGCACAAGGTGTATGGTCCGAAAGGGATCGGTGCACTGTTTGTTCGCCGCAAACCCCGCGTTCGTCTGGAAGCCCAGATGCACGGTGGCGGCCACGAGCGCGGCATGCGTTCCGGTACTCTGCCGACCCACCAGATCGTCGGGATGGGCGAAGCTTTCCGCATCGCCAAAGAAGAGATGGTGAGTGAAGGCGAGCGCATCTTGGCTCTGCGCCAGCGTCTGTGGAATGGCATCAAGGATATTGAAGCCGTCTACATCAATGGCGATCTGGATCAGCGTGTTCCGGGCAACCTCAACGTCAGCTTTGCCTATGTGGAAGGGGAATCCCTCATCATGGCGCTGAAAGATTTGGCGGTCTCTTCCGGTTCGGCCTGTACCTCCGCCAGCCTGGAACCCTCCTATGTGCTGCGCGCACTGGGCCTGAACGACGAGCTGGCACACAGCTCCATCCGTTTCAGCATGGGTCGCTTCACCACCGAGGAAGAGATTGACTACGCGGTCAAGCTTATTCGTGACTCCATCGGTCGTCTGCGCGAGATGTCCCCCCTGTGGGAGATGTACAAAGACGGCGTCGATCTGAACACGGTCGAATGGGCTCATCACTGATCTATCTGGTCAGTGAGCAACAGAATTAGCAGGAGTGAGATATGGCTTACAGTGAAAAAGTAATCGACCACTACGAGAATCCTCGCAACGTCGGTGGTTTCGACAAGAATGATCCCAGCGTTGCAACCGGCATGGTCGGTGCGCCCGCTTGTGGCGACGTGATGAAGTTGCAATTGAAGATCAGCGACGAAGGCATCATCGAAGATGCCAAGTTCAAGACCTACGGCTGCGGTTCCGCCATCGCCTCCAGCTCCCTGGTGACCGAATGGGTCAAGGGCAAGACCCTGGACGAAGCGGCTGGCATCAAGAACACCGATATCGCTGAAGAGTTGGCCCTGCCACCGGTGAAGATCCACTGCTCCATTCTGGCTGAGGACGCCATCAAGGCCGCCATCGCCGATTACAAGCAGAAGAAAGGTCTCTAAGCGCCGGAGAGCAGTATGGCTATTACCATGACAGATGCCGCCGCGGCACGGGTTTCCTCTTTTCTGGCTAACCGGGGCAAGGGCATTGGCCTGCGCCTCGGCGTCAAAACCACCGGCTGCTCCGGTCTGGCCTACGTGCTTGAGTTCGTTGATGAACTGACCGATGAGGATCAGGTGTTCGAGCAGCAGGGCGTCAAGATTATTGTCGATGCCAAGAGTCTGATCCATCTGGATGGCACCGAGCTGGATTTCGTCAAGGAGGGCCTCAACGAGGGCTTCCAGTTCAACAATCCCAACGCCAAAGGCGAGTGTGGTTGCGGCGAAAGCTTCAGTGTCTGAGTTGTTTGACGTCAATGATCCTTCGTCTGTGGTTGAGCGGGTTTCCCATGACCCGTTCAACCAGATCTCATTTGCCAGGGGCGAGTGAGGTTGTGGCGAATGTTCCCAAGAGGTTTGCATGAATCATTTCGAGCTGTTTGGGCTGGTTGAAGGCTTCGAGCTCGATACCCGTCAGTTGGCCGACACCTACCGCCAGCTGCAGACCCAGTTTCATCCCGATCGTTTCGCCACTGCTCCCGAGCGGGAGCAGCTGGCAGCGGTACAGCGTGCCGCCCAGATCAACGACGCATTCACCACCCTCAAGGCGCCGCTGCGCCGTGCCGAATATCTGCTCTCTCTGCGTGGCACCGATATTCGTGGCGAACAGCAAACCCTGCAAGACACGGCTTTTCTGATGCAGCAGCTTGAATGGCGCGAGCGTCTGGCCGATCTGAAAGATGACGCCGACCCTGAGCGCGCCATCAAGGATTTTCGCAGCGAGATCAGGCATGATCACCAGATGTTGATGCAGCAGCTGACCGAGTCTCTTGCCGCCGGCAAAGATCTCGTTGCCGCTGATTGCGTTCGCAAACTCAAGTTTGTCGACAAGCTCCTCGAAGAGCTGGAACGATTCGAAGACTCGCTTCTCGAGTCTTGATCCTTTAACGCTGGAAGTTTCATTACCCATGGCATTACTGCAAATCGCCGAACCCGGCCAGAGCGCTGTTCCTCATCAGCACAAACGTGCCGTCGGCATCGATCTTGGCACCACCAACTCTCTCGTCGCTGCGGTTCGCAGTGGTCACGCCGATACCCTTTGCGATGAGCAAGGGCGCGACCTGCTCCCGTCAGTGGTGCACTATCAAAGCGACGCCATTCGAGTCGGGATTGATGCCAAGCGCGAAGCGGCGCTCGATCCTCACAACACCATCGTCTCGGTCAAACGGATGATGGGCAAGGCGCTGGCCGATATCGATACCCGCCAGCAGCCTTACCAGTTTGTTGCCGCCGACAATGGCATGCCGCAACTGCAAACCCGCCAGGGGCTGGTCAATCCGGTGCAGGTATCGGCCGAAATTCTCAAAAAGCTGGCCGAGCGTGGTGCCCAGACCCTGGGTGGCGATCTCGATGGCGTGGTCATTACCGTGCCCGCCTATTTCGATGATGCCCAGCGTCAGGGCACCAAGGATGCCGCCCGTCTGGCTGGTCTGCACGTGCTGCGGCTGCTCAACGAGCCGACCGCGGCCGCGATTGCCTATGGCCTTGACTCCGGTCAGGAAGGGGTGATCGCGGTTTACGATCTTGGGGGCGGCACCTTCGATATCTCCATCCTGCGTCTGCACCGCGGTGTGTTTGAAGTGATGGCGACCGGCGGCGATTCCGCCCTCGGCGGTGATGATTTTGATCACCTGCTGGCGGACTGGATCAAGGAGCAAGCGGGCCTCTCCGGCGAGCTGGATGCCCATCTGCAGCGCGAGCTGCTGGATGTGGCCGCGGCCGTCAAACACGGTCTGACCGATGCCGAGCAGGTGGCGTGCACCTTTGCTGGCTGGCAGGGTTCAGTGAGCCGTAGCCAGTTTGATGAGCTCATCACCCCGCTGGTGAAACGGACCTTGCTGGCTTGTCGCCGCGCCCTGCGCGATGCCGGTCTCGAGCAGGTGGAAGTGCTGGAAGTGGTGATGGTCGGTGGCTCCACCCGGGTGCCGCTGGTGCGTGAACTGGTGGGCGAGTTCTTCCAGCGTACGCCGCTGACCAGCATCGATCCGGACAAGGTGGTCGCCATTGGCGCCGCCATCCAGGCCGATATTCTGGTGGGCAACAAGCCCGATGCCGAGATGCTGCTGCTGGACGTTATCCCCTTGTCGCTGGGTCTGGAGACCATGGGTGGCCTCGCCGAGAAGGTGATCCCGCGCAACACTACCATCCCGGTTGCCCGCGCCCAGGAGTTCACCACCTTCAAGGATGGTCAGACCGCCATGGCCATTCACGTGGTACAGGGTGAACGCGAGTTGGTGGCCGATTGCCGCTCCCTGGCCCGCTTTACCCTGACCGGTATTCCGCCGATGGCAGCCGGCGCCGCCCATATTCGCGTCACCTTCCAGGTGGATGCGGATGGTCTGCTCTCGGTCAGCGCCATGGAGAAATCCTCCGGCGTGCAGGCCGAGATCCAGGTTAAGCCCTCTTACGGGCTGGCGGAGCAGGATATCCTCAACATGCTGAGCGCCTCCATCGAGAACGCCCAGCAGGATATGGATGCCCGCATGCTGGCCGAGCAGCAGGTTGAAGCCGACCGGGTGGTCGAGAGTCTCAATGCCGCGCTGGCCGCTGATGGCGATGCCCTGCTCAATGCTGCCGAGCGTGCCGAGATTGATGCCGCCATCGCCCATCTGCTGACCATGCGCAACAGCGGCGCAACCCATCAAATCAAAGAAGCCATTGAGGCAGCCGATGCTGTCAGTGGCGAGTTTGCAGCCCGCCGGATGGACGCCTCCATCCGCAAGGTGCTGACCGGACAAAACGTCAACAAGGTGTAATATGCCAAAACTGATCATTCTTCCTCATCCCGTACTCTGTCCGGATGGCGCCGCCCTCGAGGGGCAAAGCGGCGAGACCATTCTGGATGTGGCGCTGCGCAACGGTATCGAAATCGAGCACGCCTGCGAGAAATCCTGTGCCTGCACCACCTGCCACTGCGTTGTGCGCGAAGGTTTCGACTCGCTCGAGCCGAGCGACGAGCTGGAAGACGACATGCTGGACAAGGCGTGGGGGCTGGAGCCGGAATCCCGTCTCAGCTGCCAGGCAAAACTGGCGGACGAGGATCTGGTGGTGGAACTGCCCAAGTACACCCTGAACCTTGCCTCTGAACGCCATTAATTACACATGAGTGAATTGCACGTGCAGCATCCTGTGGTGCTTCAGTGATATGGTGGAAGGCCGTGACCCTCGTGGGCACGGCCTTTTTTGTATTCGTTATTCTCTCTTTGCCAATAAGCTCTTTCCCATAAAGAGTGCTTATACATAGTGCCAGTAAAAAGGAAGCAAACACGATGGCTGACATGATGAAGGTAGCGTTATCCACCCAGGCTGCGGCCGCCTATTGGGGCGAGGGCGCCCAGCTCAGTTTCAATGGCGACGAGGCACTGATCCATCTTGGTGCCGCCGGTCAGGAGAAGGATGTTCTGCGCACCGTTCAGCGCGCCGCCCGTCGCCTCGAATCGAGCGGGATCAAGCGGGTGACGCTGGTCGGTGAAGGCTGGGATCTGGAGCGTCGCTATGCGTTCGCCCAGGGATTCTACGCCGCCAAGGGAGCGCGTGAACTGGATTTTGGCCAGCAGAGCAACGCGGAAGCCCGTGAACTGGATGCGCTGCTCAAGGCGGCTCGCTGGGTACGTGACATCACCAATGGCTGTCCGGAAGAGATCTACCCCATGAGTCTGGCGGAATCGGCCCTGTTGCTCATTCGTGGTCTGGCTGGGGATCAGATTACTGCCCGCATCACCGCCGGTGAAGCGCTGCGCGAGTCCGGCCATATCGGGATCTGGTCGGTTGGCCGTGGCAGCGAGCGCGAGCCTGTGCTGCTGGAGCTCGACTACAACCCGACCGGTGATCGCAATGCGCCCGTGGTGGCGGCGCTGGTGGGCAAGGGGATCACTTTTGATTCCGGTGGCTACTCCATGAAGTCCTCTGACAACATGCTGCCGATGAAGTCCGATATGGGCGGCGCGGCCATGGTGACCGGCGCGCTGGCGCTGGCTATCAGCCGCGGTCTGAACCAGCGGGTGAAGCTCATTCTCTGCTGCGCCGAGAACCTGGTCTCCGGCCACGCCTTCAAGCTGGGCGACATCCTCACCTACAAGAACGGGGTTTCGGTCGAGATCCAGAACACCGATGCGGAAGGTCGTCTGGTGCTGGCCGATGGCCTGATGGCGGCCTCCGACACCGGTGCGGCTTATATCCTTGACGCAGCCACCCTGACCGGCGCCGCCAAGATGGCGCTGGGGCGCGATTATAATGCGGTGTTTGCCCTCGATGAGACCGAACAGCTGCGTGCGCTGGCCGCCGCCAAGGTGGAAAACGAACAGGCGTGGGCGCTTCCGCTAGAACCCTGGCATGCCAGCCAGCTCACCTCGGCCTTTGCCGATCTGGGCAACGTCGCCTCAGCCGAAGGCACGGCCGGTGCCACCACGGCTGCAGCGTTCCTTTCCCGCTTCGTGCGCGATGAGGGCAAAGGCTGGGTGCACCTGGATCTGGCAGCCTCTTATCAGAAATCGGGCAACGATCTCTGGGCGACCGGCGCCAAGGGGCACGGTCTGCGTACCATCGCCCGCTGGCTGCAGGAGGTGACCGCATGAATGTCTGGTTAAGTCGTGAATTTGCACCGGCCGAGTGGGGGGAGGGGGCGCTGCTCTCTCACCGCGCCGACGGCATGGTGATCCATCTGGTAACGGCCAATCCGCTGCTCGATATCCAGCAGGCGGCCCGTCGCCTCTGCCAGCAAGGGATCCAGAAAGTGACCCTGGCTGGTCATTGGGAGCGTGAACAGCAGTGGGCTTTTGCCCAAGGGCTGCAAACCCCCAAGGCGGAGGTGCAACTGCAGTGGGCCATGTCCTCGGAAGAGGACAGAGAGGAGCTGGAAGCGCGTTGGCTCTGCGGCCGCTGGGTGCGCGAGATGACCAATGCCACCCCGGAGCAGTTGGGCCCGCTGGAGCTGGCGGTGGAAGCGGCCTCATTTATCACCGAGCTGGCGCCGGACAAGGTGAGTCATCGCATTTTGAAAGGCGAAGCGCTGCAACAGGCGGGCTGGGTCGGTCTCTATCAGGTGGGCCGCGGCAGTGCGCGCGAACCGGTATTGCTGGAGCTCGACTTCAACCCGGGACGTGACCCCAAGGCGCCGGTAGCGGCAGCGCTGGTGGGCAAGGGGATCACCTTTGACTCCGGCGGCTACTCCATGAAGAGCTCCGAGGGGATGCTCACCATGAAGTGCGACATGGGGGGCGCGGCGATTGTCACCGGTGCACTGGCGCTGGCCATGCTGCGCGGGCTCGACAAGCGGGTGAAGCTGATCCTCTGCTGCGCCGAGAACCTGGTCTCCGGCCACGCCTACAAGCTGGGCGACATCCTCACCTACAAGAACGGCACCACGGTCGAGATAGTGAATACCGATGCCGAGGGGCGGCTGGTGCTGGCCGACGGCCTGCAACTGGCGAGCGAGTCCGGCGCACCGCTGATCATCGATGCCGCGACCCTGACCGGCGCTGCAGTGATGGCGCTGGGTGGGCGCTACAATGCTCTGTTCGGCCTCGACAAAGGGTTGGTAAGCCGGGCCATGACCTATGCCGATGCCGAGCATGAGCCTGCCTGGCCGCTGCCGCTGGAGCCCTGGCACCGCCAGCAGTGCCCCTCCCATTACGCCGACACGGCCAACAGCCGTCCGGTGAAGGGGGGCGGGCCGGGTGGCGCCTCCAACGCTGCGGGTTTCCTCTCCCGTTTCGTTGCCAACGAAGGGATGGGCTGGTTGCATATCGATCTGGCCGCCTGCTTCAGTGACAACGGCGATGCCCTCTGGGCGCCGGGGGCCAATACCCTGGGGATGCGCACCATAGCGCGGGCCCTGCTGGCGGAAGCCAAATAGGCGAGACAAGGCACCTTCGGGTGCCTTTTTCATGCTGTTCGAATTGTGAACAAAAGATGGGGTTTTGGCGGCTTAAGGTAACTATCGTGCGCAAGCGCACATATTTTCCGGCTCTGCTCGGTCAAGATGAGTGTGGATGTTGATTGCAAGGGAGTGATGTTTAATAAAAAGTTGCTCGTTTGTGTGTTTTTCCGGTTTTTGTTTACGTATAATCGCCAGCGAACATGGATTCTAACAATAAAACTCTGTAGTTAAGGAAAGATATCAATGGCCATCGAACGTACCTTCTCTATCGTTAAACCGGATGCTGTCAGCAAGAACCTGATCGGTGCCATCTATAGCCGTTTCGAAAGCGCAGGCTTGAAAGTGGTGGCATCCAAAATGCTGCACATGAGCAGTGAACAGGCTGCCGGTTTCTATGCCGAGCATCAGGGCAAGCCTTTTTATGACAATCTGGTCAGCTTCATGACCTCTGGTCCTGTCATGGTGCAGGTGCTGGAAGGGGAAGACGCCATCCGTCGCAATCGCGAGATCATGGGTGCTACCAACCCGAAAGAGGCGCTGGCTGGTACCTTGCGTGCCTGTTATGCCGAGAGCATCGATCGCAACGCAGTGCATGGCTCCGATGCACCGGCATCCGCAGCCCGCGAAATTGCCTACTTCTTCTCTGACAACGAGATCTGCCCGCGCGGCTGATTTACGTGGATGATGACCCAAGGGAGCCTCGGCTCCCTTTGTTGTTTTCGCCGTTTACGCAATATCCCTCTATTCTCCAGGTGGAAAGCCAGACCCATTATTTGTACAATGCCGCCCCCTGACGTCGTCAGCCAATAATTGATGAAGTGTTTGAACTGAGGCCATTGATGAGCGAAACAAAAATCAACCTGCTGGATCTTGATCGGGATGCCATGCGTGCCTTTTTCGTCGAACTGGGCGAGAAGCCATTCCGGGCAGATCAGGTCATGAAGTGGATCTATCACTTTGGGTGTGATGATTTCGATCAGATGACCAACGTCAACAAGGTGCTCAAAGAGCGCCTCAAGGCGATCGCCGAGATCAAGGCGCCCGAGATCAGCCGCGAGCAGCGCTCTGCCGATGGCACCATCAAGTGGGCCTTGCAGGTGGGCGATCAGGAGGTAGAGACCGTCTACATCCCGGAAGATGACCGCGCGACCCTCTGCGTCTCCTCTCAAGTTGGCTGTGCGCTGGAGTGCAAGTTCTGCTCCACGGCTCAACAAGGCTTCAACCGCAATCTGAAAGTCTCCGAGATCATCGGTCAGGTGTGGCGTGCTGCCCGTGTGGTCGGTGGCAAGCGTCCCATCACCAACGTTGTGATGATGGGGATGGGCGAGCCGCTGCTCAACCTCGCCAACGTGGTGCCCGCCATGCGTCTGATGATGGATGACTACGGCTTTGGCATCTCCAAGCGCCGGGTGACCATCTCCACCTCTGGCGTGGTACCTGCGCTGGACAAGCTGGGCGACCAGATCGACGTGGCGCTGGCTATCTCCCTGCACGCCCCGAACGACAAGCTGCGTTCAGAGATCATGCCGATCAACGACAAATACAACATCGAGGAGTTCCTCGCCGGTGTCCGTCGTTACCTGGCCAAATCCAATGCCAACGGTGGTCGGGTGACCGTCGAGTATGTGCTGCTCGATCATATCAATGACGATATGCAGCATGCTCACGAGCTGGCCAAGGTGCTCAAGGACACTCCGAGCAAGATCAACCTGATCCCGTTCAACCCCTTCCCGGGCAACCCTTACGGCAAGCCAAGCAACAGCCGTATCGATCGCTTCTCCAAGGTGCTGATGGAGTACGGTTTCACCGTGATTGTCCGCAAGACCCGTGGTGATGACATCGATGCTGCCTGTGGTCAGCTGGTGGGTGACGTGATTGACCGTACCAAGCGAACTATCAAAAATCGGATGCAACAGGATGGGATTTCCGTCAAAATGGTTTAAATGCTAAGCCATTGTATAGACAGGGAATGGATACACGTACATTGATCGTAGTGGCAGCGCTCTGCGCGCTGCCAGGCTGTGTGACCGAGACCACTTACGCTGGCCAGAATTCGACCCAGCGTGAAGTGGGTCCTGACCTCAAGGCGGCTGCCCAAACCCGCCTCGACTTGGGTATCCAGTACCTGCGTCAGGGCAATGCCGAGCAGGCCAAGTTCAATCTTGACCGCGCCCTCCAGTATGACCCCTCCAACCCCCAGATCCAGATCGGTTTTGCCTACTTTTTCCAGAAGGTAGGAGATTTCAAGGCAGCCGAGACCCATTACAAGAACGCCCTTGCCATGGATCCGTCCAATGCTGACGCAATGAACAACTATGGTGCCTTCCTCTGTGATCGCGGCAGGTATGCCGAGGCAGATCAGGCGTTCAATCAGGCTGTTATTCAGCCAGGCTATGTAAAAATTGCCGATACCTATGAAAATGCGGCACTTTGTGCGCTGCAAAATCGCAGAAATGATAAAGCAGGCGAGTACTATCGCCTGGCCTTGGGGTATAATCCCCGCAATCCAGGGTTATTGCTGGACTTGGCCGAGCTTTCCATGAAAGATGGCAAGCTGCCTGATGTGCAGTCCTACCTCGCCCGTTTTGCCGATGTGTCAGACGAGAACGAGGAGAGTCTCTGGTTGAGACTTCGGCTGGCGCAGGCAATGGACAAGCCGGCATTACTTCACCAATTCGGGACTGAGCTGGTAAGGCAATATCCCACTTCGCAACAAGCCAAGCGTTATTTAGCCAATGACTATTGAACAGCAACATGATTTCCAAGACGACTCCCAGGCAGTAGGCCCAGGCCAATTGCTGCGCAACGCCCGTGAACAGCTTGGCTGGACACGAGAACAGGTTGCGTCCCGCATTCACCTTCGTCTGACCCTGATCGCCGCTATCGAATCGGATACCTACGACAAGCACACGTCCCACACCTTTATTCGGGGTTATTTGCGTACCTATGCCAAGCTGGTCGGGATCCCCGACGAGACCATTCTGGCCGCTTACGACAAGCTGGGTCTGACCCCTCCCGACAATATCGACATGCAGAGCTTCTCCCGTCGCTCCCGCCAGCAAGCCAACGACAGTCGGCTCAAGGTGGTGACCTGGCTGGTGATCCTGGTGTTGATTGCGCTCTCGGTCGCCTGGTGGTGGCAGAGTACTTCACGCCGCTCCGCCGGTGATGAAGCGCTGGCAGCCACCGAGATGAGTGCAACCAGTTCGACTCCCGCTGAACCTGCCATCACGCCGCCCGATGCGATCAACACAGCTCCGGTGGAAGGCACTGCCATCGCACCGGCCGCCACGGACGTGGCTGCCCCTGCGGTGATCTCCGATGCGACTGCTACCCTGGCGCCTGCTTCTGCGGCTGTTGCCCCGACCGATGTCAGTGCGGCTGTCGGCACTGCGACCGATGCAGCGGTATCCGGCGCCAATGGCACCGAATCTGAAGAGGCTGTCGTTGATCCGGCGACTGCGCCGCAACTGAAGATGAGCTTCACCGCCGATTGCTGGCTGGATGTGAAGGATGCCAACGGCAAGACCCTGTTCAGTGGTCTGAAGAAGGCCAACGACGAGCTGGTGCTGGAAGGCGCCGAGCCCCTGAAGTTCATCATTGGCGCGCCCATGGCCGTCAAGCTTGACTACAAGGGTCAGTCGTTTGATATGAGCCGTTACAACAACGGTCGTACAGCCCGCTTCTCACTGCCGCAGGAGTAATCTGTTTCCCATGTCTTCTCACGAATCACCCATCATTCGTCGTAAATCCAGACAGATCATGGTTGGTAATGTACCGGTTGGGGGCGATGCCCCCATTACCGTGCAGACCATGACCAACACCAAGACCACAGATGTTGCTGCTACCATCGAGCAGATCCAGCGGATCGAACGGGTCGGTGCCGATATCGTCCGTGTCTCCGTGCCCACCATGGAAGCGGCGGAAGCCTTCCGGCTCATCAAACAGCAGATCCGCATTCCCATCGTTGCCGATATCCACTTCGACTATCGCATCGCCCTGAAAGTGGCCGAGTACGGTGCCGACTGCCTGCGTATCAACCCGGGCAACATCGGTAACGAGCAGCGGGTGCGATCTGTGGTCGATTGCGCGCGCGACCTCAATATCCCGATCCGTATCGGGGTCAATGGCGGGTCGCTGGAGAAAGATATCCAGGAGAAGTACGGCGAGCCGACCCCAGAGGCGCTGGTAGAGTCCGCCATGCGTCACGTGGACTATCTCGATCGCCTCGATTTCCAGGACTTCAAGGTGAGCGTCAAGGCCTCCGATGTGTTCCTGGCAGTCGGTGCCTATCGCCTCCTAGCCAAGCAGATTGAACAGCCGCTGCACCTTGGCATCACCGAAGCGGGCGGTTTCCGTGCCGGCGCGGTGAAGTCTGCCATCGGTCTGGGCATGCTGCTTACCGACGGCATCGGCGATACCCTGCGTATCTCGCTGGCGGCGGATCCTGTGGAGGAGGTGAAGGTCGGTTTCGATATCCTCAAATCCCTGCGTATTCGCTCCCGTGGCATCAACTTTATCGCTTGCCCATCCTGCTCACGGCAGGAGTTCGATGTGATCGCTACCGTCAACGCACTGGAAGAGCGGCTCGAAGACATCATCACCCCGATGGATGTCTCCATCATCGGCTGTGTGGTGAATGGCCCGGGCGAAGCGCTGGTCTCCGACCTTGGTCTGGCCGGTGCCGCCAACAAGAGTGCCTTCTATGAAGGGGGCCAGCGGGTCGATCGGCTCGACAACAAGGATCTCATTCCAACTTTGGAGCGCCGCATTCGCGCCCGCGCCGCCATGCTGGATCCCGCCAACCGGATCCCGATGGACAAGGAGTGAGCGAAACAGGGCCACATTGGGTGGCCCTTTTTCCAGGTGACTGATTTTAAATCCCGCATCCGGATTCCCTGATTTTACCTTGGGGGGGAAAATCCCTATAATGCGGCCAAATTTTACCTCTTTTTCTCGAGTATCAACGTGGCAAAACAGATCCAAGCTATTCGCGGTATGAATGATTGCCTGCCGGAGCAGAGCCCGGTATGGCAGAAGGTTGAACAGATCCTGCGCCAGGTCGTTGCCAGCTATGGCTACAGCGAAGTGCGCATGCCGATTGTCGAGCAGACTCATCTGTTCAAGCGCGCCATCGGTGAAGTGACCGACGTGGTCGAAAAAGAGATGTACACCTTTGAAGACCGTAACGGCGACAGCCTGAGCCTGCGTCCGGAAGGGACCGCCAGCTGCGTCCGTGCCGGTATCGAACACGGTCTGCTCTACAACCAGGAACGCCGGATGTGGTACATGGGCCCCATGTTCCGTCACGAGCGTCCCCAGAAGGGCCGTTATCGCCAGTTCCACCAGTTCGGTGTCGAGCTGTTTGGCATCAACGGGCCGGACATCGACGCTGAGCTGATCATGCTGACCCACCGTCTGTGGCGTCTGTTTGGCATCAGCGAGCATGTCACCCTGCAGCTCAACACCCTGGGTCAGAGCGCCGAGCGTGCCGCTTACCGCGATGCGCTGGTGGCCTATCTGGAGCAGTACAAGGAGCAGCTGGACGAAGAGAGCCAGCGCCGTATGTACAGCAACCCGCTGCGGGTGCTCGACTCCAAGGATGAAAAGGTGCAGGCCATTTTGGCGGGTGCCCCGCGTCTGTTCGACCATCTGGGCGAAGAGAGCCTGGCCCACTTCGAGGGGCTCAAGCGCCTGCTCGAGTCTGCCGGTATCAAATACGAAGTGAACGAGCGTCTGGTGCGTGGTCTTGACTACTACAACCTGACCGTGTTCGAGTGGGTCACCAGCAGTCTGGGTGCCCAGGGCACCGTCTGCGCCGGTGGTCGTTACGATGGTCTGGTAGAGCAGCTGGGCGGTCAACCGACCCCTGCCGTGGGCTTCGCCATGGGCATGGAACGTCTGGTGCTGATGCTGGAAACTCTCGAGCTCAACGCCGATATCCGCCCGGCGGTGGATGTTTATCTGGCGATGGTGGGCGAGGGGACCGAACAGGCTGGCTTCCAGCTGGCCGAGCGTCTGCGCGATGCCCTGCCGGATCTGCGCCTCATGAGCCACTGCGGTGGTGGCAACTTCAAGAAACAACTCAAACGTGCCGACAAGAGCGGCGCGGCAATCGCCCTGATCCTTGGTGAGACCGAGGTGCAAAACGGGGAGATCACTATCAAATATCTGCGTGGTCAGGCCGAGCAACAGACCGTCAAGGTTGACGCCGCCATTGCCCTGCTGGCAGCCAAAGGAGAGTAAGCTGTGGAAGTCTATACCACCGAAGAACAACAGGTTGAGGTTATCAAGGAGTGGTGGAAAGAGAACGGAACCTCGGTGATTGCCGGGACCGTGATCGGTCTGGTCGGTCTGTTCGGCTGGCGCTATTACAACCAGCACCAGCAAGAGACCATGGAGGCCTCCTCCCACTCTTACAACCAGGTGATTGAGCAGCTGGCCAAGGGCGATGCCGCCGGTTTCGAGCAGGCACAGCAGTTTGTTACCGCCAACAAGGGTGATTCCTACGGTGAACTGGCCGCGTTGCAACTGGCTGCCGCTGCCGTCAAAGCGGGTAAGCTGGATCTGGCTGCCGAGCAGCTGAATCTGGTGGCGACCACGGGTGACGAGAGCATTCGTCCCATCGCGGCGCTGCGTCTGGCCCGTGTGCTGAATGATCAGGGCAAGGCAGATGAAGCGCTGGCCAAGCTGGCGACCATCCAGAATGAGGCCTTCAAGGCGCAGGTAGCCGAAGCCCGTGGTGATGTGCTGCAAAAGCAGGGCAAGACCGAAGAGGCTCGTGATGCCTATCAGGCGGCGGCGGATGCCGGCGGCCTGCAGGGTAGCGCCGAGCTCAAGCTGAAAATGGACGATCTGGCCCTGCCGGCCGTTGCGACTGGTGAGGCACCGGATGCGTAATCTATTCAAGATGGTGGCGCTGGGGGCTGCGGTCTCCTTCGCTCTGCAGGGTTGCTCCCTGTTCAGTTCCGAAGAGGATCTCAACCCGATGGCGCCGCTGCCCAAGGTTGAATCTGCCTTCACTGCAGACACCGCATGGTCATCTACTGTGGGTGATGGTATCGGTGACTTCTACTCCCAGCTCAAGCCGGTGGTGGAAGAGGATCGCATCTACGCAGCGGCCCGCGACGGCGATGTCAGCGCCTTTGACCGTGCCAGTGGCGATCGCCTCTGGACCGTCGATCTGGCCGACCTGCCGGTCAACGCCGACAAGCGCAGCGCCCGCCTCTCCGGTGGTCTGGTCTCCCGTTACGGCAAGCTGTTCCTCGGCTCCGAGAACGGGGTGGTTTACGCCCTGAACGAAGAGAATGGCGAAGTGCTGTGGCAGACCAATGTGCCCGGCGAAGTGGTGGCAAGCCCTGCGGTGGAAGATGGCCGCGTGGTGGTGTTGACCACCTCCGGTCGCTTGATTGCGCTCGATACCGACGAAGGCAAGATGCAGTGGTCGCTCTCCGAAGAGCAGCCGCCGCTGACCCTGCGCAGTGCCGGTGCTCCGGTGATCACCAACGGCGCCGTGATTTACGGTCGTGCCGATGGCAAGGTGGGCATCGCCCTGCTGAGCAACGGCCAGCCGGTGCGTCAGTCCAAGGTGGCTGATCCGCGCGGTGCCACCGAGCTGGACCGCATGGTTGACGTCGATGCCAGCCCGCTGATCGCCGGTGATGAGCTCTATGCCATCGCCTACAACGGTCAGCTGATGGCGCGCAAACTGATGACCGGTGATGAAGTGTGGAAGCGCAAGTATTCCGGCTATCGCGATCTGGCGATGACTGGCAATGCCATCGTGCTGACCGACAGCCGCAGCCATCTGTTTGCCATCGACCGTCGCAACGGTCTGGAGCTGTGGTCAAACACCCAGCTGGAAAATCGTACCGTCACTGCACCTGTCATCTTCGGTGACTATGTGGTGGTGGGTGATGTGGAAGGATACCTGTATTGGCTTGATCGTACCGACGGTACCATCAAGGCGATGCAGCAGCTCGATAGCAGTGGTCTCTACGCCGCCCCGCTGGTGGATGGCGAGACCCTGTATGTGCAGAGCCGTGACGGCAAGTTGTACGCCCTCAAGCGTCCTTGATCGTCCGATAATGTGAATATCCGGCTCCTGGTCTTCGGACCCGGAGCCTTTGTCGTCTTGAGAATGAGGCTTTTATGACTCCTGTAGTAGCCCTGGTGGGCCGCCCCAACGTGGGGAAATCCACCCTGTTTAACCGCTTGACCCGTACTCGGGATGCCCTGGTTGCCGATTTTCCCGGTCTGACCCGGGACCGTAAATACGGTCAGGCGAAGTTGGGCGAGCTGGAATTTATCGTGGTCGATACCGGCGGTATCGATGGCACCGAAGAGGGAATCGAGCTGAAGATGGCCGAGCAATCCCTGCTGGCCATCGAAGAAGCGGACGTCGTGCTGTTCATGGTGGATGCCCGTGCAGGCCTGACCGCGGCGGATCAAGCCATTGCCGAGCACCTGCGCAAGGCCCACAAGAAGGTATTTCTGGTGGCCAACAAGACCGACGGTATCGACGGTGATTCCGCGGTCTCCGAGTTCTACGGTCTGGCGCTGGGCGAGGTCTACCAGATCGCGGCCGCTCACGGTCGTGGCGTGCTGAGCCTGCTGGAACTGGCCCTGGCTCCCCATCTGGAGACCCTGGTCGACTCCGCTACCGATGAAGATGCGCAGGATGAGGAAGAGGAGGACTTCGACGAAGAAGCCCTGCTGCGCATGGTGGCTGCCGGTGAACTCGATACCAAAGAGGACACCAAGGAGACCCCGTTTGCCGACCTGCCCATCAAGTTCGCCATCGTTGGTCGTCCCAACGTCGGTAAATCTACCCTGACCAACCGTATGCTGGGTGAAGATCGGGTCATTGTCTATGACATGCCCGGCACTACCCGTGACTCCGTTTACATTCCAATGGAGCGTGACGAGCAGAAGTATGTGGTCATCGACACAGCCGGTGTGCGTCGTCGTGGCAAGGTGCACGAGACGGTGGAGAAGTTCTCCGTTATCAAGACCTTGAAAGCCATTGAAGATGCCAACGTCTGCCTGCTGGTGATCGACGCCCAGGAGACCATCACCGATCAGGACTTGAGCATCCTTGGCTATGTGCTCCACGCCGGTCGCTCCGTGGTGCTGGTGGTAAACAAATGGGATGGCCTGGATCAGAAGGTGAAAGAGGATGTGAAGAACGAGCTGGATCGTCGCTTGGGCTTCATCGACTTTGCTCGTGTTCACTTCATCTCCGCCCTGCACGGCAGCGGTGTCGGCCATCTGTTTGAATCCATTCAGGAGGCTTACCAGTCCGCCACCCGTCGTACCAGCACGGCCATGCTGACCCGCATCATGCAGATGGCGCAGGAAGATCACCAGCCGCCGATGGTCAATGGTCGCCGCGTCAAGCTCAAGTATGCCCACGCCGGTGGCTACAACCCGCCGCGCATTGTGATCCACGGCAACCAGCTGAACGACTTGCCGGACTCCTACAAGCGGTATTTGATCAACTACTTCCGCAAGTCCCTCAAGATCATGGGCTCGCCGATCCGGGTCGAGTTCCAGGAGTCGGTCAACCCGTTTGAAGGCAAGAAGAACACCATGACCCTGAGTCAGGAACGTCAGCGCAAACGCCTGCTGAAAATGAAGAAGAAATAAGTCCTTGCGGCTGCCCTCACCGGCAGCCGCTTTGTTATCCTCGCCATGTTAAGGTGAGGAATAAGGGGAGGGGGATCTGCCATGGAACAAGACCATGGCAGATCCACTTTTCGAGGAGTTGATTATGGAAGCCCTGCTTTGTCCATCATGCCAGGCTGAACTGGACACCCGCAGCAAGGAGCAAACCTGTGGCCAGTGCCAGGCCCCTGTTCGCGTCACGGCCATCTGCCCCACCTGCCAACAGGAGCTGGAGCGTCTCAAGGCGTGCGGCGCAGTGGATTACTTCTGCAACAACTGCAACTCGCTGATCTCCAAGCGATCGGTACAGTTCAAGGCGGCGCTGGTGTAAGACAGTATTCAGGTGAGAAAGAAGATAAAAAAACCCGGCGAATGCCGGGTTTATGCTGTGTGCTCTGCAATAAGCAGGGTATAGGATCGATTTCTGCGCCACAGATTGCGCTTGATGTCATTAAGCTTGAGTTTGCGTCTGGGGCTCCAGCTGCACTTCGCTTTTCTGACCAGACTGATTTTTCTACGTTTTTGCATCTTGGTCTCCTCCCAACTCAGGTGGCCATCCCGGCCTTGGGTCATTGATGGAGCCCATCCGAAATTGCTGTTATTTAATCTCTCAACATAATGAAAACAATGCGATTTCGGATAGGCTCCGATGTGAATCGATGGTAACAGAGAAGTTTGCGTGAAAACAGCCGAATAATGGCTGGTTAGCGCATGGTGATCTGATTGACCACTTCGGCAATGGCGGTGGGGCGCTCGGCCAGCTCGGGCTCGCTGTCGTTGTCGAGACTCTCCCGCTGATGTGCCTTCTGCTGCTCGTTGTCGAGCCAGAGCAGACTCTGGTAATACTGGCGCACGTTGTTGACATAGTTGCGCGCCTCGCTGCCACGGGCATAGCCGTAACGTACCTTGCGGTGCCAGCGCGCCTGTTGCAGCAACGGCAGCACCTCCTTCACATCGCTCCAGGCGTCGGGATTCTTGCCAAGCTCTTTGGTCAGGCGGCGGGCATCCATCATGTGGCCGTAACCGATGTTGTAGGCGGTGAGGGCAAACCACACCTTCTCATCATCGGGCACCGAATCCGGCACCTTCTCCATCATCTGTTGCAGATAGAGGGAGCCACCTTTGATGCTCTCTTCCGGATGAAGCCGGTCGTTGACTCCCATCGCCTTGGCGGTGGGCTCGGTCAGCATCATCATGCCGCGCACGCCGGTGTAAGAGCGGGCCTGCGGGTCCCAGTGAGACTCCTGATAGCTGATGGCGGCGAGCAGACGCCAGTCGATATTCTTGGCGTGAGTCTGGAACAGCGGCTGGTACTTGGGCAGCAGGCTCTTGGCGCGCTTGAGGAAGGTACGGGTATCGACAAAGTCGAAGTTCTGCACGTGGCCGAAGTACTTCTCGTCGAGCTTGGCGATGGCACCATCCATAAAGCGCTGACCGAAGAAGTCGATCACGCTGGCATAGAGGCTGTCATCGGGCAGCTTGCTCATGGCCCAGGCAACGGTCTGCTTCTGGGCCAGGGTCAGCCCCTCGGTGAGCTCCGGGTAGTAGCGCTGGGTACGGGCCAGCACGGTATCTTGCACCACCGTGTAGTCAATCTTGCCATCCACCACCTGCTTGAGCAGCTCCTCCACATCGGCGTTGTCGCTGGTGCTCCAGGCTAGTTTCGGATTCTCTTTGCTCATCTCTTTGAGCAGATCTTCCCCGGTGGAGCCGGCGGCCACCACCAGCTTGCCCTTGATATCGTTCAATGAGGCCGGCTTGGGTTTGCCGTTGCGGTAGACCAGTTTGGGGGAGACCTGGTAGAAGCCCGGGCCGAAGCGAAACAGCTCGCGTCGCTCGGGGGTGACCATGATGGCGGCCGCAGCCAGATCGAGTTTGCCCTTTTTCAGCAGGGTGACCAGTTGGTCAGTGGTGTCGACCGGGATGATGGTGAGTTTCACCCCCAACCAGTCGGCATAATTTTGCGCCAGCTCGTAATCGAACCCCTGGGCGAGGTCATCACGCTGGTAATAGGAGGTGGGACCATAGATGGTGCCAACCCGGATCTCGCCTCGCTGGCGGATCTGCTCCAGCTGGCTGGAGGGGCTATAGAAGTCGCAGCCAACCAGCGTCAGCGTCAACAATAGCCCGATAAACAGTCGAAAAATGCAGCGCAAGTAGGTTAGTACCTTTGTTGAAAAAATCGGCATTTGTCAAAAAAGAGGCACCTTTATACCAGAGAGTGTGCGCAGAGTCACACTGCACGAAGTGAGAAAAACGTTTGTCCGCTGTGAGCCAGATCCCTATAATACGCGCGTCTCAATTCCCCCCCACTTTAAAACTTGGTGAGAAAGGTCATATGGATATCTTGCGTGGTGCCCCAGCACTGTCTGATTTTCGTGTCCAAAAACTGCTGCAACGCTTCGCACAGATGAGAAACGAGAGTGGAGTAGAGAGCGGAGTAGAGATAGAGGATGTCTATGCCGAATACGTGCACTTTGCCGAGCTGACAAGCCCCCTCTCTCCCCCCGAGCGAGCGACCTTGGGCCAGCTCTTGCGCTACGGCCCGACCATCCCCGAACACACCCCCAGCGGTCAGCTGTTTCTTGTTACCCCCCGCCCCGGCACTATCTCCCCCTGGTCTTCCAAAGCAACCGACATCGCCCACAATTGCGGCCTGAAACAGGTCAAGCGGCTGGAGCGTGGTATTGCCTATTACCTGACCATCAAGGGGCAGGGTGAGTTGAGTGCCGCCCAGCGCAGCGCCATTGCCGCCGTGCTCCATGATCGGATGATGGAAGTGGTGTTTGCCGAGATGAGCGAAGCTGCCGCCCTGTTTGCTCACCACGAGCCGCGCCCCTTCACCCAGGTGGATGTGCTGGGCGGTGGTCGCGCAGCCCTGGCCGAAGCCAACGTGGCGCTCGGTCTGGCGCTGGCCGACGACGAAATCGACTATCTGGTGGAGAACTTCACCAAGTTGGGTCGCAACCCCAACGACATCGAGCTCTACATGTTCGCCCAGGCGAACTCCGAACACTGCCGTCACAAGATCTTCAATGCCGACTGGACCATCGATGGCGAACAGCAGCCCAAGTCGCTGTTCAAGATGATCAAGAACACCTTCGAGCAGACGCCGGATCATGTCCTCTCTGCCTATAAAGACAACGCCGCCGTGATGGAAGGGAGCCAGGGTGGCCGCTTCTTCCCGAGCCCGGCCAACGGCGAATACCAGTATCACCAGGAACAGGTCGACATCCTGATGAAGGTGGAGACCCACAACCACCCGACCGCGATCTCCCCGTTCCCGGGGGCAGCAACCGGCTCCGGCGGCGAAATCCGCGACGAGGGAGCCACCGGGCGCGGTGCCAAGCCCAAGGCGGGTCTGGTCGGTTTCTCCGTCTCCAACCTGCGCATTCCCGGCTTCGAGCAGCCCTGGGAGCAGGATTTCGGCAAGCCGAGCCGTATCGTCAGTGCCTTCGACATCATGCAGGAGGGGCCGCTCGGCGGCGCCGCGTTTAACAACGAGTTCGGTCGTCCGGCCATTCTCGGCTACTTCCGTACCTTCGAAGAGGAGGTGCCGAGCCACAACGGCGTCGAGGTGCGTGGCTACCACAAACCCATCATGCTGGCTGGCGGCATCGGCAACATCCGCACCGAACATGTCCAGAAAGGGGAGATCCCGGTCGGCGCGGCGTTGATCGTGCTGGGCGGCCCGGCGATGAACATCGGTCTGGGCGGTGGTGCCGCATCCTCCATGGCTTCCGGCCAGTCAGCCGAAGATCTCGACTTTGCCTCGGTGCAGCGTGACAACCCCGAGATGGAGCGCCGTTGCCAGGAGGTGATCGATCGCTGCTGGCAGCTGGGTGACGACAACCCTATCGTCTTTATCCACGATGTGGGGGCGGGTGGTCTCTCCAACGCCATGCCGGAGCTGGTCAACGACGGTGAGCGCGGTGGTCGTTTCGATTTGCGCGCCATCCAGAGCGACGAGCCGGGCATGAGCCCGCTGGAGATCTGGTGCAACGAATCCCAGGAGCGTTACGTGCTGGCGGTAGCGCAGGACAAGTTGCCGCTGTTCAAGGCGCTGTGCGAGCGTGAGCGCGCCCCCTATGCCGTCATCGGTACCGCGACCGAAGAGAAGCATCTGACCCTCTCTGACAGCCACTTTGACAATCAGCCCATCGATCTGCCGCTGGACGTGCTGCTGGGCAAGGCGCCCAAGATGCACCGCGACGTGGTGACTCTGCCTGCACAAGGCAAAGCGCTCCAGCTCGATGGCATCACTTTGAGTGACGCGGCCGAGCGGGTTCTGCGTCTGCCGACCGTGGCGGAGAAGTCCTTCCTTATCACCATCGGCGATCGCAGCGTGACTGGCTTGGTCAATCGCGATCAGATGGTTGGCCCCTGGCAGATCCCGGTGGCCGATTGCGCCGTCACCGCTGCCACCTATGACAGCTATCACGGCGAAGCCATGTCGATGGGCGAGCGTACCCCGGTGGCGCTGCTCTCCCACGCCGCCTCCGCTCGCATGGCGGTGGCGGAAGCGCTTACCAACCTGGCGCCGGCCCACATCGGGTCGCTGAAGCGGGTCAAGCTCTCCGCCAACTGGATGGCCGCTGCCGGTCACCCGGGGGAAGATGCCGGTCTCTATGAGGCGGTCAAAGCGGTGGGCGAGGTGCTCTGCCCAGCCCTTGGTATCACCATTCCGGTGGGCAAGGACTCCATGTCCATGAAGACCCGCTGGCAGCAGGATGGCAAGGAGCACAGCGTCACCTCGCCGCTCTCCCTGCTCATCTCCGCCTTTGCCCGGGTCGAGGATGTGCGCAACACCGTCACCCCACAACTGCGTACCGATCTCGGTGAGTCCGACCTTATCCTGATTGACCTTGGTAACGGTAAGCAGCGCCTCGGCGCCTCGGCGCTGGCGCAGGTCTATCGCCAGCTGGGTGACAAGGCGCCGGATCTCGACAACCCGGTCCAGCTCAAAGGCTTCTTCAACGCCATTCAGGCGCTGGTGGCCGATCGCAAGCTGATCGCCTATCACGACCGCTCCGACGGCGGCCTGTTTGTCACTCTGGTGGAGATGGCGTTTGCTGGTCACTGCGGTCTCGACATCCAGCTCGATCGCATCGGTGGCGAGCTGTTACCTGCGTTGTTCAACGAAGAGCTGGGCGCCGTCATTCAGGTGCGTCGTGAAGATAAAGAGGCGGTGATGACCCTGCTGGCCGGCCACGGTCTGGCAGCCTGCTCCCATGTGCTCGGTACCGTGCGCGAAGGGGATCTCATCACCTTGCAGCGGGGCGGTCAGGAGGTCTATCGTGCCAGCCGTACCGCCCTTCGCACCATCTGGGGCGAGACCAGCTGGCAGATGCAGCGCCTGCGCGACAACCCGGCGTGCGCCGACAGTGAGCACGCGGCCCGTCAGGACGCCACCGATCCGGGTCTGCATGCCAAGCTGACTTACAACCCGTCCGAGGATGTGGCTGCTCCCTATATCGCCCGTGGGGTCTCACCCCGTCTGGCGGTGCTGCGCGAGCAGGGGGTCAACTCCCATGTGGAGATGGCGGCGGCGTTCGATCGTGCCGGTTTCGCGGCGGTCGATGTCCATATGAGCGACATTCTCTCCGGTCGCATCAAGCTGGAGGAGTTCCAGACCCTGGTGGCCTGTGGCGGCTTCTCCTACGGTGACGTGCTGGGGGCGGGGGAAGGCTGGGCCAAGTCCATCCTGTTCAACGACAACGCCCGCGAGCAGTTCCAGCGCTTCTTCGAGCGTGGCGATACCCTCTCTCTGGGTGTCTGCAACGGTTGCCAGATGATGTCCAACCTGCGAGACCTTATCCCGGGTGCCAATCTCTGGCCGCGCTTTGTACGCAACCGCTCCGAGCGCTTCGAAGCCCGCTTCAGTCTGGTTGAGGTGCAGGAGTCCCCGTCGGCCTTCTTCGCCGGCATGGCAGGCTCCGTGATGCCCATCGCCGTTTCCCACGGGGAAGGGCGTGTCGAGGTGCGCGATGCCGCTCACCTGAGCGCACTGCAGCAGAGCGGTCTGGTAGGGCTGCGCTTTGTCGACAACCGCGGCAGCGTGACCGAGCAGTACCCGGCCAACCCCAACGGCTCGCCGGATGGTATCACCGCCGTCACTACCACCGACGGTCGCGCCACCATCATGATGCCGCACCCGGAGCGGGTGTTCCGCACCGTGGCCAACTCCTGGCACCCCGACAACTGGGGCGAGGACGGCGCCTGGATGCGGATGTTCCGCAACGCCCGGGTTCGTCTGGGTTAATAGAGACAGCACCAGCGCATAAAAACAGAAACCGGCCAATTGGCCGGTTTTTTTATCCGTGTCGTTACGGCTTGCCGAGCGGTTGGGGGATAAAGTCTCCCCGGTCGAGGATCCGCAGACAGGCATCCACCACATCAGCATCGAGCTGATGGCCGCGCATCTGGATGATCTGCTCACGGGCCTGGGGAATGCCGAGGGCGGCGCGATAGGGGCGATCCGAGGACATGGATTCGACGATATCGGCGACGGTGAGGATGCGGGCCTCCAGCAGGATTTCATCTCCCTTGAGCCCCTGCGGATAGCCGGAGCCATCGAGATACTCGTGGTGCTGGTGGATCATCCGGGCGATGGGCCAGGGGAAGTCGATATCCTTGAGCACCAGATAGCCGATAGCGGGGTGTTCCTTGACCAGCTCGAACTCCAGCGGCGTGAGGCGCTCCGGTTTGGTGAGAATTTCGGCCGGTACCTGGATCTTGCCGATATCGTGCACCATGGCGCCCAGATAGATCCCCCGCAGCCGCTTCTCTTCCAGCCTGAGCTCCCGGCCGATGGCTTGGGCCAGCTTGGCCACATGTTTCTGATGGCCAGCGGTATAGGGATCGCGCTGCTCCAGCACGGCGGCGATGGCACCCAGCGCATCTTCCAGTGCCAGCTCCAGCTGGCGGGCATGGAAGATCTTCTCCTGTTGCGAGCGCAGATAAGCCTGCTGGGTATGGCGCGCCTGCAGGCCATAGGTGAGGTAGTCGGTCAGCTGGATGAAGAGCTGCTCCTCCTCCTGGCTGAACAACCGTGGCTGGTCGCTGTGAATGATCAGCGCACCGGCCAGATCCTCCTGCAGTGGCAAGGGGATCAGCAGGCGGGAGCGCAACGGGTGGTGGCTGGTATGGGGCCGCTCGTGGAAGATCACCTGATTGAGACGCCGCTGGTGGAGGATGGCCTGGGTGAGGGCCTCATCGTTCAACCAAAGCGTTTGTTCCGAGGCATCGGCACTGCCTGCCTGCGCCACGATCCTCGGCGGTTGGGCGAGTTCGGGCTGGCCTTGCAGCACTGCCACCAGCGGAAAACGGTCATCGACGGCGATGGCATCGCAGATATCCTGCAGCAGTTGCGGCTCATCGCCCGGTTTGAGCAGGGCGTGGTGGGCGCGGCTGATCGCCTGCTGGGTCCAGCTGTACTGTTGCAGTTTCTCCTGCTGCCACTTCTGCTCGGTAATGTCTTCGAAGAAGACGCCGACCCCCACGATACTCCCCGCCTCATCACGCAGGGGAAACTTGGTGGTGCTGAGCCAGCGGGCTTCTCCCCCCTTCAGATAGGGCTCTTCGATGTGCTGGTGTATCCCCTCGCGCATGACTCGGGCGTCATCCTCCCGATAGCGTTGTACCAGTTCGGGGGGAAAGAAGTCGCAGTCATTCTTGCCCACCAGTGCCTCTGGTGAGAGGGCGAGATCCGCCGCCAGCAGGCGGTTGCCCGCGATGTAGCTGAATCGGGTGTCTTTGAGCAGCACCCGATAGGGAAGCTGATCCATCACCTGGGTCAGCAACAGCGCCGAGGAGGGGAGCGCATCGGTCAGTGGGTGGGGGAGTGCACAGGAGGTGAGGAGTTCGGACATCTTATCCCGCCTTGTCTGCAAGTTGACTGATGGGAGGGCCGAAGTGGTAGCCGGTCTGCCAGAGCACGATACAGCTGTTGACCACTTTTTCATCGTAATGGATCCCGGCATAGCGGGTCAGTTCGGCAATGGCGTCACTCAGAGGCATGGCTCGGCGGAACGGGCGATGGGAGGTCATGGCGATCAGCGAATCGGCCACCCGGATAATGCGCGCCTCCAGGGTAATGGCGTTGCCCGCCAGCCCCTGCGGATAACCGCTGCCATCGAGGTTTTCGTGGTGCTGCAGCACTATGGTGGCTATGGGCCAGGGGAAGTCGATCTGTTTGAGAATATCGTGGCCGGCCTGGGGGTGCTGCTTGATCAGTTCGAACTCCACCGGCCGCAATTCACGGGGGCGAGTGATGATCTCGGTAGGGATCTGCAGCAGGCCAATATTGTGCACCATGGCCGCCAGTCCCAGCGCATCCAGCCGTTCTTGCCGCAGCTGCATGGCCTGCCCGATGGCCAGTGCCAAATCGCGCACCCTCAGCTCATGGCCCGCACTGTTGCGATCCTTGTGGCTGATGGCGCTGGCGAGGGCACTGATGGTCTGGAACAGCAGCTCACGCTGGTGGCGCTCGCTCTCCTTGAGGCGGGTGATGTCGACCAGGGTGCCGATGATGCCGGCAACCATCCCCTGATGGTCATAGAAGAGATCCTTGAAACAGATGACCTGATAGCGCATGCCATTGCGGTCATGCAACTGCTGTTCGATGCACTGGGGCTGGCGACTTCGCAGCAACTCGGCTTCCCGCATGCTGTAGGCCTCGGCAAGCCCGACTGGCAGCAGCTCCTCGACCCGTCGACCCAGCAGTGCCTCCTTGCCGATGCCGATCACCTGATTGAAGGCCTGGTTGCAGCCCAGAAATCGCCCTTCGAGATCTTTGTAGAACACCGGGATCGGGATAGCCTTGAGCAGGGATTCGTTGAAGTGTTTCAGATCCTTCAGTTCGGCCTGCTGACGCAGGGCGAGCAGCTCGCTGTCCTTGCAGAGGGAAATGGCGCGGGCCAGGTTGCCGAGCACCGGGCTGAACAGATGGCAGACCGGTACGATCTGCTGATGTGGCTGGGGGGCGAGCAGCAAGATGAGATAACCCCCTTCAACCTTGAGCCGATAGGCAAACTGGTAGGGGCGGCTGCCCGGCAGGGGGAGCGTCTGTTGCAGCAGGCAGTGCTCCTCCTCGCTGACCCACCCAGGCAGTGGCAGGGTGGTGCCGGTGTGCTGGCGCAGTTGCTCGTCGCCGATCACCTTGAGCAGCTTGCATCCCTCCCGTTGTTGCTGCAATACCGCGCCAACCGGCGTGGCGCAGTGATGCATAAAACGTTGCAGTACCTTGGTGAGCAGCGCATCCAGCGTGACTTCACGCCCGATGCAGAGCGCCAGATCGCAGACGATGGCCATGGCGTGGTCGTTGTTCATATCAATGCCCCGTTACAGAGAATGGCGCCGTTATGAAATTGGGGGTAATCCCCGTGGCGCACACTGCCAATTTCGCCAAGGGAGAGGGCTCCTGCCAGATCGCCGGCCCCCGAGTGGGTCAGCAGGGTGTGCAGCTCGGTCACTGTCTGCTGGTCGAAGTGCAGCTGGCGTCCCGCGCAGTAGTAGACCTCCAGCAAGTGTGCTTGGGTGAGGGTTTGTTGCTGGTTAAGGCGCCTGGCCAGTGAGCAGGCATGTTCGGTGGCACTCTCTGGCGCCTTCAGCAGGGTGAGGATGCTGTGCTCCGCGACCTCGCCGGCGCAGAGCAGGGCGCCGTCATCGTTTGCCTCGACGGGGATCCTGACAATCACATCCCCGTTGGCCCGCAGCAGGCCCAGTGGCATGTGCACCACGAAATGGTAGAGCTCCTCGCGCACAATAGTGTGCTGGAATTGCTGGCGGATCAGCCCCTGATATTTTTGAAAGGCCGGTTGCCAATCGATGTAGGCAATCTTGTTCGCTTCACTGCTGGTGGCTAGCATCGGTTGGGCCGAGAGTTGGTAACCATGTTCCAGAAAGGGAAAGCTGTTGCTGGGCAGCAGCGTGCAGGTGACCCCGTAGGCAAGTTGCCGTTGATTGTCGAACAGGCAGGCAAGGGGGGTGAAGCTGCCGCTGCCTGCGTTGGCGCCGGCATAGTTGACGCGATTGGCCAGTTGCAGATAAAGCGCATCCAGAATGGAGGCGATATTGGGAATGAGGCTGTCGAAGGTCAGAAACAGGGTTGGTGGCGAAGGGGTTGGCCAGGTGGCCAGCATGCTCTCCACCTGTTCCGCAATCAGTTGGGCAAGGGATACTGCGCTGGCCTGCGGTGTCAAGGGCAGCAGTATGGCGTGATAGGGGTTGGCTCTGGGCAGTAGCCATGCCCCTTGCGGCAACAATCCTTGCGCACCGATCAGCTGGGGGAAAATGGCGCCATCCAGGGCGATGTTGAAGTCGCGGCACAACTGCTGCAACAGGGGAGCCTGCGCGCAATCCTGTTCGGCCAGCAGTATGGTCAGCTTGCCTCCTTGCAAGGGTGCCAGCGTGGCGGCCAGTTCTGTCGGGTTAAATTGGCAAACGTAGTGTTGCTGCATCAATCTGAACTCCATTCCAGAATATAACCAATATATCAATAAGGAATTCAAGAGGGTATGAGGATCTCGCCCGGTTCTGGTTGTATGGCAAAAACCATGATGGGCATCACCCTAGCTGACTTATCTGTCATTTGCTGGCTCGCGGAGTGCGCGATGCTGTCGGTCCGCAAATAGAAAACCGGCAGCCAAGGCTGCCGGTTTTGCGGGTAATGAGGGGTAGCGACGGTAAAGGTTACTGCAATACCACGTGCTGGAACCCTTGTACCAGGCTGATGACCGGCTGGGGATAGAGCCCCAGCAACACCACCAGAACGGCAGAGAGCAGCACTACCACACCACCGGAGGAGAGAGCCCAGTCGGCGCTGGCATCGCGCTGCTGCATACCCGGTTCGCGCAGATAGAGGGTTACCATCACCTTGAGGTAGTAGTAGAGACCCAGTGCGCTGCCGAGCACGATGGCACCGGAGAGCCACCAAAGCTGCGCCTCGACGGTGACGCCGATGAGGTAGAACTTGCCGATAAAGCCGAGGGTCATCGGGATGCCCGCGAGTGACAACATCATCACCGTCAGTACGGCAGTCAGATAGGGGCGCTTCCAGAACAGACCACGATAGCTGTGCAGGGAGTCTGCATCCTTGCCGCGATAGGGGCTCGACATCATGCTGACGACGCCAAAGGCGCCGAGGCTGGTGAAGAGATACATCAGCAGGTAGACCCCGGCCGCTTCCACCGGCATCTGGCCGAATCGGCTCGCCACGATCACCGCCAGCAGGTAACCGAAGTGGGAGATGGAGGAGTAACCCAGCATCCGTTTGACGTTGGTCTGCACCAGGGCCAGCAGGTTGCCGACCATGATGGATATGACCGCCATGGCTGCCAGCAGCCAGTGGATCATGGGATCGCTCGCCGCCGGTACCGCCAGATAGAAGCGCAACAGCACGGCAAAAACCGCCACCTTGCTGACGGTGGCGAGGAAGGTGGCGACCGGTGCCGGGGCACCTTCGTAGACATCCGGGGTCCAGAGGTGGAAGGGGGCCAGGGAGAGTTTAAAGGCAAAGCCGACCAGCATTAACCCCAAACCGCCCATCAGCAGCGGATGGTGAGCCGGGCTCTCGGCCAGGGTCTGCCCCAGGGCAGCAAAGCTCAGGCTGCCAGCCTGTGCATAGAGCAGCGCCATGCCAAACAGCAGGAAGGCGGTGGCGGCGGCAGAGAGCACCATGTATTTCACCGCTGCTTCCAGCGAGTGGCGCTCGCGGTAGGCGTAACCCACCAGACCGAACATCGGCAGGGTCAGCATCTCGATCCCGATAAAGAGAGAGGCGAGGTGACGGGAGCAGGCCAGCACCAGACCACCAGCGGTGGCGATCAGCAGCAGCAGGAAGAACTCTTCCCGGTTGTCCGGGTAGGCTTTCAGCCACGATTGACCGAAGGTGCAGGTGGCCAGGGCGCCGATGAGCACCAGTCCCATATAGAAGACGGCGTAACTGTCCACTTGCAGCAGCGGGGTGACCCCCTGATCCCCCTGAGCCATCACGATGGGCAGCGAGAACAGTGCCAGATTGAGGCCAACAATGGTCACGGTAAAGGCGGTGGTGACACAGCGGCGCCACGCGATGGCCAGCATCAGGGCCGCCATGGCCCCGGTGGTCAACAGCAGGGGAAGCAGTGCCAGCAGTTGGGAAGCGGAGAAAGTCATTGCAGGGCTCCAGCAGTCGGCAGCAGATACCAGTGCAGCACGTTGATAAGGCTGCTGCTGGCGGTATCAATCACGGGTTGGGGATAGAGGCCAAGCAGAACCAGCAGTCCCGCGATCACCATCATCATGGTCAGCTCGCGGCGATCCAGTCCCTTGAGCATGCTCTCATCCTTGGCGGGGCCAAAGCAGGCGCGCTGCAACATGATGAGGGAGTAGACCGAGGCCAGTACCAGACCGAAGGTGGCGACTGCCGTGATAACAGGGGCAACCTGGAAGCTGCCGACCAGGATCAGGAACTCGCCGACAAAGTTGCCGGTGCCCGGCATGCCGAGCGACGCCACCGAGAAGAAGAGCATCACGCCGGGCAGATAGCGCAGGCGTCCCCACAGGCCGCCCATCTGGCGCAGATCTCGGGTGTGCAACCGCTCGTAGAGCTGACCGCAGAGGATAAAGAGGCCGGCTGCGGAGAGTCCGTGGGCGATCATCTGCACCACGGCGCCCTGCAGGGCCAGCTCGCTACCCGAGTAGATGGCGATCATCACAAAGCCCATGTGGGAGATGCTGGTGTAGGCTACCAGCCGTTTGATGTCGGTCTGGGCAAAGGCCACGATGGCACCGTAGACGATCCCGATCAGGCCAAGCACCATGGCGTAGGGAGCAAACTCGGCGGAGGCTTCGGGGAAGAGCGGCAGGGCAAAGCGCAGCAGGCCATAGGCCGCGGTTTTGAGCAAAATACCAGCGAGATCCACCGAGCCTGCAGTCGGCGCCTGACTGTGGGCATCCGGCAGCCAGCCGTGCAGCGGCACCAGCGGCATCTTGACCGCGAAGGCGATAAAGAAGCCCAGCATCAGCAGCCATTGAACGCCCTTGCTCATCGGGGTATTGAGTAGCTCCAGATAGTTGAAGGTGAAGACTCCGGTGGCATGCTGGTGGGTCAGCACCAGCCCGATGATGGCCACCAGCATGATAAGGCCGCTCACCTGGGTGTAGATGAAGAACTTGGTTGCGGCGTTGATCCGTGATTTGCCGTCAGTGACCGAATGGCCCCAGAGCGCAATCAGGAAGTACATGGGAACCAGCATCATCTCCCAGAAGAAGAAGAAGAGGAACAGGTCCAGCGCCATAAAGACCCCGAGCACGCCGCCCAGGATCCAGAGCAGGTTGAGGTGGAAGAAGCCGATGCGCTGCACGATCTCTTTCCACGAACAGAGAATGGCCAGTACCCCGATAAAGCAGGTGAGGATCACCATCAGGAGCGACAGGCCATCCACCGCCAGATGCAAAGAGATGCCGAAGCGGGGGATCCACGGCAGGCGCCACTCGGCGGCCCAGGCGGAGGCAGCACCGGAGACGCCCGCGCTGTCTAGGCCCGTGGTGGCAAGGGAGAAATCACCACTTAGCCAGATGGCACAGGAGAGCAGCAGGCTGGCGCTCATGGAGAGCAGGGCTACCCAGCGGACAAACTGCCCGCCGAGACGCTCCATCTGCCAGCAGAGCAAGCCGCCGATAAAAGGAATTAACAAGATCCAGAGTAAGGTCACGGTATCAGCTCTCGTTCAAGTTCATATGAGATTGCACGCCCTGTTCCATCAAGGTCGGCAAACAGCCCGGCTGTACGATTTTCGTGTTGTTCATCGCGTTTACCCCAGTAGCAGCAGTGCCAGCACCAGTGCGGCACCGATCCCCATGGAAGCGGCATACCAGCGCAACTTGCCGGTCACGGTCCAGGCCAGCAGCTGGTTGCCACGCAGGGCGAACCAGGCGGGCAGGCCCATCATCCAGTCCAGCGGGTCTCGGGCCAGCAGCCGGGTCGCCAGCAGATAGGGCTTGACCCACAGCTGGTCATAGAGCCAGTCAAAGCCCCAGGCGTTGAACCAGAGGGTGCTGAGCAGGCGGCCCGGTGCGCTGTTGGCAATGGAGGTGGCCAGACGGCGCTTACCAAGGAACAGAAACGCGGCCAGCGCAATGCCTGCGATGGCGATGATGCCAGAGGTGATTTCCAGTGCATGGCGCCCCTCTTCGATATGGTCCCCCGGGCCTGCGGGTAGTACACCTGCCAGTGGCGGGGTGATCAGCGCGCCTATGCCGGTAGAAAGTACCAGCAATACCAGCAGCGGCAGATGGTGAGCCAGGCCGTGGCCCGCATGGGCTTTGGTCTGCTCTTGGCCATGGAAGGCGATAAAGATCAGCCGGAAGGTGTAGAGCGAGGTGAGGAATGCCCCTACCAGACCTGCCCACAGCAGCGCGCTTTGGCCCGAGGCTTCTACTTGCCACAGGATGGCGTCTTTACTGTAGAAACCGGAAGTGACCAGCGGCAACGCCGCCAGCGCCGAGCCCCCCACCAGGAAACAGGCATAGACCAGTGGCAGACTCTTGCGCAGGCCACCCATCTTGAAGATGTTCTGCTCATGGTGGCAGGCAACGATAACGGCACCGGCGGAGAGGAACAGCAGCGCCTTGAAGAAGGCGTGGGTCATCAGGTGGAAGATGGCTCCTTCCCATGCGCCGACACCCAGTGCCAGAAACATGTAGCCAATCTGGCTCATGGTGGAGTAGGCGAGGATCCGCTTGATATCGGTCTGAACCAGCGCGGCAAAGCCTGCCAGCACTAGCGTGATGGCGCCAACCAGCCCGACCAGATGGAGGATCTCTGGCGCCAGCAGGAACAGGCCGTGGGTACGGGCAATCAGGTAGACACCGGCGGTCACCATGGTGGCGGCGTGGATCAGCGCGGAGACGGGCGTCGGGCCTGCCATCGCATCCGCCAGCCAGGTTTGCAGCGGCAGCTGTGCCGATTTGCCGACCGCGCCGCCCAAGAGCATCAGGCAGGCCAGCGACAGGGCAGGGGAGCCCTCGGCAAACAGGGTCGGTGCGCGCACCAGCAGCTCGTGGATATTGAGGGTGCCCAGCTCCCGATAGAGGATAAATAGGCCGATGGCGAGGAAGACATCACCCACCCGGGTCACGACAAATGCCTTGAGGGCCGCTGCGCCGTTCTTGCGATCCTTGTAGTAGAAGCCGATCAGCAGATAGCTGCACAGCCCTACCCCTTCCCAGCCGAGGTAGACAAACAGCAGGTCATCAGCCAGCACCAGAAACAGCATGCTGGCGATAAAGAGGTTGGTGTAGGTAAAGAAGCGGGAGTAGCCCTCTTCACCGCGCATATACCAGGAGGCGAACAGGTGGATAAAGAAACCCACCCCGGTCACCACCCCCAGCATGGTCAGCGACAGGCCATCCAGTGCCAGCGAGAAGCTCGGGGTAAAGTTGCCCACCGCCATCCATTGCCACAGGCGCTGGACATAGACGCCCCCCTCGGGCGGGTTGCCCAGAAAGTCGATGCCCACCCACAGGGTAGTGAGGGCCGACAGGCCAATGGAGCCCACCCCGATCATTGCAGAGGTACGCTCGCCAAACCGGCCGAGGGAGAAGGCCAGCACCAGCCATCCCAGCAGCGGAAATAGAAAAGTCAGATATAAGAGGCTCATCCGCGCATCTCGCTCACAGTGTCCACGTTCAGGGTGTGGTAACGACGATAGAGCAGCAGTAACAGGGCAAGGCCGATACTGGCCTCCGCTGCCGCCAGAGAAATCACCAGGATATACATGATCTGGCCATCGGCCTGGGCCCAGCGGCTACCCGCCACCACAAACGCCAGTGCCGAGGCATTCATCATGATCTCGATACTCATCAGGATGTAGAGCAGGTTGCGGCGGATCAGCAGACCGCACAAGCCGATGCAGAAGAGCACCGCGGCCAGCAGGAGGCCGTGCTCCATAGGGATTCCATTCATTGCTGACCTCCTTCTTGTGCAGAGCGGGAAGCAGAGCGCGGGACGGAGAGCACTTCACCGCTCTTCTCTTCCCGCCCCAGGTGATAGGCGGTTACCAGACCCGCCAGCAGCAGGATGGAGGCAAGCTCCACCGCCAGCACATAGGGGCCAAAGAGCTCGACACCCACCTGCTTGGCGGTCACCTCGGTCACCCCGATCAGGCCCCCGGTCACCCCGAGAATGCCGTGGGCCAGAAAGCCCAGCAGGATCAGCGAGAGCAGGGCAGGCCCCCCCCAGGTCATGGGGGTGAGCCACTTTTTCTCCTGTGCCTGGGCACTCCCCAAGTTCAGCATCATCACCACGAACACGAACAGCACCATGATGGCGCCGGCGTAGACGATCACCTGCAGGGCCCCCGCAAAGGCGGCACCCAGGCAGAAGAAGATCATGGCCACGGCGATGAGGGAGATGATGAGATTGAGCAGCGCATGCATGGGATTGCTGGTGCTGATCACCCGCAGCGTGCTGTAAATGGCCACCAGGGCCGAGGCATAAAATGCCAGTTCCATGATTGACTCCTCAGGGCAGCAGGCTCTTGACATCGATGGGCTTGGCTTCGTTTTCGGCATCCCCTTTCGGCTTGCCGTCGATGGCCATCCCGCTCATGCGATAGAAGTTGTAGTCCGGGTATTTGCCGGGCCCGCTGATCAGCAGATCCTCCTTCTCGTACACCAGATCCTGGCGGCGATACTCACCCATCTCGAAATCCGGTGTCAGCTGGATGGCGGTGGTGGGGCAAGCCTCTTCACACAGGCCGCAGAAGATGCAGCGAGAGAAGTTGATGCGAAAGAACTCCGGATACCAGCGACCATCTTCCCGCTCGGATTTTTGCAGCGAGATGCAGCCGACCGGGCAGGCAACTGCGCAGAGGTTGCAGGCCACGCAGCGCTCGTCCCCGTCGGGGTCGCGGGTCAGCACGATGCGACCGCGGTAGCGGGGGGCCGCATAGACTGCCTGCTCCGGATAGTTGAGGGTTTCACGGGGCCGCCAGGCATGGGAGAAGACCATGGCCAGACTGCGTAACTGGGTGCCGACACCCTGAATAATGCTAACAATTTTCATATTGAGTGCCTCACTGCGTACTTATCAGTACAACTGCCGCGGTGACCAGCATATTGATCAGGGTCAGCGGCAAGCAGACTTTCCAGCCAAACGACATCACCTGGTCAAAGCGCGGGCGAGGCAGGGAGGCCCGCAGCAGGATGAAGAACACCATGAAACAGGCGGTCTTCAGGGCAAACCAGATGAAGGGGGGCAGCCAAGGGCCGTGCCAGCCACCGAAGAAGAGGGTCACGATGAGCGAGGAGATCAGCACGATGCCGATATATTCGCCCACGAAGAAGAGACCCCACTTCATCCCCGCATACTCGATGTGATAGCCATCGGCGAGCTCCTGCTCGGCCTCCGGCTGGTCAAACGGGTGACGGTGGGTGACGGCGACACCGGCAAACAGGAAGGTGACAAAGCCCAGGATCTGGGGCACCACGTTCCACAAGTCTGCCTGTGCCTCGACGATATCCCGCAGGTTGAAACTGCCGGTCTGGATCACAATCCCCATCAGCGACAAGCCCAGAAACACCTCGTAGGAGAGGGTCTGGGCCGAGGCGCGCAAGCTGCCGAGCAATGAGTATTTGTTGTTGCTCGACCAGCCGGCGAACAGCACCGCATAGACCGCCAGCCCCGCGATGGCCAGGATGTAGAGCAGCCCCACATTGAGATCCGCCACGCCCCAGGTGGGGGTGATGGGCACCACCGCAAACGCCAGAATAAAGGCAGTGAAGGCGATGATTGGGGCCAGGATAAAGATCCGCCGATCAGCGAACGGCGGGATCCAGTCCTCCTTGAAGAACATCTTGATCATGTCGGCGGCCAGCTGGAGCAGACCAAACGGCCCCACCCGGTTGGGGCCGTAGCGATCCTGCCACAGGGCCAGCAGACGGCGCTCGATGAAGCTCATGAAGGCGCCAGCCCCCACGATCCCCACCAGCACGATCAGTGCCTTGCCCACCTCCAGCAACAGATCGATCAGCGACTCGCTCATGCGATCACCTCCTGCAGGTTAGTGATTGGGGCTTGTTGCAGGGCCGTCGGCAGGCCGTTCACCCCAAGGGGGAGCCCCACCAGACCGGCGCTCAGCTGCTCGCTAAGCCGCAGACGCAGTTGCCAGTGGCTACCGCCCCAGGAGAAGGAGACCTGACTGCCCCCGTGGAGGGCCAGACGCTGCGCATCAAGGGGATTGAGCACCAGCTCGGGTTCGTTCATGCGGGCCTGAATGACCGGGCTGCGAGCGGAGAGCTCCTCGCCGCCAAACAGCTGGGCATAATTGACCACTTGCAGCGCCTCTGCGGCCTTGAAGGGGGCGGGGATGGTGGTGAACCAGCCGAGCAGCTCCTTGCCTTCTGCCTTCGGGTCTGTTGCTTCCAGCAGACGGCGACCCGGATCGCCAGCACGCAGTTTGCCACCCACTTCATCCTGGAACTTGTTCCAGGCGGAGGGAGAGTTCCAGCCCGGCGCCCAGGCGAACGGTACTTGCGGCAGCGGCTGACGGGCTCCTGCATACCCTTCCATGGAGAAGTTGAAGGGGGAGTCGGGATCTTGCGCTACCCGCGGCTCGCTGACGTTCTGATCCGCCAGCATGGAGGTGCGACCGCTGTAACGATGTGGCTCACGGGCCAGTCGCATGCCACGGATCCGCAAGCCTGCGTTGGGCGCCGCTTCCAGCATGGTAGTCAGCAGCGGATTGCTGGTGGCACAGTCATGGTTGACCTGGTCGAAGTTCTGCCAGCGCAGCGGCTTGCGTTCGATCGCCCCTTGCAGCGCCGCCAGCCAGCGCCACCCTTCACGCACCTGAATATCGGCGTTGTAAAAGGCGGGTGCATAGACCTGGAAGAAGCGCTGGGCGCGCCCTTCCATGTTCACCAGCGTGCCATCGGCTTCGGCAAAACTGGCCGCTGGCAGCACCAGATCTGCCTTGTTGGCGGTCGGGGTCGCCTGATGGTCGATGACCAGCAGGTGCTGCAGCCGTGCCAGCGCAGCATCCACCCGGTTGCGCGGCGCGCGGCGGTAGAGATCGTTCTCCAGGGTGACCAGTGCCAACCCCTCTTCGGACTCGATACGCGCAAGGGCGGCTTCGAGCGACTTGTCTGACAAGGTTTGAGCGCCCAGCATGGCCAGACCCAGCGAGTTGGCCTCCTGGCCAACCAGCGCGATGCTGGCTTCCAGGCCTCGGCCTTTCAGGGCACGGGCAATGTTGCTGGCCGCCTCAAGCAGCGCCACATCGCGGGCAGTGGAGCCAGCAATGATGAGCGGCTTCCTGGCGTTGCCGAGCAGCTCGGCCCAGCGAGTCGCTTGTGCTTGCTGCTCGGGGCAGAGGTCGGCCACGGCCGGTGCACTCGGGTCGAGCAGGTTGGCGATGGCAAAGCCAAGGCGCGCCTGATCGGCATAGGGGGCGTGCAGCTTGTCGGCCGCCACATCGTCCAGACGGGTGGTGTCGAGACTGGTGATGAGCAGGGGGTAGCGCTCGTTCTGACCCAGGGTCTGAACGGCGGCGACTTGCCACAGATCCACCTTCATCTTGCGGGCCAGCTCGCGAGCCTTGCCCTTGACGGCTTGGCGCAGCGCCAACGCGATACGGGCTGCGCTCATGGTGACATCTTCGCCGAGCAGCAGAATGGCATCAGCCTCTTCCATGTCCCGCAGGCTCGGAGTCGGCACGCCGCCCTGTTGCAGGATCTGCAGCATCTTCAGCTGACAGGCCCACTCGGCCTGCTCGACGCCTGCGTAGAAGTTGGCTTCACCCACCAGCTCGCGCAGGGCAAAGTTGCTCTCCAGCGAGGCGCGGGGCGAGCCGATGCCGATGAGGCCACGGGCCGTGCGCAGGGCATCGGCGGCTCGGTTGAGGGCGCCATCGACTGTGATGGTCAGCTGGTCGTTGCCATCTTTGAGCAGCGGTTGGCGCGGGCGGTCCGCCAGATTGACGTAGCCATAGCCAAAGCGGCCACGGTCACAAAGGAAGTAGTGGTTGACGCTGCCATGGAAGCGGTTTTCGATGCGGCGCAGCTCGCCATAACGCTCGCCCGGACTGATGTTGCAGCCCACGGAGCATTGCTGGCAGATGCTGGGGGCAAATTGCATGTCCCACTTGCGGTTGTAACGTTCGGAGTGGGTCTTGTCGGTGAAGACGCCGGTGGGGCAGACCTCCACCAGGTTGCCGGAAAATTCACTCTCCAGGGTGCCATCCTCGACCCGCCCGAAATAGACGTTGTCGTGGGCACCATAGACCCCGAGATCCTCGCCACCGGCATAATCCTTGTAGTAACGGACGCAGCGGTAGCAGGCGATGCAGCGGTTCATCTCGTGACCGATGAAGGGGCCCAGCTCCTGATTCTGGTGGGTGCGTTTGGTGAAACGGTAGCGACGGCTGTTGTGGCCGGTCATCACCGTCATGTCCTGCAGGTGGCAGGCGCCGCCCTCTTCACACACCGGGCAGTCGTGGGGGTGGTTGGTCATCAGCCACTCCACCACGCTCTTGCGAAATTCTTTAGCCTCTTCATCCTCGATGGCGATGTAGCTGCCATCGGTGGCAGGGGTCATGCAGGACATGACCAGACGGCCGCGCTTGTCATCGGCATTCTGATACTGTTTGACCGCACACTGGCGGCAGGCTCCCACGCTACCCAGCGCCGGATGCCAGCAGAAATAGGGGACGTCCAGACCCAGCGACAGACAGGCTTGCAGCAGGTTATCTGCTCCGTCTACCTCGTACTCTTTGCCGTCTACATAAATGGTTGCCATACAACTTCCCTGAAACCTGTTTTGTGAAATCTGTGGTGTCGTTACCAGCGCTCGCCCAGCAGATTGGGCTGGATCCCTTTGACCGGCTTGCGGTTATCACCGCTGCCTTTGATCCCGGCCTCGAATTCGGAGCGGAAATATTTGATGGCGCTGGCCAGCGGCTCGACGGCGCCCGGTGCGTGGGCGCAGAAGGTCTTGCCCGGGCCAAGGAAACCGCAGAGTTGTTCCAGAGTCGCCAGATCGCCGGATTGCCCTTCGCCACGTTCCAGTGCCCGCAGCAGCTTGACGCTCCAGGGCAGGCCATCGCGACAGGGCGTGCACCAGCCACACGACTCGCGGGCGAAGAACTCCTCCATGTTGCGCAGCAGACTCACCATGCTGATGGAGTCATCCACCGCCATGGCGAGGCCAGTCCCCATCCGGGTACCTACCTTGCCGATACCGGCGGTATACATCTGGGCATCGAGGTGCTCCGGCAGCAGGAAGCCGGTGCCCGCGCCGCCCGGTTGCCAGGCTTTCAGGCGATAGCCGCTCTTCATGCCGCCGGCGTAATTTTCAAACAGCTCGCGGGCGGTGATGCCAAAAGGCAGCTCCCAGACGCCCGGGTTGTTCACCTTGCCAGAGAAGCCCATCAGCTTGGTGCCGTGATCTTCCGAGCCCGGCAGCGCCAGCCCGTGATACCAGGCGACTCCGTTGCCGATAATGGCAGGCACGTTGCAGAGGGTTTCGACGTTGTTGACGCAGGTGGGTTTGCCCCAGACGCCGGAAACGGCGGGGAAGGGGGGCTTGGCGCGCGGGTTGGCGCGGCGCCCTTCCAGCGAGTTGATAAGGGCCGTCTCTTCGCCACAGATGTAGCGGCCGGCGCCGGTGTGGACGAACAGCTCGAAGTCAAAACCGGACCCCAGAATGTTCTTGCCCAGCAGACCGGCGGCCTTGGCCTCTTCCACCGCACGGCGCAGGTGGATGGCAGCATCGACATACTCGCCGCGCAGGAATATGTAGCCGCGATAGGCCTTGAGCGCCCGGGCACTGATAATCATCCCCTCGATCAGCAGATGGGGCAGTTGCTCCATTAGCAGGCGATCTTTCCAGGTGTTGGGCTCCATCTCGTCGGCGTTGCAGAGCAGGTAACGGATGTTCATGCTCTCGTCTTTGGGCATCAGCCCCCACTTCACGCCAGTGGGGAAGCCCGCACCGCCGCGCCCCTTGAGACCGGCATCCTTGACGGTACTGACAATCTCGTCCGGGCTCATCTGGCCGAGCGCCTTGCGGGCGGCGTCATACCCCTGTTTGGCCTGATACTCCTCCAGCCACACCGGCTGGCCGTCATCCCGCAGCCGCCAGGTGAGCGGGTGGGTCTCGGCGGCGCGTGCCGTGCGGTTGGCGGTGCCAAGAGAGGCGAGGATCTTGTTCTGCGGCAGGCTCATGGGTAAGCCTCCAGCGTTTTCAGCAAGGTCACCGGATCGAGGCCGCCATAGGTGTCGTCATCGATCATGATCGCTGGCCCCTTGTCGCAGTTGCCAAGACAGCAGACCGGCAGCAGGGTGAAGCGGCCATCCGGGGTGGTTTGACCGGGGCCGAGGTTCATCACCTCCTTGAGACCGGCCATCAGCTCTTCATGGCCATTGATGTAGCAGACCATGCTGTCGCAGACGCGGATGATGTGGCGCCCCACCGGCTGGCGGAAGATCTGGCTATAGAAGGTGGCGACCCCCTCCACGTCGCTGGCGGGAATGCCGAGCTCGGCCGCGATGGCGTGAATGGCGCCGTCGGGTACCCAGCCTCTGGCCTGCTGCACGATCTTGAGCGCTTCGATGCTGGCGGCGCGGGGATCTTCGTAGTGGTGTTTCTCGTGTTCGATGGCATCGCGTTCAGCCTGGCTCAGAACGAAGTCGTCCTGTTTGCTGCTGCATGCCCCTTGCCCCTGTGGGGTCTGATTATTGTGACACTGACATTGCTGGCTCATGACTTGACCTTTGGTGGCTTGTCCTTTTACTGCTCGTTCGGTGATCCAAATTCCCGGCCATGGCCGGGAGGGCGGATCACTTAACGGTCCACATCCGACATAACGAAATCGATACTGCCCAGATAGACGATGAGGTCCGACACCATGCTGCCCTTGATCACCGAGGGGATCTGCTGCAGGTGAGCAAAGCTCGGGGTGCGGATCCGGGTCCGATAGCTCATGGTGGAGCCGTCACTGGTCAGGTAGTAACTGTTGACCCCCTTGGTCGCCTCAATCATCTGGAACGACTCGGCAGCGGGCATCACCGGGCCCCACGACACTTGCAGGAAGTGGTTGATCAGGGTCTCGATGTGCTGCAGGGTGCGCTCTTTGGGCGGCGGTGTGGTGAGGGGGTGATCCGCCTTGAAGGGGCCCTCCGGCATGTTCTTCATACACTGCTCGATGATCGACATGCTCTGGCGGATCTCCTCGATCCGCACGGTGGCTCTGTCGTAGGCATCGCCATTGCTGCCGACTGGCACTTCAAAGTCGAACTGATCGTAACCGGAGTAGGGGCGCCACTTGCGCACGTCGAAGTTGAGGCCGGTGGCGCGTAATCCGGCCCCTGTGGTGCCCCAGGACAACGCCTGCTCGGTGGTGTAGGCAGAGACGCCTATGGTGCGACCGCGCAGAATGCTGTTGCGCATCGCCGCTTTTTCGTAATCCATCAAGCGCTTGGGCAACCAGCTCAACAGGTTGTCCTGCACCAGCCGCTGCCATCCCTTCGGCAAGTCGTGGGCCACACCGCCGATACGAAACCAGGCCGGGTGCATACGGGCACCGGTGATCGCTTCGATGATGGTGTAGATCTTCTGCCGGTCGGTGAAGGTGAAGAAGACCGGGGTCATGGCCCCTACGTCCTGGATATAGGTCCCGAGGAACAAGAGGTGGCTCTGGATGCGGAACAGCTCCGCCATCATCACCCGGATCATGTCGACCCGCTGCGGCACCTTGATGCCGGCCAGCTTCTCGACCGCCAGCACATAGGGGAGGTTGTTCATCACCCCGCCCAGATACTCGACCCGGTCGGTATAGGGGATGTAGCTGTGCCAGGACTGGCGCTCGCCCATCTTCTCGGCACCACGATGGTGGTAGCCGATGTCGGGCACGCAGTTGCGGATCTCCTCGCCATCGAGCTGCAACACCAAGCGGAAGGCACCGTGGGCAGAGGGATGGTTGGGGCCGAGGTTCAAGAACATGTAGTCCTCATTCTCGTTGCCGCGGGCCAGCCCCCACTCTTCCGGTTTGAACAGCAGGTTCTCCTGCTCCATGTCCTGTTTGGCGGCATCGAGCATGAAGGGATCGAATTCGGTGGCGCGCGCCGGGTAATCCTTGCGCAGCGGGTGACCCTGCCAGCTCTTGGGCATCATGATCCGGGTCAGATGGGGGTGGCCATCGAAGGTGATGCCCATCAGATCCCACACTTCCCGCTCGTACCAGTTGGCATTTGGGAAGTGGTTGGTGATGGTGGGCAGATGCAGGTCACTCTCGGCCAGCGCAACTTTCAACATCACATCGGCGTTACGGTCGATGGAGATGAGGTGATAGAAGACGGTGAAGTCGCTTTGCGGCAGACCGTCGCGATGGCTGCGCAGCCGCTCATCGGTGGCGCTGAGATCAAACAGCATCACAAACGGGGAGGGCACCTTGCGCAAGAAGCCCATCACATCCTGAAGCAGTTCGCGGGGAAGCCAGACCACCGGCACGCCGGTGCGCGTGGTCTGCACGGTGAAGTGCTCGGCACCGAAGTGGGCAAACAGTTCGCCAATGACTTTGGCATCCTTGTGGTCGCTGGGCTGCCACTGGGCCATGGCGTAATTGCTGGGAAAATCACGAGTCAGTTTCATGGTCAGATCTCATCCGGCGTGCGCAGGTTGGTCACATTGATCCGTTCGCCGCGTTTGCGCTCTTTTTCGGCCTGCATCTGGGGACGGTAGATCCCCTGATCGCCCACTACCCAGGAGAGGGGGCGGCGCTCTTTGCCGATGGAGTCCTGCAGCAGCATCAGGGCTTGCAAAAAGGCTTCGGGACGGGGCGGGCAACCCGGAATGTAGACGTCGACCGGCAGGAACTTGTCCACCCCCTGCACCACGGAATAGATGTCATACATGCCGCCTGAGTTGGCACAGGCCCCCATGGAGATCACCCACTTGGGTTCGAGCAGCTGTTCATACAGGCGTTGGATCACCGGCGCCATCTTGATGAAGGGGGTCCCTGCAATCACCATGAAGTCGGCCTGACGGGGCGAGGCACGGATAACTTCGGCGCCGAAGCGGGCCACATCGTGGGGGGAGGTGAAGGCGGTACACATCTCCACATAGCAGCAGGAGATGCCGAAGTTGTAAGGCCAGAGGGAGTTTTTGCGGCCCCAGTTGACAGTGTCTTGCAGCACCTCCTCGAGGCGGCCCATCATGATGCCGCGCGTCGCTTCTTGCGCCAGTGGGTCATCGACGGTCTGGCGCTGCTCCTGGGGGTAGCGCTCAACGGGTGCATCCGGGTCAATCCGGGTCAGGGTGTACTTCATGGTGCAACCTCAAGGAAAGGGTCTGTGGTTCAATCACTGTTTTTGTTGTTCAGCTGCGGTTTGCGCGGTGACCAGTCCAGTGCGCCGATGCGCCAGAGGTAGATCAGGCCGATAAGCAGCAGTCCGATGAAAATGGTGGCTTCAATAAAGCCGACCCAGCCACTCTCCCGCACGGAGACAGACCAGGCAAACAGGTAGAGCGCCTCGACGTCGAAGATGACGAAGAACATGGCGACCAGATAGAACTTGGCGGAAAAACGCAGGCGGGCACTGCCGACCGAGTCGACACCAGATTCAAATGGCTTGTTCTTGGTGCGACCGTAGGCGCGACCTCCCAGCAGGGCGGCGAGGCCTATCATCACCAGACAGATGGTGATGGCACCGATGACATAAATGGCAAAAGCCCAATGTTGAGCAGAAATATCAGCAAACATAGAGGTTTTTCCTAACCAAATTAATCAAGCGACTTAACAATAATGTTACGCATTATGACACTTTCGCACTGATTTACATGTCATTTTTACGGGTTAATTATTAATCGGTTAACCGGTAATTAAATTTTGTTAAGAAGCGCACTTTTTTGTTGGTTATGGCGGGCGAGAAAGGCCTGGAAAGCGCAGAGTGCTGCTCCTCGTCATCACCTGAAAGGGGTAAATGCCGCGGGCGAAGCCGGATCAGGTCGGTATCGCGGGCAGGGGGCACTGGCGGGAGAAGAGCGTGATGGCGAGTGAGGTAGGGGGGCGGCAAGAGCAATAAAAGGAGAGGCTTTCAAGCCTCTCCTGTCATCGCGTTCCGGTTTCGAGCGTGGGGCGGTCAGGGTTTATTGGCGACCAGCAAGACCTGATCCGGGTAGGCGCCAATGGAGCGAAGACCGATATCTCCCGAGGTGATATCCAGATACGCCCGCTGACCATTGGCGGAGGTTACCGTGCTGCTCATCAGATAGACATAGCCCTCATTGACCTCTTTACCGCCCCCCGCCATGGCGCGCGGGAAAATGGCTTCATTGAGAGAGGGCTTGTAGCAGGCATGCTCGACCAGGGTCGCCAGCTCCTTGATGTCGGGCAGGCGCCACTGGCTGATACCGCCGAAGTGATAGAGAGCATGGCTGCTGTCACTGCGGATCCGCTCCGCCACTTGCAGCCCCTGCTGCCAGTAGTAAACGGTCGGTTCACCCAGGCAACTGCTGCCACTCCATGTCTGCCCCAGTTTGCAGCGCATCCAGGTGAGGCCGGTGTGTTGATCCGTGACGGTGCCGTTGCCATGGTCAAGAAAACGGGCAGAGGGGGCGGTGCGATCCATGGTGTCATCACAAATGGCAGCACCGTGGGCCAGGGGGGCCAGCAGTGCCAGCATGGCGAACGAAAAGCGATAAAGGCTCATGATATTCCTCGGATTATTGGGGAGTGGCGACCAGTCGTACCTGCATCAGCTCGATATAGGTATCTTGCTGCACCAGCGCGGGATAGGTGGTGCCCGCATCTTCTCCCAGGAGCAGGACTGTGCGTTTGCTGATGGGGCCACCGGAGAAGCGCTGGGCTGTGTTGCTGGTGGCGCTCCAGTAGTAGCCATGGTAGGTGTCATCTTCCGAGGGGGCGATATCCGGGAAGTAACGGGTATCCACGATGATGCGTTGACCCAGCGGGTCCTTGGCCAGGCTGCCGTAGTGCATCAGTGACATCAGTTCACCCATGGTGGGCAGCCGCCACTGGCTGATGCCGCAGCGCTGCTCGCCATTGAGCCACTGCTGATACGCGCGGGTGGTCAGCATGGTGGTCAGCGCCTGTGCCCGGGCGAGGGCCGACAGATCTCCTTCGGCGGTGAGCTGTTCGATCCGGTTATGAATATGCTGGTAGGCCGCTTGCTGCTCGCCTGCGGTCGCCTTGAACTGCTCATCCTCATAGGCAAAGGGTCTGCTTTTCCAGGCCGGACTCAAGGGATCGTCCGATTTGACCTCCCACACCAGACCGGTATTGAGATCCTTGACGCACTGCCAGCTCGGCGCGTTGTCGGGGAGCACCTGACCGCGATCATCGAGTTTGCGATAGGCAAGCTGGGGACGAGTGCGATTCCAGCTGGCATCTTGTCCCGGATAGTCGGCGGGTTCCTGTTCCAGCAGCGGATCGTTGCCATCGCTGAAGGTGGTGACGCCGGTGACGGTCAGCAGGTTGCGTGGCTGCTGCTGTACCAGCAGGGTTAGTAGCTCGCTTTGGGTCTCTTCGGCAAACTGGCCGTTACGTTGCCACTCCTGAGCCAATTGCTCCAGCATCAGGCTGATGGCGCGATAGCTGGTGGTGAGCAACTGGGTCTCCTTGGCGGTGGCAAGGCGTGTGCGGGCCTGTTGCTGCAAGCTGATCGCCACCTGCTGTAGCGCCTGATCAAACTGGCCTAGACCTGCGAGGGCCGCGCGATCGCCGCCCGGTTGCAGTGGCGCGAGATCGGCCAGCAGCTGCGTCAGTGCGCGATCGGCGGCCACCCCTTCGGCAATGCGGCTCTGCCACAGGGTGCTGAGCAGGGTCGGTTGTAGCCGTTGTGGATCCCCTTTGGCGGCCGGATGTGCCAGCAGCAGGCCTCCGCTCCTCGGTACGAACAGCAGGGGCGAGTTGACGATGTTGGCCGAACGGCTGACCAGGGCCACAACTCCTTCGCCGCTGACGGCAGGGTCGGCAGGATCACATTGCCAGTTCTGATCCAGATCGGCGCACAGGGTACCGGCAGTCGGCAGGGCGACATCGACCCGGTAGTCCGGGATCGCCAGTGGTGCGTTATCTTCCCCGCCGCCACAGGCGCTGAGCAGGGCTGAGAGGGTTGCAATAACCAGTACGGATGATTTCACTTCACATTCCTTGATTCGGTCACAGGTTCACGGGGGCGGTAACCCCCGTGGTGCAGGATTCAACGGCGCGGGGGGCTCCGGTGCCAGAGGCGGGGCCAGAGGGCCAGCAACAGCAGCAGGGGGGAAGTCGTGCCGCCACCCCCTTCATCCTGCTCAAGGGGAATGATGCCGGTGTTGGGCAGGGCTTCATCCTTGTCGCAGCGGGCGCCGACTTGCTGGGCTACCCGCCAGTTGCGCAACTGACCGGTGTCACCGGCGCTGGTGTCGTTGATCTCCAGCAGCCAGCGGCCAGCGAGCGGTTCGCCGTGCAGCTTGTCCAGCGATTCGAACGGTACCAGTTCACGGGGGAACTCCCCCTTGAGCCGGGTATGGCTGGCGTAACCCTTGTTCCACAGGCTGATCCGGGTGCCGTAAGGGGAGGTGAGCCAGATCTCCAGCTGCTCCAGCTTGCTGTGCTCCAGATCGAGGGCAACCACGAATCCGCTGTCGATGCGGGCCTTGCTCTCGGGCAGGGTGAGAGTGAAGCGGGACAGGCCGTGCCGTTCATCGCTCACCGCATCCTTGATCTGGCCACCCTGGCCGATGGCCCGCTGCCAGAGCGGTTCACCGATCGGCAGTTGCAGGTCAAGGCGGGTCTGGCGCTCGGTGGGGCTGGGCAGGGTGAGCTGGAACTGCAGCGGCAAGGTGACTGCCTCGCCACAGGTCAGGTTGCTCGCCGCTTCCAGCGGCAGGGTCCAGCGGGCGGTGCCATCGGCGTTGAGCTCTCCTTGCCAGTGACCATCACCCATGAGCCCCTTGGTCGGGAGCAGGCTGGCGTCAGCCACGGTCAGGGGGCGGCCGCTCTGGTTGGTCAATTCGATGGCGAGGCTCTTTTTCTCCCCGGGCAGCAGGTAGCTGTCATCGGCAAGGCGGGCCGCGATGGGCGTGGGCAGCAGGGCGTGGTGGCGGAAGGCCTGCTCCAGCAGCTTGCCATAGCTGCGGTCCGGATAGAGGCGGTTGGCGGTATCCACGGTGACCCGCGCCAGCTGGGGCATCCGCACCTGCGGGCCGAGGCCGAAGTGGGATTCAATCAGCAGGGTATCGAACTCGTCACGGGCTACCTGGCCATACTGTTCAACGGCCTGGCGCAGCGCGGTGAAGAGCGGGGTGCCCCACAGCTGGTCGCCGTTGCTGCCGTTGATGGTGAGGTGAGCCGGATAGAGGAAGCCCGGATGATAGCGCGCCCGCAGATCATCGAGCTGACGGGGCGTCCGGCCGCTGATCCTGGCATCCCAGTTGAAGACCATGAAAGGTTCGAACTGGCGGGCTTCGGGACTGCGCTGGCGCCAGCTGGCGGCCAGATAGTCGCTAAAGCCCTCGCCGATGGCGCCCCAGTCACCCTCGTCTCCCATGTCGGGCAGGATATGGTGTTGCACCGCATGGCCAAACTCGTGCCAGATCACCATGGGATCTTCCGCATCGGGCACTCCGATCCGGCCAATCTCCAACCGGCGCAAGAAGGGATCATAGAGGGAGTTGTCCTGCTCCCCGGCATCGGTATCGATGGCCAGGGGGCCGCCCATCAGTGTTGGGTAGCCCAGGGATTCCACATGGCGCTGGGCCAGATCCAGATGGTAGTAGCCATTGATATCGAGGAAGGCGGGCTGCTGGTGATCCAGCTGAAAGCCATCGGCATCAGGGCTGCTAAAGGGGGCAGTTTCCGGCGCCGTGCCATCCACGACCCGGGCGCGTGGGCCATTTAGCTGGTAGGTGTCATCCACCTTTTGTACCGTGAGCGGGACGGTGCGATAGGCCCGGTTGTCCAGCACCAGATCGTGGCGCCACAGCAGGTTGCCATCTTGCAGTTGGGTGCGTGGGTCGAGGGCAAAGATGCGGGCCTGCACCGTAGCCGCTTCCCCTGCCTGCGGGACCGCTTCGGCACGGGTGTTGGCCTCTTGCAGCGTGCGCCCCAGCAGGGCGTTGCCATCGCAGGTGACAAACAGTTGCCAGTGGCTGCTCTTGCTGTTGCCCGGCTGGCTTTCCACCGCCAGCAGACGCCAGGCCGCAGTCAGTGTGTCGCCATCCTGCCAGTACCAGGGCTGGGCTTCGTCACTGCCAGCGAATTGCCACACCGTACTATCCAGCGTGGCGGTATAGGCATCCACCCCGGCGCGGCTTGCTTCATCACATGGAGCCGCCTGTGCCTGCATCAGCCGGGTATTGTGATAAAGGCGCCACGGGCGACCCTGCTCATCGAGACTGACGGCGGCCATCAGGCCGGCGATCGGTGCGCCATTGAGCTGCTGGCGATAATGCAGATAGTGGCCCAGCTTGCCTTGGCGCTGATAGGCCGGGGCATCACTCAGGGTGACGCCGAGCTGCTGTTCGAGCCAGAGGCGGGTATCGGCCGGGGCGTCCTGTTCGACAAAACGTAGTTCGGCGGCCTGAGTGGAAAAGCCAGCCAGCCCCAGCAAGAGGGCGGGCAACAGGGGTTTCATAGTGGTACTCCCAATCAGCGGCAGGGTCATTGATTGATCCCCGCCAGATGCAACAAGAAGGCAAATTCACGAGCCCGATCGCCACCACCGGCGCGGTGGCCTCCCTCCAGTTCGGTCAGCAGCAGGTAGGGGCCGGAGCCCGTGCTGTGCTCCCGCAGGCGGGCCAGCCACTTGACCGGCTCCCAGTAGGGCACCTGGCTGTCGTGCAGGGCGGTAGTGACCAGCAGGGGCGGGTAGGGGGCGCGGTGCAGGTTGTCGTAGGGGCTGATGCGGCGCATCGCCTGATACTCTGCGGGCTTGGCCGGATTGCCCCACTCCTGGTACTCCTGACGGGTCAAGGGGAGGGCAGGATCGCTCATGGTGCCGAGCATATCGACGAAGGGAACCTGCAACACGGCGCCGCTAAAGAGTGTCGGTTGCTGGTTGAGGGCCGCAGCAACCAGCGTGCCCCCCGCGCTGCCCCCCATGGCAAACAGGGGCAGGGGAGCGGCGTCGGGCGACCAGTGGCGCAGGGCGTGACCGGCTGTGATAAAATCGCTGATGCCGTTCTGCTTGTGGATGCCCCGTCCGTCGCGGGTCCACTGCTCCCCCAGCATGCCGCCGCCGCGCACATGGGCGATGGCGTAGACAAAGCCCCGATCCAGCAGGCTTAACAGCTCTTTCTGGTAGTAGGGGCGCATCGGCGTGCCATAGGCGCCATAGCCGTAGAGCATTACAGCGCGAGGGGCCAGATCTTTGCGCCACACCAGCGAGACAGGCACCCGGGTGCCATCGGCAGAGGTGATCCAGCGCCGCTCGCTCTGATAGGGCAATGCTTTATTGCCTGCGGTGTGCTGGTCGTTGATCCACTGGCCGCTGTTTAAATCCAGCCAGCGCTGGCCGGGGGGCTGGCTCAAGCCCTGACTGCGCACCAGAATGCGGTCGCTGGCCGGGTCATGTTCTCCTTGCAGCCAGCCGGTACCGGCGCCACTGGCCAGCGGCAGGCGCTGGCGTTCATGGCCGTTGCGATCGAGCAGGGCGAGCCAATCCTCCCCCTGCTGGCGAAACTGCACCACCAGATGGCGATCAAACAGTCGCCACTTCTCGGGATCGCCGAGATCCTCCCCTTTGGCGGGCCACAGGCGCTGCCACTCACCGAGCGGCGTGTTGGCTGAGTAGAGGGCAAATGCCCCCTCCCGGTTGCTCTTGATCACCCAGCCAGACTGGCTGTCCAGATAGTATTCCACCCCGCGCTGGCGGGGTTTGATCTGCTGCGGCTTGTCCGAGTCGAGCAGGTACTGCTCCGAGCTGTCGTGGTTGTTGCCCTGCAACACCAGATGCTGGCCATCCGTGGTGCGATAGAGGCTGAGCAGCCAGGCGGGATCCTGCTCCTCATAGAGAGTCTGCTCCTGGCCATCCTGCCAGCCGCGCAGCTGCCAGGGGCGCAGGGTGTAGCGCTCGTTGGCGATGGTGTAGAGGGTGCGACCATCTTGTGACCAGGCGAGATCGGCGCTGCGCTGCGCCAAACTGGCCAGCACCTTGCCGCTCTGGAGATCGAGCAGGGTGACCTGATAGTCGAGATCGCCGCGCCTGTCTTCGGCGATGGCCAGTGTGAGGTTATCCGGGCTCAGGGCCCAGCCGCCCGCTTCGTAATAGCCCTCACCCGTTCTGGCGGGAAGCCGCTGCTGCACCTTGCCCCCGTGGCGTTGCCAGAGTGAGCCATCCGGGCGCAGCTGCCATGCCTGATCGCCGCGGACAAGCCAGTTCTCTGGCACAGATTCCCCCGCCGGATGACGGGCAAACTCGGCGCGCAAGGTTGCTTCCAGCGGCTGCTGCGCGGCGAGCTGCTGCTCGCTCCAGCGATTTTGCTGCTTGAGCAGGGCAAGAATGGCCGGGTTGCTGCGGCTCTCGTCCCGCAACCAGAAGTAGGGATCCTGGCGTACGGGATTGCCTGAAATCAGGTGCGATTGGGACGGGATCGGCGGTGGCAGGGCCTCTTGCGCCCACGCCAACGGGGCGGCCAACAGGGCCGCCATGATTGCATGATGCTTCATCACATCCCCACGAAACGGTAGCTAAGGCTGGCTGACAGGTAGCGGCCGCTCTGGCTGTAGAGGGAGGTATCGCTGCCAGCCGGAAGTCCGGCCACATCCTGATAGCGGACATAGCGGGTATCGAGCAGGTTGCCGATGGTGGCATTGACCTTGAGCGCCTCGGTGATCTGCCAGTCGCCGGTGAGGTCCAGGCTGAACCAGCCTGCACTGCTCTGGCAGGCACCGTTGTAGCCAGTCTGCGCATTGGCGCACTGGGGCACCTTGGTCATGGCGGCGGCATAGTTGCCACTGAGCTCAACCCCCCAGTCGAGCTGTTGCCAGCGCAGTGTGGTGTTGCCTTCCAGCGGTGTCTGGGTGCGCAGCGGCTCACCGCGGTGATCCTTGCCATCCATCCAGGCCAGATTGGTCGAAAGCTCCCACTCGTCGCTCAGCCAGAGGCTGGCGGCCAGCTCGGCGCCCCAGGTTTCTGCTTTGGCAACGTTGCGATATTGGCGCAGGAAGACACCATCATCGAGGCGAAAACCGGTCTGGCGCCAGTCGATGAAGTTGTAGTAGCGGTTGTAGAAAACGGCCGGTTTGACGCTCCAGTTGTCGCTTTGCCCATTCACTCCCCACTCCAGGCTGTGGCTGGTCTCCTCCTTGAGGTTGGGGTTGGCGATGATCTCGAATGGCGGCATGGCAAAGTAGTGGGGAATGTTGCCGTAAACCTGATCGTAAGCGGGGGCGCGGAAGCCGTTGGCATAGCTGAGCCAGCTGCGCCATGTCTCGTTGAAGCGGTAACTGGCCGCCACACTGGGGGAGATGTGGTCGCTGTGGTTCTCGGCCAGATTACTGTCCGGTGCGCGCAGGCGCTGGCGGTCAAAGCGCAGGGTCGGGGTAAACTGCCAGTTGCCCAGATCGATCACATCGCTCAGCCAGATGCCATCGCGGCGGGTCTCGGCCTTGCTGAAGGGGGCTTTCTGTCCCTGGGTGGTGATGCCATCTTCCAGGGTCAGATTGCTGACCGGCCGCTCGTGGTTGGCCTGCTCCATCTCCACACCGTAGCTGAAGGTGTGATCCAGCGAGCCGGTGCTCAGCTTGCTCTGCAGCTCCAGCTCGCTGCCAAGGCGCAGCTCCTCGAACGTGGAGAGGGTGCGCTGGCTGCGATATCTGGGATAACCGCTCAGGGCATCGTTGCGCAGCAACTGGCGCTGGTTGGCTTCGTTGCGGGACTGATTGCCAAACAGGCTCCAGTTGAGGGTATCGACCATGCCCAGATCGCTGGCTTCCCAGCTGAACTTGCCGCCCTGGGTGCGCTGATCGCCATCTTCCTGAAAACCGACCACGTCCCAGCTGCCATCGGGTTGGGGCACCGCTTTGGGTCCCATCTGGCGTTTGGCGTGATCCTCGTAGTAGTCCAGCTCCAGCCGCAGAGCGTGATGGGCATTGAGGGGGAGGCGGCTGCTGGTGGAGGCACTCATGCCATCCAGATCCGCCGGAATGCGGTTCTCTTCAAAGTTGGCGGTTTCGTTGCTACGCCAGCCGGAGAGGCGCAACAGATGTTCGCTCTCCAGTGCCCGCACCGCGCCGGTCATGCTGAGCTTCTTGTTGCTGCTGTCGCCACCGTAGAGGGTCTTGGCCGCCAGATAGCTATCTTGCTGTTGCAGATAATCTTCCGGCTGCTTGGTATTCATCACCACGGTACCGCCGATGGCATCGGAGCCATGCAGGGAGGAGCCGGCCCCCTTGGCCACCTCAATCTGTTTGATGTCATCGAGATCGAAGTTGAAGCGACCCACCTTGTCATTGATGTTGTCGGCGCCAAAGCCGTCGCTGACGCGCACCCCATCCTTGATCAGCAGGATACGGTTGCCACCGATGCCGCGCACGCTGATGTTTTGCGGTCGCCCGGCAGAGCCGGTGACCGAGACACCGGGGATCTTGCGAAACACATGAGTCAGCTCGCTGGCGACCTGACGGTCCAGCTCTTCCTGGGTGATGACGGTGATGGAGCCGGAGACATCGGAGAGTTTCTGTTGTACCCGTTGCCCGGTGACAATGATGGTGTCGTCGCTGCGCGCCTTCTCCACAGGGGGAAGATCGGCCGCGCCAGCGGAGGCACACAGGAGTGCCGGCCATGCCTGAAGCAGTTTGTTCATAATGATAATTGTTTTTATTTAAGCCTGAAGGGCAGCATTATTGCAGAGGCCTGACCACTTGACAATAAATGGCAATCATTATCATTAAGAGCTTATGGTGTTGATATTATTGAGTTATTTGTTTTTAAAAAAGAGGCTCCCGCACGAAGCGGGAGCGGGGGATCAGGGCTTGAGCAGTTGCAGCGACTCTTCTGCGGCCTTGCCTTGGGAGAGGGTGATATCGACCCGGCGGTTCGCCTGGCGATGTTCGGGGGTGTCATTGGCAAAGCGGGGTTGGGTGTCGGCAACACCCTGAGCGATGACTCGTCTGGCATCCAGCTGGGGGTTGGTCAGCATGGTCTGCACGATGGAAGAGGCCCGCAGCACCGAGAGCTCCCAGTTGTTGCGATAGAGCTCCACCGGCGCTTGGGAGTTGTCGGTATGACCGGTGACCACTACCTGCCCCGGGATGTTGGCCAAAATGCCGGCGATCTTGTTGACCAGCGGGATGAACTGGGGCTGCAGGAACGCCGAATCAGAGGGGAATAGCGCCTTCTCGCCGATGCGGATCACCAGCTGGCTGCCAAGCTGCTCGACCTCGAGATCCTTCGATTCGATCTGGGCCTTTAGCTGCTGCTCCAGCTTCTGCTTGGTCACCTGCACCCACTCCTGCTCCTTGGTCTTGTGGGGCCAGGCTTCGGTGGCGCTCGGTTTTTCCGAGGCACCTATGGTCTCGTTGAAGGGGTCCGATGCCGCCATGGGGGCATCTTTTTCCAGTACAGTCTCTTCTTTCGGGCTGCTCGGCGTGGTCTTCGATTCCGGCTCGAGAATCCCTGTTCCCCCCTGCATCAAGGGTGAGCCGGCAGGCGGGGAGATGAGGCCGATTTTACCCAGCGACTCGATAAAGCCCTGGATAAGCACTCGGGTTTCGGACTGCTTGGCCATGGCAAAGGAGTAGAGCACCACAAACAGGGCGAACAGCAGGGTCATGAAGTCGGCATAGGAGACCAGCCAGCGTTCATGGTTCTCCGGTGCTTCAGCCTTTTTCTTTTTGGCCACCGTGACCTCCCAGATAAGGTTCGAGGGTAACTTGCAGGCGCGCTTGGGATTCGCCATCAACGATGCAGAGAATGCCGGTCAGGGTCATCTCCTTGTAGTGGCGGATCTGGTGGGCAAACCCCTTGTAGCGGTTGCCGAACGGCAAGAAGATCAGGTTGGCTGCGGATACCCCGTAGATGGTAGCGATAAAGGCCACCGCGATGGCGCCGCCCAGCTTGTCGGGGGCATCTAGCAGACCCATGGCGTGGATCAGGCCAAATACCGCCCCGACGATCCCCATGGTCGGGCAGTAGCCGCCCATGGCTTCATAGAATTTGACCGTCTGTTCGAGATCTTCCTGTTCAAATTCGATCTCGTTCTCCAGCACCTCGTGTATCTTGGTTTTCTCGTAACCATCAACCATCATCTGCACCCCTTTCTTCAGGAAGGGATCCTTGATCTCGTCGATCATCCCTTCCAGCGCCAGCATGCCGCTGCGGCGGGCGTTGCCTGCCAGGGTCTCCAGTAACTGGGCCTGTTCATGCATATCGAGCTTGAGGGGGGAGAGCAGCCATTTGAAACGCTTCATGGTGCTGCCGACGACGGAGAAGGGGAACTGGGTCAGCGCAGCACCAATGGTACCGCCGATCACGATAAGAAATGCGGGCAGATCGAGCAGTGCGCTGGGATGACCACCCTCGATCATGTTGCCGCCAAGGATGGCGATCAACGCCAGTACCAAGCCAATCAAGCTCATTTTTTACACATCCCTGCATATTGATAATCGCTAGTGTAGCTACTTAAGTATCAGTTTTTCAAAATGATATCCAATCGCTGAGCAATTAATGGGCACTGGGTAACGTCCATAAAAGAAGGCGTGTTGCGGCCATAAGATGGCATTACAATCATCTTGTTGCTCCTGTTGTGACAGGAAGGAACGCTTGTCGGGTGGGGCAATCACAAAAGCAAGGTAGGGGGAGGGAGCTGGCAATACGAAAAGCAGTGATGTTCCATCAGGGCTTTGCAAACCGGGGGATGAGTGCGTGGATGATCTGCCACTGCGTGGCTCAGGCTCACTTGTCGGCATAGGTGTTTGCCGGAAAGCAAAAAACCGACCCTGAGGTCGGTTTTTTTAGATTTGGCGGTGAGGGAGGGATTCGAACCCTCGATACGTTGCCGTATACACACTTTCCAGGCGTGCTCCTTCAGCCACTCGGACACCTCACCAAATTTTCGTTCGCTGCGCTGTTGCGCTGGAACGGGGCGTAATTTAGGGGAAAGGACTGTGTGGGTCAACCTCTTTTCCCCTTATTTTTCATAATCTTTTCCGAATGCCTAACCCTTGTGCAGAATGCCGGTTTTTTAAACCGGATCAGGGCTTGTCGAGGATGATCAGACTGTCCGGCAGCTCGTTTTGATCCCGGGTGGCCGGGAAGGCATCGGTCAGAATGGCGCTAACGCGCTCTACGCACTCCAGAAAACCCTGTTCGATCTCCTTGTTGCGCACTCGTGCCACGAAGTCGTCGATGATCTCCTGCCACTGGCCGTTGTCGATATGCTGGGCGATGCCGTCATCCACCAGTATTTCTACATAGTGCTCGGCGGCCGAGACGAAGATCAGCACCCCGAGCCGGTCGCGGGTGCGGTGCAGCCCCTGTTCGACAAATTGCAGGCGGGCCATCAGGGCCGCCCGATGCTGGCGAACCTTCTTCGGGATGAGCCGCATCTTGATGGGGGTCCAGTGGAACAGCAGGCTCAGCAGCAGCCAGACCGACCACTGCACCAGCAGGATTTCGTACCAACCGAGCCAGAAGCCGAGCTGGAACACCAGCAGCGGGGTGAGCATCGCCAGCAGCGCCGCCCAGAGGGTGGGAATGTAGCGATAGCCATCGCTGGCCGGGGCCAGCACGGTGACCAGTTCAGCATCAGTCTCTAGCTCCGCTTCGCGCACCTTGGCCTGAAGCGTGTGGAAGAACTGTTTAGAAATCATGATTTGTCTCTTTACTCCTGTTACCAGCCACCGGAGGCTCCGCCGCCGCCAAAACTGCCGCCGCCACCGCTGAATCCGCCGCCGGAGCGACCACCAAAGGAGCCGGCACCCAATCCACCAGCCATGTAGGTCGACCGACGTCGTCCTCCCGGCCCACCGCCACCCCCCCCGCGCAGGTTGTGGAGCACGATCATTGCAATCACCACCAGAATAAACAGCCAGGGGCCGCCACCGTTGTCACTCTTTGGCTGCTCGACCGGCTGATATTCCCCGGCGAGTGCCTTCATGATGCTCTGGCTGCCCGCCATGATCCCGGCCACCATATCGCCGCGCTTGAAGGCGGGCAGGATGCGGCCATGGATGATGTTGGCGGCGATGGCGTCGGGCAGGGCGCCTTCCAGCCCATATCCCACCTCGATCCGCACCTTGCGCTCATCCTGGGCGATCAGCAACAACACGCCACTGTTTTTGTCTTTCTGGCCGATCCCCCAGTGGCGACCGAGCTGGTAGCCGTACTCCTCGATAGTCTCCCCATCGAGGCTGTCGACGGAGACCACCACCAGCTGGATGCCGCTGCGCTTTTCAAAGGCGGCCAGCTGTTGGGTCAGTTGATGGGCCTGTTTGCGGGACATAAGACTGGCTTCATCCACCACCCGTCCGCTCAGCGTCGGGAAGTCCGGTGCCGCTTGCAGGGCACTGGCCCAGAGCAGCAGACAGGGAAGAAACCAGCGCAGCATCATCTTCATTGGAAGCTGACCTTGGGCGCCTCATCGGCACCGGGTTTGGCACTGAAACTGGGTTTGGCCTCCAGATCCGAGTAGAGCAGCTTGGACCAGATAACGCCGGGGAAAGTGCGGATCTCGGTATTGAACTGGCGCACCGCCTCGATATAGTCGCGGCGAGCCACCGAGATGCGGTTCTCGGTTCCTTCCAGCTGTGCCTGCAGGGCAAGGAACTGCTGATCCGCTTTCAGCTCGGGGTAGCGTTCTACCACCACCATCAGGCGGGAGAGGGCGCTGGAGAGCTGGTTCTGCGCCGCTTCAAACTCCTTGAGCTGGGCAGGATCGCTCACCTGTACGCTGCCGACCCGGGCACGGGCATCGGTGACCGCCTTTAGGGTCTCCTGCTCATGGCTGGCGTAGCCCTTGACGGTTGCCACCAGATTGGGAATGAGATCGGCGCGGCGCTGATACTGGTTCTCCACCTGCCCCCAGCTTGCTTTAACCTGCTCATCCAGGGTCGGAATGTTGTTCATGCCGCAGCCGGTCAGGCCGAGCAGCAGGGTCAGGGTCAACAGGCTCTGCGTGGTTCTGCGCCAGAGTGATGTGGCCATCTTGTTGTTCTCCTTTGGTATTTCGAGTCGATAGTGCGCCATGGATGGTGCACGACCAAGAGTGCACCACCATACCAGCTTAGGGTCAGTTGCCACAACGCGCAGGTAGCTCGGGTCGCTTGTTGATGCCGGAGACCTTGGGCAGTTGGGGCTTGTCTTTGAGCCAGGAGGCCAGCTCTTCCCCACAGCCATTGCCGGGCGGAATGGGAGCCTGAGGTTCGCAATCGGGGCTGCCCACCGGGCAGCGCAGCCGCACGTGGAAGTGGCTGAAGTGGCCCACCCAGGGGCGTAGCTTGGCGACCCAGGGTTCGTTACCAGCCTGTTGGCAGACCGCGGATTTGATCACCGGATTGACGAAGATGCGGGCCACCTCGGGTTTGCTGGCCGCAAGCCGCAGCAGGGTGAGCTGCTGTGGGCCAAAGCGCCCCGGCAACATCTTGTAGCTGGGTTCGTCGATCAGTGCCCACTCCTTGGGGGCATCCTGCTCCCATTTGCTGATGGGACGGTTGGCCATACGAAACCAGATATCGGCATCAAGTCCGGTCTGATGGCTGCGATGGCCAGAGGTAAAGGGGCCGCCCCGGGCCATCGCCAGATCAGCGATGTAGAGATCTGGCAGCCCGGCCATGCGGGTCTGGTTGGCCAGCGCTTGCAGATAGTGGATGAGGTCGGGGTGGCCGTAGTAGCGCAGCCGCTTGGTGCGGATCACCTGATAACCCGGCCCTTCAAGGGGTAGGGATACGCCGTTTTTCAGGCAACCGGCGGCATAACCACCGATGGCTTCCGCTTGCAATACAGTCGCCAGCAACAGGGACGTCAGCATGTACGTGCTCCTTGTCTTGCTTCGAGTCGGCTCAGCAATACGAACAGACTCAAACATATAAATAAATAGGCCGCGGCCACCAGCAGCCAGATCTCGTAGACCAGTCCGCTGGAGTTGGCCATCTCGGTGCCGACGAAGGTGAGCTCCTGCACCGAGATAAGGGAAACGATGGCGGTATCCTTCACCAGCGCGATGAGCTGACCGGTGAGGGGGGGCAACATCAGCAGCATGGCCTGCGGCAGGATCACATGGCGCAGCCGCACCCAGGGGGAGAGCCCGAGGCTCTGCGCCGCCTCCCACTGGCCGCGGGGGATTGCGGCCAGCCCGGCGCGGACGATCTCGGCGACGAAGGCTGCGCTGATCATGCCAACGCAGAGGGTGCCTGAGATGAGGTTCTCCCAGCGGGCAGGTGGGCCAAACAGCGCCTCTTGCCACGGGGAGAGTGATACGGTGCCGAGCCAGCGGGAGAGGCCGCTCGAAGGCAGCAGCTGGTTGGCGATAAAGAAGTAGAAGATGAAGATAAAGACCAGCGGCGGCAGATTGCGGATCAGCTGGATAAACAGGGTCGCGGGCATCACCAGCCAGGGGCGGCGGCTGAAGGCGGCTACCCCCAGCGCAGTGCCGAGCAGCAGCGCCAGCACCATGCCGAGCAGGGCGATGCGCAAGGTAGTGAGCAGACCGCTGAAAAAGTAGGGCAACTCGCCGTGAGGGCCTGGGGTGAACAGCAGATCGAAGGCCTCATGCCAGCGCCACTGATAGGCCACCCCGATGTGCAAGCGGCTGGCCAGCCAGAGGCCAGCCAGCAGCAGGATCAGGGCGATCGCCCCATCCAGCCAGTTGATGTTCCGACATGGCTTCCGGACGATGCGCCGGATGGTCTGTTTGAGGGCCATCAGCATCAGGGATTGGCGACCAGCGCTTCCCACGCCAGCGACTTGAACCAGTAGTCATGGCGCGCCTTGAGCCAGCCATCGGCCTGACGGGCGGCGATCCACTCGTTGAACTGTTCAGCCAGGGCATCATCCCCCTTGCGCAGGGCAAAGCCTTCATCGCCTTGTGCCAACGGCTCGGCAAACGGCATAAAGAGGGCATCCGGGTGGCGCAGCGCCTCTTGCTCGGGTTTCGGGGAAGAGGAGAGGGCGCCGTGGGCGCGGCCGTTCAGCACCTCCTGAAATACCTGTGACTCGTCATCAAACTGGCGCAGGGTGGCCTTGGGGAAGTGTTCTTTTGCCACCTGTACCGGTGAGGCGCCACGGCGTACCGCCAGGATCACCCCGCGCTGGTTGAAGTCCGCCACGGTTTTCTTCTCTTTGGCCATGGTGCTGGAGGCGGCCAGCTGCACCCCCGAATGGGAGTAGGCCTGGGTGAAGCGCACGCTCTTCTCCCGCTCGGGGGTGATGGTGAGGCCGCCGATGATGACGTCATATTTTTTCGCCAGCAGGGAGGGGATGATGCCATCCCAAGCGGTAGGCACGAACTCTACCTGCCAGCCGTTATCTGTGGCGAGGCGACGGGCCACGTCAATCTCGAAACCGATCAGGGCCCCCTGCTTGTCGCGCATCGCCCAGGGGGCGAAGGTGGACATGCCGACCCGCAGGGTACCGCTCTGCTCGATCTGTGCCTGGGTGTCGGAGGGGGCAGTTTGTGCCAGTGCCGGAGTGAGCAGGCTTGTCAGTAGCAGGGCAGCGCCCGACAGGGTGGTCTTGAATGACAGATTCATGGTTAGCGTCCTTGTTGATCCGGATTCAGGTGACGGGCCAGCGCTCGCGAACAGGCTGACAGCGTCAGGGTTAACAGCAAATAGAGGGCAGCCACGGTAAACCACACCTCAAAGGTCAGAAACGTATCGGCAACCAGAGTACGCCCTTCGTTGGTCAGATCGAAGATGGCGATCACACTCACCAGCGCCGAATGTTTGATAAGGGAGACCAGCTCGTTGGTCAGTGGCGGCAAGGTGATGCGCACCAGCTGGGGCAGGATCACCTTGCGCAGGGTGATGGCCCGTGACAAGCCAAGGGACTGGGCTGCCTCCCACTGTCCTTTGGGAATGGCCTGTACACCTGCACGCAGCACTTCGGCGGTGAAGGCCCCCTGATAGAGGGAGAGGCTCAACACGGCGCAGGCAAGGGGGGCCAATCCCAGCATGGGGCCCAGCAAGAAATAGAGAATATAGAGCTGCACCAACTGGGGCGTGGTGCGCACCAGCGCCAGATAGGAGATGGCGAGCCAGGGGCCGAGCCTGGAGGGAAGCAGCCGCAGGCTGACCACGCACACCCCGACCGCCAGAGTGCCCAACAGGCTGAGCAGCGCCACCTGCAAAGTGACCAGCAGGCCGTTTAGCAGGGGGCCAGCATAAAAGGTCCCCTCATCCCACTCGCCGAGAAAGGGCAACACCCGCGGCCACTGCCACTCATAGCCCATCTGGCGAGCGCCGCTATAGAGCGCCCAGCCCAGTAGCGCAGAGAGCATCACAGTGCCTGACAACCAGCCAAGCAGGCGGGGACGATTGAGCCTAGCCATGATAGCTGAGCACCTGTTCGAGGAAGGCCCGGGTGCGCGGGTGCCGGGGGGCGTTGAACAGCTGGGCGGGCGGGGCAGACTCGATAATCTTCCCTTCATCCATAAAGAGCACCCGATCCGCCACCTGACGGGCAAAGCCCATCTCGTGGGTAACGCAGATCAGGGTCATCCCCTCGTCAGCCAGCTCGCGGATCACATCGAGCACTTCGCGGATCATCTCGGGGTCGAGGGCGGAGGTGGGCTCGTCAAACAGCATCAGCTCGGGTTGCATGCAGAGGGAGCGGGCGATGGCGACCCGCTGCTGCTGGCCGCCGGAGAGCTGGTGTGGGTACTTGTCGGCCTGTGCCTGAATGCGCACCCGCTCGAGCAGCCCGAGCGCCCGGGCTTTGGCCTCCTGAGGGTGCAACCCCAGGGTATGCACCGGCGCCACCATCAGGTTCTCCAGCACCGTCATATGGGGGAAGAGGTTGAACTGCTGAAACACCATGCCGACCCGACCTTGCAGGCGACGCAAGTAGGCGGGGGTTACCGGCTCGCCAAACAGGAACAGCTGGCCGCCGTCGATCCCCTCCAGCCCGTTGATGGTGCGGATCAGGGTCGATTTTCCCGAGCCTGACGGGCCACAGATGACCCACTTTTCTCCCCGTTCAATGGTGAGATCGATGTGATGAAGAGCCTGAAAGTCGCCATAGAATTTGTCGACGCCACAAAAGCGCACACAGGGTTGCGAGCTGGTCAAGAAGCGGGTCCCACTGAGAATCATTTACGCCATGGTATTGATTTTATAGGGGGATGACAAAGAAAACCCCCTTGTCAGCATCCTGATGGCTATTCACAATGGCGCCATTTCGTGATGACAGGAGCTTTTCATGCGTATTACATCCTTGCTTGCCGGTTCCCAGGTGCAGCTGTTGATGCCGCCAGCGGTTCGCTATCGCTGCGTCATTTTTCTGCTGTTGCTGGTGAGTTGGGGCGTGGTGGCGGCCTCCTTGTGGGATGGCTGGGGCGCCATGGCGCTGCTCAACTGGGTGGGCCTGGTCTTTGGTGGCATCACCGGGATCATGGTGTCGCTGCCCCGCAGCTGGCAGCCCTGGCGCTTGGCGGAGCTGGGGTGGGATGAACAGCATATCTATTTGCTCAATGGCAACAAGGATGAGGCGCTGGCGCTGCCCCGCAGCCAGCTGGTGGCGCTCGAACGAGAGCGGCGAGTGGGCCACGACGGCCAGTGGCTCGACTTCAGCCTCGATCTGCAACTGAGTGAAGAGGAGCTGGCGGCGGCCATGGCCTTGCTGGATCTCAAGGCGGGGGAGCTGCATCTGGTGAGCCCGTCGGTCTATCGCTTCGGCTTTAAACGGGCCTGGCACGGTCGCCGGATGCTGGCGCAACGGTTGTCAGATCTGCAATCGGCCTGAGTCGACTATTTTCTCGACAATTCCCGGCAAAGCTCAGATACTGCCAGTGACTCGAATTGATCTTGTCTGCACTGTTAACCCAAGAGATCAATCACTTGACGACAGTGTGGAGAAGGCCACGGCATGAAGCCATGGCAGGTCCGGCATAGGGGTTGTGCCCTTACCGTTATGCTGGGAATTGCATAGAGAAGGCACCTTGAATCGAGAGTGGATGGCATGAAGATTTACGTAGGAAATCTGTCGTACCGGATGACGGCCGACGAACTGAAAACCCTGTTCAGCCAGTTTGGACAGGTCGACAAGGTTGATATCATCATCGACCGCGATACCGGCCAGTCAAAGGGGTTTGGTTTTATTGAAATGCCGGTCAATGGTGATGCCGAAAAGGCCATCGCTGGTCTGCATGGCACTGAGGTCGGTGGCCGTACCATCACCGTCAACCAGGCCAAACCGAAGACAGATGCTCCCCGTGGTCGCCCGCAACAGCGCCACCGCTAAGGTGCCTCGGCAATAAAAAAACGGCATGGGTTTCCCCCATGCCGTTTTTGTTTCTGGACGTTTTGCTGTGATCAGGGGACGTCGTAACCGAGCGCCGCCTTGCGGATGCGAAACCACTGTTGGCGATTGAGGACGATGGATTCGGCGGCCACGGCGGCAGCAATCCGCTCCCGTTTGCCGGAGCCAATCAATGGCAGCGGCTGGCTTGGCAGCATCATTACCCAGGCGTAGACCACCTGCTCGATAGTCTGGGCGCCCACTTCCTGACGGATCTGCTCCAGTTCGGCACGCAGCGGGGCATAGGCGTCATCGCTGAACAGTCGGCCGCCGCCAAGACATGACCAGGCCATCGGCTTGATGCCAAGCTGCTGGCACTGATCCAGGGTACCATCGAGGGTCCCTTCCTGATGAAGCGGCGAGATCTCCAGCTGGTTAGTGACCAGCGGGAAGGGGAGGCGCGATTGCAGTAGCTCGAACTGACGGGCGGTGAAGTTGGATACCCCAGCGTGCTTGATCTTGCCCGCCTGTTTCAGGGTGATAAAGGCGTCGGCCACTTCATCTGCGTTCATCAGGGGATCCGGGCGGTGGATCAGCAGCAGGTCCAGATGGTCGGTGCCGAGCTTGCGCAGCGAGGCCTCGGCGCTGGCGATGATATGGTCCTTGCCGGTGTTGTAGTGGTTGAGAGCATGCTCCGGCTTGGCGGTGAGGGCGATACCGCACTTGGTGACAATCTCCATCCGGCTGCGCAGGGAAGGCTCGAGGCGCAGGGCGTGACCAAAGGCCTCTTCGCACTGGTAGCCACCATAGATATCGGCGTGATCGATGGTGGTGACCCCCAGATCCAGATGATATTTCATCAGATCGAGCAGAGCGGCCGGAGAGAGCTGCCACTCCATCAGGCGCCAGTAACCCATGATGAGGCGAGAGAAGGTGGGGCCTTGCGGATGCAGGGCGACACGGGATACAGACATGGTTGACTCCTTGAAAAACACGATGCGAAAACGATGTGCAACATAGATGACTGCGGGCATCTTGGCCTCATGTGGCTGGCAAAGCAATAATGGGCAGTGGCATGATTCGAACTTTGGTTCTGATCGCAGAGTAGGAGAGAGTTGGATGGAAGGATTTGCCGAGCGCTTGCAGAGCCTGATCGGGGAGATGAGCGTGAGCGCCTTTGCCCGCAAGGTGGGGCTCAGTGAAGCGCTGATCCGCAAATATTTAAAGGGAGCCGAGCCTGGCCTGGCGCGGGCCAACCAGATCGCCATGGGGGCCAACTGCTCGTTGGAGTGGCTGGCAACCGGCTGCGGTTATCTCTACCGTCAGGCGGAAGTGGTAGACAGGGAGGCGCTGGCAGCGGCGCAACTACTGCTGGGCGAGCAGCAACCCGGGGTGGGGCTGCCCGATGAGGAGGCACTGGTCACCCTGCTCGCCTACTACCAGTTTTTGCGCACCCACAAGAAAGCGGACGGTTTTCTCGACTTGGCGCTGACGCGGGAGTTTGGCCGCCATCTGGGGGAAGCGTGATGAGGGGCATATTACCCTTTGGTCGTGTCACGGCCGGTTGATTATTCTGATACGCTCTAAGCAAGATAACTCTCCATGGAATGGGCGATGAGCTACTTGATCCTCGGAAGTGGTGCGCTGGGCTCGGCGCTGGCAAGAGAGCTGATGGCAAGGGGGGAGTCCTTCCTTCTGGCCGGGCGCACCTATCCAAAAGGGATCGAGATGGGGGCCTTCTTCCCGCTGCAAGAGGTGGACGCCATCTCGTTCGACGCCCTGTTTACCCTCTACGACACCGATCCGCTTCCCACCGTGGTAATCAACACCATCGGCCTGTTGCACGATGTCAGCTTTATGCCGGAGCGGCGGGTCGAAGAGGTGCACCCCAAGTGGCTGTGCGACAGCCTGCTGGCCAATGCCTGGCCAACACTGGCGCTGGCTGCCCGTTTCAGTCGGTTGATGGGCAATGACCATCCGCTGTGGCTCTGTGCCATCTCTGATCTGGCGGGCTCCATTACCTCCAATCTGGAGGGGGGGCGTTACAGCTACCGGATGAGCAAGGCGGCCCTCGACATGGGGGTGAAAACGCTGGCCCTTGAGTGGATGCAGCGTTTCCCGCAAGCGGGGGTGGTGGCGGTGGCGCCCGGCTTGATGGAGTCCCCGATGAACACCCCCTTTCTGAGCGAGTTGCCTGCGGAGCAATTGCAGGATCCTGCCGAGGTGGCGGTGAAACTGCTCAATCTCATCAAGGGGTTATCGTTGACCCAATCGGGCCAGCTACTGGATCTCAACGGTCAGCCGCTGCCCTGGTAAATCCCGCCTGCGGGTTCTGCGGACGTCTATTGGCTTCACATTCTGCTCATGCGCCCCTTGCCAAGTGAGGGGAGCATGACTAACGTCACTCTCCTGTTTCAGGAGGGATCTCATGCGCTATATCGATTTACGAAGTGACACCGTCACCCAGCCTACTGACGCCATGCGTCAAGCCATGCTCCACGCCGAAGTCGGTGACGATGTCTATGGTGAAGATCCGGGCGTCAACGCGCTGGAGGCCTTTGGGGCCAGATTGCTGGGCAAACAGGCGGCGCTGTTTGTGCCGTCCGGCACCATGTCCAATCTGTTGGCGGTGATGAGCCACTGTCAGCGCGGTGAGGGGGCCATCCTCGGCAACGCCGCTCACATCTATCGCTATGAAGCGCAGGGGAGTGCCGTGCTGGGCTCCGTAGCCCTGCAACCCTTGCCGATGCAGCGCGATGGCACGCTGGCATTCGATGATATCAAAGCTGCGCTGGCCCCTGATGATGCCCACTTCGTCCAAACTCGCCTGATCTGCCTTGAGAACACCCACAACGGCAAGGTGCTGCCGCTCTCCTATCTGCAGGAGATGGGGGCATTCGTTGCCGAGCGCGGCTTGAAGCTTCATCTCGATGGCGCCCGGCTCTTTAACGCCGCCGTGGCCAGCGAGACCCCGGTCGAGGAGATCGCTGCACCGTTTGACAGTATCTCGATTTGTCTCTCCAAGGGGTTGGGGGCACCGGTGGGCTCGCTGCTGGTGGGCAGCCACGATTTCATCGCCCGTGCGCGCCGCCTACGCAAGATGCTGGGAGGTGGCATGCGCCAGGCGGGCATTCTGGCGCAAGCCGGTCTGTTTGCCCTCGAGCAGCACGTGACCCGTCTGGCCGATGATCACCGCCGTGCCAAACGGCTGGCCGAAGGGTTGGCTGCACTGCCGGGCATCGAGCTCGACCTCTCGCTGGTGCAGAGCAACATGGTGTTCCTGCGGCTGCGTGAGGGGGAATCGGCCCCTCTGCTCGCTTTTATGAAGGAGCGGGGGATCCTCTTCTCCGGTTACGGCGAGCTGCGGCTGGTGACTCATCTGCAGATCAACGATGACGATATTGAAGAGGTGATCGACGCCTTCACCGAGTATCTCGGGGCGCGTTGAGACGGCTGGTGATGTAGCCGTTATCCCGATATTTGTTGATACCGAAATAACAGAGGGCGCCGCGGCGCCCTCTGTTATTTGCAGCAAGCTCAAGCCTGCCGCTGGCCGCTCATCAGCATGGCCTCATCGGTGGCGTCGTAGATCATCACCGCTATGTGGGTCACCTGACCGCCGAAATCGGCCAGTGGCACCAGGGTCAGGTTCTGGAACATATGGGGGGCCGAGCCGGTAATGGGGCGGTAGTTGGAGAAACGTAGCAGATAGGGCTTCTGCTCCCAGGTACTGAAGGCGCGGTTGTTGAGCTTGAAGACCATGTTGGCCTTGCGCTCGAACCAGGCTTTGTCCACATCGGGGAAGAGCTCGAACAGTACGCCATCGCGCACGTCACTGGCCAGTCGGCCGCTGTGGCTCTCCATAAAGCCGTTCCACACCTGTACCTTGTACTCCTTGTCGAGCACTACCAGGCCTACGTCCAGGTTCTGGACTATGTTCATCAGCCAATGAAATTCACGGATTTCCATAGTCACTCCTAGAGCATGTGCATGATTTTGTTGTTCATGGTGGCGATGGAATCTTCGGTAAACAGCAGCAGCAGATCACACTGCACCGCGTAATCCTGGATCCGGTAGTTGATCTCGATGGCGAGCGTGCGGCGCCAGCGACTCTTGTTGGTGTTGATCAGCTCGTTGATGGGTCTGTGCTGGCCGAGCACCACCGGGTGCCCCTGACTGAAGGGGGTGTCGAGCTGGTTGGCGTAGCCGCGCAGGAAGGCGCCGATCAGCACGTTGGCGGTATCCATCAACAGCTCCAGTTCGGCGGTGCGATCCAGCGTCCCCTGATGGTTCATCAGCTTGGCTAAATCTTTGAAGCTGGAGTCATGGAACAGGATCAGCGCTTCACCGGCGATCCCCGCTCCGATAAACCCCTGACAGACGGCGGAGAGGGTATCTGAATCCGCAGCGGCCGAGAGGGCCATGTGCAGCTCGGAGACCTCCAGCACGTTGACGTTGGGGATAGGCAGTACCACGAAGGCGTTGAGCAGACGAGCCAGCAAGTCGGCTGCCTGACCCATGGAGACGTTGGCCAGCTCCTGATAGACATCGCGGATTTCGGGGGTGATCTTGACGCCTGCATCGGCTACCACGCCGCTTGTCAGCTGCTCGGGGGCGCTTGGTTGACCACTCGGGGCGGCACTCCAGAAATCATGCTTTTTGAGCAGGGCGAGCAGGGTTTCTGGGGCGGCGGGTTTCTTGATGAAATCGAGCGCCCCCAGCCCCATGACCCGTTGATAGGCCTCTGGTTGGATATCCCCGGAGACCACGATCACCTTGTTGCGCAGACCCTCCCGTTGGAGGGTCTCCAGCACGCCGTAACCGTCCATTTCCGGCATGGTCAGATCGAGGAAGATGAGATCGCCATGACCCATCAGCACCTGTTCGATCCCTTCGAGACCATTGGCTGCGTAGTGCAAATCGACTTTCCAGTCGGCCGGGAGCGCCCGCGCCAGCTGTTTGCGGGCGAACCCGGAGTCATCACATATCAATACATTCATGGCGTTAGGCAGGCTCTGTTGGCAAGGGATGCTATAAGTGTGGCCCGCTAACGGTCAGATGCAATGGGTGAGGCTATCACCTTGTGAAAATTGGTTGTCCCACTGCCGATTGCGATAGCGTGCTGAGTATTTTTCAACAAATTCAACGAACATCTTAACACGCAACGGAGCGAACTGGTGCTGGCAACACAACATGTAGAAGGGGCGATTGCCGGTTTGCCAGTCGGTCAGTACCGGCACCAGCTGCTCGTCATGGAGGAAGCTGCTCAGATAGTGCAGCGGGGCGTTGACGATCCCCAGATGACGCCGGGCTGCGCGTACCGCGGCCTGGGTCTGGTTGACGGTCAGTTTGGCGCTGCGTTTGATGCAGACGCTCTGGCCATCCTTGTCGGTCAGCTGCCAGTGCTGGTGAGGCCAGCAGTAGATGAGATCGTGCTCTTCCAGCTGGTTGGGGTGGGAGGGGGTGCCCTTCTTGGTCAAATAGAGTGGTGAGGCAAACAGGCCGTACTCGATATGACCGAGACAGATCGCATTGGGCAGCGACTGGGGCAGCTCACCGTTGAAGAACACCAGATCCCGATCATTGTCGAACAGGTGCTGGTGATCATTGGTCTGGGTGATATCGAACTGTACCTCGGGATAGTGCAGCCCGAATTCGGCCAGCATATCGATGAGGATGGTGTTGGAGAGCGCGATGGGCGCAGCTATCCGGATAAGCCCGGTGATGTCGGCCTCTTGACCCTGGATCTCGCTGGTGGCCTGCTCGATTTGTGCGAGTGGCGTGCAGAGACGTTCGTAGTATCTGAGGCCATCATCGGTAAGGCGGAGCTTGCGGGTAGAGCGATGTAGCAGGGAGCAACCCAGTTGCTCTTCCAGCTGGGAAATGCGTCGACTGATGGTGCCTGTTGGCATGCCCAGTGCGGCTGCAGCGTGGGAGAATCCTCCCTCTTGCACCACCTTGACGAACAGGTAGAACTCTTCGATGTGCTTCATAAACGCTGTTCTGGGTGTAACAAGGGGGCAACCATAAAAAGAGCGTTCCGGGTTGGCAAGGGTAATTCAGCGTTTAATTGATCTGGATTCGATTTCTGTTGATACCAGTTCTCCACCCGCCCGTCATCTCAGTTTCCCCGAGTTGGTGATTATTCCGGCACGATGCCAAATGGTACTGCGGCAGTGATGTTTGCCATATTCCCTGATTTGTTCCGCTATAACCGCAGGCGAAGGCCGATATTGCAACCTGATGGAAGGGCGCCGGGTTGCTCTGCGTACTCAGCCGGAGTGGTTTGCCATCCACAGCCAATGTGATGCAGATCATATATTCTGGTTTTGCTCATTGCCTGTTGAAAAATGAATTTGGGGTATATCGATTCCGCCTTAGTGAACTATTTTTGTCCGTTTTGGCGTTTTTTTGGCTGTTTATCCACCCGCTTGGTTAATTAATGGAAGCTTTGTGACAGAGAGTGATGACTATTTCCACCATTGATTTAAATGTTAATAACAAATTTGTCGCAGCAAATATGCAATTGCTCTTTCAAGGTCTCGAGTGGATAGCTCTTAGTGCTTGTTTTTACTGGGGAAAAAAGTTAAAAATCGACTATATGATTTGCTTGGATTAACAGGGTCCTTGGCTGAGTCCTTTGTAGTATTGCCGTACAGGCTGCCCTGTTGTTGATATCTGAAATAGTTTTGTCCGCTCTTGGCTATGTGAAAAGGGATAATGGCCGAGAGGTATTTGCACCTTGCATTCTGCAGCTAGCGGTTTGCCAGATCTGTTTTCCGGTTAACCAGTGACCATCCAGCATGAATGACCTTGACCAGATGAATACGCTTGACGAACGGTTACTGAAGACGATGGATGTTCTGCATACCCCGATCTGGGTTTATGACATCGAGCATCACCATATTTTCTGGGCAAACAGCGCCGCGCTCTCCGTGTGGGAGGCGACGTCTCTCGACGAACTCTGCTCCCGCGACTTCTCTGCCGATATGGCAACCGCCATCGATCTGCTGCTGCAGCGCTATCTGGGTGATTTTCAGCAGGGTCGCAGTTACAACGAGTGGTGGACTCTCTCCCCAAAGGGGGTCAAGAAGCAGATCTATCTGCGCCTCTCCGGTATTCAGCTGGCTGGCCGGCTGATGATGATGACCGAAGCGGTGCTCGACTCCGATACCCTCTATCAGGAGTCCTCGCTGGCAACCGGCGATACCTTGGCCTGCCTGTTCGATAGCCACGGTGTGTTCGAGAGTGGCAACTATCACTTCGAAATGTGTTTCGGCCACCAGATCGCCAAGCTCTCCCAGGTTTTCTCCGGCAATGATGACAGCTTCTACCAGAAGCTCTCCCGTCTCGATGAAGTGGTGACCGAGGGGGAGTGCCGTACCCTCAAGGGGATGCGCTGGTTCCAGTATCAGTTCCGCTATATCCAGCAGGGGGCCCGCATTCTGCTCACCATGCGGGATATTACCGATCGCAAACTCGAAGAGCTGGAGCATCGCCACCTCGCCTGGCACGACTCCCTGACCGGCCTGCTCAATCGGTATGGCTTGATGAAATCCCTTGAGGCCTATTGCGGGCTGGGAGAGCGTTTCGCGCTGGTGTTCATGGATCTGGACAACTTCAAGCTGGTCAACGACAACTACGGCCACAAGGCGGGAGATCGCCTGCTGGAGCGGGTCGCCGGTCGCCTCAAACAGATTTGCCCGCGGGATGTGGAGCTGGCTCGCCTCGGTGGCGATGAATTCACAGCACTGGTGCCGTTGGGCAATCAGGGGGATCGGGCGCAAGAGGTGGCCGATCAGATGCTCTCCCAGATGACCAAGCCGCTGCAACTGAGCGGGCTGCCGGAGGTGACCATCGGCGGCAGTATCGGTATCGCAATCTATCCCGATGATGCGGATGACGGGGACAACCTTATCACCCGTGCCGACATGGCCATGTATCAGGCCAAGCAGATGGGGCGGCTGCGCTGGCAGCGTTTCACCCCCAGCATGCAACAGACCCTGCAGCGCAAGCTCAATCTAAAGCAGTTTCTGGCCAAGGCCATCGGCCGTCAGGAGCTGAGCCTCTGTTACCAGCCGCAGGTCGATGCCGCCAAACGGCGTCTGATCGGTTACGAGGCACTGCTGCGCTGGTACAACCCGGTGCTCGGCCATGTGTCGCCGGTGGAGTTTATCCCGCTGGCCGAAGAGATGGGGCTGATCCGCGAGATTGGCAGCTGGGTGCTCTCCACCGCGCTGGCACAGGTTGCCAGCTGGCAGAAGCGCTTCCATCAGCGGGTGCCGGTCTCCGTCAACCTCTCCGGTTTCCAGCTCTCGTCGGCGCTGCCCGGGCAAGTTCGTCAGCAGCTGGAGCTGCACGGGGTGGATGCCTCCCTGTTGACGCTGGAGCTGACCGAAACCGTGCTGATGCTCGATATGAAGGGGTGCCTCGGTATTCTCGACGATTTGAGCGAACAGGGGATCAAGATTGCCATCGATGATTTCGGTACCGGCTACTCCTCGCTGGCCTATCTCAACCGGTTGCCGATCAACAACATCAAGCTGGATCGCTCCTTCGTGGTCGGCCTCAACTTGCCGGTGATCCGGGCGACTGCGGCCATGGCCACCAATCTGGGGTTGGGGATCATGGCGGAAGGGGTGGAGGAGCCTCACGAGCTGGCCGCCCTGCAGACCCAGGGGTGCCATGTGTTCCAGGGATATCTGTTCAGCAAGCCGCTGACGGTGGCGCAAGTCGAGGCGAGCGGTTTTGTGGTGGAGTGCCAGGTCGGGCGTTATCCACTGCTAGATGCCGTGATGGCAGAGTAACAAGTGTGCGTTAGGCCACAACTTGGGATTTTATTCCGCAATATTTAATCAAAATTAATCATTCTTTTGCGATCGGTCATGAGACGGATGGGCTGGAATTGCTAGCATGCGACCTCGTTTCTAGGGAAAGGAGTATCGCAATAATGAGTCATGCTGCTGTCAATGACCGTCCGGCCAGCCCTCCCAAAGGTTGGCTGAACCGTTTCCTCAATGGCGTCGAGAAAGCCGGGAACAAATTACCCGACCCCGCCATGCTGTTCCTCTACGCCTTGCTGATCGTCTGGGTCGGCTCCTGGGTGTTGTCACAATTCCAGTTTGATCTGGTCAATCCCCGTACCGGGGAGGCGGTAGTGGTCAACAACCTGCTGACCGGTGCCGGTCTGGCCGAGTTTCTCTCTTCCATGGTCACGACCTTTACTGGTTTTGCCCCGCTGGGGATCGTGTTGGTAGCCATGCTCGGGGTCGGGGTGGCCGAGCAGTCCGGTTTTATCAATACCGGTCTGAAAAAGTTGCTGAAAGTGACGCCTGCCCGTTTTCTCACTCCCATGCTGATCCTGGTGGCGATCGTCAGCCACACCGCCGCAGATGCAGGCTATGTGCTGGTGATCCCCATCGGCGGCATCATCTTCCACGCTGCCGGACGCCATCCGCTGGCGGGGATCGCCGCTGCCTTTGCCGGTGTCTCCGGCGGTTTTGCCGCCAACTTCCTGCCCTCCGGCGGGGATGCGCTGCTGCAGGGCTTTACCCAGTCCGCCGCTCAGTTGCTCGATCCTGACTACATGGTCAACACCCTGTGCAACATCATCTTTACCGGTGCCTCTTCGTTGCTGATCATCTGCGTCGGCTGGTTCGTCACCGAAAAGGTGGTGGAGCCGCGCCTCAAGCATGTGGCGCTCAACGAGGATCTGGAGAGTGCCGACGAGATGGGGCGCTACAGCGCGCAAGAGAGCCGGGCCTTCAACTGGGCCGGGTTTGCCATGCTGGCGGCTATCGTGCTGCTGGCGCTGGCGCTCTCCCCGAGCGATTCACCGCTGCGTGCTGCCGATGGCTCCCTGACCACCTTCGCCGCGCCGGTGATGAAGTCCATAGTGCCGCTCATCTTCCTGCTTTTTATCCTGCCTGGGATTGTCTACGGCTTTGTCGCAGGTAGCTTCAAGAGTGGCAAGGATGTGATCGATGCCATGTCGGCCACCATGAACAAGATGGGCTCCTACATGGTGATGGCCTTCTTCTGCGCGCTCTTTATCAAGGCGTTTGGTGACTCCAACCTGGGCACCCTGCTGGCCCTCTCCGGTGCCGAAGTGCTCCATGCGCTGGCGCTGCCCGGTGAAGTGACCATCGTCGGGATGATCCTGCTCACCGCCACCGTCAATCTGGTAGTCGGCTCGGCCTCCGCCAAGTGGGCGCTGATCAGCCCGATCCTGGTACCCATGCTGATGGCGGTGGGGATCTCCCCCGAGCTGACCCAGGCGGCCTATCGGGTCGGGGATTCTGCTTCCAACATCATTACCCCGCTGATGGTCTTCTTCCCGCTGGTGGTGGTCTATTGCCAGCAGTATGTTAAGAGCACCGGGATCGGTACCCTGGTCTCCATGATGCTGCCCTACTCGCTGGCCTTCCTGGTGAGCTGGACGATTTTCCTGCTGCTCTACTGGGCGCTCGGCTTCCCGCTCGGGTTGCAAGCCCCTTACGTCTATCCGGCCCCTTAAGCTGGGTGTGCGAGGGAGCCTTGGGCTCCCTCGTTTTTTTCGCTATGGTGTTACCTCATTTTGGAGGTGCCATGAATCAGACCATCGATCTTATCCTTTCCCATCGCTCCATTCGTCAGTTCACTGCCGAGCCGATCGCCCCGCAGCAGCTGGATGCCATCCTCGCCGCCGCCCAGTCCGCCTCGACCTCTAGCTTTTTGCAGGTGACCAGTATTGTGCGAGTCAGCGAACCCGAGGCGCGTCAGCAGCTGGCCATGCTGGCGGGCAATCAACCCTATGTGGTGCAGGCGGCCGAGTTTCTGGTGTTCTGCGCCGATTACCACCGCCACACCCAGATCGTGCCCGAGGCCCAGACCGGCTATGCGGAGCAGTTGCTGATCGGAGCCATCGACGGCGCCCTGATGGCGCAAAACGCCTTGCTTGCGGCGCAGTCGCTGGGGCTGGGCGGGGTCTATATCGGCGGCATTCGCAACCATCCGGCCGAGGTGAGCGAACTGCTCGGCTTGCCCCATCAGGTGATCCCGCTGTTTGGCCTCTGCCTTGGCCATCCTGCCCAGCAGCCGGAGCAGAAACCCCGTCTGCCCAGGGGCTTGGTGGTGCATCAGGAGCGCTACCAGCACGAGCTGGATCGCGACCTGCTGGCCCGGTACGATCAGCAGATCGCGGACTACTATCAGGCCCGCAGCAGCAACAACAAGCAGCAGACCTGGAGTGGCCAGATCCGCGCCATTCTGGGCAAGGAGTCCCGCCCTTTCATGCTGGGATTCCTGCAATCGCGGGGCTTTAACCTCAAGTAATGGCGCTGATGGGCGATACTATGGGGAGGTGACCGTCATGGTCATCATCCCCTGATCCTGCAATCTCTCCCTGAGACCGGGGGCACAGCTTGGTGACAAATCGTGGGCAAGGGGAGATCTGCAGGCTACCTTAAGTGGGTAAGCTGTTGTAGGATCACGCAATTGGATAGGAACAGGGGTTTGGACATCCTATGATTTTAACTTTGGTATTGCTGTCTATTGGCGCACTCCTGTTTTTGGTTATCGCCTATAACGTGGTGCAGCAATATAAGCAGAAGGCAGAGGCGGACAAGCGTCACGCTGTTGCCAGACACAAGACGGTGGCTGACGAGACCGAAGAGGTGTTGCTGAACGTCAATCTGGTGCCTTTCTCCAAGAACATGGTGTTGCTGTTGCAGCACCGGATCCTCGATGCCTATCGCGCTATCGCCCAGGTGATGCCGAACAATCAGATCAAGCAGCGCATCGTCGATGTGCAGACCCAGATCAAGAATGTGCAGGAGAACTACAGCGTGCAGGATGAGGGGCAGTTCAAGACCCCGGAGTCCGATCGTCAGGCGATCCAGATGCTGCAGCTGGTCAAGAAGATGCGGGCCGTGCTGCGGGTCGAGCACAACAAGGGCAAGATTGACCCTCAGGGGTTTGCCCAGGAAGAGCGCCGCCTCGAGCTGATGCAGCTCAAGATCAACATCTCCAATCTGGTCAAGCGGGCGATGGATGCCCGCATTCAGGGCCAATATGGCACTTGCCGCCAGCTCTATACCAAGGGACTCTCTGCCATGGCGAGCGTGGGCGACAAGGATCCCTATTTGCTGGCCCGTGAAGAAGATATGCGTCAGGGGCTCAAGGAGCTTGAAGAGCTGCAGCAGCAAAACAGCGCGCAGGATCTGCAAAACATCAAGGACAAGGAAGCCGACGAGCTCGATGTCCTGTTTCAACCCAAGAAGAAATGGTAAGCATGTCCCACCCACTCGATTCCACACTGGGGCCAATGGCCCCATTTGTTTCTCAGCTGTTGGCCGAACTGGCCGCTGCTGGCGTCACATTTTCCCGGCCGACGGTCGATCACCTCTGTTATCGGGCGGCCACCTTGCAGGAGTACCGCGCGCTATGTGCTGTATTGGCTGAAGCGGGCTCCTTGCTGGTGGAGGGGATGATCGGCGGGCGCCCTATTGCGACTTATCAGTTGCATCAGCCGCTGCTGGCTGATGAGGTACAGGTACCCTGTATCGAGCTGGCTGCACCGAAACCGGGTCGCGTCCATCAGGCGGGGCTGGAACATATCGAGCTGGTGGTCACTTCACTGCAAGATCTGGTAACGTGCTATCCCGAGCTGCCATTCAAAACCGGCAACATGCAGGATACCCGCAACCCCGATATTGGCCTGATGTTGCCCTCCGGACAGATCAAGTTTCATCTGCGCTCGCTGGCTGAGGTGATCGCCGAAGAGGTGGCGACCGGTGCTGTGATCGCGGTGCCTGCGAATTATTTCGATCAGGAGTGATCCTGCGCTCAATGCGGTGCGAGCCTGACAGGCTCTTGAATAACGCAGCAAAAGGGGTCACCGGTGTGACCCCTTTTGTTATCTGGCGGTGCTGGGTTGCGAGATCGCCATCTGCTCGTGGGTGACTCTGTTTGCGCTGAGCCCGTTACCCATGTCGGTGGGGTTGCTGGGCGGGCAGTGGCGATCGGCTTCGCTGCTTGAGACGGCCGAGCCAGAGGCTCAAGCCCGCCGTCAGGATGAGGACCAGTTCAATCCCCATGACCAGACCGCCCAGCTCACCCTGCTCCCAGAAGGGGTGCAGGTAAAGTCCCCCCAGACTGGCTCCCAGATAGTAGGCCACCAGATAGAGGGAGGAGGCGAGGGCGCGGTTGTGTTCGACATGATGACCGACCCAGGCGCTGGCGCAGGCGTGTGCCAGGAAAAAGCCGAAGCTGGAGATCAGCAAGCCACTCAGGATCCCGAGCAGGCTAGCTTGCAGCAGCCACAGACTCCCGAGGGCCATCAGCGCGATCCCGACCAGCAGCATGCGTTGTGCCCCCCAGCGATTGGCAAATCGGCCGCTCAGAGAGGAGGCCACCGTCCCCGAGAGATAGGTGAGAAACAGCATGCCGAGCCACTGGGTGGGCAGGGAGAAAGGGGGCTTGGCCAGCAGGAAAGTGAGGTAGCTGAACTGGTTCAGAAACACCATGAAGTTGAGCCCCCCAATCAGATAGGCCCCCACCAGCAACGGGTTGGTCAGGTGTTGCTGCAAGGCGCGGACAAATTGGCCGCGAACGGGGGAGCTTGCCACAAAGCGGGTCTGATAGGGCAGCAGCCAGAAGACCAGTGGCAGCAGCGACAGGCTGATCACACCAATCCCCAGAAAGGTGTGCTGCCAGTCGCCAAACCAGCCTGCCAGCAGGCCGCCGACCACCCGACCGGCAATGCCACCGAGGGCGTTGGCGGCAATATAGACCCCCACCGCCGAGAGGAGCGCCCGTTTGCTGAACTCTTCCCCCATATAGGCAATCGCGGTCGCGGGCAGTCCTGCCAGCAGCGCGCCCTGCAGGATGCGTAGCAGCAGCAGGGTGCCAAACTGCTCAACCAGCGGGATTAACAGTGAGAGCAGGATCGCCAGGGTGAGGGTACCCAGCATGACCTGCCGACGGCCATGGCGATCCGCCAGTCTGGCGCAGATCAGCAGGGAGGCGGCGAGGCCAGCAGTGCATCCTGCCAGGGTCCAGCTGGCCGAGAGGGAGTTGACCGAGAAGACCTCGGCGATCAGGGGTAACAGGGGATGGGTCTGGTAGAGGTTCAGAAACACCAGAAAAGAGCCCAGGCTGAGGGCCAGGGTTGCACGTATCCACTCGCGACTTCCAACTTCAATCATTGCGTATTGTCCTGACTACTTTTGGTCAGGGTAGAGTCCTTGCGGTTATAAATATAATATATTTAAGTTATCCATCTCATAAGATGAATTGATACGTGGATCTGAAACAGCTCACCTATCTGCTGGCGGTCAGGGATGCCGGCTCATTTACCAAGGCAGCCAACAGTCTGCATGTGGCACAACCGGCCATCAGTATGGCCATCGCCAAGCTGGAGCAGCAGCTCGAATTGCGGCTGTTTGATCGGCAGGACCGGGCGGTACGGCTCACCCCGGAGGGAGAGGTGCTATGTCGCCATGCCGAGCGTCTGTTGCTGCAGATGCATCAGGCCGAGGCCGAGATGGCCGAGCTCAAGGGGCTGGAGCGGGGGGAAGTGCGGATCGGGATCCCCTATATGATGGGCTCCTACTATTTCCCCCCTCGTCTGATGGCCTTCAAGCATCGCTATCCCGGCCTCAAGATCCGGGTCGAAGAGGCCGGCACCCGTGAGCTGCTCAGCCGGATGGTGGATGGCTCCCTCGATCTGGCCATTCTCATCACCAGTGATCTCCCCCCCGCCATCGAGGGGGCACATCTGCTGAGTGAAGAGATGTTGATGGTGGTGGGGGACGATCACCCCTTGCGCGGCGAACCGGCCGTCACCCTTTCGCAGTTCTTTGCTCAGGAGCTGGCGCTGTTTCGCCGTGGCTTTTATCACCGGGAGCATATGGAGGCGCTGGCCCAGAGCCTGGGCGTTGAACCCGATATCGCCTTCGAGAGCAATCTTATCCCTCTGCTCAAGGCGGTGGTGCGGCAAGGCTTTGCGGTGACCACCTTCTTGCGGATGGTGCTGGAAGAGGAGCCGGATCTGAGTGGCGTGCCCTTCGACCCGCCCATCTACCTCGACCTCTGTGTGGCGTGGCGGCGTGGCGATCCGCTCTCCATGGCCAACCGTGCCTTGCGTGATTTCCTACTCAAGGAGCGCCCGGCCTGATGGCGGCGGGTCATTGCTGAAAGTTTGTTACTATTAACGGTGGGTTCGCTTGAGGGCTACACCATGAAATTGCAGCAATTGCGCTATATCGTCGAGGTGGCCAACCACAGGCTGAATCTGTCGGCCACCGCCGAGAGCCTCTTTACCTCCCAGCCCGGGATCAGCAAACAAGTGCGGATGCTGGAGGATGAGCTGGGGATCCAGATCTTCGAGCGCAGCGGCAAACACTTGACCCAGATCACCCCCATCGGTCGGGATGTGATCAAAGTAGCCGCCGAGGTGCTCGACAAGGTCGCCACCATCAAGGTGATGGCCAGGCAGCATGTGCATCCGGAGCAGGGAACCCTCACCATTGCCGCTACTCATCTGCAGGCCCGTTATATTCTGCCTGCCATCCTCAAGGGTTTCATGGCCCGCTTTCCCAAAGTGGCCGTAACTGTGATGCAGGGGAGTGCGGCGCAGTGCCGAGCAGCCGTGCATGATGGCGCTGCCGATCTGCTGCTGGCGGATGAACCGGAGGATGGGAGCGATCTGCTTGTGCTCCCCTCTTTTCAGTGGCAACGGGGCTTGGTGCTGCCCAAGGAGCATCCGTTGGCCAGAGCAACATCGCTGACCCCGGCCGAGCTGGTGGAGTTTGCATTGGTGACCGATGGAAGGGCTCTCTCCACAACTCATGGCTCTGATTGCGCTCATGCCGAGAGCCGGATCGCCTGCTGTGCGAGCGACAGCGATGTGCTCAAGACCTATGTCAGACAAGGCATGGGCATCGGAGTGATGGCAACTTTTGCCTGGGAGCCCCAGCGCGATGGTGATCTGCTGCTCAAACAGGTGCCTTGGCTACCTAGTGGCGTTGCCGCTATCGGGTTGCGCAGAGGGGCGTTTTTGTGCGGCTATCTCTACGATCTGATTGGACGTCTCGCGCCGCAATTGACCCGGGAGCGGGTTGAACAATACTGTGCTGCCCGCACTGGCGAAGAGCTTGAAGCTATGCTGGCCAATTTGACCGTGCCACTTAGATAGCTTGGGTTGATGTGTGGTCATCCCAAGAAAAACGCCTCCCAATGGGAGGCGTTTGACAATCTGACATTCGTCAATTCAGGCTCACTTCTTCAGCATATGATCCAGCTTGTTGGCCTTGGTCGACAGATAGAACTCGTTGTGGGGATTGCGCCCTTCCTGCAACGGTACCCGTTCGGCCACCGGAATACCGAAGGATTCCATCGCTTTCATCTTGCGCGGGTTGTTGGTCATCAGTTTGAGAGACTTGACCTCAAGCTGCTTGAGCATATCGGCGCAGATGGTGTAGTCGCGCATATCGGCGGCGAAACCAAGGGCCACGTTGGCTTCCACGGTATCGGCTCCCTGATCCTGCAGGTGATAGGCGCGGATTTTGTTGAGCAAGCCGATGCCTCGGCCCTCTTGACGCACATACAGCAACACGCCACGACCGGCTTTGGCGATATTCTCCATGGCCGCCTGCAACTGGAAACCGCAGTCACAACGCAGGCTGAACAGGGCGTCGCCGGTCAGGCACTCTGAGTGGATCCGGCCCAGCACGGGCTCTTCACCGGTAATGTCGCCCATCACCAGTGCGGCGTGATCTTTGCCTGTGCCGGTTTCCTGAAAACCTACCAGCGTGAAGGTGCCCCAAGGGGTTGGCAATTTGGATTTGGCCACGAGGGTAACGCTGCTCATAGGTTGCTCCTTACTACTAACGGCTCAAAAAAGGGGGCCAGTTTAGCGCGCCTTGTCAGGAACGACCATAAGAACAAGTCCCTGCATTGCTTAATGAAATCTCCAAATGAGATACAAGCACAGCTGTCCGTCGGGGTTTTGGCCCTTTGTGCGGATTGATGACTGCCAGGCTCACCACATTCGGGTATAATCGGCGCCCATTAACCCACCCCTTCGGGATGGGAGCAACACAGTGCAGGAGAGAAGTTATGCCTCAGATGGCCCCCGTAATGACAATTGATGGCCCCAGTGGTGCAGGTAAAGGCACCTTGTGTCAGCTGCTTGCTGAGAAGCTGGGTTGGCACTTGCTGGACTCGGGCGCCATCTATCGGGTGTTGTCCCTGGCCGCCCTGCATCACGATGTAGAGCTGGACAGTGAAGCCTCACTGGTGCCTCTGGCTGCCAATCTGGATGTGCAATTTCAGGTAGAAGGCGATCTGGTCAGGGTGATCCTGGAAGGGGAAGATGTCTCCCGCACCATCCGCACCGAAGAAGTGGGTAATGCTGCCAGTAAAATCGCCGCCTTCCCCCGGGTGCGCGAAGCCTTGCTGCGCCGTCAGCGGGCATTTCGTCAGGCCCCGGGTCTGATTGCCGATGGTCGTGACATGGGGACAGTTGTTTTCCCCGAGGCCGAGGTGAAGATTTTCCTCGACGCCAGTGCCGAAGAACGGGCCCAGCGTCGCTATAAGCAGTTGCAAGATAAGGGCTTTGATGTTAACTTTGAGCGTCTTTTAACCGAGATTCGGGAACGTGACGATCGCGACAGAAATCGCGCTACTGCACCCCTGAAACCGGCAGAAGATGCTCTGGTGGTAGACTCTACCGCCATGACCATAGATGAAGTGCTGGCAACAGTACTCGCCTATGCAGAGCAACAACTTGGTGATGCCAGCGCAAGCTGACATCCGGTCGTCTGCACCAAGGATGGCGCAGATTATTTAAAACAGCCCCGCTTGTGCCGGATTGCAAGTGGATGTTTCATTTGTGACATAAACAATGATCGAATCTTTTGCTCAACTCTTTGAAGAGTCCCTGAACGCCGTTGAAACCCGTCAAGGTTCCATCGTCAAGGGTACTGTCGTTGCTATCGAGAACGGTTTCGTACTGGTTGACGCCGGTCTGAAATCCGAGTCCGCTATCCCGGCTGAAGAATTCAAGAACGCCATGGGCGAGCTGGAAATCAACGTCGGCGACACCGTTGACGTGGCTCTGGACTCTATCGAAGATGGTTTCGGCGAAACCAAGCTGTCCCGCGAAAAAGCCAAGCGCCACGAAGCCTGGCTGCAGCTTGAGAAGGCTTACGAAGAGCAAGCTACCGTTATCGGTATCATCAACGGCAAGGTCAAGGGTGGTTTCACCGTTGAACTGAATGGCATCCGTGCCTTCCTGCCGGGTTCTCTGGTTGACGTGCGTCCGATCCGTGACACCGCTCACCTGGAAAACAAAGAACTTGAGTTCAAAGTCATCAAGCTGGACCAGAAGCGCAACAACGTTGTTGTTTCTCGTCGTGCCGTGATCGAGACCGAGAACACCTCCGAGCGCGAAAGCCTGCTGGCTAACCTGCAAGAAGGTCAAGAAGTTAAGGGTATCGTCAAGAACCTGACCGACTACGGTGCATTCGTAGATCTGGGCGGTGTTGACGGCCTGCTGCACATCACCGACATGGCGTGGAAGCGCGTTAAGCATCCTTCCGAAATCGTCAACGTTGGCGACGAGATCGCTGTCAAGGTTCTGAAGTTCGACCGCGAGCGTACCCGTGTATCCCTGGGCCTGAAGCAGCTGGGCGAAGATCCCTGGGTTGCTATCGCCAAGCGTTACCCGGAGACCACCCGTCTGTCTGGCCGCGTGACCAACCTGACCGACTACGGCTGCTTCGTTGAAATCGAAGAAGGCGTTGAAGGCTTGGTACACGTATCCGAGATGGATTGGACCAACAAGAACATCCACCCGTCCAAAGTTGTTAACGTTGGCGACGTGGTTGACGTGATGGTTCTGGACATCGACGAAGAGCGTCGTCGTATCTCCCTGGGTCTGAAGCAGTGCAAATCCAACCCGTGGCAGCTGTTTGCCGAAACTCACGCCAAAGGCGACCGTGTTTCCGGCAAGATCAAGTCCATCACTGACTTCGGTATCTTCATCGGTCTGGATGGCGGCATCGACGGCCTGGTTCACCTGTCTGACATCTCCTGGAACAACCAGGGCGAAGAAGCCGTGCGTGAATTCAAGAAAGGCGACGAGATCGAAGCAGTTGTTCTGCAAGTGGATCCGGAGCGTGAGCGCATCTCCCTGGGTGTCAAGCAGATCGAAGAAGACCCGTTCAACAAGTACCTGGCTGACAACAAGAAAGGTGCTATCGTGAAGGGTAAGGTTACCGAGGTTGATGCCAAAGGTGCCGTTATCGAACTGGCTGATGGCGTAGAAGGCTACCTGCGTGCCTCCGACGCTGCTCGTGACCGTGTAGAAGACGCCACTCTGGTGCTGTCTGTTGGTGACGAAGTTGAAGCTAAATTCATGGGCGTTGATCGTAAGAACCGCACCGTAAGCCTGTCTGTCCGTGCTAAGGACGAGGCTGATGAGCGTGTTGCTATCGATAACCTGAACCAACAAGAAGAAGTTGTGTTCAGCAATGCTATGATGGAAGCGTTCAAAGCCGCCAAGGGTGAGTAATCCTTGATGCAAGAAAAGGGCGGCATTGCGCCGCCCTTTTTTATCCTGGCAAAATGAATATTGCATGTGATCGGGGAAGGAGATTTAACGTTATGACCAAATCAGATCTCATCGAACAACTGGCAGCCAGCCGCATGCATATGCCGGCCAAGGATGTCGAAGCCGCCATCAAGGAGATCCTTGAGCAGATGGCGTCGACCTTGCAAAACGGCGACCGGATTGAAATCCGCGGATTTGGCAGTTTTTCACTGCACTATCGTGCGCCTCGTGTGGGCCGCAACCCCAAGACTGGGGACAAGGTTGAACTGACCGGGAAATATGTCCCGCACTTCAAACCTGGTAAAGAGTTGCGCGAGCGCGTCAACATCATTGAATAATGCAGAAATGGGCATACCTCGGGTATGCCTTTTTTCTTTTTGGCTCCGATTCCTGTGCCAATCGTCTTGTTTCTTAAACTCTTTTCCCATTCACTCTAGAGTCTGCCTGCGATTTTAAGGATAATCAGCCTCTCATTAGATACTGACAGGGAGCTCTTATGAAGCGTATTTTGGCCCTCATTCCGCTAGTGCTGGTGTTTGTTCTGACCTTGGCGCTGGGCTCACAAAATGGCCAGCTGGTTCAGTTCAATTACCTGATCGCTCAGGGTGAGTTTTCGCTTGCCATGCTGTTGGGCTTCTTCTTCGCTGGCGGTTTTTTGCTGGGCTGGCTGGTATTCGGCCTGCTGTTCCTGCGCCTGAAAATGCAAAACCGCACCCTCAACCGCACCATGCGTCGTCAATCCCGCGAGTTGGAGCTGGCCCGGTCACCGGGTAAGGAATAATGTTCCTCAATGCTTGAACTGCTTTTCCTGCTGTTACCCATCGCCGCCGGTTATGGCTGGTACATGGGTCGCAGGAGTGTTCGCCAGGACACCCAAAAACAGAGTAACCAGTTTTCCCGCCAGTATGTGGCGGGCCTCAACTATTTGCTGTCCGATGAATCCGACAAGGCGGTGGATCTCTTTATCCAACTGCTTGAGGTGGACAGTGAAACCATCGAAACACACCTCTCCCTCGGCAACCTGTTTCGCCAGCGTGGGGAGGTCGATCGTGCCATCAAGATCCACCAGAACCTGGTAACCCGCCAGCTGACCCGGGAGCAGCGCCAACTTGCCCTACAGGAGCTGGCTCGCGACTTTCTTGCTGCCGGTCTGCTCGACCGTGCTGAAGCGCTCTGGAATGAGTTGTGTGACGACAGCGACTATGAAGAGACGGCGCTGGCACAGCTGTTGATCATTCATCAACAACTGCGGGATTGGGACAAGGCCATCGATGTGGCGGTTCGTCTGCAAAAATTCCAGGGCAAGAAGCTGGCCGACCCCATCTCCCATTTCTATTGCGAGCAAGCCGAGATCGCGCTGCGTGAGGGCAATAAAGGGGAGGGGCTGACCAAGCTCAAACGGGCGCTCAGTATCAATCCGGCATGTGCCCGGGCCAGTTTGCGCCTCGCTGAGCTCGCCATGGCACAGGGGGAGTATGAGCAGGCCAGCAAGGAGCTGCTGCGGGTGTTCGAGCAGGATATCGACTTTGCCTCCGAGGCAATGCCCAAATTGCTCGAGTGCTATCAGCAGTTGGGGCGCACGCCTGCGTTGATCCCACTGCTTGAGAAGGCAGTGGAAGATCACGCCGGTGTCAGCGTGACCCTGGCCCTTGCCAAGCTGGTTGAAGAGCGTGATGGCCTGAGCCAGGCCCGTTCGCTGGTGTTGCGTCAGCTGCGTCGTCATCCGTCGATGAAAGGTTTTTACCAGCTGGTGGGTTTTCAGCTGGCCAGTGCGGAAGAGGGGCCTGCCAAGGAGAGCCTCGAGCTGCTGCAACAGCTGGTCGGCGAGCAGATCAAAATCAAGTCAACCCACAAGTGTCGGCAGTGCGGCTTTGCCACTCACTCGCTGTTCTGGCAGTGCCCGTCTTGTCGCCAGTGGGGTTCCATCAAGCCGATCCGTGGTCTGGACGGTGAATAACAAGCAATAGGATGTGAGATGCAAGATCCCAAAGTACTGGTAGCGCTGGATTATCAGCACGAGGCAGATGCCTTAGCGTTCGTTGAACGTATCTCTCCGGCCCAGTGCCGTCTCAAGGTAGGCAAGGAGATGTTTACCCTGTTTGGCCCGCAGTTTGTACGCCAGCTGGTGGCCAAGGGATTCGATGTCTTTCTGGATCTGAAGTTTCACGATATTCCCAATACCGTTGCCAAAGCGGTGGCAGCCAGTGCCGAGCTCGGTGTCTGGATGGTCAACGTGCATGCCAGTGGTGGTGAGCGGATGATGCGTGCCGCCAAAGAGGCGCTACTGCCTTATGGCGACAAGGCCCCCCTGCTTATCGGCGTGACCGTGCTGACCAGCATGGAGCAGTCCGACATGCTCCCCCTCGGGTTGGATGTGAGCCCGGCCGAGCAGGTGATCCGGCTGGCTACCTTGACCAAAACATCCGGTCTGGATGGGGTGGTCTGCTCTGCCAACGAGGCCCATGAGTTGAAAGCCTTGCTGGGCGAAGATTTCAAGCTGGTGACCCCGGGTATTCGCCCGACCGGTTCAGCGGCCGGGGATCAGCGCCGGGTGATGACTCCGAAAGCGGCGGTCGAGGCGGGGTCCGATTATCTGGTTATCGGTCGCCCCATTACGCAGGCTGCCGATCCGGCCGCCATGCTGGCCAGCATCAATGCCGAGCTGGTTGGTGCGTAACAGGCTCACTCAGTGATACACGGTGCAGGCCGAGCAACAGGCCTGCACCGGCCCCGATAAGATGAGAGCCGATGTGTACCCTGGCATTGATCAGGGTGGATATCGGGCTCTCTCCTGCGTTGTAGAAGTCCATCGCCAGCTTGAGCCCCATCCCTGCCAACAGTAGCCAGCCCGACGTGCGGCGTCCGTGGCGGATATCCTGCATTGCCCCCCAGACAAACAGACCATGCAGCGAGCCGGATAGTCCCATGTACCACTGGGTCTGCGGGCACCACCACCAGATCCCCAAGCCCACTGCCAGCCAGAGCAGCAACATCAGCAGCGGCAGGCGAGCCCCACCCAGATAGTCGCGAAACAGGCTATAGAGGATGGCGAGGCCGCCCAGATTGAGCAGCAGGTGCCACAGATTGGTATGAGCCAGATTGCCTGTTATGATCCGCCACCCTTCGCCCCCGGCGATCAAGGGCCGATCGAAGGAGAGCTGAAGATTGGGAATGGTAAAGAAGAGTAGCAAGCTGGTGAGAGAGAGCGTGATAACCCAGAGCAATCCAGATTTGTCTGACAACATGAAACAGTCCAACGACAAGAACAGTCGATACTGTACACGTTGCACCCGAGCCCTCAAAGCCTGCCTGTGCGATTATATTGTGCCGGTTGACAATCACACGCCCCTCTACATCTTGCAGCACCCCAACGAGGTGGCACATCCCAAGGGGACCGCGGCACTGCTGGCGGCCTCTTTGCAACAGTGCGAGATCCATGTGGGGGAGGACTTTTCCCGCGATGAGTGGCTCAATGGGTTGCTTGCAGATCCTTCCCGTCGCTGCTATCTACTCTGGCCAGATGAGGATGCCATTTCGCTGACCGATCTTCGCCAACAGTGGGAGAGTGAATCCTCTAGCTCCGCATCCGTCGCCTTTATCTTGCTTGACGGCACCTGGCGCAAAGCCTATCGCATGTTGCAGAGCAACCCGGCACTGGCCCGCTTGCCCTGCATCGGCATTGGTGCCATTGCCGGTCAATATGCCATTCGAAAGAAACCCTTTCCCGATGCCCTCTCTACCATAGAGGCGGGCTATCACCTCTTGTCCCGGTGGGAGGGGAGGCCGGAGCGCTATGCGCCCTTGCTGACCCTGTTCAATCGGTTGAATACCCAGTGGCAGGACTTTGTCGAAGGCCGCCGCGGGTGACAATTCAAGGAGTTATCAAGATGAAAAAAGCAGTTGTGGTTTTCAGCGGTGGTCAGGACAGCACTACTTGTCTGGTGCAGGCATTGGCCCGGTATGATGAAGTGCACGCCATCACCTTCGACTATGGTCAGCGCCATCGGGAAGAGATCGACATCGCGCGCCGTCTGGGCAGTGCACTGGGGATCGCCGCCCACAAGGTGATGGATGTGACGCTGCTCAATGAGCTGGCGGTCTCTGCCCTGACCCGTGACGACATCCCGGTCAGCTGCGAGCTGCAGGATAATGGCCTGCCCAACACCTTCGTGCCGGGCCGCAATATCCTGTTCCTGACCCTGGCTTCCATCTATGCCTATCAGGTGGGCGCCGAAGCGGTGATCACCGGTGTCTGCGAGACCGACTTCTCCGGCTATCCCGATTGCCGTGACGAGTTCGTCAAGGCCCTCAATCAGGCGGTGTCGCTGGGGTTGGATCGCGGTATCCGTTTTGAAACTCCCTTGATGTGGCTCGACAAGGCCGAGACCTGGGCTCTGGCAGATCACTATGGTCACCTCGACACGGTGCGCCAGCAGACCCTGACCTGCTACAACGGCATTGCCGGTGACGGTTGCGGCACGTGTCCTGCGTGTGAACTGCGCAGTCGCGGCCTGAACAACTATCTGGCCGACAAGGCGGGCATCATGGCCAGACTGTTTGAGAAAACCGGGCTGGGTGAGAAAAGCGCAGAGTGAGCCTGCGTCTTGCCGTGGCTTGGGGTATAATCCGCGACTTTTGCAACAAGCCGTGATCGAGATGCACTACCCAATCAACGAGATTTTCCAGACCATCCAGGGGGAGGGTATCTTTACTGGCCTGCCCGCCATCTTTGTTCGCCTGCAGGGTTGCCCGGTGGGCTGCCCCTGGTGCGATACCCGTCATACCTGGGTTGTTGATCCGGCTCGTGAAGTGGGCAAGGCGGCGGTGCTGGATCGCTCCAACGAATCCGATTGTTGGAGCCAACTTAGCACCGCGCAGATTATTAAGAGCTTTACCGACCTGGGTTATCAGGCGCGCCATGTGGTGATCACCGGTGGGGAACCCTGCCTCTACGATCTGCACGAACTCTCGTCAGCATTACTGGCGGCGGGTTATCAGGTGCAAATTGAAACCAGTGGCACCAGCGAGATCAAGACTCATGAGCAGACTTGGGTAACCGTCTCCCCCAAGATCGGTATGAAAGGGGGGCTGCCTGTGCTGGTCTCGGCGCTGGAGCGTGCCAACGAGATCAAGCATCCGGTGGCCACCGAGCACCATATTGAAGAGCTGGATGCGCTGCTCGCTACCGCTACCCTGCGCCCGGACGTGGTCATTGCCTTGCAGCCGATCAGCCAGAAGCCAAGGGCCACCCAATTGGCGATGGATACCTGTATCGCGCGTAACTGGCGACTCTCAATCCAGACTCATAAATATCTGGATATCGATTAATATGGATTGGCTATCCGACGAACAGGTACTGCTGACCCTGACCAACAAGATGCCTTACGGTAAATATCAGGGTCGACGTATCATCGATATTCCCGAGCCCTATCTGGTGTGGATGGCGCGCAGCGGTTTTCCGGCGGGTAAATTGGGCCAGACGCTGGCGTTGGCTTACGAAATCAAACTCAATGGACTCGAGTCCATGATTATTCCCATTATTAACAGGATGTCGGTATGAGAATATATACTAGGCAGGGCGACAAGGGCATGACCCGGCTGGCCGATGGTATCCAGTTGCCAAAGGATCATTTGCGGGTCGAGACCTACGGTTATATCGATGAGCTCAACTCCCATATTGGCTTGCTGATTTGTGACGTCCCGTCGCAAGAGGTCGGCTTATTGGCTGATTTACAGCTGTTGCAACAGGAGTTGTTTGATCTGGGGGGCGAGTTGGCATTCTCCAGCGACGCCCAGAATGAATCGATTTGGCAAGTCAATGCCGCCTGGACCACTCGCCTTGAACAGCAGATAGATCGTTATAGTGAGCCATTGCCACCGCTGCGCCAATTTATATTGCCGGGTGGTTCCCGTGCTGCGGCGCAAGCGCATGTGGTGCGCACTCTGGTGCGTCATTGCGAGCGCTTGCTGCTGACATTGAGCCGGGAAGAGCGGGTCAATCCCGAGGTGCTGCCCTATCTGAACCGGATGAGTGACTGGTTCTTTACCGTTGCCCGCTATCTCATCTGCGTGGCAGGGGATCGTGAAGTGCTGTGGGTCAAGGCAGCAGATCGCCCGCAATCGGCTATCTGATATGTCACATTTAAGCTGCAATAAAAAACCTCGCCTTGGCGAGGTTTTTTATTAGCAACGAGATTGAGATCAGATAGCAAAGTCTTCCAGTGATTTGCCTGCTGCCACTGCGCTGGCAATAGCCGAAGGCATACGGCCCTGGCCGGTCCAGGTTTTCTCTACGCCATTATCCTGATAGCGATATTTGGCCGGACGTGGCGCCCGCTTGGCTTTTTCTGATTTGCCGGGGTTGGTAGCGACCGCGCTTACCAATTCTGCCGGGTCAATACCGGCTGCTTTCAGCATTTCGCTATATTCGTTAATTTTCCGCAGATGCTCTTCACGGGCTTGGCGCTCGGCAGCCTCATCCTGCTGACGTTCAGCAACGATAGTAGAGAGTTTTTCCAGTGCCTCTTCCAGTTGTTCCAGAGAAAGCTCGCGGCAGGTCGCACGCAGACTGCGGATATTAAGCAGTACCTTTAAAAATTCATTCATAGGAGTTACCACGTCGTGTCAGAGAAAAATATTATGTTCCAGCTGATTCTTGCTTGGTGATTTAAATAAGTCAAGCCGGGTTAAATATAATATCCGGGGGAACCTCAATACAGATATTTAATATGGCCAGCAATAGGCTTGGTGATTGGATGCCAATGAGGCCGCAGTAGGTGAAAATAGCGTCAAAGCTGGCGTTGTTGCATCATTTGACTACCATTTTCCGGCCTTGATCTGTTTATTATGATTATTTAATCAAAAAACTTGCTATAAGCTGCCATCTCGATAAAATGTGCGGCGAATACCTTTAAGTAGAGGCGCGCTGCCTATGAGTATTTGTGCGGAGGGTGATGCCTGTGATGCACAAGGAAAGGAGCCAGCGCCGAAGTGGCCAGGCCATCATACCGGGCTGCTGGTTCTGCATCTAATAGGTGCAGGACTGCCATAGTCATCCACTATGGAGCGCTACCTGAAGGGGCTGAGGAGTATGACCTCCCCATAGGTTTTGTTTCTTTAGATCCTCTCGGTAGATCTCCACCTGTAATCTTTAGGTGCAAAGAGATCATGGACATTAGTCATTTCGCCGACTCCGGTTGGTCCGTTCTTCCCCCCCTGTTGGCTGTCGCGCTGGCGATCCTGACCCGCCGTGTACTGTTGTCCCTTGGTGTGGGTATCGTCACCGGCAGTTTGCTGCTCAATCAGTTTTCTCCCCTCGAATCCCTGCATTACATGTTGAATACCGTGCTCAAGATCTTCTGGGTCGATGGTGCGCTCAATCGTGACAACGTCAACATGATCCTGTTTATGCTGCTGCTGGGCGGCCTCATTAGCCTGATGAGCGTCTCCGGGGCGACCCGTGCCTTTGCCGAGTGGGCCGAGCGTCGTGCCAAGACCCGCAAGGGCGCCAAAGCCCTGACTGGCATGATGGTGTTTGCCTTCTTTATCGATGACTTCTTCCACAGCCTGTCGGTGGGGGCCATCTGCCGTCCGGTCACCGACCGCTTCCAGATCTCCCGTGCCAAACTGGCCTATCTGCTGGACTCCACCGCGGCGCCGGTCTGCGTGCTGATGCCCATCTCCTCCTGGGGTGCTTATATCATCGCCCTGGTTGGCGGCATCATGGCGGCCCACGGTCTGACTGAGCAGAGCCCCATCGCGGCGTTTGTCGAGATGATCCCGATGAACCTCTACGCCGTCTTCACCCTGATCATGGTGCTGGTGGTGATCGCCTGTCAGCTGGATATCGGCCCGATGCGTCAACACGAAGCGTGGGCGCTGGAAGGCAAGTTGTGGGATGAGTCCAAGGGCCGCCCCATTGGTCTGGATATGGAGAGCCCGGAAGAGAGCAACGGCGGCATGATCGACATGGTCCTGCCGATCCTGACCCTGACCGCTGCCACCATCTATTTCATGATCGATTCCGGTGCGGCGGTGCTGAGCGAGAAAGGTCTGCCGTTCAGCGTGCTCGGCTCGTTCGAAAACACCAATGTCGGCTCTTCGCTGGTATACGGTGCCCTGTGCAGTCTGGTGGTTTCCATCGGTCTGGCGATGCGTCTGAAGCTGGGTGCCAAGAACTGGATCAAGGCCGCGCCGCAAGGCGTCATGGCCATGCTGCCAGCCATCAACATCCTGCTGTTCGCCTGGACTATCGGTGCCGTGGTGCGCGACGTGGAGACCGGCAAGTACCTGGCTTCGCTGGCTAACGGCAACCTGCCGATCGAAGTGCTGCCTGCCGTGGTCTTTATCCTCTCCTGTGCCATGGCGTTTGCCACCGGCACCAGCTGGGGTACCTTCGGCATCATGCTGCCGCTGGCCGGTGACATGGCCGCCGCCAGCGACATCAGCCTGATGCTGCCGATGCTGGCTGCGGTACTGGCTGGCTCGGTGTTCGGGGATCACAGCTCGCCCATCTCCAGCACCAGCATCCTCTCTGCCACCGGTGCCGGTTGCCATCACATCGATCACGTGATGACCCAGCTGCCTTATGCGCTGGCCATCGCCTTCGGCGCGGCCATCGGTTACCTGGCGATGGGCTTGATGCACTCCAGCCTGGCCGGTTTCAGTGTCAGTGCCCTCTGGTTCGTGCTCTTTACCGGTTATCACCTGAAAAAGGCCAAAGCGCGGCCAGTGCTGGCCACCGCGTAACATTTATAGAGCAAGGGGCCCGCGGGCCCCTTGGTTTTGTCAGGGGCTTTGGTTAGCATGCGCCCCATAAATTCAGTTTCGGAACAGTATCATGGCTTCACTGCACTACAAATTTGCCACCATGAATTCAGGCAAATCCACCCAGCTCATTCAGGCGCACTTCAACTATCTGGAGCGGGGCATGCATCCTCTGGCGATGACGCCAGCCATCGATGACCGTTTCGGGGTCGGGGTGATCAGTGCCCGGGTTGGCCTTGAACTGAAGGTGGACGTGTTCAGCGACAGCTGCGATCTGTTTGAAATGGTGAAAGCGCGCCATGCGAAGAAACATATCGATGTCTTTATCGTGGACGAGGCCCAGTTCCTGACCCGTGAGCAGGTCTACCAGTTGGCCCGCATCGTCGATGAGCAGGATATTCCGGTGATGGCCTATGGCCTCAAGACCGATTTTCGCGGCGAGCTGTTCCCGGGCTCCTACCATCTGCTCTGTCTGGCCGACAAGTTTGAAGAGCTGAAGAGCATCTGCTGGTGTGGCAACAAGGCTCACATGAACTCCCGGGTCAATGAAGCGGGGCAGGTGATGCGTGATGGCGAACAGGTGGAGATCGGTGGCAACGATCGCTATGTGTCACTCTGTCGCAAACACTATCTCGAAGGTCGGGCTTACAAGTAAGTCGGCTGCGATATTTGAATCGTCGAGCAGGGCGCCAATCTGGCGCCCTTTTTATTTTCCCCAACTTCTATCGCTGTGGTTCAGTCGATCTCGATATCCACCGGCGCAATGATGGGGTCGGCCACCGGCAGGCGTTGAAACAGCTGGCGAAAATGGTGCTGTACCCGACCGATATCCACTAGCGACATGCCGGAGGCAAAACCGAACCAGACATAGAGGCCGGTGAGATCGCGAAACATCGGCGGCAAATAGCGGGGTGCGGCAATCAGCCCCTCCAGATAGTGCTGATAGAGCACCGGAATGTCATCCAGTGTCACCTTGCCGACAAACAGCATCGGCAGGATTTCGGGCACCCCTTCCAGTACGGCGCTGCGGATGAAGTTGACCGTCTCCACATAGCCACGCACGTAGGAGAGATCCTTGGTAAAGCAGGCTCCGCCGCCCACCATGCCGCCACGAAAGACCCGCTGGGTGATCTTGTAGGCGTCGTGCTCGCTGGTGCCCTGCTGCACGAAATGCTGAAACACCTCGATAAAATCGGCGCCGCGCTCGGCCATGTCGATGGCCATCACCCGATCGGAAATGCGCTTGGCCCGATCCGGAAAGGAGCTGAAGGTGAGGGTCTCTATCAGAACGGCCAGCCCCTCCTGACAGGCGGTGATCCGCGGTGAACCGGCGCTCAGCCAAGTGGCATAGGGCTGCTGGCGACCGTTGAGGGTGGTGCCGACATGGACCCACCCCTCGTGTACCTCCAGCACCTGCAAGTCCAGCTCGGAGAAACGGGCGTGGGAGTTGAGCTTGATGTAGTCGCCACCGGCCGCTGCATCGGAGACGATGCCATCGCTCAGCTTCACCTGCACAGTGCCGTCACTGAAGTAGCTCGACAGCTTGCCCTGCAGTTTGGCGACCGCGGCTTCTCCTTCGAACTCCTTGGGGTAGGGGCGCACCAGATGGCGCGCGCCGGGCAGGGAGAAGATATCGCACAGGCGGGCGCCCAGCTCCTTGAGAGTCTTGCGATCCCCGCGCAGGTGATCGCTGGCAGAGCCATAAAGCAGCTGGCTGTAACGCTGAAAATCGGGTTGGCTCCGCTGGCGCAGCATCTCGATCACCACCATGTACTGATCGACCGTCTCTTGCAGGATCCGGCCAAGATCGTCCTGTGGCCCCAGTTTTCTGCGGATCCGGTCCCGCAGCTCCTTGAGCTCCAGATACTTGTTGCGCGGATCGAAGCCGAGGGGGAGGGCATCATAGAAGTGCCTGTCGATAGTGGGCAGCTCCCTGCCACCGCTTGCCAGAAAGCGATCCTGCAGATGGCGTGGCCATTTGATGGCATCCAGAATGCGGATGGGTTTTTGCAGGGTGAGCAGCTCATCCGAGAGTGATTTCAGATGAAGGCGATACTTTTCTTGGATAGTCATGGGGCCCCCTGTGGGGCAAGCGTCATCGTGGATTTGGCTGAGTATATGCATAGCGCTTGCCAAAAAGAAGCGAGCCGCAGGGTTATCGGATTGGCGTGCTTTTTGTTGATAGCAAATTGGTTTAGACTGCGCCCCTTGATCCCAATCTTGTCGTGGAAATGATGAATATCCCCAGCTCCGAAATGATAATGCGTTGGTTGCAACAGGCTCGTATCGAGCACTATGTCTGCGACCAGTGTCACGGTATCCACATTGTCTCTTTGCAGTCGGTCGATGGTATTCAGGAGAGCCGGATCTTCGTGGAAGAGGAAGGCCTGCTGTTCTCCTCCGAGCTGGAAGTGCGCCCCTCCGCAATGCTGCCGCTGGTTGCCGAACTGGGCCGACTCAATATGCAGTACCCCTCCCTCAAGGTGTTCCTCGATATCATCGATGACAACCTGCCGCGGCTGGTTGTCGGCCACACCGTCTTTACCAAGGCCGGACTCAGCGTCGAGCAGTTCCTGCTGTTCGTGCAAAGCACCATCGCCGCTACCCACGAACTGGTTGCCGAATGCGAACGTTCCGGCTTCCTCAACCAGCCGGAAATCCAGGTTGCACCGGAATCTGTGCATTAAGTGTTCGAACGGTTCGCCAGGTGAAAAAAGCCGTTGACGCGGGCGGGGCTTTCCCCTAAATTACGCCCCGTTCCAGCGCAACAGCGTAGCGAACACTGTGTTGGCTGAACACGTTAAACCACAGACCAAAATTTGGTGAGGTGTCCGAGTGGCTGAAGGAGCACGCCTGGAAAGTGTGTATACGGCAACGTATCGAGGGTTCGAATCCCTCCCTCACCGCCAAATGATAAGCTCAAGCAATTGAATTGCTTGGGCTTTTTCTTTATGCACGATTTTAGATATGCCATCCACTATGCCATCTGATGTTGGCTGGTACGGAACTATCTCGTACTCCGTTGGACAATGTTGTCGATGATTCATGGGGTGTCGCCTACGGGACAAGAGCGATCATCATGTGTTTCTAGATAGGGGGCGTTGTTTCTCAAATCGATGCAGTTTGAAGGGAACTAACTGAGGACTTGGTGATCTGATCACCACCATCCTCTTCAAGTCTGCATCATGGCTCGTCGCTTCACCCTATCACCAACTGGCCTCAATACAACAAGCCTTTGATAAACCGTGGTTCACTCACCTTCTGGGTTGATGCTGGCGCCATGGATAACTGGTTCCACCACGACCATCATGGGCGCCGGGGCCGCAGTCAGCTCTACACTGATCAGACCATCTGTACCTTCCTGATGCTCAAGGGGATTTTTAGCCTCACTCTGCGGGCCACTCAGGGACTACTCGACTCCCTGTTCGAGTTGATGAATATGCCGTTGTGCGCACCGGACTATAGCTGTGTCAGCGAGCGGGCTCGCACGGTGACGGTGGCTTACCGACAGCCGCCAAAGGGACGTATTACCGACTTGGTTATCGATTCAATCGGGCTGAAGGTGTTTGGTGAAGGCGGGGGGAAGGTCAGAAAAACGGCGCCGAGAAGCGGCGAGTGTGGCGCAACGTGCATCTGGCGGTAGACCCAGCGACCTACGATATCGTGGCGGCGGAAGTGTCGTTGGAAAATGTCCATGACGCCGAGGTGTTGCCCACCTTACTCAACCCTCTGCGGCGCAAGCTGGGACGTGTTTATGCAGATGGCATCTATGACAGCAAAGCCAGCCATCAGCTTATCTTGCGCAAAGGGGCGACAGCCTATATCCCGCCTCGCAAAAACGCTGGACTCTGGAAAATGGGGCATCCAAGAAATGAGGCTGTGCTGGTAATACACAAGGAAGGGCTGGAGCATTGGAAGAAGATATCGGGGTATCACCGTCGCTCACTGGCAGAGACAGCGATGTATCGGTTTAAGCAGTTGCTGGCGGGAAAAATCAGCCTGCGTAACTACAACGGCCAAGTGGGAGAAGTCATGGCGTATGTTAGCGCCATAAACAAGCTGAATACCCTTGGTTTACCTGTCAGAAAGCCCCGAGTGTAACGGTCACTTGGGGCTGGGGCAGTTGCTGCTTGATGGTTGATTTGGGGAACAACGCCCAAGAATGACAACCAACTGGCGATGTTGTTTACGCTGGCGAATCTGTTTCGCGTGGACCAGATGATACGGGCATGGGATAGCTGTGCCCAAAAATCTAGATAAGCCTCGAAAATGAGGCTAAATGGCGCTTAATAGCCGAATACTTGTGGCAAAAACTCAGGTTTTGGGAGTGATGGGCATTTCAAATGCGGACAAAGAAATCGTGGTGAAGGTGCGATCCACTTGTTCGCACCTTCCCTATTCGATGGGAGAGAGAATGACTACCGGGTTGGTCAGCCAGGCCCTTCTTCGCCCTGTGCAGCAGAAGAGGCCGCCAGCTGGGCTCATCCATCACACAGACCGGGGTAGTCAGTAGTGTGCCAAGGATTACCGGGCTCTCCAGGTACAATTGGGCATGTAGACCTCTATGTCACGCAAGGGGAACTGCTTTGAAAATGCACCGATAGAGCGTTTTTGGGGTCTCTTAAAAATGAATTGGTTCACCACCATCGAGTCAAGACGAGAGCGGAGGCCAAGGCAGCAATTCAGGAATACATCGAGATTTTTTATAACCGCCAACGTCGGCACTAACGACTTGGCAATGTCAGCTCGGCAGAATTCACAAAGAGATATTGGAGAACGGCTCAGGCTACTTGATACGAGACAGTCCGATCTTGTCAGGACGCCTCAAGGCGCCCGAAGACGCCTTGAAGAGCATACTGTTCCCTGCACGTCAATAGGCAAGACCGGCCCCATAGGGATAAAGAGGGTCCACCGAATCCTTGGCCACGTCAGAGTGCTGGGCCAGCACCGCCTGCCAGCTGGCAGGCAGTTCGAAAGGCAGTTTGCCACGGGCCTTCTGCGTGCCGCTGATGACATCGAACAGGGCCTGATCTAGGGCGCCGAAGTTGGCAAGCAATACCCGGGCCGCCGGGGCCACCTCGGTCAGGATGGCGGGTCTGTCCAGATAGACGGAGAGCACCATGGGCACCCCGGCCTGCTCGATGGCCTGGATGGCCGCATAGTCATCCGCGCCGCGGTAGACCCCATCGTGGGCAGTCTCCTGCACCACTTGATCATTGCTGGCAAAACCGAGCTGGCCAAAGTGGATGCTGCCAAACGGGAAACGGGGATCCTGCTCACCCGGTGCGTTGACCCGCACGATAGCAAGCTCCGCCTGGGCCAGGCTCGTCACTACCGTATAGCCGTTGGCCCTGGCCACCTCGGCGTTGACATTGTGCAGGTAGACCCGCTTGCCGTCCGCCTTGAGCGGCAGCAGGGCTCCCTCGTGCTTCAGCAACACGTGGGATGCCGCTTGGGCGGCCTGGGCTTCCTGCTGGAACTCGGCCTTGCCCACCAGGGCCACCGCGGCCTGGGTATCCACATAGGGGTTCTCGAACAGTCCCAGGGCGAACTTCTGTTCCAGGATCCGCTCGGCCGAGGTGGTGATGGCCGCCTCGGTCACCTGGCCGCTCTGCACCGCCGCCAGCAAGGGAGCGGGATCTTCCACGCCACCAAACTGATCCACCCCGGCGTCGATGGCCTTGGCATAACGCTCGGCCTTGGTGAGCTTCTCCACTCCCCAAGACATGCCAAAGGGCACGGTCCAGGGGCTCACCCCGGCATTGACTTCATCCTGGGTCAACCCCTGCTCGCAGCGGCTGTCACAGTCATTGACGATGCCCCAGTCGCTCAGCACCACGCCGTCAAACTTGAAGTGGCCCCGCAACAGATCCGTGATGATCTGGCGGTTGAAGCCAAACCCCACCTCCTCGACAGGCTGCCCATCCTGCGTCAGGCCCAGGGGCATGGCGTAATAGGGCATCACGGCCCCCACCCTGGCCTCGAAGGCACCCTCGAAGGGCACCAGGTGGTAGGCAAACTGGCCCCCCGGGTAGATTTGCTCCTTGCCCCAGGGGTTGTGGGCATCCAGCCCGTCCTTCTGGGGACCGGCCCCGGCGAAGTGCTTGACCACGGTGAGCACGCTCTCCTTGCCTATTCCCTGGTTCCCCTGCTGGAAGCCCTCGATGTAGGCCTTGACCAGAGACTTGGCGAGCAGGTTGTCTTCACCGAAGGTGCCGTTGATACGCCCCCAGCGCGGCTCCGTCGCGAGATCCGCCTGGGGCGAGAGCGCCTCATGGATGCCGACGGCCCGGTACTCCTGACGGGCGATGTCGGCAAAGCGCTGCACCAGGGCGGCATCGCCGATGGCGGCGAGTCCCAGGGGCTCGGGCCACTGGGAGAAGGCCCCGGCACCGATGCTGGTGGCGTTGGGATCATGGGTGAAATGGTTGCGGGGATCCGTGCTCACCGTCATGGGAATACCGAATCCCACCCCTTCCAGCAGGGCCTGCAGAGTGTTGTTGTCCGCGGCGATGGCCGCCGGATCCCCGGCCATGCGGGTGATGAAGGTGTTGACTCCGTCCTCGCGCAGCATCTTGTCCATGGCCGCGAGGTTCACCCGCCCCTTCCCGTCCAGCACCAGGGTGCCGTGCATCATCAACCCCGCCTTCTGGGCCAGGGTGAGCCTGCCCACCAGATCCCGTGCCCGCGCGGCGGCGCCGAGGCGCCAGTCCTCGTAAGGAGTCAGGGTACCGTTGCCATCGAGATCCTTGAATTGCAGGCCATCCTGCTCGATCAAGGTGGCGGTGCGGTGGCCCAGAACCGGCTGCTCGGGCTTGGGGGCGGAGTCGTTGTCGTTGCACCCTGCCAGCAACAGGACCCCGATGGTGAGTGCAACACGGGTTCGGGAGAGCGAGTGGTGTTTCATTATTGTTCTCTTCCTTGTGTGTGTAGGAGTGGCCACTTTATGCAAAAGTGGCCCCCCTCACTTGCCCGTCGGGTGCAGGAAGTTGCCGGTTGGGAGCAGCATCGAAAAGTGTGAAAAGGGTAGCAGGGTTACCCTTGGTTACAAATCTGAAACAGGAAAGCGGCGCTGGCTCACGGCAATCCGCCGCCGATGTCCCATGATGGTGGGCCGCCGCAACAAGGATTTTTGCCGTGAAGACTGTTTCAAACCGGATTGCCCTGCACTGCCTGGACTATTGGCAGGCAGAGGGACGGGATCCGGCCCAGCTGCTGCTTGGGTCCGGCATCGCCAAAGAAGAGTTGATGCTACCTCAAGGACGGATAGATGCCCGCCGCCACTTCCGGCTGCTGTCCATCGCCGCCCCTCACGTCAACGCCACCCTGTCGTGGTCTCCTCCCACCCTCACCGGCTTGTTTACCGACTATCTGCCGCTGGCGAGCCTGTGCTGCAACGCCGCCACCCTGCGCCAGGCTCTCCACTTTTTCCTCTCATACCGCCCCCTCATCGGCGAGTGCGACCGGATCATCCTGCGGGAAGAAGAGGGAGAGGCCAGACTCAGTTACCATTCGGAATCGGATCACCCGGACGTCATCGTCCTCGGCAGCCTAGCCAACCTCTGTCACCTATATGCCCTACTGCAGTTTTATCATCCAGGTTCAGGAACACTCATGCTGCCCACTCCCATCAGACCCAGACTAAGGCGAGAGCTGTCAACCTGGTTGGAGGGCCGGTTGCAGCAGGGTGACACCTTCGAGCTGCGTTTTCCTGCCCTCTTGCTCGACAACGCCCACGGCCAATACAACGCCCCCCTGCAACCCTTGCTGCTCGGGGAGCTCGACAGGCAGATGGCGCAGTTGCGGCCAAGCAGCCGCTATCGGGACAAAGTGATGGGGCTCATCCGCCATCAACTCTGGCAAGGATGCCAGGATGAACGCCCCCAGCTGACCACGGTCTGCGAGCATCTCAAGTTGACCCGCTGGACGCTCAACCGCCATCTGAGGGAAGAAGGGTGCCATTTTTCAGCCCTGCTGGAACAAGTTAGGCGGGAGGAGGCCTGCCGCCTGCTGCAGGATCCCGCCCTCCCCCTGCAGGCGGTGGGGGCTCGGCTCGGCTTTGCCACCCAGAGCAGCTTTACCCGCTTTTTCAAGGAAGCGTTCGCCCTCTCCCCCCGCGAGTTTCGGGCAAGGCGCAACCGTTCATGACGCGCCGGTCAAGCCTGTCTCGAGATGGTTCCGGCAGACCGGCTAGCGGCATCCCCCCGGTTCTGACTTGCCAGCAGTTGTAAGAAGTCGAGAGCCAGCCCGGCATTCAGTCCCTTTCGGTAGGGCCGATCCTGCACCATGGCTAGGAAAATATCGGCCACTCACTGGAGCCTAGGCTGTGTTCTCAAAATGCTGGTTTTCTGTCCACCAATAGTTCCCGTAAGTAACGAAGGCAGAAAGCCAGCTTGATAAAAGCAGCAAAACTTCCCGCCAGCTTTTCATACCTCGTTGAGAATCTGCGAAACTTCTTCAGCCATCCGAAGCACCGTTCGACCACATTTTTCCTACGATAACGAGCTTTGTCTAACACCAGTGGACGTCCCTTATGGTGTCGTTGCTGGTCGCTGCGTTGCGGGATAACCGCTTTTATCTTTCTGCGCCGAAGTTCTGCCAGCAGAGCCCTGCTGCTATAGGCCTTGTCTGCGGCAAGATGCGTTGGCCGAGTGCGATAATGGCCTGATGAAGTCGGGATCCTTGCCATGGCCAACGCACTTGTCGCATATCTGATTTCCGCTGATTGCCCCGGCGAAAGGCAGAACCCCAGCGGTAAACCATTACCATCAGTAACCAAGTGAATTTTGCTGCCAAAACCACCACGAGAGCGACCAAGAGCTTGATTCACCGAAGTATTTTTTTACGAGCTCCGACAGCATCTTTGGATGCCCTGACATTGGAGCCGTCAATGCACCACAGGTCGAAGTCGATAAGCCCTTCTTCATTGAGATGCAGTTGCAACGCAGCAAGGATGGCATCGATACGACCTGTACTCAGCCAACGTCGAAAGGTGTTGTAGACCGAGCTCCATGGGCCGAAATGTTCTGGCAGATCTCGCCAAGGTGCGCCGGTATGAAGAATCCAGAGAATGCCATCAAGCACTTGGCGTGGCCCACGAGTAGGGCGTCCGCTTATGCGGCGGCATAGAAAAAGGGGGCTTGATAAGCCCCTATTGTGCATCGGTCAACTGGTAACGACGGGACACTGCATAGGTCTTAAGCTGTTGAGAAGATTTGAGATTATATATTCATCACTTTAAGAACACAGCCTAACCAAGTGTCCGATTTAGTTGACCACAACAGGATGATAATAATATCAATATTGACGAAATCAAGATGCACCTATTTGGGAAATAACGCAGCTGATTACTTATTAATGAAAAGCGTATCAACTGCTGAAAGATAAACACATCAACCCATGGAATGAGAGGGTTCCTACATTTCAAGATGATTGGTCCTGCGTGGGGGGCGAATTTTTTTTGGTATCTTTGTTGGAAGGAAGTCACGAGTGCATATGTTTGTGTCTTTGTGCTTTCTTAACAGAGCTTTAAATTAAAAGTCTTAACAACAAAGGTAATTGTAAATGAAAAAATCTATGCTGGCTCTTGCTCTTGCGTTTTCCGCTTCTGCTATGGCTGCCAATCCGACCGCGGATATCGTATGGTCTGGTTTTGTACCCGGCTCGGTAGCTGGTGATGAGTTGGTTATCACTGGTCTGGCGGGTCAAGATATTCGTAATGGTCAGCTGATCGTCTCTACCGATGGTTCTTTCACTTCCACCCCCGTGACCGTAGAGGCTCGTGACTATGATGCCGGTACTTCTGTCATTGGCGATATGGTTGATGCCAACTGGACTCTGAGCACAGCTCAGGTGAGCTACTCCGGGACCTCTGAAGTCGGAACTTTGGTTGTTGAAGCTAATGATGCTCCTTGGGATATTGGTTCTGCTCTGAACAATGAAAAAACCCTGAATCTGACCGTTAAGCAGGCGACTCCAGTTGACGTCAGTGCAGGTGGTTCCGTGCAGGCACAAGTCACCATCGTTGCCGAGAAAGTATAATTTTTTGGCTTTGCTAGCGACTTAATTTGTAGCTGGCTGAATTAATTGTGCGCCTGCATATTGGTAGGCGCTTTTTGTTTCTAAGACGGGGGGGGTATGCGAGAGATAATGCTCTTAGTCGCGTTAATTATAACTCCTATGTTGTCTATTAGCGCTCCAATTTCTAGGCAAATTAATCTCTCCACTGAGATAGATAAGAATAACTTCTTGGAAGGGGGGCTTAGCGTTAGGTTTACACCAGATACATTGGTCACTACTTTTGATCGTGGTACCGGCGTGTTCAGAGAATTGGATGCGAAGATGTCTGTTATTAGTCAGTTGCCGACATCTGAAGTCAATAATGGTTTTTCCATTTTTATCAATGAAAATAACGTGGCTTGTTTTGATAGTAATAATTCTGCAGTGAATTTAACATCTACCCCTGATTCGGATGTGTATGGATTTGCTAAGTTAAGTGTTGATGGTATTAGCATTCCGGTATCGGGAAGTATTTCTATTCCTGAATTCAATATTATCAACAATGGCTTTTATGAAGGTGATTATCAGGTGAAAATCAGCTTTAATGGGTTGTCAGCCTCTCAGCTCGGGAGGGGGGCATGTTTTGGTGATATTTCAGTTAGACTTGAGCTTAATATATGAGATTGGTAAATAGGTTTGCACTCATGCTCAACATGTTATCATGCACGATTGCTGTGCATGCTGATGTGCCGAGTGAATTCTCAGAGCTTTTTGAGTATAAAGAGCGAGCCGTATCAATTAAAGATATTAATGGTGCGGGAACAACCAGTGTAGTATTGAGTGTCAATTACGACAGTGTAAGGCTGCCAAAAAACCAGGAGGTGGCTGTTGAACAGTTGCAGCGTTATTTTAAGCGCAATAACGTATCGCGTGCGATGTCTGAGAGTATCCTGACGTCCTTGGAAAAGGGTGTTAAGAACACTGAGAAATGTTATGGCTATATCAGAGAATGCGTGGTTATGCCGAGTGACTATGCATTTTATTATGATTATGACAATGCACTGTTAACCCTGTTTGTCAATGGCACCAAGTTAGATAAGCCAAGCACAAATGTAGAGTATGCAAATGCACTCAACGATCATGGCGCATTTGTGAATCATGTAGATATATACTCTAGCGCATTCCATGATTCAACGTCTTATGCTATTAATAACAAGTCGATATTAGGTTTACCATATGGACATTTGACATCTGACTTTACAGCCAGTGATTCTAGAAATAGATTGTACGAGCTATCTTACGATCTGTCTTTTGCTAGTGATAAGCGAATTTATCTAGGTCAGTTTGATAATGGTGTCGCCTTTAACTCAACCGATATGGTCAGCCCAACGAGATTCATCAAGCAGACATCATTAAATTTCGGTTCAACGAATAACCTTGTTATAAATGATGGGCAAAATTATGAGCGGTTATTCTTTTTCTCGCCTGCACCTGGTGAGTTACGAATAGTACGAGATGGTAGAATTATCAAGCAACTACAGATATCTGAGGGGCAAGGTACAATATCATACAGCGAACTTCCATCTGGGCGGTATGACATAGAGCTCGAAGTGGTGGTTGCGGGGAATGTGATCTCTTCTGAGAAAAAGACCATATATAACAATATTGCAAATGTACCAAAGGTTGGGAATGGCGACTATGTACTTTCTATTGGGCAGTTTAATGAATCTCGAGATTTATTTTCAGCGCAGTTTTATGAGCTAAATGAAATAACTCCGTTATCGCCAAGTGAAGTATCTCGTTTCGATGATGTTGCTTTTTTTAGTTCGCTATATTCATATCGGATTGCTGACTCATGGTTTGCTGCTGCTGGTGCACTTGGTGCAGATAGTGATGGTATGGCAGTTGTGGGTTCAACATGGTATTTACCCTTTAAAAGTGCCCTGAATAGTAGCGTTTCAATATATCAGCCCGGTTCCTTGGCATTTGATGCTCGTTTGGCAGTGAACTATTTCTCTGTCCAGTATGAAAAATTACAGCATAAAGATAACGATGATACATTAGCTGCATATCTAATGGGGGGGTTTGATTATGAAAAAATTTCTGGAAATATATTCTATCGCTTTGATAATGGCTTGAATAGCTATTACACGTATAGCAGTGGTGAATATTATATACCGGAAAGTGGCAAGTTATATACCAAGTATAACTTATCCACCATAGGTCTTGGCTATACATTACCATTAAATGCAAGGCTTGACCTCACTTTAGATTATGATCATGTAGGTAAGAGTTACGCTACATTTATGAACTTCCAGATACCATTCGGTAGCAGCTGGGAAGCGAAATTTAGTACCAATGATAGCTCTGTTGGTGGTAGACAATACCGCTCCAGTTTACTTAAAAACGAGCTATTTGATAGGTCTAATACGAATAGTTCGCTTGAGGTTTCTTCGACATACTCAGGCGCTAGACAGCATGTAATGAATGAGATGTATGGTACAGCCTCAGTTAATGAGAATGCATATCGTGGTAATACAAGTGTATATGCAAATGACGATGGTAATTATGGTATATCGGGAAGCTTGTCCAGCAGCCAGCTTGTTTCAAGCAATGGGGTGACGTTCACTAGTCAGCGCTCAGATGCCTACACTATTATTGATGCTGGTATACAAGAGAAGATTATTTCAGATAATGACCCTTATGGTTTTGTAACGTTACGAAAAAATGAGAAATTGGAAAACAAGGTGTTCATCTATGACAAAAATCAGAGTATGCCAATTAGTGCCTATGATAGCTATGATATAAACATTGATACCGAGAGCGTCTCTCTTTATAACAGTGGTGATCAGGGATTTAATGGCTTCACTTATCCAGGTAGTGTCGTGGTAATAAAACCTAGTTTGAAGCCTGTTGTCACCTTTGTAAGCTCATTTTCTGATGTGTTTGATGATCCTATTGATGAGGTTTTATGTAAGGGGTTTGGTTGTATTGATGTGACCAAGGTAATGGATGGCGTATTTCGTGTGACACTAGTTGAAGGAAGTGATTTTTCGCTATACGCAGGAGAAAATCGTTGCTTGATACCAACTGATTATGAAGATGCCGAACTGATGAATTTTGGTAATAATTATTGTCTGCCTGATGTAAAACCTCGTTCAATTGTCAGTGTTGTAAAACAGGATACTCTAACACAATCAGAACTTTATTACGTCGGTACTTTTGATGATACAAATTTGGTTAAGGACTACATCAAACGTCTAGTCTCCTTGGATGGTGCTGTCTATCAACGTAAAGTGGGTTCTGATATTGCACTTTACTTGTTAATGGATAATGAAGATTCACTGACTATATCCAAGGCTCAGGAGTTGATAATAGATAGCATGCAACTATATGCTCGTGAGAATCACAGCCTTGGTAGTATAAACCAACCAGTCGCAATGCGTGATAATAGTGAGGGTTTACAGCATGACTAAATGCATAATGTTTTTCGTTGGTATGATGGGCAGCTATGCTGCCCATGCATTGACTGTTGATACAATGTTTCTCATTTCTGATGAGAGTGGTAATGGTGTAGTTACCTTAACTAACGATCTTGACAAAACAAGTTATATAAAAACATCTATCAGTGAAATCAACACTGATAGCCGAGGTGAATTAACACGAAGTAAATATACCAAAGAGAATATTCAACAATGGCGTGTTATGACAACCAGTCCACAATTAATTCTCGAACCAGGTCGAACAAAAGATGTAGGGATTCGATCACTTTGCTATAAAGTAAAGTGTGAAAGCGATAAAGATATGACTTTTAGTGTAGTATTTGAGCCTGCGCCATATCTGAAAAAAGGTGAGCAGCAAGAGAACGCGGTACAAGTCAATTATGGCTACTCGGTTATTTATGTGGTCCCAGCAAAAACCAGTAAAATGCAATACAGTATTACGCGGAAGGGGCGAACACTAGAGATTTTGAACCAGGGTAATACAATGCTCACTTTCGTGATAGACCGCTGCAAATCAGATAATGTGGTTAACTGCCGGTCTCAAGAACGAGTTATCGCAGGTAGATATAAAAAGTTTGAGTTGCCAGACTATATGCAGTCCTTGACACTAGAAGCATCAATTTATAATCATGATGAAAGCTATAAACGCCAGATTATTTTGACACCGGAAGCAAAAATATGATTTGGAAGATCATTCTTACAACATTGTTATATTTGCCGTTGTCATTAGCACATGCATATACATTGAACGGTAAGATAAGCAACGGTAGACTGACATGGGATAATTTAACGATCTCTCATGGAGAAAAAACGTTGACTACTTGGTCTGCTATCAGTGGATTGGCACCTACAACAAAGTGGCGTCCAGGGTTTATGGGGTCACCTCAATCAAATCCAGACATTACCATAACTAATGGTAGTAATAGTGCGACATTTACATTTATACTAACAGGTATTGAGTATAATGCAGGTAGTAATTCTATTGCTGATGTCTCTCCGAGCGTACCATTGACACCGTGTGTTGACCAAGGGACTGCTGGTAATGTAATATATCTTATTGGGCAATTTAATTGTAGCTATGATAAGCTTGTAAATAACGGGTCTTCAAAGACGCCATTCTTTTTTCTGAGGCCACTTTTTAATATTGATGACAGTGTCATTATGGCCGCTTTTGAGGGGAAGCCAGAGGGCATTTACACAGGTGTTATACCGTTTTCTACGCGCTATTTTTATTACACAGATAGCGGAGCCTTGACATATCGTGATATTCGTCAGTCGTTTTCAATCCAGATTAACTTTAAGCCTGCCTACATCAGCTCTGTTAGTTTGAATGGAAGCGGAGTGATGGAACCTGTGTACGATAAGGTGGCTAAAACCGTCTCGGCGAATACAATTTTTGATGTCAACGCAATGGGATACTTCGATAAAGGTATCAAGATGATGCTGTTACCTGACACTTATCGATTAACCCACACAACGTCGGGTAAGGATATTCCATATAGTGTCAAGTGCATCGGTGCTGCCTGCTCTACGTCATCGTTGGTTGCGGCTGGTACACTCAATACAGCTAGCTCGATATTGAGTGCTGGTACAGATAAATCCAGAGTGGATTTTAAGCTTGAAGTATCATACGACAATATTGCAGCCTCTGATATTGAAAGTGGCAGATACACAGATAGTTTTACAGTTTTATTTGAAACTGACTTTTAATAAACCATTGGTTTTTATGTGATTACCGAGGGAATAGGGATGTACAGGCTATATTTCGTCATATTATGTGCGATCTTGGGTGGCTGTGGGGGGGGAGGAGATGCTGATAAAAGCAGTTCTTCTCCCTCTTCTCCCTCTTCTCCATCTGCACCATCAATAACAAACCGCGTGGTATCTGCCAATGATATTATCCACTCTTTTAAAGTGAATGAAACCGCTTCGATTGATTTAAAACCATTTACGGCATCTTCAGATGGAGCAACTCCTTATCTTAGCTCTCTTGAAGTATTGAGTGGGGATAGTGTTTGCCATGATGCAGTAATAGACAAGAATGGTTTCTCGTTGAAGTCTGATGCACCTGCATCTTGTCTAATCAAGTATACTGTGTCTGATAATCACGGTATAAGCGCCAGTGCAATAAGCCGCACGGTTATTCGTTCAATCACGAATAAGGTGGCAAGTGATAAAATACAATTATCTCCATTAAGTCTCACGGTATCAGAATATAGCGATGGTTCAGTGGATGTTTCTAATGGAACTTTGATGTTAACAGATAACATCATTGTCGTTGGCTTAGGATCAGCGCAGGCTAGCACTGCGGATAACAAGATTTTGTATACAGCACAAGAGTCTGGGATTTCACGTATTTTTTATGAAATGATAGATGGTGAGGGGGGAGTTTACCTTGGTAGTGTAGATGTTGCGATTTCTCAGGAAGGAAATACCGCACCCATAGCCAACAACTTTTCTTATCCAGTTGCGCCACAGGTCATAAAAGCAGGTGAAGAAATACAGATCGATATCAAAGATCATATATCAGACACTGATAATGATAGTATTCGGTTGCATGACATATATTCTTTCAATGGAATTGCCACTATTGCCTCTCCTGAGGATGTCAGTAATACAAAGATAAAGTTTAAGTCATTCACTCCCGGAACTTTCTTTATCACATATACCATTTCTGATGATCGCTCTGGCTTTGCGACAGCAATTATTGCGGTCAAGGTTGATGATTATTATACTGATATTACTCTTCCTGATAGTGGTGCTATGTATATGTCACCATTGAGCGCATACAAAGCCAATCTAGTTGGGTTTAAATATCAATCTATTATAGAAGCTGATATTCCTGGGGCTAATGGTCAGTTTGAAGCAGCCGCATTTTCTTATTATGCTGCTGAGGGATTATGTGACAGTCGTGGTGCCAGATTGCCGACAGTGGATGAATTACTGGACCTGAAACGCTCGGGAAAAACTAAAGGGTATTGGCCAACCAAGAGGAATTATTGGAGTGCTATTCCTGCGGCTGTCGATACGAGTTATTATTCGGTAAATATGCTTGATTCATCAGATACACCTAGCTCGTTACTAACGAGTGAAGTTGCATATGTAACGTGTGTTGAAGTTGGGGAACCAAGCGACTATGTTGTAACGCTGTCACTTCCAGAGGAGATGAGAGTATCTACTAAGGTACCATATAGTGTTTATTATCGAAATGTAAATGCTGCTGAATTACGGTTATTTGATGGTGATGTCAAGCTGGCAAATCTAGGGATGTCGTTCTTCACCACAGCTCTTGGAAATGGACAGAATGATTTTTATGCTGGTGAGCGTGTCGGTTCATACCAGCCAGAGTTTGTGCTTTCGAAACCCGGTCATCCGCTGCATGGATTTAGGGTGTATAAGAATATCACAATTAATGGTTTAAATTGGAAGGGGCTATTTGGTAGAAAAGATACTCAAGTCGGTATAGTTACCAATAATCCACCGTTACCTGTCCATGTCACGTACGAGTTTCCTTCTGGTGAGAATATATATTGCGGCCATGCTAACCAAGTTACGGCTTTAGGTGTATCAAAAAACAAAGGCTCTTTTGTTGGGTCGGTTCAATGGGATTGGGATTGGAGAGTTCTAGAGTCGAATAAAATGAAGAAACTTATTATTCGTCTGTCAAGATATCTGCCTACTAATGAGACGGTTATATCCTTTTTTGGGTATGAAGATTCCAATGGGGTTAGCTATGGTTGCGGTTCACTTGAACCCAAAGTAGGTAATTACGAGAATCATGTTCTACATACCATACCATTGGGGTTAAATGAAAAGATTGTTAAAATTATAGTGTACGCAAAAAATACGACAAGTAGGGATATATTGGGAGTTCAGATTTTTACAGATAATTAATAATATTAACTATCGTTAAATGTTTCGCGGTTCCATGTGTACAACCACTTGGAACCTATATTTCATCAGTGCATCTTTAGAAATAGGATACTATTACTTTCAACCGCAGATTTACCCATGTCACGGATTGGTGTGAATGAAATTCCATAAGCGTACTTTTTAGTTAATAGGTAAATGGTGATGCGTTTATTTTTTCTCAATGCCATTGTAAGAGTGTATCGGGGGCTTAGAGTTGATTGTATGTGTATCCATTAATGCCATGGAGATGTCTGGCGATTTTGCAGAGATTGCATCTTGTATTTCTTGGTGTGTTATTCCTGCAATCATGAGGCTGGTATTTTTAACGTTAATAATGAACGGCTGCTAGTAGCGTCAGGTTTAAAATGGGAAAGATTCACAATATTTCGGTTACGTATGTCGTAGGTGATTGATATGCCAATAGGTTGGCTGTTTTATTCAACGATTTTTTTACTAACTTAGTAAAAGCATTTTTAATTTTTAAGGAGAATTAAAGTGCACCGACTTTACTTTATCGCAATGTGCACAGTCTTGAGTGGCTGTGGGGGCGGTGGGGATGGTGATAGCGGCGGTTCTAAACCATCTACACCACCGATGACAACCAGCGTTGTATCTGCTAATGATACTATCCACTCTTTTAAAGTGAATGATATTGCTTCGGTTGATTTAAAACCATTTATTGCATCTTCAAATGGAGAGATTCCATATATTAGCTCCCTTGAAGTATTGGGTGGGGATAGCGTTTGCCATGATGCGGTAATAGTTAGTAATGGTTTCTCATTGAAATCTGACAACCTTGCATCTTGTGTAATCAAGTATACGGCCTCAAATAATCATGGTGTAACAGCCAGTGCAATAAGTCGCACGGTTATTAGGTCTACCTCGAATAAGGTGGCAAGTGATAAAATACAATTATCTCCATTAAGTCTCACAGTGTCAGAATATGCCGATGGTTCGGTGGACGTTTCTAATGGAAGTTTAATGTTAACAGATAACATTATTGTTGTTGGCTCAGGATCAGCGCAGGCTAGCACTGCGGATAACAAAATTTTCTATACAGCTCAAGAGTCTGGAATTTCACGTATTTTTTATGAAATGACAGATGGTGAGGGGGGAATTTACCTTGGTAGTGTAGATGTTGCGATTTCTCAGGAAGGAAATGCTGCGCCTATAGCAAATAATTTTTCTTATCCAGTTGCGCCGCAGGTTATAAAAGCAGGTGAAGAAACGCTGATAGATATCAAAGATCATATATCAGATCCTGATAATGATAGTATTCAGTTACATGACATATATTCTTTTAATGGAATTGCAGCTATTGCCTCACCTGAGGATGTCAGTAATACAAAGATAAAATTTAAGTCATTCACTCCTGGTGTGTTTTACATCACATATACAATTGCTGATCATAATGCTGGTTTCGCGACAGCCATCATTGCTGTCAAAGTTGATGATTATTATACTGACATTCATCTTACTGATAGTGGCGTTTTGTATATGGCTCCCTTGAGTGCGTACAAAGCCAATCAAGTAGGGCTTACATATCAAACGGTTATAGAAAATTATATTCCAGCAGATAATGGTCAGTTTGAAGTAGCTGCATTTTCTTATTCTGCTGCCAAAGGATTATGTGACAGTCGTGGCGCAAGATTGCCAACGGTGGATGAATTACTGGACCTGAAACGCTCGGGAAAAACTAAAGGGTATTGGCCAACCAAGAGGAATTATTGGAGTGCCAATCCCACGGCTATCGATACGAGTTATTACTCCATAAATATGCTTGATTCATCAGATATTCCCAGTGGGTCATTAACGAGTGAAGTTGCATATGTAACATGTATTGAACGTGATGATCCAAGTAATTATATTATATCGGTTTCACTGCCAGAGTCGATGAAAACATCTTCCATTGTACCATATAGTATTTATTATCAAGGGGGGGGGGTAATAGAGCCACAGTTGTTTGATGGTGATGTCAAACTGACAAATTTAGCTGAGTCGTTTTCGACCACTGCTCGTGGAGATGGTGTGTATGATTTTCATGCCGGAGTTAAATCTGGTCAATATCAACTAGATTTTTTGCTTTCTAAGCCAGGCCATCCGTTGGATGGGGTTAGACTAAAAAAGGATGTTAATTTTTATGGGCCGAGTTTGAAAGGGATATATGGTGAAACGGTTGATAGTCAAAATAATCCATTTGCTATCAGTCAGATCTTTAATTTCCCTCCTGGTGGTGATGGTATTTTGTGTAGCGCAGGGTCAGGTGTTACGCAGGTTCTTAGACTTATAGGCACATCACCAAGTTCTTTTTTTGGTAGTATAAGTTACCTAAATAGTGGTGGTGTTATGGTTAACCCGACGAATCCGGAACAGTATTACAAATATTTGAGTACGGCAGATATGAAAACGCTTCGTATTCGTACAGCGGAGTTTCACGATTACGGTCTACCCTCAACTAATGTTATAGCCTACTTTGGGTATGTAGATTCTTCAGGTGCTGAATATGGTTGTGGATCACTTTTGCCGAGTTATTGGTTTGGAAATAATGTGATATACGACATTCAATTGGCTCCAAATGAGAGACCTGTTGAGATTACTGCGTATCGAAATCCTGCGATTCCTGATCAAATAGTAGGGCTAAAGATTTCTACAGATATAATAAAGTAGATTTTATCCTTTTGTTTAATAAAGCCCTGAAGTGTTAGTATCTCTCAGGGCTTTAATTTTCATGGTTTTATAGGGTAATCCCCTATTTTTAGGCCACTCGAAACTAGAGGTTATGCAGTCTGTGTCAGACATCGTTTCGGCGTGTAGCCACCCAGAGCCATATTGGGCTGCTCATGGTTATCAACCCACAACCAGTTCGTAGCAAACTGCTGTAGTTCATTGAGTGACTCAAAAAGGTATTGGCCTAACTAGTCGTAACGCACCGTGCGGTTAAACAGCTTGATTTAAGCATTCTGCTGCGGTTTGCTTGGCTGGATATACCCCAACCATATTCCCTCCTATTTCGCCCAGCTCTTGAGTTCTTCGTTGATCTATTTCGGGCCATTGCCACAGCTGATTACGGCCGGCTTGCTCAGCCACCCATCACATGCACCAGCGTTCGTTTAGCCCGTGCGGCGGGCAAGGAAAAATGAACCTCGATGCATTGAAATCTATCGACCAATCCCGATTGGGCTGGTCGGGGACTACCAACGGCTCCGGTTTGGCACGCACCAACCTCTTCTTGGGTTTTATCTGCAGATTGAGTTCCAGTGTTCGATAGCCCCGGTAGATCTGCTTGTTGTTCCAGCTAAAGTCTTTGGCGTAGCGCACAGGTAGAGGAAGCACAGTCCAAAGCCCCAGCGGCTCTGGTTGGTGGTGAGGCGCAGCAGCTAGTCGGCAATCTCCTGGTTTTCATCGGCCAGAACGGGCTGATAGCGATAACTGCCTCGCCCTGCTTGTAAGCCAGGCGAATAGAGATGGCGTAATGAGCCACGGCCTTTATTGCCATCTCCTTGCGGGCAGAGGGCGTCACCACTTTTTGCCATAACCTCGGAGATGAGCTAGGACTTGAGGCGCTCCTTGGCATACATCTTCTCAAGGCGGGGTTCTCATCCTCCAGCTCCTTGAGGCGAGTCATGAGGGAGGAAGTCATCCCGCCGAATTTGGAACACCACTTGTAGATGGTCGTAGTGCTGATGCCATGCTTGCGGCAAAGCTCTGGGACGAGTGAGCCGACCTCGGGCTAGTTGAGGATGGGGGATGATCTGGATATCGTTAAAGCGTGATATTTTCATGTGGCGCCCCTGTATTCACAGTTCGGGAAAAGTGCTACCTATGAGCACCTCATTTTTTCGGGTGGATTACCATGAGAACAAAACCAAGAAAGCTTCAAGATATTCAGATGACAATAGTTTTTTTTGGGGAAGGGCCTACGCAAATATACTCCCAGTCCTACATGGGGGGGATGTGATTGTGTTGTATTTTTGTTTTGTCAGGAAGTCATAGCTGCTTCTTGCTATATCTTGAATTAAACAATTTACAACAGAGGAAATTATAAATGAAAAAATCTATGCTGGCTCTTGCTCTTGCGTTTTCCGCTTCTGCTATGGCTGCCAATCCGACTGCGGATATCGTATGGTCTGGTTTTGTACCCGGCTCGGTAGCTGGTGATGAGTTGGTTATCACTGGTCTGGCGGGTCAAGATATTCGTAATGGTCAGCTGATCGTCTCTACCGATGGTTCTTTCACCTCCACCCCCGTGACCGTAGAGGCTCGTGACTATGATGCCGGTACTTCTGTCATTGGCGACATGGTTGATGCCAACTGGACTCTGAGCACAGCTCAGGTGAGCTACTCCGGGACCTCTGAAGTTGGAACTTTGGTTGTTGAAGCTAATGATGCCCCCTGGGATATTGGTTCTGCTCTGAACAATGAAAAAACCCTGAATCTGACCGTTAAGCAGGCGACTCCAGTTGACGTCAGTGCAGGTGGTTCCGTGCAGGCTCAAGTCACCATCGTTGCCGAGAAAGTATAATTTTTGGCTTTGCTAGCGACTTAATTTGTAGTTGGCTTAATTAATTATGCGCCTGTCTATTAGCAGGCGCTATTTTCATATAAAGGTAGTGCGAACGACAAGATCAATCCCGGCACATAAAAAACAAAACGCTGACTGTAGCAAGAATATTGACAATATGGTGTTATTTTACCCATGGTGATGGTAAATCTGCGGGGATACGAGTCTATTTTATATTCCAGTCCACTCGCCAACTTAATTACACTGCAAGTTGTACTCTATCATATAAAGATATTGGCGCTATGAGTTTGAATAGTAGCCGGATTATCGGGCTAGCCTATGAAATGGTGGTAAAAAAGTCGATAGCAATGCAGTGATATCGATGTAATGAGATGGTTCGATAAAGCGGGCAAGATACTGTTGTTGTCACAATGCTACGGCATAATTTTTTACAGCTTTGAGTAAATATACCCTATATATGGTCAAGTGTATTGGTGCTGCATGGCATCACTTAATATTGATAACTACCGGCACATCAACGCGATAATTCCATATTGAGACCTGGTTCAGAGAAACTATGTGGATTTTAGTTAGAAGATATTATTGCTGCTGTATAAGACACAAGCGATTTATATTTTTATGGATTTTAATTTATAACTATTCATATTTGTCGGGGGTTATATGAGGATGTACCTACTTTGCCTTATCATTATGTGTACACTCTTAAGTAGTTGCGGGGGGGGGGATGATAACAGTGGTTCTACACCATCGACACCATCTACACCGCCAATGACAACCAGCGTTGTATCTGCTAATGATACTATCCACTCTTTTAAAGTGAATGATATTGCTTTGGTTGATTTAAAACCATTTATTGCATCTTCAGATGGAGAGACTCCTTATCTTAGCTCCCTTGAAGTATTGAGTGGGGATAGCGTTTGCCATGATGCGGTAATAGTTAGTAATGGTTTCTCATTGAAATCTGACAACCTTGCATCTTGTGTAATCAAGTATACGGCCTCAAATAATCATGGTGTAACAGCCAGTGCAATAAGTCGCACGGTTATTAGGTCTACCTCGAATAAGGTGGCAAGTGATAAAATACAATTATCTCCATTAAGTCTCACAGTGTCAGAATATGCCGATGGTTCGGTGGACGTTTCTAATGGAAGTTTAATGTTAACAGATAACATTATTGTTGTTGGCTCAGGATCAGCGTATGCTAGCACTGCGGATAACAAAATTTTCTATACAGCTCAAGAGTCTGGAATTTCACGTATTTTTTATGAAATGACAGATGGTGAGGGGGGAATTTACCTTGGTAGTGTAGATGTTGCGATTTCTCAGGAAGGAAATGCTGCGCCTATAGCCAATAATTTTTCTTATCCAGTTGCGCCGCAGGTTATAAAAGCAGGTGAAGAAACGCTGATAGATATCAAAGATCATATATCAGATCCTGATAATGATAGTATTCAGTTGCATGACATATATTCTTTTAATGGAATTGCAGCTATTGACTCACCTGAGGATGTCAGTAATACAAAGATAAAATTTAAGTCATTCACTCCTGGTGTCTTTTACATCACATATACAATTACTGATCATAATGCTGGTTTCGCGACAGCCATCATTGCTGTCAAAGTTGATGATTATTATACTGACATTCAGCTTCCTGGTAGCGATGCTGTGTATATGGCGCCCTTGGGCTCATATCAAGCAGGCCTGATTGGGTTAAGTTATCAATCATTTACTGAAACTGATATTCCTGGATCCAATAGTCGATTTGAAGCTGCTGCATTTTCTTATCATGCTGCCAAGGGATTGTGTGAGAGTCGGGGCGCCAGATTACCAACGGTGGATGAATTACTGGACCTGAAACGTTCGGAAAAGACGAAAGGATATTGGCCAACCAAAAGAAATTATTGGAGTAGTACTCCAGCTGTGTTGGATATTGCTTATAAGTCAGTTAATATGCTTGGCATATCCGAATCTCCCATTGATGATTTATTAATACGCGAAGCTGCTTATGTTACATGTATTAAAAATGGTGACGAATCTGCTGCGTATGTAGTAAATATCCCATTACCTGAAACAATGAAAACGGCTCGTAGCGTACCATATAGTATTTATTATCGTGGGGTGAATGATACGGATTATCAAGTGTTTGATGGTGACGTTGCACTAGCAAATATTGGGGTGTCGTTCTATACAACAGCTCTAGGGAATGGACAGTATGATTTCCATTCTGGTTTTAAAGTCGGTCAATATAAACCTGAGTTTGTACTTTCAAAACCTGGCCATCCATTGGATGGTTTTAAAGTGAATAAAATTATCACATTTTATGGTGCGGATGTAAGAGGAGCATATGGAGCTCTTGTCTATAATGATAGAAGGCCATTGTTCAATAACACATTTAACTTCTCTGCTGGTAATGATCTTTATTGTCGTAGTGGGGTCGTTGTCGATGCTTTAGGTGTGTCATCAAGCTACTATGTTGGTGGCACTGGTGGCGTTGAGAGAACTTTGAAGGTTGGTAAACAGATCAAGCAGTTACATATTCGTGTTGCGGATTATGAGTTTGTAAACGACCCCAAGAAAGTTATAAGCTATTTCGGTGCTGTTAATACTAGTGGGGTTGAAGTTGGTTGTGGAACCACTGGTAACCATAACTGGTTGAAGAATCCGGTTGATTACAGAATTGACATACCATCAAACGAGAAGCTCACGGAGGTTACAGTGTATTCAACGGGAATGACTGGATATATACACGGGATATTAGTCGCTACAGAAAAAGTTGATTGACCATATTATGGTGAAGTAATTCATTATAAATCTCCCCCCCCCAAAGTATGAGTAATGCTTGGGGGGGGGTAATAAAATTTGATGGCTATTGCCAATTGTACCGCATTATCAAACTTGCATTTTAATGATAAGCTTGTTTCTATATTGATTTCAAAGGCTGCAGTTAAATGCTTAATTTAAATCTTGTCAGCCTTGCCTCATGGCATGGATTCGAATTTTGAATGATGTTTAACCATGGTTTTTTGAGATTTATTATCTGATCTTCAAAAATTGTAATCATAATTTTATCCTTTTTTTTGATGGTCATTTTTTTTATGTAATTTTTTTTTGAAAAGCCAACGCCTGATGACAACCATGCTTCAATATACATCGCGCATGATGTTTTGTTTTCAATCCACCAATAGTAATTTTGGTCGTTTATTATAGGTTTTAGCCCGCTTGAAAATGTTATTGCATAAGATGGCCATGTAAAATAGAATGATAAGGCAATGAGATAAATACTTATATTATTTGATGTTTTCATATTCAATCACCCATATTTTAGTAATGTTGCCATTTAGAACGACAGTCTCTTGTTTAATTAAAACCTGGTTTTTATCAGGGCACTTTATAGGTGTGTTGATTGTATATAGTTTTTCATCATCGTATTGGTCTATTTCACAGGTTGCCGTGGGCACGACTCCAAAAAAATAAAATGTTTTAGCTGCAGGTTTAATTGTAGTGTTTTCATTTGCTATCAAGGCCGTGGTGAGAAGTAGTGTAATCATATTGTCTTCCTTCTGGTATGGGGCATTCACCTATAGTATCGGCTCATCTAGCTAATATTGAGCGAGGTGTTATTGTTATGCAGCCTTTTTCGAGTGCTTTGAGGGGATAATGTAAGTCGTTGCCTACAGGTGTCGTGCTAAGTGTCTCATGCTGCAGGGGATTCTTCCTGCTTGTAGGCATTTTCTTTTTTTATGCCTGCATCCGATGTAGTTTCACTAATCGATGGGCGTTGTTGCCTAAATCGATGCCGCTTGAATAGAACTAAGGAAGGTGCGAACTGTAGTGGTCTAATCATCCCGGACACCATTTTAGGTGGTAGAGTCGCCACCATGACCTGAGGTGTTCAATGACAAGATTACGTCGCTCATTTACTGCCGAATTCAAACTCGACGCCGCCTCCCTGGTGCTCGACCAGGGATATTCAGTCCCCGAAGCCAGCCGTTCACTGGATGTTGGTGAAACCGTACTTCGCCGCTGGGTTCAGCAGCTTCAATCCGAACGCTGTGGCACTACCCCAATCAGCAAAGCGCTGACTCCGGAGCAGTAGAAAATCCAGGAGCTGGAAGCCCGTATCAACCGGCTCGAACGTGAAAAGGACATACTAAAAAATGTATGGTCTGCTCCTTATCTGCAAGCGTGAACTGATTTCCAGAAGTCGTTTGCGTCAATGTATCCGGCCTGTCTGTGAGCCGTTTTCCGGCTCTGGCCTTGATGGGATCCGCACGTCATCGTCCTAATAAAGCTACCAGTCACGAGAGACTGCTTTTTTAGCCAGGCTGCAACGTCGTGGGGTAAACGCTTCTGTCATCTGTTTTTGGCTCGCAAAACCGGGTATGAGTTCTATCAGTTAAACGGCTGTGCTTGCGTTGGCATAGGGTTGGTAATCCCTGCCGGATGTCAGTACTTTCCAGCAAATTCGCATTATCTTGTTGGCCAAGGCGATAAGGACCACATGATGGTGATGGCCGGCCTCCAGCCTGGCGACCCATTCGCCTAACGATGATTTGTCACGCTTCATGTGAATTTTTAGCGCTTTGGCACCTTGAATAACCATTTGCCTTAAATAGCTATTGCCACGCTTACTGATCCCGCCGAGCGAAGATTTGCCACCAGTTGAATATTGTCTGGAAACCAGCCCCAACCAAGCTGACTGGTCGCGGGCTTTCTTGAATTGTGAACCATTGCCAATCGCGGCAATCAACGCGGTTGAGACAATCGGTCCAATGCCGGGGACGGTACTGATTTTTTGGCACAAACCTGATGCGCTTGAGGCTTGTCCGAGCATGAGGCTCATGTCATCAATCTGAATATCCAGCTGTTGCCACCGTTTCTCTCAGACGCAATACCAGGGCGCGGATAAAGTCAGGCAAACCATTCTCGGCATCTTCAAGGATCGTCGGCAGAGAGCGCTCGAAGATTTTTCTGCCGACTGGCACGGTGAGCCCATATTCCAGCAGCAACGCTCACATCTGATTGACAGTGGCGGTACGTTCGACGATGAAACGCTGACGGACGCGATGAGTCGCCTGCAATGCCAATTGTTCATGAGATTTCAACGGGACACAGCGCATAGTGCCTCTGCTACCAGCCTCGGCAATGGCGGTGGTATCGTTGAAGTCATTCTTGTTCGATTTGAGGTAGGGCTTAACAAATTGAGCGGGAATAATCTTGGGCTCGAACCCCGCCTGTTGGAACAGGCGTCCCCGGTATTGCGAACCAGGACATGCCTCGAAGGCAACCCGACAGGGTGGAGTCGTACTGATGAACTGTTTCAGTTGTGAACGAGTGAGCTTTTGCTTGGTCAATACATGCCCCATGCGATCCATCGCCACCAGGTGAAACCAGTTTTTGCCTAAATCGATCCCGTAAATGTAAATCTGCGCTTGAGTCATGATGAGCCTCCTTGATGCTGGCTCCAGCATAGCGGGGTGGGTGGAGCAGACCATCCCATTAGGCTACTGCTTTCTTGATGACGGACGAGTTCACATGTACGCACTGATAGACCGATTAAGGGAGCAAGCCCCCATCACTCTGGTCTGCTGCGCTTTCGATGTGCCCACCTCCTGTTTTTACGATTATCTGGCTCGCAGGCGGACGATTAACCGTGAACGTATGCAGCAGCACTGTGAGTTGTGCCGTTTGTTCAAAGAAAGCCGGAACTCAGCGGGCAGCCGTGCCTTGATGTCGATGATGAGGGAGTTGGGGTATCAGATTGGTCGATTCAAAGTACGTAATCTGATGAAGGAAGCTGGGCTGGTATCCAAACAGCCGGGCGCACACCGCTATAAGGTGGCACAGTCTGAACGACCGGACATTCCCAATCTGCTGGCCCGCGAATTTGATGTCCAGCAACCCAATCAGGTGTGGTGTAGCGATATCACCTACGCCTGGGCAGGTGGTCGTTGGCATTACCTGGCAGCGGTGCTTGACCTGTACACCCGGCGGGTCGTGGGGTGGGCGATGTCAGATAAACCAGATGCCGAGCTGGCCATCAAAGCACTTGAGATGGCGTATCAGCAGCGGGGTTGCCCATCCGGTGTGCTGTTTCACTCTGACCAGGGCAGCCAATATGGCAGCCGGGCATTTCGGCAACGACTGTGGCGTTATCGCATGACCCAGAGCATGAGTCGTCGTGGTAACTGCTGGGATAACGCCCCGATGGAACGGTTGTTCAGAAGCCTGAAGTCAGAGTGGCTCTCGGTTATGGGATATATGAGCTTGCGAGCAGCGAAACGAGATATCAGTTATTACCTGATGGATTACTACAACTGGCGGCGTCCACATCACCACAATGACGGGATACAGCCAGCAAAAGCCGAAGAACGGCCTAACCAAGTGTCCGGATTTAGTTGACCACTACACCACCATCCTCTTCAAATCTGCATCATGGGCTCGTCGCTTCACCCCATCACCAACTGGCCTCAATACAACAATTCTTTGATTAACCGTGGTTCACTCACCTTCTGGGTTGATGCCGAGGCCATGAACAACTGGTTCCACCACGACCATCATGGGCGGCGGGGTCGCAGCCAGCTTTACACTGACCAGACCATCGCAACCTTCCTGATGCTCAAGGGGATTTTCAGCCTCACTCTGCGAGCAACACAGGGACTACTCGACTCCCTGTTCGAGTGGATGAACGTACCGCTGTGTGCGCCGGACTATAGCTGTGTCAGCGAGCGTGCTCGCACGGTGACAGTGGCTTATCGACAGCCCCCAAAGGGAGGCATTACCGACCTGGTTATCGATTCAACCGGGCTGAATGTGTTTGGCGAAGGCGAGTGGAAGGTCTGAAAACACGGCGCCGAGAAGCGGCGAGTGTGGCGCAAGTTGCATCTGGCGGTAGACCCGATGACCCACGATATCGTGGCAGCAGAAGTGTCATTTGAGCATGTCCATGATACCGAGGTGCTGTCAACCTTACTCAATCCACTGCGGCGCAAGCTGGGACGTGCTTATGCGGATGGCGCGTATGACAGCAAAGCCAGCCATCAGCTTATCTCGTGCAAAGGGGCGACAGCCTGTATCCCACCTCGCAAGAACGCTGGACTCTGGAAAAAGGGACATCCAAGAAATGAGGCTGTGCTGGTAATGCGCAAAGAAGGGCTGGCGCACTGGAAGAAGATATCGGGGTATCACCGTCGCTCGCTGGCAGAGACGGCGATGTATCGGTTCAAGCAGTTGCTGGCGGGGAAAATCAGTCTGCGTAATTACAACGGCCAAGTAGGAGAGGTGATGGCGTATGTAAGCGCCATAAACAAACTAAATACCCTAGAACTACCTGTCAGACAGCCCCGAGTGTAGCGGTCACCTAGGGCTGGCGAAATCATGACTTGCTGGCTGATTTGGGCAACAACGCCGTCTGAAATTGATACCGAAGGAAGTACGCTCTAAAGTAGCGTAAACAAGACACCGGTTTGAGGCCGGTGTCAGGTGATAACTAGAACTGTACAATTTAAGCTCCCTGAATATCAGGGAGCAAAAAATAAATTCATATGAAACTTTATTCAGGATGTGACATTGAGACGTTTTTTTCGACCAAAATTGTTGCTCCACTGCTATCTATTGCTACGACAGTGATCAATGTGTCTGATAGTTCATCGTATAAAGATTGCCCCGGCATTAAGGGCGCATCTTTCATCCCAAGCTTACTACCCGGTGTCGCATCAACAAGCGTACTGGTTACTGTTTTTCCTGAATATTTTGCTAGCCGCACAGTTACACCACTTATAAAAGGGCTTGGGGTATCATACTCAAAATTATCAAAGCCATATGAAGGCTGCGGTTGACGATATTCCAAGGCCAAGATTGAGCCATCAGGCCGTGGAATACGATAACTCTCTATCATTCCTGGTTGCAAACCCTGCCATAATGTTGTCAGCTCATAAAGCCCAGATTTATGAATTGTGGACATATTACTATCTGGTATCCAGTTAGAGAAAAGCTGATAAGTGATAGGATACAACTTTCCACCTCCACCACCCATTGTATCCGTCATATCATCCCCCCCCTGGATAGAACACTGTCCATTTATCTGTACAATACCACTGTCATTAATAGGGCAATCACGTAGTGTATTTGGGTGTGTATAACCTAAGTTATGTCCAAACTCATGTGTCCATACCCAATATTTATACCCAACTCCATTGGTAATTATCCAATTACCCTGCAGTGCTGCCAACCCTTCAAAGCGACATTCCGACGTCCTAGAAATGTCAACAAATAGATAGTCATAATCTGCTGGGTTTACTCCTTGCTTGAGCGCAGCATTCTTCGAGGCACTTAATATGGCATTATGATCGCAAGTCATCGGACGATCACCAATATTGACATTACTCAAAAAAGTACCATCAATCAGGAGTGCTGCACGCGAGCCCTGTCTTAGATAGTGCTGTAACGAGGAATAATCATCACCATCACCAAACACTGCCTTACGTATTGGTTCTGGGTTTGCAGGCATTGTATTATTAAAGTGTGTTGCCATCAGTAAAACTTTCTTCTTACCTACCGTAGGGCTATTTGCCAAAGGTATATCGCCATTGTAACTCCAGAGAGATACATTTATATCTGCAGCATTAGACATTCCTACTTTATTAGCGACTGCATTCAATGTCTGAGTAGATCTTCCTAGATCATTTGTATATTTATTCTTTAGTGAAATATTATTGTTTTCACGATAGTTAATAGCCCACAACCTCATTGAAGAGTAACCGTCCCCACTACAGTCACCCAATTGAACCCCACTACCATTACTTAATGTACGCAAACATTTATTTGGAATAGATGCATTACCAATTCGGTAATATGAAGATGAGTCATAGGTGATAACCCACTTTTGCTCTTCGCCCCCATTGCATGTTACAAAAGAAAGATTAGTTTTATCTTGGGCAACCGTTAGGCATTCACCTTCTTTATTGTTGTTTTTGAGTTGCGAATGCCATTCTTGTGCAGATGCACCAGTGGCCCAAAAAAAAATAGCTATGGTTAAATGTTTTGATACATTCATGATTTTACCGTCATTATAAAATAAGCGTGGCACCATTTAATTCTTCTAACAAAGATACAAGCGTCATCAAATAACATTCAACTGGTTTTCTCCTTCACAAAACCAATAATGACACAATATACTCAGTAAGACTTAAGTCTGAAGATTTATGCTGCTGCATAGCGTCAGCTATATCTTTATCTAGCTTCGATATATTGCTAAGGTACTATACATGATGATCTATTGGTAGGCGCAAGTTAAAACTTCTTCGTTGCAAAAAACAAGACAACTCTTACGCGCTTCAAAAGTATTTCCTACTATAGTCATGTGATGCCAACTCACAGTGAGGTTAGTTTGTAGTAGTCAACTAAATCCGGACACTTGGTTAGGCCGTTCTTCGGCTTTTGCTGGCGGTATCCCGTCATTGTGGCAATGTGGACGCCACCAGTTGTAGTAATCCATCAGGTAATAACTGATATCCCGCTTTGCTTCCCGCAAGCTCATATATCCCATTGTAGTGGTCAACTAAATCCGGACACTTGGTTAGGTCGTTCTTCGGCTTTTGCTGGCGGTATCCCGTCATTGTGGTGATGTGGACGCCGCCAGTTGTAGTAATCCATCAGGTAATAACTGATATCCCGCTTTGCCTCCCGCACGCTCATGTATCCCATAGCCGGAACCCACTCCGTTTCAAGACTTCTGAACAATCGCTCCATCGGGGCATTATCCCAGCAGTTGCCACGCCGACTCATGCTCTGGGTCATGCGATAGCGCCACAGTCGTTGCCGAAATGCCCTACTGCCATATTGGCTGCCCTTGTCAGAGTGAAACAGTACACCAGATGGGCAACCACGCTGCTGATAGGTCATCTCCAGTGCTTTGATTGCCAATTCTGCATCAGGTTTATCAGACATCGCCCAGCCCACGACCCGCCGGGTGTACAGGTCAAGCACGCTGCCTGGTAATGCCAGCGTCCACCTGCCCAGACGTAGGTGATATCGCCATACCACACCTGATTGGGTTGCTGGACATCAAATTCGCGGGCCAGCAGATTGTGCATATTCCGGCCGATCATGAACACCAATTCCGGTTCAACGTGAACACCATTTCTGGACCAATGTGAACGCTCATTCCGGCTCAACCTGAACACTTTGCCCCTCCTTTCCGGAATCACTGTTCACATTCACCAGAATCATCCTTAACGCATTGATTTAACAACCTTTGATACGCTCTCCCTTTTGCCAGGGAAGAGCCTATGTCTGCCAAGAGGATTGCAATGCGTAAAATTCGTGAAGTGCTGCGACTACGGTTGGAGACTCAGCTCTCTTTTCGCCAGATCAGTATCTGTACCAAGGTCAGTGTCGGCTCCATCCAGAAACTCCTCAAAAGTGCCCAGGCGCTCGGCCTTAGCTGGCCCCTGCCCACCGAGCTTGATGATGGCCGACTGGCTGCCCTGTTTTATCCGCAGGCCGATACCACCATATCGGCCCGCCATGTTGTACCGGATTGGCCCTCTGTCCATCAGGAACTCAAGCGCAAGGGGGTCTCCAAGCAACTGCTCTGGGAGGAGTACACCCAGCGCTATCCCAACAGCTGTTACAGCTACTCCCAGTTCTGCGACCGTTACAAGTCCTGGTGTCAGTTGCAAAAGCGCTCCATGCGCCAGATCCATAAGGCGGGGGAAAAGCTCTTTATCGACTACTGCGGGCCCACGGTGCCCATCGTGTCGCCGACTACGGGTGAGGTCCGCCAGGCACAAGTCTTTGTCGCCGTGCTCGGTGCGTCCAACTACACCTTTGCCGAGGCCACCTGGTCACAGTCACTGCCGGACTGGCTGCAAAGCCATGTCCGTGCCTTTGAGTTTTTCGGCGGTACCCCAGCACTGCTGATCCCCGACAACCTCAAGAGCGGTGTCAGCAAGGCTTGCCGATACGATCCCGAGCTCAACCCCAGCTACCAGCAGTTGGCCGAGCATTATCAGGTGGCGGTGATGCCAGCGCGCCCTTACAAGCCCAAGGACAAAGCCAAGGCTGAAGTGGGTGTGCAGATCGTCGAACGCTGGATCCTGGCCCGCCTGCGCCATCAGACTTTCTTCTCGCTCGCCGAGCTCAACCAGTGCATCCGGGCCTTGCTGAACGAACTCAACGAGCGCCCGTTCAAGCAACTGTCCGGTAACCGGCGCGAGGCGTTTGAGCAGTTGGACCGCCCGGCACTGGGACCACTGCCGGTGCATCCCTATCGCTATGTCGCCATCAAAACGGTCAAGGTCAACATCGACTATCACGTCAGCTATGAGCAGCACCACTACTCGGTGCCACACCAGTATGTGGGCCAGCAACTGGAGCTCCATGCTGGCGACACTTTGCTCCAGGTCTATCACCAGCAACAGCTGGTCGCGAGCCATCCGCGTAAAACCATCCCGGGGATGAGCACGCTCCCGGAACACATGCCGGAACGCCACAGCAAGCAGCAACGCTGGACCCCAGTCCGTCTCAAGCAGTGGGCTGCTGATATCGGACCGGGCACCTTGTACTGGGTTAGCGAACGGCTGGAAGAGAAAGCCCATGCCGAGCAGGCATACCGACTCTGCCTGGGGCTGCTGAGTCTTAGTCGGGAGTATCCGCCATCACGGGTTGAAGCCTGTTGCCAGTTGGCCAACCGGGAAGGTCTGGTGCGACTCAAACAGCTCAAGTCGGTGCTGACCAGTGGCCGTGACCAACTGCCCGCAAGCCCGCTGAGCTACCCAGAGTTACCGCAAGAGCACGAGAACATCCGTGGCCCCCAGAGCTTCCACTAAAGAGGATACGCCCCATGACCCAACAAACCCTGACCCGCCTGAGAAACCTGAAACTGACCGGCATGGCGGATGCCGTGCAACAACAACTGGAACAGGCGAGTACCTACGAAGGGCTGCCCTTCATCGAGCGGCTAAGCCTGCTGGTCGAACACGAACAACTGAGCCGGGAGCAGCGTAAACAAGCTCGGCTTGTCAAGCAGGCGCGGCTCAAACTCCAGGCCACGGTACAAGAGGTGGACTACCAGTCTGCACGCAACCTGGAGCGGTCACAGGTAGCAAACTTGGCCCAAGGAGAATGGCTGCATCGGGGGCAGAACCTGCTCATTACCGGTCCCTGTGGCTGTGGAAAAACCTACCTGGCTTGTGCGCTGGGCTACCAAGCCTGTCAGCAAGGGCATAGCACTCCTTACTACCGGCTGCCACGTCTGCTGCTTGAACTGAGCCAGGCCAAGGTAGATGGCAGTTACGCCAGACTGCTGGGTCAACTGGCAAGGATAGCGCTGCTGCTCCTCGATGACTGGGGACTGGAAGCGGTGAATGCCGAGCAGCGCAACGCACTGCTGGAGATCATGGATGATCGGTATGGGAAATACTCGACGGTCGTGGTCAGTCAGCTGCCAACGGAAGAGTGGTACGCAAGCTTGGGGGACAACACCCTGGCAGATGCGATCCTGGACCGGCTGATGCACAACGCTCACCGGCTGTCACTGAAGGGAGAATCGATGAGAAAGAGGAGAAGTGAGTTGACCCAATTTGAACTGTCGAGTTAGAAACGAGATGACGTGAGCGCGTTAAGGATCAGGGTGTTCACGTTGGCCGGAATGACTGTTCAACTTCGCCGGAATACGCACTTTGAACAACCGGCACAACTCACAGTGCTGCTGCATACGTTCACGGTTAATCGTCCGCCTGCGAGCCAGATAATCGTAAAAACAGGAGGTGGGCACATCGAAAGCGCAGCAGACCAGAGTGATGGGGGCTTGCTCCCTTAATCGGTCTATCAGTGCGTACATGTGAACTCGTCCGTCATCAAGAAAGCAGTAGCCTAATGGGATGGTCTGCTCCACCCACCCCGCTATGCTGGAGCCAGCATCAAGGAGGCTCATCATGACTCAAGCGCAGATTTACATTTACGGGATCGATTTAGGCAAAAACTGGTTTCACCTGGTGGCGATGGATCGCATGGGGCATGTATTGACCAAGCAAAAGCTCACTCGTTCACAACTGAAACAGTTCATCAGTACGACTCCACCCTGTCGGGTTGCCTTCGAGGCATGTCCTGGTTCGCAATACCGGGGACGCCTGTTCCAACAGGCGGGGTTCGAGCCCAAGATTATTCCCGCTCAATTTGTTAAGCCCTACCTCAAATCGAACAAGAATGACTTCAACGATACCACCGCCATTGCCGAGGCTGGTAGCAGAGGCACTATGCGCTGTGTCCCGTTGAAATCTCATGAACAATTGGCATTGCAGGCGACTCATCGCGTCCGTCAGCGTTTCATCGTCGAACGTACCGCCACTGTCAATCAGATGTGAGCGTTGCTGCTGGAATATGGGCTCACCGTGCCAGTCGGCAGAAAAATCTTCGAGCGCTCTCTGCCGACGATCCTTGAAGATGCCGAGAATGGTTTGCCTGACTTTATCCGCGCCCTGGTATTGCGTCTGAGAGAACGGTGGCAACAGCTGGATATTCAGATTGATGACATGAGCCTCATGCTCGGACAAGCCTCAAGCGCATCAGGTTTGTGCCAAAAAATCAGTACCGTCCCCGGCATTGGACCGATTGTCTCAACCGCGTTGATTGCCGCGATTGGCAATGGTTCACAATTCAAGAAAGCCCGCGACCAGTCAGCTTGGTTGGGGCTGGTTCCCAGACAATATTCAACTGGTGGCAAATCTTCGCTCGGCGGGATCAGTAAGCGTGGCAATAGCTATTTAAGGCAAATGGTTATTCAAGGTGCCAAAGCGCTAAAAATTCACATGAAGCGTGACAAATCATCGTTAGGCGAATGGGTCGCCAGGCTGGAGGCCGGCCATCACCATCATGTGGTCCTTATCGCCTTGGCCAACAAGATAATGCGAATTTGCTGGAAAGTACTGACATCCGGCAGGGATTACCAACCCTATGCCAACGCAAGCACAGCCGTTTAACTGATAGAACTCATACCCGGTTTTGCGAGCCAAAAACAGATGACAGAAGCGTTTACCCCACGACGTTGCAGCCTGGCTAAAAAAGCAGTCTCTCGTGACTGGTAGCTTTATTAGGACGATGACGTGCGGATCCCATCAAGGCCAGAGCCGGAAAACGGCTCACAGACAGGCCGGATACATTGACGCAAACGACTTCTGGAAATCAGTTCACGCTTGCAGATAAGGAGCAGACCATACATTTTTTAGTATGTCCTTTTCACGTTCGAGCCGGTTGATACGGGCTTCCAGCTCCTGGATTTTCTACTGCTCCGGAGTCAGCGCTTTGCTGATTGGGGTAGTGCCACAGCGTTCGGATTGAAGCTGCTGAACCCAGCGGCGAAGTACGGTTTCACCAACATCCAGTGAACGGCTGGCTTCGGGGACTGAATATCCCTGGTCGAGCACCAGGGAGGCGGCGTCGAGTTTGAATTCGGCAGTAAATGAGCGACGTAATCTTGTCATTGAACACCTCAGGTCACGGTGGCGACTGTACCACCTAAAATGGTGTCCGGGATGATTAGACCACTATAACATGGTATAGAAAAAAGCCCCTAGAGGAGGGGCAACGGGTTGACACAGGCTGAGCTATGGAACACTCGAGATTCAAGTTACTATCTAACCTAACTCAGATCACCTGTCATAAACCACACGAGGAATCAGAAGCATCTGATTGACACCAAAGCAAAACCACTGCACCCCACGGCGGGTTGATCTACCCGGAGTGTTTCTAGGTACTAATGAGTAGCCAAGACAGAGAGATTATGGATATTACTCACACAGACATTTTTTCCGCGACGTAAGTAGCCAGTCATGGCTCGTAAGAAGACGTAGGAGCGATAACGGCGTCCGATGATGGATGCCTGGGCTGAGTTTGTGGTTGGCTATTTGCCAACTGAAGAAAGATGGCCGCATCCTTCTGTACAAGGCGACATTGTGTTTACACCTCACCGACTGCAAAACTGCCCTGGCACCGTGGTTTAGCAAAGTACTTAAATAGGTATCTCCCCGTTTAGTGATCCTCAGTAAGGTTTGCTTGCCGCCGTTGGAGTGTTGGCTTGGCACCAACCCGAGACTCGCGGCCAGTTGCCTGACATTTTCGAAATTGTTGGCATAGCCAATATTCGCAACCAACGCACTGGGTTGATGGGACCGATGCCGGGGATCTTACCGATGCATTGGCACAAGGCGTTCTGCTGATGGCATTACTCGATTTGTTTACCAAGTGTCGCCGTTATCTTGAACAAGTGGTCCAGATAATCCTGTAGCAGGCTCAATTGTAGATGGAACAAGGCAGGCATGTTATCGCATCCTCCAGATGTTGGGTAACATGCGCAGTATGTGGGTGATGTCTTGGGGGATGATGATGCCAAACTCCCCTAGGCTGTGTTCTTAAAGTGATGAATATATAATCTCAAATCTTCTCAACAGCTTAAGACCTATGCAGTGTCCCGTCGTTACCAGTTGACCGATGCACAATAGGGGCTTATCGAGCCCCTTTTTCTATGCCGCCGCATAAGCGGACGCCCTACACGTGAGCCACGCCAAGTGCTTGATGGCATTCTCTGGATTCTTCATACCGGCGCACCTTGGCGAGATCTGCCAGAACATTTCGGCCCATGGACCTCGGTCTACAACACCTTTCGACGTTGGTTGAGTACAGGTCGTATCGATGCCATCCTTGCTGCGTTGCAACTGCATCTCAATGAAGAAGGGCTTATCGACTTCGACCTGTGGTGCATTGACGGCTCCAATGTCAGGGCATCCAAAGATGCTGCCGGAGCGCGTAAAAAAACACTCCGGTGAATCAAGCTCTTGGTCGCTCTCGTGGTAGTTTTGGCAGCAAAATTCACTTGGTCACTGATGGTAATGGTTTACCGCTGGGGTTCTGCCTTTCGCCGGGGCAATCAGCGGAAATCAGATATGCGACAAGTGCGTTGGCCATGGCAAGGATCCCGACTTCATCAGGCCATTATCGCACTCGGCCAACGCATCTTGCCGCAGACAAGGCCTATAGCAGCAGGGCTCTGCTGGCAGAACTTCGGCGCAGAAAGATAAAAGCGGTTATCCCGCAACGCAGCGACCAGCAACGACACCATAAGGGACGTCCACTGGTGTTAGACAAAGCTCGTTATCGTAGGAAAAATGTGGTCGAACGGTGCTTCGGATGGCTGAAGAAGTTTCGCAGATTCTCAACGAGGTATGAAAAGCTGGCGGGAAGTTTTGCTGCTTTTATCAAGCTGGCTTTCTGCCTTCGTTACTTACGGGAACTATTAGTGGACAGAAAACCAGCATTTTGAGAACACAGCCTAGTAATCTTCGGATTTGATTGGTCTGAGTGGTCAGCTGCTTGATGAGACCCTTACAGATCTGATGCAGTGCCGGCTCGGCTTATTGCTCCGGGGATTTGACAGGGATGAACCGCATGTAGAGTCGCGTCACGGCTTCGCAGATAGCTTCTGCGTCCGCAGCATCGTGCAACGGCCAAGTGGGAGAAGTCATTGCATATGTAAGCGCCATAAACAAGCTGAATACTGAAAGCCCCTAGTGTAACGCTCACTTGGGGTTGGGGCAGTTGTGGCTTGATGGTTGATTTGGGAAACAACGCCATAGAAACCTATTGTAACCTTTGGGGGCTTTTGGTGGCTGTAGTGCCCCCATTTGTGTCATCAGGAAATGAGTAGGCTGATACAATATCGGCAAACCTGAAAGGTGCTCATCATTGATGGGGTTACAATATTGATTACCTTCGTTCGGCTATTTAAAAACACATCGTTATATCTGTTGGTTATACTGATGATTACTACTTTCCCATTGTTCTCGATGGCAGCAAGCAGACTATTAGAAGTCACATTGCGGAATATCAGCCATTAAAACGATTACCGGATCAGTTGCTTGGAATAAAAGCTGCACCTCGCCCCCATAAACTCGGATGACGCGTCTCGCTTTTCCGAGGCCAAAGGAGACTCTCATGAATAAAGAATTAATAATTTCCAACAAATTACGGCGAGACTGGCATCAGCTTTCTGCATCGGACACGCTGAATGAATTGGAATCCTCGCATATTGGACTGGCCACTCAGAATATTCCGGACCGAAACCGCCATTTCGGTAAAAATCGCCTCCCAGAAAAAGCACGACAAGCGGCGTGGTTGCGATTCTTAGCTCACTTCAATGATGTATTGATTTACATCCTGATAGGGGCCTGTATTTTAACCGCGTTAATGGGGCATTGGGTGGACACTTGTGTCATTCTGGGGGTGGTTCTGATTAATGCCGCCATTGGCTTTTTTCAGGAAAGTAGTGCCGAAAAATCGCTCCAGGGCATTCGCGGTATGCTGTCTAGCCGTGCACATGTCCTGCGTGATGGCGCATTGCAGGATATCGATGCAGAAAAATTAGTGCCTGGCGATATAGTATCGCTTCGACCCGGTGACCGTATTCCGGCTGATCTACGTCTATTTGAGGTACACAATCTGCGTGTCGAAGAAGCCATCCTTACTGGAGAATCGACCGTAGTTGATAAGCACATCCAACCTTTACCGGGGGCAACACAGTTGGGTGACCGCCTGAATATGGCCTACTCCGGCACTATGGTGAGTTCAGGCACAGCCAAGGGCATCGTTGTTGCGATCGGCAATCAGACGGAACTGGGCCACATCAACAGCATGCTTGCTGCAGTGCAAAAATTGCAGACGCCTTTGCTGGCCCAGATGGAGCGGCTTGGTAAAGGCATTTTCCGGCTTATTGCCATCATGATGGTGAGTCTCTTTGCCATTAGTCTGCTGATCCATACTGTGCCGTTGCCGGAATTGTTGCTCAGCCTGATCAGTCTAGCGGTTGCTTCCGTTCCGGAAGGGCTGCCAGCCATCATTTCGATCATCCTGTCGTTAGGGGTGCAGAGTATGGCTCGGAAAAAAGCCATCATCCGCAACCTGCCCACCGTAGAAACATTGGGTGCAATGACGGTCATTTGTTCAGATAAAACCGGCACATTGACCATGAATGAAATGACCGTGAAGGCTGTCGTGCTGGCCGAGCGTGAATTCAGTGTGGATGGTGACAGTTATGATCCGGTCGGTTACATCCGGGACGCAGCAAGCGAAGCTGTAATTCAAGTCGCAGAAGAGCCAGTGTTATCACGCTTCATTGCTACTGTGCAGCTTTGTAATGACAGCCAGTTGCAACAAAACGAAGCAGGGCAATGGCTCATTATTGGGGCTCCGACGGCGGGTGCCCTGCAAGTGCTCGCAGCTAAATCTGGGCTGAGTTTTAGCAATGCCGAGTTGCTCGACAAAATTCCTTTCGATTCCTCGTATAAATATCAAGCCAATTTACAGAGGATTGACGGCGAACTCGTGGTACTCATCACGGGGGCCCCTGATGTGTTGTTTGAGATGGCATGTACCCAACAGGGCAAGGAAGGTGAGCAGCCGTTCTGCCGCGAATACTGGGAAACCGTAATGGCACGCTATGCCAGCAAGGGTTTGCGGATGGTGGCGGCTGCATTCAAGCGCATACCAGCCGATACGAAGGAACTGACCCATGCCGATCTGGCAAACGATGTTAAATTTCTTGGTGTTGCGGCTATGATGGATCCCCCGCGCCCGGAAGCGATCAGGGCCATTGCCACCTGTCAGCAGGCCGGCATTAGAGTCAAGATGATCACCGGTGATCATCCGGAGACCGCGATGGCCATTGGTGCCATGTTGGGGATGCCAAATACGCGGGAAGCCGTTACCGGTGCTCAACTTCAGCAATTGAGTGACGACGAGCTGATTGATGTTGCCGAATGCAATGACATTTTTGCCCGCACGAGTCCTGAGCATAAGCTTCGGCTGGTCAAGGCGCTGCAGTCGCGCGGCCATGTGGTTGGTATGACGGGCGATGGTGTCAATGATGCCCCCGCACTCAAGCAAGCTAATGTAGGTATAGCAATGGGCATCAAAGGTACGGAGGTGACCAAAGAAGCTGCCGACATGGTGCTGGTTGACGACAACTTTGCCTCAATTGCCAGTGCTGTCTCTGAAGGACGTCGCGTGTATGACAACCTGAAAAAAACAATTCTTTTTGCCTTGCCGACCAACCTGGCGCAAGGGTTGCTTATTGTGATTGCACTATTGCTGGGCACCATGATTCCGCTGACGCCATTGCAGATTCTGTGGATGAATATGGCCACTTCAACCACCCTTGCGTTTGGCCTTGCTTTTGAACCGTCCGAGCCCGGAATGATGCGACGTAAGCCGCGATCGGCCAAAGCCAGCATTCTTGATGGATATGGCCTATGGCGCATCGCGCTGGTTGGCGTATTAATTGCCGGTGGCGCCTTCTGGCTGGAGGCTATTTTGCTAGGCAAGGGGCACAGTGATAACTTTATCAGCACGGTGTTGCTACAGATGTTGGTCACCGCACAGTGGGCCTACATGTTTAACTGTCGAGAGCAGACCCGCTTTTCGCTCAATGCAAGCATGTTCCGCAATAAAGGTCTCTGGCTGGCCAGTGTCGTCCTGCTGATGCTGCAACTCGCAATTATCTACCTACCAGCAATGAACCGAATCTTCAGTACTGAACCGTTGCCGTTTTATTACTGGGGTATGACATTGATGGTTGGCTTCGTGATTTTTGCAGTTATCGAGTTCGAGAAATGGCTTGTGCATCGTGGGTTTGGCAACAGCAACCGAACAAATAGTCACGTTGCGACCACTCACGCAAAGGAGGATGTATAAAGATGAGCTTGTCGCCTTGGGGCTTCTATTGAGATCATCGTTCAAGAGAAAAACAGCGGGATTGCCTGCAAATTTTTCTTGGTGACATGAATGCAGAGTAATCAGTTTACATCACAGTTTGGCTCAATCGCCAGCCGAGTTACTGCATGCACCCATTACCGGTTAGCCTCATTAAATGAGCGAGCTGCTGGTGACTGTCAGTTATAACCTACCAATCAACTTGATTACGGATATTACAAAATGAAAGCACTCACCCTCCCCATACAAAAGTTCTGTGATGCACTCGGGTTCAGTAGTTTTTTGTTTGCCGCCCCCTTACTGGCGGTACAAATTACCACAGCCCCGCCTCAGACTCTGGTTCCTGCCGTTATTGCTCAAGTCAATGCCTTGGTCGATGCGGATGCTGACCGGCTGGCCGCTATTTACAAAGATTTACACCAACACCCAGAAATTGCATTTACTGAAGTTCGCACCGCGAGCATCGTCGCCAAAGAGCTTAAGCGTTTGGGCTTCAAAGTCACCGAGGGGATTGCCCACACTGGGGTAGTTGGGGTGCTGGAAAATGGCCCCGGACCTGTTGTTTGGTTTCGCGCCGACATGGATGCTGTTTCGGTGAAAGAAGAAACTGGCTTGCCGTATGCGGCGACAAAAAAGCAACGTCTTGTTGATGGCAGTGAAATTGATGTGATGCATGCCTGCGGACATGATGCGCATGTGACCTGGTTACTGGGCATGGCCAATACCATGGCAAAAATGACAGCGAAATGGTCCGGAACGTTGGTGGTTTATGCTCAGCCTGCCGAAGAAGTGGGCCTTGGCGCTCAGGCAATGGTAGATGACCAGCTCTGGGAGCGAGGCTTTCCCAAGCCAGACTATGCATTCGCAGTCCACGGTGTGCCTGGGCCGGTTGGCTATGTTGCAAGTGTAGCTGGTGTGCGTATGGCAGGTACGGACCAATTGGATGTCAACTTCAAGGGCGTTGGAGGGCATGGTTCAAGTCCTGAAATGACGATTGACCCGATTGTAATGGCTGCGCAGGCGGTTCTGTCTTACCAAACAATCATCAGTCGCAACCTTGACCCGCAATCGTCAGCGGTGTTGACGGTTGGCGCTATCGAGGCTGGACGTGATAACAACGTCATACCAGCAGAAGCAAAGCTCAAGCTCAATCTTCGCTGGTTCAGTCCTGACATCCGCGAAAAGATGCTGGCACGCATAGAATCAATGAGCAGAGGTATTGCCATTTCAGCAGGTGTACCAGATAACCAGATGCCAACACTAACCATGAAAGGTCATGCCGGGCCTCTGGTGAATGACGCGACATTGGTTGATAGGATCAAGCCTAATCTGACCCTCCTGCTGGGGGGAGACAAGGTGGTCGACAACTTCCCCTCCGTTATGGGATCAGAAGATTTCCAGGAGGCATTTGCTCCACTGGGAACCCCCTACGTCTACCAGTTGATTGGTATTGCGCCCCCGAAGCTTTTTGCTGAGGCAATCGAAAATGGTCAGCCCGCGCCCTATAGCAACCACAACCCGAGCTTTTTTGTCGACCTGACTGCAATCCCTGTGGGCACCAAGATAAACACTATCACTGTGCTGAGCTTGTTAATGGAACAGCCAGTGATATCATTCTGATAACACGATGCTATTCCTGTTATTTACGATAATACTGTATTGTTAACTAGTACGATGTACATCTTTTTTGTTGAGAGCTCCTTCGAAGATGCTCTATTCGATCTGTATCGCATGTATTCATTCGGCCAACAAAGTAACTGGCGCGGGTATTCTCTTTCCGCATTATAAGTAGTTGCTAAGGTTGTTTTGAATAAATTGAATATAGTTGAGGGGGCATATGCCTCCATATTTATTTAAAAGCATTGAGCCAATATGTGTTCTATGAATCACAGCAAGAAAAGCCTTTCATTATAAATGGAACAATTCTTATTAATAGATGCCATTGTTTAGGATTTTTCCTACTTTAACTGCGGCTGCGTACTACCCTTGGTGTGGTGCTTTATGTGTAGTATTGCTCTTGCTTTATATTCGTTAAGCGTTAAGGAAGTGGAATGGAAAATAATTTGAAAATTCTAATTGTAGATGATCACCCTGCAGTTAGGTTAGCAGTGAAATATGTATTGAATACAGCTGGTTATAGGGACATAACACAAGCATCTAGTGGGGTTGAGGCGATTAATCAAACTCATAATATAAACTTTGATGTGATCATCTTGGATTTGGATTTACCACATGTTAATGGTTTAGAAGTTGCAAAAAGAATTAGGAAGAAAAATCGCACAGTGCGAATATTAATATTGTCCGCGTTGATTACTGATGTTTACATTATGCGCTGTTATACAGCTGGTGTGAATGGATTTATGGAGAAAAATGAAGATATTGAAAGTCTGCCATCAGTTGTGGCTAATCTTATGAAAGGTTTTTCATATTTTCCTGCTATGCTTGATGATAAATTCAGTGACTTTCGGTCAAATGCTGACGATAGTGCTGTGTCTTGTCTGAGCGATCGTGAGTTAGCCGTATTTAACAGATTAGTGATAGGTAAAACAAATCTAGAAATAGCTAATGAACTTTTTTTGAGTAATAAGACGGTTAGCACTTACAAAACCAGAATATTTAAAAAGCTGGGCGTTTCAAATATAGCTGAACTTATAGATATATCTAGAGACGTTGAAAGGTAAATGATGATGCGATTCTTAAAGATTTTTTTATTGTTTAACTCCATGAGTGTTATTGCTATGGAGCAGTTGGAGTTAGTTGGACGAGCAATAGCTATAAAAGAATCTGTCTTTATTACTCAATCTGAAAGAGAGTGGTTATCCAAGAATAGAGTGTTAAACGTAGGTGTCATCTTTCCTTCATATGAGCCATTCGAAGTAGTATCAACAGCGGGCCATTTTGAGGGGATTTCTGCTGATATATTAAAGTATATTGGTGACGAATTAAAAACAAGAATAGTTATTAAGGGATATAGCAATAACATAAGTGCTAGAAAAGCAATGCAATCAGGTGATATTGACATGCTAAGCGTCGGTAGTTGGTTTAACATTGAAAATAGTAACTTGATTGGCACTTTCAGTGAACCGTTTTTAAAGAGCAAGCTGGCGTTTTCCACGCTGAAGGAGCGTGTGGGTAAATACAAACTAATCCCAGATGGGACAAGGGTTGCTGCTCCAAAAGGAATTGTTGACGTAAATTATTTTAACCTAATATATCCAAATGCTGTTCTTGTTGAATACTCATCCCCACTTGCTGCTATCGATTCAGTTTATTTTGGTCATACTGATATACTGCTGAGCGATGTCTATTCCACTCATTATCTAAGTGGAGAGCGTTTTGGTGATTTTATATTTATTGGACCAGCCAGACACGAGCCAAGGGACTTTGGCTTTTTTATCTCAAAGCGAGAGCCCCAGTTACTGTCATTAGTCAATAAGAGCATTTTAAATCTACATGATTATGGTCGTAGCACAATAGTATCCAGATGGCGAGGCGCAATTACAGAGCTCTTGTCAGTCAATGATATATTATCACAATCAGATCTAAATTGGATCCGCGAAAGAAAATCGGTAACCGTTGGGATTAATAAAAATAATGTCCCCTACTCATTCATTGGGCATGAGGGAAAAGCAGTTGGTATTGCAATAGATGTAATCGATTTTATTGAGGATGTTACAGGTATTAATTTTAAGATTAAGGTGTATAACTCTGACGATGAAGTAAATCATGCAGTACGCTCCGGTGATGCTGATTTAATGGCGGTATATCAACCAAAATTGATGGAGACATCGCTCACATCTACTATAAACTATAATCGAGATGACATAATATCTCTTACTTCTGATCGAACCTCCATAGATAATGGTGGGCGATTTATTGGCACTAAAATTGCTGTCCCTCGGGGAATTGCTAAATATAGTAGCTTAACACTTCGTTATCCAAATGCGGAAATAATATATGTATCTAATGGTATTGATGCACTTAAATTACTATCTGAAGGTAAGGTAAGTGGTGCTATAACCTCGCTATATCAAGCAAAGTATTTCCTGTCATCAAATAGTGATGTTGAAAAGTACCTATTTTTGGAGCGTGTTAGTGAAGAACCACTAGAATTTTCCTTTGCATTGCGAGCATCGGATGTACAGCTATTTAATATAATAAATAAGGTAATTGAAGCCATACCACCTAGTGATTTATCTCGGATATCTTATAACTGGAGAAATAATCCGTTGCCTAAACTTTCCCTGTGGGAGAGGTACTCATTTGAGTTTAGTGGCTTGCTTTTTTTATTGATGTTGGCATTAATTGTTTACCTTGTTCGTAATTATTATTTACATAAACAGTTGCTACACAAAAAAGATATAGAGGAGAAATTACTCAGTGAGTTGTATTTTAACAAGGTTTTATTAGATGGGCTTCCTATGCCGATTTGCGTGCGAGATTATGAAGGTAAACTTATTTTTTGTAATGACGTTTATCTTTCATCTTTGCGTGTCCAAAAGGAAGATGTGTATGGCAAGAGTATCTATGAATCATACTCTAGCAGAATAGATTCTGCAGAGCACATACATGCAATATATAATAATGTTATTTCGTCTGGCATTCAGTTTGTTGGCGATTTATCTATGACGTTTGATGGCCAAACTATCGAGGTATATCAATGGATGATTCCACTGAAAGATGTAAATGACAAAATAAAAGGCGTAGTTTGTGGTTCGATAGATGTAACAGAAAGGAAAATGTTACAACTTCAATTGGAAGTAGAGAAAGAAAAAGCTGAGCAAGCAAGTTTAGCAAAAAGTAACTTTTTAGCTGTAATGAGTCATGAACTTCGAACTCCGATGAATGCCATTATAGGATTTATTGAGTTGTCATTACAGAAATCACACGATGGTCAGATTGATATAGATTCATTACGATGCGCATCAGATGCTGCGGATGCTTTGTTAGATCTTATAGGTGGGATTCTTGATATCTCAAGCATTGAGGCAATGACTTTCACCATAGACAATAAGAGTATTTGTTTGAATAAGTTAGTGAACTCAACGGTTGAATTGTTACAGGGAATTGCTTCAAAAAATAATAACCAGCTTATATATTCCTCAAACGTTAGTGATGCGATCTTCATTCATACTGACCCAGTCAGGCTCAGACAGGTGATATATAATGTTGTTGGTAACGCATTAAAGTTCACGAAAGACGGCATTGTTGATGTTAATTTACGACAAGCCGACAATATGTTTATTGTAACCGTGGCTGACAATGGCATTGGTATTCCACAGCACAAGTTGGATGACGTGTTTAAACCATTTAGTCAAGCTCATAATAATTACCACTCTGGATATGGTGGTAGTGGATTAGGTCTGAGCGTAGTTAAACAAATATGTCAAATAATGGGAGGTGAGGTAGAGCTGAATAGCAAAGAAGGTATTGGAACACGTGTTGTCATCACACTTCCCTTCAATCCATGTAAAAAAGAACTACCTCATGTTGCATTATCTCATATTTCTCATGATGTAAATATAGTTGAAAATTCGGAACGGCATATATTGGTTGTTGATGATCATGTCGCAAATCGTACTTTGCTTAAAAAGCAATTAGACTACATGGGTTTCAAGGTATTAACTGCAAGTGATGGTGCCGAAGCATTAGCTATTTATAATAATGAGAGGGTGGACTTTATTATTACAGATTGCCAAATGCCAAATATGGATGGATATTCTCTATCGCGTGCAATTAGACAACAAGAAATGGAGCTAAATAAAAGGCCTATCGGGATATATGGCTTAACAGCAAGCGCTATGCAGGAAGATTTTGATAGATGTATTGCAGCTGGAATGAATGATTGCTTATTTAAACCATTCAAGCTGACTGTGATGGCAGAGATGATCAATAAATATTTTAGTGAGCTTTCTTTGGCAAATGCTGAAAGTGTTAGTGAGAGTTTGTCAGATTGGAAGGTTACATTGTATGATGAGTTTGTACAGTGTAATAAAGACGATGTGGCATGCATAAATTATTGTATTGTTGATGGTGACTATGATGGTGCCCTGCACTACATTCACCGTTTGAAAGGGTCCTGCCAAATGATCGGTGCGGATGATATTGTGGCATTATGCAGAATGATAGAGTGCGAATATAGAGATAGTTTTATATTCAGAACTGACTTGATGAAGGAAATAGAAATAAAAGTTAAACGCAACTAAATAACTGATCCCAATAGTGTTACACCGGTGATTCCTTAGAACGGTTGAATTGGTATGATGGGTGTTTTTGAGGCTCAGCTCTTCATTGCATCCATCACTGTTCATTGCCTGTACAGACCTTTTATTGGGGGGAGGTAACTATCTCATTAAAGTCTATGAAGATATTCCTTCCCCCACTTAAGGTCTTGGTGTGAGGAATAATCCTACATGACGTTGCGTCAAATCCTATAGCTGATTGCTTATTAAGCAGTGTAACCTCTTCAGAGTATCTGTATCTTTGTTCGCGAGGGAAATGCATGTAAAAAGTCACAATATGATTAGTGCTCTTAATAGCACCTCTGATATGCCTTTGTATTTATGACGTTTTGGGTTGTTTAGGGGGTATGTTGTGTTAAGTTTTTTATTGTTTTTAGGGGCGGTATGACTTCATTAATTGAAGTGTATAACCTTAGATAAGGATTCTAAATCTTTAATTTTTAATCTTTAGGGTTCTTTGAGTTTTTTCGACCATTTGAGGTATGAATGAAATTATATAAACTTTTTTTTATTATGATGGCGCTTTCAATTTTGGGCGCTTGTGGTGGGGGGGGCGAAGAGGGAAAAGAAGGGCCCAAAGAGGATGGTAGTAATGAGAGTGAATCGTCTCTCCCTATATCTGTTCTATCTCAGGACATATTAAAAATGGCTTCCCCTAATAAGCCTGTATCGATCTCATTTCTTGAGCACATAGAGACATCCAGAGGCTATAAAAGCATAAACATATCGAAATTTGGAGTGCTTGATAGTGAGACTTCTTCAAACTATTGTGATAATTATTCCATTGACGGCATGGACCTTGTCGTTTCCCCTGTGGTTGAGAGTGGTGTATGCACCTATGAATATATAGTTACTGCAGATGGCATCGATTCTAAAAAATCTTTAATCAGAGTAGGCATCAGTGAAGGGGGAGAGAGTAGTAATGTTTTGAAATATTCTGCGACCACTGCCCTTGGGAAAAAAGTAGAAATTGATGTAAATGCAGGGGTACCTGCGGGGTATGTTGTTGATGAGAGCAGCATAATAGTTCTTGGTTCAGGTAATGTTGAAACCAGCTTGCTTGGTGAAAACAAGCTATTTTATTTGGCTGGCGAAAATATATCTGATAGCGGAATTACTAGGATTCATTTTAATTTCATAAATAAAGAAAATGCATCGATAATATTGGCAACCATTGATGTGTCTATATCTAAAATTGATGAAAATCACAGCCCTATCGCATTCAACTTTAGACATGGTGACCCATCTAGCTTTGTACCAGGTAGTCAGCTTGATTATCAGCCTGTACTTGCTGATGAGGAGGTTATTATTGACATCTCTCGATACTTCAATGAAGGTTATGTAGATGCGAAAAATAAACTCATAGAAATGAAGAAACATGATGGTAGTTATTTTTATGATGAAAATAACAACAAGGTGTTTTTTTACTTAGATCCCCAGACTGGTGTTACAAGCCCAAGGTTTGAAGAGAGCTTTTTTCTCATCGATCCTGATAAGCAACATGTTCAGCTCACCGATGTGTTTGCATATAATTCTTTTGTTTCTCCAGTAGATAATAATGACTTCAATTCAACATCGTTTCGTTTTAAGAGCTCAAAAGAGGGGCTGCATTATGTTACTTATGTTTTGAGTGATCATGATGGTGGTTATGCAACAGGTATTATTGAAATACTTGTTGGTAGTAAAAAGCCATGGGCTTCTAGATTAACCTCATCTAAATCTACGTATTTGTCTCCACTAGAATATAATGAAGTTAAAAGCTCATCAATCCCTCATTCTGGTGTCTCGCGTGAGGATGGTTTTGATGGTCCGTTGGGATTTAATACGGCATTATTTAGTTACAGTCAGGCTAGCGCTTTCTGCTCATCTTATGGGTTGGATTTACCTACTGTGGCTGATTTTACTTCGTTGAAAAATGATTTTCCTCAAGGGCTTTATTTATCGAAAAATAAATTCTCTCCGGTGATTGGAGATAGAAATAAGAATGTTTCATGGCCTGCAACTAGTTATTATTGGTCTAAGTCGGCGACTGCAGGCGCAGCAACTATTGTGAGTCTCAGTGATTATTCTACAGTTGATAGCGTTTCAACAGTGGGGGCTAGTGAAAGATATGCGGTCACCTGCATATCAAGAGGTAGAATTGAGTCTGTGTCTGCTTCTATAAATAATCAACTGGTGTTACCTTTTTCAGATAAAACATTTGGTCAACTAGATGTTAAAATTGTCGATAATGAAGGTAACCCTGTTAGTGGAGCATTGGTTTATGGGGTTAGTGACCAAGATACGTTCATTACTCTAGTTAATAATGGCGTAACAAATGCTCAAGGTATTGCATCGCTTAGGATTAGTTCCCGAAGGGTTGGAACATCAGTGATTGAGGTGCATTCCGGTTTTGATACAAAACAAGGGTTACTTAATTTTTTACAGATACCTAAATATGTAAGGGTAGGGGCAAGCTCACAGCTATGTTATTATGATACAATAGAGCTAATGGCGGAAGGTGATTGTAATTATGCTACTATAAAATCGCCAGTTAACTACAATGGATATGTCTCAGATAGTTTTTTTGTTGATGATTTATATGCATATAGGCAAGGTTGGGGGTATTTATATAAGGTTGTTTCTTTAAGTGCGGCAGCTAACCCTCAAATTATAACAACACCAGTATTGGTTGGTAGATATCAATTTAGACGTACGGGATATGGTTATGCTGATTACTATCCAATAGTTTTTGATAGTGAATTTTACTGGTTTGCGGACTTTGCTAAGGGGTATGTATATGCATACAATAGAATGGATGATTTAATAACTGCTAAAAATCATGTTAAAGAGTTTCCTCTCATTTCTGGTTATGGTGCATTTACCTATGATCCACATCTGAAGCTCTATTGGCGTGCAGATGGTGGGTCAGTTGGTGGACGTGATACACTCAGAGCGTATAATTCAATAGAGGATGCAGCAATGAAGGTTAACGCTGTGTCCACGCTATCTTATAGATTGTGGGGCGCAGATGGGAAATTCACGATATTAAGATGATATGTAATTCTATACTAAGTCTATAGTATAGTTAAAGCATACGGGTATTAACCATGGTTAATACCCGTATACTTTTTAGACATAGGTGTCGCTTGTCAAATTAATAGACTGTACAGTTCTAGTTATCACCTGACACCGGCCTCAAACCGGTGTCTTGTTTACGCTACTTTAGAGCGTACTTCCTTCGGTATCAATTTCAGACCCTTCTTGAACATACTGTAAGGTGTCTGCCCCACCATCATTCTGCCTTGATGTGGCAGCTGGGTGTTGTAGTGCACCAGATAGCTATCTAGGTCTGTCTGCATCTGCTCTACCGACTCATACCTGGTCGTCCTTCCTTTGATGCGGAAGTGTTCATCCAGCAAGGTTTGATGCAGCCGCTCGATAAAGCCGTTGCTCTGCGGTCTGCGCACCTTGGTGGTTCGGTGCTCAATCCCCTCTAGTTGCAGGAACAGCTCGTAGGGATAGTGGTCAGGGCGCCCACAGAACTTGCGCCCGTTGTCCGACAGGATGGTATAGACCCGCGCCTCGTGGGCTTCGAAAAACGGCAGCACCGTTTCATTGAGCACATGACCTGAGGTCACCGGCAGCTTTCTGGTGTAGAGCCGTCCCCAGGCGTGGCGACTGTAGCAGTCCAGCACTGTTTGCAGATACACCTTGCCAACCCCCTTGAGCGCGCCGACGAAGAAGATGTCGACCGCCATCAGTTCCCCGGTGTAGTGGACCTCAATCTGACGTTCGCGAAACTCGGGGCTGAAGCGCTCTAACAGGCGAATTGGCTGGTCATTGAGCTCAATGGTCTGCTCCCTATGGGTTTTCTCGAGGCGCAACAAACGGTCATGTTTGGAGAGCAAGTCGTGCCGTTGCCACACGCCACGCACACCGCCCGCACTGACATTGATGCCTTGCAGAGCCAGTTCTTGCGCGACCCGCAGCGGGCCATGAGTTGGTCTGGTGAGGGAGTAATCGAGGATGGCCTGTTCAATCTCGGGCGCAACCCGGTTGGGATGAGCCCCTTTACAGCCAGGCAATTTGTCAAGCAAGCCCTCTGCGCCATAGGTCTGGTAATTACGGCGAATTTCGTAGAACTGCTGACGGCTGTAGCCGATGAGCTTGCAGGCTTTGCTGACGTTATTGAGCTCTTTGGCGAGCGCTAGCAGGCTGAGTTTGCGACGTGCTACTTTCTCGTTGGTGGTCATACGGTGACTCCGGATAACACGGTAGGGGTACCGGTTTGAAGCCGTTTGACCACTCCCTTTTGTGGGCAACTGTCAGGTGAATACCATCTCCATACATCAGCCTTCACTGTGCACTTATTCTACACTTAATTATAAGTGTTGTGTTTGCTTGGTTGAGGTTGGACACTGTTCTCCAGTGATTGAATATGAGCCGACAAGTATGCGTGTTCTTCTCGTAGAGGATGATAAGAGGCTGGCAGATGTTACTGCCGAATATCTCGACCGATTCGGTTTTTCGGTTGATATTGAGCTGCGTGGTGATGTTGCCGCTAGACGCATCCTTGCGGAAAATCCAGATGTGGTGATTCTTGATTTGCTTCTTCCGGGTATGGATGGATTGGAAGTCTGCCGACAAATTCGCCCCTATTTTACCGGTATTGTTGTAATGCTGACTGCCGTGAATGAAGATGCTGATCAGGTCCTCGGGCTTGAAATAGGGGCTGATGATTATATAGCCAAGCCCGTCCAGCCGCGCGTGTTGCTGGCCCGCTTGCGGGCTCTCACTCGTCGAACGTTACCAGCCGTAACTGCAGAGCCAGAGACAACGTTACGTTTTGGCAAACTGGAGATCATGCTTGCAGCTCGTACTATTTTACTGAATGGGCGAGAAATCCTGCTGACTACGGCTGAATTTGATCTGCTTTGGCTCTTGGCCAGCCATGCTGGTGAAGTACTTGGCCGGGATGAGCTGATGAGCAAGTTACGTGGCATCGATTACGATGGTATCGATCGCTCAATGAATGTGCGAATAGCTCGTTTGCGTAAAAAACTGGATGATAATCCGGAGCAACCTCAGCGCATCAAGACTGTGCGAGGCAAAGGTTATTTGTTCAGCAGGCGGGGGTGGGATTAGAGATGCTTTTTTTTCATCAAGTGCACTTGCGGCAATACCTGCGATTTTATGTTTTCTGGTTGATTTCGGTGGTTGTTCTGGTTGCGCTTGCACAGGTATTGATAGAGAAGACTCTGCGAGATAATCAGCACGCATACATGCAGGGGTTGCTGCGTGGAACTGAGTTGCTAATTGAAGAGCGACTCTCTCCTGCTCCCGCTAGCCATTGGCCTAGGCTTGTGGCGGAGTTGGATCGTCATTTTCACTATAATCTTCGACTGTTGCCGCTTGTACAGAAACAGGCGATATTTCGCCCCGATGAATATCAAGCGCTCTTGACCGGGCAAAGTGTCATTACCGATGAAGGCGATGTTCTTTATCGTCTGCTCCCCGACAAACTGACACTGGCTGCAATAGGCCCTCTTAGTCATTCAGTGAATCCTGAGTATGCTGCGTCATTCCGTCAGGAAATTCTGACCAAAATGGCAATATGGGGGCTCGCAGCACTGTTACTTGGTGGAGCAGCTTGGTGGTGGCTGCGTCCTTTACAGATTGATGCGCGCAGCTTGCGCACTACTGCAAAATTACTGGGGGAGGGCAAGCTTGGCTTCCGAGTTGCGCCTGCGCGCTCCGAGTTATTTTCACCGTTGGTCGCTACGATGAACAGTATGGCTGAGCGGATTCAGTATCTGATTGCTGCGCACAAGGAAATGTCCAGCATGATTTCTCACGAGTTACGTACGCCACTGGCTCGCATTCGTTTTACGGTCGGTATCTTGCAGGAACTTGATGATCCGGAAGCCATGCGTGGTTATTTAGAGCGCATAGAGAATGATTTGACTGAGCTGGATGAACTGGTTCAGGCTGCATTAGTATTTGGCCGTTTTGACCGTGATGACGTTGCCTTCCGTCCCGAGGTGCATGTACTTGCACCTTGGTTGTATGAGGTTATAGAAAATCAGGAAAGTTTGGCGAATGGCGTGCAAATTGAAGTCGGGGACATACCGGCAGGATGTAGCGCATACTTTGATGCAAAGTTGATGAAATATGCTGTTAGTAACATAGTTCGCAATGCCTGCAAATATGCCATATCACGTGTAGTTGTCACTATTCTTCTCGAACAGGGTATGGTCAATCTTATCGTTGATGATGATGGGCCTGGTATCCCCTTGGAGGAGCGCGCACAAATTTTTCAACCTTACACTCGTTTTTTGCGTAAACAGGCGCGTAGCAATGCTGGATTTGGCTTGGGACTAACCATTGCCAGTCGGATCATCGGCCTCCATGGAGGTAATATCAACATTAGTGATTCTGCTTTGGGAGGAGCTCGTTTTGTGCTTTTCTGGCCCCTTACAAAATAACTGATCCCAATAGTGCTACATCTTCGCTGTGCCATAGCCATTCCGGGAAAGGAAACACGGTATCCATGTAGTGTTTCACTCGGGCCAGCGGGCTGGCCATTCCTCTATATTGATGATTGCGCGTGATGGTTTTGGCTCGTCGGTAGTGGCTACGCAGCTTTTCCAGCATGGCGATAAACAGGGATGAGTCTTTCTTTATTCAACTGACGTAAAGCACTCTTCCATTGCCTGGATGGAGAACGCCTGCTAGGTAATGTTTCGCGTTCTGTCCCGGTGTGACAGCTCGCTTTTGCTGCGCTCTGAACATCCAGTCTGTAGTGGTCTAATCATCCCGGACACCATTTTAGGTGGTACAGTCGCCACCGTGACCTGAGGTGTTCAATGACAAGATTACATCGCTCATTTACTGCCGAATTCAAACTCGACGCCGCCTCCCTAGTGCTCGACCAGGGATATTCAGTCCCCGAAGCCAGCCGTTCACTGGATGTTGGTGAAACCGTACTTCGCCGCTGGGTTCAGCAGCTTCAATCCGAACGCTGTGGCACTACCCCAATCAGCAAAGCGCTGACTCCGGAGCAGTAGAAAATCCAGGAGCTGGAAGCCCGTATCAACCGGCTCGAACGTGAAAAGGACATACTAAAAAATGTATGGTCTGCTCCTTATCTGCAAGCGTGAACTGATTTCCAGAAGTCGTTTGCGTCAATGTATCCGGCCTGTCTGTGAGCCGTTTTCCGGCTCTGGCCTTGATGGGATCCGCACGTCATCGTCCTAATAAAGCTACCAGTCACGAGAGACTGCTTTTTTAGCCAGGCTACAACGTCGTGGGGTAAACGCTTCTGTCATCTGTTTTTGGCTCGCAAAACCGGGTATGAGTTCTATCAGTTAAACGGCTGAAGCCCTGCTCGCTGCACCAGTCTCGAAAGCTGGAACGAAAGCCATGTGCCGTTGCTAGACGGCCAGGAGTAGAGCTCGGTGCTTTTACCCGCCGTAAGAACGTCGTTAGTACCATATCTGATAGGGGAACTTGATCGCGTGGTGAAGGGAAGACCAATTCATCATGCAACCCCTGCAATCCCATCAGGATCTCAACAGCGCGAAGAGATAACGGGACGCGATGCATTTGTTTGGCCTTCATTCGCTCCGCTGGCAAGGTCCAGATCTTTGCTTCCAGATCGACCTCTGACCATTTGATTGCCCTGACTTCACCTGAACGGCAAGCCGTCAGGATCAAGAACTCCAGCATTAAGCGAGTAATATCATAACGTTGTATTGTCCTCAGATGCTGCTGAACAAAGGCAGGAATATCACGCCAGGGCATGGCAGGTTGATGTTCGGTACGAACGGCTTTACTGGGTTGTAGTGGGAGTAAGTGATTTACCACATCGACCGGGTTTGCTTGGCAGTGACCATGTGACCATGTGCCCAGGCCCAAGCCATCACGGCATGCAGTCGTTGTTTCACACGGCTGGCAGTTTCAGGGATCTCCAACCAGATCGGCATTAATAGCCGCTAACAAAACTAAGTTGATTCGAACGATACCAGTCCCCACATAGCCGGCATGACACGAAAAATCATCAGTAACCAGCTATGGAAGTCCTTGCAGCCACTTCTGCCACCTCACCAGCCTTCGCCACGGGGTGGCCGTCCACGCCTCGATGACTATGCCGTTCTCAACGGTATTCTGTTTGTCCTTACTACCGGGATCCCGTGGGAGGACTTACCCCAGTCTTTGGGTTTTGGCAGCGGAATGACGTGCTGGCGTCGCCTACGTGATTGGCAAGCTCAAGGCATCTGGCAGCGACTTCACGTGGCGCTCCTGAGCCAGCTACATCAAGCTGGCCACATCGACTGGAGTAGAACAAGCCTCGATGGCGCGAGCGTAGCCAGCCCCCGGGGGGCCAGGAAACAGGACGTAACCCGACAGACAGAGGCAAGCTGGGCAGTAAACGACACATAGTGGTGGACCGTCAGGGCATACCGCTCGCAGTGCTTGTATCAGGCGCCAATCGCCATGACTCGATAATGTTTGAGCCCTTGTTGGATGCACTTCCGGCGTTAGCAGGTAAGAGAGGGCGACCACGATGTCGACCTGACAAGCTACACGCAGACAAAGGGTATGATTTTCGCCGTTGTCGAGATTATCTGAGGCGACGGGGTATCAAGGTTCGTATTGCCCGGCGAGGCATCGATAGCAATGAGCGATTGGGTTGTCATCGCTGGGTTGTAGAACGCACTCATGGTTGGCTAGCAGGCTTTGGGAAGCTACGAATACGTTTCGAGCGACGGTTGGATATCCATCTCGCCTTGTTGACGCTGGCTTGCGCCGTTATCTGCCTACGCTTTGTTGAACGGTTTTGTTAGCGGCTCTAAGACCTCAGCGATCTGTGCAGGAGTGATAGCGGAGATTGAGTACTGGCCAATCATGGGGAATGCATACTGCTCGAGCGTCGAGATCCACTGTTTGCCGTGTTTAGGATTTTTCCATCCAGGCAACAGTTTGGAGTGAACTTCTCGAGCCGCAGCCTCAAAAGTTGGGATAGAGGGTTTGCTCTCTTCAGCACGTTTGAGTTCCAGAGGGTCAAGGCCATTGGCGAGTTGCTCTCGCATCTTCTGTCCTTGCTTGGTGGCATCCGCGATGGATATCTCTGGGTAAGAACCAAGCCCCGCATTTCTGCGTTTGCCGGTCACTGGGCTGACATAACGAAGCACCTAGTTGCCACGACCTTTCGCTGTTGACGGATGAAGTACAAGGGCTGTTACACCACCATGTGCAATTGCTTTGTCACCCGGCTTGAGATTACGTGCTTTGGTATCGGTAAGAAGTGCCATAGGGAAGATTACTTGAGAATGTGGCATGCTATGGACTATGCCATCCATTGTGCCATTTAGTGCGGGATAGAGTCATTTACAGTCGGATGCTGCTGGACGATTTTTTAAGTAAGTTATTGATTGTAATTGCATATGTAGGATGTGACTGATTTTGTCTGGACTTGATTCAGGCGGTCTCCCTCACCGCCAACTTGCAAAGCCCTGATGGAAACATCAGGGCTTTTTGCTATCCGTGTTTTTGCGAGCGCTGTGGGCAAGCCGATGGCGATGGGCGGCGTGCTCGGGTATAGTCCTGCGCCAGTTGCGTTATCCAGTTCAGCTGACCCGCGGTTATCCAGAGAGTGGTGCGGGTTGGCCAGTGTGAGGTGTGTTATGAAATTCAGTCCCCTGCTCGACGAGATGATGAAAGCCCTGCAGGTGCTGCCGGGGGTGGGGCCCAAATCGGCACAGCGGATGGCCTTTACCCTGCTCGAGCGCGAGCGCAGCGGTGGTTTGCGGCTGGCCCAGCTGCTCTCCCGCGCCCTGACCGAGATTGGCCACTGCAGCCACTGCCGCACCTTTACCGAGAACGATCGCTGCGATATTTGCGCCAATCCCAAGCGGGAAGAGAATGGTCTGCTCTGTGTGGTGGAGAGCCCGGCGGACGTGGCTGCCATCGAGCAGACCGGCCAGTTTTCCGGTCGTTACTTTGTGCTGATGGGCCATCTGTCGCCGCTCGATGGTATCGGCCCCGAGGAGCTGGGGCTCGATATTCTGGAGCGCCGCCTGAAGGATGAGGCGATCAGCGAACTGATCCTCGCCACCAACCCCACCATCGAGGGGGATGCCACCGCCTGGTATATCGCCGATATGGCCCGTGCTGCCGGGGTGGAGGTAAGCCGCATCGCCCATGGCGTGCCGGTGGGGGGCGAGCTGGAGCTGGTGGATGGCACCACGCTCTCCCACTCCCTGATGGGGCGCCAGCGCCTCAAATAAGGGGCGGGATAGGGCTGTATCATTGCGGCTTGATCAGAAAATCGGCAGTTGAATGGAAAAAGGGGGCGAATGAGCAGGATTGCACATTCGCCCCCTTGATATTTGGATCGCTGTCCCCATCTAGGTTGGGCGTATGTTCAACCCGATGTTTCTGAGGATTGGTCCATGACCCAAAGTGTTCATGCCGAAACCCACGGCTTTCAAACTGAAGTCAAACAACTGCTGAGCCTGATGGCTCACAGCCTCTACTCCAACAAAGAAGTATTCCTGCGCGAGCTGATCTCCAACGCATCCGATGCGGCGGACAAGCTGCGCTTCAAGGCGCTTTCCGATGCCTCTTTGTTCGAAAACGACGGCCAGTTGCGTGTGCGCCTGGTTGTGGACAAAGAGAAACGTACCCTGACCATCTCCGATAACGGGATCGGTATGACCCGCGATCAGGTGATTGAGCACCTGGGTACCATCGCCAAGTCCGGTACCGCCGAATTTTTCAAAAACCTCTCCGGCGATCAGGGTAAGGATTCCCAGCTGATCGGTCAGTTCGGGGTCGGTTTCTACTCCGCCTTTATCGTGGCCGACAAGGTGACCGTGGTGTCCCGTGCCGCCGGTACTGCCCCGGAGCAGGGCGTACAGTGGGAATCGGAAGGGGAAGGCTCCTTCACCGTCGCTGATGTGACCAAAGAGGGTCGCGGTACCGATGTCATCCTGCACCTGCGTGCCGAAGAGGACGAGTTCCTCGACGACTGGCGTCTGCGCTCCGTGGTGGGTAAATATTCCGATCACATCAGCGTACCGGTCGAGATGTTCAAAGAGGGTACCCCGGATCGTGAAGAGGATGGCGAGACCATCGTCGGCACCCCGGGCGAGTGGGAGCAGGTCAACCGCGCGACTGCACTGTGGACCCGCAACCCGAAAGATATCAAGGAGGAGGAGTATCAGGAGTTCTACAAGCACGTTGCTCACGACTTTGAAGATCCGCTGCTCTGGGGTCACAACCGGGTGGAAGGGGCGCAGGAGTACACCAGCCTGCTCTACGTACCGGCCCGCGCACCGTTCGACCTCTACAACCGCGAGCAGAAGCACGGTCTGAAGCTCTACGTACAGCGCGTCTTCATCATGGACGACGCCGAGCAGTTTATGCCGACCTACCTGCGCTTCGTCAAAGGGGTGCTGGACTCCAACGATCTGCCGCTCAACGTCAGCCGTGAAATCCTGCAGGACAACAAGGTGACCGCCTCCCTGCGCAAGGCTTGCTCCAAGCGCGTGCTGACCATGCTCTCCAAGCTGGCGAAAGATGATGCCGAGAAGTACGCCAAATTCTGGAAAGAGTTCGGTAACGTGCTCAAAGAGGGTCCTGCCGAGGATTACGCCAACCGCGAAGAGATCGCCAAGCTCCTGCGCTTTGCCAGCACCGCTGGCGAGGGCGAAGCCCAGACCGTCTCTCTCGAGGATTATGTTGGCCGCATGAAGGAAGGCCAGCAGAAGATCTACTACATCACCGCCGACTCTTATGCCGCAGCCAAGAACAGCCCGCACCTCGAGATCTTCCGCAAGAAGGGTGTCGAAGTGCTGCTGATGTGGGAGCGCGTGGACGAGTGGCTGATGAGCCACCTGACCGAGTTCGGCGGCAAGCAGCTTATCTCCGTCACCCGTGGCGAACTGGATCTCGGCGATCTGGAAGACGAAGCCTCCAAGCAGGCGCAGGAAGAGGCCGAGAAGGCCAACGCCGGTCTGGTGGAGCGGGTCAAGAAGAGCCTGGGCGATGCAGTGAAAGAGGTGCGTGTCACCCACCGTCTGACCGACTCACCTTCTTGCATCGTCACCGACGCCTACGGCATGAGCACCCAGATGATCAAGCTGATGCGCGCGGCCGGCCAGCCGGTACCGGAGCAGAAGTACATTCTGGAGCTCAACCCTGACCATGCGCTGGTGAAGAAACTCGACACCATTGAAGACGAGGCACTGTTCGGTGAGTGGGTCACCCTGCTGCATGAACAGGCCCAGCTGGCCGAGCAGGGCGGGCTGAACGATCCGGCGAGCTTCGTCTCCCGCATCAACCGCCTGTTGCTGCAAGCCTAAGCAGCAACGCCGGTAACAGAAAGCCCACTGCATGCAGTGGGCTTTTTTGATCCCGCTGTGTGAGCTCGGCGAAACACAGCGGTGAGGGAGGTGGCCAGCGCCTCTCTATTTGCGGTATTCGTTGTTGTAGTTCTGGATGAGACGGCGAGTCACCTCATGCTGGGGATCGGCAAACACCTTGAGAGTCTTGCCGCGCTCCACCACCCGACCTTCGTGCATCACCAGCACCTCGTCGCTGATATGGCTGACGATACCCAGGTCGTTGGCTACCAGCACATAACTCAGTCCCATGGTCTCCTGCATCTCCAGCAGCAGATTGATGATCTGGGAGCGCACCGAGATATCCAGGGTGGAGAGCGCCTCATCGGCCACCACGATCTTGGGGTTGAGGATCAGTGCGCGCGCCAGAGCCACCCGCTGCTGCTGACCGGAGGAGAGCATCTGCGGATAGAACAGGGCGTGATCCGGCAGCATCCCCACCATACGTAGGGTCTGCACCACCTTCTCGCGGCGCTCCTCTTCAGTCATCTCGGTGTTGAGGCGCAGTGGGGTTTCCAGGATCTGGCCGACCCGGATCTTGCGGTTCAGCGAGGTGTTGGGATCCTGAAAAATCATCCGCAGCAGTTTGCAGCGAGTCTGGTAATCGCCATGCACCATCAGCTGGCCGTCGATGGCGATGTCACCGCTGGTGGGTTCGATCATCCCGGCCAGAATGCGGGCGAGGGTGCTCTTGCCGGAGCCTGCCTCGCCGACGATGGCGAGGGTCTGACCCACTTCGAGATCGAACGAGAGGGGCTTGATCGCCTCCACCGCCTGACGACGGAACAGACCGGTGCGGTTCTGGTAGGTTTTGCTAAGGCCTCTGACCTGCAACAGGGATGGCTCGATCACAAGCGGGGCTCCTTCATGGGGGCATTAACGGTCATCATTTTTTTGGCTCCTCCATGTTCAGCGGGAAGTGGCAGCTGAACTGATGGCCCTTGATCTTGTTCATCAATGGAGTCTGCACGCACTGCTTCTGGGCGTAGGGGCAGCGCGGCCCCAGACGGCAGCCGATGGGCAGGTGTTGCAGCGGCGGGATGACGCCGGGCAGGGTCTCGAGGCGCGACTTGTGGCGCACCAGCTTGTCAAAGTCGGGGATCGATTTGAGCAGGGCATCGGTATAGGGGTGATGCGGGGTCTCGAGGATCTGCTCCCGGGTGCCTACCTCCACCATCTGGCCGCAATACATCACGTTGATGGTATCAGTCAGATTGGCAATGGCGGCGATATCGTTACTGATGATCAGGATGGTGGTATTGCCCAGCTTGTTCATCTTGTCCAGCAGTCGCAGGATCTGGGAGTGGGTGGTGGACTCCATGGCGCTGGTGGGCTCGTCGGCTACCAGCAGACGCGGCTGGTTGGCAATCGCCATGGCGATCATCACCTTCTGGCACATGCCATCCGACAGCTCGTGGGGATAGGCGCGCATCACCTTGCGGTGATCCTTGACGCCTACCCGGTGCAGCAGGGCGATGGCCTTCTTCTTGCGCCACTGGAAGCGCTGCCAGAATTGTCCTTCGAACGAATCGGTCGGGATCGCCTCTTCCAGCTGGGTGCCGATCTCCTCGGAGGGGTCGAGACAGCTGATGGGGTCCTGGAAGATCATGGCGATCTCGCGGCCCATGATGCGACGGCGCTCCTTGGGGGCCATGGTCAGCAGATCCATGTCGTTGAAGCGCATCCGGTCGGCACGTACCGTCCAGTTGTCCTTCTCGATGCCGACGATCACTTTGGCGATCAGACTTTTACCTGAGCCGGATTCACCCACCAGACCGCGGATCTCCCCCTCGGTCAGGGTCAGGCTCACCTTGTCCACCGCCTTGACCTTGCCTTGCGGGGTGTCGATCTCGATGGTGAGATTGCGTATGTCGAGTAGCGGCATCAGTCATTCCCCTCTTTAAGTGCTTCACGAATGCCTTCACCAACTAAATTGGTCACCAGCACGCTGAACAGGATGGCGATGCCGGGCAGGGTGACAGTCCAGGGGGCGAGATAGATAAGGTCGCTCGAATCGGCCAGCATGGTGCCCCACTCCGGTTGGGGAGATTGGGCGCCTAGGCCAAGAAAACCGACCGCCGAGATATCGAGAATGGCCGCCGACAAGGTGCGGGTGGTCTGAGCCACCAGGGTTTCGACAATGTTGGGCAAAATAGCCAGACGCATGATCCGGAAGGGGGGCGAGCCATCGAGGCGGCTGGCGGTGATGTACTCCTTCTGCATCTCGGCATGTACTGCGTTGTAGGTGGCCCGGATAAAAGGCGGGATCAACGCCAGGGTAATGGCTATCAGGGTATTGCCAAAACCCGGCCCCATGATGGCGACCATGATGATGGCCATCAGCAGGGAGGGGATGGAGAGCAGGGTATCGAGCAGGTGGTGCAGCACGCTCGATTTAAGTCCCTTGCTCATCCCGCCGAGGATACCGATGGCGGAGCCCACCACCATGGCGATCACCACCACGACCAGCGCATAGCCGAAAGTGAGACGCGCCCCCACCACCAGCCGGGAGAGCATGTCGCGCCCCAGATCGTCGGTGCCGAGGAAGTAGTCGATGTTGCCGGTCGCCGCCCAGGAGGGGGCGAGCAGCAGCTTGTCGGTGTGCTGTTCATCGATGCCGTAGGGAACGACCAGCGGCCCCACCAGCGTGATGAGCAGCAATAGCAAAAAGCACCATAGCCCCGCCATTGCCAACGGATTGCGGCTGTAGGAGGCCCACGTCTGCTCAAGGGGCGAGAGGATCTTGAGCTCGGGATAGATGTTCGATTTATCTTGCATAGGATACCTGGCTCCTGGTCACGCCATGAGCGCGTTCAATCTTGTTTGGCATACAACTCTTTGCGCCGTGCCGGATAGATAAGGGTGGTGAGCAGCTCGGTGCTGACGCTGGTCAGGATCACGAAACTGGCCACTACCAGGGTCGCGCCGCGAATGGCGGCGTAATCCTGCAGGGCGATGCTGCTGATAAGCCAGCGGCCGATCCCGTGCCACTCGAACACCACCTCGGTGATCATGGCGGAGGTGAGCACGCTACCCAGTTGCAGACCCAGCAGCGGCAGTACCGGCGGCAAGGCGTTCTTCAGACCATGGCGCCAGACGATCTGCGCCTTGGAAAGGCCCCGGCTCGCTGCCGCCTTGATGTAGTTCTGCTTCATCACGTCGATGAGGGAGCTGCGCACATGGCGGATCACCTCGGTGGTGGGCACCACCGCCAGCACCAGTGACGGAAGGATCAGGTGGCGCAGGGCATCGTGCAGCGCCGCTTGCCGCCAGGGCTCGTTGCTGAGCAGCACATCGATCACCGCGATGCCGGTAATGGGGGGCACATCGTAGAGCAGGCTGATCTGGCCCGACGCCGGCAGCCAGCCGAGATCCAGCGAAAAGAGCATCACCACCAGCAGCGCCAGCCAGAACACCGGCACCGCATAGCCGATAAGACCAGCAGTCATGATGGAGAGATCCAGCGTCTTGCCTTGTGACAGGGCCGCCAGGGTGCCGAGAGGGATCCCCACCAGCAGCGAGATGGCGAACGCTGCCAGACAGAGGATCAGGGTCGCCGGGAAGTAGTGACGGATCTCGTCCAGCACCGGCAGCCCGGAGACGCTGGAGAGCCCCAGGTCACCTGCGAAAATGCGGCGCAGGAAATCGGGATAACCGCTCCAGAAGCTGAGCTGATGGCCGATCAGCCGATAGTCCAGCAGATAGGCGACAAAGGTCAGCGCCAGCAGAGTGATAAGCAGCAGGTTTATGCGGCGCAAGGTGTATAGAAGCATGCTTACTCCCTGTGAGCCTGGTTGAAGGAGGTGCCGCCAAAGGGCATCAGCGTCAGCCCCTCGATGTCGCTGCGGCTGACCTGGGTACGCAAGGCGTGCGCCAGCGGGATCAGCGGCAGCTGTTCGTTAAGCAGGGTCTGGGCATAGTAGTAGTTGCGCAGCCGGAACGAGAGCTGGGGCGTGGTGACCGCATCATCCAGCAACTGATCGAAGGCCGGGCTGCACCAGCGGCTGTAGTTGTTGCCGCGCTCCACTGCCGAGCAGCTCAGCAGCTGGCGGAAGAAGTTGTCCGGGTCGGCGTTGTCGGCAATCCAGCCGGAGAGCAGACTGTCGTACTGCCCCTTGGTGAGGCGGCCTTCGATCACCGGCCACTCCCGTTGCACGATCTTGAGCTTGATCCCGACCTTGGCCAGATCGCTGCGGATCAGCTGGGCGGTCTTGACCGCATCCGGGTTGTAGGGGCGGGCGTCCGGTTGTACCAGCACCTGCATCTCGAACCCTTTCTCCAGTCCCGCCTCCTTGAGCAGCTGGCGCGCCCGTTTCAGGTCGGGTTTGCGCTCGGGCAGGCTGGGGTTGTACCCCCATGAGAGGGTCGGCAACAGGCTGTTGGCGGGCAGGCCGGTATCGAAATAGACCGCCTGCAGCAGGTTGTCGATATTGATGGCGCTGGCAATGGCCTGCCGCACCTTGACGTTGTTGAATGGCGGCTTGCGGGTATTTAGGGCCAAAAAGGCGACGTTCATCCCCGACTGGACCGAGAGGCTCAGCGCCGGATTTTGCTTGATCACCGAGAGCTGACTGGCGGAAGGGGTGCTCATCACGTCGCACTCGCCGGTCAGCAGCTTGGCCAGCCGTTTGGCGGATTTGGGGGTAATGTCGTAGACCAGCTGTTCAATCTTGGCATCACCGCCCCAGTAGCCGGGATGGCGCAGATAGCGAATGAACTCGTTGTGGCGATACTCCTTGAAGCTGAACGGTCCGGTGCCGATGGGGCGGCTATCGAGCAGGGCTGGGGTGCCCGCCTGCAACATCTGCTCGGCGTATTCGGCGGAGAGGATCACCGCATAGTCGCTGGCCAGAGTGGCGAGGAAGGAGGCGTTCGGCTGGTTCAGCTCGAACACTACCGTCTGCGGCCCCTTCTTGCTCACCCGCTTGATCAGCAGATCTTGCCCCAGGCTGTAGAAGTAGGGGTAATCGCCGCCGGAGACATTGTGATAGGGGTGCTGCTCGTCAAGCTGGCGGGCATAGGTGAAGACCACGTCATCGGCATTGAAAGTGCGGGTGGGCTTGAACCAGGGGGTATGGTGAAACGTCACCCCCTTGCGCAGGGTCAGGGTATAGGTGAGGCCATCCTCGCTGACATGCCAGTTGGTGGCGAGCGCCGGCTCCAGCGCCAGGGTGTTGGGGTTCACCTCCAGCAGGCGGTCGTAGAGCGGACGGGCACTGGCATCCAGTGTCACCCCGGAGTTGGAAACATGGGGATTGAAGGAGAGGGGGGATCCCTCAGCACAATAGATGAGTCCGGTTTTGGAGGCCTCGGGTTGCTTCTGGCAGCCGGTGACCAGCACCAGCAGACCCAGCAGCAAGGGTGTGAGCATTCTCATTGTTGAACCATGTTCTTATAGGGGTTTTGTACGCACGTTTTGATACAAATGTGCCAGCGCGAAGGCTGGCGTGTTGCTGGAGTCGGCATCAACCGCGCTCCTTCACTCTTGTTCTGCATCGTTATCGCCATCCAGCAGCTGATATTTGCGTAGCATGCCACGGAACTGGTGATAGCTTAAGGCCAGCAGTTGAGCGGCTTTGCGCTGATTATACTGGGATTGCTGCATCGCTTGCTTGAGTAAATTAATCTCGTACTCCGCCACCGCCTGCTTGAGATCGAGCGGCAAGGCGAGGGGGGATGCAGATTGTACCTCGCTTCGGGCCTCTTGCGCAGGTTGCGTGACCTGTGGTCGCCAGGGGGAATCAAACGGGTTGAGCACCAGGGTCGAGAGCGGCAGCTGGGGATTGCCCTGACGATAGAGACTGCGCTCCACCACGTTCTTCAGCTCTCTCACATTGCCCGGCCAGTGGTAATCCAGCAGCAGCTGGGTTGCCTTGCGCGAGAAACCGGCAAACAGCGGATAGCCCAGCTCCCGGGTCATGCTGTGGGCGAAGTGCTCCGCCAGCATCAGGATATCTTCCCGCCGTTCCCGCAAGGGGGGGAGGGTGATCACATCAAACGCGAGCCGGTCGAGCAGATCGTGACGAAACTGCCCCTTGTCGGCCAGCGCAGGGAGATCCTCGTTGGTGGCGCAGACCAGCCGCACATCCACCTTGAGGGGCTTGGCCCCACCCACCCGCTCGAACTCGCCATACTCGATGACTCGCAGCAGCTTCTCCTGCACCCGGGCGCTGGTGGTGGCCAGCTCGTCAAGGAAGAGGGTGCCGCCATCGGCCCGCTCGAAGCGGCCCTGATGGCGCTTGGCCGCGCCGGTAAACGATCCCGCTTCGTGACCGAACAGCTCGGTCTCCAGCAGGCTCTCGCTCAGGGTGGCGCAGTTGATGGTGACAAAGCTTTGATCCCAGCGCGCCGAGAGATAATGTAGGCGGTGGGCGATCAGCTCCTTGCCCGTCCCCCGCTCACCGATGATCAGCACGGGTTTGCGCAGCGGGGCGAGCCGTGAGGCCTGCTCAATGATCTCGAGAAATGCGTTGGATTCCCCCAGCAGGCTTTCCGTGGCCGTGGTCATAGTGATCCCTGTCAGTTGTAAAAGCTGGTCAATCTTACCAAAAGTTGGTGATTTTAATCATCACTTGCGCGAGGCATCTTGCAATCCGGCTATTCTGCCCCATATAAATCAACAAGTTAAATTTTGTTCCAGATTGGCACACAAGTTGCCATTGTCAATGGAGAAACAACGCCATGCCAATAACAGGAGTGCAATCATGAGTATTTTTTCCCGTCTGGCCGACATCATCAATTCCAACCTGACGGCCCTGCTCGACAAGGCAGAAGATCCCCAGAAGATGGTGCGCCTGATCATCCAGGAGATGGAGGACGAGCTGGTCAAGGAACGTTCCAATCTGGCCCGCTTCCTCGCCAGCCAGAAAGAGATTGGCCGTCAGGTCGCCCGTCATCAGGAGCGGGTCGACGAGTGGCAAGCCAAGGCCGAGCTGGCCCTGACCAAAGGGCGTGAAGATCTGGCCCGCGCGGCCCTTATCGAGAAGAAAAAGCAGACCGAGTTGTCAGAGACCCTCTACCGCGAGCAGCAGGCGGTCGACAGCGGCATCGAGAAGCTGGGTGAAGAGATCCGTCAGCTCGAAGCCAAGCTGGAAGATGCCCGCGCCCGTCAAAAGGCGATGGCCATTCGCACCGAAGCTGCCAGCAGCCGTCTCAATGTGCAGAGCCAGGTAGCCCGTGGCGAGAGCCAGGCGGTGGTGAGCAAGTTTGAGCGGATGGAGCGTCGCATCGACGAAATGGAAGCGCGCGCCGATCTGGGGCAGTCCGACAAGGCGCTGGCGCAGCAGTTTGCCGAGCTGGAAGTGGACGATCAGATAAGCCGCGAGCTGGAAGCCATGCGCCAGAAGCTGGGTCAGGGCGACAGCAAAAGCGAAGGCAAACAGGGGGAGTAACAGATGGAAGATCTGCTGGGCGTATTGATGGTTCCCATAGTGGTCTTCATGGTGGTGGTGGCTCCCATCTGGCTGGTGCTGCACTATCGTGCCAAGGGGCGCATTGGCGCCGGTCTTGCCGATAGCGAGCGGGAACAGCTGCAAGGGCTGCTGGCTCGCACCGAGAAGATGCAGGAGCGAGTGGGCGCGCTGGAATCGATTCTGGATGCGGAAGTACCCGGTTGGAGGAACAAGGTATGAGCAGTGTCAGTCGTGAAGGGCGTAACCTCTATCGTGATCCCCAGCGTGGCAAGATAGCCGGGATCTGTGCCGGTTTGGCTGAGTATTTCGGGGTGGAGACCTGGATCGTGCGGCTGCTCGCCATCAGTGGTCTTATCTTCGCCGGTTTCATCACCTTCACCGCCTATATCGCCGCCTGGTTCTTGCTCGACAAAAAGCCGGTCACCCTCTATTCGCAAGAGGACGCCGACTTTGCCGAGGTGCGGATGAAGGCCCGCAGCTGGCAGGCGGGGATCACCCCGCATCAGGCGCTGGGCCGCATCGCGCAGGAACTTGACGCGCTGGAGCCCAGAGTTCAGCGGATCGAGAAACTGGTGACCTCCAGGGAGTTCACCCTGCAGCGGGAATTTCGCAAGCTGTAGTGCTTGCTAAAGCACTCAATGTCGATGTTGGAATCTTCTGTGATGATCCACTATCGACGACAACTATCCAGACGTGGATAAGCGGTCGACCTCTCGCACGGCTGAGCACGCCGGATGCAACCACCAAGGGAGAACGGATCAAGCCTTGATACTCAACAAACTGGAACAGAAGTTGACTCGCCTGCAACACAAGGCGAACGACGTGGTGAACCGGGTGCGGGATCGCCATATCCGGCTGGCGGTGACCGGCCTCTCTCGCAGCGGCAAAACCGCCTTTATCACGGCGCTGGTCAACCAGCTGGAACACGCGGCCATCGACGGCCGTTTGCCGTTGTGGGATGCCCTGCGTCAGGGGCGCATCCTCGGTGCTCGCCGGGTGCCGCAGCTCAATGCCCACATCCCCACCTTTGCCTACGAGCGTGGCCTCGACTCCCTGTTTAGCGATCCACCTGTCTGGCCCGAGCCGACCCGCGGGGTGGCCGAAGTGCGCCTCGAAATCCGTTATCGCACCCGTCATCCCCTGCGCAAACATCTGGGGGAGATCTCCACCCTCTACGTGGATCTGGTGGACTACCCCGGGGAGTGGCTGCTCGACTTGCCGCTCCTTGAGATGAGCTACGAGCAGTGGAGCGAACAGGTGTGCGAGCAGCTTCGTCGCCCAGAGCTGCAGGCACTTGCCGCCAGCTGGCTGACACCCGGGTGGCAGGTCGATCAGCGCTTCGAAGAGCGGCCGGTGGCTGAGCTAGCCGAGCGTTACACCGCCTACTTGCATGCTTGCAAACAGGAGCTGGGATTGCACCTTATTCAGCCCGGCCGCTTCGTCTTGCCGGGCGAGTATGCCGGTGCCCCCATGCTGCAATTTGTCCCCTGGGTGTGGGAGATGCCTGTCGGAGAGCCCGCCGATGGCACTCTTTACGCCACTCTCAAGCAGCGCTTCGAGCAGTACAAGCAGCATCTGGTGCAGGGTTTTTATGAGCAGCACTTTGCCGGCTTTGATCGCCAGATCGTGCTGGTGGATTGCCTGCAGCCGCTTAATGCCGGGGCGGCCAGCTTTGGCGACATGCAGCAGGCCATCGCCCGCATCATGGAGAGCTTTGCCTACGGCAAGAGCAACTGGTGGCGGCGACTCTTCTCGCCCCGTATCGACAAGCTGCTGTTTGTGGCGAGCAAGGCCGATCACGTCACCCCCGAACAGCATGCCCCCATGGTCTCCCTGCTCCAGCATCTGGTACGCAGCGGTCGCGGTCAGGCCCGTTTTGAGGGGATCACCACCGAGTGTCTGGCGCTCGCCGCCATCAAGGCGACCGAGGTGGGCAAGGGGGTGGCCAATGGCCGCGAGTTTCCCGCCATCCGTGGCACAAGCCTTGAGGGTGAGCCGCTGCTGCTGTTCCCGGGTGAAGTGCCGCCTCATATTCCGCCCGCGCAGTGGTGGAACAGTCAGGGCTTTGATTTTCAGACGTTTCGCCCGATGCCCATGAGCGCCCATCAGGCGCTGCCCCATATCCGGCTCGATGCGGCGCTGGAGTTTCTGCTCGGGGATCACCTCGAATAACGGTGTGCGGCTCGGGTTTGTTTCCTGCGCCGCCCGCAGGAGACTGTTTTCAGGAGAATAAGGCGATGAACGATCAGATAAAAGAGCGGCCACCGTTGCAGGGCAAGGTGATCCTTGAGCCTGCCTTGACGGTGGCCAGTGACGAGCGCCCGCCCGCACCGGCCCAGCGGCTGGAGGAGGCGAGTTTCGAGCGTCTAGATGAGCTGGACGAGTTCACCGAGGTGGAGAGCGCCCTCGTCAGCAAACCGCGCCGCCGCCATCGGCTGCTGGCGTGGGGGCTGGGGGCAGTCGGTCTGCTCTCGTTGGGCCAGTATGGCGCCTTTCTTTACGATCAATTCCTCACCACCCCGCTCTGGGGCAGCGCCTGGCTGGCGGCCTCGGCGCTGGTGGCGGCGGGCACCGCCAGCGTGGTGGGGCGCGAGTGGCTGCGGCTGCGCACCCTCAAGCGGCGTCAAGATGTGCGCTCGCGAGCAGAAGATCTGCTTGCTCATCAGGGAGTCGGGCAGGGGCAGGCCTTTTGCGAAGGGTTGGCGGTCAAAAGTGGCGACAAGGGGCGCGAGGGGTATCAAACCTGGCTGGCTCAGCTCGATGAGAGCCACAGCGATCGGGAGGTGCTGACCCTCTACAGTCAGCTGGTATTGAGCGAACGCGACAAGCTGGCGCAGGCGCGGGTGGCCAAATGGTCGGGGGAGGCTGCGGTGCTGGTGGCGTTAAGCCCGCTCGCCACCGTCGACATGATGCTGATGCTGTGGCGCAACCTGCGGATGATCGAGGATATCGCCGATGTCTACGCCATCGAACTTGGCTACTGGAGCCGCATACGCCTCATCCGTCAGGTGTTTCGCAACATGCTCTACGCCGGTGCCACCGAGCTGGTGACCGAGGTGGGGATGGACTTGCTGGGCGCCGAGTTTGCCGCCAAGCTCTCTGCCCGCGCCGCACAAGGGGTGGGGGCCGGGCTGCTCACCGCTCGCCTTGGCCTGCGCACCATAGAGGCGTGCCGCCCGCTGCCCTGGTGTGCGGACGAGAAACCCAAACTCGGCGAGCTGCGCAAGCGGCTGATCGGCCAGCTGGCGGGGTATCTCAACAAATCCTGATGCCCTGTCTGCACCTTGCTGCGATGACCCATGCCTCTGTTGTGCTCGCCAAGCCGCAGGGGCATGGTTTTAATCGGCAGATCATTGAGTTGGCAGCAGTGTCCGGTTTTGGCGAGACGCCCGTTTACGGTTAAGCTGGCAGTCAATCTTACCAATCACACCAATAGTACCAATCGGCAAGGATGCCCGATGAACTTTACCTTTCGCCAGATCCGTTATTTTGTGGCCGTGGCCGACAGCTTCTCAGTGAGTCGCGCCGCCGCCGAGTTGCATATCTCCCAGTCGGCGGTCACCAGCGCCATTCGCGAGCTGGAGACCGAGCTCGGCGCCCCGCTATTCGAGCGCAATCCGCGCGGCGTCACCCTCACCACTCAGGGGCACCAGTTTTTGCTCCACGCCCGCCGCATTCTCGGCGCCATGACCGAGGCGAGCCACTCCCTCAAAGCGGTGGCCCAGCAGGATCAGGGACGACTCACCATCGGCGTGACCACTCTGGTGGCGGGTTACTACCTCTCAGAGGCGCTCGGCCGTTTTCGCCGCGCCTTTCCGGCGGTACAGATCGAGGTGAAGGAGGATGAACAGCCTTTTCTGGAGCACCAGATCGTCAACGGCGAGGTGGATGTGGGGATCCTGATGACCAACCGCACCATCCGGCAAGAGGCGTTTGATACCGAATTGCTGACCCGTTCGCCGCTGCGGCTCTGGCTGGCCGCCAACCACCCGCTCTGCGCCGAGTCGACCCTCTCGCTCACCGCGCTGGGGGAGGAGCCGATGATCTCGCTGACCGCCGATCAGCTCGATCAGATCATCGGTGGCGGCCTGCGCCGCTACGGCATCTCCCCCCGTATCGTGCTGCGCACCGCATCGGTGGAGGCGGTGCGCAGTTTGGTCGCCAGCCAGCTCGGGGTCGCCCTGTTGCCCGATTTTGCCTATCGCCCCTGGTCGCTGGAGCAGGAGCGGGTCGAGGCGCGCCCCATCAAGGAGCCTATTCCCGCCATCGATATCGGGCTGGTGTGGCGCCGTGGTTCTCGGCTGGATTGGACGGCGCGGGAATTTATCGATATTGCGCGGGATCAGAGCCGGTTGCGGGCCCGTCAGGCGCTCCCTCGCTAGCCATCTCTTGCGGGGTGGCCACCAAAAATCAGATTCATCTGCACTCGATATCGATTTAGCTGATACCTGAGCCACCAAAAATTGAAATATTCATCGTATTGCCACTCCCCTAAGCTCATTGCTGGTTAACAGGATGTTAACGCCAATGGCGGCGTTCCTTCACCTGATGCAAGTCAACACAATGCAAGGAGTGCATGATGAAATTGACCCCTCTGATGCTGGCTCTTGTGCCGGCGCTGCTGGCAGGCCAGACCCAGGCTGCCCCGACCGAGCTCGGCAAGGGTGAAGGCCAGCTCAATATCGTGGCCTGGGCTGGCTACGTTGAGCGTGGCGAGACCGACAAGAACTACGATTGGGTGACCGGCTTCGAAAAAGAGACCGGCTGCAAGGTGAGCGTCAAGACGGCGGCCACCTCGGACGAGATGGTGGCGCTGATGAACGAGGGGGGCTTCGATCTGGTGACCGCCTCCGGCGATGCCAGCTTGCGTCTGATTGCCGGTGGCAAGGTGCAGGCGCTCAATCTGGCGCTCATTCCGAGCTACAGCAAGATTGATCCCCGGCTGCAAAATGCCCCCTGGCACACTGTGGATGGCAAGCACTACGGCGTGCCTTACCAGTGGGGCGGCAATATCCTGATGTACAACACCAAGGTGTTCCCCAAGGCACCGGACTCCTGGAACGTGGTATTCGAGGAACAGACCCTGGCGGATGGCAAGTCCAACAAGGGGCGGGTGCAGGCCTTTGACGGCCCGATCCACATCGCCGATGCCGCCCTCTATCTGATGACCCATCAGCCTGCCTTGGGTATCAAGGATCCTTACGAGCTGAACGAGGATCAGTACAAGGCCTCCCTCGATCTGCTGCGCAAACAGCGCCAGCTGGTGGGACGCTACTGGCATGATGCTTTCGTCCAGATCGATGACTTCAAGAACGAAGGGGTGGTCGCGTCAGGCTCCTGGCCGTTCCAGGCCAATGCCCTGATTGCCGACAAGCAGACCATCGCCACCACTGTGCCGAAAGAGGGAGTGACCGGTTGGGCCGATACCAGCATGGTGCACAGCGATGCCAAGAACCTCACCTGCGCTTACAAGTGGTTGGAGCACTCCCTGAGCAACAAGCTGCAGGGGGATCTCGCCGCCTGGTTTGGCTCGGTGCCTGTGGTACCTGCCGCCTGTGAGGGCAATGCCCTGCTGGGCCCGACCGGGTGCAAAACCAACGGTATCGACAACTTCGATCGGGTTCGCTTCTGGCGCACTCCGGTCTCCCAGTGCAAGAGCCAGGGAACTTGCGTGCCCTATTACCGCTGGGTTTCCGACTATATCGCCATTCTGGGCGGCCGCTAAGGCGGGGTGAGCAAGGTGGTCGGAACCGCTGCCACCTTGCCAACGGCAGGGGCGCTGCGTCTCCTCTGCACGACTGCCGAGAGCGGATAATCAAGCGGGCCGGACAGGAGTCCGGCCCATCCCAGCACAGACAAGGACGCCCCATGAACGCCGTACAATTTGACCGGGTCAGCCGCCACTATGGCGAGGTGAAGGCGGTCGATGACATCTCTTTCCAGATCCCCTCCGGGGAATTCTTTACCCTGCTGGGGCCGAGCGGTTCCGGCAAGACCACTTGCCTGCGGATGATCGCGGGCTTCGAGTACCCGAGCGACGGGGAGATCCGCCTGTTCGGCGAGCCCTGCTCCACCGTGCCCCCCTACGATCGCAACCTGAACACCGTGTTTCAGGACTATGCCCTGTTTCCCAACATGGATGTGCGCGACAACATCGGCTATGGCCTGATGCTCAAGGGGGTGGCCAAGGCACAGCGCTACCGCAAGGTGGACGAGATGCTGGAGCTGGTGCGACTACCCGGGGTCGGCAAGCGCCGCCCGAGCCAGCTCTCCGGCGGCCAGCGCCAGCGCATCGCCATCGCCCGGGCGCTTATCAACCAGCCACGCATCCTGCTGCTGGATGAGCCGCTGGGGGCCCTCGATCTCAAGCTGCGCGAGCAGATGCAGCTTGAGCTCAAGGCGTTGCAACGCCAGCTGGGCATCACCTTTATCTTCGTCACCCACGATCAGCAGGAGGCGCTCTCAATGAGCGACCGGATCTGCATCTTCAGTCAGGGCAAGATTGAGCAGATCGCCGCCCCCGATACCATCTACGACGCTCCGGCGACGCCGTTTGTGGCCCGCTTCGTCGGTACCGTCAATCTGTTCGAAGGGGAGCAGGCCAGACGGCTGTGCGGCGACGGCAGCCAGATGATGGTGCGCCCGGAGCGGATCCGGCTCGCTGAGGCGGGCACGCCGGGCTGGTCGGGGGAGATCCGTGAAGTGGAGTATCTGGGTCCCTTCGTCCGTTATCGGGTTGATCTCGGGGAGCAGCTCGAGATCATCGTCAACCACCCCAATGAGGGGCAGGCCCGTCTGGCGCGTGGCAGCAGGGTCAGCCTCAGCTGGCCGGAGCAGGCTATCCATCGCCTGAGCGGCGCCCATCAGGGGGCGCAGCCATGAGTGCCCCTCACAGTGCGAGTCTTGCCATGAACCATCAGCCCGAACCTGCCCGTTTCAGGCCGCTGCGGCGCCTCTCGACCCTGCTCTATGGTCGGCCCGGCCTGCTGCTGGCGATCCTGCTGGGGCCGCCGCTGCTGTGGCTCGGCATCATCTATGTCGGCTCCTTGCTGATGCTGCTCTCCAACTCTCTGTTCGGGCTGGACGAGTTCAGCGGTCAGGTGCGCCACGAGCTGGGGCTGCAAAACTTCGTCGCCCTGCTGCGGCCGGAGAATCTGGATGTGATCGGCCGCACCGTCGGCATGTCGTTGCTGGTGACCCTGGCCTGCGCCCTGCTCGGTTTTCCGGTTGCCTACTACATGGCACGCTACACCAGTGGCAAGACCCGGGCGCTGTTCTATGTGGGGATCATGCTGCCGCTCTGGTCCAGCTATCTGGTGCGGGTCTATGCCTGGAAGCTGATTTTGGCCAAGGAGGGGGTAGTGAGCTGGCTGGCCGACAGCATGGGGCTGGAGTGGCTGCTCAATGCCATCCTCTCCCTGCCGGTGATAGGTGGCCCGTCGCTCTCTTTTTCGCGGCTCGGCACCTTTATCGTGTTCGTCTATGTCTGGCTGCCCTTCATGATCCTGCCCATTCAGGCAGCGGTGGAGCGTATACCGCGATCCCTGCTGGAGGCGAGCAGCGATCTGGGGGCGACACCCGCCCAGACCTTTCGCAACCTGATCCTGCCGCTGGCGTTGCCCGGTGTGGTGGCGGGCTCCATTTTCACCTTCTCGCTGACCCTCGGTGATTACATCATCCCCGGCATCATCGGCAACTCGACCATGTATATCGGTCAGGTGGTCTACATGCAGCAGGGAACGGCGGGCAATCTGCCCTTTGCCGCCGCCTTCTCGCTGGTGCCGATCCTTATCATCGCCATCTATCTGGCGATTGCGAAACGGTTAGGAGCCTTTGATGCGCTTTGACTCTATCGCTTTGAACCGGCAGCAAGGAGGCCGTCATGTCAGCTAGCTCAGTGAGCCGTCAGGGAGAGCGCCCTTCGGGCCTGCTCAAGTACGCCGCCATCGGTGGACTCTTGTTCCTGCACTTTCCCATTCTGTTTATCTTCCTCTACGCCTTCACCAGCGAGAGCAAGAGTTACCAGTTTCCGCCCCCCGGGCTCACCCTCAAGTGGTTCGAGGTGACCCTCAATCGCCCCGATGTGTGGCGTGCCATCCAGCTGTCGCTGGAGGTCGCGGGGCTGGCGACGTTGGCAGCCATGATCCTCGGCACCTTGGCGGCAGGGGCCATTGCCCGCAGCCGCTTCTTCGGTCAGGAGGTGGTGTCGCTGTTGCTGGTGTTGCCCATCGCGCTGCCCGGTATCGTCACCGGTATCGCGCTGCGCTCGGCCTACGGCTTGATGGAGATCCCGTTCAGCTTCTGGACCATCGTTATCGGCCACGCCACCTTCTGTGTGGTGGTGGTCTACAACAATGCGCTGGCCCGTTTTCGCCGCACCAACCAGAGCCTCATCGAGGCGTCGATGGATCTCGGGGCCGACGGCTTCCAGACCCTGCGCTACGTGATCCTGCCCAATCTGGCCACGGCGCTGCTGGCGGGGGGCATGCTGGCCTTTGCCCTGAGTTTTGACGAAGTGATCGTTACTACCTTCACTGCGGGCCAGCAGACCACCCTGCCCATCTGGATGTATCAGGAGCTGATCCGTCCCCGTGACAGGCCGGTCACCAACGTGGTGGCCCTCATCATAGTGGCCTTCACCACTATCCCTATTTTGCTTGCCTACTACCTCACTCGCGACACCCATGATGTCGCTGGCAGTGGCAAATGATGACTCAACGCGTGCGCAAGGATGCAACCATGAAACTCTCTACCCAACTCTTGATTGATGGCCAGTTTGTGACCGGCGAGGGGCAGGCCGAACCCATTCTCAACCCGGCCAACGGCGAACAGATCGCCGCCGTGCCCGAAGCCTCGTTCGAACAGGTGAACCGGGCGGTGAACGGTGCCCAGCGCGCCTTCGCCCAGTGGCGCCGCACCACCCCGGCAAGCCGCAGCAACCTGCTGCTGCGTCTGGCGGATCTCGTCGAGCGCCACGCCGAGGAGTTTGCGGCGCTGGAATCCCTCAACTGCGGCAAACCTTATCTGGCGGTGCTCAACGACGAGCTGCCCGCGGTGGTGGACTGCTTCCGCTTCTTTGCCGGGGCGGCCCGCTGCCTGCAAGGGCCGCTGGCGGGGGAGTATCTCGAGGGGCACACCAGCATGATCCGCCGCGACCCCATTGGTGTTGTGGGCAGTATCGCCCCCTGGAACTACCCGCTGATGATGGCGGCCTGGAAGATGGCGCCGGTGCTGGCGGCGGGCAATACGGTGGTGCTCAAACCCTCCGAGCAGACCCCGCTCACCGCTTTGCGGCTTGCCGAACTGGCCAGCGAGATCTTCCCCCGCGGCGTCATCAACGTCATCTGCGGGCGGGGGGAAAGCGTGGGGGCGCCGCTGGTGGAGCACCCGCTGGTGCGGATGGTGTCGCTCACCGGCGATATCGCCACCGGCCAGAAGATCCTGCAAAGCGCTGCCCGCACCATGAAGCGCACCCACCTTGAGCTGGGAGGCAAGGCGCCGGTCATCATTTTCGACGATGCTGATCTGGAGGCGGTGGTGGCGGGCATTCGCACCTTCGGTTTCTACAACGCAGGCCAGGATTGCACCGCCGCCTGCCGTATCTATGCCCAGGGCAAGATCTACGACAAGTTCGTCGCCGCCATGACCGATGCGGTGGCCTCCATCAAGGTGGGAAGCCAGTACGAGGAGAGGGTGGAGATGGGGCCGCTTATTTCGGACAGACAGCGCAACCGGGTCGCCAGCTTTGTCGAGCGTGCCCAGAGCAGCGGTCATGTGGAGGTGACGGCGGGGGGCAAGATCCGCCCAGGCAACGGCTTCTTCTTCGAGCCGACCCTGATTGTCGGGGCCCGTCAGGAGGATGAGATCGTGCGCCGCGAGGTGTTTGGCCCTGTGGTGTCGGTGACCCGTTTCAACGATGCCGAGCAGGTGGTGCAGTGGGCCAACGACTCGGACTATGGCCTCGCCTCGTCGGTCTGGACCAAGGATCTGAGCCTCGCCAGCAAGGTGGCCAGCCACCTGCAATATGGCTGCACCTGGATCAACACCCACTTCATGCTCACCTCCGAGATGCCCCACGGCGGCATGAAGATGTCGGGCTACGGCAAGGATCTCTCCCTCTATGCGCTGGAGGATTACACGGTGCCGCGCCATATCATGGTCAAGCTGTAGTGGGGACTGGTTAGCGGGTTGTCACAATTTATTTACAACTGTTTCCGGCAGCCGGCTCATGGGTCGGCTGCTTTTTTTGTTGCCATTTCGTTACAGTGAAACAGTGATGAAACGGCAAGGCGCCTGATGTGGCGCCAGAGGATGGAACCGCTATGGCAACCTTTTACACCGCCCACCAGCCGGATGCTGACGGGGTGATCCACTACAGCAACGAGGAGCATGGTACCTGGCAGGTCCTGATCGAACGTCAGTTCGCCGCTCTTGCTGGCAAGGGGTGTGACGAGTATCTGGCCGGTCTCGACAGACTGGGGCTGCCCCGTGAGCGCATCCCCCAGCTGGCCGAGATCAACGCCGTCTTGCAGCCTGCGACCGGCTGGTCGGTGGCGGCGGTGCCTGCGCTTATCTCGTTCGATCGCTTCTTCGCCCTGCTGGCCACCCGCCAGTTTCCGGTAGCGACCTTTATCCGGCGCCGGGACGAGCTCGACTACCTGCAAGAGCCCGATATCTTTCACGAGATCTTTGGCCACTGCGCCATGCTGACTAATCCGGCCTTTGCCCACTTCACCCACCTATACGGTCAGTTGGGGCAGCAGGCGAGCAAGGAGCAGCGGGTTTTTCTGGCGCGGCTCTACTGGTTCACCGTGGAGTTTGGCCTACTGGCCACGCCTGACGGGCTGCGTATCTACGGTGGCGGCATTCTCTCCTCCATCGGCGAGACCGCCTATGCCCTCTCCGGCCAGCCGCTGCTGCAACCCTTCGATCTACTGACTGTGCTGCGCACCCCGTATCGCATTGACATCATGCAGCCCACCTATTTTGTGCTGCCGAGTCTCGATCATCTCTACCAGCTGACCGGGGAGGAGATCATGGCTGCTCTGGCGGAGGCCAGTCGGCTTGGCCTCTATCCGCCACGTTTTGAGGTTGCCGCTGGCAAACAGGCGAGCTGACCAAAAGCAAACAACCCTATTTCATTTTCATTAATTTTTCATTAATTCAAGCAGGAGTAACCCATGTCCGAACTGGCCAGCCAACAGTGTGAAGCGTGTCGCGCCGATGCCCCCAAGGTGAGCGATGAGGAGCTGCGCGAGCTGATGCAGCTTATTCCCGACTGGCAGCCGCTGGTGGAGGAAGGGGCGCTGCAACTGCGACGGGAATTTACGTTTCGCAACTTCAAGGAGGCGCTGGCCTTTACCAACCGCTTGGGCGAGCTGGCGGAGGCGGAGTTCCACCATCCGGCCATTCTGACCGAGTGGGGTAAGGTGACCGTCAGCTGGTGGACCCACAAGATCGGCGGCTTGCACCGCAACGACTTCATCATGGCTGCACGCACGGATGAGCTGCTGAAGTGAACGCCACCACTCATCCAGTGAGCGATATGGTGATCGTCAGCTGGTGGATGCATAAGATCGGCGGTTTGCATCGCAACGACTTCATCATGGCGGCGCGCACTGATCAGTTGCTCCGGTAATCGCGCCCCACAGCAGCGTCATCGATTGACCCGGGCCTGCCTGCGAAAGCGGGGCGGGCCCGCATTTTTATGGGCTGGCGCTCGCACTGGGGGGATCGAGACTGTATTATCCGCTCATTCATAGAGTTAGCTAGGAAGTGTGTCCCGAATGCGTCTTGAAGTCAGCTGTGAAGACCGCCTGGGCCTGACCCGGGAACTGCTCGACCGCCTGGTGGAGCACAATATCGATCTGCGCGGCATCGAAATCGATACCTCAGGCATCATCTATCTCAACTTTCCCGAGCTGGAGTTCAGTGATTTTCAGCACCTGATGCCGGAGATCCGCCGTATTCCCGGCGTCTACGACGTCAAGACCATCCCCTACATGCCTTCCGAGCGAGAGCATCACGAGATCGAGGCGCTGCTCAAGGCGCTGCCGGATCTGGTCTTCTCCCTCGACAGCAAGGGCAAGGTGACCCAGGCCAACCAGTCTGCCCTCACCACCCTCGGCTTGCCGGTGGAGGAGGTGCGCGGGGTGGCGCTCGGTTCGCTGGTCAAGGGTTTCTCTTTCACCCGCTGGCTGGAGGCGAGTGAGATCAAGCCGCAGACCTGCAAGCTCAGTTTCAATGGCGAAGAGTATCTGGCGGATCTGATGCCGCTGTTCGTGGCGGAAGCCCGCGGCAAGCAGGCGCTGGCCGGTGCCGTGGTGGTGCTCAAATCTGCCCGTCGGGTCGGCCTGCACTTCAGCGCGCTTCATGCGGTGGAAGTGGGGGGCTTCGAGCATCTGCAGGCCGAGAGCCCCAAGATGAAAGAGGTGCTGTCGCAAGCGCGCAAACTGGCGATGCAGGACGCGCCGCTGCTGATTGTCGGTGAGACCGGTACCGGCAAGGAGCTGCTGGCCCGTGCCTGTCACGGGGCCAGCCTGCGCTCCAGCCACCCCTTTATGGCCCTCAACTGCGCCGCCATGCCCGATAACGTGGCCGAGAGCGAGCTGTTTGGTTATGCCCCCGGCGCCTTTGGCAACAACACCGAGGGCAAGCGCGGTGTGCTGGAGCTGGCGAGTGGCGGCACCCTGATGCTGGACGAGATCGGCGACATGTCTCCCCATCTGCAGACCAAGTTTTTGCGGGTGTTGCAGGATGGGGTATTCCGCCGAGTCGGTGACGAGCAAGAGGTGAAGGTCAACGTGCGTTTCATCTGCACTACCCAGAAGCAGTTGCTGGATCTGGTGCACGAAGGAACCTTCCGCGAGGATCTCTACTATCGCCTCAACGTACTCAGTCTGGCGCTGCCACCCCTGCGCGAGCGCAAGGCAGACATCATGGTGCTGGCCCAGCAGTTTGTCTCCCGCTTTGCCAGCGAGTTGCAGCGACCCCGTCCGCGCTTTACCCGCAACATGGCCGACTACCTGACCGCCTACCGCTGGCCGGGCAACGTGCGTCAGCTGCGCAACTGTCTCTACCGTGCCATGACCCTGCTGGAAGGGGATGAACTGGGGCCCGAGCAGATCGACCTGCCGGTGGCGGCCGATACCATGCCGCTGATCGACGAGTGGTTTGAGGGGAATCTCGACGATGCGGTGAAGCGCTTCGAGAGCCAGCTGCTGGCCCGGCTCTATCCCGCCTTCCCGTCAACGCGCCAGCTGGCCAAACGCCTGGGCGTGTCGCATACCGCCATCGCCAACAAGCTGCGGGAATACGGCATCAGCAAGAAGTGATTTCCGTCTTGTTGCCTGCCACCAGAGAGCCCGTTACCAGACGGGCTCTCCGTTTTCTTTACACGAACTCCGTAGTTGATGGCGGGGTGAGACTTGTCAGGCCAGTGTCAGCCAACTTACTATCTGGGTTCATGTACCCGAACCGCAATGCCATAGCAGCGGTATTGTCAAGGCGACCACCTCCCGATCATGCTGTTACTCTTTTCCCCCCGTTTAACTGCCCGTCTGGCGCTCCTGTTGGTTGCGTTTGGCCTGCTGTTGCCCCGCGCGCTGGCGGAAACGGCCGCAGAGAGCCGGGCGACGGCGGTCAGGGAGCTGGTGCTCGATATCATGAGTTACACCCGCTGGCCCACCGAGCCTGCGGTGCTGCGCATGTGCGTGGCGGCGCCGACCGAATATGCCGGCGCTCTCTTTACCATCGATCGTCAGGCCAATGGGCGCACCGTGCAGGTCCATCGTTACGAGGCGAGCGATCCGGCCATCAGCGATCACTGCGATGTGCTCTATCTGGGAGTGCTCGACGAGCCGACCCGGATTGCGCTGTTTGCCCGCCTGCAGGGACACCCAGTGCTCAGCATCAGCGAATACAACCACGACTGTTCCACCAGCTCGGTGTTCTGCCTGCAGACCTCGCCGGACAGCGTGCGAGTGCGGTTTAAAGTGAACCTCGATGCCCTGGCCCTGAGCGGCGTGCGGGTGCATCCCGCCGTGCTCAAGCTGGCCCATGCCGACAAGGGGGTTCCATGAGACGACAGGTGAGCGCGGCTCCCCGCCGTCTGACCCTGCGTCAGAGCCTGGGGCGAACCCATCTGGTGGCCGCCATCACAGCCGTCAGCGTGGCGGGACTCTTTTTTACACTGGTGGCCCTGCTGGTAGTGCGTTTTTACGCCGACCACAATCTGGAGCTGGTAGCACGCGCCATCAGCTACAGCGCCGAGGCTGCGGTGGTGTTCCACGATGAGGAGGCGGCGAGCGAGGCGCTCAGTGGCATCGTTGCCAAGGAAGAGGTGGCTGAAGCCACTATCGTGCTGACCAATGGCCAGCTGCTCGCCAGTTGGGAGCGCCCCAGAAGCAACCCGCTGGTGACGCTCGAAGACTATCTGGCCCAACTGCTGATGCCGGGGCCTGTCAAACTCCCCATGCTGCGGGGTGGTGAGCAGATCGCCACCATCGAGCTGCGCGGCCACGGTGAATACCTGTTGCTGTTTTTGCTCTCGGCGCTGCTGGTGATGGTGGTTTGTCTGATGCTGAGCGCCATGGTGGCACTCTATGTGGCTGACCGGATGCAGGTCTCCATCACCGCACCGCTGCGCAAACTGGCACTTGTCGCCCACTCGGTACGCCGACAACGCACCCTGGGGATGCGGGCGCCACCGGCCGATATCGTTGAGCTAAACGAGCTGGGGGATGACTTCAACTCCCTGCTGGATGAATTGCAAGCCTGGCAGGCCCAGCAAGCCCGCGAGAATGCGAGCTTGCTCCATCAGGCGACCCACGATGCCCTCACCGGTCTACCCAATCGCGCCCTGTTTGAAGCGCGGCTCGCGCAGGCCATCTCCCTCGGCGAGCAAGAGGGGTTTGCGCTGCTCTATCTCGACTGCGATCGCTTCAAGCAAATTAATGACACGCTGGGGCATAACGCCGGTGACGATGTGCTGATCGCGCTCTCAAGACGGGTGCAGCATCAGCTGCGTCCGGATGATCTGGTGTTTCGCCTCGGTGGTGACGAGTTTGCGGTGCTGGTTGGCCCACTCCAGCGACAGCATGAGGTGGAAGAGGTGATTGGCCGCATCCAGCAGGCGATGAGCGAACCGGTGGCGCTGCGTGACGGTCGTCAGCTGGTGGCCGGGGTGAGTGTCGGCTTCGCCGTCTATCAGGCGGGCATGAGTGCCAGCGTGCTGTGTGATCAGGCCGATGCAGCCATGTATCTGGCGAAACGGGCGCGCCGCAGTGAACAGCAAACCATCGCCTGACTGGCAAGAATAACAACATAAACAAGGAGCAAACCATGAAGATCACCCACCTGTTGAAAGTGACCCTGCTGGGGTTGATGTTGTCGCTGCTGGCCGGTTGCCAGAGCGCGCCCAAGGGGTTGACCCCGGAGCAAATCGCCGTGCTCAAGGAGCAGGGCTTTTATCTGACCGATGAGGGGTGGACGCTGGATCTGGCCAACCGGGTGCTGTTTGCCAACAACGTGGGGGCGCTCAATCCCCAGACTCGCCAATCCGTTGAAAAACTCGGTAAAACACTGCTTGGCGTAGGGTTGGACAAGGCGCGGGTGGATGGCCACACCGATAATACCGGCGAGAGCAGCTACAACCAGCAGCTCTCCCTGAAGCGGGCTCAGTCGGTGGCCGATGTGCTGGTCTCGGTCGGCATGAAGCCAGCCAATCTGGAGATCCATGGCCGTGGCGAGACCATGCCGCTGGCGGATAACAAGACCAGAGAGGGCCGGGCCGCCAACCGCCGGGTTGCCATCGTCATCAGCGATCAATAACCCTTTCATCGTTTCGTTACCCATAAAAAAAGAGCGCCCGACCGGCGCTCTTTTTGATCGCGACAGCTGGGGTCGCGGGGGCATGTGGGGCAGGGTTACTGCGCGCTATTTTGCCCGCTATTGTCGTGATGGCTGCGCAGGCGGATGTTGATCATCTCCACCACCAGCGAGAAGGCCATGGCGAAGTAGATGTAGCCCTTCGGAATATGCAGATCCATCCCCTCGGCCATCAGGGCGAAACCCACCAGGGTGAGGAAGGAGAGGGCCAGCATCTTGATGGTGGGGTGGCTGTCGACGAAATCACCGATGGATTTGGCGGCAAACATCATGATGAAGACGGCGATCATGATGGCCAGCACCATCACCGGCACGTGATCGGCCATGCCGACCGCGGTGATCACCGAGTCGAGGCTGAAGACGATATCGAGGATGGCGATCTGGATCAGGGTGCTGATAAAGCCCGAGGCCGCTTTGCTGACGCTCTCCGGCTCGGCCGCCCCTTCCAGAGTGACGTGGATCTCGTGAGCACTCTTGCCGATGAGGAACAGGCCCCCCAGCAGCAGGATCAGGTCACGGCCGGAGATGGCTTCACCCAGCACGGTGAAGAGCGGATCGGTGAGGCGCATCACCCAGGCCAGCGAGAGCAGCAGCAGGATCCGGGTACCCATGGCGAGCCCCAGACCCAGAATGCGCGCTTTTTGCCGCTGCGCCTCCGGCAGGCGACCGACCAGGATGGAGATAAAGATGATGTTGTCGATGCCCAGCACGATTTCGAGCAGGGTAAGGGTGGCGAGTGCGACCCAGGCAGAGGGATCAAGAACCCATTCCAGCATGATTGAACCTTGGTTGAAAATTGGTTGGAAAATTGAAGCAGCGCATTCTAGCAGGGGCGCCACTGCTTGTCCCGGAGGGGGGAAAAGATAAAAATGGTGGCCATCGCAAGGGAGGCAGGCATGTTTCGATTAGGATTCATTATTAATCCGGTCGCCGGGATTGGCGGCGCAGTGGGGCTCAAGGGCAGTGACGGCGTGGTGGATGAGGCGCTTGCTCGTGGTGCCGTGCCCAAGGCGCAGGAGCGGGCGCGGCAAGCCTTGTTGCCACTGTGCGAGCTGAGCGTCCCGTTTGAGCTGCTGACGGTGGCGGGAGAGATGGGGGAGACGGTAGCCCGATCTCTGGGACTATCCTGTCGGGTCATCTATCAACCGGCCGGGGATAGCACCTCTGCTGACGATACCCGCCACGCAGCCGAGCTGATGTGCGAAGCCGGGGTCGATCTGCTGCTGTTTGCCGGTGGCGATGGCACGGCGCGGGATATTTGCGCCGCGGTGGGGGAGTCTTGCCATGTGCTCGGCATTCCCGCGGGGTGCAAGATCCACTCCGGCGTCTACGGGGTGACGCCCGCTGCCAGCGGGCGGGTGGTAGCGCGGATGATCGCAGGGGAACTGCTCAGCCTGATCGATGCCGAGGTGCGCGACATCGACGAGGAGGCGTTTCGCGCGGGCAAGGTGCGGGCCCGCCACTACGGCCAGCTGAAGGTGCCCGGCGATCTGCGTTACGTACAGGCGGTAAAACAGGGGGGCAAGGAGTCCGAAGAGCTGGTGTTGGCGGATCTCGCCGCCGGTGTGGTGGAGCAGATGGAGCCCGATACCCTCTATCTGATGGGCTCCGGCAGCACGGTGGCAGCCTGTATGGCTGAGCTCGGTCTGGAAAATACTTTGCTCGGTGTGGATCTGGTGGAAAATGGCCGACTTATCGGGCAGGATCTCAGCGCCGCCGAGATCCTGACCCGGATCCGCGGCCGTCGCTGCCGACTGATCATTACCCTGATCGGCGGACAGGGACATCTGTTCGGGCGCGGAAATCAGCAATTGAGTCCTGAGGTGATTCGGTGTGTCGGGCTGGACAATATCCAGGTGCTGGCAACCAAAGCCAAGCTTGCCGCCCTTGCGGGCAGGCCGCTGCTGGTGGACACCGATGATCCGCAATTAAACCGGGCGTTGCGTGGTTATCTGCGAATAACCACGGGATACAAGGATCAGGTCATCTACCCGGTGGCCAACCCGGAATAGGACGCCAAGGACGCTGCTGGCCTGGCGCCAGAGAGCTGCAATCAACCGGATTGCGGTTCCATACCCCCGAATTTTTTGCCGCAAATGAGGCTGCGTTACATGACGATTCACGATTTTGAGCACAAGTTGTTGGGACTGATCGACAGCATGGTTGCTACCGCGACCGACGATGAGCTGTTTGCGGGGGGTTACCTGCGAGGTCATATCTCATTGGCCGTTGCCCGGGCCGAGCTGGAAGGCAAGACCCTGGTGCGGGACGTCAAGAGCTATGTGCTGCGCAGCCTCAACGAGGCGATCTTGCAAGGTGAGCTTTCTGAAGAGGATGAAAAACTGGTGCAGGCGATGTGGAGTCGTTTGCAACAAGACGCAGAAGCTTGATCGGATACACAATTCAAACTGAAGTTTGAGTTTATCCTTCCCCTGAAGTTAGTGAAAGGTTAATAATAAGTTTCGCCTTTTGTTTCAGGGATTAAACTATGGCCTCCTCCTCACGCATTGCCAATAAACTGCCGCTCGAGATGCTCTATCACTGGGAGCGGCAGTGTCCTGATCGAACCTACCTGCGTCAAACCATCAACCGCGAATATGTCGATTTCACCTGGGGTGAAGTGGCCGATGAAGCGCGGCGGATGGTGACGGCCTTGCGTCACCTCGGTCTGGTGGCCGGTGACAAGGTGGCGCTGCTCTCCAAGAACTGTGCCCAGTGGTTTATCGCCGATCTGGCGATGCAGATGGGGCAGTATGTGAGCGTGCCCATCTACCCGACTGCCAACGTCGACACCATCGAATATGTTCTGCGCCACAGCGAAGCCAAGGCGATCTTCGTCGGCAAGCTGGATGACTGGAAGAGTCAGGAGGCGGGCGTCCCCGCCGATCTGCTGCGCATCGCCTTCCCCTACGACACCATGCCGGCCAGCCACCAGTGGGACGATCTGCTGGAGGCGCATGAGCCGATCCCTGACTGCCCGGTACAGGCCCCTGACTCCCTGCTGAGTCTGGTCTACACCTCTGGCAGTACCGGCAAACCGAAAGGGGCCATGCTGAGCGTTGAGCGTTACGCCTGGTCGTGCGAGAAGCTGGTGGAGACGGTGAGCCTGAGCCAGGCCGATCGGGGCTTCTCCTACCTGCCGCTGGCCCATATTACCGAGCGGGTCTACATCTACGGCGGTAGTCTCTATGGCGGCGCTACCATCGCGTTCCCTGAATCCCTCGACACCTTTATCGAAGATGTCAAACGCTGCCGTCCCACCGTCTTTATCTCGGTGCCGCGGCTGTGGGCCATGTTCCGCATCAAGATCCACGAGAAGCTGCCCCAGAACAAACTGGAGTTGCTGCTCAAGATCCCGCTTATCTCCGGCCTTATCAAACGCAAGCTGCAAAAGGGGTTGGGACTGGATCAGGCCCGGGTACTCGGCTGCGGCTCCGCGCCTGTCTCCCCTGCGCTGCTTGAGTGGTATCTGAGCATCGGCCTCAAGGTGACTGAAGCCTGGGGCATGACCGAGAACCACGCCTACTCCACCATTAACTACCCGTTCCGCGCTGACAAGATCGGCACCGTCGGCAAGGCGGGGATTGGGGTGACCATCAAGATCTCCGACGAGGGTGAGATCCTCTGCCGCTGCGAAGGGATGATGCTGGGTTACTACAAGGATCCCGAGCACAGCGCCGAGGCCATCGATGCCGAGGGGTGGCTCCATACCGGCGACATGGGCAAGCTGGACAAGGAGGGTTATCTCACCATCACCGGCCGGATGAAGGATGTGTTCAAGACCGCCAAGGGCAAGTATGTGGCGCCGGTGCCCATCGAGGGACTGCTGGGGCAGGAGCCCATTATCGAACAGCTCTGCGTGATTGGTTACGGCATGCCCCAGCCCATTGCGCTGGTGCAGCTGGCTGAGAGTGCCATGAAGGGCAATCGGGAGGAGGTCAACGCCAGACTGGAAGCGGCGCGGGTACGGGTCAACGATCAGCTGGAATCTCATGCCAAAATTCGCGGCATTCTGGTAGTGAAAACTCCCTGGAATATCGAGAACGGTGTGCTGACTCCCACCATGAAGATCAAGCGTCACCTGCTGGAGCAAAAGTACGCCCAGGTCGGGGATCGCTGGCCCTCATCCCAGGTGGTGGTGTGGGAGGAGTAAATCCCGTCTTTCCATAGCGCAACAAACAACAACGGCCCTTGATGGGCCGTTGTTGTGTTTGAGGCATCTCACTCGCCGCTGTTTTGTCGGCGAGTAAAAGCGCGCCCGGTTAGATCTGCGCTAGCGCGGCGGCCAGATCGGCGATCAGATCGTCCGCATCTTCCACCCCGATGCTGAAGCGGATGAGGTCGTCGTTGACCCCGGCGGCGAGGCGGCTCGCCTCGTCCATGGCGGCGTGGGTGGTACTGGCTGGATGGCAAGCGAGACTCTCGAGATCCCCCAGACTCACCGCCTGCACGAACAGCTGCAGGTTATCGAGCAGGGTGGCACAGCGCTCAAACCCGCCTTCAAGTTCAATACTCACCATGCCGCCAAAGCCGCTGGCGAAGGCGCCGAGGGCATCGTGGCCCGGATGATTGGCAAGCCCCGGGTAGATCACCTTCTTCACCGCCGGATGGGCCGCCAGAAACTCGGCCACTTTCTGCGCATTGTGCAGGTGGGCATCCATCCGCAGCGGCAGGGTCTTGACCCCACGCTGCAGCAGGTAAGCCTCCTGCGGGCCGATGGGGGAGCCGATATGTTTGAGGGCCACGGTGCGGATGGACTTCATCAGGGCGTGAGAGCCCGCCACCACCCCGGCGATGATGTCGCCGTGGCCACCCAGATATTTGGTACCGCTGTGCATCACCACGTCGACACCGAGTTCCAGCGGACGCAGCAGGTAGGGGGTGAGGAAGGTGTTGTCACACACTGTGATGGCGCCCACCTTGCGGGCCGCTTCCACCACCAACCGCGGATCCACCACCTTGAGGGTGGGGTTGGTCAGGGTTTCGAACAGTACCACCTTGGTAGCAGGGCGGATGTTGGCCAGCAGATCCCGATCGCTCTCGTAAGCGGTGACCTTGATGCCGGCGCGGCTGAAGGTCTGCTTGAGGAACGCATCGGTGCCGCCGTAGAGCGGGCCGATATAGGCCACCTCATCGCCGCTGTCGGCCAGCGCATACATGATGGCGCTCACCGCCGCCATGCCGCTCGCCACCACCAGCGCTTCATCGGCACCTTCGAGGGCTGCCAGCTTCTGCTCCAGCTCGGCGGTGGTGGGGTTGCCAAAGCGGCTGTAGATAAAGCCGGGGGCTTGACCTGCAAAGCGCTCCTTGCCCGCCTGGGCGTTGAAGTAGCTGAAGGTGCTGCTCTGGTAGAGCGGGGTGGTGAGGGCGCCGGTCTGTGGGTCGATCCGCTGGCCGCTGTGTACGCTCATGGTCTTGAATTTCATCGTGTTGCTCCGTGATGACCAGGCTCTGGCCATGACTTGTTTTGTTGTTCGTTGCTTGTTGTTTTTGTCAGCGCGGGTATGTGCATGCGGCTTATAGCTTATGCATATACCCGCCTAGGGATCTTTACGCTGCTTAGGCCGTTATCGCTTCGCTTTCAGTGCGCGGGAGGCGAGTTGGTTCCACCGGCCCATAGTGCCGCGCCGCCACATCCGGGTGGGAGCGCAGCCGCCCCTTGAGCACGTTCTCCCCAACCTGATAGAAGAGCGGGTTGTTCGGGTCACTCTCCGGCCCTTGCGCCTGCGCTGCCAGCGCGGGGGAGAGGCTGAGCAGTGGCACGGTGGCATCGAGCCGCGCCGCCATAAAGAAGGCGCAGGAGAGGCGCGAGACGCCGGGCTGCGGGCTCACCACCCGATGCAGGGTCGCCTTGAGATAGCCGTTGGAGGCCAGCTCCAGCAGCTCGCCGATATTGACCACCAGCGCGCCCGGCAGGGGAGGCGCGGAGATCCAGCCATCGGCCGTCTCGACCTCAAGCCCCGAATGATTGTCCTGCATCACCAGCGTCAGGTAGCCGGGATCCTTGTGGGCGCCGACCCCCTGACTGCTGCCGCCCGCCTCTTGCCCCGGGTAGTGAATGAGCTTCATGTGCTGATAGGGGGCGCCGCGGATGCTGTCGTCAAACACGTTGGCCGGTTGCTCCAGCACCTCGGCAAAAGCGGCCAGCAGGGTGAGGGTGATGTCGCTCAGCCGATCCTGCCACGCCAGCAAATGGGCTTTCATCTCGGGCAGGGCGGTCGGCCACTGGTTGGGGCCGATCAGCCGCTGCCAGGGTTCACGGATCAGGGCCGCAGGCAGGGCTTGCGCCTCGTTCATGATATCGAACTGCTCTCGCAGATCCGGCCGCGCTCGGGTCAGCTCGGCACCGACCCGGTTGTAGCCGCGAAAGTGGGGGCTGTTGACCATCAGCACCGCCAGTTTCTCCTGCTCCGGCAGAGCAAAGAAGCGCTCTGCCAGCGCCAGGGTCTCTCGCTGCTCGGCGTCACTCAGGCCATGTCCTGTCAGATAGAAAAAGCCCACATCACGGGCGGCCGCGGCCAGCCTGGCCAGCATAGGGCGACGCACCTCGGGTGCCCCGATGAGGGCAGCCAGATCGATGATCGGCAGTGGTGAATGTTCCATGTGCACCTCCTCACTCTTTCGTTATCTCTGGCGCCATCTCTTCTGCTGCCTCTGGTGCGGGCTGGCCTGATGAGCGGCAAACGGGATGGCGCGACAACGTGGCGGTATGCGCTTGCGGTGTGGCGCCATCTGGAATGAACGGGATGCTACTGTTCGGTGTTATAAGACGGAAACAACAAATTATTCTTAGTTATATACAAAATTCGAAATGGAATTCGGCGCCTGATGGGTTGACGGGTTTTTGCGCAGCCATTGCGGGGTAAAGGGGCAATGATGAGGGGGAGAGTGATAACCAGAGGCAAGCTGCCAGTGGCAAAAATGACCAAAACAGAAGGGAGGCGGATGCCTCCCTTCTGGTTGAGCGGTTTTTCACCTGACCGAAAGCACAGGCGAGTGACCGCGTATTCTGGCCTTAACCGCCTGCTGGCTCTCAGTAACCCAGGGTAAAGCGCTGGCGCTGGTGAGCCGGTTTTTCTACCTCGTTCAGCACGCCATCGGCCAGATCACCGGCGGTGATCCCGGCAGGCTGTTCGCCGCTAAAGAGCACCTGATCGCCACCAATCCGATAGCCGCCGCGCTTCTCGCCCGGCTTCAGGAACACCGGGGGAGAGACAAAGCGCCAGTCGAGAGCGGTTTCACGGCGCAGGGCGGTGAGACCGTCGCGGGCCGCCAGTGCCCCCTGTTTCCACTCGGCCGGAAACTCCGGGGTATCCACCAGTTGCACGCCGGGAGCGACCTCCAGACTGCCGGCACCACCCACAACCAGCAGCCAGCTATTGGCCGCTTTGGCTGCTGCGACAATCGCGTTGGCGCCCTTGAGGTACTGGTCGTAGATATCCGGTGTGGTCCAGCCCGGGTTGTAGGCGCTGATCACCCGATCGTGCCCCTGGAGCACCTCGGCCAATGCCTGCGGGTTTTGGGCATCCACCGCCACGGCGGAGACCTGTGGTTGGGCGGCCACCTTGCTGACATCGCGGACGATGGCGGTGACGTGATGGCCACGGCTGATGGCCTCGTTCAGGATGGCTGAACCGACAAAACCGCTGGCACCGATCAGGGCAATCTTCATGGGGAACTCTCCTTCACTGTTGGAATGGGGCTATCCTACGCCGCCATTTATGATTTAATAATCACCTCAAAAATGCATTCACTTGTAAGTTGGATTTAATAATGGAACTGCTCAGACGTTACGCCATCTTCGCCGCCGTGGTGGAAGCGGGCAGCATGACAGGGGCGGCCAAATCCCTCGGCATGACCCCCTCTGCCGTCAGTCAGCATATCAGCCAGCTGGAGAGCCTGCTCGGGCTGCCCCTGCTCCATCGCTCCACCCGTCGCCTCAGTCTGACCGAGGCGGGAGAGGTGGTGTGGCAAGGGTGCCGGGCGTTGCAGCAGACCCTGAGCGAGACCGAACTGCGCCTCTCCGAGGTGCGCGACGCCCTGCTCGGTGAAGTGCGGATCACCGCCCCGGTGGGGATGGCGGGCCAGCCACTCGCACTGGCATTGTCCCCGCTGTTGCAGGCCCACCCCGGCCTCACTATCCAGATCATCGCCGACGACGAGAAACGAGATCTGATTGCCGAGCGGATCGACGTAGCACTGCGGGTCGGCACCTTGCCCGACTCGACTCTGGTAGCCCGCAAACTGGGGCAAACCCGGATGCTGCTCTGCGCCGCCCCCGCCTATCTGGCGCGCAAGGGGACGCCGCGCACGCCCGCCGATCTGGCCACCCACGACTGGCTCTGCGGCGACATGCTGGGCAACGGTTTGCTGCTGCAGGATGAAAAGGGGGGCGAGCACAGGGTGAGGTTCAAGGCCAAGGTGCTCTGCAATAACGTGCTGCCCCTGCGCCAGTTTGCGCTGGCAGGGCAGGGTATCTCGCTGCAACCGGAGGGAGAAATTGGCGAGGATCTGGCGCAAGGGCGTCTGCTCGAACTGCTGCCCGGTTTTCGGGTGGCGCCGATGGAGATCCACGCCATCACACCGCAGCGGGAGATCCCGGAGAAGGTGCGACGGGTGGTGGAGGCGCTGCGCAGCTATTTCGGCACAACGATGTCGTCATGAGCTGTGCCTTAATGGTTGAGAAAAGGCGCCCGATTATCCTGAAGGGGAATTATCCATAAGGCGGTTTGTCCAGAAGAGCGATAGCCCGGATGAGGAGATGGGCATGCTTGACTGTTAAGCATACTTAAAACGAGCTGACGGCCCGCACCTGATCTTTGAGCCAATTAAGCCCGGTATCCTGACCGGAGCTCTTGTGCCAACTCATGTAGACGGGGCAATCCTCCGAGAGCCAGGGGAGGGGATAGCTGGCCAGATCCAGCGTTTGCCCCAGCTTCTCCATATGCCACTGGCTGGCGACGCAGAGCCAGTCGGTACGACTCACCAGATGAAGGGCGGTGAGCAGGGAGTCGCTCTCGTAGGCAATCTGGCGCGGCGGCAGCGGCGCCTTGGTCAGGGTGTTGAGCAGCAAGCTGTCGAGCCGCCTGGTTTGCAATACCACGTGCTTTTCGTTGAAGAAGGTGGCCATGTCGGGGGCCTGGCGGATCCTGGGGTGATCCTTGCGGCAGGCGATGCGCAGGGCCTGGGACATGATCTGCTCGTTTTCGATCCCCTGCTCCGCCATCGGCTTGGTGGCCAGCACCAGATCCACGCTGTGCAGATAGAGGCTGTTCTGGCGCAGGGCTTCGTCCTGCACCTGGGTGTTCCACTCCAGCTGACAGTTGGGGGCTTGGGTCTGCAGCAGGTTGTTGAGCTCCGGCAGGAAGAAGATATCGATATCGGGCACCCCCGCGATGCGAAAAGTGCGCCGACTGGTCTGGGGATCAAAGAGATCGGTGCGCTGCAGGCTGCGCTCCATGTCGTGCAGCGGCACCATGATCTCGTGGTGCAGACTAAGCGCTCGCGCCGTGGGGGTGATGCCGCGTCCTTGGCGGACAAACAGCGGCTCGCCCACCAGGCTGGTCAGGCGGCTGATGGCCTGGCTGATGGCCGAGGGGGTCATCTCCATCATCTCGGCGGCCGTGGTGACACCACCATAGCGGATCACCGCATCGAGGACGCGAAAGAGATTGAGATCGACTTGAGACATGGTGGCTACCGTTAAGCAAGATTAAACAGTTAACATACTGAACAGCCTCTTGTCCGGCCAGCATTCCCTGCGATAACTGTGATGTTTCCCTCTCTATTCGTCACCTTTCATCTTGCCGCGAATGCGATCGAGCCTGTTTTGCAGCCATGCTTGAGCCCGGCAGGTGGCCTGCGGCATAGAGTAGCGCGACCAGCATCAAGCCGCCCAGAAAGAGCCAGCGAGCGCTCCCCCAATGGCCGCTGTCCGTCATCAGGGCCGCCAGCAACAAGGGCCCCAGCAGCTGACCAAGGTTGGCGAGCTGGACAAAAAAGCCCTGCACGATGGCTAGTTGTACCGGCCCCTGACTCACTCCCTGCGCAGACGAGAGGATCGCCGGCGGCGCCATACCGCCCGCCAGGGAGAGGGCGAGGCAGAGCCCATAGGCCCACCACGGCGACAGGCCGGGCCAGAAGGCGAGCATGCCGCACAGCGCCATCAGGCCCAGTGCCCAGCTGATGAGCCGATCTCGTGCCACACCCCGGCGCAGCAGCCATGCCCCCATCAGGTTGCCGGGAATATTGGCGACCACCGCCAGCGCCGAGAGCAGGGCGATCTGGCTTTGGCCAATCCCGGGGCTGCCTTGCAACATGGTTGGCAGCCAGACAAAGAGCGCCCAGAGCATCAGGCTGTAGAGCGTGAACGCCAACCCGTAGCGCCAGAGTGCCTTCTGCCGGAGCACCGTGAGTTGGCGCAGCGGGTGGCCCGAGTTGATCGAGTTTTGGGGTGCCCAGACCCGCAGTTTATCTGCCGAGCGACTGGCGAGCAGAAGCAGCAGGGCAGAGAGTTGCGGGAACATCAGGATCAGCCAGGCCAGTCGCCAGCCACCTTGCGCCGTGAGCCAGGGGGTGAGCAGCATACCCGCCGCCGCCCCGAGAGGCAGGTTGACCGCCCACAGGCTCAAGGCCAGTCGCTTATCCTCCTCCCGGCTCACCGCCACGATAAAGGCGGGCATGGCCACCGAGACCAGCAAAAAGCCAATCCCCTCGACAATGCGCGACAGCAGCATCATGGCCAGCCCGGTGGCGGGTAGTGCCAACGCCCCGCCTGTGACGATAACCAAAAGCCCCACAACCCCGGTTTGCCGCCCACTCCAGCGGGTCAGCAACAGGCCGAGAAAGAGGCTGAAGAGGATCGCCAGCGTATTGAAAGCTGAGGCGAGATAGCTGGCTTCGACCAGTGTCAGCCCCAGCTCGCTGCGCAGTATGCCGAGTACGGCGGGCACTTTGCCAAGGCAGAGGGCGCCGCTGGCACCGGCAAAAATGGCGAGGAAGACCAGAGGCCAGCGGGTGCTTTGTGGCTGGTGGCCAGCGAGCGTGCTCATGGCCGATATTGGCCGTTGCGCAGCCACTCATCGTTGAGCTGACCAAATTCGCCGCGCTGATAGGCATGCAGCCGATCTGCAATGGCATCGTGGCTGTTCATGACGAAGGGGCCATGTTTGACCAGGGGTTCATTGAGTGCCTGGCCTGAGAGCAGCACGAAGTGGCATGGCTCGGTGGCCTCAAACTGCAGAGCCACCGCCTCGCCGCCATCGGCAGAGAGGCTGACCCCCATCCCGTGACCTGCCGGGATGAGGTGCCGCTCTCCCTCCGCCTGCAGGGTCAGCGATCCGGTCAGGGGATAGATCATGGCATTCCAGCCTGCCGCCAGCAGATGGGTGAAGCGGCTGCCGGGCGCGCAATGGCCATCGAGCAGGGTAAAGGGTTGGGGCAGCTCTGCCGAGTGTGGTGCCGTTATCCCGTTGCTGTGGCCTGCGACCACCCGTACTCGCACCCCTTTGCCATGAAATTCGGGGATGGTGGCTGCGGCTGCGTGGACGGCAAAAGGCGACATCATCTTTTGACGGGCAGGCAGGTTGACGAAGATCTGCAGGGCGTGGACATAGGGCGATGCCCCCTCCGGCTGCTCGGTATGTACGGCCCCGCGCCCGGCCGCCAGCCAGTGGAGCGCGCCCGGTTCGATGGGGCCCTGATTGCCGAGGGAGTCGTAGTTGACGTGGGGGCTCGTCGAATCCTCGAACAGATAGGTGACGGCAGAGATCCCGGCGTGGGGATGGGGCTCGAAGGTGGGGGCGGTCATCTGGAAGTGATCCACCATCACCACGGGGTCTATCAGACCGTTGAAAAAGTGTTCGCCAAAATGGCTGGCTTCAAAGCCGCTGCCAATGCGCAGCGGTTGGCCCTTGACGGGGGCGGAGAGAGTCAGACGTCTGGTCATCAATGGATCCTCAAGAAGATAAAAGATGCCTTCGGTCATCTGACCGAAGGCGAGGCGAGTTACGACTTCTTGGCACCCTCTTGCATCTGCCACACCAGGGTGGCGAAAGGCATGTCGAGGGCGCTGTAGACATCGTGCGCCTTGGGATCGACGTTGCTGCGCAGCATCTCGACCGCGGCAGAGGCGTAGTCGGTGACCGGGATACCGGCCCCCAGCAAGCGTTGTAGACCTGTGGTGCGCTTGGCTTCGTTGAAGGTGCCGGAGGCGTCGAGTACCACCCGGGCATCATAGCCGGCAGCCTTGGCAGAGAGGGCCGGGAAGCTGGCGCAGATCTCGAGCGATACCCCGGCGATGATCAGCTGTTTGCGGCCGGTCTTCTCAATGGCGGCGCGCACGGCGGGATCGTCCCAGGCGTTGATGACGGTGCGGTTGATCACCTTCACATCCGGCAGGGCACTGGTCAGTTCGGGCATGGTGGGGCCCCACATGCTATCGGGCATGGTAGCGGTCACGATCACCGGCACGCCGAGGGCGCGGGCGGCGTTGGCCAGCGCCACCACGTTGTGCTTGAGCTCGCCCACCGTGGTGTCGCGCACGCCGCTCAGCAAGCCGACCTGATGGTCGACCAGCAGCAGTACCGCATTGTCTCGGGAGAGCATCTCCAGATAGCGGTTGGGTGATACTGTCGGATGGCTGGTTGCCTCGGCAGCCATGGCCGGTGTTGCTGTGGTGGCCAGCGTGGCGGTCAGGGTCGCCAGACCGAGCAGGGTGGCAGAGCAGATTTGTCGCAGTTTCATGGTGAACTCCTTGTGATATCGGAACAGTCAAACGGTCCTTGCTGGTGGGGCGGATTGCCCGCGCAGCAACCGTCTGATGGGGACAGGGCCATTATGATGGCTGCAAAAATGGCGACAATCTGGTGAAATAGGTTCTTATCGTTCTATCAATGGAACGATGTAAATGCACCTCACCCTGACCAAGGCAGCCCGATGACACTACTGGAACTTGATTTGAATGATCTCTATCTCTTCACCCATGTGGTGCAGCGGCAGGGATTCACCGCCGCCGCGCGGGCACTTGGCGTACCCAAGTCGCGGATCTCGCGCCGGATCCGGCTGCTGGAGGAGCGGCTGGATACCCGGTTGCTGCAACGTACCTCGCGTCAGCTCAGCCTGACCGATGCCGGTGAGGTGCTCTATCGCCACTGTCAGGCGATGCTGGCCGAGGCGCAGGCCGGAGAGGCGGCAGTGCGGCAACGGCAGCAGGAGCCGAGCGGTCTGGTGCGGATCAGCGTGCCCATTACCATTGCCGATGCGCTGCTTGCCCGCTTGCTGCCCGTGTTTATGGCGCAATACCCCAAGGTGAGGCTCGCCGTGCAAGCCAGCAATCGGCAGGTGGATCTGCTGGAGGAGGGGCTGGATGTGGTGATCCGCGGGGTGGCCTTCGAGCAGCCCCCCTCCAGTCTGGTGCAGGTACCGCTCTGCACGGTGCAGTGGGGCGTGCTGGCGACCTCGGCGTGGCTCTCGCGCCACAATGCGCTGGCGCATCCGCGCCAGCTGGAGGGAGAAGATGCCCTGCTTTTCAGCTCGCTGGAGCGTCAGGTCGATCTGTTGCGGCTGCGGCACGACAGTGGGGAGAGTGAGGAGGTGGCGGTCAATGTGCTGTTGCGCAGCGACAATGTGCAAACCCTCAAACAGGCGGCGCTGGCGGGGCTAGGAATGGTGGGCTTGCCACTTTACGCCTGCGTGAATGAGCTGGCGGATGGGCGGCTGCAACAACTGTTGCCCGAGTGGCGTCCCAAAGATGGCAAGCTGGTGATGCTCTATCCCGCGCGGCGCGGTCTGTCACCCGCGGTCAGGGCCCTCATCGATTTTATCAAGGCAAAGTTGCCTGCACTGCTGGCAGAGGTCGGCCAGCCCCGCTGAGGAGGGTTATCCCTCCATCTTGGTGCGAATGCGCTCGAACAGGCTCTGCAGGCAGGCTTGATCCCGATCGGCGGCCCGTACCGCGCCGTACATATGGCGGCGAATACCGCTGCCGAGGGGGCGGGAGCAGAGCATCCCCTGTCTGACAAACTCGTCGCTAGCCCAGCGCGGCAGGGCGGCAACCCCGAGGCCGGCTGCGGCCATCTGCAGCATCACCGAGGTGTTGTCCACCGGCTTGCAGCGGGCGGGCTCCACCCCGGCGGGCTGCAAAAAGCGGCTGAAGATATCCATGCGGCTGCGCTCCACCGGATAGACCAGCAGCACCTCCGCCCCCAGATCGCCCGGCTCGATGCGGCTCTGGTGGCAGAGGGGGTGATCCTGCGCCATCACCAGAGTCAGATCGAAGGCGAACAGCGGCTCGAAGTGGAGATCGCCGCGGGCCTGCACGTCCGAGGTGAGCAGCAGGTCGAGCTGACCGCCGAGCAGGGCATTGATGGCATCAAAGCCCGGCACCGACTCCACTTCCAGATCCACCCCTGGCCACTGGCGGCGAAATTCCGGCAACAGCGGCAGCAGCCACTGGATGCAACTGTGGCAATCGAGCGCCAGATGCAGCCTGCCCGCATCGCCGCTCTGCAGGGCCTGCAGCTGCTTCTCGGTCTGGGTCAGGGCGGGCAGAACCTGACGGGCGAGGGCGAGCAACTGGCTGCCTGCCGCGGTCAGCACCAGCGGGCGGCTTTTGCGCAGGTAAAGCTCCAGATTGAGGCGGGTCTCCAGCTCTTTGAGCTGGTGGGAGAGGGCAGACTGGGTGAGGTTGAGGGTCAGCGCCGCACCGGCCAGCGAGCCCTGCTCGGCCAGCGCGGTCAATGTTTTCAAGTGTTTGATCTCTATCCCTGCATTGCTTGGCACTGCCATAAGATGGCTCCTTGTGAGATTGCGTATGGCGCTGAGGTTGCGGTCGGCGGTTACCCTGCTGCGCTTCTTGACTCCGGCACCTCTTGCACCGCTAAAAATCGGCCTCTGTATCCTCGCGGTGAACCTGTTCGGCGGTCAGTTGAGGATTATTTGAGAGCCACTTGAAGAGGATTCAATAGCCAGCGTCACCTTATCTTGTCATTTTGGATGTGTAAACATCTGGATGGCTAAATCATCCAGTTTCCCATCAGATGAATGAGCATAAGGAAATGAACCTATGACACGTGCACACACCCTGGGCTTCCCCCGTATCGGCGCCAAGCGCGAGCTGAAATTTGCCCTCGAATCCTACTGGCGTGGCGAGACCACTCAGGCCGAACTCGTTGCCGTGGGCAAGACGCTGCGTGAGCGCCACTGGCAGGCCCAGCACGGCGCCGGGGTCAATCTGCTGCCGGTGGGCGACTTCGCCTGGTACGATCAGGTGCTCGGTACCAGCCTGCTGGTGGATGCGGTGCCTGCCCGCCACCGTCATGGCGAGACCGATCTCGACACCCTGTTCCGGGTGGCCCGCGGCCGTGCGCCGACCGGCCCGGCGGCGGCCGCCGCCGAGATGACCAAATGGTTCAACACCAACTATCACTATCTGGTGCCGGAGTTCAGCCGTGATCAGCGCTTCAAGCTGGGCTGGAGCCAGCTGTTTGACGAGGTGGAAGAGGCCAAGGCGCTGGGGCTGCCGGTCAAGGCGGTGCTGCTGGGGCCGGTCTCTTATCTGTGGCTCGGCAAGGAGAAAGAGAGCGGCTTCTCCCGCCTTGAACTGCTCGATCGCCTGCTCATCGTCTATCAGGAGATCCTGGCCAAGTTGGCCGCCCAGGGAGTGGAGTGGGTACAGATCGATGAACCTGCGCTAACGCTGGACCTGCCGGACGAGTGGCGGCTGGCCTACCTCAACGCCTACGAGCGCCTCGCGGGCCCCTGCAAGCTGCTGCTCACCACCTATTTCGGCTCGGTGGCTCATCAGCGCGACATCATCACCAGCCTGAAAGTGGATGGCCTACATCTGGATCTGGTGGCCGCCCCCGAGCAACTGGAGACCCTGGTGCCGCATCTGCCCGCCCAGTGGGTCATCTCCGCCGGGGTGATCAACGGCCGCAACGTCTGGCGTGCCAATTTGGCCAAGCTGGCGCCGACTCTGAAGGCACTGAAAGCCAAACTCGGCGAGCGGCTCTGGGTGGCCTCATCCTGCTCATTGCTGCATAGCCCGGTGGATTTGACTCTGGAGCAGGAGCTGGATCCCCAGACCCGCAGCTGGTTCGCCTTCGCCTTGCAAAAATGTTTCGAGCTGGGACTGCTCAGAGAGTATCTGGATGGGGGCGAGCTCGACAAAATCACCGCCTACAGCCAGCCCATCGTCGATCGGGAGTCCGACAGCCGGGTGCACAAAAAAGCGGTGCAGTCACGGCTCGCCAGCCTCACCAACAGCGATTTTGATCGCCACAGCCCCTATCCGGTCAGGGCCGAGCTGCAGCGCTCGGGTCTCAAGCTGCCGCTGCTGCCCACCACCACCATCGGCTCCTTCCCGCAGACCTCGCAGATCCGGGTGTTGCGGCAGGATTGGCGCGCCGGTCGCATCGATGACAGCGCCTACGAGGCGGGCATTAAGGCCGAGATCCGCGATGCCATCGCGCGTCAGGAGGCCATCGGGCTGGACGTGCTGGTTCATGGTGAGGCCGAGCGCAACGACATGGTGGAGTATTTCGGTGAGCTGCTGGATGGCTTTGCCATCACCCGCTTCGGCTGGGTACAGAGCTATGGCTCACGCTGCGTCAAACCGCCGGTGATCACCCGCGATATTGACCGCCCGACTCCCATGACCTTGGCGTGGACAAAGTTTGCCCAGAGCCTGACCGACAAGCCGGTGAAGGGGATGCTGACTGGCCCTGTGACCATCCTCTGCTGGTCCTTCCCGCGGGAAGACGTGAGCCGCGAGCAATCGGCCCTGCAAATCGGGCTGGCCATTCGCGACGAGGTGGCAGATCTGGAAGCCGCCGGCATCAAGATCATCCAGATCGACGAACCGGCGATCCGCGAAGGCTTGCCCCTGCGCAAGCAGGATCATCAGGCCTATCTCGACTGGGCGGTGCGGGCCTTCCGTCTGAGCGCAAGCCCGGTGGCGGACCGCACCCAGATCCACACCCACATGTGTTACAGCGATTTCAACCTCATCATCGAGGCGGTGGCGGCGCTGGATGCGGATGTGATCACCATCGAGACGAGCCGCAGCCAGATGCAGCTGCTCGAAGCGTTCGAACGCTTCAACTACCCCAACGAGATTGGCCCGGGTGTCTACGACATCCACTCGCCGAACGTGCCAAGCCAGAGCTGGATTGAGGGGTTGCTGCGCAAGGCGGCCAAACAGATCCCGGCCGAGCGGCTCTGGGTCAACCCGGACTGCGGCCTCAAGACCCGCGGCTGGGAAGAGACTGAGGCCGCCCTCAAGGTGATGGTTGATGCCACCAAGGCGCTGCGGGCCGAGCTGGCGTAACCGGCAAGCCGTGACCGCCATCGATAAGGTGGTGTGCTGACAAACGAACGAGAGAGGGGAAGCCACTGCTTCCTCTCTCTTTTTTCGTTGGCCACTTTTTCCACTGGATCCTGAACCTTGCCGCAGCCTGCTTTGCACTAGGCTCAGAGTTGGCAGAAGTGGATGGAGTCGCGGCCATGAGAGTCAGTCTGGGGAGCGCAATCCTGTGGGGATTGCTGATGTGGCAGAGTGCATGGGCGGCGCCAGCGGCCGAGTTGAAGATGGTCTACTTTGACGACTTTGCCCCATATTCGTGGCGTGACGAACAGGGCAAGATGCGCGGGCTGATGATCGACGTGATGGATCGGGTGGCAGCGCAGATGGGGCTGCGGGTGCGCCACGAAGGCTATCCGTGGCAACGGGCGCAAAAACTGGTGCGGATGGCGCAGGCCGATGGCTTTGTCACCATCGCCACTCAGGAACGGCGCAGCTATACCCTGGTTGTGGAAGAGCCGGTCACTACCACTGTGCTAACCATTTTTACCCAGCGTGCCCATCTCCGAATGGCGGAGTTTCAGCGAGCCAGCCGCTTGAGCGACTTCAAATCGCTTACCTTTCTCGACTATTTCGGTAATGGCTGGGGCAAGGAGAACCTGGCGGGCTTCACCGTTCATCACACCATCAATGTCGATAATGTTTTCAAAATGCTGGCGGCGGGTCGGGGGGACCTGATGGTGACCGACCCACTGGTGGCACGTTTCAAACTCAACCAGCTGGGATTGTCCGGGCAGGTGGTCGAGGTGCCGCTGCAGCTTGCCTCTACCCCGTTCAATCTCTGCATCGGCAAGCACTCCCGCTTCAATACCCGGATAACCGAGTTCAACCGTGCCCTGCAACAGCTGCGACAAAGCGGCGAGTTGGCGCGTATCGTCGAACGCTATCGTTGATGCGCAGCCGCCATCTGCGGTTTGCCAAGGGCGTGTCTATCTTGGCGTCATATCGGCGATGGTTGCCCAGAAGGCATCGATCAAGGGCCCCTTGCTGTGGGACGGACGGATAAGGCCAATGGTCCAGCAGGCTTCCCCATCTCTAAGGGGCAGGGTGAGTACATCTGGGTGCTCGATGGTGGTGGAGGAGGGAACCAGGGTCCAGGCGATCTCTGCCGCCGCGGTGGCAACACCGGCGGCGAAGTCGTTGACGTACTGGATATCGCGAAAACGCAGCCCGCTCTGGGCCAGATAGTTCATCAGGTGATCGTAAAACGACGGCGCCTTGTCCCGACGCAGGATCGCCAGCGGTTTGTCCACCAGATCCGCCAACTCCCTCACATCGCGGTAGCTGGCGGGCAGCACGGCGACAAAGTGGGCTTCGACCACCGGCAGGGCGTGCCACCCCTTGGGGGCGGGCAGGCGGCAAAAACCGAGGTCCAGCTTGCCTTCACTCAGCGCCAGCAACTGGTGGTGGGTGGAGAGATCGTTGAGCTCGATGGTCACCTGCGGCCGCTCGGCGCGAAAGCGGGCGATGGCGGCGGGCACCAGGATCTTGGTGGCCACGCCAAAGCCGATGCGCAGGGTGCCGACATTGCCCGCCAGCACGTCGCGGGCGGTGCGCGAGAGCTGCTCGCTCTGGATGACCACAGCGCGGGCATCCTCATACAGCGCCCTGCCCAGTCCGGTGAGGCGAGTGGTACTGGCGTTGCGCTCGAACAGCTCGCCGCCCAGCTCCTCCTCCAGCCGCCTGATCTGTTTGCTCAGGGCCGACTGGGTAACGTGCTGACGTACCGCCGCCTGGCCGAAGTGCAGCACCTCCCCCAGAGTGACGAAGGCTTTCAGATCCCGTAGCTCCATCAGGGCTCCTTTCATTCCTGTTGGGAATGTTGAGTGGTCATATATGTCATTGGACGGAATTTTAGAAGTGTTGGATGCTTATGCCAATTCATTTCGGGTGCCCCGACAGGGGGCGCCGAGTTATCAGAGATGGCTGACACCATCAGCGCAGAAGGAGCAACACCAGATGCATCACCACAAGTTCAACGACTTCCCGAGCGATTTTCTGTGGGGCGCCGCCTCCGCCGCCTATCAGGTGGAGGGGGGCTGGAATGCCGATGGCAAGGGGCCCTCGGTGTGGGATCTCTTCACCAAGCTGCCGGGCAAGACCTTTGAGGGGAGCAACGGCGATGTGGCGGTCGATCACTACCACCGCATGGAAGAGGACGTGGCGCTGATGGCCGAGATGGGGCTCAAGGCCTACCGCTTCTCGGTGAGCTGGCCGCGCATCTATCCCACCGGTCGGGGGGAGGTGAACGAGGCGGGGTTGGCCTTCTACGAGAAGCTGATCGACACCCTCTTGGCCCACCAGATCGAGCCGGTACTGACCCTTTATCACTGGGATCTGCCGCAGGCGCTGCAGGATGAGTACGGCGGCTGGGAAGATCGACGCATTATCGAGGATTTCGAGCGCTACTGCGTGACTCTCTATCAGCGTTTTGCCGGCAAGGTGAAGTACTGGGTGTCGCTTAACGAGCAGAACTACAACCTGACCAACGCCTATCAGCTCGGCACCCATCCGCCTGCCGTGCAGGATCGCAAGCGCTTCTTTGCCGCCAACCACATCGCGTTTCTGGCCAATGCCCGGGTGATCAAGGCGTTTCGCCAGCATGTGCCAAATGGCCTCATCGGCCCGAGCTTTGCCTACTCCCCTGCCTATCCGGCGTCGTGCGATCCGAAAGATATGCTGGCCTATGAGAACGCCGAGGAGTTCAACAACCTCTGGTGGCTGGATGCCTACTGCTTTGGCCGCTATCCGCAGGCGGCGCTCGCTTACTTGCGAGAAAACGGCGAGGCGCCGGAGATCCTGCCGGGCGATATGGAGTTGCTGCGCGAGGGGACGCCCGACTACATCGGCGTCAACTACTACTACACCCTGACCTACACAGATAACCCCTTGGGCGGTCAGACCCTGCAGCGAATCAACACCACGGGCAAGAAGGGTACTACGCCATCGAGCGGCATCCCCGGCCTCTACAAGACGGCGCCCAATCCTCACCTTGAGACCAGCAACTGGGACTGGGCCATCGACCCGACCGGGATGCGCATCGCCCTGCGTCGCCTCTCTTCCCGCTATGGCCTGCCGCTGATGATCACCGAGAACGGTCTTGGCGAGTTCGACAAGCTGGAGGCGGGCGACAAGGTGAACGATGAGTACCGCATCGATTACCTGCGCAGCCACGTCAAGGCCTGCCAGGAGGCGATGCAGGATGGGGTGGAACTGCTCGGCTACTGCGCCTGGTCGTTCACCGACATCCTGAGCTGGCTCAACGGCTACCAGAAGCGTTACGGCTTCGTCTATGTGGAGCGTGACGAGCAGGGGGGCTCCCTTCGTCGGATCAAGAAGGCGAGCTTCCACTGGTACAGCCAGGTGATTGCGAGCCAGGGCAAGCAGCTCTGACGGTTTATCGCGTCGCGTAACAAGCGGGCCCGGGCAATCCCCGGGCCCGCGCTGTTTGTGGCGGGGGAGAGGGGGCAAGCCGGTTTCTCTCTGTGCGACTCACCCCTGTTTGCTGATTTTTGTCCTGCCAAAGCCGCCGACCCCTGCTATTATCTGCGGCCGAACATGAGCCAATAAAAATCAGGATATCGTGATGACTGACCACACTTTTATTCCCGGCAAGGACGCGGCGCTGGAAGACTCCATCGAACGCTTCCAGACCAAGCTGCAAGCCTTGGGCTTTGATATTGAAGAGGCCTCCTGGCTCAACCCCGTGCCGAACGTCTGGTCGGTGCATATTCGGGACAAAGAGTGCGCCCTCTGCTTCACCAACGGCAAGGGTGCCAGCAAGAAGGCGGCCCTCGCGTCTGCCCTTGGCGAATATTTCGAGCGTCTCTCCACCAACTACTTCTTCGCCGACTTCTATCTGGGCGAGCAGGTCGCCAACGGCGATTTCGTTCACTACCCGAACGAAAAGTGGTTCCCCATCGAGGGTGACCAGTTCCCGGCCGGTCTGCTCGACAGCTTCACCCGCAAGTTCTACAACCCGGACGGTGAAGTGACCGCCGACATGCTGGTGGATCTGCAGTCAAACAACGAAGAGCGCGGTATCGTCGCCCTGCCGTTCGAGCGTCAGTCCGATCACGAGACCGTCTACATCCCGATGAACATCATCGGCAACCTCTATGTCTCCAACGGCATGAGCGCTGGCAACACCAAGACCGAAGCGCGCACCCAGGCGCTCTCCGAGGTGTTCGAGCGCCACGTAAAGAACAAGATCATCGCCGAGGCCATCAGCTTGCCGCTGATCCCGGACGAGGTGATTGCCCGTTATCCGGGGATTGCCGCCTCCATCGCCGCCCTCGAAGCGGAAGGCTTCCCCATTTACAGCTTCGATGCCTCTCTGGGTGGCCGCTATCCGGTCATCTGCGTGGTGCTGCTCAACCCGAGCAATGGCACCTGCTTTGCCTCCTTCGGTGCCCACCCGCGCTTCGAAGTGGCCTTCGAGCGGACCGTCACCGAGCTGCTGCAGGGCCGCGGTCTCAAGGATCTCGACGTGTTTGTGCCGCCGTCATTCGACAACGAGCAGGTGGCGGATCACCACAACCTCGAGACCCACTTCATCGACTCCTCGGGCCTTATCAGCTGGGACCTGTTCAAGCAGGATGCGGACTTCGAGTTTGCCGACTGGGACTTCCGTGGCACCTCGCAGGAGGAGTTCGATCACCTGATCGGCATCTTCCACGAGTTGGAGCAGCCGGTCTATATCGCCGACTACGAGCATCTGGGTGTCTACGCCTGCCGCATTCTGGTGCCGGGCATGTCCGACATCTATCCGGCCGAAGATCTGCTGCTGGCCAACAACAATATGGGCGCCAACCTGCGCGAAGTGATCCTGGCACTGCCATCACTGGATTGGGATGCCGAGCAGTACATGGCGTTGTTTGATCAACTGGATGAAGAGGGGCACGACGAGCGTACCCGTGTACGCGAGCTGCTGGGCATCGCCGCTGCCAAGGGGACCGCGCTGCACACTCTGCGCGTTGGCGAGCTGAAAGCCATGCTGGCGCTGGCCGCCGGTGAGCTGGAGACCGCACTGGATCTCATCGACTGGACCATGGAGTTCAACCAGTCGGTGTTTACTGCCGAGCGTGCCAGCTACTACCGCGCCCTGCGTGCCTGCGTCGAGTTGTTCCTCGACGAGGAGCGGGATCCGGAGCAGTATCGCGCCGTCTTCACTCGCATGTATGGCGAAGAGACGCTGGCACAGGCATGGGCCAACGCCAGTGGCGAAGCACGCTTCCACGGGCTGGAGGCGGCCGATCTGTCGCTCTCCCAGTTCCCGCTGCACCAGAAGCTGCTGGCGGCCTACGAGAAGCTGCAGAAGGCCAAGCGAGCCCATCACTGGGCGTGATCGTTGCTGTAAAGGAAGGGGCCGTGTGGCCCCTTCTGTTTATCGTGCGACAAGGCACGGGATTGTTATTCAAAGATGAAATAAAAAACAAAAAATACCCCTAAGGGGGTTGATGGCAGGGCAGGGGATGTGCTGTCGATCTGCAAAGATATCTTGCCAATGCCACATTTCCATGCTCTAGAATAAATTCTTTAAAATCATTGCATTAAAAATGTGATATTTCTGTTTCAGCTGATACCTGGTGTAAAGTGGCGTAGCCATCGCACTAAAATATTTGTAGTAAAATTACATTCGCACTCTGATAAACTTGATCAATGTCAATTTTGGCTATTTGGCCCTTTGTTATGATTTCAACAGGCAAAACATTCAGGTAGAAAATAATTGAAAGCTGAATCTCCATTCGATTGTCTCAAGCCCGAAGCCATCGCTGCACTGGCTGAAGACATCACCTATGCCAAGGCTACCAAGCCGGCATACAAGGTCATTCCACTGGCCATCACCGCAGGCGCTTTCATCGCCATCGCATTTATCTTCTACATCACAGTGACGACCGGAACCGGCTCCATGCCTTGGGGTATGGCCAAGTTGGTGGGCGGTCTCTGCTTCTCTCTCGGACTTATTCTCTGTGTGCTGCTCGGTGCCGAGCTGTTCACCTCCACTACCCTGACGCTGGTGGCCAAGGCTGCCAATCGCATCAGCTGGGCTCAGCTGCTCAAGAACTGGGGGCTGGTCTACTTCGGTAACCTGATTGGCGGTCTGCTGATGGTGGCGCTGATCATCGTTTCTGCAGAGTACACGGCCGCAGATGGTCAGTGGGGCCTCAATGCCCTCAAAGTGGCCCAACACAAAATTCACCACACCTTCTTCGAAGCGGTGGCGCTGGGTATCCTCTGTAACCTGATGGTATGTCTTGCTGCCTGGATGGCTTTTGGTGCCCGCAGCGCGACTGACAAGGTAGTGGTTATGCTGCTGCCGGTTGCCATGTTCGTTGCATCAGGTTTCGAGCACAGCATCGCAAACATGTTTATGATTCCGGTTGGTATCGCTATCCACAGCGTGGCTAGTCCGGAATTTTGGCAGGCCATCGGCCAGGATCCGGCAACCTTTGCTGACCTGACCGTATCCAACTTCGTCCTACACAACCTCATCCCCGTGACCATCGGCAATATCATCGGTGGTGGCGTGATGGTTGGTCTGACTTACTGGTTTATCTTCCGTCGTCATCATTAAGGATGATTGCGGGATACTACATCAATACCGTGTGAGGTAATGAAAAATGGCAGAACTTAACGAACAGTTCCAAAAAGCATGGGAAGGCTTCGCGGCCGGTGAATGGCAGACCTCTGTCAACACCCGTGACTTCATCCAGAAGAACTACACCCCGTATGAAGGTGACGAGTCCTTCCTGGCTGGCGCGACCGAAGCGACCACCAAGCTGTGGGACAAGGTCATGGAAGGGATCAAAATCGAAAACCGCACTCATGCGCCGGTCGATTTTGATACTGACCTGCCCTCCACCATTACCGCACACGATGCCGGTTATATCGATCAGAGCCTGGAGCAGATCGTTGGTCTGCAGACTGACAAGCCGCTGAAGCGCGCCATCATCGCCAACGGCGGTATCAAGATGGTTAAAACTTCTTGCGAAGTGTACGGCCGTCAACTGGATCCGATGGTCGAGAAGATCTTCACCGAATACCGCAAGACTCACAACCAGGGCGTGTTTGACGTTTACACCAAAGACATCCTGAACTGCCGTAAGTCTGGTGTTATCACCGGTCTGCCGGATGCCTACGGCCGTGGCCGTATCATCGGTGACTACCGTCGTGTTGCTCTGTACGGTGTTGACTTCCTGATGGCCGACAAACTGGCCCAGTTCAAGTCCCTGCAAGCTGACCTGGAAAACGGCGTCAACCTGGAAGCCACCATCCGTCTGCGCGAAGAGATCTCCGAGCAGCACCGTGCCCTGGCACAGATGAAGGTGATGGCTGCCAAGTACGGTTGCGATATCTCCGTACCGGCCAAGAACGCTAAAGAAGCCGTACAGTGGACCTACTTCGCCTACCTGGCGGCAGTCAAGTCCCAGAACGGTGCAGCCATGTCCTTCGGTCGTACCTCCAGCTTCCTGGATATCTACATCGAGCGTGACCTGCAGAAAGGCCTGATCACCGAGCAAGAAGCCCAGGAGCTGATGGACCACATGGTCATGAAGCTGCGTATGGTTCGCTTCCTGCGTACTCCGGAATACGATTCACTGTTCTCCGGCGACCCGATGTGGGCGACCGAGACCCTGGCTGGTATGGGCGTTGACGGCCGTACTCTGGTCACCAAGAACAGCTTCCGTATGCTGAACACCCTGTACACCATGGGCCCGTCCCCTGAGCCGAACCTGACCATCCTGTGGTCCGAGAAGCTGCCGGTCGGTTTCAAAAAGTACTGTGCCAAGGTATCCATCGAGACCTCTTCCGTTCAGTACGAGAACGACGATCTGATGCGTCCGGATTTCAACAACGATGACTACGCCATCGCTTGCTGTGTATCCCCGATGATCGTTGGTAAGCAGATGCAGTTCTTCGGTGCTCGTGCCAACCTGGCCAAGACCATGCTGTATGCAATCAACGGTGGTATGGACGAGAAGCTCAAGATCCAGGTCGGTCCGAAAACCGAGATGGTCAAGTCCGAGTACCTCGACTACAACGACGTAATGGATCGTCTGGACCACTTCATGGATTGGCTGGCCAAGCAATACGTTGCTGCGCTGAACATCATCCACTACATGCACGACAAGTACAGCTACGAAGCCTCTCTGATGGCGCTGCACGACCGTGACGTATATCGCACCATGGCGTGTGGTATCGCTGGTCTGTCCGTAGCCGCTGACTCCCTGTCTGCCATCAAGTACGCCAAGGTCAAGCCGATTCGTGACGAAGATGGCGTTGCCATCGACTTCGAAATCGAAGGCGAATACCCGCAGTTCGGTAACAACGACGCTCGCGTCGATGATATCGCCTGTGACCTGGTTGAGCGCTTCATGAAGAAGATTCAGAAGCTGAACACCTACCGTGGTGCTGTTGCTACCCAGTCTGTTCTGACCATCACCTCCAACGTGGTATATGGCAAGAAGACCGGTAACACCCCGGATGGCCGTCGTGCTGGTGCTCCGTTCGGCCCGGGTGCAAACCCGATGCACGGTCGTGACCAGAAAGGTGCTGTTGCTTCCCTGACTTCCGTAGCCAAGCTGCCGTTCGCTTATGCTAAAGATGGTATCTCCTATACCTTCTCCATCGTTCCGAACGCACTGGGTAAAGATATGGAAGCCCAGAAAGCCAACCTGGCTGGCCTGATGGACGGTTACTTCCACCACGAATCCAACGTAGAGGGTGGTCAGCACCTGAACGTTAACGTGATGAACCGTGAAATGCTGCTGGACGCCATGGAAAACCCGGAGAAATATCCGCAGTTGACCATCCGCGTATCCGGTTATGCCGTTCGCTTCAACTCTTTGACCAAAGAGCAACAGCAAGACGTCATCACCCGTACCTTCACCGCTTCTCTGTAATCGAGACGTAGTGAGTAAAAACCGGCGCCAAGGCGCCGGTTTTTTTATGCGTGTGATTCAGGGGAGTAGGCTTACATCCAGTTCCATCGTAATCACAACATGTATGGAGATGGTATTCACCTGACAGTTGTCATGGGGTATTTGAACAGGGCTATGGCGCAGGTGTTCATCAGGGTTGAACTTGGCACAGCCTGTAATGCGATAACGCGTTATTCACGCTCTAAGGGAATAGGGCGATTGCTTTGCCTGCCATTGCATCAATGTTGCTATGGCCTGTGGAACAGGCTTATCAGGTTTAAGGGGGGAAGAGAGACTCCATCGTGGGTATAAAGCAATACCCGTAAGCCTGTGACTATGGAATTATTCTCTGCCTCTGCCTCTGCCTCTGCCTCTGCCTCTGCCTCTGCCTCTGCCTCTGCCTCTGCCTCTGCCTCTGCCTCTGCCTCTGCCTCTGCCTCTGCCTCTGCCTCTATCTCTCTCAATGCGCAGCTGGGAGGTGTCTGGTTTAGCCAGCCAGATATGTGTGTGGCTCAAGCCAACCAAACTACAAACCCTGCTTGCAGAAACAACAAGGGCTGCACATTGTGCAGCCCTTGCCTCTGGATAATAGCGGGTTGAGCGTGTCAGCTGGCCCAGGTGATGATGTGATCGATCCATTCACCCGCCTGATCCTCGTGAATGACTTTGCCACGGACGGATTGACCAGCCTGATGCATCGCGGAACGACTGCCGGTCAGCAGAGGATGCCACTCTGGAAGAGCGTCACCTTCAGACAGCAGGCGATATGCGCAGGTTGAGGGGAGCCAGTCATATTCGGCGATCTTGTCATGGGTGATCTGCAGACAGTCAGGCTCTTTTTTGAAACGATTGGCGTAATCAGAGCACTGACAGGTCTTGGTGTTAAGCAAATTGCAGGCGACATTGGTGAAAACCAGTTCGTCGGTATCTTCATCGATCAGCTTGTTGAGGCAGCATTTTCCGCAACCATCGCAGAGGGATTCCCATTCGGATTCAGTCATCTGCTGCAGACTCTTGGTCTGCCAAAAGGGGGCTTGCATCATACCGCTCACTTATTACACCTGATAAAACGCGTGGTTATACCCCTTGTTACCCGGTATTTCAAGGAGAGGGTCACTCCGGTGGGCAAATTGTCGTGATCAGCTCAAATGAATGCAATGACTTTCAGCCTCATCATATTGCTCAAACGGGTTCGCTGGTGGGCAGGAAGTCCCGCAGGTTTGAATACTTGGGCTACATGATTGTCCAGTTCAGGTTTTTTTCTGCTTCTTTATCCGTTACATCTTTTGATGTTTGTCTGCTTGCAGCAAGCAGGGTCAAATGATCTCCGATGCCTACCGTCAGGCTGTTGCAAGCTTGTCTTTCAAATAAAGCCGCTGGTCACATATTGTTTGCGCCCTGCTGTCACTGCGACCCGCGGGAGAGCCTGCGTAGGCGTTCGTTTTTTGTCTTAATGATTGAGATAGATATCTTGCTCTGCATAGGCCAGCAGAGGTGTGCCGAGGTTAGTCCGTTTCGTGCCAAAGAAGCGGGTGAGTACGCCAGATTGCTGTCCCAGTCGCTGCAGCTTGACGTGATCCAGCTCGATCTGCTCGGGTAGCCAGGTAAATACGGCGGCGCAGTGACCATTGCCCAGACTGCGCTCCAGGGTTTGCTGCCAGTTCTTGATTTTGGGGCTATGTACCACCAGCACTCTCTTGGGATCTATACCTCGCTCTTCCAGACGGCTGACTGTGGGGCGTCCCGGCGGGGCGATCAACAAGATCCAGCCGGTATGAGCCTCCCCAAGCTTGGTCAGCTCGCTCAGAAACTGATCATCAGACTGGATAGTCACACCATAATGAGCCAACTCCGCTTTGCAGGCGGTTCTGGTTGGCCAGGGCTTGCTCATGACACGATTCATCGCAAAGGGCAGTGAGTGCAGGGGCTGGTTCATATATGGGGTTCCTGTATGAATATCCAAGCTGTATGTGTATACAGTAGTTCTATCCTGTGGCAGTGACAAGGTGTTTTTGCTGAAAAATGTGATGGTGTTGGCATGTGTCGTTAGTAAGGTTATGTTTTTAAACACTATTTAATATAAAGCTGGTTGGGTGTTTTTCGTACTATGGACAAACCTTGCGTAACCGCCCATGGTTATACAGGTCATTTACAGGAGGTGCCGCCATGGATATCAGTACCTTGCAACGTCTTGATGCCAACATCTTGCTGGGCATCATCAATGAGAAGCTAAGGCTTGAGTGTGACGGGTTGGAGGAGCTGCTGGCCTATTACGATATGAGTGAAGAGCAGTTGGCAGGACGTCTGGATCAGATTGGGTACCATTACGATCCATTGAGCAATCAGTTCAAAGCACATCTTTAAGGGTGCAATGATTGCTTCATATTTATACGGTAATTTTTCAGGCACATTGAAACCGGTTTCAATGTGCCGTCTTGCTGCCTATTTTCAGGGATTTTCAAGGCTTGGCAATCTCTGAAAACCTATTCATGCCAGAATATTTTTATTGTTTCATTAAGTTTATGATAATAAAGGGAATATTTGTTTTTGTGCGATCAATTAAAGGAAAGGGTTTTCAAGCTTTTCAGGCTGTTTTTATCGGTTAAAGTGTGACTTGCGTTAACTTTTAATTCTGCCGCTTTAGTTAGTATTCTCACGCCGGTACATATTTTGAGATAACAACAGCGCCGGTCCCGCAAGCGGGATAACAATTTTATTTGTAACGAAGGAATATGGTTTATGGCTACCAAGAAGAAGACAGACCAGGATCTCCAACTGGATAAAGATCAGCTCAAGGCGAGTATCGTGCGTCACCTGCGTTCTACCTTGGGAACAAGCGAACAGAAAGCCTCTCCCGAAGCGTGGTGGAAAGCCACTGCTGCGGCTGTCAATGAACAGGTGTACGAGCGCCTGACCCGCACTCAGCAGACTCATTTCAAGAAAGATACTCGTGCGATTCACTATCTCTCTGCTGAATTCCTGATGGGACGATTGACTTCCAACAACCTGCACAACCTCTCCCTCTACAAGACTTGCGAAGAGGCGCTGGGCGAACTCGGTCTGGAACTGACCGACCTGTGCGAACAAGAGCCGGACATGGCACTTGGCAACGGCGGCCTGGGTCGTCTGGCTGCCTGCTTTATCGACTCGCTGGCCACTCTGAACTATCCGGCTGTTGGTTACGGTATCCACTACGAACACGGTCTGTTCCGTCAGGAAATCCAGGATGGCCGCCAGATCGAGCGTCCGGACTCCTGGCGTGAATATGGCAACCCCTGGGAGATCTGCCGCCCCGAGTCGGTGCAAGAAGTGCCGCTCTATGGCTACGTCGAGACCGTGTTTGGTGACAATGGTAGCCTGAAGAAGGTATGGCACGCCGGTCGCAAGATTAAAGGGGTGCCTTGGGATATTCCGGTGGTCGGTTTTGGCGGTCACACCGTCAACATCCTGCGTTTGTGGGAATCCCGCGCCTCCGAGTTTTTCGACTGGGACGTGTTCAACGCCGGTGGTTACATCGACTCCCAGGCTGAGAAAGCCCAGGCCGAGACCATCTCCAAGGTGCTGTATCCGAACGATGAGACCGATGCAGGTAAAGAGCTGCGTCTGATCCAGCAGTACTTCTTCTGTGCTTGCTCCATCAAGGACATCATGCGCCGCTACAAGCGGGTCCATGGCAGTGACTTCAGCAACTTTGCCGCGCAAATTGCTATTCAGCTCAACGATACTCACCCGACTGTCGCCATCCCGGAACTGATGCGGGTGCTGGTTGACGAGGAAGATCTGAACTGGGATGCCGCTTGGGCTATCTGCTATCAGGTCTTCTCTTATACCAACCACACTCTGCTGCCGGAAGCGCTGGAGAAGTGGTCGGTCAGCCTGTTCGAGAAAGTACTGCCTCGCCATCTGGAGGTGATTTACGAGATCAACGCACGCTTCCTGAACGAGCTTGTAGAGCCCAAGTGGCCGGGCAACGATGCTATCAAAGCCAAGCTCTCCATCATCGAAGAGGGAGATGTGCGCAAGGTTCGCATGGGCAACCTGTGCGTGATCGGTTCGTCCAAAGTGAACGGTGTGGCCGAGATCCACTCCAAGCTGGTGAAGGAAGATCTCTTCCCCGAGTATGCCGAGCTGTGGCCGGAAAAAATGTGCAACGTGACCAACGGGGTGACCCCGCGTCGCTGGCTGCTGGCGTGCAACCCGGAACTGGCTGCACTCTATAACGAGGTGGTGGGCAAGGAGTGGCCGCTGCAGCTGGACAAGCTGCGTGGTGTCGTGAAGTTTGCCGACGACAAAGCGTTCCAGAAGCAGTTTATGACCATCAAGCGTCACAACAAAGAGAAGCTGGTCAAAGTCATCAAGGCGGAAACCGGCATTGATGTCAGCGCCGAGGCAATCTTCGATGTCCAGATCAAGCGTCTGCACGAGTACAAACGTCAGCAGCTGAACCTTATCCACATCATGGCGCTCTACCGTCGTCTGCTGGCCAACCCGGACTATGACATGCATCCGCGCGTGTTCATTTTCGGCTCCAAAGCGGCACCGGGTTACAAGCTGGCCAAAGACATCATCTATGCCATCAACAAGTTGGCGGATCGGGTCAACAATGACGCCCGTATTCAGGGCAAGTTGAAAGTGGTGTTCATGCCGAACTACCGCGTGAGCCTGGCCGAGAAGCTGATTCCGGCGGCTGATGTCTCCGAGCAGATCTCTACTGCTGGCTATGAAGCGTCCGGTACCGGCAACATGAAGATGGCCCTCAACGGTGCCATCACCATCGGTACTCTGGACGGCGCCAACATCGAGATCGCAGAAGAGGCCGGTGCTGAAAACTGCGCCATCTTCGGTCTGAACGTGGACGAGGTGAAGGCCCTGAAAGGCCGCGGTTACAACCCGTATGACTTCTACTATGCGAACTCAGAGCTGAAAGCTGTGCTGGACTGGTTTGACACCGACTACTTTACTCCGGGGCGTCCGGGTGAGCTGGCTTCCATCAAGCGCTCCTTGCTGGAAGGGGGTGACCCTTACCTGACACTGGCGGACTTCCAGTCCTACTCCGATGCGCACAAGCTGATCGACACCTGGTATCGCGATCCGGCGTTGTGGGCTAAGAAGGCCATCATCAACTCGGCCACCATGGGTAAGTTCAACTCAGACCGTTCCATCCAGGACTATGTGGATCGGATCTGGGCTCTGAAGGCCTGCAACATCGGCTAATCGGATTCATAAATGAGAAAACCCCCGCAATGCGGGGGTTTTTGTTTATTGGGGGGAGGTGGTTCAGAGGATATCGCCAACGAAGTAGGCCAGCAGGGCGAGCAACACGGTAAAGACCACGTTCAGAGCCATACCGGCTTTCATCATCTCCCTCTGGCGGATGTGGCCACTGGCAAAGACGATGGCATTGGGCGGCGTGGCGACCGGCAGCATAAAGGCACAGGAGGCACCGATAGCGATCAACACCGACATCACCACAGGTGATACACCCAGCGCCTCGGCGACACCGGCAAACAGGGGAACCAACAGCGCGGCGGTGGCGGTGTTGGAGACCAGCTCGGTCAGGAACACCACGAAGGCGGCCAGCATAAGCAATACGACAAAAATGTTGGCGTTGGAGAGCACGGCCGACAAATGGCTGGCCAGGAATGCGCTGGTACCAGTGGCCTTGAGAATGGCGCTCAGAGTCAGACCGCCGCCAAACAGCATCAGCACGCCCCAGTCGGTGTTCTGGTTGACGTCATCCCAGCTGGCGACACGGCTGACCACGATGGCTACGATGGCGCCCATGGCAATCAGGGTGTCGAGTTGCGGAATACCGCCAAAGGCGTTGGAGATGGGTTGTGAGCCGATCCAGAGCACAACGGTGGTCAGGAAGATTGCCAGCGTCACTTTCCGCTCGCGGGTCCAGTTGATGGTGACATCCTGGATCTCGACGCGGTGGCTGAGACGCGGGCGGGTTACCAGATAGAGCAGGGCAATGCCGCAGGGCATCAGGATCAGCACTACTGGAACACCGAATTTCATCCAGTCAGTGAAGCCAATCCCCATCTGGGCTGCTGCGATGGCGTTGGGTGGGCTACCCACCAGGGTACCGATGCCACCGATACTGGCGCTGTAGGCGATCCCCAGCAATACGAAGACGAAGGTGGCGCGCTCTTTTTTGCTATCGAGGCGTGCCAGCATACCGATCGCCAGTGGCAGCATCATGGCGGTGGTAGCGGTGTTGCTGATCCACATCGACATGGCGGCTGTGATGGTAAAGAGCAGGATGACGCCCCAACCCAGATGACCATTGGCCAGGTGCATCACCTTGCCTGCCATCAGGGTATCCAGTCCCTGTTTGGAGAGGGCTGCCGCGAGGGCGAAACCGCCAAAAAAGAGGAACAGGATCGGGTTGGCAAAATCGGTGAGGGATTTGCTCATGTCAAACACCCCGAGCACGGTAGCCAGCAGGGGTACCAGCAGCGCGGTGATGGTGACGTGCAGTGCTTCGGTCAGCCAGAGGATGGCGATAAAGACCAGAATGCCCAGCCCCTTGTTGACCATGGGGTCAAACGGGAGCCAGGCGAGCATGGCACAAAGTAGCAAGACATCCAGGATGACGATCCCTGATTTGATGTCCAGCCAGCGAGATGGAGCAGAGGGTACAGCTGATGTGTGCATAATGTTCTCTCGGTTAATTTATGGTTGTTTTTGTGTTGCCGAGGTTACATCCATTCACTTGTTTGAAACAGACTCACATGTTGAAAATCAGCCTCTACTCACATACTCATTGATAAAAATGAGGAAATGAACACATAAATAAAACATGTGCGAAATATAAATCAAACATCCATGAACTGTTCCAGCCATTGCTTGAACATGCTCTTGGGCAAGGAGCCATTTATCTGGTTCACCAGTTTGCCCTGTTGGAAGACCATCAGGGTGGGGATGCTGCGAATGGCGTAACGGGCGGCAATGGTGCTCTGTTGCTCGGTATCGACTTTGGCAAAGCGCATCCGTGGTTCGAGTTCATGGGCAACCTCATGAAATACCGGAGCAAACTGCTGGCAGGGGCCGCACCAGCTGGCCCAGAAATCGACCACGACCGGGATGTCTGAGTTGATCAGGGTATCGAAGTTATCCGCATTCCCGAGGCAAGGGGTCTGGCTGAACAGGAGGGCTTTGCAGCGCCCGCATTTGGCAGATGTATCGATATGGGTAACGGGCAGGCGGTTCCTGGTAAAGCAGTGGCTACAATAAGTAGTGATAAATGACATAATTGGTTCCTTCTAAATCAGCTCTGGCCGGGGATATGATGAAAAGCCAGAATGAAGCAATCGCGAAACAATAGCGAAATATCAGAGCAATAACGGTAACACAGTGCCCAGCGGGAGTGGATAATTCCCCCTGGGTTCATTGCCTGACCGGATAATTCAGCGACCACCAGATGAGAGTCGAGACGGGATGAATAAAGGATCACGGAAAAACCGTGCTGTGCCAGGGCTGATTGTTGCCCTGCTGCTTGCCTTTTCGGGCTACTGCTGGCAGTCGCTCAGTCAGCAGCAGCAGGCCCACAACCTGAACGAAGCGGCCGAGGTGGTGCTGAACAGGATCAACGCCGATACCCTCTATCTGCTTGGGCGGGAGCAGGCCAATGACAGCAATGTTCAGCAGCGCCTGAACCAGTTATCCATCACCCTTGACGGTTTTGTACGGGAAGTCAGAAGCGATCCCGAGCTGGTGCAAGACGACCTTTCCCAGGCTCTGCTTGATGACATGGACAACTATCTGATGGCGCTGGCCAGGCTTCATGCCATTGAGATGGCTATCGAGTACCTCAATGCGCCCCTGCAGGCCCAGATTAAAAAGGTGCGGGGGATAAGCCCGTCAGACAGTGCTCTCCATCGCGACCTGGAGGAGTTGGCGCAACTGAGCAACTATCTGCAGCGCAGTTGGGACAAACGTGAACAGACTACGCTGGACCAGCTGCAACAGCAGTTGCAATCCCGTTATGGCAACTTGCCGGAGATCGCCACCCTGATCCGCCTGAGCAAGGAGATGAGCCAGCAGGTGATTGCTTATCACACCTTGCGTTACCAGCTCATCGACATGCATGTGATCGAGAGTCTGGTGCGCTGGAAACTCGACAAGCTGGAGCACGCCTCCTCTTTGATGAACCGCTTCTATCTGATGGTGCTGTGCGGGGCTTTGATCTGCTTTGCGCTGGTGGCCTTCACCCTGTGGCGCCGCAACCAGAAGCTGAGCGAGTTGTCGCGCCAGACCGGCTTGCTGGCTCAGGCCAAAAGCGATTTTCTGGCCAACATGAGCCATGAGATCCGCACCCCCATGAATGCCATCATAGGTTTTAGCTCGCTGGCACTGCAGACTGAACTGGATCAACAACAGCGGGACTATTTGGGCAAGATCAAATCCTCATCCGATACCCTGCTGCTGCTGATCAACGACATCCTTGATTTGACCAAGGTGGAGTCAGGCAAGCTGACGTTGGAGGAGATCGACTTCGATCTCAGCGAGCAGCTCGATTCGCTGGCGGGCATGTTTGCCGATCTGGCGGAGCGCAAACACGTGGAAGTGGTTATTCGCAAGTCACCGGAAGTGCCGGTCTTCTTGCGTGGGGATCCCTTGCGATTGGGACAAGTGCTGGTCAATCTGGTGAACAACGCCATCAAGTTTACCGAACGCGGTGAAGTCGAAGTCTGCATCGAGCTGGCCAATCCTCACCCAATGCGGATCCGCTTCAGTGTGCGCGATACCGGCATCGGTATTGCCGAAGAGAAGCAGACCCAACTGTTTCAGGCGTTTACCCAGCTGGAGGCGGGCAATACCCGAAAATATGGCGGCTCGGGACTCGGGCTCAATATCTCCCAGCGGCTGGTGGAGCTGATGGGGGGGCGGATCACCGTAGAGAGCAAGCCTGGCGTCGGCTCTCTGTTCAAGTTCGATATTCCGATGGCGCAGGCGGTCTACGGCGTGGCTGGACGGAAAGTCTTCTTCGAAAACCAGCCGCTGGTGATGGTGATGGATGACAACGAACTGGTGCTGGATCTGGCCCGGGACATTCTGACTCGGGCGGGAGTGCGAGTGCTGCCGGTTAACTCCCTTTCCCGCGCCCGTCAGCTGCTCCGTGAAGAGGGACCGAATCTGCGGTTGGCGATCCTCGACTGGCGCATGGGTCAGGAGGATGGGCTCGATCTGGCGCTGGAGATGTATCAGCACAGCCAGTGGCGGCGGATCCCCATCCTGATGATCAGCGCCTGGGCCAGAGAGGGGCTGCACGCCCGGATGGACAGCATGGGGCTGACCCATTTTCTGCCCAAACCGATGACCGAAAATGCCCTGCTGGCCAAGGTGGACGAACTGCTCAACGGCAGCTCTTACGAGCTCAACCTGCGCAAGGCCGAGGCACAGGGGGATCAGCAACACTTCAAATCCCTGTTGCAGGGTACCCGAGTGCTGTTGGCGGAAGACAACCGGGTCAATCAGCAGCTCATCATCGAGTATCTGCGGCGCGTCGATGCGGTGGTGTGTGTGGTCAGCAATGGTCGGGAGGCGGTGGAGCGGGTCGCCGAGCAGCCTTTTGACGTGATCCTGATGGATTTGCAGATGCCGGTGCTGGACGGACTCGATGCCACCCGCCAGATCCGCAAGATGGTCGACAAACACGATGTGCCCATCATTGCCCTCACCGCCAGCGCTATGCCCGGTGACAAGGAGCGTTGCCTGGGGGTGGGGATGAATGGCTATGTTACCAAGCCGGTGAGCAAGCTGGATCTCTACAACAACCTGCTGCAGTGGGTAAAGCCGCAAGGGGTGGAGCAGGCGGGGATCATGGAGGTGAAACCGCCGGATATGATCGGGATCCTCGATCTGCAGGATGCCCTCAAGCGGCTGGAGCAGGACAAGGAGGCATTGCAGATCCTGTTCAAGCTGTTCATGTCGGAGCACAAGGACGATCTGTGGGAGATCCGCTCTGCCCTGCGCCGTCAGCAGCCCGAGGTGGCCAGCAAGCTGCTGCACACCCTCAAGGGGGTGTCTGCCAATATCTCGGCGGCCCGTCTGCAATTGGTGGCTGGCGAGCTGGAGTGGCGCCTGCGGCAAAACGAGGTGCTAAGCGAGACGGATCTGGAGCAGTTGCAACAGGTGTTCAGCCAGACCCGGGAAGAGGTGTCACACTTCCTGTTGACCGGTGAGCAGCATGAAAATTCGTATAATCCCTATTCATCAGGGGATGATCGCATGTCACAGTGAATTAAATAGTAATTATTCTCAACCATCCCGGTTCGGGATATGATGAGCTTTCGTTCGAATCGCCTCCAGCCGGAGGCGATTGTTTTCATTCTTCTATTTCTGCGTGGCTTCTCTGATGGCGGCTCCTTGGAGCGGTCACGGGCAGAGAGCGCTAAAGGTTGGTGGTGTGAGCGTATTTCTACGATTGAGCTGGTTTTTCAAGGAGCAGTGGCCCCGTTATCTGGCTGCCATCTCCCTGCTACTGATGGTAGCCCTGTTGACCGTTATTCCGCCCAAAGTGGTGGGCTGGGTGGTGGATGGCATCACCAGGGGCGGTCTCGACAATGGTACCCTGATGCGCTATCTGGCGGGGCTGTTTGGCCTGGGTGTGCTGATTTATCTGCTGCGCTACGTCTGGCGGGTGATGCTGTTTGGTGCCTCTTACCGTCTGGCCTATGTGTTGCGCAATCGCCTTTTCAGCCATTTCACCCGGATGAGCCCCGATTTTTATCAGCGCCACCGTACTGGCGATTTGATGGCCCATGCCACCAATGACATTCAGGCTGTGGAGATGACCGCTGGCGAAGGGGTGCTGACTCTGGTGGACTCCATCATGGTCGGGGTATTGGTGCTCTCCATCATGTGCAGCCAGTACTCCTGGCAGTTGACGCTGGTCTCCTTGCTGCCGCTACCGGTGATGGCCTATTTCATGAACCGCTTTGGCACCCAGATCTACACCCAGTTCAAGGCTGCGCAAGGGGCCTTCTCCAAGCTCAACAACAAGACCCAGGAGGCCCTTTCCGGCGTGCGGGTGTTGAAATCCTATGCGGTTGAATCGCTGGAAGATGAAGGCTTTGCCGAGCTGACCAAACAGGCGGGGGAGCGCAATATGGCGGTGGCCCGCATCGATGCCAAATTCGATCCGGTCATCTATCTCTGTATCGGTTGCTCCTACTTCCTCGCGGTGGCGGGGGGCAGTGTGCTGGTGCTGCGCGATGAGCTGACTCTGGGTGAGCTCACCAGCTTCACCATGTACCTCGGCCAGCTGATCTGGCCGATGTTTGCCATCGCCTGGCTGTTCAACATCATCGAGCGGGGTAGCGCCGCCTACTCCCGTATCGAAAGCCTGCTGGGGGAGCGCAGCGATATCGAAGAGCCCGCCCAGCCGGCCGCGTTTACCTCTGCCTTTCCTTTGCAGATCAAAGGGGTGAGCTATCAACTTGAGCAGCGCACCCTGCTTGCGGATATCGACCTTACCTTCAAGCAAGGGGGGATGCTCGGGGTGGTGGGGCGCACCGGGGCAGGCAAGAGCTCCCTGCTCAAGCTGTTGATGCGCCTTGCCAATCCGACTCACGGTTCGATTGTCATGGGTGGCGTTCCGATTGACCAGCTGCCGCTCGCCACACTGCGCAGCCAGTTTGCCTATGTGCCGCAGGAGCCATTCCTGTTTTCCACCACCATCGCAGCCAATATTGCCCTCGGCAAACCCGATGCGAGCCGCGAGGAGGTCGAACGGGTGGCGCGCATTGCCTGTGTCCACGATGATATCGTGCGTTTCCCCAAGGGCTATGAGACCGAGGTGGGGGAGAAAGGGGTGACCCTCTCCGGCGGCCAGAAACAGCGGCTGGCCATTGCCCGCGCCCTGCTGCTGGATGCGCCCATTCTGGTGCTCGATGATGCCCTCTCGGCAGTGGATGCCCACACCGAGCAGCAAATTCTGCATGCCCTCAAGGCCCATCGTCGCACCCTGATCCTGGTCAGCCATCGCATGACGGCGGTGGAGCAGGCCGACGAGATCCTGGTGCTGGAGCAGGGGGCCGTTAGCGAACGGGGTCATCACGGTGCCCTGATGGCGCACAATGGCTGGTATGCAGATATGGTGCGTTATCAGCGTCTCGAAGACGCGGTGGAGGAGAGCCTGTGAATCCGACCATTAAACGACTGCTCGCTTACTGCGCCCAGTATCCTCGCTGGCTGATCCAGGCGGGGATCTGTTTGCTGCTCGCCACCGGCGCCGAAGTTGCCGGGCCGCTGCTGATCAAGCTCTTTATCGATGACTATCTGGCGCCTCGCAATATCGTGCTGCCCACCATAGCCCTGATTGCAGCGGGCTATCTGGGCTTGCAGGTACTCTCGGCGGCGGGCTTCTATTTGCAATCCCTGCGCTTTAACCGTATCGCCCAGGCGGTGGTGCAAACCTTGCGCGAGCAGGTGTTTGCCACCGCCATCCGCTTGCCGGCCCGCTACTTTGACAAGCATCGATCCGGCTCGCTGATTTCCCGCATCACCAACGACACCGAAGCGATCATGAACCTCTATGTGCAGGTGATCGGCTTGCTGGTGCAAAAGGTGGTGCTGTTGTGCGGCATCCTCATCTCCATGGCGCTACTGGATCTGCGGCTGATGCTGGTCTGCTCCCTGCTGCTGCCCGCCGTGGGCGGGGTGATGTGGCTCTACCAGAAACTGAGCGTGCCAGTGGTGCGAGCGACCCGCAGTCTGCTCTCCGACATCAACAGCCGCCTCAACGAGTCGCTGCAGGGGATGCCGGTTATTCAGGCGATGGTGCAGGAGCGCCACTTTGCCAACGCCTTTGCCGAGGTGAACCAGCAACACTGGTCGGCACGGATCAAGAGCCTCAAGATCAACGGCATTTTGCTGCGTCCGCTCATCGATCTCTTCTACATGATGGTGCTGATCGGCCTGTTGGCGCTGTTTGCCCATGAGGGGGGGAGCCACGCGGGTGCCATTCAGGTGGGGGTGCTCTATGCCTTTATCAGCTATCTGGGCCGGATGATCGAGCCGCTCATCGAGATGACCAACCAGCTTAACCAGTTGCAGCAGGCGATGGTGGCGGGGGAGCGGGTCTTTGCCCTGCTCGATGAAACCCGCGAGAGCACCGAGGGCGAGCTGCGCCCGCTGGAAGGGCGGGTCAGTTTCGAGCGGGTGAGCTTTTCCTACGATGGTGAGCAACAGGTGCTGCGGGAGGTCAGTTTTTCCGCAAAACCGGGCCAGATGCTGGCGCTGGTGGGTCATACCGGCAGCGGCAAGTCCACCATCATCAGCTTGCTGATGGGCTTCTATCCGCTGGATCAGGGGCAGATCCGCTTCGATGATCACGCACTGGATTCTCTGTCGCTGGCGGCTGTGCGCCGCAGCATCGGGCTGGTGCAGCAAGATCCCTTTATCTTCGTCGGCACCCTGGCGGAGAACCTGCGTCTCGGCCGCGCCGGAATAGACGAAGTGCGGCTCTGGCAGGCGTTGAGCGAGGTGCAGCTGGCCGAGTTTGTGCGCAGCCTGCCACAGGGGATCAATACCCTGATGGAGGAGGGGGGCAAGAACCTCTCCGCCGGCCAGCGGCAACTGCTCTCCTTTGCCCGGGCGCTGGTGGGGGATCCGCGTATCCTCATTCTGGATGAAGCGACGGCCAGCGTGGACTCCCAGACCGAGTTGGCGCTGTCGCAGGCGATCTCTGTCGCCCGTCGTGGTCGCACTACCATCGCCATCGCCCACCGCCTCTCGACCATCGTCGATGCGGACGAGATCCTGCTGCTCTCCCGCGGTCAGGTGAGCGAGCGGGGCAGCCACAGCGAGCTGATGGTCCTCGGCGGCCATTATGCCCAGTTGTTCGAGATGCAGAGTCAGGGTGCTTGGCTGGAAGAGAAGCGCGCCTGATCGGCACATTTGCTGTAACAGCGACATGAACGAAAAGAGGGAACCGGTGCGGTTCCCTCTTTTTTTGCGCCAGTCAAATGGTCGCAACGGTGATCCCTGTGCTTGTCGAATGACGCGGATGCAGGCAACATGTTGTTTACATTAACTCATCGGATCAGTTCGCATATGGATTTGCAACGCTTCAAAGCCAATCTGGCGCTCCGGCTGTTTGCCTGGCGCTATATTCCCGTCATCGGGTTTTGTGCCCCGATCATCGAAGAGATGAACGCCAAGGCGCTGCGCATTCGCATTCCCCTTGGCTGGCGTACCCGTAACCACCTGGGCAGCATGTATTTTGGTGCGCTGGCGACCGGCGCCGATCTGGTAGGTGGTCTGCTGGTGATGGAGAAGGGGCGGCAGCGGCGCAAGAAGGTGCACTTTGCCTTCAAGGATGTGCAGGGAGAGTTTTTGAAACGACCGGAGGGGGATGTGCAGTTCGACTGCGCAGCGGGGGAGGAGATTGACGCCATGATCGACGAATCGCTGGCAAGCGGTCAGCGCATCAATCGCCCCATCCGGGTGGTGGCAACCTGTCCGTCATTGAACGGGGATGAGGCGATGGCGCGTTTTGTGCTGACCCTGTCGATCAAGGTCAGCTAGCGGGTTGCCGGAGAGTGGCTCCCCGAAACGGGTTTAGCCAATCTCCGGGCTGACGCCCTCTTTCACCACGACCTTCATGCCGTTGAAGTTGACCACCTGTTCGGCCACGATCTTGCAGCGCTTGCGGGTCTCCACCTGACCGTCCACCTCGACCAGCCCTTCGGCAACGAGGGCTTTGGCGGCGCCGCCACAATCGGCCCACCCCTGATGTTTGATAAGGTCACACAAGGCAACGAAGGGGTGACCTTCGAGCAGAAACGTCTCCATGGGAAATCCTCTAGATGGATGAATGCCGGATACAGCAGGGCGACTATTTTAGGCAGTTCGCTCAGGCAAAGAAAGGAAGAGGGGCCACTCGCTGCGAAAAAGTGGCCGATTGTCCTTAAGGTGGCGCTTTCGCAAGACCTGATGGAGAGGAGAGAGGGCCACCCGTGACGTATCGTGACGCACCTCGTCCCTGCTGGTGTGCCCACACTCGCCCCTGACTGTTAGGATCGGGCCACTCTCAATGGCCCAAGGAACTTTCCATGACACTCTCCCGCCTGCTGCTGGCATGCAGCGCCCTGACTCTGTGCGGTGTCGCGCAGGCCAGTACTCCGGTGCAGGTCTCGCTGCCCGGGGTCAATTTGCCCGCGTCCCATCAGGTGGAAGGGGCGCGCGCCTCGCTGCTCTATGGCCGGACCGGTCAGGTGAAGGGCATTGATCTGCCGATCTTCGCCCTCTCAGATGTGGATCAGTTCAGCGGCCTGCAGCTCGGGGTATTCTTGGGTGCTGGTCGGGTGCGCCACCAGTTTGGCGGGGTCGCCATCAACGCCATCAACTGGCACGAAGGGCAGGATACCGGCGTCAATCTGGGGCTGGTCAACCTGACCAACAATGTGCAGGGGCTTAACTGGGGGGCGGTCAATATCGCCAAGGGCAATGCGCTGGCCAACGTTGGCTTCGTCAACTATGCCGAGCGTACCACCTTCCAGATTGGCTTTATCAATGCGACCAAGCACCTCGATGGCTTGCAGATCGGGCTGGCCAACTACGCCACCAACGGCGTGTTTCCCATTTTGCCACTGGTGAACTTCCAGAAATCGTTCTGACAAGGCAGTTCGCTTTGCGTTAAGGGCCTCTGCTGATTACCCTGTGCCTCTTGTAACTTGTGACAGGCGAACAGAGGTGATTGATGACGGCAGGGCAGATGAGTGCAATCGGGATCGGCTGGGATGTGCGTGGCTGGCAGGGCAGTGCCCAGGCGGTGGCCGTGGTGGGCTGGCAGGCCGACTCCAACAGCCTGCACTGGCTCGGGGTGTCGCCGCTGTTTCGCTTGAGCTCGCGGGTGGCGCCGGATCTGGCCGCCCTGTTGCGTCCGGCCCTGCAAAACGAGCTGACCCTGATGCAGATAGAAGCCTGCCCGCAACTGGCGCTCGGTATCGATGCGCCGCTCGCCTTTCCCCGTGCCTTGCGGGATCTGCTCAACGGCCAGCCACACAGCTGCGCCGTGCCCGAACGGGAGATAGACAACCCCTACGCCTATCGTGACTGCGAGCGCTGGTTGTATCAGCAGTATGGCAAGAAGCCGCTGTCGGCCACCTTCGACCGGCTCGGCAACAACGCCACTCTAGCGCTCTCCATGCTGCCGCGACTCTCGGATCTGCAACTGGTGCCGACCGTTGCCCCGAAGGCCAGTCGCGCCGTGCTGGAGGTCTATCCGGCATTGGCCAAAGTGGGCGGCAAGGCCTCCCCGGCACGGCCCGAGCTGGCGGCGCAGCTGCCTGCGGATGCGCAGGTCGGCACCGATCGCTATGATGCGGCGCTCTGCGCCCTGATGGCGCTGCAATATGCCGCTGGTGGCAAGGTGACGGTATTGCCTGAGCTGATTTCGCCACCCAGTGACATGCCGTGTGATGAGGGCTGGGTCTATCACTTTGCCCGTCATGGCGTTGAGCACAACGGCATGTGATGGACGGTGACGCGGCGCATCATGGCGCCGCTCATCCTGTCGATGCGGGCCAAATGGCGCAAAAAACCTGTCTTTAGTCAGGAAATTGCCTGTTCATCCCGCGCCAAGGTGGCGCATCGTTATCTTCATCCGATATATTGCCCACCTTGCTGATCCTTTGCTGTGGTATTCCCGATGAAATCCGTTCTCTCTATTCAGTCCCACGTGGTCTTTGGTTGTGCCGGCAACAGCGCGGCCGTCTTCCCCATGCGTCGCCTTGGTATGGATGTATGGCCCATCAACACGGTGCAGTTTTCCAACCACACCCAATATGCCCAGGGGTGGCAGGGAATGGCGATGCCGGCGGGTCATATCAGTGCGCTGGTGAAAGGATTGGGCAATATCGAGGTGTTGAGCCAGTGTGACGCCGTGCTGAGCGGTTATCTTGGCTCCGCCGAACAGGGAGACGAGATCCTGACCGTGGTCAACGCCGTCAAGGCGGCCAACCCCGATGCCATCTACTTCTGCGACCCTGTGATGGGGCACCCGGAGAAGGGGTGTATCGTCGCTCCCGGCGTCACCCGTTTCCTGACCGAGCAGGCGCTGCCGGTGGCCGACATGATGGCCCCCAACCTGCTGGAGCTGGAGACCCTCTGCGATACCCATCTGGCTGATCTGGATCAGACCCGCGCGGCTGCCCATCAGCTGCTGGCCCGCGGCGTCAAGCTGGTGCTGGTCAAGCATCTCGGTCGTGCGGCGCAGGACTCCAGCCGCTTCGAGATGCTGCTGGCGACCCCGCAAGGGGATTACCTGATTGCCCGTCCGCTCTATGACTTTGCCCGCCAGCCGGTGGGGGTTGGCGATCTTATCAGCGCCCTGATGCTGGCCAATTTGCTGGCCGGTCACGATGCGGTTAGCGCGTTCGAGCGCACCAACGCCTCGGTGGATGCGGTGCTGCAGGAGACCTGGCGCCAGCAGGCTTACGAGCTGCAACTCATCACCGCGCAAGATGCCTTCGCCCTGCCAGAGGTTGAAGTGCGAGCGGTGAAACTCCCCTGAGTCAACGCGGACTTTCGTCTATCCCGACAAGGGGATGCAGATGAAAAAGGCTTGCCAATGGGCAAGCCTTTTTACTGTTTGCCTATTTAGTGCGGCAAGCAATCAGATGCGGGGATGGCGGAGGCGATAACGCTCAGCCATGGCATTGGCCGCTACCATGGCGGCGTAGACATCCTGTTCACTCACTGTCATCGGCATGTTGCCCATGGTATCGAGGGGATCGCAGGCCAGCTGCGCCACCTTGCGCCACTCGCTTTCATCAAAGTGGGTGAGCCCTAGCTCTGGTAGCGTCATGGGCAGACCTGCACAGTCGATGATGCGAAACACTTCATCAAGTTCATGTTGCGGGGCGCGCTCAAGCACGAGTTGGGTCAGCAGGCCGAAGACTACCTTCTCGCCATGCTGGGCGCGATGGAGCTCCGGGATCAGTGACATGCCGTTGTTGACTGCATGAGCGGCGGCCAGTCCACCGGCTTCGGCGCCGACCCCGCTGAGGTAGATGGTGGCCTCGATAACCTGCTCCAGCGCCGGGGTCGAGACATGGTGGCGTATCGCATCCATGGCCAGCTCGATGTTCTCACCAAGCAGCTCGTAACAGAGCTTTGCCAGACCAAGGCCAGTGCGTGAAGGGCGCTTGCCGACCAGATTGAGCCCGTCCGCCCGATAGCAGGCGCGCGCCTCGAAATAGGTGGCCAGGGCATCACCAACGCCTGCGGAAAAGAAGCGGGGAGGGGCGGCGGCAATGATGGCCGTGTCAGCCAGCACCACGTCCGGATTTTGCGGCAGGAAGAGATAGCGCTCAAATTCCCCCGCCTGGTTGTAGATCACCGCCAGTGCCGTGCAGGGGGCGTCCGTGGAGGCAATCGTCGGGAACAGCACAACCGGACGGCGCAGATAGAAGGCCACGGCCTTGGCGACATCCAGCGTCTTGCCGCCGCCGATCCCGACAATCACGTTCGCACCATATTGCTCTGCAAGGTGGGTCAGGCGGTGGATCTCCTGTTCGGTGCATTCGTAGCGAAACTTGTCGACCACTCCCCTGAGGCCTGCCTGCAGGAGCCCCGCCAAAGCTTCTTCCCGTACCCGCTCCAGAATGAACTCATCGCTGATGAGCAACGCATAGTCACCAAAATCTTTAACGTGCTCATGGAGTTGCGGGAGAAGGTGTTGACCGATGATGAACTTTTTGGGGGAGGTAACTGTACGGGGCAAAGTGGGCATCCATTATTCCTCAAGGCAGTGAATAACATAAAATAGATTATCAAATGGGTCTCTCACGATACGCCTGATGAGGCAATAGATGAAGAAGAAAAGGGAGGTGTTTTAATCATTAATTAATCTTTCTATTTATTTGGCTGTATTTTGGGGCGGCGATTGGCGGTGTTGAGGCATACAGGAGCAATTGCTCTATCGTGGCAATTTGTTGCAAGCCATATTGCTGCAACAAACAGTCACGCAGCAACAAGCAGGACCGCTTGGTGCGGCCCTGCTGTATTTGGATAAGGGATAGGAGATAGTCAGAGCAGTTTGTAGAAGATTGCGGTTGCTGCAAGGGTGCCATCGGCGTTGCGTGCAAAGCTCGGGATCTGGCCCGCCTCCAGATAGCCGAGTTGACGATAAAGGTGGGAGGCCACATCACCGGCGCGAGTATCCAGCACCAGCAGCGAACGGCCCGCGGCATGGGCGCCTTGTTCCATTGCCTGCATCAGCGCACGACCGACACCTTTACCTCTCGCCGTTTGCAGTACCATCAATTTTTCCACTTCGGCCCGGTGGCGACCGTTGGCCTTGCCACAGAGCGCGAGCTGAATCGCTCCTACTATCTGTTGCTGCTCAAGGGCCAGCCACAGCTTTTGGTGACCTGCCGCTAGATCCGCTTCAACTCCTTGCCAGTAGCAGGTAGATTCCTCCGTGGTCAGCGGCGGTAAAAAACCGACCGAGGCGCCGCTATCGACACAATCTTGCAGCATGGCGATGAGCGCGCTTTGGTAGGTCGCTGCGCTCTTAACTTCCACAATGTTCATCTGACATCCTTGTCGTTGCTCTGTTATGTGGCTGATTGCCACTGTTGGTTCATATGAGGTAGGTACTTATGCTCGGCGCAAGTACGGCTTGTCAGCGGATCAGCTCCTGCTCAACCAGCCAGGTAAACAGCAAGCGGGAGACGGGGGAGAGCTCATCGAGGTGAGAGCTGTCGAGCCAGCGCAGCTCGGCAATTTCTGCCGAGGCGATTGGGGTGCCGCTTGTTTCGCCGGTGTAACAGCGCAGTCGCACCTCGACTCCTGCCGGTTTGCCATCGGCCTGAGCGCTGAACTCGCAGACAAAGCGCAGGGTATCGGGCTGCAGGGTGACAGCCAGCTCCTCCTCAATCTCGCGGATCAGCGCCGCCTCGTCGCTCTCGCCCGGTTCCCGCTTGCCGCCCGGGATGTAATAGATGTCCTTGCCGTGGGAGCGGGCGCAGAGCAGCTGCTGATCTTTAAAGGTGAGCCAGGCGAGTTTGTCGATCATTGAGTTGCATCCTCTGTTTGTGTTGTGTGTATTGCCTGCATGTACCGGGTGTACAGGGTGCGGTAGGAGCGAGGCTCCTGCGCATCGGGAGAAAGTCCCAATTGATCTGCCAGCGCGAGCAGTTGCTGGCGAAAAGCCGGGAGGCGTTCCTCGTCATCGGTCATGATGGCGAGCTCGGCAAAATCCCCGATCTCGGCCAGATGATCCAGGGTGACGTGAAACGGGCCAATGAAGTAGATGCTGCGCCTTTTGGTGATCACGAGTATCTGCCGGTAGTTCATGGTGAGGAGCATGTTGGCAGCCTTGTCGGCATCGCTGATATTGACCGCCTCGCAGCGATCCTTCTCGGGCCCCTTGACGATCCAGAGCTGGATGCCGGAGGGCTGCATGGTGCGGATAGCCAGACTTTTGCCAGCCTGGGCAAGGGCATCATCCGGGGTGTCGAAGTAGCGATCCTGCTCCAGATTATCCTCCAGCATGATCTCCGGATTGAGGGCGAGCAGTGCCTTGAGGAAGGCGGGGCGATCCGTCAGCTGATATTTGAACTCGACTTCGAAGCGGCCCTGAAAGTGCGCCTGTGACATCAAGAAGATCCCTCTGTGAGCCTGTGTGGCAGGCAGCCTAACAAAGATGAAGTTGAGTCCCAAGGAGAAAGAGGGGAGATGCCGGAAACGCACTGTTTCCAGCGCGGTGACCGCGTAGCTGAATGAGTGCGCAATGGCTGGTTCGCCACAGACTTTTCGACCCTAAAAAAGCGGACTGGCGCACATCACGACAGGGCCGGACTGGGCGAAGGCGGGATCCTTGTGGTTTAATCTTGCCACTTTAGCGGTAGTGGGCGACGAGCCTGCTACCTTGCGTGGGCAAGATGCAGGTGAGCAAGATGCAGATAGCAGCAGAGAGCAAATTTATCGGACTCGGAGTCGCGGGCAATTTCGCCGGTCATCTGGAGCAGGCGGGTGAAGCGTCGGATTTCGTGGCTGTCGTGGTGCGCGATACCACGGCGCCCAAGGCGCTGTTTCCCTTTTTCGTGCCGGGCCATCCGGATCAGCTCGGGGTATTCCCGTTGAGCGACAAGGTGATCTTCCTGCCGGAAGCGGCGGTCAGCGGTGACGAGAAGGTGCAGATCGAGCCGGAAGTGGCCCTCTGGTGCGAGCTTGAGTATGCCGACAAGCAGGTGGTGGCGATCCATCCCCGTGCCTTTGGCGCCTATAACGACTGCTCCATCCGTCGTCCCAACGCCAAGAAGATCAGCGAGAAGAAGAACTGGGGCGAAGAGAGCAAGGGGTTGGCGGCCAACCTGCTGCCGCTTTCCGGTTTTGCCGCCGGTTGCGAGCTCGATGACTATCGTATCGCCTGCTATCTGGAGCGGGACGGTGAGCTGCACGCCTACGGGGTAGACAGCGCCGCCATCGACTACAGCTACTTCCACGGCAAGCTGCTCGACTGGGCCATCGACAAGTTCAATCATCAGCAGGATGAAGGGCCGGCGGAGCACATTCAGGGACTGCTGGCGCAGGCGGGACATCCTCCCCATGCGCTCATCAGTATCGGTGCCACCCGCTATACCCCGTTTGGCGAGACCCACTTCCTTAAACCGGGCGACACCTCCTGCGTAGTGGTCTACCCGGGCAGCCGTTATAGCGAAGCGGAGATCCGCGAGGCGATCCGCAGCCGCCACTTTGGTGCTGATATGTCGGTGCTGCTGCAGGCGGTGCAGGCGCGCTAATCAGGTTGGCTCGCGGGGAGGCCACAGCCATCCTGCGGGCTGCAACAAAGAGTCATTGATGAAGATTGATACTGCAACGCGGGCCGATTATCCGGCCCTGATCGATCTGTGGGAGGCCTCTGTTCGGGCGACCCACCACTTCCTGCCCGAGGCCGAGATCCTCGCACTCAAACCGCTTATTCTGGAGCACTACTTCGATGCGGTGACACTGCACTGTGCCCGGACGGAGGAGGGGCGCATTGCCGGTTTTTGCGGGCTATGCGATGGCAAGCTGGAGATGCTGTTTGTGGCTCCCGAGGCGCGCGGTAGTGGCGTGGGGCGTTTGCTGGTGGCGCATGCCATCGAACAGGGTGGCGCGACGCAGGTTGACGTCAACGAGCAGAACGAACAGGCAGTGGGCTTCTATCTGAAGATGGGGTTCACAGTGACGGGTCGTTCGCCGCTGGATGGTCAGGGCAAGCCCTATCCGCTGCTGCATATGGCGCTGGCGCCGACCTGATCGGGCCTGATGAGGCGTAGTACCCATAAACCAACGGGGGATGGCATCAGCCATCCCCCGTTTTTTTGATCGTGTTTGTTACTTGCTGGCGACCTTGTTCACTACCTTGATCAGCTGATAGCGCACGGAGGGGGCATCGGCCGGCACATCGGTGAGCTGCTCCTTGCTGACAGTGAGCTGGTAGCGGTAACCCGGCTCGAACTGGAAACCTTCAATATTCTGGTAGAACAGCGTCCAGGGCTGCTGCTCATCACTGCGAACCTGCATGCACTGCATTGGGCCAACTCCGACGCAATCGACCAACTGGCTGTTGATATAGAGGGTCTCCCCCTGTGACGATGCGGGGGCGCTCTGGCAGGCGGTCAGCAGCAAGGCTGCGCTGATAAACAGTGGTTTCATAATGGACTCCTTAACGCGAAAGGGGGCATTAGAGCGGCAAACAAAAAGGCGGTCAATGACCGCCTTTGTAACAAACCATATCAGCGCAGTGGTTAGCGCTGCTCGAGTGGAGTGAACTCGCGCAGCGGGTGGCCCACGTAGAGCTGGCGTGGGCGACCAATCTTGCTGTCCGGGTCTGAGTGGAACTCGTTCCAGTGCGCAATCCAGCCGATAGTGCGGGAGATGGCGAAGATCACGGTGAACATGCTCATCGGGATGCCGATCGCCTTCATGATGATGCCGGAGTAGAAGTCCACGTTCGGGTAGAGTTTCTTCTCGACGAAGTAGGGGTCGGAGAGCGCAATACGCTCCAGCTCCATGGCTACGTCCAGCAGCGGATCCTTGATTTGCAGCTCGGTCAGTACTTCGTGGCAGGTTTCGCGCATCACAGTGGCACGAGGGTCGTGGTTCTTGTAGACGCGGTGACCGAAGCCCATCAGGCGGAACGGATCATTCTTGTCCTTGGCCTTGGCGATGTACTCGGGGATGCGATCCACCGAGCCGATCTCTTCCAGCATGCGCAGGCAGGCTTCGTTGGCACCACCGTGGGCCGGTCCCCACAGGGAGGCGATCCCCGCGGCGATACAGGCGAACGGGTTGGCACCGGAGGATCCAGCCAGACGAACGGTGGAGGTGGAGGCGTTCTGCTCGTGATCCGCATGGAGGGTAAAGATACGATCCATGGCACGTTCAACGATGGGGTTGACCTTGTACTCTTCGGTCGGCACGCCAAACATCATGTGCAGGAAGTTACCGGCATAGGAGAGGGCGTTACGCGGCTGCATGAACGGCTGGCCGATGGAGTACTTGTAACACATGGCTGCCAGAGTCGGCATCTTGGAGAGCAGACGGAAGGCACAGATCTCGCGATGCTGCTCGTTGTTGATGTCGAGGGCATCGTGATAGAAGGCGGAGAGGGCGCTGACCACACCGCACATGATGGCCATGGGGTGGGAGTCACGACGGAAGCCGCGGAAGAAGAAGGCTATCTGCTCGTGCACCATGGTGTGGCGAGTGACCAGGCGTTCGAATTCGGCATATTGGGCCTTGGTCGGCGCTTCGCCGTACAACAGGATATAGCAGACTTCCAGATAGGTGGCCTGGGTGGCCAACTGGGCGATGGGGTAACCACGGTGCAGCAAGACACCCTGATCCCCGTCAATGTAGGTAATGGCAGATTTGCAAGAACCGGTCGCCATAAAACCGGGGTCAAAGGTGAAATACCCCTGTGATCCCAATTTTCTGACATCGATGACATCCGGGCCGATGGTGCCGGAGAGGATCGGCAGTTCGACCGGATCTTTTCCGGGCAGGTGTAGGGTGGCTATCTTATCAGCCATAGCACGTCTCCTTTGCTCTTTATAATTTGGTTCCAGTCCTACTCTATTACGACTTTTATGACGCTGGCAAAGGTTGTTACCCATACCGAAGTGGCTGGAGCGCCTTATTTGAAACAGAGTTCCTTATCAATGTCAATTTTGCTGGAACCCCATTAATGGCATTAATGAAATGTTAAATTAAATATGCGATCGAGTTTGCGGTTTTGTGTTTTCTTTGTAGCTAATTGATTGTCTTCGGTTAAGGCCGCCGATATACTGCGCCACGTGGGTCATGGCTGCGGGTGTTTGAAACGCTTTGGCAAAGCCTGATGTGAAACCGAAAACTCGCGTTTTGGCTTTTTCAGAGTGTTTTGGTAACAAAAAACCAACAATCACCATTCCGTGCCCTCAAGTGTGAGTTAAAACAATAACTAACGTGCTCAATGGAGCTGAGTGGGCAAGCGTGAAAAACAAACAGAGACCGGTCAACCTCGACCTACAGACGATCAGCTTTCCTGTCACTGCCATTGCATCCATCCTGCACCGTGTTTCAGGGGTCATTACCTTTGTTGCACTGGGCATCTTGCTGTGGATGCTTGGTACTTCACTCGCCTCTCCCGAAGGGTTTGCAACCGTGGTTGCCATCATGGACAACTTCCTGGTCAAACTCGTGCTGTGGGGGATCCTGACTGCGCTGGCATACCACATTGTGGGCGGCTTGCGTCATCTGGTCATGGATATGGGCTATTGGGAAGAGCTGGAATCCGGCAATCAGAGCGCCCGCGTGGCCTTCGTGATCACCGCGATCCTGGCTGTATTGGCGGGAGTGCTTGTATGGTAACCAATTCTGCAACCTTCGGGCGCAGCGGCGTTCACGATTACATCCTGATCCGCGCCACCGCCCTCATCATGACCTGTTATGTCCTCTATCTGGTGGGCTTTGTCGCGTTCAACGACATCACCTACGAGGTGTGGGCAGGCTTCTTCGCCAAAACATTCACCAAAGTATTCACCCTGTTGACCCTGCTCTGCGTACTGATCCACGCCTGGATTGGTCTGTGGCAGGTGCTGACTGACTATATCAAGCCGGTAGGGCTGCGCGGGGCGCTGCAATTTGCCCTGGTCGTGGTGCTGTTTGTCTATCTGATGACGGGTTTCGTCGTGCTGTGGGGTGTGTAAGGTGACTATTCCAACTCGTGAATTTGATGCGGTGGTGATTGGTGCCGGTGGTGCCGGTATGCGCGCCGCGCTGCAGATTGCCCAGTCCGGCAAGAGCTGCGCTCTGTTGTCCAAGGTTTTTCCAACCCGTTCTCACACTGTCTCCGCCCAGGGCGGGATCACGGTTGCGCTGGGCAATGCCCACGATGACAACTGGCAGTGGCATATGTATGACACGGTAAAAGGTTCCGATTACATCGGTGATCAGGAAGCCATCGAGTACATGTGCAAAACCGGCCCCGAGGCTATCTATGAGCTGGAGAACATGGGGCTGCCCTTCTCCCGTTTCGACAACGGGTCTGTCTACCAGCGTCCGTTTGGTGGTCAGTCCAAGAATTTCGGTGGCGAGCAGGCTGCCCGTACTGCCGCTGCGGCCGACCGTACCGGTCACGCCCTGCTGCACACCCTTTACCAACAAAACGTCAAGAACAAGACCACCGTCTTCTCCGAGTGGTATGCGCTGGATCTGGTGAAAAACCAGGATGGCCACGTGGTGGGTTGTACCGCCATCGATATGGAGAGCGGTGAAGTGGTCTACTTCAAGGCCAAGGCCACTGTGCTGGCGACTGGCGGTGCCGGTCGTATCTACCAGTCCACCACCAATGCCCACATCAATACAGGTGACGGTGTCGGTATGGCGCTGCGTGCCGGCGTCGGCGTGCAGGACATGGAGATGTGGCAGTTCCACCCGACCGGCATCGCCGGGGCAGGGGTGCTGGTAACTGAAGGCTGCCGTGGTGAAGGCGGCTATCTGCTCAATAAAGATGGCGAGCGCTTCATGGAGCGTTACGCCCCGAACGCCAAGGACTTGGCCGGTCGCGACGTGGTGGCCCGCTCCATCATGATCGAGATCCGCGAAGGCCGTGGTTGCGACGGTCCCTGGGGCCCGCACATCAAGCTCAAGCTGGATCACCTCGGCAAAGAGGTGCTGGAATCCCGTCTGCCGGGGATCTGCGAGCTCTCTCGCACCTTCGCCCACGTGGATCCGGTCAAAGAGCCGATCCCGATCATCCCGACCTGCCACTACATGATGGGCGGCGTGCCGACCAACGTGAATGGCCAGTGCCTGACCCAGGACAAGAACGGCAACGATGTACCGGTGGTCGGTCTGTTTGCGGTGGGCGAGATTGCCTGCGTCTCCGTACACGGCGCCAACCGTCTGGGTGGCAACTCCCTGCTGGATCTGGTGGTGTTCGGCCGCGCTGCCGGCATGCATCTGGTCAACACCCTGGGCGAGATGGATCACGGCCGCGATGCTTCCGAGTCGGATCTGGATGCCGCACTGGCCCGCTTCAACCGCTGGGAAAATTGCCGTGACGGGGAAGACCCGGTGCAGATCCGCAAAGACCTGCAGCGCTGCATGCAGAACAACTTCTCCGTATTCCGCGAAGGTGCGGCGATGGCAGAAGGGTTGGCCGAGCTCAAGGTTATCCGCGAGCGCCTCAAGTCAGCCCGTCTGGATGACACCTCCAAAGAGTTCAACACCCAGCGCATCGAGTGCCTGGAGCTGGACAACCTGATGGAGACGGCGTTTGCCACGGCGGTTGCCGCCAACTTCCGTACCGAGAGTCGCGGTGCTCACTGCCGCTTCGACTTCCCGGATCGCGACGATGAGAACTGGCTGTGCCACAGCCTCTATCATCCGGACACCGAGTCCATGACCCGTCGCGCTGTCAACATGTCACCCAAGACCCGTGAGGCGTTCCCGCCCAAGGTCCGGACTTACTGATTGCGGAGCCAGCCCTATGAACGTCACATTCTCTGTCTACAGATACAATCCGGATGTTGATAACGTCCCCCATATGAAGGAATATCGTCTTGATATTCCTGAAGGTTCCGACATGATGGTGCTCGATGCACTGATCCAGTTGAAAGAGCTGGATCCCACGCTCGCCTTCCGCCGCTCTTGCCGCGAAGGGGTCTGTGGATCAGATGGTCTCAACATGAATGGCAAGAACGGTCTTGCCTGTATCACCCCGCTCTCCGACCTGCTGAAGAAGGGCAATAACGTCGTTATCCGCCCCTTGCCCGGCCTGCCGGTGATCCGTGATCTGGTGATCGACATGACCCAGTTCTACACCCAGTGGGAGAAGGTCAAACCCTTCCTCATCAATGATGACAAGTTGCCGCCGGTGCGTGAGCACCTGCAATCCCCCGAAGAGCGCGCCAAGCTTGACGGCCTGTACGAGTGCATTCTCTGTGCCTGCTGCTCCACTTCGTGCCCCTCCTTCTGGTGGAATCCCGACAAGTTCATCGGTCCGGCCGGGCTGCTCGCCGCCTACCGCTGGCTGGCTGACAGCCGCGACACCGCGACCACCGAACGACTGGGGAATCTGGACGACGCATTCAGCGTGTTCCGCTGCCATGGCATCATGAACTGCGTGAACGTCTGTCCGAAAGGCTTGAACCCGACCAAGGCGATTGGCCAGATCAAGTCGATGTTGCTCAATCGGGCTGTTTAGTATCAGGGCCGGCCAGGTGCTGGCCCGACCTCTGGATAGCCATCCCACCCGTGGCAGGATGGCTATTTGACCCCTACAAGCTGCGCAGCAGTAACAAGAAGTACAAGGGATAGAAATGCATAACGGCGTGATGAAGGCCTGGTTGGAGTCATCTCACCTGGCTGGTGCGAATGCAAGCTATATCGAGGATTTGTACGAATCCTTCCTGGAAAATCCTGACTCCGTGTCCGACGAGTGGCGCAGCCTGTTTAGCGAGCTGCCCCAGGTCAATGGCCATGCGGTTGAACAACCCCACTCCCAGGTCCGCGATTATTTCCGTCGTCTGGCCAAGGATCCCTCTCGCTACAGTGCCCCCGTCTCCGATCCGCAAGTGGATGCCAAGCAGGTGCGGGTATTGCAGCTGATCAACGCCTTCCGTTTCCGTGGTCACCAGAATGCCAATCTGGACCCGCTGGGCCTGTGGCAGCGTGAAACCGTTGCCGAACTGGATCCCGCGTTCCACAACCTGCAGGGCGCAGATATGGAGGCCACCTTCAATGTGGGCTCCTACGCCATCGGTCGCGAGACCATGGTGCTCTCCGACCTCTACGCCTCGCTGAAGAAGACCTATTGCGGCTCCATCGGCGCCGACTACATGCACCTCACCTCCACGGAAGAGAAGCGCTGGCTGCAACAGCGTCTCGAATCCATAGAAGGGAAGGGGAGCTACACCCTCGAAGAGAAGACCCGTTTCCTCGAGAGCCTGACCGCCGCCGAAGGGCTGGAGAAATATCTGGGCGCCAAGTTCCCGGGAGCCAAGCGCTTCTCGCTGGAAGGTGGCGACGCCATGATCCCCATGCTCAAGGAGCTGATCCGTCGCGCCGGTGAGCAGGGCTGCAAAGAGGCCGTTATCGGTATGGCCCACCGCGGTCGCCTCAACGTGCTGATCAACGTGCTCGGTAAACGTGCGCAGGACCTGTTCGACGAGTTTGCCGGCAAGCATGGCGAATCCTGGGGCACCGGTGATGTGAAGTACCATATGGGCTTCTCCTCCGACTTCGCCACCCCGGGTGGCAACGTCCACCTTGCGCTGGCGTTCAACCCCTCTCACCTCGAGATCGTCAACCCTGTGGTCATCGGCTCGGTCCGTGCCCGTATGGATCGTCGCGGTGACAAGGATGGCTCCAGCGTGTTGCCCATCACCATTCACGGTGACTCGGCCATGGCCGGTCAGGGCGTGGTGGCCGAGACCTTCAACATGTCCCAGACCCGCGCCTATGGTGTCGGCGGGACGGTGCGCATCGTCATCAACAACCAGGTGGGTTTCACCACCTCCTATATCCGTGACCTGCGCTCCACCGAATATTGCACCGACATCGCCAAGGCGGTGCAGGCGCCGGTGCTGCACGTCAACGGGGATGATCCGGAAGCCGTGGTGCTGGTGACCCAGATTGCACTGGATTACCGCAATACCTTCAAACGCGACGTGGTGATCGAGCTGGTCTGCTACCGTCGTCACGGTCACAACGAAGCGGATGAGCCGAGTGCAACCCAGCCGCTGATGTACCAGAAGATCAAGCAGCACCCGACCCCGCGCAAGATCTACGCCGATCAGCTGGTGGCCGAGGGGAGCCTCGCTCAGGAGCGGGCGACCGAACTGGTCAACGAGTATCGCGAAGCGCTGGATCGCGGCGAGCGCGTAAGCAAAGAGTGGCGGCCGATGGAGCTGCACTCCGTCGACTGGACGCCGTATCTGGGCCACGACTGGAACATGGCCTATGAGAGTGCCGTGCCAATGGATCACCTCAAGAGCCTCGGCGAGCGGGTGAGCCAGTATCCGGCCACCCACGTGCTGCAGCGTCAGGTCGAGAAGATTTACGAAGACCGCCGTCTGATGGCCGCTGGCGAGAAGCTGGTGGATTGGGGCTTTGCCGAGACCCTGGCCTACGCCACTCTGGTGGACAAGGGGTCCCGCATCCGCTTTACCGGTGAAGATTCCGGCCGTGGCACCTTCTTCCACCGCCACGCCGTGCTGCACAGCCAGACCGATGCCAGCACCTACACCCCGCTGTGCAACCTGCACGACGAGCAGGGCCCGTTCGAGGTGTATGACTCTGTGCTGACCGAGAACGCGGTACTGGCCTTTGAATATGGTTACGCCAGCGCCGAGCCGGCTGGCCTCACCATCTGGGAAGCCCAGTTCGGCGATTTCGCCAACTGTGCCCAGGTAGTGGTGGATCAGTTCCTCTCCTCCGGTGAGCAGAAGTGGGGGCGGATGTGCGGCCTGACCATGTTGCTGCCGCACGGTTACGAGGGGCAGGGGCCGGAGCACTCCTCCGCCCGTCTGGAGCGTTATCTGCAGATGTGCGCCCAGCACAACATGCAGGTGTGCGTGCCCTCTACCCCGGCGCAGGTGTTCCATATGCTGCGTCGTCAGGTTGTGCGCCCGATGCGCCGTCCGCTCATCGTGATGACCCCCAAATCCCTGCTGCGCCATCCGCTGGCGGTGAGCAAGCTCGAAGAGCTGGCGGAAGGTACCTTCCAGAACGCCATCGGCGAGATCGATGCGCTGGATCCGAAAGCGGTCAAGCGCGTGGTCTTCTGCTCCGGCAAAGTCTATTACGACCTGCTCGAAGCCCGTCGCAAGGCCGAGCAGCAAGATGTGGCACTGGTGCGAATTGAGCAGCTCTACCCCTTCCCGGAAGAGGAAGTGCGCGCCATTCTGGCCGATTACAGCCACGTCACCGACTTTGTCTGGTGTCAGGAAGAGCCGCAGAACCAGGGCGCCTGGTACTGCACCCGTCACCACTACGATGGCGTGCTGCCAGCCGGAGCTACCCTGCGTTATGCCGGTCGCCCCGCGTCAGCCTCACCGGCCGTCGGTTACATGTCTGTCCACGCCAAGCAGCAAAAAGCCTTGGTGGAAGATGCCCTTACCCTGTAAAGCCTCTGGCATAGAAGTAAAAAGGAACTGATTGGATGACTATCGAAATCAAGGTACCGGATCTGCCGGAATCAGTGGCCGATGCCACTATCGCCACCTGGCACAAAAAACCTGGCGATCTGGTCGCCCGTGACGAAGTGCTGGTCGACATCGAGACCGACAAGGTGGTGCTGGAAGTGCCGGCACCGCAAGCCGGTGTGCTGGGGGATATTCTGCAAGGGGAAGGGGCGACCGTGTTGTCCCGTCAACTGATTGCCATCCTCACCGCCGCCCCGGTGGCCGGTGAAGAGACCAAAGAGAAACCCGCTGAAGCGGTGGCCGATGATGGTGCCGATGGCTTGAGCCCCTCGGTGCGCCGCCTGATTGGTGAGCACGATATCGACGTGACCAAGCTGACCGGTACCGGCAAGGGTGGTCGCATCACCAAGGATGATGTGGAAGCCTTCATCAAGGCCAAGAGCCAGCCTGCGGCAGCCGCACCGGTCGCAACTGCAGCCCCGGCAGCCAAGGTTGCCCCGCTGGGTGGTCGTACCGACAAGCGGGTACCGATGACCCGTCTGCGCAAGCGCATTGCCGAGCGTCTGCTGGAAGCGAAAAACACCACCGCCATGCTGACCACCTTCAACGAGGTCAACATGAAGCCCATCATGGATCTGCGCAAGCAGTACGGCGAGATCTTCGAGAAGAAGCACGGCATCAAGCTCGGCTTTATGTCCTTCTACGTGAAGGCGGTAGTGGAGTCCCTCAAGCGCTATCCGGAAGTGAACGCGGCGCTCGATGGTGATGACGTGGTTTATCACAACTACTTTGACGTCAGCATCGCCGTCTCTACCCCCCGAGGTCTGGTGACGCCGGTGCTGCGCGACTGCGACAACATGAGCCTGGCGGACATCGAGAAGGCCATCAAGGATCTGGCGGGCAAGGGCCGTGATGGCAAGCTGACCGTGGATGAACTGACTGGCGGCAACTTCACCATCACCAACGGTGGCGTGTTCGGCTCCCTGATGTCCACCCCGATCATCAACCCGCCCCAGAGCGCCATTCTGGGGATGCACAAGATCCAGGATCGCCCGATGGCCGTTGACGGCAAGGTCGAGATCCTGCCGATGATGTATCTGGCGCTCTCCTACGATCACCGTCTCATCGACGGACGCGAATCGGTAGGCTTCCTGGTCTCCGTCAAGGAGCTGCTGGAAGACCCGACCCGTCTGTTGCTGGACGTCTAAGCCTGTGGCACCCGGGCAAGGGGTTTGCGCCCCGAGCCGGATGTGCTGCTGGACGTTTGAGTAATACCCGAGCGATTGAAAGATAACGAGGGGCCGCCCAGGCCCCCATTCACAGGGGATTGAGAAACACCAGCCCCGGACGGAAATACCTACAACACGGATAGAGCATCTATGAATCTGCATGAATATCAGGCAAAACAGCTGTTTGCCGAGTATGGCCTGCCGGTCTCCGAAGGTTATGCCTGTGCTACCCCACAAGAAGCGGCCGAAGCGGCCGACAAGATTGGCGGCAATACCTGGGTCGTCAAATGCCAGGTACACGCCGGTGGCCGCGGTAAAGCGGGCGGCGTGAAAGTGGCCAAGAGCAAGGACGAGATCCGTGCTTTTGCCCAAAACTGGCTTGGCAAAAATCTGGTGACCTACCAGACCGACGCCAACGGCCAGCCGGTCACCAAGATCCTGGTGGAATCTTGCACCGACATCGCCAAAGAGCTCTACCTGGGCGCCGTAGTTGACCGTGGTTCGCGCCGCGTGGTCTTCATGGCCTCGACCGAAGGTGGCGTGGATATCGAGAAGATTGCCCACGAAACCCCCCATCTGATCCACAAGGCGGCTATCGATCCGCTGGTGGGTCCGCAGGCTTATCAGGCCCGCGAACTGGCCTTCAAACTGGGTCTGGTCGGCGATCAGATCAAACAGTTCACCAAGATCTTCATGGGTCTGGGCCAAATGTTCCTGGATTGCGATTTCGCGCTGCTGGAGATCAACCCGCTGGTGATCACCGCGCAGGGCAACCTGCACTGCCTGGATGGCAAGATCAACATCGACGCCAACGCACTGTATCGTCAGCCCAAGCTGCGCGAGATGCACGACCCGTCACAAGATGACCCCCGCGAAGCGCACGCCGCCCAGTGGGAGCTGAACTATGTGGCCCTCGATGGCAACATCGGCTGCATGGTCAACGGCGCGGGTCTGGCCATGGGCACCATGGACATCGTCAACCTGCACGGCGGCAAGCCGGCCAACTTCCTTGACGTCGGCGGCGGCGCCACCAAGGAGCGCGTAACCGAGGCGTTCAAGATCATCCTCTCCGACAGCAACGTCAAAGCGGTGCTGGTCAACATCTTTGGCGGCATCGTGCGCTGCGACATGATCGCGGAAGGCATTATCGGTGCGGTCAAGGAAGTGGGGGTCAAGGTGCCCGTCGTGGTCCGTCTGGAAGGCAACAACGCCGAGCTGGGTGGTATCAAGCTGGCCGAGAGCGGCCTCAACATCATTGCGGCCAAGAGTCTGACCGATGCCGCGCAGCAAGTCGTCAAAGCAGCGGAGGCCAACTGATGAGCGTACTGATCAACAAGGACACCCGAGTCATCTGCCAGGGCTTTACCGGCGGTCAGGGTACTTTCCACTCCGAGCAGGCGCTCTCCTACGGCACCCAGCTGGTGGGCGGCGTCTCCCCCGGTAAGGGCGGCACCACCCATCTGGGCCTGCCGGTGTTCAACACCGTACGTGACGCGGTCGAAGCGACCGGCGCTACTGCCTCCGTCATCTATGTTCCGGCGCCGTTTTGCAAGGATGCCATCCTGGAAGCGATTGACGCGGGCATCAAGCTGATTGTCACCATCACCGAAGGCATCCCGACGCTGGATATGCTGGATGTCAAAGTGAAGCTGCAAGAGACCGGCGTGCGGATGATCGGCCCCAACTGCCCGGGCGTGATCACCCCGGGTGAGTGCAAGATCGGCATCATGCCGGGCCACATCCACAAGCCGGGCAAGGTGGGTATCGTCTCCCGCTCCGGCACCCTGACCTACGAAGCGGTCAAGCAGACCACTGACGAGGGCTTTGGCCAGTCCACCTGCGTTGGTATCGGTGGCGACCCCATCCCGGGCTCCAACTTTATCGACATTCTGGAGATGTTCCAGAACGATCCGCAGACCGAAGCGATCGTGATGATCGGCGAGATCGGCGGCAACGCCGAGGAAGATGCTGCCGCCTATATCAAGGCCCACGTCACCAAGCCGGTGGTCTCCTATATCGCGGGTGTTACTGCCCCTCCCGGCAAGCGGATGGGCCACGCTGGCGCCATCATTTCCGGTGGCAAGGGTACTGCCGCCGAGAAGTTTGCCGCGCTGGAAGATGCTGGCGTGAAAACCGTCCGCTCCCTGGCCGATATCGGCAAGGCCCTGCGCGAAGTGACCGGCTGGTAATTCCTGTTAGCCCGTTATCTCTAATAAAAGTGCCGCCCGATGGGCGGCATTTTTTATGGGTTTTAAAGTGGTTTGATTTAATCAATCATCGCGATTCAGGCGCTAAACGAATTTTATTACAGGAGACCAGAAACAGTGTGGATACTAAAATAGTCTGCGATTTGAACTTGTCAGATTGATTTGTTCCTTTACCCATTGCATCGAGTGACCTGTTTGTGGGGAATGCTAAAAGTCATGCAAGGATGTCAGTGAGATAACGTAGTGTCAGGAGGACATAATGATTTCACGTATTTTGGGAATTGGCTGCCTTACCAGTATCTGCTTGCCAACAGCATGGGCGGCGGATTGCCCGAACAGGCAACCGGGGCAGCATCTAGAGTTTCTTGGGCGTTCGGCTGACAATTCGGTATCACTATGGCTTTCAAGTCCCGGTTCCGGGGGGAATTTTCGCCTCTCTGCTCCCGGGGTATCTGAAATCGATAGTTGGAATGCAAACCGCGCGTCGTTGCACTTGAGTGTCTCACCTGTAGTACTTGATGACCTTAACGGGACTCACAAACTGGATCTCCTCAATGCGGATGGTTCTTTCAACTGCTTCCTCGATTCGAGAAACCAGACCAATCCGGTATTTCCAAATATTCCCCCGATCGATGGGGGAGAGAGTAACGGTGGCACTGGTGGCGGAACCGGAGGTGGTGGCGGCAGCAATGGAGGAAGTGGTGGCGGAACCGGCGGTGGGGGGGGCGGCAATGGTGGAACTGGTGGCGGATCCGGCGGTGGGAGTGACCCGATCCGCAATATTGTGACCAGTATCAGTGCAGATGCCTTGATGGGCTATTTGAGCGGCTCCCTCAGTATTTCAGATCGTGTCGTTGTCGGGCTTGACCAATTTGAAGATATTGCCAGTCAAAAGGGGTTGTGGCAGGTATGGACTGATGTACGCCATACCGGAGTCTCCGATGATCGTAACGAGATAGACACATCCGGACATGCCAACAGCTTTTTGATCGGTATACACAGATCCCTTGGTAAAGACGGGCTGGGCGGTATTGCATTTGCCAATAGCAAAACCTCTCTTGGCACGTTTGGCAGTTCGGTACGAAATGAGGGGGACAGCTTCTTTGTTGGGCCATATGGCGGCTATAGGCTAGATACGCACTGGCTGCTGGATGGCTGGGCTGCATGGGGACGAACTGATAACGATACCGAACTCGATGTACTTAAAGGGAGTTTCAAGACAACGACCGGGTTGATCTCAGCCAACCTGACCGGCGGCTACGACGTTGGTGAATATCTGCTGCGGCCCAAGCTTGCCCTCTTTTACAGTCACAATAAATCCGATGCGTTTGATTACACAGGCTCATTGCCTTATGCAAACCAGATTTATAACGTGACATTGCGGGTTAATGAAAACTCTTTTGAATATGCCACCAGTGAAGCATCAGGGGATATCAGTCGTATTTTCACCACAACCGATGGTGTTCAAATTATACCGGCCCTGCGTCTTGGGGTTCGTTATGATATTGAGCGTCCCAATGATGGTCAGATCCTGAATGAAAATCTAACAATGGAAAGTACGACCCCGTGGAGTGGATCTGCACGGATTGCACTGGCGGTAGCCCCTCAGCGTCATCAGCGTTTTGAAGTTATCACCGGTTATTACAGTATCGGGCGTCAGGACCTTGACCTCTGGGATATTAGATTTAACGCCGCTGTGAATTTTTAACTTACATAGGGAGATAAAAGTACCGATAACTTGGTCGGCACTTTGATTTAAATCACATGTATGGAGATGGTATTCACCTGACAGTTGCCAACAAAAGGGAGTGGTCATACGGCTTCATACCGAATAACAAACTGTATCCCTTGTGGTGGCCCGTGAGAGCCTTATTTAGTTGATGGATATATCCACAAATGGGGGTGTCAGGAGTGCCGAATAGCTAGAGACGGATATCCGGATGTAGGGCTGAAAAGGGAGATGTGTGCGCAGGAACGTCAGCTTTGCGAGATAGAAAAAAGGCACCCAAGGGTGCCTTTTTCACAATCTGAGTGGCTTGCCTATCAGGCAGCGGTTTTCAGCTGTACTGCGGCGGCTTTCTTGTGATCGCCGATCGGCATCACGGTGCGGCCGAACTGCTCGTTGATCACGGTGGCCATGGCCAGGTAGATAGCGCTGGCGCCACAGATGATGCCTTCGAAACCGGCGATGGTGCCGATCAGGGTGCTGCCGGTGAAGTCACGGGCGGCCAGCAGGAAGAACAGCACGGTCAGGGAGGCGAACACGAACTGCTTGGCGCGCGGGTAGTTGATGGTGCCAACCAGCATGAACAGGGTGAACATGCCCCACATCAGCAGATACCAACCCATGTAGGCGTGCGGAGTGGCTTCGGCCAGACCCATGGTCGGCATGATCAGCAGGAACACCAGGCTTAGCCAGAACAGGCCGTAGGAGGTGAATGCGGTCACACCGAAGGTGTTGCCACGCTTGTACTCCATGATGCCAGCGATGATCTGGGCGATGCCGCCGTAGCACAGGCCCATGGCCAGGATCATGGCGCTGATGGGGAAGAAACCTGCGTTATGGATGTTCAGCAGGATGGTGGTCATACCGAAACCCATCAGACCCAGAGGGGCAGGGTTGGCCAATTTTTCGCTCACGTGGCGTTCTCCAAAAATAGAGGTGGGGGTTAACAAAAGACGCGCGATTTTAGGCAGGCTGTGGCGCGCCCGCAAGGGGGCAAGGGGGATAAATCGTAAAAAAACTACGTGATTATTTGCATCAGAGGCCAAATGCTCACCAGGACAGGCTGTTTGGTGAGCAAAAGGTGTCAAAATAGTTGAGGGGTTGTATTTTTATTACGCTTTTGTGCAGTGCGGCGGCCTTACTGATCCAGTGTCAGGATCACTTTGGCTTCCTTGTCCTCTTCCTTGACCTGGCTGTCGAGCACGAACAGCCGCTCCGGGGCGATCCCCTGGCTGTCGACCAGAAACTCCTTGGTATTTTGCGCCCGGCGCATGGCGAGATTGCGCAGGGATTTGGCGGTGATGAGCTGCTGATCCCGCAGCAGGATCACCGCCTGGGCCCGCAGTGCCGCGCTCTCTTCATCCAGATGGAGCCGAGCGGCCAGGTCATCCAGATCTTCGCCAAAGCGCTCTTCATAGGCCCGGGCCAGCGCCTCTTGCAGGGCTGAGTCCTGTTCCAGCAGGTCGAGATCCGCCTGATTGCCGGTGAGCTTGGCCAGTACCCGCTCCAGTTTTTGCCGTTGCAGGATGGGGCGCTCCTCGTTGAAGTTGACCTTGCCGCGAATGTTCATGCTGAGCTTGGGTCTATCCTTGAGGGCCTGCGCCAGCTTGACCAGTTTCTCCTGCTGGGTGGGGGGGAGATCGGGATCCCCCGGCAGGAAGGGAAGTTCGTCGAGATCTTCGGTGCCATCGGCCAGCGAGGCGAGCAGGGAGAAGGGGGAGGTGATCGCCTTGCTCAGGGTGTTGCCCAGCACATCCCAGAAGATATTGCCGATGCTGAAGTCCGGTTGATCGAGATCGCCCTTCACCTTGAGGTTCATCTGTATCACCCCGTTGGCATCGCTCAGCAGGGCGATGGCCAGCCCCAGCGGCAGATCCTTGGCCTGATCGCTCTTTATCTTCTCGCCCAGTTGCAGCTTCTTGATGGTGATGTCGTTATCCCCCTCCAGCCGGTTGCCCTCCAGCTTATAGTGCAGTTTCATGGAGAGCTGCCCCTTGTCGATGGCATAACCGGCATAGGTGCCCGAGTAGGGGGTGAAGGTGGTGAGCTCCAGATTGTGGAAGGCGACCGCGATGTCGAGGATCGGGTTGGCGACCAGCAGGTTGGTACCGCCGCGAATAGTCACCGGCGCATAGCGATCCACCTTGCCGTTGAAGGCAAGATCGGAATGTTGCCCCGGAATATTGCTGATATGGCGACTCTGGCCGCCCAGTGAGGCGATATCGGCCACAAAATCCTGACTCAGACTGCGATCAGCAAAGCGAAGGTTGCCCTGCTCGGTGCGCAGCTGGTCGATGGTGAAACGAAAGTCGGGAGTCTTGCTGCCGGCCGCCGCTTGAGTACTTTTGGCTGCCGCCGGCTGCGGTAACAGCAGTTGTTGCAGGTTGGTGGTGCCATCTTCGTTGATCTCGATGCGGGCGAAGGGCTTGTTCAGAGCAATGTCCTTGATCCGCATCTGCTGGCTGATGCCGTCATACGTCAGACCGGTGAGTGCCAGGGTGTTGAACTCCAGCAGCCGCTGATTGTCTGCCCGATCGACCACCTTGAGCCCGTTGATATCGAGCCCCCCTTGCAGGGTCAGCTTGCTCAGATCTCCCTGGGCGGTGGTGGCGAGATCAAGTCTGGTCTTGCTGCTCAGCAGCCCGTTTTGCACCTTGATGCGTACCAGATCGGCCAGATAGGGCTGTGCCAGCGTCAGGGGTAGCCCCTGCTGGTTGATGTCGCCGCTTAAGGTGAAAGGAGTCAGGGTCAGTTGGCCATCAAAGGCGAGGGGGCTGCTCTGGTTGAACTGGGTGGCCAGAGTCAGTTTGCTCAGTTGCTCCCCCTTGCTGCCCAGTGGCCCCAACGCCAGCTTGAGGCCGGAGAGCTGACGTGCCTGCGGTTTGCCGCTGCTCGATTCGGTGAGGGTGAGATCACCCTTGTCGATAAGGATCTGCTTGATCTGCCACTGCCAGGGTTTGTCTGGCGTATGTTGCTTGCCGTTACCGGCTGTCTTTGCTTGTGGTGCCGATTTGGGCGCCGCATTGCTGGCCACCTCGTTTGCGGCGTGGGCCCCTTTGACGGGCTTAGCGGGGGCCTGTTCAATCAGCAAGTCAGCCAGATCCAGCTCCTGCTGTGGGTTGAGGGTGGCCTTGAGCAGGGGCTGTTGCAGGGTCACCTTGCCGATCTGGAGCGACTGTTTCTGGCCATCGACAGCCAGATCGCTCAGGGCCAGCTGGCCGAAGCGGGCAAATTCGTCGCCCTTGTGTTTTTTAAGCTGCCAGTTGTCCAGGGTCAGCTTGCCTTTGGACAATTGCCACAGCACTCCTTGCTTGCCCTCTTTAAGCTGGTACTCCACCTCTGCATTGGCGTGGCCCTTGGCCAGATCCAGCTTGAGATAGGGTGCCCAGAGCGGGGCGAAGGGTTTCAGCTCGACCTGCTTGAGGCTCACCTTACCCTGACCCATGCCGCTCATCACATCGAGTTTGCCATGAGCGGCGAGGCTGCTTTTGCCATTGATGGCGGCGCTCAGCTGATAGGCGGTCGGGTGATTTGCCTCGGTGCGCAGGTTATCGAGCTTGAGGGTCACTTTCTCCAGATTGAGAGGCGGCAACCAGCCGGGTTCGCTCGCCTTGCGCTGATCCTGATAGCGCACATGCCCGTCAGTGACATTGACGCTGGCAATGTCGATCAGCAGCGGGGCACTGGCTGGTTCGGGCTCGGGGGAGGGCGCAGGGGCGAGCAGGGTCGCCAGTGCATCGGTCAGATTGAGTCGAACATCCCCCTTTTTGTCTGCCAGCCGTTGCAGCAGCACCACGGGTTTGGTCAGGGTGACGGTGGAAAGCACGACCCCTTTCTGCTGCCAGCTGGCTTGCAGGTCGGGGGTGATAAAGAGCTGCTCAAAACCGATGATGGGCTGCTGCTTGGCATCGAGCAAGGCAGTCGCGCCGAGAGTGAGAGAAGGGTTGCGCAGCCCTACGTCAATCTCCCCCAGCGTCAGTTGCAGGCCATAGTGCTCGGCCAGCCAGCCGGGCAGATAGCGCTGGACCAGACGGGGGGTTTGCCACAGCAGCAGAGTGATCAGGATAAGAAACAGCAGGAAAGCGTAGGCAAGGTAGCGCAGCAAGCGGAGCTTGGGGGACGCGGGCTCGGTGGTGTTCATTTGGTGCACTCCCATTTGGTTCCCGCCATGGTACAGAAAAGCTGGATAGTAATCATGGGGTTGCGTGCTGTTGTACGCCGTACTTTGTCCAAAGGCGATCCAGTTCACCCTTTTTTTGCAGCGCTGCCAGCCACTGTTCCAGCTGGGCAGGGGTAATGGGGGCCTCAGGGTGAAGGATGGCGCGGTGTTGATACTGTTGATCCCATTTTTGCGAGATCAGCAGCTGGTCGGCTGTGTCGGGATTGGCCTGCAGATACTGGTTAAGGTATGAAACGTTGAGAATGGCTACCTCGCCGCGCCCTTTGAGTAGTGCTTGCAGGGCGCTGACGTTGTCTTTGACCAGGGTGATATTGAGCTTGCGCTGCAGGTAGAGAGGATCGGCATTGAACTGGCCGACGCCGTAGTGATAGCCGGTCACCCCGATAAGATGATGCCGAGAGGGGTCATCGAAAAAGCGCTGATCTCGGCCCGTTTTGTTCAGGGCCACATAGACCTCGCCACCACCGAGGAAGGGGGCTGTCATTTTGAATTTATCTGTGTCCCAGCCCCACTTGCTGTCTTCAAACAGCATCAGCGAGAAACGGCCCAGATCGAGCGCCTTGTAACGGTTGGCGGCCGAGGTGGGGACAAAGACGAAGGTCACCTCTTTCTGTACGGCATTGAGCTGGTCGATAAGCTCCAGAGTCAGTCCTTCATAGCGGGAATCGGGGAGTTTGATCACAAAGGGGGCATAGGGGTATCCACCAACCTTGATGAGGGGATGGCTCCAGCCAGAGAGGCTGAACAAGAGCAAAAACCAGCACCAATATCTCATGGGATCCCCAGGGCAATAGCTTGCTCCCAGATTCGGTTAATCTGCGCCAGTTTTCAAGCTGTTAAGGGAATTAACACAGCGTTGTTCGGCGGCTTCCAGCTCGGCCATCACCATCTGGATATCCTCCAGTTGCTGGCGCAGGGCGCCGCGTTTTGCCTCGATCAGCTGGATCATGGAGTGGAGCTGGGTTTTGCTCGATTTGTCGGTGTCGTACATATCGAACAGCTCGCGGATCTCGGCCAGGCTAAACCCCAGCCGTTTGCCGCGCAGGGTCAACTTGAGCCGGATCTTGTCCCGATGGCTGTAGATGCGGGTTTGCCCCTCCCGCTGGGGGGTGAGCAGCCCCTCATCCTCGTAGTAGCGGATGGTGCGCGGCGTGACATCGAACTCGTGGGCCAGCTCCGAAATGCTGTAGGTGATCTCCTTGCCGGGCAGGGAACGGGACATGGTCATGACTCCTGTTGCTGGGCGTGTGGCTGGCAGAGGCGGGTACGGAGCCGCTCGGCATTGGCGTGCAGGGCCTGACCGACCCGCGAGCCGTTGGGGCGAGCGAGCTGCTCGCTCACCCACTGGCCGGTGGCCGCCAGTTTGTCGAGATCCACCCCGGTCGTCATGCCAAGGCCGTGTAGCAGGTAGACCACCTCTTCTGACGCCACATTGCCGGAGGCGCCCGGCGCATAGGGGCAGCCGCCAAGCCCCGCCACCGAGCAGTCGATGGTGCGAATGCCGCGCTCCAGTGCGGGTAGCAGGTTGGCCAACCCCTGGCCGTAGGTGTCGTGAAAATGGACCGCGAGTCGACCCGCCGGGATCTCGTGCAGCACCGCATCCAGCATGGGGGCCACGGTGCCCGGAGTGCCGACGCCTATGGTGTCCCCCAGCGAAATTTCGTGGCAGCCGAGATCCAGCAGTTGCTCGGCCATGGCAGCGACCCGTTTCGGGCGGGTCGGGCCATCAAACGGGCAGGCGATGACGGTGGAGAGGTAGCCGCGCACCTTGATGCCGAGGCGGCGTGCCTCCTGCACCAGCGGGGCGAAGCGCACCAGCGACTCCTCCACGCTGATGCCGATATTGGCGCGGGTAAAACCGTCGGAGCAGGCGGTGAAGAGGCCAATCTCATCGGCGCGGGCGGCAATGGCTGCCTGCAAGCCTTGCAGATTGGGCACCAGAGCGCCGTAACGGGTTGAGCCCTTGCGCGGCAGTGCCTCGAACAGCGCTGCGGAGTCCGCCATCTGCGGCACTTTTTTGGCAGAGACAAAGGCACCCACCTCGATGCGTTGCAGGCCGCTGTCGGTAAGGCGCTGGATCAGCTCCAGCCGCTGTACCAGGGAGAGGGGCGCAGCTTCATTTTGCAGACCATCTCGCGGCCCCATCTCCACCAGACTGACCCTGTCGTCACGGACGTCCTGTGATCGGTTCATGGGTGTTCCTCCTGTGAAGCAGTCTCTTCGGCAAAGCGCACCAGCACGGTCCCTTGGCTTACCTGCTCGCCCTGTTTGCACTGCAGGGCTTCAATTACCCCGTCCCGCTCTGCACGCAACTGGTGTTCCATCTTCATCGCTTCCAGCACCAGCAGAGGTTGCCCCTTGTTGACAGCTTGCCCCTGCTCGACCAACACCGCGACTACGATGCCGTGCATGGGGGCGATGGCGCCCTGCGCCTTCTCATTTGCCTGATCATGGTGGTGGCTGTGCTGCCGATCATCGGCCGCGAAGCGGATGCGCTGGCCCGCCAGGGTCATGATGAAGGTTGCCTCCGAGCCTGGGACCGTCTGAATGGGGATCTGCTGCCAGCAGCCACCCTGTCGCAGCCGGATATGATCGTCACCTCTCTGGTAGCAACGTGTCTCCCCTTGCCACTCAAACTGGCCGTCATGATCGTTAAGGGTCAATACCCGGCGCTCATCACCAATGCGTACCGCCGCTGTCCAGCAGCGATCCGGCCCCAGCCGAAATCCGCAGGCTTGCTGCCAGGGGGAGGGGCCCGCAGCGCAGCTCGCCAGCCAGAGTGTGGCCAGCGGCCAGGCAAGTTCAGGAATGGGTTGTGCTGTGGTAGGGATGGGCCACTGGGTATGGTGGCGCATGGCCAAGACATCAGGCTCTTCACACAGGCGCCGCAGCAGCGGGCCGTTGTGCACCAGCGGGCCGAGATCCAGTGCCGCCAGCGCATCTGCCAGTTTGGCGAACGCCTCGGCGCGGTTCTGGCCGTGGGCGATCAGCTTGGCGATCATGGGATCGTAATAGGGACTCACCTCATCGCCAGCGGTAACGCCGGTGTCGATGCGCACGCCAACGGGCCAGTGGAGCCAGTGGATAGGCCCGCTGGCGGGCAGAAAACCGGCCGCCACATCCTCGGCGTAGAGGCGCGCCTCCACTGCATGGCCGCGCAGCACCACTTCCTCCTGGGTGAGTGGTAGCGGCTTGCCTTCTGCCACGGCCAGTTGCCAGGCCACCAGATCCTGCCCGGTCACCGCTTCGGTGACCGGATGCTCCACCTGCAGCCGGGTGTTCATCTCCATAAAGAAGAACGCATCCTTGCAGAGCAGGAACTCGATGGTGCCAGCCCCCTGATAATGGATGGCTTTGGCTGCGGCCACGGCTGCCTCCCCCATGGCGCTGCGCAGAGCCGGAGGGATGTCGGGGGCGGGCGCCTCTTCGATCACCTTCTGATGGCGTCGTTGCAAGGAGCAGTCCCTGTCCCCCAGATAGATGGCGTTGCCGAGGCTATCGGCAAAGACCTGCACCTCAACATGGCGAGCCTGGGGCAGATAGCGCTCCAGCAGCACCAGATCGTCGCCAAAGGCGGCCTTGGCTTCCCGTTTGACTGCCGCCAGCGACTCGTCAAAGTCGGCCAGCTGATCGACCCGGCGCATCCCCTTGCCACCGCCGCCACTGGCCGCCTTGATAAGTAGCGGGAAGCCAATCTGGCTCGCCTGATCGCGCAAGAAGTCCGGTCGTTGATCCGTGCCGTGATAGCCGGGCAGCACAGGTACGCCGGCAGCCTGCATCAGCGCCTTGGCGCCCGATTTGTCGCCCATGGCGAGAATGGCGGCGCCGCTTGGGCCGACAAAGCGCAGGCCGCGCTGTTCGCAGGCGGTGGCAAAATCGCTGTTTTCCGACAGAAAGCCGTAACCGGGATGGATGGCATCGGCGCGCGCCTCTTTGGCAATCTTCAGCACCTTGCCGGTGTCGAGATAGCTCTCTCTGGCCGGTGCGGGCCCCAGATGCCAGGCCTCATCGGCCAGACGGGTGTGCATGGCATGGGCGTCGGCATCGGAGTAGAGGGCGATGGTGTGAATGCCGAGGCGTTTCGCCGTCTTGATGATGCGCACGGCGATTTCGCCACGATTGGCAATCAGCAGGCGTTTAATCTGAGTGTGATGGGTCATGTCTCATCCTTGAAACGGGGACGCCAGGCGGGAGGGCGTTTGTCGAAGAAGGCCTGCATCCCCTCCTGGGCTTCGAGTCCCACCCGAACCCGGGCGATGGTCTCGACGGTTTTCTCTTCGTGCAGGTGGGAAGGATGGGCCTCTATCGCCGCCAGCAGTCGTTTGGTCTCTTTCATCGCTTCCGGCCCGTTGCGGCATAGACGAAGGGCCTGCGCCCGTCCCTCCGCCAGCAGTTGATCCGGCTTGCAGAGTTGATGTGCCACATTGAGCCGACAAGCGGTGATGGCATCGAAAGGCTCGGCACTGAGCATGTAGCGGCGCGCCTGACGCATTCCCATGGCACGTACCACGTAGGGGCTGATCACCGCAGGCACCAGACCCAGGCTCACCTCGGAGAGACAGAAGCGGGCATCATCGCTGGCCAGCACCAGATCGCAGGCACAGATCAGCCCCAGCGCCCCGCCGTAGGCGGCCCCCTGCACCAGCGCTACCGTGGGGAAGGGGAGCTCGTCGAGGGTCTGCATCAGCCGCGCCAGTACCCGGGCGTCTTCGCGATTGTGCTCGAAATCGGCGTGGGCCAGATTGCGCATCCAGTTGAGGTCGGCGCCCGCGCAAAAGTGTTTGCCCTCGGCACGTAGCAGCAGGGCGTGAGGACGTTCGGCGAGATCATGACCATGAAGATGGGCCAGATCATCGAGACAGTCGAGCAGCCCCAGCATCAGGTCGGCATCAAAGGCGTTGTGGCGGGCCGGGCGCGACAGCACCAGCTCGGCCAGCGGGCCGTGCCGCTCCAGCCGAAACGGGCCCTGTGTTGAAGAGCCAAGTGCTGAGGAAGTAAGTGGATCTGACATGGGTTTGCTCCTTACATCCGGAAGATGCCGTACTGCTCGGGTTCAATGCGGGCACCCTGACAGGCGGCGAGCGCCAGCGCCAGCACGGTGCGGCTCTGGGCCGGGTCAATGACGCCATCATCCCAGAGGCGGGCGCTGGCGTAGTAGGGGTGACCCTGGCGCTCATACTGCTCGATCACGGGCGCGCGGATGGTGGCTGCTTCCTGTTCGCTCAAGTCTTTGCCCTCGGTAGCCAGCTTGTCCCGACGCACCTGCACCAGCACCCCGGCAGCTTGCTCGCCCCCCATGACAGAGATACGGCTGTTGGGCCAGCTAAAGAGAAAATCGGGCTCATAAGCGCGGCCACACATGCCGTAGTTGCCGGCACCAAAGCTGCCGCCGACGATTAGGGTGATCTTGGGCACCCGGCTGCAGGCCACTGCGGTCACCAGCTTGGCGCCGTGCTTGGCGATCCCCTCTTTTTCTGCGCTACTCCCCACCATAAAGCCGGTGATGTTCTGCAAAAAGAGCAGCGGGATGGCACGCCGGTTACAGAGTTGGATAAAGTGGGCCCCCTTCTGGGCACTGTCGCTGTGCAGCACGCCGTTGTTGGCGAGGATCCCCACTTCCATGCCGCAAATACGGGCAAAGCCGGTCACCAGGGTGGTGCCGAACAGCGCCTTGAATTCGTCAAAATCAGAGCCATCCACCAGTCGGGCGATCAGTTCGCGGGCGTCGTAAGGACGTTTGAGACTGGTGCCCACCAGACCGTAGAGCTCCTCTATGGGGTAGCAGGGGGGCTCGTAGCCGGGGCTGCTCTCTATCGGCTCGTTACCCAGATGAGTAACCAGCGTGCGGGCGATGGCCAGCGCATGGGCATCGTCACGGGCCATATGATCAGCAACTCCCGAGTGGGCGCAGTGTACCTCGGCGCCGCCCAAGGCCTCGGCGCTGATCTCCTCGCCGGTGGCGGCCTTGACCAGCGGCGGACCCGCCAGAAAGATGGTGGCCTGCTCCCTGACCATGATGGATTCATCAGCCATGGCGGGCACGTAGGCGCCGCCAGCGGTGCAGAGCCCCATCACCACCGCCAGTTGAGGGATGTTTTGGGCCGACATGCGGGCCTGGTTGTAGAAGATGCGGCCAAAGTGATCCCGGTCGGGGAACACCTCGTCCTGCATCGGCAAGAAGGCGCCTCCGGAATCCACCAGATAGAGGCAGGGGAGACGCAGCCGCTCGGCGATGACCTGGGCGCGCAGGTGTTTTTTTACCGTGAGCGGGTAGTAGGTACCACCCTTCACGGTAGCGTCGTTCACCACCAGCATGCACAGGCGCCCAGAGACCCGGCCGATGCCGGTGATGATACCGGCGGCGGGCACCGGCTCGTCATAGACCTGCCAGCCAGCCAGCGCCGAGAGTTCGAGAAACGGGGAGCCCGGGTCCAGCAGCTGATTGATGCGCTCGCGGGGCAGCAGCTTGCCACGGGCCTGATGGCGGGCGTTGTTGGCCGCGCCGCCCCCTTGCGCGATCTCGGCAATGCGGGCATGGAGATCATCGACCAGCCCCTGCATGGCGGCCCGATTGGCCGCATATTCCGGGCTCGCCGTGTCGAGGCGGGAGTGGATACGACTCATGAATTTTCTCCCATCAGCTCGCGGCCGATGAGCCAGCGGCGGATCTCCGAGGTGCCGGCGCCGATCTCGTAGAGTTTGGCGTCCCGCAGCAGGCGGCCAGTGGGGTATTCGTTGATGTAGCCGTTGCCGCCGAGCAGCTGGATCGCGTCGAGGGCCATCTGGGTGGCGTTTTCGGCGGCAAACAGGATGGCGGCGGCGCAATCTTTACGGCTGGTGCGACCCTGATCGCAGGCGCTCGCCACCGAGTAGACCAGCGCCCGGCTGCTGGCGAGGCGGGTATACATGTCGGCGAGCTTGCCCTGCACCAACTGGAACTCGCCGATGGCTTGACCAAACTGCTTGCGCTCACGCACATAGGGCAGCACTACATCCATGCAGGCCTGCATGATGCCAAGGGGGCCCGCAGCCAGTACCACCCGCTCGTAATCGAGCCCGCTCATCAGCACCTTGACCCCGCCGTGCAGGGTGCCCAGCAGGTTTTCCTGCGGCACTCGGCAGTAGTCGAACACCAGCTCGCAGGTGCTGGAGCCGCGCATCCCCAGCTTGTCGAGCTTCTGGGCGGTAGAAAAACCGGGAGTGCCGGCTTCAACGATAAAGGCAGAAATTCCTTTGGGGCCCGCACTGGTATCTGTCTTGGCATAGATGACGAAGGTGTCGGCATCGGGTCCGTTGGTGATCCACATCTTGTTGCCGTTCAGCACGAAGTGATCGCCCTCGCGCTTCGCGGTGAGGCGCATGCTGACCACATCGGACCCGGCGCCCGGCTCGCTCATGGCCAGCGCCCCCACATGCTCGCCGCTCACCAGCGGGGGGAGGTAGCGTGCTTTTTGCTCCGCCGTGCCGTGGCGGTGGATCTGATTGATACAGAGATTGGAGTGGGCGCCGTAGGAGAGGCCGACCGAGGCGCTGGCGCGGCTTACCTGTTCCATCACCAGCACGTGGGCCAGATAGCCGAGGTTCACCCCGTCATACTCCTCCGCCACCGTGATGCCGTGCAGCCCCAGTTCACCCATCCGGGGCCAGAGATCACGGGGAAAGGCGTTGCTCTGATCGATCTCGCTGGCGCGCGGGGCGATCACTTTCTGGCAGAAGGCCGCAACCTGTTCGGTCAGGGCATTCAGGGTCTCATCCATCTGCATCCATGCTCTCCTTGCGGATATGACAGTCGGGTAGGAAGGTTGGTTTGACCGGCTGACTCGGCGTTACGGCTGGCAGTGGTCGGTCCATTTTGTACTTCACTTCTGCCACAAGTTTACGTTAGCGTAAACGTAAATCAATTGTTAATCTGTTGTGTGTCGATAAAGCGGTGGTAGTGAAAGAGTCATCAGCTACCACGACAACAGCGCCACAGTGGCAGATTCGACTGACGCAGCGTGTGGGCGCCGCGTCATAAAGCGCTAACTCAGGAAAATAAGCGCGGGACAACAAGGGAGCGAACGACAAGATGGATTTTACCCTGACCGATGATCAACAGGCGTATGTGGAGGCCGCCGCCGCCTTTGCCGATGAGGCGCTCAAACCCCATGCCGCGCGCTGGGACAAGGAGCATGAGTTTCCGATCCCGACCATCAAGCAGGCGGCCGAGCTAGGTTTTTGTGGTCTCTATACTCCGGAGCAGTTTGGCGGATTGGGGCTGCCGCGCCTCGATGCGAGCCTCATCTTCGAGCGTCTTGCCATGGGCTGTACCTCGACTACTGCGTATCTGACCATTCACAACATGGTGAGCTGGATGCTGGGTAGTTGGTTGCCCACCGAGGTTGCCAAGGAGTGGGTGCCCAAACTGGCTAGCGGCGAATTGCTGGGCTCCTATTGCCTCACCGAGCCGGGGGCGGGTTCCGATGCTGCGGCACTCAAGACCCGGGCGGTGCGTGAGGGTGACAGCTACCTCATCGAGGGAACCAAGGTCTTTATCTCGGGAGCAGGCTGCAGCAATGTGCTGGTGGTGATGGCCCGTACCGGTGGTGAAGGTGCGAAGGGGATCTCTGCCTTTATGGTGCCGGCTAATGCCCCCGGCGTGAGCTATGGCAAGGCAGAAGAGAAGATGGGCTGGAACAGCCAGCCGACCCGGGAGGTTGTTTTCAACGGGGTTCGCATTCCTGCCTGTTATCGGTTGGGCGAAGAGGGGGAAGGATTCAAGTTCGCCATGCAGGCCCTCGATGGGGGGCGCATCAATATTGCCACCTGTTCGGTGGGCACCGCCCAGCAGGCGCTGGACGATGCGCTGGCCTATGTGCAGCAACGCCAGCAATTTGGTCACCCGATCAGCGAATTCCAGAGCGTGCAGTTTCGCCTGGCCGATATGGCGACCGAGCTGGCTGCCGCCCGTTTGCTGGTGCGTCAGGCCGCCGACAAGCTGGATCGTGGGGCATCCGACAAGAGTGCCTGGTGTGCCATGGCCAAACGTTATGCTACCGATGTGGGTTATCGAATCTGTGATGAGGCTCTGCAACTCTTTGGCGGCTATGGTTATATCCGCGAGTATCCGCTCGAGCGCTATCTGCGCGATACCCGGGTACACCGCATTCTGGAGGGCACCAACGAGGTGATGCGACTCATCATCGCGCGCCGCCTGCTGGCCGATCCCGGTTTGTCGCTGGGCTAACAGGTGGTCGCATCAAGGGTGTGTTGCCTGCTACCCGATTTGCACCATGCCATGCCATGCCATGCCATGCCGGTTTCGGCTTTGTGAGCCAGCCACAGGTTGGTGTCATTCAAGCCTGTCATCATGGCGGCAACTTCATCGACAAGGACAATGTTATGACAAGGATCAGACTCGAATATCATGGCCACGTGGCCTATATCACCCTCGACCATCCCCCTGCCAACACCTGGACTCTCGCCAGCCTGCAGGCCTTTTTGCAGATGATGGTGGAGCTCGACAGTCGTCCCGATGTGGTGGCGCTGGTGATCCGTGGTGCGGGCGACAAATTTTTCTGCGCCGGTGCCGACCTCAATATGTTTGTCGAGGGGAATGTCGAGCTGGCCCGCGAAGTAGCCGAGGCCTTTGGCAAGGCCTTCGAGGCGCTGGCCCGTTTTCACGGCGTCAGTATCGCCGCCATCAATGGTTATGCCATGGGCGGTGGCTTGGAAGTGGCGCTGGCCTGTGATATCCGCATCGCCGAGCAGCAGGCGTTGCTGGGACTGCCGGAAGCCTCGGTGGGCTTGCTTCCCTGTGCCGGTGGCACCCAGCGCCTGACCGAGCTGGTGGGGCCGGGCTGGGCCAAGCGGATGATCCTCTGCGGTGAGAAGGTGAGTGCCTCGCTGGCCTACGAGATGGGGCTGGTGGAGGAGGTGGTGAAAACCGGTCAGGCGTGGGAGGCCGCGCACCAGATGGCCCATCTGGTGGAGCGCCAGAGCCCGAGCGCCCTGCGCGCCTGTAAAACCCTGATCAATCAGGGCCGCAGTGGCCCGCGGGATGCCGCCTTGCCCCTTGAGCGGTCGCTGTTTCTCGATCTCTTTAGCGATGCCAATCAGCGTGAAGGGGTGGCCGCCTTCCTGGAGAAACGCTTACCGCGCTGGCAATATGGCCCAACAGAATAAATTCATACGGAGCCGTTTATGAGTGAGCCGGTCAAGGTTAGCTGTTATCCCACCGAAGATGGCCATCAGGTCGGGGTGTTGACCCTCGACAGCCCTGCGTCTCTCAACGCATTGAGCCTGCCGATGATCCAGATCTTGCAACAGACGCTGACCCGTTGGGAGCAGGATCCCGCCATCGTCTGTGTGCTGTTGCAGGGGGTGGGTGAGAAGGCATTTTGTGCCGGTGGCGATATCCGCTCCTTCTATTACCGCAAGCAGGAGGCGAGCGAGGCGGAACTGTTCGAATATGCCCGCGACTTTTTCGAGCAGGAGTACCGGCTCGACCACCACATCCACTCTTACCGCAAGCCCCTGATCTGCGTGGCGGACGGTATCTGCATGGGGGGTGGCATTGGCCTGTTTGCCGGAGCCGATTTTCGGGTGGTGACCGAAAGAAGCCTGTTCGCTATGCCGGAGGTGACCATAGGCCTCTACCCCGACGTGGGGGCAAGCTGGTTTTTAAGCCGGATGCCGGGGCGACTCGGGCTCTGGCTCGGTCTGACTGGCGCCCGCTTCAACGGGAGTGATGCCATCGGTCTTGGGCTGGCGGATCACGCCATCGCCAGTGGCGAGCGCAGTGCGCTGCTGTCACACCTCGCCGTACTCGACTGGACTGGCAGTGGTGATCCCCGTGAGCAGATCGATCAGTTGTTCAGGGGGTTGCACCGTGAGGTGGTGGCCCGCTTGCCAGCGCCAGTGCTGCTACCCCATCAACAGAAAATCGATGCCTTGCTGGTGGGACGCACGTTGCAAGGGGTATTGGCGCGGCTGTTCAGCGCCCATTTCGATGAACAGGAGGCGGTACTCCAGCAGGCGCAGCAGATCTGCCGCACCGGCAGCCCCATCAGCCGCGCCATTTTGTGGCGTCAATATTGGCAGGCTCGCCGCAACTCACTGGCAGAGGTATTTGCCGAGGAGCTGACCCTCTCGGTCAACTGCGTGCTCAAGGGGGATTTTGTGGAAGGGGTACGGGCACTGCTGATCGACAAGGATAAAGATCCCCGCTGGCAACAGTTGCCACCGGAGGGGGAGTGGCTGGATGAGTTCTATCGCTGGCCGCAGGGGAGCAATCCGTTGGCCTGCCAGGAATAACATCTTGGCAACCGGCGTAAGCCGCCATCAGCAACGCAAGGAGCAAGCGGGATGACAAGGATAGGGTTTATCGGGCTCGGCAACATGGGGGGGCCCATGGCGGCCAATCTGGCCAGGGCCGGGCACAGGGTGCAGGTGTTTGATCTGGTTGCCCAAAACATTGAGCGCGCTATCGCCGCTGGCTGCATAGCCGCGGGGGATGCCCGTGAGGCGGTGACCGGCTGCGAGGTGGTGATCAGCATGCTACCTGCGGGGGAACATGTGCGCGCCCTTTGGTTGGGCGAGAGCGCCGGTGAGCGGGGCGGGCAGGATCTGCTGGCAGCCCTGCCGGTTGGCGCACTGGTGATCGACTGCTCAACTATCGATGTCGACTCTGCCCGTCAGGTCGGGGAGGCGGCCCGCGCGCGTGGTTTGCGCTTTATCGATGCCCCTGTCTCGGGCGGTGTCGCCGGTGCGGCCGCCGGGACGCTCACCTTTATCGTTGGCGGCGACGCGGCAGATTTCGAGGCGGCAAAACCCTTGCTCGCCTGCATGGGGCAGAACCTGTTTCACGCCGGGGCGCTGGGTGCCGGGCAGATCGCCAAGATGTGCAACAACATGCTGCTTGCGATCCATATGGCGGGTACCGCCGAGGCGCTGGCCCTCGGGATGAAGGAGGGACTGGATCCCGCCGTGCTCTCCACCATCATGGGCAAGAGCTCCGGCAACAACTGGAGTCTGGAGCGCTACAACCCCTGGCCCGGGGTGATGGAGAATGTCCCTGCCGCCCGCAACTATCAGGGGGGCTTTATGACCCGTTTGATGGTGAAAGATTTGGGATTGGCCATGGCGCTGGCCGAGCATGGCCACAGCGCTGTGCCCATGGGGGCGCTCGCGCGTAACCTGTTCAACCTGCATGCCGCTAAGGGGCAGGGGAGCCGCGATTTCTCCAGCATCGTCGAACTCTATCTGGATAAACAGGATCCCGCCTGACGGGCCACCTCTCTTCAAGGCATCTCCCTTCGACCAGCTACAAGGAGCATTGATGGATATCAAAGATAAGGTCATCGTTATTACCGGCGCCGGACGTGGCTTGGGACGGGCCATTGCGCTGGCCCTGGGCGCACAGGGGGCGACGCTGGCACTGCTCGACATCAATCGCGCCGATCTGGAGGCGACCGCAGCCCTGGTGCGCAGCCAGAATGATCAGTGCGATCAAGATAGCCAGTGCGAGCTGTTTGTCTGCAATGTGGCGAGCGAAGCCGAGGTTGAGTCGGTTTTTGCTGCCATCAAGGGGCGTTTTGGCGTGCTGCACGGTCTTATCAACTGCGCCGGCATTTTGCGCGATGGCATGCTGATCAAGGTGAAAGAGGGTGAGCTGGTGGAGAAGATGACGCTGGCCCAGTGGCAGAGCGTGATTGACGTCAACCTCACCGGTACCTTCCTCTGCGGGCGCGAGGGGGCGGCGCTGATGGCGCAAGGGGGGCAGGGGGGCGTTATCATCAACATCTCTTCCATTGCCCGCGCCGGCAATATCGGCCAGAGCAACTATGCCGCCAGCAAGGCGGGAGTTGCCTCGCTGGTGGTGACCTGGGGGCGGGAGCTGGCGCGCCATGGCATTCGGGTCATGGGGATTGCCCCCGGGGTGTTTGCCACCGACATGACGGCGGCGATGAAGCCGGAGGCGATGGCGCGGATGCAGCAGGCCATTCCGGTCGGCACCCTTGGCGAGGCGCAGCAGCTGGCCGAGACGGTGAGCTTTATTTTTGCCAACGACTATCTGTCGGGAAGGATGATAGAACTGGATGGCGGTTTGCGTTTATAGGGATTTACATAATGGGCCCCGGTGTTTCCACCGGGGCTTTTTTATGCAGATTATTTATACAGAGAGTGCCTGAATGGCGATGCATAGGAACCATGCGAGTCAGATTGCGTTGGCAGAAAAATGAGAAATATCAATGGGTCTTGGTTAATTTGAGCCAGCTCACAGGCCATATGGGTCAGTGCTGTAAAATTGCGCGCGGTCAAGGCGGTGCATGATTGACGGGACGAGGGATTGCGGTCGGAATAGTCATGCAATATAGTTGCCGCCTTTTTCACGGGGTCAGGATTCCCAGCCCCTCCCATATTGCGCGCAGTATGAATACGGACGCTCTGCCGCCGCCTAAATAAACAGGATTGAAATGGACAAGAAACTAGGGCTGGGCGCCCTCATTTCGCTGGTGATCGGCTCCATGGTCGGCGCCGGGGTCTTCAGTCTGCCACAAAACATTGCTGCGCATGCCAGTGCCGGGGCGGTCGCCCTGGGTTGGGCCATCACCGGTCTTGGCATGATCTGTCTCGCGCTGGTCTATCAGAACCTCTCCATGCGCCGCCCCGATCTCGATGGCGGTATCTTCAGCTATGCCAAGGCCGGTTTCGGCGATTTCATCGGTTTCAACGCCGCCTGGGGCTACTGGCTCTGCCAACTGCTGGCCAACGTCTCCTACGCCATCGTGGTGTTCAGCGCCCTGAGCTACTTCTTCGATACGCCGGACAACGTCATCTTCGGTGACGGCAATACGCCGGTGGCCATCACGCTGGCCTCCATCCTGATCTGGTCGGTGCATGCGCTGGTGCTGCGCGGGGTACAGGTTGCTGCGCTGGTGAATATCGTCACCACCATCGCCAAGATGGTGCCGCTCATCGTCTTTTGTGTTGCGATCCTGCTGGCCTTCAACATGGATACCTTCACTCTGGATATCTGGGGCCAGAACAACATGGAGCTGGGCTCCGTGATGGATCAGGTCAAGTCCACCATGAAGGTGACCCTCTGGGTCTTTATCGGGATTGAAGGGGCCGTGGTGGTCTCTGCCCGTGCCCGTCATCGCAAGGATGTGGGTCGTGCGACAGTGCTGGCGCTGCTCGGCGCCCTGACGCTTTACGTGATGGTGACCCTGTTCTCGCTGGGTGTCATGAGCCAGCCGCAACTGGCGGCGCTCAAGAACCCTTCGACCGCCATGATCCTTGAAGCCGTGGTCGGCCCCTGGGGCGCCTGGCTTATCAACATCGGTCTTGTGGTGTCGGTGATGGGTGCTCTGCTCAGCTGGACCGTGCTGGCCGCTGAAGTGCCCTACATCGCAGGCAAGACCGGCGTCTTCCCGGGCTGGTTTGCCAAGGAGAACAAGAACGGCTCGCCACAGGTGTCCCTCTGGTGCTCCACCTGTCTGGTGCAGATCTTCCTGATCATCATCTACTTCCAGAGCAGCACCTATCTGGCGCTGGTCAACATCGCCACCTCGGCGGCGCTGGTGCCTTACGTCTTTTCGGGCGCTTATGGCCTGAAGCTGGCATTGAAAGGGGAGACCTATCAGGGTCAACCTCATCAGCGCAAGCGTGACCTGCTGCTGGCCCTGGTGGCGACGGTTTACGGCTGCTGGCTGGTCTACGCTGCTGGTGTGGAGTACCTGCTGCTGGTGGCGCTGCTCTATAGTCCGGGCATCTTCATCTACTGGAAGGCACGTCAGCATCACGGTCTGCGCGGCCTTAACCGGCTGGAGCAGGGGATGACGGCGGCTCTGCTCGGCTGTGCCGTGCTGGCCTTCTACAAGGTGATGGACGGTACCATTCCGCTGCACTAACCGGCACAATGAAGAGATGGCCCTCGCGCCATCTCTTTTTTTTCATGCTGATATCCACTGTTGCCCGGCCGTGTTGGCCGTTTATCGTTCAAAACAGGAATTTTTATGCTGTTTATGGGTTACCTCCTGCTGGGCGCCTTTGCCGGCATGCTGGCAGGGCTGTTCGGGATTGGCGGTGGATTGATCATTGTCCCCGTGCTGGTCATGACCTTTCGCGCTCAGGGTATCGACCCTGAAATCATTACCCATCTGGCCCTTGGCACCTCGTTGCCCACCATGATCTTTACCGGATTCAGCTCGCTTAGAGCACATCAGGAAGCGGGTGCCGTCGACTGGGTGATGATCCGCAGATTGGGGGCGGGCATGCTGGTTGGTGCCTGGCTCGGTGGTATGACGGCCAATCTGCTCAGCACCAGCACCCTCAATATCATCATCGGTTGTTTCGCCTGGAGTATGGCGCTACAGATGGGGCTCAACCTTAAACCCAAAGCGGAGCGCCATATGCCGGGGCCGCTCGGCACAGGCATCGCCGGTACCATCATTGGCTGGATGTCAGCGCTGTTTGGTATTGGCGGTGGCTCGCTGACCGTCCCTTATCTGAGCTGGAACTCGGTGCCGATGCGCAATGCGGTAGCGGCCTCTGCAGCTTGCAGCATGCCCATCGCGCTGGCGGGGAGCCTCAGCTACCTCTATGCGGGTTGGGGTCATGCCGATCTGCCCGAGTGGAGTGTGGGCTACATCTATCTGCCCGCCCTGCTGGGCATTGTGCTGACCAGTACCCAGTTTGCCCGCCTTGGTGCCAAGCTGGCACACCGATTGTCACCCACACGCCTCAAGCAGGCCTTTGCCCTGCTGATGCTGTTGGTGGGGGCGAAATTTATGCTGTTTAGCTGATTCATTCGGCAGATTGTTGAAAAATAAGGCAAACGATCTGTTGGAGGATAGAAAGCCGTTGCATTGAACGCCCAGTTTGCCTATTCTCCTCGCCGGTGGTCCTATTGGTCCTCTCGCATTGATAACCCGTCGACCTGGTCAGGACCGGAAGGTAGCAGCCAAGGCGGGGGACTCGAGTGCCGGGATGTGGCTGGTAGGGCCACCACTTGTTTCTGCAATTCAATAAGTTAGCTTCCTAAAGCCCTTGGTCATCCACTTTGTGTGGACGACAAGGAGCTCATCGATGAATCTCTGGCTCAGTCCCCACGGCATCTGGTATTACCGGAAAGTCACCACGCTCCCCTGTGGTCGCCGTAAAGAGATCAAAAAATCCCTGCATACCCGAGACAAGCCAACGGCCCGTGCAGCGGTTGCGAAGCGGCTTGCCTGCGTGTGTTCCAGACCCAAGCCCATTCAGTTGCCTGCAGACGTCAATGTTGCCCCACATGAGCAATCAGTAGCCCGGAATCAGGGGGGGGGGGTTATTGCTTGGTGACACGCAGGGCGGCGTTGTATTTGAGCCGACCATGGGAAATATGTCTGTTTATCTCGCTCAGTAGCGTCTCTTTATTGATGGGCTTGGTGATATATCCATTCATGCCATGGGAAAGATAGTATTGCTTGGATTCCGGCATCGCATCCGCCGTCAGGGCGATGATGGGGATATCTGCCCAAGGCATCTGGGAGGTGCGGATCCGGGTGGTGGCCACCAGGCCATCCATCACTGGCATCTGGACATCCATCAACACCAGATCAAATTCGGTGTGACCCAGTTTCTCCAGCGCCTCTTCTCCCTGAACGGCCAGTGTGACCTGATGGCCCACGGAGTCGAGCATGGCGCCGATCACCTTGCGGTTGGTGGCATTGTCATCAACCAGCAAGATGCGATAGCTCTCCTGATCCAGCGGCTTGGACGGCAGGCAAACAATCGAGGGGGTCGTGGCTCTGGCGGGCCAGATGTAGGTAAAAGTACTGCCATGTCCCTCGCTGCTCTCTACCGAGATATCGCCACCCATCAGGCGTGCGAGGTTACGGGATATTTCAAGTCCCAAGCCCGATCCACCATATTGGCGGGTGATCGAGACATCCGCCTGGGCGAAACGTTGAAACAGGTTCTTTAGCTGACTTTTGCTCATGCCGATCCCGGTGTCCTGGATCGAGATGCGTATCGAGTGGCGATCCTGCTCCAACAGGGTGCTATCAACATGGATCTTTACTTCCCCCTGATGGGTGAACTTGATGGCATTGCTCACCAGATTGAAGAGGATCTGGCGCACCCTCAGCGGGTCGATCATCAACCACTCCGGCGTATCGGAGGCAACTGTCAGGGTCAGCTTGATCCCTTTTGCATCGCAGTTGCTCTGCATCAGGGCCCGGATATCCTCCAGCAGCTGGGGCAAGTGATGGGGGGCCAGTTGCAGCTCGATCTTGCCCTCTTCCAGCTTGGATACATCCAGAATGTCGTTGAGCAGACCGAGCAGATGGTTTGCCGATTCGCGCGCCGTCTCCAGATAGTCTCGCTCCCTCGGATCCATATCCCGGTCGGCCAGCAGTGAGAGCATGCCGAGAATGCCATTCATGGGGGTGCGAATTTCATGGCTCATGTTGGCCAAAAAGCTGCTTTTGGCTCTTGTGCCGGCCTCTGCCGCCTGATTTGCCCGCAGCAGTTTGTCATTGAGCTGCTGCATCAGTTTGTGCTGCAGAAACGAGATATTCATTTGCCGCCAGATCAGCAGGGCGAGCACAAAGAGCAGCGCAAATTGCAGGGTTGCGATGAGTGTCGTCGTGATGATCTGCTCCCTCACGCTGTCGCGACGCGCCACATCAAACAGGGTCGCCTGCTGGTTCACCTCCAGAGTCAGCTGATGGAGCAGGGGGAGCAGGGAGGCAAGCTGTTGGCGCAGCTCCTGATGGGCAAGATTGTCCAGCGGCTTGGTGGCTTCCGGGCCGAGCCAGATATCCGCCAGAGAGATGTAGGATCGAATGGCTTTGCTTGCCTGCTGGTAGATCTCTGTTTGCTGAAGCAGGCTGCGATCCTTGCTCTCCAGCACCAGATCCATGCGGCTGACCAGAATATCGTATCTGAGCTGGAAAGTCGGTTGCGACTCATGGAGCAGCGAGCTTTGAAAACGCAGCGCTTCGTTATAGAGCTGGAAATAGTTCCACATCACGTTGTCTTCGCCTTGGCTGGTACTGCGCTGCAGATCCTGAAATTGCCGGTACTGAATGGTACCAATACCGGCAAAGGCTAGGAGCAGCACGCAGAGCACCACAAACAAGAAACGTTGACTGGCCGCCATGGAACGCATGATGGGATCTACTCCACTTTTATCGCACTAATCTGCCAGATAGCCCGACCGTAATAGAGCTTGTTTTGCAGTTCGGGATATTGATCAAACGGATAGACAAGGAACAGCGGCCCTTTGTCGCGCACCGACAGTGGCTTGCCATTGATCGTGCGGGCGAGGATGACCCGATACTGCTCGGCATCGCTGGTCGGCACCTGTACCGAGTAGTCATTGAGCGCGGTAATGGTGAGCTGTTTGCCGGTTGCCCCGACCTTGGCCAATACATCTTGCAGTAGCGGGCCGCGAAAGGTCTTGGCTTCGTCATACCATGGGGTATGGGTTTTGATTTCGTGTACCGGCAGTTGATCCAGCATGGCGCTGTCCCACAGGGCCAGAGCCTGATGAGTGGGGCTGCTGATGGCGCCTTCAACCTTCAACACGGCGCTGTCAGGGGAGGGGGCTGCGTATGCGGTGCCGCAAAGGGCTGCCAACAGTGGTGCGATGTAAAGGCCTGCTTTCATGATCTCTCCTTCCTGGAAAATGGCGGCATGGGGGCCGAGCCAAAGGTGGCTTGTGAAGTGTGTCCAAAGGCAAGCAATAATCGGGCCCAGTCTAATGGGCTTGAATTATCAGCCATTTAGCCTGTTATCGGGCGATCTCGGCCAAGGTGAATTGCAGTTTGCAACGTGCGGGGGAGGTTAATTGCAATTTGGCAATCAAAACGAGGAGTGGGTGTTGGCGAATAAGGCGCAAAGAGTATCATTTGGAGAACAAGTGCCGTGGCACTGCCCGGCATAACATTTGCAACGTGCTGAATGCCGTGACAGCAAATAGTCTGAGAATCGACAAGGAGCTAGCGATGGAAAGCATGACTTACACCCTTAATGATATCCAGGTAGTGGTACTGGAAAACGAGTTTGACGCGATGGCCGTCAGTGAGCTCCGCCCGTTGTTTGAAACCCTCTCGACCCACCCGGGAGATATCCTGGCCGATATCAGCGATGTTCATTTTATCGACTCGTCGGGGATCGGAGCCTTGGTATTTCTCTATAAAAGATTGATTATGAACGGGCATCAGATGGCCCTTGTCTGCGGACCCGGTCAACCTCATGACCTGCTGGAGATGCTGCATATCGACCGGGTGATCCCCTGCCATGAGAGCATCAAGGCCTATATGCGTTCCCGTGGCATGATGGCCGCTGCATCATGAAACGCTTTGGTATCCTGCTCTCGTCCATTCTGCTGTCGGGTTGTGCGCAGTGGCCGCCGCAGGGGTATGGCGGCATGGCAGAGGCAAGACCCACCCGTATTCCGGTCAATGAGGATGAACGGCGGGTCTGGTCTCGTTATGATGAGCGTCAGAAGGAACTCGACTTGCAACTGACGGAATTAAAGCAAGCGAGTCTGCAGGGGTGTATGCCTGCCGAGTTGAAACGACTACAATCTCAACGTATTGATATCGAACGGGATATGCACGGACGGCTCTGGTCGGATGTAGCCTGGCGTCAGACCGTGTTGGCACAATCACTACAACAAGTACGTTTGCGGCTGCAACAGACAACAGCGGATGGCTGTCGTGCTGATTGGTCAGGGCTCCCCTTACGCCAATGGGGGCAGACGTAACAGACGAAAAGGATGTCTATGAAACGGGGCGCTCTCGAAGGATTGATCTGTGTTCTCTTGCTGTTGTTCACCTGCCCGTTACTGGCCTCCACCTTGTTGGCTCCCGGTGATCGGTTGGCCATAGTGCAACCCGGTGAGCCTGCTTTTGATCAGCCTTTCCAGATCAACAAGCAGGGGGAGATTGCACTGCCTGAGGTCGGCAACGTCGTGGTGGGGGGAAAGACCCTGCAACAGGCGGATGAGCTGATCCGCACTGCCCTCAAACCTGTTTACAACAACCTCTCTCAATTGACCGTCACCTTGCTGGAGAAGCGGCTGCTGATCAGCGTGATGGGCTATGTCAAAAAACCCGGCAGTTATGATCTGGCGCCCGATGGCAACGTGCAGATGGCCCTCGATGCCGCTGGCGGTCTGGTGCCCGGTGCCCAGCTCAACAATATGCAGGTGCGGCGTGGCAGTACGGTCTCTAGCTTCGACTACAAGCGTTATCTCGATACCGGCGATGCCAGCGTGTTGCCGCCATTGCAATCCCTCGATGTGGTGTTCGTACCCGCCTCTCCGCTGATCGGCAACGTGCAGATCGATTTTGATGCGGCAACCCTGGCGGCAGGCGGGGATGGCGATACCGGCAAGGCGATCAAGGTGTTTGGCGAGGTCAACAGCCCCGGCGCCTTCAGTTTCAAGAGTGGCAACTCCATCGTGGATCTGTTGATGCGAGCCGGTGGGGTGACCCGTTTTGCCGGGGTGGAGCGGATCCGGGTGATCAATGGTGATGCCCCCGAGCTGTTCGATCTCAAAGCCTATCTCGACTCCGGCAACAACAAGCTGCTGCCCAATCTGGCGCCGGGCGCCACCATCTTCGTGCCCAAGGATGAAGAGCAGATAAAACGGGGGGCGCGCACCATCTACATCATGGGCGAGGTGTTCAAACCCGGCGCCTATGAGGGGCGGGAAGGGGACTCCTTCCTCGATATTCTGGCCAATGCCGGCGGCCCGACCCGCTATGCCGAGAGTCGCCAGATCCGTTTGCTGCGCACCGATGGCACGATCGAACCCATCGACTTGCAGGCTTATACCGAGGGGATGCAAAAGGCGTTGCCCCAAGTCAAACCCGGTGACGCCATCTTTGTGCCGGAAAAGACCGATATCAACGAGAAGTCCTGGTTGAAAGTGGCCCCCGGGCGGGCGGTGATGGTGATGGGGGCGGTGCGGATCCCAGGCCGCTATGAATGGTCTGACGAAATGTCGCTGCTGGATCTGATCGCCCACGCCGGAGGGCCCAACGAGCGGGCCGATATCGCCAAGGTGCAGATCCTGACCGCCGAAGGGGGGCAGGCCACGCCAACCCTGTTTGATCTCGACAAGTTCCTTCATCAGGGGGGGGCGCTAGCCAGCCTGCCGAAGATCCGGGCCGGATTCACCATCATGATCCCCGAGTTGCCCACCGATCCCAGTGACAACAAGTCCCAGTGGGTGCGCCAGTCACCGGACAGTTCCATCTATATCTTCGGTCAGGTCGGGGCCCCCGGTCGCTATGCCTTCAATGAGCAGATGGGCTTTATCGACATCCTGTCGGCTGCCGATGGCCCGACTGCGGCGGCGGATCTGCGCAATGTGCGCATCGCCCATCGCAGTGGCAGCACTGCGCGGGTCAGCAAGCTCGATCTTGCCCTCTACTTTGAAACCGGCGATGAAACCTTGCTGCCCAAGGTGCTGCCCGGCGACTCCATCTACCTGCCGGAGAAGAATCGCCCCTGGCTCGACGAGCCCAAGGAGAACACCATTCGGGTGTTGGGGGCGATTGCCCGTCCCGGTCGCTACCGCTTTGACTCCTCCATGACCCTGCTGGATCTGCTGGCAGAGGCGGGAGGCCCGACCAGCAGCGCCTATATCAAGAAGATTGTGGTGATCAACATGGCTACCAGTGGTCAGGGGGATCAGGCCCGCAGCTTCGATCTCGACGGCTTTGCCAAAGAGCCCGACTTTAGCCAGTTGCCGGTGCTGCGCGCAGGGGACACCGTCTTTATCCCTGATAGCAAAAGCAGCAACTGGGCCATCTTCATGGATGGCATGCGCGACATTTTGACCACGATCTCGGTGGTGGCCCTGGTCGGGACGCTTTGATATGAGCATCCCCATTCAATATCTGGAGCTCGAATCCCTCTACGCGGCGACGGTCGCCCGGGGGATCCGCTCGCTGGCGGTCACCTCGTCGGAAGGGGGAGAGGGGGTGAGCTCCATCTGCGATGCGCTGGCAAGGCGCTCGGAAGCGGATGGGCTGCGCACCCTGCTGGTGGATCTCAATCTCTATCACCCCGGCCGCGCCACGGCGGTTGCCTGGGGGCCCAATGATGTGCCCGAGCCGGTGGCCACTGGCCGGTCGTTGTCCCTGCTCCCGGCGCCGGGCAAGGATCTGATGGCTTTTCGCAACAAGGATACCTTGCGCCAATTGCTGGTTCGCTGGCTCGAACATTACGATGTGGTGATCTTCGATACCTCGCCGCTCACCGCCCTCAATCGGGGCAATATTCCGGCCGATCAGGTGTGTGGGGCCTGTGAAGGGGCGCTGCTGGTGGTGCTGGCGGGAGTGACGCCGACGACCGTGGTACAAAGTGCGGTGGATAAACTGACCCGTGCCGAGGCCAATCTTATTGGCGCTGTCTATAACGACAAACTCAACCCGGGGCTGGCCAGCGAGATCCTGCGCGAGCTCAACCGGCTGCCCAGCAACCGGGTGACCGAATGGCTCAAGCGCTGGTGTCGGCGCAGTGCCTTGCTCAATTTCCGGATCTGATCGCCCGCTGATGGAGGCCCGATATGGATGACTGGTTGCGATCTGCTCCGTCAACCCTGCAGGCGGTGCGCGAACTGCGCAACCGGCTGGCGCAGGGACTCTCCCTGTTTCAGGTCTCCCCAAAGGATCAAGCCAACTGGCTGCTCTGTTTCAGTGAGCTGGCCACCAATAGCGTCAAACACACAGCGCCTCCCGCGACCCGGCTCTGGCTCACGCTGAAAGAGGATGAAACGGGCTTGAGTCTGATACTGGAGGATGATGGCGGCCCGCAACCCGGTCTTGCCAGTGCGCCGTTACCCGATGAGCTGCAGGAGGGGGGATACGGGCTGGCGCTGGTGCACCAGCTGTTTGCCGAGGTGCACTTCTCTCGCGACGGTGAGCGCAATCGCGTGACCCTTCGCCAGCAGGGCCCGGTCAACCAACTGCCGGTGATCGCGGTGATCGATGATGACAAGGTGATGCGTGCCCTGCTCACCGCCTATCTCCATGAGCACTACCGGGTTGAAAGTTATGCCGACTCCCATGCCGCCCTGCTGGCGCTCGGGAAGCAGCCCCCCGCGCTGGTGCTCTCCGATATCGAGATGGAGGGGATCGATGGCTTTGGGCTGCGTCAGCAGTTGATGAAGGATCCCAAGATGAAGGGGGTGCCCTTTATCTTCCTGACCGGTCATCAGGATCAGTGGACCCAGAGTCGGGCGGGGGCGCTGGGGATCGATGACTTTCTGGTCAAACCCATCACCAAGCAGGATTTGTTGCTGGCGGTTTCGCGGGTGCTGCAACGATCGGAGCAGCTCAAGTCGCAATGGGGCGAGCAGCTGGATCAGCGCATGACCTCGGCGCTGCGCCCGTTATTGCCCGCCACCTCCATAGGGGGATACCAGCTGGCGTTGCAAACCCGCGCGGCCACCGTGGGGGGCGGGGACTTTCTGCTGGTCAAGGGTCGGGTGTTGTGGCTCGGGGATGTGATGGGCCACGATGCGGAAGCCAAGTTTTTTGCCCATGCCTATGCCGGTTATCTGCGTGGCTTGCTGACGGCGCACGATCTGGAGCGCGCCCCCGCCCGTTTGCTGACCATCTTGTCCAATGCGGTTCACAGTGATCCGCTCCTCGGGGCTACCCTGCTCACCACCCTCTGTATTGAGCTCGGCAACGAAGGGCGGGTGCAGTGGGCCAGCGCGGGTCACCCGGCGCCCTGGCTGGTCGGGCCCGGCACCATCCGTCAGGTCGGTGTGACCGGCCCCTTGCCCGGTTTGCGCCCGGATCCCCACTTCGTGACCAATGAGCGTCAGCTCAAGCCCGGCGAGATCCTGCTGTTCTGGACCGACGGCCTGCTCGATAGCCGTGATGCCGCAGAGCGCCAGTGCTGGGAGTCGCAGCTCAAGGCGATCTGCCTGACCTCGGGGCCCGGTCTTGAGCAACTGGCTCATCGCATTGCCCGCTGGTTTGATGAGCGCATCAATGATGCCGCCCTCGATGACATGACCCTCTTGCTGGTCGCCTGTCCCGGCGCCTGATCCTGTCCCTCTTTGCCTGACTGGCCCGCTCTATGCAGCGCCTTATTTCAGGTGGCATGGAGCCACGGGAGGAGGTGCCTATGTTACCCATGCAACAGATCTGGCTGGCCATCGATGCGCGTCAGGTCGGTGGAATTGAAGTTCACATTATCCATCTCGCCAACGATCTGCTGGCCAGGGGATTTCGCCCCACCATAGTGCTGGTGAGCAACCACGGTATGACCCCCTTCACGACCCTGCTCAAACAACAGGGCTTGCCCTACGAGGTGTGCCAAAACAGCCGCGATTTTATGCGCCGTCTGGCCCGCCAGCCGGCTTCTGTGCTGATCCATACCCACGGCTACAAGGCCGGGGTGCTGGGGCGGCTGACAGCCTGGTTCAGCGGAAAATCGGTGGTCTCGACCTTTCACAGCGGGGATGACGGGGAGGGCTTGCTGAAGTTTTACAGCTGGCTGGATCGCACTACAGCGCGTTTTGCGAAGTGTATTGCAGTGAGCGAGCCCATCGCTCGCAAATTGCCTGTGCCAAGCACGGTGATCAGCAACTTTGTCCCCATGCCTGCGACGCCGGCTACGGTATCTGGCAACCGGATTGCCTTTGTCGGCCGCCTCTCGCCGGAAAAGGGGCCGGAGGCGTTTTGCCAGCTGGCCGCCTTCTGCCCGGATGGGGCGTTTCATCTCTACGGGGATGGCCCCATGAAAAGTGCCTTGTTGCAGCAGTATGGTGATCGCGTCCAGCTTCATGGTTTCCAGAACATGGCCAATGAGTGGCACAACATCGACCTGCTCTGCATCACCTCCCGCTTTGAAGGGTTGCCGCTGGTGGCCCTGGAGGCGATGGCTCACGGCATACCTGTCTGTACCTTTGCGGTGGGGGGGCTGGTCAATCTGATCGACCATAAATCCAATGGCTGGCTGGTGGAGCCCGGCCATGTGCGGGATATGGCGGAGCTGGTCAACTACTGGCTGCGCAGCGATGGGGTGGTGCGCAGCAAAATGAGTCAGGCGGCCCGCAACACCATCGCCCGCGGGTACAGCGTGAGCAACAGAGTGACCGATATTCTGGCCGTCTACGGCGCCTGAATCACCAAGGGAAAAATTGCCAAAACGAGTGGCCGCTGGCTACTCGTTTTTTTATGTGCCGGTGTTAGGGGTTGCAGGGGGCGGATTGCTTCGGTGATCACGCAACGCTTGGGTTTCTGCTGTTGGTCAAACTGGCATCAGGCCTTTGGATGGATGGGGCCAGATAATGGCGATCAGATCGCTGACTTTTCGGTGATCAACGTTGATGTGCCACAAGGATGCGCCATAAAAAAAGGCCATTGCAGTGGCAATGGCCTGATGGGGTTGGGGTGTGGTTGAGGTTGGCACAGCGGGATTAGCGCCCCTTTTTGCCAACCATGATGGCGATCGTCTTGCCGATGATATGCACATCCTGCACCAGCCAGCGCCAGGGGTGGAGCAGGGCGACCGAGTAGGCCAGATCGAACGCCAGCTTGCTGCGCACATCATCCAGCGACTCGTCGTAACCCTGATTGACCTGTGCCAGACCGGTAATGCCGGGGGCCACTTCATAGGTGCGTTCGATAAAGTACGGCACCGCATCTTCCAGCCGGTTGGCGATACCGGGTCGCTCCGGGCGGGGGCCTATCAGCGACATCTCCCCCTTGAGCACATTGATAAACTGCGGCAGCTCATCGAGCCGGGTTTTGCGCAGAAAGTCGCCGCTGCGGGTGATCCGGCTGTCCCCCTTGCCACACCAGATCGGCCCGGTGGCCGCCTCGGCGTCGGCGCGCATGGTGCGAAACTTGATCATGAAAAAGAGCTCGGTATGGGTGGCGTGGCTGCGCCCGATCCGCAGCTGACGAAAGAACACAGGCCCCGGGCTATCGAGCCGGATGGCCAGCATGATCAGTGGCCACAGCGGCAGCGTCAGCAGCAGGCCAAGAGTGGCACCGAGCAGATCCATGCTGCGTTTGACCACCAGGGTCAATCTTGGAATGGGGTGTGTCATACGGCTTTCTCCTGTGACATGAAACGTATGGGGGCGCGCAGGCAGTAGCGCAGGGTGCCCATGCCGTTGTACCAGTGTCCGAGTACCAGATAGTGGATTTTGCGAAACAGATTGGGCCAGGGGTGCACAGGGGTCAGCTGGATCAAGATGACCAGCAGATACCCCAGCAGTTGCAGCCCCAGCAACAGCTGAAATAGCAGGGATTGGGTGGCCAGCGGGATGGCGCAGAGCCACAGCAGGGTCAGGCAGAGCGGCATCAACACCCGCAGCCCCTTGCCACTGGCAAAGTTGAAGGCAACCCAGCCGAACTTGGGGTGCAGCAGGGGCAGCAACCGCAGCAGCTGCTGGGTGTTGCCGGCCCCGATCCGCTTGCGCCGTGTCGCCTCCAGCGCGGCATTGGAAACTTCCAGCTCCAGTGCGGCGCAGCGATTGTCATAGACAGCGCGATACCCCTTGGCGATGGCCTGCATCGGCAGGATGAAATCGTCGTTGATGGTATCGGCGGCCAGCGGGGTGAGGCACTCCCGGCGCATCATGTAAAAGGCCCCGTGGGCCCCCAGCATGCCGCCAAGGGCCGACTCGCAGAGCTTGATCTGGCTTTGATAGTGCCAGTAACTCTCCTCGCCCTGTGAGCCCGGTTGCCAGAAGCGGTATGCCTCCCCGACCACCCCTACCTTGGGATCGGCAAAATGGGCGACCGCCAGCAGCAGGCTGTCGATGGGCAGCAGGGCCGAGACATCGGTGAGGGCCACTAGATCGCTGTGTACCCGGGTCATGGCCTCGTTGAGGACGGCGACCTTGCCGCGATTGCGGGGGTGATCAAACAGCCTGATCTGCAACTGCTGCAGGGCGGGATCACCGAGCTGACTTAGCGCAATGGGGTAGCTGTTGTCGCTGCAACCGTCGAAATGCACATGCACCCACAGCTTGTCGGCGGGGTAATCGAGGCTGGCGAGGTTTTGCAGCTTGGCCGCGATGGTCGCCGCCTCGTTGTAGACCGGCATCAACAGGGTGATGGTCGGCAGCGCCTCATCGGTGGCGTCTGTTTTGAACCCTCGATCAAGAGGGCGGGGTGGATTGGCTACCTTGCACGCCTGCCGACCACCGAATTTGAGTAGCAGGGGATAGCCGACATGGTGGTAGACCACCAGTACAGCGCACAGCCAGAACACGATCATGATCCACTCCATGGGATGCTCCTCTGGTCATCGGGTCGCTTGATCAGCGGCTGTAAAGCTGCTGATAGGCCTGAGCCATCCGGCTCAAGCTGCTTTGCTGGCACACAAACTCTCGGGTGACGGCACGCAGGCTATGGCACTGCAGCAACCCTTGTGCCAGAAGCTGGGCAAGGCGGCCGGGATCCCGCTCCGACAGGATATGGCCGCTGGCCTGACAGACGATCTCTCTGGCCGCCCCCACGTCGCTCATCACCACCGGCACCCCGCAGGCCTGCGCTTCCAGCACGCAAAGCGGCATCCCCTCTGCCAGCGAGGGGAGGCAGAAGAGATCCAGCCCCTGATAGAAGCGCGGCATGTTTTCGACCAGCCCCAAAAAATGGACCCGATGGGCGATCCCCAGCTGCTGACACTGTTGTTGCAACGCATTTTGCAAACTGCCGACCCCTGCCAACGCAAGATGCACCTCTTCCGGCAGGGTGCGGATCGCCTCCAGCAGCAAGGTGTGACCCTTGACCGACTCAAGGCGGGCGGCGCAGCCAATCAACCTGACCCCTTGTGGCAGCCCCATATCCTGACGGGCGAGGGCGGCAGCGCCCGGGGCAAAGCGCCGCTCATCAATGCCGTTGGGGATCACGGTTGGCGACAGCTGGCCCAGCTTGGCCAGCAGCTGGTTGGCTACCGGCGCGGCATCGGCCACCAGAATGGGTTTGAAGGCGCGCAGCCCCCACAGGGCCAGCGTGCGCTGATGGGGATCATCGAGATACCAGGCATCGTGCTCTGTGTGGATCAGGGTGGGCACCTGGGCCAGGCGACTGGCCAGCCCGCCATAGAGCATGGGCCCAAGATGGTGGGTATGTACCGCGATGGGCTTGAGTTGGCGCAGCAGTCGGGTGAGCCGCCAGAGGGTCGCAAGCGACCAGCCAGCGGGCTTTTCCAGACAGTGAATATTGCCTGCGAAGGGATGCAGGGCGGGCCATGCCCTTAGCACATCCCCTTTGCACCCTTCGAGAGAGATGATATGCACCGGTTGCTCGGCCGGGCTCGCCTGCGTGAGGTTGAGCACCATGGTCTCCAGCCCGCCCGGCTGCAGGTGCTGCACTATTTGAACGATGGCGCTCCCGCGGGGATGGGGTTTGTGCGACGGGGTTGATGACAACATGGTTCGCGCTCCGGCAAGGGAAGGGGTGACACCCCAGATAGCGGGAGAATGCGAATCTTGTACCACTCTTGCGATCTGCCCACAGAGGCGATCAGCTCCTCTGGTGGCACTGCCTTTGCATCGTACGGGGGGAGGGCTTTTCTCAGGGAGTGATGCCATGCCTGTTCAGTTCTATTACAACCTCTACATCATTCTCTTTGCCGCCTGGCGCCGTCGCTATCTGCTGGTGATCCCGGTACTGGTGATGCCGCTGGTGGGCGTGACGGTCGGTCTGCTCACCCCCAAGGAGTATGAGAGCCGCACCACCTTTATGGTGCCGCAAGATGCCAACCAGACCCCGACCCTCAAGGATCTGATCACTCAGGAGAGTCTCAAGGATCGCTTTGCGGTGCTCGAAGCCCTGCTGCGCAGCCGTTATGTACTGGATGGGGTAGCGCGGGATCGCGGTCTGGTCAATGACGAGACCCCCCCAGCCCAGCGCGATGCCATCATGGACTGGCTCTCGAGTGCCGTCTCGCTGCGGCTGATCGGCGATGAGGTGATCGAGATAAAGGTCAAGGCGGATTCGGCGGCCAACAGCGCCGGTTTGCTCGAAGCCATTTCGCGGCGCTTTTTCTTCAACCTGCTCAGCAAGGGGCGCCAGTCGGCGGAATCGTCCGAACGTTTCCTGCAAAGCCAGCTCGACAGCCGCCGTAGCGAACTGCAAGCGGCCGAGCAGCTGCTCGCCGACTTCAAACGGGAGCATGCCAGCGCCTTGCCCCAGCAGCAGAGTACCAACGTCGCCCGTCTTTATGGTTTGCAGGAGCGCTATGCCGAGAGCCTGATCACCTTGCAGCAGGCCAAGGCCCGGGTCGATCAGCTATCGCTGGGGCAGGAGAGCCAGCTGGCCCGCCAGTTGGATGAGAAGCTGCAACTGATGCGCACCGAGCTGGTGTTGCTGCGAGCCCGCTACAGCGACGAGCACAGCAAGGTGCAGAGTCTGCGCTATCAGATTGACCAGTTGCAGCAGGAGTTTGAGCAGCTCAAATCCCAGCCGGATATGGCCCGCGGGCCCGAGTGGCAGCTGGCCCAGACGCAGCTGACGGAGGCGGAGCAAAACGCCGCTGGCTTGAAGAGCCAGCTGGATGGGCTGGACAAGGTGGTCGACTCCCAGGGCGATACCGAACGCCAGCTCGCCGAGCTGGAGCGGGATCTGGCGGTCAAGCGCACCCTCTATCAGGATTTGTTGCTGCGTTATGAGAAGGCCAAGGTGACCGGCGATCTGGGCAACTTCGAGCAGGGGGAGCGGATCAAAGTGATCGACAAACCCTTTGCCCCCAGCAAGCCGAGCAACTACCCGCTCTGGCTATTTCTGCTAGCGGGCATTGTTGGCGGGCTGGGGCTCGGCTGCGGTCTGGCACTGGTGGCCGAACTGGCGGATGCCAGCTTGCGCCGCTCCGATCAACTGGCCGCTCTGGTCAAGGCGCCGGTGCTAAGCCGCATTCCCTACTGCGAGCCGGTGCCGGACTATCCATCCAATAGTGATCATGCGCTGGATGGGCAGGTGTTGCCCTTGTCACCGGAGCCGGGTTGATTGGCGCAACCCGCGGGCTGCCAGTCTGAACCTGGATATTTCTGAAAAGGCCTTGTGATAAGGCCTTTTTTATATTGTACGGATGGCGGAGTAAACATCGCGGCAAGCCAATAAAAGAGGATATAGGCTTCATTTTCTGCTTACGTTTCTTGACGGTAGTTTTACCCAGTGGTACAAGTGGAGCCGGCACAAGGCGTTGATAATGCATTGATTTTACAATAATTTATTGGTTTTGATGACGATTTGAAGGGGAAGTTAGATGAAAGGTGTTGTTAACACATTAATAGCCGCTAACAAAACTAAGTTGATTCGAACGATACCAGTCCCCACATAGCCGGCATGACACGAAAAATCATCAGTAACCAGCTATGGAAGTCCTTGCAGCCACTTCTGCCACCTCACCAGCCTTCGCCACGGGGTGGCCGTCCACGCCTCGATGACTATGCCGTTCTCAACGGTATTCTGTTTGTCCTTACTACCGGGATCCCGTGGGAGGACTTACCCCAGTCTTTGGGTTTTGGCAGCGGAATGACGTGCTGGCGTCGCCTACGTGATTGGCAAGCTCAAGGCATCTGGCAGCGACTTCACGTGGCGCTCCTGAGCCAGCTACATCAAGCTGGCCACATCGACTGGAGTAGAACAAGCCTCGATGGCGCGAGCGTAGCCAGCCCCCGGGGGGCCAGGAAACAGGACGTAACCCGACAGACAGAGGCAAGCTGGGCAGTAAACGACACATAGTGGTGGACCGTCAGGGCATACCGCTCGCAGTGCTTGTATCAGGCGCCAATCGCCATGACTCGATAATGTTTGAGCCCTTGTTGGATGCACTTCCGGCGTTAGCAGGTAAGAGAGGGCGACCACGATGTCGACCTGACAAGCTACACGCAGACAAAGGGTATGATTTTCGCCGTTGTCGAGATTATCTGAGGCGACGGGGTATCAAGGTTCGTATTGCCCGGCGAGGCATCGATAGCAATGAGCGATTGGGTTGTCATCGCTGGGTTGTAGAACGCACTCATGGTTGGCTAGCAGGCTTTGGGAAGCTACGAATACGTTTCGAGCGACGGTTGGATATCCATCTCGCCTTGTTGACGCTGGCTTGCGCCGTTATCTGCCTACGCTTTGTTGAACGGTTTTGTTAGCGGCTCTAATAGAACCTTCCATTTAATTATTGTTATAAGACTTAAGGATGTCAGGTTATAGATGAAGAACTCTGAAAACTTCAAAACTGTCTGGTGGGGAATCCTCGTTGTTGTCTTAGGATTCTATTTTTATGGGCGATACTCGAAGATTATCGAGGGGAGTCCTTCTTACTTTGACGTTGTCGTTTTCGTAATATGGATTGGGGTTTGCCTTGCGCCAATATTCCAAGAAATGGATTTATTTGGTATAAAACTAAAACAGCAAATAGATGATTTAAAGAAAGATGTAAACTATCAACTTTCCATACTCAAAACTGAAATTAAGTCTTCAATCGAAGTATCGAATGCTAACAGTAATCAAATATATTTTCAGTCTGGTACTGTTCCGCCGAAAGATTCTGAGATACCAGATCTCTCGGAACAGATACAACGTACTCTGGATAAAATGGGCATTAAAGCCGCCTCAGAAGATGATGTATGTGATTACGACGTTGATCCAGTCCATGTCGAAATGTTCAAGATCAGATTGTCTTTTGAAAATCTGTTGCGAGAATATTCAGATGTAGATGAAAAGTATCGACGTAGATACTCCGTTGGTAAGCTATTGAATGAACTAAGAAACTATGAGCAAATATCCAAGAATGTTCTTCATGGTGTAATGGAGGTTATATCAGTGTGTAACTATGCGGTTCATGGCGAACCCCTCTCACAAGCTCAAATAGCTTTCGTCAGGGAATCTGCTCCAGGACTGCTTAAAGCATTAAAAAATGAGTTGCAAAATGGTTTATAACAAAGCATTGCGGAAGACAGCTAGGAGGTTTGATTGGCCGGTAGGCGCAATCGAACGATCACGCTTCTTTGATCGAACCTACGCCTTCCTTCATCGCTAATTTTAGCCAAACCTTTTTCATACAATGGCGGCTTTATGCTCTTAAGGACACAGATGATAACTGAGATTGAAAAAGAACTATGTGAAGGCTTCGAGAGAAATTTATTTTTGGCGGCGCAAAAAAACCTCACTGAAAAATTAAATCCATTGCGCTTGAATAATTATTCTTATGCAATGCGTGAACTTACTAGGCATGTATTGTATAGGCTAGCGCCTGATGATTACGTTATTTCTTGCCCTTGGTATAAGAATGAAACGAATAAAGATAAAGGAGTCACAAGAAAACAAAGAGCATATTACGCAGTCCAAGGTGGCCTTGACAATTCATATGTAGAAAACACTCTTGGTCTTGAAGTCGATGACATTCACAGTCGTTTAGTAGGGGCTATCAATAGCTTGAGCAAATTTACACATATTGAACCGAAAGTGTTTGATTTGCCTGAAGCAGATATTGATGCTTTGGTAAACGAAACGAGTGAGTCAGTCTATAGTTTTTTGGCAACTATTAGAGATTGCCGAAAAATGCTCATAGACAGTTTGTGGGAACATATTGATACAGCTGTAATAGATGAAACGCTCAGACAAACAATCGTTGCTATAGATGAGCTGGCCACCCACCACTTCATCGACGAAGTTTACACAGACAGGGTAGAAATATATGAAATAAATTATGAGTCTATCAAGTTTCGGGGATATGGCTCGATTGGATGTGAACTTCAGTGGGGGTCAAATTCTGATCTAAGGCGTGGAGATGGGGTAGTGCTGCGCCAGTCATTCCCATTTGTGTGTGAACTGACAAGTCCTGTTGATGCGCCAGAAGAAATCGAATGCATTGAAGATTCGCTTTGCGTAGATACTAGTTCTTGGACCGACGTAAGATATGGTCAAGATGAGGATGCATAACACGGTGCTAAAGTTGGACGCCAATTACGCTGCGATCCATTGGTACCCAGGGTATCCGCATGAGTGCTCATTAATTAGCCATTCAGGCAAGTCCGGCCAATAAAACCCGCTCTAAAAATGCCGGATTCATCATGCAGCTCGTAGGTTCGATTAGCCGGTAGGCGTAATCGGACGATCGCGGTGACACTCCCCGCCAATGTGGCAAGTACGTCCCGACCGGTGTCAGCTAGAGAGTGAATGTCGGTGCGCAGAAGTGGCCATATGAGCGTTTTGGCGAGTTAAAAGAAAGGCCGCGAACGTCCGATTACGCTTCGCTAATCGAACCTACGGTGCTGAGTTAGCTGACAGAATACGGGTGGTATTCAAACCAAAAGTTGTGCAGCCTCTGCCGAAAGCCATGGTTACGGCAAAAAATCAGGGAGCCATAGCTCCCTAATCGCGACACACGGGGTGATAAATCAGCCGATGGCGGGCGCCAGTTGCCCGTTGGCGGGCTGCAGGCGTTCTTGGTTACGGCGTTGATAGCGCCAGGCCAGCAGTAGCGGCATACCGAGCAGCAGCTGGGCGGCCAGCGGGATCTCCTCGATGGGGGCGGCCAGTGCCCCTTCCGGAATAATGCCCCCTTCAATTTCGGCCGCCAGTTTGAGCTCCAGCGCATTGCCAAAGTCGGCGAAGGTGGTGGCATTGATCACAAACGCATCCTGACCGCCCGCCACGTTCTCCACATACCACTCTTGCAGCACCCCATCGGCATAGTCCTGACCTATGGTGATGCCGTTGATGGTATCGATGCCGGAGGCGAGCAGTTGATCCCGCACGGTAGAGGTATCCAGCCCGTTGTTCTGGATACCGTCACCTGACACATCCATCACCTGGCGGGCGGCGGTGTAGTTGTTGGTATCAAACTGCTGGGCACCAAAGGCCATGGCCGAACCGGGGGCCGTCATCCCCGCATAGGGGCGCACCAGGGCATCCAGGGTGGCGGCGAAGTTGTTGATGGAGGTCATGTCGTAGAGGTGGAACCAGTCGGTCATCACGCTCTGCTGGGTCGAGCCGCTCCACATGATCATCTGTACCGCAATTGACCCCAGCTTGCCGCCGCTGGTATCGAGGATGGCGCTTTGTACATCCTGACTGTAAAAGGCGTCCACATAGCCCTGTAATTGCAGATTGAATTCCGATGAACTGACACTGCCCGACACATCCATCAGCAGTTGCAGTTCGGTATCGACTTCGGTCAAGGCGTATGCGGGGGAGGTTACCAACAACATCCCCAGCAGCCCTGCCAACGGTTTGAGTTTCATTGCTCACTCCTTCTCCCTGGCGCTAGTGCCAGCAGGGTGGAATGAATAAAGCGTGCCAGCTTTGGCGAATCCTCTGACTTGGCTTGATCCGGGTGAGGTCGGGCAGGCATGGAACTTGCGAGAACTTGCGTCAGCGGTCAAAAGCGCTGATAACCGGCAGGAGTTGCGATGGAGATCCGTCCCTGGCAGTGGGCACCCAACTGGCTACTACTTGGTTTGGCCAATCAGTGGGGCATGGTATGGCTCAATATGGGTCACTTCAACCTGCTGGTGGTGTTGCTGATTGCTATCTGGTGGCAAATTGCATCGCGGGTTGCACCGAGCTGGCGCCCGCATCCACTGGCGCTCGCCCTCTTTATCCTGCTGATCCTGATCCCCAGCGCCAGTTGCAAGGCGCTGGCCTGTCTGCTGCTGGTGGCCTCGCTATGGCACCGTCATCAAAGTGGCGATGAGCGTGCGGTGTTGCAGATTGTGCTCGCCTTTACCGTGGCGGTGTTGTGGGGGCAGCAGGTGTTTGCCCTGCTCTCCGGCCCTGTGCTGGCCCTCGACGCCTGGGGGGTGGGCCAGTGGTTGCAGCTGCTGGGCTGGGAGACTCGCCTTGATGGCAATCGCATCGAGCGGCTGGGAGGCCATGCGCTGATTGTGCTCAAGGGGTGCTCCTCGTTTTCTCAACTCTATCTGGTGGTGCTCTCCTGGCTGGTCTCCTGCTGCTGGCTGGCGCCGGATCGGCCCCTCTACCGGCAGTGGCCCATGTTGCTGCTGGTTTGCCTGCTCTATATCGGGGCCAATCAGCTGCGGTTGGTGCTGATGAGTCTGGATCTGCGCTGGTACGGCTGGCTGCATACCGGCTCGCTGGCCCAGCTCTACCAGTGGGCCATCATGTTGTTGGTGATGACCATCCTCTTTATCCGGGGACGCCGTGATGCATCTATCTAGGGGATATCTGTTGCTGTTGCTGGTGGCGCTGCTCAGTGCTGCCGCCATGGGCTGGCGTTATCAGAACCGGGCAGTTAACGAGGGAGCCAAGCCGATGCTGCTGGAGCTGGTCCAGATGGGCTGGCGCTTGCGGGTGGCTACGCCGGTATTGGGCGGCACCTATGTCAGCTATCAGCTGGCCCATCCCCGCTGTGATGGTCTGCTGCAGGCCATGCTGGTGGCGCCGGATAGCGAGGCGATGTCAGTGACGCTGGCGGGTGAAGGGATGAGTCAGGGGGTGATGTTTTTAGGCGAGCTGCACCAGAGCCCGCCGCTGCTCTCTTACCGTCTGACCCAGGGTTGGCGCAAATTGTGGGGGCTGGCCCCTTATCCCCTCTATCGGGTGGCTTTGCCGACTTCTTGCATTGACCTTATTGCGCCGCCGCTGGGGTGACAGACCCCGATTCACCGTTTGGCAGAATGCGGATCAGCAAGGTATTGGGGGCCAGCATGGGGTCATAGCGGGGCTCCAGCTCAATGGCGCGAGAGCCCAGCAAGCGGGTGAGGGCCGTCAGCCGCACGCTCGCCATCCGCGCACTCTCCAGCATGTCAGTTTGCAGCCCTGGGCCGCTTATCAGCGCAATCCGTGCCGGATCCTTGAGGCCTAAAAACTGATGCAGCTGCTGCTCCTGATCCGCTGGCAGTTGTGTCTCCGCTTGCTGGTACTGCAGTTGCAGCTGGGGCTGTTCGGCCAGCTGCTGTTCCCGCAATTGGTTGAGGATCGGCAGGGTCTCATTGACCGGCTCCTGACGGGCGCAACCGGTGAGGATCAGCAGCGGCAGCATCAGGGGCAACAGGCGGCGCAGGGCGCTGTCGTTGGCTGTGGAGCGGGGAGTCTGGTTGGCCATACGCAGTCACTTCAGGAGGATGAGTTGGCACCAGTTTGCAATGTTTTCAATCCCTTGGCCAGTTGTTCAATCTCGCGGCGCCACTGGATCCAGGCGGCAGAGGGCAGTTGCTCTGCCACCTGCCAGCGGGTCGGCAGCTGATCGCGCAGGCGCTCCAGCAGCAGGGCGGCCTCCACCTGATAGCGGGCCTCCTGCTCCAGCCAGGCGAGCCAGCGCAGATCCTCGATGGCTTGCTGCAACAGCAACAGATTGTGGGAGAGGCGGTGCGCCTCGCAGGCTTGCGGGCCGAGCAGCATAAAGTCGCTCTCCCGCCCGTCGGTGGGGTCGTAGGGCAGGGCGGTGGGCATGCGGCCATGCCACTGCAAATAGCCCTCGGCGCCGCTCTGCCACAGATAAAAACCGGCGGCTCTCGGAGTACCCAGATTGTAAAACCAGGGGGTGACCTTGTTCTGGCGCACCCGCGCCACATCGGCCTTGTCGGCGCCAAAACCTGCGTTGATCAGGGCAATCTCCACCTCTGCCAGCAGACCAACCTGACCCGGGTGGTTGAAGTGGCCTGCGCGGATCACCGCCGGATCCCGCCGTTTCATCTCCCGCGCCAAGGTGGTGATGGCGGGCAAGGTGGCAAGATCCGGCTCATCAAACAGGCTCCATGCAAGCGGCGGCAAGCCGCTGGCGGTCAGCCCCTGTTGCCGCGCCTGCCACTGTTCAAGCTGGCTGGCAGGGTCTCCCCCCCAGCGTTTGAGCGGGGTATAGGCCAGCAGGGGCGGCACAAAGCCGAGCCCGGCCGCCTCTCCCATGATCTCCTTCATCCCCGCTTCATCTTGTGGCAGGGCGGGCGAGAGGCCGCTGATCCCGAGCTTGGCGAGCCGCTGCAGGTCGCAGCGACTGGCCGCGGCGATCTGCTCTTTTAACGCCTCGGGGTTGGGGCTCAGCCAGTTGAGATAGGGGGGCGCTTCGACATAGATGCCGACCGGCTTGCTGGCCGCGGGCAGGGTCAGCGGCAGCACCTCGATAGTCAGTGGCAGCTGCACCAGTTGCTGTTGGCTGAGCAGCTGAATATTGCCCAGATAGCGCCCCGCCGGGGCGTCTCTGGGGACGGTCATTTGCAGCACCAGACGCCGAGGTGCGTCTGCCAGCAGGGTGAGCCCGGCGATCCCCTCGACCAGCTCCTGATCCGAGGGAGCCAGCAGGGTGCCGCTCGCCTGCGGGCGAACCAGATGCCACTTGCCGTAATAGGGGGTCAGCGCCAGCGGCGATCCTGCCTGCTCGGGGGGCTGGATCACCAGCAAGGGGGTCGGATCGTCGGTGGCGGTGTGGATGGCAAATTCCAGCAGCAGCTGGCTGCCACGGGCGGCCAGCACCGGTTGTGCAGCCTGCTGCAATGCATCGGCCGCAGATGCCGGGGCGATCTGCAGGGTTGGGGCGGCATCCGTAATCGGCGTGAGGCTGAGCTGCTGCGAAGCTGGGGCTGGGGTTGGGGAATAGGGGGCCAGAGTCCACTTTTCCAAAAACAGCTGGCGCTGCTTGGTCAGCACGCTTGCGGTAGCGTCGGCCAATACGGCGAGATCTTTTCCACTATTCGGGAGAGCCTCTTTGCGGGTGCTGGCCGGATAGGGGGCAAGCAGCAGCCCCGCCAGGTATTTGGCATCCGGTGAGTGACCCACCAATGTGATAGTGAGCGGGCCGCCGGGGTGGTTCAGGGTGACATGAACCGGGCCGCCCTGTCGTGCCCCGAACAGCTGCCAGGGATCCGGATTTGGCAGTGCCTCGCGAGATTGCCCCGCCAGATAGCGCTGCGTTAGCCACTCCTGCGGTTGCCACTGCTCGGCCCAGATGGGCTCGCCATTGACCAGCACGCTGCGCTCGAAGGGGTGGGGCAGGTACTCCCATTCACCTGGGTCATCCAGCCAGAGGGTGAGCTGGTAGCGTCCTTTGGCCAGGTCCAGCCGCACCCCGTCGAGATTGCGCAGCCCATCGCGCACAAGGGCATCGCCGGAGGGACGCAAGATGGGGGTGGGGTGGCCAATCAGCCGGGGATCCCCCGGGCTCAGGGGCTCAAAGCCGGTAAAGCGGGGCGCAGCCGCCGCCCCCAGATCCAGCGCAATGGTGCCCGCAGGCAGGGTCAGACCGGGTTCCCAGTACCAGCGGTGAATGGTCATTGAGGGGGCGTTATCGGCCATAAAGAGATAGAGCTTGGTGAGTTTGTCCAGCGCCAGCGCTCTGGGCTGGCTGGTGCGCCACTCACTCAAGGCAAAGCGCAGGGTGAAGGGGCCGGGGGCGACAATCCGCTCCAGATTGACCCGGCTGCGGTAGTTGACCGAGGCCTCGTCGTCGATACGCAGGATCAGGGTTTGCGGGTGGGCGCTGGGGTTATGGCCCTCGATCACCAGTTCATCATCGCTGCCTATTGGCCAGCTGTGGGGGCTCAGATCGAGCCGCTGGGGTGTCTGGTTACCTGACATGGGCAGCGGGGTCAGCCGCTCCAGCCGGGTGATGGCCATTGCTGCATGGCAGCAGAGCAGGATAACCAGCCAGAGCCCTCTGCTCATCCGGCCAGCCCCTTTAGCCAGTTGTTCAGCTCGGCAGCCTTGTGATCCCAGCTTTGCAGGGCCACCTGCTGCTGGCGAGTGTGGCGCCCTTCGCTGCGGGTGAGCCCCTCCCAGCCACTCTCCTGAAACCATCCTGGATTGGATTGATCAAAGGCGGCCCGGTTGATGGCCTGGGCCAGGCTCTCCCCATCGTGGGGGAGCTGGATCTGATCCCGATAGCCATCGAGGGCCGGAAAATCGGTGCTGACGATGGGGCGCCCTGCGGCCAGATATTCGCGCAATTTCAATGGATTGCAGGCACGGATCTGGGCGTTGTCGACAAAGGGCAGCAGGCTCACCTGCCAGTGCTGGGCATAGGCTGCCAGCGTGTGGTGGGGACGGGGCCCCAGCAGATGGATATTGGGGAGCCCCTTGAGGGGGGAGATATCGGTCTGGACCGGGCCAATCAGCACCAGATCCCAATGGGGCAGGGCGGCCGCCGTCTCTGCCAGCAGGGGGATATCAATCCAGTCGCTCAGGCTGCCGTAAAATCCGGCAATGGGGCGGCCGGAGGGGAGATCCGCCGGACGCTCTCTGGGGGGCATAAACAGCTCGAGATCCACGCCGTGGCTGAGGAGCCGGGTTTTATGAGGGGGAAAGCGGCTGGCCAGCGCGGGGCTGGCGGCCAGAATGAGATCCGCTTTTTCCACCAGTCGGGCTTCGCAGTGGGCAATGGCTTGATGATCCACCCCCGCCAGCGCCGAGAAGTCATCGCCGCAGTAGTAGATGACCGCCCGCTCTTCGAGCTTGCCAATCAGATCGACGGCGCTGGGCAGGGAGATCCAGAGCAGGGGGCGATCCAGCTCGGGCAGCTGACGCCGGATCTGCGCCGCCAACCAGTGGCCATTGATCTTGCCCGCCAGACGACTGCCCGGCAGTGGCAAGGCGAGCGGCGGCAGCACCCGGGGGCTGCTGACCTCTGATGGCGCAACCGACTGGCCGCCAGCATGGCGCGCGCCGCGCAGCACGGCCCCCAGTTTGCGGACGATGCGGGTGAGATCATGAAGGGTAAAGCGGGGACAGCGCATGCCGATGGAGTTGACCCAGAGCACTTGATAATCGGGCAACAGACGCTTGATCAGGTGTTGGGTGCTGGAGGGGTGCTGGCCCCAATCCTCTCCCAATACCACCAGTTGCGGCAGTGAGTGTGGTTTCATGCAAAGGTCTCCGAAGCGTGTGCGGGGTCGCTGTGATCCTGTGGCTGCAAGGTGCGCAGTACGCTGGCCGGTACACCCGCTGCCAGCACACCTGCGGGCAGATCCCGGGTGACGACGCTGCCAGCGGCGACAATGGTACCGGCGCCTATGGTGACACCGGCCATCACCATCACCCCGGTGCCGAGCCAGACATCCTGCTCCAGCACAATGGCCCCCACCTGTTCATCGCGATCCGGTTTGCCAAGAGCGCGGTCGCGGGCGTTGACCGGGTGCCCCGGGTAGCCCGCCAGAAAGGCACGCCCTGCAATCCGGACGTTATCCCCCAGCACTATCTTGCTGCCCACCGCCAGGGTGGTTTGCCAGCCAATCCCGACATTGCGGCCAATGACCAGCCTTGGTGTCTGGCTCGATGCGCGGCCGCTGATGGTCATGGCGGCGCTGAGGCGGCAGTCGGCACCAATTTCGATGGTGACTGGACCGCTGATATAGGGGATGCCGCCATAGAGATAGAGGCGCGGAGCGGGGGCCGTCAGGCGAGATTGAAACAAGGGGGTCCACCAAAGAGTGCGGGTCAGGGTCGCCAGCGCGTTGCTGCCGAGCAGATAGAGCCGATAAAGCAGCCGGTGCAGGGGAGGGATCACGGGGAATGACCAGTGGCGGGCACTTTTGGCCAGTCGCCATACCCGGCGAGCCAGTGGCGTTTCCCCCTGTTTGGCCCAGCTTTTCATCCGGTGCAGGTTGATGGTGTTCATGGCGACCTCTCCCTCTGGTGCAGTCCGTTGCTCGCTATGCAGAAAGCAGGGATCGGGCCAACAGGACGACCCCAGTGTGATCGGGCCAAATGGGGCTAAGAGGAGGGGCAAATTGCGCCGGTCGGTGCAATTTGCAGCCAGCGTTGTGCAAAACGCAAATGCCAGTCTCATTCTGGGCTTGCTTAGGCCGGTTAAACCGCACAGAGAAGCTATCGTCTCTGGGCGGGAGTGAGTGGCGTGGGCTTTGCATAAGCGGTAGCTGACCCGAAGCGAGATGCTTCGGGTGGCTGGGAGGCCCTATGAAACTTGGTGTGAACCAGATTGCCGTGCTCTACTACGCCGGCGGCTTGCTCCTGATGAAGGGGATCTCCCTGCTGATGCTGCCGGTGCTGACCCATCAGCTGCTGCCTCGTGAATACGGCCAGCTGGAGGTGCTGTTGACCCTCATCAATCTGGGCTCCCTGATCCTTGGCTTCGGGCTGGTGGATGCCCTCTACCGCTTTGCCGGATTGGCGAAAGATGAGCAGGAGCGCCAGCAGGTAGTGGCCCGCATGTTTGGTCTGGTCTGGCTGATCGCCCTGGCCAGTCTGGTGCTGCTCTGGCTGCTGGCACCTGTGGTGCAAGCCTGGCTGCCGGTGGAAACCCGCCTTGCGGATGTGCGCTGGGTGCTTTGCGCCCTGCCGTTTGAAGGGGTGATCGGCGTGCCACTGGCATGGCTGCGGATGCGCAATCAGGCGCGGCTCTTTTTCGTGGCGACCGCAGGCAAGGCGGTGATCCAGTCGGTGCTGACCGGCTGGTGGCTCTGGCTCGGCTGGGGCGTGAGCGGGGTGCTGGCCTCCGGCACTCTGACCTGCGTTGCACTGGCGCTGCTGCTGAGCCTCTGGCAGTGGCGAGATAGCGGGATCCGCTTTGACTGGCAGCACTATCGGCCGCTGCTGCGCTATGGATTGCCCCTGGTGGTGAGCGGGCTGGCAGGTTTTGCCCTGAGCGGACTGGATCGCTGGCTGCTGGCCGATGTGGTGGGGGAGGCGCTGCTTGCCTACTACGCGGTGGCGGGCAAGCTGGCGCTGGCGGTGGGGCTGTTGCTGCAACCCTTTGCTCTCTGGTGGTATCCCCGCCGTTTCATGCTGCTGCGCGAGCCGGATGGACTGCGGCTCAATGCCCACTACAGCGTGATGGGGTCGGTACTGGGGTTTGTTACTGCGGGGATTGTCGGGCTTACCGCCCCCTTGCTTATTCGCTGGCTGACTCCGGAGAGCTATCATGGAGCGATCGCCTATATTCCGCTGCTGGTGCTGGGTATGGCGGTGCGCAATGTTTCGGACTTGCTCAATGTCGGCTGCTTTAGCGGCGAGAAGAGCAATGCCCAGATGGTGATCAATCTGGGCTGCAGCGCCCTTGGGGTAGCAGGCTTTCTGCTCGCCATCCCCCCCTTCGGGGTCGCCGGGGTGATCTGGACCCTACTGCTGGTCTATCTGGTGCGGGCGCTGGCCTTTTATCTGGTGAGCCAGCGGTTGCTGCCGCTGCCGTATCGCCTCTCGACCCTCTGGGCCAGTTCCCTCGGGGCGCTGGCGATGGTCTGGCTCGGCCAATGGTGGGCAGGATCATGGCTCGTCTAACGCCAGCCATCTGGGCAAGCGCCATCTGTCTGGTGCTGGCACTGCTCTGGTGGCGGCTGCCCCATCCCTTGCTGCTGCCGGTGCTCGGCCTTGCCATTCCCGCCATCTGGTTTGCCCTGCGCTGGCCCTTCTTGATGGTGCTGGGGTTTGTCACTTTCTCCTTCTTTCGGCTGCATGAGGTGTTCCCCCAGCTCTATCCCCTCAAGATCCCGCTGCTCTTCTCGCTGGCCGCCATCGGTGCGCTGGTCTGGCACATTTTGCTGACCGGTCGGATCAAGCCCTACTGGAGTCCAGCCCTGAGCTGGCTGACGGCCTTCTTTGTGATGGTCTCCATCGGTGTGCTGTTTGCCAGCAACCGGGGCGAGGCGATCGCCACCTGGACCGGCAGCTACAGCAAGATCTATCTGATGACCCTGGCCACCGCCTGGCTGGTGCGCACTCCGGGGGATTTTGCGCTGGCGGTACGTACCTTCGTGGTAGCGGGCTGTCTGGTGGCGCTGGTGGCCCTCTACAACAAGGCGAGCGGGATCGGGCTGGTGGAGGGCACCCGGGTGACCATAGGGCGCGAGCTGGGCTCTGTGCTGGGGGATCCCAACGATCTGGCGCTGGTGCTGCTCTTTCCTGCCGGCTTTTCATTGAGCTTGCTGCTCAATCAGGGCAATGGGGTGGGGGGGCGTTTGCTGGGGGGGCTTGGCTTTGCGCTGACCGCCGCCGCAATTATCGCCACCCAGAGCCGCGGTGGTCTGCTGGGTATCTGCGCCGTTGGTGGCCTGTTTGCCTGGCAGCGGGTGAAGTCGAAAACCCTGTTGATCTCGCTGGGGATGGTCGCGCTGGTGGTGCTGTTTGCCGCTGCCGGGATCAGCGACCGGGCATCTGGCGGCGCCGCCGAGAGCGGTGTCGATGCTTCGGCCATGGGGCGGATCTACGCCTGGCAAGCGGCCTGGGGCATGGCTCTGGGCCATCCGCTGGTGGGGGTGGGCTTGTCCAATTTCTATTACAACTACTTCTTCTACAGCCCCCATTGGGATGGACTCAATCATGCGGTGCACTCCACCTGGTTCGGGGTGCTGGCTGAAACCGGCTTTGTCGGGCTGGCGCTGTTTATCGGCATGGTGGCGGTGACCCTGCGCAGTTGCTGGCGTTGCCAGCTTGCTGGCATGCCTCCTGCAGTGATCACGGCGATGCAGGGGGTGATGGCCAGCATGGTGGGGTTTGTGATTTCGGGATCCTTCCTGACCCAGGGCTTTACCTGGCCCATCTATCTGGAATTGGCGCTGGCCGTCGCCGCCATCAAGTACGTGCAGCAGGCGGCCACTGAGGTGAAGGCCACCTCTGAGGATCATCAGGAGGCAACCCGGTTGCCGGCAGTGCCACCAAAGGGAGCAAGAGGATGAACGCAACCCCTGTTTTGCTGGTTCACTACGGAGAGGACTGGATCCGCGGCAGCGAACGCTGCCTGCTGGATCTGCTGGCCCACCTCGATCGCAGCCGGTTTACGCCGTTGCTCTGGTGCAATAGCCCAACGCTGGCGGCAGAGGCGGCCACCCTCGGGGTAGAAACCATGGTCGAGCCCTTCAGCCTGCTGCTGGGATGGCAGGCGCCCCGTTTTGATCTTGCTGCCCATCGGCGCCTCTCCTGGAGAGCCAGAGAGCTCATCACCGAGCGGCAGATTGGGCTGGTGCACGCCAACAGCGCGGCTCCTTGTCAGTGGCTGGCGGGGGTCTGTCGGGCGTTGCAGGTGCCGCTGGTGTGCCACCTCCATGCCCGTTACCAGCCCAGAGACAGGTTCAGCCTGCGGGTCCATCAGGCCAGCGTGCTGATCGGGGTGAGCGAGCCGGTGTTGACCGGTTGGCGCCAGGATGGCTGCGCGGCCGAGCGGTTGATCCGGGTACCCAACGGGGTGGATGCCGCTCGCCTGAATGGCGGTGCTCACTGGCCGGTCGTCGGCATGCTGGGCTTGCCCCCGGGGGATATGATCATCGCAACCGTCGGCTCCCTGATCAAACGCAAAGGGATTGATCTGCTGATCCGCTCGCTGGCTGCCCTGATGGCATCGGGGGAGGAGGCCCAGTTGCTGATCATTGGCAGCGGCCCGGAGCGGGAAGCACTGATGGCGTTGGCTGTCGAGCTCGGGGTGGCCGAGCGTGTCCACTTTCTCGGTGAGCGGCCGGACAGTGCCGCTATCTTGCGGGGCGGGGTGGATCTGCTGGTCTCTGGAGCCCGTGAGGAGGTGTTTGGTCTGACGTTGGCGGAGGCGGGCATGTTGGGGCTCCCGGTCAGTGCCTATCGGGTGGGCGGCATCCCCGAAGTGGTGGAGGAGGGGGTGACCGGCTTGCTGGCAACCCCGGGGGATTGGGCCGAGATGGCTGATCACTGGCGGCAATTGAGCAATCCGCAGCGCCGATGTGAAATGGGGCGGGCCGCTCAGTTGCGTGCCGCACAGTTGTTCACGGTGGCGCGCTATATCGATGGCGTCACGGCGGTGTGGGACGCCGCGCGGGCTGGTCGTTGGCACTCAACGGCCCCCACACCCTTCCGACCACTCATTCATTGGGCGGGGCAACGACTCCTTGCCAGAGGGCGCGATATGCTGGCGAGTGGGATGGCCAAAGTGGCGCAAAAAGTGCAACTGGGGTTTGGCCGCCGCAAGGTGCCAGAGTAAGGGAGCAGCAAGATGAGCATGCAAACTGAGCCGGTGTTCGGAAAGGTCATCGTTGTGGATCCTATCCCGTTTCGCGGTGGCTCCAAGGTTGCGACCGAAGTGCTGCTCGATGAGTTGGCCAAACGGATGCCCGGGCTCACATGCCATGTGTTGACCCAGGATCCCGACTCCTGGTCCCGTTGTCAGCATCATCCTCTTTGGTTGCCCCACATATTGAAGGGGCGGGAGTCCGGCATCGGTTATCTGCTTAAACAGGGGTGGCAGACCCTGCTGATCCTCTGGCTGGTGTTGCGTCTGGGGCAGGTGAAGTGCCTGGTGGCGGCGTCCGGGCCGGGGGTGGATCTCTGCTGTTACTGGGCTGCCCGCTGGTTGCGGTGCCGGGTGGTTCAGCTGATCCATGGCCCTGTGGGGTGCTCGGGCCTCTCTGCCAGGGCCTTGCAACGGGCGAGTTTTGTGTTTTATCTCGAATCAACCCGCAGCTCCCTGGCGGCATTGCTGGCCAGGCTTGGCGAGACCGAGTTCCCGTCACACTGGCAGCCATTTACCAATGGTTTGAGCGAGATTGATTGGCCCAAAGCGACTCTGGGGGGGCCTCGTATTTTGTGGGCGGCTTCGTTGTTGCGCTGGAAGGGGCTGGAGACCATGCTGGCCGCCCATCAACTGATCCCTGACGCTCGCCCCGAGCTGATGGTGTGCTATCTGCAGCCCAAGGGCACGCTGCAACCCTGCAGCCAGCCTCAGCCACAGCTGCCAGACACGCACTGGTATGCCAACCCCGCCAATCTTGACGAGATCCGATCTCGATGCGGCATTTTTGTCTCCACCAGTCATCAGGAACCGTTTGGTCTCTCCATTCTGGAGGCCATGGCGGCAGGATTATGCGTAGTGATCCCGGCCGATGGCGCCTGGTGGGATCGACACCTCACCGATGACGTGAATTGCTGCAAATATCAGCCAAACGATCCCGGCGATCTGGCGCGGGTGCTGGCCAGCCTCAATGCCATGCCCGACGTGGTCAAGCGACTTGGCCATCATGCCCGCCTGCATGCCATGGTCCATTACAACGCGGCGGATACCTATCAAAGCACACTGGATCAGTGGGAAGGTATGTTGCGATGGGATGCGTTGAGCCTTGCCGTGCATGGTTAGCGCGCAGTGGTTCCCCGTGGGGAGGATGGGGGCGCATGAGGGACTTATGGGCAGACTGGTTGCGGGAGGCTGGGTGACTCCGCCACTCTGATGCAGTTACGGCCGGATGATTTGGCGGTGTAGAGCGCAGCATCAGCCAGTTTGACCAGTTCAGATGGCTGCCAGTGACTCGATGGTCTGAGGCAGGCAACACCCATGCTAACTGTCACCAGACCGGTGGCATTTTGTGCGTGTGGCTGCGCCAGTGCAAAAATCAGCCGTTGGATATGTTGGGCAATTTCATAGGCGGATTGACGCTCGACATGTGGCAACAGGATGACAAATTCCTCTCCGCCGTAGCGGGCCACCAACTCCCCCGAGCGGCGCCCGGATTGCGCCAGGGTATGGGCCAGCAATCGAAGGCACTCGTCACCGGCAACGTGGCCATATAGGTCGTTGAACTGCTTGAAATGATCGATGTCGAGCATGATGAGCGCAATCGGCATCTCTGTCTGAATACAGTGCTCCCAGGCCTGGTTCAATGAGTTGTCGAACAGACGACGGTTGCCGATGTTGGTGAGCCCGTCGGTATTGCTGAGCGCTTCCAGTTTCCGGTTCGCTTCCGCCAGCTCCTTGGTTCTGACATCGATAATGAGCTCCAGCTCATGTTGGCGCTCCTCCAGACTGGTCATCGGGTAAATTTCGCTTTCCCGAGCCGCACTGTAAGGGATGGAGATACTGCTGTGAGCAATTTTCCACGCCATGGCTTCGTGTCGAAAAATCAATACCAGTCTGGCGGTTCTGCGGGAGAGGATAGGTTCTGATTTCGGTAGATGGATATGAAAGAAGGCGGTGACCGCCACCACATCAGCGGCCAGATCTTGCAGGGTCACATCGAGTATTTCCAGGCGGATCCTTCCCGGGATCTGGGCAAAATCGCGGCGGGTTATCCGGATCCACTCATCCCTATCGGTAACCAGAACATCACTGCTGCCGGCAAAACCGCTGAAATTGTCGCTAAACCGCGTGGTGAGCCGATCATCCCGTGATGAATACATCTCGATGTACTCATCAAACAGTGAGCGGATCAACTGTTCCCGTTCAGTGGTCATTGCGCTGGGCCCATGTGAAGTGGTCACGTTTTTCAAACGTTCGATTGAACTATAGTCAATTATGTCATTTTAATTGGCTATCTATTTTGATTTTTCTCGTTTTTTTGTTCGATTACCGTTATTGGCAAGTGTCCGTAAGGTCAGTCAGAACAAGGTACCATGGAGAGGATTAGCATGGCTGTCCGGTGCATATCCTCCTCATCTCTATTACGCATCGGGGTGACCACCGGTGACAAGACGGCGGGTCTGCATGCAGATCCCCAGACTGCAGGCATCAGGTAACCCAGAGTGCCTCGCGGCGATCAATGGCTGGCGAGATAGGGGCTGATATCCACCTCGTCAATGAGCTCCGGGCTCATGTAACGCTTGGCATAGCGCAGGTAGACGCCAGAGCGGAGAAAGAGCGCAAACAGCTCGGGGTCGATATGGTGATCCTGTTGCATGAATCCCATGATGCGGATGGCCTCCGAAAGAGATTTGGCTTTCTTGTAGGGGCGATCGCCGGCGGTCAGCGCCTCGAAGATATCGGCGATGGCCATCATCCGGGCAGGGATGCTCATCTCGTCCCGTTTCAGCCGCTTGGGATAACCAGTGCCATCCATCTTCTCATGGTGTCCCCCTGCGATTTCCGGCACCTGTTTCAGGTTGGCGGGGAAGGGGAGTTTTTCGAGCATGATGATGGTCTGGATCATGTGCTCGTTGATCTTGTAGCGCTCCTCATCTGTGAGGGTGCCCCGGCGGATGGCGAGGTTGTAGAGCTCGCCGCGGTTATAGAGGTATTCAGGGGTGTTGACCTGAAATCCCCAAGGGTTGTCAGGGGCAAGGCGGTCGCGGTTGCTGCGGGTGAAGAGGTGATCCGGGCGATCGGCCAACAAGGGTTCGGTGACTGGCAGCGGTGACTCCGCGGCCCGCTGTTTGCGCGCCAGTTCATCCTGAGAGATCCCAATCCGATCGGAGAGCGTGCGCTGCCAGGTGCGGCCCGCGATCTGCTGCAGCCTTGCAATATCCTCTGTGGCCATAAATTCGCCCCCTTCGTTGCAATGGGCGATAAAGGTAAACTCCTCATCCAGCTGTTGCCATTGCTGTTGCAGCGTGGCCTGTAACGTGGCCTCATCACCCCCATGGAGACGTGCCTGCCAGTAGGCAATCTCGGCATCCCGTTTCAGCACTTCAAAGCGCATCCTGACCTCGTGAATGCGATCGCACAGGGTTTCCAGCTTGGTGGCCTTGTCGACCACAAACTCCGGAGTGGTGACTTTGCCGCAGTCGTGCAGCCAAGCCGCGATATGTATTGCTTCCCACTGTTTTTCATCGAGCGAGAAGTGTTGGAAGGGGCCCTCCTTGGCCTCACATGCCGCTTCTGCCAGCATCTTGGTCAGTTCGGGGACTCGTTGACAGTGGCCACCGGTATAGGGGCTCTTGGCATCGATGGCCCCTGCGATGAGCTGGATAAAGGCTTCCAGCAGATTGCGCTGCTCCTCCAGCAGTCGCTGGGTGGTGAGTGCCACGGCGGCGGTGGAAGAGAGCGCGTTGACAAATGCCATCCGCTGCGGGGTCAGTGACTTCTTCCGTTCATCGATCAGAAACACCAGGGTGCCGAGCAGTTGGCAATCACGGTTTTTCAGGGCAATCGGCCAGAAGGTCAGTGGTGTGTCGCTCTCCTCGATGTAGGGAAACAGGATCTGCAATTCGCTGGTGACCAACGCAACGGGTTCCAGTTCTACTCCTTGCAAGCTCTGGAACAGTGGATGTTTTGGCTGATTGAGGGTTCCGATACTGTGGATCGGCGTTTGCTCCTGCACCTCGCCATTCCAGCACAACCCTGCCAGATCCAGCGTCTTGTTGCCGCTATCGGAGAGGTAGAGCATGCAGCCTGTTGCACCGGTCAGTTGCTGCATTTCGGTGAGCAGCCGCACCAGCAAGCGGGGGAAACTGGTCTCGCTGGAGAGGGAGGTGGAAAGCTGCAAAAAGCGCTGGATGGTCGATTTCATGTCGCCCATGGCCTGGGAGAGATCGATGATTTCAGCAATATAGGAGTTGACTCTGATCGGATCGTTGAAGTCGAAGTGGGCGATTTTTCCTGCTTCTTGAGTCAGGTCATCAAGGGGCCTGGCGGCGGTTCTGGCGAGCTTGATGGCCGCGAACAGGGCAAAGATCAGGAAGATGCCCGACAGAAGGAAGGTCTGATTGCGGATGGTGAAGGCGGTGGCCAGCAACTCATCGACAGGTGCTGCAATCCAGAGGGTTAATTTTGACCCATCGGCTTCCGGTAAAGTGATACGCATTCCTTGCCAATCATTGCCCTCTGATTTAAAGGAAAGACTATCTGCGTTCTGATTCTGACTGGCATTCATCAAGTGTTGTATCATAGGCAGGTCGGCTTCGGTCACTCTTGCAAGTCGATAAGCGCCATGTTCATGAATCAGCATCCCACCTTTATGACTTGTCATTAGCTCGCCCTGCTCATTGACGATGGCTAGACGCATATTGGGGGTTATCTTGGCGGATTTGAGCAGGCGCTCGATAGCTCGGAGGTTCAGGCTCATCCCTATGACGCCAGCCCCATTTTGCATTGGTTCGGCAAAACTCAGGTACATCTCCTGAGTATCGTGCGAGATATAGAGAGGGGATTGCACCAGCTGTCCACTCTGCTTGGCCTGAATAAACCATGGATGCTCTATTGGATCAAAAAATTGTCCTGATTCCTCTTGCCGTTCAATGATGGTGAGATTGTCGGCCAGCGCGAAGGTCTCCGTAAGAGTGGTTGCCTCTTGATGCCGGATGCTCTTCACGATCCAGCGGGTATTGGCGGGCGGCGTTAGGTGTTGTACCTCGGTATCGGCAGGCCAGCGCATGAGCCAGAATAGATCGCCGTTGTTGTAACCGGCATACACCGCGTTGGCAGAAGGTTGTCCTTTGAGCAGGGTTGTCATGTAGGGAAGGCTGGCCATTCGCTCTGACAGGGTCTTGGCTTCGGTCAGGCGCTGTTGGGCGAGCAGATTGACGCTTAAAGCTGAGGTGCTGAACAGCCCTTCTAAAGCCTGAGTGGTGATTTGGCCAATCAGGGTGAATCTCTCTTCAGCCTCTTTCATCAGCATGGTTTTGGTTTGCCGATATTGGTGACTAAGAGTGATCAAGGCAAACACCAGCAATAAACCCAGAAACAGATGGGCAATATGAACATACAAGGGGATAACGCGGCGAATGAGATTCATGTTATCTCCGTAAATGGATGGGTTTGTTGAGTGGGGTATAAATGAGATAGCCCAACAGGATAATAGGTAGCTTCATGGTGTTCGCCCTTGCTGCTTGCATTAAAGAGACCCCGTTGCGTAAACCACCAGATGACGATAAATGGAAAGGGGTGATAAATCCTTTTGTTTATTCACCCATCGCAGTAGCCAAAAATGATCCACGGCGATGTTACCGCAGAGTTCTGTGATCGTGATTCTTTTCACTCTGGAGATGGATTGAAACCCTCTTTTTGCGGGAAGGACGCCGAGATATTCAGCAGCTTGGTTTCTTCATCCAGCGACACAGTAACGGTGGCGCCATGAGCTTCCAGCATGATTTTGCCATGATAGCCATTGTGACTGTGTGCTTCTTTGTTGTTATTAGAGGATGGGAATCTGTCGAACAGAGAGAGGACATTGTTGATATCCAGCAAGGTCGAGCTATCAATATTTAAAATAATGCTATCGGGGAATTTCAGACATACAATTTCCACGCAGGAGGAGGGCGTCGCATGCTCACAAGCGAGCCGTGTCAATATTTGAAACGCGGAATAACAGAGAAATTCGTCACCTGCGATGAATAGCTCGTCATAGAGGTAATTTTTGGGTTTGGTCAGCTTGATATCGAGCTTTTTCCCGGCATAGAGATTTTTGAATTGCACCGAAAGCCGGTTGAAAATATTAAAGAGCTGGACTTTACCCGCTTTCAAAACAAAGGTGCCGGTTTCAATCTGGTAAATCTCGCTGGCCAGCCGGGTCAATGCCAGTGCATCGCCTACAGATTTTCTGGTGATGGATAGCTGGGTTTTTTGGAGCATGTTGAGCGATGAGTCGGCCGCTAGCTCTTCCAGCAGGTGTAGCGCGTTGAGCAGGGGCTCCCGAATTTCATAGCGGATATTGAACTCGAGGCTCTCTTTGAGCGCATTGAGCTCAAGCATCTGATCGAACTCTTTTTGCAGATCTCTTCTGGCATGCACCAGCCGCATCAGATTGGCAATGCGAAAACGCAGCATCTCGATGTCGATCGGCTTGGTGATAAAATCGACGGCCCCCAGTTTCATCGCCCGTTTACGGGAATAGATATCATCCAGTGCCGTCATAAAGACGATGGGGATGTGCTCAGAGTGGGGATGTTCACGCAAAATTCTGGCGACATCGAATCCGTTCAGGTTGGGCATCATGATATCGAGCAGCACCAGATCGGGTGGATTATCCGATTGGCAGATCCTGATCGCTTTTTCGCCATCCTTGACCAACTTGAGATGAAACTCTTTGCGAAATACCGAGGTGATCAGCATCAAATTATCTGGAACATCGTCAACCACCAGAATGGTTGGACTATCCTGATTGCTGGCGACCAGATCGCTGTTGGAAAAACGGTGCAAACGACCGAATTCAAATTGTGAAAGTGGGGGCTGCGACTGGCTGGTTGCCAACAGCAGCCGAGTGATCCTGGTTTTAAGGGTATCGGGCTTGAGCGGGGTCAAGATAATGTCAGAGACTTTCGCCTGGACAAATTGTTCGATCAATGGGCGATCTGTCCCTGAGGTCAGGGTCAAAAATGGCAGTGTGTGATGAGGTGCCCTACTGCGAATATTTTTCAGCAGCGTGAGCAAGTTTGCCGAATCGAGATCGATATTGCAGATGATCATGGCGGCAGGGCCATCAGCCACGCAACGTTCCAGCGCCTCGACACTCTCCACCACCGTAATCTGGCTTATGCCAATGGCTCGTAACTGATTGCATAGCGCATCGCTGTGCACATTATCTTTTTCCAGTACCAGCGTGGGCCCGGAAATTATTTTTGCTATGTCCATATGGCTATCTGATGTGCCCATCTGTCGCTGTATCCTGCCAGCTCATTTTGAGCATGATAATATAGGGTGCATGACCCCGGTCAACCGATACCTCTGCAACCTTGCGCTGGAAATATAAATCTGCAAGCTGGCTCATCACCCAACGTGATAAAGAGAGCAATCCGATATCATCATACCGTTGGTGCTGACCCATCTTCTGATGGTGTACAACCGCCATTACCCCATATCCACTTTTTTCTTGTATCCGATTTATCCCTTGTGAGTTGCTGGCTCCTGTCGGGTTGTGCGCACATTTCAACCGGGTTGTCATGGCTGCCTGTCGGGGGATCCGTTATGGTGTGAGAAAGGTTGGCAGGGGTCGCCATCCTCCATCTTGGCAGGGAGAATCACGAGATATGGAACATCTTGCCCCGAGCGCGGCTCATCCTATGGTGCTGCTGGTTGATGATAAGAGTGGCTGCCACAAGTTGATGAATGCGCTGCTCGGTGAGTGCCTTTTATTGCACGTCTTCTCCTGTGAGGCGGTGCTGATGATGGCCAGGCAGAACGATGGAGCATGCTGTCAACCATGAAATCGCGTCTCTGGCACATTGCTGCCGTGCTGTTGCTCTCCCTGATGTTGGCCACGCTGGTCGACGCCTTCTATCTGGAGCTGGAGCGGCAGGAGTATCGCCAGTCGCTGGATACCCGCATTCAGCGCGAGGGCGACAATCTGCAGCAACTGACCCTCTCAAGCAAGGGGATGGGGGCGGTGCAACTGGCTGGCCGCCTCAACCGCGAGATCCAGCAATCGTCACTGCTCGAGCGGGGGGAGCTGAGCCCGAGCGAAGCTCTGCAGGTGTTGGCGCAGGGGGTGAAGGCCAATCATGCCTTTGTTACCAATAAAGCAGGGGTGATTGTCCGTGATTGGGATGCGCTTGGCCGCCATGTCGTCGGGCAGGATGTGTCGTTTCGCTCCTACTTCAGGCAAGGGCTCAAGGGGCTGGAAACAGTAGATGCCGGGGTTAGCCTCAATACCGGCAAGCGGATGATCTATGTGGCGGCGCCAGTCTCTCACGATCGGGCGCAAGGAAGCGACATTACCGGGGTGGTGGTAGCGCGCTACGAGATGGCGCTGCTCGATACCTTTCTGGCCGGGTGGGGCGATACCATCGGTTTGCTGGTCTCGCCAGATGGAGTGGTGATGGCCAGCAACAAGAGCGACTGGCAAATGGCGGTGGTGGGACCGAACTCTGCCGCCAGGCAACAGCAGCTCTTTGCCTCTCGCCTATATGGACACTACTTTGCCCCGGATCGCAAACCGGTGATCCTGCCTGCACTCGATGGCAGTGAAGTTCGGATAGGGAAAGATAGCTATCTGGTGAGCCGCATGCCTATCGAGTGGCACGATGCCAAAGGGCAGTGGACGCTGCTGCTGTTGGGCAATGTGGAACAGGCCGTGTCAGGATGGCGGCGAGTGGCCTTGTTCGGCACCGCCCTGTTGATATGTCTGAGCTCGGCCCTGCTCTGGCAGGGGCGGATGTTGCGTCGCCGCAGTATCCGCGAGCGCAACGAGCAGTTTGCCTTCCAGCAGGCATTGATCGATACCCTGCCACATCCTCTCTTCTATACCGATAATCAGGGTCGCCTGCTGGGGGTAAATCGCGCCTTTACCAGCTCATTTGGTGGTGCCCGCCCGCTCGAGGGCAAGCGGTTGGCGGAGTTGCCCCAACTTGCCGGGTTGGACTCGGCGGATGAGGACAACACCTTGTTGAGGGTGGCTGGCAGCCAGGCCAGAACGCAGCATGAGGTGCGCCTGTTTTCGCCGGATGGCCGTCCTCTGGACATGCTCTATTTTCTCTCGGGGATCGAGCTTGCCGAGAGCGAGCGAAGCGGTGCGGTCGGCAGCTTGGTCGACATCACCCCGATCCGTGCCGCCGAGCAGGCCATGCGGGAGGCTCATGACCGGATAGCGGCAGATCGCCAGCGGCTGCACGAGAGCGAGCAGCGGATCCAGTCCATGGTGCGCAACGTACCGGGTATGGTCTATCGCTGCTTGCCTCATCATCCCTGGACCATGTTGTTCGTCAGCGACGAGGCGGAAAAATTAACCGGCTATCCCGCCAGCGATTTTGTCGATAACAGCCGCGATTTTGGTGACTTGATCCATCCTGATGACCTCGAACTGAGCAACCGCAACACCATCGATGCCATTGCCGAACATCGGCAATACATCAACGAGTATCGCATCTTCGATCGCTGGGGTCAGCTCCGCTGGGTCTACTCCATCGGACTCGCCACCTATGATGCCGAGGGTAAGGCCATCTATCTGGACGGAATCATCTTCGATTTCAGCGACCGTAAGCAGGCTGAGGCCGCCATGCTAGAAGCTAGGCAGATCGCCGAAGATGCCACCCGAACCAAGAGCGAATTTTTGGCCAACATGAGCCATGAGATCCGCACGCCAATGAATGCCATCATCGGCATGGCCCATCTGGTGCTGCAAACCAACCTCTCCCCCGAGCAGCACAACTATGTGAGCAAGATAGACAGAGCGGCGAACAACCTGCTCGGGATCCTCAACGACATCCTTGACTTCTCCAAGATGGAGGCGGGCAAGCTGCAACTGGAGAAGGTGGATTTCCAGCTCAACGAGGTGTTCGAGTGGCTGGCGGACCTTACGGCGTTTCGGGCGCGGGAAAAGGGGCTGGCGCTGCTGTTCGATCTGGCCGCTGATCTGCCTGACCGTTTGTGCGGCGATCCCCTGCGGCTTGGCCAGATCCTGCTCAACCTGACCAGCAATGCCATCAAGTTCACCGAGCAGGGAGAGGTGATTGTCCGGCTGGCACGCAGTAACGAGCGAGATGGCAAGATCTGGCTGCAGGGCAGTGTGCAGGATAGCGGTATCGGCATGACAGCCGAGCAGTGCCAGCGTCTCTTCCACTCCTTTGAACAGGCTGACAGCTCGACCACCCGCAAATATGGTGGCACCGGTCTTGGTTTGGCCATCACGCACAATCTGGTGCAACTGATGGACGGTGAGATCCGGGTGGAGAGCGCCCCGGGGCAGGGCAGCGAGTTCCACTTCCGTATCTGTCTCGCCACCCTGGCGGATCAGGGTAAGGAGAAAGAGCAACGTGTGGCCATGCCGCTGGCGCCGCAGCGTCTGCTGTTGCTGGAGTCGTGTCCTGCTTCGCGAGCGGCCATTCTCCACCAGCTGGCGGCGCTGCCTGTTGAGCTTGTCTGCGCGGACGAGCCCGCCGCAGTGCTGGCACTGCTGCATCAAGGCATCGCGGCGTGCAAGCCCTGTGATCGAGTTGTGCTGGGCTGGCTGGAGGGGGAGAGCTGGTTGTCAGAGGTGCTGCAGGAGGTTAGCACGCTGGCAGCGCCGCCCGCGATCTTGCTGATCACCTCGGGCGATCCCGCACCGCTTGCCAGCTATGTTGCTGCGCTGGGGTTGGCGCCGTGTGATGTGCTGGCCCATCCGTTTACCCCGCAGGCACTGTGTCAGGCATTGTGTAAGGCGCAGGGGGGTGATGCCGTGGTATCGGATGCAAGCCCCCATCATCAGGTTGCGCTGCCCGCTCATGGGCTGGCGGGGGCTCGTCTGCTGTTGGTGGATGATAACGACATGAACCGGGAGGTGGCGCTGGCCCTGCTGGGCAAGGAGCAGATCTCCCTGGTCTGTGCTTGCGATGGGGCACAGGCGCTCGCCCTGCTGGCGCAAGATCGCGGGTTTGACGGTATCCTGATGGATTGCCAGATGCCGGTGATGGACGGGTACACCGCGACCCGGTTGATCCGCGCCGATCCGGCGCTGGCCCGGATCCCCATTATCGCCATGACAGCCAGCACCATGGTCGGGGATAAAGAGAAGGCGCTGGCGGCAGGCATGAATGACCACATCGCCAAACCCTTGAATATGCCGCTGTTGCTGGCGACCCTCTCGCACTGGATCACACCCGCCAGACCTCTGGCTGCCGCCAGCAAGTTGCAGGTGACTGACGATGCGACCCCTTGGCAAGGCGTGCCCGGCCTTGACGTGCAGCGGGGCATGGCCGTGATGGGGGGCGACAGTGCGCTCTACCGCAATATGTTGCAGCGCTTTTGTAACGGGCAACAGGGGTTTGAAGCCAGTTTCCACTCGGCGTGGGCCTCGGATGACAACGTCACGGCCCGGCGTCTGGCTCACACCCTCAAGGGCAGTGCCAGCACCATAGGGGCGACAGGTGTGGCGGATCAGGCGGCGCTGCTCGAGCAAGCCTGTGAAGAGGGGGATGATGCAGGGGTCGCAACCCGCTTGCCATCCCTGATGGCCGAGCTGAAGCCCCTGCTGTCTGGGCTGGAAGCCGCGCTGGCAGTGTCCCCTGTGACGATGGGCGCTTCCCAAGGCATCGATGCCGGGATGCTGGCGGCGCAACTCCAGCAGTTGGGGGCCTTGCTGGCACAGAGCGATGCCCAGGCGTTGGCGCTTTGTCAGCAGATTGAGGCTGATCTGGCTGGCAGTGCATTGCCGCTGCGTGCTGCATTTCAAGAGGTGAGCCGGGCGGTCAACGAGTTCGAGTTCGATAAGGCGCTGCAGTTGCTGGCACCACTGCTTGGGTGATGGTTAACACCCTTATCGTTTGTCATGTTCATCGTCATCCAAACTCATTTTTTGGGGTTGCCATTGAACAAGAATAATTATCATCTATATCGGTGGAGATGGATATTTACGCTCTGGTTAATTACGCAGGGTGACGTGAAGGTAAATAGTGTGAATGCGTGCGGTAACATCTGTAACTAGGTGAGCGAATGCATCGCGAGTTAAATATGTACACTATGTTGCAGGCAGCCTTCCACCTTGCCTTTTCTCTTACCATTAATTTGAATGCAGATTCACGATGATGCGTAAACATATCCGTGGGTGCGATATTTTACTCACCAGCATCCAGGACAATAAAGAGTGGGGGGGAGCGTATTGATATGCATACATCTGCGGCATCTTTTCATTAAGCGGTGTTAAACGGCAGGGAGGCCAAGCGGGGTTGTGCTGTGTGGGCTCGCAGTAGAACGTGTCGCACTGAAGCGCAGGTAAAATGCAAACTGAAACCAAGCGACAGCAGGTAAATCTTGCCGTGCAGGCCGTGCTTGCTACCGGTGGTAGCTGGCCGTGAGACCGTTTTGGTGTGGAGAGGCAAGTCAGGAGGTTGTCCCGTGGATGACTGTATGGAATATGCAATGGAATGAGTAAAGATATATTCAATGGATCATTTATGGGTGGGCATCAGTATTGTGAAATGAGCGGTATAGCCAATATTTCAATCATGTTAATTTGGCTCACGGTGAAAGAGAGGATATGTGGTGATTAATTATTTAATATCCAATTAAGTTCATAAAATTTACGGGGTTGCCAAATATCTCTTTGGGGGTAATTAATTTCATTTGTGATGTGGCTCGCTATGAAAATAGGGGTAAGCCGGTCGAAATTGATAGAGATCAATACTGCAGTGTGGGTGAGTCCTTAGCATTTCCGCTATTAAGCATTTATCAAACAAGTGCTCACTACGGGAATAAGTAGAATGGTCGAGGATAATTTTTTATCGGCTCATGGGATTAATCGCCGTGATTTTATGAAATTGTGTGCCGGGATGGCCGCAACCCTGGGATTAAGTCAGCATGCCGTCGCCAAGATGGCCACTGCGCTCACCAGCCCCGAACGGCCGCCGGTGATCTGGATTGGGGCGCAGGAGTGCACCGGTTGTACCGAATCGCTGCTGCGCGCCACCCACCCCACCATCGAGAACCTGATCCTCAACACCATTTCGCTGGAGTACCACGAGGTACTCTCGGCGGCCTTTGGTCATCAGGCGGAAGAGAACAAGCACAACGCCATCAAGCGCTATAAAGGCAAGTATGTGCTGGTAGTGGATGGCTCCATTCCGCTCAAAGATGGTGGCGTCTACTGCATGGTGGCCGGTGAGCCCATCGTCGACCATATTCGCCGTGCCGCCGCCGACGCGGCTGCGGTGATCGCCATCGGCTCCTGCGCCGCCTGGGGCGGTGTGCCTGCCAGCGGCGGCAACCCGACCGGTGCCGTCAGTCTGGAAGAGGCGCTGGGCAATATCGGTACCCCGATCATCAATATCCCGGGCTGCCCGCCCAATCCCCACAACTTCCTCACCACGCTTGCCTACTACATCACCTACGGCAAGCTGCCGGCGCTTGATGCCAAGAATCGCCCGCTGTTTGCCTATGAGCGGCTCATCCACGAAAACTGCGAGCGCCGTCCGCACTTTGACGCAGGTCGCTTTGCCAAGGAGTTCGGTGACGAAGGCCACCGTCAGGGCTGGTGTCTCTATCATCTGGGCTGCAAGGGGCCGGAGACCTACGGCAACTGCTCGACCCTGGAGTTTTGTGATATCGGTGGTGGCATCTGGCCCGTTGGTATCGGTCATCCCTGCTACGGCTGCAACGAGCAGGGGGTCGGCTTCAGCAAGGGGATCTTCCAGCTCGCCAAGGTTGAGAATCCGACCCCGCGGGTCAATAAGCCCGATGTAGCCATTCAGGAAGGGGGTCATATCTCTCCCACTTCCACCGCGCTGATCGGCGGTGCCCTCGGGGTGCTGGTCGGGGTGAGTCTGATGACGGTGCGTGAACTCGGTCGCCAGCAGAAGCGCCATGAAGCCGGGCAGCATCCGTCACGGGAGGAGTGACCGTGAACAGACGCAACTTCCTCAAATTTGCCTCCGTCGGCGCGCTGGCAGCCGGGGCCACCGTGCCCGGTACCGCGCTGGCGGCTGCCAAAAACAAGCCACCCATTCCCGGTGCGCTTGGCATGCTCTACGACTCCACCCTCTGTGTCGGTTGTCAGGCCTGCGTGGCGGAGTGCCAGCGCCTTAACGGCAACCCGGCCAATCCGGCGGGCGAGCAGACCTGGTCCAACAACGACAAGCTGAGCCCCTACACCAACAACATCATTCAGGTGTGGAAGAGTGGCGCGGGCGAGCACAAGGATCAGCTGGTGGATGGCTACGCCTACATCAAGAAGCAGTGCATGCACTGCGTCGATCCCAACTGTGTTTCCGTCTGCCCGGTGCAGGCCCTTAAAAAAGATCCCAAGACCGGCATCGTTCAATACGACCCGAGCGTCTGTACCGGTTGCCGTTATTGCATGGTGGGCTGCCCGTTCGACGTGCCCAAATATGACTACGACAACCCGTTCGGGGCGATCCACAAGTGCGAGCTCTGCAACCAGAAGGGGCTTGAGCGGATCGATCAAGGGAAATTGCCCGGCTGTGTCGAGGTGTGCCCGACCGGCGCCGTCATCTTCGGCACCCGCGAGGAGCTGATGGCCGAAGCCAGGCGTCGCCTGCTGGCGACCCCGGGCAGCGAGTACGCCTATCCGCGCCAGACCTTCAGCGCCAACGATCCCTACCTGCACGAAGTGCCCAACTACCAGCCTTACGTCTATGGCGAGAAGGAGGGGGGCGGCACCCAGGTGCTGGTGCTGGCCGGGGTGCCCTATACCAAGCTCGACATGCCCGATCTGCCGGAGCTCTCCTCCGGTGCCCGCTCCGAGCATATCCAGCACACCCTCTACAAGGGGATGGTGTTGCCCATGGTGGTGCTGACCGGCCTTTCGGTGCTCATTCGCCGCAACACCAAGAATGGTCACGATCACCATCACGATGATGGCCATGATCAGGGGAGTACGCAGATCAAGGATCAGGGCACCACAAAGGGAGGCAAGGATCATGAGTAATCACAAGGCGTATCCCCTCGGCGGCAAGCTGGTCAGCTGGCCTGTGCTGGTGCTGGCCCCCTTTGCCGTGTTGTGCGGCATGTTGATTTTAAAACGCCTCGTCTTCGGGCTGGGCTCGGTCACCGACCTGAATGGCGGCTACCCCTGGGGGCTCTGGATCTCGTTCGATCTCTTGATCGGTACCGGTTTCGCCTGTGGCGGCTGGGCGCTGGCCTGGGCGGTTTATGTGTTCAACCGGGGCGAGTACCACCCGCTGGTGCGACCGGCGCTGTTGGCGAGCCTGTTTGGCTACTCGCTGGGCGGCCTCTCCATCACCATTGACGTGGGCCGTTACTGGAACCTGCCGTACTTCTACCTGCCCGGTCACTTCAACACCTCCTCCGTGCTGTTCGAGACGGCGGTCTGCATGACCATCTATATCGGGGTGATGGCGCTGGAGTTTGCGCCCGTGTTGCTGGAGAAGTTCGGCTGGAAGGCGTCCCTCATTCGCCTCAACAAGATCATGTTCTTCGTGCTGGCGCTGGGGGCGTTGCTGCCCACCATGCACCAATCCTCGATGGGCTCGTTGATGATCGTCGCGGGAGAGAAGATCCATCCGCTCTGGCAAAGCTACGAGTTGCTGCCGGTCTTTTCGCTGCTGACCGCCTTTATCATGGGCTTCTCCATCGTGGTATTTGAGGGCTCCTTGGTGCAGGCGGGACTGGCGGGACGGGGCCCCAACGAGAAGTCGCTCTTCTACAAGCTGACCCAGGTGATCGACATCTTCCTGATCCTGTTTGTGGCGCTGCGTTTTGCCGAGATCGTCATCCACGACAAGTCGGAGTATCTCTCCGAGTTCAATCGCTTCTCCATCATGTTCTGGAGCGAGATTGCGCTGATGATCTTCCCGCTGCTGGTGTTCCACTGGGACAAGAGCCGCCGGGATTCGCGCATGTTGTTCCTGGGGGCCCTCAGCATGCTGCTGGGCGCCGCCCTCTGGCGACTGGATTACTCCCTGCTCGCCTTCAACCCCGGCAATGGCTACCACTACTTCCCCTCTGCGGAGGAAGTGCTGATCTCCCTGGGCTTTGTTGCCATCGAGGTGTGTGCCTATTTGCTGTTGATCCGGCTCTTGCCGGTACTGCCATCACTTGAACGTGTTCACCAAGATTATCAGGCCCGAGGGAAAGCCAACGTATGAGCCAACGTATCACCATAGACCCCATCACCCGCATTGAGGGGCACCTGCGTATCGACTGCGAAATCGAAGGCGGTAAAGTGACCAAAGCCTGGTCGTCCGGCACCATGTGGCGCGGGATGGAGGAGATCGTCAAGGGCAACGACCCGCGCGATGCCTGGATGATAGTGCAGCGCATCTGCGGGGTATGTACCTCCATTCACGCAATCGCCTCGGTGCGGGCGGTGGAGAACGCCATCGGCGCCAAGGTGCCGGTCAATGCCCAGTACATCCGCAACCTCATCATCGCGGCCCATAACATCCACGATCACATCGTCCACTTCTACCAGCTTTCCGCGCTGGACTGGGTGGACATCACCGCGGCCCTTGAGGCCAATCCGCAAAAAGCGGCGGACATGCTCAAGGGGGTATCAACCTGGTCCCTCAACAGTGCCGATGAACTGACCAAGGTGCAGGATACAATCCGTGCGCTGGTGGCGAGCGGCCAGCTTGGCATCTTTGCCAACGGTTACTGGGGTCACAAGGCGATGAAGCTGAGCCCGGAGGTAAACCTCATCGCCGTGGCACACTACCTGCAGGCGCTGGAGTGCCAGCGCGATGCCAACCGCATTGTCGCCATTCTGGGGGGCAAGAGCCCGCACATCCAGAATCTGGCGGTGGGCGGCGTGGCCAACCCCATCAATCTGGATGCGCCGAGCGTGCTCAACCTGGAACGACTGCTCTACGTGAAGAGCTTTATCGACCGGCTCGGCGAGTTTATCGAGCAGGTCTACAAGGTGGATGCAGCCATCATAGCCGCGCACTACCCCGAGTGGCTGAACCTGGGGCAGGGGGCCAAGCACTACCTGAGCGTGCCGGAGCTGCCCACCGATGCTAACGGCGGCAGCTTCCTGATGCCGGGAGGCTACATCGAGAATGGCAATCTGGCGGGATATCGCCCCATCGAGAGCCATCAGGATGGCTGGCTGATGGACGGTATCGCCGAGAGCAACAAGCACGCCTGGTACAAGGATGATGCCCCTCTCAAACCCTGGGAGGGCAAGACCGAGCCCGATTACACCGGCTGGCAGGATGATGGCAAATACTCCTGGGTCAAGTCTCCCACCTTCTACGGCAAGGTGGTGGAGGTGGGTCCGCTTGCAGACTTGCTGGTGAAACTGGCCGCCAAACACCCGGAGACGGTGGCGCACTTCGATCAGCTGAACGGCATCTACAAGGCGCTCACCGGCTCGGCCATCAAGACCGAGCAGCTGCACTCCACCATGGGCCGCATCATCGGCCGCGCGGTGCGCTGCTGCGTGCTCAAAGACACCCTGTCCCATCAGTGGAAGGCGCTGGTGGACAACATCGGCAAGGGGGACACCACTGCCTATATCAAGGCCGAGATCCCGGCGGATAAAGAGTTTCGCGGGGTGGGCTTTGAAGAGGCGCCGCGCGGCATGCTCTCCCACTGGATCGTCATCAAGGGCGGCAAGATCGAGAACTATCAGGCGGTGGTGCCCTCCACCTGGAACTCGGGTCCGCGCAACTTCAACGATGAACCCGGCCCCTACGAACAATCGCTGGTAGGCACCCCGGTGGCCGATCCGGCCAAACCGCTGGAGGTGGTTCGCACCGTCCATTCGTTCGACCCCTGCATGTCCTGTGCGGTGCATGTGGTGGATACCCAGAATGGCGAAACAACTCAGGTGAAGGTGTTGTGATGAACATCCTGATCCTGGGCGTGGGCAACCTGCTCTTGAGTGACGAGGCCGTCGGCGTGCGCATCGTTGAGGGGTTGGGGCGCAACTACCGTTTCGCCCCTGGCATCGAGCTGCTCGATGGCGGTACTGCCGGTATGGAGCTGCTCGAAGCGATGGCCAGTCGCGATCACATCATTCTGGTGGATGCGGTGCGCAGCGGTAATCCGCCGGGCACAGTGGTGACTCTGAAAGATGAGGAGATCCCGACCCTGTTTGGCCGCAAGATCTCCCCGCACCAGCTGGGGCTGGCGGACGTGCTCTCGGCGCTGCACATGACGGGGGAGTCGCCAAAGCGGCTCACTCTGATCGGGGTCGAGCCCGAATCCCTCGAGCCCCGCATCGGCCTCACCCCTGTGGTTGCGGCTGCCATGGGTGAGGCGACGGATCGGATTTTGACCCTGCTGGCTGCCGTTGGTGCGCCCGCCATTGTGCTCTCTGAGCAGGAGAAAGCTGAACAAGCACGGGAGGGCCTATGGCGCAGTCCCATTTAAGCGAGGCTGAGAGAGTGCTGGAGATAGTACCGGAGACAGCGCAGGAGTTTGCCGGTTTTGCCACCAATCCAGCACCCTTGCTGGTAGCCCAGTACGAGCGGATCGCTCGCGAAGAGATGCAGGTGCTGCCCTTCTATCACGCCACCATGCCCATTGTGGCGGAGTGCACGTTGTTTGAAGGTCAGTGGCTCGGCTGCGTGCTCACCCCCTGGATGTTGAGCGTATTGGTGCTGCCGGGGCCGGATCAACTCTGGCCGGTGCGCAGCAGCAGCGATCGGCTCGCCCTGCAGCTCCCCTGCGGCAACATGACCTTTATGGTGGGTGAATTGCCCGAGACGGGACAGTTGCTGGCTTGCTCCCTGATGTCGCCGCTCGATCCCCATCTCGGTGCTGGGGAGGGGCGAGCACTGGTGGGCAGCACCCTCAAGATGCTGCTCTCCTTGCCGGTGCAGCAAGGGGCTGGCGGCGTGGATCTGGGTCGCAGACGGCTATTCGGTGCCCGGCGTGCTCAACCGGCATAGTCGCTAGGTTTCACGCGAAATCAAGTTTAGAATAGGGGGCCATTTTGGCCCCTCACTCCCATGTTCAGACACGCATTCCACCTCTTTTTTGAGTGATGATCCGTGAGTGGTACAAAACAAAAAGGATCCCCATGACTGTTCCGCGCAATTCCCTTCGCCATTACTGTGGCACCAGTGCTGCCGCCCTGTTGACTCTGCTGCTGGGCACTGCCTCTCACACGGCGCTAGCCGCTGCCCAACCTGTGCCTGCCGAGCTCAAGCTCGCCATCGGCAGTGAGCCCACCGAAGGGTTTGACCCTCTGCTTGGCTGGAGTCACGGCAGCTACCTGCTGCTGCACAGCCCGCTGCTCAAGCAGAACGCCGACCTCAGCTGGCAGAATGTGCTCACCCAATCGGTGACCCCGAGCAAGGATGGCAAGGGGTGGCTCATTACCCTCAAGCCTGACCTGAAATTCTCCAACGGCGCGCCACTCACCGCCGAGGATGTGGCCTTTACCTACAACAGCGCAGCCAAGGGTGGCGGCAAGATTGACATGGGCAACTTTGTCTCGGCCAAGGTGCTCTCGCCCACCGAGGTGGCCATCACCCTGGGTGCTCCCCAGAGCACCTTCGTCAACGTGCTGGGATCTTTGGGGATAGTGTCGAAGAAGGATTACGACGCAAAAGCGTATGCCCAAAAGCCGGTCGGTGCCGGCCCCTACCGGCTGGTGAGCTTCCTGCCCGGCCAGCAACTGGTGGTGGAGGCGAACCCCTATTACGCTGGCGGCAACAATGACTTCAAACGGCTGGTGTTTGTCTTTATCGATGAAGAGAGCGCCTATGCCGCGGCCCAGAGCAGCCAGCTTGATGTGGTGCGCATCGCACCGTCACTGGCGCCCACCGTGCCTGCCTCCCTCAAGCTCTGGGTGCGGCCGAGTGTAGAAAACCGCGGCATCGTCTTCCCCATTCCGCCTGCGGGCGGCAAGGATGCCAAGGGTTATCCCATCGGCAACGACGTGACCTCGGACGTGGCGGTGCGCCGCGCCATCAACTACGCCATTGACCGCAAGCTGCTGGCCGACCAGCTGCTGGAAGGACATGCCATCCCCGCCTACAGCGCGGTAGAAGGCTTGCCCTGGCTGAACAAAGCCACCGCCTTCAAGGATGGCGATGTGGCCCACGCCAATGCCCTGCTCGACGAGGCGGGTTGGAAGATGGGCAGTGATGGCATTCGCCACAAGGGCAATCTGCGTGCCGCCTTTACCCTCTGGTACACCAGTGGCGACAGCACCCGCCGGGATTTGGCGGAAGCGGTGCGGGCCATGCTGGGGCCCATCGGCCTTAAGGTGAGCCTCAAGTCCGGCAGCTGGGAGCAGGTGGAGCGGGAGATGCACGCCAACCCGGTGCTAATGGGGTGGGGGAGTCTGGATCCCATGGAGCTCTATCACCACTACCAGAGCGGCTCCGGTGGTGTTGAGTTCTACAACCCGGGCTACTACAGCAACCCTGTGGTGGATGGCCACCTCAAGCAGGCGCTGGATGCCCCCAACTGGCAGGCGGCCGTGCCGTTCTGGCAGCAGGTGGAGTGGGATGGCAAAACTGGCGCCGGGGTACAGGGGGATGCTGCCTGGGCCTGGCTGCTCAATGTGCAGCACACCTATCTCGCCAACCGTTGTATCGATCTTGGCAAGGGGGCGCCGGAAATCCACGGTAGCTGGTCCCTGCTCAACAACCTGCAGGATTGGCGGTGGACGTGCCGGTAAGTTCGCCCTTGAGTCATTCAGGTTATCTGTTGCTAAAAGCCCTGCTGCGTCTGGCAGGGCTGTTATGTCTGGTCTCGGTCGCCACCTTTGTGCTGCTGAGTTACTCCCCCATCGACCCCATCAAGGCCTATATCGGCAACGACCTGCTCCATGTGCCGCCGGAGCAGTACGCCCGCATCGCCGCCCGTTGGGGGCTGGATCAGCCGCTCTGGCTGCGCTACTGGCACTGGTTTACCCAGGTGCTGCGGGGGGATCTCGGCTACTCCATGCTCTACAACGCACCGGTGGGTGAGGTCATTGGCCAGCGCTTTGCTGCCTCCTTCCTACTGCTGGCGGGCGCCTGGCTGCTCTCCGGTTTTTTCGGCATTGTGCTGGGCCTCTGCGCCGGTCGCTATCTCAATCGCTGGCCCGATCGACTGATTTGCCGTTTTGCCTACCTGCTCGCCTCCCTGCCCACCTTCTGGGTCGGCCTGTTGCTGCTCGCCCTGTTTGCGGTGCATTGGCCACTACTGCCGGTCTGCTGCGCCTGGACGCCGGGTCTCTCCGCCGATGAGGCAGATTGGGCTATGCGAGCGCGCCATCTGTTGCTGCCGGTGACGACCCTGGCGCTGCTCGGGGTGGGCAACATTGCCCTGCATACCCGGGCGCGGGTGGCCGAGGTGCTGGATAGCGACTTTATCCGCTACGCCCGCGCTCAGGGCGATGGCGGCTGGCCCATGCTGCGTTTTCATGTGCTGCGCCATGCCCTGACCCCAGCGCTCTGCCTGCAGTTTGCCTCCCTTGGCGAACTGATTGGCGGATCGCTCTTGGCCGAGAAGGTCTTCTCCTACCCGGGGCTCGGCCAGGCCACCGTGGATGCGGGGCTGCGGGGGGATATTCCCCTGCTGATGGGAATCGTGCTCTTTTGCACCCTGCTGGTCTTTATTGGCAACACGGTGGCCAGTTTGCTGCTGGCGCGCATCAATCGGGGTTGGGAGGGCGAGCATGCTGTTTAATCCGTTTCCCTCGATACTGCGGCTGGGTTTTGCCCTGATCGGATTGGCGCTGCTGGCCACTTACGGCTGGAGCCTCTCTCATCAGGATGTGCCGATGGATCTGCTGGCGCGCCAGCAAGCCCCCTCGCTGACCCACTGGTTCGGCACCGATCAGATGGGGCGGGATCTCTGGTTGCGGGCCTTTCAGGGCACCCTCACCAGTCTGGAGCTTGGCATCAGCACGGCGCTCTGCAGTGGCCTGCTGGCCATGGTGGCGGCAAGCGTGTCGCTCATTCACCCCAGATGTGATGCGGCGGTGCGAATGGTGATCGACGCCATGCTGGCGCTGCCCCATATGCTGCTGCTGATCCTGATCTGCTTTACCGTTGGGGGGGGCATGCGCGGGGTGATCCTGGCGGTAGCGCTCACCCACTGGCCCAAGTTGGCGCTCATTCTCTGCGCAGAAGCACGGCGGATCGCCTGCAGCGACTATGTGGTGCTGGCCCGTTGTCAGGGGATGGGGGCGCTGCGTCGCTGGCGCACCCACCTGCTACCGGGCCTGTTGCCCCAGTGGTTTATCGGCACCCTGCTGATGTTTCCCCATGCGGTGCTGCACAGCGCGGCCTTGAGCTTTCTCGGCTTTGGGCTGGCGGCCCACGAGGCCTCGCTGGGTTTGCTGCTGGCCGATGCCCTGCGTTATCTGGCGGGTGGCGGTTGGTGGCTGGCTCTCTTCCCGGGGCTGATGTTGCTGCTGCTGGTGTTGCTGTTTGATCAGGCTACCCGCGCCTTGCAACAGCTGCTGTGGCACAGGAGTGAACCATGCTGAGTTTTGATCAGGTGACCATAGAGGCGGCCCACTACTCCTGGCTGGGGCGGCGCAGCTGGCAGCCTTTGCTGACCGATATCAGCCTGCAACTGGCGCCGGGAGAGATAGTGGCGCTGGTGGGGGGGAGCGGCGAGGGCAAGAGCCTGTTGCTGCAAAGCGCTCTGACATTGCTGCCGGACAATCTGCGGATGCGCGGCAGCATCTCCCTCGATGGCACACCTCTGTGCGATGCCAGCCGCGCCCGTCTGCGCGGTCACACTCTCTGCTATGTGCCACAGGGAGTAAGCGCCCTCAATCCATTGCTGACGGTGGAGCGCCAGCTGGGGCGTGCGGCACGTCTCTGCGGCCAGAGCGGTTCTCGCGAGCGGCTCGGCGAGCAACTGCTGCGCTACCAGCTGCCCGCGACCACCCTGGACAGATTCCCGCGCCAGCTCTCCGGCGGCATGGCCAAGCGCATTCTGGCCTGCACCGCGGCGCTCGGCGGTGCCCGCTACATTCTGGCAGACGAGATCACCGCCTGGCTCGACGAAGGGCTGGCCTGCCAGCTGCTCGGCCAGTTGCGTGAATTGGCCAATCAGGGCAGCGGTATCCTCTGGGTGACCCACGATCTGGCGCTGGCGGCCCGCTTTGCCGATCGCATTGTGGCGCTGCATCAGGGGCAGGTGAGCGATACCTTGAGCTGCCACCATCTGCGACAGGGGCAGGGGAGCGAGATGCTCCGGGCCCACTGGCAGGCGCTGCCCGAGTTCAATGCGCTCTTCTCTGTGCCGGAGGTTTCCTGATGTTGGAAGTACGAAATCTCACTATCGCCCAGGGTGAACGTCCCCTCTGGCAGGGTTTATCGCTGACGGTGAAAGCGGGCGAACGGCTCGGCATCTCCGCCCCGAGCGGCCATGGCAAGACCACGCTGGGGCGGGTATTGGCGAGTTGGCAGCCTGTTCGGGCAGGGGGGCAGATCCTGCTGGATGGGCAGCCTGTGCCTGAACAGGTAAATGGTTATAACCCCATCCAGCTGGTGCCCCAGCACCCGGAACTCACTTTCAATCCCTATCGCACCACCGGGCAGGCGCTTTGGGATGTATGGCGCCCCGATGAGGTCATGCTGGCCCGCTTTATGGTCAAGCCTGCGTGGCTTGGCCGTAAACCCGGTCAGCTCTCCGGCGGTGAGCTGGCCCGCATCGCGCTGCTGCGCGCCCTCGATCCCCGTACTCGTCTGCTGATTGCCGATGAGGTGACCGCCCAGCTGGATCCGCAGATTCAGCGCCAGCTCTGGCGGGAGTTGATGATGGAGTGCGAGCAGCGCGGGCTTGGCATGGTTATCTTTAGTCACCAGCAGGCGCTGCTGCGCCAGATCTGCCATCGGGTGCTGCGCTTTGGTGAGATGCAGCCCGTGACTGGTGTATTGGCTGAAAATGCGGCCTGAGGGTTAGTTCCCCCTCATCCCCAGCCCTTCTCCCGCAAGGGGAGAAGGGGGCAGACGGTGCCATCTCACCCGCCCGGGGTTAGGGTTTGGAAAAATTCGGGGTTTGAAAATATGGCTGGTTGTTATGCTCGAGGCCTCCCTGAGGGGGTTGAGGGAGTCGTATTGTTGCAGCATATTGCCTGTATCCACGAATAGGTTCCCTTTTCCATGTTGAGACGGGAACGGAATGCGGCATCCATGAACCGGTTCCCTCTCCCTGGGGAGAGGGCCAGGGTGAGGGGGCGCGAGTATGAAACGCTAGCCATTCTGTACAGAGAGAATCGTTGGCAAAGCGCGCAGATACAAGAGAGGGAGGCATCAGCCTCCCTCTCTTGTTTTCTACCGTTATCAGTGGCGTTTAACCGGTTGATTTCAAGCACTGGCCAGCCAGTTGAGCCAGGCATCCATCCCTTCGCCTGTGGTGGCGCTGACCTGGATCACCTGGATATAGGGGTTGACCCGTTTGGCGTTCTCGATGCAGCGGGCCATGTCAAAGCTGACGTAGGGCAGCAGATCGATCTTGTTGATCACCATCAGCTGGGCGGCGGCAAACATGTCCGGGTATTTCAGCGGCTTCTCTTCCCCCTCGGTGACAGAGAGGATCGCCACCTTGTACTTCTCGCCGAGATCGAAGCTGGCGGGGCAGACCAGATTGCCCACGTTCTCGATAAAGAGGATTCCCCCTTGATTGGCAGGCAGCTGGTGGCAGGCGTCGTGGACCATTTTGGCATCCAGATGGCAGCCCTTGCCGGTGTTGATCTGCACAGCAGGGACGCCGGTGGCACGAATGCGATCCGCATCGGCACTGGTCTGCTGATCCCCTTCGATCACCGCGCAAGGGCGCTTGTCGGCCAGCTGGCGCAGGGTTTCACACAGCAGGGTGGTCTTGCCTGAACCCGGGCTAGATACCAAGTTGAGCACCAGCTGGTCGGCAGCTGTGAAGTGTTCGCGGTTGTGGGCGGCCAGCGCGTTGTTCTTGGCCAGCACATCCATCTCGATGGCGATCAGCTGGCGCTGCCCCATACCGGGGACCGACAATCCCGCTTCCCCTTTGCCATAGTGCAGATCACCCTGCTGATGGTCATGGTCATGGTCATGGTCATGGTCATGGTCATGGTCATGGTCATGGCAGTGATCATGGGGATGCGTGTGGGAATGGCCGTGCTCATGAGATTGGGCATGATCATGATGATGGTCGTGGTGGTGATCATGACCCTCGTGGCTTATGGGGGCTCGCACCCCGTGGTAGTGGTGATGGACATCCCCCTGATGGTGATAGTGGTGGTGAATGATCAGGGTTCGCGGCGCACTCTGCTCGTGATCATGATGGTGGTCATGTTCATGACCATGTTTATGGTGATGTTCATGCTCGTGATCGTGCTCATGGCCGGCGATCCGCGCCTGGCCGCATCCGCATACGCTACACATATCAACTTACCTCGATGTCGGTGATGCGCAGGCTATCACCCTGCGCGACTCGTAATTTGTATCCGCCACACTCGGGACAGGCCTGCCCGCGTTCGGTGAGGGTGACCGTCTGGTTGCAGTCATAACACCAGGCCTCTGCCGCCTGGTGTTGAAAGTGCAGTTGGGCCCCCTCGACGGCGGAGCCCTTGGCGGCCGCCTCGAAACAGAAGGCAATGGTGTCCGGGTCGACGCAGGAGAAGCTGCCGACCTCGAGCCAGAGGGCGGTCACCCTGGTAAAGCCCCGCTGGGTGGCCTGTTCAGCCGCCAGATCGATGGCGGCCATGGCCAGAGACATTTCGTGCATGGTGGCTCCTTAACCGATATGGGGAGGAGCAGTGACTCCTCCCTGTAATTGACGAAACGGCATGGCTGCTCAACAGATCCGCGGCAGCAGCTCCCCTTGCGGCAGCTCCAGATAACGGCGGCTACCCCAAGGGTTGTTGAGGATCACCTTGTGGCGATCGCTCGCCTGAACCACGCCGATCTGGCTGGCTGCTGGGTTGAATTGCCGCAAGATGCCCAGTGCGTCCTGCGCCTGTTCGGCAGGCAGGGCCAGCACCATGGTCCCCTCGTTGGCGAGATCATGGGGCTCGAAACCGTAGAGCTCGCACAGGCCGCGCACCGGATCGCACACCGGAATGGCGGACTCCTCCAGCTCGATGGCAACGCCGGAGGCGCTGCTCCACTCGTTGAGCACGGCGGCAAGGCCACCGCGGGTGGCGTCGCGCAGGGCGTGAGGGGTAATCCCCGCTTTTAGCAGCCCTTCTACCTGCGGCCAGAGGGTGGTGCAGTCGCTCTTGAGATCAGATCCCAGTTGCAGGGCGTCACGGGCCATCAGGATGCAGGCGCCGTGGCTGCCGATATCCCGCGACACCAGAATGGCGTCACCGGCCTTGAGATTGCGAACCGAGATGCCCCGGCTCTGCTCAGGCTGCGGGAAGGTACCGACCCCGCTGGTGTTGATAAAGATCTTGTCTGCCGCTCCCTTGGGCACCACCTTGGTGTCGCCGCAGACGATGCGGGCGCCGCTGTTGGCAAGCTCTGCTGCCATCGACTCGACGATGCGGGCCAGATCGGCGTAGGGGAAGCCCTCCTCGATGATAAAGCTGCAGCTCAGATACTCGGGCTTGGCCCCCATCATGGCGAGATCGTTGACCGTACCGGCGATGGCCAGCTTGCCGATATCGCCCCCCTCGAAGAAGAGCGGCGAGACGGTAAAGCTGTCGGTGGTGAAGGCGACGGGACCCTCTACCGGCAACAGGGCGGCATCTTCACCGCGCAGCAGGATCTCGTTGCCAAAGTGGCGAAAGAAGAGCTGGTTGATCAGCTGGTTCATTTCTACACCGCCACCGCCATGGCTTAACTGAATTTCTCTCATTGGATCCCCATATATCGGTAGTAGGCATTGCAGGCCCCTTCGGAGCTGACCATGCAGCTGCCCATGGGCTGGGTCGGGGTGCAGCCCCGGCCAAAGACTTTGCACTGGTTCGGTTTGGCCAGGCCGCGCAGGATATCGGCGCACTGGCACGCCTTGTGGTCATCGATGGGAGTCTGGTTGAGCGCGAAGTGACGTTCTGCATCGCGTTTGGCAAACGCATCGCGCAGGCGCAGGGCGGAAGCGTTGATATCGCCAAGACCTCGCCAGCGAAAGTGCTCGCGGGTCTCGAAAAAGCGCTCGACCAGCCGCTGGGCGGCTTTATTGCCGCTGGCGGTAACGGCGCGGCTGTACTGCACTTCCAGCGCGTAGCGACCTTCCACCTTCTGGCGCACCATCATCAAGAGCGCCTCCATCACATCCACCGGCTCGAAGCCGCTCACCACCACCGGCACCTGATAGCGATCGACGATGGGCAGGTAGATATCGGCGCCGGTGATGACGCTGACGTGGGAGGGGCCGATAAAGGCGTTTACCTTGGCAACGCCGTCGGCCATCACCGCATGAATGGCGGGGGGCACCAGCACATGGTTGATATGAAACAGCAGGTTCAGGGCCCCTTCTTCTTCAGCGGCAGCCAGCAAGGCGGCCGTCATGGGGGTGGAGGTCTCGAAACCGATGGCGAAGAAGACCACGGTTTTCTCCGGATTTTCTTTGGCGATACGCAGGGCGTCTAGGGGGTCATAGACCGGGCGGATATCGCTCCCCTTGGCCCGCTGCTGTGCCAGCGTGCCTTTGGAGCCCGGCACCCGGATCATGTCTCCCAGGGTGACCAGAATGACATTCGGTTGACTCGCCAGCTCGATGGCCTGATCGATGCGCTCTTTGGGCATGATGCAGACCGGGCAGCCGGGGCCGTGGACAAACTCGATGCTGGCGGGCAGCAGCTGGTGCAGGCCGTACTTCATGATGGTGTGGGTATGGCCGCCACACACCTCCATCACCCGCAGCGGCTCGGGCAGATCTTTGGCCAGTTCGGTGATCTGGGTTGCGAGGGCGCGGATCACCTCGGGCTGGCGAAAGCCCTGGAACAGGTCATTCAAGGTCAGCATGGCAAGATATCCTGTTTGGGCATCAGGGCCACCATCTGGCGGAAGCTCTCGAGGCTGGCCTGCGCCTCCTCTTGGTCAATCTTGCTCATCACAAAGCCGATATGGAGCAGCACATAGTCGCCAATGTTGAGAGGCTCTTCGAGCAGCATGCAGCTGACGCGCCGCTGCACCCCCAGGGTGTCGACGGTGACGCAGTTATCTTCGGGGTGCAGCTGCACCACCTGAGAGGGGATGGATAGACACATGAATTTCAGGACTCCGACAAGGTGGCACAGCCGGTGGTGACAGGCTGGTGCGTGGCAAGATGGTGGATGGCAAACCAGAGCTGACCGGCGGCGATGCCACCGTCATTGAGTGGCAGGGTTTCGCTGGTCAATACCTGCCGGCCGGCGGCTTCGAGAGCGGGCACCAGCTGGTCCATCAGCACCCGGTTTTGAAAGACGCCGCCCCCGAGCGCCACCGGATAGCCGGGGAAGCGCTCGGCCAGAGCGATGACCAGAGCGCTGATGGCGCGGATAAAACCGGCGGCCAGGCTGGCGGTGGAGGTGCCTTGGCGCCGCTCGCTGACAAGGGTATTGATGAGCTCGGCCCACTCGATATGCAGTGGCCCCTCTGCTGATTGGCTGAGATCAAAGGCGAGGGGGAAGGGCTGTTCATCGGGGGTCAGCTGCAAGGCAGCCGCCTCTAGCAAGGGTCCCGCTTCGCCCTCGTAATCCGGGGTGTCGATCACCCCCAAGAGCGCAGCCACCGCATCGAACAGCCGCCCGATGGAACTGGTGTAGGGGGCGTTGCGACCCAGCTGCCAGAGCTGGTGCAGGTTGCTGATCCGTTCAGCTGGCAACTTGTTGATCAGCGGAATATCGAGGGTGCTGATCTGCTCAGGGCTATGCGATTCAAACAGCAGCCCCAGCAACTGACGTACCGGCTCGCGAATGGCCGCCTCGCCGCCGATCAGCTTGAAGGGGGTGAGGTGGGCAACGCGCTCGAAGCCCTTCACATCGGCCAGCAGCAGCTCGCCACCCCAGAGGATGCCGTCATCGCCAAGGCCGGTGCCATCGAAGGCAACCCCCAGCACCGGGCCCGTGATGTTGTGCTCGGCCATCACCCCCAGCAGGTGGGCGTGATGATGCTGCACCTCGAGATGGGTGGCACCCTGATTCTGGCAATAGCTTTTGGCCCACTGATGGCTGAGATAGCCCGGGTGGCGATCCGACACCAGCACTTCGGGATTGAGATCGTAGAGATCGCGAAAGGTCGCCAGAGTTTGCTCGAAGTGTTCCTGCATCGGCAGGCTGTGCAGATCGCCGATATGGGGGCTGTAGATGCGCTGGCGGCCGAAGGCGAGCGCCAGCTGGTTCTTCTGTTGCGCCCCGACAGCCAAGAGCGGCGCCTTGACCGCCTCTTGCAAGCTGGGAGTGCAGGGGGCATAACCCCGGGCGAGGCGCAACGTCTGGCGCCGCCCGCCCGCCCACTGCACCAGACTGTCGTCGCAGGGGTGCAGGATAGGGCGGTTGTGATCCAGGATGCCGTCAATCTCGCTGCCGAGTTCCCTTACTACTGCCTCACAGTCGATCAGGGTCGGGCTGCCGCGACCATTGGCGCTGGTGGCCACCAGCGGCATGGCGCAGGCATCCAGCAGCAGCTGATGGAGCGGGGTGTAGGGGAGCATGACCCCAAGGTAGGGGATGCCGGGGGCGATCCCCTCGGCCAGCGGCGCGGTTGTAAGTAGGGATTCTGAGAGCCGATCATCGTTTTTGCGCTTGCGCAGCAGGGTGATGGGTCTGGCCTGAGAGGCGAGTAGTTGCCACTCGTCTTCGCTGCCGGTGACATGCAATTTGGCCTCGGCAAGGGAGCCCATCATCACCGCCAGCGGCTTGCGCGCGCGCCGCTTAAGTGTTCGCAATCTAGCCACACTCTGTTCATTGCGGGCATCACACATCAGGTGATAGCCCCCCATCCCCTTGACCGCAATCAGCGCCCCCGCTTGCAGGGCGCTTGCAGTGGCCTGCAGGGCATCCTCGCGCTCGGCCAAGGCATCGCCACGGCCATTTCGCCAGCTGAGATGGGGCCCGCACTCGGGGCAGCTCACCGGCTGGGCGTGGTAGCGTCTGTCCAGCGGGTTTTCATAGGCCGCCGCACAGCGCGGGCACATGGCAAAGCCTGCCATGGCGGTGTGGGGTCTGTCATAGGGGAGGCGGCGGATGATGGTGTAGCGCGGGCCGCAGTGGGTGCAGTTGGTAAAGGGGTAGTGGTGGTGGCGATCGTTGGGATTGGCCACGTCCGTGGCGCACGCCTCGCACATCCCCTGATCCGGCGAGATGGCGACCGTTGCAGAGCTCTGCTGCAGGCTCGCTTTAATTCGAAACTGGCCATGAAATTGGCCATCGAAGTCGGGATCATGAGCGAAGGGCAGTTCCCTCTCGCTGAAATGATCGATGCGGCTCAGCGGCGGCGCCAGTTCCCGCAGTTCGCGGGCAAAGCTGGCGAGCTGCTCGGGCGATCCTTCGGCGCCGATGGTGACGCCGTTGGCATCGTTCAGTACATAGCCGGCAAGGCCGTGGCGCAACGCCAGCCCATAGACGAAGGGGCGAAAGCCGACCCCCTGCACGATGCCGTCGATATGAAATTCGCGGCGCAGCCGGTTGGCCACAGGATTGGCAGAGCCAGAGGGGGCTGTGGCAGCTCTCATGCCGGCTCCATCTCATCTTGAGTCTGCGGCAAACGCAGCACCCGGCGCTCGTTCTCCTCGCGCCGCACCCAGCCATCCATCTCCATGCGCAGGCAGAACGGAATGGCGTATTTACGCGACAAGCCGGTGATCTCCTTGAGGGATGCCATGTCGATCAGATCTCCCACCTGCTGGCCCGCCAGCACGGCGGCGACCATCTGGTTGTAAAGCTCGGCGTCGTAGTAGATGGGGCCATCGAGCTGCACCAGATACTTGAGTCGTGCCAGATTGCGCAGCTGCTTTTGCAACGCGCCTTTTTGCTGTAAGCCCTGCTGCAGGGCTGCGGGCAGCTTGCGGGTGATAAAGGGATCCAGCTCTACGCCGCCGGGGCCCAGTTTACCGGGCTCGTACCCCTCCTTGCCTTGATCTCGCACCACCTTGAGCACCAGCTGCGCCTCTTCCCCCAGATCATCTTCCGACTCGCCGCTGCCCTGCTGCCACTTCTCATGGTGCAGGCGAACAATCTGCTCGCTCTTGAGCTGCTGGAGCAGGGCCTGAATGACCGGCAGGGCGATGCCAAAGCGGGTTGCCAGCTCTGCGGCACTCAGCGGTTCGCTGGCCAGCGTAGCGAGCAGCTGGTCGCGGCTTTGGGCCAGCCAGCAGTTATCCAGCAGCCACTCACCGAGGGGAGTGACCAGCTCGGGCCGCTGGTCAAAGCGGCTGGCCAGCACATAGCCATTGAGCCCCAGCTGCAAGGCTGCGGGGTTGTAGCGCTCCAAGTCATCAGGCAGCTCACCCAGCAGGGCGTGCAGCGCCTTGCGCCTGGCGGGATGGATGTCGCCGCACCAGACGATGCGGGCGCCGTGCAGCAGTTCGCTGCTGCCGTGGCGAATGATGGCGAGCGGCTGGCCGAAGAAGCAGGGGATGGGGCTGGTAAAGATCAGCCGCGCCAGCCGGGTATCCTTGATGGGCACGAAACGGGCCCGGCCATGCCAGCTGCCAAGGGCCACTTCGACCTCGCGGTTGCGCTGTTCCCGGATGCTGCCGCCGACCTCGCAGAGCCGCACGATAAGGTGGGTTGCCGCCTCGCACTGGCCAGCGGCGCTGGTAAGGCAGTGACCGCGGGCCACCTCCTTGTGAGGCACTTTTTTAAGGCCCACCGCCACCCGGCAGACGGCGCCAATCTCGTCGACGCTCTGGTGATAGGCTTGCAGGGAGCGCACCTGCACCTCCCGATCGGCGGGGTAGAGGCGCAGCTTGTCCCCCACCTTGAGGCTGCCCTGCTGCAAGGTGCCGGTAAGCACGGTACCGGTGCCGTTGGCGGTAAAGACACGATCAACATAGAGGCGCGGTGCGCCCTGCTCGTGGGCAGCTTGTGAGGCTGGCAGATCGGCAAGTTGACGTACGATAGCGGCGTGCAGGGCAGCCATATTGGTGCCGGTTTTGGCGCTGACGCTGACGATATCGGGCACCATGCCGCTCTCGTCCATCACCCGCTCCAGCAGGCTCTCTTCCAACAGCAAAAGCTCGTCGGGGGAGACCAGATCGCACTTGTTGATGCAGACCAGGAGGCGCGGTACCCCCATCGCCTTGAGCAGGCGCAGGTGATCGCCGGTCATCGGCATCCACCCCTCGTCGGCGGCAATCACCAGCAGCACCAGATCCAGACTCCAGAGCCCCGCCACCATATTGCGGATATAGCGCTCGTGGCCGGGCACGTCGATGACACCTATGGTGTTGCCCTGACCGTCGTCGAAGTGGGCAAAGCCGAGATCCTGGGTCATGCCAATGGCCTGCTCGTGGGCACGGGCGGTGGTGATGCCGGTGAGGGCCTTGATCAGCAGGGTCTTGCCGTGATCCACGTGGCCTGCAAGGCCGATAACGGCGCGATAGGGGGTCATGGGATCAGGGCTCCTCGGTCGCATTTGTTGCATTGAACGGGGCGGGCAGCAGCAATTCCCTGAGTTGGGCGATCAGCAGTTCCATCTCGGTCGGCAGCAGGGTGGCCATATTGAGCAGCACCTTCTGCTGGCGCACGGTGGCGATGACCGGCACCGGCAGTTCGCGCAAATCATCGAGCAGCTGCTGGGCCGGGCGCGGGTCGGTGCACTCCAGCGCAGGGGCCGGATAGAACTCGTCCGGCAAGGTGCCACCGCCCACCACCAGCTGGGCGGGGACCGGCACAAAGCAGCCGGGCAGGGCGGCCATCAGCTGGGAGGCTCTCGTCTGCATGGCGGCCGGGTTGCTCAGGGTGCGCTGGGCAATTCCTTCACCGATGGGGGACTTGTTGAGCTTGTGGATGAGCAGCCGTTCGAGCAGGGAGTAGACGATGCGGCTCGGGCGGAAGGTGCGCATCATGGGGTGTTTTGCCAGCCGCTTGATAAGGTCGCTGCGGCCGCTGATGATGCCCGATTGCGGGCCCCCCAAGAGCTTGTCACCGGAGTAGCAGACCAGATCCGCCCCCGCCTTGATGTACTGGCGCACCGAGGTTTCATCCGGTGCAAACTCTTCGGTGGTCAAGCCCGACCCCTGATCCACCGCCAGCACTACATGTTCGGGCAGGGCGCGGGCCACCTCGCCGATATCGGGGGATTCAGTAAAGCCGCGAATGGCGAAATTGGATCTGTGCACCATCAGTACCAGCGCGGTCTGATCGGTGATGGCATCGAGGTAATCTTTGGCGGTAGTGATATTGGTAGTGCCCACCTCCACCAGTTTGGCACCGGAGAGCGCCAGAATATCGGGAATGCGAAAGCCGCCACCAATCTGGATCTGCTCGCCGCGCGAGACGATCACCTCGCGCCCCTTGGCCACCTCCTGCAGCAGCAAAAAGAGCGAAGCGGCGTTGTTGTTGACCACCAGCGAATCCTCGGCCTGGGTGAGGCAACGGAGCAGGGGGGCGATCAGCCCCTTGCGCCCGCCGCGCTTGCCGGTGGCGAGATCCAGCTCCAGATTGTTGTACCCGGTGTTGAGGTCACGCACCTCGTCCCACAGCTCGTGACTTAATGGCGAGCGCCCCAGATTGGTATGCACCAGGGTGCCGGTGGCGTTGATCACCCGGGTTTGACGCTGGCGCAACTGCTGTCGGCAGCGCTTGGCAATCAGCGCCTCGATCTGCTCGGGGGCAACGCCATGCTGGCGAAAATCTTCGCTCTGGCGCAGCTCGCTCAGGGTGTCGCGCACCGCCTGAGTCACCAGCGGGCGGCTCAGCGCTTCGATAAAACCGGCGAGAAAGGGTTGCTGCAGCAGCTGTTCCACTTGCGGCAGACGGCGCGTTTGTTGCTGAGAATCTGGCTGTGAATCGTCGGCAGCCGTACCTGATGCGGGCTGGCGATGGGGGATGGCTGGCGCGTGAGACGAGTTCGGCATGGGATTACCAGTGCTGTGCGTGGGTTCGGGATGCGCACCGGTTTGCCGATAGAGAGGCCGAGCTGACGGGTTATGGCACTGCTGGCGATTTGCGGATGAGTGCAAACTGGATGCATAAATGAGCGGGTATAAATTAATGCTGCATCGATGCTGATAAATTAATTTTTGGCCAGCGAGATAACCTGAGTTCGGATTATATTGGCAAGCGGCAAGCACCTTTTTTAAGGTATTACTTCAAACATATTGAACAAACAATGGAAATAAAATTCAGGCCGAAAAATTCAGCGGGAGAGTATTTGTTCAATAGATAAATTTGGCGGAAGAGGCAGGAATCGAACCTGCCAAAGCCTTCTCGGCTCACATCGGTTTTGAAGACCGAGGAGGCCACCAGACCCCATCAACTTCCGTAACGGTCGCCATTTTGTGGCAAATTTCTGTGACTGGCAACGCTTTTTTTGTCATAAAAAAGCGAGAGTTAGCGATTTTTTGAAAAAATCAAAGAACCTTGTTTTATATCAAGTTCAGCACAATTAACCCGATGTTTTTAATTTAACATCGGGCCTCGATCACATTGCCGGAATCGTCGGTCAATAACGGTCGTTAACAACTCGCTAAATAATCACCGCTTGGCGTTGGCAATATTCCACTGATCCAGTTTATCTATTAACAGACCGGAGTCCCTGGTGGCATCAAGATGCTGATAAAGATAATCCATCGCCTCGCTCACCATCTCGGTCATCGGGAAGGAGAACGCCACGATGGCCGGTTGTACCCCGACAAAGATCACCTCGGGGACAAAGGTCTTGAGCTCGTCGATCAGGAAATTGAGCGGCATATTGTGGGTCGAGAAGATAAACATCTCGGCGATGGTCTCGGGGGGGATCACCAGCATGGTTCCCGCCTTCTCGCCGATCTCGGCGGCATCCACCAGCACCACCCGATCCGGTTGCAGCTCCCGCACCTTGTAGACCACATTTTCCGGTGCGATGCCGCCGTCGATATGGATCCAGCCGGGCAGGGGGGCGGCCTGCAGCTTGTCGGCGAGATAGGGGCCGGCACCGTCGTCCCCCATCATGGCATTGCCCACGGTCAACACGAGATTGCAGCCCATCAGCGGCTCCTTACCATCAGGTACATATGGGGGTCGTTAAAGAGGGCGGTGAGCTGATCCATAAAGGTATTGGTCCAGCCCAGCTCCTGCTCATCCAGCACATTGTCGGCTTTGCGCAGCCGGTCGAAGGCGCAGGCCAGCATATGGCAGTGCTCGCGATAGATGGTGATCTCGCCAAAGGTGAGAAATCCCTCCATCTTGCGGCGCGCTTCGCTCCCCTCTGGCAGTTTGGCCACCCAGTCGCGATAACCGATCAGCGAGCAGACCAGGTCTGCTCGCAGGCAATCGACGATGCCGAGGTGGTGGCCGATGGCGAGGCTGTAGTACATCACCTCTTTGGCTTCCTCGGGGACGTTGAACTGCTCGTCGACGAACTTGCGCGAGAGGCGGTAGAAAAAAACCTCGTCAGCCATGCACCGCCTCTCCCTTGCCGGCCGCCCGGTTAAGGCAGGCGTTTGCGAGGTTGTTGACGATCTCCGAGAGGCGCGGATCGTCGTGCTGATCGAGGTAGCTCTGGATACGCAGATCCACATCCTGCTGGGTTGCCCCTTCGAGCAGGGCCATGAACTCGTCGGCGATGATCCGCCCCTGCCGGTAACCGGCCATGCGGCGCGCTTCGCGCTCGATCATCACCCGGATTTCATTGGGGATGCCGGTGTGGCGCAGTTCGACCCGCTCACCCGGTTGCACCTCGTGGCTGGTGGCTTTGAGTTTCTGCTCAAGCAGACCGAGCGCCACGGCAAAGCCGTAGATGGTGGCTGCCGGAGTGGGGGGGCAGCCGGGGATATAGACATCCACCGGCACGATCTTGTCGGTGCCGCCCCAGACGCAGTAGAGGTCGTGGAAGATGCCGCCGTCACAGCCGCAGGCGCCGTAGGCGATGCAGATCTTGGGATCGGGCGCCGCCTCGTAGGCGCGCAGGGCTGGCACCCGCATCGCCCGGGTCACCGCGCCGGTAAAGAGCAGGATGTCGGCGTGGCGGGGGGAGGCGACCACCTTGATGCCGAAACGCTCGGCATCAAACAGCGGGGTGATGGTGGCGAAGATCTCGATTTCGCAGGCGTTGCAGCCGCCGCAATCGACCCGGTAGACATAGGCCGAGCGGCGAATGTCCTTGAGCAGGGTCTTCTTGAGTTTGGTGATCTCGGGATCCTGTGCCAGCGGCACGGCGCGGGTATGGGCATGGCCGACAACCGGTTCTATGCCTTTGATCTTGCTCATCACATCCACTCCTTTTGTGCGGCCATCGGTGTGGCTATCGGTGTGATCAGGGCCGAGTCAGGCTGGCTCAGCATGCTCTGTTTTCGTTTGCAGTCGGGGCAGTGGTGCAGTCGCTCCGGGGTGGTCAGCGGCGTGCCCGCCTGCTTGAGGGTATCCTCCACCAGCGCCACCAGCTTGCTCGGGGCAAAGTAGGTGCCGCACAGGGTGCAGGGGGCCAGCGCGAAGCGGGCCTCCTCATAGAGATCCGCCTTGTTGGTCACCGCCAGCTCGAACTCGGGGGAGAGGGCGATGGCGCGGGTCGGGCAGACCTCCTCGCAGCGGCCGCAGAAGATGCAGCGCGCCATGGAGATCTCCCAGCGCCGTTCGCCGGTCTCCATGTCCACTTCCATCACCAGCGCGTTGGCCGGGCAGGCCTTGGTGCAGGCGGCGCAGGCGATGCACTGATCCGCCTGATATTTCGGTTTGCCGCGAAAATCCCGGTTCACCTCGTAAGGGGCGAAGGGGTACTTGGCGGTCGGGGTGCCAGCCTTGAGGATGGTCTTGAACAGCTTGATCATGATGACCCCTTATTTCAGCGGAGAGTTTTTGCGATCGATGCCGTAGCGCTCGATCTCCTTGTAGGAGACCACGGTGGATTTGCCCTTCTTGGGGTCGACCAGGGTGACCCGGTCGGTACAGGAGTAGCAGGGATCCAGACTGCCGATGATGAGCGGCGCATCCGCCACGGTATTGCCGCGCAGCATGTAACGCAGGGCAGGCCAGTTGGCGTAGGTGGCGGCGCGGCAGCGCCAGCGGAACAGCTTCTGGTTGTCCCCGGTCATGCTCCAGTGGACGTTCTCGCCGCGGGGCGCCTCGGTAAAGCCCAGCGCAAACTTGCCCGGCTGGTAGGTGAACCCTTCGGTCAAAAGCGGCCCCTCCGGCAGGTGCTCAAGACCAAACTCAATCATGTCGAGGGAGTCGTAGAGCTCGTGGATGCGCACCAGCACCCGGGATTGCACGTCGCAACCCGCCTTGGTCTGGATCTCCATCGGCAGCTCGCGGTAGCCGGCAAAGTCGTGAACCCGACGCACGTCGCGCTTGAAGCCGCTCGCCCGCACCATGGGGCCGACGCAGCTGAAATCGCGGGCAATTTGCGGCTCGAGCTTGCCGATACCGATGAGGCGGGAGGAGATGTTGGCGGTATCCAGCAGCATGGCCACCAGGGGTTTGAGCTCATCACGCAGCTCGCGTACCAGCTGGGCACCCTTGATGCGATCTTCCTTGAAGATGTCGCGGCGCACCCCGCCAATCAGGTTGAGGCCATAGGTCTTGCGGGCGCCGGTCAGCAGCTCGGCCAGGGTCATGGATTTTTCCCGTACCCGGAAGAACTGCATGAAGCCGGTGTCGAAACCGGTGAAGTGGCTCGACAGGCCGATGTTGAGGATATGGCTGTGCAGGCGCTCCACCTCCAGCAGCACGGCGCGGATCATCTTGGCCCGCTCCGGCACCGGAATACCCATGGCGTTCTCCACCGAGGTGGTGTAGGCGACGCTGTGGGTAAAGCCGCAGATGCCGCAGACCCGATCGGTCAGGAAGGCCACTTCGTTGTAGCCCATGCGGGTTTCCGCCAGCTTCTCCATGCCGCGATGGACATAGAAGAGGCGGTAGTCGGCATCGATGATGTCTTCCCCATCGACGAACAGACGAAAGTGGCCCGGTTCATCCGAGGTGATGTGCAGCGGGCCGACCGGCACGATGCGGTTGGCATCACTGCCGAGCTCATTGACGAAGGGGTAGGTCTCTGTGTCGGTGGTGGGCATCGGGCGCTGGCGATAATCCATGGCGTCCTTGCGCAGGGGATGGATATCCTCCGGCCAGTCGTCCGGCAGCACCAGACGGCGTTCATCCGGCAGACCGATGGCGCGTAGGCCGTACATGTCGCGGATCTCCCGCTCGCCCCACACCGCCGCCGGAATGGTCGGGGTGATGGAGGGGTACTCCTGGGTATCGGCATCCACCAGCACCTTGACGGTGATCCAGCACTTGGTGTCGCCCTCCATGGAGAAGACGTGGTAGACGGCGAAGTGACCGTTGAGGCTGCGCTCGTCATTGGCAAAGGAGAGCGGAAGCCAGCCCCCCAGCTGATGGAAGATCAGGCTGGCGGTCTCGACCAGACTGGTGGGCTTGACGGTAATGGTGGCCTGATCGGCGGTTTGCCACTCCTCGTCGACGATGGCGTGGGGCAGTTGTGCTCGCACCTGCTGGATGTAGTCGCAGCCGATGCGATCCGAAATGGCGATGGTCATGCAGTTCTCACTTTAATGTTCGGGAATGAGCATTCACAAATGATGAAATCGGAAAAAGTTGCTGTGCTGGCGGGCATGATTCAGATCCCGACCAGATAGGCGAGCAGCGCCAGCAGGGCTAGCCCCAACCCGTAGCGGGTGAGCTTGTGGGTGCGCACGAACTGGGTACGGGCCATGGCGTTTTCGATGATGCCAGCCAGTAAAAAGGCCACCAGCAGCTTGCAGGCGAGGATCAGCGCCGCGCCGATGAGCGCAGGCAGACTCCAGTTGGCTGCCTTGCCGAAGGGGAGGAAAATCACCAGAAAGAGCTGCACCACCACCAGCTGCTTGAGGCCGATGGAGAGCTTGAGCAAGGCCAGCCCCGCACCGGAGTACTCGGTGAGCGGCCCTTCTTGCAGCTCTTGCTCGGCTTCGGCGCAGTCAAAGGGCAGCTTGCCCATCTCGACAAACACCGCGAAGGCACAGGCTGCGCCAGCCAGCAGGGTGGCAACCGGCGCGGCCAGCGGCTGGGTCGCCACATAGCTGCTGATATTGCCCAGATCCGAGCTGCCCACCATCATCGCCATGATGAAGCAGGCGAGCACCAGAATGGGCTCCACCAGAATGCCGAGGGTCAGCTCGCGGCGGGCGCCGATCCCTGCAAACATGCTGCCGCTGTCGAGCCCCGCCAGCGAAAAGAAGAAGCGGAAGATGGCGAACAGATAGATGTCGGTGATGAGATCCCCGGCGATGGGGAAGGGGGACTCGTGAGTCAGGGTTGGCAGCGCCATCGCGACCAGCAACAGGGCCGCGATCAGTAGTGCAGGCATCAGGTTGAAGATGATGCCGGCAGGCTCGGGAGTCACCTCCTGACGGCGCAGGAGCTTGGCGATATCCCGGTAATCCTGCAGCAGGCCCGGCCCCTGACGGGAGTGCATCTTGGCCCGCAGCACCCGGTTGAAACCGGTGGCGAGCGGCGCCAGCGCCAGCATGGCGATGGCCTGGGTCAGGGCGAGGGCAACCATGCCCCAGCTCGGCATTTCAAGAACAGGCATATCAGACTCCTACAGCCATCAGGATAAAGAGCGCCAGCACAATGCCGTGCAGCAGCCAGCCGGTCGTCCCGCTGGTATCGCTCACCCCGTGCAGGGCGCTGGCCAGATCGAGCTGCGGCTGCTTGCGATAGAGCGGCGCGCAGAGTTGGCGCAAGGTGTGGGTGACACCGCCGGAGGTAAGGCTCATGCGCTCCTCATAGGCGTAACCACAGGCCCACGGGGTGCCAGCGTGACGACGACCCAGCTTGGGCCCCTTGAAGATGGCCAGTACCAGCAGCGGAATGAGGAACAGACCCAGCAAGGTGATGGCGATAACGGGTGGGGAGAGGATCGCCTGGCTGCTATCGAGTGGCAGCAGGGTGGCGCCGGTGGCGACACTCATTTGGCTGGCAACCAAGGCTTGGCCATAGCTGGCGATATGGGGGGCAATCCAGGGGGCGCCCAGACCCAGCACCAGACAGACCGCGGCCAGCAGCAGGGTGCCTGCCACCATGGCCCCCGGCACTTCGCGGGTGTGGCTCGCTTTCTCGCTGCGCGGTGCACCGCAGAAGCAGATGCCGTACACCTTGACGAAACACATCACCGCCATGGCGCCGGTCACCGCCAGCATCACTACCGCGAGCGGCGCGACGACAGAGGTGCCGAGTTTGGTCATGGAGAGCAGGGATTGATAGATAAACCACTCGCTGACAAAGCCGTTGAGCGGCGGCAGCGCCGAGATGGCCATGGCACCGATGAGGAACGCCAGCGCAGTCCAGGGCATCAGCTTGGCCAAGCCCCCCATCTTGTCCATGTCACGGGTGTGCAGGCGGAACATCACAGAGCCGGTGCCCATAAAGAGCAGGCTCTTGAAGATGGCGTGGTTGAGCAGGTGATAGAGGGCGCCGAGCAGCCCCAGCACCACCAGTGCCGGTTGCTGGTTGGCGATGCCGATCATGCCGATCCCCATCCCCATCAGGATGATGCCGATGTTCTCCACCGTGTGGTAGGCGAGCAGCCGTTTGAGATCGTGCTCGGCCAGCGCAAACAGCACCCCGAGCACCGCCGAGCAGGCGCCGAAGATCAGTACCACATAGCCCCACCAGAGCTGGCTGGCGCCGAGAAAATCGATGCTGACCCGCAAGATGCCAAAGAGGCCCAGCTTCACCATCACGCCGGACATCAGCGCCGAGATATGGGAGGGGGCAACGGGCTCGGCCACCGGCAGCCAGCCGTGCAGCGGCACGAAACCGGCGCGCAGGCCAAAACCGCAGAAGCTGAGCAGGAACACCAGAGAGGCCAATCCGCCCGCCAGATGGTGCTCACGCAGCGCGGCGAACTCCAGCGAACCGCTTTCGCGGCAGAGCAGCCAGAAGGCGATCAGCACCAGCGCCATGCCGATATGGTTCATCACCAAGTAAAGCCGGCTCTGTTTGGCGGCCTCCGGGTTGGTCTTGACCAGCCAGTAGGTGGTGAGGGTCACCAGCTCGTAGCAGAGCAAGAAACCGAGCGCATTGTCGGCCAGTACCATACCCACCATGGCAAAGAGGAAGAGGTTCATCAGCGCGCCGATGGCCACATCGCCCTTGCCCTGATATTCGCGGATATAGGCAAAGGAGTAGAGGGCGACAGCGACGCCGACGGTACTAATCACCAGCAGCATCAGCGCGGCCAGCATGTCGAGGTGCACCGAGCCCAGCAGCCAGAGCTGGCCGTCGACGGGGGTGCCTTGAGCAAAGATCTGGATGGCGGCGACCAGACCCGCGAGCGAGCCCAGCAGGGCAAAGCCGCTATTGAGACGGTTGGCTAGTGCGGGCAGCTTTTGCAGGAGCAAACCGGCGGCAGCGCCCAGCAAAAAGAGCAGGAGCGTGGCCATTACAAGGGGGGACAACATCAGCGAACTCCCTCTGTGGTAGATAAATCGGATGCAGGGAGCGCCGTGGCAGGCGCCGAGAAGGCAGAGGCCCCTTGCGGGTTGGTGTCGGCCGCTTGCTGGCGACGGATACGGGCGGCGCGTTCGGTGTCGCCGTCATTGACCAGCTTCAGCGCCTGGGAGGGGCAGGCACCGACACAGGCCGGGCCATCGGTGCGAAACTCGCACAGGTCGCACTTGACGGCGATGCTGCGCACCCCTGGCTCCCAGCTCAGCAGATCCTCGCCAAAGCAGCGCAGGCCGGCGGAGGTGGAGGGGTTGCTGGAGCGGATGGAGCAGGGGATATAGGTGTCGTAACTGGTGGCCACGGCCACCGGACGGCTGCCGCCGCTCTGGATGGCGCCAAAGGGGCAGGCCACAGCGCAGAGATTGCAGCCGATGCAGAGCGACTCGTTGAGTTGCACGCAATCGCCGGTCTGGCGAATTGCCTCGACCGGGCACACCTTGATGCAGGGGGCATCGTCACAGTGACGGCACTGAACCGGCATGGTCGCCTGCTCGTGTCGCATAACGGTTAAACGGGGGGCTTGCTGCAAACCTTGCGCCTTGTGTACCTCGCTGCAGGCCGCCATACAGGTGCCACAGCCGATACAAAGCTTGGGGTCAGCGATAACGAAGCGGTTCATAGCCTACCTTGTCGTGTCGCGAACGGAGAAAGTAGGGGCAGGTTGGCAAGATACGGGCCAGATTGGTTTTTGCAGCGAAATTGGTTTTAAGTGGCTGTTTTTAAATGAATAAAAATCTTGTCGTGGTTGGGTGAAAGGGCTGGCATGGCTGTCGAACTGTGACGTTCGTCACTTGTGACGAAGCCATCGGGAGGGTTCGTCACCCTGGAAAACACAGCATGAGTAGGGTGCAAAGAACGAAGTGAATTGCACCGCTCTCCAACATATGTGTGCGGTGCATGGCGCTGCGCTTGTTACACCCTACGGAGGTCTGTCTGTTCGCATAGAGCCCGTCTGTGTGGAAACCGTAGGTTCGATTAGCGAAGCGTAATCGGACGCACGAGAACGCAAATATATCGGCAGCATGCCGGGAGTAGGGGGTAATGAGCGACGTGAATAGCACCGTTGGCAACATACGGTCGCCGTGGTTTGCCCCCTTCTCCCCTTGCGGGAGAAGGGCTGGGGATGAGGGGGCGGTAATCGGGGTTAACGGAAAATAGAGAGGGAGGCCAATGCCTCCCTCTCTATTTGCTGACGTTTTCTATGCCTTTAAGAGGCCATCAACCCGCCATCAGATATCCACCTGCGATCCCAGCTCGATAACCCGGTTGGGCGGGATCTCGAACTGATCCGGCGCCCGCAGGGCGTTGCGCTGCAGCAGCATAAAGAGCTTGCCGCGCAGATAGAGATACCAGGGACGGTCTTTCATGATGAGCGACTCGTGGGCCATAAAGAACGAGGTCTCCATCATCCGGCAGCTGAGCCCCTCGGCGTTGCAGCGGTGGAAGATCTCCTCCACGTTCGGAGTTTCGCGCCAGCCGTAGCTTGCTACCACCCGCCAGAAGGTGGGGGAGAGCTGCTCGATGCAGACGCGGCGCACATTGTGGACGTAGGGCACATCCTCTACCCGCAGGGTGAGCAGGATGATCCGCTCGTGCAGCACCTTGTTGTGCTTGAGGTTGTGCAAGAGCGCATGGGGGATCACATTGACCACCCGCGACATATAGACCGCAGTACCGGCCACCCGGGTCGGCGGGGATTTTTCAAGCGAGGCGATCATCGGCTCCAGCGAGTTGCCGTGCTCGTTCAGGCGGCGAATAAGCTGGAAACGCTCGCTCTTCCAGCTGGTCATCACGGTGAACATCACCGCGCCCAGAGTGAGCGGCAGCCAGCCGCCGGAGAAGATCTTGGCGAGGTTGGCGGCAAAGAGCGGCACGTCGATACAGAGCAGCGCGGCAAACAGGATGGCCACCAGATACTTGTTCCAGTGCCAGCTGTTCTTGGCTACCGAGCAGGAGAGGATGGAGGTGAGCACCATGGTGCCGGTCACGGCGATGCCGTAGGCCGCCGCCAGATTGCTGGAGTGCTCGAAGCTCATGATGACGATCACCACCGAGATATAGAGCATCCAGTTGATGACCGGAATATAGATCTGGCCGGACTCCTGCTCGGAGGTGTGAACGATGCGAATGGGGGAGAGATAACCGAGGCGCACCGCCTGCCGGGTCAGCGAAAAGACCCCGGAGATCACCGCCTGCGAGGCGATCACCGTCGCCATGGTGGCCAGCAGCAGCAGCGGCACCAGCGCCCATTTCGGCGCAAGCAGGAAGAAGGGGTTGGCAATGGCTGCGGGGTTGCTCAGCAGCAGCGCACCCTGACCGAAGTAGTTGAGCACCAGCGAGGGCAGCACCACGATAAACCAGGCGAGGCGAATTGGATTTTTGCCAAAGTGGCCCATATCCGCGTAGAGCGCCTCTACCCCGGTGATGGCCAGCACCACGGCGCCGAGGGCAAAGAAGGAGGTGGTCTGGTACTGGATAAAGAAACGCACCGCCCAGATGGGGTTAAGCGCACCCAGCACCTCGGGGTTATGGATGATGCCGCGCAGCCCCAGCACCGCCAGCGTCATAAACCAGATCAGCATGATGGGGGCAAACAGCTTGCCCACCATGGCGGTGCCATGTTTCTGGATGGCAAACAGCAGGGTCAGCACCAGCACCGAGAGGGTGACGATATAGGGGTCGAGGGCGGGGGTGAGAATGCTCAGACCCTCGATGGCCGACATCACCGACATCGCCGGGGTGATCACCACCTCGCCATAGAAGAAGCTGCCACCAATCAGGCCGAGGATGATCAGCAGCGGTGTCCAGCGGGTGGAGGCGTTGCGGGTCGCCAGCGACATCAGGGTGAGAATTCCACCCTCACCGGCGTTGTCGGCCCTCATCACAAAGGAGAGGTACTTGACCGACACCACCAGGATCAGCAGCCAGAAGATCAGCGAGAGAAAGCCGAGAATGGAAGCCGGCTCGACGCCGAACCCGAATTGACCTGACAGGCACTCGCGCAAGGTATAGAGCGGGCTGGTGCCGATATCGCCATAGACTACGCCAATCGCCGCCAGCATAACGCCGGACATGGCTTGTTGTTTATCACAGTTCATGAGTTCATCTTGTCAGTTTGATGTTTACACGTTTGCCACAGCAGATCGCCCCGAACACATCAGGTATGTGTGGATACAACATCGGGGGAAATCAAAGGATTGCGATGGGAAGGGAGCTAATCGGATATAAAGATGCGTTTCATGGGACACAGTCTGTTCATCTGTCGTTAAGCTTATAATGACACACACTCTGCGGGTTCATGCTCAGGTATAAATAATCAAAACGCCCTTTTGAGTAAGGTTATTAATTGGCCGTTGATTGAAATATTCCCCCGCTCTGCGGGCAACCGTTTGTTTTATCTGGGGAAGCACTTTGGCCACTATTTTTTACCGAGGTGAGTGAAAAACAGACGATAAAATAGTGACTAATTAATTGCGCTCAGGGTGGCAAATGGGATGGCGATGGGTAGCAATGGAGTCTTTATTGGTAGGGGGAAGGTAGGGTGCAATGAACGACGTGAATTGCACCAAAGTCAATGTCAAAAAGAGTATCAATGTGCTAACTATTATTGTTGAATATAGGTTTTTAACCAATGGTTGAATTCAGCTTTCGTACAGGTGATTATGTTATTATTTATCTATTTGTAATAGATGGTTGGGTATTCATATGTGCCGTGGTAATGCAACAGTTGTTAAGGTTCACATCTTAAACAATATAACGGAAGCACAAGTAAAACAGGCTAAGTTTTTTGTTTATGGATATTTCTTTGATAAAGAAAAATTCTATGTCGGAATGACTAACGACTTGGTTACTAGGTATGATGAACATTATCGAGGTGCATATAACAGTAGTGATAGAGGTTGTAACTGCAATGTGAAGTCAGCATTTAAGGCAAATGTACCAAAGGTCTATCTAATTGGCGTAGCGGAAACGAAAAAAGAATGCCAAAATCTTGAAGCTCAAGCTATTTCATTTTACAGTAAAGGCAATCTTAATCATCGAAAAGAAACCCATAAGATTACAGATGAAAAATACTCATTTAATAGATCAGTACATATGTCAATTGAATTTACTGCAAAAAAGAATAAAGATAAATCGCAGATGAATAAATACACTGCAAATGATAGAGAAAGATTGATCTGTAAAATTGTTGGAACACCGCAGCGCAAAAGAGTTCAATGCATAGAAGGGAAGTATAAAGGCTTGTTTGTTAGTTGTTCGAAAAATGAGAGAGAGCTTCATGAACTTGGGGCGAAAGTGTATGTTCGTGCAACGTTGAATGTTTCAGGTAATCAATTAATTGCTCCCGTCACAGATAAATTTATACCAGTTCAATAGTTATTCTTTATGAAATAAATTGCCGCCTAACAAAGGCGGCAATTAGATACTAGGCATTTATTTTTGTTTCATTTCCCGGATATTTTTGCGGCCTCTTCAATCCAAGCGCCTAAATTGTTATATCCATCATCAGATACCCAGTCATATGTTTTATATATTCTGGAAGCATTATAATAATTTCCATCTGTACATTTTATAGAGTGATTATCAAAAGGATTTTTCCCTTTCGAACTAGTTCCTTTGCCAAGACCATTTATATTGTGTATATAGACACCTAAAAGACCATTTCCGCGTTCAATGCTCTTTTCAATCTCATAATTTACCCATGGCCGTTGAGATGTCTTCTCTCCGATTAGAACAACAGTAACTGAAGTGTATTCCAGTTGTTTGTTGATCCATCTTTTTATGGCTAAATCGGTATCTTTTTGAACCTGTTCCCATTCTGCAGCATCCCAAAAACCTGCATCACTCCTTGTAGTTTTGGTTACCCAAGAGTTTCGTACTATTCCAATTCTATTAACGTCACCAGTATAGTGGAAACTAAAAAAAACTCGTCTAGACATATAATATACCTCTTGTTGATTGCGAGATGAATTATTAAAAGTCTCATGATATGAGGTTTCAATAATATTGTATTAAAACTCACTGAGTAAGTTTTTTGATGAACTCGATCAATATTCTAATTTTGCTATTTATACTTGTGTTACTATCAGCCAATTTTTCTAAATACTCTTTTGCCTCATTTGGATTGGAATAGTAGTTATCTATTGAAGATATAATCTTGTCATATATAAATCTTGATGCATGCTCTGTTGCTGCTATTGGAATACATATATTCCCATTGGAATGGGAGATTTCAAATTCTTTAACCATTCCGTCAGCAGAAACAACCACGTCGTCTTTAATTTTATTTCCAAAGATAAAAATTGATATTCCTGCTAGTGAGATCATGTTCTCCCGATATTCACTCCACAAAACTTGGAGATCTTTATTTCCAGTTTTAAATTGAGGGAATGGTCTTAAAACAAGTTGTGATTCGGAATATCTCAAAGGTTTATTGTATATCGCTTCTAATGCACCATTAATAATAGAGCTGCCGACCCCCCATCCAAAACCATTAATTATTCTATAATCATTTTCGATCAGTGTTCTTGATAGTTTATGAATGAACTCTATTGCATCTTGTTTTTGATATGGAGAATATACTTCAGCGCTGCCGGATACAAAAATAGTTTTCTTTTTGAATCGAAATTCAATTTCTTTTAAAATTGCAGTTATCTCACTATAATCATTAATAAGCAAGGTTTTAATACCATATCTTTTAAGGTCATTGATGATCAGTTCCTGCTTCCGAGTATTATAATCTAGTGATGCTTGATCTTGATTTTGTGCATCTCCAAGTATTGGCTTTTTAGTGATGCAATAGTGTTGTTTTTTATCCTCTGAGTATCTAAAGTTTAGTCTGCTTAGAACATAATCTAAATTAGGGTCTGTAAAGCTAAATCCAAGAAATAAAAATGTCTTCGTAGTAAGTTCACCTGTCAGTGCATTTATAAATGGTTCATGTGTTTGATGATATCTTTCATATTGTTCTTTAGTTATTATGGCATCAGTAGGACAAGATACATCGCCATGCATTTTGTATATAACAACATCTCTTTTAGGTTTATTGGTTAGTAATTGTTTAATGTTGTGTTTTATATCTGGGTTTTTTCCTTCGGAGAGAAAAGATCGTTCAAGAAGATCATCATAATTTGTTGTCCATACAGATGATATTGGAAGTCTTGATAAAATTTTATGATTTTCTGTGACTTCAGTACATTCAACAAATTCTTCCAGTATTTTTCTGCAAACCTTTGATTTAGTTCTATTTTCGTTTACATGAAATTGTGCCAATGAAACTAAATCAGATTCTTTATCTATATCTAAGCCTAAGTCGTACGCAATTTCACTTAATAGTTCAGCCCAATTGACGTAGCCAGCTGGAATTGATAATCCTGCTCCCGCAAAGACTGCAGCATTTCCCTCATTTATATCTTTTACATAATCTCTTATAAATATTTCCGTTTCTCGTTCAAATGTCATAGCTAACCCTTAATCTCAATTTCAAATAATTTTGATGATTTAGATATGTAACATTCTCAGTGCTTTTATATTTAAATTACTTTAACCAATCAGATAACTTTGTTGCTGTGTTATTTCTATGATCGTAAACCATCCACAAAGGTTTATGTTCTCCTTGTAGGTTTCCCCATACTATATGTCGATAGAGACCTAAGTATTCTTGTCTAGCCCAAGATTGATCGTGTTCACTTACAGCCGCAGGAAGTAGAGCAACATTACTGGTTAATAGGCTGGAGTCGCCAATACCCAGCTCCCATGGAACCCACTTAGAGTCTTTACTATTTGTTGTCACGAAGAGCACAAATTTCTTAGACCGTTTAATTTGATCTTTAATTATGAATGCTGTTTCTGGATTTGGATTTTCTGGAAGCCTGTCATCTCCTAGATCACAATAAACTGAAGCTCCATGATTTTCTAAAAGCTTAATTACTCCTGGTAGATATTCTGCATCCTTAGAAGAGTGAGATAAAAAAGTATTTTTACTATTTTTTGATGCAACTCGAGACCTTAGTTGCGCTTGCTCATTTAATGTTAGGTTGCTATTAAATTTTTTTAGGTCATTAAATGTTGTGAAACTAACCATTGTATTCCTTAACTATAACGAATTAACTCTGTTTAAATTAGTTACTTAAAAATTTAAGCTACTTTTCCCAATTTCCAGACTCCCTGTCTACTGCTTTTAACCTGCGCAGTCGTATCGCTTATCAAATTGGAAACGCCTCAAACGGATTAGTTGCCAACTGAAGCATGCTATCCAATCGGGTAGGGGGTAAAAAGGGCAATCGGCGCATAATCTGTCCGAGATCAATAAATTAGTCATTGATTGGTTGTTGTTTGTTCGCTTGAGCTGAAAGGGCAGGGTGATACGCCTTTGTCAGCCGGTGTCGAGCTCGTCACTTTTGTCGTGTCGATCACACTTCCCACCCCGTCGTCACCCTCGTCAGAGGTGGCAATTAGCACGTTATCCTTTCTAATTACTTCTTTATTTTCAGTTGGTTGTGAATTTTTATCGCACCCTTGGCCTGTTTTGGTCTGATAAATGCTTTGTGGGGGGCTGGCCGCCTCTTTGCCTGTCGGCGGGCGGCCCGGTGTAACGAACCATTTAGGATCCCTCTCTATGAACAGCTTCGTGATTGCAGATCCCAGTCTCTGTATTGGGTGTCGTACCTGTGAGGTGGCCTGCGCCGTTTCACACCAGTCAGGGTCTTGCAGCGGGACCCTTGAGCGGGAGGGCGGCCTGCATCTTGCCATCGAGGATGGACATCTGGTCTCCAAGGACAGTTACTTTCAGCCGCGCCTGAAGGTGATCGTGGGCAGCAAGGTGACCACGCCGGTGCTCTGCCGCCAGTGTGAAGACAAGCCGTGCGCCATGGCCTGCCCGAACAATGCCATCGTCAGCGAGGATGGCTGCGTCAAGGTGTTGCAGGAGCGCTGCATCGGCTGCAAGTCCTGCGTGGTGGCCTGTCCTTACGGTGCCATGGCGGTGGTGCTCAAAGAGGTGCCCCCGACTGCCGATTCGCTCTTCAAGCGTCCGCAGACCAAGGCGCAGGCGCTCAAGTGCGATCTCTGCCGTCACCGCGAGGCGGGCCCGGCCTGTGTCGAGGTGTGTCCGACCCAGGCGCTGCGGCTGGTCACGCCGGAGCATCTTGAAAACCTGAACCGGCAGAAGCAGCTGGCCAGTGCCGAGGCACTGCTGGCGATGCCGGCACGGGTGTGAGCGGGCTTGCCGAGCCGTTTTTCGTTAACAAACAAGAGTGTGAGTCATGAAAAAAGTCATTACCGTGTGCCCCTATTGCGGCACCGGTTGCAAAATCAACCTGCTGGTTGAAAACGACAAGGTGGTGGGGGCCGAAGGCGCCAACGGCCGGACCAACGAGGGGCAGCTCTGCCTCAAGGGCTATTACGGTTGGGATTTTTTGAACGACACCAACCTGCTGACCCCCCGTCTCAAGAGCCCGATGATCCGCCGCGAGCGCGGTGGCAAGTTCGAGGCTGTCTCCTGGGATGAAGCGATCGAGTTCGCCAGCAGCCGTCTGGCTGCCATCAAGGCGAAATATGGCCCGGACGCCATCATGACCACCGGCTCTGCCCGTGGCCCGGGCAATGAAGCCAACTATGTGATGCAGAAATTTGCCCGTGCAGTGATTGGGACGAACAACGTCGACCACTGCGCGAGGGTGTGACACGCACCCTCAGTCTCCGGTCTGGAGACAACTGTAGGCAACGGCGCCATGAGCAACGCCATTCCCGAAATTCAAGAGACCAAGTGCCTGCTGGTGTTTGGTTACAACGCTGCTGACTCTCACCCCATCGTCGCCCGCCATATCCTCAAGGCGAAGGCAAACGGGGCCAAGGTGATTGTGTGTGATCCCCGTATGGTGGAGACCGCCCGCATCGCCGATCAGTGGCTGCCGCTCAAAAACGGTTCCAACATGGCGCTGGTTAACGCCTTCGCCAACGTGTTGATCAATGAAGGGCTCTACAACAAGGCCTTTGTCGCCAACTACACCGAAGGGTTCGAGACCTTCAAGGCGACGGTGGCCAAGTACACCCCGGAATATGTGGAGGGGATCACCGGCCTGAAAGCCGCCGATATCCGCGCCGCCATTCGCACCTATGCCGAGTCGCCTGCTTCCATGATCCTGTGGGGCATGGGGGTGACCCAGTACGGTCAGGCAGTGGACGTGGTCAAGGGGCTGGCGGGTCTGGCGCTGCTGACCGGCAACTTCGGTCGCCGTGGCACCGGTTGCGGGCCGGTGCGCGGTCAGAACAACGTGCAGGGCACCTGTGACATGGGGATGCTGCCCCACCAGTTCCCGGGTTATCAGTCGGTGGCCGATCCCGCCATCAGCGCCAAGTTCGCCAAGGCGTGGGGCGTGGAGTCACTCTCCCAAAAGCCCGGCTATCGCCTGACCGAGCTTGGCCACAAGGTGGAGGAGGGCAAGTGCAAGGCCTTCTACATCTTCGGTGAAGATCCGGCCCAGACCGAGGCTGACTTGGGTCAGTTCCGCCGCACTCTGGCGGGGATGGAGCTGGTGATCGTGCAGGATATCTTCATGACCCAGACCGCCGAGATGGCCGACGTCATTCTGCCCGCCACCAGTTGGGGCGAGCACGAAGGGGTCTACAGCTCGGCGGATCGCGGCTTCCAGCGCTTCTACAAGGCGGTGACGCCCCCTGAGAACGTGAAGCCGGACTGGGCCATTTTCTCGTTGATGGCGACCGCCATGGGTTATCCCATGGAGTACCACAACACCGAAGAGATCTGGGACGAGATGCGTGCGCTCTGTCCGCTCTACGCCGGGGTCAGCTACGACAAGATGGCCGATCTCAAGAGCGTGCAGTGGCCCTGTCCGACCGAGGATCACCCGGGCACCAGCACCCTGTTCGAGGGGAATGTGTTCACCACCCCGAGCGGCAAGGGTCAGCTGATTGCCTCCGAGTGGCGGCCGCCGCTGGAGCAGCCCTGTGCCGAGTACCCGCTGGTGCTCTCCACCGTGCGCGAGGTGGGTCACTACTCCTGCCGCTCCATGACCGGCAACTGTTCGGCGCTGCAGACCCTGGCCGATGAGCCGGGCTATGTGCAGATCCACCCGAGCGATGCCAAAAAGCTTGGGGTGAAGGATCAGGCGCTGGTCTGGATCTCGTCGCGCCGTGGCAAGGTGATCACCCGGGCCAACTACAACGACCGGGTCAACGCCGGGGTGGTCTACATGACCTACCAGTGGTGGATCGGGGCCTGCAACGAGCTCACCATCGAGCACGTCGATCCCGTCTCCCACACGCCGGAGTACAAGTACTGCGCGGTGAAGATCGAGCGCATCGACAATCAGCCTGAGGCGGAAGTGTACGTCCAGACTGAATACAGCGCGCTCAAGGCGAAATTGCGCAGCGCAGCCAAAGGCTGATCGCCCTAAAAAAGAGGTTCTGCACAAATAAGGGAACCCGACTCGGATTTATCGAGTCGGGCACCCTTTTATTACCCAAAGAAAGGGGTGTAAATGATGCAACATGAAATTGGTCGCTTATTCGGACTTTTCTATATTGGCACCTATCTGGCGGCGATATTGCTGGGAATAGGTTGCTATATTTGGCGTGACGAGATGATATTTCTGCTCGGCTTCGGTTTTTTCGGCTGTTTTATGGCAGCGCGGCTCGCCATGAGCAGCGTATTTTCTGCCTTGAGTATTTCCAGTGCCTGGCTGATCGGGTTTATCTCCACCACCTTGATCAACGGCTTGCTGTTGGGGGTGATCACCCTGCTGGTCTACCTCACGCACCAGAGCGTCACCGCCGAGCTTGCCGACAACGCCAGCTGGCTGCTGATGGCCTTCCAGAGCCTGTCGGCCCTCTTTATCTTCGGTGGCCTGAAGTGCTGCCACAGCCGGATCATCACCTCGTAAATTGCCGATGGATGGGCAGCAAACGCCATCTCGAAACCCGCAGCCAGCGAAGAGGAGAGGCAGATCTGACAGTTGACGGCGGCCCACTTTTCGGGCGCCTTAATTGAGATCAAGAACTGATGAAATAACCGGTTAAATATGGCCATCAGATATATTAAATCGGATTGTAATGAAATTTGAGCTCATCTATGATGAGTCGCCATTCCAATATATCCCCCGATAACGATGTTACTTTTTGTTGTCGTTCGTTAATAACAACTCTGGAATTGCAACATGCGACAATTTTCGTCACCGCTTTTCTTATTGGCAGCCGCTTTTACGGGTTGCGGCTATTTATTTTGGTGACGGGTACTTGTCGTGATGCGATGGCATGGACAGCCTGACTGGTGACTAAATCGATATAACGTGAGGCCGCAATGCTAAATGTGAGTGCCATCCCCCTGGACGAGATCTCTCCCATCTGGGACGACGGTTTCCTCCTGCTCTCCAAATCCCTCCTGTCGGCCGTGACGCTCGATGATTTTATCCACAAACTCAACAAGATAGATGCCAGCTTCGGCGGCGTGACCCGGGTCAACCTGATCCTCAACATGGGTGCGGACGAGGAGGCCATTTTCTACTTCATGGGACATTCCGGCCCAAAGCATCTGGTCTGCCCCAAGGCAGAGCTGCACCTCTCCCCCCGTCCTACCAAAGAGACCTCGGAACAGGCCATCATTCTCGCTGCCGCCCGCTTTGAGAATCGCTGCCCGGCTCTGGACGACGAAGGGGTCTACGGGGGGCTGCGCTCCTACTGCCAGCTCCCCATCACCACCGCCCGCAGCCACTTGGGTGGAGTCGAGTTTATCAACACCCAGCTCGACAGCTTCACCATGGAGACCCTTGCCAAACTGACCCAGCTGGCGGCCATTATCGCCATTGCGCTGGAGAACGTGCTCGACAAGGAGCGCACCCTGGAGCAGGCCAACTCCCTGCGCCTTGAGCGCGACAGCTGCAAAATTCTGGTGGATGTGACCAACGCGGTGATCAAACTGGTGCGCATCGCCGAGCTGCCCAAGAGTCTGTTTGCCATCCTGCACCACCACTTCGGCATCAGCAGCTTGTGTCTGGCGGAGTACAACGCCACCTCCGACAGCTTCAAAAGCTATCTGGTCAATCAGCACCAGAGCGAGCAGCCGGGCATCATCGATCACTCCTGTTTCGAAAAGAAGTGCCTGCAGGGGGCCCTTGGCCACAGCGAGCCGTTTTTTGTCTATCGCGAACATGGTCACGGTTGCAGCAATCGCTGCCGCTTTACCTCCCAGATCCTGCCGCCCGAGGCCGACAGCTCCTGCATTTTGCCGCTGCGCTATCGGGGCAACCTGCTGGGGGTGTTGATCCTCTCGCACCCCAACGCCGACTTCTTTGCCGATATCGATATCTCTCTGCTGGAGCAGGTGGCGGCACGCACCGCCATTGCCATGAACAACGTGCAGGCCCAGCAGGAGATCTCCAACACCACGGGGGCCCGCGAGAAGACCATTCGCATCAACGAGCCGCAGATGCAGGGGGAGTTCCCCCACATCATCTACCAGAGCGCGGTGATGGAGAGCGTGCTGGAGAAGGTGCGGCTGGTGGCCGAGAGCGACAGCACGGTGCTGATCCTCGGCGAGACCGGTACCGGCAAGGAGCTGATCGCCCAGGCCATTCACGCCCTGAGTGCCCGCCACGACCACGAGATGGTAAAGGTGAACTGCGCCGCCATCCCCACCGGCCTTATCGAGAGCGATCTGTTTGGCCACGAGAAGGGGGCCTTTACCGGTGCCCTGACCCAGCGTATCGGCCGCTTCGAGCGGGCCCACAAGGGCACCCTGTTCCTCGACGAAGTGGGGGATATGCCGCTGGACTTGCAGCCCAAACTCTTGCGGGTATTGCAGGAGCACGAGCTGGAGCGGGTCGGCAACAGCAACCCAATAGCGGTGGATGTGCGGCTGGTGGCCGCCACCAACTGCGATCTGCTCTCCATGGTCAAGAACAAGCGCTTTCGAAGCGATCTCTACTACCGCCTCAATGTCTTTCCCATCGAGCTGCCGCCGCTGCGCGAGCGGCGCGAGGATATTCCGCTGCTGGTCAACTTCTTCATCAAGAAGATTGCCAAGCGGATGCGCCGCACCATCACCTCGATCCCCGCCGATGCCATGAAAATGCTGGTGTCACTCCCATGGTACGGCAATATCCGCGAGCTGGAGAACGTCATCGAGCGCGCCGTGGTGATGACCCGCGGCCATGTGCTCAACCTCTCGCCCGATGAGCTGATGCCACTCAAGGGTTATCACAAGATTGAGACCCTGGTGTATGACGAGCCCGCCACGCCGCTCTTTGCCGAGGAGGGGCCGACCGATGAGCGCGAGGCGATCATCGCGGCCCTGCGCGACTGCAACGGCATAGTCGCTGGCGAGCGGGGGGCAGCCAACCGCCTCGGTATGAAGCGCACCACCTTGCTTTCGAAAATGAAGCGGCTCGGTATTTCAGCCCGAGATCCCGAGATCATTGACGGGGTCGCACCATGAGAGAGGCCATAGAGCTTGAGGCGCGGAGCGAGCTTAGCGAGCAGAGAGAACAGAGCGAACAGAACGAACTGGCCCGCTGCGCCATCCATCGCGAGGTGGTGCACTACCGCGCCGATGCGCTGACCTGCGACAGCGAAATGGCGCTCCCCTCCGAGACGCCGGTGGCGCTGGTCTACAACGGCATCGCCCACAGCGTGATGATGTGCTCGGCCTCCGATCTGGAGGATTTCGCCATCGGGTTTTCGCTATCCGAGGGGATCATCGACAGCCTGCTCGATATCCACGATATCGAGCAGATCGACGGCTGTCAGGGGATTGAGCTGCATATCACGTTGGCCAATCGCTGCGTCCATCGCCTCAAAGAGAAGCGGCGCACCATGGCGGGGCGCACCGGTTGCGGCATCTGTGGCAGCGAGAGTCTGGAGCAGGTGATCCGCACCCAACCAAGCTTGCCCGACAGCCAGCGTCTGGCGGTAGGGCATATCGACAAGGTGCTGAGCGCGCTGCGCCCGCTCCAGCTGCTGGGCCAGCGCACCGGCGCCACCCATGCGGCGGTGCATCTGGACGGGGAAGGCAACATTCTCGCCATTCGCGAGGATGTGGGGCGCCATATTGCGCTGGACAAGCTGGTGGGTCATCTGCAACGCAGCGGTCGGCGGGATGGCGCCATTCTGGTGACCAGCCGCGCCAGCTTCGAGATGGTGCAAAAGTGCGCCAGCGCCGGGGTGGAGATCTTGCTCGCCATCTCCGCCGCCACCGAGCTTGCGGTCGAGCGGGCCGAGCAGACGGGGCTCACCCTGGTGGGCTTTTGCCGCCCTGGGCGGGCCGAGATCTACAGCGGCTGTCAGCGTATTCTGCTTTAAGTGACTGCAAGAGTGAGAGCCTGCTAAAGGGCTTATAAAAACTGGCAATAAAAAAGGGCGGGGAGTGTGACTCCCCGCCCTTGTTGTATCTGCTTCTGTGGCGGATTAGCGCGCCAGCAGGATACGCAGCATGCGGCGCAGCGGCTCGGCGGCGCCCCACAGCAGCTGGTCACCCACGGTGAAGGCGGCCAGATACTCAGGGCCCATATTGAGTTTGCGCAGACGACCCACCGGAATGCTGAGGGTGCCGGTAACGGCCGCCGGAGTCAGCTCGCGGGCTGTGATATCGCGATCATTGGGGATCACTTTTACCCAGTCGTTGTGGGCAGCCAGCAGGGCTTCGATCTCCGCCAGCGGCACATCCTTTTTCAGCTTGATGGTAAAGGCCTGACTGTGGCAGCGCAGGGCGCCGATCCGCACACAGAGACCATCCACCGGAATGACAGCATTCTCGATACCCAAAATCTTGTTGGTTTCGGCCTGACCCTTCCACTCTTCACGGCTCTGGCCGTTGTCGAGCTTGGTGTCGATCCAGGGGATAAGGCCACCGGCCAGCGGCACGCCGAAATTGTCTACCGGCAGGGTGCCGGAGCGGGTCTTCTCGGTGATCTTGCGCTCGATGTCGAGAATGGCGGAGGCGGGATCCGCCAGCTCGACCGCCACTTCGTCACGCAGCATCCCCATCTGGGTGACCAGCTCGCGCATATGGCGGGCACCGCCACCGGAGGCAGCCTGATAGGTCGCCACGCTCACCCACTCCACCAGATCGGCCTTGAACAGGCCACCGAGGGCCAGCAGCATCAGGCTGACGGTGCAGTTGCCGCCAACGAAGGTCTTGATGCCATCGTTCAGGGCCTGCTCGATGACGTCGCCGTTGACCGGATCGAGAATGATGACGGCATCTTTCTCCATCCGCAGGGAGGAGGCGGCGTCAATCCAGTAACCCTGCCAGCCAGCGGCTTTCAGGCGCGGATAGACATCCTTGGTGTAGTCGCCGCCCTGGGCGGTGATGATGATATCCTGCCTGGCCAGCGCCTCGATATCGAAGGCGTCTTGCAGAGTACCGGCATCGACGCCGAAGTTGGGAGCGGCCTCACCGGCCTGGGAGGTGGTGAAGAATGTGGGTTGAATATGGGCGAAATCCTGCTCTTCCTGCATCCGGCTCATCAGAACCGATCCCACCATGCCACGCCAACCGACCAAACCTACTTTTTTCATAATGTCCTACCCTGGATTGCTGCTAAAGAAACTCGCGGTGACACCCGTAACCCCTTGTCTGGCGACGCCTGTTTACAAGCGGTTTACAAGCCATTTAAAAAATATGCGCTGCGAAAAATGCGTCTATCCACATTACGGATTGTGACGGCGGGTGCAAGTCGAATTGCGCAATATTCTGTGCCGTTCGCTGCATTAACCGGCAGCCAGACTACCGCTCAGGCAGACGGGGAGGGAGAAGGTCAACATCAGACGAAAAGGCCACCGTTTTTGGCGGTGGCCTGTCAATAAAGCGGTTGAGAACGTCCTCTGCTGGGCGTAGTTGGCGAGTGAAACAGCCCGACAGCTTAGGCGCTTAGCCGTAACGGGCCAGAGTGAGCCCCTCATCGCTGATGGCGGGCTCGCTGCCGCTGATGAGATCGCACAGAAGCTGACCCGAGCCGGCCGCCATGGTCCAGCCCAGGGTGCCGTGGCCGGTATTGAGCCAGAGGCCGGGAATGGGGCTTGGCCCCACCAGCGGGGTGCCATCCGGAGTCATGGGGCGCAGACCGGTCCAGAACTCGGCTTGGCTGATATCGCCCCCTTCGGGAAAGAGATCGCCCACCACCATCGCCAGGGTGTCGTGGCGTCTGGGGTTGAGAGCGAGGTTGTAGCCCGACAACTCCGCCATGCCGCCGACCCGGATCCGCTCGTCAAAACGGGTGATGGCCACCTTGTAGGTCTCGTCGAGCACGGTACTGCGCGGTGCGGCCTCGGCGTTGATCATCGGCAGGGTGAGGGAGTAGCCCTTGACCGGATAGACAGGCAGCTCCAGCCCGAGCGGGCGCAGCAGCGGCCGCAAAAAGCCGGTGGCATAGCTGCCGAGCGCACAGACGATGGCATCGGCGCGATAGCGCTGCTCGCCTGCCCGCACCGCCACGGCTCGGCCACGGGCTTGCTCAATCTCGTCGATATCGCAGTTGAAGACGAACTTGACCCCGAGCTTCTCGGCTTCAAGGGCAAGGGCCTTGGTGAAGCGGAAGCAGTCGCCGGTCTCGTCGCCGGGCAGACGCAAGCCGCCGACGATTTTGCCGCGCACCCGCGCCAGAGCAGGCTCTGCCGCTTCGCAGCCGCTGGCATCAAGGGATTGGTAGGGGACGCCGTATTCCTCCAGCACCTCGATATCGCGCTGACTGGCATCGAGCTGGGACTGGCTTCTAAACAGTTGCAGGGTGCCGAGCTGGCGCCCTTCGTAATCGATGTTGAGCTCGTCGCGCAGCAGCTTCATGCAGTCGCGGCTGTATTCGGCCAGACGCACCATGCGCCCCTTGTTGGTGGCATAGGCGGTCGGAGTGCAGTTGGCGAGCATCTTCAGCATCCAGCGCAGCTGGAAGGGGTCGGCGGTAGGGCGAACCGTGAAGGGGGCATGCTTTTGCAGCATCCATTTGGCCGCCTTGAGCGGGATGCCGGGAGCTGCCCAGGGGGCTGCATAGCCCGGGGATATCTGCCCGGCGTTGGCATGGCTGGTTTCAAGGGCGACGCCCCCTTGTCGCTCCAGCAGGGTCACCTTGTGACCCGCTTTGGCCAGATACCAGGCGCTGGTTACCCCAATCACGCCGCCACCGAGAACCACTATCTCCATATCGTCTTTCCTTAGACTCGTTTTTCTGATGTTTGGTTGATGGAAACCTTGATGTGGCCACCACCATAATCAGCCGCCACAGGATATTCAACCGCTCTGCGCAGGATTGGGATCTCCGTCTGCCTGCCAGTTACGGAGTGGTGTTTGGTGCGATGACGCGCCTGATTGCCAGCGTAAATCGCTGCGCTGTTGTCAGGGGTATGTGTCAGGGGGCATGGCCCGCTTACAGCTGCTCCAGCTGGATTAGGTACTGCTCCGCCGTCGCCAGAATGGCCTGCTGCTGTTCGGCGGCTTGGCCATCCCAGTTGGCATAGGGGAGGGCGAGGCGGGGATTGCCGCCCAGTTTGTCCCGATTGCGCCAGAGAAAGTGCCAGTAGAGGCTGTTGAAGGGGCAACTTCCGTCGCCGTGGCGGGCTTTGACCTGATAGTGGCACCCCTTGCAGTAGTGGCCCATCCGCTCGAGATAGGCGCCGCTGCTGGCGTAGGGCTTGCTGCCCATCAGGCCGCCATCGGCAAACTGGCTCATGCCGCGGGTGTTGGGCAGCTCGACCCACTCGATGGCATCCACATAGATACCGAGATACCACTGATCCACCTCGTCAGGATCAAGCCCTGCCAGCAGGGCAAAGTTGCCGGTCACCATCAGCCGCTGGATATGGTGGGCGTAACCGTGCTCAAGAGACTGGCGAATGGCGTGTCGCACGCAGGCCATCCTGGTTTCGCCACTCCAGAAGAAACCGGGCAGCGGCCGGTTGGCCCCGAGAAAATTGGTCTGCTGGTAGTCGGGCATCTTCTCCCAGTAGAGGGCGCGGACAAACTCGCGCCAGCCGAGGATCTGGCGGATAAAACCCTCGACCTGCGCCAACGTGATGGTGGCCTGATTGGCCTGCCAGTGGGATTCGGCGGCGCGGATCACCTCAAGCGGATGAAGCATCTTGCTGTTGAGGGAAAACGACAGGCGGCTGTGAAACAGACTCCAGCCCCGCTCGCTCAGGGCATCCTGATAGCGGCCAAAGTGAGGCAGGCAGTGGGTGAGAAAATGGGCGAGCAGCTCGCGACTCTGGCGCCTTGTGATGGGCCACGGTAGGGCGCTGGCATCTGCCTCGCCGATGGTGCTGACCCCGTGGCGGGTCAGTATGGCATCAATCTCGCTCACCTCGTTGGCAAAGGTGAGGGGTTCCGGGATCGGCTGACGCTCCGGCAGCTTGGCGCGGTTCTCGTCATCAAAATTCCAGCGCCCGCCAAGGGGTTGGCCGCGCTCATCGAGCAGCACTTGGTATTGCTTTCGCAGGGCGCGGTAGAAGAACTCCATCCGGCTGTGGGGATAGCGCTGCCAGCCATCGCGGGGAGTGAGAAAATGCTCGCTCTCCACCTCGGAGGCAGGGATGGCAAGGCCAGCCGCCCAGCTTTTCAACTGGCTGGCGAGGCGCCACTCATCCGGGCTCTGCCAGGCAAAGCTGCTGGCCTGATGCGCCGCGATTTGGGCTGCCAGTAGGCTGGGCAAGTCGGGACAGCGGGCGCTCTCATCGAGGGTCAGGTAACAGACGCGGTGGCCCGCTTGAGTGAGGGCTGCCGCGAAGGCGCGCATGGCGGCAAAGAAGGCCAACACCTTCTGACGATGGTGGTGGCAGTAGTCGGTCTCCTGACGTAGCTCTGCCATCAGATAGCAGATTGCCGGATCCGGGGTGCGAAACCAGCTGTGACCGGCGTTCAGCTGATCGCCGAGAATCAGGCGCAGCTCCATCAGACTCGCTCCCCCTCAGGTTGCTGGCTGCTGTGACGAGCGTGGCGACAGCGCTCGCTGCAGTAGCGAATCTCCTCCCAGCTGCGCGCCCACTTGCGCCGCCAACTGAAGGGGCGCTGGCAGACGGGGCAGATCTTCTCGGGCAGATGGGGTTTGCGATGCATGATGGCTTCCGGCCCTGGCTGATGGGGGATGTGGCGTGTGGGTAGGGAGAATAACGAAGCGCGGGCGCGTGCGGATCAACCTCACTGCCAGTTTGCCGCGCAGATGCGCACTTTGTGAGCGGGCGCACAGCCCGTCGGTGCGCCCCTTGTTTGCAAATTAACCAGCCGTTAACGTGGCGAGGCTGCCCGTTGGCAGCACCCATCAATGGATCTTGTTGGCCACCAACTGTCTACAACCGATATGGAGGGGAGTGATGCCAATCATGACAACTACGCCCCGGGCAGCTTGCCTGCTCGCCCACTGGTATACCCGGGATCCCATTCTCACCTTCGACTTTCCTCACCGCTGATTGGCGGCACCCGCCGTTTGAATTTGTCAGCCGGACGACCCTGATCGCCCCGGCCTCTTTGCCAATTCTAATTCCAATTTCAAACACACTGGCCCCGCGCCGGTGGGGAGTCTTTTATGCGTCGTATACCCGAGCCGTTTCGTATCAAGATGGTCGAGCCCATCAAACAGACCACTGGCGCCGAGCGCCGTGCCGCCCTCGAGGCCGCTGGCTGGAACCCCTTCCTGCTGCTGGCCGAGGATGTCTATATCGATCTGCTGACCGACAGTGGGACCGGTGCCATGTCCGACCGTCAGTGGGCTGGCATCATGATGGGGGATGAGGCCTATGCGGGCAGCCGCAACTTCGTCGAGCTGGAGCGCACGGTGCGCGAGATTTTTGGTTACCAGCATGTGATGCCCACCCACCAGGGGCGCGGGGCCGAGCAGATCCTCTTCCCCGAGCTGGTCAAGCGCTGCAAGGGCAAGGCGCCTGTCTTTATCTCCAACTACCACTTCGACACCACCAAGGCCCACGTGGAGTTGGCTGGCGCGCGGGCCATCAACCTGCTCACCCCGAAAGCCCTCGATACTACGGCCCCTTATGCCTGGAAGGGGGATTTTGATCTTCCTCGTCTGACCGACTCCATCGAGACCCTGGGGGCCGCCAACGTGGCCGGCATCATCATCACGGTGACCTGCAACAGCGCCGGTGGTCAGCCGGTCTCCATGGCCAATATGGAGGCGGTCTCGGCGCTGGCTCGTCGCCACCAGATTCCGGTGGTGATCGACGCCGCACGCTTCGCCGAGAACGCCTGGTTTATCAAGGAGCGGGATCCGGCCTATGCCAAGTGCAGCATCAAGGAGATAGTGCGCCAGATGTTCGCGCTGGGAGACATCTTCACCATGTCGGCCAAAAAGGACGGGTTGGTCAATATCGGTGGGCTCTGTTGCTTTAAAGAGGATCTCGACTTGTTTCGCGCCGTGCAGGTGCGCTGCGTGGCGATGGAGGGGTTTGTCACCTATGGCGGCCTTGCGGGGCGGGACATGGCGGCGCTTGCCATCGGCCTGCGGGAGGGGATGGATGAGGAGTATCTCACCTATCGCATCAGTCAGGTGGCTTATCTGGGTGAGCGGCTGGCCGAGGCGGGCATCCCGATCCAGACCCCCACCGGCGGTCATGCGGTGTTTGTGGATGCCAAAAAGCTGCTGCCCCATATTCCGGCCGAGCAGTTTCCGGCCCATGCGCTCGCCTGCGAGCTCTATCTGGAAGGGGGCGTGCGCGGGGTGGAGATTGGCTCCTTGTTGCTGGGGCGCGATCCTGCCACTGGCAAGCAGGAGGCGGCGGATTTTGAGTTGCTGCGTCTCACTATTCCGCGCCGGGTCTACACCCGGGATCACATGGACTATGTGGCCGACTGCCTGATCGCGCTGAAAGCGCGGGCCAGCGACATTCGCGGTCTCACCTTTGCCTACGAGCCGCCGCTGCTGCGCCACTTCACTTCGCGGCTAAAACCGGTCTGATCAGCAACCGGTCAGACGGGGTGATCAACCGCGCCAAACTGTGCAGATCACCGGTCGCTCCCGGTTAAACGGCCCAGTAAAAAAGCCCCCGCACCAAGGTGCGGGGGCTTTCGTTTATCGACGCAAAGCCGGGGTCAGACCGCCTGATACTCCAGCTCGACGGAGCCCAGCGCCTTGAGGGTGGACTGGGCGGAGTCACGCTGGCTGATCTGGCCGTTTTTGTTCTCCAGCAGCACGGCGCGGCGGATGGTGGCGAGATCTTCGCCGTTAAGCACCGCATGGGCGCAGGCCATCTGCATCGGCGGCAGGCTGGGGTTGAAGGCGGCGTTCTCGGCGTAGCGGCCAGAGAAGATGCGACCATCGGCAAACTGCAGCGCCACCGCGGCATAGCCCTGACTGTAGGGGGCGTAGCTTTGACGGGCGGCGGCCAGCGCGGCCTGCCACAGCGGGTCTTCGCTTTGAAGCTCAAGCTCTGCGTGATCCTGCGGGCTCATCAGCGCATCTGTGATGTCGAGATCCGCCGGGCCAAACGAGTGGGGCAGGAAGGATTGCAGGGCGCTCAAGTCATCGGGCAGAGAGACTTTCAGGATCTTGGCGGTGCTCAGCTCGTTCATGAACTGACGGCAGTGGCCACAGGGGGTGTAGTTGACGGTGATTTCGCTGATCCCGGTCTCGCCACCCAGCCAAGCGTTGGAAATGGCGGACTGCTCGGCGTGGACCGAGTGGAACAGACCTTGCCCAGCAAACTCCATGTTGGCACCGAAGTACCAGCTGCCGCTCAGGCCACAGGCGATGGCACCTACGTAAAATTTGGAGATGGGCGCCACCGAGCAGGCAGCGGCCAGCGGCAACAGGGCGAGGCGCAGGGCGCGATCATCGAGACCTGTGGCGGCTTTCAGGGTGGCGACTTGCTCCGGCGTGAAGCGGGCGTTGAAGTCGGCACTATCCAGCATGGGCTGCACGGCTGCTTTGAGCGGGGCAGAGAGGGTATCGAATGGCTTGGCAAAACGGGGATGCATAGTGTGTCCTCAAAGGCCAATTGGGCGGCCATTGTAGGGAGCAAGCTCGGGTAAATGTGTGAGCAGGCTCACGCCCTGATGGGCAAACGGAGGGGGATGGTAATGGAAACGTTTGTCTTGTGCAAATTGTGCGGCAGGTCGCACCCCGACAGCGCTGCAGAGCCGTCGGGGTGGTTAATCATCGGTCAGGTGAGCCAGTGATAGATGGCAAAAAGGAGGGGAGCGACGGCCGCGGTGAGGATCCCGCACACCACCATGGCGAGCGATGCAAAGGCCCCCTGGGTGATCCCCTTCTCGGCGGAGGTGGCGGTGCCGATGGCGTGGGCACAGGCCCCCATGGCGAGCCCTTGCGCTTCCGGGTCGGTCACTTTGAACAGTTTGAGCAGCGGGTAGCCGATCAGGGCGCCGACAATTCCCACCACCACCACCACGGCGGCCGCGATGGCGGGAATGCCGCCGATGGACTGGCTGACGCTCATTGCGAGCGGGGTGGTGATGGATTTGGTCGCCAATGAGGCGAGCAGCGCCGGATCTGTGCCCATAAAATGACCGATCAGCAGGGTTGTGCACACCGAGATCAAGACGGAGGCGAGGGTACAGATTAGGATGGGCTTGAGCTTGGCCTGGATCTGGCGCGCTTGCTGATAGAGCGGCAGCGCCAGCGCCACCACGGCGGGCTCCAGCAGCATGGTGATGGGGCTGCTGCCGCGCTCGTACTGCTCAAGGGGCAGATCGAACCAGAGCAGCAGGCCAATGATCACCGCGGTCGGCACCAGCACCGGATTGATGATGGGCCAGGGCAGGCGTCGATAGAGGGCGCGGGTGGCGAAATAGAGCGCCAGGGTCAGGGGAATTGCGAGCCAGAAGATCATTTGTTCATCCTCTGGTAGAGCCGACCGACGGTGGCGAGGATCAGCACGATCCCGAGCACGATGCAGAGCATGATGACGCCGAAGGATTGGCGCAGGGGCTCAAGCCAGGCCACCAGTCCGACCGCGACCGGCACGAACAGCACGCCCATGTGGCGCAGCAGCAAGCCTGCCCCCAGCTCGATCCAGTGCAGCTTGATCAGTTGCAGGGAGAGCAGCACAAACAGCAGCAGCATGCCGATGATGCTGCCGGGAAAGGCGAAAGGCAGGATGGCTGCCACGGATTTGCCTGCCAGCAGGCAGGCGACGATGACCATAAAGTCACGAAAGTACAGCAAGGCGCGTTGCGCGATCACGTGAACCTCATCGACTGGGAAGAAAAATCGCAGTTTACCAGAGAGGCCGGGTCGCGGCATTAAAACAATAACAACTGAAATCAGTTCGTTTGAAGCTGATTTGTATGCAGATTATCTGTTGAACATCGTCTGATAGAACCCTTTTCGAACTACAAGGAGTAGTGATGACATCCCTCTTGTCCCGAGTTCGCCAGCTGGCGAACGATAATGCGTTGCCACCCCATCTGCTGCAAACCCGTCAGTGGGAAGGGCCCCTGTGCCGGGTGCGACTCGACAACACCGGCGCTGATGCCACTCCGGTTGAGCGCTGGGTGCTGTTTGACGGCAAGCTTGGCCTGCCGGTGGAGAGCGCCATCTATGGCGAAGGATTCCAGATGCTGGCCCAGACCATGGGTTGCTGGCAATCACCGCAACATGTCGGCCGTTGCCCCGATGCAAGCGTCTATCGCATCACCAATGACAATGGCTTTCACACCATTCACAACCTGTTGCTGGTGGAGCATGGCAAGGGGTGGTTGCTGCTCGCCTTTGCCAGCTGCCACCGTTTTGGCGGGGAGTTTCGCCTCTATCCTGATGGTCGCCTGCAGATCCTGATGAATTGCGAAGGGCGAAAACTTGCGGCCGGTGAGCACTGGCAGAGCGAGGCGCTGATCTGCCTCGAAGGGGCGGAGCGCGAGGATCTGCTGGCCGAGCTGGCACGGCTGATCGAGGCTGAGCATGGCTCGCTGATCGGCAAGGTGAGTGAGCGCCCGAGCGGCTGGTGCTCCTGGTATCACTACTACGCCGAGGTGAGCGCTGCCGATATTCGCGAGAACCTGCTGGTGCGTGCCGAGCGCTTCCCGGCCCTGCACTATGTGCAGATAGACGACGGCTATCAGGCCAAGATGGGCGACTGGCTCACACCATCGGCCAAGTTCGAGCAAGGTGTTGCTTCATTGGCTGCGGAGATCAAACAGGCTGGCTGCGAGCCCGCCCTCTGGGTCGCTCCCTTTATTGCAGAGCCCGGTTCACAGGTGTTTCAGGGTCACCCCGACTGGTTTGTGAAGGGGGATGACGGCCTGCCGCTCCCCTCCGAGCGGGTCACCTTTGGCGGCTGGCGCTGCACCCCCTGGTATGTGCTGGACGGCACCCACCCCGAGGTGCAGGCGCACCTTGAGCAGGTGTTCCGCACCCTGCGCGAGCAGTGGGGCATCCACTACTTCAAGCTCGATGCCAACTTCTGGGGCGCCATCCACGGTGGTCGTTTCCACGATCCGGCCGCTACCCGAGTTGAGGCCTATCGGCGCGGCATGGCCGCCATCCTGCGTGGTGCAGGTGAAGGTGCTTTCCTGCTCGGTTGCAATGCGCCCATCTGGCCAAGTCTTGGGCTGGTGCACGGCATGCGGGTGAGTGATGATGTGGAGCGCAACGGCCACCGCTATCGCCAGATCGCCCGCGAGGCCTTCTGCCGCGCCTGGCAAAATGACAAGCTCTGGGCCCTCGACCCCGACTGCATCTGCCTAAGGGATCTGCCAAGCCAGCAGGCAAGCAAGGCGGATTACAGTTTCCATCTGGCTGCGCTGGTGGCGAGCAGCGGCATGATGCTGGCCGGTGATCGACTGCAAGATCTCGATGAGGAGCAAGCGGCGCAACTGTGCAAGTTGCTGGCGCTCTGCGCCGCCCGGGCACCCTCTGCCCGTTTCGAGTCGATGGACTTTGCCTGCGGCGAAGTAAGCCTGCCCGAGGGTGGCACTCTGCTCTGCCTGTTCAACTGGGAGGGGCAACCACAGGAGTTTCTGCTGCCGGAAGGGGGAACCGATTTTTGGCAGGAGCAGGCTGTCGGTACGGCTGTCACCCTGCAAGGGGGCGAAGGGCGGGTGATCCACTACACCTGATCACAGCGTCACCATAAACAATTCAGGCTCCATCACGGAGCCTGAATTGTTTCAATCAGCGGTTATCAGTAACGCCACTCAAAACCGACGGCGTATTTGGCAGAGCCATAGCCCGGGATGTCACTGCCGGAGGCGATCGCCTTGAGGGTCAGCAACGGGGTGATGGGCACCCCCAGACCAAAACCGATGGCCAACTGATCATTGGGGTTCCCCATCAGATCGACCCGCATCACCCGATAGAGGGACATGTCCTCGCTCAGGTGCATATAGGCTTGCGAAGCGCGGTTATAGACCTGACCAAACACCTCCAGCTGGAAACCTGACTGGGCGCTGATGGCCAGCGGTACCCCGACAAACTTGTAGAGATGGGAGCCGTTGAAGTAGCTGTTGGTGATCAGGGGAGTGAAATCAGTCTGCTGATAAAGGGTGTTGAAGTTCTGTTCTACGATGCGATAGGTCTGCTCGGGCAGGCGAGCAAGATAATCCGGCACATCGAACCGGTATGCGGCGTTGGCTGCCAGTGGCAGCAGGGCCAGTAATCCGAGCAGTGCGTGGTGACGAGGCATCAGCAAATGGCTTCCGTTCGGCCAAAGAGATCTCTTGCTTGGGAGACATCCGCTCAGGATGTTGCAAGATATTGGTTTTTGGGGAAATCCCCTTCGTCATTATGACCTGAAGAAGGGGATGAGCGGAGAGGATTTATTGTGAAACTACTCACAACTCATAAATCTTCCAGATAGTGATAGAGACTCTTTAGAATCGCGAAGTTCCGTTCGTTACTCTGGTTCTGCTCGGCCAGCGCCTCGAGACGGGGCACGTAGTCCGGCAGACGGCGGCTGAAGTAGTCGCTGCAGTGCAGGCGCCAGCGTTTCTGCTCTGCTTCGCTCAAGGTGTGTGGCCAGTTGCGGGCGCGGTAGCGGAACAGCATCTCCGGCAGCCGGGAGTCGGTAAAGGCGAACTCTCGCTCACCCAGCAGATCCGCAGGGGTGGCACGCACCAGATCCATGGTGGACTTGTCGCCGTGACCGAAGAAACCGGCGTAGAGCTGGGTATCGGGATCGCCGTCATTGCTGCCCGCAAACTCCTGATTGAACACTTCCACCAGTTTTTCCCGCACTTCGGGGTGGGCGCGCAGCAGATCCAGGCTCTTGCGGCACTGCTCCCGATTGATGCCGAGCTCGTCGGCGCGCTCCGCGGTCAGGGTGGCGGCCGGTGCCAGCACCGGGCACTTGTTGATGTGTACCAGTTTCACCGGAATGCTTGCCAGATCCCCCAGCTCCTCTTTCTTGGTGTAGAGGCGCTCGCGGATCTCTTCGCTGGAGAGTTCAATGAGCGGGGTGGGGTCACGGGTCAGATCCACCATGATCACCGCGTTCTGGTTGGTGGGGTGCCAGGCAAGTGGCGAGACCCAGCTTGCACAACCCTGCCAGGGGGAGAACATGCCGGAGACGTGCACCAGCGGCTTCATGGTCACCACGTCAATCAGCGCCTTCACCTTGTTTTTGTTACGCAGATCAAAGAGATAACCAAACAGCTTGGGTTGGGCTTTTTTCACCAGCTTGGCCATCTCGATGGTTGCCAGCACGTCGGAGAGTGCATCGTGAGCATTGGCGTGGGCGACGCCGTTGGCGACCGTCAGCTTTTCAAGTCTGAAACTCGGTTTCCCCTCATCGTCAAAGGCCCACTCGATCCCCTCCGGGCGCAGGGCATAGCAGGCCCGCAGCATGTCGAGGATGTCCCAGCGGGAGTTGCCGTTCTGCCAGCTGTAGGCATAGGGGTCATAGAAGTTGCGATAGAGGGTGTTGCGGGTCACTTCATCATCGAAGCGGATGCTGTTGTAGCCCAGCACACAGGTATTCGGCGTGGCGAACTGCTCGTGGATCTGGCGAATGAAATCCGCCTCGCACAGCCCATCCTTCATCGCTTTTTGTGGCGTGATACCGGTAATGAGGCACGCCTCCGGATCTGGCAGATAATCAGCCGGCGGTTTGCAATAAATCACCAGTGGCTCGCCAATGATGTTGAAATCCGCATCGGTGCGAATACCGGCAAACTGCGACGGCCTGTCCTTGGCGGGGCTGATGCCGAAGGTCTCGTAGTCGTGGAAGTAGAATGTTGGCTCGTTGCCCGCGTGTGCTGTTTTGCTCATGTTGCTCGAGATGAGGTATCCGATGACGGCGGCTAGCGCCTGGGTGGGCGGTGCCAGGCACCACAATTGTGTGCATGGTAAACCATAGCGCAGGCAGAACGAAGGGCGAGCCGTGCAGGTGGTGGTTTATTGGGCGGTTGCTCCCGATATCTTATGCACTTCTGTCTTGCTCACCGGGACTATACGACCAATTTATCTCGTAGGATGCGATGATTTTTTATGACATCAGAATGTTAGCCTGGTCCCATATCCGCTGGTTATAAGGGGTATAACCAGCGTGTGACAGCGGGAGCCTTTAGACTGCAGGCCTCAAAACAGCAATTTTGCAGGTGGTGCAGTTATGGTGATTACTCAGGGTCCACAGTTCAACGGCAAGGCATCCAAGCGGATGCATGTGATGGCCAAACCTATCGGGGCCGTGTGTAACATCGACTGTACCTACTGCTACTACCTCAGCAAGCAGGATCTGCTGGAATACAAGAAGGGGTGTTCGCCCCAGATGGATGAGCAGACCCTTGAAACCTATATCCGCCAATATATCGAGGGGCAGAATACCCCCGAGATCATCTTCTCCTGGCAGGGTGGCGAGCCAACCCTGCTCGGGCTCGACTATTTTCGCAAAGTGGTCGAGTTGCAGCGCAAATACCAGCCGCAAGGGGTGGTGATTGCCAACGACCTGCAGACCAACGGCATCCTGCTCAACGATGAGTGGTGTGAATTTCTGGCCGCCAACAACTTTCTCATCGGTCTGAGCATCGATGGCCCCGAGCTGCTGCACAACGCCTATCGGGTCAACCGAGCCGGGCGCGGTACCTTCAATCAGGTGATGGCGGCGGTGGCGTTGCTGCATAAATACAAAGTGAAATTTGCCACCCTGACTTGCGTCAACAACCTCACCAGCAAGAATGCGCTGGAGGTCTATCGCTTCCTGCGCGACGAGGTGAAGTCGCCCCAGATGCAGTTTATCCCCATCGTCGAGCAGAAGAGTTTTCGCACCACCGCGCCCCAGACCTGGCAACCGCAGGAGCAACTCAAGCAGGGGGACAAACGCCTCAATCCCTGGCACAAAAATTCGGTGGTCGAGCCCTGGTGCGTCTCGGCCGAGGGGTGGGGGGATTTTCTCATTACCATTTTCGATGAGTGGGTGCAGCGGGATCTGGGACGGGTCTTCGTGCAATATTTCGAGGCGAGTGTCGAGACCTGGATGGGACGCAAGAACCCCCTCTGTACCTTGGGGGAGATCTGCGGCAAGGGGCTGGCGATGGAGCCAAGCGGCGATGTGTTTGCCTGTGACCACTATGTCTATCCCAAGTACAAGATCGGCAATATCCACCATCAGCCGCTCAGTGAGCTGGCGTATTCGCCCGCCCAGCAAGCGTTCGGCTTTGCCAAATCGCGCAGCCTGGCCCGCCAGTGCCAACAGTGTGACTACCAGTTTGCCTGCTATGGGGAGTGCCCGAAGAACCGCTTTATTCGCACCCACGAAGGGGAGGCAGGTCTGAATTACCTCTGTGCCGGTTGGTACAAGTTTTTCAGCCATATCGATCAGTCGATGGCCTATATCCTGCGCCGTGCCGGTTATCCGGTGGCCCATGGCAAGTATCGTGATGCGGGGATGAATAACGGCGTCATGACACATGGTCAGAGGAAATAAGCGATGCAGAGCATGTTGAGTCGCTGCGAGTTCCGTCACACCCGCTCCGGCACCATGGGCGCCTTGTGGCTGGCCCTTGGCATGACCCTGTCTGGCGCAGCGCTGGCGGTAGCCAGCCCTGAGCCGCCGGTCACCACATCAGCGAATGGGGCACCCACCGCATCCGTGGCGGCCAGTGCGCCCTCAGCCGCCCAGATCCAGCAGTGGGCCTACAGTGCGCAGGATATCTCCCTGCCAGTGGTGGCGCGGGCCGATGCCCTGCGCCAGCTGGCGGCTTATCCGAACCAGAACAGTCTGGTGGCGGTGGCCAGAACTCTGCGCGACGAGAGTGCGCTGGTGCGAGAAGCTGCGGTCGTGGCTGCTGACCCTTATCAGTTTGCGCACCGCTGGCGACTGCTCTCACCGCTGCTGGCTGACAGCAGTGCCGAGGTTCGCCGCGCCGCTACCCTCAATCTGGCGCGCGATTATGGCGCCATGAATGAGGGGCAACTGAGCGCCATTGGCCAGCCGCTAGCGGAGGTGAGCGAGTATCTCGCCCGGCAGCAGGACCCTGCGCAGCAGCTGTTGCAGGCAGATCTCTATCGCTGGACCCGGCAGTGGGACAAGGCGCAGGCAAGCTACGAACAACTGCTTGCCAATCAGCCCGATAATCCCCAGCTCTGGCTTGGCCTCTCTGACAACTTGCGGGCCCAGCAACGGGATGCCGAGGCGCTGGCCTTGCTCAACAAGGGGATTCTTGCGTTGCCGCAGAATGCCAATCTCCATTACGCCAAGGCGCTGACCCAGGTGCGCCTCGATCAGAAGAGCGAAGCGGCAGTCACCATGGCACAGGCAGCGGAGCTCGCTGGCAATAACAGCTACTTCTGGTATCTCAACGGGGTGCTGCAAGAGCCGCTGGATCTCGAGAAAGCCATCGGCTCGTTCGAGCTTGCCTACCGGATCTCCGGCGCGCCGGAGCAGCTCTATGCGGTGTGCGATATCTACCTTCGCCACGATCACCCCAAGAGCGACGCCTGCATGAGTGAACTTGGCAAGATAGCGCCCCCCGAGGTGCTGGCCGAGCTCAATAGCAAGCGCGCGAGCAAGACGAGCACGCCGCCGGTTTCCGCTGGCCAGTGATGGCTGCCACTTCTCTTACTGCACAGGTCAGGTTATGACGATCATACCGTTCAAATTCGCAATTCCGTTGCTGGCGACCACCCTGCTGGTGGCCGGCTGCACCCTCTCGGTCAAACAGGGCAACCAGCCGCTCCATACGCTGCGACAGAAGATTGAAGCGGACATGGTGCTGGTGGAAGGGGGCCGTTTTGAGATGGGCTCCAACGACCCTGCCGCCAAAGCGAGCGAAGGGCCGCAGCATGCGGTCTCGCTCAACAGCTTCTACATGGCAAAATTCGAGGTGACCCAGGCCCTGTTCGAGGCGGTGATGGGCCCCACCATCAGCTATTTCCAGGCGCCGGAGGTACCGGTCAACAACCTCAGCTGGCAACAGGCCAATCTGTTTGTGACAAGGCTCAATGAGCTGACCGGCGCTCACTACCGCCTGCCCACCGAAGCTGAGTGGGAGTATGCAGCCAAGGGGGGCAAGCTGAGTAAAGGTTATCGTTACAGCGGCTCCGATCAGATTGACGAGGTGGCCTGGTACAGCGGCAACGCCAAGAATCGCGCCTATCCGGTGGGGTTGAAAAAGCCCAACGAGCTAGGGCTATACGACATGACCGGCAATGTGGGGGAGTTTGTGGCTGATGCCTATGAAGAGACCTTCTATCGCCACAGTCCTCAAGAGAACCCGAACAATGCCCAGGAGAGCAAGAGCCACCTCGCCCATAAATCGGTGCGAGGCGGCAGCTACGCCTATGAGGCTGAATTGTCTGAAAATTTCCGGCGTGATTTTGCCAGCCAGTCGGTGATGATGGCTGACATGGGATTGCGACTGGTGCGAGATGCCCGTTAGGTCTGATCGATGGAGGTGGTCAGCCCCAGCTCGCTGACCACTTCGAACAACTGCTGGCGCAGCCAACGGTGGCCCGCCTCGGTGGTCCGGCTGGGGTGCCAGATGGCCGACAGGCTGAATACTGATTCCTCGAAGGGGAAGGGGAGTACCCGCACATCATACATGCCGGCAAAGGTATTTATGATAGAGGTGGGCAAAACCCCGATGATCTCGCTGCATGCAATGATGGGCAGCATCTCCATGGCGGTCGGCACCCGTACCACGATATTGCGGTTGGCCATTTGCGGCAGGTGCTCGGCGGTGATCATGCTGCCTCTGACCTGCCACTGGGCCAACGCCACATGCTCCTCGGTAAAATAGGCCTCTACCGTCAAGTTGCTGCCCAGTCGCGGGTGGTTGCTGGCACACACCACCTTCACCTGCTCGCCATAGAGCACCTCGCTCTTGAGCATGCTGCGCCCGCTCTGGGTCATGTCGATGATGAGATCATAACGCTGCATCCGCAGGTCACTCTCCATATCCTCGGTAAAGAGGGGATGCACCTCGAGCGAAATACCTGGGGCGTGTGCCCGGATCTTGCACAGCAGCGCCGGGACCAGTTGGGCGCTGATCAGTCTGACACAGGCGATGGAGAAGACTCGCTGGGAAGTACGTGGATTGAACGTGCGCGAGGTCGAGAGGGTCGAGCTGAAGTTTTTCAGCGCGGCCGCCATCGCCGGATAGATGTCGATGGCAAACGAGGTGGGCTCCATCCCCACGACCTTGCGATTAAACAGAGGATCACCGTAGATCTCCCGCAGTCGCTTGAGGGCCTTGCTGACGGCGGGTTGGCTGATCTCCATGCGTGTCGCCGCCCGGGAGAGGCTGCGCTCTTCATAGATGGCGACAAAGATCGGGATCAGGTTCAGCTCGGTACTTCGGATGTCTAACAAGAGAGGCCTCGTTACATGTTCGTGGAGAAATCACACTGCCTTGGCACTGCCGGGTAGCCGGAGGGGAGAACCTGCCACGCCAGTCAGGTGGCGTGGCAGCCAGCGGGTATCCCACTTTGGCAGTGTAATGAAGTGGGCAAAGTGGGACAACCAGTGCAGGGGTTGGTTGCTGCGTGGCGTACTTTATTTATCTGTTGGCGTTGCAGGATGATTGATCCGCTGAGGTCGGTTTGCCAGTCAGGGGGGCCAGTCCTGGCAGGGCCGCTTGCCAGCCGATGATGTGGCCCAACCGTGAACGGATGTTGCCAAGACTGGCGCCCCGTTGCTTTTGCAGGCGCACCAGCAGGCGCCAGCCCATCCTGAGCGCATCAGCCCGATCAAGGGGATCTTGCTGGAATACAGCCTGTTGTTGCTGCCAAGCCGGATCGGAACTGACACGGCTAAGTTCCAGCCAACCCCTCTTGGCCCGCAGATAGCGATAGGCCAGTACCCGCACCGCCCCCCACTGCCTGCACCAGATGGCGGCCCCATATTGCCAGCCGAGCGGGCGAGGGTGGTGACGGTAGTAACGGGCCATAGCCAGGAGCGCCAGCACCAGCAGGGCTACACCACTGGCTACTCCAAGCAACCGATGCCAGTAGGCCGCCAGCCAGGAGGCGGGAGTGTGGCGCACTTGCAGGGTCTGCCCAGGGAGGGTCAGGGTCTGCAGCTGGCCAGTTTGGCTGTTCCACCAGGCAAGCTCCAGCGCGGGCAGGGTCAACTCACCACCGCGCTGCACGATATAGGTAGTCTGATCTTCCCGTGTCGAGAGGTACTCCCCCCGCTCCTGGGTATCGTTCAGTCGGGCTTGCGCCGGATAGGCCTGTACCCGCCCACCGCTTGCAAGCGGAGTGATCAGCGGCGGGATCAGTACCGAGAGAGTATCCTGCCCGCTGGCGGTTACGGTGCGGGTGATTGCATCCCCCACCCGTAGCTCGCCGTCAGCATGGTCATCTGCAGAGCGCTGCCAACGCTGGCTCAGGGTGAGATTGCTGGCGCTCAGCCAACGCCCGCCGACCGTCAGGGCTGAGTCGGGCAGAGCGGCGGCAAAACGCTGAGGGTGGGTGGTAAGGGTGATCTGCCGGGAGCCCCCTTCAGGGCGCGCCACGGTGGCCCGCACCACGATGGCGGGGATCTCGAACTGGCCGGATTGCTGAGGATAGAGCGTCAGCTCCCAGCGCTGATGCGACCAGGTCTCGCCATCGCGGCGCTGGGCGAAGTTGGTCGCCAGCTCGCTGCGCTGCTTGATCATGACCCCCGGCAGCTCGAACTGGCCGATGCGGGTACCCGCGGTAAACCAGCGGTTGGTCGCCAGCTCCAGATAGAGGGTGATCTGTTGGTTGACGGCATAGGGGCGCTTCTCCTCCCCCTGATCTTTCAACCAGCTCTTGAGGGTCACCTGAGTGGCGTCAGTCGCATCAGCGGCCTCGGCAGCCTGTGTATCGACCGTGATCAGCACGGCCCCGAGCAGGGTAGCGGTCGCCATATATCTGCACAGCCAGTGGCGGAGTTTATTGTGCCGGTTGCACATGGGTAGGCTCCTTGTGGGTGGCAGAACGAGGACGGGCGGTTGCGCCCGTTTGCTGCGCTTGTAGCTGGAGGCGGAATTTGGCTTGCAGGAAGTCACCGGGATCAGACTCCACCCGGCGCAGCCACTTTTCGGCCTGCGCCGGATTGGCCAGGATCTGATCTGCGGTCAGGGTTTCGCGCGCTATCAGGGATGAAGCCACGGTCTCTTCCGCTCCGTCGGCACTGCGTGGCTCATCATCGGGCAGTTCACTGGAGTGATCAGGTCCATCCGGCGTGCCGGTCTGGCTCTGACTGGCGCGGTTGATCTCGTCAACAATCCGGCTCATCACCTGATAGTTATGGGCGGCTGATTGGCGCACGCTCGGGTCGCTGGCCTCGTCAGCCAGTTTCCGGAACAGCCGGCGGGCGGCCAGATACTCACGCTGTCTGGCGAGGGCATTGCCGGCATAGAGCAGAGCCTGTTCGGAGTCGGCTTGCAGGAATGCTGACTGGGCCAGTGCAAACTCGGCGCCATAGTAGTAGGCCACCCCCTTGTAGAAGGGATCTTCATAGTGTTTAGCCGCCTCCAGATAGTCCCCCTGCTGGAAGTACCACTGCCCCTGCTGATCCGGGGTGAGCCAGAGGTTGAACCACTGCTGTTTCAGCTCCTTTGCCCAGTGATTGATCGCAGGCTCTGTCGGCTCTGCGGGCGCCAGCGAGAAGGTGGTGGCCTGCGCAGGCGTCGTCTGTAACAGGGAGAGACCGATGGCTGCCACCAGACCCCACTGCACCAGCCAGCCTTTGCGAAACCAGAGCAGCAGCAGGGCGACGACCGGAAAGAGCAGGTAGTAACCCATGTCCTGCCAGGGCATCAGGGAGTCGTTGTGGATCAAAAAGTTGCGTTCAATCCCCCGGTTGATGCGCTCTACGTCGCCATTATCCACCGTCATGGTGAGCAGGGTGCCATTGCTGTCACTGGCCAGTCGCCTTAGTGAGGCAAGCTCCAGCGGGCGTTTCCCACTCAGGGCCGGGTCGCCAGCAGCCAGGATCAGCAGCTGACGGGATTGACCACGGAAATAGTCAGCCAAGGGGGCGATGGCGGCGGGGCTGATGCCATCACTCACCAGCAAAACGGTGCTGCCGGTCTCATCGGCCAGAAGCTCGGTGAGCAGCGGGATCACCTGTTCGGTGCGCTTGCCCGCTTTAGGCATGATCTCGGGACGGATGGCGGCGAGGATAGGGTCATAGACGGCATTGTCACGGGTCAGCGGCATGGCGGTGTGGGCCGAGCCGGCAAAGACCACCAGCCCGTTGCGCCCGCCATCGCGGGTCGCCAGCAGATCGCTGATCTTCTGTTTGGCCCGCGTCAACCGGTTGGGGGCGATATCCGTTTCCAGCATGGAGTCGCTGTTATCGAGCAGGATCAGCAGGGCGCCCTGATCTTCGCCAAAGGGGGATGGTTCACGGCTCCAGGTCGGCCCTGCGCAGATCAGGATGGCGAGCCCCATCAACAGCCCCAGCATCTTGAGGGGCAGGTTCTTTTTCCAGCCGGTATCCCCCAGCGTCAACGCCTCGCGCAGATGGGGCGGCAGCCGCTGTTGCCAGCGGTTTGCTTCATCCATGCGCCAGCGCAGCAGCAGGATGGCGACAAGGGGGAGCAAGGCCAGCAGCCACCAGGGGCGCAGAAAGTGGGCATTCAGCCAGAGCTGTTGCCAGTAGAGAGGATCCATCATGGCGTGTCTCCTGAGAGAGCAGTGCGCAGGCGGTAGCGCCTGAGGGTCAACAGGGAAAAGAGGGTGAGATAGAGGCCAACGCTGACGGCGATGAGGTAATGGTGCAGGCTTTCGCGGGTCTGAAAGCGGGTGCTTTCATAGCGTTGTGGCTCCAGCTCACCGATCACCTGATAGGCGCGCGTCAGCTGCGCCTCATCAAGAGCCTGAAACAACTGGCCGCCGGTCAGGGTCGCCAACTGTTGCAGGGTATCGAGATCGAGTGCCTGTTCGCCGACGGTGGCCGGATCCCCCATGGCGATAGTATGCAGCCGCACACCGTTGACCGCGGCTACCCGGGCCGCATCCCGCGGGCTGACAAAACTGCCGGTGTCGTTGCCATCGGTAAGGATGATGGCGACTTTCTCCCGCTTGGCGCTGTTCTGGTCTAGTTGCCCGTGGCGATCACTGTTGTTGAACACTTTGATTGCCAGACCGATGGCATCCCCCAGATGGGTACTCTGGCCTGCCATGGCGACATCGGTCTCCTGCAGCAGGGTTTGCCAGGTGTCGAGATCGGCGGTAAACGGCGCCTGGAGAAAGGCGGCATCCCCAAACAGGATGAGCCCGAGCCGATCTCCTTCGCGCGTTGCAGCAAATTGTTTAAGCACCTCTTTGGCGGCGTCGAGCCGACTGAGGGACTTGCCGGGGTCGGGGGAGAAGTCGGTCTCTGCCATGGAGCCGGAGAGATCCAGCACTATCATCACATCCCGCCCGAACCGCTCGCGTACCTGAGGCGGGCCATAGATGGTGGGCTTGGCCAGCGCCAGCACCGCCAGTAGCCAAACGGTGATCAGGGCGATCCGTTGCCACCAGCTGGCAGTCAGCTGGGTTGCCCCCTCACGCGGCGACTCATCCAGCAGGTCGATCAGCAGGTCGAAGAAGGGCACTTTGATGGCACTCTGCCGGGTGCGATAGGCCGGAATAAGGCGAAACACCAGCAACGGCAGGGGCAGCAGCCAGAAACAGTGGGGGTGGGCAAACTCGAGACCGGCATCAAGCATGACGGGCCTCCGTCGCCAACGAGGCTGTTTGTATTGGAGTTTGATGGTGGGCAAGCCAGTCGTTGCAGAGGGAAACGAGGCAGAGTTGATCACTGACGCTTAGCACCACCTGATCACAGACCAGCGATACCAGCCAGCGCTCACCCAGTTCGGTAGCGAAACGGGGCTGCCTATCAGCCATGGCATTGTCGAGGGTCTGTAGCAATGCCATGCCAAACAGCTTGCCGTGCCGGGGATCTAGGTGGGTCAACACCTGCTTGATCAGGTGAAACAGCGACAGACTGGCCCCGGCATCAGACCAGTTGATCGTGCGCAGGGCCGCCTGCGCTTCACGGCGGTAACGCTGTTGCCACCAGCGCTGTGCCCGGTGATAGAGCCAGAGCAGCGCCAGTGCCCCCAGGCTCAGCGCCAGCAGCAGCCAGCCTGCGGTTTGCGGTTGCCAGCTGATGGCGGGTGGTACGGTCACGTCCTGCAATTCGCGCAGCATATAGGTGCCGGGCAGCTTGTGGTTCATCAGTGAGCTCCTCCCAATGCGGTAATGAGGCGGGCGAGGTGGTGGCCACCGGTGTCGAGGGTGATAAGCGGCAATCCCTTGAGGGCCATCAGTCGCAGCAGTTGATCTTTTTTCAGCTGCTGCTGGCGGGCTAGCCCCTGATCCAGCACAGGGGTCTGGTGGGGAGCAATATTGAGCTGGTACTGGCCATCGCCGACTACCCAGCTGGCGTCAGCGGCTGTGGTCGACAGGGTCGACTCGAGGGGATCGGCGATGTGCAGTGCCAGCACATCGTTGTGCTGCTGCAAGTAACCGAGGCGGGTCAGGTCAGCCTCGGTTACTCCAGCCCAGTCGCTGAGAAAGGTCAGGGTGGTATTTTTCAACTTGAGGCGGCCCAGCATCGCCAGCAGGGGGGCCAGACCGGTCGCCTCGCTGTCGCGGCTGGTGGCCGAGAGAGCATGATTGGCGGCACAGAGCTGGCGCAGTCCTGCCAACCAGTGACCACGGGAGCGCTGGCCGCGCAGCCACGCCACGCCATCGCAGTGCAAAATGGCGAGCCCGACCCGATCGCTCTCTTTGAGTACTTGCCAGCCGAGCAGGGCAGCGACTTCGGCGGCCACCACCGACTTCATCACCTCCACCGAGGAGAAGAACATGCCGCTGCGCTGATCAACGCAGAGGATCACGTGACGATCTTTCTCTTCGCTATAACTGCGCACATGGGGGCGGCCGGTGCGCAGGGTCACTTTCCAGTCCAGGGTGCGAATATCATCCCCTTGCTGATAGTGGCGCAGTTCTTCAAAGTTGAGCCCACGGCCGCGAAAGCGTGACGGGTGGCGGCCGCACAGCAGGTTGCCGCTGTTTAGCCTGGGTAGCAGTGAAAACTGGCCGATCAGCCCCTGTAGCCGGACCAGTGTCAGGTAGTCGCAGTGGATGCGGGGGTCACCACTGGGCGGTTGCCCGCCCTGTGTCAGCCTGTCATGGGATAAGGAGCGAGGTATCATGGTATCGCTTACCCGATGACGATGTGATCGAGCAGAGTCATCACCACCTGCTGGGGATCCACCCCATCTGCCAGCGCGTCATAGCTGAGGGTAAAGCGGTGGCCAAGCACGCTGGGCACCATGGCGCGCACATCGTCGGGCAGCACATGGTTGCGCCCTTGCAGCCAGGCATAGGCGCGGGCGCACTTGTCCAGAGCAATGGATGCGCGGGGGCTGGCGCCGACCGCAATCCACTGTGGCAGCCCGGTAGCCGGGTAGCGATCGGGGTGTCGGGTTGCCATGACCAGCGCAATGATGTAGTGCTCCACCAGCGGTGAGACCGTCATGGCCGAGAGCTCTGATCTGGCCTGCAAGATGAGCTCAGGGGAGAGGGGGGCGAACCCCTCGTTCTGCTCACGGGTAACGCGCTCTTCGGCCCGCACCAGCCGAATGATGGCAAGCTCTGCCTCATCATCGGGGTAGGCGACCGAGACCTTGAGGGCAAAACGGTCCATCTGGGCTTCTGGCAGCGGGTAGGTCCCCTCCTGCTCGATGGGGTTCTGGGTGGCCAGCACCATAAAGAGCGCGGGCAGGCGATGGCTCTTGTCACCGACGGTGACGGTGCCTTCGGCCATGGCCTCCAGCAGCGCCGCTTGAACCTTGGCGGGGGCGCGGTTCACTTCATCGGCCAATACGATGCTGTTGAAGATGGGGCCTGGCTGGAAACGCAACTGGTGGGCTCCGTCACGCTCCTGATACATCTCGGTGCCGGTCACATCGGAGGGGAGCAGGTCGGGGGTGAACTGAATGCGGCCGAAGCTGGTATTGAGGGCTTCTGCCAGCGCCTTGACCGAGCGGGTCTTGGCGGTACCGGGCAGACCTTCGAGCAGCACGTGGCTATTGGTCAGCAGGCCGATGACCAGGGCGCGGATCACATGGGACTGGCCGACCACACTGTGACCAACCTGTTCGATGAGTTGCGAGATCTGTTGTTGCAAGGGGTTCATAGGGTTTTCCACAGGGTACATTTAACGAGACAGAGATAGGGCTAGGAGGGGCCAACGGGTTTTCAATTTCCAGCCGGCACGGGGCGAGCCGGCTGGAAATTGAAAACGCCCACCAGAGAGTGATGGGCGTTGGAGTCACCGCCTTACTTGATGGTGGCCACTTTTTGCTTGAGTGCGTCCAGCTCTGCCAGTTTGCCCTTGAGCATCAGGCTCTGGGAGCTAATGCTGGCCGGGTTCATCTGGAAGCTTTGTTGCATCGGGTAGTTGGGCAGAGTGTCGAAGAACTCTTTCAGGATCCCCTGTACCGGTACGAACAGCCACATGTTGTCTGCCATCCAGCGCATATACATGCCTGACTCGTGTGGTGCTTTTTCGAACGGATCGGCGCGCAGGTTGATGATTTGCGGCCAGTTCGGGGTAGCTCGGACGGCATCAGAGATGTTGCCCTCCATGGTGGCAAAGTTCAGCTTGAAGTCATTCCAGCGCACGGCGTTGAGCTCGCCGTTGGCGGAGAAGTAGAGCATTGAGTTGCGTGGGGAGGTATCGGCTTTTCCGGCGAGATACGGCATGAAGTTGTAACCGTCCAGTTTCACCCGCCACTGTTTGCCGTTGGCCTTGTAGCCCTTGGCCAGCTTCTCTTTCACATCCGGTACACCGGCAGCGGCCAACAGGGTCGGCATCCAGTCCTGATGGGCCATCATGGCGTTGACCTTGGTGCCTGGCTTGATCACGCCCGGCCAGCGAACCAGTTGCGGAACCCGCATCCCGCCTTCCCATGTGGTGCCTTTTTCGCCGTAGAAGGGGGTGGTGCCGCCATCCGGCCAGCTGACGGTCTCGGCGCCGTTGTCAGTGGTGTATATCACGATGGTGTTGTCGGCGACCCCCAGCTCGTCCAGTTTGTCGAGCAGGATCCCCACCTGATCATCGTGCTCCAGCATGCCGTCGGCATAGATGCTGACGCCGGATTTACCCTGATACTTCTCCTGCAGACGGGTCCAGACATGCATGCGGGTGGCGTTGTGCCAGATGAAAAAGGGCTTCTTGGCCTTGACAGCTTTCTCCATGAACGCCAGCGAGGACTCGAGGAACTCTTCGTCAGCATGCTCCATGCGCTTGCGGGTCATGGGGCCGGTATCTTCAATCTTGCCGTCGGCAGAAGATTTGATGACGCCGCGTGGGCCGAACTTCTTCTTGAACTCCGGATCTTTCGGGTAGTAGTAGGTTTCCGGTTCCTCTTCCGCGTTCAGGTGATAGAGGTTGCCGAAGAACTCGTCGAAGCCGTGCTTGGTCGGCAGGTGCTGGTTCTGATCGCCCAAATGGTTCTTGCCGAACTGAGCCGTCATGTAACCCTGCTCTTTGAGTAGATCACCGATGGTGGGCGCCCAATCCGGAATGCCGTGGGTGGATCCGGGCATGCCGATGGTCAGCAGACCGGTACGGAATGGCTCTTCACCGGTAATGAAGGCGGCGCGGCCGGCGGTGCAGGATTGCTGACCGTAGTGATCGGTAAAGAGGGCCCCTTCATTGGCGATCCTGTCCAGGTTTGGGGTCTGGTAGCCCATCATCCCCTGGTTGTAGGCACTGATGTTCCAGTAGCCGATGTCATCGCCCATGATGGCAAGAATATTGGGCTTGGCGGCTGCTGTGGCACTACCAGCGGTGGCCATTAAGGCAAGGCTCATGGCTATTTTGTTTATTTGAATGGCCATTATTGGCTCCACTCCTAATCTGATGTGAATTGGTACACAAAATGGGCGATGAAAGCAGCGTGCGTTTAACGCGGTGGAAATATCATCCCGTGCAGGCTGTTGGAGGGGATGGAATACCCGGATGGGCACATTCCCCTTTATCGCTATCGTTATGACCTGCAAAGAGTGATATGACCTGAATAGCCCGAGTTAACCGCCGCTTGGAAATCAGCTTTCAACAGTTTCACTCTATAAATCCCGTTTATCTTTGTCGCCTTATAGCGAATATAACCGCTGGTTATCCGTTATTTTTTCTCCAACTCTTCGGTCACAGGCTATCGGGTGGGCTGCGAGCGAGCATGGGAAGCTGTATCCAGAAGGCGGACGTGTCTACTGCTATCGATGGCGACAAGGCGAATAAATGGGTGATGGAGTTCACTGTTCGGCTAATCAATTTAGGGGATGAGAGCTGTTATGAGCGTTGTGGTCTGCCTTTATTCAAAATTCTAACTGGCAAGTCGAGCACTCTTTAATTCTGATTAAGTCATAATTAAGTAAAGTTGGGGTGTTGATTGTTTCGCTCAGATATGAGTTTTTAAAATTGCTCACAATCTCTACGCGAAATTTTAAAAGTCTGCTCGCATATTTTTGAACGGATAAATATGACTTGAATGGGAGTGGCCAAATAAATCCAGCTGTGATCTTTGTCTTTTCAAGGTGCCAGGGTCATAAATGCCTATAAAAACAAGGTAAAAGGTTCAGCTATTGACTAAGTTGATAGAAGGCGAAGCATAAAACAGCGCCAGTTTGATACGACAACATCGCATGGGACCCGGATCATGGACAGAGCGCAGGGCGCAGCCCCCTTTTCATTGCAAGTGGATCTAAGGCAGGTGGTGTATGCCCTGTCAGCCTCGCTGGATCTGGTGGGCATTGGCGATGTGGCCCACGGTAAACGGGTCGGGATTATGGCTGCCGAGTGCAGCCGGGAGCTGGGGATGAGTGAGGCCGAACGCTGTCTGCTGTTCGAGCTCGGGGTGCTGCATGATATCGGTGTCTCCTCGACCATCACCCATCACCATCTGGTCAGCGAGTTCGATTGGGAGTCCTCCCAGCGCCACTGCGAGGTAGGGTATCAGCTGCTCAAGGATTTCCGTTTGCTGGCCCCGCTGGCCCTGCCTATCCGATATCACCATACCCACTGGCACCTGTTGCGCGAGATGGCCGATGTGGACCCCAATGTAGCCCGTCAGGCCAACCTTATCTTTCTGGTGGATCGCTGCGATGCGTTGGCGGCGCCCTACTATGGCGATGGTTCATTGTTGATGCATACCAACGAGATCCGCGCACGCCTGCAGGATTTCCGTGACGAGTTCTTTGCCCCCGAGCTGGTGGATGCCTTCCTCAAGGCGTCTCGCTCTGAGGCATTCTGGCTGCAGCTGGAAGCTCGCTCCATCAATGATTACATGCTGGAGATGCTGCAGGTGCGGGAGCCTTGCCTGACCTTCAACGGGGAGCTAAAAGCGCTGGCGCAGATCTTCTCTGGCATTGTCGACGCCAAAAGCCCATTCACGATGACGCATTCGCTCGGTGTGAGCAGGTTGTCTCGGGCACTGGCAGAATTGATGGGAGTCAGTGCCATCCATTGTGACATGCTGGAGATCGCCGGTTTGCTGCATGATCTGGGCAAGCTCAGGGTGCCGGACGAGATCCTCGACAAGCCTGCCAGCCTGACGAAAGAGGAGCGGGCCATCATCAATACCCACAGCTTCGAGACTTACCAGATCCTGCGCCACATCGAAGGGTTTGAGGAGATTGCCTGCTGGGCGGCCTATCACCATGAGGAGCCTGACGGTGAGGGCTATCCGTTCCACCTGCCGGCATCCGCCATGGCGCTCGAAGCGCGGATCCTGCGGGTCGCCGATATTTTTCAGGCCATGGTGCAGGACAGACCTTATCGGCGCGGCATGCCTGCCCGTGACGCATTGACCTTTATGCAGCAACTGGCGGATCAGGGGCGGGTCGATCCCGCTGTGGTGGCGGTGTTGGCCGATCACTTGCCGCAGATGATGATGGCAGCCATTCCGGATCGCGAGCCGGATCATGCTATCAATTGAGGGAGAGGCTGGCCGCTGACTCATACTGCCGCGAGCCAGCTATGCTTGGAACAAGCCGAGCATGGTGCCGGTACCGGCGCACAAGACGCCAGCTTGATGGACTACCGTAGGGGAGCAGATATGGAATCGCTAAAAGCCAAGGATTATATGCAGAGCAGACCCATCACCTTCACTGCCGACATGATGGTGCAAGCTGCGGTCGAGAAATTTCTGAACAGTCATCAGCTCGGTGGCCCGGTGGTGGATGGGCAGGGCCATCTGATTGGCTGGATCTCCGAGCAGGATTGCATCGCAGTGCTGCTTAAGGAGGCCTATCACTGCGAACAGGTGGCGCAGGTCAAGGATGTGATGCGCAAGGAGGTGTTGTCGGTGGGACCCGATACCAGCATTTTGAGCCTAGCGGAGATGATGATGGGACAAAAGCCGAAGATCTATCCGGTGGTGGAGGAAGGGCGTCTGCTCGGTGTCATCAATCGCCACAACGTCATGCAGGCCATTCACGCCCAGCTCACTACCTGTTTTGTCCATCACACCCACGGTTAACCCTGTTTTTCTCTCTCCCAAGGCAAGCTTCGGCTTGCCTTGGCTATTTCATATGCTGCCATTTATCTATGTTATGCCATCTTACAATGGTTGTTTTGTCATGTTTGAGGAGCGGCCAATCTCTCTGTCTTCCCATATATAACGCTACGTTAAGGCTTGCACCGTCCCCGCTCGCTCTTTAGGATCAGCCCCAGCTATCGATATGGCCCCTTGTTGGGCACTCTTTTAAGGAATTCGTACCTTGTCTCTCTCTATCGAGGCGCTGCGCCGCCGTCTCCCTGCCTGCATGAACCTTGACGCCCGCCGTCTCTCCAGCCGTCTGCACGGGGTCAAAAAGTTGCCTGAAGGCAAACAGGCTGCCGTGCTCGAGACCATCGCCGCCGATCTGGATGCGGCACAGGCGCGTTACCAGTCCCGTCTTGCGGGCGTACCCAAGGTCACCTATCCAGATAACCTGCCGGTCAGCCAGAAGCAGGCGGAGATCGCCAAGGCCATTGAAGAGCACCAAGTGGTGATCATCGCCGGGGAAACCGGTTCGGGCAAAACCACCCAGATCCCCAAGATCTGTCTGGCGCTCGGGCGCGGGGTGAAGGGCTTTATCGGCCACACCCAGCCACGCCGTCTGGCGGCCCGTACCGTGGCGGCCCGTATTGCCGAGGAGATGGAGTCCGAACTCGGCCACTACGTGGGTTACAAGGTGCGCTTTACCGATCAGGTGAGCGAGCAGACCCACATCAAATTGATGACCGACGGTATCCTGCTGGCGGAGATCCAGAACGACCGGATGCTCACCCAGTATGACACCATCATCATCGATGAGGCCCACGAGCGCAGCCTCAATATCGACTTCATTCTGGGCTACTTGAAACAACTGCTGCCCAAGCGCCCCGATCTCAAGGTGATCATCACCTCGGCCACCATAGACCCCCAACGCTTCTCCCGCCATTTCAACAAGGCGCCGGTGATAGAGGTCTCCGGCCGCACCTATCCGGTGGAGGTGCGCTACCGCCCGCTCACCAGTGACAAGAGCGAAGGGCTTGAAGAGCGCGATGAACTGCAGGGGATTTTCGATGCGGTGGAAGAGCTGGCCCGCGAAGGGCTGGGGGACATCCTCATCTTCATGAACGGCGAGCGGGAGATCCGCGATACCGCCGATGCCCTGCGCAAGCTCAACCTGCGCGATACCGAGGTGCTGCCGCTCTACGCCCGCCTTTCCAACGCCGAGCAGAACAAGGTGTTCCAGCAACATGCCGGACGGCGCATCGTGCTCGCTACCAACGTGGCGGAGACCTCGCTGACGGTGCCGGGCATCCGTTACGTCATCGATCCGGGCACCGCCCGTATCAGCCGCTATTCCTGGCGCACCAAGGTGCAGCGCCTGCCCATCGAGCCGGTTTCCCAAGCCAGCGCCAACCAGCGTAAAGGGCGTTGCGGTCGGGTGGCGGATGGTATCTGTATCCGTCTCTACTCCGAGGAGGATTTCAACGGCCGCCCCGCCTTCACCGACCCCGAGATCCTGCGCACCAACCTGGCTTCCGTCATCCTGCAGATGCTGGCGCTCGGCCTTGGCAACATGGAGGCGTTCCCCTTTGTCGAGCCGCCCGAGTCCCGCCATATCAAGGATGGCTTGACCCTGCTCAAAGAACTGGAGGCGGTGAGGGAATTGCCTGCCACCGGCGATCGAGAAGCCAAACTGCAGCTGACCGAGATCGGTCGCCAGCTCTCGCGCATCCCTCTTGATCCGCGTCTGGCGAAGATGGTGATCAGCGCAGCGCAGACCGGCTGTCTGAGTGAGGTGATGGTGATCACCGCTGCCCTCAGCATTCAGGATCCTCGCGAGCGTCCCATGGAGAAGAAGCAGGCTGCCGATGAGCAGCACAGACGCTTTGAGGACAAGGATTCCGACTTCCTCGCTTTTGTTAACCTCTGGAACTATCTGAAAGAGCAGCAGGATGCCCTGGGCAGCAATCCGTTCCGCCGCATGTGCCAGAAGGAGTTTCTCTCCTACCTGCGGGTGCGCGAGTGGCAGGACATTCACTTCCAGCTGCGCCAGACGGTGAAAGAGCTTGGTTTTAAAGCCAACCATGAACCGGCAGATTTCAAGACGGTGCACTGCGCCCTGCTTACCGGTCTCTTGAGCCACATCGGCAACAAAGATCTGGAAAAGCCCGAGTTCCTTGGCGCTCGCAACGGCCGTTTCCACCTGTTCCCGGCCTCGGGCCTGTTCAAGAAGCCGCCCAAGTGGGTGATGGCCGCAGAATTGGTGGAAACCTCGCGTCTCTACGCCCGCATCAACGCCAAGATTGAACCCGAGTGGGTGGAACCGTTGGCTGGCCACCTCATCAAGCTGCACCACAGCGACCCGCACTGGTCGAAGAAAAACGGCGCCGTGATGGCCAAAGAGAAGGTGACGCTGTATGGCCTGACCCTGGTCAACGAGCGCACCATCAACTTCAGCCGTATCGATCCGGCGCTGTGCCGTGAGCTCTTTATCCGCCGCGCGCTGGTGGAGGGGGATTTCGAGACCCGTCACCGTTTCTTCAGCGACAACCGCAAGCTCCTGGCCGAGGTGGAGGCGCTGGAGCACAAATCCCGTCGGCGCGACATTCTGGTGGATGACGAGGACCTGTTCCGGTTCTACGATGCCCGTTTGCCGGAGGAGGTGATCTCCGCCCGCCACTTCGACAAGTGGTGGAAAGAGGCGCAAAAGCGGGATCCCGAACTGCTCAACTTCGAGAAAGAGATGCTGATGAAGGGGGATGCGGCCCACATCAGCGATCTCGACTACCCCAACTTCTGGCAGCAGGGGCGTCTCAAGCTCAAGCTGACCTATCAGTTCGAGCCGGGGGAGGCCGCCGATGGCGTGACCCTGCATATCCCGTTGCCGCTCCTGAATCAGGTGGAGGTGAAGGGGTTTGAGTGGCTGATCCCCGGGCTGCGCCACGAGCTGTTGGTGGCCCTCATCAAGTCGATGCCCAAGCCGATGCGCAAGAACTTCGTGCCGGCGCCAAACTATGCCGATGCGCTGCTTGCCAGCATCAACCCCGAGCAGGGACCGCTGCTGGACGAGATGGAGCGCCAACTGCGCCGCATGACCGGCGTCACCGTACCTCGCGAATCCTGGGACTGGAATGCGGTGCCCGATCACCTGAAACTCACCTTCCGGGTGGTGGATGACAAGCACAAGAAGGTGGCGGAAGGCAAAGATCTGGAGGCATTGAAAGAGTCGCTGCGTGGCAAGGTGCAGGAGACCCTGTCGCAAGTGGCGGATGATGACATCGAGCAGTCCGGTCTCACCCTGTGGAGCTTTGGCGAGCTGCCCCAGGAGTACAGCCAGAAGCGCGGCGGCTTCGAGGTGAAAGCCTATCCGGTGTTGGTAGACGAGAAGGATTCGGTCGCCATTCAGCTGGTGGAGAGCCCTGTGGTGCAGCAGCAGCTGATGTGGGCGGGCCAGCGCCGGCTGGTGCTGCTCAACGTGCCATCCCCCATCAAGTATCTGCAGGAGAAGCTGCCCAACAAGGCCAAGCTGGGGCTTTATTTCAACCCGTTTGGCAAGGTGGCCGAGCTTATCGATGACTGTATCGCCTGTGGCTGCGACAAGCTGATCGAGCAGCATGGCGGGTTGGCTTGGGACGAGGCCGGTTTCGAGGCGCTCAAGGAGTTTGTCCGTGCCGAGCTCAACGATGCGGTGGTGGAGGTGGCCAAGCAGGTGGAGGCCGTGCTGACGCTGTCCCATGAGATCAAGAAGCGGCTCAAGGGGAAGATGCAGCTCGACACCGCTTTTGCCATGTCGGATATCCAGCAGCAGCTCGGCAACCTTATTCACAAAGGTTTTGTCACCGAGACCGGCTGGCAGCGGTTGCCTGATTTGCTGCGCTATCTGCGCGCCATCGAGCGCCGCCTGGAGAAGCTCGCCATCGATCCCAACCGGGATCGGGTCTACATGCTCAAAGTGCACAGCGTGGAGTCGGAGTACAAGGCGCTGCTGGCCAAGATCCCCAAATCCCAGCTCATTCCCACCGAGGTGGCCAATATCCGCTGGATGATCGAGGAGCTGCGGGTGTCGTTCTTTGCCCAGAATCTGGGGACCCCTTATCCGGTCTCCGATAAACGGGTGCTTAACGCCATCGCTCAGTGCTAAGCTGCTATCTAACTGTTTTAACAGCATGATAGCGGGTGCTGAGAAGGGGTTGCCGGTCAGGTAGCCCCTTCAAACCGCAAGTCAGGGAGGCAAGGATGCTGGGGATCTGGTTGAGTGTGGCGCAGGTGGTGATCAGCGGTTATCAACCCATCGCGGAACAAACCTGGGTGCAGTTGAACCCGGAATATTACCCGCTGGCGCGCACGCCGCCTGCGATGTTTGTGGCCTGGCGTGGTAATCAGTTTCCGCCGCTGGCCCAAAAGCAGAAGCACGGTCGCTGGCAGATCCTCTTTCCAGCCCGGCTGGTCCCCCCCTTCGATCTGTTCGAGGGGGAGGCGCAGCTCTCCAAAACCTATCTGGCAAGGCTGCGGCGCATCGACGAGATGGCTTACGGGGTTGTCCCCGGGCAGGCTGTTGCGGCTGGTGCAATCGTGCAGCAGGGGAGTGGTTCCCCTGATTATCACGCGCAACCTGTCGCGCCCTTTATCGCCGAGTTCCGCACACCTCAAGAGGCGTTCGGTGGTGTTGATATGCCCAGCGATCCCGCCGAGAACGAACCTCTTCTGGTTCAGCTGGGGGTGACCTTTCGCACAGCGGGGATGAGTGGTACCCAAGGATATGAGGGAGTAGCGAGCACCGATATAGCGCTCGCCAGCCACACGGATAGCTTATCCGCAGGCAGTGACATCATGCTTACCCTCTCGGCTCCTGCGGCCGGAGGTCCACAAACCGTGTGTCATCAGGTCGCCGCAGGGGAGACCCTGTGGCGTATAGCGAATCAGTTATCCAGTGCCCGGGGAGCCGATACCTACAGCTATTTGCTGGCGCTGGTGGCAGAGAACCAGCCGCGGCTTGGTAAGAGCATTCGAGTCAGAACGGGGGAGGGTCTCTACTGCCCGCGAGCCGAGACCTTGGCGCGGTTTGATGCTCTGAGCCCGGCCCAGCGTCAGCAGCAATTCGCCCGGTTGGAGCAGGGGCGCTAAATGCAGAGTCGGTACCTTGTATCCGAATTTGGCCCGTGGTAGTATTCGCGCTCGTTTTGCGAGGTGCTGACCGGTCGCAGTTAGCACCATAAATTCATCCAAAAGAGATACATACTATGTCTTTCGTATTCCAAGCTGAAGTCCGTTCTGACCTGGGGAAAGGTGCGAGCCGCCGCCTGCGTCAAGCTGACCAAGTTCCTGCCATCGTTTACGGTGCAGGCAAAGAAGCCCTGTCCATCACTGTTGACCACAAGAAAATGATCCTGGCTCAAGAGAAGCCGGAATTCTATGAGTCTGTACTGACTCTGGTTATCAACGGTGAAGAAGTTAATGTAAAAGTGAAAGCTATCCAGCGTCACCCGGTACGTTACAAGCTGATCCACCTGGACTTCGTTCGCGTTTAATAGCGAACCGTCAGGTTGAAGAAAAGCCACTCTCAGGAGTGGCTTTTTGCTATCTGGCATCTTGTGAGCAGGCTGAAGGAACTTGCCTGATAAGCCAGCAAGGCGGTTATCCCAGCTGGCTAAGGGCTTGTTGGCAACGCTGCTCGGCGGCATCAAGCTCCAGCAGTACCATCCTGATATCTTCCATCTGCTGTTGCAGTGTCTCCCGTTTTTCCTCAACCAGTCCCAGCATGGTCTGTAACTGGGTGCGGCTGCTCTTGTCGGCATCATAGAGATCAAACAGCTCGCGGATCTCGGCGAGGCTGAATCCGAGCCGCTTGCCGCGCAGGGTGAGCTTGAGGCGAACCCGATCCTGCTTGCTGTAAATGCGGGTTTGTCCCTCTCGGGCGGGATTGAGTAACCCCTGATCCTCATAAAAGCGGATACTGCGCGTCGTAATATCAAATTCCCGGGCCAGCTCACTGATGCTGAAGCGCCGTCCTTCATCCTTGTTGTTCATACAGACTTCTTGGCGAACTAAATCCTGTCTGCACCTTACCTAAACGTAAACTGCACTGCAACTCTTGTTCCATTGCGTCAGAACCCCTATGTTATGGCCATGTAACAAACAGAGGCAGGCAAATGGAAATTGCAATTGTGGCGGCAAAACGGACTCCGATGGGGGCGTTTCAGGGGGCATTGGCAGAGGTCACTGCGCCTGAGTTGGGAGCCTGTGCCATCGAGGCGACACTGCAGCAAAGTGGGCTGCGTCCGGATCAGGTCGATGAAGTGTTTATGGGCAATGTACTGGCGGCGGGCGTGGGGCAAGCGCCAGCCCGGCAGGCGTTGTTGAAAGCAGGGTTGCCAGATAGTGTGCCTGCTACCACGGTCAACAAGGTGTGCGGATCCGGCATGAAAGCAGTGATGCTGGCGGCGGATACCATCCGCCTTGGTGACAACAGGGTAGTGGTCGCGGGGGGGATGGAGAGTATGAGCCGTGCCCCCTATCTGCTGGATAATGCCCGCAGCGGCTTTCGGATGGGGCATCAAAAGGTGCTGGACCACCTATTCCTCGACGGTTTGCAAGATGCCTATGATGGCCAGCTGATGGGGATACATGCCCAGCGCAGCGCCGATCTGGCCGGTTTGACCCGCAGTGCCATGGATGAGTTTGCTCTTGCGTCGTTGCAGCGTGCGCGCGATGCGCAGCAAGCCGGCGCGTTTGCATCCGAGCTGGCAAGTGTCTATCGCGGTGATCGCTTGTTGCTGGCCGAAGACGAGCAGCCCGGCAAGGGCAGACCGGAGAAGATCCCTACCCTGAAGCCTGCGTTTGGCAAGGAGGGCACCATTACGGCGGCCAATTCTAGCTCTATCTCGGATGGTGCGGCGGCGCTGATATTGATGGATGGCGCCACGGCGCAAGCTTGGCAGGTACCAGTGCTGGCACGGATTGTCGGTTATCAGAGCCATGCAGCATTGCCCGCCGAGTTTACCTCTGCACCCATTGGCGCCATTTCACGCTTGCTGGCGCGTCTGGCATGGTCGGTGGAAGAGGTGGATCTCTTTGAGATCAACGAGGCCTTCGCCATGGTCACCATGCTGGCCATGAGCGGGGTCGGCATCCCTCATCACAAGGTCAATGTCCATGGAGGGGCCTGTGCGCTTGGCCATCCGCTGGGGGCGAGTGGCGCGCGTATTCTGGTGACGCTGATCGCCGCGCTGCGGCAACGGGGTTTGCGGCGAGGCGTGGCAGCGCTCTGTATCGGGGGCGGGGAGGCGACCGCTATCGCGGTCGAAGTGAATGACGAAACGAATTAATTGGTGGCTTCCATCGCCAGCAGTTGTTCCGTGACCCAGGTGGTGGCGGCCAGATAGAGGTGACTCACCTTATCCTCGCTCAGCCCCAGGCGGGCTGTTCTGGCCGTTACCCGTGACCAGTTGGCGCTCTCGTAATCTTCACAAAACGCGAGGTAGAAACCCAGATTGCCTTTGCGCTCCAGCAGCGCCAACCGAATATCGTCGATAAGAGGGATAGTGCCGAGCAGTTTGTCCATCGGCTGCTCCATCAGTACATCCAGCAGGGAGAAGAGACCGGTGATAAAGGCTTGTTGTGCCTGCTGGCTCGGGGCGTGGGCATGAGCCAGCAGTTCACAGAATCGGGCACGGATCATCGACATCTGGTAGAGCTCGGCGCTCTTGCCCTTGCCGGCGCTGGTCGCGGCTACCAGCGAGACAAAGCGCTTTAGCTGGGTGTTGCCCAGATAGATGGCAGCCTGACGAAATGACGAAATAGGGTTGGTGTGGCCTTTGAGATGGTTAACATAGCGCAGCAGCTTGAGGGAGAGGGAGATATCCTGACCGAGCAGCTGCTCAATCTTGTTGATATCAGGCTCTGCCTCGTTGACCACGTTGAGCAACTGCATCACCACGACTTGCGCCGGCTCCATGGTGGCTTGCTTGACCATCTCGGGTCGACTGAAGAAAAAACCCTGGAACAGCTGGATCCCCAGCTGTTTGACCCGCTCGAACTCCGCCTTGTCCTCTACTTTTTCCGCCAGATAGGTGAGCCCCAGCGTTTGATGCCGCTGGATAAACACCTTGATCTGCATCAGGGGGGTGGCACGAAGATCAAACTTGATGATGTGGATAAAGGGGAGGAAGCGCTCCCAATCCGGCGACATGGTGAAGTCATCGAGTGCCAGTTGATATCCCAGCTTGTGCAGCTGTTTCACCTTTTCCAGCAGGGCATCATCCGGCGGGGAATCTTCCAGGATCTCAATCACCACTTTTTCGGGCGGCAGGCACTCTGCCAATCCCTCCAGTAGCAGTGAGTGGGGAAAATTGATAAAGCAGGGGCGGCCGCCCAAGAGCTGATCGATATTCTGTTGCAGGAACTGTTCGACCACCAGGCGTGACGTCGCCTGTTGGGAGGAGATGCTCGGGAAGACATTATTCAGACTATCGCGAAAGAGCAGCTCATAGGCATGAGTTTTGAGGTCTCTGTCGAGGATCGGCTGTCTTGCTACGTAGGAATACATGCCTTGCTCCAGTAAAGGTACTGGGTTGATTTTATGGTGTTGCAGAACACTATGCCAGTGTTCACCTTATTGAGTAAGGCAATAATTGGCATAGCGTTTTTTGCAGGGAAGGAATTTAGAAGAGATAGCTCAATTGTGCACCAGCCAGCCAGGCATCCCCTTCAGAAGTGCCCTGGAAGGTGGAGGTCGTCATCGGATTACCCGGTTGCAGCTCCATTTTTTCAGTGACATCCACCTTTTTGCCATCGATCAGGGTCAGCCCCAGATCCACGGTCAGGTTGGGCGTGAACTGATACCCCATTCCCAGGCTGTACCAGAGGCGATCGGCATCCGGGATGGAAATGGTACGACGATCGGCTGGCACCGGGCTGGCGTCATAGGCCACACCGGAGCGCAGTTGCCATTTGGGAGTGACCTGATAGGTCATACCGATGGCGTAGCGCCAGCTATCTTCCCAGTGCTCGTCCTTGATGTGCATGTTCTGCAAATTGTTGAGATCAGCTTCCAACTGAACGAATTTGCTCCAGTTGGTCCAGTTCAGGCTGCCGTGGAAAGCCAGCTTGTCAGTCAGCTGATGGAACGCCGCCAACTCTGCCGTCGCTGGCAACGGCAGATCCAGACTACCGGTATCTCTGATCTCGGTAACGGAGCCATCTGCATTGGGTCGGCCCACGATAGCATCTCCCGAGAGGGTCAAAGTGACATCGTGACGGTAGGAGAGGCCAATTCGGGTTTGTTCGGACAACTCCAGCAAGGTGCCGACATTCCAGCCCCATGCCCAGCCATCCCCTTGCAAATGTTTTGCGATCAGGTTGCGAGAAGGGAAGGTGCCACCGACTTCGCCTTCGCCCTGAATAGCAGAGATCCCGGCACCAATTGACCACATCTCATTGATGCGATAGGCGAGTGAGGTACCCAGATCCATGGTCTTGATATCGGAGACATTGCCAAAGTGTCCCGCGCTGTAGTTATCCGGCATCTTGACGCCAAGGCCGTAGTAAGAGGTTGCCGAGAAGCCGAGTCGCCACTGCTCGTTGAGTGGAATGATGAGATAGGCGTTGGGTACCCAGGCTGCGGCGGCGATATCGTGTGCACTGGCATCGGAGGTGACGATACCGGCTTTGGTCGGCAAGCGGGTGTTGCCTTCAATATTGACGTCAGGACTGACATAGATGACTCCGCCAGAGAGCGCCATCTGATCGAAGCGGGTCATGGCTGCTGCATTGCGGGAGAGTACACTGGCGTTATCCGCGATGGCTGCCTCACCGGCAAAGGCGCGTCCCAGTCCTGTAGCGGACTGTTCAGCCAATTGGAACCCGGCGGCATGGGTCTGACCCGCGATCACCAGCAGGGCGATGGCGGACGGTTTGATGATGGGATGCATGGCAAAATCCTTGCTGTTACCCGAAGGTTCAATCGGTCATATGAATAAAGGCAGGATTTTATATGGTATGACCAGTAAGGCAACGGTAATGGCCAGTATCTGGATAAAACAAGATTAAATGCTAGGATGATGCACTCTAATAGCTTGATTAAAAAAGAAAAATAAACACGTGTGTGCTACATGTGTGCGCTGAAATCTAAGTTATGGATAAAAAAAGAGCGCCTGGCGGCGCTCTTTCCATTCTATCAATAATCAGAACTTCATGTTGAACTGGGCAGAAGCCAGGAAGGCGTTGCCGTGGGAAGTTCCTTTCCAACGCAGGCTGTCGGAGTGGCTACGCAGACCTTCGTTGACGTCAACTTCTTTACCGTCCAGATAAGCCATACCAAAGTCAACGCTCATATCGGTGTTGATATGGTAGGTGGCACCGGCGCTGTACCAGATACGGTCTGAGTCGGGAATGCTCAGGCTGCGGTAGTCAGCTTCGATCGGGGTGTTGTCATAGGCAAAGCCCATGCGAGCTTCCCATGCCGGGTTGATATACCAGGTACCGCCGATGGAGTAGCGAGTAGAATCTTTGAACTTCTCATCTTTTTGCAGACATACGCCGCCAGCACATTGGCTGCTGGTTGCTTTCAGCTCCTGGAAGGCGCTCCAGTCAGTCCAGTTTACAGAGTAATGAACAGCAAACTGAGGGCTCAGGCGATGGTAACCGGCGAACTCGGCTTGTGCAGGCAGATCCAGTTTCAGGTTGCCATCCACGGTGCGATTCAGTGAGCTTGCGCCTTGGAAATCACCGTCAAAGCTCATATCGACTTGTGAACGGTAGGTCAGTGCGAAGCGATGGTTTTCATTGACTTCATACAGGGTACCAACGTTCCAGCCAAAGCCCCAGGTGTCGCCTTTCAGGTGAGCCAGACGAGTATCTGTCGGCAGCGGACCACCTTGGCTAGTTGGGTTCAGTGGGCCCAGCAGACCGGCATAGCGGTTGAGTTCGGCGGCACCGTAAACGGCGTTGATACCGGCACCGACACTGAAGTGTTCGTTGACACGATAGGCAATGTTCGGGTTGATATTGAAGGTCATCAACTCGGTATCACCAGCACCGGCACCAGCCGGGAAGGTTTTGGAGTATTCGGTGGAGAGACCGTAGTTGGAGAAGATGCCAATACCCCAAGCCCACTGGTCATTCAGCGGCTGAATAAAGTAGGAGGCGGGAACGAAGGCTGCCGGAGCAATGCCACTTTCGCTGGCTGGAGCCATTTTGTTCGCGCCAGCGTAAACAGCACCATCCACATCCACATCCGGTTTGATGTAGGTGCCGGAGACAGAAACTGCCATCTTGTCGAAGGTGGTCATGGCGGCCGGGTTACGGGCCAGAACAGAGGCGTTGTCGGCGATAGCCGCTTCACCGGCATAGGCGCGACCCAGACCGGAGGCCGAGTGCTCGTTCAACTGGAATGCCGCGGCATGGACTTGACCGGTGGCCAGCGCGATGGTGGCGGCAATCAGGCTCTTCTTGAAAATAGTTGTCGTCATGGTGTTCTCTCTTGTAGGCAGATTTTTTTGCCGATATTGGCTGCACGTTCAATGCAAACCTCGACAAAATCCGTTTTTATTTCAGCTTCTTCCCAATCAATTCTGGCGTGATTCTATGGATCTGGTAGGAGGTAAGAAATCAGACCAGTGACAGCAGAATACATAAAAGTGATCGATGTGTTAATCATTTGTTTTAACCTGCTGTTTAATTCATCATTTTCAGGGTCTAAAGGTGGATTATTGACCTGGATTGCCGATCTCCGTCACAAAAATAATTTTGTCAATTTTTCGAAATCTTGAGGCAAATGAGTGACAAAGGGGAGTAAACAGGGAGAGAACAGGCTGCGGCTCGTGACCGCCGCCTGCTATTGAGGATGGTTCTGAGGTTGTTAACCGGCGATGTTAAATGTCCCACTGCAGACGTGACTGCAGAGCATTGGCAACGGGGGCAAGTGGCTCTTTCATCTCGCCAATCAGTACCATATTGGCGCCTTTGAGCTGGACAATCTCCCCTTTGAGGGTGCCATCTTCAAAGGTGGCCTGTTGCAGGGTTAATGGAACATGTTTGGGCACTAAAAAGAGGGTGACTGGCCCCATCTTTCCCTGGATCACCATGTGCAAGGCCGGTCCCTGATAAAACGAGCAGTGATTGACATAGGTCACCTTGAGCCCATCCATCCCGCTTAAGGTGGCGCCATACTTCTCCATCTTGGCATTGATGTTATGCAGATTGACCTGCTCATCGACACCTTCAATAAAGGGTTCTTCGCCATAGACATGAGCCATTGCCACCTGTGCGAGGGAGAGAGCCGCAGGAGCCGTTTCTGGCAGCGTGATCCAGCGGGTGCTCATTCCCAGCAGGAAGGCGACCGATGCAGCCAGGGCGATCTGGCGCCAGGATGTTGATGTCCGGAGCTTGACTGGCGCCGTGCCAAGGGGTCGGGATGGCGGCATCCCATCTTGCGCGTCACTGTCTTGCAGCATGGCTTGCCTGAGCAGGATCCGTTCGGCCAGTCCGGCGGGAACCTCTACCTGCATGGCGCGCTTGAGGCTTCTGTCGAACTGCTTCATCTCGTCGAGATAGTTCCGATTGGCCTGGCTTGCTTCAGCGGCTTTGAGAAAATCCGGCAGTTTATCGTTGGGCTGGATCATGGCGTTGCGGCGAAATTCGAGTTCATCCATGTCCGTGTCCTCTTGCTTGGTTCTTCTGCTCCATCGCCTCCTTGATCTGGTTGCGGGCGCGAAACAGTCGGGTCATGACGGTGTTCTTGTTGAGGCCGAGCATCTCGGCAATCTCTTCACCACTGAATCCTCCCACGACTTGCAGCAGCAGTGGCTCCTGGTACTCCTCGGGCAACCGGGCGATGTGACGGTGCAACCACTCGTTCTCCATCTCCTGTTCGCTGTGCAGCGCATCGTGCTGGGGCTGAGGGTGATCGTCGAGATCCACCAGCTCCAGCTGTTTGCGTTCAAAGCGGCGGGCGTTCTCCCGTCTGAGGATGGTGATCAGCCACCCTTTGGCCGCCTTGTCATCCTGCAGGGTGTCGATAGCCTTCCAGGCACGCAGGAAGGTCTCTTGCACCAGATCTTCCGCCACGTTGGGATCCCGGGTCAGCCAGTAGGCATACCGGTAGAGATCGCCATGCAGCGCATGAACCAGTGCTTCAAATTTGGTTTGTTTGTCAGCCATGGGATCAGAGACCGGCGAAGTGGCCGGATCATTTCCACCAATATGCTGCTGAGCACGTTTTTTTCTAAAAAACAGCAGTGCCATAGGGCAATCCTTGTCAGGGGGCGTGGCGGCGGGAGCGGGAACTCCCGTGCGCCAGCAGGTAAATCAGGTACGCAATACCGGCCGTTTCATCAGCCCTGAGGGTACGCGCTAGAGCGCGCCACTCGATGGGCGGGCCAGAAGAGGGCCGTGCAAAACAGGCTCGCTCGAGTGCGGCGAGCGCGTTGCCGAGCCGATTATGCCCAGCGTCAGGCAACTGGCCTAATTGATAATAGGAGACCTGCCAGCGCATGGTCGCCCACTTGATCAGCGCCTTGCGACTGGCATCCGGCTGTTGTCGGGCAAGGGCACGTTGCAGTTGATAGAAGGCGTGCCAGCGGGGCCAGTGGCGCCATAGCGCACGCAGCGTTATGGCCAGCACGACCCACCAAAGGCTCTCTCGCAGTGCCATCTGCGATGTCTGCTGATCAGGTTGCCGATTTGTCGTTGCCTGAAACGTCAGCGTGATGGCAGGGAGGCTGGCCTGCTCAATCCGGCCACTTTGGGTATTAAACCAGGGCAGATCAATGGGGGGCAGCTGGTAGTCGCCGCTCTGCTCCGCGACCAGAGTCTGGCGCCACTGTCGCTCAAACAGCAGCTTGCCATCTCGGTAACGCTCCTGCTGTTGCTCGCCATCGGGATGTGCCTGTATGCCGTTTGGCAGTTGATGGGCCATCAGGGGGGCAAGCTGTATCTGGCCGCTGTCACCATTTTCCATGGTCAGGGTGAGGATACGGATCAGTGGTTCACCCACTTCCCCCGTGGAGGCCGGTTCAAGCCGTTGACTCAGGGTCAGCCGGGTGGCCACCGGCGTGGCGGGGGCTTTGTCGACCCGAACCTCGAGTGGTGCCGCGCGGGCCGAGAGTTTTTGCGGCTTGTTCCCTTGCTGCGTGAGCTGCCCCTGCAAGCGGGGTGAGTCGAGGAGCCATAGCCCAGGCGCTTTTGCCTGAACGAGCCAGCTGCGGGTGAGCCGGCCGGGTAGACCAGCCTGAACGGGGGCGATCCACTCGTCGCTACCGAGGCGACGGATGGTGAAGTGGGCAGAGCTGAGTTCGCTCAGGGCCGGGTTTTGCATACTGGTGGGCAGCCATAGTGTCAGCCGGTAGATCACCGGCTGGCCGGGATAGAGCGGGCCCTGATGATCAAGGCTGGCCTGCATCTCGAGGGGCGAGGGGGCTGCGGGTTGCGGCAGCGCCGCTGTTTTCACCTCTCTCAATGGCAGGGTGAGCGAGGGGGTAAACTCATTTCCCAGCTTGAGCGGGGCAATCACCACCTCGGTATTTGCAGGTGAACCGCTCTGGTGCAGCGGGATCTGCCAGCGAGTCAGTTGTTGTACCCGGGTGGTGACCCGGCTCATGGTCACTCTGCCCACTGCAAACTGACGCAGTAGGGGGGTGATCTCCAGCTCGCTGCTCTGGCGCTCGCCATCCGCTTCGATGATCAGCAGCCAATCGCTGGAGTCGGCCCCCGGCAGCAACTCTGCCCGTGGGGGCAGGGCCCAGCAAAGTGGACTCGCCAGTGCGAACAACAGTCCCCATCCTGCCCGCGTCACCAGGGCTCCTCCACCTTAATCAGATCCCGGCGCAGCGCCTCTTTGCGCAGTCGCTGCTCCAGCAGCAACACCGGGGGAGAGGGTGGCAGGGGCATTGCCGTCGTCTGCTGAGCTGCCGATGGTTTGGGTTGCTTGCTGTTGCTGGTATCGGGAGCGGCCGCCGCTGCGCCTTGCAACAGAGAGAGGTTATAGAGCGCATCTTCATGGCCGGGCTCCAGTGCCAGAGCGGCCAGATAGGCCTCCTTGGCGGCCGCAAACTCCCCCAGTTGCAGCAGGGCATTACCGCGGTTGTAGTGGGCGGTGGCACTCTCTGCTTCCTGATAGGCTGCGATGGCTTGCCGGTAGGCACCAGCTCGATACCAGGCGTTGCCGCGCCAGACTGGATCGTTGAAGGTGCGGGCTGCCCGTTGAAAATCCCCCTCTTGATAAGCCTGCATCGCTTGCAGGTCTACCCTCTCTGCTGCTTGCAGGTCTTGTGGCGAAAGCAGCTGAGCACCCACCATCAGCGCCATCATCAACCGGGCGCCGACTCTGGCCAGCAAGGCCAGCGGTAACAAGGGGATCAGCAGCCAGGGGCCTAAATCGAGAGGCGCCGGGGTGAGGGCCGAGGTAGTCGTGGGCAGCGGCGCAAAGCGAGGGATGTCGCTGCCAAGCCACTGCAGCTCACCGCCGAGGCGATTGGCCAGTGCGGCTATGGCCTGACTATCGGGGGCGGGCAACTGCGCGGGCATGCGGGCGGCAAACCCCAACTCATTGGCCGGAATGGCGGGCATGGGGGCCGGTTGGCCGCTGCTGGCGAGCAGAATATCGAGGCGTGCTGACTGGGTGTCGCGGCAGAGAAGGCGTTGTTGGCAGGGCCACAGAGCAGCGATTTGGGCCATCTGATTCTGGGTGAGGTCGTCGGTGATCAGCAGTAGACGCGCTTGTTCTCCAGAGGCGAGCTGCTTCATGGCAAGTTCCACCGCCAGTGCCGGGTTGCTGCCCTGCAGCGGCATGATATCGGGGCGCAAGTCGGGCAGTAGCAGCGAAAGGGCCTGATGATCACGGGTTGGCGGCATGGCGAGGTAGGCGTCGCCTGCGTAGAGGATCAGCGCAATACGCTCGCCCTTGGCGCGGCTCAGCAGCTGCTGCAACTGCCATCTGACCCGGGTCGCCCGATCTGGTTTGAGGTCGGTGGCGGTCATCGAGCGTGACAAGTCCAGCAGCCAGATATCGAGCGGCGCCGCAGGCTGCTGTTGCAGCTCGCCGCGCAGTGCGGGGCCACTCAGGGCCATAATCACGGGCAGGGTTGCCAGCCAGAGCCAGGGGCGCTGAGGACGAGATGCTGGCAGCAGATAAGCCTGCATAGCAGGTGCGAGCAGCGGAGGCCGGCGACGACGGCGCCACCCTTGCCAGAGCCAGGGGATGAGTGCGATCAGCCACAGGGGGCGGAGCAAGATCAGCTCCATCTGCGCGTGCCTTGTGCCAGCCAGTTACGCACCATGCGAAACTCCAGTCTGCTTTGCCCTGATGGCAGAAGCAGCAAGCCACAAAGCAGTGCCAACGGCCAGGGGTAGAGCTCGAACACCGGCTGGTAGTGGGCAACGGGCATAGGGGCAGGTTCAAGGGCATTGAGAGTCGCGTTGATGGCATCGAGATCGCTTTGGGTGCGTGCCCGAAAGTAACGCCCCTGGCCTGTCTGGGACAGCGCTTGAAGAAGGGGCTCGTCCAGTTCGCTGCTGGGATCGGCCTGACCGCTGCCCACCTCATCGTAGGGTTGGATAAAGGTATCGGGATCGGCCCCGACCCCCAGCGTGTAGATCCGTATTCCCTGCGCTGCGGCGAGTTTGGCCTCCTGCAGCGGGTCGGCACTGCCTGCGGTATTGCGGCCATCAGTGACCAGCAGCAGGGCGGTGGGGCGACCCGGATCCCCATGCTGACGTGCCAGCTGGATGGCTTCGCCAAGGGCGGTGGTTCGGCCGACCAGATCAAAATCGAGCTCGTCGCTCAAGGTCAACAGCGCCGGGATCTCCTGAGTGAGGGGAGAGAGCAGGTAGGCGTGATCGGCAAATACGATGAGGCCCACCCTGTCTCCGGCCCGTTTGGCGATCAGCGCCTTGATCTGCTGGCGCACCGCCGTCAACCGAGCTTGCTGCTCTCCGTTATCGAGCATATCAGGGGTGCGCATACTGTCTGACAGATCCACCGCCAGCAGCAGATCCCGACTCCCTTCATATTGGATAACCGGTTCCCCCCACCACTGGGGGCGGCAGAGGGCGAGGATAAGGGCGCACCAGAGCAGCATGGCGCGCCAGAGCGGCAATCCGGCGTGGGGGCGCAGCAGCGCAAACCCGGGGTGAGCCAGATAGCCGCGGCGCAGGGGTGGCAAGCCGAAGCGCACCAGCAAGGGGAGCACCAGCGCCAGCGCAAACCAGGGCCAGGCCAGGATCATGGATGCCTCCGTCCGGCTTTACGCCCCGAGCGGGGGTGAAGTTGGAAGAAGAGGGTTTGACCCCAGCGGCGATAATGTTGCCGAAGCTGTTCGCTCTGCTCACTGCTCGGGTTCTGGCTGCCATAGAGCCAACTGCTCCAGTGAGACGAGAACTGGCTGAAATCGCTGCCGCCGTGACGATCGACGAAGGCGAGCCAAGCCTCTCCCTGTAACTGGCGCGCCTCGGGCCAGCGTTGCAGTGCTTCATGACGCAGGGCCTCCTGTATGCGTGCCACCAGTAGTGCCGGATCTCCCTCCAGCTGGCGACACCAGCGGCGGTAACGTATCACCCTGCGGGCAATCAGGATGATCAGCAGCAGCAATAACCCTGTGATCAATAGCCACAATAGCGCCTGCACTCTGGGGTCAAGACTCTGTTCAATCAGAACCGGCCCCGGGTGGATGTCTCGCATCAGGGCGACCAGCGGCGGAGTGATGGCGTCGGAGGCTGGACTGGCGCTGTCGAGTTCGGCGGGCGAGATCATCCCTGATGACATAACCCCTCCTGCCACTGCTGTTGCAGAGTCTGGCTGTTATCGAGCAGATAGAGGCGCTGCACCAATGGCAACAGCAACTGTTTGCCGTGGGCCAGCTGCTGCTCGGCGGCATACCGGTAGCGCTGGGAGAAACCGGCATGGCCCCCATCCAGCCAGCCCTGATAGTGTTGCCCTGGCCGATCGATGGCCACCGGCAGCTGGCCGTCAGGAGGAAGGGCTGCCTCGAGGGGGTCGCGGATCTGCCAATAGTGGATATCGTGGCGGCGGGAGAGCAGCTGCAACTGCTGACAGAGCGCTGACTCACAGGGTCTGTGGTCGGTGATCAGCGTCAGTTTGGCACCATGGGGCAGCTTCACGCTGGCCAAGGTGTCGGCCAGTGAATGGGATAGTACCCGACGTGCCAGCCCTTGCTGGTAGTGATGGCAGAGGGATTCGAGCAGGGGCAGCACGCTGCCGCGCTGGCTCTGGTGATTTGGGACAAGCCCGTGGCAGATCAGGGTGTTGTGCTGCCTCTCCCCTTGCCAGATCAGGGCTGCCGCCAGCTCGCATCCCAGACGCGCCTTGAGCTGCCGAGTGGAGCCGAAATACATGGCGGGAGAGAGATCGAGCAGCAGCCAGTGCGCCTGATCGAGCTCCTCGCTATAGAGGCGGGTATAGGGACGACCGAGGCGCGCCGTCACTCGCCAGTCGATATGGCGTACCTCGTCACCAGCCTGATAGGCGCGCAGCTCGCGAAACGTGAGTCCGGGAGAGCGGCCCAGTTTGCCGCGTTCGCTGCTGCTTCTGCCTGCATGAGGTGGCTTCCTGGCCTTGGCCCAGAGCCGGATATTGAGCAGCCGTGGCAGCGACAGGGCGATATCGGGATGGAGCTCCGGCGCTAGGGACATGGCACCTGATCCAGCAGTTGGGCGATCAGGATGTCGTTATCCAGATTGTCGGCCAGTGCCTGATAGCTGGGTAAAAGGCGGTGGCGCAGCACCGGATAGGCTTGCAGCTGGATATCTTCAGGCAGCACATAATCTCGTCCGGCAAGCCAGGCGCGGGCGCGGGCGGAGCGAGCCAGCCCAAGTGTGGCGCGGGGGCTGGCCCCTACGGCAATCAGTGGCTCAAGGGCAGGGCAAAGGCCACTACCCGGGCGGGTGGCGCAGACCAGCTCCACCAGATAGTGCTCCAGTCTGCTTTGCATGGTCACCGCCAGCACTTCGCTGCGAGCACCTTGCAAGCTGGTCTGGCTCAGGGTCACCGGCGCCGCGCCAAGTTGTTCGCCGCTGGCGTTGAGCTGCAAGATGGCGAGCTCCATCGTGGGGCTCGGGTAATCCACCATCAGCTTGAGCAGAAAGCGGTCTAGCTGGGCCTCCGGCAGGGGATAGGTCCCCTCCTGCTCGATAGGGTTCTGGGTGGCGGCCACCATAAAGAGAGGTGGCAGCCGCCAGCTCTTTTTGCCCACGGTGATCTGGTGTTCGGCCATGGCTTCAAGTAGCGCTGATTGCACCTTGGCCGGCGCGCGGTTGATCTCGTCCGCCAGTATCAGATGATTGAACAGGGGGCCGGGCTGGAATACAAAACTGGCATCCTGCGGGTGAAACACCTCGCTGCCGGTCAGATCTGCCGGGAGCAGATCAGGGGTAAACTGGATGCGAGCGAAACGCCCCTCGACAGAGCCAGCAAGCGCTTTGACGGCACGGGTTTTGGCGAGGCCGGGAGCGCCTTCGATTAATACATGTCCTTCACATAACAGGGCGATCAACAGCCCTTCGATGAGCTCATCCTGACCCAGAATTTGACTGGCAAGATAGTCCCTCAGTTGTTTGAACTCCGCCGCTGCCATGTGATAAACCCGTTGTTTTTATGGAAGTTGATCTTTTTATACTCCAGTTGAGCCACAAGGGCGAGTGAAGGGCGCCAGCCTTGCTGAATTTAGTTTCAATCAGCTGTATGAAACTTGTGATTGGATTGTTAAGATGTGGCGCAATGAGGTCAGACCTCTCCCTTATAAACCCAAGGAGCCAGGATGAAACAGCCATTGAAACTGACGACTCGCCAGGGCGAACGGATTGCCGTCGTGGCGGGGCTGCGTACCCCCTTTGCCAAGCAGGCTACCGCCTTTCATGGCGTGCCTGCAGTCGATCTCGGCAAACTGGTGGTGAGCGAGATGCTCGCCCGTACCGATCTCGATCCCAAGCTTATCGACCAGCTGGTGTTTGGTCAGGTGGTTCAGATGCCGGAAGCCCCCAACATTGCCCGCGAGATCGTGCTCGGTACCGGCATGAGCGTCAATACCGATGCCTATAGCGTCTCCCGCGCCTGCGCCACCAGTTTCCAAGCGGTGGCCAACGTCACCGAATCCATCATGGCCGGTACCGTAGACATCGCCATCGCCGGCGGTGCTGACTCCTCCTCCGTGCTGCCTATCGGGGTGAGCAAGAAGCTGGCTCGCGCCTTGGTGGATCTCAACAAGGCGCGCAATCTGCAGCAGCGCTTCAATATTCTGCGTCAGCTGCGAGTCAAGGATCTGCTGCCGGTGCCGCCCGCTGTGGCGGAATACTCTACTGGCCTCTCCATGGGGCAGACCGCCGAGCAGATGGCCAAGAGCCACCAGATCAGCCGCGAGGCGCAAGATGCGCTGGCTCACCGCTCCCACACTCTGGCCGCGCAGGCTTGGGCTGATGGCAAGCTCAGCGGTGAGGTGTTTACCGCCCATGTACCGCCCTACAAATCACCGCTCGAGCGGGACAACAATATCCGTGAAAGCTCGGATCTCGCGAGCTACGCCAAGCTCAAGCCGGTTTTTGACCGGGTCCATGGCACAGTGACTGCGGCCAACGCCACGCCGCTGACCGATGGCGCCGCCGCAGTGTTGCTGATGCGCGAAGGTCGGGCGAAAGAGCTTGGCCTCGAACCGCTTGGCTATATCCGCAGCTTCGCCTTCTCGGCCATCGATGTCTGGCAAGACATGCTGATGGGCCCCTCCTATGCCACGCCGCTGGCGCTGGACAGAGCCGGCATCACGCTCAGCGATCTGACCCTGCTCGACATGCACGAAGCCTTTGCCGCCCAGACGCTGGCCAACCTCAAGATGTTTGCCAGCCACGAGTTTGCCCGTGACAAGCTGGGCCGTGATCAGGCCATCGGCGAGGTGGACATGGAGAAGTTCAACGTCCTCGGCGGTTCGCTGGCCTATGGCCACCCCTTTGCCGCGACCGGTGCGCGGATGATCACCCAGACCTTGCATGAGCTGCGTCGTCGCGGTGGAGGACTGGGGCTCAACACCGCCTGTGCGGCGGGTGGATTGGGCGTGGCTATGGTGTTGGAGGTTGAATGATGAGCGCTAAGACTTTTTCCCTTGATGTTCGCAAAGATGGCATCGGCATCCTCACCATGGATGTGCCGGGCGAGAGCATGAATACCCTGAAAGCCGCCTTTGTCGAGGAGATCCGCTCCGTACTGGACGAGGTAAAACGCAACAAGGATTTGATCGGGCTGGTGATCACCTCCGGCAAAAAGGACTCCTTCATCGCTGGTGCTGATATCACCATGCTGGCCGCCTGCACCAGTGCCAAGGATGCCGAGACCCTGTCACGAGAAGGGCAGGAGATCTTTGCCGAGATCGAGGGGCTGACCATTCCGGTGATCGCCGCCATTCACGGCCCCTGCCTCGGTGGCGGGCTGGAGCTGGCGCTGGCCTGCCATGGTCGGGTGGTGACCGATCACGGAAAATCTGTGCTGGGGTTGCCGGAAGTTCAGCTCGGTCTGCTGCCGGGCTCTGGCGGTACCCAGCGTCTGCCGCGCCTCATCGGGGTGGCCAAGGCGCTGGATCTGATGCTGACCGGCAAGCAGGTGCGGGCCAAACAAGCCAAGAAATTGGGGCTGGTGGACGATGTGGTGCCGCCGTCAATCTTGCTGGATGCAGCCATCAAGCTGGCCAAGAAGGGCAAACCGCGCCATCAGTTGAAACGGGATCTGCAGGGCAAGGTGCTGGAGACCAACAAACTGGGTCGCAAGGTGCTGTTCGATCAGGCCAGCAAGGGGGTGAAAGCCAAGACCCGCGGCAACTACCCGGCGCCGGAGCGGATCCTGGACGTTGTGCGCATCGGCGTGGAGCAGGGGATGAAGGCCGGCCTGGCCGCTGAATCCCGCCACTTTGGCGAGCTGGTGATGACTGCAGAGTCTGCCGCCCTGCGTTCCATCTTCTTTGCCACCACCGAGATGAAGAAAGAGGTCACCTATAAGGGGGCCGAGCCGCGCAAGGTGGCCCATGCCGCCGTGCTGGGCGGTGGTCTGATGGGGGGCGGCATCGCGTTCGTCACCGCTACCAAGGCGGGCGTGCCGGTGCGGATCAAGGATGTGGCAAGCGCTGGGATCGGCAATGCCATGCGCTACAGCTATGACATTCTGGCCAAGAAGCTCAAGCGTCGTCACATCTTGCGCAGCGAATTGGAAAAGCAGATGAGCCTGTTGACCGGCACCCTCGACTACTCCGGTTTCCACCGGGTCGACATGGTGGTGGAGGCTGTGTTTGAAGATCTCGCGCTCAAACACCAGATGGTGAAAGACGTGGAGCGTGAGTGCGGTGAGCACACCGTGTTTGCCTCCAATACCTCCTCTCTGCCCATCAACCAGATTGCGGCAGAGGCGGCGCATCCGGAGCGGATCGTGGGGCTGCATTACTTCAGCCCGGTAGACAAGATGCCGCTGGCGGAGATCATCCCCCACGCTGGCACCAGTGCCGAGACGGTCGCCACCACCCTGGCTTTTGCCCGTGCTCAGGGTAAAACGCCTATTGTGGTGAAGGACGAAGCCGGTTTCTACGTCAACCGTATCCTGGCGCCCTACATGAACGAAGCGGCGCGACTGGTGCTGGAAGGGGAGCCGGTGGAGGTGCTGGATAGCGCGCTGCTGGACTTTGGTTTCCCGGTTGGTCCCATCAACTTGCTGGACGAGGTGGGGATCGATGTAGGGGCCAAGATCTCCCCCATCCTCGAGAAAGAGCTGGGCGGCGAGCAGTTCCAGGCGCCCAAGGCGTTCGACAAGCTGCTGCAAAATGATCGCAAGGGACGCAAGAACGGCAAGGGCTTCTACCTCTATGGCAAGGCTGCACCGCGCAACAAGCTGACCGGCAAAGAGGGCAAGAAGACGGTGGACGAGAGCGTCTATGGCGTGCTCGGTATCAAGCCGTCTGCCAAGCTGGCTCGTCAGGAAATCGCCGAGCGCTGCGTGTTGCTGATGCTCAACGAAGCGGCGATGGCGCTGGATAGCGGTGTGGTGGCGTCGGCCCGTGATGGCGATATCGGCGCCATCTTCGGTATCGGCTTCCCGCCATTCCTTGGCGGCCCGTTCCGCTACATGGACACGCTCGGGATCGATCATCTGGTTGGCCGTCTGGAGTATTACCAGAAGCGCCACGGCGACCGGTTTGCCCCCTGTGCCCGCCTCAAGGCAATGGCTGCAGAGCAGCAGACCTTCTACTGATAACCGCTGCAGATTGACCGCAAGACCACGAGGCCCGCACCCCATGTGGGCCTCTTTCTATGTTGTGGTTTGTTCGGGTTGTACGGCTTGGGCAGCGCTCATGCTGGCAGAAGCAACCGATTAAAAAACGGCCCACCGAAGTGGGCCGTCGAGATATAACGTCACGGATCAGATCCCCGGTTTGCGCTCCGGGCAGCGGCCGATGATATCGGGTGGCAGATCGCCGTTATCCTGTTCCAGCACCACGTCGAATCCCCACAGCTGATGCAGGTGTTTGAGCACCTCATGGCGTGAGTCGCCAAGGGGGATGCGGTTGTGGGGCACATAGCGCAGGGTGAGGGAGCGATCCCCCTTCACGGCAACGTTGTAGACCTGAATATTGGGTTCCAGATTGCTGAGGTTGTATTGGGCCGACAGGGTATTGCGCACCTGACGGTACCCCTCGTCATTGTGGATGGCAGAGACCTTCAGATAGTTCTTCAGATCGTCGTCATCAATGGCGAACAGCTTCATATCCCGCATTACTTTCGGGCTTAAGAACTGGCTGATAAAGCTCTCGTCCTTGAAGTTCTGCATGGCAAAGTGGAGGGTGTCGACCCAGTTGCTGCCGGCATAGTCGGGGAACCAGTATCTATCTTCCTCGGTCGGGTTCTCGCAGATGCGGCGCAGGTCGGTAAACATGGCAAACCCCAGCGCATAGGGGTTGATCCCCGAGTAGTAGCGGCTGTTGTAAGCAGGTTGATAGACCACGTTGGTGTGGCTGTGCAGCACCTCCATCATGAAGCGATCGCTCAGTTTGCCCTCGTCATAGAGGTGATTGAGGATGGTGTAGTGCCAGAAGGTGGCCCACCCCTCGTTCATCACCTGAGTCTGCTTTTGCGGATAGAAATATTGGCTGATTTTGCGCACGATACGCACCACTTCCCGCTGCCAGGGCTCCAGCAAGGGGGCATTCTTCTCGATAAAGTAGAGAATGTTCTCCTGGGGCTCTGGGGGGTAGCGCCTGTCCTCCACGCCAGCCGCTTTATGCTGCTTGGGCAGGGTACGCCACAGCTCGTTGACCTGAGTCTGCAGATAATCTTCCCGCGCCTTCTGACGCCGCTTCTCCTCTGCCATCGAGATCTTCTGGGGACGCTTGTAGCGATCCACCCCGAAGTTCATCAGGGCGTGGCAGGAGTCGAGCAGTTGTTCCACCGCCTCGATGCCATGCTTCTCTTCGCACTGGGTGATGTAGTTCTTGGCGAACAGCAGGTAGTCGATGATGGAGGAGGCATCGGTCCAGGCCTTGAACAGGTAGTTGTTCTTGAAGAAGGAGTTATGACCGTAGCAGGCGTGGGCCATCACCAGCGCCTGCATCGGCATGGTGTTCTCCTCCATCAGGTAGGCGATGCAGGGATCGGAATTGATGACGATCTCGTAGGCCAGCCCCATCTGGCCGCGCTTGTAGTTGCGCTCGGTATGGATAAAACGCTTGCCGAACGACCAGTGCTGATAGCCGATGGGCATGCCGACGCTGGAGTAGGCATCCATCATCTGCTCGGCGGTGATCACCTCGATCTGGTTGGGGTAGGTGTCCAGCTTGTAGAAACGGGCGACCCGGGCGATCTCCTGGTGATAGGTCTCCAGCAGATCGAAGTTCCAGTCTGGTCCGTCATCCAGTGGCGCTACACGTTTTTCTGTTTCGATCATGTGACCTCCTCACGCCGCTTGTTTCTTGAACAGCTCGCGGAACACCGGATAGATATCCTCGACCTTGCGAATGTGTTCCATCGCAAAGTGGGGGAACTGGCTGGCTACCGACTCATATTCGTGCCACAGGGTCTGGTGGGCACGGGTGGTGATCTCGATGTAGGAGTAGTACCGCACCCTTGGCATGATGTCCCGCGCCAGGATCTCCCTGCATTGCGGTGAGTCATCGGCCCAGTTGTCACCATCCGACGCCTGCGCCGCATAGATGTTCCACTGGTTGGCGGGGTAACGCTCGTTGATGATGTCATTCATCATCTTGAGGGCGCTGGAGACGATGGTGCCGCCTGTCTCCTGGGAGTAGAAGAACTCGTGCTCGTCCACCTCCTTGGCCTGGGTATGGTGGCGGATGTAAACAACCTCAACGTTCTTGTAGGTCCGGCTCAGGAACAGATAGAGCAAGATATAGAAACGCTTGGCCATCTCCTTGGTGGCCTGATCCATGGAGCCAGATACGTCCATCAGACAGAACATCACCGCCTGGCTGGAGGGGACGGGCCGTTTGACGAAGTTGTTGAATTTGAGATCGAAGGTGTCGATAAACGGCACCGCATCGATCCGTCGTTTCAGCTCCCGGATCTCCTTCTCGAGCAGGGCGATTTCGGCAAAGTGCTCGTTGGGATCGGCGGCCAGCAGGGCCAGCCGATCTTCCAGTTCGTGCAGTTGGCGTTTCTTGCCAGCTTGCAACGCCATGCGACGCGCCAACGAATTTTGCAGGGAACGCACCACGTTGATGTTGGCGGGCACCCCGTTGGAGGTGTAGCCCGCCCGATAGGTTTTCACCTCCATCAGCTGATTGAGCTGAGTTTTCTGCAACCTGGGCAGCTCCAGGTCTTCAAACAACAGATCGAGATACTCATCCTTGGAGATCTGGAACACGAAATCATCGGCCCCTTCCCCCTGATTGGATGCTTGTCCCTCGCCGGAACCCTGTCCACCGCCCCCTCCTTTGGGCCGGTCAATCTTGTCGCCGGAGACGAACTGGTCATTGCCGGGATGCACCATCTCCCGTTTACCTCCGTGCCCCTGATGAAAATGGGGCTCGCCGATATCCTTGGTCGGGATGCTGATGCTCTCACCCTTGTCTACGTCCTGAATGCTGCGCTTGGAGACAGCATCCGAGACCGCTTGTTTTATCTGCTTCTTGTAGCGGCGGATGAAGCGCTGCCGATTGACAGCGCTTTTGTTTTTGCCGTTGAGCCTGCGGTCGATAAAATGCGCCATAACTCCCCCTTGAACAGTCAGGGTCAGGATGACTTGCGTACCCTGAGATACCATTCGGAGAGCAGTCGCACCTGTTTACGGGTGTAGCCTTTCTCCATCATCCGTTCGACAAAGTTATCGTGCTTCTTCTGCTCCTCGGCCGAGGTTTTGCTGTTGAAGGAGATAACCGGCAGCAGCTCTTCCGTGTTGGAGAACATCTTCTTCTCGATCACGGTGCGCAGCTTCTCGTAACTGGTCCAGTTGGGGTTACGGCCTGCATTGTTGGCCCGGGCACGCAGCACGAAGTTGACGATTTCGTTGCGGAAATCTTTCGGGTTGCTGATCCCGGCGGGTTTTTCAATCTTCTCCAGCTCGCTGTTGAGGGAAGCTCTATCAAACAGCTGGCCGGTTTCGGGGTCACGGTACTCCTGATCCTGGATCCAGAAGTCGGCGTAGGTGACGTAGCGATCGAAGATGTTCTGACCGTACTCGGAGTAGGACTCGAGATAGGCGGTCTGGATCTCCTTGCCGATGAACTCCACATAGCGCGGGGTCAGATAGCCCTTGATGAACTCAAGGTAGCGATCGTGCAGCTCTTGCGGGAACTGCTCGCGCTCGATCTGCTGCTCCAACACATAGAAGAGGTGTACCGGGTTGGCGGCCACTTCCGCGTGGTCGAAGTTGAAGACGCGGGAGAGGATCTTGAACGCAAAACGGGTAGAAAGACCATTCATCCCCTCGTCCACACCTGCGTAGTCGCGATACTCCTGATAGCTCTTCGCCTTGGGATCGGTGTCTTTGAGGCTCTCGCCATCATAGACCCGCATCTTGGAGTAGATGCTGGAGTTTTCCGGCTCTTTCAGCCGTGACAACACAGAGAACTGGCCCAGCAGCTCGAGGGTGCCCGGGGCGCATTTGGCCTCGGTCAGTTCGCTGTTGATCAGCAGTTTCTCGTAGATCTTCACCTCTTCGGAGACGCGCAGGCAGTAAGGCACCTTGACGATGTAGACCCGGTCGAGGAAGGCTTCGTTGTTCTTGTTGTTGCGGAACTGCTGCCACTCTGATTCGTTGGAGTGAGCGAGCAAGATGCCGTCAAAGGGGAGGGCGGAGAGCCCTTCGGTACCGTTGTAGTTACCCTCCTGGGTCGCTGTCAGCAGCGGGTGCAGCACCTTGATGGGGGCCTTGAACATCTCCACAAACTCCATCACCCCCTGGTTCGCTTTACAGAGCGCACCTGAGTAGGAGTAAGCATCGGCATCATCCTGGGCGAAGTGCTCCAGCATGCGAATGTCGACCTTGCCGACCAGTGAGGAGATATCCTGGTTGTTGTCATCACCCGGTTCCGTTTTGGCAATGGCAATCTGATCGAGAATGGAAGGATTGACCTTCTCCACCTTGAACTTGGTGATGTCGCCGCCAAATTCATGCAGGCGTTTGGCCACCCAGGGGGACATGATGGGACGCAGGTAGCGGCGCGGGATGCCGTACTCTTTTTCCAGGATCTCCCCATCCTCTTCGATGTCGAACAGGCAGAAGGGGTGATCGTTGACCGGTGAGCCCTTGATGCGATAGATGGGCACCTTCTGCATCAGGGATTTGAGTTTCTCTGCCAGCGAGGATTTACCGCCGCCAACGGGGCCCAGCAGATAGAGGATCTGTTTCTTCTCCTCCAGCCCTTGGGCGGAGTGTTTGAGGTAGGAGACGATCTGTTCGATGGCCTCTTCCATCCCGTAGAAATCCTTGAAGGCGGGATAGCGTGCCACGACGCGGTTGGAGAAGAGTCGGCTCAGTCTGGGGTTGGCTGAGGTGTCTACCATCTCCGGCTCACCAATGGCGGTCAGCAGACGTTCGGCTGCGGAGGCGTAGCAGGCTTTGTCCTGCTTACACATATCCAGGAACTCCTGGATGGTATATTCCTCTTCTCTCGCTTTTTCATATCGCTGTTGGTAATGCTCGAATATGCCCATAACTTTGCCCTCGTTATAGTCGCTTACCCTGAAAAAAGTGGATGACTGCTTTTGTGTTGTGCGCTTTTAAAGCCTAGTCAACAGACTCCAGTAATCCATCACGGTTGATAGGTTAAATTCTGAAGAAACCTGCCCGATCCTTGTGCGGGGAGGGTCAGTCAACAACACCGCTATGTTACTGACTGTTAAATTATTTTTGCCACGATAGTGAGGTAAATGTCAAAGACATAAAAAATAAATGTTTATGGGAAACAGGGAACTTATTGCGAAAAGATTAAGGGGTTTGACGAAAGGCAATGGGGCTGCGGGTTGGCGGGGTTATGGATGAGAATGTCATTACGTGAACGTCAACGTAAATCACTTTGTTTGGAGTTTTGGCTCTAATTTTTACATTGACGCTACATTTTGAGTGCCCTAGATTGGCGATGTGTGAGCAGCAAGACGCTTTAGCAAGAGAGTTGACTGTTGCCTCACCAAGCTCTGTTTAAGCACGTTTCCGTTGGCTTGACCCTCGCAACCGCGAGGGTCTTCTTTTTCTGCGTCTGTAAACGCTTGTTTCTGCTGGTGGCTATTGACGCCGCCAGCACTCATCTAGCAAGGGTAGGCTTGTTGCACTGCCGCCAGGACGCGGGCAAACGGGTGCGCGGCCAATTGGCCTGCACCCGCCAGCGATTTGGCTTTGACCCGGCTGGTCAGCGGTGTGGTGATGCCGCACAGGAAACGGGCCAGAACACGTGCATCCACCGAACCTGTCTTGGCCATCAGCGGATCGCACCAGGCGCGGATCCCCGTCTCGTTTGGCATGGCCAGTTGGGGCAGGGGAGGAAGATGTGCCACCTCGCCACGACAAACCGAACAGTGGCCACAATGAACCGGCGCCACCTCATCGGCAAAATAGCGGGCGAGGCGGTGGCTCAGGCACTCGCTTGAGGTGAAAAAGTCGAGCATGGCTTGCAGTCTGGCCAGCTCGCTCTGCTCTTTTTGCAGGAACAGGGCATGCAGGGCATTTGCTTCCTGCTCGTTGTCCCACCCCTGACGGGTGATCCGGTAGACCTCGGTCATCTGTTTGCTTTCAAGCTCGATCCAGCCTTGCTGCTGCAGGTAGTCGAGCGCCGCAACCGCCCGCTGTCGCTCCCCCTGATAGCCCTGCCAGAGGGCGTCAAAGTCCATGGTGCACCAACTGCGGGCTTGCGGGGCACAGGCGAACAGCTGCTCCAGAAACTGGCGGCGTTCCGGATTGAAGCGGCTCACTATCTCGCCTTTATCCAACACAAACTTGAAGCGGTAATCTGCGTAGTAGCTATAGGCCGGAGTGATGATGCCTGCCATCTCTAGATAGACCAGCAGGGTTTTAAGGGGCAACTGGCGGATATTGGTGTCGTTGGAGAGGCGCAGCAGGGTGAATTCCCACTCGCTCCCGCTCTGCTTGATGATGGCAAGGAGCTGGAGGATGGCACTCAAATCCGGCGTATCGCCGTAGACGAAGTTCTCCAGCACCGGCAGCTGGCTCTGGTTGGCCAGCACGATACAGCGCGATGGCTGGCCATCCCGTCCGGCGCGGCCAATCTCCTGGCTGTAGTTCTCGATGGATTTGGGCAGATCGTAGTGAATGACCCGCCGGATATCCGCTTTGTCGATGCCCATGCCAAAGGCGATGGTGGCGACGATGCAGTCCACCTTGCCCGCCATGAAGTCGTGCTGGATCTGGCTGCGCAGCGCCGAGTCGAGTCCGGCATGATAGGCGCGGGCGTTGATCCCTTCTCTAATGAGTTGCTCGGCACAGGCTTCTGCGGTGTGTTGCAAGGTGACGTAGACGATGGTGGGGGCCGCCGGATCGTTGGCCAACTCCTGTGCGAGCCAGCTATCCCGCGCGTCGGGCGCCAGGGGAATGACCGCCAGATCAAGATTGGGGCGGTAGAAACCGGTGACCACGACCCCCTCCGGCGCTATGCCGAATTTGGCCTGCATATCCTGAATCACCGCCGGTGTGGCGGTAGCCGTCAGCAGCAACACCTGCGGGATCTTCAGGTCATGGCGATAGCTCGGCAGCTTGAGGTAGTCGGGGCGAAAGTTGTGGCCCCACTCCGAGATACAGTGCGCCTCATCGACGACCAGCAGCGAGAGCGGCACTTGCTGGATAAAGCGGCGAAAGCGCTCGTTCTTGAGTCGCTCCACCGAGATCATCAGGATCTTGAGCTGGCCATCCAGCGCCTGCTGCATCACTCGTCGGCTCTCCTCCGGGCTCTGGCTTGAGTCGAGGGTGGCGGCGCTTATTCCCTTGCTTTTAAGGAAGGCGAGTTGATCGTGCATCAGCGCCAGCAGCGGCGAGATAACCAGGGTCAGGTGAGGCAGGGCGAGGGCAGGCAGTTGATAACAGAGCGACTTGCCGGCGCCGGTGGGAAAGATGGCGGCGGCACTCTGACCTGCCAGTACCCGGCTGATCACCGCCTCCTGACCTGACCTGAGTGCGGAGAAACCAAAATATTGGTTGAGCAGGGATGGGATCATGGCAAGGCTCCGCGGCAAATGGGTGATGATAGCACAGCGACACGGTCACGGGTGGCACAGGAATGGTCGTGAGGGTAAGGGCAGAGGGTCGTGAGGGTAAGGGCAGAGAGTGTCGATAAAACGTACAAAAATGGGTGGTTGCGCTGTGGTTAAGGTTTTGTTGCGGTTTTTTGTGATGGAAACGGGATATTTTTTGGTGAGTCTCTGGAAAAAAAAGATGGCGAATGGGATATTCCGTCATGCAATCCGGTGACTGGCGGATCGGCCCGACAGAAGGCTGGCCACAGACACCACATTCGGGCGACAGGGGTCTCCCGATGAGTGGTTGCAGACAGGACTCATGATTCATGCACTACGGTGCTTAGGGACTTTTTTGATGACACAACAACACCCCCTCCTTCGGCTGGTCAATAGCACCAGCCTGGTCAGCCAGATCCTGGTTGGTCTGGTATTCGGTATCTTGCTGGCACTGTTTGCGCCCGAGTGGGCGAAAACGGCAGGTCTGCTTGGCAGTCTGTTCGTTGGTGCACTGAAAGCGGTAGCTCCGCTGCTGGTATTCGTACTGGTGATGGCGGCCATCATTGGTCACAAGCAGGGTCAGAAGACCAATATTCGCCCGCTGCTGGCGCTCTACCTGTTTGGTACCTTCTCTGCGGCCGTGGTCGCGGTGATTGCCAGCTTCCTGTTCCCCTCCAACCTCCATCTGGTGGCCAATACTGCCGAGATCACCCCGCCCGGCGGGATCACCGAGGTACTGCAGACCCTGCTGTTCAACGTGGTGACCAACCCGGTCAAGGCGTTGATGGATGCCAACTATATCGGGATCCTGGCGTGGGCCATCGGTCTGGGTATCGCCATGCGCCATGCCAACGAGAGCACCAAGGCGCTGATCACTGACCTGTCTCACGGTGTATCCGCCATCGTGAAAGCGGTGATCCGCTGTGCTCCGCTCGGGATCCTGGGTCTGGTTGCCTCCACTCTGGCAGAGACCGGCTTCGATGCCCTGTTTGGCTATGCCCAACTGCTGGTGGTGCTGATCGGCTGCATGCTGTTTATCGCCTTTGTGGTCAACCCATTGATCGTCTTCTGGAAGATCAAGCGCAACCCCTATCCGCTGGTGCTGACCTGCCTCAAAGAGAGCGGCGTGACCGCCTTCTTTACCCGCAGCTCTGCCGCCAACATTCCGGTCAACATGGCGCTGTGTGAAAAACTGCGCCTGCCCAAAGATACCTACGCGGTCTCCATCCCGCTGGGTGCCACCATCAATATGGCGGGTGCCGCTATCACCATCACTGTGCTCGCCATGGCGGCGGTACATACCCTGGGGATGGAAGTGGACATGGCAACGGCCATTCTGCTCTCCGTGGTCGCCACCATCAGTGCCTGTGGCGCTTCCGGTGTGGCGGGCGGCTCCTTGCTGCTGATCCCGCTGGCCTGTAGCCTGTTTGGCATCAGCAATGACATCGCCATGCAGGTGGTAGCCGTCGGCTTTATCATCGGCGTACTTCAGGATTCTGCCGAGACAGCGCTGAACAGCTCCACCGACGTGCTGTTCACCGCCGCAGCTTGCATGGCCGAAGATGAAACCCTGCAGGATGTGGCTCCGGTACCGAGCCGCGAAGCCTGATCTCGCAACGGTCAGTTTCGCAACACACTTGCGCCCTCTTCGGAGGGCGCTTTTTATTGTCGGCTTTGCTCTCTTTTCCTCTTTGAGCAATCTCATTGGCTGATGTGCCGGACATTCTGTCGCCCTTGTCCAGGGTGCTGCCTTATCTGTATCCCTTCGAGTTGTGCTTACTCCCTCTGTTGTGCGTCACACACCTTTGTCTGCTCTGCTAAGAGCCGATTGCTATGGCTTACCCCAGATCTTTAGGACAAGCACAGCATCACAGAAGAACGAAGATGGCTGGCTGCTGCAGATGAGCCCAACCCGTCTTATTAGACACGCCATCATGGTTTGTTGAGGGGGAGTAAACGTGTTGGCGATATTGAGCTGCGGGCAGGGGGGGTCATGTTGATACCCGATGTGCTCTGGCATGGCGCTGGTGAGCATGCAGATATCCAATAAGGTGGGGGAGTAATAAGGAGAGAGCAGGGGAATCGCGGAGGCACAGATTGCAGAGATAAAAAAGCCAGCCGAGTGTTCGGCTGGCTTTTTGCTATCAGCGCCAGGTCGGGGATTAACCGACCAGCTGATAGAGGATGGCGGAGATGGCGATCATCCCCATCACAGCGACAAATACGTTGCTGATATGACCCTGATACTTCGCCATGGCCGGTACGCGCTTGATAGCGTACATCGGCATGATGAACAGGATGGTGGCGATGATCGGGCCGCCCAAGGATTCAATCATGCCCAGGATGGAGGGGTTGGCAATGGCAGTGCCCCACAGGGTCAGGATGAAGAAGGCGATGATGAACATCTCGACTTTCTTGGCGTTCGGCTCTTTGCCGGACTTGCGCATGTTCTGCACGATCATCCCTTTCAGACCTTCACGGGCACCCAGATAGTGGCCGAAGAAGGAGGAGACGATGGCGACGAACGCAACCAGCGGACCGAAATAGGAGATGATGGGGCTGGCATGCTGGTTGGCCAGATAGGAGAGCACGGCGATGTTCTGAGCCTTGGCTTCTGCCAGCTGGGCCGGTGTCAGGCTCATGACGCAAGAGAAGACGAAGAACATCACGAAGCCCAGCAGCACCATGGCGGTACGCTTGAGGATGGCATCGGCTTTCTCGACAGCCTGATCACCGTGGTCGCGGCGTTGGGCCAGGGAGAAGCTGGAGATGGCCGGGCTGTGGTTGAAGGAGAAGACCAGCACCGGGATGGTCAGCCACAGGGTAGTGGCGAAATCCTTGGCAGAGGGCACTTGCTCCAGCGCGGCACCGGTCCAGTCCGGGATCAGGTACAAAGAGATACCGGCCAGAATGGCGATCAGCGGATAAACCAGCAGCTCGGTCACTTTCAGCATCAGCTTTTCACCGGCCAGCATCACCGACATCATGCCCATGATCAGCACGATGGAGAGGATCCAGCGCGGCGGGGCACTCATCTGCAGCTGATTGACCATAAAGCTTTCCACGGTGTTGGTGATGCCCACGCCATAGATAAGCACGATGGGGTAGATGGCGAAGAAGTAGAGCAGGGTGATTAATTTACCGGCACCCACGCCAAAGTGTTCTTCCACCACTTCGGTGATGTCTGCGTTTGGCTTTTTGGAGGAGAGCACGAAGCGGGCCAGACCACGGTGGGCCAGATAGGTCATGGGACCTACCAGCAGCGCCATGACGACCAGCGGCCAGAAACCGCCCATACCCGCGTTGATCGGCAGGAACAGGATCCCCGCGCCAACTGCGGTCCCGAACAGACTGATGACCCAGGTAGAGTCGCGTTTTTCCCAACGAGTGGTTTGAGTAGAGCTGATCCCTTGCTCTGTTGACGCCGCAACTCCCTGCGTGCCAGTGACTGTGTTTGACATCTATCTCACCCCGAATGTGTGGTTCTTATTAAGTCGGCGCAAGGATACGGTTTTTCTAATCAAAAATGTTGATCAAATTCATCTTTACGGCACGAAAAACCGCACTTTCTTATGGAAATGTGATCAAAACAAGAAAAATTCAATTATTGTTTATCAATTGGCACGTTATTTTAGTGTTAATGATTAAATCTCGCTCAGCCAAATGTAGGTAAATTGTTATTTTGCGAGATGCAGGGCTAGCTGGTTGATCATGCTGGCGGTAGCCCCCCAGATAAAGTGCTGTTGCCAGGGGATCCAGTAGATGGTGTGTGCTTTCCCCCCTCTGGAAAGGGTCAGGGGGATGTGGTTGCGGCGATCCAGCAGATGGGTCAGCGGCACTTCGAAGGCGTGATCCACCTCATCCGGACTCAGGATGAGGGGATAGTTGCCATCGAGCAGCCCCAGCACCGGCAGCACCTCGAATCGTGACACCGTATTGAGCGGGTTGAGGGTGCCGATCACTTCAATCAGCCGTGCCGGAATGCCGAGCTCCTCTTCGGTCTCCCGCAGCGCCGTGGCAATCAGGTTCTCGTCGCCGGGATCCTGTCGCCCGCCGGGGAAGCTGATCTGCCCCCCATGATGGCGCAGCCGTGGGCTGCGCCGGGTCAATAACACGCTGAGCCCCTCATCGCGCATCACCACCGGGATCAATACCGCCGCCGGACTGAGCCCGCCAATGGCAAGGCGATGGGCCGGGGCGGGTCGCTGCAACTGGAAGCGGGTCAGCAGTTCGTGGCGATCCATGGCGGGGAGCTCTCCTGTGTGTTGCCTTGACGGTGGAGGCGGTTACAGCGCCGACAGCGGCGGCAGGATGCGGGCGACCTTGTCATAGGTCTCCTGGTATTCGCTGTCGGCATCGGAGTCGGCGATGATGCCGCCACCGGCCCAGCAGTGCAGGCGACCCGCTTCGGCGATCAGGGTACGAATGCAGATGCTGGTATCCATCCGGCCATGCTGGCTGAGATAGCCGATGCTGCCGCAATAGGCATTGCGGCGCTGGGGCTCCAGCTCTTCGATGATCTCCATGGCGCGGATCTTGGGGGCGCCGGTGATGGAGCCACCCGGGAAACAGGCCCGCAGCAGATCGACCCCTTGCCAGCGTGCATCCAGCTCACCATGGATGGTGGAGACCAGATGATGTACCGCCGGAAACGACTCCACCGCAAAGAGATGAGGCACGCTGACCGAGCCCGGCCGGCTGACCCGACCTATATCGTTGCGCAGCAGATCAACGATCATCAGATTCTCTGATCTGTCCTTTTCCGCCTGCGCCAGCTCCAGCGCGACTTGCCGATCGGTCGCCGGATCGGGGTGGCGAGGGCGAGTGCCTTTGATGGGTTTGGTTTCGATATGGCGGCCATCGAGCAGCAGGAACCGCTCGGGAGAGAGGCTCAGCAGCGCGCTCTCCGGCAGACGGATAAAGGCTGAGAAGGGGGCCTTGTTGGCTGTTGCCAGCAGGCAATAGGCCTGCCACTCATCCCCTTGATAGGGGGCGCTGAAACGCTGGGTCAGGTTGATCTGGTAGCAATCCCCCGCAGCAAGGTATTCCTGAATGCGGGCAAACTTCTCGCCATACTCGGCGCGGCTCATATTGCTCTGCCACGACCCCTGCAAGGCAAAAGCGGGAGCCGGTTTGGTCTGCTGCTGTTCAAGCCAGGCCAGCCGCTTGGCAAGGCCTGCTTCATCCCCCCAGTGCACCAGTTGCCAGTCGCCGGTCGCCACATTGCGCAGCAGCGTCCAGTCGTAGATGCCCACCGCCATGTCCGGCACCGCGATATCGGCGGCGGCCTGCACTGGCAGTCGCTCGAAGCGACGGCCCAGATCATAGCCAAACAGGCCGAGGGCGCCACCAATAAAGGGAAGGCGAGTGGTGATCTGATCCTGCTCCCCCAGGAGTTGTTGCTGGGTATGGGCCAGCAGGGCGAGGGGATCTTCGTGGTGTTTGCTGATATTCGCCCCGACACGCAGAGTGGTCACTTCGCCGCGGGTTTCGAGGGTCGCCAGCGGATCGGCGCTGATGATATCAAAGCCGTTATCGGCACCGAGTGGTCCCGCTGACTCCAGCAACATGGCCCACGGCTGATGCTGCAGGCGGGCAAAAAGCTGATGGAGTTCAGCACTATGGTCTAGATGATGGATATGAAGTGTTGGCGTCATTTTATGTTACACAGGCAACAGTTTGGTTCCCGAACCCTAGTCGGTGCTGGTGGGCAAGCGTATCATAGGTGTCGGTGACTTAAGAAAAAACTGCCGTGTCGTTCGTTTTTTGCTGGTTGATAGTTTTTAGCCAGCACGTCAGCACGGCCCATCATATGGAAGCCCTTGCCCTGCTCCGTGGCAGAGACAAGGACCAGTGAGGATGATATGAGCATTATAAAAAAACAGGATTTCATCGATTCTATCGCAGATGCCCTCCAGTACATCTCCTATTACCACCCGTTGGATTTTGTTCAGGCTGCCAAAGCGGCGTATGACCGCGAGGCCAACCCGGCCGCCAAAGATGCGCTGGCCCAGATCCTGATCAACTCCCGCATGTCCGCCGAAGGTCATCGCCCGCTCTGCCAGGACACCGGCATCGTGACCTGTTTCGTCAAAATTGGCATGCAAGTCCAGTGGGACAGCGACATGACGGTGCAGGAGATGGTGGACGAAGGGACCCGTCGTGCCTACACCAATCCTGACAACCCGCTGCGCGCCTCCGTGCTGGCCGATCCGGCCGGCAGTCGCAAGAATACCAAAGACAACGCCCCTGCCGTGGTCCATATCGACATGATCCCCGGCAACAAGGTGGAAGTGAGCATCGCGGCCAAAGGCGGCGGCTCCGAGAACAAATCCAAGATGGTGATGCTCAACCCCTCTGACGATATCGTCGAGTGGGTGCTGAAAACCGTGCCGACCATGGGCGCAGGCTGGTGCCCGCCCGGCATGCTGGGCATCGGCATCGGCGGTACCGCCGAGAAAGCCGCGGTGCTGGCCAAAGAGGCCCTGATGGAGCACATCGACATTCAGGAGCTGATCGCCCGTGGCCCGCAAACCACCGAAGAGAAGCTGCGGGTCGAGCTCTACGACAAGGTCAACAAGCTGGGGATCGGAGCCCAGGGGTTGGGCGGCCTCACTACCGTGCTGGATGTGAAGGTGAAATCTGCGCCGACTCACGCCGCTTCCAAGCCGGTGGTGATGATCCCCAACTGCGCCGCGACCCGCCACGTTCACTTCGAGCTGGATGGTTCAGGCCCTGCCGAACTGACTCCGCCGAAACTGAGTGACTGGCCGGAGATCACCCGTGAAGCGGGTGGCAACGTGCGCCGCGTCAACGTCGATGGCATCACCAAGGCCGAACTGGCCAGCTGGAAGAGCGGTGATACCGTGCTGCTCTCCGGCAAGATCCTCACCGGTCGCGACGCGGCCCACAAGCGTATCGCCGACATGCTGAAAAATGGCGAAGGGCTGCCTGAAGGGGTCGATTTCACCAACCGCTTCATCTATTACGTAGGCCCGGTCGATGCGGTGCGTGACGAAGTAGTTGGCCCGGCTGGCCCCACCACCTCTACCCGGATGGACAAGTTCACCGAGATGATGCTGGGTGAAACTGGCCTTATCGGCATGATCGGCAAATCCGAGCGTGGCCCGAAAACCGTCGAGAGCATCAAGCAACACAAGGCCGTCTATCTGATGGCGGTGGGCGGCGCCGCCTATCTGGTTGCCAAGGCTATCAAGAAGGCGCGCGTGGTGGCCTTTGCCGATCTCGGCATGGAAGCGATCTACGAGTTTGAAGTGGAAGATATGCCGGTGACCGTTGCGGTCGACTCCGAAGGCAACAATATCCACGAAACCGGCCCGGCCTACTGGTCTGCCAAGATTGCCGAGCTGGATGGCAAGCTCTCCTCCTGAGTGACCGTTTTCGCTGCCGGTTAACGGCATCGGCCATGTAAACAAGGCGCGTCCATCCGGATGCGCCTTGTTGCTTTGGCTGGCCTGTTATGGGCTCAGGTTGGCCGTTTGCGGCAAGCAGGTATAAAAAAGGATGGCGTGACGCCATCCTTTTTCGTTGTGCTTGTGCTCTGTCAGCAGCGCAATTGCACCTGGCTTAGGCCTTTTTCAGGTAGGCGGCCACCAGTACGATCTGCACGCCGTTGACCTTGCCTTCGATATGGAGCGGGTTGTTGGTCAGACGGATGCCCTTGACCAGGGTGCCGCGCTTGGCGGTGAAACCGGCGCCTTTCACGTCCAGATCCTTGATCAGGGTGACAGAGTCGCCCTCTTGCAGCACGGCGCCGTTGGAGTCAACGGTCGGTACGCTGTCGTCATCTTCGTCAGCAATACCAGCTTCAGCCCAGGCCTTGGCTTCGTCTTCCATGTACATCATGTCCAGCAGATCCTGAGCCCACACTTCACCCTTGCCGGAGAGAGCTTTCAGCTGGCGCCATGCCATCACCTGCACCGCAGGCACCTGGCTCCACATGCTGTCACTCAGGCAACGCCAGTGGTTGACCACCAGGGTATCCGGTTGTTCCAGCTGACCACGGCAGGTGTCACAGATAGCAACGCTGTGATCATCGTCGCTGGCGGGGGAGTGAGGCACCACGAAGGCGGTCAGCGCCTGCTCGGCGCTGCACAGTTCACACTTGGCGCCCGCGCGCGCTTGCAGAATGGCGTTGATGGTCATGTTGTTGGTCCCATAGCTAGTGGTAAAACGACCCGCGTTGGGCGGGGCGCGTGAAAGAGGGGGCGAAATATAGCATAAAACCCCGCACTTTGTCAGGTTTGCCCTGGCTCACAAGGTTGGCTGTGCTGTTGCGCGGCGCTGATCGTTTGGTATTGAGAGTGCAATTTGAAGCGGGATCGCTAGAATGAGCCTCCTTTTTGACTGCAAGGCAGGGGCATTCGTGCTGGCTCAACGTTTTCAACAACTGGATCGACTGCTCACCCGCTACCGACGCTGGTGGCAATATCAGCCATATCATCATCTGACCATGGCCTTTGCCGATGAGGCGCCCGAACTGGCTGCGTTGCTCAATGGGCTGACGCTCGGCCAGTTGGCAGAGCTCGATGCGGATATGGATGCCCTCAGCAGTCTGCTTGCCCCCTGGATTGCCGAGGGAGTCGAGCTGCAGCAGCTCAGCCAGCTTGCCCCGTTTACCCCGGATCCCATCACCTGCAGCAAGGAAATGGCGCTGCATATGCCGGGGCGCAAGCAGGCCCAGATCGAGTCGTTCACCGCCTGTCTGCCGGCCCATCAGGGCCCCTATCTGGAGTGGTGTGCTGGCAAGGGACATCTTGGGCGGCTGGTGTCACTTCATCGACAGTCTCCTATCCTCAGTCTGGAGTTGCAAGGACAGCTTTGTGACGAAGGTCGGCTGCTGGCCGAGCGGGATGGCGCCAATATGACCTTTACCTGCGCCGATGCCTTTGCCCCTGAATCGGCGGCGCTGATCGCCCCCGAACATCACGCCATGGCACTCCATGCCTGCGGTGAGCTGCACACCCATCTGCTGGAGCGGGTGGCCGAGCGCAGTGCCCGCGGCGTGACCATATCTCCCTGTTGTTACCACCTGATCCGCACCAGCCACTATCGCCCGCTGTCGGCCGCGGCCAATGCCAGCGAGCTGGTGTTGAGCAAAGCGGATCTCAAGTTGCCGCTACAGGAGACGGTGACCGGCGGTGCGCGGATCGCCCGCCTGCGCGAGCAGGAAGTGGTGTGGCGGCTCGGGTTTGACTGCCTGCAGCGTCAGGTGCGCGGGGTGGATGAGTATCTGCCGGTGCCCAATATGCAAAAGAGCCTGCTGACCGGCACGTTTGAGGCATTCTGCGTTTGGGCTGCTGAACGCAAAGGGATTGTGCTGCCCGCCGGGCTCGACTACCTCACCTGGTTGGAACACGGGGAGCGCCGCTTTGGTGATGTCGCCCGCATGGAGCTGGTGCGTCATTTGTTTCGCCGTCCCCTCGAGATTTGGCTGGCGCTGGATCGCGCGCTCTTTTTGCAAGAGCAGGGCTATCGGGTCGAAGTGGGGGAGTTCTGTGCCAAACCCATGACCCCGCGCAATATCCTGATCCGTGCCGTGCGTGCCTGACATCCGGCTATTTTGAGCATTTTTCTTGAACATTGATGATGGCTGACAGGTTGAGCCTGTCAGTCATTTTTTTTATCACGAACAATGACCGTATGGCAGGTCATCTGGCCGTCTCAACTGTTCTAAAAATGGGCGACAGATCACGCTGGGGCGTTTTCGTTTGGGTTCCTTTTATTTGTTTCAGCTGCACTGAACATCACAAGGTGAAATGGCTCACAAATTCTGCCTATTTCTTAATTCTCATCGTGAATTTAGTTGTTGAAACACCTACTCTTGGAACGCATTAATTCAAACAAGGACGATAAACATGTTCAAACCCAAGCGTTGTGTCTGGCTGATCGCTGCCGCCTGCGCATTGCCAAGCTATGCCGCAATGAGTGCAGCCATGAATATTCAACCCGATCCGCAAAATGCGGGAGGATATGTGATTGCGGCCCCGGATCTGGCAGCCATGGAAAAAGCCAAGACGGCCAATCCCATGTATGCAATATGGGCCAAGGCATTGGCGACCCGGTCAAATAAAATCGTTGATGCCATTGAACCGGGTCTGGCAAGCAATCCTGACAACGTAAAACGGGTTGAACGGGTATTTCCCCAATCTGAATGGGAATATTTAACCCAGATGGCAGCGCCGGAATATACTTATGTCCGCTTCTTGCGAGCCATCGGTAAATTCCCTGCATTCTGTGGTGAATATACTGACGGGCGTGATTCTGATGCGATCTGTAAAAAATCCATCGTGACCGCCTTTGCCCACTTCTCTCAGGAGACCGGTGGCCACATTGCCAAGGAGAACGTCTCCGATAACCCGCTGGGGCTGGAGGAGTGGCAACAGGCGCTGGTGCATGTGCGGGAGATGGGCTGGTCAGAGGGACAGACCGGCTACACCACCGGCTGTGGCCAGAACGACTGGCAAAACAAGAAGTGGCCTTGCAGCACGGGTCAGGGGTACTTCGGCCGCGGCGCCAAGCAGCTTTCTTACCACTTCAACTACGGTGCCTTCTCCGAGGCGATGTTTGATGGCGATGCCTCCGTGCTGCTCAACAACCCGGGGCTGGTGGCGGACTCCTGGCTTAACCTCGCTTCTGCCATCTGGTTTTTCCTCACCCCGCAGGCCCCGAAACCGGCCATGCTGCACGTGATTGATCGTACCTGGATACCCTCCAAACGGGAAGCTGACGCCGGTATCGGCTATGGCTTTGGCACCACCATAAACGTCATCAACGGCGGCATCGAGTGTGGCGAGCAGAACAAGGACAAGGGGCAGCCGGTCAACCGTATTCGCTACTGGGAAGGGCTGGCCAACCACTATCAGATCCAGATCAAGGCGGATGAGAAAAACACCTGCTGGCAGCAGACCCCCTATGGCAGCCTCAATCTCAACGGCGCCACCGACGTGCTCTACACCAACTGGGATGGCAACTGGAAATACTATCCGGATCGCCCGGGTGGTTACTCCTTCGAGTGCGAGCTGGTGGGCTTCCAGACCGCTTATTCCGCGCTGGTGCCGGGTGATTACGAGAAGTGCGTGACCAACTTCTACGGTTCCCACGCCAACTGGCCGAAAGTGCGGATCGTCGCCAAGCTCGATCCCGCCCCGGTCGATCCGGTTGATCCGCCGGTTGATGGTCAGCCTGCCTGGGATGCCAGCAAGGTCTATACCGCTGGCAGCAAGGTGAGCTACAAGGGCGCCGTCTATCAGGCCAAATGGTGGACGCAAGGGGATGATCCCGCCAAAGGTGGCCCCTGGGTTGTAGTTCCTGCCAAATAAGATGGCGTAATTTCACTCCCAAAGAGGAGAGGGCGGATAACTCCTTCTCCTCGTTAATTATCAACAGTGCATTACTGAATATTATCTTGTGTTTTTAATGGTGCTTATGTTCTAACTGATAAGGTGAGTTTCTATCTGAAAATTGAAATGAAATAGTGTTGAATCAAAGTTAAGAATAAAGTTTATATTCAGGTTCGTTAGCCCCCATAAACTAGCGTCTTATGATGAGCGTAGTGCGTTACTTGCGAATTCATTTTCCACCATAAATGAAATATCTCATTGAGAATATGAGGAGTGTCTTCTCTATTGGTAAACTGTCATTTATCACCTGAAATGGTGAGGTCTTGCTATATCACTCAGCTTTATCTCGGTACATTGTCGCTTATTCCCTTGAGAAAATAGATGTAAACGGCAGGTTTATATTGGTAATCTCTTTGGCTTGTGCAAAATTGCAACGAGGGGGAGAGATGAAGGGGGGTTGTCATTGCGGGGCGATCCGTTATGAGATGCTGACTGCACCTTTTGCGGCCGATTTTTGTCACTGTCGGGATTGCCAGCGCACCACGGGGGCACCGGTCGGGGCCTGGATGGACTTTCACGCCGAACAGGTGCAGTGGTTATGCGGCAAACCGACCGAGTATGCGTCTTCAGATTTTATCCGACGGGGATTTTGCGCCGAGTGTGGCTCCACCCTCACGTATCGCAGCACCCAGTACCCTGACTATCTCACGTTGGCTATCGCCTCTCTCGATAATCCAGAGGCTATTGCGCCAACCTATCACATCCATACTGACAGCCAGCTGCCCTGGTTGTCGATCCAGGACGAGCATCCCCGTTATCGTAAAGGGAAGTAAAACCAAGGTAGCCCCAACAAGGGAGGTTGACATGGAGCTGGTAGTTATCCGCCATGGCGAGACGCAAGCCAATGCGGAAGGACGGTATCAGGGTGCACTGGATATCGGGCTTAATGAGAGTGGCCAGAGGCACATTGCCCGATTGGCTGACGAGATAGCGGCCACTCAGGCCCCGTTCGATCGGCTGCTGGCATCCCCTCTGCAGCGAACAAGTGAGAGTGCTACCATCTTGTCTCGTCAGTTGGGATTGCCTGTGGAGCTTGTGCCTGCCTTTCGTGAGCGGGATGTCGGCCTGTTTGAAGGGCTGACACAGGTAGAGGCAAGAACACGCTATCCCGAGCTGTGGGCGCGCAATATCACCCGGCGCTGGGCTGAATCGCCACCCGGTGGTGAAACCATTGATGAGGTGATTGCTCGGGTCTCGCAGGGACTCACGGAACTTGCTTCGACCATGCAAGGGGAGCGGATATTGCTGGTGGCGCACGGTGTGGTCGCCAAGGTGATCCGCGCCGTAACGATTGCCGGTTTTGATGACTTCTTCGAATGGCAATTGCCCAACGGCGGCATGCTGTCGGTGAGGCTATCTCAGGCTGATGGCGGCCCACTGCGCTTTAGCCGTCCTCTTGATGGTGGTGATTGAAAAGTGCACCAAAGGCAGAACGAAAAAAGCAGTGCTACTGAAGAGAGTCGCGCTGCTTTATTGTGTTCGCTGCGGTTGGTTATCTCTGCAGGCACAGGTTAGCAGTGTCACCAGAGGGCAGGGGCGCGCGCCATCAGGTCGGCTCCGGCTCCTCTTTGCGGCAGCAGTTGCGCCCCTGCTTTTTGGCCAGATAGAGGGCGGTGTCGGCCCGTCTAACCATCTTCTCTACAGTGTCATGGCTGCCCTTGCTGGCGCTGATCCCGATACTGATGGTGAGGGAGATCTCAAGAGCCCCGTCCAGTGCATGGTGCTGGGATTCGATGGCTAGCCTGATCCGCTCGGCGCTGGCCCAGGCGAGCTCGAGGGAGGTTTCCGGCAGCAGCACGATAAACTCTTCGCCACCCCAGCGACCCAGCATGTCCACCTCCCGCAGCTGTTTGCTGATCCGTTTCACCAGACTCAGGATCGCCAGATCTCCCTGTTGATGGCCAAAGGTATCGTTGACTTCCTTGAAGTGGTCGATATCGATCAGCAGCAGGCTCATGGTATGGCCAAAACGCTGGCAGCGTTGCATTTCGGCGTTGACCAGCTCGTTGAAGCGGCGCCGGTTGGCAATGCCGGTCAGGGGATCCGTGGTGGCGGCGACCTTCAACTCCTCCACCAGTCGGGCTCGCTCCGAGATATCCCGCAAGATGGCGGTCATCTCGGTGGTCGGGCCCAAATTGATCTTGGCGATGGTCACCTCCAGCGGAAATTCGCTGCCGTCTCGGCGCAGACCCATCACCGAGGCGCGAGCATGCATTGGGCGCGAATTGATGGGGGAGCTGCTGAAGGCTTTGAAATAGGTTTCGTGATTGGCGCGAAAACGCTGGGGAAGCAGGGTTTCCAACCGCTTGCCGAGATAGCTCTCGTCGATGCCGAACATCTCGCAGGCAGCGGTATTGATAAGCTCGATGCGCGATTCGCTGCTGACACTGATGATGCCGTCATAGGCGGAGTTGACCACCGCTTCGAAGCGGCGGCGACTGGTGGTGAGCGCCTCTTCCAGCTGCATCCTGGCGGTGATGTCGATAGCGGTCACGATGATCCGGTTGATCCGTGCCTGCTCGGGGATGATGGGGGAGAGAATAAAGCGCCACCAACTGGTACGCGAGAGGCTGTCGATAGGCAGCTCGCTCTCGAGCCCGGTCTGCATGCGCACACACTCGTGCATTGGCGGCTCGATGGTATTGGTGATGTAGCGGGGAAACATCTCGCTCAGCTGTTTGCCAATGCTGCCAAGGACATCCAGCTCGAACGCCTTGGCAAAGGTATCGTTGGCAGAGACCAGCACAAAGTGATCATCCTTGTCGAGGCTGAACACCGCCACGGCAGCGCCGATGGCGTCGAGAGATGACTTTATGTCGGCATGGGAACCCTGTGTAAACATGCGACCTCCACGGCGAATAACATATTGATATTCAGTATAGTGTGGTCGTTTGGCTAACTACTCTTCGATATCCAGCAACACCAGAATGGCGCTGTCGCCGCCCCATTCGCGGGGGGCCTGATGGAAGGCGCGCACATTGGGGTGCTGGGCCAGCCAGCTGGGAATGCGCTGTTTGAGAATATGTTTGCCGATGCCGTGCATCACCGAGGCGACGTGAATGTTCTCTTTCTGGCAGAGGGTGAGCAGGGCGGCCAGCTCCTGTTTTGCCTGCTGCTGGTTCATGCCGTGCAGATCGAGATAGATCTCCGGCGGATAAATGCCCCGCTTGAGCTTTTTCAGCTCAAATTTTGACACATCTTCCCGCACGTAACGGGTCGGCCCATCATCGTCGAGATGGGGCTGATACTCATCGCTGAAATAGTGGTCAACCCCAAGCTTTTCGCGGGTTTCGCGCAATTCGCGTTTCTGCTTGACCGGGCGTAACTCGGCCCTTATGGTATCTTGCTTGATTTTCCGGGTACCTTTTATCGCATCGCGGAACAGCAGGGTTTCCTCGTCTGTCGGTGAGGGCGTTTTTTTCATCAGATGCTCATGTATTAGGTATGCGTCTTGCCCGTCAGGTAAACGGGGCTCGGGCCGGATATTACTCGACTTGGAGGTGGATTTGGACAAGATATTTATCGATGAGGTGGTTGCCGAGATGCACACCATCCAGGACATGTTGCGTTGGGCCATGAGTCGTTTCAACGACGCCGGGATTTTTTACGGTCATGGAACCGACAACGCCTGGGATGAAGCTGTGCAGCTGGTACTGCCCGCGTTACATCTGCCACCGGATGTAGACCCGGCCATGCGCCACTCCCGTCTCACCAGCAGCGAGCGTCACCGTATCGCCGAGCTGATTATCCGCCGCGTACAGGAGCGGGTACCGGCCGCCTATCTGACCAACAAGGCCTGGTATGCCGGTTGGGAGTTCTACGTGGACGAGCGGGTGCTCATTCCCCGTTCCCCCATTGCCGAGATGGTGGCCAACCGTTTCGCGCCCTTCCTCAAACATGAACCGACCCGGATCATGGACCTGTGCACCGGCTCCGGCTGTATCGCCATCATCATGGCCCACGAGTTCCCGGAAGCGGAAGTGGATGCCATCGACATCAGCGTCGATGCGTTGAACGTGGCCGAGCGCAATATCAACGATCACGGGCTGGAGCAGCAGGTCATTCCGATCCGCTCTGATCTGTTCCGCGATCTGCCGGCGGGCGACAAGTACGATCTCATCGTCTCCAACCCGCCCTATGTGGACTCCGAAGATATGTCGGATCTGCCGGATGAATTCCGTCACGAGCCCGAGCTGGCGCTGGCGTCCGGCTCCGATGGTCTCAAGCTGACCAAGCGTCTGCTGGCCCATGCGGCAGATTTCCTCAAGGATAACGGCGTGCTGGTGGTCGAAGTGGGCAACAGCATGATCCATCTGGAAGCCCAGTTCCCCGAGATCCCCTTTACCTGGGTTGAATTCGAAAACGGCGGCCACGGCGTCTTTGTGATGACCCGTGACGAGCTGGTGCAGTATCAGGATCATTTCGCCATCTACAAGAACTAAGCAGGAGCGCGCATGGCAGGGAACAGTTTTGGTCAACTCTTTCGGGTCACCACCTTTGGCGAGAGCCACGGCCTGGCGCTGGGGGCCGTGGTCGACGGCTGCCCGCCGGGGCTGGAGATCAGTGAGGCGGATCTGCAGGGGGATCTGGATCGGCGCAAGCCGGGCACTTCTCGCTACACCACGCCGCGCCGCGAGCCGGATGAGGTTAAGATCCTCTCCGGGGTATTCGAGGGCAAGACCACCGGCACCTCCATCGGGCTGCTCATCGAGAATACCGATCAGCGCTCCAAGGATTACTCCGACATCAAAGATCTGTTCCGGCCGGGTCACGCTGACTACACCTACCACCAAAAGTATGGTCAGCGGGACTATCGCGGCGGTGGTCGCTCCTCGGCACGCGAGACCGCGATGCGGGTAGCGGCGGGGGCGATCGCCAAGAAGTACCTCAAACAGGTGCATGGCATCGAGATCACCGGTTTTCTCTCCCAGCTCGGCCCCATCAAGGCCGAGGCGTTCGATGTGGCGCAGATTGAGCAGAATCCCTTCTTCTTCCCCGATGCGGGCAAGCTGGAAGAGCTCGATCAATACATGCGTGACCTGAAAAAAGAGGGCAACAGTATCGGTGCCAAGGTGCAGGTCATTGCGCGCAATGTGCCGGTGGGCCTGGGTGAGCCGGTGTTTGATCGTCTCGACGCCGACATTGCCCATGCCATGATGGGCATCAATGCGGTGAAAGGGGTGGAGATAGGTGACGGCTTTGCGGTAGTGGAGCAAAAAGGCTCCGAGCATCGCGACGAGATGACCCCGTCAGGTTTTGCCAGCAACCATGCGGGCGGCATTCTGGGCGGGATCTCGTCAGGTCAGGATATCGTGGTGAGCATGGCGCTCAAACCGACTTCCAGCATCACTGTGCCGGGCAAGACCATCAATACCGAAGGTGAGGCTATCGAGATGATCACCAAGGGTCGTCACGACCCTTGCGTCGGCATCCGCGCCGTGCCCATCGCCGAAGCCATGCTGGCACTGGTATTGATGGATCACCTGCTGCGCCATCGCGCCCAGAATCAGGGGGTGTTGACCCATACCCCGCAGCTGCGCTGATCGCTGTTGCTGCTTATCGACTGAGCGTTCCCTGTTCGGGGAACAAGTTCGACAATACCAAAAAGGCGACCTTCGGGTCGCCTTTGCTATTTCAGGTGGCGGCTTATCCCGTCAATGCTTGCGGAGGGTGCGGGTCAGCAGATCCGCGGCGCCCGGATCGGCATTGAGGCGACACCTGGGGGGCGAGAACTTGTTGTGGGGTTTGGGCAAGGCATGAATGGCCTCGTTGACTTTGAGGATCTGTTCTTCGCTCACGCTGTTTTTGGCAAACATCAGGCTGACCGGCTGGTGGTGTAGCAACAGCTGGCAGCTGATAAACTCTTCGGCCCCCAGCTGGGCCAGCCGGTAGCGGGCATATTGCCACTCCATGATGATGCCATCGAGGCGGCGAGCCAGCAGCAGATCGATCATCCGCTCATCGGCGTTGTATTCGGTCGCCATTTTAAGCGCCGGGCAGCTATCCATCTGATGCATGGGACGGGTGCCGCGCAACTTGCCTATCTTGAGTCCTTTCTCGTGGCACAGCGCGGGCAGATTATCGAGCTGCGCCCAGCGATCCTGATGGCCGGGAATAGGGTCATTGCTCAGCAGCACATAGGCACTCTGGCGGTAGGGTGTCGAGAAGCGGGCATAGCTCTGGCGCTCCGGCAGAGGGAGGGCGGCCATCGCCACATCCAGCTGATCGTGTTCTACCAGATGCAGTGCCCGCGCCCAGGGAAGCTCGCGAAACTTGGGGGCAAAGCCCGCCTGGGTGAGGATCTGGCGGGTCAGGCTGACATCCAGCCCATCCAGCTCACCCCGGTTGTTGATTTGGCTGAAGGGGGGCCAGTGACTCCACGCCACGGTCAGGGTCTGACTGGCCTGCAGTGCAGGGCTTAGCAGCAGAAGCAGCAGGCCAATCCTTGCCTGCCAGCTGCCGCGGGGATGATATGACGTGGTCATAGCTAAACCTCGTTATTGTGTTCTTCTATCCCTTGCTTTTGCCCCGCGAGTCATGCCTGCGAGGGCTGATATTGTGTTACCAGTTAATAGTGTGGTGCGTGTTACATCAATCAACGGGATTATTCGGGGGGCAGGAGGGGGATTTTCTCTTCGTGCTGGGAGGAGCATCACATTTTTCTCGTTTATCCCGGGCAACTCCGTTAGACTGCGCCTCTATTCTTTCCCCTTTGCTCTGCTCCCCGGGGAAATCGTTGTTTTCTCAATAGGCCCAGATCTTGTGAGATGGCATCGGCTCAGCAGAGGAGCCCCACCACAAATCCCCGGCGCCCCTATCTCTAGCAGGTAATTATGAGTTTTACTTCCCTCGGTCTGGCCGAACCCTTGTTGCGTGCCGTTGCCGAACAAGGCTACGACACCCCGTCTCCCATTCAGCAGCAAGCGATCCCCGCCGTTCTGGCTGGCCGCGATCTGATGGCGGCGGCGCAAACAGGGACCGGCAAGACCGCAGGCTTTACCCTGCCGATGCTGCAACGTCTGATGGAGAGCAAGCGCAAGGTCTCTCCGAACCGCGTCCGTGCGCTGGTACTGACCCCGACGCGCGAGCTGGCCGCCCAGGTGGGCGAGAGCGTGCGCAACTACGGCAAGCATTTGCCCCTGCGCAGCCACGTGGTCTTCGGTGGCGTGAGCATCAACCCGCAGATGATGGCGACCCGCCGTGGTCTGGATGTGCTGGTGGCCTGTCCGGGCCGTCTGATCGATCTCTACAACCAGAATGCCGTCAAATTTGACGAGGTGGAGATCCTGGTACTGGATGAAGCAGATCGCATGCTCGACATGGGTTTTATCCGCGACATCCGCCGCATCCTGACCCTGCTGCCGAAAAAGCGCCAGAACCTGCTCTTCTCCGCCACCTTCGCCGATGAAATTCGCGAGCTGGCCACTGGTCTGCTGGACAACCCGGCTGTCATTGAAGTCGCCCCGCGCAACAGCACCGCCGAGCGTATCGAACAGCTGGTGCACCCGTGCGACAAGGCCAACAAGATTGCCCTGCTGAGCCACCTGATCTCCAGCAACAACTGGCAGCAGGTGCTGGTCTTTACCCGTACCAAGCACATCGCCAACCGCGTTGCCGAGAAGCTTGAAAAAGACGGCATCAGTGCCGCCGCCATTCATGGCAACAAGAGCCAGGGTGCCCGTACCCGCGCACTGGCCGGTTTCAAGGATGGCAGCGTGCGCGTGATGGTGGCGACCGACATCGCCGCCCGTGGCCTCGATATCGACAAGCTGCCGCAGGTAGTGAACTTCGAGCTGCCCAACGTGGCGGAAGATTACGTGCACCGTATCGGTCGTACCGGTCGTGCCGGTGCTGCCGGTCACGCCATCTCGCTGGTTGCGGCCGATGAAGGCAAGCTTATCAAGGCGATCGAGCGTCTGACCAAGCAAAACATCCCCTGCGAGCAGGTGGCCGGTTTTGAAGCCTCCCGCGAGACCCTCGACAACATCGCCCGTGGTATCGGCGCGCCGCTTCGCAAAGAGCCCCGCGATCCGAGCGAGCAGCGCCGTGCGCCGCGTCCGCAAGGGCAAGGCCAGCGTCAGGGTGCCGGTCGTTCGGCCTCCAATGGGAATGTGGGTGGTGCCCGTACCGGTAACGGTGGCAAGCCCAAGCCGCAAGGTGGTCAGCGTCCGGCTGATGGCGCTGGCAAACCGGCTCAGGCCCGTCGTCCACGTCGCTCTACCCACAACCAGTAAGCGGCTCGGGAGCTTGACTCCCCAGCTATGCGGTTGACTGAAAAGCCCTGCCAATCTGGCAGGGCTTTTTGTTTTTTCAGCCATACAATCGGCACTGTGTGGTGCTGCGAGAGCAACGCTAGATGGCGGAGAGGTACTGCTGTTGCATCGCCAGCCAGCGGCCGTTATTGATAAACGCCAGCTGTACCTTGAGCAGGGCTGCAATTTCCGCCCGGTGCTTTTTATCGAGATAGAGAAAGACCTGCTCTTTGGTGATCTTCTGCCAGGGGGACGCCAGTGCAGGTTGAGAGGCGGGGCGCATCTTGATGAGCCAGTCCACTTTGCCTCGATGCAGTTGGGCAAGCCCCTGCTTCTCATCGTTCAACCAGATGACCTGATAGTTGCCGAGGAAGCGTTCGCACCACTGGATGCCACGCAGGCAGCCAATCACGGTACCCTTGGCAGGGGGCCAGCTCGGGTTATCCCTTGGCTGACCATAAATCGCCGCCTCCGAGATGGGGGCACCGATCTGCAGCAAGTGGGGATAGGTCTGATCAAAGCCCTTGATCCGGGCCATATCGCCATCGACGGCATGGTCTGCCTCAATCAACTTTTCGCAGCGGGCATAGGTGCAGGGGATCAATTGAAAGTCGATGCCGGCCCGGCCAAACCAGTCATGAATAAAAGGGCGCAATATCGCAGTGTGTTCGACCGCTGCCGCCAGCTTTAGCGGGGTTGCGTGGGCAACGGGAGTCAGCCCGACAAGCAGTAACCAGCCAATCCACTTCATATCGTACTCCTGAATCGGGCTTGTTTAAGCAGCACTGTTGCGACTATCTGTGCAGTGAAGAATAGCCGATGGGGATGGCTGGCAGACCGCTTCGCCAGCTATTCGTGACGGCCGGGTCAGGGGAGCAGCGCCGTGATCAGGATATGGGCCGCGCTCACCAGGATCACCGTGAAGGTCAGCCCCATTCCCGCCACACGATAACGGAAGTTCTCCGGCGTTCGGCTCATGCCAAAGGCGTGGCAGAGGCGACCAAGCAGCAAGGCACTCCCCAGCAAATGAACCAGCCAGGGGGCATGGCTGCCGGTTTCAACGAAATAGACCAGCAGCAGGGCGAGGGGGACATACTCGGCAAAGTTGGCGTGTACCCGCATGGCCCGCAGCATGGCGGGATCATCCCCATGCCCCAGCGCCACCTTGCGGCTATGGCGGGTGCGAATGGTTCTAATGCTCAGCAACACAAACAGCAGGGCGAGCAGGGCCGCGTAAACAGGCAGTATGGTCATGGTATCTGGCTCCTTGTGTGATGATAACGAGTGGCTGGTGTTGAGAGACGCGATATTGCTTGGCATCTCAATGGTTTGCCTTGAGGGTAGCAGCAAACTGCGTTAGCACGACCGTCATCTATTCACTTGCCATCGGCCAAGCGCAGGCGCAAAACAAACAGCCCTGCCGAGGTGGCAGGGCTGTATTTTGACCGTGTTGATGGTGGGCTGCGCCCCGTCATTACCCCTCGTAAGGGAGGGAGGAGTGGTGTAGCACGATACGCACCTTGCCATCATCCCCCTTCTTGAAACCCCAGGTCTTGTCGACTGTAGTTTCCTTGTTGTCGCGATCTACCAGATGCACCTTGCCCATGGTCAGCGCCATGTCGCCGTTGATATAGACGGCTGCATTGTCATAGCGATAGCCCTGCCAGTTTTTCAGGGCAAAGCCGCTATCGGCCGGATAGGCGCTGTTGTTGCCGACAAAGTAGGCCAGCGCCCCCTCGCGGTTGGTGCGAAAGGTCTGCTCGCCACCGGCGAGGGTGGGTTTGAACAGCACTGGCCCCTGCTGGTAGCCATAGGCGCTGTCGAGCACCGACTCAGCAGTCGACTTGGCGCGCTCAATCCCACCGGCGCGATAGTCATCGCTGATCTTGATAAGCGCCGCGCCCCAACCATCCTGCGCGGCCTTGATCTCCGCCTCGGTAATATTGTTGTTGGTGATTTCGGCGGCGCTAAGTGCGCCGCTGGCGGCAAGCAGGACGAGGGCAAGGGTGCTCCTCTTGAGGTGCAACATCATTGTTTTCAAACTCCTGAACGCGATAAACGAGCGGGCAGTGTAACGAAGGGGCATGAACGGTTTTTGAACTGATTATTCAGGGTTGGGTAGTAAAAAGGTCGGTATATAGATGAAGGTTTGGGGGATGGTTAGATGGCGTGTGTTGTTTGTTCGACAGATGTGTGGCGAGAGAGTTACATGGATGAGTGCATCTAGAGGTGGATATAAGTTGTATCTGCATCAGCGAACTAAATATTATTCTTTCATTTCGTTAGTATCATAAAACTGATCTCCATCAAAAAACAGGTTTAAATCAGAGCTGTAGATAACTTTATGCTCACTAAATTGGTTTGCGTTTGATACCCTGTATGTACACACGACTCCTATCCAGAGTCATGAAAAACAAGTGAGTTGTATCGGATGGTTGTATCAATATTAATATAACTTAATATTGCTTACATGAAGCGATTCTATGTGGTTGCTTTTATCCTGATATTAATGGAGGTCAGTTTTTCATGGTGAGATAAGTAGGTGGGATTTTATTTAAATGGGATGGGTAAATATGTTTTTTTTGGCCATCTATTTTGGTCTGAATAAATAAGAGGCACTATGAAATTTGCAATTGTAGACCATGTTAAAAAAGAGGCATTTAAAGGTGGGTTAGGTATATGCATCTGTTGTGGAAGTGAAACAATTGCAAAATGTGGTCGTTTCAAAGTGCATCATTGGGCTCATAAATCAAAAGTAAACTGTGACCCTTGGTGGGAAAATGAGGGAGAATGGCATCGAAAATGGAAAAGTTATTTTCCAGTAGAGTCACAGGAAATAGTATTTAGCCAACCGATCACTAATGAGAAACATATCGCAGATGTGTTTACTAATGGTGTGGTTATTGAAATGCAGAGCTATTCGATAAAAGACGAGGAAGCTCGTTTAAGAGAGACGTTTTATAATAAAATGATTTGGATAGTAGATGGTTGCAAAAATGATTTCGATAGAATAAATTTTGGTTTAAGTGTTGGTGCAGCTCATACAGAAGATACTTCTCTACGTATGTTGAGATGGCATGGTCGCAGTAAGATATTTGCTAAGTGGTCTCAAGCAACGAAACCAGTTTATTTTGATTTTGGAACGGATTTAGTTTGGCTGCTATTACAATTTGATCCAGAGAGTAAAAAAGGTATGGTCAAAGCGATATCGAAGGAGCAGCTAGTAAATCAACTTGGTGGGAGATATTACTAGCGATTATTTTTAGGTATCTTAACCCTTTGAAGATTAACATGCACTTTTTAACGATCTCACCAACACAAAGCCCCGCCAATCAGATTGGCGGGGCTTTGTTGTTTGGGAATTACCTATCGGCGAGGGCTATAGAGCGGGCAGCAGCCCCATACTGACGCTGACCTGTACGCCGACAATCAGTAAGCCCATGGCACCGGCCACTCCCAGCGCTACTACGCCACCCGGGGCGCGGTAGTGGTGGGCGGGGGCCTGTTTGCGGCTCTGCCACACCAGCGCTACCGGCAGCAGTACCGCGAGGATGGCCAGCGCAATGGCGGCGTAGCCGAGGGCCATGATAAAGCCCTGCGGGAAGTAGAGGGCAAACAGCAGCGGCGGCACAAAGGTGATGAGGCCGGTCTGGCTGCGGCCCTGCCAGTTGTCCTTGCGGCGGGTCACCTTGGCCATAAAGTCGAACAGTCCCAGCGTCACCCCGAGGAAGGAGGTGGCGAGCGCCAGATCGGCAAACAGGTGCATCGCCTGATTAAACGCGGGCCAGCTCACCAGCTTGCCGACGCTGGCGAGCAGGCTGTCGAGCGCGCCGCCATTGGCCAGCAGGGAGGATTGGCCGAGCAGCCCCAGAATGGCCACCTGCCACAGCACGTAGAGGATCAGCGGCAGGGCGGAGCCCCAGACAAAGACCCGGCGCAATTGCTTGGGGCAATCGCCGAGGTAGAGCATCACGCTCGGGATTGAGCCGTGAAAGCCGAACGAGGTGAAGATCACCGGCAGGCCTGCCAGCAGCAGCCCTTCGCCGAGCGGCATGGCGAGCAGGTGTTCGCCTTGGGCGCGTGGCAGCAGCAACGCCAGCACGCCCACCATGATCACCAGCTTGACGGTGAACATCAGCCGGTTGAGGTAATCCACCGAGCGGGTGCCGACACAGACCATACCGCCAAACAGCAGGGTAAAGGCCCAGGCGGCCTGCTCCTGGCTCAGGGTGATGCCGGCATCGGCCAGCGCCTGTGCCAGCAGGCTGCTGCCACCGCTGATGTAGGCGGAGGCGAGGGCGTAGAACAGCATCAGGATGCAGAAGGAGGCGATGCGCTTGCCCCAGGGGCCGAGCAGGTGATCCGCCAGCTGGTGCAGGTACCACTTGCCGGTATTGAGGCTGGCCTCCACCTGCAGCATGGCGGTAAAGGCCATCAGGGCCCACAGGCCAATCATCAGCAGCAGGGTGGCGGGGCCGCCGAGGGACGAGGAGGCCAGCGGCAGGGCCAGCATACCGGCGCCTATGGTTGTGCCGGCAATCAACAGGGTACAACCCAGAGTTTTGGTATTCATGTTATCCATCCGAACGTAGCGGTGTCAGTGCAAACAGGCGATGTCAGCATTGACGTCAACAAAAGGGGGCCGATTGGCGTTATCAGAAGGTGCCTCCGGTGATAGGGCCGGAGGCTAGCAATATCGGAACGGGAACATCTGTACCTAAAACCTGTCAGTTGTAAAATATGGTTGCCACGTTAGCGGATCAAAATAGCGGAAACAACCCCTTTTATACGGATCTTGTGCTGGCTTGTGGCAATAAGTGGAAATAAATGATGACAGTGATGGCTGATTGCAGAAAAAAGCACCGAAAAAATGACTGGCAGGGGCTCATTGATACAGGTCAGCCAAGTGGTTGCTGCACGGATGGGGGAGTGCCTTGTCGTGGCGTTGGCGTTTAGTTGCGGGGTGAAAGGAGTGTTGAGGCCGGTTGTTTAGTCGGCCAGACGGGAGAGAAAGCAAAGCGGGCGGGTAGGGTTGTGGGGGAAAACAATAAGGTTGCCGATGCTGGCAGCCTTATTGTCATCTGTTCGCTTTACCCACCCATTGACAGCAAATCGGGTCTGCTGCGGTCAGGTTAGCGACGGCGCTTGAGGGTGCGGCTCACATAGTGCAGCCCGCTCTGGTAGTCGCCGTTCACCGCCTTGAGTGCCAGCTCCAGCGCCTGGTTGGCCAGCGCATCGTGCTGCTGGGGCAGGGAGTTGATGCCAAAGGGGAGGAAGTCGAGCAGCCGATCGTCGCCGAAGGTGGCCATGGCAAGCTGGCTCATATCGGTCTCTTGTTCCAGCAGATAGTCCAGTACCCCCTCCATCAGGATATAGGAGGTAGTGATTAGCGCCTCGGGCAGCTGGCCCAGCTGCTGGTGCAGATGTTTGATCAGGCGATACCCCTCGGTGCGCGAGAAGTGGGCCCCTTCACAGAGGTGGCAGGTCGCACTGTGGCTCGCGATGGCCTGCTCGAAGCCTGCTTTTCGCTCCTGACTGATCGTGAGTGCCGGCAGTGCGGTGATCAAGGCGATATGGCGAATGGCCGGGGTGAGCAGGGAGGCGGTGAGGTCATGGCTCGCCTTCTCATTTTCACTGGCGACGGTGACGAAGCGATCGGCCGCCATGCTCCGGTCGATGGCGAGGATCTGCACCCCATGCGCCTGCTGGTTGCCATAGAAGGGATCGTCCGGCGGCAGGCAGCTGGCCACCAGCAGGGCATCCACATGGCGGCTCACCAGCATCTGGGCCAGCTCTTTTTCGGTGGCAGGATCATCTTCCGAGCAGACGATGAGCAGCTGATAGCCCTGCGCCCGCGCCCCCTGTTCCAGCCGTTTGGCCAGCTTGGCGTAACTGGCGTTCTCAAGGTCGGGCAGGATAAAGCCGAGGGTTTTGGTCTGGCCGCCGCGCAGGGAGGCGGCGCGGCTGTCCGGTTGGTAGTTGTGGGCGGTGACGACGGCCATCACCTTGTCGCGGGTGGCCTGACTGATGCGGTATTGGTCGGCCTTGCCATTGATCACATAGCTTGCCGTGGTGCGCGAGACACCGGCGAGGGCGGCGATTTCATCCAGTTTCATCATATTGGCTCTGTTTGAGTTGCAAGACCCACGGTCACTGCCTGGTAAGGGCACCGAAAAGTGTGCGCGGGATCATATCATTGAAAACCGCTCTTTGTGGGTACTTGATCAATTCGCTGAAACGATTCAGTCTGAGTGTAAGTGAAACGATTCAGCTTGTCAGCAGCGCCGCTTCGCAGAGATGCAGAGCAGGGTGATAAAACCCGGTCAGGATCACATTTCGAGGTATCCCGACTATCGTCAGCTGGCAGGCAAACCGAATGTTCAATTGTGTTGACCCGGCGATGCCGGGACCTGATGGAGAGTGGCTATGTTGAAGTTGGTGCGAGAGCAGATCTTGCTGGGGCAGTCGGTGGCGACCAAGGCCGAGGCGATTGCCCTGTTGGCAGGCAAACTGACCGAGGCCGGTCTGGTGGAGGCGGGCTATGTCGATGGCATGCTAGCCCGTGAAGCGCAGCATGCCACCTACCTTGGCAGCGGCATCGCCATTCCCCACGGTACCACCGACACCCGTCATCTGGTGAAGCGCACCGGCGTCATGGTGGCCCAGTTCCCCAACGGCATCGAGTGGGACGAGGGGCAGATTGCCTATGCCGCCATCGGTATCGCCGCCAAGTCGGACGAGCATCTGGGCATCTTGCGCCAGCTCACCCATGTGCTGGGTGACGAACAGGCGGCAGCGCAATTGAAAGAGGCCACCGACGCCGACACCATCATCAATATCCTGACCGGCGCAACTGCCGCCAAAGAGGTGCAATACCTGACCCTGGCCGACTTTCCGGCCGATGATCGCGACCAGCTGTTGCTGGGCGCCGCTGCCCGCGCCAAATCCGCCGGTTGGGGCGATGCCGCCATGGTAAGCGCACTGCTGGCTAGCGACCCTGCCTATCTGGGCGAGGGCATCTGGCTGGCCCGGGCGCAAGCGGCCCAGACTGGCTGGGTGCTGGTCACCCCGAGTAGCGCCCTCACGGCAGGGGAGCTGCCGGTCAGCGCCATGCTGCTTCTGTGCGCCGCAGATAGCAGCCATCTGCCGCAACTGGAGAATCTGGCCAAACTGGCGGCTGCTGGTCAGCTGGCAACGCTGGCGGGCGGCGAGGGGCTGGCCATGCTGCAAGCGGGCCCCGCGAGCGGTCTTTCCGAAACCTTCACCATCATCAACCCCCACGGTCTGCACGCCCGCCCGGGCGCCATGCTGGTCAAGGTGGCCAAAGAGTTTGAATCAGACATCCGGGTTGCCAATCTGGATGGCAGCGGCGAGGCAGTCTCCGCCAAGAGCCTGATGAAGGTGATCGGCCTTGGGGTCAAGTGCGGTCACCGTCTGGTATTTCGCGCCGAAGGGGCGGATGCCGAAGCGGCTCTCAAGGGGATCGGTGAGGCCATCGCCGCTGGTCTGGGCGAAGGGGCGCATTGATGAAGATTGTCACTATTACCCTCAACCCCGCCCTTGATCTCACCACCCGTCTCGAGGCGATGAGCCTTGGCGAGGTCAATCTGGTGAGCGAGGCCAACCTGCGTGCCGCAGGCAAGGGGATCAACGTCGCCATGGTGCTCAAGGACTTGGGCCGTGAGGTGGGCGTCACCGGTTGGCTGGGCGCTGACAATGAACAGAGTTTTGTCTCCCTGTTTGCAGAGCGTGCGCTTGATGATCACTTTGTCCGTGTCATGGGCAGCACCCGCATCAACGTCAAGATTTCCGAGCAGTCTGGTCGGGTCACCGATCTCAACCTGCCGGGGCTCACCATCGAGCAAGGGGAGGTGAGCGCGCTGGAGCAGGCCATCGACCAATTGGCTGCGCATGCAGAGTGGTTCGTACTGGCGGGCAGCCTGCCCAAAGGGGTGGCCCCCGATTACTGCGCCCATCTGATCCGCCTGCTCAAGGCCAAGGGTAAGCAGGTGATCTTCGATTGCAGCGGCGCGGCCTTAAGCGAAGGGATCAAGGCGGCGCCGACTCTGGTCAAACCCAATCTGGAGGAGCTGAGCCAGTGGGCGGGCCGCCCCATCAAGACCCTGAGCGAGCAGGCCGAGTGTGCCCGCGCGCTTCAAGCAAGCGGGATCCCCAACGTGGTGATCTCCAACGGCGCCGATGGCCTTATCTGGTTTGCCCCGGATGCCGTCTGGCAGGCCATTCCACCGCGGATGCAGGTGGTCAGCACGGTTGGTGCTGGCGACTCCCTAGTGGCCGGTCTCGCCCATGGTCTGAGCCTTGGCTGGGCGCCGGAACAGACCCTGCGGCTGGCCACCGCCGTCTCGGCCTTGGCGGTCAGTCAGGTGGCGGTCGGCTTTGACGATATCGATGTGCTCAACCCCTTGCTTGAACAGGTGCGCGTACAGCCTCTGGATGAGCTGGCACCGGTTCAATGCAATACCCCCTCAATGGAAAACTCAGGAGATGCCCAATGAAAGCAATCTTGGTTACGGCTTGCCCGGCGGGCATTGCCACCAGCTTTCTCGCTGCAAAACGGATAGAACAGCAGGCCAAACTGGCTGGCTGGGAACTCACCCTCGACGTTGGCTCCAGTGTGCAACCGCGCCAGCTCCCCTCAAAAGAGCAGATTGCCGCCGCCGATCTGGTGCTGGTTGTTGCCAGTGCTCCGGTGGATCTCGCCGCCTATGATGGCAAGCGGGTCTATCAGGGCAGCATGGATCTTGCCCTGCAGGATCCGGCTGCCTTGCTGGAGGCCGCAACCAGCGGTGCCAGCGTCTATCGCCATCAAGCTGCACCCGCCGTTGCCAATGCTGCCGCCAAACCGGCCGCCGCTGGCAAGCGCATCGTGGCAGTGACTGCCTGCCCGACCGGCGTGGCCCACACCTTTATGTCGGCAGAAGCGCTGGAAGCCATGGCCAAACAGCTGGGTTATCAGATCCGCGTCGAGACCCAAGGCTCGGTCGGTGCCCAGAATGCCCTGACTGCCGAGGAGATTGCCGCTGCCGATCTGGTGTTCCTCGCCACCGATATCGAAGTGGACATGGCGCGCTTTGACGGTAAGCCGGTATATCGCACCAGCACCGGCGCGGCATTGAAGAAAACCCGCGCCGAGCTGGACAAGGCGTGGAACGAGGCGACACTCTATCGCCACAGCGGTGCCAGCCAGCCCAAGAAAGAGGAAAAAGCCGGCCCCTACAAGCACCTGCTGACCGGTGTCTCCTTTATGCTGCCCATGGTGGTGGCGGGCGGTCTTATTATCGCGCTCTCGTTCGTGTTCGGGATCGAGGCGTTCAAGGTGGAAGGCACCCTGGCCGCGGCTCTGATGAAGATCGGTGGCGGCTCCGCCTTCGCCCTGATGATCCCGGTGCTGGCCGGCTACATTGCCTACTCCATCGCTGACCGTCCGGGTCTCGCCCCCGGCATGATCGGCGGTATGCTAGCAAGCTCGCTGGGCGCCGGTTTCCTTGGCGGTATCGTGGCCGGTTTCCTGGCCGGTTACAGCGCCAAGTATCTGAGCGACAAGGTGCGCCTGCCGACTACCTTGGAAGCGCTCAAGCCGATCCTGATCATTCCGCTGTTTGCCAGCCTCTTTACCGGCCTGGTGATGATCTACGTGGTGGGTGGCCCGGTGGCCGGCATCATGAATGCCATGACCGAGTTCCTCAACAACATGGGCTCTGCCAACGCCGTGCTGCTGGGTGTCATCATCGGTGCCATGATGTGCTTTGACATGGGCGGCCCGGTCAACAAGGCGGCCTACGCCTTCGGTGTCGGCCTGCTGGCCTCCAAAACCTATGCCCCGATGGCTGCGGTGATGGCCGCAGGTATGGTGCCGGCACTGGGGATGGGGATCGCGACCTTCCTGGCTCGCACCAAGTTCATCAAGGCGGAGCAGGAAGCGGGAAAAGCCTCCTTCGTGCTGGGTCTGTGTTTTATCTCCGAGGGGGCCATTCCGTTTGCCGCCAAGGATCCGATGCGCGTTATCCCGGCCTGCATGGTCGGTGGCGCCCTGACCGGTGCGCTCTCCATGCTGTTCGGCTGTGAGCTGATGGCACCCCACGGCGGTCTGTTCGTGCTCTTTATCCCGCACGCCATCAGCAACGTCATGATGTATATCGTGGCGATTGCGGCAGGCTCGCTGCTGACCGGTGTCTCCTACGCCATGCTCAAACGCGGTGAAGAGCAGGCCAAGCTGGCAACAGCCTGATAGTCATTCCACTTTCAAAGCAAGCAGTTCAATGCCGCCCGGTTGCAAAGCCGGGCGGCATTTTTATATACCTTTTAAACAGAATCGTTGAGCAGCGGTTACTGAAGTCTCACGTATCAGGGCCAGCGTCAGGCTCAGTTTCAACACTTAATTGTGTGGGAAAGGGCCGTAACCAATATCTCGTGCATTGATTGTGTTGCCGCCAAGATAGGGGAGCTGGCTAGTTCCCGGAAAGCAAATCTATATCAACCGACTGTTACCTATATGTGCATCTGTGTAGATGCGACCTGAGTTGATCATCAGTTAAACAAGACCAGAGGCAGGTTTGCTTTATGTCGAACCTCCTCATTTCTGCGAAAGGAGGATTCAGGTTTCGGTACAACCGAATGCCCTGGTTGGCAAGTATGCATTGAACCAGAGGGTTCCATATCAAATGAATCTTGAACCCCACACCAGCCCATTGCAGACCGTCATCTATACAACTTTTTGTATGCCAACAAACAAGATTTTAAACAGACAAAATCAGTTGGCCTCATGCTGAACATAAACGCTGAAAAACTGGCTTTCTCTGTTACGTGAAAAAGTAAACATGAGTTAACGCAGTGTTCAATGATAGAGAGATAACAGACAAAGCTGCTTTGCAGAGCATGGGTATTAATGTGTCTGTGAGTGCACAGGGGAAAAGAGAAATAAAAAAGCCACACCGGTTGGTGTGGCTTTTGTTTAGGGGGTCAACCCAGATTGCTTAGGGGCGACCGGCCGGACAGGTGGCCACGTTGACGGCGGCAGTGCTGCCACCATGGCGACCTGATGTGTTCACTTCGTTGCGTACCAGCGGCGGGTAGTTAACCGGCTCACGAGCAGGCAGGGCAGGGGCTTCGGCAGGGGTTGCCATCGGTGCGGATGCCTTGCGAGCACGAGCCAGCAGGCCAGCACCGTGAGCTACCTGTTTGGTAACGACCGGAGTCTCTTCCACTACAACCGCAGCCACGGTAGCCGGGGTTTCGATGACAGCAGCAGGAGTTTGTGGTTCAACAACAGCTGCGACAGGTGCGGCTTCCACAACAGGGGCTGTTACGGCAGGTGTTTCTTCAACAACCGGAGCGGTTTCAACCATGGTAGCGGCAGCCACGTCGACAGCCGGAGCGGCGACAACGGCAACTTCCTGCTCTGCTGCAACCACGACCTCTTCGACAGCTGCAACAACCGGGCTTGCAGCCACATCGGCTTGAGTTGCTTCAACCTGAACAGCAGCCTGCTCGGTAGCCTGCTCGGCAGCTTCTTCAGCAATGGCTTCGACAACCACATGCTCGGTCAGTGCAGCAGAGGCTTGCAGGGCAGCAGCGACAGCTTCAGCGCTCGGGATGGTAACAACAGGCACTACCGGCTCTTCAACCTGCGCTTTGGCAATATCTGCCTGGGCTGCGGTGGTCAGAGTGGTGGTATCTTGCTGTTCTTCGTCACGTTGGCTGCGGGCATCTTCGTTGATGCGCTTGCGGCGCTGACCTTCGATACGCTGGCTGCGCGGAGTGCGGCGTGAGCGGCGCTGGCCTTCACTCTGCTCTTCCTGCTCGTTACCCACTGTGGCATCGATCACTTCAGCTTGCGCTGCTACTTCGTCAACCGGCAGGGCAGAGGTGTCAGCAGCGGCGACATCGACACGGATCTGCTTGCGCAGTTGACGACGTTCGCGGCGCTCGGCCACTTTCAGCTCTTTCTCCTGACGTGGCTGGACGGCAGTTGCATCAACGGCGTCTACCGCTTCAACAACGACTTCGGTGCGCGGCTCACGGGGAGCACGAGGTTCACGGGCAGGACGTGGCGCACGTTCCTGACGCGGTTCGCGAGGTTCGCGCTCCTGACGGGGTTCACGTTCCATGCGCTGTTCGCTACGCACCTCACCACGGGCTTCACGCTCCTGACGAGGCTCGCGCTCTTTGCGGGGACGGCGATTGCGGTTTTCACCGGCTTCGCGGTTGCCACCTTCACGCTTCTCGCCAGCTTCCGCATTGTTGCGGTTGCCACGATTGTCGTCACGACGAGGACGCTGACCACGGCCACGACCTTCTTCGCGCTGGTGACGTTGACCTTCATCCTTGCGTGCTTCACGAGCAGCAGGTTTCTCGGCGGGCGCTTTCACGTCGGCAGGTGCTGCATCGCTGCTGAACAGGCCGGTAATGCCTTTGATCAGCTTGCTGAAGAAACCTGCTTCGGCAGGGGCCGCAGCAACGGGAGCCGCCGGCTGTTGCGGTGCAACAGGGGCCGGTTGTGCCGGTTGGGCAAAGCCTTGCAGCAGCGGTTGCTCACGCTCGATCACCTGAGCTTGCTTCGGCTGGTAGACCGGCTTGGCAATCTCGGTTTTCAGCTCATAGCTGGCCGCTTCCGGGATCTCGTTCTGACGAATGCGGGTCACTTCGTAGTGCGGGGTTTCCAGATGCTGGTTCGGAATGATGTAAACACGCACATCATTGCGCTGTTCCAGACTGGCGATGGCGGCACGCTTCTCGTTAAGCAGATAGGCTGCAACATCCACCGGCACTTGGCCGTGAACCTGCTCGGTGTTGTCCTTCATGGCCTCTTCTTCGATGAGACGCAGGATGGAAAGGGCGAGGGATTCGTTGTCACGGATCACGCCTTGACCCTGGCAACGGGGGCAGATGTGGCTGCTGGACTCGTTGAGGGAAGGACGCAGACGCTGGCGAGACATCTCCAGCAGACCGAAACGGGAGATACGGCCCAGCTGGATGCGGGCGCGATCCTGATGAACCGCTTCACGCAGACGGTTTTCTACTTCGCGCTGATGGCGAACCGGCGTCATGTCGATGAAGTCGATTACGATCAGGCCACCCAGATCGCGCAGACGCAATTGGCGGGCAATTTCGTCGGCCGCTTCCAGGTTGGTTTGCAGCGCAGTCTCTTCGATATCGCCGCCCTTGGTGGCGCGGGAGGAGTTGATATCGATGGAGGTCAGTGCTTCGGTCGGATCGATAACGATGCTGCCACCGGAAGGGAGGCGCACTTCACGCTGGAAGGCTGATTCAATCTGGCTCTCAATCTGGAAGTGGTTGAACAGGGCAACTTCACCCTTGTACAGCTTCACACGATTGAGGAAATCGGGACGTACCAGCTCGATATGGGCCTTGGCGCGTTCGAAAATCACCGGATTGTCGATCAGGATCTCGCCCACATCGCGACGCAGATAGTCACGGATGGCACGCACGATGACGTTGCTTTCCTGATGGATCAGCACCGGCGCGGCGCGCTCCTGGGAGGCTTTGTGGATGGAGTCCCAGTGGTTGAGCAGAACGTTCAGATCCCATTCCAGCTCTTCTGGCGACTTGCCCACACCGGCGGTGCGCACGATCAGGCCCATGCCTTCCGGCACGGTCAATCCGCTCAGGGCTTCTTTCAGTTCAGTCCGCTCATCACCCTCGATACGGCGGGAGATACCACCGGCACGGGGGTTGTTGGGCATCAGTACCAGGTAGCTACCTGCCAGGCTGATAAAGGTGGTGAGGGCTGCACCCTTGGTGCCACGCTCTTCCTTGTCGATCTGGACGATAACTTCCTGACCTTCGCGGACCACTTCTTTGATGTTGGGACGACCCTGATAGGAGTAACCGGAGGGGAAGTAATTGCGGGCGATCTCCTTCAACGGCAGGAAACCGTGGCGCTCGGCGCCGTAGTCAACAAAAGCAGCTTCAAGGCTGGGTTCTACGCGGGTGATCTTACCCTTGTAAATATTCGCTTTCTTCTGCTCGTGTCCCGGACTTTCAATATCCAAATCGTAGAGCTGTTGTCCGTCAACCAGCGCTACGCGCAACTCCTCTTCTTGAGTTGCGTTGATAAGCATTCTTTTCATTGAGTTCTCATTATTGTGTCATTTTGATTTCCTCCATCAGGGTCCTGCCAGCGCCGGCCTCGGGTCTTCAGCATACTGGGGCAACCTCCCGGTTGGGGTATGCATGAGGCGCAAACTAAGGGCGTTCTGGTCATCACTTCTCGAGAAGGAATGAATAAGGATGCCGAAATGGAGACAAATAAACGGTGATGTTTGTGTTCTCCATGCGTTGTACCTCGCACCCGGGAACCGTCATGTTCTTGTATACACGGTGTTTCGGGATTGGGTGGCATACTTTTTGGCCACTTAGTACAAGGCTTGAACACAATGACAAAACCTTGTTTATTATCCCATTTAAACCTCTTTTATAGCAAGGCGCCATTTTTCAACAAACCATGCAGCCAAGGGGCGCTGGCAGTGTTAAAATCTGCGCCATGACACAGATACATCAACAAGTGCAGCTGCTCACCATCGAAGCTGAGCATGACGGGCAGCGCATCGACAATTTTCTAAAGACTCAGCTAAAGGGCGTCCCCAAGAGCCTGATCTATCGCATCCTTCGTAAAGGCGAAGTGCGAGTAAACAAAAAGCGCATCAAACCGGAGTACAAACTCTGCGCAGGTGATGAGGTACGGGTGCCCCCCGTGCGCGTTGCCGAGAAGAATGAGCTGCCTTCGGCAAACCTCGGGGTTATCCAGCGTCTGGAGAGCCAGATCCTGTTCGAAGACGATGCCATGATCGTGCTGAACAAGCCCTCCGGCATGGCAGTACACGGTGGCAGCGGCCTGAGTTTTGGCGTTATCGAGGGGTTGCGCGCCCTGCGTCCTGAAGCCCGTTTCCTCGAATTGGTTCATCGACTGGATCGCGACACCTCAGGTGTATTGCTGGTTGCCAAAAAACGCAGCGCCCTGCGCAGCTTGCATGAGCAGTTGCGCGTCAAGACCATGCGCAAGCAGTATCTGGCGCTGGTGCGTGGCAAGTGGCAGGCTCACGTCAAGGTGGTCAATGCGCCGCTACGCAAGAACGATCTGCAATCCGGTGAACGGGTTGTGCGGGTCAGCGCCGATGGCAAGCCTTCCGAAACCCGGTTCCGCATTGTGCGTCAATTTGCCGAAGCGACCCTGGTCGAGTGCAGCCCCATCACCGGTCGTACCCACCAGATCCGGGTGCATACCCTGCATGCCGGTCATCCGATCGCCTGTGACGATAAGTACGGTGAAGCGGCGTTTGACGAGAAAATGCGCAGCCAAGGTCTGAAACGGCTCTTTTTGCATGCCTGGAAGCTCAGCTTCACCCATCCGGCCGATGGTCGCGAAATGCAGGTAGAAGCGCCGCTTGCACCTGAGCTCGACAACTTCCTCAACGGCTTGCCACGCTGATGCAGGATATCCGGCTCGCCATTTTCGATTGGGACGGTACCCTGATGGATTCGGTAGGCCGGATTGTGGCCTGTGTGCAAGGGGCCGCCAGAGATTGTGAGCTGGCGGTACCTGCACCAGCCCAGATCCGGCAGATCATCGGATTGAGCCTCGATGTCGCCATGTCCCGTCTGTTCCCCTTATGCAGTGGCAGTGGCGCCACCAGCGGTGAGCGCCAGATTGCCGCACTCATCGATCGCTATCGTCATCACTATCTGCACGATGCCACCCCCAGCCCGTTGTTTGCTGGGGCAGGGGAGTTGCTGCATGACTGGCAGTCACGAGGGCTGCAACTGGCCGTTGCGACCGGGAAATCACGCCGCGGGCTGGATCGGGTATTGGATGAAACCGGGCTACGCCCGTTGTTTGTGGCTAGCCGAGGGGCCGATGAAGCCCGCTCCAAGCCTGATCCGCTGATGCTTGAGCAGATCCTGGACGAGCTGGGGCTGTCACCCCGGCAGGCGGTAATGATCGGCGACTCTGTTCACGATATGGCGATGGCCGAGGCGATCGCCATGCTGCGTATTGGTGTCACCTGGGGGGTGGATAGCCGCGATGCCCTCAGTCGTCACGGGCCAGTGGCGGTGGTGGATTCTATGGCGGCTCTTCGCGGGCTGTTATAGACGCCTCTCTTTAAGAGACGTCGATCTGATTGATAACAGAAGCCCGGTGTATTGACCGGGCTTTTTATATCCTCGATCTAGCTTATCTATTTCGTCCGCAATCAGGGCAGGGCAATACCGTGGCGCTCCAGCAGCTCGATCAGGCCGATCAGTGGTAGACCGATCAAGGCGTTAGGATCGCGCCCCTCCAGCCCCTTGAACAGCACGATGCCCATCCCTTCACATTTGAAGCTGCCCGCACAATCTAGGGGCAATTCTGCCTCTACATAGCGGCGAATAGCGGCTTCATCGAGGTTGCGAAAATGGACGGTGAAAGGTTCCACTAGCTGATGAGCTTTGCCTGTAGCGGCATTCACCACGCACAGGCCGGTATAGAAGGTGACGCTGCGACCTTGAGCCGCCATCAGCTGGGCGATGGCATTGTCGATGGTGCCCGGTTTGCCGAGGATGTGATTATTGCAGACACACACCTGATCAGATCCGATGATCAAGCCGTGATCACGATGCTGGGCGACAGCATCAGCCTTGGCACGAGCCAGTCTGACCACCAGCGCCTCGGCGGATTCGCCAGCCAGCGGGCGTTCATCTACATCGGGCGCGGCACATTCAAAGGGGAGGCCGAGCTTCTCCAGCAGGGCTTTGCGATAGCGAGAAGTTGAGGCGAGGATCAGATTCTGTGGCATAATCAGGTACCGATGAAAGCAAGTACCGGCATTCTAGGGACTTGTGACGTTAAAATCATCGGCGGTAAGGACTTTTTCCTTTGACTATCAGTTGTTGGACCTATATTATTCGCGCCCTATGCAAAAGGTGAAGTTGCCCGTTAAGGTTGATCCAGTCCGTAGTGCCTTGAAGCTGCTCGATTACATCGGGATAGTGGAAAAGTCGCAGATGCCCAGGCTGGAGGAATCAACCGCTGGCTTGCAGAGTGATATCGATGTATCACTGCACTTTGGCAAAGATGTCCAGAAGTTGACCGTTATGAAAGGCACTGCCCATGCCAAGGTTGACCTGGTTTGCCAACGTTGCGGAGAGACATTCGAACACCTCTGTGAAGCTGAATTTATCTACACTCCGCTGTTCGAAAGAACAAACGAGGAAGAACTGCCGGAAGCTTATGAGCCCATTGAGTTGGACGAAAACGGCGAGATAGATCTTCATCAAATCTTGGAGGATGAACTCATCCTCTCGTTGCCTCAAGTCGCAATGCATTCTCTGGATGCATGCCCGAGAGGAAACATGGAGATGACCTGGGGTGAAATCGAACCTGCTGATGAGCGGCCGAATCCCTTTGCAGTTCTTGAAGAGCTTAAACGTAAGTGAATTTAGGAGTTAGCCTACAATGGCCGTACAACAGAACCGTAAAACCCGTGCCAAGCGTGGCATGCGTCGTTCCCACGATGCGCTGACCACCGCTGCCCTGACTGTTGATCAGACCAGTGGCGAAATTCATCGTCGTCACCACGTGACTGCCGATGGTTTCTACCGCGGTAAAAAGGTAATCGCTTAAGGATTGCCTTTGTCTACGCAAACTGTCGCGCTAGACATCATGGGGGGAGATATTGGCCCCTCGGAAACAGTGCCTGCCGCCGTGCAGGCACTGTCTCTTTTACCCCAGCTAAAACTGATCCTGGTCGGCGACCAGCACCAGACCTCCTCTCTGCTGCAGCAACATGGCTTGCTGAATCATCCCCGAGTCCGTTTCGTACATGCATCCCAGGTGGTTGGCATGGGCGATAAACCGATCGTGGCGCTGCGTACTCTGAAAGACTCCTCCATGCGGGTGGTACTCAATCTGGTGAAAGCCGGTGAGGCCGATGCCTGCGTCAGTGCCGGCAATACCGGTGCGTTGATGGCGATGGCCAAGTGCGTGCTCAAATCCTTGCCAGGGGTAGACAGACCCGCCCTCATCAAGGCGTTGCCGACATTGAGTGGCAAACGCACCGTGATGCTGGATCTTGGCGCTAACGTCAGTTGCGATGCCGATACCTTGCTGCAGTTTGCAGTGATGGGCTCCGTCGTGGCCGAAAAGGTAGAAGGCATTGCATCCCCCCGTGTTGCCTTGCTCAACATCGGCGAGGAGGAGATCAAGGGCAACGATCTGGTGCGCCACAGCGCCGAATTGTTGCGTCAGTGCCACGCGCTCAATTATGTCGGGTTCGTCGAAGGGGATCGCATCTTCAGCGGCGACAGCGACGTGATCGTCTGCGACGGTTTTGTCGGCAATGTCGCCCTCAAAACGGCCGAGGGGGTGGTGCGGATGATGGCCCAGCTGGCCGGATATCCCCGCAAGAAACGCACTTTTCTTGGCCGGATCGCCGGATTTATGTTCAAACGGCGTTTTTCTTACCTGAACCCCGACCAGTATAACGGAGCAAGTCTGTTAGGATTGCGCGGCATTGTGGTAAAAAGTCATGGGCGGGCCGAACGGCGCGCTCTGTGTAATGCGATCCTGCTGGCCGCACAAGAGGCCAAACATCAACTTCCACTGCAAATAGCAGATCGCCTTGAAGCTGTCTTCTCTGACAGGGATCTATAAGAACTCTATGCATAGCAAAATTCTGGGTACTGGCAGCTACCTGCCGAGTTCAGTGCGTACCAACGCCGATCTCGAGCAGATGGTTGAGACCAGTGATGAGTGGATCGTGGAACGCACCGGTATCCGTGAGCGCCGTATTGCCGGGGCTGACGAGACCGTTGCCACCCTCTCTTACCAGGCCGCCCTGCGCGCCCTGGATGCAGCCGGTTTGACCGCTGCCGATCTCGATATGATAGTGCTGGCCACTACCAGTGCTGAAAATGCTTTCCCGGCTGCCGCCTGCGAGCTGCAGGGGCTGCTCGGCGTACCGGGCATCCCTGCCTTTGACGTGGCAGCTGCCTGCGCAGGCTTCACTTATGCGCTCTCCATTGCCGATCAGTTCGTCAAATCCGGCGCCGCCCGCCATGTGCTGGTCGTCGGGGCCGATGTGCTCTCCCGCATGTGCGATCCGCAAGATCGCGGCACCATCATCCTGTTTGGCGATGGGGCAGGGGCTGTGATTGTCGGTGCCAGCGAGACGCCGGGCATTCTCTCTACCCATCTCCATGCCGATGGCCGTTATGGCGAGCTGCTCAAGCTGCCTCATCCCCGTCGCGGCATGCCGGGTGCCGAGCTCGAAGCCTACATGTATATGAAGGGCAACGATGTCTTCAAGGTCGCGGTCACCCGTTTGAGCGAGATCGTAACCGAAACCTTGGCCGCTGCTGGCATCGAGCCGAGCGAGCTGGACTGGCTGGTGCCGCATCAAGCCAACTTCCGCATCATCAGCGCCACAGCCAAGAAGTTGGGTATGAGCCTCGATAAAGTGGTGCTGACCCTCGACAAGCACGGCAACACTTCTGCTGCGTCCGTCCCTGTCGCCTTCGATGAAGGGGTGCGGGATGGCCGGATCAAACCGGGTCAGCTGGTACTGCTGGAAGCCTTTGGTGGCGGTTTCGCCTGGGGCTCGGCGCTGGTTCGCCTCTGATCTTCGGCGGGATGGTGTCTCCATCATTCCGTCACCGATTTCATTTTTGTCTTATCTAAAAGGAATCAATGATGACCCAATTTGCCATTGCCTTCCCGGGACAAGGTTCCCAGTCCGTTGGCATGCTGGCCGAGCTGGCCGAACAACATGCCGTGATCAAGGAGACCTTCGCCGAGGCGAGCCAGGTGCTGGGTTATGACCTGTTTGCCCTGGTGATGGATGGTCCGGTTGAAGATCTGAACAAAACCTGGCGCACCCAGCCTGCGCTGCTGACTGCCTCTGTCGCCCTGTGGCGCCTGTGGCAACAGCAGGGTGGGGCAACGCCTGCCATGATGGCGGGTCACAGCCTGGGTGAGTACTCCGCGCTGGTTTGCAGCGGCGCACTCGATTTTGCCGATGCGGTCAAACTGGTCGAGCTGCGTGGTCTGGCCATGCAGGAAGCGGTACCGGAAGGCACCGGCGCCATGGCGGCCATCATCGGTCTGGATAACGAATCCATCGCCGCCAACTGCGAAAAAGCGGCACAAGGGCAGGTGGTCTCTCCGGTCAACTTCAACTCCCCAGGCCAAGTGGTTATCGCCGGTCACAAAGAGGCCGTTGAGCGCGCCAACGTGCTGATGAAAGAGTCGGGCGCCAAGCGTGCGCTGCCGCTGCCGGTCTCCGTGCCGTCTCACTGTGCGCTGATGAAACCTGCCGCAGAAAAACTGGCAGCTGCGCTGGACGGGATCGAGATCAAGGTTCCAACCATCGCGGTCATCAATAATGTCGACGTATCCTGTGAACAGGATCCGGCCGCCATCAAGCAAGCACTGGTACGTCAACTGTTCAGCCCGGTTCGTTGGACCGAGACTGTCGAGCGGATGGCCAATGAGGGGATTACCCTCGAGATCGAGATGGGACCGGGCAAAGTGTTGACCGGGCTCGCCAAGCGCATCGACAAGCGGGTGGAAGGTATTCACGCCAACGATGCCGCCTCTTTCGAGCAGGCGCTGGCCCAGATCAAGTAAACAGGAGCAAGTGATGAGTTTTACCGATAAGGTTGTGTTGGTGACCGGTGCCAGTCGTGGCATCGGCCGTGCGATTGCCGAAACATTCGTGGCCCGTGGCGCGAAAGTGGTCGGTACGGCGACCAGCGAGAGCGGTGCCGAGGCGATCAGCGCCTATCTGGGCGACAATGGTTGCGGCATGGCACTGAACGTGACCAGCCAGGAATCCATCGAAGCCGTCTTCGCCGCCATCAAGGCGCGCTTTGGCGACATCGACATCCTGATCAACAACGCGGGGATCACCCGTGACAACCTGTTGATGCGGATGAAAGATGACGAGTGGAACGAGATCATCGATACCAATCTGACCTCGCTTTACCGTCTGAGCAAACCGGTGTTGCGTGCCATGATGAAGAAACGTCACGGTCGCATCATCAGCATTGGCTCCGTGGTGGGAACCATGGGCAATGCCGGTCAGGTCAACTATGCTGCCGCCAAGGCCGGTCTGGTTGGTTTTACCAAATCGTTGGCGCGGGAAGTGGCATCCCGTGGTATCACAGTGAACGCGGTTGCCCCCGGTTTCATCGAAACCGACATGACCCGTGCCCTGAATGACGATCAACGTGCCGGCATCATGAGTCAGGTGCCTGCCGCCCGTTTGGGTGATCCAAAAGAAATTGCCGCAGCTGTGGTATTCTTGGCTTCTGATGAAGCAGCCTATATCACCGGCGAAACCCTGCATGTTAATGGCGGGATGTACATGGTGTAATCAATTTGTCGTGAGATCTGTTCAAATTTGCGATAGTACGCCGAAGTTTGGCACATTTCGTGGTTTGACCAGCGGCAAGCTACTTGCAAACTCACGTCAATTGAATAAACTACCCCAACCAGACGCAAATAGCGTATTTTTAAAGGAAAATTCAGGTCATGAGCAACATCGAAGAACGCGTAAAGAAAATCATCATCGAACAACTGGGTGTTAAAGAGGAAGACGTTAAGAACGCTGCCTCCTTCGTCGACGACCTGGGCGCTGACTCTTTGGATACCGTTGAACTGGTAATGGCGCTGGAAGAAGAATTCGATACCGAAATTCCTGATGAAGAAGCCGAGAAGATCACCACTGTTCAAGCGGCTATCGACTACATCACCGCTAATCAGGAATAAGTTCCTGTTCTGAAAGAAGCGGCCCAAGGGCCGCTTCTTTTGTATTTGTTCCTTTTCAAAACACCTCTCGGAGACTACCTCAGTGTCAAAACGCAGAGTCGTGGTGACCGGCTTGGGGATGCTTTCCCCGGTGGGTAACACTGCCGAATCCAGCTGGCAAGCACTGCTCAACGGGCAGAGCGGCATTTCCCTTATCGAACACTTTGATGCCAGCGAGTTTGCAACCCGCTTCGCAGGTCTGGTCAAGGATTTCGATCCCGAGCAGTACGGTATCAACCGTAAAGACGCTCGCAAGATGGATCTCTTCATTCAATACGGCATCGCGGCCGGTATGCAGGCGCTGGATGATTCCGGCCTGACCATCAATGAAGAGAATGCCGAACGTGTCGGCGTGGCGATTGGCTCCGGTATCGGCGGTCTGGGTCTGATTGAACAGAACCACGAAAGCTTGGTCAACGGCGGCCCGCGCAAGATCAGTCCCTTCTTCGTTCCGTCCACCATCATCAATATGGTGTCCGGTCATCTTTCCATCATGAAAGGTCTGCAAGGGCCGAACATCGCCGTGACTACCGCCTGTACCACTGGTACCCATGCCATCGGCATGGCGGGTCGGATGATCGCTTACGGTGATGCCGACGTGATGGTCGCTGGCGGTGCCGAGAAAGCCTCCACCGCGATGGGGATGGGTGGTTTTGCTGCCGCCAAGGCACTCTCCAACCGCAACGACGAGCCGCAAAAAGCGAGCCGTCCGTGGGATAAAGATCGCGATGGTTTCGTGCTGGGTGACGGTGCCGGTGTATTGGTACTGGAAGAGTACGAACACGCCAAGGCCCGTGGCGCCAAGATCTACGCCGAGCTGGTCGGTTTTGGCATGAGCGGTGACGCGTACCACATGACTGCGCCTCCTGCAGATGGCAACGGTGGCGCTCGTGCCATGAAAAATGCCATCAAGGATGCGGGCATTGCCCCCGAGCAGATTGGTTACATCAACGCGCACGGTACCTCCACCCCGCTGGGTGATGTGGCTGAACTGCGTGGCATGAAGTCGGTGTTTGGTGAGCACGCCAAATCCCTGATGGTCAGCTCCACCAAGTCCATGACCGGTCACCTGTTGGGCGCCGCCGGTGCCATCGAGGCGATCATCACTGTGTTGGCCCTGCGTGATCAGGTGGCTCCGCCCACCATCAACCTGGACAACCCGGATGATGAGTGCGATCTGGATCTGGTACCCCATGTGGCCAAGCCAGGCAGCTTCGAGTACGCCCTTTCCAACTCGTTTGGTTTTGGCGGCACCAATGGCTCACTGATCTTCAAACGCGTATAATTTGCCGCAGGGCAAAGACACAGGCCCGATACTGCCGGTATCGGGCCTTTTTTATCGGAGGGATCCCTTTGCTTATCAATGGCATGAAGCTTGATACCATCTCGGCCTATGATCGGGGGCTGGCTTATGGTGACGGTCATTTCACCACCATGGCGGTCAGGGAGGGTCGCGTGTTGCAGTGGCCTGCCCATTTGGCACGGTTGCAGCAGGCGAACAACCGGCTGGGATTGGTTGAACCGGACTGGGATCTCCTGACCCGGGAGGTTGAAGAGATGGTGGCCGAGCAGCCACACTGCGTGGCCAAGGTGATCCTGACCCGCGGCGAGGGGGGGCGGGGCTATGACGGCAGCGGATGTCAGCACACAACCCGGATAGTTAGTCTGGCGCCATTTCCCACTCACTATGGCCAGTGGCAACAGGAGGGGATCGAGATGGTGGTGTGCCGCCAGCGGATCGGTGATGCCCCCATGCTGGCCGGGCTTAAAACCTTGAATCGTCTGGAGCAGGTATTGCTGAAAAGCGAACTTGTCAGCCGAAATGCAGTCGAAGGGATAGTGCTTAACAGTCGCGGTTTTCTCATTGAAGGGGTCAGTGCCAATCTGTTTTGGCGTCGGGGCAAGACGGTGTTTACGCCCGATCTCGCCCGCGGTGGTGTCGATGGCATCATGCGCCGCCAGGTGATGGCGATGCTGAAACAGATGAGTATTGAGTTGCGTGTGGTAGAGGCTCCGCTGGAGTCACTATGGCAGGCGGAAGAGGTGTGGCTCACCAATACCCTGATGGGGGTCGTGCCGGTCAATGGCATCGAGGATATCCATTATCCCCCAGCGGTATTGAGTCGCCGTTTACAGGAGCGTTTGGTCATTGAAGTTTAATCGGCTTTACACCATGCTCGCGGGGGCGGCACTGACGGTAGCCGCTGCCGGGGGCTATGTACATTACAAATGGCAACAGGTAGAGACGCTCACCAACAAGGGGCCGACACGGCTCTTTACGGTGGAGAAGGGCGCCCATGCGGCGCGCCTGATCGCCGAACTGGGGGAGGGGGAAACCAGCCCCTGGGCGGTGCGGCTCTGGCTGCGCAGCCATCCCGAACTGGTGGCCATCAAATCGGGCACCTATGAAATCAAGGAAGGGGCCCCTCTCAAGGAGACCCTCTCTCTGTTTGCATCGGGCAAGGAGTTTCACTTCAGCCTCACCTTCGTCGAAGGTTCACGTTTCGAGGATTGGCAGAAGCAGCTCTCCAGCGCCCCATATCTTGAGCGGTTGACCGTCGAGCAATCAGAAGCCGACCTGGCGCAGGAGCTCGGCATCGAGAATGGCAAGCTGGAGGGGTGGTTCCTGCCGGAAACCTACGCCTATACCACCCATGCCAGCGATCTCTCGATCCTGCGTCGTGCCCATCAGGATATGGAGACTTTCCTGCAGCAGAGCTGGGAGAAACGTCAGGCCAACCTGCCTTACAAGACCCCCTATGAGGCGTTGATCATGGCCTCCATCATCGAGAAAGAGACCGGCCAGCCGGACGAGCGGGCGCAGATCGCCTCGGTGTTTGTCAATCGACTGCGTCTGGGCATGAAGTTGCAAACCGATCCCACCGTCATTTACGGGGTGAAAGATCGCTACGATGGCAATATTCGCCGCAGCGATCTGACCGACAAGAATCCCTACAACACCTATGTGATCGACGGTCTGCCGCCCACGCCTATTGCCATGCCAGGAAAGGCCTCCATCGAAGCTGCGCTTAACCCCAAGTCGACTGATTATCTCTATTTTGTCGCCAAGGGGGGCGGTGCCCACTATTTCTCCAAGACTCTCGATGAACACAATCGGGCGGTTCGTGAATACATATTGAAGAAACCCTAATGTCTAAATTTATTGTGATCGAAGGATTGGAAGGGGCAGGGAAGAGCTCGGCCGTTCGTTATGTGACCGACTATCTGCAGCGCCACGGCATCAACCGGATCGAGTGCACCCGCGAGCCGGGTGGTACGCCACTGGCCGAGCGGATGCGGGCTATCGTCAAAGAGGTGCACGACGAGCGCCTCACCATCGAGGCGGAATTGCTGCTGATGTATGCCTCCCGGGTACAACTGGTGGAGACCCGCATCAAGCCGGCACTGGCCGATGGTATCTGGGTGGTGGGGGATCGCCACGATCTCTCCTCCCAGGCCTATCAGGGGGGCGGCCGTGGTATCGATGCCCAGCTTATCGGAGCCATCAAGCAGGCGGTGCTCGGCAACTTCAAGCCGGATCTCACCCTCTATCTCGATATCGATCCTGCCCTTGGCTTGCAGCGCGCACGCCATCGCGGCGAGCTGGATCGCATCGAACTGGAGCAACTGAGCTTCTTCGAGCGTACCCGAACTCGTTATCTCGAACTGGCCGCCCAGGATGATTCCATTGTGGTGATCGATGCGGCGCAAACGCCGGAACAGGTCAAAGCGGCCATCGAGTGTGCATTGGATCACTATCTGTCGAACGAGCCGCTATGTATCCCTGGCTGATCCCTGACTGGCATGCCCTGAGCCAGACGGCCCAGTCCGGTCGTCTCGGCCACGCCTGGTTGTTGCTGGGCGATCCCGGTCTTGGTAAGGAGCAACTGGCTGAGCGGCTGGCGCGTTTGCACCTTTGCCAACAACCGGATCGTGGAGAACCGTGTGGTCAGTGCCACTCCTGCCAGCTGTTTGACAAGGGCAACCACCCGGATCTCGGCACCATAACGCGCGACAGCAAGACCATCGGGGTCGAGGCCATTCGCGAGATCTGCACCCGGCTGCAGGGCTCTGCCCAGCTCGGCCGTGGCAAGGTGGTGATCATTCCTGATGCGGAGCGGATGACCGAATCGGCAGCCAATGCCCTGTTGAAAACCTTGGAAGAGCCGGCCGGCGACAGCTTGCTGTTGCTGATTGCCTCCCAGGTTTCCCGGTTGCTTCCCACCATTCTCAGTCGCTGTCACAAACATGTCTGTCAGTTGCCTGCGGAAGGGGAAACAGTACGCTGGTTGGCCGAGCAGGGTCATCAGGCCACTCTGGCTCAGGTGCGGATCTGTCAGGGGGCACCGCTGCGGGTACTCGACTATATCGAGCTGCAACAGGACGGTACTCGCCGCGAACTGCTGGAACAGTTTGTCGCCCTGAGTCAAAGTCCGGTCAAGGCGACGGCACTGTGCAGCCAGCTTGGTCAGGAGACGCAGGTCAGGTTGCACTGGTTGCAGCTCTTCTTGTGTGATGCCCTGAAAACCCAGGCCGGATGTGGTCACCATCAGCTGGCCATGCCTGATCTGGCCATCTTGAGCCAGCGGTTGGCGGAGCAGCACTCCAGCGAAAAACTGCTGGAGGCAGAACAAGATCTGGTTGCCCTGAAAGCGGCCTGTCAGCCGGGTCAGCTCTCCAATCCCACCATCCATCTGATGAACTGGCTCAGTCGCTGGTTATAAGTACCGACAAGCAGAAAGGTTTTATATGTTACTCGTTGATTCCCACTGTCATCTCGATCGCCTCAGCTATGGCAGCAAGCAGACCAGCATGTCTGATGTACTTGCCAAGGCCGCGAAACTGGACGTGGGATATTTTCTCTGTGTCAGTGTGACTCAGGCACAGTTCCCGACCATGCTCGAGGCGATCGCGCCCTATCCCCAGGTGTTTGCCTCTTGCGGGGTACACCCGCTCAATCAGGAACCCGGTGTCGATGCCGAGTTGCTGCTCAAGCAAGCTACCGATCCACGTGTGGTGGCCATCGGTGAGACCGGTCTCGATTACTTTTACTCGCCCGAGAACAAGGAAGTTCAGCAAGCCTCTTTCCGCGAACATATCCGGGTTGCGCGCGCGTTGAACAAGCCGCTGATCATCCATACCCGCGATGCCCAGCAAGATACCTTGCAGATCATGCGCGAAGAGGGCGCTGATCAGGTTGGCGGTGTGCTGCACTGCTTCACCGAATCCCTCGAAATGTCGCAAGCTGCGATGGCGATGGGGTTCTATATCTCCATCTCCGGGATCGTCACCTTCAAAAATGCGTCTGCACTGCAAGAGGTGGTCAAGGCACTTCCCCTCGACAGATTGCTGGTCGAAACCGACTCGCCCTATCTTGCCCCCGTACCGCATCGGGGGAGGGAGAACGAACCCGCCTTTGTGCGAGACGTTGCGCAGTTTATTGCTGACCTGCGTCAGATTCCGCTTAACGAATTGGCAGAAGCCACCAGCCGGAATTTCTTTGAACTCTTCAAGCTGGCTAAGAAATAACCTCAAAGCCCCGTTGCTCGGGGCTTTTTATATTTCACATACCAAGCTGATTACCCACCTGAATATCAATACCGAACTGTGTTATCTCTAACATTTCCCAGCCAATGTAACCTGCTCATCCATACAAACCCGAGTCGAATCATATTCCGATCTTTCGTTTATCTCATGTGGCCAAACGGTATAAAAACATCAGGCTATAAGTATCGATAATATTCATTATCGATACTTGATGTATGGGAAGGATCCTGTAAGATCCTCTCAAACTTCATATGAATCATAGTGTTCCGTGGCATACCCATCCTTGTCCAATCAAGCTCATCAGTCACTGCAGACTGTTTTCGATGCACAGCTTAATAGTCGGGCACGCCGCTTTTTGCGCAGTGCCAAAGCGGATTCCACCCTCAATGCCTATCAGGCTGATACCCGTATTTTTGTCTTCTGGTGCCAATTACACGGGCTGGATCCACTACAAACCACTCATCACGACATTATGAATTTTCTCGCTGATCAGGCTGACGGCGTATTGGCCGACTGGATATGGCTGGATAAAGAGGAAGGAAAAGGGGAGTTGCGCAATGGTGAACCTCGTAAACCGGCAACCTTGGTGAGACGGCTTGCTGGGATCCGTTATGCCTTCAAGCAGAAAGGCATTCACCCCATGCCCACCGAACATCCCGAAATCAAGGAGATGATGCGTGGTATTGTCAGGTTGGGGGATAACCGCAAGCGCAAAACCGGTGCCCTGACGCTGCAACCTTTGACCCAGGTGCTGGATGGCATCGACACCAATGACCTCGCGGGTTTGCGTGATCACACCCTGATACTGCTGATGTTCAGTGGCGCCTTGCGCCGTTCGGAAGCGGCCCGAATTGAGGTTAGCGATCTCGATTTTATGGGGCAGGGGATCCGCCTTCGCCTCAAACCGAGCAAACATCAGCTGCATGAAACCGAGATAGCCTTGATTCCGGGCAAGCACTACTGTCCCGTCTCGGCACTGCAAAAGTGGCTACACAAAAGTCGGATCAGCGAGGGGCCGCTATTTCGGCGCATGAACCGCTGGGGTCAACTGATGGCCGAACCACTCGGTCCCCAGGGTATAAATCTGATGATAAAGCGGCGAACCGGCCAAACCATCGATGATCTCTATGTCAGTGGCCATAGCCTGCGCCGTGGATTTATCACCTCTGCTGTAACTGCCGGAAAGCCGATGAACAAGATCATTGAAGTAACTCGCCACAAGGATATGCGAACCCTGCAGGAGTACTTCGATGACGCCCACAAATTCTCCGATCATGCCCTTGATGGCTTGCTTTGACACAACTGCGTCACTTCATTTTTTATGTTAAATGATATCCTGTTGATCTGATGATATATTTGTCGTACAGCCAGCAGCCCAAAGGGGAAGGGCCATCATCCTATGGATAATGGCATGTGATGAGAGATAACAAATCCGGAAATGGAACATCGCAAGGACATATGAGCCAAGAAATGACAGGGCGTGAAGTGCAAGAGGCGGGGGCCCAAAACAATGCCGAGCGGCAGCGCCAACATGTAAAACGCAAGCAGGAGACTCATACCCGGCTGCAATGCTGGATCAGCAATCGCCACGCCGAGCGATTGGCTGCTCTGGGTATCCATCTCGAAGACAGTCAGGCGTCACTTATCGAGCAGGCGATCGATCTGCTCTACCAACATGAGCTGGGTCGAGAACCTCTTTTTGAAAACAGAGTCGCCACACTGGTCGAAGAGACCGTCGAATAGACACAAGAGTGAAGTAACAGCGATACGTGAAGAGATAAAAAAAGCCAGGTACGAATTCCTTGTACCTGGCATAGGGGAATTGGCTCCTTGCAGAGCCGTGCGCTAACTGGTGTTCGGATTGCCTTAAGCTTAGACAAGGCTCAAGGCTTTTCAAGATCCGAATAAAAGTTCAACCAGAGTGTGGGTATTTCAGACTCGTTCAAGTGCTGATGCACCGAGCGGCCCACTACGCATTGAACAGATTGTTGTCACGCACCAGCTCACGGGGGAGGGCATTCTTGACCCGACTCCCTACCCATTTCCCCATGCCCAGGGTATGCCCCTGATAGCGGACGATCACCTCGCCAGTGCCAGCATCCTGTTCTGGCCAGACGTCCCGCCCCATCATGAATTCCCGCGCATTGGCGCTATCCAGTTCGACTAACCCCTTGCTCGCTTTATCGCCATAGGCCAGAGCCCACTCATGAGTGAGGCGATAGCCTTTCTTGAAGGTTTCTGCCAACTTGATGCCAATGCGATCGAAGCGCAGCTTGCCCTGCACCTGATCAAAGCTCTGTGGGAAGAGCCAGATCTCGTCATTGCGGCCAAACAGCTGACCCTGCGGTGCCACCCCGAAGTTGGCTTCAATCTCGCGCAATATGGGTTCAGCCTCTTTGGCAGGAAGCGGCGCAAAGGGGAATTTACCGAGCTTGCCCGGCTTGAACATGGTGTTGGGCACCGAGTGATGCTTGCGCAGTCTGGCGACGAAAAAGCCTTCACTGTCGAAGATCTGGGGCCAAACGTGCAGGTATCCTTCGGATGTACAGGCCTGCTCTGCATGGGGGAACAGGTCTGCCAACGAATCAAAACTCAAGGCATCGCCAAACTTGTCCAGCAGGGATTGGCAGACCGCCTGATTCTCCTGCTCACTCAAGGTACAGGTGGAGTAGACCAGCACACCACCCGGTTTCAAGGCATGGAAGGCGCTCTCCAGCAACCCTTGTTGCACCGTCGCAATCTCGTCGATGCTCTCGATGCTCCAGTTGCGCAATGCATCTTCATCCTTGCGCACCGTACCTTCACCGGAGCAGGGGGCATCGAGCAGGATGGCATCGAAGGTCTCCGGCAGCCACTGGCCAAATACCTTGGCATCAAAATGGGTCATGCCCACATTGGTCACGCCGCAGCGCTGGATATTGGCGCTGAGCACTTTCAACCGGCTGCTGGAAAATTCGTTGGCAACCAACATCCCCTGATTGTTCATCAAGGCGGCTATCTGGGTGGTCTTGGAGCCGGGGGCCGCCGCCGCATCCAGCAACATACCATCCGCTTTGATCTTGTCACTGGCAAAGAGCGCCGTTACCGGCAGCATGGAGCTCGCTTCCTGAATGTAGAAGAGCCCGCTCAAGTGCTCGGCGGTGTTGCCAAGGGGGACGGTTTCATCGCTGCGGGTCAGCCAGAAGCCGGTATCACACCAGGGCACAGGGTCGAGCTGCCAACCCTGTGGCTCCATCAGGGCGACGAAATCCGAGACGGCTATCTTCAAGGTATTGACCCGAATGCTGCGGCGCAGCGGACGTCGACAACTGGCCACAAAGTCATCCATCGAGAGATGGGCCGGCATGATGGCCGCAATGTGGCGTAAAAAGTAATCGGGAAGGAAGGTGTTGTCGTGCACTGTGCCGTCTCGTTGACCGAAAAAGAGGGGCGATATCCTACCACAAGGCTAAGAATATTCTGAATCTGAACCCTATCAACAGGCACCGGAATATAAAAAAGCCCGGCACTGTGCCGGGCTTGGATGAGATACAAAGGGAAGAGATCAGGGCTGGATACGAGGGCTCCACTCTAACCACTCTTTCTCGGCCTTGCCGTAAAGCGGATAGCTGTGGCCAGCCTTGACGGTTGGACCCATCTCTTTCTCCGGCGTATTGAAAGCAATGCCGCCGGCCAGCAGGCTCTGCACCGTCTCCACTTCGATGGTGCCGCCAGTCAGGCCGATATCCGCCTTGACCCCGGAGACATTCCAGAAACGGGAGTTGGCTCGCACCAGATGGGCATACTCCTGATCCACGTTAACGTCGATTACCACCTCGCTGCCATCCCGAGCCAGCGCCACCTTGGTGACACTGCCCACCACCATCTTGCGAAACAGTAGCGGACTGCCGACGCTCAGGCCATTGACGGAGGGGCTCTTGAGGGTCAGGGCCAGACCCACTGGGCCAACCTGACTCAAGGGGAAGCGATCTTTGCCAGCGCCTTTACCGGGTTGTGCCTCTACAAACGCCCCCTTGATCAGGGTATCGAGGTGAGCGACACCGCCCAGCCCCAGCTTGGCCTGCACCAGAGTAAAGCGGGCGCCGGACTGCAGGAAACGCTCGGCATAGTGGCCATCGAGTTCGGCCTTGAAGATCACCTGACCCAGAGACGGCTCCAGCTCGATCTCTTCAATTTTGCCGATATCGACCCCACGATAGCGGATCGGGCTGCCAATCCCGAGCCCCGGGTTACTCTCTGCCACCAGTGACAGCTGGCGCACCTTGGCCTTGGCTTGCTCCCTGGAATCGAACAGTTGATGGCTGCTGCGGCCATTGGCCAACCGATCAAACTCAATGGCACCGCGCAGCAGGGTACCGAGGTTGCCCACCTTGACCTGCACCCCATCGACCCGCACCTTGGTGTCGATGGCCGGTTTTTTCCAGAATTGGGGTTGCTGGGCGAGGAGGGGAGCATAGACTCCATCAATCTCGAGTTCGATCTCGACCCCCTCTTTGGCGGCGCGCAGCTGTTTGACCTTGCCCGCTTCCAACCCCAGATAGAGCACAGGCGAGCCAATGCCGATGCCATCGGCCTGACCTGCTTTGAGCAACCAGCGCTGCGGCTTGGCATCACGGGTACCGAGCAGTGCCAGCTCCTGACTGGGGTAGAGACGGTTAATCCGCTCGCCACTGCTGGCTTGTACCAGCTTGATCCCGCCCCCCAACCAGGCACTGGCCGGACTGGTTTCTACTTTGATGCCGCTCAGATCGGCATCAATCTGCAGCGGGGCAGCGCGATAGAAGCGGGCACGATTGAGCAGATGGCCATAGTTCGGCGCCATCACCAGCTCAACGCTGGCATTGCCGCGCGCATCCAGGGTGAGCTGGCTGATGCGGCCCACCTGCAATCCCTTGTACCAGACAGGTGCATCCTGATTGAGCCCCGCCAGATCGTCAGCCTGCAGCGTCACCTTGGTACCGCTCTGGGGGGCGCGATCGGTCAGGGTCATCTTCTGTACCGGTTTGCCCGCTACATAGTCGAGGCGAATGGCCGGGCCGGAGAGCAGGCGATCTGCATGCTGCACGCCGGTCGCGGAGAGGGAGACGCTCTCCCACACCAGTTGACTCTTGTCGGTAATGCGATAGGCCTGCTCCGGGTTGATCAGCGCTGTGACCACACGGCCTTTGTCGGTGAGGCGAATGGGGTCGATACGACCAATCTCGATCCCCTCATAGAGGATGGGCATCCCCTCCTTGACCGGAAGATCGCCAGCCGCAATGTCGATACGCTCGCCACGCGCCGCTTCCGCAAGCCCTTTATAGAGGACGAAGGTCTGTCCCTTCTCAGGCTCCGGTGAATCTTTGGGCGAGTCAAAGGCAATGCCGCCGCTCAGAATGGAGGTGAGGCTGCCTGCCTCCACGCTCACCCCGGCCAGACTGAAGGAGCCCTTGATGCCACTGATGTTCCAGAAGCGGGTATCGGCTTTGACCAGATGTTCGAAACGCGGCTCGATCACCAGATCCAGAATGACGTTCTGGTTGTCCTGACCCAGGCGGGTATTGATGACGCTGCCCACCTCGATACCGCGGAAATAGAGCTTGGCGCCAATCCCCACCGAACCCAGCGAATCGGCGGTCAGGTGCAGCATCCGCCCCTGAGCCTGATAGCCGGGGGGAGGGCCCTCCAGTGCATCGAAGGTCTCCTCCAGCGGATTGCTTTCACGCCCCGGTTGCAGGTTGATGTAGTTGCCGGAGACCAGGGTATCGAGGCCGGAGATCTCGGTGAGCGACGCCTTGGGGCTCACCAGCCAGAAGTCGGATCCCTTGCGGATCAGCGGTCTGGCACGGCTGTCAATCTTGGCCATCACCGCAATCTTGCGGCCATCTTCAGCCAGCTCCAGCTCCTGCACCACACCGATGGCCACCCCCTGATAACGAACCTGGGTTTTACCCGGCAAGATGCCGTTGCCCTGGGCGAAGTTGATCTGGATAAGCTGGCCACGGCTCAATACCTGCTGATAGAGAAAGCCACCTGCCAGCAGCAGGGCTATCAGGGGTAACAGCCAGACCGGCGATAACCAGCGACGCTTTTCGATGACGGGTTCAGCCCCGATCATAGTGACTCCTTATTGGCTGGATTAAACAGCACATCAGACAAAAACAGAGAAATCATCAACGGGCCGCCTTGTCCCACAGTAAACGGGTATCAAGCATGCGGGCCGACATCATGGTCAGCACCACCACACCGGCAAAGGCGGTGGCCCCCGGGCCTGCGCGAACACTCAGCAGCACACCCCGATCGACCAGCGCCACCATCAGCGAAATCACGAACAAGTCCAGCATCGACCAGCGACCGATAAAATCGATCACCCGATACATCACCAGCTGGCGCTTGCGCCGCACCGGTTTGGCTCGCTGCAACTGCCAGCAGATCCAGCCCAACCCCAATATCTTGCCCACGGGTACCAGTATGCTGGCGGTGAGGACTATGGTGGCAATCCCGCTCATTTTGCTGCGATAGAGCATCATGATACCGCTGAAGATGGTATCTGACTGCAGCAACCCCTTGTTGTAAAAATGGGTTATGGGCAACAGATTGGCAGGCAACAACATAAAGGTGGCGAGCGCCAGCAAGCCCCACGACCAGGCGAGGGAGCGGGGGATGCGCACCTGTAATTTGCTGCTGCAACGGGGGCAGACTGCCCCGGCTTGATAACGCACCAGCAGACCGCAGGTATGGCAGCGGCAGAGCCCCATCTCACGGGCGCTGGTCATGTTCCGGCTCCTTTAACGGGATCCGCGCCCAGTAGGGGGCGGGGTCAAACAGGATCAGCAGGGTCATGTTGAGCAGCATCAGAATACCGAGACTGAGCAAGCCGCCACCGAGGCGCACATCGGCGATGTCGATCAGTTTGAACAGGGCAACCAGCAGGCTGACGATATAGACCTCCAGCATGGCCCAGTGGCGAAACACCTCAACCAGCTTCAAGGTGACGGGAAGAATGTGCCAACGTTTGGCCAGACCCGAAGCCAGCACAAAGATCCCCGCCAATAATCCCACCGGCGCCAACACGGCGCACCAGAGCACCAGGCTGGCCACCCACCATTCGCCCTCGCCAAACAGCACCAGAATACCGCGCAGCAGGTCGGCGTCGGTATTGACCCCAGCCAGCCGCAGATAGATCAGCGGCTCAAAAAATGCGGAGGGCAGCAGCAGAAATCCGGTGATGGTCAGGGCCATCAACTGGGAGGGACGAAAGGCATAACGGCCATAGAGATGTTGATGACATCTCGGGCAGTGGGCATGGCGACGCAGCGGCAGTGCTTTGCGCTGGATCAGCAAGTCGCACGCCGGACAGACAATCACGGAACCGGGCTCCATCATACAATTCAACCTGTTGAAGGAATTGGTGAAATTTACCCTAAAACCGGTTTCCTGTCTTGCCTGCGGCCGGAATGTTACGAAAGTATAATTGACGTTAACGTAAACGTGATATTAGATAGCCAGACTAGACAGGTGAAAGGAGTCATGATGTCCAGTTTGTCCCCCTCGGCAGGCCTGCGCTTTCGCACCGCCCTTGCCAACGAAAAGCCACTACAGATCGTCGGCACCATCAATGCCTATATGGCGCTGATGGCCGAGCGCAGCGGTTTTCAAGCCCTCTATCTCTCCGGCGCCGGAGTAGCCAATGCCTCCTACGGCTTGCCGGATCTCGGCATGACCTCCCTCAACGACGTGCTGATCGATGCCGAGCGGATCACCGCCGCAACCCGTGTGCCGCTGTTGGTCGATATCGATACCGGCTGGGGGGGGGCGTTTAATATCGCCCGCACCATTCGCGCGTTCGAGCGCGCCGGAGTGGCAGCCGTGCACATGGAAGATCAGGTTGCCCAGAAGCGCTGCGGCCACCGTCCTAACAAGGCGGTGGTGCCGCTGGAAGAGATGTGTGATCGCATCAAGGCCGCAGTGGATGCCCGCGAGAATAGCGAGTTCGTCATCATGGCCCGCACCGATGCACTGGCGGTGGAGGGGATGGAGTCGGCTCTTGAACGCACCGCTGCCTATGTGGCCGCCGGTGCCGACATGATCTTCGCCGAGGCGGTGACCGAGCTTGCCCAGTACGACCAGTTCAAGCTGGCGGCCAAAGTGCCGATCCTCGCCAACATGACCGAGTTCGGCAAAACCGAGTTGTTTGACAAAGAGCAACTGGCCGCCCACGGGGTCGATATGGTGCTCTACCCGTTAAGCGCCAACCGCGCAGCCAATCAGGCCGCCCTCAACGTCTATCACCATATTCGCCAGGATGGCCATCAACGCGCCGTCGTGGAGATCATGCAGACCCGGGAGTCGCTCTACGACTTCCTCGGATATCACCACTACGAGCAGACACTGGATCGTCTGTTTACAGCCAAGGAATAGGAGGCAGCTTATGGGACAGCAAAAACCGTTGGGTGGGGCAGGTCTGCGCGGGCAGAGTGCGGGGGAGACCAGTATCTGCACCGTGGGCAAAAGTGGCACCGGTCTTACCTATCGCGGCTACGACATCAAGGAGCTGGCCGATAGTGCCCAGTTTGAAGAGGTCGCCTATCTGCTGCTCAAGGGGGAGTTGCCCGGTGAGCAGCAGCTTGACGCCTACAAGCGCGAGCTGCGCCGCCTGCGCGCCTTGCCCCAGCCGCTGCTGGAGGTACTGGAGCGCATTCCCGCCGATGCTCATCCCATGGATGTACTGCGCACCGGCTGTTCCATGCTCGGCGATCTGGAACCGGAAGATGGCTTCGAGCATGAGCATGAAGTGGCGGATCGGCTGCTGGCCGCCTTTCCGGGCATTTTGATCTACTGGTACAAGTTCAGCCATGAAGGTATTCGTATCGCCCTCGACAGCGACGAGGAGTGTATCGGTGGCCATTTCCTCGCACTGCTGCACCAAAAAGCGCCGAGCGAGCTGGAGCGCCGGGTGATGCATGTCTCCCTCATCCTCTACGCCGAGCATGAGTTCAATGCCTCCACCTTTGCGGCGCGAGTTTGCGCCTCAACTCTTTCCGATATGTTCTCCTGTATCACAGCGGCCATCGGCACCTTGCGCGGCCCGCTCCACGGCGGAGCCAACGAGGCAGCCATGGCGATGATCGAACACTGGCAGGATGAAACGCAGGCAAGGCGCGAACTGCTGGCCAAGCTTGCGGCCAAGGAGAAGATCATGGGCTTTGGCCACGCCATCTACCGCACTTCTGATCCACGCAACGTCATCATCAAGGAGTGGTCGGCCAAGCTTGCCGAGGCGGTGGGCGATGATCGCCTCTATCGCGTCTCCTGCGAGGCGGAGAAGGTGATGTGGGAGGAGAAAGAGCTCTTTCCCAACGCCGACTTCTTCCACGCCAGCGCCTATCACTACATGGGGATCCCGACCAAGCTGTTCACGCCTATCTTCGTCTGCTCGCGGGTCACCGGCTGGTGCGCCCACGTGATGGAGCAGCGCGAGCACAACCGGATCATCCGCCCGAGCGCCGATTATGTCGGCCCGGCCCCCCGTCACTTTGTCTCTCTACAACAACGATAAGGAAGTCACGATGTCCTCCAACGTCGACGTCAACCACAGACCAGACCCCGATCAGGTGCTGATCGATATTGCCGATTATGTCTGCAACCACCCCATTAACAGCCAGGCGGCCCTCGACACCGCCCGCTACTGCCTGATGGATACGCTCGGCTGTGGCCTCTTGGCCCTGCGCTTTCCCGAGTGTACCAAACACCTTGGCCCCATAGTCCCCGGTACACTGGTACCCCACGGCGCCCGGGTGCCCGGTACCCAGCTCTGCCTCGATCCGGTCAAGGCGGCCTGGGATATCGGCGCCATCATCCGCTGGCTCGATTACAACGACACCTGGCTGGCCGCCGAGTGGGGTCACCCATCCGATAATCTGGGGGGCATTCTGGCCACTGCCGACTGGCTCTCCCGTACTCGCGTCGCCGAGGGCAAGGCGCCGCTCACCATGGCAGATGTGCTGGTGGCCATGGTCAAAGCCCACGAAATTCAGGGTGTGCTGGCGCTGGAGAACTCCTTCAACCGGGTGGGTCTCGATCACGTGGTGTTGGTCAAGGTCGCCAGCACCGCCGTGGTGACTCACATGCTGGGTGGCACCCGCGATCAGGTGATTGATGCGGTCTCCCAGGCCTGGGTCGATGGCCAGAGCCTGCGTACCTACCGTCATGCCCCCAATGCGGGGTCGCGCAAGAGCTGGGCAGCGGGGGATGCAACCTCGCGCGCGGTGCGCCTCGCCCTTATCACCATGAGCGGCGAGATGGGCTATCCAGGCGTACTGAGCGCGCCCAAGTGGGGTTTCTACGATGTGCTGTTCAAGGGCAATCAGTTCGCCCTGCATCAGGGGTACGGCAGCTATGTGATGGAGAACGTGCTGTTCAAGATCTCCTATCCCGCCGAGTTCCACGCCCAGACTGCTGTGGAGTGCGCCATGAAGCTGCATGGGCAGGTGAAGGGACGGCTGGAGGAGATCGACCGTATCGAGCTCACCACCCATGAGTCGGCCATTCGTATCATCAGCAAGGTCGGTGCCCTCAACAACCCGGCCGATCGGGATCACTGCCTGCAGTACATGGTGGCGGTACCGCTCATCTTCGGTCGCCTGATCGCCGAGGATTACGAGGATGACGTGGCGGCCGATCCCCGCATCGACGCGCTACGCGGCAAGATGGTGGTACAGGAGGATAAACGCTACAGCCGCGAGTATCTGGAGGCAGACAAGCGCTCCATTGCCAACGCCATCCAGATCTTCTTCAAGGACGGTACTCACACCGCCAAGGTGGAGGTGGAGTATCCGGTCGGCCATCGTCGCCGTCGGGAGGAGGGGATCCCGCTGCTGGTGGATAAATTCCAGCACAATCTGGCCACCCGCTTCCCGGCCAAACGGGTCAGCGACATTCTGGCCCTCTGTCAGGATGGGCCGCGCCTTGCCGCCACCCCGGTGCACGCCTTTATGGATCTGCTGGTGATCTGATCGCTCTTGCATTGGCCAACATATCGGCAAACAGTGATAAACGAAAAGCGGGCCCATCGGCCCGCTTTGTTATTCTGGCGGCTTATCCCTCGATAAGCCTTACTCAAGCGCACTGCTGTCGCCGTTAAAGAGCGCCGTCATGATGGCCGTCTCGCGACTGGCGATGGTCTCGAGAAACTCGTTGGCACGCCCCATCTGATGACACACCTGATAGCCGCGCTCGACAAAGGAGAAGAGCTCGCCAAGCCCCGCAAGATGGGCGGGCCCTGACACCAGCTTGAGGGTCGTCCCCAGCAGCGGCTTTCTCGCCAGTCTGTCCAGCGTCATGCCAAGCTCGCTCACCAACGCAATCTGATGTTCCCGGCGCGCCTGTTCACCCACGGCACGATAGGCGATGGTGTAATGGTCCGGCGTGATGGGATCAATGCCATCAATGCGCCGCAGCGCCACCACCATCAGATAGTCCAACTCTTCGGAGAGGGCATCAAGCTCGATCGCCTGCGCCAGCACCTTGAGACCGGACTCCGGCAACAGCCGCTCGGCGGTCGGCATCACCCGCATCACGTCCGCATCGCGGCGGGCGCAATCCCCGGGACCATAGAGATCGGTCAGGAAAAACTCGGCCGCCGGGCCGTAGCGGTCACTCTCCAGCAGATCACGATGGGTACGCCCCAACCGGTCGGCCTGCCACTGGCGTAGCCGATCCCGATCCTGCTGATCTTCTGGATGGGCACGCATCTGCTCGCGCAAGGCTGCAACCCGCTTGAGCTGGCGGTAGAGCCGACCCAGGGTGCTATCGTCGTCGTGGGCATGTTCTTGATGCGTCATCTACAGCTCTCTGGCCTTGGGCCCATTGATGGGGATTGGGTGATACGAAGATACAAGTGAATGAAAAACAAGCAGCTTTTGCTGACTGTTCCGTGACAAGTGTAGCGCGCACGGGGGAGGGAATAAATGCCATGCCCCGTTGATGGCCTGCACCCCTCTCGACTCTGTTAAGTGAGTCCCATTTATGTGAACCATCCTTTCATTTGTTGTGAACATGTGTTTAATATCAATAACTAACTTATGACCCAGAGTAACGACCATGTTCTTCAACTCGCTCGCTGGCAGCAGCGCACTCTCTACCATCCAGATCAGCCGTCAGCATCCGCTGGGATTGGCCGCCGCCCGGATCGCGGCCGCAGCCATCGCTGCGGACATGGGCGAGAGCTATCAACTCGATTGCGAATGGGTAGATGAAGAGGAGACCGAGCTACGCTTTCGCGGCTCAGGGGTACATGGCACTCTCACCCTGGACGATGAAACTTTGCAACTGGAAGTGCATCTTGGTTTGATGCTGTTGCCAGTACGCAGCGTACTGGAGCAAGAGATCCTCGATTATGTCGACAATAGGTTACCTTGCCCCAAACGTGTTTGAAACTCTTCGTTGCACTGGTTTTAAATAAACCAGCTGTAAACGATGGCTGTTTGAAATAAGTTGGCAAGCCATATGGTTTGTCAGATTTATTATCCAGCGAGGTCTTGATTCTATTTGTCAGTAATCTTTCATCTTTATTTCATATTTCGAGTCGGCACTCATTAAAGTCATTCTGATTGCATCAAGTCTTCATCCGGATATGAGGACAGGAGCAATTTGCCGTCTCGGTAAATTCATTTTGTAGGGAAACAACCATGCCACTGAGTGAATTTATCTCCTGCGTCGATACCGCCTGGTTACGCATGGACAGACCCAACAACCTGATGCAGATCATCGGTGTCCTGATGTTTGAAGGAGAACTTGATGAAACGCGTCTGCGGGCCGGATTGCGCCACACCATTTCGGTGCAACCCCGCTTTCACCAGCGGGCCGTGCTGGAGGGGGGCTCCTACTACTGGCGTCATGATCCCGATTTCGATCTCGATCAGCACCTCAAGCGAGTGATCCTGCCGGGTGAAGCAGGCAAGCTGGAGCTGGAGAAGCTGGTGGCCGATCTCGCCTCGACGCCGCTCAACCACCAACGCCCCCTGTGGGATATGCACCTCACCGACACTTCGCTGGGTGGGCAAGCGCTGGTGGTGCGCATTCACCACGCCATGGGCGATGGCTTCTCGCTGGTGCGAGCCATGCTGACCATGATGGATAACACACCGGAAGGGGCGCCGCGACCACCGTCACCGGAGCCACTGGATGACAGCGATGACGAGGATGAGGAGGATTGCCACCAGGGCAGCCGTCTGGTGCGGGCCGGTCTCAAGCTGACCGGTAGCCTCTGGTCCAAATATGTCGAAGTGGTCACCCATCCCACCAAGGCGGTGGATTACCTCAAGACCGGGCGGGATGTGGCGAGCGAGCTGTGCAATATCGCCACCCTCGGTGATGATTCACCCTGCCGCCTGCGTGGCAAGACCACCAGCACCAAGCGGGTGGCCTGGTCGGAGCAAATTGATCTGCCGGATATCAAGGCAGTGGGCAAGGTACTGGGCTGCTCGGTAAACGATCTGCTGATCGCAGCCACCGCAGGGGCGTTTCGCCACTACCTGCAGGAGAAAGGGGATGATGCCAACAAGGTCAAGATCCGCGCCCTGGTGCCGGTCAATATGCGAGCACCGGATGATGAGGGGGCACTTGGCAACCGCTTCGGGCTGGTGGCCCTGGACTTGCCACTGAATGTTGAGCACCCGTTGCAGCGGCTCTATACCGTACGTGACCGGATGCAGGCGCTGCGCACCTCGCTGCAACCCGTGGTGGTGCTCAACCTGTTACATGCCCTTGGCATGGCCCCCAATGCGGTGCAGCAACAGGCAGTCGAGCTGCTCACGGCCAAGGCCAGCGCGGTGATCACCAATGTGCCCGGCCCGCAGCAGACCCTCTATCTGGCTGGAGCAAAATTGCGTCAACCGCTGTTCTGGGTGCCGCAATCGGGGGATATCGGCGTCGGCGTCTCCATCCTCTCTTACGATCACAAGGTGCAGCTGGGCCTTATCACCGACAAGAAGCTGGTACCGGATCCGGATCGGGTGGTCGAGCGGTTTGCGGTGGAGTTCGAGCAACTGTTGTTGCTGGTGCTGATGGAGCCGGAGCTGTTGTTTGACCCCAACGGACTGGATGCGCTGCTCGGTTGATCGTGCATTTGATAGACCGGTGGCGGCGTAGCCAACCGGTCAGCTCCCATCATAAAAGAGGCCAACCCGTGGGTTGGCCTCTTGTTTTGCTACCTCTTAGTGGCAGGAGTGACGGTTAATCCTCCAGCTCTTCGCGCGCCGCCTCCACATCGAGGCGCTCCATGGCATCCATGGGTTCGCACTCGGCCGCTTCGGCATAGAGGGCTTCGGCGGCTTTCAGGCGGCTCTTGCCGTGCAGCATCACCTGAGCGTTGGCGTACTCCATGCGGGCGATAGCCGAGTCGGGGATCAGCGCCAGCGCCTCCTTGAAGTGACGCTCGGACTCCTCCTTCTTGGCGCCATAGGTGAGGCCGCCGATCATGGCCCCCAACTTGTCGACGATCTCCGCATGCCAGGCGCCAAAGGCGATATGGGCCTCGGCGTGGTCTGGCGCCAGCTCCAGCGCCTTCTCAAGGCTTGCCTTGATCTTGTCGCCAATTCCTTGCGAGAGGGCCTTGGAGATGGAAATCACTTGACTGTAGCGACCGAGTGCCAGCGCGTGGAAATACCAGGCGTTGGCGTTCCTGGGCTGGCGCTTTTGCAGCTTCTCGGCATGACTGGCCGCCCGCTCGAAGGCGGCTCGTTTGGCATACTTGTCCTCCAGCAGATAGCTGGCGTGGATCACCAGCGCCTTGTTTGCCACATTGAGGCCCGCCTCACCGGCCGCTTCACCAAGAGCGACGGCCCGGGCAAAATCCCCGGCATGATAGGCCCGCCAGGCATCCTGTACCTGTTCATCCTCGGGCCAGGGTTCGGCATCCCCCTGATGGAGTCGATCCCAGTTGTCCGCCAGCTTCTGGCCGGCATAGTCATAGGCCGCATCCGCGTAGGGGAAGGGGACAAATTCGAGTTGTGAAGTGGTCATGCTTGTTCTCCCTGTAGCATGTGAATCAAACCTTGTCGGTGTAGTGGTGGGCGAGGGCGCCCAGATGAGCACGGGCATCGGCCCGCAAATAGGGTGCGACCAGCTGCATCACCTGAAAGACGCCGAGGGCAATATCGGCGTCCGCCTTGGGGTGCAGTGCCCGCTGGTAAGAGATCCAGAATGTGCCCACCAGCGCAACATTGGCCGCCAGCGTGCGCATCTGTTGCGCTGTGCCCTCCATCAGCCCGACCGTTTGCAGATGGTTGCAAATGGCGATGGCGGTCTGCTCCTTGCGGCGCAGCAGGGCGGAAAAGCGCTGTTCCACCTGATGATAACCACTCATCAGGGTCGCGATATCGTAGTAGAGGAAACGGTACTGCCAGATGGCTTCAAACATCAGGTGGAGAAAGAGCCAGATATCTTCGGGCTCATCGGACGGGGTGCTGACCGCCTCCAGCAGGCGATCCATCTGCTGTTCAAATTCGCAGAACAGGGCGTTGACGATCTCCTCCTTGTTGTGGAAGTGGTAGTAGAGATTGCCCTGGCTGATCTCCATTTCGGCCGCAATGGCCGAGGTGGTGACGCTGGGTTCCCCTTGTCGATTGAAGCAGGCGAGGGCAGTGGTCAGGATCCGCTCCCGGGTACGACGTTTGGGTTTGCGATCCATGCTACTCCTTTGGTGATGAACGGCGCACGCCGTGGCGATAGCGTTTGGCAAGCCAGTGCTGCAACTGCTCCAGCGACTTGTCGAGGGCGGCAACCGAGCCAATGCCGGGGGCCAGCAGGGTGCGATCTTCATCGGCCAGCGCGGCCAGATTGAGCTCGAGGCCATGCTTGGCAAGCACCGGCGCCAGCTCGTCACGACGCAGCCAGAGATCGCGGCGGGTATGCTGGTAAGCGTGCTCGCAGAGGCGGCGACGATCCCGGTAACTGAACACATTGGTGAAGAACATCTCGCCATCGGCAGAAGAGGGCTCAAACAGCAGGGCGTCGGCGTCGGGATATTGGTGCTTGTAGCGATCCATCCCCACATGCATGCGGGAGTGGATGATGGCGCGAAAAGTCTGGGCCAGCACCACCGGCAGACCGCTGTCCACCAGATTGGTCGGGGTGCCGGCGGCCATGTCCGCATCATAGGGCACCAGCGGATTGATGCAGAACACCAGATCCGCCCCCTCTTCCAGCGCTACCGAAGCGTGCAGAGTCTTGATCAGCGCCCCGTCCACATAGTAACGACCGTTGATCAATGAAGGGGGAAAGAGGCCGGGCAGGGCGGCTGACGCCTGTACCGCCGCCGAGATGGGCACGTCATCGAGCCCCGGGCTGCCGAAGGCGACCGGATGGCCGGTATCGAGTTCGGTAGCGACCACAAACAGTCGACTGCGCAGCTGGCGGAAATCATTGCTGCGGCCGGGACGAGAGAAAAACTGGGTCAGGGTGCGATCCACCCCGCGGTTGTCGAACAGTCCGGTCGGAATGGCCTTGGAGAGCCCCTGCAGCGATTCAAACAGGCTGCGCTTCCAGGGCGCCGCCAAATAGTAGGTCAGGCTCTGCCACGCCAGTGGCGGGATCGAGGTCAGGCGGTCGGCATATTCACGAAAAGCGGGTCGCAGCAAGGTGGCCGGGTCAAACATCTCCCCTGAATCATCGCTGAGCAGGATCCGCACCAGCTTAGCCGGCGAGATGCCGTTGGCCAGCGCCGACGCCACCACGGCCCCCGAACTGACGCCAACATAGATATCGGCATGGTCAAGGCGCAAGCCGTTGATGCTGTCAGAGAGGGCTGCGCAGGCACCGATCTCGTAGATGCCGCCGAGCGGCCCGCCGCCAGCAAGGGCAATTGCGATGGTACTCATAGCGTCGCCTCTCTATCCATGACATTCTCCATGACAAGACCGGCCCAGCGCAGGGCATGGGCCGGTATCAATCACCTTCCGTCACCGCGAGGGATCAGGGCAGAACACTCTCTGCTTTGGCTTTCACCTCTTTCACCGCATCTTCAGCGGCGGAGAGGAGATCGGCGGCCTGCTCAACCACGGCCTCTTTGGCCTTGGCTACCGGTACCTTCTTTACCGGAGGCTTGCGGGCCGCGGGCTTTTTGGCGGCAGCCGGTTTGGCTTCAGCGGCAGGGGCCTCCTCTTCCTGCGCATCCAGCAGTTGCTGGACCACGTCGGTCAGCTCGGCCATGCGCTTGGAAAGCTTGTCGATATCCTTGCGGGTCGGGATGCCGAGGCTGGCCACAGCGCGGGCCACGCGATCTTCAAACACCTGCTCCAGACGGCCCCAGGTATTGGCGGTCTTGTCGGTCACAGCGGCAATCTTCTCATCTGCGCTCTGACGGGTTTTTGCTTGCAGTGCTTCACCTTCTTGCACCAGGGCTTCAAAGATCTTGCCACCCTCTTCCTGTGCTTTGGCATAGGCACCCAGACCCGCCAACCAGATCTGCTGGGTGGACTCCTTGATGGTGGAGGTGAGTTGGTTGTCGGTCACTGACCCTGCCAGCGCTTTCAATTTCTTAGCCATGATCTTCTCCTTGAATAACGACTGTTAAATGTAATGGCGACAACGAAACTGCAATCGGGTTGTGGCATTACTGATTTTTCAACTTCAGTCTAGGGACAAAAAATAGAGGGTTCTACCTAATAACGGAACAGGCACACCACCGAAATTAGGGTTTGCTCACGAACCGACAATCAAATTGCGGATTCCCATATGAATCGTGATATATCTAACAACCTAGTAACACCCTAATCAGTAGCAGGATTCTCTTTATGAACTATTTCATTACTGGCGGTAGTGGTTTTATCGGGCGTCGATTGATCAAAAAGTTATTCCAACAGCATCCCGACTGTACCGTCTATTTTCTGATGCGCGCCTCTCATCAGGAGAAATTGTCAGAGTTGTTCTCATTCTGGAATGTGGATGAATCGCGCGCAGTCCCGGTTTTTGGCGACATGACACAACCGCTGCTGGGGGTATCGGTCAAGATGCAGGAGCAGTTGATCGGCAAGATAGACCACTTCTTCCATCTGGCTGCGATCTATGATCTCAACGCCAAGGCGGGGATCCAGCAGCAGGTCAACACCGAAGGGACCCGTCAGGCTGTTCAACTTGCCGAGCGGCTGGGGGCTGGACAGTTCCACCACTGCAGCTCCATCGCTGCAGCGGGTCTGTTCGACGGTCTGTTTCGCGAGGACATGTTCGATGAGGCCGAACACCTCGACATGCCTTACTTCCAGACCAAGCACGAAGCGGAAGGGATTGTGCGAAACGAGTGCACTATTCCATGGCGGGTCTACCGCCCGGGCATCGTTGTCGGTGACTCCAATACCGGTGAGATGGACAAGATCGACGGCCCTTACTACTTCTTCAAGACCATCCAGAAGCTGCGTCGTCTGCTGCCGCCATGGATGCCGGCCATCGGGGTTGAGGGCGGACGCATCAACATAGTGCCGGTCAACTTTGTGGTCGATGCCATGGTACATATCGCCCATCAGGAGGGAGAGGAAAACAAAACCTTCCATCTGACCGACCCCAACCCGATGCGGGTCGGCGATATGCTGAGCACCTTCTCTCGCGCCGCCCATGCGCCGGAGCCTGCTATCCGCATCAACGCCTCTCTCTTTAACTTCATTCCCCGCCACCTGACCGCCATGCTGATGACCATGGCACCGGTGCGCCGCATTCGCGATGCCGCCATCGCCGATCTGGGTCTGCCCAAGGATGTGTTCCGCCTTATCAGCTATCCCACCCGTTTCGACAGTCGCGAAACCCAGCGAGTACTGAAAGGGACAGGCATCGAAGTACCGCCGCTGCACAGCTACGCCTGGCGGCTGTGGGATTACTGGGAGCGTCACCTCGACCCCGAACTCTTCATCGATCGATCTCTGCGTGGTCGGGTCGAGGGCAAGGTGGTGCTGGTGACCGGGGCCACCTCCGGCATTGGCCGTGCAACCGCACGCAAGCTGGCGGGGGCGGGGGCCAACGTCGTTACCATCGCCCGCGACGAGCAGAAGATTGCCGAAACTAAAGCCGAGTTCGCCGAGCTGGGGCTGACCATCGAGATCTATCAGGGGGATCTCTCCAATCTGGCGCAGGCCGAGGAGATCACCGCTCGTATCGTGGCCGATCACGGCGGCGTCGATATTCTGGTCAACAATGCCGGCCGCTCCATCCGTCGCTCCATCGAGGACTCCTTCGATCGCTTCCACGATCTGGAACGCACCATGCAGCTCAACTACTTCGGCGCGCTCAAGGTGATCATGGGGGTGCTGCCCACCATGATCGAGAAGAAGAAAGGCCACATCATCAACATTTCCTCCATCGGGGTGTTGACCAATGCACCGCGCTTCTCCGCCTATGTTGCCTCCAAATCTGCCCTCGATGCCTGGGTGCGTACCGCCGCCTCCGAGTTTGCCGATAAAGGGGTGAGCTTCTCCATCATCAATATGCCGCTGGTGAAAACGCCGATGGTCGCACCGACCAAGGTCTATGAGCAGGTACCGATGATGACGCCGGAAGAGGCGGCCGATCTGGTATGCGATACCATCATCAACAAGCACGTTCGTCTGGCCACTCGCCTCGGGGTATTTGGTCAGGTGGTTCACGCTCTGGCACCTCGGGTGGCACAGGTCATCATGAACACCAGCTTTCGTACCTTTGCCGATCCCAAGGATGGCGACAAGTCCAAGGCCACCGCCGATCAGGTTGCCGTCTCGACCCTGATCAAGGGGATACACTTCTAACCGGGTGATGGGATAAAGAGATCAACAGGGGCCTGAGCAATCAGGCCCCTGTTTTATTTGGAATAACAGTTGAAGGACGAATAAGGAGGGTCAGACTCGGGACAACAGATCAAGCAGCAGATCAGTCGTGCGACGGGAGTAGAGCAGAGATAGATGGCCAATGGCAGGCAACTCGATATCTTCCATTCCCGCCAATCGTTGCCGCTCCTGCGGCATCACCACATTGTCGTGACTGGTGCGCACCGAGATGCCGGGTACGCAAAGCGGCACCGAAGCAAAACGCTGCAACCAGCCGGAACCGGGCTCCATCTCACGGGCATTGGCCCCAAGCCCAAGGGCGGCAAGCTGACTGCCCTGATGAGGGGTGGCCAGGGTGATCAGGCACTCTACCTTGTCACCACCATGGAGAGCCAGATAGTCGCGGCAGACCAGCCCGCCCATACTGTGACCGACCAGCACCAGCTTGTCAGCCCCAGTGTGCGCGAGCACATCGTCAATTCGCTTGGCCAGTAGAGGCACCATCTCATCGATATGACCAAATGGTGGCATCAAGGTAATGGTGGCGACCACATGGCCTGCGGTCTCCAGTCGGGTGCGCTGGGTACGCCAGATCCCGCGACTGCAACCGTAACCATGCACCAGCAATACGGGGCGCTGGCACGGACGCAGCCGATCGGGTGCCATTAGCAAAGGCTCGAACGGTAGCAACAAGGTGAAGGTGTAAAGGTAGGCCAACATCTCCTGCGCCATCATCTTCACCCTGCGCCAGGGGCCGATAGCTGGGGAGGGGTAGAAACGGGTAAACAGCCAGCTGCCGAGCACCACCAGACAGCGCAATCCAAGCAGGGCAAACACGACAAACAGCAGGGTCAGTAACCAGGGGAGTCCCACGACCAAATGGGCGATACTCCCGAGGAGCAGCACCTCTACCATCAGCAGAATAAACAGGTGTCGTACGATCGTCATAAGGCCATGATCCGACCAGTCTGACGTGGAAGTCAAACGACACTTTGAGACAGCTTGATCCAGCGCGGCTTTTGTCGCTAAACCCCGGCGAACTCTTTTCCGGTGAGGTTATTTGCAATACTGTATATCCATACATATACTCTATCCATCATCACCAAGAGGAGGCCATCATGGCTGTCGAGATCAAATATGTGGTTGTCCGTGGGGGAGTGGAAAAAATGACCTTTGCCAGCAAAAAAGAGGCCGATGCCTATGACAAGCTGCTGGATACGGCCGATGAGTTGATGACCCTGTTGGCTGGCGCCCCGATCGAGCTGGCGCCAGAGCAGCAAGAGAGTCTGGCATTCTACCTGGCAGAGCAGCGCGATGTGCTGCAAACCCTGCTGCGTGGCGGCAAGGTTCAGGCTGGCACGAAAGAGGAAGAGACTCCAGCAGCCAAGCGCAAGGAGAAGCCACTCAAACAGGTGGCCTGATTGCCCAAGCCTGCTATTTCTCGGGATAAACAGCTCACCGCATTCACTTTATTTGCATTTAAAACCATTCTTACGACTATTTACCCCGAGAGTTTTCTAACAACGGTGCATATACAATGCATAACTGAATAGCGTGCACCACTGAGCGACATCAGCCAGGTCTATGAGGAAATAATGAGCAAACGGTGGAGAGAACGTTATCCAGATCGCTCCCGGTGACCTTAATCAGCAACAAGAGGCAGTACCAATCCCAAGAGAAGCCGCATTCATCTATCACGAGCCCTTTTCTAGCAACTCGGCTCACAGGCTCATATCGACTCGACTCATCTCATCATCAACAAGCAACACCATGACTCAACAACCATTATCCTTGCCGCCCGCCATGCCGCTGTTTGACAGCCTTATCTATCTGGAAGCTGGCAATCCGCAGGTCAATCAGTACCTTGCCAACCTCAGCCTCAATGATGTGCCCGATGCCGGGCTGGTTTACGAACTGGCGGTCGATTGGCTGCTAGAGCAGCGCAACAGCGAAAACAACTACAAAACCTATCGCAGCGAACTAACCACTTTTTTGCACTGGTGCTTTCGCGAGGCGGCCATCAGCCCGAAAGATCTCACTCGCCGCATCATGATCCGCTATCTCGACTACTGTCAGTCCCCCCCTGACGAGTTGATCGCCTATCGCAACGTGGCGCAATTTGTCCTCGACAAGGAGTGGGGAGAGCGGTTGCCCAATCCGCAATGGCGACCGTTTCTCGGCAAGCGGGAGCTGGGCCGCACCTTGCCCTATCGCCTGAGCGAGCAGGCGATGAAGACCAAGCTGGCCATCTTGTCGGCCTTCTTCCAGTTTCTGATCCAGGAGGAGTACATGGAAAGGAATCCCGCTCTGCTGCTGCAGCGGGTCAAACGGCCGCAGCAGCTGGAGGCCGATGATCAGGTGCAGGCCTTCAGCGAGTTGCAGTGGTCATACGTGATGCAGGCCGCCGACACCCTTGCCAACGACCATCCGGAGCAGCACGAGCGCAGCCGTTTTCTCACCATTCTGATGTACGCCTGCTATCTGCGGATCTCTGAGGTTGCAGCCCGGCCGGGCTTTACCCCTGTGATGGGGCAGTTCAGGCGGGATCGCAAAACCGGCGTCTGGGGCTACTTTATTCCGCAAAGCAAAGGGGGCAAACGGCGTACCGTAGCGGTATCCCAAGCGCTGTTGGCGGCACTCGAACGCTACCGCCGTTTCCTCGGTCTCTCTCCCTTGCCAACACCGGATGAACAGACGCCACTGTTCGTTCGCCATAAAGCGGCAGCCCACGGCCGCGAGCAGGGTGAGCTAAACGCCAACCTGGGAATTCGCCAGCTACGGGATTTGATCATGGTGATCATCGGTAAAGGCGCAGAATTGGCAGAGCAGGATGGATTTGCCCAGGATGCAGCCGAAATGCGGAAACTCTCTCCCCATGCGATCCGCCATACCGGAATCACCCATGATATCAATCTGCACGGGCGGCCGCTCTCCCACGTACAGGCCGATGCAGGACATGACAGCATCGATACCACTTCGAAATACCTGCACACCAGCAACAGTGAACGACATGAGAGCGCCCAGCAAAAGCCGCTGGACCGATTGAACCAACAAGTGAGAGATAACGTTCACAAAAGCTAACGAACAACGTGACATGACCCCTGATTTGTATTGACTGCTCTTAGAACACAGAATGGCTTGTTTGGGGTGTCATAGAAGTTGGCGCGGCAATGTTGTACTTCTCTGGATGGCAATCGGTTCAGGAAATATTTTTGGCTCACATGGATGATTCAGAACAGGCCCCTTGCCATCTGCGGCATACATATTTATCCCGTAGCAGAGAAGCAAAAAACGGAATTGCTTGCTGAAACACCGAGAACACTCGATGCCGAAAGCAATCATATTCGGTTGAACAGCGCCTTGTTATCACACTTGCATATCCAGTCATCATTGGTGATATTGATATCAATATTAACGAGATACCAAGGAGCGGGTATGCAAGTGGCAGTGGTGGAAAAGACCTTCAGGATCGTTGGCAAAGGGTCTCTCATAGCCCAGTTCACCTTTATCTCTTCAGGCACGCTGCATATCTGGTTTCCGGATGTGGGCCTGCAGATGGAGGCCCACTGCAAAGAGTTGCGTATCGAAGATTGCACCATTATCTATACCAATGGCCTCCATTACGGCCAGCCCCGAGCACTCTGGTCCTTAACTCTCCATCCCGATGATATGAATGAGCTCAAACGCATATTGCAGCAGTTCAACAGCAACCTCTACTTGACCTGCCAGCCACCCACATTGGCCATCGCCAAACGTGTCTTGAATATGAATTGACCCGACTTCCAAAAAAGTCGCAATCATGCCAGCCACAACAATAAGCCGTGAGGATTAAGGGGAGGGGAATCTATCGCGATAGTCGGCATTTTAATAGCTGTATTACAAGGGGGTGTAGTGGTCAACTAAATCCGGACACTTGGTTAGGCCGAACCTCGGCTTTTGCTGACGGTATCCCGTCATTGTGGTCATGTGGACGCCGCCAGTTGTAGTCATCCATCAGGTAATAACTGATATCCCGCGTCGCCTCCCGCACGCTCATATATCCCATAGCCGGGAGCCACTCTGACTCCAGGCTTCTGAACAGTCGCTCCATCGGGGCATTATCCCAGCAGGAAGTGGGCACATCGAAAGCGCACCAGACCAGGGTGATGAGGGCTTGCTCTCTTAGAGCCGCTAACAAAACCGTTCAACAAAGCGTAGGCAGATAACGGCGCAAGCCAGCGTCAACAAGGCGAGATGGATATCCAACCGTCGCTCGAAACGTATTCGTAGCTTCCCAAAGCCTGCTAGCCAACCATGAGTGCGTTCTACAACCCAGCGATGACAACCCAATCGCTCATTGCTATCGATGCCTCGCCGGGCAATACGAACCTTGATACCCCGTCGCCTCAGATAATCTCGACAACGGCGAAAATCATACCCTTTGTCTGCGTGTAGCTTGTCAGGTCGACATCGTGGTCGCCCTCTCTTACCTGCTAACGCCGGAAGTGCATCCAACAAGGGCTCAAACATTATCGAGTCATGGCGATTGGCGCCTGATACAAGCACTGCGAGCGGTATGCCCTGACGGTCCACCACTATGTGTCGTTTACTGCCCAGCTTGCCTCTGTCTGTCGGGTTACGTCCTGTTTCCTGGCCCCCCGGGGGCTGGCTACGCTCGCGCCATCGAGGCTTGTTCTACTCCAGTCGATGTGGCCAGCTTGATGTAGCTGGCTCAGGAGCGCCACGTGAAGTCGCTGCCAGATGCCTTGAGCTTGCCAATCACGTAGGCGACGCCAGCACGTCATTCCGCTGCCAAAACCCAAAGACTGGGGTAAGTCCTCCCACGGGATCCCGGTAGTAAGGACAAACAGAATACCGTTGAGAACGGCATAGTCATCGAGGCGTGGACGGCCACCCCGTGGCGAAGGCTGGTGAGGTGGCAGAAGTGGCTGCAAGGACTTCCATAGCTGGTTACTGATGATTTTTCGTGTCATGCCGGCTATGTGGGGACTGGTATCGTTCGAATCAACTTAGTTTTGTTAGCGGCTATTAATCGGTCTATCAGCGCGTACGTGTGAACTCGTCCGTCATCAAGAGAGCCGTAGCCTTTTTTAGAATGTCCTTTTCGCGCTCGAGCCGATTGATGCGGGCTTCCAGCTCCTCGTTCGGATTGCAGTTGCTGAACCCAGCGGCGCAGTACGGTTTCACCGACATCCAGTGAACGGCTGGCTTCAGGGACAAAATATCCTTGGTCGAGCACCAGGGATGCGGCTTCGAGTTTGAATTCGGCAGTAAATGAACGACGTAATCTTGTCATTGAACACCTCAGGTCATGGTGGCGACTGTACCATCTAAAATGGTGTCCGGGATGATTAGACCACTACAGGGAGTATCAATATTTCCAGAGAGAGACCTCTCAAGTAGGGGACAGATATTTCCAAGAATATTCACGGTAATGACGTTAGTTATAACGGTGCCAATCAAACTTAACGTTCCATTGGTGAGGGGTACTAATTTAATAGTTGACTCTTGTCTCAAAATGGGACATTTCGGTGATGTGGGGCAGGGCGGTTGACTGTGTTATTCTGTTGTCGCTGCAAGAGCATCTGCAGGAGGAATCAACCAGATATTGTCCTTCTGCTTTGGGCAGTCAGATCGCTGGAGGTCTGTGTGTAGCCTCGATCCTGATCGATTTCCGAACCTTTAAGCTAAGGAAAGGCTGCGGGCTACTGCTTTCAACAAGCCTAGTTATCTCTCACAATGATGCCGATAAACAGGGTTATCGGCATTTGCTTATCTGAATGCTATCCCTATCACTTATGAGGTGTATAGCCAGGGAATTGGAACAGAAGGCCATATCGAGCAGACATGGTATCTCTGATCACTTCCAAATCTCGTTCTTTGTAAAGCGAGTCCGGCAAGCCTTCAATTAAAGCACACAAGTTTTCGAACTTTGGTTGCAGCTCTACTGGTGAATCGTTCTCTGCTGAGATGTGAGCTAACATCTGCCCATAAGTCTCATTGAGCGACTGAGCTATGAATATAGGTCAGCGCGCTAAGCAGCTTCTCATAGGCATAGGTGTTGCTGATCGTCATGGAAGATCCTCTGTAGTTACTCGGTGATACTTCACCGGTGTCAATTATGCATCACCAGGGATCCGGAACAATTGTGTACATTTCAATGGCTTGCCATAATCGGCAACTTTAGACAGCTGTTCGTCAAGCGTGTCGGCTCACTCAAACTTGGAGGTTAAATTATCTCACCTGGTAACGTGGTATTGGGGTCACACTGAGCCAACAGTTCTTCCAGTGTGTAGCTCGGCTTGCCATCATCGCGCAGTTTGGCGCGAGCACGCTCCACATCATCAAGCACCGCAGTCAGCAGCGCCGGATCACCATCTTCAAGAGCTGCCAGCAGATAGGCAACCATGTCGGCCTCAGTGGCCAAGACGTCAGCCACATCAAAGCGGCTCCATTGTTCAGTTCTCTTCATTCCGTCCTCCTGCACCCGTCATTGCGCATAATGTCCTGTGTTTATGTTTAGCGCTGCCGTCCTGCTAACCTGCGCAGCAGCAGGACGCCCGCAGGGGCGTTGAATATAAACCGCATTATGCGCAACCGCATGAAAACCCCCTGAGAATGCCCTCCAGGTACGCCCGCGCTTCCGTGGTCGAGCCCTCTAGTGAGTTCCAGCCTCCCGAACCCTGACCGACCGAGCCTGACGGGGCCCCGCTTGCGGGGTGTCAGCCTCGGCCGGTCAGGCGGAAGCCACGAACTCTAACTGTGGCTTTGACTCCGAGAGCCGGACGCACACTGGGGCTAAGTCTTTAGTCTTTTCAGATGGTTAGCGCATAAAATGAGGGTAGGGGAGTTACTCGGGGGTTCGGGGGTCCCGCGGGGGGGCGTAGCCCCGCAGGCCTCGTGATTCATTACACCTAGATCACGGCCATCAGCTACTTCTCCTTCTTCTTCCGCAGGTAGTTCAGGTAGTCCTCCTCCCTGATCTCCTGGAGCCCCTTCTGTATCAGGATCTTCAGCACCTCTGTGTCCTTCAGGCTCGTCTTTGTGGCGATCACTGCCTTTACAGTCTCAGATTCAACCCGTCTCCACGTCGCGTCATCTATGTGTTTGGTAGGCATATCAACCCTTTCAATTTCAACCATGTGTATCCATACAGTCTAACCGTCTTTGAATCTGAGATTCATAGTTTCTTGACATCTAAGCTCTGAGAACCTAATGTTCCGTGTAATCCTAATTTCTTAGAAAATTAGGCAAAAACGATAATCGGCACGGGACGCCAAAAAATGTACGACTTCTGGGAAATCCATATTCCTTTTCACGACCGGTTCTGCACTGTGCAGCGCGTTGGCGCTGGTGCATCCGATATCGTTGGAATGGTGGATCTTGAAGAGTGCGGGCGCCGAGGCTTACAGCTGGGCTCTAGACGAGTCGAATTTGCAATAGACGGAGAGGGAACGCTCCATGACCTGTACCATCCCTGGGAGTCTCTCCCTTCAAGCTTCACTGACGTTGCCTGTAAGCTCCACCAAGCTCACCTCAAGCGCAGTTGGCCTTGCATTGCTATCAAAGCATCACCGGCTAAGCTGCTGCAGGGTCACAACGTCTACGGGCCAGACTGTGCTGCTACTGGCATCCTCGAACTACTCGCGGCATTTCGTCGAGCCCTGCCCGCTGTTGCCGATATGCTCGACTTCGGCTCCGCTCACATTCGCCGCGTAGACGTTACCTACTCCATCAAGCTCCCTGACGCTGAGACCATGGCCAACTGCTTGAGCGCCATTGGCCAGCTGTCCCACCGCCACCTCCGCGCCGCCAAAGAGGCGGACTACGAGAGCACCATCTACTTCAACCGCCGCTCCCAAGACCAGCAGGATGCAGGCCGTAGCAAGGTTCTGGTGGTGTACGCCAAGCACAACGAGATGATCCATCAGCTTGAGCGTCTGCAGGCTGCAGCACGTAAAGAGAAGACCAGCCGGTATAACTCGGTCATCGCCGCGCTGGCCTCGCCAGAACTGCAGGACTTCGCTACCAATCGCCTGCGCTTTGAAGGCCGTGGGCTCACCCGCTGGTTTGAGCAAAAGCAGATCCCGCGCAACGTGTGGCAGTTCCTCGCCTGGGTGGCCGAGTTCGAGAAGAAAGAGGGCATGACGTTCTGTGAGTGGGCATGGCGTGACATGTTCAGCGACATGATGACCGCCCTCGGTGATAGCAAGGTACAGCTGACCCAAGACGTCAAAGTGCAGAAGCTTCTGCGCGAAACTTATGGAAGATGTAAACAGATTTCAAACCCTGACGGGTCTTTCACTGACAAATGGAACTACACCAGAGCCGACCGGCTCATGATGTTCTATCGCTCCTTGGCTACCGAAGGTTGGGCTAAGACCAAGCGCCTCACTGCGTCCAGCTCGTTCTATGACTCTGTGAAGGCTCTGCTGGATGTCGGCATCACTAAGGCGCAGCTGCAGAACCTTCGCAACAAGAAGACTGCCAAGCTCCTGCACCTGATCAAAATGGACTTCACCGCTCAACGCCCCGCCGGTTACGTGGAGCCCGTTGGTACGGTCATGGATACCGCCCGCGATATGGCGAGTATCGGCTCCATGTTCGGCAAGGGCTTTGTCCAGGCACTCGGCGAATCCCGCGAACAGCTGATAGCCAAAGAGGTGAGCAAGGTTGCTGGCCTGCCGCTGGATGCTGCCGGTTACTGCGTTTCCCATCTGGTCGCCGGTCGGCCAATCCGCCTCAATGGCGAAACTCGGCGGCATGGGGGGCGAGCAGCTGCACCTGGCCGTCTTCGAAGATGGCACGTTCGAACTCGTTCGCGGCAACGTCAATGAGTACCGCGCAGACAACAAGCTCCCCGAACCTGAGCAGGTTGTCGAGTATGACGATGAACAGTTGGCCGCTGATTTTGCCGACTACCTGGGGGCTCCAAAGTCCACTGAATTTGATGTCCGGTCACATGCCGATGTGGAACATCGCAAGTTGTCCATTGTGCTCGATTCGCTCCGCTCCGAACTGGCCGACGCCGAACTCGACCACGAGAAAATCCCGCAGGCTATCGCGCTGCGCGAACGTATTCGCCACACCAAGGCACGGCTTGACCGGCTCTGGTACTGGGCACATCAGGCCACCGACTCACGGGGCCGCACTATCAAAAGCGAGGAAATGATATGTCAGGAATGACCATGGTTGTTAACGCCCTGCAGGTGCGCTTCGGTCGCATGGATGAGCAAGGGCAAGAAGGCTTCGAGTGGGCAAACATGCACGTTGTCGAAGACGAACTGCAGATTGATTCCGGCTTCGCCGGTGTGAACATCGGTAAGCTGCCGCTGGATACCCAGAACGGCAACAAGCTTGCCAAGGATCTGCACGCTGCAGCTCGTGCCGGTGGTGTGCTCCCTGGCTTTATCGAAGTCACTATGGCCCCGCAGTTCAGCATGAAGCAGACGAAGCTCGTTGTGGTCGGCTGGAAGCCGGTCAGTCAGTCAGCCCCGCAGGCTAAGGCCTCCTGATATGCAGTGTGTGCAGGTTCTGGAAGATGGAAGTATCCAGGTCATCGCGTCAGCCGATGGCACGACCTGCAGCACTGGTTTGTACCTCGTGCAAGCTGCCGACAACGCATGGGCGGCTTTGCTGCTGGATCCTTCTCCCTGGGCGCATGAAATCACCATGGCCTTCGGGGTTGGTATTACAACTCCGCTTCTCGGGTACGCCATCGGGTGGGCCTTTGGAGTGGTTCTGTCGATGTTCAGAAACTGAAAGGAAGCTAATCATGAAAATCCGTAACCTGGTTAAGTTTGCCCCCGCAGCTGTCGCTGTGGCCCTGTCCTCTGGCTCTGCTAACGCTGCAGGTCTGGATTTCTCCGCCATCACCGGCTTCGTTACCGGTGAAGCAGTGTTGGCCGGTGTGGCCGCTGTGGTCGGTATCCAGATTGCCCCGACTGCGGGCAAGTGGGCCTTCCGTAAAGTCATGGCGATGTTTGGCCGTTGATGACAACCAGGGGGAGGCCAGTTCTCCCCCCTCTACCTCGGGGGCTGTATGGTGTGGATACCACTGTTTTTCGTGTTTGGCATCGCTACAGCCTCCGCCATCATCAGGGGGCTAGATAGTGGACATTAGACCGCATGCCAGCTGGCTTGCTCGTAAATCTGGAAGGGTTCTCTGGTTCGTCGTCAGGAACCCTTTTTTGATCCTCAAGAAAACCATCCGGTGGGGCCTTGTTGCCCTGTTCTGGCTGTTCGTGCTGGGGTGGGGGATCTCCGCGTTCGCGGCCGAGTTTACCTCTGCTGAAAAAGTTCAAGGCGGCACCTGTTGGTCCAACGTCGGTATATCTTTTGGAACTGCGTCCACGCTTAAGGGGTGTGTTGATGCCATGATGGCGTCTCCTTGGGGGCAGTCCAAATACACCGGTGAGTACTCAACCTCTGGTGGCACTGCTACCTATATCTACATCGGCTTTAAGCTAAAAAACTCCTCTTATTGGGAAAATAACGTAATCAAGTTTACGTATGTCCCCGCTAAGGATTCCTATACTTGCCCCCCTGCTGGTAAGCCTGATTTCTCTGTGGGCCCTAAGACTGTCAACGGTCAGCAAGTCTGTGAGAAGAAACCCATTAGCTGCAAGATTGGCGAGCAGCTATTCATGGATTCGACAACCGGCGCTGAGACCTGCAAGCCAAACTGCGCCAGCGTGGCCGGTCAGGTTCACGAGAACATGGCGTACAACCAGGCATTCCTCCCGAGTGCAACTGTGCTCTGTTACGGCCTCTGTTCTGTCGTATCTACCGGCGTAACTGTCGGCAACCCGAACACGTTTGAACAGTTCGGGACTATCCAGTTTACCGGCGCCGAGTGCCCCGTTAAGTTCCCTGCAGAAGGCGAGGGACAGACCATTGAGCCCAACAACCCGCCTACCTCCTCTGACGCTACCAACAACGCCCAGGGCAACCTGCAGGACGCGGCCAACAATGCCACAAATAACCCCACCTCCGGCGCCACCGGCACCGCCACGCTCAACGATGTGGTGAACAAGGTTGCCGAGACCAGCAACAAAGAGATCAAGGCCATGAGCGAGCAGAACGCCGCCATGGGCAAGGTCATTGAGAACGTGGGCAAGGATATCCAAGGGGCGATCAAGGACTCTGCCCACGGTAGCGGCGCTGGTGCGTCTGCTGCCCAGCTGCAGACCACCAACGCCATCAAGGACACTAACAAGACCCTGCAGGAGATCTCCGACAAGCTGGACGAACAGAAGGAAGACCCTAAGCCGCCGGTTAAGCCCGGGACGTCTATCGAGCCCAGCGCCAAGGACATTCACAAGGCCAATGACTGGGGCACCCGCAACTTCGGTACCGTCCTTGAGTCCAACGCCAACCGGTTCAAGGCGCTGCCTATCTTCTCGGCCCCGTCCAGCTTCTTCACTGCCAACTTCGGGGGCAGCACCTGCCCGACTTACTCGGGATCATTCTCGCTGTTTGGTGCCACCACAGCGTTTCAGCTGGAGGCGTTCTGCTCGCCTGCAGTGCTCAACATGATGCCGTACATCAGAGCCGTCGTGATGATGGTGTTCGGCTTTCTCGCATGGCGCATAGCCGTAGGTAATGGAGGTTAACGTGCAAGAGTTAATGGATTGGCTCTACTCGATCATCAATGCGGTGCTGACCTGGTTGATTGACCTGGTCACCGCCGTGGTGACATGGATCAAGGACTTGGTGCTTGACCTGTTCCAGCTGTTCCTGGACGGCATCTATGCCCTGTTCTCATCCCTCGACCTGCCCGACTTCATGTCGGGCTCACTAGGCGACTCTTTCTCTGGGTTCCCGCAGCTGGCGCTGTACTACTTGGCCCAGATTGGCCTCGCCCAAGGGCTGCTGATGGTTGGGGGCGCTTATGCGTTCCTGTTCCTGCGCAAGCTGTTCACCCTGGGGCAGTGGTAAATGATTTTCTTCCACGAGGGTATGCCCCGCTCTGGCAAGTCCTATGAGAGCATGGAGAAGCACCTCATACCCGCCCTGGCTAAGGGGCGGGCTGTTGATGCCTACTTGTACGGTCTCGACCACGAGAAGATTGCCGGTCTTGCTGGTATCGATGTTGACCGATGCAAGGAGCTGCTTGTTGAGCTGACCACCGAGCAGGCCAGTGAGTGCTGGAAGTACGTTAGGGATAACGCCCTTATCATCCTGGACGAAGCGCACAAGTTCTGGCCGAGCGGGCGCAAGCGTCCTCCAGAGGAGATGTGCAACCTCGTTGCCGAGCATGGCCATCGCGGCATGGACATGCTCTTTATGTCCCAGACCTTCAACTCAGTGCACAAGGTCATCCAGGACAGAACGAACAAGAAGATCACCTTCACTAAGTTGGACGCCGTGGGCATGGAGTCCAAATACAACTGGACTGCATACCAGGGGACTCTGGGAACGCGGGGGAGTAATTCCTTCGTGTCCTTTTCCAAAATGGCCGATGGGGTAGGGAAGTACGACCCCAAATACTTTGGGACATATAAAAGTCATGTTAGCGAAGAGATACAGACGGGGAATTACCAAGACCAGCGCTTTAATTTCTTTAATAAGAAGAGTGTTAAATTTGGTCTTCCGCTCGTCTTCTTTGCCGCCTGCTATGGCGTATATTTTCTCACGCAGTTTTTCAGAGGTGATGTATTCAATAATAAGAGCAAGGAGGAAACCACTGTATCCCAGACCGTCCAGCAGGGCGCAGCGCCGGCGCAAGTAGTGACGGCCAAGCCAAAGACCCCTGAGCCCGATGACTTCATCTACAAGTCATTGAAGGGGAAGGATTACTCTCTGACGTATCTCGCGCAGCTTGGTACTGCAGTAATGGACTTTTGGGTAGAGGTCAGGGATGAAAGAGGGGAGACCATAGAGGTCTGGCAGAAGGCCGACTTCGATAGCTTCGGATATAAATATGACCTGACGAAGACGGGGATGATTATTGCCAGCATTAAAGAGACCAAGCTTTTATTTAGAGAGAAGCGATTGCCTCATTATGTCGCCAACAAGAAGGCCGACAATATAGATATGTCTGTTACTGACCCATTAAATTAATAGGTGAATATATGAATGTTCGTATCGACGCACGTCTTTTTGAAATACTGAACGAGCAGAAGGGGGTTAATGTAACCATGGCCCAATTCAAGAAGGCCTACGCGCTGCGCAAGTCAGAACGCGACAGTGATCCCGTCCTTTTGGCCCGTCGCCAAGCTCATCTTGAATCAATGGATAAGTTCTGGTCAGACCCCGTTAACCAGGAGCTTCACGAACGGCTCTATTCAGCAATGCCTGATCTTCCCCCGTTGCGCCGATAACCCCATTTATCGGCATCTTTTTATTGAATAGTGTTTACATAATTCAAAGGTGCGCTATAATGAATCATGTAAACGGAATTCAAACCAACGGGGTGATCAGATGGCAACTGCAACAGTAAACTTCGACTACAAGTCAGGCATCTTGGAAGGGTACGCAACCCGTACTGGCAATGACTTCTCCTGGTTCAAGGGAGATTGCAAGGTTGACGTATCCTGTGACGGTACCGACCTTGGCGAAACTGCCGGTTCCTGCAGGTGCTACTGCTGTCCAGGTGAAGAAGCTGATCAAGGAGAGCCGCTATGCTTAAGGTTCTTTGGATGGTGGTTTTCGGTCTTTTTGCTATTGGCGTCGCTGGCAATATTGCTCTTCAGCTGGCCATCTGGTTCTTTTGGGAGCCAGATACCCTTGAACTCTTCTGTTCTGGCCGTATGACTGCGAGTCTCTGCAAATGACTTCTAAGCGTGGTGGCGCCCGTGATGGCGCAGGTCGTCCCAAAGGCGAAGAGACCGTGATGGTCAGGGTTCCCAAGGGTTGCTTGGAGCAAGTTCGCGCTTTGATTTCTGTATACAAAAACACCGGATCCTTGCCCGTTATCGGGGATCCTCTGCCTGATGGCGATCGCCATACCCAGGTTGACCTTCCTTTGACCGAGCAGGCCAGCGCCGAACTCGCTCCCTCTAAGTCAGTTGTCGAGCGCCGAACCAACCCCGCTTCTGATGCGTGGGCTGTCTATGAGTCATCCATTGTTGACCGGCTCGGTTTCGTCGAGCTCAAGGAGCGTTTCTTTCGCGTGGCTGACGAGGCTGAGGAGAACGGCTTCAACTTCACCTATCTGTTCTTCCTTCAACTGCTCGAGCGCCTTTGTGCTATGACAGCTGCCGAGGGTTTCATTCCTACTGAGTGGGGAAACATCCGTTGCCTTCGTGCTTTCGTCATGGACTTCTACAAATCCAATCCCCAATGGCATTGAGTGTCATCCCATGCTGACGCGCGGTCGAAGACCATAGCGCGTATAAGGCGGCCCTCTGCGGTTGATTGTCGTGACGTAGGTGGGCCCGCCGAAACTTCTTTGGAATGCTGCTGTGAGGCAAGCACCACTCCTTTCCCTGCAAAACCGGCTTTTGAGGCTTTCCGGTACTGAGGGAAGCAAACGCCGCAGCGCATCACGAACGTTGAAGACGCCTTTCCTAGAGGCTTGTGCGACTGCGCATAATGTCCTGTGTTTATGTTTAGCGCTGCCGTCCTGCTAACCTGCGCAGCAGCAGGACGCCCGCAGGGGCGTTGAATATAAACCGCATTATGCGCAACCGCATGAAAACCCCCTGAGAATGCCCTCCAGGTACGCCCGCGCTTCCGTGGTCGAGCCCTCTAGTGAGTTCCAGCCTCCCGAACCCTGACCGACCGAGCCTGACGGGGCCCCGCTTGCGGGGTGTCAGCCTCGGCCGGTCAGGCGGAAGCCACGAACTCTAACTGTGGCTTTGACTCCGAGAGCCGGACGCACACTGGGGCTAAGTCTTTAGTCTTTTCAGATGGTTAGCGCATAAAATGAGGGTAGGGGAGTTACTCGGGGGTTCGGGGGTCCCGCGGGGGGGCGTAGCCCCGCAGGCCTCGTGATTCATTACACCTAGATCACGGCCATCAGCTACTTCTCCTTCTTCTTCCGCAGGTAGTTCAGGTAGTCCTCCTCCCTGATCTCCTGGAGCCCCTTCTGTATCAGGATCTTCAGCACCTCTGTGTCCTTCAGGCTCGTCTTTGTGGCGATCACTGCCTTTACAGTCTCAGATTCAACCCGTCTCCACGTCGCGTCATCTATGTGTTTGGTAGGCATATCAACCCTTTCAATTTCAACCATGTGTATCCATACAGTCTAACCGTCTTTGAATCTGAGATTCATAGTTTCTTGACATCTAAGCTCTGAGAACCTAATGTTCCGTGTAATCCTAATTTCTTAGAAAATTAGGCAAAAACGATAATCGGCACGGGACGCCAAAAAATGTACGACTTCTGGGAAATCCATATTCCTTTTCACGACCGGTTCTGCACTGTGCAGCGCGTTGGCGCTGGTGCATCCGATATCGTTGGAATGGTGGATCTTGAAGAGTGCGGGCGCCGAGGCTTACAGCTGGGCTCTAGACGAGTCGAATTTGCAATAGACGGAGAGGGAACGCTCCATGACCTGTACCATCCCTGGGAGTCTCTCCCTTCAAGCTTCACTGACGTTGCCTGTAAGCTCCACCAAGCTCACCTCAAGCGCAGTTGGCCTTGCATTGCTATCAAAGCATCACCGGCTAAGCTGCTGCAGGGTCACAACGTCTACGGGCCAGACTGTGCTGCTACTGGCATCCTCGAACTACTCGCGGCATTTCGTCGAGCCCTGCCCGCTGTTGCCGATATGCTCGACTTCGGCTCCGCTCACATTCGCCGCGTAGACGTTACCTACTCCATCAAGCTCCCTGACGCTGAGACCATGGCCAACTGCTTGAGCGCCATTGGCCAGCTGTCCCACCGCCACCTCCGCGCCGCCAAAGAGGCGGACTACGAGAGCACCATCTACTTCAACCGCCGCTCCCAAGACCAGCAGGATGCAGGCCGTAGCAAGGTTCTGGTGGTGTACGCCAAGCACAACGAGATGATCCATCAGCTTGAGCGTCTGCAGGCTGCAGCACGTAAAGAGAAGACCAGCCGGTATAACTCGGTCATCGCCGCGCTGGCCTCGCCAGAACTGCAGGACTTCGCTACCAATCGCCTGCGCTTTGAAGGCCGTGGGCTCACCCGCTGGTTTGAGCAAAAGCAGATCCCGCGCAACGTGTGGCAGTTCCTCGCCTGGGTGGCCGAGTTCGAGAAGAAAGAGGGCATGACGTTCTGTGAGTGGGCATGGCGTGACATGTTCAGCGACATGATGACCGCCCTCGGTGATAGCAAGGTACAGCTGACCCAAGACGTCAAAGTGCAGAAGCTTCTGCGCGAAACTTATGGAAGATGTAAACAGATTTCAAACCCTGACGGGTCTTTCACTGACAAATGGAACTACACCAGAGCCGACCGGCTCATGATGTTCTATCGCTCCTTGGCTACCGAAGGTTGGGCTAAGACCAAGCGCCTCACTGCGTCCAGCTCGTTCTATGACTCTGTGAAGGCTCTGCTGGATGTCGGCATCACTAAGGCGCAGCTGCAGAACCTTCGCAACAAGAAGACTGCCAAGCTCCTGCACCTGATCAAAATGGACTTCACCGCTCAACGCCCCGCCGGTTACGTGGAGCCCGTTGGTACGGTCATGGATACCGCCCGCGATATGGCGAGTATCGGCTCCATGTTCGGCAAGGGCTTTGTCCAGGCACTCGGCGAATCCCGCGAACAGCTGATAGCCAAAGAGGTGAGCAAGGTTGCTGGCCTGCCGCTGGATGCTGCCGGTTACTGCGTTTCCCATCTGGTCGCCGGTCGGCCAATCCGCCTCAATGGCGAACTCGGCGGCATGGGGGGCGAGCAGCTGCACCTGGCCGTCTTCGAAGATGGCACGTTCGAACTCGTTCGCGGCAACGTCAATGAGTACCGCGCAGACAACAAGCTCCCCGAACCTGAGCAGGTTGTCGAGTATGACGATGAACAGTTGGCCGCTGATTTTGCCGACTACCTGGGGGCTCCAAAGTCCACTGAATTTGATGTCCGGTCACATGCCGATGTGGAACATCGCAAGTTGTCCATTGTGCTCGATTCGCTCCGCTCCGAACTGGCCGACGCCGAACTCGACCACGAGAAAATCCCGCAGGCTATCGCGCTGCGCGAACGTATTCGCCACACCAAGGCACGGCTTGACCGGCTCTGGTACTGGGCACATCAGGCCACCGACTCACGGGGCCGCACTATCAAAAGCGAGGAAATGATATGTCAGGAATGACCATGGTTGTTAACGCCCTGCAGGTGCGCTTCGGTCGCATGGATGAGCAAGGGCAAGAAGGCTTCGAGTGGGCAAACATGCACGTTGTCGAAGACGAACTGCAGATTGATTCCGGCTTCGCCGGTGTGAACATCGGTAAGCTGCCGCTGGATACCCAGAACGGCAACAAGCTTGCCAAGGATCTGCACGCTGCAGCTCGTGCCGGTGGTGTGCTCCCTGGCTTTATCGAAGTCACTATGGCCCCGCAGTTCAGCATGAAGCAGACGAAGCTCGTTGTGGTCGGCTGGAAGCCGGTCAGTCAGTCAGCCCCGCAGGCTAAGGCCTCCTGATATGCAGTGTGTGCAGGTTCTGGAAGATGGAAGTATCCAGGTCATCGCGTCAGCCGATGGCACGACCTGCAGCACTGGTTTGTACCTCGTGCAAGCTGCCGACAACGCATGGGCGGCTTTGCTGCTGGATCCTTCTCCCTGGGCGCATGAAATCACCATGGCCTTCGGGGTTGGTATTACAACTCCGCTTCTCGGGTACGCCATCGGGTGGGCCTTTGGAGTGGTTCTGTCGATGTTCAGAAACTGAAAGGAAGCTAATCATGAAAATCCGTAACCTGGTTAAGTTTGCCCCCGCAGCTGTCGCTGTGGCCCTGTCCTCTGGCTCTGCTAACGCTGCAGGTCTGGATTTCTCCGCCATCACCGGCTTCGTTACCGGTGAAGCAGTGTTGGCCGGTGTGGCCGCTGTGGTCGGTATCCAGATTGCCCCGACTGCGGGCAAGTGGGCCTTCCGTAAAGTCATGGCGATGTTTGGCCGTTGATGACAACCAGGGGGAGGCCAGTTCTCCCCCCTCTACCTCGGGGGCTGTATGGTGTGGATACCACTGTTTTTCGTGTTTGGCATCGCTACAGCCTCCGCCATCATCAGGGGGCTAGATAGTGGACATTAGACCGCATGCCAGCTGGCTTGCTCGTAAATCTGGAAGGGTTCTCTGGTTCGTCGTCAGGAACCCTTTTTTGATCCTCAAGAAAACCATCCGGTGGGGCCTTGTTGCCCTGTTCTGGCTGTTCGTGCTGGGGTGGGGGATCTCCGCGTTCGCGGCCGAGTTTACCTCTGCTGAAAAAGTTCAAGGCGGCACCTGTTGGTCCAACGTCGGTATATCTTTTGGAACTGCGTCCACGCTTAAGGGGTGTGTTGATGCCATGATGGCGTCTCCTTGGGGGCAGTCCAAATACACCGGTGAGTACTCAACCTCTGGTGGCACTGCTACCTATATCTACATCGGCTTTAAGCTAAAAAACTCCTCTTATTGGGAAAATAACGTAATCAAGTTTACGTATGTCCCCGCTAAGGATTCCTATACTTGCCCCCCTGCTGGTAAGCCTGATTTCTCTGTGGGCCCTAAGACTGTCAACGGTCAGCAAGTCTGTGAGAAGAAACCCATTAGCTGCAAGATTGGCGAGCAGCTATTCATGGATTCGACAACCGGCGCTGAGACCTGCAAGCCAAACTGCGCCAGCGTGGCCGGTCAGGTTCACGAGAACATGGCGTACAACCAGGCATTCCTCCCGAGTGCAACTGTGCTCTGTTACGGCCTCTGTTCTGTCGTATCTACCGGCGTAACTGTCGGCAACCCGAACACGTTTGAACAGTTCGGGACTATCCAGTTTACCGGCGCCGAGTGCCCCGTTAAGTTCCCTGCAGAAGGCGAGGGACAGACCATTGAGCCCAACAACCCGCCTACCTCCTCTGACGCTACCAACAACGCCCAGGGCAACCTGCAGGACGCGGCCAACAATGCCACAAATAACCCCACCTCCGGCGCCACCGGCACCGCCACGCTCAACGATGTGGTGAACAAGGTTGCCGAGACCAGCAACAAAGAGATCAAGGCCATGAGCGAGCAGAAACGCCGCCATGGGCAAGGTCATTGAGAACGTGGGCAAGGATATCCAAGGGGCGATCAAGGACTCTGCCCACGGTAGCGGCGCTGGTGCGTCTGCTGCCCAGCTGCAGACCACCAACGCCATCAAGGACACTAACAAGACCCTGCAGGAGATCTCCGACAAGCTGGACGAACAGAAGGAAGACCCTAAGCCGCCGGTTAAGCCCGGGACGTCTATCGAGCCCAGCGCCAAGGACATTCACAAGGCCAATGACTGGGGCACCCGCAACTTCGGTACCGTCCTTGAGTCCAACGCCAACCGGTTCAAGGCGCTGCCTATCTTCTCGGCCCCGTCCAGCTTCTTCACTGCCAACTTCGGGGGCAGCACCTGCCCGACTTACTCGGGATCATTCTCGCTGTTTGGTGCCACCACAGCGTTTCAGCTGGAGGCGTTCTGCTCGCCTGCAGTGCTCAACATGATGCCGTACATCAGAGCCGTCGTGATGATGGTGTTCGGCTTTCTCGCATGGCGCATAGCCGTAGGTAATGGAGGTTAACGTGCAAGAGTTAATGGATTGGCTCTACTCGATCATCAATGCGGTGCTGACCTGGTTGATTGACCTGGTCACCGCCGTGGTGACATGGATCAAGGACTTGGTGCTTGACCTGTTCCAGCTGTTCCTGGACGGCATCTATGCCCTGTTCTCATCCCTCGACCTGCCCGACTTCATGTCGGGCTCACTAGGCGACTCTTTCTCTGGGTTCCCGCAGCTGGCGCTGTACTACTTGGCCCAGATTGGCCTCGCCCAAGGGCTGCTGATGGTTGGGGGCGCTTATGCGTTCCTGTTCCTGCGCAAGCTGTTCACCCTGGGGCAGTGGTAAATGATTTTCTTCCACGAGGGTATGCCCCGCTCTGGCAAGTCCTATGAGAGCATGGAGAAGCACCTCATACCCGCCCTGGCTAAGGGGCGGGCTGTTGATGCCTACTTGTACGGTCTCGACCACGAGAAGATTGCCGGTCTTGCTGGTATCGATGTTGACCGATGCAAGGAGCTGCTTGTTGAGCTGACCACCGAGCAGGCCAGTGAGTGCTGGAAGTACGTTAGGGATAACGCCCTTATCATCCTGGACGAAGCGCACAAGTTTCTGGCCGAGCGGGCGCAAGCGTCCTCCAGAGGAGATGTGCAACCTCGTTGCCGAGCATGGCCATCGCGGCATGGACATGCTCTTTATGTCCCAGACCTTCAACTCAGTGCACAAGGTCATCCAGGACAGAACGAACAAGAAGATCACCTTCACTAAGTTGGACGCCGTGGGCATGGAGTCCAAATACAACTGGACTGCATACCAGGGGACTCTGGGAACGCGGGGGAGTAATTCCTTCGTGTCCTTTTCCAAAATGGCCGATGGGGTAGGGAAGTACGACCCCAAATACTTTGGGACATATAAAAGTCATGTTAGCGAAGAGATACAGACGGGGAATTACCAAGACCAGCGCTTTAATTTCTTTAATAAGAAGAGTGTTAAATTTGGTCTTCCGCTCGTCTTCTTTGCCGCCTGCTATGGCGTATATTTTCTCACGCAGTTTTTCAGAGGTGATGTATTCAATAATAAGAGCAAGGAGGAAACCACTGTATCCCAGACCGTCCAGCAGGGCGCAGCGCCGGCGCAAGTAGTGACGGCCAAGCCAAAGACCCCTGAGCCCGATGACTTCATCTACAAGTCATTGAAGGGGAAGGATTACTCTCTGACGTATCTCGCGCAGCTTGGTACTGCAGTAATGGACTTTTGGGTAGAGGTCAGGGATGAAAGAGGGGAGACCATAGAGGTCTGGCAGAAGGCCGACTTCGATAGCTTCGGATATAAATATGACCTGACGAAGACGGGGATGATTATTGCCAGCATTAAAGAGACCAAGCTTTTATTTAGAGAGAAGCGATTGCCTCATTATGTCGCCAACAAGAAGGCCGACAATATAGATATGTCTGTTACTGACCCATTAAATTAATAGGTGAATATATGAATGTTCGTATCGACGCACGTCTTTTTGAAATACTGAACGAGCAGAAGGGGGTTAATGTAACCATGGCCCAATTCAAGAAGGCCTACGCGCTGCGCAAGTCAGAACGCGACAGTGATCCCGTCCTTTTGGCCCGTCGCCAAGCTCATCTTGAATCAATGGATAAGTTCTGGTCAGACCCCGTTAACCAGGAGCTTCACGAACGGCTCTATTCAGCAATGCCTGATCTTCCCCCGTTGCGCCGATAACCCCATTTATCGGCATCTTTTTATTGAATAGTGTTTACATAATTCAAAGGTGCGCTATAATGAATCATGTAAACGGAATTCAAACCAACGGGGTGATCAGATGGCAACTGCAACAGTAAACTTCGACTACAAGTCAGGCATCTTGGAAGGGTACGCAACCCGTACTGGCAATGACTTCTCCTGGTTCAAGGGAGATTGCAAGGTTGACGTATCCTGTGACGGTACCGACCTTGGCGAACTGCCGGTTCCTGCAGGTGCTACTGCTGTCCAGGTGAAGAAGCTGATCAAGGAGAGCCGCTATGCTTAAGGTTCTTTGGATGGTGGTTTTCGGTCTTTTTGCTATTGGCGTCGCTGGCAATATTGCTCTTCAGCTGGCCATCTGGTTCTTTTGGGAGCCAGATACCCTTGAACTCTTCTGTTCTGGCCGTATGACTGCGAGTCTCTGCAAATGACTTCTAAGCGTGGTGGCGCCCGTGATGGCGCAGGTCGTCCCAAAGGCGAAGAGACCGTGATGGTCAGGGTTCCCAAGGGTTGCTTGGAGCAAGTTCGCGCTTTGATTTCTGTATACAAAAACACCGGATCCTTGCCCGTTATCGGGGATCCTCTGCCTGATGGCGATCGCCATACCCAGGTTGACCTTCCTTTGACCGAGCAGGCCAGCGCCGAACTCGCTCCCTCTAAGTCAGTTGTCGAGCGCCGAACCAACCCCGCTTCTGATGCGTGGGCTGTCTATGAGTCATCCATTGTTGACCGGCTCGGTTTCGTCGAGCTCAAGGAGCGTTTCTTTCGCGTGGCTGACGAGGCTGAGGAGAAACGGCTTCAACTTCACCTATCTGTTCTTCCTTCAACTGCTCGAGCGCCTTTGTGCTATGACAGCTGCCGAGGGTTTCATTCCTACTGAGTGGGGAAACATCCGTTGCCTTCGTGCTTTCGTCATGGACTTCTACAAATCCAATCCCCAATGGCATTGAGTGTCATCCCATGCTGACGCGCGGTCGAAGACCATAGCGCGTATAAGGCGGCCCTCTGCGGTTGATTGTCGTGACGTAGGTGGGCCCGCCGAAACTTCTTTGGAATGCTGCTGTGAGGCAAGCACCACTCCTTTCCCTGCAAAACCGGCTTTTGAGGCTTTCCGGTACTGAGGGAAGCAAACGCCGCAGCGCATCACGAACGTTGAAGACGCCTTTCCTAGAGGCTTGTGCGACTGCGCATAATGTATATTATGTTAAATCAAGTATCTTGTTTCCTGTTACCACTTATTGAACTGTGTATAATGGCAACAATTGATCCTATCTTCGACCGGATGTCTTAAGTGGCTGAATTAACATCAGAACAATTAAAACCCGCTTTTGCGATTGAACAGTTCACCAAGCTCAGCGAGCTTGAACCTATCCCCTTTGCTGCACTGCAACCCAGAGCCATTTCCGGCATCAAACGTCTTGCCAGTTTTGATGGTGACTGTCCGGTCATGCTGCTCAACGGGTTCCCCGGCGCAGATTACGAAGGCGTTTGCCAAACGTTGATTGCCGACTCCAATGGCAAGGATGGTGACCTGTTTGATCTCTGCTACACCGAGAATCTGAACAACCCCTACAAGCCTATCTGGCTGCGCCTGCAACCAGGCACCGGCGTTGAGTTTTGCGAAATGGTTGGCGAGCTACTCAAGCTGTTGAGCCACCATCTCGATGCCGAACGCATCGTGACCCGCATCATGCGCAAGCAGAACAATGATCCGAAAATCGATGATTTCCTCTCCGATCTGGCGGCTCACGTGGCATTGGGTCTGGAGTTCCAGCACCCCATTCTGATCAACCTGCTGATCCACCACGAAGCGCAGGAAGCGCCGGTGATTTATGGCCGTGATCTCAACTGGGATACCCTGTTTGGCTCCATCAATTACCAGACAGAACAAGGCTCTGTCTATGCCAACCAGCACCTTTTGGAGCCTGGTTTGTTGCGCGAAGCCAACGGCGGCTACCTCATTTTGCAACTGGATGAGCTGCTGGATCAGCCGCATCTCTGGTTCAAACTGAAAAATGCCATGCAAAAAGGCGAGCTGGACTGGAACGCCTATCAGGAAGGTAAAACCCTGACCCCCTTCTTCGCGCCTGAAGCGACCCCCATCAAGCTCAAGCTGATCCTGGTGGGTGACCGACTCGATGTGGCCGAGTTCCAGATGCTGGATCGGGATATGTCCGAACGCATTTTCCTGCGCGCGGATCTGGTGTCAGAGGTGAATATTGAAGAGGATCTGCAGGAATTTCTGCAGTACCTGGCCTGGCTGCGCCAGCGTTGGAGTCTGCTGGACTTCACGCCAGCCGCCCTCGCCGCCCTTTGTCGTCATGCCAGCCGCCTCTGTGACCATCAGGAGTGGCTGTCGCTCTCCGAAGTGCAACTCTCCGCCATCATGCGGATGGCTGACAGTCTGGCCCGGGAGCTGGAATCTGATGTGGTCACCGACGAACATATTCGCGGCGCACTGGAAGAGCAGGATTACCGCCTCAACTATCTGGTTGAGCAGTCCGATCAGGGGGTTATCGACGGCCAGATCCTGCTGCAAACCGATGGCGAAGAGATTGGCCAGATCAACGGCCTGTCTGTCATTCAGGTCTCCGGTCACCCTTATGACTTCGGTGAGCCGGTGCGCCTCACCGCGACCGTACACCTTGGTGATGGCGATGTGGCGGATATCGAGCGCAAAGCGGAGCTGGCCGGTCATATCCACGCCAAGGCGATGATGATTATCCACGGCTATCTCTCCAACAAATTTGGTGCAGAGAACCCCTCCCCCCTGTCGGCAAATCTGGTGTTCGAGCAGTCTTACCACGAAATTGATGGCGACAGTGCCTCACTGACCGGCTTGTGTGCCCTGCTCTCTGCCCTCGCCCGCCAGCCTATCTATCAGCACTTCGCCGTGACCGGTGCGGTCGATCAGTTTGGCAATGTGCAGGCCGTTGGTGGCGTCAACGAGAAGATTGAAGGCTTCTTCCGGGTGTGCAAAATCCACGGCATTACCGGCAAGCAAGGGATCATTTTGCCGGGCACCAACATCCAGCAGCTAAACCTCTCTGACGAGGTGATTGCAGCGGTTGAAGCGGGCCAGTTCCACATCCACCCGGTGGATCATGTGGAAGAGGCCATCGAGTTGCTGACTGGCTGTGTCGCCGGTGAGCCTGATATGCCCGATACCCTGTTTGGCCGTATTCAGGAGCGGTTGGACGAGTTGAACGGCTCCACTGCCAAAGTCGGACTGCTGCAATCCCTGCTGGGGCGCCTGTTTGGCCGCTGATGAAGTGATCGGAGTTGTTTAGCGAACAACTGTAAGCTAAATTGGCCCAGCTTTGACCCATTTGAAGGAAATACCGCGTGACCGTAGACAATACCACCATGGAAGCCCGCCTTTCCCTGTGCGAACAGGGCAAGAACTCTTTTACCCGTGAAGAGCTGCTGGCTTGCAGCCGTGGCGAACTGTTTGGTGAGGGTAACAGTCAGCTGCCTGCCCCCAACATGTTGATGATGGACCGCATCGTCAAGATCAATGACAACGGCGGCGAACACGGCAAGGGCGAGATCCTGGCTGAGCTCGACATTACTCCGGATCTCTGGTTCTTCGATTGCCACTTCCCGGGTGATCCTGTGATGCCTGGCTGTCTCGGTCTGGACGCCATGTGGCAGCTCGTCGGCTTCTTCCTTGGCTGGAAAGGTGGCCCCGGCAAGGGTCGTGCTCTGGGCGTAGGTGAAGTGAAATTCACCGGCCAGATCCTGCCGACTGCCAAGAAAGTGACCTACAAGATCACCTTCAAGCGCGTCATCAACCGCAAGCTGGTGATGGGAATTGCTGATGGTGTGGTCGAAGTTGACGGCCGTCCGATCTACAGCGCCACCGACCTGAAAGTGGGCCTGTTCAAAGATACCACCGCATTCTGATCTCTCTGATTGGTGGTAAAACAGCATTAACGCAAAGGGGCCACAACGGCCCCTTTCCTTTTGTAATGAGTGATGAAGTACCTGCTACTTCATGAAGAGGCCTGAGCCCCGCCCTTCCATGGCGTCACGCCAACCACCAAGCCAATGCCCTCGGGCATCCAGGCATTGATACGGACACGCTTCTTTCTGTTTGCCGACCACGCCAGCCTGATAACCACGAGCACGAGCTCTTTCCAGACGGTCCCGCTTCTGTCTCTTCATCATCTACGACCCTCTTCGTGGAACAAAAAAAGCGACCAATTCTGCATCGGTCGCTTTCATCTTTACTCCTGCGAGCGCACTCGGTCAAACAAAAACTTCCACCCTAACCGGGCTATGTGACACAAGGCACTGAACTGGATTAAGTTTTAATTACAGGGAACTTACTCCTGATTTTTGAGTCCTTCCAGCTCTTCCCAGCGAGCAAATGCCTGCTCCAGCGCGGCTTCAGCGGCATTGAGGGCATCGAGTTTCGGCTGGGTTTTATCTGCCGGCAGCGAGAAGAACCCAGGCTGGTTGATCTCGTTTTGCAGCGCATCCAGCTCGGCTTCCAGCTGCTCAAGACGAGCAGGCAACCCTTCCAGTTCAAGCTGCAGCTTGTAGGAGAGCTTCTTGCTCTTCTTCGGCGCTTCTGGCGCGGCGGCAACGACCGGCTCGGGCGCCTTGACCGGTGCACTCTTGGCCTGTTGCTGGGCATTCTGCTGTTCGCGGGTCGCCATCATATCGGCGTAACCACCCACGTAATCGCTGATGCGACCATCCCCCTCAAACAGCCAGCAGCCGGTCACTGTGTTGTCGATGAAGCGACGATCGTGACTCACCAGCAGCAGGGTGCCGGGGTAGTCGGAAAGCAGCTCTTCCAGCAGTTCCAGGGTTTCCACATCCAGATCGTTGGTCGGTTCATCGAGGATCAGCAGGTTGCTGGGCTTGAGGAACAGCTTGGCCAGCAGCAGCCGGTTCTTCTCGCCACCGGAGAGCGCCTTGACCGGCGTTCTGGCCCGCTTGGGCTCGAACAGGAAGTCCTGCAGGTAGCCGAGGATGTGGCGGGAGCGGCCACGCACCATCACCTCCTGCTTGCCCTCCCCGACGTTGTCCACCACGGTCTGCTCGGGATCGAGCTGCTCGCGGTACTGATCGAAGTAGGCTACCTCCAGATTGGTGCCCCCCTTGACGGTGCCACGGGTTGGCTCAAGCTGACCCAGCAACAGCTTGATCAGGGTCGATTTGCCGCAGCCATTGGGGCCGACCAGCGCAATCTTGTCGCCACGCAGCACTTGCAGATCGAGCCCCTTGAACAGGGTGCGATCGCCAAAATCCAGCCCCAGCCCTTCGGTCTCGAACACCAGCTTGCCGGAGCGATTGACCTCGTCCAGTTGCAGCTTGGCCTTGCCCTGCAGCTCGCGGCGCTGGCTGCGCTCCATGCGCATCGCCTCAAGGGCGCGCACCCGACCTTCGTTACGGGTACGGCGAGCCTTGATACCCTGACGCACCCACACCTCTTCCTGGGCCAGTTTGCGGTCGAACTCGGCATTTTTCAGCTCTTCGACCCGCAGCCACTCCTCTTTCCCCTGCAGGTACTCGTCGTAGTTGCCCGGCCAGGAGGTGATGGCGCCGCGATCGAGATCGATGATCCGGGTGGCCAGCTTGTGGATGAACTCCCGATCGTGAGAGATAAAGACGATGGCGCCGCGAAAATCCTTGAGGAAATCTTCCAGCCAGTTGATGGCTTCGATATCCAGGTGGTTGGTCGGCTCATCGAGCAGCAACAAGTCGGGATCACAAGCCAGCGCACGGGCCAGCGCCACTTTGCGCAGCCAGCCGCCGGAGAGGCTATCGAGGGTCACGTCAGGATCCAGCCCCAACAGGGTCAACACCTGACTGATACGGGTCTCGAACTGCCAGCCGTTCTGATAATCGAGCTGCTCTTGCAACTCGCTCATCTTGCGAATGTTGGCGTCTGACGGATCGCTCGCCAGCTCCATGGAGATGTGGTGGTACTGCTTGAGCAGTTCCCCCACCCCCGCCAGCCCTTCGGCAGCATAGTCAAACACCGTCAGCTCGCTGGAAGCCGGCGGATCCTGCTCAAGGCGGGTCACTTTCAAATCTTGTTGCAGCACCAGACGCCCGTCGTCCAGCGGCAATTCGCTGGCAATGACCCTCATCAGGGTGGACTTGCCCGCCCCGTTGCGGCCAACCAGACAGAGGCGCTCGCCCCGCTCGATGGTCAATTCGGCATTGTCGAGCAGCGGGAAATCACTGAACGACAGACATGCGCCGTGCAATGTTAAAAGAGCCATGTGTGTTCCTTATTTCATATGAAAAAAACGGGCAGCAGACTGGGTCTGCCCCCGTTTTATCGTCAAATCACTCTCACCCCTGACGGGCGGCCCAGCTTTTGAGCTCGGCCAGTGTGAAGGGCCAACCGAGCTCGTGGCCTGCTTCGTCACGCAGCACCGGAATGCGCACCCGATAGGCGGCAAGCCACTGCTCATCATCCATGATGTCGCACTGGCGGGTGGCGGTGGCAAGACCAGCCTCCTCCACCAGCGCCCAGGCCTGCTCGCACAGGTGGCAACCGTCGGTATGAAACAGGGTCAGCATCACGCCTCGCCTTGCTCCGGCGCATGGGTGATGATCCAGCAGTTGTGGATGTGCTGGTTACGTTCGAAATCCTTCGGTCGCGTCTTCTGGGTGATGTTCTGGGCCTTGAGACCAGTGGCCTCTAGACCGGCCAGATCCATCTTGAAGTGACGCTTGTTGTTGGAGAAGACCAGAGTGCCGTCCGTCGCCAGCAGGCGCTTCAGGTGCTGCATCAGCAGCAGGTGATCGCGCTGTACGTCGAAGCTCTCGTCCATCCGCTTGGAGTTGGAGAAGGTGGGCGGATCGATAAAGATGAGGTCGTACTGCTCGTCCGCTTCCGACAGCCACTTCAGGCAGTCGGCCTGGACAAACTTGTGCTGACGGCCCACCAGCGAGTTGAGGCGCATGTTGTCCTGTGCCCAGTTGAGGTAGGTGCGCGACATATCCACTGTGGTGGTCTCGCTGGCACCACCAAGACCTGCGTGCACGGTGGCACTGCCGGTATAGGCAAACAGGTTCAGGAAGCGCTTGCCACGGGCCATCTGACCCAGCATGCGGCGAGTCTGACGGTGGTCGAGGAACAGGCCGGTATCCAGATAGTCGTAGAGATTGACCCACAGACGGGCACCGTACTCCTGCACTTCCATCCGGTGCTGCTCTTCGGAGAGCTTCTGATACTGCTGTTTACCTTCCTGACGCTCACGCACCTTCAGGATCACCTTCTCGCCGTCCATGCCGGTCACCTTGATGGCGGCCTGAACCATGTCGAGCAGACGCTGACGAGTCTTCTGAGCGGGGATATCCTTGGGCGCGGCATACTCCTGCACCACCAGATAGTCCTGATAGCGGTCGATGGCGGCATTGTATTCCGGCAAGTCGGCATCGTAGATGCGATAGCAATCGATGCCCTCTTTGTTGGCCCACTTCTCGAGGGTTTTCAGATTCTTGCGCAGACGGTTGGCAAAGTCCTGCGCGACCTCTTTTTGGGAAGCCACGGAGTCCAGTGCGATTTGATAATTGCGCAGCTGACACTCGAGGGCGCCGTTGAACAGGCGATATTGCTTGTCGGCGCGCAGGCGCAGACAGCTAAGCAGCTCGGGCGATGCAGAAAGAATGGAGACTTTCCAACCCTGGAAACTGCGACGCAGAGCATCGCCCAGCGCCTGATGCACTTCCAGCAGCGCCGGGAACTCGCCAAGACGCTCGCCATAAGGCGGGTTGGAGATCAGCATACCGACCTGGCGGGCCTCCCCTTGACCTTCTTCCCCTTCAACAGGGGCAGGCATCGGCAGCGGGTTTTCCAGCTTGGTGACATCGGCTTGCTTGAAGGTGATGAGGTGGGCCACACCGGCCGCTTTGGCGTTGTCACGGGCTTTGAGCAGCACTCGACTGTCGGCATCGCAACCAAACAGTTTTACTTCGCAACGCTGCATGCCACGTTTGGCACGTACTTGCGCTTCCATCATCAGGCTCTGCCACAGCTCGCTATCGTGCTGCAGCCAGCGATCGAAACCGAAGCGCTCGCGGCGCAGCGCCGGTGCCATGTCGGCGGCGATAAAGGCCGCTTCAATCAGCAAGGTACCGGAACCGCACATCGGGTCCATCATGGGCTCACCGGCCCAGCCACTACGGGCAATCATGGCGCAGGCCAGGTTCTCTTTGAGCGGTGCTTCACCAGTGCCTTGACGATAGAAACGCTGGTGCAGCGCCGGGCCTGACAAGTCCAGCGTGATATTGGCCTTGCCCTTGCCCAGGTGCGCCATGATGCGAATATCCGGCGACTTCTTGTCCACGTCAGGACGTACGTGACCGCGCTTGGTGAAGCGGTCAACGATGGCATCCTTGATCTTCAGCGCGCCATATTGGGTATTACGAATGGCAGGGTTGGTACCGGTAAAGTCCACCGCGATGGTAGAGGTACCGGAGAAGTGCTCTTCCCAGGGAATGGTGTGGGCGCCCAGATAGAGATCCAGATCGTCGTTCATCTGGAATTCGGACAGCACCAGCACGATACGGGAGGCAAAACGGCTCCACAGGCAGGCCTTGTAGCCAATCGCCAGTTCGCCTTTGAAATGGACGCCAGCCACGGTCTCACGGACCTGCTCTGCGCCAAGATTGGTCAGCTCATCGGCCAACAGGTTTTCCAGCCCCTTGGGGCAGGTTGCAAAAAATTCTTTCATCACGCTCACGGGGAACCCATAAAAATAGTGCCGCATTATACCTCATCAGGCAGGCTGGAGCATGCAAAAGTCGGCGCAAACAGCAGGATAGAAACAGATTGATAGGTGGCGAAAAGGTAAAAGGCCCCATGACTACCCGATGGCGAGATCATGGGGCCAGACATCATTTAGCGGATCACTTCATACGAGCCTTGAAGCGGGGATTGCTTTTGCAAATCACGAACAATTTGCCCCGACGACGCACCAACTGACAATCGGGATGACGCGCCCTTGCGGATTTGAGTGAACAGACGACCTGCATTCAGGACTCCTTCTTGCTTGAAAATGCGCCAAAGCGCTTGTTGAAACGGGCCACACTCCCCTCACTCGATACCTGCTTCTGCTTGCCGGTATAGAACGAGTGCGACTGGCTGGAAACATCGAGCGATACGTAGGGATACTCCTTCCCGTCTTGCCACGTATAGCGGCGATCGCTCTTGATGGTTGACCCGACCAGGAAAAAGGCATCTGCTGCCGTGTCATGGAACAGCACCAAACGATAATCAGGATGAATATGAGGCTTCATGGTAACTCCATTTTGTTATGTTATAACAAAATGTAAGTGAGAATAGCTCTCGTTTCAAGCATAAAATGTCGTATGTAGAAAATCGCAGCAGTGAGTGATGTGTTGATAGCGAGGTGGAGGCACTAGGCAAGCAGAACGAAACAAGAATGAGACACCATGCTTGCAGCACGGAAGACCAAGATACTGCGTGGGTCAGAACACAAGGTACAAGTGGATGTAATAAGCCTCAGAGAGGCTGGATCACAACCATGAAGATCAATGAGAATGGGCAAGATGTTCGCGGATCAATGAAGGATCAGAAACGAGGCGCGATTGAGGTGTCCACAGTTAAAACAGGCAGCGGTGTAATCACAGAGATAAAAAGATTGATGAATATATATCAACTGACCTGACGATATTGCTCGGTCACGGTAATACGCGGCTTCATCCGGTTATTCATCACCTTGATCACCCCGAAACGCGGCAGAGTTTTACTGGTGGTCAATACCAGATCGGCAGTGAGGTTCAAACAGACGCTGGCCTGCTCCCCTGTCTCAATGACCATAAATTCGCCGTTGCCATGAGGTGTATTCATCAAGACCAGATCACCGTTTTGCGGGATCACTTGCGGATGCTGTTCACTAAAAAACCAGCTTTGCGGCATCAGGGGTTTATAAAAACGACTGACCGCGATGGCATTAAGCACCAACTGAACCTGATGGGGAATACTCCACTCAAGTTCGACTGCTTTATCCATCAACTGATAATAGAGGGCTGCATCATCGACACAAAAAGGTTGGGTCGTAAACGAGCTGGGCACCAATTGCCGCCCTTTATACTCGGTCGCAAATAACATGTTATCAGACAGGTCCAACATCAGACGGTCACTCTGGGCATCATAGTGCCATTGCCAGCTATCGGTCGGTTGGATAAACATGTTGGAGCCCTTACTTGATAATTACCAGTTGACTTTATTCCATATGCAGGAAATCAGCAACGTCAAATAAAGGGCCCCGCCATCTATTTCTTAAATATTGGTCACAATCTCTTTGACCAACCCCGGCCCTTTATAAATAAAGCCGCTATAAATTTGTACCAGACTGGCACCGGCGGCCAATTTTTCACGGGCGGCCATGGCACTATCAATACCACCCACACCGATAATTGGCAGAGCACCATTGAGCGCCTTGGCCAGATGACGGATCACCTCGGTACTCTTGTGCTGCAGCGGACGACCACTCAGGCCACCCGCTTCACCGGCGTGGGGCATGTCATAAATCATCTCGCGCTCGAGGGTGGTATTGGTGGCGATAACCCCATCAATACCATTCCGTACCAGCGACGCGGCCACCTGATCTATTTCTTCAAGGCTTAAATCCGGGGCAATTTTAACCGCCAGCGGCACATACTTTTTATATTGGGCGGCCAGCTCTTGCTGACGTACCTTGAGGGCTGCCAGCAATTCATCCAGCGCCTCGCCATATTGCAGCGAACGCAAACCCGGGGTGTTGGGGGAAGAGATATTGACGGCAATATAACCGGCATGATCATAAACCTTATCCATGCAGATCAGGTAATCATCCTTGCCCTGTTCGATGGGAGTGTCTTTGTTTTTGCCGATATTAATGCCGATGACTCCCTGATATTTGGCCTCTTTTACCTTGGCCACCAGATGATCCACCCCCTTGTTGTTGAATCCCATCCGGTTGATGATCCCCTCTGCCGGAATAACCCGGAACAGGCGCGGCTTGTCATTGCCGCTCTGGGGTCTGGGGGTGACGGTTCCTACCTCGATAAAGCCAAATCCCATGGCGCCCAGCGCGTCAATGCACTCACCATCTTTATCCAGACCGGCCGCCAATCCCACCGGATTGGCAAAAGAAAGCCCCATGACAGTGACGGGGCGTTTCGGCAAATTCTGGCGGAAGAAACAATCGAGTGGCGTACCGAGAAGGCGGGGCAAATATTTCATGGAGAGATCGTGAGCCTGTTCCGGATTGAGCTTGAACAGGAAATGCCTGGCGATGGGGTACAACATCTTTGCTCCTTAAAGAAAGCCCCGGCGACTGGCCGGGGCTTTGGGTGTAATGTCGGTGTCATGCCTTAATCTGGCAATTAAAGTGCCCGACAATTCAACTGGAGCAGGTTCAACTCTCGCAAGGCCACCGAGAACTTGGCGAACTCGTGGGTGCTGGTGGTCTTGAAGTCGGCCAACATGTGGGTCCAACGGGACAAGAGTTGCTCATGCTCCGAAATCCAGTCGGCCAGTATGGTAGCGCATTCTCCCTGATCTTTGCACCCTTCCAGTACCACAGAAGTGAGACTGCGTTGCTGCCAGTCCAGATCTTCGCGGAAGGAGGCTCGCGCCATCGCCTGCCAGTGGTTGCCGACCGGCTGATGGTTGATCTGGTCGAGGAACCAGTGAAGATCCAGTTTGGCCCCGAGGCGATAGTAAACATTGGCGGCGCGCAGAATATCGGTCTTGTGCTCCGCGGCAATCTGCGCCAGATCTAGGCTGGAGAAGAGGCTGCTCATATGGGCGACCTGACGGGCAATGGCCTCCGGCACCTGTTTATCCATCCACTTGGCAACAGCCTGACGATGCTCGGCCACTTCGCTCTCATCCATCACCTCGTAGAGGTGCTTCCCTAAGGTCTCGAACGCAGGACGGAAGAAGGCGATGTTCTCGCTGATGCTCCAGCTGCGATTGCGGGCACGCAGGAACCAGCGGGTGGCACGGCGCACAATGCGGCGGCTGTAGAACATCAGCTCGAGCTGAGTCTGGGCATCCACCAGGTTGTCGCACCCTTCGATATCGCGCCACAACTGGTTCATGCCAAACACTTCGCGGGCCATGGCGAAGCAGCAGGCCACTTCGGCGACCGAGGCACCGGTCTCGTCCTTCATCCGGCTGGCGAAGTTGAGCCCCATGTCGTTAACCAGCATGTTGGCCACCCGGGTAGCGATGATCTCGCCGCGTAGCGGGTGATCGGCCAGCTGGGCACCAAACTGCTGCTGTACTTTGGCCGGGAAGCTGGTGACCAGCATGTTGGCGAGGAAGGGCTCGTCGGTCACTTCCGGGCAGTTGAGCTGCTCTTTCAGTACCATCTTGCCGTACGCCACCAACACCGCCAGTTCGGGGCGGGTCAGTCCCTGCCCTGCCGCCATCCGCTCGGAGAGCTCCTCATCGGATGGCAGGAACTCCAGTGCACGATCGAGCTTGCCTTCCCGCTCCAGCCCCTGAATAAAGCGCTGCTGCTCTTTGAGTTGTTCAGAACCGCGGAAGCTGGTGACCGAGATGGACTGGGACTGGCGATAGGCGTTGGTGATGACAATCTGCGCCACGTCGTCGGTCATCTCATACAGCATCTGGTTACGCTGCTTGAGAGTCAGATCCCCTGCCGCCACCAATTGGTTCAGCAGGATCTTGATGTTCACCTCGTTGTCGGAGCAATCCACACCGCCGACGTTGTCGGTAAAATCGGTGTTGATGCGACCGCCCTGACTGGCGTACTCCACCCGACCGAGCTGGGTAAAGCCAAGGTTGCCCCCCTCACCCACAATACGGGCCCGCAGATCGCGACCATTGACCCGCAGAGCATCGTTACTGCGATCGCCCACCTCGGCATCGCTCTCGCGAGCGCTCTTCACATAGGTGCCGATGCCGCCGTTCCACAGCAGGTCGACATTGAGGCAAAGCAGCGCCTTGATCAGCTCGTTCGGCGCCATGCTGGCCTTGTCGGTACCGAGCAGGGTCTGCATCTCGGGGCTCAACTTGATGGACTTGGCCGAGCGCAGGAAGATGCCCCCCCCCTGTGATATCAGCTCGCGGTTGTAGTCATCCCAGCTGGAACCCGGCAGATCGAACAGGCGCTGGCGTTCGACAAAACTCTTGGCCGCATCCGGGGTTGGGTCAACGAAGATGTGCATGTGGTTGAACGCGCCCACCAGCCGGGTGTGCTCGGAGAGCAGCATGCCGTTGCCGAACACGTCGCCAGCCATGTCGCCGATCCCCACGCAGGTAAAATCGGTGGTCTGGCAGTTGACGCCGATCTCGCGGAAGTGGCGCTTGACCGACTCCCAGGCCCCGCGGGCGGTGATGCCCATCTTCTTGTGGTCGTAACCAACCGAGCCGCCGGAGGCGAATGCATCGCCGAGCCAGTGACCGTATTCGAGGCTTATTTCGTTGGCGATGTCGGAGAAGGTCGCCGTGCCCTTGTCGGCAGCAACCACCAGGTAGTAGTCATCCTCGTCGTGACGCACCACGGATTTGGGCGGGATCACCTCGCCGCCGATGATGTTGTCGGTCACATCGAGCAGGCCACGAATAAACAGGCGATAACAGGCCTTGCCCTCCTCCTGAATGACGGCACGGGGCGCCCCCACCGGCATCTGTTTGCAGTAGAAACCGCCCTTGGCCCCCACCGGCACAATGACGGTGTTCTTGACCTGCTGGGCTTTCACCAGACCCAGTACTTCGGTGCGGAAGTCCTCTTTGCGATCGGACCAGCGCAGACCGCCACGAGCCACCTTGCCCCAGCGCAGGTGTACCCCTTCCACTCGTGGCGAGTAGACAAAGATCTCGAACTTGGGTAGCGGCAGCGGCATGTCGGTGATGCTGGACGGCGCCAACTTGAAGGAGATGTAGGGCTTGATGTTGCCCGCCTTGTCCAGCTGGTAGTAGTTGGTGCGCAGGGTAGCGTCAATCATCTCCACATAGCGGCGAATGATGCGATCGTCATCGAGGTTAGCAACCTGATCCAGCTTGGCGGCAAGCTCCTCGTGCAGCTTGGCCTGTACCTTTGCGTCCTGCTTGCCGGCAGGATCCAGGCGCTGTTCGAACAGGGTAAACAGCAGTTGGGCGATATCGGGGTAGCGGGTCAGGGTCTCTTCGATATAGGACTGGCTGAAGGAGACGCCGGTCTGGCGCATGTATTTGGCATAGGCTCGCAGCACAGAGACCTGACGGCCGGTGAGACCCGCCCCCAATACCAGCCGGTTGAAGCCATCATCTTCCAGCTGCTTGTTCCAGATGGCGGCAAACGCCTGCTGGAAGCGCTGCTGGCTCTGGGCCAGATCAAAGGGCTGCTCGCCATGCAGCAGCATGGAGAAGTCGAGGATCCAGAACAGATCGCCGCCCGGAGTGCGAACCTGATACGGAGTCTCGCCGATCACCCGCAGTCCCATGTTCTCCAGCATCGGCAGCACGTCGGAGAGGTGAATGGGCTCGGTGCGGTGGAACAGCTTGAGCCGTACCCGACGATCGTTCTCCTCCTCCTGCGCGCGGTAGAACAGCATGCCCAGCGGCTCGGCTTCGCTCAGGTTATCGAGCGCCATGATGTCGGCCACGGCAGAGCCAGGCAGCACATCTTCCTTGTAAGCACGGGGGAAGGCGGTACTGAAACGGCGACGCAGCTCGTTGCCACGGGCCTCGCCATAGTGGGAAAGCAGCACGGAGTCGAGTCTGTCGTCCCAGCTGCGGGCCGCTTCAATCAGGTTGTTCTGTACTTCGTTCACATCCACATCCACGTTGTTGTTGTTGACCCGCACTATGTAGTGGGTCCGCGCCAGCACGCCTTCGGTGAAGTAGACGTTGAACTCCACCTCTTCATTGCTGCCAAAATATTTCTGCAAAATTTGCTGGGTTTTGATCCGCAGCGCCGTGTTGTAGCGCTCCTTGGTGACATAGACCATGCAGGAGAAGAAACGACCGTACACATCGCGGCGCACGAACAGCCGCAGCATGTCCCGCTCCTGCATCTCCAGCACGCCAAGGCCGGTAGCCAGCAGTTCCTCTTCACGGGCCTGGATCAGCTCGTCACGGGGATAGGTTTCCAGCACGTTCAGCAGCGCCTTGTAGGCGTGGGAGCCCTTCTCATGACCGGAGGCCGCCATGATGCGTTCGAGGCGATGGCTGATGAGCGGGATCTGGGTCGCGCTGGTGTTGTAGATGGAAGAGGCGTAGAGACCGATGAAGCGATCTTCCCCGATCACCTTGCCATGCTCGTCAAAGCGCTTGATGCCGATGTAATCCACATAAGCCGGACGGTGTACCCGGGACTTGCTGTTGGATTTGGTGAGGATCAGCAGATCAGAACTCAAGGCGGCGTGACGGGCGCTGGCAGGCATGTTGCCAAGGCGCTGGCCCACCTCCTTGATGGAGTTCTTCATCAGCCCAAGGCTGGAGCTCGCCTGCGGCAGGATCTCGTGATCCCCCTCCACCGCCTTGACGTCGTAACGACGATACCCCATCAGGGTAAAGTTGTGGGCAGCTACCCATTTGAGGAAAGCAACGCAGGAGGCCACCTCCTCCTTGCTGACCGGGTGCTTGCGCTTGGGCAGTTCGTCGATGATCTCATTGAGCTTGGCCAGCATGGGCTGCCAGTCGCCGACTGCCAGCGCCACTTCCCCGGCCACCGAGTTGAGCTCGGTAGCCAGCGCGGCCATCTGCTCCTCGCTGGTGAGGTGATCGATCTCGATAAGGAATGCTGTTTCAACCGATGTCTGCCCGTCGGTGTTGTCGAGCTCCAGAATGGCGTCAATCTTGCCATCCGCTCCACGAATGAGGTGCAGCGGTTGGTGCAGCATCATGTGGGCGGTGATATTGAGCCGTTTAAGCGCCATCCGGATGGAGTCAACTAGGAAGGGGGAGTCCTGCAGGATCACCTCGACGATGGTATGGGGCGATTGCCAGCCGTGACGGGTCAGCTCGGGATTGTAGACCCGGATGTAGGGATCGGTACCGCTGCGCTGATTGAGGGCATTCCACAGGCTCAGGGCCGCGCCGTAGAGATCGCTGTCATTGCGATCGTGCAGGTCGGAGCTCGCCATGTTGCCGTAGAACTTGGCAACGAAGCGCTCGACCAAAGAGGCACTGTTTTTGGGCAACTTCTGATGGATCAGACTGAGAACGTTTTCGAGCAGAACTGAGGTAGGGGCGTCTTTCAATGCCATTTTTATATTCCTTATCGGACGACATTAACCACCGACGCAGAGGCAACCACCCTGGTTACCCGCTGGTGCAGAGTTGTTGCGAAGTGTAATGGCTTGGATAAGGGAAGGCGAGGAAAGGTGCTAACGAGATGTTAAAAACAAGGTACAGATCACGGCTTAAACTGTGAGAAATTTTGCAAATAACCAAAAATACAGAAATTCCCACTACCTTTGTGCCAGTTTACCGGATAGATAGTGAGGCAAAGCAGATAAACCGTCGGTAATCTGTTCGATTTTTGTTAATTTATGCGTTCGAGGCTGATAAAGCGGTAATCGTCCTGGGTTTTCAGCCGAAAATAGCCATGCACACCATTGATGGCGACAAAGGGCCGTATTTTTTCTATGCCAAGCTCCAGGGTCAATCCCTGTTCGCTGCGCACCACCAGCCGTCTGGCATGGCCCTGATACATCAGCATCACCTCGTCACTGCTCAATGAGAGCCGAAAAGTAAACTGCTTCACGCTTGCTCCTGATCACACGACAAATCACACAATAGGGGCAGGCGCATTCACGCCCCTGCCCCGTCAACACTTACTGCTGTAGTGCCTTGCTGACCTTCTCGAACAGATCCCGTGCCAGCCCCTCAAGGTTGGCAAGACGGGTCAGCTCGGCGCGGATCAGGGCCTTGCGCGCCTCATCCAGTCGCTTGAACTGGATAAGCGGAGTGATGAGACGGGAGGCCACCTGCGGATTCACCTCGTTGAGATCGATCAGCAGATCGGTCAGGAAGCGGTAACCGCTGCCATCCACCGCATGGAACTGCACCTGATTGCTCATGGCGAAGCTGCCGATCAGCGCCCGCAGCCGGTTCGGATTGCGAATGCTGAAAGTGGGGTGACTCATCGCCTGCTTCACTTCGCTCAGCACATCGGCAGCCGGCTTGCTGCCAATCAGCCGCAGCCAGTTGTCCAGCACCAGTCCATCCTTGGCCCACTTGCCTTCAAAATCGGCCAGCAGCGCGGCACGGCATGGCAGCAGATAGCCGTTGGCCACCTGTAGCGCCGCCAGGGTGTCGGTCATGTTGTCGGCGGTTGCGTACTGCTCGCGCGCCAGCGCATCGGCATGCTCCGCATCCAGCGCCGCCAAATAGCCGAGCACCACCCCTTTGAGGGCCCGTTTGGCCATGTCGGCGTGCACCACATGATAACCGTTCAGACGCAGGCTCTGATAGGAAGTCGCCAGGCGCGCGCCAAAGGCCTCGGCAAGACGGGTGTGGATCGCGTCGCGCACCTGATGGATGGCATCGATATCGGCCACCTCGAACAACTCGGCCAGGGTCGCTTCACCCGGCAGCGCCAGGATCTCCGCCTTGAGGGCCAAATCGAGATCGCTGTCGTCCAGAATGGCGACGAAGGCAGCAAGCAGGGTTTGGGATAGCTCAACCCCCTGCCCGTGCTGGACCCGTGCCACCCCGTCGATGACCGCCTTGTTGATCAGCATCTGGGCCGCATCCCAGCGGGCAAACTCGTTGCGAGCAAAGCGCATCAGGAAGGCGAGCGCTTCATCGCTGTAGTCATAGTGCAGTTTGACAGGTGCGGAGAAGTCCCGCAGCAGGGAGGGCACCGGCTTGACCGGCACCTGATCGAATTCGAAGGTCTGCTTCGCTTCCTGCACATCGAGCACGTTGCCGATGGCCTTGCCCTGATATTGCAGTGCAATGACGGCACCTTGCTCGTCATAGAGCTCGATGTCGAGGGGGATATGCAGCGGCAGCTTCTGCGGCTGATCCTGAGTCGGCGGGGTGTGCTGGCTCACATGGAGGCGATAGATACCACTGGCGGCATCGTACTCGTCGGTCACAGTCAGCTCGGGCGTGCCGGACTGGCTGTACCAGCGGCGGAAACGACCGAGATCCACACCGGACGCATCCTCCATCGCTTGCACGAAATCATCGCAGGTGGCGGCCGAGCCGTCGTGACGCTCGAAGTAGAGGCGCATACCGGCCTGGAAGGCCTCTTCACCTAGCAGGGTGTGCATCATGCGGATCACTTCCGACCCCTTCTCATAGACGGTCAGGGTGTAGAAGTTGTTCATCTCGATCACCACATCCGGGCGGATCGGATGCGCCATGGGGCCGGCATCTTCGGCAAACTGCGGGCCGCGCACGGTACGCACGTTGTTAATGCGGTTGACGCCGCGGGAGCCCAGATCGGAGGAGAACTCCTGATCCCGGAATACCGTCAGCCCCTCTTTCAGGCTGAGCTGGAACCAGTCGCGGCAGGTGACGCGGTTGCCGGTCCAGTTGTGGAAATATTCGTGACCGATCACCCGTTCGATACCGTGGTAGTCGCTGTCGGTAGCGGTGGCAGGATTGGCCAGCACGAATTTGGAGTTGAAGATGTTTAGCCCCTTGTTCTCCATGGCGCCCATGTTGAAGAAGTCCACCGCGACGATCATGTAGATGTCGAGATCGTACTCGAGGCCGAAACGCTGCTCGTCCCAGCGCATGGAGTTGATGAGGCTCTCCATGGCAAAACCGGCGCGATCGAGGTTGCCCTTGTCGACGAAGATCTCGAGGGCCACTTTGCGGCCGCTCTTGGTGGTGTAGTGGCTGCGCTCCACATCGAAATCACCGGCCACCAGCGCAAACAGGTAGCTCGGTTTGGGGAAAGGATCCTGCCACTGCACGAAGTGACGGCTGCCATCCAGATCACCGCTGTCGACCTTGTTGCCATTGGATAGCAGGAAGGGATATTTGGCTTTGTCGGCGGTAATGCGGGTGCTGTAGCGCGCCAGAATGTCGGGGCGATCCAGATAATAGGTAATGCGACGAAAGCCCTCAGCTTCACACTGGGTGCAGTAGGCATCGCCAGACTTGTAAAGCCCTTCGAGTGCGGTGTTGGCGGCCGGATCCAGCAGGGTGACAATGGTCAGCACACATTCGGCCGGCAGGTTGAACAGGGTCAGACTGCTCTCGCCTTGCTCGTAGTGGTCACAGGGAATGCCATCGATGGCAATGCTCTTGAGGGTCAGCTGCTCGCCATCGAGGACCAGCGGCGCATTGTGCTCGCCGTTGCGGCGAATGCGGGTGATGGCAGTGACCTGGGTCAGCGGCTCCTGCAGTTGGAAATCGAGGTCGATAGTGTCGATCCAGTAGAGCGGCGCCTGATAATCCTGGCGATATTTGGCCGTCATGGCCTGGGAGTGATCGGTCATTATTGTCTGCTTCCACGCTTGTTAAAGGCGAGAAAGAGGCTGTCACAACCAACTGGCGGGGTCAAACAATTTGCATTACGCCAGATAAGCCAGACAAAAAGAAAGGGCGACCGCAGTCGCCCTTGTGCATTGGAGGTCGCTTTGTCAGCTGCGTTTGCTGACCTTGGCCAGATCTGCCGTGATATTGGCCGCTTCGATGAGATACTCATCCGGCGCTTCAAAATCAGCGGGCAGCTCATCCAGACTCTTCACCGCCGGCTTGCCAAGACGTGCCAGACGCTCGTTGGTACGTTTGAGCGCTTTCTCATCCTGTCTCGCCTGCTCTGCAACACGCTCCGCCTCGTTGAGGGAGACCGACTTCTTGTCTTTCTCCTCCTTGTAGTCGGCGATGTCTTGCATCACATAGGCAAACTCGGGATCCTTGGCGATCCGGGCATCGTGCGCCGCCTGCAACTTGGGCAGTACGCTGGCGAAGTTGCCGAGTTTCTCGTAGTTGGCGGAGGCAATCTTGTCCCACGGCAACGCATTGAACTCACGGCTTTCGCCCGTCTCTTCCGGAGCAACCGGTGTCGGGAAGCTGATATCCGGCGCAACGCCCTTGTTCTGGGTGCTGCCACCGTCGATCCGGTAGAACTTGGCGATGGTGTACTGCACGTGACCCAGCGGCTGCTCGTAGAAGTCATAGACCTTGGCGAGGCTGCGATGCTGCTGCACCGTCCCCTTGCCGAACGAGTTTTCACCCAGAATCAACGCGCGGCCATAATCCTGCATGGCAGCTGCGAAGATCTCGGAGGCCGAGGCACTGTAGCGGTCGATCATCACCGACATGGGGCCGCCGTAGTAGACGTTGCCATCGTCATCGCCATTGACCGTGATACGGCCCATGTGATCACGAATTTGCACCACGGGACCGCTGGCAAAGAAGAGACCGCTCAGGGCGGAAGCTTCGGTCAGGGCGCCGCCGCCATTACCGCGCAGATCGATGATCAGACCATCGATCTTCTTCTTGTTCAGGCTGGAGAGCTCCTTGATCACGTCATCGTGCAGATTGACGTAGAAACTCGGGATCTCGATGACGCCAATTTTCTTGCCTTCGGCGTTAATCACCTTGGACTTGGCAGCCCGGTCTTCAAGGCGCACCTTGTCGCGAGTCAGTTCGATCTGCTCGGTCTTGGCAGTTGCGCCCTTGCCGCGCTGGATCTCCAGCTTGACCTTGCTCCCCTTGGGCCCCTTGATGAGCTCGACCACGTCATCGAGACGCCAGCCGATCACATCGACAATCTTGCCATCTTCCTGCCCCACCCCGGTGATCTTGTCATCGGGTTTGAGGTGGTTGGATTTGGCAGCCGGGCCACCGGGCACCAGAGAACGGATGACGGTAAAGTCATCTTCCGCCTGCAACACGGCACCAATCCCCTCCAGCGAGAGGTTCATCTCGGTATTGAAACGATCGGCACTGCGCGGTGAGAGGTAACTGGTGTGCGGTTCGATGGCGCGAGCGAAGGAGTTCATGAAGAGCTGGAAGACATCTTCGCTCTCGGTCTGGGACATCCGCTTGATGGCGTTGTTGTAACGCTTGCCAAGCAGCTCCTTGATCTCGGGCCACTCCTTGCCGCTGAGCTTTAGGCTCAGGGCATCGAACTTGACCCGCTGACGCCACAGCTCGTTGAGCTCTGCTTCATCTTTGGGCCAAGCCGCCCCTTCCCGATCAAACACATAGTTGTCGGTCTGGGTAAAATCGAAAGGAGTATCAAGCAGTTTGAGGGCGTATTCGAACCGCTCATAACGCCGCTGCTGACTCAGGTTGAACATCTCGTAGGCGGGAGCCAGACGGCCTCTTTCGAGGTCGGTGTCAAAACCGTTACGGTACTTTTCAAAACGGCTGATATCAGAGGCCAAAAACAGGTTGCGGCTGTAGTCCAGATTCTCCAGATATTTATCGAAAATCACGGAGGAAAAGGCATCGTCCAGCTTGAACTGTTTGTAGTGCGAGCGGGTAAACAGATTGGTAATTCGCTTGCTGGCCGTAGCATGTTGGCTCTCTTGAGCCAACACAGGCAAATCACTCTCCTTGAGCACCGGCTCGATGGCCTGTGCAAGCCCGGCAAGCGCCAGGCTACAGGCAACGAGGGAAAAACGAATTACGCCATGCTTCAACATTTGTCTCCTTAGAGAACCAAGTGCTCTGATTTGACCCGCACCATCATGCCGGTCTGCAGTTGGACCTGTACATCGTCCTTGGTTACTTCCTTGATGGTTGCCGGAACCGGGAATTTACCCATAACGACGCGCACATCCTGGCCCACTTTCAGCGTAGCGGCATCCACTTTAACCAGCGGAGCGTCAGCGACCGGTGCCTTGGCGGCAGCTTTCGGCTTGGCAGCTACATCAGCTTTCTCGGTTTTGCGCACAGCAGGACGACGGGGCTTCTTGGCCTTCTCATCCTTCTCTTTGGTATTGGTACGACGGCTGGCGAATACGCGCTCTTTGCTCTCTTTCAGAGCTTGCTTGGCGTGCTCGATGTGCTCTTCGGTCAGCAGCTCGCCCGGGTTGCCATCCAGATCAACGCGAGCCTGGCCAGCTTTGAGACCGTGCAGGTAGCGCCAGCTGGAGGTGTATTGACGCAGTGCGGAACGCAGCATGGTCTTGGAGACTCTGGCATCGTCAGCAAGACGCTCGGCCAAATCCTGGAAGATGCCAATCTTGAGCGGCTTGGCCTCTCCTTCAGCAACGAAGCAGGCCGGGAATTTCTCGACCAGGTAGGCAACGATCTCTTTACTGTTCTTCAGCTTCTCAGTGTTTTCCATGTATAACCTTGGCTTTCATATAAACGCACGGGCACGTCCCGAGCACAACAAAGGCCCCATTATAGAGAGCTTGGGGCCTTTTGCGAACCATCTAGCAATGACTTAGAGCATGCTTTCCAAAATTTGCACCGTTTCTTCGAGGCCAATCCGGTCTTGCTGGTCGAAACGGTTAAAAATCGGACTGTCGATATCGAGTACCCCGATGATCTCGCCACCACGGCGCACCGGGATCACGATTTCCGAGTTGCTCGCGCCATCACAAGCGATGTGACCGTCGAACTGGTGGACATCGTCAATAAGCTGGGTTTTCCCCTCTGCCACTGCCGTACCACACACCCCGCGGCCGACCGGGATCCGCACGCAGGCCGGTTTGCCCTGAAATGGCCCCAATACTAGGGTCTCGCCCTGCAACAGATAAAAACCGACCCAGTTGATCTTCTCCAGCTCCTGATTCAACAGTGCGGAGAGGTTGGCCAGATTGGCAATAAGATCGGTTTCCCCCTCCAGCAGCGCCTTGGCCTGCTGGTTGAGGGTGCGATAAAACGGTTGTTTTTCAATCATGATTAAATGAACTTCACTCCCTGATGGTTTGGGGAAGGTAACGCCTGGCCGGGAAATTTCAAATATTTTTTCCACTCCCCACCTCTTGCGCCGTTATTCCCGGGTAACGGAAAGCGCCAATTGCTGGCGTTGACCATTACTCCACTCGATATTTAACAACCAGATCATGACGGGTGATGTACAGCTCCCCACCTGGGTTACCCCCTGCCACTGTCCGTCTATTTCTTCAAAGCTCACCGGAATGGTGCCCATAAACATATCTTTGCCTTCGAGTGTCGCCTTCACCGGTTTGACGGCCGGATCGCCGCCGGTAATAGCGATGGCAAAGTCATGTTCGGCGCGCAGCGGTAATTCCTTGATGGCGACCGTCAGCGGCTTGTCACCAATCAGCGCGCTGCAAGGGGTGTGGGAAAGATCACAAATCTGATCTTTTTTCTGGTCAGCAGAGACGCTTTGATCGGCCGAAAACCAGGTGCGATAGGCCATCAGCGCCAATAACAGCGCCAACACCAGTACGAGGTGCAAAACTTTACGTGCGGTAAGTCTCTCTTTCATCAAAAACAGCCCGATTAAGATGCAATTAAAATAGTTTTTTGTGATCTCGAACAAGGTAAAAAACTGCCATATCGAGACCGGACGGAGCCAAATATATCACTGTTTATACTGTTATTTTACCTGTCACTTCAGTATCATTCCCATGCAGTTTTCATTTAGCCATCTTTTGCTTTTCCTTTCGTTAACAGATGTTAACAACTGGTCGGCGGTGGCTGATGAAGCCAGTCCGGTTCTCCGGATACAAAACCAAACAACAGCAGCATCGGAAGCGGAATATAACGATGAGCCATACAACTAACCATCCTGAGTACAACTACACCGTTGTTCGCCAGTTTACCGTCATGACGATTGTCTGGGGAATTGTCGGCATGTCGGTTGGCGTACTGATCGCAGCCCAGTTGATCTGGCCTGCCCTCAACTTCGAGACCCCGTGGCTGACTTACAGTCGTCTGCGGCCCCTCCATACCAACGCAGTGATCTTCGCCTTCGGCGTCAGTGCACTTATGGCCACCTCGTTTTACGTGGTGCAGCGCACCTGTCAAACCAGACTGTTTGGTGGCCCGCTGGCAACCTTCGTCTTCTGGGGCTGGCAAGCAATCATTCTCTCTGCCGCCATCTCTCTTCCGCTGGGTTACACCTCCGCCAAAGAGTATGCCGAGCTGGAGTGGCCGATTGATATCGCCATCACTGTGGTATGGGTCGCCTATGCCATCGTCTTCTTCGGCACCCTGATGAAGCGCACCACCTCCCACATTTATGTGGCGAACTGGTTCTTCGGCGCCTTCATCATCACCGTTGCGGTGCTGCACATTGTCAACAATATGGAAGTGCCGCTCTCCGGCATGAAGTCCTACTCCATGTACTCCGGCGCCATGGACGCCATGGTGCAGTGGTGGTATGGCCACAACGCGGTAGGCTTCCTGCTGACCGCCGGCTTCCTGGGGATGATGTACTACTTCGTGCCCAAGCAGGCCGGTCGTCCGGTTTACTCCTATCGCCTCTCCATCGTCCACTTCTGGGCGCTGATCTCCCTCTATATCTGGGCCGGTCCGCACCACCTGCACTACACCGCACTGCCAGACTGGGCACAGTCGCTGGGCATGGTGATGTCCCTGATCCTGTTCGTGCCCTCCTGGGGTGGCATGATCAACGGCATCATGACCCTCTCCGGTGCCTGGCACAAGCTGCGTTATGACCCCATCCTGCGCTTCCTGATCGTCTCCCTGTCGTTCTACGGCATGTCGACTTTCGAAGGCCCGATGATGGCGATCAAAACCGTCAACGCCCTCTCCCACTACACCGACTGGACCGTCGGTCACGTTCACTCCGGTGCGCTGGGCTGGGTTGCCATGGTCTCCATCGGTGCGGTCTATCACCTGATCCCGAACCTGTTCGGCCAGGGCCGGATGTACAGCGTCAAGCTGATCAACGTTCACTTCTGGCTGGCGACTGTGGGCACAGTGCTCTACATCGTTGCCATGTGGATTTCCGGCGTGATGCAGGGCCTGATGTGGCGTGCAGTCAACGAAGACGGCACCCTGACCTACAGCTTCGTTGAAGCGCTGCAGGCATCCTATCCCTTCTATTTCGTGCGCTTCCTGGGAGGCTGCTTCTTCGTCACCGGCATGTTGCTGATGGCTTACAACGCCTATCGCACCATCACTGCGCCCAAAGGTTCTCTGGAACCTGTCGCCCAGCCAGCATGATTGAAGAGGTCAACCCATGAGCAACAATAACCGTCACGAAATATTTGAAAAAAGCGTTCCCATGCTGGTGGTCGGCATCATATTCGCCATCAGTCTGGGGGGCCTGGTTGAAATCACTCCGCTGTTCTTCCAAAAGCAAACCACCGAGCCGGTGGAGGGCCTCAAGCCCTACACCGCTCTGCAGATGGAAGGACGCGACATCTTCATTCGCGAAGGCTGCACCAACTGCCACAGCCAGATGATCCGTCCGTTCCGTGCCGAAACCGAGCGTTACGGTCACTACTCGGTCGCCGGTGAGAGCGTCTGGGAGCACCCCTTCCTGTGGGGCTCCAAGCGTACTGGTCCGGATCTGGCCCGTGTTGGTGGCCGCTACTCCGACGAGTGGCACAAGGTTCACCTGATCAACCCGCGCGATGTGGTACCGGAATCCAACATGCCCGCCTACCCCTGGCTTGATACCAATGTGCTGACCGGCGAGATGACCGCCAAGAAGCTGGTGCTCTTCCGCGATCACTTCGGTGTGCCCTATACCGACGCCGATATTCAGGGTGCGGGCGAAGCCGTCAAGGGCAAAACCGAGCTGGATGCGCTGGTGGCCTATCTGCAATCACTGGGTCATGCCCTGAAATAAGGAGGCGAAGATGGACTACGGCACATTTCGCGGTCTGTATACCCTGCTGTTGATGGCCATCATGATTGGCATCATCGTCTGGGCCTACAGCAAACGCCGCAAGACCTCTTTCGACGAGGCTGCCAATCTGGTTTTTGCCGATGATGAGCAACCCGGTGCTGATAAAAAGAACGCAGGAGCGAAACAATAATGAGCACTCTGTTTAGCATTTTTGTGACTGTCATCAGTCTGGGAACCATCCTCGGCTGCTTCTTGCTGCTGATGTGGTGCCGCAAGGACAAGATGGGTGTTGAAGAAGGCAAATCGATGGGTCACTCCTTCGATGGCATCGAGGAGATCAACAACCCGCTGCCGAAGTGGTGGACTTACATGTTCCTCTTCTTCATAGTCACCGGTCTGGTCTATCTGGTCGCCTTCCCGGGGCTTGGCAACTTCAAAGGCCTGCTGGGCTGGCAAAGTTCCAACCAGGATGTGCGCTCGCTGGCCGAGTCCAAGGCTGCAACCGAATCGGCCAAGGCCGAAGGTCGCGCAGTGGAGTATGACCGCGAGGTCGCCAAGGCTGACGAGATCTACGGCGCCAAGTTCCGTGAACTCACCTACGAAGCGGATGGCAAAACCTATCGTGCCATCACCGAGATCGCCAAGGATCCGGAAGCCCTGAAAGTGGGTCAGCGTCTGTTCTTGCAGAACTGCTCCCAGTGCCACGGCTCCGATGCCCGTGGTGGCCGCGGCTTCCCGAACCTGACCGACAGCGAATGGCAATGGGGCGGCCAGCCTGATCAAATCAAGACCACCATCATGGGCGGTCGTCAGGGGATCATGGCGGCCTGGGGTGAAATCCTCGGCAAAGATGGTGTTCAGGAAGTGGCCTCCTATGTGCTGAGCCTCTCCGGTCGCAAGGTCGACCTGGTGGAAGCGAAGAAAGGTGAAGCACGCTTTGCCATCTGCGCAGCTTGCCACGGGGCCGATGCCAAGGGCGGTGTTGCCGTCGGTGCGCCAGATCTGACCAACAACACCTGGCTCTACGGTGGCTCCCGCGAAGTGGTGGTGCAAACCATCACCCATGGTCGTCACGGCGTGATGCCAGCCTGGAAAGATATTCTGGGTGAGGACAAGGTTCACCTGCTGGCCTCCTACGTTTACAGCCTGTCTCATCAACAGTCTGCCAAATAAGGTTCGCCCGTAACGTTGTAACATGTGATAAACACGTGATTACACAGCAAAAAGCCTCGACTCCTCGAGGCTTTTTGTTATCTTGTGTTGCGTAAAAACCATCTTCCACGTTAATCATTCGTTTCATGGCAGTAGCAATCATGACCCAACCTCTATCCAAACCGTGGTATCGCCAATTCTGGCCCTGGTTTATCATCGCCCTCCCCTCTGCCGCCGTTGTCGGCAGCATCGCCACCGCCATCATCGCCAGCAAGGATGGGGTCAATCTGGTGGCCGAGGACTATTACAAACAAGGGAAAGAGATCAATCAGGACTTGAGCAAGTTTGACCGCTCCGAAGCGCTCAATATCCGCTTTGGGCTGGAGGTTGACGGCAACGAGCTGACCCTCAAACCCATCAGCGGTGACATTCCTGCCGGGCAAGCTCTCTATCTCTCATTGTTTCACCCGACCTTGGCCGGTCAGGACAGCGAACACATGATCACCGCCGATGCGAGCGGCACCTATCGTCTCCATTTCGACAAGCCGCTGGTCGGCAAGTGGCACATTCGGGTCGATGCCTTCGATCACGAGTGGCGATTGCAAGAGACCGTCCAGCTGCCCACCCTGGCCCCTGTCGAACTCGACCCGAAAGGACGCTAAGCCATGACCGGCTGTTCTCACTGTGGCGAGCCGGTGCTCGCCAGCGCCCCTGCTGCTTGCATTCTGCATTCAGGGAGGCATAACGCATGACCCCCTGCTTTCACTGTGGCGAGCCGGTACCCACCAATAGTGGCTATTCCCTCGAGATAAAGGGGATTGTTCGCCCCATGTGCTGCCCCGGTTGTCAGGCTGTGGCAGAAACCATCATGGAGTGCGGCCTCGCCAGTTACTACGATCACCGCACCGCCCCCGGTACCAAGGGAGATCTGGTACCCGAAGAGCTGGCCGCCCTCACCCACTACGATCTGGCAGAAGTGCAACAGGATTTTGTCACCGACAGCGGTACCCTTCGCGAAATCCAGCTGACAGTTGAAGGGCTCACCTGCGCCGCCTGTGCCTGGCTTATCGAACGCCACCTGATGACCCTTGGCGGCCTGCGCTACATCAACGTCAACACCACCACCCACCGGGCCCGCATCAAGTGGGATCCAGACCAGCTCTCCCTGAGTGACATCCTCAAGGGATTTGCCCAGATCGGTTATCGTGCCTACCCGTTCCAGACCCATCAACAGGAGGCGCTCTACGCCAAAGAGGTGCGCAGCTATATGTTCCGGCTGGCACTGGCGGGGCTGGGCTCGATGCAGGTGATGATGTGCGCCGTGGCCCTCTACATGGATCTCTTCATCAGCGTTGAAGATGAGTTCATGGTCTACTTCAAGTGGATAAGCCTGCTGCTCTCCACCCCCATCATGATCTACTCGGCCCAGCCCTTTTACGTGGGTGCCTGGCGCAGCCTGAAACAGGGCCATCTGTCGATGGATGTGTCGGTGTCACTTGCGCTGATCGGTGCCTTTGTTGCCTCCATGTGGGCCACTGTGTTCAATACCGGTGAGGTCTATTACGACTCCATCACCATGTTCGTCTTCTTCCTGCTGCTGGGGCGCTTTCTCGAGTTGCGGGCCCGGCGCAAGGCGTCGGAATCAAGCTCCAACCTGGCCAGACTGGTGCCCATCATGGCGACCCGCATCGATGAGGAAGGGGAACATGAGGTAGCGGCCAAGACCTTGCAGGTCGGCGATCGGGTACGTGTGCTGGCTGGCGCCACCTTGCCGGCGGACGGCATCATTGTCGAAGGACAAGCCAGCCTCAACGAATCCATGCTGACCGGTGAACAGCTGCCCCTGCTCAAACAGCGTGGTGATCAGGTCTATGCCGGCACCATCAACACGGATGCGCCGCTGCAGATCCGGGTCAGCCACCGTATTGAAGAGTCGCGGATCGCCCAGATCATGCGGCTGCAGGATCACGCTCTCGATGATAAACCGGCCATCGCCCAGATGGCGGATCAGCTGTCGCGCCACTTTATTCTGGTGCTGCTGATCATTGCCGCGGCGGTCTGGACCTTCTGGCATTTCCACCAACCGGAACAGGCATTCTGGATCGCGCTGGCCGTGCTGGTTGCCACCTGCCCCTGCGCCCTGTCACTGGCCACCCCGACAGCGCTGACCTCGGCGACCGCCAATCTGACCCGCAACGGCATCCTGCTGCGCCGTGGCCATGTGCTGGATATATTGACCAAGGCTAACCGGATCGTGATGGACAAGACTGGCACGCTCACCACAGGTGAGATCAGTCTGACAGGCACCACCACCTTGGCAGAGATGGACGAGACGCAATGCCTCGCCATCGCCCGGGCCATGGAGGCGCAATCCGAACACCCCATTGCCCGCGCCTTCCGGCTGCCCGCCGACAGTATCAGTGTGCTGCCATCCGCCCGCGAGATCACCCCGGTCATCGGTCACGGCATCACAGCGCTGGTGAATGGCGTACGCTACCGCATCGGCAGTGCCCGCTGGCTTGGGCTGGATCCGGCGCAAGAACGCGGCCGCGGTCTGGCTATCTATCTGGCCGACGAGCAGCAGGTATTGGCCCGCTTCAATCTGGAAGATACCCTGCGCCCCGATGCCAGGGCACTGATCGCGGCATTCAAGACAGCAGGTCTGCAAACTACCGTGCTGACTGGTGACAGCTCTCTGCAAGCAGAAGAGATTGCCCGCGAGCTGGGAGTGGATGAGCTGGTCAAGGGGGTCTCACCCGATGGCAAGCTGGCCTACCTCAAGGCCCGGGAAGCCCAAGGGGATATCAGCATCATGGTGGGCGATGGCATCAACGACGCGCCGGTACTGGCTGGCGCTCACGCCTCGTTTGCCATGGCTGGTGGCACCGATCTGGCGAAAAACAGCGCCGATGCCATCCTGCTGGCCGATGACCTGAGCCGACTGCTCGAGGCCAGAGTGCTGGCAATGCGTACCCGCAAGATCATCATCGAGAACTTCGCCTGGTCCATCGGTTACAACCTGCTGGTGTTGCCGCTGGCGGCCTGCGGCTGGCTGCCCCCCTATCTGGCGGCGGCGGGCATGTCGCTCAGCTCACTCATCGTGGTAACCAACTCCATGCGCCTCAACCGATGAGGCTGGTGGCGGAAAATAGCTGAAAATGTGGCCTGCCTCCGATGCAGGCCACATTTCTCACTGATAGCGGCTGGCCCCCTGCCCGAACAGGGTTACCATAGGGGACGCTTGCCAAGGATGAACGCCAAGGTACCTCTCATGAATATAATTTTTGTCCTGATCCCCATCGCCATCCTGTTTGTGATCATCGCCGGGGTCGTCTTCTTCTGGGCCATTCGCTCCGAGCAGTTTGAAGATCTCGACCGGCAGGGTTCCAACATCCTGTTTGACGAAGAGCAACCTGCCCACAAACCGGTAAAGCCTGCTGACCATGACCCACAACCTTGATCTGGCCGGCGCCCTGCTGGTCGGACTGGCAGGCTCTGCCCACTGTATCGGCATGTGCGGTGGCGTCTCCGCCGCGCTCTCCATAGCGATCCCCGCCAACAAACAGCACTTCTGGGGGCGGCTCGCCTATCTGCTCAACTACAACCTCGGCCGGATCCTGAGCTATGTGATTGCAGGTGCTCTGGTGGGCGGCCTGCTCGCCACCACCAGCGAGCTGGGGGCTGGCAAACACGCCATCGCCGGATTGCGCTTGGTGGCTGCACTATTGATGATTGCGCTTGGCCTCTATCTGGCGGGCTGGTGGCAAGGGATCTTGCTGCTGGAGCGGCTCGGCGCAAGACTTTGGCCCCGTATCAAACCGCTGGCGGGCAAATTTCTCCCCTTCACCTCACCTGTGCAGGCACTGCCCTTTGGCATGGTGTGGGGTTGGCTGCCCTGCGGGCTGGTCTACTCCATGCTGACCTGGAGCGCGGCGGCCGGTTCGGCCAGTGGCGGTGCGCTCATCATGCTCTTTTTTGGCCTCGGCACCCTGCCCACCCTGTTTGCGTTGGGCGGGCTCGCCGATCGCCTGAGATACTGGCTCACCCTGCGCAGTTTGCGCCTTGGCGGTGCCCTGCTGCTCATTTTGTTCGGGGTACATACCTTCTGGATTGGCATTGCTTCCTTTTGAAACCCTATCCAAAACGGATGAGTTGATGGTAAACTTGTTTGATATAAATCAATTATTCGTATGAGCCTATGATCCCGGAAAAGAAACCTGGCAGACGTATCCAGAGCGGTGGCTGTGCAATTCATTGCCAGGATTGCAGCATCAGTCAGCTCTGTATCCCCTTCACTCTGAACGACAACGAGCTTGATCAGCTGGACAGCATCATCGAGCGCAAGAAGCCGATCCAGAAGGGTGAAGAGCTGTTCAAGGCTGGCGATGAGTTCAAATCGCTCTATGCCATCCGTTCCGGGACCATCAAGTCTTACACCATCACCGAGCAAGGGGATGAGCAGATCACTGCGTTCCACCTCGCTGGCGATCTGGTCGGTTTTGATGCCATCAACAAGCAGGCCCACCCCTCCTTCGCCCAGGCGCTGGAAACGGCCATGGTGTGCGAGATCCCGTTTGAAGTGCTGGATGATCTCTCCGGCAAGATGCCCAAACTGCGCCAGCAGATCATGCGTCTGATGAGCAGCGAAATCATGGGCGATCAGGAGATGATCCTGCTGCTCTCCAAGAAAAATGCCGAAGAGCGCCTCGCCGCCTTCCTGCACAATCTGTCGGTACGCTTTTCCGAGCGTGGTTTCTCCGCCAAGGAGTTCCGTCTATCCATGACCCGTGGTGACATTGGCAACTATCTGGGACTAACTGTCGAGACCATCAGTCGTTTGCTTGGCCGCTTCCAGAAGTCCGGTCTCATCAGCGTCAAAGGCAAATACATTACCGTGCTTGATCAGGTCGCCCTTGGCATGATGGCCGGTGCCACTCGCCCGCCCTGCGGCTGATTTTTCCGCTTACCCTCTCACTTTTTCCTGCTTTCCCTGCCGGATCCTTTCCTCTGGAATGTGATCCGGTACGTTCCCCATACCCTCCTCCTGCGCTAAGCTGTAATGGCTAAGATTCTGCTGTCATTGGACTTTTCCAAGGAGGAGAAGATGGTCAAATATCAGAATATTCTGGTGGTTATCAATCCAGAAGAGGAGCGTCAAATCGCCCTCGAACGGGCAGTCAAAGTCGCCGAGCTGGACGAAAACGCCCATCTGACCCTGCTGCTCACCATCTATGACTTCTCGTATGAAATGACCGCCATGCTCTCGGTGGACGAGCGGCAAGAGATGCGCGACGGCGTCATTTCACAGCGACGTGAGTGGCTGGACGAGATCCTGACCCCCTATCGGGCACAGGGGATAGAGTGCGAAGTGAAAGTAGTCTGGCACAATCGTCCCTTCGAGTGCGTCATTCAGGAGGTGCTGGAGCAGCGCCACGATCTGGTGGTCAAAGCCACTCACCATCACAGCTTCCTGCAAACCTTCATCTTTACTCCCACCGACTGGCATCTGCTGCGCAAATGCCCCTGTCCGGTGCTGCTGGTCAAGGAGGGGCACTGGCAACGGGGCGGCAACATCATCGCCGCCATCAACTGCTCAAGCGACGATCCGGATCAGAAACTGCTCAACGAACGGATCACCCAGGAGGGAAGCGACATCGCCGAACTATTGGGCTCCAACCTCTATCTGGTCAACACCTACCCGGGCACCCCGGTCAACGTGGCCATAGAGCTGCCGGAGTTTGATCCCAACGCCTACAACGAAGCGATCCGCAAACACCACGAAAGCCTGCTGCTCAGCCATGCCGACAAGTTCGGGATCGGTCATCTCTGGACCCGGGTAGCTGAAGGACTACCGGAAGAGGTGTTGCCGGATATGGCCGAAGAGCTCAAGGCGACCCTGATGATCATGGGCTGCGTCGGCCGTACCGGGCTTTCTGCAGCTTTGCTCGGCAATACAGCCGAACATGTGATTGACCGCCTCTCCTGCGACATCCTGATCCTCAAACCGGCGGACTATAGCTGCCCGGTCGACAGTCGTCGCAATCAATCATAAGGTGCCTGGCACCTTGCCCTCCCCCGGGACATGGCTATAATAACGCGCTTATTTGTGTCCCGGGTTTTACGAGCATGCTAGAAGAGCTGAACGCCAAAGAAAAATACAGTTTCAACAAACTGCAAAAGCGCCTGCGGCGCAACGTAGGTCAGGCCATCGCCGACTTCAACATGATTGAAGAGGGCGACAAGGTCATGGTCTGCCTCTCCGGCGGCAAGGACAGCTTCGGTATGCTCGACATACTGATGAGCCTCAAAGCCAGTGCCCCCATCCATTTCGATCTGGTTGCCGTCAACCTGGATCAGAAGCAGCCCGGTTTCCCCGAGCATGTGCTGCCCGAGTATCTGGATTCCCTCGGCATCGAGTACAAGATCGTCGAGGAAGATACCTACTCCATCGTCAAAGAGAAGGTACCGGAAGGCAAAACCACCTGCTCCCTCTGCTCACGGCTGCGCCGCGGTATTCTCTACCGCACCGCCCAGGAGCTGGGTTGCACCAAGATTGCCCTTGGCCACCACCGCGACGACATCCTTGAGACCCTGTTCCTCAACATGTTCTACGGTGGCAAGCTCAAGTCCATGCCGCCCAAGCTGGTGAGCGACGATGGCAAGAACGTGGTGATCCGCCCGCTGGCCTACTGCAAAGAGAAGGATCTGATCCGCTACGCCGACGTCAAAGCCTTCCCCATCATTCCGTGCAACCTGTGCGGCTCGCAGGAGAACCTGCAGCGTCAGGCCATCAAACAGATGATGCAGGATTGGGATCGCCGCTTCCCCGGTCGTATCGAAACCATGTTCACCGCCATTCAGGACGTGATCCCGAGCCACCTGCTCGACCACAAGCTGTTTGACTTCAAGAGCATCAATCGCGACTCCGGCATCATCGATGGTGGCGACAAGGCGTTTGATCCGCCCGAGATGCCAAAGGCGCCGCTGCTGGACATCGACGAGATGGACATGCTGGATGTGATTGAAGTGCGCTAAGCCGCGCTCACAGTAGTAAACGCCAAACAATAAAAAAGGAGCGATCATCGCTCCTTTTTGCTTTCTGGATTGGCCTGTCACTGCGGTGACAGCGCGACCGATCTCACCCTTTATGCAGCCAGGGGGTCAGTCGCAGCACGTCAGCCTGCAGGCGCAGCTGCCCGGCGGCGAACGCGGCCAGTTGCTCATTGCTCAGCAGCAGGTGGCCTTCCTGCCAGGGCAGTGCTTCCTGGCGGGCACCATCAATCAGATAAGCAGTGCCGCTCTGCTGCACCAGGGTAATGCGTACCCCTTCCATCTTCGGCAGGAAGTGCTTGCCGACCATGCCCGCCATCTTGTCGAGCAGCAACTGCATCTGCTGCTGACGGGCCGCCAGCTCGGCCAGCGGCAGTTCGGGCCCGTTCGGCGCATCGGCCATCACCTGTACCGTCATATCGCAAGTGGCGTGCTCTTCTTTCAGGCCGACGGTCACGATCCCCTTGTCGAGGTTGAGATCCTCATCAAAAGGCAGGCGCAATTCGCTATCAACCGTTACCTCGCCCGCCACTTCCTTGCTGTCGGTTGCAACCCGGGCAAAGGTGAGGCCACAGCGCTGACCATTTTGCGGATCGGTCAGATAAAACCCCAGTCTGGCGTGACCAAACTCCCCTTTGGCAAAGGTCTTCATCTGGCTGTAGAAGGTGCTGTATTGCAGATCCAGCACCGGCTCAGCCAGCGCCAGCCCTGGCAGCAAGAGCGTGCCCAGCAGACTCTGGCGCACAGCCTTGGTCACTCCATATCGACGGGTCATTCAACGTCCTTTTGCATCATGCATTGAAATGGTTGGGGCCTTCTGTCACCTCGTTAACCTCTACCCCCACCCCGCAGAGATCCCGATAGAGGATCCCCTTGCAGTTGAAATAGAGCGGTGCCACCCAGATAAGCCCCAACCCCATGGGGATCAGAGCCAGGAAGAAGAGCGCGGTCATCACGCCGTGGAACAGCACAATGCTGGGCCAGCCGCGTGCAAAGAGTTTGAGAGAGACCAGAATAGCCTGGGGCGGTGTCAGGCCGCGCTCCAGCACCAGCGGGACGGTAAAGAGCAACCCCATGCCGATCAGGGCCGAGGGGATGAAAGAGAGCACTGCGGGCAATCCCAGCAGATCGAACAGCGGGCCAAACAGGCTGGTGAGCAGACTGCCAAGCAGGCTCAACATGCCGAGGCGTACAAAGTGGCGGAAGAAGTCGAACACCTGGTTGGCGCGGGCGCGCACCCCGACCGACTGCTGCAACCCCAGCATATCGAGGGAGCTGGTCATGGGGGCCATCACCACCGTCATCAGCAAGCTCAGCACCATGGCCACATTCATCTGGCTGTCATCCCCCAGATAGGGCAACAGCAGCACATTGCTAAGCAGGATCCAAATCGCCGTCACCCCGACAATCGCCAGCAGCAGGCCAAATCCGGTACGGCGGGTCTGTTGCCATCCCTCCTGGATGACCCCTTTCAGATCAAGGCGGTAGCCCTGGTTCAGAGACTGCTCAAGGGAGCCGCCAATACGCATTTTATTACTCAATTGACTATCCAATATCGAAAACGACCAAATCAGGTGGCACATTATAGCGATTTGGTCTGCTATTCGTAGCCGTTTTTCCTGCGCACTTGCGGCTAATTCGGGCCAAAAAGCCTTTAATTTCATGTGTCGGCTGCATAGAATGCGGCCCTCTTTCAACACGATGGCCACTGGCTGGGGTGAGACTGGCGGATGATGAACAATCCACAGGTAATTGTCGCGCTGAACAAGATCAGCAAAAAATACGATGGCAAGGTGATCCTGAGTGACCTTGACCTTGAAATCTATGACGGTGAATTTCTTACCCTGCTGGGCCCCTCCGGCTGTGGCAAGACCACCCTGCTGCGCCTGCTGGCCGGGCTCGAATCGGTCGATGGTGGCACCATCCATCTGGCCGGTGACGAGATCACCCATATCCCCGCCGAACACAGGCACATCAACACCGTGTTCCAGAGCTATGCGCTCTTCCCCCATATGACGGTGTTTGAAAACGTCGCCTTTGGCCTCGAGATGCAGAAAGTACCGGCCAGCGAGATCCGCCAGCGGGTCGAGGAGACCCTCGCCATGGTGCAGCTCACCGAGCTGGCCAACCGCCGCCCGGATCAGCTCTCCGGCGGTCAGCAACAACGGGTCGCCATTGCCCGCGCCGTGGTCAACAAGCCACGCCTGCTGCTGCTCGACGAATCCCTCTCGGCGCTCGACTACAAGCTGCGCAAACAGATGCAGAGCGAGCTCAAGGCGCTGCAACGTCGCCTTGGTATCACCTTTGTCTTCGTTACCCATGATCAGGAAGAGGCGCTCACCATGTCTGATCGCATCCTGGTGATGGAGGGCGGCAAGATCATCCAGCGCGGCACCCCGCGCGATATCTACGAATCGCCAGCCAACCTGTTCGTGGCCCGCTTTATCGGCGAGATCAACGTGATGGATGGCAAGCTGATCAGCCAGCGCGAACCCGGTATCTGGCAAGCGGAGGTAGAGGGGCGCGAGTGCCTGCTTCATACCACCTTGCCGTTCCAGCCAGACGACAAGGTGCTGGTGCTGCTGCGCCCGGAAGATCTGCGCATTATCGATCAGGATGACGATCAGAGCGGCGCGCTGCGGGGCAATATCCGCGAGCGCAACTACAAGGGGGCGACGCTGGATTCGGTGATCGAGCTCGAAAGTGGCAAACAGTTGCTTATCTCCGAGTTCTTCGACGAGGATGACCCCGACTTTGACTATCGCCTGGGTCAGGAGGTGGCGATCCACTGGGTTGACAGCTGGGAGGTGGTGCTGCCCTATGAGCCTCACTAATCTGCGGGTAGCGCACAGCTTTGCCCACAACGGCTTTCGCAACGGGGCCATTGCGCTGATCCTCGGCTGGCTGACGCTGTTTGTCTTTTTGCCCAACCTGATGATCATCGGCGTCAGCTTCCTGACCCGTGACGAGTCCGAGCTTATCGCGCCGCTCTTTACCCTGAGCAACTATGGCCGCCTGCTGGACCCCCTCTATTTCGAGGTGCTGCTCCACTCTCTCTGGCTGGCGCTGCTCGCCACCGCCATCTGCTTGCTGGTGGGCTACCCCTTTGCCTGGCTGCTGGCTCATCTGCCAGCGCGTATCCGCCCGCTGCTGCTGTTTCTGGTGGTGGTGCCGTTTTGGACCAACTCCCTCATTCGTACCTATGCGCTTAAAGTGCTGCTCGGCACCCGGGGACTGATCAATGGCTGGCTGCTGGATCTGGGGCTCATCGAGCGGCCGCTGCAGATGATGTATACCGAGGTGGCCGTCATCATCGGGCTGGTCTATGTGCTGCTCCCCTTTATGGTGCTGCCGCTCTACTCCAGCATCGAGAAGCTGGATGGCCATTTGCTGGAGGCGGCGCGAGATCTCGGCGCCAACGGCTGGCAGCGGCTGGTGCGGATCATTTTTCCCCTCACTCTGCCCGGCATCATCGCCGGTTGTCTGCTGGTGTTCCTGCCCGCCATGGGGATGTTCTATGTCTCCGATCTGCTGGGGGGCGCCAAGCACCTGCTGATCGGCAACCTGATCAAGACCCAGTTCCTCAACAGCCGTGACTGGCCCTTTGGTGCGGCCATCAGCGTGATGCTGACGGTGCTGATGGCGCTGTTGGTCTACTGCTACTGGCGGGCGGGCAAACTGCTCAGCAAGAAGGGGGAGTTGGCATGATGCGCGCACTGAAAGCACTCTTTCTGCTACTGGTGTTTGGCTATCTCTATGTGCCCATCGGGGTGCTGATCGCCAACTCCTTCAACCTGTCGAAATATGGCATCGACTGGCGCGGCTTTACCCTGGGCTGGTATGAGAAGCTGTTTGCCAGCGCCAGCCTGATGCAGGCGGCCCAGCACTCCCTGACCATCGCCGCCCTCACCGCCACCGCAGCCACCCTGATCGGCACCCTCACCGCCGTGGCGCTGTTTCGCTACCGCTTTCGCGGCAAGCAGTACGTGAGCGGCATGCTGTTCGTGGTGATGATGTCCCCCGATATCGTGATGGCAATTTCGCTCCTGACTCTGTTTGTGGCCACCGGCATTGCGCTGGGCTTCTGGTCGCTGCTGATCGCCCACATCACCTTCTGTCTGCCGTTCGTGGTGATCACTGTCTACTCGCGGCTGTGCGGTTTTGATGTGCGGATGCTGGAAGCTGCGCGGGATCTGGGGGCTGGCGAGTGGATCATCCTGCGCCGCATCATACTGCCGCTGGCGCTGCCGGCGGTGATGGCGGGCTGGCTGCTCTCCTTTACCCTGTCGCTGGACGACGTGGTGGTGAGCTCCTTTGTTACCGGCCCGGCCTACGAGATCCTGCCGCTCAAGATCTACTCCATGGTCAAGGTGGGGGTCTCCCCCGAGGTCAACGCCCTGGCCACCCTGATGCTGGTCGCCTCCCTCGGGATGGTGCTGCTGGCGCAACTGTTACTGCGTAAACGGCAGGGTTGACCCTGCCCGTTTCGTCCCCGCCACCTTTGGCGAACTCTGTCACGGTGGGCCGCAAGGCCCCATAACCCCAAGGAGTTGTTGATGACAATCCAACACAAGGCCGGCGCCCTGCTGGCAGCCGCCCTCACCCTCACCACCCCGCTGCTGAGCCAGAGCGCTCACGCGGCCGACGACAAGGTGGTCTACTTCTACAACTGGTCGGAATATGTGCCGGATGGCCTGCTGGAGCAGTTCCAGCAAGAGACCGGCATCAAGGTGATCTACTCCACCTACGAATCCAACGAGACCCTCTACGCCAAGCTGAAAACCCATGGCGACGGCTATGACGTGGTGGTGCCCAGCACCTATTTCATCTCGAAAATGGCCAAGGAGGGAATGCTGCAGCCGCTGGATCGCGCCCAGCTGCCCAACTTCAAGCACCTCGACCCTACCCTGCTCAACCACGAGTACGACCCGGACAACCGCTACTCCATCCCCTATATCTGGGGCGCAACCGGGATCGGCACCAACACCGATATCATCGAGCAGCCGGTTACCAGCTGGAAGCAGCTCTGGGCACCGGAGTGGAAAGAGAGCCTGCTGCTGATGGACGATGCCCGCGAGCTGTTCCATATCGCGCTGGTGCAACTCGGCTACAGCCCCAACACCCAGGACAAGGCGCAAATTGCCGAAGCGTTCGAATACCTGAAAAAACTGATGCCCAACGTCAAGGCGTTCAACTCCGACAACCCGGCCGACCCCTTTATCGCCGGTGAGGTCAATATTGGTATGCTGTGGAACGGCTCGGCCTACGGCGCCCAGCGCGAATACCCCTCCATCCAGATGACCTACCCCGAAGAAGGCGCCGTGCTCTGGATGGACAACCTCGCCATCCCGGCCAAGGCCAAGCATGTGAAGGAAGCCCACGCCCTGATCAACTTCCTGATGCGCCCCGATGTGGCCGCCAAGGTGGCCGAGGCGATTGGCTACTCCACTCCGGTCAAGGATGCCATTCCCCTGCTCACCCCGGCGTTTCGCAACAACCCTATGGTCTTCCCGAGCGACGAGATCAAGCGCAAGGGGGAGTTCCAGTCCGATGTGGGTGATGCCTCCCGCCTCTACGAGCAGTATTTCCTGCAGCTGAAAGCCATGGTGGCCAAGGCGGGTTAAGTCTGCGGTTAGTCAGCCCTTATAGGCTTAATGGATAAAGGGGGCAATATTTGCCCCCTTCTCTTTTTCACCATCAGCACCATTTCTCAGCACAACAGTCCTTGACACCTAGCAATACGGTGAACGGCAAATATGAACAGTCACCTTTAAACCAGACAAACCACAACTCATTTAAGTTCTCCAAAGCAGCCTGCTTCAGGGTAGATTTGAAGTAAAATATGAAGATGGTAGCGGTGAATATGAGCCATTCCTATAAGATTCAGAGTTGCCCCATTGTTGAGATATAGGCACAATGGGTGAGTTTATGAGGAATGACGATGCAGTATTATTGAAACCGCGAACGTCCAATTACGCTTCGCTAATCGAACCTATGGCCTTAGGAGGTCAAATTGGCAGTTGGCATTAAGATTGTTGGTTGTTCAGAAGTCAGGATTACTGATTGTGGTTTTTCTGGTTTAGATGGTGGGATTGATGTGGAAGACAGCTCTGAAGTACACCTAAGTGGCAATCGCTTTGATAGAGTGAAAAGTCCAGTTAAGGCTCGTAGAGTTAAAGGCTTAGTTGCAAAAGGTAACATCGAACATTCAGCTATATCAGAAACAGTTAATGGAATTCAAATGACTTTAATAGCTTATTTAGTTAAAAGCTACATAACAAACTTAAAAGGGAACTAATATGCCAATGTTTGATATAGAAGATAGTAAAGATATCGAACTTGAAGGGAATAAGACAAATTGTGAGAAGTTAGCTAAGCTCAAAAATGTTGAAGGTTTTAAAGCAAAAGATAATGAAGTATATGTACCTCCCCATAAAGTAGAGCGTGAGGATGATATTGTTGAACTTAAACCCAATTTTATGGGGTTTGGTCTTAACCTGAATGCATTGCTTCGTAGACTATTTCGGAAACAAACATAACAAGCATGTACAGAGCTAGTTATTACCTAACACTATCTGTTTCGTTGGCTCGGACGATTTGCTTCAGATATGACCAAGCTGTATGTAAAGCGGCCACTGTCGATTAATTCTGCGCTTTTTCATTACCCCTTAGGGGTGTAGATTGGTCGGGGGGCAAACGTTGCCCCCTCTCTTTTTTCATGACTGCCCGTAGTGCTGTGCGAAGCAAGGTTTCGCCGATATCGCGGGTGGCCTGAGCCAATCAGGAGTATTCATGTCCGATCTGACCCTCTATTTCGCTCCCGGCACCTGTGCCATGGCCGTGCAGATTGCCCTGCTGGAAGCGAATGCCCCGTTCCAACCCCGTCTCGTCAACCTCGCCGCAGGGGAGCAGCGTAACCCCGCATATCTTGCCATCAACCCCAAAGGGCGGGTGCCTGCCCTTGTCACCGAGCAGGGCACCCTGACCGAGACACCGGCCCTGCTGCTCTATGTGGCACAGCGCTTCCCCGATGCCAAACTGGCGCCGCTGGACAACCCGTTCCTGCTGGCCCGCATGCAGGAGGTCAACAGCTTCCTCGCCTCCACCGTGCATGTCTCCCACGCCCACGGTCGCCGTGGCAGCCGCTGGGCCGATGACGAGCAGGCCATTGCCGCCATGCAGCGGAAAGTCGCCAGCAATATGCGCGATGGCTTTGCCCAGATTGAGCAGCACTATCTGGCAGGCCCTTGGGTGCTGGGTGAGCAGTTCAGCGTGGCGGATATCTATCTGTTCGTGGTCGCGGGCTGGCTGAAAAGCGATGGGGTCGAGATCAGTGAATTCCCCAAGGTTGCCGAGCATTATCAGCGCATGCTGAGCCGTCCGGCTGTCACCAAGGCACTGGCCAACTAACCATAAAATCAATAGCTCGATGCATAACAAGGGTGTCAGGGCTCTGCTGACACCCTTCCTGCCTCCTCCCCTGCACTTCTTCTCCCGCCTTTGAGATCGTTTTCACATTTCCGTGGTTTTGCCGTGGCCCTTCCCCGGTAAAAAGCCTATCTTTGCGCCATGACGCAACCGGTTGCGTAACCGGTTGCCTAGCGGTTCACAGATTGACGGGCCAAGGCCTGATGAGGTGCTGTATGAAACGAGGCGTACTGCTCAATGCTCCCCTGAGTGCTCTGGTAGCACAGATGGGCCACACCGACGAGATCACCGTCTGCGATGCAGGCTTGCCCATTCCGGCAGGTCCGGAGCGGATCGATCTGGCGCTGATGGCGGGGACGCCCAGCCTTGAAACCGTACTGACCGCCCTGCTCACCGATCTGGTGGTGGAGAAGGTGATCATGGCAAGCGAGATCAAGCAGATCAGCCCCGCCGCCCATCAGGCACTGGTCGATCAGCTTGAGGCCCACGCAGCCGCCCAGGGCAAACCCATCGCCATCGAATACTGCCTGCACGAGGAGTTCAAAACCCGCTCCCGCCAGAGCAAGGCGATCGTGCGCAGCGGCGAGGTGACTCCCTACGCCAACCTGATCCTCTGCGCCGGTGTGGCGTTCTGACATTCTTCAAAGAAGGCCTCTTCAAGGAAGCTGCAAATGAGCACAACCTCCCCCCTCTCACCCATTCTGGAGCTGACCGGGATCGTCAAGACCTTCCCCGGTGTACGCGCCCTCGACGAAGCGGGTCTGCGGGTCTATCCGGGCCAGGTGATGGCCCTGCTCGGTGAAAATGGCGCCGGCAAATCCACCCTGATGAAGGTGCTGACCGGCATCTATCAGGCCGATGCGGGCAGCGTCAGCTATCGCGGTCAACCGGTTCACTTCAAGGGGCCGCGCGACTCTCAGGATCAGGGGATCAGCATCATCCATCAGGAGCTGAACCTGCTGCCGGAGTTGTCGATTGCCGCCAACATCTTCCTCGGTCGCGAACCGCGCACCCGTTTTGGCAGCATCGACCACAAACAGTTGCGCGAACGGGCGAGCGGTTTGTTGGCGCGACTTGGCGTCAAGCATGGGCCGGATACCCGGCTCGGGGATCTCTCCATCGGCGAACAGCAGATGGTGGAGATCGCCAAGGCGCTGTCGTTCGATGCCAGCGTCATCATCATGGATGAACCCACCGATGCGCTGACCGATACCGAGACCGAGCAGCTGTTCAAGGTTATCCGCGAGCTGCGTGAGCAGGGTTGCGGCATCGTCTATATCTCCCACCGCCTCAAGGAGATCTTCGAGATCTGCGATCGGGTCACTGTGCTGCGCGATGGCAAGTGGATCGGTGAGAAGGCGGTGAGCGATCTGGATGAAGACAAGATCATCGAGATGATGGTGGGGCGCCGACTGGAAGAGCAGTACCCGCGTCTTGAGCGCGAGCTTGGCCCCGTCAGCCTGCAGGTGAAAGATCTGGCTGGTCCCGGTGTGCGCGGGGTGAGTTTCTCCCTGCGTCAGGGGGAAATTCTGGGCTTTAGCGGCCTGATGGGCTCCGGCCGTACCGAGCTGATGAAGCTGATCTATGGCGCCAGCCCCATCAGCGCCGGTGAAGTGCAAGTTGACGGTCATGCTCTGGTGCCCAAAAGCCCGGCCGATGGTCTGGCCGCAGGCATCGCCTATATCTCCGAAGATCGAAAAGGAGATGGCCTGGTGCTGGAGCTGTCGGTGCGCGAAAACATGAGTCTGTGCGCCCTCGACGAGTTCATCAGCAACGGCAAGATTGACGGCAAGGCCGAACGGCAGGCGGTGAGCGACTATGTGCGCCTGTTCAACATCAAGACCCCGAGTCAGGATCAGCTGATCAAGCTGCTCTCCGGCGGCAACCAGCAGAAGGTGGCCATCGCCAAGGGGCTGCTGACCCGGCCCAAGGTGCTGATCCTCGACGAGCCGACCCGCGGCGTCGACGTGGGGGCGAAAAAGGAAATTTATCAGCTGATCAACCAGTTCAAGAAGGAGGGGATGAGCATCATTCTGGTCTCCTCCGAGATGCCGGAAGTGCTCGGCATGAGTGATCGCATCATGGTGATGCACGAAGGGCGCATCAGCGCAGAGTTCAACACCCGCGATGCCAATCAGGAGAAGCTGATGGCGGCGGCAGTCGGTAAACAGTGGCAAGCAGAGCAAGAGGCATCCCAATGACAACCCAAACCCTTTCCCGCCGTGGCGTCATGAGCAAGGCGTGGTGGATCGAGAACAAATCCCTGGTCGCGCTGCTGGTCCTGATTGGTGTGGTCTCCTTCCTGAGCCCCAACTTCTTCACCGCCGACAACCTGCTCAACATCCTGCGCCAGACCTCGGTCAACGCCATCATGGCGGTCGGCATGACGCTGGTTATCCTCACTGCCGGTATCGATCTGTCGGTCGGCTCTGTGCTGGCCCTGTGCGGCGCGCTGGCCGCCACCATGGTCGCCATGGAGCTGCCGATCTGGCTGGTGGTGCCCCTCACTCTGGGTGCCGGTGCCCTGCTGGGCGGCGTCAGCGGCCTCATCATTGCCAAGGGCAAGGTGCAGGCCTTTATCGCGACGCTGGTCACCATGACTGCCCTGCGCGGTATCACCATGGTCTATACCGAGGGGCGCCCCATCTCCACCGGTTTCAGTGACGGCGCCGATCACTTCGCCTGGCTCGGTACCGGTTACCTGTTCGGTCTGCCGGTGCCCATCTGGCTGATGGCCATCGTCTTCCTGCTCGCCTGGTTCATGCTCAACCACACTCGCCTCGGTCGCTACATCTACGCGCTGGGCGGCAACGAGTCTGCCACCCGTCTCTCCGGCATCAATGTGGATCGGGTGAAGCTGGCGGTGTATGGTCTGTGCGGCGCGCTCTCGGCACTGGCAGGGCTTATCGTTACCTCTCGTCTCTCCTCTGCCCAGCCGACAGCGGGCATGGGTTACGAGCTGGATGCCATCGCCGCTGTGGTGCTGGGTGGTACCAGCCTGATGGGCGGCAAGGGCCGTATCATGGGGACCCTGATAGGGGCGCTGATCATCGGCTTCCTGAACAACGCCCTCAACCTGCTCGACGTATCCTCCTATTACCAGATGATCGCCAAGGCCAGCGTGATCTTGCTTGCCGTGATGATCGATAACAAAAGCAATCGTTGATAAGACAAGCCACACACAAGGAATGAAATGATGAAAAAGCTCAATACCCTGCTCGCTGCCGCCATCATGTCCGTGCTGGGCACCGCCCAGGCTGCTGACCATACCCTGGCGATGGTGGTCTCCACCCTCAACAACCCCTTCTTCGTCACCATGAAAGAGGGTGCCGAAGCCAAAGCCAAAGAGCTTGGCTACGAGCTGGTGGTACTGGATTCCCAGAATGACCCGGCCAAAGAGCTCTCCAACATGGAAGATCTCACCGTGCGCAAGGTCGGCGCCATTCTGATCAACCCCACCGACTCCGAAGCGGTCGGCAACGCCATTCGTCTGGCCAACCGCGCCAGCATTCCAGTGCTGACTCTGGACCGCGGCGCTGCGCAGGGTGAGGTCAAGGCCCACATTGCCTCCGACAACGTGGCGGGCGGCAAGCTGGCCGGTGACTTCATCACCGAAAAACTGGGTACCGGTGCCAAGGTGATCCAGCTGGAAGGGATTGCCGGTACCTCCGCCGCCCGCGACCGTGGTGAAGGTTTTGCCCTGGCCGTGGCGGCCAACAAGCTGCAGGTACTGGCTTCCCAGCCTGCCGACTTTGACCGCACCAAGGGTCTGAACGTCATGGAAAACCTGCTGGCCGCCCATCCGACCGTACAGGCAGTGTTCGCCCAAAACGACGAGATGGCGCTGGGTGCCATCCGCGCGGTACAAGCTGCCGGTAAAGAGGTGATGATCGTCGGCTTCGACGGCACTGACGATGGCAAAGCCGCCGTTGCCAAGGGTAAACTGGCCGCCACCGTGGCCCAGCAACCAGCCCTGATCGGTGCCATCGGCGTCGAGACTGCCGACAAGGTGCTGAAAGGTCAGCCGGTCGAGAAATCCATTCCGGTACCGCTGCAAGTGGTCAGCAAGTAAGTTCTCGAGGGGAGGTTCGCCTCCCCTTTTCCCTCTCGTTCAGGTGCCTCCCGGCTTGAGCTCACGCCATCACAGTGTTCAAGCCAAGATGCATCAGGAGTAGTCAACATGAATCGTCTCGTCGTTCTGGGCAGTGTCAATGCAGACCATGTGCTGCGTGTTCCCCACTTTCCTCGCCCGGGTGAAACCCTGACCGGTCACAGCTATCAGGTAGTGCCCGGTGGCAAGGGGGCCAATCAGGCGGTTGCGGCCGCCCGCCTTGGCGCCCCCGTCTCCTTTATCGCCCGCATCGGCGATGACGCCATCGGCCACCAGATGAAAGCCGGCTTTGCCAAAGATGGCATTGACGTCAGTGCCGTCGAGCTCGATCCCAAGCTCCCGACCGGTATCGCCATCATCTATGTGAGCGATGAGGGGGAGAACAGTATCGGTATCTCCGCCGAAGCCAACGGGGCCATCACTCCGGCTGTGGTGAAAAACCACGAAGCCATGATCGCCGACGCCCACACCCTGCTGTTGCAGCTGGAAGTGCCGCTCGAGAGCGTCCATGAAGCTGCACGGCTGGCCCGCGCCCACGGCACCCGGGTGGTGCTCAACCCCGCCCCTGCCCGTCCGCTCTCGAGCGAACTGCTGGCGCTGGTGGATCTTATCACCCCCAACCAGACCGAGGCCGAGCTGTTGACCGGCGTGAAAGTCACCGATGAAGCGAGTGCCCGCGAGGCGGCAGCCCGCTTCCACCAGATGGGGATTGCGGATGTGATGATCACCCTGGGGTCGCAGGGGGTCTATTGCAGCAACGCACAGCAGCAACAGCTGATCCCGGGCTTTCGGGTCAAGGCGGTGGATACCACAGCCGCGGGCGATACCTTCAACGGCGCCCTGTTGGCGGCGGAACTGGCCGGTGCCGATTTCCACAGCGCGGTGCGCTTTGCCCACGGTGCCGCAGCGCTCTCCGTCACCCGATTCGGTGCCCAGAGTTCCATCCCGAGCAAGCAGGAGGTCGACACCTTCCTGCTTGAGCAGACTGCGCAGGGGCACTGATGGCCAATATCAAGGAGGTGGCGGCGCTGGCGGGGGTCTCCACCACCACCGTCTCCCACGTCATCAACGAAACCCGCTTTGTGGCCGAGGAGACCCGCGAGCGGGTCTTTGCGGCCATGCGCGAGCTCAACTATGCCCCGAGCCTGGTTGCCCGCAGCCTCAAGGTGAAGGAGACCAACAGTATCGGCATGCTGGTCACCACCTCCAGCAACCCCTTCTTTGCCGAGGTGGTGCGCGGGGTGGAGCGCTACTGCTTCGAGCAGGGCTACAACCTGATGCTGGGCAACACCGAAGGTCAGGCGGAAACCGCCCTCTCCTACCTCAAGATGATGCTGCGCAAGCGGGTCGATGGCCTGCTCATCATGTGTAGCGAAGGACAGCAAGAGGTGTTCAACCAGCTCGACTGGCTCAAGAGCCTGCCGGTGGTGGTGATGGATTGGGGGCTGGTCAGCGAGGATGTGGATCTTATCGCCGACAACTCCTTCCACGGCGGTTATCTGGCGACCCGCCATCTGATTGAGCTGGGCCACACCGCCATCGGTTGCATCACCGGCCCCCACAGCCGCGCCCCCGCCAACCAGCGGCAGGCTGGCTTTGAGCAGGCACTGCAGGAGGCAGGACTCACTGTCAATCCTGACTGGATTCAGGAGGGGGACTTTGACTGCGCCAGCGGCCATCAGGCGATGACTCGTCTGCTGGCATTGCCCGAGCGCCCCACCGCCCTCTTTGTCTGCAACGACATGATGGCGATGGGGGCTATCAGTGCCGCCCATCAGGCGGGGCTGGTGATCCCGCGCGACCTCTCCATTGTCGGCTACGACAATGTGGCGCTGGCTGAATTTATGTCGCCGCCGCTCACCACCGTCAACCAGCCCAAAGAGGAGCTGGGACGCCTCGCCGTCACCCGCCTGCTGGCCCGCATCAACGGTGAGACGGTTGCAGACCACCTGATCACGGTTGACCCGGATTTAGTGATCAGGCAATCCTGCGCCCCTCGCACCTGACGTTCAGGGGCAATAAATGAAACAAGGCGACCCCGAGGTCGCCTTGTTTCATTTTGTCTCTTGCCGGTGCAATACCGCTTTTTGCCCTCAGGCCAGCGACCGGGTCTCCCTGGCTGCCAGCACTTGCAGTGGCACCAGCCCCAATCGTCTGGCCAGAGGCTGCAACAACTCGCCATCTTCATCACCCTGCGGCAGCCAGTAGCGAACGGGCCAGCCTGCTGCCAGCTGCGCCGCGGTGGTGCTGCCAATCGCTCTGAGCGCCAGAGTGCAACCCTGTTGCCGCAATCCCGCCAGCAAGGCACCATCCTGCTGCAGCATCGGCACCAGCAACACCAGCGGCGTGCGGGAAGCCTCCGGCAAATAGGCCAGTAGATGGGTCAGCTGGGCCTGATTGTCGAGCGGGACCAGCAGTGCCCGACCATCGGCATACTGCGCCTCGTGCGTTTGCAGCACACGGGCCAACACGGGCCCCAGTACGCCGCACTCCTGCAGCCAGCGCATATGGCATGGGACTCCCTGCTCACGCCACTCAAGCGCCAATTGCCACATCTCGTTGCCCTGTCCGTCCGTCAGCGCCTGCAATGCCACTCGCAGCGGTGCAGGCTCGCGCCCCGCCAGCCACTCTCGCAGCTGATGAAGCTGCTGTTGACTCAACTGCAACTGTTGCAGCATGGCAGGCTCAAACCAGCTGATCGCCCCCTCCTGGCTACGCTTGGCCTGGTTAAGGGCCAGGATGGCCTGATCCAGCAGCCGGGCGGCATCCTGTTGCTGCGCCTTGGCGACCCCGAGTCGACAGGCCAGATCGAAGCTGCACTCCCGGGTCACGAACTCGAAATGGAGCAGATCCACCAGCTCATGAATGGTGGTTTCCAGCGCATCATTCGCCTTGGTCAGCACCACGGCAAATTCATCTCCGCCGAGCCGGTAAGCGTGGCTGCCATGGGCCTGCTGCAGCTTGTTGGCCACCATCTGCAACAGCCGATCACCGACCTGATAACCCAGCAGATCATTGACCTGCTTGAAGCGCTTGAGATCGAGCACCACCAGGGCGCTCACATCATCAGCATGCAGAGCGCGAGAGAGCTGCTCCTGCAGGGCACGGCGGTTGCCAAGCAGGGTCAGGGGATCGAGCAGGGCAAGCCGACGGTTCGCCAGATTGGCGCGAATGAGGGCAGCGACCAGAGCGCCACCGGTCAGCAGCAGGATCAGTTGCCAGATCTGCAGCCAGAACAGGCTGTTGCGGATCTGGCTGACCGAATGCTCCCGCTCCTGACCGGAGAGGATCTGATCCCCTATCTGTTCGACGAGACGGGTCTGGCTGGCGATCGCCTCCTGCAAGCGGGCAAGCTCAGCCCCCTCGCGCAGCGCACCGGCCTCCATCTGGGGTTCGAGCTGCTTGATCTGCTCGAACAGGGTGGCCAGCACCTTGCCGAGCCCGTGCCGCTGGCGCATCTCGGCGGTTTCACTGCTGATGAGGAAGATGTCGAGCCGGTTCCACAGCAGATCGTAATCGAGGCTCAGGGTCTCCATCGACAATCTGCCAGCCCGATAGAGCTGCAGGTCGTAGAGGAAACGCTGGGATTCGAGCATTACCTGGCTGATGTTCCAGTGGACATTGCGGTAGAAAGTATCGACCAGCTGCTCCTGCCGATACTGCAGATAGAGGCTGCTGCCCGACGAGAGCAGAAACAGCAGCGACACCGCAACCAACAGCAGATTTTGGCGGGATAGCCCCATCAATCGACGATCTCGATGCGGGTCACCTGCCACACCATGCAGTTGTGAATGGCAGGGACGTCCAGCTTGGGATAGGTGGTGAACGGGATGAGCAGCCAGAGCGGCCCCTTGTTACGCCGGGTCAGCGGTTTGCCGTCCTCCTGACGCACCAGAGTTAGCGGCACACCGTCGAACAGGGCCAGATCCACCACCTGCTGATAGCCGTTGAGGGCCGAGACGGCGATCTTGCGAGCATCCGGGATCCCTTGCGCCGCCAGCACGGCTGACAGGGTCGGCCCGCGATAGTGGTGGGCGCCCTGAGTCCAGGGGGTAGTGGTGGTGAATTCGGTCTGTGGCAAGGCGGAGAGAGCCGCCTCATCGAGGTTCACCTGCTGGCCATCTGGCAGTATCAGGGTCATCAGGGGGATGGAGGCCGATGCACTGGCACTGGCCAGCACTAGGAGAAAAAAAGCGATCCATTGCTTGACTGCGGTCATGGTAATTTGCGCCAACTGCGTCCCATTTTTTAAATGGTTGCCAGTGTGGCGATTTCACCGAACCATTGCAACTGTCCCGTCGCACAGTAGCTCAGGGACCTCGCATCTCCATCCAGTTGTGCCCCTCGACTTGCCTCGGTTGATGAATGCCGCACGCCTCCAGCAACTCATCGACATAGGCGGGCACCAGCAGGGAGGCAGGGCCATAGCGTTTTTCGTCAAACTGGCTACCCACCTCGCTCGGCTCGAGATTGAGCTCGATGGTGTGCGCCCCGTTCAATCCCGCTTCATGGACAAACCCGGCGGCCGGATAGACGGCGCCAGAGGTGCCGATGGAGATAAAGAGATCGCACTGGGCCAGCGCACTATAGATCCGATCCAGCCCGAGCGGCATTTCGCCAAACCAGACCACATGGGGACGCATCGGCTGAGGGAACTGGCAGCAGGAGCAGAGCTCGTCCTGATGGAGATCACCGCGCCACTCGATCACCTGACCGGATTCGGGACAGCGGGCCTTGAGCAGCTCGCCGTGCATATGGATAAGGTTCTTGCTGCCAGCGCTCTCGTGCAGATTGTCGATGTTCTGGGTGACCAGCGTCACCGAACCGGGCAGCAGTCGCTCGAGGCGGGCCAGCGCATAGTGGGCCGGATTGGGGTGAACCTGAGGCTGTTGCAGCTGTTTGCGGCGGGAGTTGTAAAAGCGCAGCACCAGTTCGGGATCCCGGGCATACCCCTCGGGGGTCGCCACATCCTCGACCTTGTGCTCTTCCCACAAACCATCGCAGGCACGAAAAGTCTTGATGCCGGATTCGGCAGAGATCCCCGCGCCGGTCAGGATCACGATATGTTTATATGACTGCGCCATAAGCTGCTCCGTCTATCCCCGCACAATAAAGGTGACCTTAGCACAGGGAAAAAAGTGTCACTATTCGCCCTTGGTCTTAAGCGGCGCCGGTGGCTATGCGGGTAACCAGGCATCCAGTACCGACAGATCCAGCCTGACAAAGACCATCTCCCGCCCGGTCACCAGGGTCAGCGGCAAACCAAGGCGCTTGAGCAGAGTCAGCATGGGCCGGTTCTGGGCCAGCACTTCCGCCGTCCACTCCCGGATCCCGTCCGCTCTGGCCAGCAGTGCCAGCGCCAGCAGAATGCGCCTCCCCGCCCCCTTGTGCTGAAAGTGATCAGCCACGATGCAGGAGAACTCCGCCCGTTCGGGATGAAGGCGGCGGCAGATTGATTGCGCCTGAGCCAGCGGCTCACCGGCCAGATCGGTCAGCAACAGCGAAATCTGTTGTTCGGGATGGTAATTGAGAAATTGGGCCACCTGTTCCGGTGGCGGCGTCCGTTTCGGACGCATAAAGCGCAGATAGATGCTCTCTTCACTCAATGCATCGTAAGCAGCCAGCATGCGGGCAGGCGCCACACCATGCAGCTCGCGCAGCAGGCAAGACACCCCGGAGACCTGCATCGCCAGTGGCAGCGCGGCCCGGGAAACCGGATGAGGCCAGCCATCCAGCCCTTTTCCAAGGCGCTCCCGGTGCATGGGCCAGCAGAGGTAGCGCGGCATGGCTTACCAGCGCCCCGTCATACCGCGCTCTCGCCACACCTCGACGTCGAGCAGGTTGTAAGGATCATCCAGATAGACGGCGATCCCCAGCTCCCGAACCCTGGCCATAAAGCGTCCCAGCAGGGAGTCACCGGTCAAGGACTCCATCTCCGGCAAGATCCCCTGCCCCAGCAGCAAGGCTTGCAGCGGCAAACGCTCCAGCAGATCGAATGGCAGATGCTGGCTGTTATCGAGCAGCAGCGCAAGCTTGCTCCCCGCCAGGCTGGCTTGCAGCACCAGCGCGAAGCGATCGGCATTGCCGAGCAGGTGGTCTCGACGGTGGATCAGCAGGGTCAGTTCGGCTGGGGTGCGCGACTGCTCAGTCAGCCACTCCTTGAGCGCCTCCCAGCGGCTGGGTAAGCCCGTTACCGCCAGCCAGACCGGATGAGGGGTCGCGGGACTGGAGAGCAGCCCAAGCTGACCCTGCACCTCCCCCTGCCACCGGCGGATGGAGCGGCGCTGGCCGCTCAAGCGCTGCTGACGCAGCGGGCCCAGATAGAGTCGACGCAGCAACCTGAGCAGCTCGTCGCAATCAAGCGGCTTGGCCAGCGCCGCCAGAATATTGAAACCGGCATCGTGCAGCAGGCGGCGGGCACCGTCGATCAGCGTCTGCTCATGGGCCGAAAGCAGCACAATGGGCAGCCCGGCCTCCTGCAACTGGGGCTGGTTCATCAGCAGACTGATGGCATCTTGCTCCACCAGACTGAGATCGCACACCAGCAGGCTGATGTCGCCCGCCGACAATGCCGCAAGACAGGCCGATTCATCCTGTACCCACTGACAGGATAGCCCCAACCCGGCGATGGTCTGTTGCAGTTGCATCCCCTGAAACGGGTGATCCTCGAGCAGCAGCACCTTGTTAGCGGCCAGCCAGTTGCACCAGTCACGATAACTGGCGGCAAGCCCCCCCAGCCAATCCTCGCCGATAGCGTAAATCCCCTCATGCTGCTGCAACTGGGGGAAGTAGTCCGCCTGCTGATGAGCGGCGGGGTCGTAAAGGGCAATGGCACCTGCCGCAAACAGCCCTTCCCACTGCCAGCAGGCATCTGGTCGGGTACGGTGCAGCGTGACATAGGAGGGCAATGTCATGGTGCTGGCCAACTCATGGGCGGTGCTGTCGAGGGCATAGAGCACAATGGGGCAAAATCCTGCCGCCTCATGCTCTTCCGAATCGAGCAACGCCAGTAATTCTTCATCAGTGATGATCATCTTGAGCCCTCGTTGAAAACTGCTGGCTGAACTCATCCAGTGCCCGGTTCAATCTGACTTGCAGCATCGGATGGGGCGCCTGTTGCCACTCTTCAATGACCGCCACCAACGCAGTCGCCCCTACCATTCTGGCGGCCCCCTTCAACTTGTGTAAAGCAGCATTCACGCCAACTTCATCTTCTTCTGTGCTGCAGCGCTCAAGTTCGGCCAAATCATCACGGGTAGCCTTCAGATAAAGGGCGGCCAGTTCATCGGTCAGCAGCGAGGCGACCGGTGTCGGGACGACAGCATTGCTCCCCTCTTTGGCAATATGGCGCAGCAAGGTCGCCAGCTCCTTGAGGGCGACCGGCTTGTCCAGATGGCCATCGCAACCGCAGGATTGCAGCTCCCTTGCCGCCTGATCACTGAGATCTGCGGTGATCACATAGACCGGCAGACGGGCCCAACGGGCGGATTGGCGCAATTGCCTGCACAGCTCGGCCCCGTTCATCACCGGCATCTGCAGATCGGTCAGCACAAAATCCACCTCCTGCTGCGCCAGCATCTCCAGCGCCAGCTGCCCGTTGGCGGCAGTGATAACGCTGGCACCAAGTTGCCCCAGTTGCAGGCTGATCAGCTCGCGATTGACATCGTGATCTTCAACCAGCAGTACCCGCATACCGAGCCCTGGCTGGGTGCCGGCCACCGGTTGATCCGGGGTCAACCGTGGCTGCAGCAGGGTGATGATGGTCCCGGGAACCCAGGACTCCCCTTGCCAGGCCCAATAGTAGAGCCCCTTCTCGTCCACCTCCGCTTGCAGCGTATCAACGGCGTTGCTGACGGTGACGATCCCCAATCGACTAAGCCAGGGCGACAGCGCTTGCGCCTCATCGTGGGGTAAAGAGAGTGCCAGCTGACGCACATTGGGCTGCCAGTCCGGCTCCTGCTGCACCCGCTTCAGCGGCAACTCGCAATAGAAGCGGCTACCGCCACCGACGCGCCCTTCGACATCGATAAGACCACCCATCTGCTCGAACGGCATAAAGAGCGTGGTGCGCATCTTGGCGGTGATCCCCGGTCCCTGATCATCCACACCAAAGCGCAAGGTCGATGCGACCACCTCGGCCCACAGCACCACTTCCCCACGCAGGCTGAACTTGATGGCATTGGAGAGCAGGTTGTGGAGCACTTGCCGTACCCGGTGAGGGTCGAGGATCTGCAGGGCTGGCAGAGCCGGGGCCAACTTAAGGCGCAGTTGCAACCCCTTGGCCCGCGCCTTGGTCCAGTGCACCGCCGCCACGTGCTCACACAGCTCGGCAAAATCGGTGGGTTGCGGCGAGAGGGAGAGTTTGCTGTTTTCGTTGCGGCTAAAGTCGAGCACATCGTTGAGCAGGCCGAGCAGCTCATCCCCCGCCTGACGCACCCGCGCCAGCGCAGAGTCTTGCTCTCTCGACAAAGGGGTGCTGGCCAGCCACTCCAGCAAGCCGAGCATGGCGTTCATCGGCGTGCGGATCTCGTGGCTGATGGCGGCCAGAAAGCGCCCCTTGGCCAGCACGGCCTGTTGCGCCTGCTCATGGGAGTGCTGCAATGCCTGATCCTGCTCGACCCGGGCAGTGGCATCCTGCATCACCGCATAGATCCGCCACCCCTGCGGCTGACTGCGGCCACGGCCATAGAGCTGCAACCAGCGCAGACCCTTGGTCGGATGGTAATAGCGCATGGTGAACGCGAAGGGTTTGCCAGCCTGCAACATGGCGAACATCTCACGGCTTACCCGGCGGCGATCCTCGCGCTCCAGCATAATGAGCACCCGTTTGGGCTCACGACGGATCTGCTGGCTCGCCAGCCCCAGCAGCTCGTAACAGCCCCGGCTGATAAACTCGATACCCCCTACCCGTCCCCGCTCGAACATAAACTGCAGCACCACGCCGGGCACGGTATTGGTCAGGGCGCGCAGGCGGCGCTCTGCCTGACGCAGAAAACGGGCCTGCTCACGCAGCACACTGATATCCGACAGGGCGATAAGATCGGTGGCAGGTGCCTGCTTGTCCAGCCGCAGCGGATGCTGGGCATAGGCGAAGACCTGATCCCCCAGCACCAGCTCCCCTTCGCTCTTTTGCGGCTGTACCGGCGGCAGCATCAACTGCTGCGAATAGCGCAGTGCCAGACGTCGCCCCTGTTTATTGGATTTGATCACCTTGCCCTGGCTATTGCGCAGATAGACGGGCACCGGCAACGCCTGAAACATGGTTTCCCGCAGCTCGCTCTCGATGGCCAGCGCCTTCTCGGCGGCGTGACGCTGGGCGACTTCCCGTGCCAGTTGCTGGCGAGAGCGCCAGATCCCGCCGATGACAATGCCGCTGATCAGCAGTGCCATGGCAATGGAGCCAAACCAGGCGGCGTAGCTCACGCCGGGCTGCTGCACGACGAGCAAGCGGCGCCAGCGCTGGTTAAGTTCGTCGATCTGGGTGCTGGTCAGCGCCATCAGGTTGCGATCCATCACCCCGGCCAGTTCGGTCTGACTCTTGTTGATGGCAAAGCCAAGACTGAAGCGATCTTCCAGCTCCTCGATATCGAGCCCTTCCAGCAAGTTGGTACGCTGGGGATATTGCAGCTGATATAGCTCGCTCAGCATAGCGTCAGCTTTGCCCTGTTTGATCGCGGCAAGCCCCTGCTCGAGGCCGTCGGTGCGAACCCACTCCTGATCACCGAGCAGGGCGAGCAAGGAGGGATCGTAGAGGGACTCCGGCACCAGAATACGCTGCCGCTTGAGTTGGGTGATGCGATCGGCAGCCAGCTTGCGCTTGCTGATCAAGGCAAACCGGTTGGTGGAGATCGTCCGACTGAAAATGAACTGATCCGTCAATGCCGGGGATTCCGGCAAGCCGGCCATCATATCCGCCTCACCACGGCGCAGCTTTTCTACGGCCTCCGCCTTGCTGGCGGCAGGCACCAGCTTGTATTTCAGGCCGGTCTCCTGGGTGACCCAGCGCAACACATCCGCGCTCCATCCCTTCGCCTCTCCCAGATCATTGACACCGCTATAGGGCATCAACTCGGGATTGACCACCAGGCGAATGGTGTGCCCGCGGCCGGATAACCAGGCCTGTTCGGTATCGCTGAAGTGGGGCTGGTTGACGTAGAGCGACCCCTGATCGAGATAACGGGCCAGATCGGTATAGATAGTACCGGCGGGCATATGACGGATCAGGGTGTCCACCAGATTGGCCAACTCGGGCTGATCACGCATCATCAGGCGATAGCTGATGATCCGATCCTCACCAAACAGGCGGCGCAGGCGCAAACCATCGGCAGGAAACTCGCGCATCAGATAGCGCAGTTGCAGATAGTCCCCCAGATAGGCATCACCCTTGCCACTCTGCAGCGCATCGTAGACCTTCTCTCCGCTTTTTAGGGAAATAATGCGTGCCTGAGGATAGAGCTCGTGCAGCAGGCGGGCAGAGTCTGCCACCGAGTAGACCAGAAAGCGGGCCTGTTTGAGATTTTCACCCTTGTAGAGGATGGCGGCATCTGTCTCCATCATCGGACGACTTAACCGCATGCCCTCCACGGCCTTCTTGCGGGTTCCGACATAGGGAATGATGTCGCATTCCCCCTCTGCGAGCCCGTTGCGCAATGTCTGCCAATCGGGCAGCTCTTTGAGTTCCAGCGGAATCGGGAACAGCTCCTGCAACCGGGCGAGGCGATCCTTGAGCAGTCCCCCCTCGGCCATCAGGTATGGTGGAGGAAGCGTCGCAGGATAGCAGAGCGAAAGCTGACTCAGTGAATTTATATAAGCTTGGGTCGCCGGCGCCAACGGCAGCACTGTGGTCTGCAAAGACTTGGCGTGCAATGGCAGTGCCAGCACGGCACCCAGAAGAAAAACGGGGAATTTGGTCATCTGAAAACAAAAGCCAGGCATCTGCCTGGCTTTTTATCACTCGTTGGGTTCAACATTTTCTACCCTGGCCTTGAGCTTCTGGCCAGGCCGGAAGGTCACCACGCGGCGGGCGCTGATAGGAATATCCTCGCCCGTCTTGGGGTTGCGTCCGGGACGCTGATTCTTCTCACGAAGGTCAAAGTTACCGAAGCCTGAAATCTTGACTTGTTCACCACGCTCAAGCGCCTGTCGGATTTCCTCAAAGAAGGCTTCCACCATATCTTTGGCTTCACGCTTGCTCATCCCGAGCTGGGTGAACAGGTGCTCTGCAATGTCGGCTTTGGTAAGCGCCATAGATCAATCCCTCAAGGATGCATTCAACTCTTCACCAAGGGCCCGCACGACATTGTCTACGGTCTCGGCAATCTCTTTCTCCTCCAGGGTGCGCTGGGTGTCTTGCAATACAAGACTAATGGCCAGGCTCTTCTTGTCCTCTGCCATACCAGCACCCTGGTATACGTCAAACAAGTTTATTCCAACTACCTGATTTCCGCCAACTTTTTTAATTACCGCAAGCACATCACCTGCCAGAACCTGACGATCGACCACGACGGCGATGTCGCGACGGTTCGCCGGGAACTTGGAAACTTCGGCAGCCACAGGCACCTTGGCCGGGGTCAGCTTGTCCAGCTCCAGCTCAAACATCACCGCGCGGCTCTTGAGGCCCAGCTTCTTCTCGAGGCTCGGGTGGATCACGCCGATGTGGCCGATGATCTCGCCATTACGCAGAATGGCTGCGCTCTGGCCCGGGTGCAGGGCGCTGTGCTCGGTGCGCTCGAAGGTAAAGGTGGCCCCTTCGGCGGTCAAGTCCAGCACCGCTTCCAGATCCCCTTTCAAATCAAAGAAGTCGGCTGCGCGGGTTTTGATGTCCCAGTGCTCGTCGCTCTGGTTGCCAGTGATGATACCGGCCAGCATCGGCTCCTGACGGATGCCATTCTCGGCGCTTTCATCCTTGATGAAACGCAGACCCTGCTCAAACAGACGCACACGCGGCTGCTGACGGTTCTGATTGTAAACAACGGCCTGCACCAGACCCGGGAACAGAGAGACGCGCATGGCGGACATCTCGACCGAGATCGGGTTCGGCAGTACGATTGCATCGCTCTGCGGGAACAGGGTTTGCTGGGTCTTGGGATCGACGAAGCTGTAGGTGATCGCTTCCTGGAAACCGCGGTCAACCAGCAGGTCGCGTACGCGCTTCAAGGTCACCTGCCCTTCTGCCTGCTCAACCATCGCCAGAGAGGCGGCCGGTTTCAGGTTCGGGATGTTGTTGTAGCCGTAGATGCGAGCCACTTCCTCAATGAGGTCTTCCTCGATGGCGATATCGAAACGCCAGGAGGGTGCCAGCGCAGTCCAACCGTCAGCATCCACAGTAACCTGCATGCCAAGGCGAGTCAGGATCTCGACCACCTGAGCATCCGCCACGCTGATACCGATCACCTTGTCGAGCTTGCTGCGACGCAGCTTGATGGGTGCCGCTTTCGGCAGATGGGCATCGGATTTGACCTCGATGACCGGACCCGCTTCGCCGCCGCAGATATCCAGCAGCAGACGGGTGGCTCTGTCCATCACCTTGGCTTGCAGCTCCGGATCCACCCCCCGCTCGAAGCGATGGGAAGAGTCGGTGTGCAGACCGTAGGCACGGGCACGGCCGGTGATGGAGAGCGGCGCGAAGAAGGCACACTCCAGCAGGATGTCGGTAGTGGTCTCGGATACACCGGTGCGGTTGCCGCCGAAGATCCCGGCCATACAGGCAGGACCTTTGGCATCGGCAATCACCAAGGTGGTCTCTTTGAGCTTCACTTCGTTGCCGTCGAGCAGCGTCATCGGCTCGTCAGCGTGGGCGCGACGTACCACCAGTTCCCCTTCCAGGGTAGCCAGATCGAAGGCGTGCATCGGCTGACCGAATTCCAGCAGCAGGTAGTTGGTGATATCGACGATGGCGTCGATGGAGCGAATGCCGCCACGGCGCAGCTTCTCTTGCATCCAGAGCGGGCTCTGGGCCTGCAGGTTCAGCCCCTTGATGACGCGCCCCAGATAACGGGGGCAATCGGCGGTTGCTTCAACCCGGATCGGAAAAGTTGCATCAATGGTGGCAACGGCTGGTGTCCAGGTCGGCTCGACCACGTCCACGCTGTTGAGCACGCCAATTTCACGGGCCAGACCGGCGATACCGAGGCAATCGGCACGGTTCGGAGTCAGATCTACGTCGATGGAGACGTCGTTCAGATTGAGGTAGTCACGAATATCGGTACCGATGGGGGCATCGGCCGGCAGCTCGATGATGCCGTCGGCTTCAACGTCGATACCCAGCTCACTGAAAGAGCAGAGCATGCCATGGGACGGCTGGCCACGCAGCTTGGCTTTCTTGATGGTGAAATCACCCGGCAGGGTCGCCCCTACTTTGGCCACACACACTTTCAGGCCCTGACGGCAGTTTGGCGCGCCGCAGACGATGTCCAGCAGCTCGGCTTCACCCACGTTGACCTTGGTCACCCGCAGCTTGTCGGCGTCAGGATGTTGGGCGCACTCGACCACTTCACCCACGACCACATTGTTGAACTGGCCAGCCACCGCTTCCACGGCGTCCACTTCCAGACCGGCCATGGTGATCTGCTCGGCCAACGCGTTGTCACTCAACTCGGTGCGGACCCACTCCATCACCCAGGATTTACTGAATTTCATGTTCTCTCGCCCTTACTTGAACTGCTTGAGGAAGCGCAGGTCGTTTTCGAAGAAGGCACGCAGGTCGTTGACCCCGTAACGCAGCATGGTCAGGCGCTCAACGCCCATGCCGAAGGCAAAGCCCGAGTATTTTTCCGGATCGATGCCGACCGAACGCAGTACGTTCGGGTGCACCATGCCGCAGCCCAGCACTTCCAGCCACTTGCCGTTCTTGCCCATCACGTCCACTTCAGCGCTCGGCTCGGTAAACGGGAAATAGGAAGGACGGAAGCGAATGGTCAGGTCTTCCTCGAAGTAGTTGCGCAGGAAGTCGTGCAGAATGCCCTTCAGCTCGGTAAAGCTGGCATGCTCGTCAACCAGCAGGCCTTCAACCTGATGGAACATCGGGGTGTGGGTCATGTCGTAGTCGTTACGATAGACGCGGCCCGGTGCAATGATGCGGATCGGCGGCTGCTGATGCTCCATGGTGCGGATCTGCACACCGGAGGTGTGGGTACGCAGCATCAGATCAGGATTGAAGTAGAAGGTATCGTGATCGGTACGCGCCGGGTGATGAGCCGGAATATTCAGCGCATCGAAGTTGTGAAAGCCATCTTCAATCTCGGGACCACGGGCAACCTTGAAGCCCATCTCGCCAAACAGGCGCTCGATGCGCTCTATGGTGCGGGTTACCGGATGCAGACCGCCATTCTCGATGCGGCGGCCCGGCAGGCTGACATCGATGGTCTCGGCAGCCAGCTTCTGGTTCAGCACGGCGACTTCGAGCGCTTCACGACGCTCGTTCAGCGCATCCTGAACCTGCTGTTTGGCCTGGTTGATCACGGCGCCCGCGGCGGGACGCTCTTCGGCAGACAAGGCACCCAGGCCCTTCATCTGCTCGGTAAAAAAGCCCTTTTTACCCAGATATTTGACCCGGATTTCGTCGAGGGTAGCGATATCGCTCACGCCCTCAATTTCGGCTCTGGCTTGGCCGACTACTTCTTCAAGCTGTTGCATGTCTTCCTCGTCACCACTCCCGGTACAGGAGCCTTTAGGCTAAATAAGGTCAAGAGGGGAATAATACAAAAAAAGCCCCTTCGCTGACCATAGTTAAGGTGGGCTTTTCTCCCTACAAATCATTTTGTTATATCAAGCGAGTCTTATCGGTTCACCGTAACTCCTGAAATAATGGAACAAACATCTAGTTTGTTGGCATATAAGCTATTTGTAGAACAGGTCATCTCGCACATATCACCTTGTGTGGAGAAATATGCAGCTCGTGTAAAACAGTGGACAGAATATGGGCGGGAGAAAGGAAAAAGTAATGTAAAACAGAGAGTTATAGATACAAAAAAGGAGGCCTGAGCCTCCTTTTAGCGTTTATAACAGAACTGGATTAAACCAGAGCTGCTTTAGCTTTTTCAACCAGGGCGGTGAAAGCCATTTTGTCGTGAACGGCGATATCGGACAGGATCTTGCGATCGATCTCGATAGAAGCCTTCTTCAGACCGTTGATCAGGCGGCTGTAGGACAGACCGTTCTGACGGGCTGCAGCGTTGATACGCGCAATCCACAGCTGACGGAACTGACGCTTTTTCTGGCGACGGTCACGGTAGGCATACTGACCAGCTTTGGTTACCGCTTGTACCGCTACGCGGTAAACACGGGAACGGGCGCCGTAGTAACCTTTGGCGGCTTTCATTACTTTCTTGTGACGAGCTCGAGCAGTCACACCACGTTTAACTCTTGGCATTTTTCACATCCCCCCTTATGCGTACGGCAGACAAGCGACAACACGTTTGTGGTCGGCAGCAGAAACCATGAATTTCGGCCCCAGCTGACGCTTACGCTTGCTGCTCTTCTTGGTCAGGATGTGACGCAGGTGGTTGTGCTTGCACTTGAAGCGACCCGAGCCAGTCTTTTTGAAGCGCTTTGCAGCACCCCGGTTGGTTTTCATCTTCGGCATTTCATACTCCGCATTGTGAGTGACAACAAAATCGCAAGGCGAACCAACTCATGGGGCGAGCCCCATGAGTCAATTTCTTGTGGGCCTTAAGATTTCTTCTTAGGTGCGAGGACCATCACAGCTTGACGGCCTTCGACTTTCGGGAACGACTCGACTACGGCCAACTCTTCCAGATCGTTCTTGACGCGCTCCAGAACCTTGATACCAAGATCCTGGTGGGCCATTTCACGACCACGGAAGCGCAGGGTGACCTTAGCCTTGTCCCCGTCTTCCAGAAAGCGAACCAGGTTGCGTAGTTTTACCTGATAGTCGCCTTCGTCAGTGCCAGGACGGAATTTGATTTCCTTGACCTGGACGACTTTCTGCTTTTTCTTCTGTTCTTTGGTTGTTTTGCTCTTTTCGTAGAGGAATTTGCCGTAATCCATGATCCGGCAAACGGGCGGCTCAGCATTTGGACTGATCTCTACCAGATCAACTCCGGCCTCTGCGGCCAAGTTCAGAGCATCCTGAATGGATGTGATGCCAATGGCTTCACCATCCAGACCAGTCAGACGAACTTCTTTCAGACGGATCTCTTCATTGATCCGGTGAGCGCGGGCTTGCGGTTGCTTGCCCAGTTTTTTTCCGCCTTTTATAGCTTATTCCTCCACTTTCTTTTGTCCGCGGGTCTGAACTTCCTGGGTCAACAGAGCGATGAACTCTTCAACAGGATAAGTGCCCAGGTCAGCCCCTTTACGAGTCCGTACTGCAATCTTACCGGCTTCAACTTCTTTATCGCCGCAGACCAGCATGAAAGGTACTCGCTTCAAAGTATGCTCGCGGATTTTAAAGCCAATCTTCTCATTTCTCAAGTCCGCTTTTGCGCGAAGGCCCGCATCATTCAATGCTTTGGCTACTTTCACCGCATAATCGGCCTGATTGTCCGTGATATTCATGACCACAGCCTGAGTCGGTGCCAACCAGGTCGGGAACAGACCGGCGTACTCTTCAGTCAGAATACCGATGAAGCGCTCGATAGAACCCAGGATGGCCCGGTGGATCATCACAGGTACGTGGCGATCGTTGTTTTCGCCCACATAAGTGGCACCCAGACGACCAGGCAGGGCAAAGTCGAGCTGCACGGTACCACATTGCCACGCACGATCAAGGCAATCGTGCAGGGTAAATTCAATTTTGGGACCGTAGAACGCCCCTTCACCCGGCTGCAGATCGTACTTCAGACCGTTGAGCTCCAGCGCTTCGGCTAGGGCTTTCTCGGCGCGATCCCACATCTCGTCGGAGCCGATACGCTGCTCGGGACGAGTGGAGAGCTTGACCACGATGTTCTCGAAGCCAAAGGTACCGTAGACGTCATAGACCATACGAATACAGCCGGAGACCTCTTCCATGATCTGCTCTTCGGTACAGAAGATGTGAGCGTCATCCTGAGTGAAACCGCGCACCCGCATCAGACCGTGCAGGGAACCAGACGGCTCGTTGCGGTGACAGGAACCAAACTCGGCCATACGCAGCGGCAAATCACGGTAGGACTTCAGACCCTGGTTGAAGATCTGGACGTGACCCGGGCAGTTCATCGGCTTGATGGCGTACTCGCGATTTTCGGACTGGGTGGTGAACATGGCCTGGGCATACTTCTCCCAGTGACCTGAACGCTCCCACAGGACGCGGTCCATCATGAACGGACCTTTCACTTCCTGATAGTCGTACTCTTTGAGCTTGCCGCGGATAAAGGTTTCCAGCTCACGGAAGATGGTCCAGCCATCGTTGTGCCAGAACACCATACCGGGTGCTTCTTCCTGCATGTGATACAGGTCGAGCTGCTTGCCGATCTTGCGGTGGTCACGCTTGGCGGCCTCTTCCAGGCGCTGCAGATAGGCCTTTAGCTGCTTCTTGTCAGCCCAGGCGGTACCGTAGATACGCTGCAGCATCTTGTTGTTGGAGTCGCCACGCCAGTAGGCGCCGGACATCTTCAGCAACTTGAAGTGGTGGCAGTGGCGCATGTTGGGCACGTGCGGGCCGCGACACATGTCGATGTACTCTTCGTGATGATAGAGACCTGGCTGGTCATCACGGGCAATGTTCTGATCCAGGATTTCGACTTTGTAAGACTCGCCGCGCGCCTCGAATACATCGCGCGCTTCTTGCCAGGAGACTTTCTTCTTGATGACGTCGTAATCCTTGGCTACCAGCGCCAGCATGCGCTCTTCCAGGGCAGCCAGATCTTCATCGGTCAGGGTACGGTCAAGATCAACGTCATAGTAGAAGCCGTTGTCGATGACAGGACCGATGGCCATCTTGGTCTGGGGCCAGAGTTGCTTGATAGCATGACCCAGCAAGTGGGCGCAGGAGTGGCGCAGGATGTCCAGACCTTCTTCGTCTTTAGCGGTGATGATGGCCAGCGCTGCATCGGCTTCGATCAGCTCGCACGCATCCACCAGTTCACCGTTTACCCGACCGGCAATGCACGCCTTGGCGAGACCGGGACCGATGTCCGCAGCCACATCCATGACGGAAACAGAGTGGGCAAATTGACGTTGGCTGCCGTCAGGCAGAGTAATGATTGGCATTATGTGTTTCCTTATACAGTGGTGACCCCTACCAAAGGTCACATGCGGGATGGAAAAGAGATTCAAAAAGGTGATGTTCTGGTTCTCCACAGCACTTTGCGAAGACGGCCTGACACGTAAACCACATGTCTAACGTGACAAACCAAGCCAAAACGGCCCCATGCTACCAGAAGTCGGGCGTGCTGTATCGGATTTGCAGATATTTTCTACAGTCAAATGAGTCGCCTGCCGACTATTCGCCAAGCAGGGATTGCCAGTTGAAGTCAAAGTCACTGCTCCCCTCCTCTGCCAACGCCAGCTCTTTCAGCACCTGAAGCGCCAGCTTGTTGCCCTTTTGTGCCGCCTGATAGAGCCACTGTTTTGCCTGAGGCAGATCGACCCTGCCGCTGACCCCCATCAGATGAAGAACACCGACTTTCAGCATGGCCGGGACGTCACCATTACGGGCTGCCTGATCCATCCAGTGAAAGGCTTGGCGCAGATCTCGCTTGACCCCGACACCGCGCAGATAGAGCTCTGCCAGCCGATATTGGCCGAAGGGATCCCCTGCCTGCGCCGACTGGCGATAGAGGCTGATGGCCTGATGGATATCCTGCTCGCTCCCCTGCCCCACTTCATGGCTCCAGCCCATCAAGGCTTGCGCCCTAGGTTGCCCTTGCGCCGCCAGTGGCGACCAGATCCGGGTCGCCTCATCGAAGTGACCGGTACGCCAGGCACGGTTGGCAGCAACCATCTCCTGCTCGGTGGAGAGCGGAAGCAGACGCCAGATAACCAGCGCAAACAGACCGATAAACAGCCAACGGGAAGTGGTGGGGCTCATGATGATTTCCGTGATCCAGTTCTCATTTCGTCTATGTAAACGAAATGTAGCGTTGCGATCAAGCAAGAGATCCCTACGACAACCCTTTTTGCACCCGGTCGATCAGCAGTTGTTGTCATTTATCCGGGGTACCTGCAAAATAACTGTATGTATAAACAGTGTCGGTGCACACCATGGCAGGACGAGGCAGCCCCAACAATATCGATCACCGTTTTAGCGGCCCCCTTGTCGAAGCGGTCGATGATGGCTGGCAATCGTCCGAGTGGGATGCCGCCTTCACCCCCTCTGTGCCTGGCACCGAGGTGCGGGAGATCGATGCACGCAGCATCATCAGCTACAACAGCTCGCCGGATGTCCCCTTTGGTCGCTCCATCAACCCCTATCAGGGGTGCGAGCATGGTTGCATTTACTGCTATGCCAGGCCCAGCCACGCCTATCTGGAGCTCTCCCCCGGCCTCGATTTCGAGAGCAAACTGTTTGCCAAACGCAATGGGGCCGATCTGCTGCGCCGGGAGTTTGCCAAACCGGCCTATCAGCCACAGACCATCGTCATTGGCGCCAACACCGACCCCTATCAACCCATCGAGCAGCGCTATCGCCTCACCCGGCAGTTGCTGGAGGTGATGTTGGCCCACCGCCACCCGGTCGGCCTCATTACCAAGAGCGCCATGATCTTGCGCGACCTCGATCTGTTGACCGAGCTGGCCAGGGAGGGACTCTGTCAGGTGATGGTGTCGGTGACGACCTTGAACGAAACCCTGCGCCGACAGCTGGAGCCCCGCGCCAGTACGGGCGCAGGCCGCTTGAAAGTGATCGAGAAGCTGGCCAACGCTGGCGTGCAGGTGGGGGTACTGGCCGCCCCCATGATCCCGCGGCTCAATGAGCCGGAGCTGGAGCAGATCATCAAATCGGCGGCCGAGGCAGGCGCCAGTTGCGCCGATTACATCCTGCTGCGGCTGCCCCACGAGTTGGCGCCGCTATTTGGGGACTGGCTCGATACCCACTATCCGGGCCAGAAGGAGGCTATTTTAAATCAGTTGCGAGCCAGCCGCGGTGGCGGGCTCAACAGTACCGCCTTCGGTACCCGCATGCGCGGTGAGGGGCACTTTGCCGATCTGCTGGCCCAGCGCTTTCGCCTTATCAGCAAACGACTTGATCTGGGCAAACGCCATATTCAGCTCAGGCTGGATGGGTTTATCCGCCCCGGGGAGCAGCTGTCGCTCTTCTAATCCCCCTGCTCACGCCCTTCACACATCAGGCGTGCCAAGAGGTTGAGAGGAAGGCCTGCCGCAACACATCCTGTGGAAAACCCGCTTTTCAGAATTTTCCAACGAAGTAGCCATGTCGCGACAAGAAAGCGCTACCCGCTAGAGAGAGGGCTAACGCCTTAGCCTGCGCGCTGATCCCGACCCTGTTGCACCATTTCAACCGGTAGTCGCGAGGGTTCATGAGCCACTTCGTGCTCATCCTCTTCATACAGCAGCACCTCTGACTCGCCCCATACTCGGCTCCACCAAATTTCCCATGTGATCCAACTGGTCATACGCAACTCCTGACGGTGAAGATGATGGCAACAACGCACCACTCGCCCGGCAGGATAGCGACTGGGAATGACAGGGAAATGACAAAAAAATCACTTGTAAAAAGGCAACTGGCGGTAGGGAGGAAAAGCCGAAACAGTTCACATATTCGGCGAAATCACTCTGAAAGCGGTCACAAATCTGCAGGTTGTGGATTGCAGCTCACTCTGTTCCCGCCAAAGCTGGGTTGCCCATTCAGGCATCTATAAAAACAGGGACACAATAATGAAACACACAGCGGGAATATGGGCGATCGCAGGCATGCTGATCGCCCCCTTGGCGCACGCCGACGTCATACTGCACGCCTTCAACTGGAAGTACAGTGAAGTGACCGCCAAAGCCGACCTTATCAAGTCGGCCGGTTACAAACAGGTACTCATCTCGCCGCCTCTCAAGTCATCAGGCAACGAGTGGTGGGCTCGTTACCAGCCGCAGGATCTGCGTCTTGTCGACTCCCCTCTTGGCAACAAGCAGGATCTCGAGCAGCTGATCGCTGCCATGAAAGCGCGAGGCATCGCCGTCTATGCCGATGTGGTGCTCAACCACATGGCCAACGAAAGCTGGAAACGCCAGGACCTCAACTATCCCGGCAACGAGCTGCTGCAAAGCTACGCCAGCAACCCGGCCTATTTCGAGCGCCAGAAACTGTTTGGCGATCTGGGGCAAAACTTCCTCTCCGGTCAGGATTTTCATCCGGAAGGGTGCATCAGCGACTGGAGCGACCCGGGTCATGTCCAGTATTGGCGTCTCTGTGGCGGTGCCGGTGACAAGGGGCTGCCGGACTTGGATCCCAACAACTGGGTGGTGAGCCAGCAACAGGCCTACCTCAAGGCGCTCAAGGGGATGGGGATCAAGGGTTTTCGGGTCGATGCGGTCAAGCACATGAGCGATTACCAGATCAATGCCGTGTTCACCCCCGAAATCAAACAGGGGATGCACGTGTTTGGCGAGGTGATCACCACAGGGGGTGCTGGCAGTACCGATTACGAGCGCTTCCTCAAACCCTACCTCGATAGCAGCGGCCAGGGAGCCTATGACTTTCCGCTGTTTGCCTCCCTGCGCGGTGCCTTCAGTTACGGTGGCAGCATGAACCTGCTGGCGGATCCGGGCGCCTACGGTCAGGCACTACCGGGCAGTCGCGCCGTCACCTTCGCGGTCACCCACGACATCCCCACCAACGACGGCTTCCGCTATCAGATCTTAAGCCAGACTGACGAGAAGCTGGCCTATGCCTATCTGCTTGGGCGCGATGGTGGCTCGCCACTGGTCTATTCGGATCACGGCGAGACCCAGGCCAAGGATGGACTGCGCTGGCAGGATTACTACCAGCGCGCCGATCTCAAGGGGATGATCCGCTTCCACAATGCGGTGCAGGGTCAACCCATGCAGTTGATCGGCAGCGATGACTGCTTCGTGCTATTCAAACGGGGCAAACAGGGGCTGGTCGGCATCAACAAGTGCGACTATGAGCAGGAGTATTGGCTCGATACCGCCAAATTCGAGATGAACTGGTATCGCAACTATCGTGACGTGCTCGACCAAGGCGCCGTGGTCAACGTGCAGAGCCAGTGGGTACGGGTCGCCATTCCCGCCCGCAGCGCCAGAATGTGGCTGCAGGAGTGATCAGGCCAGCACCCGGCCCGACTTTCAGCTACCTGTCATAAAAAGCAGACAAATAAAAAGAGCGACCACCAGGGTCGCTCTTTTTGCTCAGAGACGTTGCTCGGGTAACTGGTGACGATTACTCGTCGCCCGCTTCCCCAGCATCGACCGCATCAGTGCCGGTCGTGGTATCGGTACCTTCAGATACCTCACCGTCAACGGCCAAAGCGTCGTTCTCGTCTTCGTCGCTCTCGGCGATACGCTGCAGGCCAACCACGGTCTCGTCTTCACCGGTACGGATCAGACGGACACCGCCGGTGTTACGGCCAATGACGCTCACCTCGGCAACACGGGTACGCACCAGGGTACCGCCGTTGGTGATCAGCATGATCTGGTCGGTATCTTCGACCTGGATCGCATCGATCACCTTGCCGTTGCGCTCATCCACCTTGATGGAGATAACGCCCTGGGTACCACGGCTCTTGGTCGGGTATTCGGCCAACGCAGTCCGCTTGCCGTAACCGTTCTCGGTGGCGGTGAGGATGGCACCTTCGCCGCGCGGAACGATGAGGGAAACCACCTTGTCACCGGCGCCCAGCTTGATGCCGCGCACACCGGCTGCGGTACGACCCATGGGACGAACGCCCTTGAAGGTACCCTTGCTTTCGGTGCCTTCGCCGTTGTCGCTGCCATCATCGTCATTGCCGGCATCGTCGTCGGTTTCAACGTCATCGCTGACATCCGCATCGGCGCGACCGCTGCCTTCGGCGAAGCGAACGACTTTGCCCGCGTCGGAGAAGAGCATGATCTCGTTGCTGCCGTCGGTGATATCCACCCCGATCAGCTCATCGCCCTCTTTGAGATTGATGGCGCGGATACCGGAGGAGAGCGGACGGCTGAAGTCAGAGAGGCTGGTCTTCTTCACGGTACCGTTGGCGGTGGCGAAGAACACATACTTCTCGGCGTCATATTCCTTCACCGGCAGGATAGCGGTGATACGCTCACCCTCTTCCAGCGGCAGCAGGTTGATGATCGGACGACCACGGGCGCCACGGGAGGCTTCCGGCAGCTGGTAAACCTTGAGCCAGTAGACCTTGCCACGGGTGGAGAAGCACAGAATGGTGTCGTGGGTGTTGGCCACCAGCAGACGCTCCACAAAGTCCTCTTCCTTGATCCGGGTGGCCGACTTGCCACGACCACCGCGGCGCTGGGCCTCGTAGTCGGAGAGCGGCTGATACTTCACATAGCCCTGGTGAGACAGGGTAACCACCACGTCTTCCGGGGTGATCAGATCTTCGATGTTGATCTCGGCACTGGACATGCTGATCTCGGTGCGACGCTCGTCGCCATACTGCTCACGCACGGCCAGCAGTTCATCGCGGATCACTTCCATCAGACGAGCCGGGCTCGCCAGGATGTGCAGCAGCTCGGCGATCAGATCCAGCAGAGATTGGTACTCTTCCAGGATCTTCTCGTGCTCGAGGCCGGTCAGCTTGTGCAGGCGCAGGTCAAGGATGGCCTGGGCTTGCTGTTCGGTCAGGAAGTATTGACCTTCACGGATACCGAACTCGGGCTCCAGCCACTCTGGCCGTGCCGCGTCGTCGCCCGCTTTTTCCAGCATGGCGGCCACGTTGCCGAGTTCCCAGCCCTTGGCAACCAGGCCCGCTTTCGCGTCGGCCGGGGTCGCGCTGTGGCGGATCAGCTCGATGATGGGATCGATGTTGGCCAGCGCAACCGCCAGACCTTCCAAAATGTGTGCCCGATCCCGCGCTTTGCGCAGTTCGAACACGGTCCGGCGAGTCACCACTTCACGGCGGTGCAGCAGGAACGCATCCAGGATCTCTTTAAGGTTCATCACCTTGGGCTGGTTGTTATCGAGCGCCACCATGTTGATGCCGAACGTGGTCTGCATCTGGGTGTGCTTGTAGAGATTGTTCAGCACAATCTCGCCGGACTCGCCGCGCTTGATCTCGATAACGATGCGCATGCCGTCTTTGTCAGACTCATCGCGCAGGGCACTGATGCCCTCGATCTTCTTCTCTTTGACCAGCTCGGCGATCTTCTCGATCAGTCGAGCCTTGTTCACCTGATAGGGGATCTCGTGAACGATGATGGTCTCGCGACTGGTCTTCTCGTCCACTTCCACTTCAGCTTTGGCCCGCACATAGATGGAGCCACGACCGGTACGGTACGCCTGCACGATGCCGGAACGACCGTTGATAATGCCGCCGGTGGGGAAATCCGGGCCGGTGATGTAGGTCATCAGCTCGTCAATGGTGAGGTCGCCATTTTCGATCAGCGCCAGACAGCCATTGACAATCTCGGTGAGGTTGTGAGGCGGAATGTTGGTCGCCATGCCCACCGCGATACCGGAGGAGCCGTTGACCAGCAGGTTGGGAACCTTGGTAGGCATGACAGCCGGGATCATCTCGGTGCCGTCATAGTTCGGCACCCAGTCCACGGTCTCTTTGTCCAGATCAGCCAGCAGCTCGTGGGAGATGCGGGCCATCCGCACTTCGGTATAACGCATCGCCGCGGCGCTGTCGCCGTCGACTGAACCGAAGTTGCCCTGACCATCGACCAGCATGTAACGCATGGAGAAATCCTGCGCCATCCGGACAATGGTGTCATACACAGCGCTATCGCCGTGCGGGTGATATTTACCGATTACGTCACCGACCACACGGGCCGATTTTTTATAGGGCTTGTTCCAGTCGTTCCCCAACTCGTTCATTGCAAACAGAACGCGGCGGTGAACCGGTTTCAAGCCATCACGCACATCCGGCAGAGCTCGTCCTACGATCACGCTCATGGCGTAATCAAGATAGGAACTCTTGAGCTCTTCTTCGATGTTGACCGGCGTGATCTCTCTGGCCAGATCGCTCATAGAAAGCCTTATCCCTAATTAGTTGTTCTTTGGCTTAAACAGCGCGACATGGTAACACACTGAGCCAAATACCTTAAGCCACAAATCGGGTATCAGATCGGGCTGGTGTGACAAAGTCCGTCCGTTATAATGCCCGCCAGGACAATAGATTGCGCCCATGACTCAGAAGCGGGCGCCCTGCCACAGGATCTTCGAAAAATGAACAGTGATGCCAATGTCGATCTGACAGAAATCGCCAAGTTTGAAGCCATCGCCTCCCGCTGGTGGGACATGGAAGGTGAATTCAAACCCCTGCATCAAATCAATCCGGTACGCCTTGACTGGATCACCGACAAAAGTGGCGGTCTGTTTGGCAAGCGCATGCTCGATATCGGATGTGGTGGCGGTATTCTCTCCGAGAGCATGGCCCGCCGTGGCGCCAAGGTCACCGGCATCGACATGGGCAAGGAGCCCCTCGGCGTCGCCCGCTTGCACGCCCTGGAACAGGGTGTCGAGCTCGAGTACCGCCAGATCACCGCCGAAGCCCATGCCGCCGAAGTGCCGGGCCAGTATGACGTGGTCACCTGCATGGAGATGCTGGAGCATGTGCCGGACCCCGCCTCCGTGCTGCGCGCCATCGCTACCCTGGTGCGCCCGGGCGGCCGGGTGTTTGTCTCCACCATCAACCGCAACCCCAAATCCTATCTGATGATGATCATCGGGGCCGAATACCTGATGAAGATGGTGCCCAAGGGTACCCACGATCACAAAAAATTCATCACCCCGGCCGAACTGTGTCGCATGGGGGAAGCAGCTGGCCTGCTGGTACGGGACATGAGCGGCGTCCACTACGCCCCCCTCACCAACCAGTTCAAGCTCGGCAAAAATGTCGACGTCAACTATATGGTGGAGTTTGTCCGCCCGGAGCACGGTTGATGAGTGCCTCTCACCCTCTTCCCCTGCGCGGTGTGCTGTTCGATCTGGATGGCACCCTGCTCGACACAGCCCCGGATCTGGGTGCCGCCGTCAACCACGTGCTGATCAGCGAAGGCTTTGCGCCGCTCTCTGACGACATCATTCGTCAGACCACCTCCCACGGAGCGCTCGGGCTGCTGAAAGCGGGCCTCGGCGATGAACTGCTTGAAGAGCTGGGGGCCACGCGCCTGCGCAATGCCCTGCTCGACTACTACGCGGCCAATCTCTGCGTCGGTACCCGCCCCTATGAAGGAATGGTGGATCTTATCGAGTGGCTCGACGAGAAACAGCTCCCTTGGGGCATCGTCACCAACAAGCCGGGCTTTCTCACCGAGCCGCTGCTGGCGGCCCTGCCACAGCTCGCCAGCTGCGGCGTCACCGTCAGTGCCGATACCCTGCCAGTACGCAAGCCCGACCCCGCCCCCATGTTCTTTGCATGCGAGAAGCTGGGGGTCGAGGCGGCTCACTGCCTCTATGTGGGGGATCATGTGCGGGATATCGAAGCGGGCCGCAATGCTGGCATGCGCACCGCCGTCGCAGGCTGGGGCTATCTCAATAATGAGGAAGATCCCGCCCAGTGGGGCGCCGATCTGCAGTTTGATACCGTGCAGGCCCTGCACCACTGGCTGCGCTACGAGTTGACGGCCAAGGTGTAACGCACAGCCTTACCGGCTTGACATGCGATAACGGGGCGAAGAGACTCTTCGCCCCTTGCATCTCTTCCTTTGCGCTCCTGCGTCCTGCGCCACCATCACTCGTCTATTCATGGATAATAAAGGCATCTTTCTGCCTGTTGGATACCCATTTGACAAGCTCGCAGCCGTCACAAAGCGGCCACAAACCACCGTCATCTGATGCAAAGCCCTTGCCACGCTGAGCCCGCGGCTGCGACAACTGGACAGCTTTTGACCCTTGTTGCATAAGGGATAATCAGCCGCCGTTTGCTAGTAAAAAGCCCCCCGTTTCGCAAGCAAAAAAAGTTATTTAAATTTTCCATCTTCGATCGGGAGACTTGCTTTTAGCGGAGCGGACGAATGAAAACCCGCTCACTGTGAGCGGTCACTAACTGATGGGGCAAGACTCACAATTTATCCACAGCTCGTCACTTATCCACACATTGCAATGGCGGGCCGACCTCACTATCTTGTAGCTCGAACTTAAAATAACACTACATCTTGTGATTCATCGCACAATCTCTACCCAACTCCCGCATACCGCCGGAGCCTGGGTGCGCCATTGTGCGATGGTTTTTCGGGAATCAACTGAAGGTCATCAGCCAATGAACTTGTTTGTGACGAAGCGTAACGGACACAAAGAACCCATCGATCTGGATAAAATTCACCGCGTGCTGGACTGGGCCGCCGAGGGTCTCGACAACGTGTCGGTTTCCCAGGTAGAGCTCAAATCCCACATCCAGTTCTATGACGGTATCCGTACCGCCGACATTCACGAAACCATCATCAAGGCGACGGCTGACCTCATCTCCGAGCAGACCCCGGACTACCAGTACATGGCAGCCCGTCTGGCCATCTTCCACCTGCGCAAGAAGGCCTACGGCCAGTTCGAACCGCCCCACCTCTACCAGCACGTGGCTCGTCTGGTCGACATGGGCAAGTACGACAAACACCTGCTGGAAGACTACACCCAGGCTGAATTCGAAGAGCTGAACGCGCACATGGATCACTGGCGCGACATGGATTTCTCCTACGCGGCAGTCAAACAGCTGGAAGGCAAGTATCTGGTACAAAACCGCGTCACCGGCGAGATCTACGAAAGCCCGCAGTTCCTCTACATCCTGGTTGCGGCATGCCTCTTCTCCAAGTACCCGAAAGATACCCGTCTGGACTACATCAAGCGCTTCTATGATGCGGTCTCGACCTTCAAGATCTCCCTGCCGACCCCGATCATGAGCGGCGTGCGCACCCCGACCCGTCAGTTCAGCTCCTGCGTACTGATCGAGTGCGACGACAGCCTGGACTCCATCAACGCCACCGCCAGCTCCATCGTGCGTTATGTTTCCCAGCGCGCCGGTATCGGCATCAACGCTGGTCGCATCCGCGGTCTGGGCAGCCCCATCCGTGGCGGCGAAGCGTTCCACACTGGTTGCATCCCCTTCTACAAATACTTCCAGACTGCCGTGAAGTGCTGCTCCCAGGGCGGCGTGCGCGGCGGTGCGGCCACCCTGTTCTACCCGCTGTGGCACACCGAAGTGGAAAGCCTGCTGGTGCTGAAGAACAACCGCGGCGTGGAAGAGAACCGTGTTCGTCACATGGACTACGGCGTGCAGATCAACAAGCTGATGTACCAGCGCCTGATCAAGGGCGGTGACATCACCCTGTTCTCCCCGTCCGATGCGCCGGGTCTGTACGACGCCTTCTTTGCCGATCAGGACAAGTTCGAAGAGCTCTACGTCAAGTACGAGCAGGATCCGGCCATTCGCAAGAAGACCCTGAAAGCGGTAGACCTCTTCTCCCTGATGATGCAGGAGCGTGCCGGTACCGGTCGCATCTACATCCAGAACGTGGATCACTGCAACACCCACAGCCCGTTCGACCCGAGCGTGGCGCCGGTACGCCAGTCCAACCTCTGCCTCGAGATTGCGCTGCCGACCAAGCCGCTCAACAACATCGACGACGAGAGTGGCGAAATCGCCCTGTGCACCCTCTCCGCCTTCAACCTCGGAGCCATCGAGAAGCTGGAAGATCTGGAAGAGATGGCCGATCTGGCCGTGCGGGCCCTCGATGCCCTGCTCGACTATCAGGACTACCCGATTGCCGCCGCCAAGAAGGGCAGCATGGGTCGTCGTACCTTGGGGATCGGCGTCATCAACTACGCCTACTACCTGGCCAAAAACGGTGCCCGTTACTCCGACGGCTCCGGTCTGGCCCTGACTCACCGTACCTTTGAGGCCATTCAGTACTATCTGCTGAAAGCCTCCGTGCAGCTGGCCCGCGAGTTCGGCCCCTGCCCGCTGTTTGGCGAGACCACCTATGCCCAGGGCATCCTGCCCATCGACACCTACAAGAAGGATCTGGATGCGCTGTGCAACGAGCCGCTGCATCTGGATTGGGAAAGTCTGCGTGAAGAGATCAAGTCAGTGGGCTTGCGCAACTCCACCCTGACAGCCCTGATGCCGAGCGAGACCTCCAGCCAGATCTCCAACGCCACCAACGGCATCGAGCCGCCACGCGGCCTGGTCTCGGTCAAGGCCTCCAAAGACGGCATTCTCAAACAGGTGGTGCCCGAGTATGATCGCCTGAAAGATCAATACGAATTGCTCTGGAAGCAACCGAGCGTTGACGGCTACCTGCAGCTGGTCGGTATCATGCAGAAGTTTGTGGATCAGGCGATCTCCGCCAACACCAACTACGACCCTGCCCGTTTCGAAGGCAACAAGGTGCCGATGAAACAGCTGCTCAAGGACTTGCTGACCGCCTACAAATACGGCCTCAAGACCCTGTACTATCACAACACCCGTGATGGTGCAGACGATGCCCAGACCGATCTGCAAGATGACGGTTGCGCTGGCGGGGCTTGCAAAATCTAAGTCACGGCAAGAACTGATAACCGGGCGGGAGCATGAAGCTCCCGCTCTCCTGTTTTCTCTATTCACATATTCTGGTAACCATGGCCTATTCAACTTTCTGCCAAACCCAAAACGACCAGCTCAAAGAGCCGATGTTTTTTGGCCAATCGGTCAACGTAGCCCGTTATGATCAACAAAAGCACGAAGTGTTCGAGCGGCTGATCGAGAAGCAGCTCTCCTTCTTCTGGCGCCCGGAAGAGGTGGATGTCTCCCGTGATCGCATCGACTATCAGGCCCTGCCGCCCCACGAGCAGCACATTTTCATCTCCAACCTGAAGTACCAGACCCTGCTGGACTCCATTCAGGGCCGCAGCCCCAACGTGGCCCTGCTGCCGCTGGTCTCCATTCCGGAGCTGGAAACCTGGATTGAGACTTGGGCCTTCTCCGAGACCATCCACTCTCGCTCCTACACCCACATCATCCGCAATATCGTCAACACCCCCGCCCAGGTGTTCGACGACATCGTGACCAATGAGCAGATCTTGAAGCGCGCCGGCTCCATCAGCCACTTCTACGACGACCTGATCGAAGCGACCGCCCTCTACAACCTGCATGGTGAAGGGACCCACACCGTCGCGGGCCGCGAAGTGACCATCACATTGCGCGAGCTCAAGAAGAAGCTCTATCTGTGCCTGATGAGCGTCAACGCGCTGGAGGCAATCCGTTTCTACGTCAGCTTCGCCTGCTCCTTTGCCTTCGCCGAGCGTGAACTGATGGAAGGCAACGCCAAGATCATCAAGATGATCGCCCGCGACGAAGCGCTGCACCTCACCGGCACCCAGCACATGCTGAACCTGATGCGCACCGGCCAGGATGACCCGGAGATGGCCGAGATCGCCGCCGAGTGCGAACAGGCCTGCTTCGAGATCTTCAAAGAAGCGGCCATTCAGGAGAAAGAGTGGGCCGAGTACCTGTTCCAGGACGGCTCCATGATCGGCTTGAACAAGGACATCCTCTGCCAGTATGTGGAGTACATCACCAACCTGCGCATGAGCGCAGTCGGCCTGCAGCCAGCCTTTGCCGGCACCAAGCAAAACCCGATCCCCTGGATCAACACCTGGCTGTCATCCGACAACGTGCAGGTCGCCCCGCAAGAGGTAGAGGTCAGCTCCTATCTGGTCGGTCAGATCGACAGCGAGGTCAATGCCGACGACCTGGGTGATTTCGAGCTGTGAGTGACGCCACCAACACGCTGACCCCTGCCCCGCACGCGCCTGCCGAACAGCATGCGGACGTGGCACCACGGGTGCATACCCGGGATGGTGCCGTGCTGCACGCCCATCCCGGCGAAAGCGTGTTGGAGACCCTGGAGCGCCACGGTCATCATGTGGAATTCCAGTGTCGCAGCGGCTATTGCGGCGCCTGCCGCACTCCGCTGATGGCTGGCAAGGTGCACTACCCCAATGTGCCGCTGGCATTCGTCGCCCAGGGGGAGTGCCTCCCCTGCTGCTGCAAACCGGTCGGCGCTATCCGGCTGGATATCCAGAAGAGCTGACGCAGCCACAGACTGGCAACTCGCACAAAATAGAAAGCCGCCGGAGCAATCCGGCGGCTTTTTTTGTCTCTTCACATTGCTCGGGCGCCCGATGACAGACGCCCAACCCATCAGAGGATTACAACCAGGGGGCGGCAGTCGGCCCGTGGTGCAAACCCAGCTTCCAGACCCGGCCAAAGTGCTTGTAGTGACCGGCTGCGACGCCAGCCTTCTCGCCCATGCCGTGGTAGAGATCGAGGTGGCCCTTCTTCACCGCCCCTCCCACATCCAGCGCAATCAACAGCCGCAGCTGGTGCTTGCCGGTCCAGTTGCCCTCTGTGTCGAGCAAGGGGACTTCAGCGAGGATCGGGGTCCCCATCGGCAGCAGGGTCTTGTCGGCAGCGACGGCCGCCAACGGCAGCAGCGGGATACCGGCGGCGCCGATCACATCATTGGTGGGTCGACGCTCGAAGAAGACATAGGAGGGGTTCTGCTCCACCAGCTCCTTGACGCTCTCCTCCGGTTGACGGTTGGCCCACTCCTTGATGGCCTTCATCGACATCTGCTCTTTGGGCACTTCACCGCGATCGATTAACACTCGGCCGATACTCACGTAACCGTGACCGTTCTTGCCGCTGTAGCCCAGATATTGCAGCCGATCGTCATCCCCGTAATGGACAAAGCCCGAGCCCTGCACATCCATCAGGAAGTTGTCGATAAGGGATTTGCTGTAACCCAGCTCCAGCCCTCGGTTGGCCAGCGCTCCCTGATGGATCTCGGCCCGGGTAGGACAACGGCCACCACATTTGGGCATGGCATAGATGGGATATTTGTACTTGGCATCCGGGCGGTGGCGCACTTCCAGCACCGGCGAGTAGTAACCGGTAAAGAGCACGTTGCCCATGCGATCGGCACCGCCCAGCTGAGCCAGGCTGATACCGTAACGGGTAATATCGGCAGGATTGCCACCGCCCGCCACCCAGCGGGAGAGCTGATGATAGAGCTCGCCATAACGGCGGGTCATCTTGCCGGAGCGCTCCAATACCAGTCTGCTTTGCGGGCCAAATTTGCTGTAGTCGGCACGCGCACGGCTATTGACCCGCTCCACCCTCACCAGATCCTCTGGCAGGGTCCCGTCCAGATACTGCTTGCCCAGATTTTCCGGCACCTCGCAGTTAAGAAAGCATCTGTTGTCGGTCTGCTTTTTGGGCATTTCTGCTTTGTCAGAGTTGCCCGCACAACCGGCTAGTCCCAGCACTGCGGCGGTCAGCCAGTACGCGTGTTTGTTCATATGTCCTCATATAACGCCAAGAGCCATGCTCGGCGGGGAAGATGCCAAATTTGCAGGGGGAAAGCAAACGACATCAATCACTTGAAGCAGGATTTCTCCAAAGGGGATCCGCTGGGTTATAACAAGGTGACAGGATGTGCGAGGTGATAAATGGAACAGCTCGAAATATTCCCGCTGCAGAGCCCCTGCATCGGGGTCTGCGAAGTGAACAACAAAGGCTACTGCAAGGGGTGCCTGCGCAATCGCGAAGAGCGTTTCAACTGGCTCACCATGACCCCTGCCCAGCAACAAGAGGTGATGCGCCTGTGCCGGGATCGCAAACGCCGGGTCGAGGCTGCGCGGCGCAAGGCTCGCAAAGGCGATCAATCCGAACCAATACCGCAATCTGGCTGGGATTTCTGACCCGCTCCTAACATCCCTGCAAGCCATATTCCTGCGCTCACGAGATACGACCTATCCAGCATATAAAAAATGCCGCCCGATCTTTCGACCGGGCGGCATTGTTATTCTGATGCGCGTTATGAGCGCGGCAGATCAACCAAACAGATGGTGGCTGACGATGAACAGGCCGCCGGAGAGCAACATGGTCAGCGGCAGAGTCAATACCCAGGCCATCAGGATGGTCTTGATGGTCTGGCTCTGCAGGCCGGATTTGTTGGCAATCATGGTACCCGCCACCGCAGAAGAGAGGATGTGGGTGGTGGACACCGGCATACCGGTCAGACTGGCGACCCCGATGGAGGTTGCAGCCGTGATCTGGGCCGCAATGCCCTGGCTGTAGGTCATGCCGGTGGTGCCGATCTTCTCGCCCACGGTATGAACGATACGACGCCAGCCCACCATGGTACCGCAACCAAGCGCCAGTGCGATGGAGACGATCACCCAGGTCGGTGCGTATTCAGCGGTGGCGGTCAGATCCTTGCGCCATTTGGCCAGGTCGGTCAGCTCCTTGGCGGGCAGCGGCAGCTTGGCAACCTTGCGGGCAGTGTCATCGATACAGAGCAGCAGACGACGCACTTCGCGACGGTCGGTCAGGCTCATCTGATCATAAGTACGCACAGCCCCCAGACGGGCATCCAGGGTGGCCATCGCCTGCAGCACGCCATCGGCGGAGCAGTGAGTCATCAGCTCTTCCTGAGCCGTTGCCGGTGCAGAGAAGTTGATAACACCAGAGAGGGCGGACTGGTTGCGCTGGTAGATCTCCATGATGCGCTGGTTGGCATCCTGGGTCCGATCCAGGTCATAAGAGCGGCTGTTCATGTCCAGCGCGAAATAGGCGGGTGCCATGCAGATCAGCACCAGCATCACCAGACCGATACCCTTCTGGCCATCGTTGGAGCCGTGCACGAAGCTGACGCCCATGGCCGATGCCACCAGGGTCAGACGCGCCCAAAACGGCGGGTGCTTCTTGCCATCCACCAGCTGACGCTCTTCCGGTGTTTTGTGGATCTTGTTGCTGGTCCAGATGCGTTTCATTGCCAGCAGCAGCAGCGCCGCGATGATGAAACCTATGGTGGGAGAGATGATGAGGGAAAGCATGATGTCGATCGCTTTGCCCACGTTGATCCCTTCTGTCACCGGTTTATGGGTGATCCAGGCATAGGCGCCGCCTACCCCCAGAATGGAACCGATCAAGGTATGTGAACTGGAGGCCGGGATCCCGAAGAACCAGGTGCCCAGGTTCCACACGATGGCGGAAAACAGCAAGGAGAAGACCATGATCAACCCTTGGGTGGAGTCCATCCCAAGCAGCAGGTCGATAGGCAGCAGATGGACAATGGCATAGGCCACACCCAGTCCACCAAACATGACGCCGAAAAAGTTGAAGATCCCCGATGCAACGACCGCTAGGTGAGCTGGCATCGCCTTGGTATAGATAACCGTTGCTACCGCGTTGGCGGTATCGTGAAAGCCGTTGATAAATTCATAGGCAAGCACAAAAAAAACGGCCAATACCAAACCGATTGACCACCACAAACCCAAACCACTAAACATTTCAAACATAAAAAAAAGCCTGTTTATGAGTTGCGGCGGATTATGCCAGATGGCGGCCAACACCATAGCCACCATTGAAATATTTCAGCCATAAAAAAAAAGAGCTTTTTGGAAAAAAATATCCTAGAGCCAGTCATCATGCGGCTTGCCATCGATTAATTAAAGCCGCCAATGATTGCGGGAAAGGGCAAAAATAGCTGACAATTAAGCCAATAATTTCATTTTTATGACGTTTTTATGACAGAAAAACGGGCGAAAGTGGTGATAAAACGTCCCTGCCCCGCCAATCTCATCCGACCAGCACCATCAGCCCCATATCCGTTTGATTCCAGATGCAAAAAGGGAGCACCTTGTGCTCCCTTGAATCGTTGCCGTGTTGCCAGTTATCAGTCCTGATTGATACGGCTGGCAACGGCGCCCTGCTGGCTCTTGTACTTGGCATTTTCCCGCTTGTTGTAGGGACGGGCCGCGACGCCGGAGAGCATCTCGAAGTTCAAGGCGCCAATTTTCATCTTCGGGCGCAGTGCCAGCGGCAGTTTACCGCCGTTGTAGAACTCCAGCACGATGCGACCGGACCAACCCGGATCGATCCGGTGCGCCGTCACGTGCACCATCAAACCCAGGCGCGCCAATGAAGAGCGGCCATCCAGCCAGCCGACGATATCGGCAGGCAGGGTGACGGATTCATAGGTCACTGCCAGCGCCAGCTGACCCGGGTGAAGGTAGAAGGCTTCGCCATCGGGGATGTGGATCTCGTCACTCATCACCCGATCGATGGCATCGGCCATCTCGCTGCTCGGGCCGCTCAGGTCGATATAGGGCGCGGTATGATCGCGAAACACCCGAAACTCGTTACCCAGCAGCACATCGACACTGACACCACTGATCCGCTCTACCCCGGGCCGTGGCTCAATGACGATCTTGCCTTCATCCAGATGGCGTTCAATATCGGTATCACACAGACGCATTGGGCAACTCTCCTGACAAATTGTGCTTTTAAAAAAGCCGGGCATCACCCGGCTTGTTTCATCTTAACCAATCAACATGTGGCGGATACGCGCTTTGAGCATGTCGATGGCGATGCGGTTCTTGCCACCACGGGGCACGATCACATCGGCATACTGTTTGGACGGCTCGATAAACTGCAGGAACATCGGACGCACCGTCTTCTGGTACTGCTTGAGCACGGAGTCCATGGTACGGCCCCGCTCCTGCACATCACGCACCAGACGGCGCAGCAGGCAGATATCGAGCGGGGTATCCATAAAGATGGAGGCATCCATCAGATCCCGCAGACGGCTGTCGGTCAGCAGCAGAATCCCTTCCAGAATGATCACTCGGCGCGGCGCAAACGGGGTCACTTCGCTCATCCGGGTGTGTTCGGTGTAGGAGTACTGGGGAATGGCAACCGCGTCACCTTTGACCAGCTGGCTAAGGTGCTGTACCAGCAGGTCGTGATCCAGCGCGTTGGGGTGGTCATAGTTGGTCTTGACCCGCTCTTCCATGGTCAGGTGGGTCTGATCACGGTAGTAGCAATCTTCGGTGATCACACCAATCTGACCTGCGCCCAGTTCGGCCACCAGCTCTTCATAAATGGTCTGGGCTATAAGACTTTTGCCAGACGCAGATGCGCCCGCAATACCGATGATCACACACGAATGTTGAGTATCAGACATGACAAATACCTAAAAGAGAAGAGCAGTGGGGATGGTTTAAACCGATCCATTATATAAAAAAGGGTGGGTCATGCCCACCCTCAATTCCCTTTCAAGTGACCGACCGCCGATTATTCATCCAGCGCCATGGCATAGAGGGGGGTCGCAATCGGTTTTGCGCTGAAAAAGAGTTCAGCCCCTACCCTGCGCGCCAGCTTCAAATAGGCCTGAGCCAGGCTCCCTTCCGGTGCGCCGAACACCGTCGGGCAGCCATCATCCATGTGTTGGCGGATGTCGATGTGCAGCGGCAACTGGCCAAGCAGCGCCACTTGATACTGCTCAGCCATCTTCTGGCCGCCACCGGTACCGAACAGCGGCTCATGATGACCGCAGGCGCTGCAGACGTGGTAGCTCATGTTCTCGATAATACCGAGCACCGGCACATTGACCTTGTTGAACATAGCGATCCCCTTGCGGGCATCGGCCAGCGCCACATCTTGCGGGGTGGTGACGATCACTGCCGCCGACGTCGGCACCTGCTGGGCCATGGTGAGCTGGATGTCGCCAGTGCCCGGCGGCATGTCTACCACCAGATAATCCACCTCGCCCCAGCGGGTCTCATGGAGGATCTGCGCCAGCGCCTTGCTCGCCATCGGGCCACGCCAGATGGTGGCATCCTGCTCGGAGACCAGATAGCCGATGCTGTTGCTCTTGAGGCCGCAGGCCATCACCGGCTCCATCAGCTTGCCGTCATGGCTGACCGGGCGCTCTGTGAGGGTGCCCATCATGGTAGGAATGGAAGGGCCATAGATATCGGCATCGAGAATAGCGACCCGCACACCCTCTTTTTGCAGGGCCAGCGCCAGATTGACCGCGGTGGTAGACTTGCCTACCCCGCCCTTGCCGGAAGCGACCACGATGATGTTGCGAATGCCCTGCACGGCATTGAGGCCCTGCGCCCGCGGCATGCTGGCGACGTCAATCTCCAGTGCCCAGTCGATGCGGGAGGCGCCGGTGGCGCTGCGCAGTCTGGCATCGTAGTTCTCTTTAAGCTGATCGAGCAGCGAGAGACCGGCAAACGGCAATACCAGCCGGATAGTAAGCCCCTGACTCTGATTGATGATCTCGCGAACGAATCCGGCATCCACCAGATCCTTGTGCCAGCCTGCTGGCTTAAATTCGGCGAGGATCTGTTTTACTGAATCAATCACCATTAACTCCTCATTATCTTGTCATTATCTTGAGGTGAACGGTTACCGCACACAAATCAGTGGCTTGCCTGCCATCGTAACAGCAGGTGCTGCCAAGGTTGGCATAGCCACAACCCTAGGCAGGCTACCCCCAATTCGGGTAACATGCACGGCACTCTATCATCCCAACAAGCACATCAAGAACGTAATATGGCAACTGATCCTCGTAAAATGCTGGTAACCTGCGCCCTCCCCTATGCCAATGGCTCCATTCACCTTGGCCACATGCTGGAACATATCCAGGCCGATATCTGGGTTCGTTATCAGCGAATGCGCGGTCATCAGGTGCACTTCATCTGTGCCGATGATGCCCACGGCACCCCGATCATGCTCAAGGCACAGCAGATGGGGATCACCCCGGAAGAGATGATTGCTGCGGTCTCCAAGGAGCACCAGGCCGATTTCGCCGGGTTCAACATCAGCTTTGACAACTATCACTCCACCCACAGCGACGAGAACCGCGAGCTGGCGGAGCTGATCTATGGCCGCCTGAAAAATGGTGGCTTTATCAAGAGCCGCACCATCTCCCAGCTGTTCGATCCGGAAAAATCCATGTTCCTGCCGGATCGTTTCGTCAAGGGCACCTGCCCCAAGTGCAAGTCTCCGGAGCAGTATGGCGACAACTGTGACAGCTGCGGCGCCACCTACAGCCCGACCGAGCTGATCGATCCGAAATCCGCCGTCTCCGGCGCCACTCCGGTAATGAAGGACTCCGAACACTTCTTCTTCGACCTGCCGCAGTTTGAAAAATGGCTCTCTGAGTGGGTACGCGGCTCCGGCGCCATTCAGGAAGAGATGGCCAACAAGATGCAGGAGTGGTTCGAGAGCGGCCTGCAGCAGTGGGACATCACCCGTGACGCCCCCTACTTCGGTTTCGAAATTCCCGGTGCCCCGGGCAAGTACTTCTACGTCTGGCTGGATGCGCCCATCGGTTACATGGCTTCCTTCAAGAACCTGTGCAACAAGCGCGGTGACATCGACTTTGACAGCTACTGGAAAGCGGACTCCGACGCCGAGCTCTACCACTTCATCGGCAAGGACATCGCCTACTTCCACTGCCTGTTCTGGCCGTCCATGCTGGAAGGTGCCAACTTCCGCAAGCCGACCAAGGTCAACGTGCACGGTTACGTGACCGTCAACGGCGCCAAGATGTCCAAGTCCAAGGGCACCTTCATCAAGGCATCCACCTACCTGAACCACCTGGATCCGGAGTGCCTGCGTTACTACTACGCCGCCAAGCTCAACAGCCGCATCGACGATCTGGACCTGAACCTCGAAGATTTCGTGCAGCGCGTCAACGCTGACGTGGTCAACAAGCTGGTCAACCTCGCCTCCCGCAACGCCGGCTTTATTGCCAAGCGCTTTGGCGGCAAGCTGGCGGCAACCTGCGCCGAACCCGAGCTCTACGCCGAATTCGCCAACGCCCGCACCGCCATTGCTGAAGCGTATGAGAGCCGCGAGTTCAGCCGCGCCATCCGCGAAATCATGGCGCTGGCCGACAAGGCCAACCGCTATGTGGACGACAAGGCTCCTTGGGTTATCGCCAAGCAGGAAGGGGCTGACGCCGAGCTGCAGGCGGTTTGCTCTGTTGGCATCAACCTGTTCCGCGTGCTGATGGCCTACCTCAAGCCCGTCATGCCGCTGCTGGCCGAGCGTGCCGAAGCCTTCCTGGCCGAAACCCTCAGCTGGGATGGCATCGAAATGCCGCTGGTCGATCATACCGTTGCACCGTTCAAGGCCCTCTTCTCCCGCATCGAGCCGGCGAAGATTGAAGCCATGATCGAGGCCTCCAAGGAAGACCTGGCCAAGGAGCAGGCGCCGAAAGTGAGCGGTCCGCTGGCTGATGACCCCATCAGCGAAACCATCACCTATGACGATTTTGTCAAGATTGACCTGCGCGTCGCGCTGATCAAGAAGGCCGAAGCGGTACCGGAAGCCGAGAAGCTGCTCAAGCTGCAACTGGATATCGGCGGTGAAACCCGTCAGGTGTTTGCCGGTATCAAGTCCGCCTACAACCCGGAAGATCTGGAAGGCAAGCTGACCGTGATGGTGGCCAACCTGGCTCCGCGCAAGATGCGTTTCGGCATGTCCGAAGGGATGGTGCTGGCCGCAGGCCCGGGCGGCAAGGATCTCTGGATCCTGGAGCCGCAGGAAGGCGCCCAGCCAGGGATGCGCGTCAAGTAAGCACATCGCTGACTGTGATCACAGCCAGATAGAGAAGAGAGGCCAAACGGTCTCTCTTTTTTTGTCTCACCTGTTTGGCTTGGTTAGTTTTTGTAGATGCTGGTCGCGGATTACTTTCGTAGATTGCGGCCTCGAGGCTATCTACCGCTTGACTTGGTGGACGATACATTTTGTTCTGAATACCTGACCAGCCGACTTGCCATGTCTTCCATGTTGTGACCTGCCTGCATCGCCAGTTTGAGCGCTACCAGCTCCGCCTGCTGGCAGTCCAGTTGACGCAAACGGACAGTGATCTTTTGCTTCAACTGCTGCCGCAGTTTCGTCTGCTTGTGGGTGCCCCCCTGCTCTGCTCGCAACCTCCGCCGCCATTGACGCCAATCCTGCAACTGGCCGAGTCGTTCCTGCCAGTGAGTCAGGGTACTCAACCAGCCGGGATCTCCACTCCCCAGATCCAGCAACAGTTCCACGCCATAACGGGCCTGCTTGATCTCGAGGCGCAGCCGATGCCAGCGGCGCAACTGTTGCTGACGGGAGCTGACAGATTTCCCAACGCAGGGAATAGGTTCATCGAGAGCGCTCTGCGCCTCATCAAGGCGCAGGGCCAGATGCTGCAGATAGAGGAACGCCAATGCCCGCGCATCCTGCACCTGCGCCACCACCGCAAGCCAGCGGGCCAATCGCCGCGACAACAGGGGCACGCGACAGGCCGATTTGTGGGTATTGCCAGTGCTGGCAGGCAGCTTGCCAAAACGCTCGGCGTAGACCTGAGCATCCCGTAGTGCAGAGAGCCGCCCGACCGAGCGCAGCAGACGCCGCTCCAGCTCGGGATGATAGGTGAGTGGTCGCCACAGGGCGAGCAGTGCCAGCAAGCGGCGCGCCGCGATACGGTAGCCATGCACGGCCGGTTCGCTGGCCTCTTCGCGCACCGCTCGCGCCGCCTCCTGATAACGGGCGACCCAGCTTGTTGCCTGAGTCAGCAACAGACCTTCCTTGTCAGCGTCCATCTCGTCTCCGCCCCTTCAGTTGGTGTGAAAGCCCTGACCGGTGGGCGGCAGCGCCTCTTCATACTCCATCCGGGTCACCCTAGCGGTGCGCGGGCCATGCTCCAGCCACCCCAGCATCATCTGCACCCCCTGTGCGGGGCCGCTGATCAGGATCTCCACCGAGCCATCCTCTAGGTTGTAGGCATGGCCCCGCAAACCCAGTTGCAGCGCCCGCTCACGGGTGAAATAGCGAAATCCCACCCCCTGCACCTGCCCCCACACCCGAATGACAAACGATTGCTCTCCCATTTCTCACACCTTCCGCTTAAGAAAAAATTTCCCGAGACGATAATGTGCCCGACACTCTATCTCTGCAGGATGCAGCTCCATTATGAAAGAAGTTAAATTCCGGTGGGTTGACCGCTATCTCATTCACCTCACCATCAGTGAAAAATTCCATATCGCGTTCTGGTTACCTCTCTTCATCATCGCCTTTCTCAGCTGGTATATGCTGGCGGCCAGCCATCAGCAGGAGATCTCCCTGCGGGTAGCGCAGTTGCAGCAACGGGTCGAGACCACGGCGCAACTGGTCAGCCAGCAGCCCACTTTGGTGTTGCCTGCTAATCTGCGTCTGACCCGGCAAGGCAGCAGCGGGTTGCAGCAGCAAGGAGATCACTACCTCTTTACAGCGCCAGCGGGTCAGGCAGGCTACGTCACCGGTGATCTCGATACCGGCAACCTCTCCATGTGGGAGGGTCAGGGCTCGACCCTGCTCCTCATCGGCGCGCTGGCCGCCCTGATGGCGCTGGTGATCCACTACATGATGACCTTTGTCTCCGGCGCCCTGTACTCCACCAACAAGGCGCTGCAAACCGTGGCGGATGGGGATCTCACCTTCCGTCTCAACTTCTTTCCAGTGCGGGACGAGTTCTCCACCCTGGCGGGCAGCATCGACCGCTTTACCGACCGCCAGCACCAGATCGTCAAACTGGTGGAGGAGTCTGCAGAAGCGTTGACCATGGCAGCCGATGAGTTTCGTGACCATGCCCGCGAAGGCGAAAGCATGGCGCGGTCCCAGCGCCAGCACATGGATTCACTGGCCACCGCCATGGAACAGATGTCGGCAGCGATCCGCGAAGTGGCGCGCAATGCCAACGACACCCTGCAGCAGACCCGCCAGTCGAGCGAAGAGGCAGCCAATGGCGCCAACCGGGTAGCCCGCACCATCGAGGCGATCCGCACCCTGGCCGACGAGATTGGCAACGCCTCCGGCGCGGTCGAGCGCCTGACCCACAACGCCAACCGGATCAACGAGGTGGTCAACGTCATCAACGCCATCTCCCAGCAGACCAACTTGCTTGCCCTCAACGCCGCCATCGAGGCGGCCCGTGCCGGTGAGCAGGGTCGCGGCTTTGCGGTGGTAGCGGATGAGGTGCGTACCCTCGCCAGCCGTACCCAGCAGGCGACGGTGGAGATCCAGCAGATGATCGAAGAGCTGCAGACCGGTACCGGCGCGCTGAACGAGATCATGGAGAAAACCGTGGGGCGTGCCGCCAGCAGCCAGCAGCTCATCAGCGAGGTGGGGCTCGATATCGAGAAGCTGAGCAACCACAGCGATGCGGTGCTAGAGATGAGTACCCAGATAGCCACCTCCAGCGAAGAGCAAAGCTCGGTCGCCGCCGAGATCACCCACAATCTGGATCAGGTACGCCATGAAGCGGCCCAGGTGGAAGAGTCTGCCAGCGCCTCGGTAGCCGGTACGCAGGGGCTTAAAGCCACCGCCAGCGAACTGGCCCAGGCACTCAAGGGGATCACTCTCTGACGCTGCCGAATAGCATCCGGCAACAAGAAGCAATAAGAAAAGAGGCCACCCATTGGGTGGCCTCTTTGTCTTTATGGATAGTGACCATGAATGATAGCGACCAATTGCTATGCCAGCTGGCAGTCCCGCTCAGGATTGCAGCAAACTCAGGGCCGCATTGGGGCGACTGTTTGCCTGACTCAAAATCGAAGCACTCGCCTGCTGCAAGATTTGGGTGCTGACCAAGCGAGCCGATTCCACAGCCATGTCGGCATCCCGGATCCTTGAGCGGGCAGCGCTGAGGTTCTCATTGGCATTGGCCAGATTGCGTACCCGTGAATCCAGCGCGTTGGCTTGGGCACCGAGCCGAGCGCGCTGAACACCCAGCTGTTTCATACCCACATCCAGGGTTTTGATGGCCCTGCTGGCGTTGTCTTCACTAAGAACATCCATATTATCAACGGTATATTTCTTCTTGTCCTCTTGATAAAAGCCAAGCGCATGCATGCTGGATCCCTGCATATCAATATTGGAATACTTGTCGCCTGATGAGCGCAGCTCCATCTGACCGATATACGTCGTCGATGTAACATCGGGTAACAGAGAGCTCAGAGAGGAACTACTGATCACCGGAGGCGCCGGTGGTGCTGGCTGCGGAGGGGGGGTTGTGCCATTCGCCAGCGCAAGGCTGTTCCCCTGAGCGCTATGCATGGTCAATGAATTGCTGGCGGGATTACTGTTGTTGGAGGCACTCACATAAAAACCCAGACCTGCCGATTGCGCAGTACTGTTGATGCGTTGAACCACGGTTGCCATGATGGCACTATTTTTTGCTGTCGGATTGACCGGATCCCATCCGGTCATATCAATGCCTGTGGTCAAATCCACAGAGTGACCCGCCACATCGATATAGGAGGGTAATGCGGATAAATCGACCGCGGAGGCGACTGAAAATGGCAGTTGTTGCGCTTGTACCGGCCCCTGATTATTGGGAAAGGTGGTGCCATTAATATCTGCCACGAACGCTTCCAGAGTTGAATAGTCCTTGTCAAAAGTGACGCCATTAAGGGTGATAGGCTGAGATGAAAGCTTGAGATCAGCAATGTCATACGCCCCTGGCTTGCTTCCTGCCGGACTGCGCGCTCGCCACTCCATCTCCCCCAGATTTTTGGTCTGGGCATTGAGATCGGTAATGACGGTATTCTGTCCTGCATAGGCACCGACCAAGAAGATACCTTCGTAACTCCCCGCCAGCAGATCCTGTCCGGCAAACCGGGTACCTGTGGCAATCCGGTCCATCTCCAACTGCAGTTGCTTGAACTCAGCATTCAGAGCTACGCGATCCTCTGCCGTATTGGCACCGCTTCCCGACTGCAGTGCCAGGGTGCGCATCCGCTGCATCAGGTTCACCGACTCATCAAGCGCCCCATCGGCGACGTTGATCACCGAGATCCCATCATTGGCGTTGCGAATAGCGGTGTTGGTCCCGTTCACTTCACTGGTGAGGCGATTACTAATCTGCAAGCCTGCTGCATCATCAGCGGCACTGTTGATGCGCAAGCCGGATGAGAGTCGTCGATATACCGAATCCAGCATGTTGGATGATTGACCAAGATGGCGAGAAGCATTGAGGGCAGAAATATTGGTAGCGATGGAGAGGGACATGGACAGCTCGATACAGGAAAGATTCAAAATGGTCTTCCCCACTATCGACATCATCAAATGACTCTTTAGCGAAAATCACTATAAAGTAAGGTTAAAACGCTTTATTGACTACATTGTGCACACATAGCGACCAGCGCTGAACAAAAAACAAGCACAACCAACTGTGACATATAAGATAAACAGCGTGAAACGCCAACATTGAGATTCTGCAAATCTTGAATATGCAACACTCGGGCGTTGTCCAGACGTACAATTCGTCACTCTGCCATATACCAGCAAAGGCTGGCTTAGCCGCACTATTGCACATAGAATGTGGCCCCTTTTCTTTTGACCATCTGGCAAACATCCATGAGCGCTTCCATCTATCTCGTCAAAGGCCGCGAAAAATCCCTGCTGCGTCGCCATCCCTGGATCTTCTCCAAGGGGATCGAGCGGGTTCAGGGCAACCCCATTGACGGCGATACCGTCGAGATCCTTACCCATGACGGCAAATGGCTCGCTCGTGGCGCCTGGTCGGGCAGTTCCCAAATCCGTGCCCGGGTCTGGACCTTCGACAAGGATGAGACCGTCGATCTCGACTTCTTCATCCGTCGTCTCAAATATGCGCAAGAGTCCCGTGACGGGCTCATCAAGCGTCAGGGCCTCACCGGTTACCGCCTCTGCGCCGCCGAATCCGATGGTCTGCCGGGTCTGACCATCGACCGCTACGCCGATTTTCTGGTGTGCCAAATTCTCTCCGCCGGTGCCGAATTCCAGCGTGAGCTGATAACGCAAGCACTGCGTACCCTCTATCCAGAGTGCAGCATCTATGAGCGCTCCGATGTGGCGGTACGCAAGAAGGAAGGGCTGAAAGAGCGCACTGGCGTCATTTATGGCGAAACCCCGAACGAACCGGTAGTCATCGAAGAGAACGGTGGCGTCAAGATCCTGGTGGATATTCGCAACGGCCACAAAACCGGTTTCTATCTGGATCAGCGGGATAACCGTCAGGCTGCCGCCAAGTACACCGAAGGCAAGCGGGTGCTCAACTGCTTCTGCTACACCGGCGGTTTTGGCGTTTATGCCCTCAAGGGCGGCGCCAAGGAAGTGGTCAACGTCGATCTCTCCCAGAATGCGCTGGATATCGCCCGCCAGAATGCCGAGCTGAATGGGCTGGATACCAGCAACACCCAGTTTGTCCGTCACGACGTGTTCAAGCTGCTGCGTGAATATCGCGAGAAAGGCGAGAAGTTCGATGTCATCGTGCTGGATCCGCCTAAATTTGCCGAGAGCAAGGCCCAGCTGCTGGGTGCCTGCCGTGGCTACAAGGACATCAACATGCTGGCGTTCCAGCTGTTGGCGCCGGGTGGCGTGCTCTTGACCTACTCCTGCTCCGGCCTGATGGAGCAGAGCCTGTTCCAGAAGATCGTTGCCGATGCAGCGCTCGATGCCGGTCGCGATGCCCAGATCCTGGAGCTGCTCTCCCAGGCTTCTGATCATCCCATCGGTACCGCCTATCCGGAAGGCTTCTACCTCAAGGGTCTGGTGGTACGCGCTCGCTGATCGGCAACCACCCTCCCCTTGTGATCAATCAGGCCCCTTGCGGGCCTGATTGTTTTGCTTTACGCCTACAGACCTGCCCCTCGCCCCGTTGACCACCCTCTCTGCTTTATGGGTGTTCTCTCTCCTCCTCTTTCCCTGCCTGTGTCCCACGTCTTTATCTGTTTAAATTTTTTTGCACAATAACTGCACATTTATGATTTAAGTCACACCCGTATGACTCTCTTTTCCGTAGTGTGATCCCGCCTGCGGCAGCCAAGCCGGGGCAACCGTCCCATCAGGATTGATGGACGGTACAACAACAAAAATCGATGTCAGGCCAAGCTGAACATCACAAGGGATCCCGTTATGAATCAATCATTGCCGCTGTTAACGCCGCTGCGGGGCATCGCTGCCCTGATGGTGGTGCTGTTCCATGCCCGCTTGCTGCTCTTTCCCCAGTGGATGGAGTCGATCGCAGGCCACACCCAACTCATCGAGAATGGCTACCTCTGGGTCGATCTGTTCTTTATTTTGAGCGGCGTGGTGCTGGCCCATGTCTATGGCGAGGCCTTCACCCATACGCCCCGCAGCGTGAGCTATGGCCGTTTTCTCTGGCTGCGGCTGACCCGCGTCTACCCCCTCTATCTGGTGACCCTGCTGCTGCTGGTCGGCTGGGAGCTTTACAAGGCGCAGCACGGGGTGGGCTTCTATGCCGGCCCCTTGTTCAAGATGTGGGAGTGGGAAGGGATGCCCCCCTTCGGCTCCCCCTTCACCCCGGCCGAGGCGTTGCCGAGCGCCTTCCTGCTGCTGCAGGTGGCGACCGATCACGGGCTGACCTGGAACTTCGCAGCCTGGTCGCTCAGCGTGGAGTGGATCAGCTACCTGCTGTTCCCGCTGCTGATTCCGCTGGCGGTCACCCGCAGTCGCTGGAGCCATCTCGCCCCCCTGCTGGCGCTGACAGTGCTGGCCTTTATCGTGCACAGTCGCGGCACCCTGGATGTCACCAGCGGCGCGCTGGCGGTGGGGCGCGGGGTGAGTGAATTTGTGCTCGGCCTCTGGCTGCTGCCGAGGGTCAAGGCCGCAAAAGGCTTGCCCATGATGCAGCGAGATCTGCCGCTGCTGGTCGCCTTTGTGCTGCCCTTTGCGCTGATGCAGTTCACCATGACGCCGCAGCTGACACTGCTGCTGATCGCCTCCTACGTGCTGCTGATCTGGATTGCCGCCTGCCAAGGCGATCGCCAAAGCCCGCTGCTGCGCCTCCTGGATAACCGCTTCACCAACTGGCTGGGGGATCTCTCCTACTCTATCTACCTGCTCCATGCGCTGGTGCTGCTCACCGGTTGCGAGCTCATCCACTATCTGGCGCCGGGGATCACCGAATGGTGGTATGGCCAAACCAACCCGCTGCTGGGGGTAGTGGCCACCTTGCTGATGCTGGCGGTGCTGATCGGGCTCTCGGCGTTGAGCTACAACCTGCTGGAGCGGCCACTGCAACGGCGCCTGCGCCGCTGGGGCAAGGCTCGCCAGCCGGTGCTGGAGCAAGCCGGCTAACCCGTTTTCGCCAACTGATAACCCCGCTGAGGTTAAACCGACCTCAGCGGGGCAACTCCACGAGTTCTCTTCACCCCTGCCGATAACTGAGCGGCTCACGCCAGCGCCCTCCTCCCTAACCCTCCACCCGCCAATCCCCTTCGCTTTGTGTGAATTCCTGTTCGAACCGGAAGGGGCATTTGTGGCATAATGCCCTGTCCTGTGGCCCTTGGCGGGGCTGTGTTGGCGCATCTGTCGCCTCTTCTTCCCCGTCCTACCCGGCAGCCCTGCGTGACTGCCTGACATCACTGCTTCCAGAAGCAGCCAAGGCCACCTATTTTTGCGGCTCTTTACATGACGGTAGATGGCCGCGCATTGACCAAGATGGCTCCCGCAGAGCCTCTGCACACGGTGCACAAACAAGGGGTAAGTATGTCTTCCATTCGTCTGACCCAATACAGCCACGGCGCTGGCTGTGGCTGCAAAATCTCTCCCAAGGTGCTCGACACCATTCTCAAGAGCCAGATCCCGGGCTTCAACGACCCGACCCTGATCGTTGGCAACAGCAGCAAGGATGACGCGGCCGTGGTCGATATCGGCAACGGTCAGGGCATTGTCTCCACCACCGACTTCTTCATGCCCATCGTCGATGACCCCTTCACCTTTGGCCGCATCGCCGCCACCAATGCCATCAGCGATATCTACGCCATGGGCGGCAAGCCCATCGTTGCCATCGCCATCCTCGGCTGGCCCATCAATACCCTGGCGCCGGAAGTGGCCCAGCAGGTGATCGACGGCGGCCGTCAGGTGTGCCACGAAGCGGGGATTTCGCTGGCCGGTGGTCACAGTATCGATGCCCCCGAGCCCATCTTCGGCCTCGCAGTCACCGGTATCGTGCCCCTTGACGCCATCAAGCAGAACGACACCGCCAAAGTGGGTGACACCCTCTATCTGACCAAGCCCCTCGGTATCGGTATCCTCACCACCGCCCAGAAGAAGGGCAAGCTGAAGCCTGAACACGAGCAACTGGCCCCCAACGCCATGTGCACTCTCAACAAGATTGGCCAGCGCTTTGCCGAGCTACCGGGTGTCCACGCCATGACCGACGTCACCGGTTTTGGTCTGGCGGGCCATCTGCTGGAGATGTGCGAGGGATCCAATGTCAGCGCCCGCCTCGACTTCAAGGCGCTGCCGCTGCTGGACGAGGTGGATTACTACCTCGCCGAGGGCTGCGTCCCGGGCGGTACCCTACGCAATCACGACTCCTACGGCCACAAGCTCGATACCATGGACGATCGCACCCGCAACATCATGTGCGACCCGCAAACCAGCGGCGGCCTGCTGGTCGCAGTGGGGAAAGAGAGCGAAGCCGAGCTGCTCGCCATCGCGCGCGAAGCTGGCCTTGCGCTCTCGCCCATCGGCCAGATCAAGCCCCTTGAGGGCTCCCGCTTTATCGAGATTGTCCAATGAGTGAATTGCCACTGGCCACGGACTACGCCCAACTCTTTTTGGACGATGTGCCGTTGATTGATGTGCGCGCCCCCATCGAGTTCAAGGAGGGGGCCTTCCCCTGCTCGACCAATCTGCCCTTGATGACAGACGATGAGCGCGCCCAGGTGGGGACCTGCTTCAAGAAGCAGGGTCAGGCCGCCGCCATTGAGCTTGGACACAAGCTGGTGGGGGGAGCAGTACGTGCCGAGCGACTCGAAGGCTGGCTGGCGCAGTTGCGCCAGCAGCCCGATGCCGTGCTCTACTGCTTTCGCGGCGGCCTGCGCTCGCAAACCGTGCAACAGTGGCTGGCTGAAGCGGGAGTGACTCGCCCCCGCGTCGCCGGTGGCTACAAGGAGCTGCGCCGTTTTCTGATCGACACCCAGGACAAGGCCTCTGCCGAGTGTCACTGGAGCGTGCTGACCGGCATGACCGGCTCCGGCAAGACCCACATGCTCGATCAGGTGACCCAGGCGGTGGATCTGGAGGGGCATGCCCATCACAGGGGCTCCTCCTTCGGTCAGCTGCCCGGCGGCCAGCCCAGCAACATCAATTTTGAAAACAACCTCGCCATCGAGCTGCTCAAACGCCGCCATCGTGGCGAGCATGCCTTTGTGGTCGAGGACGAGAGCCGCCTGATCGGCCGCTGCTGCCTGCCCCTCTCCCTCCATGAGGCCATGAGTCAGGCACCGCTGGTGGTGGTGGATGTACCGCAAATCGATCGGGCCGAGCAGATCCGTGAAGATTACGTGCACGATCTCTGGCTGCGCTATCAAGCCATGTATGGCCAAGAAGAGGGATGGCCACTGTTTGCTGCCTACCTCACCGATGCGCTGGCCCGCCTCAAGCGCCGTCTTGGCGATCAGGCCCACCGAGAGCTGGATGCCCTGATGCAAACCGCCCTCACCGAGCAGGAAAAGAGCGGCGATACCGCGCGGCATCTGGCCTGGATCACCTTGCTGCTGACCCGCTACTACGACCCCATGTATCTCTACCAGCTTGGCAACAAGCAGGAGCGCATCGTGTTTCGCGGTGACAAGCAGGCCTGCCTCGACTATTTCGCCGAGCAGCATGCCAGCGCACTGCGCGGCTGACCCATCCCAAGAGAGGAACTCCATGTTGAAATTCGAGGTGATCCCGGTCACCCAGTTCGCCCAGAACTGCTCCCTCATCTGGTGTGACGAGACCCATCAGGCGGCCCTGATCGATCCGGGCGGCGAAGCGGACAAACTGCTGGCCGCCATCGCCAAGCGCGGCCTGACCCTGACCCACATCCTGCTGACCCACGGTCATCTGGATCATGTGGGTGCCGCCGCCGAGCTGCGGGAAAAAACCGGCGTTGCCATCACCGGCCCCCATAAGGAGGACGCCTTCTGGCTCGACATGCTGCCCCAGCAGAGCCAGATGTTCGGCTTCGCCCATACCCCCGCGTTCACGCCGGATCGCTGGCTTGAGCAGGGTGACAAGGTGCAGCTTGGCCAGTGCGAGCTGGATGTCTACTTCTGCCCCGGCCACACCCCGGGCCATATCGTGCTGCTCTCCCAAGCCGAGCAGCTCGCCTGGGTGGGCGACGTGCTCTTTGCCGGCAGCATCGGCCGCACCGACTTCCCCCGTGGCGATCACGCGACCCTGATTAAGTCGATCACCGAAACCCTGCTGCCCCTTGGCGATGAGATCGTCTTTATCCCGGGCCATGGCCCCAGCTCCACCTTCGGCCGAGAGAAGGCGAGCAACCCCTACCTGACCCAGCCTATCTGGTGATCAAAAAAGGCAGCGGTTTCCGCTGCCTTTTTCACTCTTCCCCTATTCCCGCTGATACATGCCAAATTGATCGCTTGGCCAGATCGGCCACCCCATCATTGCCTCTCTCTGAATGTCGTCCAATAAAAAATCCCCACCCGAGGGTGAGGATTGATTCATAGGTGCAACAATAAGCACTCTTATTGTTCCAAAAGGTGACCGACCAGCTCATGGCGCCACCCTTGCAGCAGCATGGGTTTGTCGGCACGAGCACGCTCCACATCTCCCATCCGCCAGCTCCAGGTGAAGTACTGGTGGATGATCTTCTTGCTGGCAATCAGCTCGGGCGGAATGTTGCTCGCTTTGGCCTTCTCCTCCACCAGCGCCTTGATCCGCTTGAGCTCGCCCTTGTACTGGGGATAGTCCACCAGCCGGCGAATGGGCTCGGGCCAGCTGTCGGGATCGCTCTGCTGCGCCTTGGTAACGATATCGAGCATCCGCTTGCCGTGGATCTTGATCTCAATGGGAGAGAGGCCGAGCTCGTTGAGATCGCGCAGGGAAGCGGCACGGCGCTCCGCTACCTTGAACAGGTGCAGCTCTTTGACCACAAAGTTCAGAGCCAGATCGCGGCGCACCGCCTCCTGCTGGCGCCAGGCGGCCAGTTCACGCAGGATGGCCAGCTCGCGGCGCCCCAGTTGCCAAGCGTTGACGATATCGAGATAGGCCTGACGGGGATCGCTGCCCTGAGTCTTGCGGGCGGAGTGGCTGTGGCACTCCTGCTCGAACCAGGCAAACTTGCCGCTTTCCCGCAGTTTGGCCATCACCTTCTCGTAGAGCGGCATCAGGTAGAAGACATCCGCCGCCGCGTATTCGAGCTGACGCGGTGTAAGCGGGCGGGCCAGCCAGTCGGTGCGCGCCTGATCTTTTTCCAGCTCGACCCCGAGGAATTCATTCACCAGCGCACCAAAACCGACCGAGACGCCGTAACCGAGAAAGGCGGTAGCCAGCTGGGTGTCGTGCATTTGGTTGGGCAGGTGGCCAGCCTGATGCTGGATAAGCTCCAGATCTTCGCCAGAGGCGTGCAGGATGGCGATCTGCCCTTCCCTGCCCAGTCGCTGCCAGAGGGCGGAGAGATCCAGGGTCAGCGGATCCAGCAGCGCCAGATGCTCGCCGTCATAGATCTGGAACAGGCCAAGCTGGGGGTAGTAGGTACGGGTGCGAACGAATTCAGTATCGATAGCCAGGGGAACGTCGGCCAGAGAAGCGAGATACTGCTCAAGTTCGTCTTGCTGAGTGATAAGTTGATAGTGCATCTGTGCCTGCGCGGTTGATCAGGGCCAAAAAGAAAAAACCGTGGGATGACCCACGGTTTTGCATAACGACGGTGCTGGTTCGCAGAAGATTCTGCAGCCGCAGTCCGGTTATTGCTTGGCAATCTCCTCGTCGCGCAGTACGCGGCGCAGGATCTTGCCCACATTGGTCTTGGGAAGTTCGTCACGAAATTCTACCAGTTTCGGCACCTTATAGGCAGTCAGATGTTTGCGGCAGTGGGCAATAATCTCGTCCTCCTGCAATTTTGCATCTTTCTTGACCACAAAGATCTTCACCAGCTCGCCGGAGACCTTGTGTGGCACACCGACCGCGGCCACTTCCAGCACTTTCGGGTGCAGGGCAACGACATCTTCGATCTCGTTCGGATAGACGTTGAAACCGGAGACCAGGATCATGTCCTTCTTGCGGTCAACGATCTTGAAGAAGCCCTGTTCGTCGCACACGGCGATATCACCGGTACAGAGCCAGCCATCCTGCATCACTTCGGCGGTCGCCTCGGGACGCTGCCAGTAGCCCACCATCACCTGCGGGCCACGAACCTGCATTTCGCCGGGGGTGCCGAGGGCGTGGATCACCTGACCGTTGTCATCTACCAGACGGATCTCGGTAGAGCAGACCGGCAGACCGATAGAGCCGTTGTAATCAGTGAGGTCGTAGGGACAGACGCTCACCAGTGGCGAACACTCGGTCAGGCCATAGCCTTCCAGCAGCGGGGTATCGGTCAGCGTCTTCCACTTCTCCGCGACCGCGCGCTGCACCGCCATGCCGCCACCGATGGTCAGCTTGAGCTTGTCAAAGGCGATCCCCTGAAACTCTTCATTGTTGACCAGCGCATTGAACAGGGTGTTGACCCCGGTAATGCAGGTGAAGGGGTACTTCTTGATCTCTTTGACAAAACCCGGGATGTCGCGCGGGTTGCTGATCAGCAGGTTGTAACCGCCGATACGCATAAAGAGCAGGCAGTTCACGGTCAGGGCAAAGACGTGGTAGAGCGGCAGCGCGGTGACCACGAACTCCTTGCCACGCTCCAGCATGGGGCCGTAGACGCCGAGGCACTGCTCGACGTTGGCAATCATGTTGCGATGAGTCAGCATGGCCCCTTTGGAGAGGCCGGTGGTGCCACCGGTGTACTGCAGGAAGGCGAGATCGTCGTTGGTGATCTCCGGCTTGATGTACTGCAGGAAACGCCCCTTGGAGAGGGCCTGGCGCATGGTGGTGGCGTGAGGCAGATTGTATTTCGGCACCAGCTTCTTGACGTACTTGACCACGAAGTTGACCAGGGTACCCTTGGCCAGCCCCAGGTTATCCCCCATCCGGGTCAGGATAACGTGCTTGATCGGGGTGTCGTAGACCACCTTTTCCAGGGTATGGGCGAAGTTGGAGACGATGACGATGGCTTTGGCACCGGAATCTTTGAGCTGATGCTCCAGCTCGCGCGGGGTATAGAGCGGGTTGACGTTGACCACGATCATGCCGGCGCGCAGGATGCCGAACACGGCGATGGGGTATTGCAGCAGGTTAGGCATCATCACCGCAACCCGATCCCCTTTCTCCAGCTTCAGCTCGTTTTGCAGGTAGGCAGCAAAGGCGCGGGACTGCTCTTCCAGACGGCGGTAGGTGATGGTTTGGCCCATGTTGACGAAGGCGGGCTGATCGGCAAACTGGGTCACCGAGGATTCGAACATCTCGACCAGGGAGCTGTATTGGTCTGGATTGATCTCGGCGGGGACCCCTTCCGGATAACGTTTCAGCCAGACTTTTTCCACAAACTTCTCCTGCATAACTAGCACCTGTGCGCTCACTGTGTTGCCTCCGTCCCGGTTCACATCCATTTTAATCGGTTGTTTTAAGCTGATGCTCTAATGCCGCACATATTTACACAGCGCAACATCAATTAACAGCAAATTAACAACAGAAAAATGTGAGGGAGAAAACAAACCTGGAATTATTGAAAGCTGGCGATTCTACCGAACTTGACAAAACTTTACGATACAAACGGCCGTATCAACCGAATTTTCCATATGAAAATGGTGGTTTCCACCCAATATGACCCGTTCGATCTGCTGGAAGGCATCCTGACGGGCCTGCCATTGGGCTTCAAGCGCAGCAAAGCCCTGCTCCCCCTGAATCAACAGCACAGGACAGCGGATAGCCGCCATCAGCGCCCGGGCTTGCCCTTCGCTCATTCTCAGGGGTGAAAGATCCCGCAAACGGGGATCGCTGCGCCAATGCCAGCGTCCTGCCCTCATCTCAAGCTGCCGCTCACAGATAAGACGCGCCGACTGCGGCGTGATATCCGCCACTTTGCAACGAGCGGCGACAGCCTCATCGATGGAGGCAAAGCCGTTGGCACTGCGTTCCCGAGTGCGACTGCGGTTTAAAATTGCACGTCGCAGCTGGGTAGGAGCCTCCTCATCGGGCTGGCTCAGCGGCCCCAGCCCCTCCAGCATGATCAACCGCTCCACCTGTTCGGGGAACACCCCGGCATAGGCGGAGGCGATCAACGCCCCGAGGGAGTGACCGAGCAGAGTGAAACTCGACCACCCTGCCGCCTGCACGATCTGGTAGAGATCGTCCAGCCAGTCGACAAAGACATAAGGGGTGGTTTTGTGATCGGAGTGACCATGTCCCGGCAGATCGACACAGATGAGGTGAAAATCCCCCAGATGCGGCGCCAGCGGCAAGAAGCTGGCACTGTTGTCGAGCCAGCCGTGCAGGGCAATCAGCAGGGGTTTGCCCTGCTGATCATGCTCCGCAGACTGGTTATCCAGCAGGGCTACCCGCCGCCCATCCGCCAGGGTCAGCAGCCGCTCGTGTGTGGTGCTCATCATAGCGTTAATCATGGCAAGCCTTAGCGACGCAGCGGCCGTCTCGGCCAGAAAGGATCATAGAAGGGGTCGTAGAAGTAGGGGTCCATATAGCGCACCTCCACCTCCTTGACTGGCGGCCACAGCTTGCTGCCCGTCACATTGAGCACAGAGAAGCGGTACTTGTGCTCGCCAATCTGGCTATCAACCGGTTTGCCTATGGTGCCAAGCACCGTCAGGCTACGCCCCTTGGCGTAGAGGGTCGGGTCGACAAATCCCTTCATGATGGCCAGAAAACGGCCCGGGCTCTGCTCGGTCTGCTCCGGCACACCGTTGGATTTAAGCGGCAGATAAACCACTTCAATAACGCTCTTATCCGCCTTGTTGTGCACCGCCGAGATAACGCCGCTCCAGCGGGCCGGTTTGCCCTCCATTCCGCCAAGGGCGGGCTGATAGGCCACCAGCTGGTTTTCTGGCTCATAGGCTAGCTCCTTGGGGACCGAACTGCAGGCCCCGAGCAACAGAGCCAGCACCCCGACCACCATCCCGCGTTTCATCATGTCGCTTCTGCTATTACGCATCATGTCACTCTCCTGTTGCCGGCGTGGCCCGTCTGGCCATCCGCTTGTGTTGCAGCTGATGAGCGGCAAGAGCGACATGCTGTCAGTGCTCCTGCCCTTATTCGCGACCCGGCAGTTTTTTCCAGGTCACCTTGTCACGTAAATAGACCGGCGTTGCTTGTTCAACCGGTACCGCCTCCCCCGCCAGCCAAGCAGCGCGGGCCAGCGGCAGCATGTCCTCTGCCGCCGGGAAACGCACCTGGCTCACCGCCAGCTCATCGGCCAGACCACTCAGGGTCTCGCCATAGGTTTCAAAACCGGTGCCGACGCAGGTCACCCTACCCGCCAGCTTGCCACGGGAGTCAACCAGCGCCGCGGGATCGCTCACCACCTCGTCACCCACCAGCTGCATGCGGCCATCAATTAGCTCATAGCGGCCGAAATAGACCTCGTTCATCCGCGCATCTATGGCGGTCAGCACCTGCAGGGCGCCATCCAGTCGATAGGCGCCTTGCGCCATGGCGGCCAGCGTCGAGATACCGATCAGCGGGACACCCGCACCAAACGCCAGACCTTGCGCCACACTGATGCCGATCCGCACGCCGGTAAAGGAGCCCGGGCCGCGACCGAACGCGATGGCATCGAGGTCACTCAAACTTATCCCGGCATCCTCTAACACAGCCTGAACCATGGGCAGGATTTTTCGGGTGTGATCCCGTGGCGCCTCCTCCCAGCGGGAGAACAGCTTGTCACCCACCAGCAAGGCGGCGGAGCAGGCTTCGGTGGCGGTATCAACGGCCAGGATCTTCAACTCGTTCATGCTTTCCAATCTCTATAAAATCAGTCAATTACATAACCGGCAAGCGAGATATGCTCACCCGTTGTTCAAATCTGTTAGCTGGCGACACATTTATTCACCGCGTTCAGTTCGATCGAAAAAACTCCCCAGCGTTCCCAACTCCCGAGTGCGAGGGATGGCGGGCAGACTCTTGATAAAGGTGGCACCGTAAGGCTTGTTGACCATGCGTGGATCACAGATCACCAGTACCCCGTGATCACTGCGATCACGAATAAGCCGCCCCACCCCCTGCTTAAGGGCAATCACCGCCTTGGGCAACTGCAGCTCGGCGAAGGGATCCCCCCCCTTGAGCTTGCAATCATCCACCCGCGCCTTGAGCAGCGGATCATCGGGGCTGGCAAACGGCAGTTTGTCGATGATAACACACGACAACGCCGCCCCTCGCACGTCGATCCCCTCCCAGAAACTGCTGGTCGCCACCAGCACGGCGCGGCCATTCTCGACAAACTCCTTGAGCAGCCGCTGCTTGTTGTCCTCCCCCTGCAACAAGACGGTACGGCCAATCTCCCGGCGCAGCACCTCGGCTACCTGACGCATCACCTGATGGCTGGTGCAGAGGAAGAAACAGCCCCCCGGCGTCTTGTTGATGAGGGGGATCATCAGATTAGCCAGTTGCTCGCCACGACCAAAGGCGTTGGGCTCCGGCAGATAGCGGGGCACACAGAGCCGCGCCTGCTCGCCATAGTCGAACGGACTGTCGAGGATCAGCTCGGCGCTGCCCGCCAGCCCCAACTCGGCCTTGAAGTGGTCAAAACGCATATCCACCGTCAGGGTGGCGGAGGTGAAGACCCAGGCCACTTCCGGTCTTTGCACCTCGGCACTGAATCGCTCGGCCACCGACAGCGGCGTCAGATTGAGGGTGAAATGAAGCCGTGAGCAGTCGTACCAGTAGGAGAAACCGGTCTGGTTGACCGCCAGCACTTCACCCAGGCGGGCGCGCAGTTCACTGATGCGCTCGAAGGCGTGATCCAGCTGCTCGCCCCGGCCAAGAGCCAGTTTGAGCACCTCGTAGCAGAGCCCAATGGCATCGTTAAGACGAGCCAAAGCCTGCCCCCAAAGCGGCTGGCGCAACATGTCGCGGGTATTACCGCGACCGCCATCCACCCCGAAGGCGAGACGCAGATCCTGACTGGCGATAGCGAGCCGGTCCGCCGCCTTGCCGAGCTGGGCCATATCGTGGGCCTCTGCCCGATAGGCCAGCTGGATATCCTGCGCCAGATCCTGAATCGTTCGGCTGCCTACCGACTTGCCGAAGTAGTTGGTGGCGATCTCCGGCAGCTGGTGCGCCTCGTCAAAAACGTAGACTTGCGCCTCCGGCACCAACTCACCAAATCCGGTGTCTTTCACCGCCATATCGGCGAAGAAGAGGTGGTGGTTGATCACCACCACCTGGGCATCCATGGCGCGGCGTCGGGCCACCACCAGATGGCAGTCGTCGTAATAGGGGCAGTCGCGACCGAGGCAGTTGTCGTTGGTGCTGGTGACGTGGGCGAGGATCTCGGCGTTCTCCTGCAATCCCGGAATATCCCCCACATCGCCGTTATCGGTAGCAGTGGACCAGGATTTGACCTTCACCAGATCGTTCAGGATTTCAGGCTTTTGCAGATGGGATTCGCTCAAGAGCCGGTTCATCCGCTCGATGCAGAGATAGTTGCTGCGCCCCTTGAGCAAGGCCACCGGCGGGGTGTAGGAGAGCGCGCCGGTAATGGTCGGGAGATCCCGATAGAAGAGCTGTTCCTGCAGATTTTTGGAGCCGGTGCTGATCACCACCCGCTTGCCGGATTCCAGCGCAGGGACCAGATAGGCGTAGGTCTTGCCGGTACCGGTTCCTGCCTCAACCAGCAGACGGCCACCACTCTTGATGGCGCGCGCGACCGCTTCGGCCATCTCCAGTTGGGGTGCGCGGGCTTTGAAACCGTCGATATGGCTGGCCAGAGGGCCATCTGGCTTGAACAGGGTCTGGATGGTCAAAAGGGCGTCCCGCAGCAAAAGCGGCCATTATGCCAAAAGCGCGGCAAAAGCGGGACAGATAATCTGCCTAGACGAACAGATCGATCTGATGCTCGTGGTCCGGCTTGTGATCGCCCTCCTCCGCCTTGGGCTGATCACGCTTGGCGGGCGTGCTATACGCCTGCTGGCGCTGCTGGGAGTCACTGTTGTCAGTGCCGGTCTTGCGCAGCTGGTGCTTTTTGCTGATCTGGTTCACTTCCCGCTTGATCTCTTCGCTGCCGGGCGCAGCGGGTGCCCTGGGCAAAATGGGAAACAACAGGTCCTGGCTGGGCATGATGGCGACTCCTGCAAGGGGTTATTGTCTAGTTATCGGCCAGAAAACCGTTTTCGCCACTTTAATCGATCAAATCACAATTTCGGGTTGCATTTTCTGTCAAGGCAGGTAGTGTAAATCAGGCGTCAATTACGACATATTATTTTGTAAAGGATTGATTACATGAAGTTCACCACCCTGAAGACTCATCACCACCATCATCATCCCGACTAGTCTTTCAGGAGGTTGACTGCTGGAAGACACTTAACTGGTGACTTCCAAAAGGACCGCAAGATTCATAAACCCTCGGAAGCACCCACTTCCGAGGGTTTTTTCGTTTTTGACTAGAAGGAAATCGAGCAATGGAAACACAACGTCTGCGTATCGCCATGCAAAAGTCCGGTCGTCTGAGCCAGGACTCCCAAGCTCTGTTCAAGAGCTGTGGCCTGAAAATCAACCTGCGCGAGCAGCGCCTTATCGCCCATGTCGAGAACATGCCCATCGATATCCTGCGGGTGCGCGATGACGACATCCCGGGGCTGGTAATGGAAGGGGTGGTCGATCTTGGCATCATCGGCGAGAACGTGCTGGAAGAGGTGCAGCTGATCCGCGCTTCTCAGGGTCAGCCCTTTGCGGTCAAGACTCTCAAGCAGCTCGATTTTGGCGGCTGCCGCCTCTCGCTGGCGGTGCCGGAAGATGTAACCTACACAGGGCCAGAGAGCCTTGCCGGCAAACGCATCGCCACCTCCTATCCCGGGCTGCTCAAGCGCTTCTTTGACGAAAAAGGGCTCAATTTCAAGAGCGTGATGCTGGGCGGTTCGGTGGAAGTGGCGCCCCGCGCGGGTCTCGCCGATGCCATCTGCGATCTGGTCTCCACCGGTGCAACCCTGGAAGCCAATGGCCTGAAAGAAGTAGAGGTGATCTACCGCTCCAAGGCGGTACTGGTACAGGCCCCCAACCCCTTGTCCGATGCCAAGCAGCAGCTTATCGACAAATTGCTGCCCCGCATTCAGGGGATGCAGCAGGCCCGCGAGAGCAAGTACATCATGCTTCACGCCCCCAAAGACAAGCTCGATGCCATCACAGATCTGCTGCCGGGTGCCGAGCGCCCCACCATCATGCAACTGGCCGGTGACACCAATCAGGTGGCGCTGCACGTCGTCTCCAGCGAGACCCTGTTCTGGGAGACCATGGAGCAGCTCAAGGCCCTCGGTGCCAGCTCCATTCTGGTGCTGCCCATCGAAAAGATGATGGAATAAGGAAGGGACATCATGCAGACCCTGATCTGGAAGACCCTCTCCCCCGCCCAGCAGGCCGACGTGCTGACACGACCAGCCCTCAATGACGAGGCCGATATTGGCGCCGTGGTCAAAGAAATCATCGCCGCGGTGCGCAGCCGGGGCGATGAGGCCCTGCGCGAGCTGAGCCTGCGCTTCGAGCGCGCCCCCCGTGAACAGTTGCGTGTTAGCGAGGCCGAGATTGAAGCCGCCTGCGCGCGGCTGGATGACGGCATCAAAAGCGCCATCGAAGCGGCCATTGCCAATATTCGCACCTTCCACGCCGCGCAACTGCAGCAGGTAGTGCGGGTGGAAACCCAACCCGGGGTGGTGTGCGAGCTGCGCACCCAGCCCATCAGCCGGGTCGGTCTCTATGTGCCGGGGGGCAGCGCACCGCTCCCCTCCACCGTGATGATGCTGGCCATTCCGGCTGCGATCGCCGGTTGCCGGGAAGTGGTGCTCTGCACCCCGTCCCCGGCCAGCGACGAGATCCTGTTTGCCGCCCGCGCCTGCGGCGTCGAGAAGGTGTTCGCCATCGGCGGCGCCCAGGCCATCGCGGCAATGGCGTACGGCACAGAGAGCATTCCCAAGGTGGACAAGATCTTCGGCCCGGGTAACGCCTATGTGACCGAAGCCAAGGGGCAGGTATCCCGCGACTGGCGCGGCGCCGCCATCGACATGCCGGCCGGCCCCTCCGAGGTGTTGGTGATCGCCGACGAGAGCGCCAACCCCGCCTTCGTAGCGGCGGATTTGCTCTCCCAGGCCGAGCATGGCCCCGACAGTCAGGTGGTGCTGGTGACCACCTCACCACTGCTGGCCGATGCCATCGCTGGAGAAATCAAGAGCCAGCTGGCCAAGCTGACTCGGCGCGACATCGCCGCGCAGGCGCTCGGCAGCAGTCTGGTGATCCTCTGTGACGATCTGGCCGAGGCGTGTGCCATCTCCAACGCCTACGCGCCGGAGCACCTGATCGTGCAGACCCGAGCCCCGCGCGATCTGCTGGATAAACTCGAGAACGCCGGTTCCATCTTCCTCGGAGCATGGACACCGGAATCGGTCGGCGATTACGCCAGCGGCACCAATCACACCCTGCCCACCTATGGCTATGCCCGCACCTGTTCCAGCCTTGGCCTCGCCGATTATCAGCGCCGCTACACGGTGCAGGAGCTGAGCGCCGAAGGCATTCGCGGCCTTGGCCCTATCGTCGAGCGTATCGCCCAGGCCGAAGGGCTAGATGGCCACAAAAATGCCGTCACCCTCAGGTTGAACGCCCTGGCCGCCGCGCCCCAACCAACAGCACAGCAGAAGGATTTGTCATGAGCATTGCCAATCTGGCGCGCCGCGTGGTGCGGGCCCTCACCCCTTATCAATCCGCCCGCCGTATCGGCGGCAATGGCCACGTCTGGCTCAATGCCAACGAAGCACCGCTGGCCTATCCCTTCACGATCGAGGGAAGCCGTCTCAACCGCTACCCCGAGTGTCAACCGGCCGAGGTGGTGAACGGCTATGCCGCCTACGCTGGAGTCAATCCCGATCAGGTGCTGGTGAGCCGTGGCGCCGACGAGGCCATCGAGCTGCTTATTCGCACCTTCTGCGAAGCGGGTGAAGATCAGATCCTCATCTGCCCGCCCACCTACGGCATGTACGCCATCAGCGCCGAGACCTGTGGCGTCGGCATCGTCGAGCAGCCGCTAACCGCCAGCCGCCAGCCGGACTGGCCCGCCATCGCGGACCGTCTGTCTGATGTGAAACTGGTGTTTCTCTGCTCCCCCAACAACCCCACCGGGGATCTGGTGGGGCGCGACGGCCTCATCGCCCTGCTGGAAAAAGCTCGGGATCGCGCCATCGTGGTGGTGGACGAGGCCTATATCGAGTTCTGCCCCGAGGCGTCCGTGGTGGACCTGCTGGCCCGCTTCCCCAATCTGGTGGTGACCCGCACCCTCTCCAAGGCTTTTGCCCTGGCGGGGATCCGCTGCGGCTTTACGCTGGCAAGCCCCGAGGTGATCGCCATGCTGGCCAAGGTGATCGCCCCCTACCCCATCCCCGAGCCCATCGCCCAGATCGCGGCGCAGGCCCTCTCCCCCATGGGGCTGGAGCTGATGCGCGAGCGAGTAATAGAGCTCAACAAGCAAAAAGCCGCCTTCAAGGCAGAGCTGGCAACGCTTGCCTGCGTGAAGGAAGTATTTGAAGACAGGGGCAACTTCGTGCTGGTGCGCTTTGTGGATGGCGCCGCCGTCTTTGCTGCCATGAAGGCCACCGGCATCATTCTGCGGGATTTCTCGACCAAACCCGGCTTGGATAACAGCATTCGCGTCACCATCGGCTATCAGGGCGAGATGGATGCCGTGCTGGCGGTACTGCGTGATATGCCCTCTCCCACTTTGTAAAACAAGGATGTAGCGATGAAGACCCCGTTTTTGTTTATCGACCGCGACGGCACCCTGATTGAAGAGCCGGTGACCGACAAGCAGGTGGATAGCCTCGCCAAGCTTCGCTTCGAGCCCATGGTCATTCCGGTACTGCGCAAGTTGCAGGCCGCCGGCTACGTGCTGGTGATGGTGACCAATCAGGATGGGCTGGGCACCGCCAGCCTGCCGCTGGAGAACTTCCAGCCACCCCACGACCTGATGATGCACCTGTTCGAATCGCAAGGGGTGAAGTGGGAACAGGTGCTGATCTGCCCGCACTTCCCCACCGACGGCTGCAGCTGCCGCAAGCCCCACCTCGGGTTGGTGAAGGAGTATCTCGCCTCCGGTCGCATCGACTTTGCCAACTCCTTCGTGATTGGCGATCGCCAGACCGATCTGCAGCTGGCCGAGAACATGGGCATTGGCGGGATCCGCTACCACCCGCAGGATCACAACTGGCCCGCCATCCGTGATCAGCTGTTATCCAAGGGGCGCGTAGCCTCGGTGGAACGCTACACCAAGGAGACCCGTATTAAGGTGGCCCTAGATTTGGACAAGAGCGGCGGCAACCAGATCGCCACCGGCATCGGCTTCTTTGATCACATGCTGGATCAAATTGCCACCCACGCCGGTTTCCAACTCAAGCTGAACGTCAGCGGCGACCTGCATATCGACGATCACCACACGGTGGAAGACGTCGGTCTGGCCCTCGGTCAGGCATTGCGTCAGGCCCTTGGCAACAAGCGCGGCATCGGCCGTTTCGGCTTCGTGCTGGCAATGGACGAAGTGCAAGCGGTGATCGATGCGCGCCCGCTGACCGAGCAGGAGGTGAGCACAGCGCTGGATCTCAGCGGCCGCCCCTACTTCGTGTTTGACTGCCCGAGCGGCTTTGGCCGCGACAAGGTGGGCGAGATGGCCACCGAAATGGTGCCCCACTTCTTCCGCTCCCTCTCGGACGCCATGGCCATCACATTGCAGATGAAGGTGGGCAGCGGCAACACCCACCATCAGGTGGAGGCGCTGTTCAAAGGCTTTGGCCGTGCCCTGCGTCAGGCCATTCGGGTGGAAGGGAGCGAGCTTCCCTCCAGCAAGGGAGTGTTGTGATGGATGTAAGCAAGCAGAAGCTGGTCATTATCGATACTGGCTGCGCCAATCTGGCCTCGGTCAGGATGGCGTTCGAGCGCCTCGGCGTGCGGCCGCTGGTCTCCAGCCAAGCGGCCGATATCGAGCAGGCGGACAAGCTGATCCTGCCCGGTGTCGGCACCGCGGTGGCCGCCATGAACAACCTCAACGAACGGGGGCTGGTGCCCCTTATTCGCGCCGCCAAGCAGCCGCTGCTGGGCTTTTGTCTCGGCATGCAGATGCTGGCGGAGGCCTCCGAAGAGAGCATGGGTACGGATGACTCGTCAGAGCGGCTTATCGACTGCCTTGGCATAGTGCCGGGCAAGATCAAGCTGATGGAGGTGGGCACCTTACACCAGTCAAGCATGCGCCTGCCCCATATGGGCTGGAACCAGATTGAGCATGACGAGAGCCATCCTCTGCTCAAAGGGATCCCGAGCGGCAGCTACTTCTACTTCGTTCACTCCTATGCGCTGGAGGTGACAGAAGCAACGCTGGCGACCTGTGACTACGGCCAGCCGTTTACCGCCATCGTCAGTCGTGACAACTTCTTTGGCGCCCAATTCCACCCGGAGCGCTCAGGCGCAGCCGGTGCCCGTTTGCTGCAAAATTTTCTGGAGCTGTGACTAGCATGATCATTCCCGCAATTGACCTTATCAACGGTCAGGTGGTTCGCCTCTATCAGGGGGACTACGAACAGAAGACCGAATACAGCAGCAGCCCGCAAGCCCGCTTCGATGAATATGTCTCCCAGGGGGCGGTGCAGCTCCATCTGGTGGATCTGGACGGTGCCAAGGATGCCAAGGCGCGCCAGCTGCCCCTGCTGACCCAACTGCTGTCGGCCACTGAAGCGCCAGTGCAGGTCGGCGGCGGCGTGCGCACCGAACAGGATGTAGCGGATCTGCTGGCCGCCGGCGCCAGCCGGGTGGTGATTGGCTCCACCGCCGTCAAATCCCCGGATCTGGTGGCGAGCTGGATGGAGAAATATGGCCCCGAGCAGATCGTGCTGGCGCTGGACGTCAATATCGATGAGCAGGGCAATCGCCATATCGCGGTGGCGGGCTGGCAGGAGAACAGCGGGGTGACCATCGAAGCGCTGATCGAGCGCTTCCTCCCCGCCGGGCTCAAGCATGTGCTCTGCACCGACATCAGCCGTGACGGCACCCTGGCTGGTACCAACGTCGAGCTCTATCGGGATCTCTGCACCCGCTACCCGAGCGTCGCCTTTCAAGCCTCCGGCGGCATTGGCGGCATCGCAGATATCGAGGCGCTCAAGGGCTCCGGCGTCAAGGGGATCATCCTTGGCCGCGCCCTGCTGGAGGGCAAGTTCTCGGTAGGTGACGCCATCGCCTGCTGGCAAGCCCCCGCAGCCGATACCACAGGAGGAAACTGATGCTGGCAAGACGCATTATCCCCTGCCTCGACGTGAAAGATGGCGTGGTGGTCAAGGGGGTGCAATTTCGCAACCACGAGGTGATGGGCGGCATTGTCGAGCTGGCGCGCCGCTACGCCGAAGAGGGCGCTGACGAGCTGGTGTTCTATGACATCACCGCCTCCAGCGATGCGCGGGTGGTGGACAAGAGCTGGGTAAGCCGGGTAGCGGAGGTGATCGACATCCCCTTCTGCGTCGCCGGTGGCATCAAAAGCGTCGAAGATGCCCGCCAGATCCTCGAATTTGGCGCCGACAAGGTCTCCATCAACTCTCCTGCGCTGGCCGACCCGACCCTGATCAGCCGACTGGCCGAGCGCTTTGGCGTGCAGTGCGTAGTGGTGGGCATTGACTCCTACTTCGACGCCGACACGGGCCACTATCAGGTCAAACAGTTTACCGGCGACGAGAGTCGCACCCGCACCACCGCCTGGCACACCCTCGACTGGGTGCAGGAGGTGCAAAAGCGCGGCGCGGGCGAAATCGTGCTGAACGTGATGAATCAGGACGGCATGCGTCAGGGTTATGATCTCGACCAGCTCAAACTGGTACGCAGCGTCTGCAAGGTGCCGCTGATTGCCTCCGGCGGCGCCGGGGCCATGGCACACTTTCGCGATGCCTTTACCCTCGCTGATGTGGATGGGGCGCTGGCCGCCTCTGTGTTCCACAAGGGCCTTATCCCCATTCCCGAATTGAAACGCTGGCTGAAAACCGAAGGAGTCGCCATCCGTGAATAACTTCTCTGAAAATGCACAAACCACCGCCAGCGCGCGCCCCCTTGCCGAACAACTCGACTGGGAAAAGTGTGACGGCATGATCCCCGCCATCGTCCAGCACGCTGCCAGCGGCGAGGTGCTGATGCAGGGCTTTATGACCCGCGAGGCGTTGGAAAAGACCCTGGCTACCTGCCAGGTCACCTTCTTTAGCCGCAGCAAACAGCGACTGTGGACCAAGGGTGAAAGCTCGGGCAATGTGCTCCAACTTGTGGCCATCAGCACCGACTGCGATCAGGATTCCCTGCTGATTGCCGCCAACCCCGTCGGCCCCACCTGCCACAAAGGGACAACCTCCTGCTTTAATGGTCACCCGCTGCCACCCCTCGGTTTTCTGGCAGAGCTGGAGCAGGTGCTGGCCGCCCGCAAAGGGGCCGATCCGGCCACCAGCTACACCGCCAGCCTCTATGGCAAAGGCACCAAGCGCATCGCCCAGAAGGTCGGTGAGGAAGGTGTCGAAGTGGCGCTGGCCGCCATGGCCAAGGATCGGGAGGAGCTCATCAACGAATCCGCCGATCTGCTCTACCACCTGACCGTGCTGCTGCAAAATGAAGGTCTGGGATTACAGGATGTGGTGCAGCGGCTTTATGAGCGGCATAATATATAATGCATGAAATATAATAACGGGATATTCTTCCCGTTATTATATCTTAAATATATTAAATAAACTTTTAACCTCTATGTTTACATATATTTTCAACAAAGAAAACATTAAGCCCACACACCTCTTCGATTAATAAAAGTCAAAATTCAAAGCCAAATTATTGACACGTTTACAAGCTCATCTACACTTAATCATGCAATAACCCAATGCGCTTAGGAGAATGTATGAAGATGGCTTACATTGTAAATTCATTTTTAATTATGTGTTCTATTATATTATTTGGTTGTGATTCCGCACCTAATACTAGTAAAGCACCAGTTGATAAACCAAAACTTGTAGAAGTACAAGTTACACCTGTAAATGAGAAACTGCCGATTGGTCTAACCCAAAACTACATTGCAACAGCCATATTTGATGACCAGTCAACCACTGTTATAACTGATGGCATAACTTGGACTAGTAGTGACCCATTTATTGCAACAATTAATAGTGCAGGTCAAGCAAAGGGACTACAAATAGGAAATATCATCATTACTGCATCAGGAAATGTTGATGGCATTCAATATAATACAGAAACAGCATTGCAAATTACTAACGCAACCGTTTCCAGTCTAGATATTACTCCAGACAATAAGAGTATTCCTGTCGGTCTTGAACAACAGTTTATTGCGATTGCCACCCTATCAGACGGCTCTAAACGTAATGTGACTCTCGAACCCTCTCTTGTTTGGAGCAGTGCAGCTAACTCAATCGCAACCATTCAATCTGGAAGTACAGACAGTGGCCGGGCAACAGCCATATCTGTTGGAACTACCACAATTAGTGCCAGTGGAATTGCAAATGGCGTATCTTTTACAGATACAGCCAACCTAACAGTAACAAACTTAACTGTCACAGCACTGAGCGTATCTCCTGATGGTACAAAGGTCCCTGCTGGCCTTGCCAAAAGATTCACTGCAACAGCACTTTTATCTGATGGGTCCACGCTTGATGTGACAGAAAACAGCAAAGTTAACTGGAGTTCAGCTGATACCAAGATTGCATCTGTGGGTAACTCTGAAAATATCAAAGGCTTGGTATATGGCGTATCTACAGGTAATACGTCAATTTCAGCCAGTGGCACTGTAAATGGACTTTCCTACACATCATCTGCAAACATTACTATCAGCGATGCAGTCATTACGGATCTGCAAGTAACTCCACCCGAAAGTTCTATTACGGAACGTCTTACCAAGCAGTATACAGCAACAGCAAGATTTTCTGACGGTACAACAGAAGATGTCACTAACAACAAGAATTTATATTGGTCTAGTGATAATACATCCGTAGCAACTATATCAAGCAGCCAAGTTATTGACAATGGGATTGCCACCGGCATAAAGGCAGGTGTGGCTACAATCACTGCGTCCGGGAATATAAATAACAGACTGTTTAACGCCACATCCCTTTTAAGTGTCACCGAATCCGTCACCATTCCTAATGTCGGTACATTCAGCAAACCTGATAATACCCTGAGAAACTGGCAGGATGCATCTAATTATTGTGCATCACCCGGTATTATTGGCAACTGGCGCCTCCCAACAAACGCTGAAATAATTGCATTAATTAATTATGGTGGTTCACAAGGTACTGATAGCTGGCTTGGTACTATTCTGGGATGGAATACAAGTTTGGCTTGGTCATCAACACTTAATTCTGCCAATGGAAAACACTATTCAGTTTTGCTCCGAAATGGAATAACAGATGATAGTAACATTGATGCAGCCACCTTATTGGTAACATGTATCCGAAACTAACCTTGGAAAATCAAGATGTAGTTTCATTCGTACATCAACAACACGTTTGCCTCATAGATAAAAACGCCCTCATAAGAGGGCGTTAACATAACATCAGTACACTGCGCGCCAATAGCTCCCCCATCTGATACTGACTCCTCGAGATCAGCATGTAGAGTCCTAGAACATGCGGCTATGAGAGAAAGTTATTTGTAAAAGACATGTAACCAACTGTAGTTATCAATGCTGGTGCTATCGCCGCTCCATTAGGACTCAGTTGATTTCCTTTGACCACACCAACGATGACAATCGTGTGACATGGCGCAGATCCTGCGGAAATAAACGCGAAACATGGCCTGTGAAGTGCTTAATTTAAACCGTTGGTACATATATTCGCGCTGTATACAACGATGCCCTTAACCAAGGATGGCTAGCCCCATGAAGGATGAACCCTTCTCTATCCAGTTACAGCATGAGCTGGATCACCTCAAAGCCATCTTCAACGAGACGGACGCCTACATGTTTACCAAGGATCTGGCGGGCCGTTACACCTATGCCAATCAGGCGGTGCTGGATCTCTTTGGCTGCACCCTCGCCGAGTTGCAGGGGCAGGATGATCGGGCCTTTTTTGATCTCGAATTCTCCGACACCATTCAACGCAACGACCGGTTGGTACTGGAGCAGCAACTCGCCATCGCCCAGGAGGAGATCAACTACCTCAAATCCACCGGGGAAAAGCGCTGCTACTGGACCGTTAAAAAGCCCATCCATGACAAGGATGGCAACCTGATCGGCCTGTGCGGCATCTCCACCGATATCACCGAACACAAGCTGATTGAGGCCCGCATGGCCGAGCAGCATCAGCTGCTGGAAATCATCCTCGCCAACGTGGATGCACATATCTATATGAAGGACAGCCTGCACCGCTTTCTCTACGTCAACCAAAAGGTCGCCGATCTGCTGGGCCTTCCTGCCGAGCAGATCATCAATCGGCGCGATGATGAGGTGATCCCGGCTGCCAGCGCCTGCCAGCTGTGGCGACTGGACAACCGGGTATTCGAAACCGGCGAGCTGCAAGCCGGGGAAGAGATGCTGACCGATCCCGAAGGCAATCAGCACTACTACTGGTCGGTCAAGGTGCCCTTTCTGCTGGGGGATGGCACCCCCACCCTGATCGGTATCTCCTCCGACATTACCGAACTGCACCAGCTCAAGGAGCAGCTACACCAGCAGTCGGTGCGCGATGGCCTCACCGGTCTCTACAACCGCCGTTTCTTTTTCGAGATGTGCGAGAAGAACCTCAGTCTGGACATGCGCCACCACCTCACCTCGGTGCTGATGGTGCTGGATGTGGATCAGTTCAAGTGCATCAACGATCGCTTCGGTCATCCCCTTGGGGATAGCGCGCTGGTGCATCTGGGCAGGGTGATGCAATCGGTGCTGCGCAGCGAAGATGTGCTGGCCCGCATCGGCGGTGACGAGTTTGCCATCTTGCTGCCCAACACCACCCTCTCGGCCGCCGCATCCCTGGCCGAGCGGCTGCGCCTTCAGGTGATGCAAAGCCCGCTGCCCCTGCCAGATGGAGATAAGCTGGTCATCACCATCAGCGCCGGACTGGTGGAAAATGGCGAGGGGGAGCTGATGGAGAGCCTCTACGCCCGCGCAGATCAGATGCTCTATCAGGCCAAACAGAGCGGCCGCAACTGCGTCGCGTGCAAGGCACCCTAGCCATACAACGGGAGGGCCAGCAGCCCTCCATACTCCCTTGTTTATTACTCAGATGAATGGCTGTGCTGGCTCCTTACGAACAGGCTGCTACCCCAGCTGTTTGCGCAGCACAAATTTTTGCACCTTGCCGGTCGAGGTCTTCGGCAGCGGGGTAAAGATGATCCGCTTGGGCGCCTTGAAGTGGGCCATCTGATCACGGCAAAAGGCGATAAGATCCGCCTGAGTAGTCTCTCTCCCCTCTTTCAGTTTCACGAAGGCGCAGGGCACCTCCCCCCACTTCTCATCGGGCATGGCGATCACTGCCGCTTCGTCCACATCGGGATGGCGATAGAGCACGTCCTCCACCTCCAGACTGGAGATATTCTCCCCGCCAGAGATGATGATGTCCTTGGATCTGTCCTTGATCTCCACATAACCATCCGGGTGCCATACCGCCAGATCGCCACTGCGAAACCACCCCTCCGCCATCGCCTCGGCGCTGGCAGCCGGATTTTTCAGATATCCCTTCATCACCACATTACCGCGCAGCACTATCTCCCCCATGGTTTTGCCATCTTTGGCCACCGGTTCGCCACTGACCGGATTGATGACCCGCATCTCCCCCTGCAGAGGCGACGCAACACCCTGGCGCGCCTTGAGGCGGGAGAGCGCCGTGGCATCCTGACCTTGCCAGCTTCTTTGCGGTTCGCACAACACGCAGGGGCCATAGGTTTCGGTGAGGCCATAGACGTGGGTCACGGCGATCCCCATCGCTTCCATACCGGCGATCACGGTGGCGGGGGGCGCAGCGCCAGCGGTCATCACCTTGATGGGGTGATCCAGCCCCTGCTTGAGCGCCGGATCGGCATTGTTGAGCATATTGAGCACGATGGGCGCTGCGCAGAAGTGGCTCACCTTGTGCTCGTGCAGCGCCTCATAAATGGCGGCCGCCTGCACATGCCGCAGGCAGACGCTCACCCCGGCGGTGGCCGCCAGCGTCCAGGGGAAACACCAGCCGTTGCAGTGAAACATCGGCAAGGTCCAGAGATAGACGGGGTGTTTGGGCAGCTCCCAGGAGAGCACGTTGTTGATGGCGTTGAGGTGGGCGCCGCGATGGTGATAGACCACCCCCTTGGGATTGCCGGTAGTGCCGGAGGTGTAGTTAAGGGAGATGGCCTGCCACTCATCTTGGGGCAGCCAGCCGGGTTCATCGCCGCTACCAGTGGCAATAAAGATCTCATAGTCGAGGTCACTGATAAGCGCCCCCTCCCGGTAGAGGGGATCATCGATGGCGATGACCAGCGGTTGGCTCTCCAGCAGACCCAGCGCCTTGCGCACCACGGCGCCAAACTCCCTGTCCACCAGCACCACCTTGCTCTGGGCATGCTGGAAGATAAAGGCCATCGACTCGGCATCGAGCCGGGTATTGATGGTGTTGAGCACGGCGCCGCTCATGGGCACCCCGAAGTGGGCTTCAAACATCGCCGGGATATTGGGCGCAACGATGGAGACGGTATCCCCCTCTCCGATACCGCTAAGCCGCAGGGCCGAGGCCAGCTGGCGGCAACGGCGGGCGGTCTCGCCCCAGCTCTGGCGCAGCGGGCCGTGGATCAGCGCCGGATAGTCGGGATAGACCCGCTCCGCCCTCCCCAAAAAGCTGATGGGGGTCAGGGCCTCAAAATTGGCGGCGGTTTTGGCGAGGTCGCGCTCATAGATGTTCTGCACTGTCATCGGATTCCTTCCTCACAAGTGGCACAAAACGGGCAGTTTCGGGATGATTCAGAGATCAGCAAGCGACATGGGCATCCTGCCCGTCACTGGTCTCTTATGGGGATGACAGCCTAACAGTGAGCCTGCGGCGGCAGGTATTAGCAAAACGTCTTAGAGGAAGAGCAGAAAAGGTATTCGGTGCGAGTGCGGGCAAGCGAACAGCCTCCGCCAATGACGAAGGCTTTACCTCAATCATCGTTAGTGACGTACCCGCCCCTGCTGGCGGAAGCAGTAGAGCTTGAGGCTGATGTCGGCGATATCGGCCGGTAGCTCCTCCCCCTGTTCGGCAAGGGGCTGGTAGAGGGATGAGAGCAGACGCTCGGCCTGCTGCACCGTGATGATGTTGGCCTGGATGGCCGGTGTGATCCAGCTGGGTAACATTGACATATCTCCCCCTCATTGATCCGATGATCTCGGGTGAACCTCTTCATTTCAGGTCTTACGCCGTTGTCGGCCGACCCGTTCACCCTCTGCTTCACCCAATCAAAGCAAAATGCTTGCCGTGATCTCTTATCGGCCAACATCCGATGGGGCTGGAGCCATTTATCAATTACTTGCGTGGCCATCTCAACGAACAGAGCCCTTGTTCAAGACCTCCCTTGACCTGCCCCCGTCAGCACTTTGCCACTCTGGCATTCTGCTCACCGCCCGCCTTGCAAATTGCGACTCGAATTGCTCCTTATCACACTTGCTAAGTTCACCACACGTCGGAAACCGGTCACTTTTAGTCCGTTGTCGCCAAAGCCAGACACTTTTCCATGGCGGCTATTTTTTGACCTTGCCAGCGCCTGTCGCAGGCCCATCCCCCTCGCCTTGTCCGGCCAACCGATTATGACAAGATGGCGCCAGATTGGAACAGCCCGTATGGGTATGCAGGAGAACAACAAGATGAACAGATCCATGATGGCAGGTATCGGTATTGGCATCGCCTCGGCCCTGGCACTCTCGGCGGCGGCCAGCGGCTCCCTCTTTACACCCCAGCCCACCTTTGCCGAGGTGATCGCCAGCAAGCCGATCACCGAGAGTATCAAGACTCCCCGACAGGAGTGTCGCAACGTCACCGTGACTCACCGCAAGCCGGTACAGGATGAGCACAAGATCCTCGGCACCGTGGTGGGCGCAGCGCTGGGTGGCGTGGTCGGCCACCAGTTTGGCGGTGGCAGCGGCAAGAAGGTGGCCACCGCAGCCGGGGCAGTCGCGGGTGGCTATGCCGGTAATCAGGTGCAGGGCAATATGCAGGCGGGCGATACCTACACCACCACCGAGCAGCGCTGCAAGACCGTGCAGGATACGAGCGTCAACACCATTGGTTATGACGTGACCTATCGCCTCGCAGGTCAGGAGGGGGTGATCCGCATGAAGCAAGCCCCGGGCGCCACCATTCCGGTCAAGGATGGCAAATTGGTGATCGACCAGCCAAAAGTGTGATGTATCCTGACCCCACTCAGCAGCAGGCCCGCCTCTTTCGAGGCGGGCCTGTGTTTTTGGGAAGGCTTTTTTCCTTTTTCAAACAACGGCACGCACCACTCACGGTACCCGAACTATCACCCTTTGCAGCACTTCTTCACCGCCCGTACCACGTTCTGATAACCGGTACAGCGGCAGAGGTTGCCCGACAGCCCGTGGCGGATCTCCGCATCGGTCAGCGGACGGCGTTCGGTCTTGTCGAGCAGGGCGGCGCTCGCCATCACGAGGCCCGGGGTGCAAAAACCGCACTGCACCGCCCCCTCGTCGATAAAGGCCTGCTGCACATCGGATAGCTCATTCCCCTTGCGCTCCCCCTCCACGGTACGAATGGATTTGCCATCGGCCCACACCGCCAGATAGAGGCAGCTGTCGATAGCAGTGCCATTCACCCGCACGGTACAGGCGCCGCACTCACCGACACTGCACCCCTCTTTCACACTGATAAGCCCCTGCCCGCGCAGGAAGTGGAGCAGCGACATGGTGGGCGACACCGCATAGGAGTAAGGCTTGCCGTTGATCTCGCACTGGATCTCCACTGCGGGACAGCTTTGCGGTTGCATCATAGGATCTTCCCTCCGGCACGTTCGACTGCGCAGGCGACCACCCGCTGCGCCAGGGTTTTGATGAGGTGCAGGCGAAACTCTTTTTCCGCCCGCCAGGAGGAGCGCGGTGCCACATCGGCCACCACCGCCTCGGCAATGGCGGCCAGTGTGGCGCGAGTCAGGGGTTGCCCTTCGGCCGCCGCTTCCGCGTGAGGCGTGCGCACCGGCGTCGGGGCCGCCACGCCATAGGCCAGCCGCAGGCGCTTGAAGTGACCATCCTCAATCTGACAGTAGGCGGCGCAGCCGATGGTGGCGATATCCATGGCATCGCGCATGGCGTATTTGAAGTAGTGGGAGCCCACATGGGGGTGCGAGTCCGGCGCAAAGTGAAACGCCACCAGAATTTCCGCCGGTTGCAGCGCCACCTTGCCGGGGCCGGTGTGAAAACCGGCGATGGGGATGCGGCGCGTACCGTTAGGGCCAGCAATCTCAAGCTCGGCCTCCAGCGCGACGGTCGGCGCCGCCGAGTCAGCACTGGTGGCGCCGTTGCAAATATTGCCGCCATAGGTGGCGACGTTGCGGATTTGCGGGCCGGCGATGGTGGCGGCCGCCTCGGCCAGCATCGGCAGGCGGCGCTGCACCAGCTCGTTTTCAATCAGCTCGGTAAAGGTGGTGCCGGAGCCGATACGGATCGACCCATCAGGCAGCTCGCTCACCCCTTTGAGCTCGGGCAAGTCGTGAATATCGACGATATGGCGATAGGCGGCGTTGAGGTGATGGAGCTGGATCATCACATCGGTGCCACCGGCCAAGAGACGCGCCTCAGAGTCGGCCTGACGCAGGGCGACCGCCTCGGCCACACTGTGCGCCTTGTAGTAACGGGCAATATCAAACATGGTGTTGCTCCTCCCCTGCTCCCTCGCCAATCAGACCCGCCGCGACAAACTCCCGAAACAGGGTTTTGGGGGTGATGGGCAGCTCGTTGATGGCCACCCCGGTCGCCATGCGAATGGCGTTACGGATGGCGGGGCCCGGCGAGATGATGGGCGGTTCCCCCAGGGATTTGTGGCCATAGACCGACTGGGGCTCGTAGGTCTGCACGAAGTCGCATTCAAGCTCTGGCAAATCCAGCATGGTGGGAAACTTGTAGTCGAGCAGGTTGGGGTTGCGCACCACGCCGCTCTTGGCGTCGATGATCATCTCCTCGAACAGGGACCAGCCGATCCCCATCCCCATGCCGCCATGCACCTGTCCCTCCGCCAGCTGCGGGTTGAGGATCTTGCCCGCATCGTGCAGGTTGATGATGCGATTGATGGTCACCTTGCAGAGATCGATATCGACGCTGAGATCGACAAAGGTACAGCCGAAACTGGGCGGGTTGGTGGTGGTCTTGTGGGAGACCTCGGAGGTGATCTGGCCACCGATGGTGAGGTGGTAGTAGGCGTTGACCGACACCTCGGCGACGCTGATCAGCACCTTGTCCGGCGCACCGGCCAGCACCACGTAGCCGTCGATCAGGGTCAGCGATCCTACATCCTGATGGCAGAGTTGGGCCGCCAGCGACAAAATGCGGGCCCGCAACTGCAGCGCCGCCTGATGGATGGCGGGGGCCGCCACATAGCTCTGACGCGAGGCGAACGAGCCAGGATCATAGGCAGTAATGTCGGTATCCTGAGTCGAGATGACCCGGATCTGCTCAAACGGAATGCCCAACGTCTGGGCCGCCATCTGGGCAAAGACGGTGTCCGACCCCTGCCCTATCTCGGTGGCGCCGATCTGCAGATTGACGGTGCCATCCTGATTGAGCAGCATGCGGGCGCCGGCAATTTCGACCCCCACCGGATAGGTGTTGGAGCCGTAGCTGAAACAGGCCACCCCGATGCCACGGCGCACCCGACTGGCAGGATCCTGCCCCAAGCACTCGGCCTTGAGCCGATCCCACTCGAACATCTCGCGACCACGCAGCAGGCAGTCCGGCAACCCGGCGCTGTAGATGGTCTTCTGGTTGACCTGATTGACATCCCCCTCGCGCGCCACGTTGGCGATGCGCACATCAAGCGGATCCAGCCCCAGTTCGGCGCAGGAATCGTCCAGCATGCACTCGAGGGCAAAAATCGCCTGCGGCGCGCCGTAACCGCGCATTGCACCGGCGGTGGGCAGGTTGCTGTAGAAGGTCTTGGCGTCATAACCGAAGGCGCTGCGCGGATAGAGGTAGCTGATCTTGTTGCCACCGGCGCTGGCGATGGAGTGGCCATGGGAGGCATAGCCGCCGGTGTTGGAGAGCACATCGAGCTGATACCCCTTAAGGGTGCCATCCCGGTTGATACCGAGGGTGCCGTCGATGGCAAAGCCGTGGCGGGTGCGGGAGGCAAAAAAGCACTCCTCCCGGCTCAAGGTCACCTTGACCGGCACGCCGCCGAGTTTGTAGCTCAAAAACGCCGCCATCGGCTCTTCCAGCACATCCTGCTTGTTGCCAAAGCCGCCGCCCATATAGGGTTTGATCACCCGCACGCTGGACCAGGGCAGGCCGAGGGACTTGGCCACCCGGCTGCGCACTATCTGGGGGATCTGGGTACTGCTGACGACGATGATGTGGTCCGGCTGATCCATATAGGCGTAGCAGGTCACCGTCTCCAGATGGCAGTGCTGCACCACCGGGGTCCGGTAGTGCCCCTGAAACTGCAGATCGGCCGCCGCAATGGCCTGCTCCGGGTCATTGGCGCGAAGCTGGCTTTGCCGCAGCAGGTTGCCATTCGGATGGATGGGATAAGCATCCTCGGCCAGCGCACTGTGGGCATCCGTCATCACCGGCAGCGGTTCGTAGGTCACCTTGACTAGGGCGGCAGCCTTCTCGGCCACCAGCGGATCGCGGGCCACCACGATGGCGACCCCATCACCAAAGTGGCGTACATGGTCGGTGAGCAGACGGCGGTCTTTCACATCCCGTTTGGCCTCATCGAGGGACCAGGCGTGACCGGCGGTGCGAAAACAGGTGGTGGGCACATCCTCATGGGTAAATACGGCTTCGACCCCGTGCAGGGCCAGCGCCTCGGTCGCATCGATGGCAAGCACCTTGCCGTGGGCGATATTGCTGCGCACATACTTGGCGTGGCGCATCCCGAGCATGATGTTGTCATCGGTATAGCGGGCGCTGCCGGTCACCTTGGCCTCGGCATCCACCCGCTTGAGCGGTAATCCTATGGACATATGCAAGTCCTTTTTCGAATGGAAAAATCTGGAACCGGCATAAAAAACAGCAAGATATGCGCCTGTTTCCCGCCATCGTCAGAAGAATGGGGAGAAGTGTGAAGGGGATCCCATCTAGCCTGCTTTTGTTGGCTCGCAGCGACAAGCCAGGGGCAGCCCCTGAGCAAATGTGGCCCGTCGGCGGTGAAAAAATCGGCATGGCGAGGAGAGCAAAGATGGGAGCCTATCAATCTGGTAGGAGGATTTATCAAAATGGTATCGCGATGCCCCCCCAACTGCGGAGACAGCCTAGGCGTGATGCCTGCGTGGGCGGGCTAACAATAACAGGCATAAAAATGGGGCCGCCAGTGCGGCCCCAAACGGGAGGGTTATCCCTAAATAGCCCACCCCCCAGCATAAAAGAGCACCAGCGCCAGGGCGATGACCACGGTGCCGACGTTGAGCTTGTGCCACTCCTTCGAGCAGATGCGGCCGATCACCAGCGAGCTGAAGCCAAGCATGATGCCGGTCACGATGTTGCAGGTGAGTACGATAAAGACGGCGCATACCAGCCCGGACATGGCCCCGACAAAGTCATCGAAATCGAGCTTGGTGACGTTGCTCAGCATCAAGAGCCCCACATACATCAGGGCCGGTGCGGTGGCATAGGCGGGCACCAGATAGGAGAGCGGCGAGAGGAACAGCATCAGCAGGAACAGGCCGCCCACCACAGTCGCGGTCAGGCCGGTTTTACCCCCCGCTGCCGTGCCCGCCGCCGATTCGATATAGACGGCAGCCGGGGCCGCCCCCACCAGACTGGAGAAGATGCTGCTGACCGAGTCGGCACTGAGCGCCTTGCCGCTGTTGATGATGTGACCATCCTTATCGAGCAGGTTGGCCTGCCCCGCCACGGCGCGGATGGTGCCGGTGGCATCGAATACCGCCGTCATTACCAGCGCCAGTACGCTGGGCAACACCAGCGGCGAGAGGGCCCCCATGATATCCAGACTGAAGATGAGGGACTTGCCTTGATCGTCCGAGAGGCTCGGTAGGGCGAACAGCCCCTGATACTTCACCGCCGGATCGAAAATCAGGCCGAAGATGGAGATGGCGATGATCACCAGCAGGATCCCCCCCGGTACTCTCAGCTTCTCCAGCCCGAAGATCACCGCAAGGCCGATCAGGGACATAATGACCGGCATGGAGGTAAAAGCCCCCAGCGCCACCGGCAGCCCCTCCAGCGGGTTCTTGATCACCAGCCCCACCCCATTGGCGGCGATAAGCAGCAAGAAGAGACCAATCCCGATGCCGGTACCGTGGGCAATTCCCATCGGCAGGTTGTCGAGGATCCAGCTACGCACCCCGGTCACCGAGATGGCGGTAAAGAGTACCCCCATCAGAAAGACGGCCCCCAGCGCCACCGGAATGAGGATCTGCTGCCCCAGCACCAGACTGAAGGCGGTAAACGCCGTGAGGGAAATCGCGCAGCCGATGGCCATCGGCAACTTGGCCCAGAGCCCCATCAAGAGCGAACCGAACCCCGCCACCAGACAGGTGGCGACAAACACGGCGCCGGGGGGAAAGCCCGCCTTGCCGAGCATGCTCGGCACCACGATCACCGAATAGACCATGGCAAGGAAGGTGGTGAGGCCCGCCAGCACCTCCTGTCTGACATTGCTGCCCCGCTCGCTGATCATAAAGTAGCGATCAAGAGCCGTGAGCGGCTGTTGCTTTGCTGCGCTCTGGCTGGCGTCATCATTGGCCAGCTGTTCCACGCTGTTTGTCCTGCTGTTTGCTTGGGTCATACCCAACTCCTTCACACGCGCCTGAATGTTCCATGACGAAATGGCGACAGGATCTGCGGGTCTGCCGAGTGCCAGTCTGATGAGAAACAGGCGATGGTGGCAGAGGATGCGACAGACAGACCAGGGCTGGCAGCCTTGACTCAAACGTTTGCCTTGCTGATCAAAAAAACCGGGCCATTTCACGTTCTATGCGGGGAGATCCCCTGTGGTGCGGCAAGACTGGCCTCCTTTTGGGTACGCCAGCCGCCGTATTCGTTGGGGCTGCGCCGCGGCAGCCCACTACAAGCCCTACCCCCGTTCATGCACCAGTTGGCCATCCACATAGGTGCGGTAGATGGATCTGTCATCCCCCAGGGTCAACAGCACAAAGAGCTTGTCCCGCAAGGTGGTGGAGTTGTCATAACGCAACTGCTGCAGCGGGGTGGCGACCGGGTCGAGCACCACGAAGTCCGCCTCCTTGCCCACCGCAAAGCTGCCGATCTTCTCGTCCAGCCCCAGCGAATGGGCGCCGCCCAGGGTGGCCAGATAGAAGGCCTGATAGGCCGAGAGCCGCTCACCCTGCAACTGCATCACCTTGTAGGCCTCGTTGAGGGTCTGCAGCATGTTGAAGGTGGTACCGGCGCCGATGTCGGTGCCCATCCCCACCTTCACCTGCTTGCGCCACGCCTTGTGCAGCTTGAACAGGCCGCTGCCGAGATAGAGGTTGGAGGTGGGACAAAACGCGATGGTGGAGCCGGTCTCCTTCAGGCAATCCCACTCCTGCTCTTCCAGATGGACGCAGTGGGCAAACACACAGTTGTGGCCGGTAAGCCCATGCTGGTGATAGACATCGAGATAACCCTTGTGCGCCGGGAAAAGAGATTTGACCCAGGCGATCTCATCCTTGTTCTCGCACAGATGGGTGTGCAGATAGGTGGTGGGAAACTCTTCGCGCAGCCGCCGCGCCATCGTCAGCTGCTCGGGTGTCGAGGTGGGTGCAAAACGTGGTGTGATGGCATATAGAAGTCGACCATTGCCGTGCCAGCGCTCAATGAGCTGCTTACTCTGCACATAGCTGCTCTCGGCGGTATCGAGCAGATAATCGGGGGCATTGCGATCCATCATCACCTTACCCGCGATCATCCGCATGTTAATGCGACTGGCCGCCTCGAACAGGGCATCCACCGACTCGGGGTGAACGGTGCCGAACACCAGCGCCGTGGTAGTGCCGTTGCGCAGCAGTTGCTTGATAAAGAAGGTGGACATCTCGCGGGCATATTCGAGATCGTTGTAACGCCGCTCGGCCGGGAAGGTGTGGCGGTTGAGCCACTCCAGCAGTTGCTCGCCATAGGCCCCCACCATCTCGCTCTGGGGATAGTGAATGTGGGTATCGACAAAGCCGGGCACTATCATCTTGCCGCGATAATCGCGCACCCGCACTTCGGCCGGGATGCGATCTTTCCCCTCCTCCCACTCACCGAACCAGTCGATGCAACCGTTGCGAATGATCAGCAGACCATCCTCGATAAGGCGGGCGTTGGACTCAATCTCCTCGGGCTGATCCACCACCCGGGTGATATCGAAGAAGCTGCCGCGTACCGCTTTGACAGAGTTGTCGTTTTTCATAACCGTTTCCCTGTTTTTCTTGTTCTGTTGACGTTTTTTGCCGGTTTAACCGTCAGATCCGTTCCACCTGTGGCGCCACCGCCTCCCCGGGTACTGGCTCTGGTGAACCCTCACCCTTGCTGGCCGATGGCTGGCCCGCACTGCGGGCGGTAAAGATCACATCCGGCTTGTCGCTCAGCTGGATCACCTCCACCGCCTCGGCATCCCTGACGGCCGCCTTGCGTTTGCGGCTTTGCGGCAGCACCAGATTCATGATGATGGCGGTGATGCCGCCAGCGCAGATGGGGTTCTCCACCAGCATGTAAATACCCGCTGGCAGCACCTTGAAGACGTTCGGGTCATAGGAAACACCGAGCCCAAGGCCAAGCGAGGTGGCGACAATCAGAGTCTCCCGCCGATCGAAGCCGTGGCTGATGATGATGCGACCACCGGCGATGGCGATCATCGAGAACATGATGACCATGGCGCCCCCCATCACAGGTGACGGTATGGTGGTAAAGAAGCGCCCCACTACCGGGAAGAGCCCCAGCAGCACCAGAATGACGGCGATAAACTTGCCCACATGGCGTGAGGCCACCCCGGTCATCTGGATGACGCCGTTGTTCTGGGCAAAGGTGGTGAGTGGCAAAGAGCCGAGGGCAGAGGCGATCACCGAGACCAACCCATCCGCCAGCACGCCGCCGGAGAGCCGTTTTTGAAACTCGGGGCCCTGAATATCCCGGTGGGAGACCATGGCGGTGGCGGTGATGTCCCCCACCGCCTCCAGCACGCTCAACAGATAGATGGTGCCCGCCAACATAAAGGCGTGAAAATCGAAGGAGAAACCGTACTTGAACGGGATCGGCACCGTAATAAGCGGCAGGTCCTCAAGGGCGGAGAAATCCACCATACCGAGCATCAGGGCCACTGCATAACCCACCATCAGGCCGATGGCAATGCCGCTCATCCGCAGCAGCGGGCTTCGACTGCAGTTGAAGGCGACGATGACGCAGAGCACCAAAAGCCCCAGCCCTATGTGCTCGTATTTGCCAAAGGTGCCGCTGCTCATGGCGGAGAAGCCGCCGCCAAAGTCGATGATCCCTACCTTGATAAGGCTCAGACCAATCATCAGTACCACTACACCGCTCACGGTCGGAGTGATCACCCGCTTGAGATAGGGCAGCACGAAGGAGGAGCCCATCACCAGAAAGGCGCCGACAAAAGAGACCCCGAGCAGGGTCGAGACGATCAGCTCCTCATGGATGCCATCTTTTTTCATGGCGCCGCCGAGCGCGATCATCACGGTCACGAAGGAGAAGTTGACCGACTGGATGGAGAGCAGCCCAGACCCGATGGGGCCATAACGGTTCACCTGCAACCAGGTGCCGATACCGGAGGCGATCATCGCCATGGAGACCAGATAGGCGGTGATCTCGGTGGAGAGGCCCAGGGCGCCGCCGACGATCAGCGCCGGAGTCACCATGGGGACAAAAATCGCCAGCAGATGGGTCACTGCGCCCATCAGGGTTTGATAAAACGGGGGTTTGTCTTCCAGCTCGTAAATGAGATCCGAGTGCTTGCGTGTTGTTTTAGACATCGTGTTTGTCCCATCACACAGAATGTAGGCGTAGTACTCATTCCGCCGTCAGGCGCTGGGGGCGAGCTGACGCCCGCCCCTCACCTTTTCTTTTGTTATGCCGACACTTTTTGCTCCAGCTTGCCCAGTTCGCGCAGGATCTGCTCCGGCGTGAAGTGCCACTTGCGCAGCCAGACACCGCAGGCGTCGTGGATGGCGGTAGCGATGGCGGGCGCCGCGCCGTTGACCCCGATCTCCGAGATGGACTTGGCGCCGTAGGGGCCAACCTTGTCGTCACTCGGCACCAGGAAGGCCCGGAAGTCGCGCGGAATATCGCCAATCTTGGGCGCGCCATAGCTCTTCAGATCCCGGGTGAGCGGGATGCCCTTGCTGTCGTAGCAGATCTCTTCGCTCATGGTGTGGCCGATGGCCCGCATGGTCGCCCCGTAGATCTGGCCGAGGGCCAGCTCCGGGTTGATGGGAGTACCGCAGTCGAGCAGAGCGTAGAACTTGTCGAGGCGGATCTCGCCGGTTCTGACGTTGACCGCCACCTCGGCGAAGTTGGCGCCATACGGGAAGGCGAGCTCCGAAGTGATGTAGCTGGCGGTGCCCACCAGAATGCCGAAGCCGGTACCGGTCTCGGCCTTGTGGGCCAGCTTGGCGAGGGTCACCTCCCCCTGCTTGCCGCGCACGATACCCGGGTGAACCAGTTCCACATCCTCCACCGGCTCGCCCAGCATGGCGGCGCCGTGGAACAGGATCTTCGCCTTGAGGTTCTCGGCCGCCATCTTGGCCGCGTTGCCGGAGAAGCAGGTACCGGACGAGGCGTAGGCCCCCTTGTCGAACAGGGCGTGGTCGGTGTCGCCAGAGATCACATGCACATCGCTGAGCGGGCAACCGAGCACCTCGGCGGTCAGCTTGGCCACCACGGTATCGAGGCCGGTGCCGATATCGGCGCCACCGGAGTGAACGATAAAGGTGCCGTCCGATTCCAGCTTGACCATGCAGTTGGCCTGATCAATATCCGGGATCCCCGATTTTTGCATGATGATGGCGACGCCACGGCCGATGCGCCAATCCCCGTCGGCGGTTTTGGGGCTATCCCACTCGATAAGTTCGCGACCCTGCTTGAGGATGGGTTCAAGGGCACAGCTGGCCGCATGGGGCACCGAGGTAGGCATCTTGCCCTCGCCGATGGCACCCAACACCTTGAGGATGTCCCCTTCGTGCACCCGGTTGTGCTCCACCATGTCGAGCTGATCGATGCCCAGTTTCTCGGCAAGTTCCGCAATCGCCATGGTCAGGGCGAAGTTGCCCTTGGGCGCGCCGTAACCCTGATAGGCCCCGGTCGGGCAGATGTTGCTGTAGTAGGTGTTGACAGTAAAGCGCACGTTGTCGCACGGATAGAGCGGCAGGGAGAGCGCCGGGCCGTTGCTCGGCACCGTCAGAGAGTGGTTGCCGTAAGGGCCGGTGTTGGCACGAAAATCCATGTCGATGGCGGTGATGGTGCCATCCTTCTTGGCCCCCACTTTCACCTTCACCTTGGCCACGTGGCGGGAGGTGTTGCTGATGAACTCCTCTTCACGGGTGTAGCGGAAGGTGACCGGACGGCCGGTGACCTTGGTCGCCCAGGCGCACACCTCTTCCAGCAGGATATCCTGCTTGGAGCCAAAGCCGCCCCCTACCCGCTCCTTAATCACATGCACCTGGTGCTGCTTCATGCCGACGATGCGCGCCACCTGACGGCGCACGTGCCACGGCACCTGGGTGGATGCGTGAATGACCAGACGCTCCCCATCCATGTAGGTGAAGCAGATGTGCGGCTCGGTCGGGCACTGCTGGGCCTGGGTCGATTCGTAGGTGCGCTCGACGATCTCGTCCGCCTCGGCAAACCCTTTGGCCACATCACCGATCTGGCCATGGACGCTGGCGGCCAGGTTCTCGTGGGGGCGGGAACCGATGGGGAAGTTGATGATCATGTGCTCGTCGCCGCGGCGCACCGAGCAGGCGTTCTGCTGCTCGAGATCCGCCGGAGCGCCGGCCATGTAGACGATGGGTTCGTCGTGCACCAGCGGTGCATTGGGTGCCATCGCCTCATCGATATTCATGACCGCTGGCAGCACCTGATACTCGACCTCGATGAGTTTCAGCGCCGCCAGAGCGACAGCTTCACTCTCGGCTACCACAGCGGCAACACGATCACCGACATGGCGCACCTTGCGGCTGAACATACGGCGATCAAGCGGTGACGGCTCGGGGGCACTCTGGCCACCCGGGGTGTAAAACACATCCGGGCAGTTGAGGTGGGTGATAACATGGACGACGCCCGGCAGCGCCTCGGCGCGGCTCACGTCGAGTTTGGTGATCACCGCATGAGGATGGGGGCTGCGCAACATCTTGATGATCAGTGCATCCTCGGTAACCCTGTCCTCCACGTAGCAGGGCTTGGCCTGCACCATCTTGGCGGCGTCCACTTTCGGACAGCTCTTGCCGATATGGCGCAAATCGTCGCGAAACTCGGGGGCGATCTGGCACAGGTGATCGGGATCCTTCATCCGTGAACAGGCAAGCTCGATGGCCTGATAAAACTGCTGATAACCGCCATCGCGGTGAAAGAGGCCTGAGAGGGCATCGTCGATTTGATCACGGGTAGGCTCGGGGTGGCGATCAAGCAGGTCGGTGACGATGAGCGCCGCAGCCGGATCGTTGTAACCCGACTGCACCACGCCCACATCTACCATCGCCTGCTGCACCAGACTGAGCTGGTTCCAGCTGCCCAGCGACTCGGCGGTACGCACGTCGGATCCATCCAGCTGAGCGGCGATCAGCAGGGAGGCGTTGATCACCTTGCCGTTGAAGAGAATGGCGTCGGAGCCAGCAAAACCGAAGCCGTCGTCACTGTTGCGCACCGAGTGCATCCGGCACTGGTTGAACAGCACCCGCTGGGCATTCTCGCCAGCCGGGGTGATGACGGTGCGCAGGGCACCGTTCAGTGTGAAGTTGAGTTCCATCATGCCTGTACCTCCTGCTGCTGGCACTCGACCAGCAGATCCGCCACCACTACCCCGCTGATATAGCGCTTGTAGGTCACGCTGCCGCCGAGATCCTCACGCGGTGCAACCAGCTCGCTCACGGCCGCCTCCAGCGCGGCATCGTGCAGATCGCGGCGCTCCACATCACGCAGGCGCATCGGCTGCGGCGTAACGCCATCAACGGCGACCCGCATCTCACCAAGGGCGTCGAGGGCCACGGCAGCAGTCATCACAGCCAGACCATCGGCGTTGCGGCTGATGCGGCGAGTGGCGCAGCGCAGCGCGGGCTCCGGCAGCACCACACCCAGCACCAGCTCCTTGCGCTGGCCCGCCAGATAGGCATCGATGGGTTGCAGCAGGTTGTTCTCCAGCACTACCACGGCTTCGAGGACCAGCAGTACCGGCAGCAGCGGAGAGTCCTGCTGCTGGCAAGCAATTTCACCGCCGAGGGTGGCCTGATTGCGCAGATGGCGGGAGTAGACAAACCCCAGCGCGTCGCACAGGGCGGCCGGGGTACGGGGATCATCTTTCAGGGTCTGCAAGGTGACGGTGGCGCCGATATGGAGCTGGCCGTGCTGCTGCTCAATCTGGTTCAGTCCCAGCTTGTCCAGCGAGATAGCGACATTCTTGTCGGTGCGAGTCGGAGCGGCGTTAAGCTTGCTGCCGCCCCCCATGTAGACGGCGTCGTTGCCGAAGCTGGCCTTGAGTTCCAAAGCCTGACCCAGTTGCTCGGGTCGGAAGAATTGCTCAATCATGTGTCGTCCTTACTCTTGCTGCCCGCCGCCGGGACAAATCCACAGGGCGGGCAATCCGGTCCAAAACTGTGGAAGGTGGCCTTAGGCCAGCTGATCCATCCGTTGCCACAGGCGGCTCGCCACCTTGCTCGCCTGCTGATAAATGGGCTCGACGTCAAAGGCGAACTCGCGGTCCTGATAGACCATGCGACCCTCCACCATCACGCTGTTGACGCTGGCAGAGCCCATGCCGAAGGCGAGATGGCCACCGAGGTTACGCGGCGCCAGCGGGGTCGGTGCGTCGTAGTCGCAAATGGTGAGGTCGGCCTTGTATCCCGGCTCCAGGCGGCCAAATTTGGCGCCGAAGTTGCGCTCCAGCAGGGTGTTGCCGTTCCACAGGAAGCGGGCAAAGCTGTCAGGCCACAGGGCGCCACCGGCATCCTTGTGCTTGAAGTAGGCGAACTTGAGCTCTTCGAGCATGTCGGAGCCGATGCCATCGGTACCGAGCGCCAGATTGCGATACTCCGGCAGATGCATGTTGTAGCCCACGTGGTTGTTCATGTTGGAGCGGGCGTTGTGCACCAGGAAGGCATCGCGGCTGTTGAGCAGCTCAATGTCGGCCGGGCTCAGGTAGATGCCGTGGGCGACAAGCGACTTGCTGTCGATAAGGCCAAACTCGTCCAACCGGGCGATGGGCTCCTTGCCATAGTGGTGGTGGCCTTGAGCCATGTCGTAGCGGTCTTCCGCCACATGGATATGCAGGCCGCGACCGGTGACCTGCACCGCTTCGCGCAGCATGGCCAGCCCCTCGTCGGGGACGGTGAAGGGGGCGTGGGCACCGATATGGGCCTCCACCAGATAGGGTTCATTCCCCTTGGCCTTGGCCGCATCGATCTGTTGGGCGAACAGGATGTTCTCCTCCACCCCGGCCTGCAGCTCGGCGAGGCCGCCGTTGCGATCCGTGGTCTCGAAGCAGGTCATGCCGCGCAGGCCCGCCTCCATAAACCCTTTGCGCAGCACATTCAGGGAGCCCTTGATGAAGTTGGGCGAAGCGTGGTGGTCGATCACCGCACTACAACCGCTCTTGATCGCTTCCAGCGAGCAGATGAGGCCGCTGTAGTAGAGGGACTCTTCATCGAGCGCCCGATCGAGCCGCCACCAGAGGTTTTTCAGGGTGGAGATAAAGTCCGGGCAAGGGGCGATATTGGCCATGATCCCCCGCGACAGGCCGGAGTAGAAGTGGTTGTGGGCACAGACGATGCCCGGCATCACCAGCTTGCCCCCCATCTCCCGATAGTTGGCCTCCGGGTAGAGGGCCCGCAGATTGGGCCCCACCGCTTTGATAAGCGATCCTTCGATGGCGATATCCACCCCTTCCAGCACCCGGGTCGGCTCCAGCTGGACGGCGGTGACGTTCTTCAGAATAAACATGGTTTGCTCCTTCGCTTATTCGTTATTCGCTCAGGCCTCGACGGCCCCCAGCAGGTAGTGGTGATGGGCATGGACATGGCTGATGATCCGGCACATGTCGCCAAGGGCCGCTGGCGCATCCTTGATCCGGCTTTGGGCGTCTATGGTCAGGCGATAGGTCTCGCCATCCTGACGCACCCGCAGTTCGCCACCATCCGCCAGATAGAAACCAGGGTTGCGGCTGTTGTCGAAGTCCTCGGGCAGGCTGAAGATGGTCACCTTGTCCTGATAGGGCTTGCCCTGCCACGGGCAGAACTGGGCGCAGTTGCCACATTCGTTGCAGTAGGCATCCAGGTGCAGGGTCTGGAACTGATCCTTGAAGCCCGGCACCGCGATGGCGACGTTGGCCCGGTTGGGGCAGACATCCACGCACTTGCTGCAGAGGTAGTTGCACTCGAGGCAACGGTGCGCCTCTTGCGCCACGAAGGCATCGCGCTCGCTCTTGTCAACCATGGTGACGGCGATGCTCCCCTTGCGACGGTAGATCTCATCCTTGCCCGACGGCTGAATGGTCACGTCACTCTGCTGGCTGGCGATATGCTCGCGAGAGAGCACCAGATCCGCGGCGCGGCGGGCACCACCGATGGCACCGACGATCGAGGATGGGCCGCTCTGCACGTCACCGATGAGGAAGACGTTGCGACGGCTGGTTTCGCCAGTCTGGCCATCCACCTCGGGCCAGCCATCGCTGCCAAGGGGAATGCCCATCGCTTTCAATACCTCGCAATCAGGCTGCTCGCCGATGGCGGTGATCAGGGCATCCATCTGCATCACTTCGGTCTGCTCGGTGGGCACCGGACGGCGGCGGCCCTGCTCGTCAGGTTCCCCCAGCGCCATCATCCGCACGGTAAGCTTGCCATCTTTCTCAAAGCGCTCCGGATTGGTGAGGAAGCAGAAACGCACCCCATCCTCCACTGCTTCCAGAACCTCCTCGCGATAGGCGGGCATCTCTTTTTCGCTGCGGCGGTAGATAACGGTCACATCGCTGACACCCGGCACCTTGAGGGCGGCGCGGGCACAGTCCATGGCGGTGTTGCCGGCACCGATCACAGCCACATGGCGGCCCAGCGGCAGCGGTTTGCCCTGATTGAAGCTGCGCAGGAAGTGGAAGGATTTGTAAATCCGCTCGTGTCCCCCCTCAAGGCGCATGCCACCGTTCTTGTCGGCGCCAATGCCGACGAAGACATAGCTAAAGCCCTGGGCGTGCAGCTTGTCGACGGTGAGTGCCGGATCGCAGCCAAACTCGAACTTGACCCCGTGGGCGGCAACAAAGTCGATGTCGTGCTGGATAAGTTCGGCCGGAATGCGGAACTCGGGGATGATGTGCTTGACCACGCCACCGGCATCCGCTTCGCGCTCGAACACGGTGACCGGGTGACCGGCACGGGCCAGGAAGTAGCCGGCGGAGAGACCGGCCGGACCGGCGCCAATCACCGCCACCGGATGCTTGTCTCCACTGCCGGCCGGTTTGTGCCAGCGGGCCTTGTACCCTTCCCAGCCGCGCTCCAGCGCCACTTTTTTCAGCTCGCGGATATTGAGCGCGCTGTCGTAGTCGAGACGGGTGCAGTTGTACTGGCACTGGTGATCGCAGATGTGGCTGGTGATGGCAGGCAAGGCGTTGCGCTGATAAATCAGCTCAAGGGCTGCCACATACTCCCCCTCGCCCATCAGGCGAATGTACTCGGGGATATCCTGATGCACGGCGCACGCAGTGACGCAGGGCGCCACGTAGCAGTCGGTTAGCGGCAGGCCGCCCCCCACTTCGATGCGATCCTCGGACTTCCACTCCTTCTGGGTGTAATCCATGGTGAGCGCCTTGGCAGCAAGCGCCTCCAGCTTGGCCACGTCCACCTGACTCATGCCCCAGCTGTCCGACGCATCTATCTCTTTGAGGCACTCGATCTGGCGCAGATAGCCACCTGGTTTCAGCAAGTCGGTGGCCATGGTGATGGGGCGGATACCGGTCTCGAAGATCTCGGCGATGTTGAACTTGCTGGCACCACCGGAGTAGGAGATAGGCAGTTTGCCCTCGAAGGCGCGAGACAGCACGGCGGCCACGTTGATGGAGAGGGGGAACAGCGCCCGGCCGGACATATACATCTCATCCCCCGGCAGCGCCCCTTTGCGGTTGATGGTGCCAAGGGTATTGGTCAGCTTGACCCCGAAGGTGAGCCCCTTCTCGGCCCCCAGCGCCATCAAGCGGGTCAGCATCGCCTTGGCCTGATCCAGCTTGAGGTCGTGATCGAATGACTCTTCGCTCAGACCAATGTAATCAAAGCCGCAGGTATCGAGGATCTCGCGCACCCGCGGGTAGCCCAGCAGGGTCGGGTTCAGTTTGACGAAGGTGTTGAGCCCCTTCTCTTCCAGCATGTAGCGGCAGATGGCCTCAATCTCGTTGGGCGGGCAGCCGTGCATGGTGGAGAGGGTGACGCCGTGCACCAGATTGGCCGGGATACGATCCACCAGCTGTTGCAGGCGAGCGCGGCGCGCCCCCAGTCCCAGCTCGGCGATAAACTGCTCGTCGGCCACGAGGTCACGTACCACCTGCTGGTACTCGGCAAATTTCGGACTGCTGCTGGCATCCATCAGGCTGTGGATGAACTGCTGCATCGGTGGCTGTTTGATGCCATCGAGGTTGTAACCCACGCTCATGTTGAAGATGAAGGACTTGGCCTCTCCGTCGAGACGGGGAGCGAACACCTCTTCCAGCAGGTAGAGGGCAAACCAGGCTTTCAGATACTCGTCAAACGCCTTGGGCAGGGTGAACTCGGTAGACCACTCGGTGTTGAAACACTCATCTTCGGCATCGATGCAGGGCTTTTCCAGTTCGAGACGGTCCAGGATCTGCACCGTCTTGAGCTCGATAAAGCGCCCGCCGGTCAGCCAGGAAGTGACGATATTCTGAGCCAATTGGGTATGGGGGCCGGCTGCCGGGCCAATGGGAGTCTCGCAGGTTTCACCGAACACCTTGATCTTGCGCTCGTCCTGCTTGCGATAAAATTGTGCGGCGGGAATACCGAAAATGCTCTGACTCTCTTTATATTCCGCAAAAATACGGGTCAGAAGGTTCTTGAAGGGAACGGGTCGCATAATATCGCCCATGGCTATCTCCTTGCAGCTGTTCTGCGCATTGGCAGCATGAATAAATGGGGTATCCCGCACGGGCATTACCCCTTGGCAAGGAGAGGAGCAACTATCAGGCCACTCCATCGGCAAAACTATTTTTTAGGGTAAAAGCGTGAGATGGCTCGAATTAATGAAGGCGGTTTGGCATGTCGCCATTATGATTAATGAGAGTGGTTCTCACTCACTTGAAATTTTATTCAAGGCAATGCCAGAGAAAAATGAAAAGTATCAAATCGGCAGCGATAAATATCACTTTGATAGGGTAAAAATCATCCAGCATTATCGCAAGCAACCCCCGGCCAATATGGCCGGGGGTTGCTTAAAAGTCACTGCTATATAAAAGGCGGTCGTCGCTATTTCGGTTTATCCAAAGGCTGCGAGATGACTCGGTGTTACCGCCCCGCTGGCTGCCATTGCACGCAGAGGGAAGTGGGCCCCAACGATGCGACTCAGCCCTGCTCGGTCGTAAACTCGTCGGCAGAACGCAGCTCCAGTTCGCCACGGATCAGCGCCTGATAGCGCTCGGGGGTATCGATATCAAAGAGGATGGCAGGACTCTCGACTGGTATGGTGCGATGGGGACGTTGCAGCAACCAGCGGCGCACCGAACCCTGTGCCGGCGCGGCAGCCAGCTCCCTTGCGAGGGATTTTGGCAGCAAGACCGGGTGGCCCGCCTCCCCCTCAAAGCTCGGGAACAGGGCGAGCTCTCCCCGCGCCTGCCACAACTGCTGATAGACCTCGCACGGGATACAGGGTAGGTCCCCGTGGCTGATAAAGAGGTAGTCAGCATTGCTGGCCGCCAGAGCGCAGCGGATGGAACTACCCAACCCCTGCTCATAGTCAGGGTTGTGGACGATGAGGATGTCGGGGCGATTTCCATAACAGGCAGCGAGTTCGGCCCCGCGATGACCCACGACCAAAATAATCCGGGAGCAGAAGGCCAGGGCATTTTTGAGACTTGCATCAAGAATTGTCCCCGAGCCATAAGGTAGCATCATTTTCCATGCCCCCATGCGGGATGACAAACCTGCTGCGGTAATTATACAGTCACACTGTTCACGCCCCCGAGCCTGCACCTTTTCATTCACCTCGCTATTTATTTCGGTCATTGCCATGTCCTTGCCACACTCTGTTATTCACGCGTTTCCGGATATTGGTTCGCTTTTAAATCCACTGCTTGAAAATAGTGACAACCATACCACGCTAATTAGCCTTTGTGGTGCCGGCGGAAAAACCAGCACCCTGTTCTGGCTGGCGGAATATTTTTATCAACAGGGTAAAAGGGTGCTAATTACCACCACCACCCGGATGTTTCTGCCTGCCCCGTCACACTATCGGGAATTGATTATCGAGACGGATCCCGTTCGTCAACTTACCCGCTGTCAGGCGCTACCGGATGGCTCGGCGCTGGTTGCCCTGTTCAGCCATCTCGACGAGCGCACCGGAAAGGTGGCGGGCCCCACGCCCCAGCAAATTGATCTCATCAAGGGGCAGCAGCGCTTCGATCTTATCTTGGTCGAAGCGGATGGCGCCCATCACAAGTTATTGAAAGTGCCCGCTTTGCACGAACCTTGCATTCCTCAGCACAGTGATTGGGTGATCGCCCTGACAGGCGGCGCCATGGTGGGGGCCAAGGCCGACCCGCAGCAGATCCACCGCTGGGCAGAGCTTCAGGCCCTGTGCGGGATAGAGGCCGGTGACCCCATCGACTGGGCCCTGTTTCACCAGCTGCTCTCCCACCCCGAGGGGCTGTTCAAAGGCACCCCGGCCAGGGCGCGCAGGATCTGGTTTATCAATGGCGATTATCAAAATGAGGCATCGTGGCTGGCTGAATTGATAAAGCTGCATAGCCGCCACCCCGAGCTCCATGCCATCTGGCAGGGGGCGGTTCGCGAGCCACAGCCCATTCACCTCGCACTCGGTTACTTCGCTCAGGATGAGGCACAGCCGCCTAGCCCATGATGGTTTAAGGATAAGAAGAGGTACCTTATGAATCTGTTTGCACACGCAGCCCGACTGGAACAGGAGAACACGCCGTTTGCCATGGCCCAGATCATCGAGAGCCGGGGCTCCACCCCGCGCCATCAGGCCCAGATGCTGGTGATGGCCGATGGCCAGATCCTCGGCACCATCGGCGGCGGCATGATCGAGCGGCTGGTGATCGAGGAAGCGATGGCCGCCATTGCCGAGCGCAAGCCGCGCATCTTCCATGGCCGGATGGCCCGTAACGGTGAACATGCGGTAGGGTCGGATTGCGGCGGCGCCATGTCGGTCTATATCGATGTCTATGGCCTGCGCCCCCGGCTGGTGCTCATTGGTGCTGGTCACGTCAACCGGGCGCTGGCACATGCTGCGGCGACGCTGGGTTTTGATATCCATGTGGGCGACTGTTTTGAAGGGAGCCTCAACCCCGATCACTTCCCCGCCGGCACCCATCTCAAACAGGCCGATACCATCAGCGCGGTGATCGATAAACTGGCCATCGAGCCAGCCAACTTCGTCATCATCGCCACCAACCATCAGGACAAGGAGGCGCTGGAGCGGCTGATAAGCCGTCCCCTCGCTTATCTGGGGCTGCTCGCCAGCAAGCGCAAGGTACAGACCTTCACCCAGGCCCTGCGCCAGCAAGGGGTGAGCCAGGAACAACTGCAGCGGCTGCACGCCCCCATCGGCTACAACATAGGTGCCGAAACCCCCGAGGAGATCGCCATCAGCATCCTCGCCGAGCTGCTGCAGGTGAAAAACGGCAAATCGGGTGGGCTGATGCAGGACGATGTTCGCCTCAAGCGGGATCAGCTGGTGGTGATGCGCGGCTCCGGCGACATCGCCACCGGCGTCGCGCTGCGGCTGCACAATGCCGGCTTCAAGGTGGTGATGCTGGATCTCGACAAGCCCACGGTGATCCGCCGCACCGTCGCCTTCGCCCAGGGGATGTTTGACGGTGAAACCAGTGTCGAGGGTGTGCGCGCCAAGCGGGTCGAGAGCGTTGAGCAGGCGTTCGAGCAGCTGGATCGGGGCGTCATTCCGCTGCTGGTTGACCCCGACTGCGCCACCCTCGCCGAGCTCAAGCCCCGCTATCTGGTGGATGCCATCCTCGCCAAGCAGAATCTCGGCACCCACAAGGAGATGGCCCCCATTACGGTGGCCCTTGGCCCGGGGTTTGAGGCGGGGCGCGACTGCGATGCGGTCATTGAGACCAACCGCGGTCATCATCTGGGCCGGGTCATCTATCAGGGCCCTGCCCAGCCCAATACCGGCATTCCCGGGGTGATCGAGGGGCACTCCGCCCGCCGGGTGGTACGCGCCCCCGCCCCCGGCGTGATGAAGAGCCTGATCAAGCTCGGCGATCTGGTGCAGGAGGGGGATGTGATTGCCCATGTAGGGGATGCCCCCATCATAGCGCCCCTCTCTGGCATGGTGCGGGGGCTGCTCAGCGATGGCATCGAGGTGACCGTCGGCTTCAAGATCGGTGACATCGACCCCAGAGGCGAGCGGGCCGACGCCACCACGGTATCGGACAAGGCACGCGCCATCGGCGGCGCCGTGCTGGAAGCCATGATGCATCTGGCCCAGCGCAGATAACGGCTCTTCGCGTCCCTCTTCAGCACCAAGTTCAGCACCAAGCAAAAGCCCCACCATGATGGTGGGGCTTTTTTCCGCCTGTCGGTTGATGCAGCTCCTTTACATCAGGGGAACCTGCATCACGACCGGGTTCGTTGCAATCGCCAGGCTCGCACCGCCAGCACAACCAGAGTGATGGCGGTGAGCGGCAATACAAAACCGGTTAGCGCTGCACTGAACTGACCTTGCAGCGGACTGGATGTGGCGTGGAGGATCAGCCAGCAGGTGTAGCCGATGTAGTAGGTCAGAAACAGCGCCCCTTCCCAGCGGGCGATGGTGTAACCGGTAAAGAAGATGGGCAGGCAGGCAAGCGCCACCGCAATCATTACCGGAATATCGAACTGAAGGGCGGTGGCCGACACTTCAAGCCCACCGGGAGTGACGATGGAGGTGAGCCCCAGCACGCAGAGGATATTGAAGATATTGCTGCCCACCACGTTCCCCACAGCGATATCCCGCTCCCCGCGCAGGGCTGCGACGATGGAGGTCACCACTTCGGGCAAGGAGGTACCGGCCGCCACTATGGTCAAGCCGATGATCAGATCGCTCACCCCGAAGTAGTGGGCAATCTCCACTGCACTGCCAACCAGCAGGCGGGAGCCGAGGATCAGCAGACCCAGACCTGCGGCAATAAAGAGCAGATTGCGCAACCAGTTGCCCGCCGTACTCGCTTCACGGGTACCAAACTCCTGCTCGTACTCCGCCTGCACCGCTTTGTTTTCCCGTCGACTCTGGACAAAGAGAAACCCGGTGTAGGCGATGATGCCGGCAAACAGCAGCGCCCCTTCCAGTGGCGCAATACGGCCATCGTAGCCCAGCAACAACACCAGAAAAGAGACCACTATCATCAAGGGAACGTCGAGACGTACCAGTTGCTGGGAGACGGTCAACGGTACGATCAGTGCCGAAATACCTAAAATAAACAGCACGTTGAAAATATTGCTGCCGACCACGTTCCCCACAGCTATCCCTGCCTGCCCCTCGAGGCCAGACTGGATGCTCACCGCCAGCTCGGGAGCACTGGTCCCAAAGGCCACTATGGTCAATCCCACCACCAGTGGCGATATCCCCATCATGGTGGCGAGGCGAGATGCGCCCCGCACCAGAGATTCGGCCCCCCCCACCAGACACACCAGGCCTACAGCCAACCACACCAGCGTCATCATACGGTCTCATCCTTGCCGTTAGGTTCGTTGAAATAATCACAATAAATCAGATACCTGTGCTCCAGCACAGTCAGACCACGCCATTGTAACGAGGGGCTGGTCCCCTGTCGCGGGCTCTTTTGAGTGCTGTTTATCGTGCCACTGGCAGCCCAGTCACCACTCAACCGTGCTTGATACGGGTTTCCCCCGCCACCGACACCACGGAGCGCTTACCCTTGCGACTGATGACGAGAAGCGCCAGTACGATAAGGACGATGCCGCTCCCCTCCACCGGCCCCGGATTTTCACCAAGCAGCCACCAGGAGAGCAGCACGCCGCTCACCGGCACCGCCAGGGTACTGAGGCTGGCGATCCCGGCAGGCAGCTTTTTCAGCACGAACAGCCAGAGGCTCCAGGCCAGTGCCGTGGCGAAGATGGCGCTGTAGGCGAGCGCGCCAAACACATAAGGCTGCCAGTCGATGGGTCGCTCCGGCACCAGCGCCGCCACCACGGCCATCACCATGGTGGCGTAGATCATCTGCCAGGTGGTGAGGGACATCAGATCCACCGCGGGGTGGCGGGCATACATCCGCTTGGCGATGATGGCGCTGATCCCCCAGCAGATGCCGGAGGCAATCCCCAGCAGCGCACTCTTCATGGAATCCAGATGCAGCTGCCAGGGCTCGATCACCAACAGCAGGCCGCAGGCGGCCACCCCGACCGCCAGATAGTGCAGCTTGCGCATCCGCTCGCCGAGAAAGAGCGCCGCGAAGATCACCACCCAGAACGGCATGGTGTAGCTCAGAATAGCCACCTTGCCCGCCCCGCCGCTGATCAGCGCCCACTGAGCCAACCCCACCATGCCGCAGGTCTGGAACAGGGCGATGGCGAGGGTATAGCGAAACGGGGTAGGTTTGAGATAACGGCGCCCGCGCAGGGCCAATACCAACAGCAGAACCAGAGATCCGCACAGGCAGCGCAGGGCAGTGAATTCGAAAGCCCCCGCGTAGAGCATCACCTGCTTCATCACGATCCAGCTGTAACTCCAGATGGCGGTGAGCAGGATCAATCCCACCAGCGCCGCCATATTGATCTTTCCACTCATTTGTTTGTTACTCACCTCTTGTCACTCATTGCGCAGGGTCTGTTCTCGGCGTCTTGCCCGCGCTTGAAGGCGGCCATCTTACGCCGCTCATCCTCCGCTGACCATGACTGCCCCAAAATGAACAAGGGGGCCGTCGGCCCCCGCAATCACACTCAACCCGAGCTGGAACGCCTAGCGGCAGATAATGGTTCCCGTCTTGCCGGCAATGCCGTCGGCGGCCTTCTCCAGCAAGGTGATCAGGGATTTGCGCCCCGGCATGGAGGTCGCGAACGAGAGCGCTGCCTCCACCTTGGGCAGCATGGAACCCTTGGCAAACTGCCCCTGTGCAATAAAGCTGTTGGCATCGGCCACGCTCAGCTGATCGAGCCACTGCACATCGGGCTTGCCGAAGTTGATGGCGACCTTCTCTACCGCGGTAAGGATGATCAGCATATCGGCGTCGATGAGCTCCGCCAGCTTGGCACTGGCCCAATCCTTGTCGATCACCGCACTGGCACCGCGCAGGTGATTGCCCTCCCGCAGCACCGGAATGCCACCGCCACCGACGGTGATCACCACCTGACCGGCGGCCAGCATGGCAGAGACGGTCTCTTTCTCGATGATATCGACGGGTTTGGGGGATGCGACCACCCGGCGATAGCCACGGCCGGCATCCTCTTTGAGCCGCTCGCCCCTGGCCATCAATGCCTCGGCCTCCTCCTTGCTGAAGAAGCCGCCGATGGGTTTGCTCGGGTCAAGGAAGGCGGGATCGTTTTTATCCACCTCCACCTGGGTCACCAGTGTAGCGACCGGCTTGTGAATACCACGCGCCAGCAAGGCCTCGCGCAGGGCGTTTTGCAGGTCATAACCGATATAACCCTGACTCAGGGCCACGCAGACCGACATGGGCAGATGGGGCGCCTTGGGGTCATGGCGTGCCGCTACCTCGAACGCCTGCTGGATCATCCCCACCTGCGGGCCGTTGCCGTGGGTCACCACCACCTCATGCCCCTGAGCGATCAGGTCGGCAATGGTGCCCGCCGTGCTCTGCACCGCCTTCATCTGCTCGGGCAGGTTGTTGCCCAGCGCATTGCCACCAAGGGCCAGTACGATTCTCTGTTTCATCTTGTTATCTCCAGTGATGGGACAAGCCGGCGCAATACCGGCCCACCTTTCGTTGTTCACATAACCTTGCTGCTCTGCGTGTTTCGAACTGATTGTCAGCCGGCCACTGTGGGGCAAGGCGAGTGCAGCTCCGGCGCCAAGGCCGGATCAAAGGGCGCTCTGGCCAGAAAACGGCCGTGACCACGCCGCCCCAGAAACCCGCCATCGCGAGCGACTATCTCGCCACGGCTCAGGGTCATCCTGATCCGGCCGGGGCAGCACATCCCCTCGTAGGGGCTGTAGTCGCCGTTGTCATGCAGCAGTGGGTGAGAAATCAGGGTGTCACCGCGGGGATCCATCAGCACCAGATCAGCGTCAGACCCCGCTTGCAGGTTGCCCTTGCGCGGCCAGAGGCCAAACAGGCGCGCCGGGTTGGCGCTGGTGAGGGCCACGAAGCGGGACGGCGAGATGCGCCCGCCCAACACCCCGTGGGCAAACAGCAGCAGCATCCGGTTCTCGACGCCCGGCAAGCCGTTGGGGCAGCGGCTGAAATCGCCGCCTGACAGGGTCATGCGCTGGGCATGGGAGAAGTTGCAGTGATCGGTCGCCACCGTGTCGATGTCGCCCGCAGCGATGCCAACCCACAGCTTGTCCTGCTCGCGGCGTGAGCGCAGCGGGGGGCTGAGCAGATAGTCGACCCCGTTCTCCTTGTAATAACACTGCTCATCGAGCAGCAGATATTGCGGGCAGGTCTCCACCCAGACCGGCTGTCCCTGCCGACGCGCCAGTTTCAGATACTCCAACCCCAAGCCATTGGATAGGTGGACGATATAGAGCGGCGCATTGCCAGCAAGTCCGGCCAGATTGATCATCCGGGCGATCGCCTCCGCCTCGCACTCCAGCGGGCGGCTTTGCGGGTGATACCAGGGTTCATGGTGACCGGCGGCCAATAGGGCCGCACGGCGCGCCGCGATGGCGGCATCGTTCTCGGGGTGGACGGTGGCGAGCGACCCCACCTCCTTGAGGCGGGCCAGGGCGCGCAACACATCGTGATCTCCGAGCTTGTACTGGTAGGTAAGATAGAGCTTGAAGCTGCTGATCCCCTCCTCCTGCACCATCGCGGCCATCTCGTGGAGGATGGCGTCATCCACATGCTGGACAACGCCGTGAAAGCTGTAGTCGATCACCGCCTGATCGGCGGCATAGTCGTGATAGCGGGCCAGCTGGTGATGCAGATTGCACCCAGCCGGGCCAAATCCCATGTGATCGACGATGGTGGTGGTGCCACCACAGGCGGCAGCACGGGTACCGCTGAAAAAGTCATCGCAACTGCGAGCAATGCCAACATCGATGTTGAAGTGGGTGTGGACATCGATACCGCCAGGCATCACGTAGCAGCCGCTGGCATCGATCACCTCGGTCTCGCCATCGGGCTGGATAGCGGCGGCTCGCGCGCGGATCACCCCGTGCTCGATCAGCAGATCCTGACGATATTCACCCTGTGCATCGACCAGCACACCGTTTTTGATCAGCCGTTTCATCCCCACCACCTCGAACATCACTTCAAACAGCAAAGCCCCGCCTCAATGGAGACGGGGCACTTGCCGCACTTGCGACAGCCGGGCGGCGATAGCGGTCACCGCCCAGCAGACCCCTTACTTGTCCAGCTCGGCCAGATAGAGCATGGGGATCACGGCGTACATGGCGGCGCACTTGACCAGATGCTCTTTCCAGGTCTTCTCGTTCGGGGCGTGGGCCTCCGGCTCTTTACCCGGGCCAAAACCGATGACCGGAATTCCGTGGCGACCCATGATGGAGACCCCGTTGGTCGAGAAGGTCCACTTGTCCACCACCGGCTCCTTGTTGAACAGCTCGCGATAAGCCTTGGAGAGGGTTTTGACGGTGATGTGATCCTCTTCCACCTTCCAGGTCGGGAAGTAGCACTCGGTCGGGTAGACCAGACCGGTGTAGGCCGGACGATCGTACTGGTACATGGAGACCTCGGCACCGGCAGCTTGCACCGCAGGCAGGGCGCGGATCTCGTCGAGCGCCCCTTGCCAGGTTTCACCCCAAGTGAGGCGGCGGTCGATGGAGACGGCGCAGCTGTCTGCCACGGCGCAGCGGCTTGGGGAGGTGAAGAAGATCTCGGAGACGGTCAGGGTGCCCTTGCCGAGGAAGTCGTCGTTGCCAAGGTTGTGGCTCAGCTCCTGCAGCTCGCCCAGGATCGGGCCCATCTTGAAGATGGCGTTGTCACCGCGCTCCGGCGCAGAGCCGTGGCAGCTGACCCCCTGCACATCGATGCGGATCTCCATGCGGCCACGCTGGCCACGGTAGATCTGGCAGTCGGTGGGTTCGGTACTGACCACGAACTCGGGGCGGATCTTGCTCTGTTCGATGATGTACTGCCAGCAGAGGCCGTCGCAATCCTCCTCCTGTACGGTACCGGTCACCAGCAGGGTATACTGATCTTCCAGCCCCAGATCCTTGATGATCTTGCCGGCGTAGACCATGGAGGCCATGCCCCCTTCTTGGTCAGATGCGCCGCGGCCACCGATGATCTCGTGATCTTCCATCCCCTCATAGGGGTCGAACTTCCAGTTGGCCATGTTGCCGACGCCCACGGTATCGATGTGGGCATCCATGGCGATCAGGTGCGGGCCGTGGCCGATATAACCCAGCACGTTACCCATGGGGTCGATCTCGACCTTGTCAAAGCCAACCTTCTCCATCTCCTGCTTGATGCGCAGCACGACGCGCTCTTCATCGCAGCTCTCGCTCGGGATGGCGATCATGTCGCGCAGGAACTGACTCATCTCGGCCTTGTACTGGTAGGCCTTCTCCAACACCATTTCAAACGGAATTTGCTTGCTCATTGTGATTCTCCATAACAACTGAGAGTGCGCGGCCTGTTCGTCGGCAGCGCCCTGTGCCCGTTACCGCGCCCCGTTGGCGAGGCGCGATCAGTTCTTCAATTCGTGTCTCTGCTCTCGCAGGGATTACTCACAGCCGGGGTTAATCGCTGGCAGGGTGTTTACCTTCCCACACCACTTCCCGGTAGTGCTTCACATCGGTGTCCCCTTCGGTGTTGATGATGAGTACCACCGAGTTGCTATCCAGCCCGAGGCGAGCCATCAGCGCCGCGCGATCCGGGTGGTGACGCACTGCCGCCAGTACGCCGGTACCGACCGAGCCGGACTCACCGGAGATGATGCGGGGGTCATTGCCAAGAGGGTTGCCGAGCACTCTCATGCCCAGTGCCGACACCTTGTCGTGGCAGGAGATGAACTGGGTGGTGCAGCCCCTGAGCAGCGGCCAGCCAAGCGGGTTGGGTTCACCGCAGGCGAGACCGGCCATGATGGTGCGCATGTCGCCCCCCACGTTGACCATCTCCCCCGCCACGCCGGAGCGGTAGATGCAGTCGGCCTGATCCGGCTCGACCACGATACTGTGCAGGTTTTTCGCGCCGAAGCAGTCCACCAGATAACCAAGCACGCCGCCCGCCAGCGCCCCTACCCCGGCCTGCAGCAGCACGTGGGTCGGCTGCTTGATGCCCATATCCTGCATCTGCTCGACCGCTTCGTCGGCCAGGGTGGAGTAACCCTGCATGATCCAGGTCGGGATCTTGGTGTAGCCCTCCCAGGCGGTGTCCTGCACTATGTGCCAGCCGCGCTCTTCGGCCATCTTCATGGTCAGGCGCACGGTGTCGTCATAGTTCATATCGGTGACGATGCACTCGGCACCGAGATTGAGAATGTGGTCAACCCGCTCCTGGGCAGAGCCCTTGGGCATGTAGACCACCGCATGCTGGCCCACCTGCTTGGCGGCCCAGGCAACGCCGCGACCGTGGTTGCCATCTGTGGTGGTGGCGAAGGTCATCGGCTCCTTGATGGTGCGTTTGATGAGATCGAAGGAGAAATCTTCGACGGCCACCCCGTATTTTTCACAGAGCAGGTTGGCAATGGCGTAAACGCCACCGAGCATCTTGAAGGCATTAAGGCCAAAGCGTTTTGACTCATCCTTGACCAGAATATTTTTTACCCCGATATAGGCGGCCAGATCTTTCAGGTCACACAAAGGAGTCGGTTCATAACCGGCCAGTTTTTTATGAAAGGCACGGGCCTTTTGTGCTTCGGCGCGAGAAAACAGGGGAGATGGTTCACCGGTAAAAAAACGGTTATCGGCAATATCCATCTTCAGAGAAAATTGGGACATGCGTACCTCATCCAGATTATGGGGTCGGGAGCCATCTCACCGGGAAATCCGATATTCAGATACCACGGGGAGAAAACTCACGACAATTCCGCTGTTGTAGCAGGCAGGGGAATGATTACCCCTGCCATTTCTTTTATTTATTTCAGCCAACGCTACTTATTTAACCCGCTTCTGGGCCTCTTTCAGCAGCGTTTCGAGGGTCTCTCCCGGGGCGGAGAATGTACGAGCCATGATCATGGCGGCGATAATATAGGGCTTCCAGCTCGCCTCTTTATAAGTGGCGATACGATATTTCTCGAATACCCCTTCGGTAACTTCGCCCTCTTTACAGGAGACACCGGAAATATCGGCCGGGAGGCAGTGCATATAGAGCGCTTCGCCACCCTTGGTGAGTTTCATCATCTCTTCGGTGCAGTGCCAATCCTTGTGCTTGGCGTTCTGCTCAAGGCAGTGTTTCTCCAGCTCTTTGAGGCCGGCGTGGTCATTGGCACGCAACAGTTCGGTACGCTGCTCCATCACCTTGTAGGGGGCCCAAGACTTGGGATAGACGATATCCGCATCCTTGAACGCCTCTTCCATGGAAGTGACCTGACGGAAGCTGCCGCCGGATGCCTTGGCATTCTCCTTGGCCACTTCGATCACGTCCGGGATCAGGTCATACCCTTCCGGGTGGGCCAAGGTCACATCCATACCAAAGCGGGTCATCAGGCCGATGATGCCCTGCGGCACGGAGAGCGGCTTGCCGTAGCTCGGGGAGTAAGCCCAGGTCATCGCAATCTTCTTGCCCTTGAGGTTTTCCAGGCTGCCGAAGTGCTCCTGCAACCAAGCCAGATCAGCCATGGACTGAGTCGGGTGATCAATGTCGCACTGCAGGTTGACCAGCGCCGGACGCTGGGGCAGCACCCCCTTCTCGAACCCTTCATCCAGCGCGGCGCCCACCTCGCGCATATAGGCGTTACCGGCCCCCAGATACATGTCATCGCGGATACCGATGGCATCGGCGCAGAAGGAGATCATGTTGGCGGTTTCACGGACGGTTTCACCGTGGGCGATCTGGGATTTGCCCTCATCCAGATCCTGTTGGGCCAGACCGAGCAGGTTCAGCGCAGAGGCATAAGAGAAGCGGGTTCGGGTGGAGTTATCGCGGAAAACCGAGATACCGAGCCCGCTGTTAAACAGTTTGGTAGCAATATTTTCGGCACGCAGTGTCTTGAGGGATTCGGCCAGTTTCAATACCAGCTCCAGCTCCTGAGGTGTTTGCTCCCAGGTCAGCAGAAAATCTTTTTCATGCAGGTTGGACTTGAGTGCTCTGATCTCTTTGATTAATTCGTTAACTGCTTTCATCGTTCGCCCCAATCATTGGATGAGATATGGATAGCTCCCCTTTCACTCACGATGTCACCAGCATCCCGGTTGTGGGTGAGCGCGTCGGTTAGCGTCGATATGAGGTAATCAATAACCATGCCAAACCAATAAAATGCAGGAAGATATTAATAAATGACGAAAGTGTGTGATGCCACCCACAAAATCAGCGGCTATTTCAGCGGTTTATTCCATAAAAGGATGGATAGGGTGACCAAGCGATAAAATAGCAAGGTGATAATAATCAGAGGCAATATCCCTTTGTCGGTGAGAATTATCAACAAAGGTCAGTTTCAGGGGCTGAAATGATATCAGCGGGGCTGTCGTTATCATTATGATAATGCCCGCAACACCTTTTCTCTTGGAAGGATCTCTCCAGCGTTGACACTGCTGCTATCTCGTCTCCCCTTCGCTCCCCGCCCGTATCACCTCTCGCCTTATCTTCCGGCCACATTGCTGGGCGCGGTTGGCCCAAGGTGCTAACGTGAATACGCCAGCTGCGCATCTGTCTCGGATGCTCAGGATAGGCCAACGTTCACTGCCGCAACTGCGCGGATGAACCTGCATGACTTACATCTTTGAGGGATTATCTATGTCCAGGAATGCTGCTCTGCTCATCACCCTGACCCTGCTCGGGATCGCCCCTGCCCACGCCATCAGCGCCAAATATGCCGAGCAACTGGAACGATCCGGCTGCACCCAGGTCACCGAGGCGCAGGGCTGTGACATTCACAAAACCAAAGCAGAAAATGCCAAGGCGGGATTTGGCACGGCCGCCCCGGCCGCGGAGGGCGGTCTGAATCTGAGCTATGAGCAGAAGCTGGAGCGCTCGGGCTGCACTCAGGTGAGCGAGCTTAATGGCTGCGATATCAACAAAACCAAGGCTGAGAACGCGGCTACCGGTGTTGGCAATGCTCCGGCCGCGGCAACCAGCGCCAGCCCCTATGCGGGCAACTGGATCGCCACCTTCCCCCAAACCGGCGCCACCGTGGCCAATATCCGCATCGATGGCAAGGATCAGGTGTGGGTCAACGACAAGAAGGTCAATGCCAAGAAATCTGATGGCGCGCTGGTGTTCAAGGATGGCATGGTCATCTACACCATTCAGGGGGATCGCCGCATCAAGGGTGAAGATGGCTGGATCGATAATGATGCCGGCACCAAGGGGCCCATCAAGGCCAAGTAAACAGCTGACCACGAAATGACGGGGAGCGCGGGCTCCCCGTTTCACTCCTGATTACTCATCGCTTCCAATGACCAGCTCCGCCAGTGAGGGGCCAGAATTAATACCTCCTGTTCCAGCCAAGTCCCGTCTGTGATCAGTTTATCGAGCCAGGGAACGCCTGCCGGCGCGCCATGACCATCAACCTGATCAGCCTGCTTCGTCACACGCCAGGGCACCTTGCCACTGCCCGTTGCAAAGGTGCGTACCGAACGGGCGTAGTGATCCAGATAAGGCTGCAGCTCACAGGGAAGCCAGAGCATGACCGGTCGAGTTAGCTCACGTGCCAACTCGACGGCGATATCGATACCCCGTTGATCGAGGTCGCCAAAATGGGCCCACTGCACGCCCGCAGGCAGCAGCGGGATTAGCTGTTTGGCCAGGGTGGTATTGCGACCGGGGGCAAAGAGCAGCAGTTGCCCGGGTTGCAGCGGGTAATCGACAAAGGCCCCCTTGTTCTCCACCGTAATGACCCGATCCCCTTGCCAGCCGATGGCCGCCAGCGTGCCCAGAGTCCGCTCCGGCAACGCCAACTCCCCCAGCAGCGCCATCATTGCCGTCATAGCGTGCTGCTGACCTTGCCGATCGACCAGTGAGAGCGGTTCGAGGGTACGGATGCGGATCACCTCATCTTGCGTGAGCGACAAGTTCGCAAGCTGTGGCGCTGCAAGGGATGCTGATCGCGGATGCTTGCTATCCCCATGCCAGAGGGCATAAAAGCAGGCCTGATTGAGCCGTGCAGGCAAACTCACTCCCATTCGTTGCAGCTGCTCACCCTTGTCCTGTTCGGGGGGCGCCACCAACGCCAGCTGCCCGAGCAAATAAGTCCGTCCCGCGTCGGTCAACGCATAATGAGCACCCCGACCAACCGGCTTGATCCCGGCCACTGCCTGCAACAGCTCCTTCAGCTCCCTACCATGCCGACTCTCAAGGGAGCAGCCCTTTCCGTTCTGGCTATCGAGCAACCGTGCACACAAATCCTGTACCCGCATCTCATCAAACAGCGACATCCTCACCTCTCCATGTGGCTTCATATGACGAAGTAGAGGTGATTTTCCCTGTCATTACCGTGACCGGCTTCGCAAGCGGTTCTTATCAGCCCCGCCATGCATGGCCCGTACTGGTAAACCCGCTACAAAGGGCGCAAGCTGGTTTGATATTGAGATACGCTGCGCTCTTCGCGGCACGACAACGCGACACCCGCTTTCACAAGGGCTTGCCATGACCGACGCCACAGACCCATCGCCATCCTCTTCCTGGCATCTTTCGGATATCCGCGAGCTGGCGCACCTGCTGACTTTGGCGCTGCCCGCCGCGGTAGAGATCACCGAAGCGGTACATCAGGCGGTACTGAGCGGTATGGGGCTCAAGGGACGGGATGAGGGAAAAACAGCCGGGATCACCGGGCTGGTCTACAAGGGGGTACATGGCGCCGCCAACAACCTAAGCAGCGGCATCAACCAACTGCTCAGCCGCCTGCCAGCCACACCGCCGCCCCACCAGATCCCCGAAACCCCGAAACGTGCAGCCCTGATCGCCACGCTCAACGGCGTGTTGGGGGACAAGCTGGTCGAGCACCACAATGCCCTCGCCACCCCCATGACCCTGCGCTATCAGGGCAAGCCCCTCGATTGGCAAGCAATGCCGGAGGATCTACCCCGCGAGGGACGGGTGCTGCTGATGGTCCATGGCCTGTGCATGAACGATCTGCAGTGGCAGACCGAGCATCAAGGCAAGCCGGTCAATCACGGAGAGCAACTTGCCAACACGCTTGGCTATCAGCCTCTTTACCTGCGCTACAACTCGGGCCTGCCCATCGCACAAAACGGGCAGCAACTTGCCCTGTTGCTGGAGCAACTGTTCGCCCACTGGCCGGGAGAGCTCAAAGAGATAACGATAATGGGCTACAGCATGGGGGGACTGGTTGCCCGCAGTGCCTGCCACCATGCCAGCCAGGCCGGGCTCACCTGGCCTGTGCACCTTGCCAATATGATCTTTATTGGCACGCCACACCACGGCGCGCCGCTCGAACACGCCGGACACTGGCTGGAGCAGTTGCTGCCCGCCACCGCCTACAGCGAACCCTTCGTCAGGCTGGCGCGGCTGCGCAGTGCAGGCATCAAGGATCTGCGCCACGGCAAGGTGATCGAGACGCTCGCCCCACCCGATCCCGCCGCGCCCTTGCGCGATCCCCGCGTCCCACTCCCCTTGCCCTGCCGTGTCAACTGCTATGCCATTGCCGCGACCACTGCCGCCAAGCGCAGCCTGCTGGCCGACCGGCTGATTGGCGATGGACTGGTGCCGCTACGCAGCGCCCTCGGTCAGCACAACGAAGCGCGCCATCAGCTGGCTTTTCTTCCTGCCCATACCCTGATTGTCTATCGCACCAGCCATATGTCCCTGCTCGCCAGCCCGCAAGTGGGCCAGCAACTGCTGCGCTGGCTCAGCCCCTTGCAGTTATAGCGAGCTGGCTATTAAAGCAACAGAGTGCTGGTTCACAAAGGAGCCCTGTGGCACTCTGGGACATCAAAGGGAAGACCCACACTGACACCTCATGTGTCCCCACTGCAAAGGAGCGCCACCGATGGCCAAAGCAAGCAAGAAAGAGATCAAGAAGAAGATCGCCGCTCGTCTTGAGAAAATTGCCAAGCATGAAGGCAAGATCAAGAAGCTGAAGAAGGCCCTGAAGTAGGGCCCATCGCATAAGAAAAACCGCCAATAGGCGGTTTTTTCATCCCCCTTTCGCCCCTTTACCATCGTTTTGATACCAATGGCCTTGATGTAAACGCCTCAAGCGCACCTCGGCAGAACAACCCGACTGAAGCCACGCACGTTCTCATCACCGCTATTTGGTCTAACAGCGCCAATCGGGCGCCGCGCGCCCCCTTGCCAGCAACTACCTTCAACGGAGTGTTTGATATGAGCCAGCAGTGGAGCGCCATATGTACTCTTACACCCTCACCTTCAAGGAAGATGTCGATCGCCTGACCGCCCCCGAGCAGGAGATCACCTTGCAGAGCCCCGCTCAGGCGGGGGATTTTATTATCCTCTCCGACGGCAGCCGCCATCAGGTGATGTTTGTCACCCACCGCGCCCACTACAGCAGCCTCTATCTCGATAAAGGGGTCAGGGTGCCGCAAAGCTAGCGCAGCTCATCTTTCTATTTTCGAAAGCAAAAGAGCGGCACCTGGCCGCTCTTTGATCTCTCTTTATGTGGATTTGCTGTCACAGCACCTTGATCACCGGTTGGTGCACTATCTCGACGTCATCTTTATAGACCACCAGCTCACCCGGTGGCACGCCTCGCTCACCCAATACGGTGACGACGCACTCGTAGCGATAGGGGCCGCTTGTGAAGAGGTATGTATGATTGCCCCCCGTCCCCTCCACCCTGACGGTGCCATTTTTCAGCACCAGATCCGGCTTGTCAGCGAGCGTCTTGCCCCTGGCCCAGGAGGCGTAGCGATAGTGGCCATCGTCCAACTCGTCGATGCGGATGGTAAATTTCTCGGTCTGCCACATCAGCTCGGGGCTCTTGTACTCCCGCACACTGGGATGCAGACCGCTCTTCTGCCTGACGATAAGCTCGGCTTTCAATTTGGCGGCCTGCGCAGTCTGATGATTGATACCGATCACCTTGCCATCAAAATCCATCCAGACCTCGCCACTGCCCAGCATAATGCCGCGCCAGCCCATGGTCTGCCAATCCTGCCCGACCCGGGAGGTAGCAATGCTTTTTAAAATGGCGTCATCAAATACCTCGTCAAAACGGGTCAGCATCTCCGCCGGGGTTTTGATGGCGGGAATGGGATACTCCTGCTTGAAGGGGTACTTCATCTGGTTGGCAAGGGCCTGATGATCCCGGGCTTCTGCCGCATCGACCAACTGCTGTACAAAGGGGCGATATTCGGCCGGCAGCTGCTCTTCATCGGCTGATACGGGGAGTGCGACCCACAATGTTCCCAGCAACAGCAGGGCCTTCAGCCCATAACGTCCCCGCACCTCATTGCTATTGCGGCCAAACAGTGCCCTGACATTCCATCTTGCTACTTTCATTCTGCCTGCTCTTCACATAACTAAAACGGCCAGCCACTATCTGCAAACATTAGCTGGCGGACTTGAGAGATTTTTTAACGCGTTTGAGTGCCATCTGCCGCTTGAGCGGTGACAGGTAATCAATGAACAGGTTGCCATCCAGATGATCAATTTCATGCTGCATGACAATGGCCAAAAAATCGCTGCTCTCGATGGTGATCGGATTGCCTTTTCGATCCAGTGCAGATACCACCACCGAGCTGTAACGCTCGACATCCGCATAATAATCCGGCACGGAGAGACAGCCCTCTTGCCCAAGCATCTTTTCAGTACCGCTTATCACTTGTGGATTAATCAAAACCGGCGGCTGATCCCTGCTCTCGGACAAATCGATAATAACGACTGCCTCTTTGCGCCCGACTTGAGTCGCGGCTAAACCAATCCCGTTTTCCGTCGCATACAGGGTCTCCAACATGTCATCGATCAGCCCCTGTACGGCAGCGATATCCTCAACTCGCTCGGCCTTTATCCTCAACCTGGGATCGGGAGCCGTCAAAATATTCAAAATCGCCATCACAACTCTCCATTAACCACTGTGTTTCGATCCGAGGTCACATCCCAACGGCCGGGACATGGAGACAAACGCTTGATCCTCTTCGACCACGTTGTAACCAAGGCGCTCATAAAACCGTATCGCCCCATGGTTCTCTGTGAAGCTGGACAAGGTGACCCGGCATTTCCCCTCACGCTCAGCCTCCTGATGCAACCGTTCCATCACGGCAGCGCCAAGCTGCCGCCCCTGATACTGAGGGAAAATGATCAGCAGATGAACATGCTGGGCATCCTCATATGGCTTGCTACATAACAGACCAATGCGCTCTCCCCCATGCAGGATCCACGAAAACCATTGCGGCCGATATGAGCTGGTTAGTCGGTCGCGTTGAAATAGGTCATCCCAGCCAAAGAGCGACTCAACATAGGGAAAAATCCCCTGTTTCACGGCAGTAAAGACCTGCTCAAATTCACTCTGCGGTACATCTACAAGCTCAATACCCATTCTCGTCCTCCCTGCCCACCTCATATCGACGCGCTGATGGTCAGCACCATCGTTTGGTATGCCTTCCTGCGATAGCAGGTTATACCACTACCACTGAACTTGAGCCCAAATTAAATTCTCATTTGGATATCTTATCCGTTAACAGGAAGATGAAAACATCTTGGATATAAAGAGGAGAGAGTAATTAAAAATCAGAGGATTAGTAGATGCAGGCTGGCAAAAGACTGGCGTGATAACTTGCTTGAAACGCATCTTATCTCGCACTTGAGATATGAATAAAAAATCGGACCCCCTGGCCCGAATGGATTAAGAGTAGCTGACCTCATCCAGGAAAATAAGCTGCAGTGGCTCTGCAAGCAGAGACTCAGCCTGCGCGGCAAAGGCCTGAAAATAGTCAGTCTGACAATGGCTATCCAACGCGGCTTGGCTGACGAATGCCTCACGCATGTAAAAGGTGCCTGGCTCATCCCGCAATTCAAACAGCACATAGTCCAAGTTACCCGGTTCGTGCCGAGTAGGCTCAATAAGCTTGATCAACTCCCGGCGCAGCTGCTCCCTCATACCGGCTCTAGCTTTAAGCACTGCGATGGACACCAGTTTCTCTTCATTCATCTTCATCTGCTCCGTTATCAGATCAACCATTCAAGTATTTCGATTGGGTGTACCTCTTGGATACGGAGCAGTGTAAGAGGGCAGACTTGCAGGATATAGCCATACAGAACGGACACTCTGTTCACGCCACTGAACAAGTGGACTGCTAGAGCACCTCTATTTTTACTTTGATAATCCCGTCGCTAATATTGCCGATGGTGCTAAAGGCAGATTTGGAGAGATCGATAATACGCCCGTTTTTAAAGGCGCCGCGGTCATTGACCTTGACCACTACGCTCTTGCCGTTGGCGAGGTTGGTGACCCGCACCATGGTGCCAAAGGGCAATTCCATATGGGCGGCGCTATTGAGGTTGTTGCGATAGAGCTCGCCGCTGGCGGTCTTTTTGCCATGATAACGGTCGGCATAATAGCTGGCGTAACCGGTTTCGCTATAGCCGCGCCAGCTGCCGCCGTGGTTCTCGTCATAACGGCTGCTACAGGCCGCCAGCAGCAGGCAAAGAGATAACTGCAGCCCTTTCTGGATATATTGCACCTTTCCCCTCTCCTCTCTTCTTTTCGCTATGCGCAATTTTTCTTCTTCGATGCGACCGGTGACGCTGGCGACACACTTGCAGGCGGGAGCTCTCACCTTGCCATAGATCCAAGGCACTCACCATGTTACTCGCCTTGTTGTCAGGCAGCAGCGACCGTGCGGCTACTTTGCCATATCTTCCATACAAAAAGGGAGGCAAATGCCTCCCTTTCAACTAGTTACCGGTCATCCCGTGCCGAGATGAGCCAGAGACTTCTCAGGCGATCAGCTTGTCATCGGCAAAGCCGAAGCCGCGCAGACCCACCACATGCACATGCTCGTGCTTGCCCTGCACTTTACGGATGAGCTTGTAGGTGGTGCCCTTCTCGGGGCTGATGTTCTCGGGCGCCGCGATAAGCAGCTGCATATCCTGCCGCTCGCACAGCTCGAACAGGGTGGCGATGGATTTGCCATCCAGACGGGCCGCTTCGTCGAGGAACAACAGACGGCAGGGGGCGATATCCTTGCCGCGCAGACGGCGGGACTCCTCCTCCCAGCTGATCAGTACCATCAAGAGGATGGCCTGGCCGGTACCGATCGCCTCGCCGGTAGAGAGCGCGCCGCTCTCGGCACGCAGCCAGCCATCGGCGCCACGCTGCACCTCGATCTCCAGCTCCAGATAGTTGCGATAGTCGAGCAGCACGTCACCCATCACCTGATAGCTGCGATCCCCCTGCTCGATCTGCGGGTTCAGGCGCTGGAACAGCTTGGCCATCGCCTCGGAGAAGCTGAGCTCCTTGTCGGCGAACAGATCGTTGTGCATGGCAGTTTGATCGGCCAGCGCCGTCAGCAGACGGGTATGGGCCTCGCGGATATTGACGTTGAGGCGCACTCCGCGCACCAGACCAAAGGCGATGTTCTGCAAGCCCTGGTTGAGCACCCGGATGCGGTTCTGCTCGCGGCGGATGATGTTGGTGATCTTGGCCGCCACCTCGTGAGAGGAGAGCGACAGGTGGGTTTCCCGCTGCTTGAGCTCGTCAGCGAGACGCGCCAGCTCGATCTCCATCTCCTCGATCGCTTCCACCGGATCATCGGAGCGGATGATGTCGTTGCGGATGCGATCCTTGAGGTAGCGGTAGACCTGCACGTAGAAGGCCACTTTCTGCTCGGTGCTGCGGTTGCCCTCAGAAAGACGCAGCGCATCGCGCAGGGCTTCGTCGTGCGCCACAGCCACCCGCAGGGCGCCGAGGGCCTTGTCCGACATGGAGCGCAGCTCGTCGCTGTCGAGGTACGCCAGTTCACGCTTGTTGAGGCGCTTCTCGACGTCGGTCTCCCGCGCCAGCCGCACCACCCGCGACCAGCTCGCCTTGTGGCCCACCAGAGATTTACGGGCACTGTAGTAATCCTTGCCTTCCAGCTTGAGACGGCCGCCAAGGGATTCAATCTCGCGCTTGGTGACCTGCAACTGGGCCTCGGCGCTGGTGCGACGGGAACGGGTGCGGATCAGCAGCTCTTCAATCTCTTTCTTGTGGGCGCGCGCCTTCTCTTCCATGTCATCAGAGAGGGTCAGGCCCATGGCCGCCAGCTCCTGCTCAAACTCGGTCAGGGTCTGGCGCTTGGCTTCGACGCTGGAGTTGAGGGCGGTGCGCAGTTGCAGCGCCTCGGTGTGGCGCTGGGCAATCTGCTTGTGCTGCTCGCCAGCGGTGCGGGCGGACAGCTCGGCCGCCTTGAGCTTCTCTTTGAGTCGCTCGCTCATCTCGGAGGCCTTGCCCAGCAGGTCTTGCGCATCCTGATAGGCAAAGTGCGGCAGACGGGCCACCAGCTGATCGAGGGCGTAGCAACGGCGCTTCTGCTCGGCCAGCAGGTCGCTCACCTCATCGTAAGCTGCCTGCAGCGCAGCCAGATCTTGCGGATCCTGACGCAGCACCTGCACCATGGTTTCCAGTTTTTCCAGCGACTTGCCGTGCTTGGCGATAAAGGCTTCGGCCTGTTTCAGGGCCTCAACGTCGGCATGAGCCGCCTCGAGGCGGGCCGCCAGGTCTGTCTCGGCAAACAGGTGGGCAAAGGGCAGCATGCCCTGCACCAGCTGGATATGGCGGGTCAGCTGGGCAGCGGCCGCTTTGGCCTCGGCCAGCTGCTTGTCACACTCACCGATGGCTGCTTGCAGCGTGCGCAGTTCGGCCTGTTTGGCTTGCACTTCGGCTTCGGGGTCGGGGCGGAAGGCGATATCCAGATGCTGACCGATAAAGTCGCGGAAGTGACCGTAGAGACGGTGGTACTTCTGCTGCTCGAAAGCCGCCTTGGCGTAACCCTCGATGAGCCCTTCGCGCTCAAGGTCGAGCTGCTCGATCCGTTTTTCCCGCGCAGCGCGGCCAAACAGCGGCAGCTCGGGGTAGCGGGAGAAGCGCACCTGACGCTTGCTGGTGCGCACCAGCACGGCGTCTCCCAGCTCGTCCGCTTCCACCAGATCCTCGTCAAAGGAGTCGGGGTTGCCCTGAATCAGGTAGATATCCTCCGGGCAATCTTCCAGCTTTTTCAGCCGCTCGATGGCGCCCTCAAGGTCGAGCACCACCAGAGCGCTGCGAGCCGGGCCGTAGAGCGCCGAGTAGTAAGGGGCATCGTCGATGGAGATGTCGTCATAGACATCGGAGAGCAGCACGCCCCCCACCTGCTCGGCGATGCGGGCAAGGCGGGGATCCGCCTCGCCTGCTCCCAACTGCAGGTTGCGAATTTGCAGCTCCAGCGCCTGTTTCTGCGCCGCGATGCGGTTGCTCTCCTGCTCGAACTCGCGCTCCTTGTCGAGCACCGTCTGCATACCGGCCGAAAGCTCTTCGGCGGTGGCGAGCGGCAGACCGCTCTGCTCGCGCAGCTGCTCGAGTTTTTCAAAGGATTTCAGCCAGCGCGGCGCCAGCTTGGTGAGCTCCGCAATATCGCGGCCGAGCTGGGTGCCCTGATGCTCGAGGCTGGCGCGGCGCTGGTTCACCTCCGCCTGCTGTTCGGAGAGCTCCTCCTGACGGGTGCGCTGGGCTTCGAGGAAGATCTCCAGCTCATCGCTGCTGGCAATCAGCTGGCCAGAGGCCTGCTGCAGCTCGTCGCGCAGCTTGAAGAGACTCTTCTGGCTTTCGCTCTCTTTCTCGAGGCGAGCCAGCGCGGCGCGCAGCCCCTGCCCCTGGGCAATGCGGGCCTTGTCTTCGATGTGACGCTTGAGCAGCGCCTGGGCTGTGGGCCAGGCGGCCTCGCGCACTGTCTCCGGAGCGATGCTCAAAAGCAGCGCCAACGCCGCTTCGTGCTCGGCCACCGCCGCCTTGGCCAGCGCCAATTGCTGTTCGGCCCCCAGCACCCGGCTGGTAAGGCTCTGCTCGGCTGCGCGGAACTGGTGCAGGGTGTCGCTCGCCTGTTCGGCGGTCAGCCCCGGCAGCTCGCACTGCTCGCGGGCAGCCTCCAGCGCCTGCACCGCCTGACGGTATTGGATGGCGCGGGTCTGCTGAATATCGAGCGCCTGCTGGTAGTCGGCTAGCTGGGTCTTGAGGCTGTCGACTTCTGCCTGCGCCAGCTCCTTGCGCTCTTCCACTTCCAGCAGCTGGCCGTGGATCTCCTCCACCACCGCTTGCTGCTGCTCGAGTTTGTCAGAGAGATCCGCCAGATCGGCGCGATACATCTCGATCTTCTTCTGCAAGCTGACAGCCGCCATCACCTTGGCCAGATGCTCGGAGGCAGACTCCAGCTCGTCGGTCAGCAATTTTTCGCGGTTGGTGAGCTGCTCCACCTCATCGGCCAGATAGATGGCGCGCTGTTTCTCTTCGGCCAGAATGCGGCGCTTGTCGGCCAGCTCCTGGCGTGCCTTGAGGGCCAGCTCGGAGAGGCGGCTCTTCTCGGCGGCGTTGCGCACATAGTCGGCGGCCACATAGTGGGTGGTCTCGGTGATCAGGTTCTTGAACAGATCCCGCTGACCCTGGGTCTCCTTGATCGCCTCCAGCGTGCGGCGGTTTTCATAGATGGCCGCCTCCATGTCTGCAAACGCCTTGCGCACCCCGGAGTTCTCCGGCAGCAGGTATTCGCGCAGGGAACGGCTGATGGACGAGGAAATGCCGCCGTAGAGGGAGGCTTCGATCAGGCGATAGAACTTGCCGCGATCTTTTTGATCACGCAGCTTCTTCGGGGTGATGCCGAACTCGAACATGAAGTTGTGATAGTCGGTCACCGTATTGAATTTGGCGACTTTCAGCGCCCCCAGCTCGGCGGCCGCTCCTTTCAGGTCGGTAAAGGCACGTACCCGCCCCTTGCCGCCATCAAGCTTCTCCAGCAGCAGATCGGTCGGCGCCAGATTCTCCGGCACATCCACCAGCGCAAACGGGGTGATGTTGACCTTGTTGTCACGGTTGGCCACCTGCTCGAGGTGAACGCCGACCCAGATCCGCTGTTCGCGGCTGTTCATCACTTCCAGCAGGGAGTAGCAGTGCCCGCGCTGCAGCTTGCCATAGAGCCCCTTGTCACGGGAGGCGCTGCTCGATCCTGCTTCCGTGGTATTGCGGAAGTGAAGCAGTGACTGGTCAGGGATGAGCGCTGCGATAAAGGCCGCCATGGTGGTGGACTTGCCCGCGCCGTTGCCGCCGGAAAGGGTAGTGACCAGCTGGTCGAGATCGAAGGTCCGGGCAAAGAAGCCGTTCCAGTTGACCATGGTCAGGGATTTGAACTTGCCTCGCACCGGTTATACCTCCAGATCCAGTTGTTCTTCATCGAGATCCGCCTCGATGTCATCAAAGAGCGAGTCGCTGCTCGGCATTTCGTCGTCGTGGAAGATGGCTTCACCCTCCTGGATCATCCGCAGCTGAACGGCGCGCGGATCTTCATCGGAGCGCACGTCGGCGGCGAAACGGAACACCGATTCGTTGACCCGGAATTTATCCCCGTTACCAAGAGCGGTGATCATGCCAAGGCGGCGCAGACGGCGCATGGAGGTACGGATCTTTTCGAGCAACTTCTTCTTGTCGAGATCGGTACCGCCGGAGCGGCTGTTGACCATCCGCAGCAGCTGCTTCTCGTCGGCGAGGCTCAGCACCTCTTCTTGCAGCTCGGCCATGGCGAACACCCCTTCCGAGGCGAGACGATCAGGGCTCAGGTAGAGGTAGCAGAGCACCTTGCCCACCAGCATATCGAGCTCGGAGAGCACAGTGGTGCCGATGTCGGAGCTCGGGCGCGGACGCAGGTAGAAGAAGCCTTCCGGCGCCTTGATCAGCTCCACCTGATAGCGGCCGTAGAAGATCTCCAGCTCGCTGTGATATTCGAGCAGCGCCGAGTGCTGCTCGAACTCGTCGGCACTGATGTGGCGACCGGAGCGCAAGGCGGTGTCGATGCGCGGAAACAAGGGGTTGGCAATCGCCTCTGCGAGCCGCAGCGGCAAGGGAAACTCAGTATTGATCAATGACATAGGCCTGAACCTTGGATCCAGCTTGGTTAATGGGTTTCCATGCGGGTTGGCGATGCAGTTCGCGCTCGCCGCTGGCATGGCCCAGGCGCACGGCCTGGTCGATCAGAAGACGCGCCACATCAAAGTGGGCATGAGCCGGGTAGTCCAGCAGGTATTCCCGCAGCACATCGGCCAAGTCCAGCTGCTGGCCCTGCTCGGGGTAGCGGGCCAGATAGCGCTCGATGCGCTCGGCCAGCTCCTGGTTGATATCCACCATCTCGACGTACTCCATCTCGAGGGGCACCTCACCGGTCACCTCCTCGTCGTGGATGGCGATGGTTTCGTCGCGCAGCTCCAGCAGACGGGGTTCTTCGGCCACCCGCAGCTGCCAGTTGTGCTGCTCGAAGTTGCGGATGGACTCGCGCAGCCGCTGGCTGAAGGCACGGTTCTTGTCCATGTCGATGGCGTTGCGGATAAATTTGTGGACATGTCTGTCGTAGCGGGACCAGAGCTCGATGCACTGCTGACCCCAGCTGGTGATGACGTCAAGACGACCTTGCAAGGCGTGAGTCAGCTCCTCGACGTGGAACAGATCGTCGCGCCCCTGCGCCGCTTCCTGAATGTTGAGCAGCCCCGCTTGCAGGCGGTGGCCGGCAGCGTCCAGGGTATCCTGCAGCTCGCGCAGGGTCTGGCCGGTCTCGTGCAGCAGCTTTTCGCAGCTGTGAATGGCATCGACCCAGTTCTGGGTCAGCAGGGCCGCGATTTCGCTCTTGACCTGATTCTGCTGCTCATCCATGGCGCGCTGGGTGAGATCGATCCGCCCCAGCGTCTCTTCCAGCGAGAAGGTGAGGCGCGGCAGCACCTCGGCATCCCACTGTTCACGGGTGTTGGTCTCGAGCGCCGCCTTGCGGGCGGTGTCGAGCTCGGCAGCAAGGTGTTCGAGCAGGATGGAGAGCTTGATGGAGTCAACCTGACGCTGATCCATAAAGAAGTCGACGATGCTCACGCCCAGGCGCGACAGGCGGTAGAGGCTCTCCCCCGCCACCATGTCGGTGTTGAAGCGCGACAGCAGCTGCTGGCGAATGAGATCGTTGATGGCGTTGTTGGCGCGACCGGTGAGGGTCTCGTCCATCTGGCCGAAGGCGCTGCTGACATAGCCAAAGGCATCGTGCAGCGCCGCTTCCGACAGGTCCGACTCATCTTCGGACAGGGTCTTGATTGCAATCAGAAAGGCCAGCCGGTCGGTCGGCAGGCTCAACGCCAACCCCTCCTGCCTGACCCACCCTACTAGCTCCGGCAAAGAACGCTCTGGCAGGGTACGGGATGTACTCATCATGATGTTGTCATCTCGTTGTTGTATTGGGCGCAAAATCGTGCGCGCGGCTACATCCGGTAGCATCGAAAACATGGTTCACATCGACGTGAACCGCGAGCAATCAGCTGGCCGGCTTCTGGGCCATCACATGGATATAGCGACCGAGGGAGACAAAAGGCTCCTGACGGCAATATTGCTGCTCCATGGCCAGCAGATCGTCGAACTTCTCCACCTGATCCTGCTTGTGACGCATATAGTCGTGGATGACCCGCACCCCGGTCTTGCCGATGATGCGCAGCCCCCCGCGACCAATCCAGTCATAGACCTGCTCCGGCAGCTGGGGATTGGTGGGCGTAAGCGCAGTCTGACGCTTCTTGCGAAGACCAAGGCGCACATAGTCAAAATTGCCCACCACCAGGCTCTGGAACAGCAGGCCATGACGGTTGTAGAAAAGCAGCGACAGTATGCCCCCGGCATTGACGAAAGGGAACAGACCCAGCAAGGTCTGGCGCGGCTCGGCGAGCCACTCCAGCACCGCATGGCAAAGCACCAGATCAAAGGTCCCGGTCACGTGTTGCTTCAGATCCTGAATGGGGCAATGGATGAGACGGATTTTGTCTTCCAGCCCCTTCTCGGCGATCTGGCTGCGGGCCAGTTCCAGCATTTCTGCTGACAGATCGCACAGCTCCACCTGATGACCCATGGCCGCCAACTTCTGGGCGAAATAGCCAAAACCGCCCCCTGCATCGAGGATGCGCAGTGGTCGGTTGCCAAGGCGAGCCAGGCAGGCTTCGATGTCACTCCAGACAATGGTGGTGCGGATGCGCCCCTTGGTGGAGTCGTAAATGTTGCGGGCGAACTTGTCGGCGCGCCCGTCAAAACTCTGATCGTGCTTCAAGGAGAAACTCAACATTAGCGCCACAGGGTTGTGGCCATCCCAAAAAAGAGAGGTATTCTGTCACATCCCGAATTTGCTGAAAACTCAAGGAAGTGTCTGTCGTGTTTGTGCTCAAAAAGTGGCTGGGTCAGCTGTTGATGCCGCTCCCCTTCTCCCTCTCCCTGCTGCTGGTCGCCCTGCTGCTGCTCTGGTTCACCCGACTTCAGAAAACCGGCAAGCTGCTGGCCACCCTCTCGCTGCTCATTGTGGCCCTGATGGGGATGCGGCCGGTGAGCTATGAACTGGCCCGCGGGCTGGAGCAGACCTACCCGCCGTTCGAGGTGAGTCAGCATCCCAACATCGACGCCATCGTGGTGCTCGGCAATGGTCATGTCAGCGATCCGGCTGTACCGATGCGCAGTTGGCAGAACAATATAGCCCTGGCCCGCACTCTCGAAGGGGTTCGCCTTGCCCAGGCCTATCCCGACGCCGAGCTGGTTTTCTCCGGCTATGTGTCGGGTGATCCCCTCTCCAATGCCGAGGTCAATGCCCGGATGGCCGAGAGCCTCGGCATTCCCCGTTCGCGGATGACGTTGTTTGAAAACAACAAAGACACTCATGATGAAGCGGTCAGTATCAGCCACCATCTGAAAGGAAAAGAGGTGGCGCTGGTCAGTTCGGCCACTCATTTGCCACGTGCCATGGCCCTCTATCAGGGTCAGGGACTCAAGGCCGTGCCAGCCCCCACCGACTACACCGCCAAGCAGAGCCAGGTACCCCAGCCCCTCTACAGTTATTTACCCAAAGGGCGTTATTTGATGTATTCCGAAGCTGCCATCCACGAATGGATTGGGGTATGGTGGGCTCGCTTGCGGGGGCAGGTTAACGAATGAGCGATCAAGCGTTTCATTCCTGATTTGGATCAGGAAAGCGAAAAAAAATTACGTCATTTGCCGCCGGGTCAGCTATCTTGGGCTCGGTTCAATTCATATAATGTCGCGCAATCAAATGCCTAGGAGATTAAGAAGATGAGACAGCACCTGGTAATGGGTAACTGGAAACTGAACGGCACCAAAGCTTCTGTAGAAGCTCTGATCAAAGGACTGACCCCGGCTGCTGCCGCTCATCCTTCTGTACAAGTCGCCGTCTGCCCGCCGGTTATCTTTTTGGGTCTGGTTGAGCAACTGACCGCTGGCAGCAAGATTGCCTACGGTGCCCAGAACGCTGACGTTCACGAGTCTGGCGCCTTCACCGGCGAAAACGCCCCCTCCATGCTGAAAGCCTTTGGTTGCACCTACTCTCTGGTCGGCCACAGCGAGCGTCGTACCCTGCACGCAGAGACTGACGACGTGGTTGCTGCCAAGTACGAAGCGATCCAGAAAGGCGGCCTGGTGCCGGTTCTGTGCATCGGTGAAACTCTGGAGCAGTTCGAAGCCGGCGTGACCAAAAACGTGGTTGAGACCCAGCTGAAAGCTGTTATCGACCGTTGCGGCATCGCCTCCTTCAACAACGCCGTTATCGCTTACGAGCCGGTATGGGCCATCGGTACTGGCAAGACTGCCACTCCGGAGATCGCTCAGTCAGTTCACGCTCACATCCGTCAGTACTTGGCCGGTTTTGATGCCGCCGTTGCTGCCAAAGTACAGATCCTGTACGGCGGTTCCGTCACTGGCGCCACTGCAGCCGACCTGTTCGGTCAGCCGGACATCGACGGTGGCCTGGTCGGTGGTGCGTCCCTGAAAGTGGACGACTTCTCCCAGATCATCGCTGGCGCTGCCAAGTAATCGCTGATTACGGCAAAGAGAGGGGCTCGTCCCCTCTCTTGTATCGCTTTTCCTATGGTGGCCCCCGCATCCCATATGAAAGCCGATATAGTAAAAGTGGCTTGTCTATTTAAACATTCGTATTTGACAACTCAGATCCAGAGGCACTCATGACCAAACAAATCAAACGTATTGGTGTTTTGACCAGTGGTGGCGACGCACCGGGTATGAACGCAGCCATTCGCGCCGTGGTTCGCGCCGGTTTGCATCATGGCCTGGAAGTTTACGGTATTTATGATGGCTACCTCGGTCTGCACCAGGATCGTATCGTCAAGCTGGAGCGTCACAGCGTCTCCGACGTGGTGAACCGTGGTGGTACTTTCCTCGGCTCCGCCCGTTTCCCAGCCTTCAAAGACCCCGCTGTGCGCGCCGAAGCGATCGAAAACCTGAAAAAGCACGGTATCGATGCGCTGGTCGTCATCGGTGGTGACGGCTCCTACATGGGGGCCAAGAAGCTGACCGAAGAGGGTTTCCCCTGCATCGGCCTGCCGGGCACCATCGACAACGACATCGCCGGTACCGACTTCACCATCGGTTTTGATACTGCTCTGAACGTGGTGGTTGACGCCATCGACCGTCTGCGCGACACCTGCAGCTCCCACCACCGTATCTCCGTGGTCGAGATTATGGGTCGCCACTGTGGCGATCTGGCCATGTCTGCCGCCGTTGCCGGTGGTGCCGAATATGTGATCGTACCGGAAGTGGCTTTCGACAAAGAGAAGCTGCTCAAGCAGATCAAGGAAGGCGAAGCCAAGGGCAAGAAGCACGCCATCATCACCATCTGCGAGCACGTTACCGACGTGAACGCGCTGGCCAAGGATATCGAAGCCCTGACCGGTCGTGAAACCCGCGCCACCATCCTGGGTCATATCCAGCGTGGCGGTGCCCCGACTGCCCGTGACCGCATCATGTCCAGCCGTATGGGTGCTTATGCCGTTGAGCAGCTGCTGGCTGGTCACGGTGGTCGCTGCGTCGGTATCCAGCGCAACGAGCTGGTACACCACGACATCATCGACTGCATCGAGAACATGAAGCGTCCGTTCGATCAGGAGCTTTACAACCTCTCCACCACCCTGTTCTAAGCCTCGCGGCTTTTTACCGGCTGTTGATGACAAAAACCCTCCATCGGAGGGTTTTTTAATATCTTACAAAAACGGGGGCATCGGCACGCTGTGTGGCCATCACCATACGGGTTGCCTGATTACCAACCCTTGCGCCATCTGACTGATCACTAGCCTTCCCCTCCTCACACCAACCAGCATCTGCCTACGAACAGAGTTCCGGTATTGTCGTGGATGTTTTATCACTGCGAACCGGCTTGCGTTGACCTGTGCTCTGTCGCCCCTGATGCGAGCTTGTTCAGCCTCCTCGTCATACGCCGCTTTTTATATCTCAATCTTGTAGAAGGGACTCAGATATCTTCCCCAACCATGCTCCGGCTCTGCTCTCCTATTGTAATCACATGACTCACGCAGATGCACCGGCCACGCAGATCGCTGCTCGCGCCCAGCCCAGCCCAGCCCAGCCCAGCCAGAGAATACGCCTCTGGCCTATTGCGCACCTCACTCTTGCTGCGGCCATGTCGACTCCGAGGCCGACGGGGAAATTGGCGGTGATAAAACAGCCAGCTGCCACTCTATATCCCCCCGATGCACGAATCTCCTCCCTATGCCCCAGTGTTTTGCTGTAAAAATGCGGAGACTCTGGACTGATAAAGTGATGGTGCGACAAGGGTTGGCAACCAGACTCTCTCCATAGACTTCTTTTGGATGGGCTATCTACGTCAGGAATCGTCAAACTATGGTCTTGAACACTTTTTATGGCCTCAATGACACTATTACAAGGGTGAAAACTTATAAAAAGCCATCTAAGCTCCATACAAAGCCCATCACAAAACCAACCAGTAGCTCAACAACCAATTGAATTTAAATGAAATAATCATAAAGGCAGAATCTTGAATGCCTGGCATACCAGATCAGGTGATAAAATCAGCTCAATATGACAAAAATAGCCATCTCAACCAACCACACACACAAAACAGCTATTTTATCAATTTACACCTTGTTTTACCGCCTTGTTATGGTATCTTGACTACATCAACCAACAACTTAGGGAGAGAAAAATGAAAGAGTTTGTCGTTACTGCCGTTTTCACGGTGTTTTTCACCCTGGTTGCTGTCTCTCTGCCCTCACTGTCACAGTTCTGAGCCGGATAGAGAGGCATCAATCCGGACCGACCCTTTTTGCCATGTCTGTTTAATCGCCACCAACTGGCGCTTTTCAGTAATAATGCCGAGATGGTCAACATAGATATGATTTCATCACGTTGACGCTGTTTCTTTCGCCACAAGGGTGTAACCAGGATGGTTTAACCATATGGCCTGATGGAGTAGAACCAGCAGTAGATCATATCCGAGGGGAGCAAGGCTCCCCTTTTTGTTACCCGCCGTTTGACAATCCCCTACCCCAGCATCTATAACAGGCCGGTTGACGCCATACGGCCATGCCCACAACTGATGTTTTCCCCTCCTGTACTCTCCATTCAACACAGCTACATCCGTCAGCAATCTCTTGTGCACACCTTTGCTCTGATACTTCTCCGGCAGATATAAAAAAGCCCCCGCCATCATGGCAGGGGCTCGCGTTACCCAGTGTCAGTTTAGGGCTGTTATATCTCAGCCCAGCCCAAAGCAGTTATGCCTTGTTCCAGCGCTCTGGGTCATATTCCGGGCTGAAGCGGTCAACAATGACAGCACAGGCCGCATCGCCGGTGATATTGAGGGAGGTGCGGATCATGTCGAACAGACGATCCAGCGCGAACAGCAGCGGCAACCCTTCGATGGGGATCCCGGCCGCCAGCAGCACGGCAACCACCAGGAAGCTTGGGCCCGGCACACCGGCCTGGCCGATCGCCCCCAGAGTGGAGGTCACAATGATGGCCGCCCAGGCACCGACGCTCAGATCGATGTTGTAAACCTGCGCGAAGAAAATGGCGACCAGACCGTAATAGATGGCGTTGCCGCTCATGTTGATGGTGGCACCCAGCGGCAACACGAAGGAGGCGGTCGCGTTGGTCACTTTCAGATCATGCTCGCAGGTCTCCATATTGACCGGCAGGGTCGCCATGGAAGAGGCGGTGGAGAAGGCCACGATCTGTGGCTTCTTCATGGCAGAGAGGTACTTCATTACCGGCGTGTTGGAGAACATCATCACCAGCAGCGGGTAGACCACAAAGCCGAAGATGAGGATGGCAGCCACATAAACCACGAACAGCTTGAGCACCAGGGTCAGCACATCGAAGCCGTAGGTACCGATGGCTTCCGCCATCAGACCGAACACCCCGAGCGGCGCGATGATCATCACCTTGTTGATCATCCAGACGAAGGCATCCACCAGGGTATTGAGCCCATCGACCAGTGGCTTGGCCCGCTCGCGCGGCTGTTTGGCCAGCGCAATGCCGAGGAACATGCAGAACACCAGGATCTGCAGGATGTTCGCTTCGTTGAGGGAGTTGAAGACGTTGGTGGGGATCATGCCAAGCAAGGTGGCGACTGCATCCGGCAACGCCCCTTTATCGGCGTAGTCACCGCCAAACATGGAGGCGACGGAAGCGAAATCGACCCCGACACCCGGCTTGAAGATCTGCCCCATCACCAGCGCCAGCAACACGGCCAACGCTGAGGTCACGAGGAAGAAGGCCAGCGTGGCTGCCCCGATCTTGCCCGCAGCCGGGCTGGCGCCCAGATTGGCGGCGCCGGAGAGGATGGCAACCGCCACCAGCGGGATCACCAGCATCTTGATCAGCTGGATAAACAGGGTACCGAGCGGTGCAAACACGGTGGCTTGTTCACCCATGAACGCGCCGACCACTGCGCCCAGTACCATGGCGACCACAACCTGGAAGCCGATGTTTTTAATGAGTCCTTTAGTTAACACAATACGTTCCTTTATGTAGCAAAATTCACACTTTTCCCAGTGCAATTAACCAAACAGGGGAATGAGCGTCTGCCCATTCCCCTGTTTGCGCGTGTTATCTCACATTTAATTGCTGTTTTAAATCAGCAAATCATTAACCTTGGCTATTAATAAGTTTGCGAAAAAGTGAAGATTCAAAGCGGTCTCGGCGATTTTTACCTCATCCCCCATGACAACTGGCAAAAGATTGTGCTAGTTTGGCTGCACAAACGTACACACAGGGATGTAAAGATGCTGAAAGTTAACGAGTATTTCGACGGAAATGTAAAATCCATCGGTTTCGAACAAAAAGGCGAGAAATCAACCGTCGGGGTGATGAACGTCGGTGACTACCTGTTCAACACCGCCGCCCCCGAACGGATGACAGTGATCAAGGGCGCCCTCACCATCCAGCTGGCTGATGAAGATGAGTGGCACACCTACAGCCAGGGTGAATCCTTCCTGGTGGCCGGTCACTCCTCCTTCAAACTGGAAGTGAAAACCCCCACAGCTTATCTGTGCGAATTTCTCGACTGATCAGGCCGGTTGAAGGGGATCAGCCCCTTCAACCTTATTGGCCCCCCAGCCCCATTATCTGTGTCCATGTCACAGCACCGCACATCCCCGCTTCCTATCCATGGCAAAAATCCTAGAATAAACAGACATAAACCATCACCGGATTGATGTCATGATCAGCGTGTTTGACCTGTTTTCCATCGGAATTGGCCCCTCCTCTTCCCATACCGTCGGCCCCATGCGTGCCTCCTATGCCTTCGTTCAGCAGCTCAAGCTGCAAGGCCATCTGCCGCAGATCACACGGGTCGAAGTGGAGTGTTACGGCTCGCTGGGCCAGACCGGCAAAGGACACGGCACTGGCAAGGCGATCATTCTGGGGTTGTCGGGCTTTGAACCGGAATCGGTCGATATCGATGCGATTCCCGCCATTCTGGCTCAAGTGGAAAATGAGCTGAGCCTGCAGTTGGCAGGCGAGCAACCAAGCCATTTTCCCCGTACCGGAGCCATCATTTTCAACCGTCGCAAAACCTTGCCGGCCCACACCAACGGCATGACTCTGCGGGCCTTTGATAAAGAGGAAAACCTGCGCTTCAGCCAGACCTACTACTCCATCGGTGGCGGCTTCATCATTGAAGAGAGCCACTTTGCCACCGCCAAAGAAGAGGCCGCCAAGTCCGATGCCGAGCACCCTGTCCCCTACCCGTTCGACAGCGGCGCCCAACTGCTGGCCCACTGTCAGGAGAGCGGCCTCTCCATCTCGGGGCTTATCCTCGCCAATGAGCGGGTATTTCGCAGCGATGAACAGATAAAAGCGGGGCTACGCAAGATCTGGCAGGCGATGCAGGGCTGCGTCGAGCGAGGCTGCAAAAGCGAAGGGGTGCTGCCGGGCGGCCTCAAGGTTCGGCGCCGCGCCCCGGGGCTGTTCCGCCAGCTCAGCTGCGAGACCAACTTCAACAAGGATCCGCTGATGGTGATGGAGTGGGTCGACCTCTTTGCGCTGGCCGTCAACGAAGAGAACGCCGCCGGTGGCAGGGTGGTGACCGCCCCCACCAATGGCGCTGCGGGCATCATCCCCGCCGTGCTGCACTACTACGATCGCTTCGTGCACAAGGTGGATGACGAGACGCTGATCCGCTACTTCCTCACCGCGGCAGCCATCGGCATCTTATATAAGAAGAACGCCTCCCTCTCCGGGGCCGAAGTGGGCTGTCAGGGGGAAGTGGGTGTCGCCTGCTCCATGGCGGCTGGCGCGCTGACCGAACTGCTGGGGGGCAGCCCGGCCATGGTGGAAAACGCCGCCGAGATCGGCATGGAGCACAACCTCGGGCTCACCTGCGATCCCATTGGCGGGCTGGTTCAGGTGCCCTGCATCGAGCGCAACGCCATGGGCGCAGTCAAGGCGATCAATGCTGCCCGCCTCGCCCTGCGCGGCACCGGCGAGCACAAGGTGTCGCTCGACAAGGTGATCAAAACCATGTGGGAGACCGGCAACGATATGAAGACCAAATACAAGGAGACGGCCCGTGGCGGCCTCGCCGTTAACATTACCGAATGTTAAAAAACGGCAAATGACTCCATTTGGTTCCGAAATGCCCGGCATCGCCGGGTATTTTTATGGGCAAACGCTTAACAAAATGGATAAGCACAAAAATAAATTTTATACTCGCGCCTCAGATTCAACAAAAATAGATCTATTTCAACTTTTTTTAGGTCTGGAGCCGTTACACTACGGTTATCTGGTTCTGTGACCTGCGCTGACAAGCGCGTTCCATGGATCTCCCAAATTTCTGTGAGTGGGCATGCCGCCCCCTTCTACCCTGAGGTAATAGTGACATGATCAGCGTTTTTGATATCTTCAAAATCGGTGTAGGCCCCTCTTCTTCCCACACTGTTGGCCCGATGAAAGCGGCCAAACAGTTTGTTGACGAGCTGCGCGCGGGCGGCAAGATCCGCGATGTAACCCGGATCAATGTCGATGTTTACGGCTCCCTCTCTTGGACCGGCAAAGGCCACCATACCGACACCGCCATCATCATGGGCCTGGCTGGCAACCTGCCGGAAAATGTCGATATCGATGCCATCCCCGAGTTTATCTCCCGTGTTGAGCAGACCGAGCGCCTACCGATCGGCCTGCACTGCCACACCGTCAGCTTCCCGCGTGACGCCATGGTATTCCACGACGAAGCCCTGCCGCTGCACGAAAACGGCATGAAGCTGACTGCCCTGATCGAAGATGAAGTGGTCTACAGCAAGACCTACTACTCCATCGGTGGCGGTTTCATCGTTGACGAAGAGAACTTCGGCAAGGCTGACAGCGGCGACATGTCCGTACGCTATCCGTTCAAGAGCGCCGCTGAGCTGGTTGCCCATTGCAGCCAGACCGGTCTCTCCATCTCTGCCCTGATGATGGAAAACGAGAAGTGCTTCAACACTCCAGAAGAGATCTACAAGAAGTTCGGCAAGATCTGGAACACCATGCGCGAAGGTATCGAGCGCGGCTGCCGTACCGAAGGCGTTCTCTCCGGCCCGCTGCGCGTACCCCGTCGTGCCGCACCGCTCTACCGTCAACTCAACACCAACGAGAACCTCTCGAGCGACCCGATGAACATCGTTGACTGGGTCAACATGTTCGCTCTGGCCGTGAGTGAAGAAAATGCTGCCGGTGGCCGAGTGGTCACCGCCCCGACCAACGGCGCTGCCGGTATCATCCCGGCCGTACTGGCTTACTACGACAAGTTCATCCAGCCGGTTGGCCGCGACGAGTACACCCGTTTCTACCTGGCTGCCGGTGCCGTCGGCATCCTCTACAAGATGAACGCCTCCATCTCCGGCGCCGAAGTGGGCTGCCAGGGTGAAGTGGGTGTCTCCTGCTCTATGGCCGCTGCCGGTCTGACCGAGCTGATGGGCGGTAGCCCGGAGCACGTTTGCGAAGCCGCTGAAATCGGTATGGAGCACAACCTGGGTCTGACCTGTGATCCGGTTGCCGGTCAGGTACAGGTGCCTTGCATCGAGCGTAACGCCATCGCCGCCATGAAGGCAGTCAACGCCTCCCGTATGGCCCTGCGTCGTACCTCCAAGCCGCGCGTCTCTCTGGACAAGGTGATCGAGACCATGTACATCACCGGCAAGGACATGGACTCCAAGTACCGTGAAACCTCCCGTGGTGGTCTGGCCATCAAGGTGATGCAGGTTGCTTGCGAATAAATAAGGGTTGCGACCCTCATCTGAACAAAGGCGGGATATCCCGCCTTTTTTATTGCCCGAATGGGATACCGGGCACTTATACCGGCATACCGACCATTTCACTGTAGGGCGTCGCTGATATTCCCTGCTACGCCACCGCAATGCGGATTGCCTTGTCTGCATACCTCTCTAATTACATACCTTGATTAACTCGTCTCAATGGATTGGAAGCGACGTTCTACCCCGGTCACGTTTTCACAACTAATCGATATAGAGATGGCCCCTCAGCTCAATATCCCCCTTTGGTCATACCCTTGTTTGGCAAGACGCGGTTACCGCTCACCCTGCGGATTATCACGCCGCCACATCGATTGCCTCCTATGTGGCACTTTCGTGATCAGGGCAAACAATCAAGTACACAAACAGGGGGTTAGTTCATCATTTTGGCCACAGCGCATCGCGCAAACTGGTTTTAGCACCGTTATCACCGCCCTCTTTACGCGCCCTTTGATGGACAACTCATCACGCAGTGGAGGCCAAAAAAGCGCCCAAGGAAGAGGCTGAAAATAATCGATGAATGAGCCAATAGCCGTTGAAATGGAGGATATGAGTACGCGCCACTCTCTATTTTTGTGAGCGCCAGCAAAGGTTGAGGATATGGTGTTGGGAGCAGATTGACTTTCTATTTAAACAACGAAAAGTGAATATCACCAAAGGGAGGGTTTAATTTGGCCAGTTCCTGTCACGGGATTATCGCAGGCCACCTCTCCGGGGCCGGAAGGCGTCATGCAGAGTCACAAAGAATTAGCCCCGCTGGGCAGAACGCACAACGGGGCTGGATATTCAGGATGGTTTTTTCAGGCTGGCCTTGTGCTGCTCCAGCAAATTTTCGGGAGGCGGTGGCACCTGCAGGTAGAACCCCTGGTTGGTCAGCGCGGCCATCACCTTGCCGACATCAGCCAGCCCCAAGGGCTTGGCCGGATCCAGCTTGGTCATCAGCACCAGCTCGGGACGCCCGAATGCGCTCAGCAGTGGCTCGGGAACACGGGAGAAATCCTCTCTTTTTTCAACAAAAAGGTAGGTCTCGGCTTTTTTGCGACTTTTATAGACTGCACACAACATGGAAATTGATATAATCCGACGAGTTTATTGCCTCTGATGGGGGCAAACTATAACATCAGGAATTGAATAACAATAACGGATTAGCATCTCTGCCTCGGGGAAGATTCATGGTTGAGCGCGATAACGAATTGAAAGGGACCACCTTCACTATTTCTGTGTTGCATATCAGCGATGGCGAGCCTGAGCGGATACGTCAGTTGTTGGCCGAAAAAGTGGCCCAGGCACCCTACTTTTTTAATTGTGCGCCGCTGGTGATCAATGTTTCCCGACTGGAACATATTCCCGATTTCGAACAGCTCAAGGAGCTGGTGGAGTCCGAAGAGTTTGTGCTGGTCGGCATCACGGGGGCGCGCAGTGAAGAGATGAAGACAGCCGCCAAGGCGGTGGGACTGGCCGTGATGGCCTCGGGCAAGAGTCGCAAGAGCGAACCGGAACCCGAGCCAGCCCCAGTGCCAGCCGCGCCTGTGGTGGTTCCCGAGCCCGAACCCGCCCCCTTGATCCCGAGCAAGGTACATGTGGGACCGGTTCGTTCCGGCCAGCAGATTTACGCCGCAGGCACCTCGTTGGTGGTGCTGGGGTCCGTCAGTCCGGGAGCCGAAGTGCTCGCAGACGACAGCATTCATATTTATGGCACCCTGCGTGGCAGAGCCATTGCCGGTGCCCGGGGAAACACCCAGGCCCGGATCTATTGCCAGCAATTACAGGCCGAGCTGCTCTCCATCGCGGGCACATTCCAGCTGAGCGATGCATTGCCGGCAGGCCTGATCCAGCAACCGGTACACGTCCGGCTGGACAATGAACAACTCCGAATAGACCGTATCAAATAGAGTTACAAGGAAGCGAGAATGGCGCGAATCATAGTCGTTACATCGGGTAAAGGTGGCGTTGGCAAGACCACAACCAGTGCGGCCCTGAGCACCGGCTTAGCCCAGCGTGGTCACAAGACAGTGGTCATTGACTTTGACATCGGTCTGAGAAACCTGGATCTCATCATGGGCTGCGAGCGGCGTGTGGTGTATGACTTCGTCAACGTCATCAATGGGGAAGCAAACCTCAATCAGGCGCTGATCAAGGACAAACGCTCGGAAAATCTGTTTATCCTGCCCGCCTCCCAGACCCGGGACAAAGATGCCCTCACCCGTGAGGGTGTCGAGAAGATCCTGGATCAGCTGGCGGAGATGAAGTTCGATTACATCGTCTGCGACTCCCCGGCGGGGATCGAGGCGGGCGCGCTGATGGCGCTCTATTTTGCCGATGAAGCGATCGTCACCACCAATCCGGAAGTCTCTTCCGTGCGTGACTCCGACCGCATCCTTGGCATCCTGGCCTCCAAGTCCCGCCGCGCCGAGCGTGGCGAAGACCCCATCAAGGAGCACCTGCTGCTGACCCGCTACTGCCCGACCCGCGTCAACCGCGGCGACATGCTGAGCGTGCAGGATGTGCAGGAGATCCTGGCCATCCCGCTGCTCGGGGTGATCCCGGAGTCCCAGGCGGTGCTGCGCGCCTCCAACTCCGGCGAACCGGTTATTCTGGACAAGGAGTCCGATGCCGGTCAGGCCTACGAAGATGCGGTGTCCCGCCTACTGGGCGATGCCAAGGAATTTCGTTTTCTGGAAGAAGAGAAGAAGGGCTTCTTTAGCCGACTGTTCGGGAGTTAAACATGTCATTATTGGATTATTTTCGTTCCAACAAGAAACAGAACACCGCACAACTGGCCAAAGAGCGGTTGCAGATCATTGTTGCTCATGAGCGTTCATCCAGAGGGGGGCCGGATTACCTGCCCCAGCTCAAGCAGGACATCCTCGATGTGATCCGCAAATACGTCAACATTGATCCGGAGAAGATAACCGTCCAACTGGATCAGAAGAGTGATGAGCTGTCGGTACTGGAGCTCAACATCACCTTCGCCGATGACAAGAAGGGATGAGCTGACGCCCTATGCGTGACCCCTTCCCCCAATGAAGACCGGATCCCCTGGCAGGATCCGGTTTTTTATTGGCACAAAAACAGGTCACAGCGGCTCGCCTCATCTCGCCAAGGGGTCTGCCGACCGCTAGAATAGCGCCGCCCCGCAGGCAGTGATCTGCGTCGGCACCTTTTTCTCTTTTCTGGAACAGACCGCTTATGTCTATGAATGACGAAATGCACAGCGTCGAGGAACTGCTCGATACCGCCCTCGAACTCTTTATGGAGCTGGCCTCTGACAACCTGCCGGAGCAGGAGATCGCCCGTTTCAATCAGGAGTTCAACGACCGCGGCCTGCTGGCCGAAACCGACCCGGCCGATGACTGGGAGGCGGACGTGGGTTTTGCCGTGAGCGACACCGACTATGCCGAGATCTGGGTTGGCCTTGGCAATGAAGAACAAGAGTATGAGCATCTGTTTGCCCGCATGCTGCTCTCCCGCCGTGTTGACGAGAAGTTCTGCCACATCGAATGGCTGCCCCAATAATTCCGGATCCCGATGATCCCAGCCACTATCAGTGGGAGTCTGACCCTGACTCTGTGGCCCCTGAGCGTCCATCTGCATCGCTTGGGCGTCGGGTGTTGAGGTGGGCAGGCAAGATCGCGCTGGCCGGGCTGCTCTGCTCGGTCGGCTCGGTCGCCTTGCTGCGCTTTATCGATCCGCCGATGTGGAGCTGGCGTATCGAGCGGGCCCTCTTTCCGCCCGCCAAGATCACCCAGGTGCGCCATCAATGGGTAGATCTGGAGTCCATCTCCAAGGAGCTGCAACTGGCGGTGATCGCCGCCGAGGATCAGCGCTTTGCCGATCACAACGGCTTTGACATGGATGCCATCAACGCCGCGCTCAAGCACAACCAGCACAGCGAACGGGTGCGCGGCGCCAGCACCCTTAGCCAGCAGACCGCCAAGAACCTCTTTATGTGGAGTGATCGCAGCTTCCTGCGCAAGGGGCTGGAGGCCTGGTTTACCCTGCTGATGGAGCTGGGTTGGGACAAGGCCCGCATTCTCGAGGTCTATCTCAATATCGTGGAGTTCGGCCCCGGCATCTATGGCGCCGAAGCCGCTGCCCGCACCTACTTTGGCAAACCGGCCAGCCGCTTGACCCGCTACGAGTCATCCCTGCTGGCCGCCGCCCTGCCCAATCCGTGGCGTTATCGGGTCAAGCCCCCTTCACCCTATGTGCAGAAGCGCTCGGTCTGGATCCGCCGCCAGATGGGACAACTGGGCCAGATCACCCTCAATCGGGTGCATCAGGCCGACTGATCCTCAGGGCTCATCGGGTTTCTCCGGTGGGCCCAGATGGCCGCCCACCATCTCGCGGTGAAGCGGCAGATAGTGCCACCACCAGGCCTCGCGCCGTCGCTTGATCTGTTGCCGCCGTCCCCGCTGCTTCATCCCCTTACCCCCTGCCAGATGATCCGCGCCTTAACCATACTCCCCCAACGGCAACTTGGACAGGCCAGCCACGCCCGGCGCACTGGTCTGGCCGCCACAGCCAATAATTGTTACAGTAGCGAACCTCGATGTATCTGGAGTGATTTCATGGAACAGCGTACCCCGGATCAGCTGGTCGAATGGGCCTATGATCAGTTTCTTGAGCAGGCCGCCGATATGCTGGCCCCCGAACAAATAGTCGACATCACCCTGGAGTTTGAGCAGCGTGGCGCCGTGGAGGCAACCTTGCCCAATGCCGACTGGTCGACCGAGCTGGGTGAGCCGGTCGATATGGAGCGCTGGGTCGAAGTGTGGGTCGGTTTGCTGGATCATCAGGATGAGTTTGAGGTGATCTTCGCCACCTTCCTGCTGCCCCGTCTGTTGACCGAAGATCAAGTGCATGTGCGCTGGCATCGCCAGCAGCAGGCATAAGAAAGGCGCCATCGGCGCCTTTCTTGTTTCTGTGCACTCTTATTGCTGTTCTCTTATTGCTGTTCTCTGCTCATCCTGCGCCGCGATGGCCTTGGCCAGACAGCGGCGGCACCAGCAAGCGCTGGCCTCCTGCATCGGCATTGCCGGCAACTGGCTGCACCAGCACTGCGCAATGGTCTGACCGGCAGAGACGGCGCAATAGGCCGGTTCGCCACAACCCGGGCAGCGGTGAGTACTTTTCGAGCCATTCAGCTCGGCCATCACCGCCAGCTGGGCCTTGCTATCCATCGCCGACCAGTGGCCGATCTCGCTCAGGGTGCGGCCACAACCAAGGCAAAGCCCGTCTTTCGCCTTGCAGAGGCCAACACAGGGGCTCGGCATCTTATTCGCTATCCACTGCCGAGTCGGTCTCTGTGGCCACCAGAGTGATGGCGTTATCTTCGATGACAATCTTGCCCTGCTTGTAGAGGCCGCCGATCGCCTTCTTGAAGGTGCCCTTGCTCATGCTGAACAGCTTGTAGATGAGCTCTGGTTCGCTCTTGTCACCCACCGCCAGACTGCCGCCCTGCTTTTTCATCCGGCTCAGAATGCGTTCACCGGCATCATCAACCCGTGCCAGACCCGGCTTTTGCAGGGTCAGATCGAGCTTGCCATCCTCGCGCACCTGCTTGACCCAGGCGGTTTGCGGCCGACCGGTCATCACCCGGCCAAACACCTCGTTCTTGAACAGCATGCCGGGATACTGACCGTTGACGATCACCTTGATGCCAAGGGGCGAGTGCTCACCCGGCAGCGCGGTCACTTCGTCACCAACCTTGAAGTTGCTGCCGGCCGGAGTCAGGAAACGCTCGATGCGGCTGGTGCCGACCATGCGCCCTTCGTTATCCAGTTGCAGACGCACCAGATAAACGTGGCCCACTTGCATCGGCTTGTTCTGCTCGCGGCTGGGCACAAACAGATCCTTTTTCATGCCCCAGTCGAGGAAGGCACCAATCTTGTTGGCATTAACCACTTTCAGACCGGCAAATTCGTCCACCATGGCAAATGGCTTGTCGGTGGTGATCACCGGCTCGCAATCGGCATCCAGATAGAGGAAAACCTGCACGCTATCCCCCTCTTTCACCCCTTCCGGCAGTTGACGCTTGGGCAGCAGCAGTTCACCGTACTCATCGGCCGCAAGCCAGGCGCCACGGTCTTCGAGTTCAACAACGGTGAGGGTGTTCATCTTGCCAATCTGTATCATGGTGCTCTCTTTTTTCATTACCCGGATGGGCCAACTGAACATGGCCCCTATGGGCGCGCATGTTACCTCAAGAGCGGTGATCCGGCCTAGTCCCCAAGCCACCACGAGCCGCCCTTTCGCCCCTATCTTATCCGCCAATGGTGATTAAATCGCCAAACAGGCGGCCATTTGCTGCAAATAACCCCACTTTTAGGTAGACTTCGCGGCTGTTCAAATCCAGAGGAACTGTCGATGAACCCATCCACTCGTACCCGCCATCTTAATCAATGGATCCAGAGCCACAGCGATCAGGATATGACCTACCCGGCCCTGCACGGTTTTCTCTGTGCTCGTCTGGTGGGGCCGGAAAGCCCTGACTGGCAACGCCCGCTGGCTGGTCTGCTGGAACAGGATGCCGAGTTGGATGAAAAAAGCGCAGAAGCCCTCAACCACCTGATCGCCGAGCTGGAATCCCAGGCCGACGACGCCCAGCTGGCCCTGCCGAGCCAATGCCGCCTGCCCAGCGATAACCCCGAGCAGGTGTTCGAACAGAGCCACCCCCTCGGTCAATGGTGTTATGGCTTCAGCATGGGTTTTGCCACCTGGCCCAAGCCGAAGGATTTGAACGACCCGACCACCCAGTACCGCTTCAGTCTGGCCGCCGAGCTGAGCCTGTTTCGCGACAAGCAGATGGCCCAGATGCTCTATAGCGCCGCCGCCAGTGAACTCCCCTTTGTCGAGTTCTGCAAACGCCAGCGCCAGAATATGAAAACCGCCCTCAACCAGCTGCTCAACCTCGACCAGTATCAGGCCGCCCCCAGCGCTGATGTCACCCTCAATGGCGAGCAGGCCCAGCAGTGGCAGACCTGGTTCGAGCTGGCCGACAGCTGCCGCGATCATCAGGCCCGCCTCGGCTGGTTCGAGAAGATCATCGCCGATGCCACTCCGCTGTTTGATGAAGCCTTCTGGCAGCAAATCGCCGGCCACGGCTGGAGTGCCCCCGAGCTGCGTCCTCTGCTGGCCGCCAGAGCCGGCCGCGCCGACTGCCTGCTACGCCTTGGCAAGCTGGGCGAGGCCAAAGCGGAGTATCTAGCGCTGCTGACAATCTGCGTGGCCGATGAGCTGGGTTGCCGCTACAACCTCTCCAGCCTCTATGCACTGCAAGGGGATTGGCAGGCGTTGGCCGCCCTGCTGGTGCGCTTCGATGAAGCCTCCAGCTGGTTGCTCTATAACAAGGCACTGATGGTCTTTGCTACCGAGGGTGCCGAGGCAGCCAAGCCCCATCTGCTGGTCGCCATCGAGGCTAACCCGCACATTCCGGCCTGCCTGCTGGGTCAGCGCAAGCTGCCCAAACAGGAGCCACAAAGCTGGCAAGCGGGTAGCCGCGACGAGGCCGCGCTCTACGCTATCCACACTCGCGAGGCCTGGCTCAAGCAGAACGCCCTCATCTGGTTGCGTAAAGGCTGAACAGCGTTGGCTTAAAATCCCGTCGGTCAGACCCGGTTTTTCCTTGAGGGCGTGCGCCACCGCACATTTCATCGCAACTGGGTCAGACAAATCAGCTTGAGTTTCGTATCATCAATGTCAAAGTATCAAAAGAAACTGCATCTTATGCAGCCGTCACAGCAGGGTGTAATATGTCAAAAATCATAGCGTTACTCGCTCACTACCCGCCCTATCAGTTGGTACATGCCGCCGAGATGCTACGGGATACCTTCGAACAGTTTTATGAACAGCGTTACCAGCTGACCGTGCCGCAGTGGCGCCTGATGATGGTGCTCGGCCCCAACTACCCCATCAGCCAGAAAGAGCTGGTCGAGGCGAGCGGCATGGACAAGGTGCGCATCTCCCGCGAGATCCGCCGTCTGGTCGAAAAAGGGATCATCTTCACCGAGAGCAGCGAGCAGGACAAACGCATCAGCCTGGTCTCCCTCACCAATGCCGGGCTCGCCCTCTTCCTGCAGCTCAAGAGTGAAGCGGGCAGCTGGCAACACACCCTGACCGACTATCTGCCGAGCGAATCCCGCGAGGCGATCCGCCAGCATCTGCACAGCGTCAGCGCCGCCATTGAGCAGCTGCAATCACTGGATCGGGAGAAATAATCATGGATTTGAAAAAGTTCGCCACCATGGACATCAACATGCTGCTGAGCGTCGTCAATATGCAGCTGCGTGATCGCTATGACGATCTGGATGATCTCTGCAAGGCGCAGGAGATCGATCAGGCTGCACTGGAAGCGCGGCTCGCCGGCGGCGATTTTCACTACCAGCCAGCGCAGAAACAGTTCAGATAAAGAGAGCTAGCGGGATCGGGATCACAGCGCCAGTGATGGCGCTGGCTCTGCGGTAAAAACCTGATATGGTCTGAAGAGCCCCAACAGGGTGATGCACGGATACATCACCCTGTCACAAGAGGGCATTAAAATCGTTTCAGGTGAGCAAACCAAGGATGACCCCATGATATTGATGACCCGACAGAGCCTGTTGATCACGCTCTTTACCCTGTTGATGATCAGCCTCTTCACGCCCCACTTGCCGCAAAGTACCGAACAGTGGCTGACCACCCTCTTGCTTGGCCTGCTGGTCGCGGTGGCATTGCTGCTGGTGCGCGGTTGTCGCCGCTTTATGATGGAGTAGTGACTCCGCCGGAACGTCTGTACCGACCTGCCACGATACTCTCTGTAGCAGCAACGTCTGTCGCAATCATATCTAACCAAAAAACAAACGCAGCCTGATGGCTGCGTTCTTGTACCTGGCGGGGCAACCCCTTGAAGAGATAATCCCTGACGGGATCGAGAGCCCTTAGATAGCCAGAGCCTCAAGCTGCGCTTTGGCCGCTTCCATCCCCTTGCTCTGGGCATCCGGACCCATACCCATCCCCTCGGCGTAGATGAAATCCACCTCTTTGATACCGATGAAACCGAGCACGGTACGCATGTAGGGGGTCACCAGATCGGTGGCACTGCCAACGTGCATGCCGCCACGAGGGCTGATCACCAGCGCACGGGTATTTTCAACCATACCGACCGGACCGGTCTCGGTATAGCGGAAGGTGACGCCAGCGCGAGCCACCAGATCAATCCAGTTTTTCAGCTGGGTCGGGATGTTGAAGTTGTACATGGGGGCCGCAATCACCACCAAGTCGCTCGCTTTGAGTTCGGCAATCAGCTCGTCGGACTGGGCGATCACCGCCAGTTGACGCTCATTGAGGTTGTCACCACCGCGCAGGCCGGAGGCCAACTCGCCATCCAGCACCGGCAAGTTGAGGGCCGCCAGATCACGCACGGTGACGGCATCATCCTGATGGTCAGCCAGGAAACCGTCTATCAGGGCGTTGGATTGGGAATATTGACCCAGGATGCTGGATTTGAGTACGAGGATATTGGCCATGGTGAAACTCCATTTGGTTGTCGGTTGAACAGCGTTGCTGTCGATGGAGGTCACTCTAAACATGGTGCTTATTTGCTGATAGCGAAAATAGATGCTCAACTTGTTCAAATTTTTTGATGCAAGGCCACTTCCTCGCCAGCCAACCCTGCGGCCGCGCTTCAACCCTTGGCAGAACAAACGATTGCCGTTATGATCCGCCGCACTTTTTTCCAGCGACCCGGATCCCATGATACCCTCGCGCAGGCACTCTCCTCTGGCCGGTGCAGTCTGGATGATGGTGGCAGGACTCTGCTTCGCCGCCGTCAACAGCCTGAGCCAGTATGTCAGCTTCAAACTCGGCCTTGCCTCTACCCAGGTCGCTTTCCATCAATACCTGATCGCCCTGATCTGCCTGCTGCCCTGGCTGGTCCGCCACGGCCTGCGCCAATCCCTGATGACCAATCAGTTCCGGCTGCACCTGTTGCGGGTATTGCTGGCGGTAGTCGGCATCCAGCTCTGGCTCTGGGCACTGGCGTACCCCGTCCCCATCTGGCAGGGGATCGCTCTGCTGATGACCTCGCCGCTGTTTGCCACCCTGGGCTCCGCCCTGCTGCTCAAGGAGCAGGTGAGCCGCGCCCGCATTCTGGCCACCCTGGCGGGCTTTGCCGGCGCCATGCTGATCCTCGCCCCCTGGACTGACGAATTCAACTGGGCCTCCCTGCTGCCGGTGGCAGCGGCGCTGTTCTGGGCCGGCTACTCCCTGATGGTACGCTATCAGGCGGCCAACGAATCATCCCACACCATAGTGGTGTATCTGCTTATCTTCAGTACCCCGTTCAACGTCATGCTGGCCCTGCCGGAGTGGCAGTGGCCAAGCGAGAGCCAGTGGCTGCTGGTAGCCGCTTCCGGCGTGCTGACGGCGCTGGCCCAGATGTCCATCGCCCGCGCTTACAGCGTGGCGGAGGCCTCCTTCGTACAACCTTTCGATTTTGCCAAGCTGCCGATGAACGTGCTGGCGGGCTGGCTGGTATTTGGCTGGGCGCCCCCCGGCCGTCTGTGGCTTGGCGCCGCCATCATCATTGGCGCCATTACCTTGCTGACCCATCTGGAGCAGCGCGCTCACAAACCCGTTTCCTGAGGTACGCCATGCGTGCCTCTTTTTTTGTCCGCTATTTGTGTAATAGCGATCATCAACAATCACCATCGACATCAGGAGAGATCGTATGTTTGGAACCGCAACCCGCCCCGGCGCCACCCGTGCCCTGCTGCTGGGCTCCGGCGAACTTGGCAAGGAAGTGGCCATCGAGTTGCAACGGTTCGGGATCGAAGTAATCGCCGCCGACCGCTACCCCAATGCCCCCGCCATGCAGGTGGCCCACGCTGCCCACGTGCTGGACATGCTCGATGGCAACGCCCTGCGTGCCCTGGTTGCCAAGGTTAAACCCGACCTCATCATCCCCGAGATTGAAGCGATTGCCACCGATACCCTTGCTGCCCTTGAGCAAGAAGGGGTCAAGGTAGTGCCCAACGCCCGCGCTACCCAGCTCACCATGAACCGGGAAGGGATCCGCCGTCTCGCCGCCGAGACCCTGGGTCTGCCCACCTCCCCCTACCGCTTTGCCCAGAGCAAGGAGGAGTTTGTCGCCGCCGTCGAGGCTATCGGCCTGCCCTGCGTGGTGAAACCTGTGATGAGTTCGTCCGGCAAGGGGCAGAGTGTACTGCGCGATCTCGCCAAACTGGATGAGAGCTGGACCTACGCCCAGGAGGGTGGCCGCGCCGGCCGTGGCAAGGTGATCGTCGAGGGCTTCGTTCCCTTCGAGTACGAAATCACCCTGCTCACGGTACGCGCCGTCGATGGCATTCACTTCTGCGAGCCGATCGGCCACCGGCAGGAAGATGGCGACTACCGCGAATCCTGGCAGCCGCAGATGATGAGCGAACTGGCGCTGGCCCGATCCAAAGAGGTAGCGGCCAAGGTGGTCGAGACGCTCGGTGGTTACGGCCTGTTCGGGGTCGAACTCTTCATCAAGGGGGATGAGGTGTGGTTTAGCGAAGTCTCGCCGCGTCCCCACGATACCGGCATGGTGACCCTGATCTCTCAGGATCTCTCCGAGTTCGCCCTGCACGTACGCGCCATTCTGGGGCTGCCGGTCGGCACCATCACCCAGTACGGGCCGAGCGCCTCCGCCGTGGTACTGCGCGAAGGGCATAGCCAGGATATCCGCTATCAGGGAATTGGTGAGGCATTGGCGCTGGTGCCGGGCGCCCAGCTGCGGCTGTTTGGCAAACCGGAGATCGCCGGTCGCCGCCGTCTTGGCGTGGCGCTGGCACGCGCAGCGGATTGCCAGGATGCGGTAGAGAAAGCCAAAGCCGTGGCCGCCAAGGTCGATGTGCTGTTCTAAGGGCTTTTTTGCCACAGCAAAACAAACGTTTGCCGATGTGATCGGGCGCAAGGGGCATGGCAATGCCCCTTATGCATTTCCCCGTCAGGCTTATAATCCCCTCTTCAAATTTGTCAGGAGTACAAGATGTTAGCTGCCGTGATCTTCGATATGGATGGTGTTCTGATCGACTCGGAACCCTTTTGGCAACGGGCCCAAATCGCCGTTTTCTCCGAACTGGGTCACCCCCACACCGTCGAGGATTGTGAGTCGACCATCGGCGTGCGCATAGATCAGCTGGTTGCCCACTGGTATCGCCTGCGCCCGTGGAGCGGCCCGACTCAGGAAGAGGTGGTACAGCGCATTCTGGATCGGGTCAACGCACTGATCCTCTCCGAAGGTCAGGCCAAGGCCGGCGTGCTGGAGGCGCTCGACCTTATCGAGGCCCGCGGGCTGAAAGTGGGTCTGGCTACCTCCTCACCCTTTGCCATGGTAGAAGCTGTGCTCGGCAAACTCGGCATTCGCGATCGCTTTATGGCGGTTCACTCTGCGGAAATCGAGCGTTTCGGCAAACCGCACCCGGATGTCTATATCCACGCCGCCGAGAAACTGGGGGTAGAGCCGGTTCATTGTCTGGCCATCGAGGACAGCTTCACCGGCCTGCTGGCGGCCAAGGCGGCCTCCATGACTGCGCTGATCGTGCCGGATCCCGCTTTAGTGGGTGATCCACGCTTGGCCATCGCCAACTACCAGCTCGGCTCGCTGGCCGAGCTGAATGCCGACATGTTGGCCTGCTGGGTCAAATAGCGCCTATCGGAGCCTTGTTGCGCTCGCATTCTCATACCCGCAGGGGGCTCCTGCCCCCTGTGATTGCCAGACAAAACCGTTGGTAATCCCCCTCTTTTCACCCGTCATTCACAACCAGATTGTTCCTCTCGCACACGACCACTCCAACCGGTTGCACCTTGCCATCCATCAGGCTTGATCTCTGTCATAAACGTGCGTTTGCTCGCGGTTAACCCCCTGCAGCCCGACTAGAATCAGGGTAGATAGGCGGCCTCAGGGCCCGAGGAGGTTATCATGATCGAGTACACCAGCAAGCGCATCGTCTGCCCCCACTGCGGTCACCATACCCGGGTCGAGCTGGATGCCAGCCAGGGTGATCAGGAGTTTTACGAAGATTGCATGGCCTGTTGCAATCCGATCCATCTGCGGCTTCACCGCGACGAAGCACGCGACTGTTTGCAGTTGTTTGTGGATGCAGACGACGAGCAACTGTTTTGATTGCGAGTCACAAAAAGCCGAGCAGCTGCTGTGCCTGCAAGTCGCAAAGAACTGTGCAGATGTTGTGACTGCGAGTCATAAAAAGTTGAGTGGATATTTTCACCATATAAATAACAAGGGCCTGCACACTGCAGGCCCTTGCTTATGAGGCGATTGAAACCGAGCCGTTTTCTTTCAGTGACCCCCGCGTGCCGCCAGCACCCGCTCCACGGTATCGACGATGGCCTGGGTCTGGGGATCGATCTCGATATTGGTCTGCCAGCCAGCCTTGACCCAACCCAGGTTGGTGCGGGCCAGGGTCTCGGGGATCAGGTGGACGCAGAACTCCCGCTCGCGCACCTCGCCGATGGTCAGGCTGATGCCGTCGATGCCGATATACCCCTTGGTCAGCACATATTTCATCAGCTCGGGGGCGAGGCGATACCACACCTGACGGTTGTTGGGGGTGTCGATCACCGAGGTTACTTCCGCCATCCCGATAATGTGGCCCGACATGGCATGACCGCCGATCTCGTCACCAAAGCGGGCAGCCCGCTCCACATTGACCTTGTCCCCCACCTTTAACAGGCCGAGGTTGGTGAGACGCAGGGTCTCCTGCATCAAATCGAAGCTGACCAGCTCCCCCTCGACCCGGGTGACGGTCAGGCAGCAGCCGTTGTGAGCGACCGAGGCGCCGAGGGCCAACCCTTCCCCCCACACCGGGCTTGGCATGCGGATCACATGGGTACGGAAGTTGGGTTGCTCTTCGATGGCGACCAGTTCGGCCACACCTTGCACAATTCCGGTAAACATCATCACCTCTTTGTTTCTGGTAACACGCTCTGTTTTTTATCGCGGCCTGTGGCCGCTTCTTTTACATAATCCGTTTTTTACACAATTCGTTTCGTACAAACTGTCACACCTGCTCCGCCGCCTCAGACCGCGCCAGCACACGAGTCCGGTGCTGGGAATGGATGACCACTATGCCAGCCAGCACGATGAGCAGACACCCCGCCATACTACTGAGGGTCGGCATTTCACCAAACATCAGATAGCCGCAGAGGGTAGAAAAAAAGATCTGGAAATAGAAGAAGGGCGCCAGAGTAGAGGCCTGCGCATACTGCATCGCCTTGATAAGGCAATATTGGGAGAGCAGGGTCACCACTGGTAGCGCCAGCAGATAGGGCCAGTCGGCAAGCGCCGGAAAGCGCCACAGTGCGGGCTGCCAGCAGAGTGCGACCATTGCCACCATCCCCAGCATGAAGCAGGTGACGATTAGGATATCGAGGGTGGTCAGACGTGGATCCACCAGCTTGGTGATGAGGTTGTAGCCGGTGTTGGCCAGTACAATGACCAGTGGCAGCAGATAGTAGAGGTTCGCGTCGCCCTCGTCAGGATGGGTCACCACCAGCACGCCAAACAACCCCAGCAGCACGGCCGCCACCTTGGTCCGGGTCAGACGCTCCCTGAAAAAGATCACGCCCGCCACCACGAAGGCCAGCGAACCGAGCTGACAAATCATGGTGTAGACGTTGAGCGGTACATGGGCCAGCGCAATCACCGAGACCAGCGCACAGACCAGAAACAGCAGCGAGCGCAACAATAGCCAGCGATCCACCGCCAGCAGCGCCGACATGGTGCGCCTTGGCAACAACATCAGCAGACCAAGGAAAGGAACAAAGAAGCGAAACCAGACCATCTCCATCACGGAGTAGCCATGGAGTACCAGATACTTGTCCGCGCCATCCTTAAGCGTCAGGGCGAGAAGTGCAAACAGCGTCAGAAAGATCGCCAGTGAGTTGCGCAAAGAGAGCAGCATCGAAGAGGCCGAAACAGGAAAAGGGGGTAATCAAACTAACGGGCTTGCCGTAAATTACAACCGCGAGAATGACAAAATGGGAGCAAAACCGCTATATTTGCTCGCCTTTTTACTTTCAAGGAAGCAAATCATGATGGTTTATGAGTGCTGTGAAGCGATCCGTATCGCCTATAACCAGATTGGCTCCGGCGAGCAGGGCTATGTGCCGAAGGCCATCGCCGCTACCATCCGTGCCCTCAACGCGGTCGCCGCCGATGAGCGGGTACCCGCCGAACTGCGCGAGCAGGCTGCCTATGCCGCTGCCAACCTGCTGATCAGCGATCACGAAGACGCCTGATCCCGCAGCCGGGGCGGCAACTATTTCGTCCTGGCTGAATTTCAGGCTAGAATGCCTCCCCCACCCTTTGCACTTTCGTCCGAAAGTGCAAAGGCTCTTCCCGATTTCCGCTCTTTTTTACTCTTATCTGATCCACTCGGAGGTGTCAGTGCAACGTTATTGGTCCGAGGCGAAGCAGCTCGTCCGTCTAGCCAGCCCCATTCTGGTCGCCCAGGTGGCCCAGGTCGCCATGAACTTCGTCGATACCGTGATGGCGGGTCAGGTGAGTGCGGTCGATCTGGCCGCCGTGTCGGTGGCGTCCAGCTTCTGGCTACCGGTGATCCTGCTGGTGCAGGGGATCATCATGGCGCTCACCCCCATCGTCTCCCAGCTCAATGGCGCCCGTAAACGGGAGGCAATTCGCCCGGCCGTTCATCAGGGTTTCTGGCTGGCACTGATCGTCACCCCGCTGGCGATGATTGCGCTTTATTACAGCCCGCTGGCGTTGCAGTTCATGGATGTGGAGCCGGTGATGGCGGCCAAGACCACTGGTTATCTGCACGCAATTCTGTGGGGCCTTCCCGCGTTCGTGCTGTTCCAGGTGCTGCGCAACTTCAGTGAGGGGCTCTCCCACACCATGCCCACCATGGTGATCGGCTTTGTCGGGCTGGCGGTCAATATTCCCGCCAACTACATCTTTATTCACGGCCACTTCGGCATGCCGAAACTGGGCGGGGTGGGTTGTGGCGTGGCTACGGCCATTGTGCTGTGGGCCATGCTGCTGGCGATGATCCTCTATGTGAAGCTCTCCTCCCATTTCAAGGAGATCAACCTCTTCTCCCGACTCGCACGCCCCAACGGCAGCCGGATCTGGCGCCTGTTTCGCTTGGGGTTCCCCATCGCCATGGCGATCTTCTGCGAGGTGACCCTGTTTACCGTGGTGGCCCTGATGCTGGCTCCTTTCGGTGCCGAGACGGTGGCGAGCCACCAGATTGCGCTGAACTTCTCCAGCCTGGTCTTTATGCTACCCCTCTCCATCGGGGTGGGTGTCACCATCCGGGTCGGCCACAGTATCGGTGAAGGGCAACCCCATCACGCTCGGGTGGCAGCTCGCACCGGCTTGATGCTGGGGATGGCCATCGCTGCTGCCACTGCCGCCATGACGGTACTGCTGCGCGAGCAGATCGCCTCCATCTATACCGATGATCAGCAGGTGATCGTCCTGGCTGCCATTTTGCTGTTCTTCGCCGCCATCTATCAAATCTCCGACTCGGTGCAGGTGGTCGCGGCCGCCGCACTGCGCGGTTACAAGGATACCCAGGCGATCTTCTACGTCACCATCGTCGCCTACTGGGGACTGGGGCTGCCCACCGGCATGATCCTGGGTCTGACCGACTGGCTGGTGCCGCGGATGGGGCCGCAGGGTTTCTGGATCGGCTTTATCGTCGGCCTCACCAGTGCGGCCCTGATGCTGGGGGCGAGATTGCGCTACATCTATGGCCGTTTTGCCACTCCGGAAGCCTGCACTACCCTGTCGCGATCTCAGTAACAGGGCTTGGCAAGCGACAACTCGCCTGCAAAATCAACAGGCTGCGCAAGAACTGGGCAAACAGTCTCCTTTGTGCGTATGGCCTGTTGACAGCCTTGGGGGGCATGGGTAGTATGCCGACCACGCCAGCAATGCTGGCGTAGTGAAGTGGGTTTATAGCTCAGTTGGTTAGAGCACTACCTTGACATGGTAGGGGTCGTTGGTTCGAATCCAATTAAACCCACCACTTTTTCTGTGATGCGTCCTTAGCTCAGCTGGTTAGAGCACCACCTTGACATGGTGGGGGTCGGTGGTTCGAATCCACTAGGACGCACCATTACAGAACACTGATTATGCGTCCTTAGCTCAGCTGGTTAGAGCATCACCTTGACATGGTGGGGGTCGGTGGTTCGAATCCACTAGGACGCACCATTCAGTTTGAAAGATATGCAGATATTCCAGATGTGGGTTTATAGCTCAGTTGGTTAGAGCACTACCTTGACATGGTAGGGGTCGTTGGTTCGAATCCAATTAAACCCACCACTTTCCTGCATAAAGAAGTCAAAAGTCGCATTGCGCACCTTGCGTCCTTAGCTCAGCTGGTTAGAGCATCACCTTGACATGGTGGGGGTCGGTGGTTCGAATCCACTAGGACGCACCAGATTAAAAAAGCCCGCTCATCGAGCGGGCTTTTTGCATTCTATCCAACCACTCCCCTACCCCGCCAATCCGTTCAGCACCGACAGGGCAATGGCGCAGAACCTTGTTCCAATAAAAAGCCCGTGTCATCCGATAAACGACACGGGCCAGATAGACGCCGCCAGATCTTCAACTCTGCACGGCAATCTCGTACTTCTTTATCTTGCGATAGAGGGTGGCAATCCCTATCCCCAGCGCCTGTGCGGCCAATTTCTTGTTGCCAAGCCGCTGCAGGGTCTCTTCAATCATCTGTTTTTCCATGCTCTCAAGGCCGCTCTCACCCGGAGCGGGTTCAGGCAGTTTCTCCGGCATGGCGGCGAGCGGAGCGGTGGCAGGCACATTGAACGCCGTATCCAGGTTGGTCACCGGGATCGACTGGGCGGTGACGCGATGGGGCTCCTGATTGCGGATGATGTTGGGGGGCAGCAGGCTGGCGTCAATCACCTCGCCCGCCTGGCTGACGTTGACCAGATATTCGATGAGGTTGCTGAGCTCACGGACATTGCCCGGCCAGCGATACCCCTTGAGCAGCGCCATCACCTCGGGCGCCAGACCGGGATAGACAATGCCAATGCGGCTGGTGTGCAGGTTGAGGAAGTAGTGGGTCAGCAGCTCCACGTCCCCTTCCCGCTCCCGCAGTGGCGGCAGGTTGAGGGGGATGACGTTGATGCGGTAGTAGAGATCCTCGCGAAACTTCCCTTCGGCGATGTATTGATCGAGATGCTGGTGAGTAGCGGCGATGATGCGAATATCCACCGGCACCGGTCGGCTGGCCCCGATGGGGGTCACCTCCCGCAGCTCCAGCACCCGCAGCAGCTTGGCCTGCATGGTGAGCGGCATGTCGCCAATCTCGTCGAGGAACAGGGTGCCCTGATGGGCTGCCTGGATCAGGCCCTGTTTGCCACCGCTGGAGGCACCGGTAAAGGAGCCCTTCACATAACCAAACAGCTCGCTCTCCAGCAGTTGTTCGGGAATGGCGGCACAGTTGATGGCGATGAACGGCTTATCCTGCCGCGGACTCAGGCGATGGACAGCGCGTGCCACCACCTCTTTACCGGTGCCGCTCTCGCCACAAATCAGCACGCTGGAGGGGCTCTGGGCGATGCGGTGCAGTAGCCGCTTGAGGGTGCGCATCGGCTTGCTCTCGCCGATCAGCTGATCGATCCGCACATCCGGATCCGGCTCCTGCACCTGACCGGAGTGGGACTGGTGAAACGCCATCAGAAAGAGCTGCTGGCCCTGCACATGGTGCAATTGACCGATGATCAGCTCCTGACGCCCCTCAAAGGTGATGATGTGCTGAAGATGACCACTCAGCCCCTGTTGGGAGAAAGTGAGCGGGCGGATCCCCACTTCGCGCCCCTGCAGCTGTTCCTGCTGGCAACCCAGATGATGGAGCGCCGCCTCGTTGGCGTAGAGCAGTTGACTCTTGTCATCGAGCAGCAGGCAGCCCTGATCCATGTTGGTCATCAGATTGAGGAACACCTTGTTGACCCCGTCCGACAGCCCGCGCGAATCGAGCAACTTGGCCACAAAGATGGTGGAGATGTGGCGCACATAGTCGCACACATCCTGCAGATTGTTGTTGAGGCGCGCCTGCTGCTCGTCGCTGAAAGCCACCAAACTGATCACCCCGATGCAGCGCTCGTCCACCATGATGGGCACCCCGAGGAAGGCGCGCTCACGGCAGCTCTCCTTGCAGGTACAACCGTCACACACGGGATCATCACTGGTGTGGGTAACGATCTTCTCCCGCTGGTTATCAATCACATAGCGCAGCAGGCGGGAGTCGCCCTCCAGCTGACGTCCGAAGAACTTGCCATAGGGCCCGGTGCCAGCCACCCGAACCATATCGGCATCCACAATTTCGACCTCAAGCTGCAGCACACTCGCCAGCATCTTGGCAAAGCGCAAGATGGTCGGCTGGATCTGCATCAACAGACACTGGTTGCTCACGGATCTCATCCATCATTCCTTTTTGTTCTTGTTATCCTCCCCCTAAAGGGAGTCATGCTGGCCAGATACTAAGGGATATCAGGGGGAACTACTTCGGGGGGGATCACGAAAAGGGAAAATGATCTGCATCCTCCGCGACTTCAGAGGCACAGATAAAATTCAATAAAAACATAAAGATGAAAACACATGCAGTGAGATAAACCACTCGGGTCAGCCAAGCCTGCTGATCTGCGGACTCCATCGACAGATCATGCTGAATGTGGGAAAAGCGACCTCTGATATGACATTTGGTTCACGCGCCGCGTACCTGTTTCAAGACTTGGCACTCATGGTCGAAATCCGCTTTATCTTGCGGCTGAATGTAATTTTGCCAGCGGGCAAACAACTCGGCCGTCGGATAACGATGCAGACGAATACCGGTGCGATAGAGTTTGGGAAAGAGTGGGTCTGGCTGGGATCTCACGACCAGACCGCGCAGCTTCTCGCCAGAGGGAATGGCAATCACCAGCTCATCACCCTCTTTCAACCGTATGGCCCCCAGGATGCCGATGCCGCCGATGGCTATGTCACGCACCACCACATAGGGCACGGGGTTGAGCAACTCCAGAAACCAGTTGCGACGGCGACATTCTGCCTTGTAACCCCCCCCACTGAGGATAAAACGGCGGTGTCTGCGCCAGTCATAACCGGTAGGCAGTGCCGGATCATAGCGCGATTTTGCCTGCCCCACAGGATCAGATTGCTCACTTGTGCTCATCCGGTTTCCCTCACTGGCATTGGTTAAACAGTGTCAGTCAGCTCTTTTTCATACTATAGCTGTCGCCGTTAGGCCCGGGGCTCAGGGTTGGATAGGGGGACGACAGATGTATCACGAGGCAATGATGTGGTACGAACCGTTTCCACGAGAAGAGCCGCAGCGATGCAATCTGACTTAGCCAGGCAGATGAAGTGCCAGCCAGACCGCCAGCGGGATCACCAGCACAGAGAGGGCATTGCCGCCGAGCACGATACTGGCCACCTTGTCCGGCTGGCAGTGATACTGCTCGCAGAGCATGTAATTCAACACCGCAGGGGGCAAGGAAACCGACAACATCAACAGCGGGATCCACTCCGTCTTGAGCGGCAACAGCCAGATCGCCAGCAGCAGCGACAATCCCCCCGCCAGCAGATAGAGCAGGTTGCACTTGAGCGCGAGGCCAAGGTGATCGAGTTCTCCCTCCATCAGGCGAATGCCCAGCGCAAAGAGCATCAGGGGCACCGAGATCTGGCCGAGCAGCGAGGCCGTGGTCACCACATATTCCGGCAGCATAATGTGCAAGTTGGCCACCAGCAAACCGGCCAGCGCGGACCACAGTACCGGGCTGCGCAGCCACAGCCAGCGGGAGGTATTGGCCGAGAGGATAAACATGCCGACCGAGAAGTGCAGCAGATTGGAGAGCACAAAGAGGATCACGATGGCCCCCAGTTGCTGCTCGCCAAATGCCAGCACCATCAAGGGGATACCAAGATTGCCGGTATTTCGGAACATGGCGGGCAAGATCAGCGCTGCCCGCTCAATCCCTTTGAGTTTGAGCAGCGCGAGCAGCAGACCGGGTAACAGAATAACCAGCGCCCCCGCCGCAATCAGCGGCAGATGCTCCGCCAGCGCCAGCGGATACTTGACCAGCGCGGAGAAGACCAGCGCAGGGGTAAACAGCTCGATATTGGCCCGATTGACGTAACCGAGCGCAGCCCCCGGTCGCAATCGCCCGTAGAGTGCACCGAGCCCGACCACACCGAACACCGGAATGACGATATTGAGCAAGGCGCTGAACATGGGCTGCGTCCGTTACAGTTCGCGGGCCGGTTTGCCCATCAGCACCACCGGATCCAGCGTCACTTCCAGTGCGCCGTTACTGACCCAGAGCTGACCATCGGAAATAGTGCAGGTGAGCTGCATGGTACGCTCGACCATGGCGGTGAGCGGCAGAGTCTGGCTGTCGGAGAGTTCGATGATGCTGAGGTTGTCATGCTGGCTCAGCTTGCCCTGGTTCTGCTTCCACCAGACGGCTGTACCACGACCACCGTAGAGATAGAGCACCACCTGACGGGCGCGGTTACAGGCCTTTTTCAGCCGTTTTTCATCGGGTTGGCCCAGCTCGATCCAGAGCTCTATTTCGTCCGAGTAGTTCTTGCACCAGAGCTCGGGTTCGTCATCGGCGCTCAATCCCTTGGTGAACTCCAGTCGCTCAGCGGCGTGCCAGGCAAAAGCCGCCAGCCGGATCATCATCCGCTCATCGGTTTCGGAGGGGTGGCGCGCCAGCGTGAGGGAGAAGTCCTGATACAGATTGCGATCCATATCAGACAAACTGATCTGGGCCTTGAATACGGTTGCCTTGAGAGCCATAGAAAACCTTGAACACCTGATAAGAGAAGGGTGAGTGGGAAATACGGGCGCCAGTGTAATCAAAATCGGCGGCAGGTTCGACCATCCTGACCATAGATTTTCCCTTCCCTGCCGGGATAAGTGCTTTAAAAGACACAAAAAACAAATGCCAGTCCGAAGACTGGCATTTGGCGGCATGGAGAAGCGACTCACTTCTCGGCGGACTGTACCCCGAACGCATTCAGCAGCATGCAACAGGTCACTGCCACCGCCACGAATCCGCTCAGAAAGATAAAGGGCATGGCCCCGTATCCCAGTACTGTCCAGATGGTGTGTTCAAGAAGACTCATTGTTGTGTCCTTCATCCGGTGAAAGGTGTGTTCCTTCTGGCGGATATTGGCTCCGCTCTTGATGCCTCCATTTGACCTCAATCAGCGGTTGGGTCCTATGCCACCAAAGTGATAAATGCAGGGTTCATTTGCGCTGGATCAAGCTTTTTGGCCAAATATCCATGCAGTTCAAGCAATTACCACCGCCAATCAAGGATAGACACAAACACGGCAGAATAAAAAAACGCGCCGGATGGCGCGTTTCTTGGACAGCACAGGCAAGGGATCAGTTGTCGCACAGATCGCTTGGCATGTCCTGACGCAGGCGGGTCCACAGCTTGCCGGACTCGATACCGTACTGACGCACCGTCATGAACACGGCTTCGTGGTTCTTGGTCTCCGCCAGATTGAGCAGGGTCTTGTAGTAGGCATCTGCGGTCTCGCGGGCCTGCTTGTCGGAGAAGTAGTAGCTGCCAACCCGGCTGTACAACCCTTTGAAACCGTTCAGGATCAAAGCGTAGATCGGATTGCCGGAAGCAAACGCCAGCTGGTGGTGCAGGCGATAATCGAACTCGGCATAAGCCTGTGCGTTGTTCTCGACCCCATCGGCGCCACGCAGGATCTCGGCGGCCTGTTCCGGATTGTGACGGATCGCCCCGCGGATAAAGATGGTGCAGATGTGGGTACGGGCGGAGAGCAGCTGAGCTATCAGGTCAGGTACCTTGTCCTGATCCAGACGAGCCAACGTCTCCAGAATATTGAGGCCGGAGGTTTCCCAGAAATTGTTCACCTTGGTCGGCTTGCCATGCTGTATGGTCAACCAGCCATCACGGGCCAGTCGCTGCAGCACTTCGCGCAAGGTAGTCCGCGTCACCCCGATCAACTCGGATAATTCACGCTCGGCGGGCAGAATAGATCCGGGAGGAAAGCGATTGTTCCAGATGGACTCGATGATGTATTCCTCGGCAAACCCAGCTGGGCTCTGCGCTTTTATAACCATGAATTGACTCTGTTGTAATGCGTAAAAAGGCTGACGAATGATATCAAAGCGATGATGGCTGGCAAGCATAAGGTCAGTCCTCTGCTCACATATGGCAAATATAGTGTTGGGAATATGTATCTAATCGCCACGAGGGAGCCAGCCAACCCCGACAAGGTGGTTATAAAACAGACACATGGGCAGAGATCCATCGGCTATCATTTATAATCGTCACGCTTTTTGATTAAAATCACGAGGAATCAGACAGATAAAGGCCAACATCCGGAGGCACAGGTCGAATCATCCTTGACTGCATAGAAGCAGATCCTAACAACAAAGTTGAGACCCATTATCATGCCAATAAGCCTAGGGCAGGCATTCGCCAAGAACTTCTTGGGCAATGCACCACAGTGGTATAAAAGTGCCATCTTGCTATTTCTGGTGATCAATCCGATTGCCTTCCACCTTGATCCTTTCATTGCGGGCTGGTTACTGGTCGTTGAGTTTATCTTCACCCTGGCCATGGCCCTCAAGTGCTACCCCCTGCAACCGGGTGGTCTGCTCGCGATCGAAGCCGTGTTGATCGGCATGACCTCCGCCGATCAGGTCAAACACGAGCTGGTCGCCAATATTGAAGTGCTGTTGTTGCTGGTGTTCATGGTGGCAGGCATCTATTTCATGAAGCAGCTGCTGCTCTATGTCTTCACCAAGCTGCTGATCGGTGTACGCTCCAAGATCCTGCTCTCCCTCTCCTTCTGTCTGGTCTCCGCCTTCCTGTCGGCTTTTCTCGATGCCCTGACTGTGATTGCTGTGGTGATCAGCGTCGCCACCGGCTTTTACGCCATTTATCACAAGGTCTCGTCCGGCAAGGAGTTTGGTCACAGCCATGACCATACTGATGATAAGGAAGTCGCCGAGCTCAATCGCCAGGATCTCGACGATTTTCGTGCCTTCCTGCGTAGCCTGATGATGCATGCCGCCATCGGTACCGCGTTGGGCGGTGTCTGCACCCTGGTGGGCGAGCCGCAAAACCTCATCATCGGCGAGCAAGCCAGCTGGAACTTCGCCGAATTTGCCATTCGCATGTCCCCAGTGACCGTCCCCGTCTTTATCTGCGGTCTGCTGACCTGCGTGCTGGTAGAGCAGTTCCGCTGGTTTGGCTATGGCGCCCGCCTGCCGGACACGGTGCGCGCCATCATGGAGGAGTACAACCGCTACGAAGAGGCAAAACGCAGCCCGCAAGACAAGGCCAAGCTGATCGTTCAGGCATTGATTGCAGTCTGGCTGATTGTCGGTCTGGCCATGCACCTGGCAGCCGTTGGTCTGATTGGCCTCTCGGTCATCGTGCTGGCCACCTCTCTGACCGGGATCACCGAGGAGCACTCGCTGGGTAAAGCCTTCCAGGAGGCACTCCCCTTCACCGCCCTGCTGGCGGTCTTCTTCAGTGTAGTCGCCGTCATCATCGATCAGCAGCTGTTCAAGCCGGTGATCCAGCTGGTACTGGCAGCCAAACCAGAGAACCAGCTGGCCCTTTTCTATCTGGCCAACGGGGTGCTCTCCATGGTCAGTGACAACGTCTTTGTCGGCACCGTCTACATCAATGAGGTGAAGACGGCCATGCTCAATGGTGCCATCGACCGCGCCCAGTTCGATCTGCTGGCGGTAGCCATCAACACAGGTACCAACCTGCCGTCGGTCGCCACCCCCAATGGTCAGGCCGCCTTCCTGTTTATGCTCACTTCGGCATTGGCGCCGCTGCTGCGTCTCTCCTATGGCCGCATGGTCTGGATGGCGCTGCCCTACACCCTGGTGCTGGGGCTGATCGGCTTTTTCTCTGTCGAATTGCTGCTTGGTCCTGCCACCGAGTGGTTCTATCAGCACGGATGGCTGGTGATGGAGAGTACGCTGCCAGCGGTACAGCCAGCGCTGCATTAATCCGTTGCGACGGTTTCCGAGGGCCCTTTCAGGGCCCTTTTCTTTTCGGTTCCGCTCTGCTCTAATTCAGCCACTGTTTTTTCTGAGAGATCAATGAGATGATCGAGTTTCTCCGCCGTATTGCCGCCCATCGGCTGGCTTGGGGCCTGTTGGCAGCATCAGCCCTGTTCCTCGAGTTGTGCGCCCTCTTCTTCCAGCATGTGCTGGGCCTCTCCCCGTGCGTGATGTGCGTTTACGAACGGTTGGCGACCCTGGGTGTGCTGGCCGCTGGTCTGCTCGGCATGGTGGCGCCGGATAAGTGGTATGTTCGCTGGAGTGCCATGTTGCTGTGGGGCTACAGTGCCTTCCGCGGCTTCCAGCTGGCCCTCAAGCATGTGGACTATCAGGTCAACCCCTCACCGTTCAACGTCTGCAGCCCGTTTGCCGACTTCCCGAGCTGGGCTCCACTCGATCAGTGGCTCCCCTGGCTCTTTATGCCGGAAGGGGATTGTGCCCAGATCACCTGGCAGTTCTTCGGTTACTCCATGCCCCAGTGGCTGGTCGTCATCTTCGCCGCTTACCTGTTGGTCTTCACCGTAGTGGCCATCGGCAATCTGGTGAAAGGGCGCTGCTGCAACTGAGTGTCATGCCCGCGTGGAGATAAAAAGGGGGAGCCATAATGGCTCCCCCCTTTCTCGTTCTGGCTGACCGTATTTCTGGTTACGCCTTGACAGTACCCATCTTGGCCTTGACCGCGCCAATCACCATGGGCAACAGGGAGATGCCGATGATGCCGAAGATCAGCAGGGTAAAGTTGTGACGCACCACCGGCAGATTGCCAAAGAAGTGGCCGGCATAGACGAAAGAGAGTACCCACAGCAGACCGCCAACCAGGTTGAACGCCAGGAAGCGCGGATAGGTCATGGCCCCCATCCCTGCCACGAACGGCGCAAAGGTACGCACGATAGGCAGGAAGCGGGTGATGATGATGGTCTTGCCGCCATGCTTGGCATAGAAGGCGTGGGTCTTCTCCAGATAATCCCGGCGGAAGATTTTTGAATCCGGGTTGCGGAACAACTGCTCGCCGAAGAAGTGACCAATGGTGTAGTTGACCACGTTGCCCAGCACGGCAGCGATGATCAGCACGGCCGCCAGGGTATGGACGTCCAGCACGCTGCCCACGGTAAGCGCACCGGCGGCAAACAGCAGGGAGTCACCCGGCAGGAACGGCGTCACTACCAACCCGGTTTCACAGAAGATGATCAGAAACAGGATGGCGTAAACCCAGACGCCATAGTTCTCGAACAGCTCTTTCAAATGCACGTCAACGTGCAGAATAAAGTCGATTGCAAAGAGGATCAGATCCATTTTTTCCATACCCATAAAGTGAACGGCGTGGAGTCTACGCCAATGCCATCCGGGCGACAATCACTGGGCCTGCCTCTTTTTCATCCTGCAGAGCCCACCTTCAAATGAAACCGTTTTTCCGCTTCCTTCGAGGGTGGGAGCGCACAGAGTGATGTCGAGCGTGGTGTTGAAAAGGTGAACTAGGAGGCCTGTTCCAGATCGCTGCGCACTGCGGGGGGAAGGCAACGCTCCCAACCCCACAGCAACAACAGCAACAACAGCAACAACAGCAACAACAGCAGCAGGGTCACGTCATCGAACCAACCCAGCAAGGGCACCACGTCAGGGATAAGATCCACCGGACTAATGCCATAGAGCAGGATAAGGATCACCAGTCCCCTCGCCCACCAGGGGGTTCCGGGATGGCGAAAGCCCTGATAGAGACGACGAAGTCGTTGCCAAATCAGCCAGCGTTTGCGGCTCATGATTCGATCAACTCGCTGCGCAACCGCTGGATCTGATCCCGCAGTGCCGCCGCCTGTTCGAATTCCAGATCCCGGGCATGTTGGAACATCTGTTCCTCCATCAGTTTGATCTCTTTGGCAATCTCACTGGCAGAGCGGACATGGTACTCCCCTTGCGGCTCGGCTGCCTTGCGCATCCCCTTGCCTGGTTTGCCTGCCGTGCGGCTGCCCCCCATGTCCATCACATCGCCAATGGATTTGTTGAGCCCTTTGGGGGTGATCCCATGCTTGAGGTTATGGGCATGCTGCAAGGCGCGGCGCCGCTCGGTCTCCTCAATGGCTACCTTCATCGAGTTGGTGATGGTATCGCCATAGAGAATGACCTTGCCGTTGAGGTTACGCGCCGCACGGCCGATGGTCTGGATCAGCGAGCGAGTGGAGCGCAGGAAGCCCTCTTTATCTGCATCCAGAATCGCCACCAGCGACACCTCCGGCATGTCGAGGCCTTCCCGCAGCAGGTTGATACCCACCAGCACATCGAACTTGCCAAGGCGCAGATCGCGGATGATCTCCACCCGTTCGACCGTATCGATATCGGAGTGGAGATAGCGCACCTTGACGTCGTGCTCCGCCAGATACTCGGTCAAGTCTTCCGCCATCCGCTTGGTCAGGGTAGTAACCAGCACCCGCTCCTCGACGGCGACCCGCTTGCGGATCTCGGAGAGCAAATCGTCCACCTGAGTGGTCACAGGACGCACCTCGATCTCCGGATCGAGCAGGCCGGTTGGGCGCACAACCTGCTGCACCACATCGCCGCCGGACTTCTCCAGCTCGTAGGGGCCGGGAGTCGCCGAAACAAACACCGTCTGCGGCATCAGCGCTTCAAATTCGTCGAACTTGAGCGGCCGGTTGTCCAGCGCCGAGGGGAGCCGGAAGCCGTACTCCACCAGGGTCTCCTTGCGGGAGCGGTCTCCTTTGAACATGGCGCCAATCTGCGGCACCGTGACGTGGGACTCGTCTATGATGAGCAGGCCGTCCCCCGGCAGGTAGTCAAACAGGGTGGGCGGTGGCTCCCCCGGCGCACGGCCGGAAAGGTAGCGGCTGTAGTTCTCGATGCCGGAGCAGTAACCCAGCTCCTGCATCATCTCCATGTCGAACTGGGTACGCTGGCTGATGCGCTGCTCTTCCACCAGCTTGTTGAGGGACAACAGCTGCTCGCGGCGGCTGCGCAGCTCCTCCTTGATATGCTCGATAGCCCCCAGAATGGTTTCGCGCGGGGTGGCGTAGTGGGTCTTGGGGTAGATGGTATAGCGCACCACCGTCTGCTCGATGGCACCGGTCAGCGGGTCGAACAGGGAGAGGCGCTCCACCTCCTCATCAAACAGCTCCACCCGCAGGGCCAGCTTGTCCGATTCGGCAGGGTAAATGTCGATCACTTCACCGCGCACCCGGAAGGTGCCGCGTTGAAACGCCATGTCGTTACGGGTGTACTGCAACTCTGCGAGGCGACGCAGGATATCCCGCTGGTTGATCACATCCCCCACTTTGAGGTGCAGCATCATGCTCAGATAAGCTTGGGGATCCCCCAGACCATAGATGGCCGACACCGAAGCAACGATCACCACGTCGCGCCGCTCCAGCAGTGCCTTAGTGGCGGACAATCGCATCTGCTCGATGTGATCGTTGATGGAGGCATCCTTCTCTATAAAGGTGTCGGTGGTCGGCACATAGGCTTCGGGCTGGTAGTAGTCGTAGTAGGAGACGAAATACTCCACCGCGTTGTCGGGGAAGAACTCCTTCATCTCACCATAGAGCTGGGCGGCCAGGGTCTTGTTAGGGGCCAGGATCATGGTCGGGCGGTTCAGGGTGGCGATGACGTTGGCCATGGTGAAGGTCTTGCCCGAACCGGTCACCCCGAGCAGGGTCTGGTGGGCCAGCCCCGACTCGATGCCATCCAGCAGTTGGGCAATCGCCGTGGGCTGATCCCCGGCGGGTTGAAACTGGCTGGCTAACTTGAACAATTTGCTCATGAACACTCCCGACACAAAACAGCAGAGGAGCAGTGTAACCGAGGGTTTGGCAGCGGTACACCCGTGCCATCATCCCGCGAATGGCTTGACCACCTCGGACACCTTCTGTATGATGCTCCTCCTTGCCTGATGTTCCCCCGTAGTTCAGTCGGTAGAACGGCGGACTGTTAATCCGTATGTCACTGGTTCAAGTCCAGTCGGGGGAGCCAAATTCCTCACCATCTCGGTGCAAGTTATCCACTTTAGTGCCCTCTCCTGCCAATTTTAATGCACAAGATCCTTCTTGCTGCTGACGCTCCCTTTTGTTACCCGTCTCGGCTCGACAGAGTTTTCTTCTGTCGCACCTAACTATTTGATTTTTATACAAACATTTTTCTTCCGGTATTTTTTGAACAGCCCTTGCATCCCAGTGCTGGCGCGGCTTTCCGGGCGATGAACAAGTTTCATAAACAGGGTTATCCACAGATTCTGTGGGTAAGTGCAGCAAGCCCTGTCAGGACGCGGGATTGCCCTTGATGGCCCCCGGCGAAGAGTCATTTTGCTGGCCAACCTGATTTTATGCTGTTTTTTTGCCCCCTCAGGAACAGTGAGGTGACAGGCTCTATTGGCACTTTTCAGAGGTATCTTTTTGCCAACCCATGCCCCGTGGGCGAACGGGTAAATATCAAGCTGACTTGCCCCTCAGCCAACCATGGTGGCCATCGGTTGAATCTGCTGAAACTGATCCCCGCCAAGCGGCCGGACAGCAGAATCTAAAATATCGGCCTGCGCCAGAGCACTTCGGTCGCGGGCAGCAGATTTCACTAATTGACAACGACGGTTACAGCAAAAATAGCCAGATTTCATCCGCTTGTCTCCCTATCACGCCGCCGGCTCCACAAATAGCGTCCGATAACGTCCGATTAATCGCTCCCTTGCGCTTCTTTATTGGGGATAGATCCGGCACAATATCGACCCCACTTTTTTCCTCGGTTTTTCCGGGCATGACCATAGATTTCGTGACACTGCTACATCAAAGCGACTCCCTGCTGCTGTTCGTGGTATTGGCCTTCGGCCTGCTGCTTGGCAAGGTGCGAATTGGCAACTTTCAGATTGGCAACACCATAGGTGTGCTGTTTACCGCCCTGCTGTTCGGCCAGATGGGCTTCGAATTTGCGGCCACCACTGAAAACGTCGGCTTTATGCTGTTCATCTTCTGTGTGGGGATCGAGGCGGGCCCTCACTTCTTCAGCGTCTTCCTGCGCGACGGCATCCACTACATCACCCTGACCCTGGTGATCTTGCTGACCGCCCTGCTGCTGACGGTGGGGCTGGCCAAGTTCTTCAATCTGGGGCCGGGCATGGCGGCGGGGATCCTGGCGGGTTCCCTCACCTCGACTCCAGCGCTGGTGGGTGCCCAGGATGCCTTGCGCAGTGGTCTGCTCAACCTGCCCCATCAAACTGATATGCAGGCGGTGCTGGACAATATGGGCATCGGCTACGCCCTGACCTATCTGGTGGGTCTGGTGGGCCTGATGCTGGTGGTGCGCTACCTCCCCTCGCTGGCACGCCTCGACCTCAATACCGAGGCACAAAAAATCGCCCGCGAGCGGGGGCTCTCCGACAGCGAGAGTCGCAAGACCTATCTGCCCATCATCCGCGCCTATCGGGTTGGCCCCGAGCTGGCAGCCTGGATCGGTGGCCGTACCCTGCGGGAGACCGGCATCTATCCCCATACCGGCTGCTATGTGGAGCGGATCCGCCGCAACGGCATTCTGGCCAGTCCCGATGGCGATGCCGTCATTCAGGAAGGGGATGAGATCGCCCTGGTGGGTTATCCCGAGAGCCACGAAAAGCTGGACGTCAACTACCGCAACGGTAAAGAGGTGTTTGATCGCAACCTGCTTGACCTGCAGATCGTCACCGAAGAGATAGTGGTAAAGAATGACTCCGTGGTAGGCCGCCATCTGGTGGAGCTCAACCTCACCGAGAAAGGGTGCTTCCTCAACCGGGTAGTGCGCTCCCAGATCGAGATGCCGTTCGATCGCAACATCATGCTGCAAAAAGGCGACGTACTGCAGATCAGCGGCGAGAAGCAGCGGGTCAAACTGCTGGCCAACAAGATCGGCTTTATCAGCATCCACAGCCAGACCACGGATCTGGTGGCTTTCACCACCTTCTTCGTGCTCGGCCTGCTGATCGGCTCCGTTTCGCTGGTGTTCGGTCAGATCGAATTCGGTCTCGGCAACGCCGTCGGCCTGCTGCTGGCAGGTATTCTGATGGGTTACCTGAGGGCCAACCACCCGACGGTCGGCTATGTGCCGCCCGGTGCGCTCAGATTGGCCAAGGATCTCGGTCTGGCGGTCTTTATGGTGAGTACGGGTCTGAAAGCCGGTGGCGGCATCCTCGACCACCTCAGCGAGGTGGGTACGGTAGTGCTCTTCTCCGGCATGCTGGTGACCACCTTGCCGGTGCTGGTTGGCTATCTGTTCGGGGTCTGGGTGCTCAAGATGAACCCGGCGCTGCTGCTCGGTGCCATCACTGGTGCCCGTACCTGTGCCCCGGCGATGGATGTGGTCAACGAGGCAGCCAACAGCTCCATTCCGGCGCTCGGCTATGCCGGTACCTATGCGGTGGCCAACGTGATGCTGACCCTGGCGGGCTCCTTTATCATCGGCTTCTGGTTCTAACCAGCAGCCATCAAGCTACCGCTAACAAAGAAGGGAGCCTCATGCTCCCTTCTTGCTATCTACTCCACTAGAGAGATGTAGAGCAGCCTTATGGGTGTGACATCACATGCCCCCCACCATCTGCACTGAACTCTGCCACCAACCCACTCTTCCTATTCCACAATGGCCGATGCTCTGCTCTGCTCTGCTCTGCTCTGCTCTGCTCTGCTCTGCTCTGCAATGAGTGATGGCAGATCACGGAAACAAAAAAAGCGCCCTGAGGCGCTTTTTTCAGATCAACCGGATATCAGCCTTTGAACTTGCTGAACACCAGAGAGGCGTTGGTACCGCCGAAGCCGAAGCTGTTGGACATGACGGTGTTAAGCTCGGCCGCTTCGTACTCACGCACGATGGGCAGACCTTCGGCCTTCTCGTCCAGAGTCTCGATGTTGATGCTGGGAGCGATAAAGCCGTGTTCCATCATCAGCAGGGAGTAGACAGCCTCGTGCACGCCCGCAGCGCCCAGCGCATGGCCGGTCATCGCCTTGGTGGCAGAGATCTTGGGACCGTTGGCGCCAAACAGAGTCTGGATAGCTTCCAGCTCCTTGGTATCGCCAACCGGGGTGGAGGTGCCGTGGGTGTTGATGTAGTCAACCTTGCCCACACCCTGCATCGCCATCTTCATGCAACGCACCGCGCCTTCACCGCTCGGCGCGACCATGTCATAGCCATCGGAGGTGGCACCGTAACCGGTCAACTCGGCATAGATGTGAGCACCACGCGCCAGCGCATGTTCCAGCTCTTCGATCACCAGAATGCCGCCGCCACCGGAGATAACGAAACCATCGCGGTTCGCATCATAGGTACGGGACGCTTTTTCCGGCGTGTCGTTGTACTTGGTGGAGAGCGCGCCCATGGCGTCAAACTGGATGGTAGAGGACCAGTCCAGCTCTTCACCGCCACCGGCGAAGACCACATCCTGTTTGCCAAGCTGGATCAGCTCAAGCGCGTGACCGATGCAATGAGCAGAGGTGGCGCAAGCTGAGCTGATGGAGTAGTTGACACCCTTGATCTGGAAAGGGGTCGCGAGGCAAGCAGAGGTGGTGGAAGACATGGTGCGTGGCACCATGTAAGGACCCACACGCTTGACCCCTTTCTCGCGGGCGATATCCACAGATTCCGAGGTGTTCTTGCCGGAGGCACCACCTGAACCGACCACCAGGCCGGTACGCTCGTTGGAGACCTGATCTTCCGCCAGACCGGCATCTTCAATGGCCTGCTGCATGGAGAGGTAGGCGTAGGCCGCCGCGTCACCCATGAAACGCATGACTTTACGGTCGATCAGTTCAGACGGATCGAGTTTGATGTTACCCCAGACACGGCTGCGCAGGTTGTGCTGCTCGAACTGCTCGGAATAGGTGATGCCGGATTTACCTGCTTTCAGGGAGGCCAGCACTTCTTCCTTGTTGTTGCCGATACTGGAGATGACGCCGATACCGGTGATCACTGCTCTTCTCATTAATTCATCTCGTCTGGAAAAACTGGCGCCAAGTCTACCCGCTTTCGGCTGCCAAACTGGTCTGCTTTCACGTAGAATGCCCGCGATTTTGTGACGCGAGCCGAGGAAAACGTGAGTCAAACATCCTTACATCATGCCCGATTGGACTGGAATGAAGCGGGAACTCCTGTCTCCAGTGACTTCGGGGATGTGTACTTTTCCAATGATAACGGTCTAAGTGAAACCCGCTACGTCTTTTTGCAGCAAAACCGGCTACCTGCGCGATTTTCGCACCACGATAGTGACAATTTCGTGATAGGTGAAACAGGTTTCGGCACAGGCCTTAACTTTCTGGCGACAATGCAAGCCTTCCTGGAACAGGCGCCTCAATCCGGCAACGGCTCCCGTCTGCACTTCATCAGTTTCGAGAAATACCCCCTGACCCAAGACGATCTGCGCAAGGCGCTGGCCGCCTGGCCTGAACTTGGCCACTTGAGTCAGGATCTTGTCGCCCAATGGCCGCTGCCGGTTTCCGGTTGCCACCGCCTGCATTTTGCGGGTGGCCGCATTCGCCTCGATCTCTGGTTTGGCGATATCAAGGATATGCTGCCGCAGGTGCCTCACCGGGCAGAGGGGCTGGTGGATGCCTGGTATCTGGATGGTTTCTCCCCGGCCAAGAACCCGGAAATGTGGACACAGGATCTGTTTGATGGTCTCGCTCGCCTCGCCCGTCCCGATTGCTCCATCGCCACCTTTACCTGTGCCGGTTTTGTCCGTCGCGGCCTGATTGCCGCCGGTTTTGCCATGAAGAAGGTGAAGGGCCACGGTAGCAAGCGGGAGATGCTGGTGGGGGATCGCACCGACAAGCAGCCGCAGCAGACCATAGTCCCCTGGTATGCCCGTCCTGCCGGGCGCGCTGGCGAGGTGGTGATCATCGGCGGCGGCATCGCCTCTGCCATGACAGCGCTCTCTCTGGTGGAGCGGGGTCGCAAGGTGACTTTGCTGTGTGCAGATGGCGAACCGGCCACCGGCGCCTCGGGCAACCGCCAGGGTGCCCTCTATCCCCTGCTTAACGGCGAGCACGATGCGCTGTCACGCTTCTATTCGCTCGCTTTTGGCTATGCCCGCCAACGGCTGCTGGCGTTGGCCGAACGCCATCCTATCGCTTTCGAATTATGTGGAGTAACCCAGCTCGGTTATGACGAAAAATCGGCAGCCAAGTTGGCCAAGATGAGTCAGGGCCCCTTCCCGTCCGAACTGATGCATCCCCTCTCTACATCAGAGGTAGAGCAGGTGGTTGGCCTGCCCTGTGGCCACAGCGGCGTCAGTTATCCGCTGGGAGGCTGGCTCTGTCCGGCCGATCTCACCCGAGCCGCCCTGAAAGAGGCGCAAGCCAGCGGCCTGCTTGAGGTGGTGTTCAACACCGAGGTGGTTGCCATTGCCGAGCAGACCGATGGCTGGCAAGTAGAGAGCCAGGATGGCCGCCACTGGCAGGCCCCCAATCTGGTGGTCGCCGCCGGACACAAGCTGCCATCACTGCTCCCCTTTGCCGAGCTGCCGCTCTATCCGGTGCGCGGTCAGGTGAGCCATGTGCCGACCTCGGCCAGCTTGCGTCAGCTCAAGACCGTGCTCTGCTACGATGGCTACCTCACGCCAATGCACAACGATCAACACTGCATCGGCGCCAGTTATGGCCGCAACCAGAGCAGCCTTGAGTTTCGTGCCGAGGAGCAAATCCAGAATCAGGTGCGGTTGCAAGCCTGCCTGCCGGAGCAAACCTGGCCCACCGAGGTGGATGTGAGTCGCAACGAGGCGCGCGTAGGGGTGCGTTGTGCCAGTCGGGATCACCTTCCGGTGGTAGGGCCAGTGGCCAGATTGCAAGGTCTGGCGGATCACTATGCGCAGCTGCAGCATGATCAGCACAACGCCCAGCCGCTCCCCCTTCACCCCGGCCTCTATGTGCTGGGGGCGCTCGGCTCGCGGGGCCTCTGCTCGGCGCCGCTCTGTGGTGAGCTGCTCGCCAGCCAGATCTGCGGCGATCCCCTGCCGCTGGCCGCCGACCTGCTGGAAACGCTCCACCCAGCCCGTTACTGGGTGCGCAAACTGCTCAAAGGCAAGGCGCTGGTCTAAACCGGACTCTGCAAGCAAATAGAATGGCCGCCCATCGGGCGGCCATTCTATTTATCAAATCGTGCGATGCTGGATATTGCGTCTTGAGATAGCGCTCACTTGGGCCAGTGCACCCCGAGCTGTTCGCCGTAACCTGTCTGACGCTGGAATCCGTCGAGCCGTCCCTTGATTTTGTTCAGCTCGCCACTGCCTGCTGCCCACGCGGCATAGCGCAGTGCCTGACAATCTGCATGTCCGGGTAGCCCAGCAATAGCGCCACCCACCTGATTGGCCCCTTGCAGCACCATCTCCTTGAAGCGGGATTCGTAGTCAAACATGCTGGAGAGCAGCCGCCCCCAGCGCTGGCGGGCAGGATCGTTACTGTTCGCGCTCTGACGCCAGCGGGGCAGTAACACAGTGGCGTTGGTGGTCACCGTCACCCGGTTGAGCTGGCAGCGCCCCGGCAACTGCTCGGTATCCAGCTGCCAGTCCACTTGATAACTCGCCTTGCCGAGTACGGGCTTGCCATTCACCTTGGGAGCACTCTGGGCAATCGCCCGGGCAAGCTGCTCCGGACTGGTTGCATTGACCTCATAAAAACGGACATTGATGCGGGACTCTGGCACCACTTGCGGCCGGCTCGGCTGAGCCTGACTCATCAGGGGCAACAGCAACAACCCGACCCCCACTACTCCATAAACCTTGCTGACCATGCCAGACTACCTTCCTTGATTGCACGGGCGGAGTACCAACCTTGGTGAACCCCACCGCCACACAGATGACGGGTATAGCCTATGTGTGACGACGAGGCGGCGCAATACAATGATGCGCCCAGAAATCAGAGCACGCTCACAGGTTGCGTGAGCAGAGTATGGCACAAGGCCAAAACTGTATTTTTATTGAGCATGACGGCTGATGCGCTGCCAGTCGAGGTGATAGTTTTTCACATTGATGTCATGACCATCTATCTGAATAAAATGATCATTTTTAAGACGGTTGGCAAAAAAGTCCTGATCTGCCCCCTCATTGAGCCACAGCTCGCAAAGTCCCCGTTTTCCCTCTTTGGCATAGAATCTCGGGGTGACCAGCAGCGCAACCCCATCTACCCGGATGGCATGACGGGCCAGGCAGTTTGCTTCGGTGGTTTTGGATGCCAGCGCGGCAAAACGGGGTCTGTTCCCCTCGGCAACCACCAGTACGCCGTAAGAGTGAGGAGCCATGAGACGCCGCATGGCGACCGCCTGATGAGGACCGGTTTGATGAAAACCGTCATTGGTTACCGCAAACACGCAAGTAGGTGAAAATAGCATCGCAAGCAGGAAAATAGAGCGTTTAATGCCTGGAAAATCACCAACAACCATATAAAAGCCTCAAAAGACAACCAAGGCTGGCAAGGGTAGGCAGCCAAACCCGCTGGGTAAAGTACCTTTACCTTTCTTTAATTCTGTTCATGGGGTTAAACGTTGATTTAGCTCACACAACATCCTGTTTCCAGTCGCCACTCTACCCCTATCGGAATAGACTCCCTCCACTCTCATCCAATCAGAAGGCAACATATGCTGGAACTCATCGTTGGCACCCTGGTCACCCTGGTGGTGGGCCGTGCCATTTTCAAAGGATACTCCGCGACCGGGGTGCTGCTGAGCGGCGGCTTGCTGCTGTTGGTCATCACCGCCATGATGGGCAAGCCGGTACTGCCGAGCAAGGTGGTCAGCACCGGTTACATAGCAACCGATATCTTCGAATACGTCCGCTTCCTGCTCAATGACCGTGGCGGTGGACTGGGGATGCTGATCATGGTGCTGTGCGGCTTCGCCGGCTACATGAGCCATATCGGTGCCAACACCATTCTGGTCAAGCTGGCCAGCAAACCGCTCGGCATCATCAAGTCCCCCTATATCCTGCTGGTGGCTGCCTATCTGGTGGCCTGCGCCATGTCGCTGGCGGTCAGCTCCGCTACCGGTCTGGGCGTGTTGTTGATGGCCACCCTGTTCCCGCTGATGGTCAACATGGGGATCTCCCGTGGCGCGGCGGCGGCCGTGTGCGCCTCGCCAGCCGCCATCATTCTGGCACCGACCTCCGGTGACGTGGTGATGGCCGCTCAGGCCGCCAACATGCCGCTGCTGGATTTTGCCTTCAAGCTGACCCTGCCCATCTCGCTGGTGGCGATCGCCTGCATGGCGGTGACCCACTTCTTCTGGCAGCGCTACCTTGACCAAAAATCCGGTGAACACAACGAGCCGGTCGCCCCGGGTGATCTGGTGACTACCGCCCCCGCTTTCTACGCCATCCTGCCCTTTACCCCCATCATCGGGGTGCTGGCATTTGACGGCAAATGGGGTCCGCAGCTGGATATCGTCACCATCATCGTCATGTGCATGGTGCTGGCCAGCCTGCTGGAGCTCGTGCGGATCCGCAATGGCAAGGAGCTGCTGGACGGTCTGCAGGTCTGCTGGCGCAACATGGCTGACGCCTTTGCCGGTGTGGTCATGCTGCTGGTCGGTGCCGGTGTCTTCGCCCAGGGTCTGATGACCATCGGCTTTATCGATACCCTGCTGGCTCACGCGCAGGATCTCGGTTCGGGTGGCCTGATCATGATGCTGTCACTGGTGGTGATCACCACCCTGGCCGCCTTCACCACCGGCTCGGGCAATGCCCCCTTCTACGCCTTCGTGGAGCTGATCCCCAACCTGGCCAGCAGCCTTGGCATCAATCCGGCCTATCTGGTGATCCCGATGCTGCAAGCCTCCAACCTGGGTCGCACCATTTCGCCGGTATCCGGGGTGGTGGTCGCCTGTGCTGGGATGGGCAAGCTCTCGCCGTTCGAGGTGGTCAAGCGCACCAGTATGCCGGTCGCCGTCGGCCTGCTGGTGGTGATCGTCGCCACCCAGATCATGGTACCCGCCTGATCGCTGACCAGCCCGGCACCCTGCCGGGCTGGTATCCTCCCCCCCCTTTGCAGTAGACTCGGTGCTCATTTTCCCCCTAAGGAGGACCGAGATGAGTATTACGGTTCAACTTGCCCATTTCAGTGATTGCCACTCCCACTTCGATGGCGCGCCCATGAGCTTCTCCCCTGTCGGTGAAGGCCAATGGCGCACCCAGTGCGGCGGTTATGCCCGGATCCTGACCCGACTGACCCAACTGCGTGCCAAAGCCGCAGCAGCCGGCCAGCGTTTTCTGTTTCTGCACGGTGGCGACTCCTTTCAGGGCTCTCTCTATTTCAACCGCTTCAAAGGGCGTGCCAACGCCGACCTGCTCGCCATGCTGGCCCCCGATGCCATGGTGCTCGGCAACCACGAGTTCGATCTGGGCAATGGCCCGTTGGTGGAGTTCTTGCGCCAGCTCGATTTTCCGGTGCTGGCCGCCAATCTGGATAACAGTCAGGAGCCTGCCGACACGCCGCTTGGGCTGTGGGATATTCCCCACCTCTACGACGCCCATCAGCCCTGGCATCGCCGGGTGATCGATGGGGTTCCCTTTGCGCTGCTCGGCATCACCCTCGCCCAGATGGCTGCCATCGCCAACCCGGATCCCCACACCCGTTTCCACGCGGTCGCCGAGACCCTCACTAAAGTGTTGCGGGAGATCAGGCGCGAAGGGATCCAGCATATCGTGCTGCTGAGCCACCTCGGGCTGGATCAGGACAAGCTGCTGGCAGAGCGCTTCCCCGAGCTCAGTCTCATCATCGGTGGCCATACCCACAGCCTGCTCGGCGATCTCGCGCCGCTGGGTCTGCCAAGCGAAGGCAGCTATCCGCTGATGAACAACGGAGTGGCCATTTTGCACGCTGGCCACAGCGCCCTCTGCCTCGGTGTCTGCGAGCTCACCTTCGATGAGGCGGGCCGCGTCGTGCAAAGTGAGGGTCAGCTGGAGTGGCTCCCTTGGCAGCCCTGGCCATTTGCCTCCACCCCACCCGCCGGGCTCACCTTCTGCGAGCCGAATCAACAGCTTGAACAACATCTGGCCAAACGCTACCGGCCGGAGATTGAAACCATGAGCCAGCGCATCGTCACCCGACTGGCGGCGCCACTGCCCCATCAGCGGCTGCCGGATGCCACCCTGCCCCACGGCAGCCAGCTCGCCCCGCTGGTGGCCCGCGCCATGCTGACCGCCGCCCGTGAACAGGTAGGCGAGGTGGACTTTGCCCTGCACAATGCTGGCGGCGTGCGCTGCTCGCTGGAGCCGGGCCCCCTAAGCGAAGCAGATATCGCCGGTCGCCTGCTGCCGTTTGCCATTCCCCTCACCCTCTATCGGGTGCACGGTCACGAGTTGGCGGAAGCGCTGGAAAATGCCATCGACAACGCCACCAACAACGGCGTGGTCGGAAATGGCAACGGCAGCTTCCCCTACACCGCGGGGGTGCGATTCACCTATCAGGCCGACCGGCCCAAGGGTCAGCGCATCACCCGACTGGAGTGGGAAGCCGCCCCCGGCCAGTGGCAAGCGGTCAATGCCGAACAGGTCTATCGCGGAGTGTCGAGCGCCTATACCGCCTCCGGCAAGGAGGGCTACACCGCACTGGCGCGTACCCTGACCCAGCACAATCAGGAGCTCGGCATCACCCTGGCCGACGCCTTTATCCGCTGGGCCCGTCACCTGCCGACACTGGAAGCGCAGCCGCCCCTGCTTGAGTACATCCATTGATGCAGAGGGGGAATGGCTTTGCCACATCCCCCTGACGGCCAAAATTGCCGCAGCCAGCGCCCGATTCCCTGCAAGAACCGGGCTTTTTCGAGAATATTTGCCCCACACGGGCCCGCCCCATTGCATCGCACTCACTAGCTCGGCAAGATAGGCCCGCTTTCAAGACCAGCTGCAGGAACAGGCGACTTCATGAATCACTCCATCCGTTTCACTCCCCCTCGCGTCAACCCGGGTATCAAGCCAGCCATCGTGCTGCTGACCGCCCTGCTGGCGCTGCTCTTCTGTCTGCGCAATCCGCTCTTCCACGCCATGGCGCCGGGCTTTGATGCCTCGCTGTTCGCGGTGATGGGCAAGATGTGGAGCGAAGGGGGCGTGCTCTATCGCGACATGATCGATATCAAGGGGCCGATGATTTTCGCCCTCGACGCGCTGGGTTATCGAATGGGGGGATTTGTCGGGATCTGGACACTGGAGTGGGTGCTCTGCTGGCTCGGGCTGCTGGCCAGCTGGCAGGCCTTTGCCCAGCTCGGACTCTCGTTCAAGGCGCGCCTCGGCGCCATGCTGGCGGTGCTGGCTCTCTACGGCACCCGTTACTACTACGGCAACATGACCGAGGACTGGACCTTCCACCTCGCCCTCATCGCCCAGTGGGCCTTCATTACCCTGCTGCTGGACAAGGGATTTCGCTGGTGGCCCGCGCTGGTGGCGGCCCTTACCTTCGCCATCGTCGCCTGGATGCGCACCAACAACGGCGCCTTCTGGGGGGCCTGGTATCTGGTGCTGTTCTGCCACTGGTGTCTGCACGAGAAGTGGCGTGACGCCATCTTGCTGCTCATCTCCAGCCTGCTGGGGTTGGCGCTGATTGGCGGCCCGCTTTACGCCTACTTCCAGCAACATGATCTGCTGGCGGCCTTCAAATACTACGCCTTCGACATCTTCTTCGAGGGGAGCTACGGCAATGGCTTCTCACCCATGGTGGGCGCCGTCGGCCTGCTGCGTACCGGCCTTGTGATGCTGCTACCCGCCTTCATCATTCTGATGCTGAGCCGCCGCCAAGAGTGGTATCTGCCCGCCTTGCTGGCGACCCTGTTTGGGGTGCTGTTCACCCTGATCGCCAACTCGGTTTCCGGCCATGTGTTCGATCACTACGACGTGCTCTATCTGCAACTGGCGGTGCTACCGCTGGCGGTATTGCTGGATCGCAGCGAACAGCAGGCTGATGCCATCGGCCTGCTCTGCATCTCGCTGGTGGTGCTTACCGCCAGCTGGCTGCTGGCCCAGCAACTCGCCTTTGGCTGGAGCACTAAGGAGTGGTCCCTCGAGCGGGTCAACGAGGTGCTCGGCACCAGCCTGCTGTGGGCGCTGCCGGTGCTGATCCTCATCCCCCTCTGGCGCGCCTGGGATGTGCGCACTGCCACCCCTTGGCTGGCGACGCTGGCCATGCTGCTGCTGATGATCAACAACGCCTGGGAAGGGACCCTCAAGGGTCGCCCTTTCAATCCGGCGGCGCAGGTACGGGTTGATCGCATCAAGGCCGAGACAGTCCCGAGCGACAAGATCTGGGTCGATGGTATCCAGCCGCAATATTATCTCTGGACCGATCGCCAGCCGGCGTCCGCCTATCTCTTCTTTGCCAACGTCAATCCGCCCTATGACGTACGCGAACGGGTGCTGGCCGATATCCAGCGCCAGAATCCGAAGTTCATCATCGCCAAGCCGGATCGGGTAAGCGAGGAGCTGAAAAAGCCGAGCTCCCCTTCCCATCTCGCCTTCTATCAATTCCTGACCAGCCACTACGAAGAGGTGGATCCGGGTCTCTATCGCCGACGCTGATCGTCAATACGCCCCGCAGGGCGGCCATTGTTGCAATGGTCGCCCTTTTTATTGCGCCAGCTCGCCTTGCAGCGGCGGCCCGCAGTAGGCAAGCCCGCCCGAGATAACTACAATGACGCTCTTTTTGATGTAACGAGTGACACCATGGCGGAACTGACTTATCTGGGCGGCTATCCCGACCCTCTCAAGGCACAGGTACAGCAGCTGATTGCGGCAGGCAAGCTGGGGGAGATGCTGGCCAAACGCTATCCGGAGAGCCACCAGATCCAGAGCGACAAGGCGCTGCTCGCCTACACCATGGAGCTGAAGAACCGCTACCTCAAGAGCTCGGCGCCCCTGTCAAAGGTGGTGTTCGATGGCAAGATCAACGTGATCAAGGATGCCCTCGGCCTGCACACCTACGTCAGCCGGGTACAGGGCAGCAAGCTCAAGGCCAAGAACGAGATCCGCATCGCCGCCCTGTTCAAGGAGGCACCGCCCCCGTTCCTGAAAATGATCGTGGTGCACGAGCTGGCCCATATCAAAGAGAAGGATCACAACAAGAGCTTCTACCAGCTCTGCCAGCACATGGAGCCCGACTATCATCAACTGGAGTTTGATCTCAGGCTCTGGCTCACCTGGCGCGATATCGACAAGGCCAACCGCTAGGCTGACAACCGTTTCAGGGAGGAAACATGTCATTTGCCGCAACCCCCTTTGGTGCCACCCGCTTTATTGCCACTTTGGTAATGGCCAACTTGGGCTGCGCTGCCCATCCCCGCCGCGCGTCACGCGGGCTGCTGGCGCTGCTGCTTCTGCTCGCGGGCCACAGCGCCCGTGCCGATGAGCGCTGGCAGAGCGACAGCTATCTCACCGAGAGCTTTATGGCCATCGCCATGGAGCGGGAGTATGGCGAAGCCAGGCAGACCCGTTTTGCCCGCTGGCAGCAGCCGATCCGGCTGCAACTTATCAACGAGTCGGGTGACAAGCCGCTGCAGGCCGACGTGGTGAAGGTACAGGCGGTCCATCTGGCCCGCATCACCGGCCACCCCATCAGCATGGTGGCCGCAAAGCCCAACCTCACCCTGATCATGACCGACTACAGCAAGATGAAGAGCTGGGCCAACCGCACCATGGGGGGGGATCCATCGGTCAAGATGGCGCTCAAGGAGGGGCTCTGCCTTGCCAACTTCGCAACCAATGCGAAACACGAGATCAGCCGTGCCACCATCATCATTCCGGTAGACTACAGCCGGGCCAAGGGGCGTTTTCTCGACTGTGTAGTGGAGGAGTTCACCCAGGTGATGGGGCTGCCCAACGATTCGGACAAGGTGTTTCCCTCCATCTTCAATGACAACAGCATCGACAGCTTTTTGACCGGGCTGGACTATGTGCTGCTCAAGATGGCCTATCACCCGGCCCTCAAAGCCGGAATGAGCAGTGCAGAGATCCGCGCCGCACTGCCTATCGCACTGGCCGACCTGCGCGCCAAAGGGGAGATCCGCGAAGCCAATCGCCGGGTGCAGCAGCAGAGCCTGAAAAGCTGGGCGGGGTTGTAACGGGCATGGCTCAACCCAGAGCCAGACAAGCCATCGCGAACTCATCACCAACAAAAAACGCAGCCACTTGGCTGCGTTTTTTGTTGTATGGGTATCAGCAGTGCATTAGCGGGCATGCCTGTTTATCCGCCGCCCATTTATCCAACGCCCGTGTTATCCACTGACCGTGCGGGATCAGGAGGCGACGTTCTCTTCCGGCATCCAGCTGTCGGCGTTCTCCCACACCTCCTGTACCATGGCTTCGGCCAGCTCTTTGTCTTCCTTGCTGGCACGGCTGACGGTCAGGGCCATGGCACTGCCCGGTGCGACCCGCACATGGATGTCGGGAAATTTTTCGCCAAGCTGCTTGAGCAGCTCCTGACGCAGCGCCTCCATGGTCGAGGTCGGGATCTGATGTTTTCTGTCGATGATGATTTCAAGACGCATAGGAAACTTCTCCATGATTTATAACTGTATTTTTATACAGTATTTATGGGAAGTAAAGTGCCATCTTGCACCAATCAGAAAAGATCCAGCTGCTGACCACAGATCCGGTCGAACGACTCGCCGATAAAGGGCAGGATGGCATCGGCAATGGGCCGCAACTGCTTGTCGATATAGTGTTCGTAATCGATGGCGCTGCGCCGGTACTCCAGCGGCTCTGGGCCATTGAGAGTCATCAGATAGGCGATGGCGCCCCGATGCTGATAGCGCTGGGGCAGACCGCGGCGCAGGTTCTCCTCATCGGCCAGCCGCGCCGCCCGCACATGGGGCGGCACATTCTTCTGATACTCTTCGAGCTTCTGGCGCAGCCGTTTGCGGTAGATAAGCAGATCGTCGTGACGACCGGCGCGGGTCTCATCCACCATGGTGCGCACATAGCCGCTGGGATCTTCATCGTGAAACACCAGCTCATAGAGGCGGGTCTGGAACTGCTTGGCCAGCATGGTCCAGTCGGTGCGCACCGATTCGAGCCCCTTGAATACCAGCTGTTCACTCCCCTCACTGGCCTTGCCAACCAGCCCCGCATAGCGCTTCTTGCTCCCCTTCTCCAAGCCGCGAATGGTGGGCATCAGAAAGCGGCGGTAGTGGGTCTCGTACTGGATCTCGAGATAACTCGGCAGGTCGAACTCGCGCCTGATCAGTGCAGCCCAGTTATCGTTGATCATTTGCGCCAGTCGCTGGCCGATCTCGTCCGCCTCATCCGGGCTGGTCTCGCGCCCCAGATGGACAAAGGTGGAGTCAGTATCGCCATAAATCACCTCGAACCCCTTCTCTTCAATCCACTCGCGGGTCTGCTGCATGATGCTGTGGCCACGCAGGGTGATAGATGAGGCTAGGCGCGGATCATAGAAACGGCAGCCCCCCGACCCCAGCACGCCGTAGAAGGAGTTCATGATGATCTTGATGGCCTGGGAGAGTGCCTTATTGCTGGCAGCCTTGGCTCTGTCCCGCGCCGCCCACAAGGTAGCGATGAGATCCGGCAAGAAGTGCCGCTCGCGGGAGAACATGGCGCCGCGAAAGCCCGGAATGGCGTGCTCGGGATGCTGCAGCCCTTCGATAAGTCCCATGGGGTCGATGCAAAAGGTGCGGATGATGCTGGGGTAGAGGCTCTTGAAATCGAGCACCAGCACATGGCGATAGAGACCGGGTTTGGAGTCCATCACATAGCCGCCAGGGCTCGCCAGCCCCCCGTCGGCTGGCAGATTGGGCGCCACGTAGCCGCCACGATGCAGCCGCGGCAGATAGAGGTTGGTAAAGGCCGCCACCGAGCCCCCCACCCTGTCAAGCTCAAGACCGGTGAGGGAGGCGCGCTCGATGGCAAAAGGGATAAGGTGGCAGTAATCGAAGATCTCCCACACCAGCTTGCAATCTTCCAGGTTATAGCGAGCGAGCGCCTCCTTGTCGGAGTGGAACAGCTCGGTGATCTTCTCCCCCCGGTTGGCCACATCCTCGATATCCTTGCCACGGCCGAGCAGCTCGCTCGCCACCGCATCCAGACTGTAGCTCGGGAACTGCCAGGTGGCGCTTTTCAGGGTATCGATGCCGTCGAGCACCATGCGCCCGGGGATAATAACGTTGCCGGTTTGGGGATCGCCCCGTGACGAGCGCCAGAAGCAGAGCTCGCGCCCCCGCCCGAGCCGCAGTCGCCGCTTGTTAAGCTCGGCGCGGCGTAGCAGCAGGCGAAAGTCAAAATTAACCACGTTCCAGCCAATCACCAAGTCGGGGTCATGCAGACTGAACCAGCTCTCCAGCGCACCAAGCAGGGCGCTCTCGTCCGCCACCCACTGGACCTGGGTTCCCCAGCTCTCGGCATCCGCCTCCGGGGTGCCGATCATGATGACCCGTGCATCCTGCTCGCTGTAAAGGCCGATCGAGAACAGCGCCCCGTCCATGGCGCACTCCACATCCAGCGACACCCAGGAGAGGGTTGGCGTCACCGCCTGCGGCGCGCAGCGCGCCTCGTTCACCTCCCAGTAGCCCTGCTTGCCCCCCTTTTTTACCGCCCGGCCATCGAAGCGCACGCCAGCGGTGATGAAACGCTCCATCAGAAACCGCTCCGGCAGCCGGATATCCGCCTCGAAGTGCTCCAGCCCACGAATGAGCAGCAGCTCGATGGCGCGGTGAAAGGCGCTTAGGGTAGCGAAATAGCAGCCCACCACGGGGCGACCGTCGAAGGTGTGCATCGGCAGGCGGCGAAACCGCCCGCTCACCCCGGCCCCTTTGAACAACTCGGCGGCTTCTGCCATGTGGCTCTGTGGCAAAAAGAACACCGGCTCCTGCCCCGACACCACCACCCGCACCGGCCCCTGCGCGCTCCAGAGCCACATCACGATTTCGGTGGTTGCAGGCAGCCCGTTACGACCGCGCACGTCCCGACCGTGGCGGGTCAGGATAAAACCGTCGAGAGGCGGAGTGGCGGGTACGGTGGGCTGGGTTGCAGTCATGAAGCGTAAAGGGGCTGTCCGATAATGGAACTATTGTACGTTCATACAGTGCCTTCTCGCAATCGTCACGCTGGCTGCGAGGCGGGAGTCAAACTGGTAAGCTCGATCCGGTCGTGATTCCCGCCCATCCCGTTCTGACCACTCTTCGCCGACAAAAGGAGTCTCTGTGGCAATCTATTCCCTGCTGGATCAGCTGGCGATCCCCTACCAGCGTGTCGATCATCCCCCCGTATTTACCTGTGAGGAGGCGAGCAAGCTGCTGCCCGACCTGCCCGCAGCCAAGACCAAAAACCTCTTTTTGCGCGATCCGAAAAGCGAGCGGCTGTTTCTGGTGGTGAGTCCGGAGGATCACCGGGTCGACCTCAAGGCGCTGGCTGCCATGCTCGGCGTCAAGCGGCTGAGCTTTGGCTCCCCCGAGCGGCTCGATGCGGTGCTCGGCCTTACCCCGGGCTCGGTAACCCTGCTCGCCATGGTGCGCGACAGGGAAAAAGCGGTAGAGCTGGTGGTGGACGAGGCCATCTGGCAAGCAGAGCAGATGCAGTGTCATCCACTAGTCAATACCGCTACCCTGATTGTCCGCCTCGACGATGTGCGCCGCCTGCTGGCCCACCTCGGTCGGGAGGCCAACGTCATGCGGCTGCCGGTCATTATTGACTGACCCAAGAGTGTGGGAAGCATAAACGCCCCGGCGTCATGCACCGCCCCTGATTAATCGAGTCAGCAGCCCTCTTGTGGCGGTTGTTGCCGCGATCGTGCCCGGATCACTTAACCCATTGCTCAGTGGCGCAATTCATGCTGTGATCCGGCACAGTCACCCGGCCCTGAGGCCGCTGCGCCGTTCCCGGCAGGAAGAGCCCAAACCCTTGATGCAGAGTCTGTTTTCCTCGGCCCAGTTGCTGAGTCTGGTGCTGTTCGTCAGCCTGTCGCACATCGGGGTCGCGGCCATTTTCGCCTACCTGTGGCATACCCAGCGACCGCTGCTCTCCCTGCTCTACTGGTCGGCCAGCGAACTGGCCATCGCCGCCGCCTTTGGCTGCCTGCTGCTGCGACCCCTTACGGGAGAGATCTCCCTTGCCAATATCCTGCTTACCAATCTGCTGATCATCGCCACCCCACTACTCTATGAGCGGGGGCTGCGCCACTTCTTCCGGCGCGAGGCCGACCGTTTCGGCTGGCTCTGCCCGCTCCTTGCCCTCGCCGGCTTCCTGCTATTCGCTGTCACCACCACACAGCTACCGCAGGATGACATACACAGCCGGATCGTGGTGCTATCCGGGGCCATCTCGCTGCAAATGTGCCTGCTGCTGTGGCAGCTCTGGCGCTATCAGCGGTTGGCCCCCGCCTACCGGGTGCTGCGCTTTGCCATCTTGCTGCTTGCGCTGCAACTGGCCCTGCAACTGGTCAGGATGGCCAAGCATCAGTGGTGGCCGGAGTCGGCCGCCTCTAGCCTCACCGATCCCCTGCTCGGCCCGGTGATCCTGCTCAGCCTGCTCTTTACCATTGCACGCAGCTTCATTTTGCTGAGCCTGGTGCACACCCGTCAGCAGCAGGCGCTGCTCGCCACCCAGCGCGAGCTGGAGCGGCGCGCCAACCTGGATGCCCTGATCGGACTGGACAGCCGACACTATTTCGAACACCAGGTGGCCCTGCGTGCCCGCAAGATGGCTAGCCCCGGCCAGCTGCTGCTGATCGATCTGGACAACTTCAAGCAGATCAATGACCGCCACGGTCATCCCGCTGGCGACGCCATGCTGCGGGCGGTGGGACGGGTGATCCGGGAGAGCCTGCCGACGGCGGGGCTAGCCGGGCGCCTTGGCGGCGACGAGCTGGCGCTGCTGGTGATGGAGACTTCGCGAACGCTGCCGGCCTGCTGCCAGACCCTGCAGCAGCGGGTCGCAGACGCCACTCGGTCGCTGGCCGGTGGCCCCATCAGCCTCAGCATCGGCCTCACCTCGCTGCACCCTGACGAGGGGTTTGAAGCGGCCTACCTGCGCGCGGATCAGGCCCTTTACGCCGCCAAACAGGCTGGGAGGCAACGGGCCTGCGTGCAGGAGCTCCACCACAACGAGCCGCAGCCGCTGCCGCCCTGCGCGCTCCTGTCATGAGCGCAGTGCTCACTCTGCAGTGCCGACCGGCCAGGCTGGCAGATGCCCCGGCTTACCGTCGCTATGTCACCGAATGCGCCGAGGACGGACAGCCGCTCTATCAGGTGGCGCAATTTGACCCGGACGGCTGGCTACAGAGCCTGCTGGATCACGCCAAAGGGCGCAACTTGCCCAGTGGATACCTGCCGACCACCACCTATTTTGCCCTCGATGGCGAGGAGATCATCGCCACCCTGCGTCTTCGTCACGGTGACAATAAGGCAACCCGCCAATGGCTCGGTCATATCGGTTACGAAACCCGCCCCTCTCGCCGTGGCGAAGGGGCCGCGACCGTGCTGCTGCACTGGGTACAACAACAGGTGCTGACAGCGCCGGTGCTGATCAGCTGTGACCAAGACAATCTGGCTTCCCACAAGGTCATTACGGCCGCCGGGGGCGTGTTGCTGGGACGGCGCTTCCATCCGGGGGATCGCAACTGGCTGGAGATGTATCAGCTAGCCCCCTGCCCCAGCCGACCATAACCGCAGCAGTAATAAAAAGAGCGCCCCGAAGGCGCTCTTTTTGCGAACGTGACAAGACCGTTAGTAGCTGTCTTCCTGCTCAGCCTGCATCCGGGCCTGACGGGCATAGGCCTCCTCCTCGGCGCTCTCTATCTCCTGCAGCACCGAATCGAGATCGATGGCGGCGCGGCTCTCTTCAAAGTGACCGGTCAGCTCGCTCTCGGGGGTGAGTTTGCCATCTTCAAACAGCGCCCACATCTCCTGGGCATAACGGGTCTTGAGCAGCTCGGGGGCATACATACCGTAGTAGTTGCGCATGTTGTTGACGTCCCGCTCCAGCATCGCCTTGGCCTGGTTGTTGGCGGCGGCATCCACCACCTGCGGCAGATCGATGATCACGGGGCCCTGCTCATCCACCAGCACGTTGAACTCGGAAAGATCGCCGTGAATAAGACCGGCGCAGAGCATCCGCACCACATAGCGGATCACTTTGTGGTGGTCGATGACCGCCTGCTCGGGGGTGAGTGCCACATCGTTGAGGCGCGGCGCGACATTGCCATCCTCATCGGTGATAAGTTCCATCAAGAGGACACCATCGAGGCAGACATAGGGCTGTGGCACCCGCACACCGGCCGCCGCCAGCTTGAACAGGGCGTCGACCTCGGTGTTCTGCCACACCTCTTCATGCTGCTTGCGGCCATATTTGGAGCCCTTCTCCATAGCCCGAGCGCTGCGGCTGTTACGCACCTTGCGCCCCTCCTGATAGACCACGGCCTGCTTGAAGCTGCGCTTGGACGCCTCTTTATAGACTTTGGCGCAGCGGATCTCGTCGCCGCAGCGCACCACATAGACGTCGGCCTCTTTGCCGCTCATCAACCGGCTGACGACCTCATCGACCAGGCCGTCATCAACCAGAGGTTGGATTCGATTTGGAATTTTCATGGCCGCCCTTTTACCCTATTTCCGCTCTCGAAGATAGCTCCGCGCACGCTCACCTGCCTCTCCCTTTCATAAGACACCCTGTTATCCCCTGTTTGCGCTGTTTTTGTCCACCCGTTCGCCTTAAAAACCACCAGCAGCGGGCCATAAGCGCGAGCCCCCTGTACCAACAAAAATGGCCCGCAAGCGGGCCAATTTTCAAGGTTCGGGCGGCAAACCCTGACGAATGCGCTGGATCCCCGCTTCATAAAGGCCGTCATCCCCCTCCTGATGCTCCAGGGTTTCGAAGATCTTGAGAAACCACATGTACTGCTCGGGATGGCGCGCCACCTGCATCTCTACCACCCGGTTCATGGCATTGACGTCTGCCAGCAGATCGGCTGTGGGATAAGGGTCAAACGGCGGCTCGATCTCCAGCAGATAGCAACCCTCATCCTCGTCATAGCTGGCGAAGATGGGCACCGCTCTGGCACCGGTCAGCTTCACCAGCTTGGGCAAGGCTGGCAGGGTTGCCTTGGGGCGGCCAAAGAAGGGAACAAACACGCTCGCCTCGCGGCCGTGATCCTGATCCGGTAGATAGAAGAAACTGGCGCCAGCGCGGATCGACTTGATCGCCGGTTTGATCCCGGCGCTACGCTCATAGACCTTGCCCCCTTTGGCCCGCTCGCGGTTGATGTACCAGTCGAACACCTGATCTTTCGGGCTCTTCATCATGGTGCACATCTCGATCCCCATCATGGAGAAGTAGCGGCCAATCATATCGACCGCCCAGGTATGAGGCACCACCAGGATCACCGGGCGGCCCGCAGCCTGCTCCGCTTGCACATGCTCCCAGCCGGTGACCTTGATGCGGCGGGTCAGCCGCGCCTTGCTGCGCCAGCTGAGCTCGCCAAAGCCCATAAAGGTCTTGAGCCCGACCCGGATCGATTTGAGCAGCAGCGCTTGCCGTGCGGCGGCATCCAGCTCGGGAAAGCAGATCTTGAGGTTGGTATCGGCGATATAGGCCTGCTTTTTCGAAAAACGCAGCAGGGTCGGCGAAACCAGATCGGCAAAGCGATCCCTCAATCTCGCGGGGGTAAATGCCAGCAGGGAGAGCAGGCCCAGCGCGCACCAGCTGCCCCACCATTTGGGATGCAGCAGGCGGCTATGAAATGAGGTATCAAATACCGGATCTAACGCAGACATGGCGACCATCAAGTCATCAAAAACAAACGGTTATTGTAGTTATCCTGACATTTTTTTCTACCCTGGGGAGGCAGGCCATCGACCAGCAAGGCACTGATCAGACGAGTTATCATAAAAAAAATGGCCCACCTGAGGCCATTTCAATCAACGCAAATTCTGGGTCAGCCGTGGGGCGACAATCCCTTGCGGATCCGGCGTATCCCCTCTTCGTAGAGGCCATCCAGCCCCTCCTGATCTTCACGGGTATCGAAGATCTTGAGGAACCACATGTATTGACCCGGATGGCGCATCAGCTGCTGTTGCACCATGTCGTTCATGCGACAGGTATCGGCCATCACATCCTCGGTGGGATAGTTGTCGAACGGTGCCTCAATCTCCAGCCGGTAGCAGTGGTTCGCTTCGTCATAGCAGGCGAGCAGCGGCACCGCCTTGGCGCCACTGACCTGCACCAGACGGGGCAAGGCAGGCAGGGTCGCCTTGGGATAGCCAAAGAAGGGGGCGAAGATGCTCTTCTCGCGGCCATGATCCTGATCCGGCAGATAGAAGAAGCTGCGACCGCTCTTGATGGTCCTGATCACCGCCTTGATCCCGGCGCTGCGCTCATAAACACGGCAACCGTTCTTGGCTCGCGCCCGGTTGAGGTGCCAGTCAAACACCGGATTGCGCGCCCGTTTCATCATGGTGCACATGGGTACCCCGCGCTGGGTGAAGCAGTAACCGGCGGCATCCACCGGCCAGGTATGGGGCACCACCAGGATCACCGGACGGCCGGCCGCCCGCTCCGCCTCGATATGCTCCCAACCGATCACCTGCATCCGGCTCATCAGATAACGCTGACTGCGCATGGTGAACTCGCCAAATCCCAACAGACTCTTGAGGCCGACCCGGATCGAGGTCAGTGCAATCGCATCCCGCTCTTCCGGGCTCTTGTCCGGGAAGCAGATCTCCATATTGGTTCTGGCGATATAGATCTGTTTTTTCGAGATACGAAACACCAGCGGTGCCAAGGCTTCGGCCAAACGGTCGCGCAATCGCACCGGCACAAAGGCCAGCAGCATCAGCACACCGAGCGCCAGCCAGCTGAACCAGTAGCGAGGATGCAGAAAACGGGCTTCAAAAGAGGAGTTAAATACGGGATCTTGGGACGACATGTAGTGGGGTCGAGCGAAAAAGTGGTGCTGCATTGTAGTCGTCCTGACAGGTAATACCAGTTAAATCCATGGCAAATAGCCCGCCACAGGCGCCACATCAAAAAACCATAAAAAAATGCCCCGCACTGCGGGGCATTTTGCTCGTTACACAACCAGGGTGGAGGCTCTTTGTCCATCCATCGTATGACTGGTCGTTTATCCCGTCGCTCTCGGAGCGCACTGCTTATCCATTTCCCAACGTCACATCTTCTTCAAGATTTAACGGTGAGCGCCCTGGCAGGCCATGCCGTTGTTCATTTCGGTATCACGCTGCGGCAGAAAAAACATCAGGTAACGCAGTGCCACATACCCGACGATCACGGTAGCCACCCCCAGCTCGAAGTGAGCCAGCAGTCTGATCTGCTCGACGTAGTGACTCCCTTGCGCAAACCCTTCAACCAGATGAGCCACTTTGAACAGAGCGGTGGCACCGATCACCAGCGGAAAGGTGAAGGCGGCATAACCCGGCGAGAAGGGCAGACGCAGCAGTTTGATGAAAGCCAGATAGATGATACCGGTCATCAGGATGGCGATCCCCAACAGCACTGCCACCAGCAGCAGTGACGGCTCCTGGCTGACGGTCAGGTAACCGGCCAGAGAGAGGCTGGCAGGAGCCGCCAGAATGGCGATGGTCGGTTTGGCGGCATCCGGCACTTCATGGCTGAAGATCAGGCGATAGAGCATCAGCGGCAGCATCAGGCCATAGCAGATGATCCCGAACCAGAGCAAGCCGTTGGCCAGCGGGGCAAACTGACCGCCCGGGAAGGCGACGTCAGCCACGATGATCCCCACCGGCGGCACGAACCAGCTCGGCACCATGTGGTGGATTTCAAACTCTTTGGCGCGATGCCAGATAAAGGTGGCCAGGAACAGCAGGTGAACCGCCACGGCAAACAGCCAGAGGGCCTCACCCGCTTGCGGCGCAATCATACCCAGCGCTTTGGAGACCACCATGGTGCCCATGGCATAGGTCGGAACCACACTGCCCACCACGGGGTGAGCGAGATCCTGCAACAGCAGGCGGGGGTGAAGCAGAAACTTGAAGGTCAGGATCACCAGCAGCACGGCCGCAATGGCAGCGCCCAGCAGTTGCATCCGGCCATCGAAGTGACCGGCATTTTCCCAACACCAACCAAGGCTGGCGATGCCCAGCGCCAGACCCGCCATGGGGGTTGGCGCGGCAGCCAGTGATTTACGGGTTCTTGCGATCATGATGACACCTTTCTATTGATGACTATGGCGATAGGATAATGGTCCCTTATCGTTTACGATATCTAAATGAATTAAATCAATCATTCAGGAAAACCAAACACGATGAAACTGACCCTGCAGCAACTGAAAGTGTTCGCCACCATTGCCCGTTATGGAAACCTTGGCCTTGCCGCCAACGAGCTCTGCCTGAGCAAGGGGGCCGTCTCCCAGTCGCTGCAGGAGCTGGAGCGCCAGCTCTCTACCCCGCTGTTTGACCGCATTCACCCCAGATTGCAGCTCAACAACGAGGGGCGCCTGCTGCAACCGGCCGCCGAAGAGCTGCTGACCCGGATGCAGGATATCGAGAACCTGTTCAGCCCCAATGCCGAGCCGAGCGGCCAGCTTCGCCTTGGTGCCAGCCAGACCATCGGCAACTACCTGCTCCCCACCCTGCTCGCCAGCAGCAAACAGGAGCTGGGACTCCCCCCCAAGGTGACCATCAACAACACTCACCTGCTCTGTCATGCGCTGGCCAACTTCGAGCTGGATATGGCGCTGATCGAGGGGGAGAACCACCACCCCGACCTGCTCGCCGAACCCTGGCTGCAGGACGAGATGCTGGTGGTGGCCCCACCCGATCACCCGCTTGCCAACAAGAAGGATCTCTCCCTCTCCCGACTGGGGGGCGAGACCTGGGTATTGCGTGAAGCACAATCGGGCAGCCGCGAGCAATTCATCCAGCAGATCCAGCCCGAGCTGCCCCGCTGGCAACCAGGGCTTGAACTCAACACCCTGGAGGCGGTGATGCTGGCGGTGGAGAAAGGGCTTGGTATCTCCTTTATCTCCCGGCTGGCAGCCTCGGATCGCCTGGCAGATGGGCGGCTGATCGCCCTGCCCCTCTCCCGCCGCTTCCCGCGCCAGCTCTCCCTTATCTGGCACAAGCAGAAGTACCACTCCACCTCCCTGCGCCACTTTATCCACTTCTGCCGGGCTCAGGTGAAGGATGCCGAGGTGAGCCGCGCAGAGTAACGCCCGCTCGGAGCGCCGCTGGCAGACCCGCCCCCCAATGACGGAAAAAGCAGAGAGGGAGCCACGGCTCCCTCTCTTTGATTCGCTTGTTCGGTATCACTGCGCCAGACTGCGCAACCAGCTGATCTCCTCGCCCCAGATGGACTCGTCGATGGTCTCGAGGATCAGCGGAATGCGATCGAAACGATCATCATTCATGATGTGGTGGAATACTGCCTCCCCCAGATTGCCCTCCCGCAAGCTGTGATGGCGATCGACCCGGCTGCCGAAGGTACACTTGGCGCCGTTGATATGCATCCCCTTGAGATAGTGAAAACCCACCGTACGGTCGAACTCGGCAAAGACGGCAGCGCAACTCTCTGCGGTGCGCAGATCGTAACCCGCGGCAAAGGCGTGGCAGGTATCGAAACAAATCCCGACCCGGCTCTTGTCCTCCACCCCCTCGATGAGGGTGGCGAGGTGCTCGAACGACCAGCCGAGGTTGGTCCCCTGCCCGGCGGTATTCTCGATCACCGCCGTCACCCCTTCACTGCGCTCCAGCGCCCAGTTGATGGACTCGCTCACCAACTTGAGGCTGGCCGCCTCAGGGATCTGCTTGAGATGGCTACCGGGGTGGAAGTTCAGATAGCAAAGCCCCAGCTGCTCGCAACGCTTCATCTCGTCGAGAAACGCATCGCGGGATTTGGCCAGACCATCGGGATCCGGGTGGCCCAGATTGATGAGATAGCTGTCGTGGGGCAGGATCTGCTCCGGCAGAAAACCGGCCTTGTCACAAGCCGCCTTGAAGGCACGGATGGTGGCATCCGACAAGGGGGCCGCCTGCCACTGACGTTGATTCTTGGTAAAGAGGGCAAACGCGTTGGCCCCGATGGCCTGGGCGCGGGCGATGGTATTTTCCACCCCGCCAGCCGCACTGACGTGGGCTCCGATATATTTCATACAATCTCCTCGATACGGCAAGCCGCCATTATGCCGATCCAGCCCGGCCACGCCAAACCGGGATATCCGATAGCGGGTATCGACAAATAGTGCCGCCTATACAAGGCGCTGCGTTTCATGGCGTAATCGGCCTGCGCTGTGGCAACCTCTCCCCAGAAGGGATAGTTAGAGCCCGCCCGCGCCAGCATGGCGCCCATAAAAAACGCAGCGTATCGCCTGAGCAATAACGCTGCGTCTTTGGGTCTCTCGGCCGTCCCCCTTGCCGTGACCCGAATGGCCAGCGACAAGGGAGCAAGAATGCGCGGGGAGAGTCGCCTTAGAAGGGCATCTTGAAGCCTGGCGGCAGTTGCATGCCACCGGTCAGTTCGCCCATCTTGGCCTTGTTCTGCTCTTCCACACGACGCACGGCATCGTTGCAAGCGGCGGCAACCAGATCTTCCAGCAGCTCCTTGTCATCTTCCATCAGGGAGGGGTCGATCTCGATGCGACGGACGCTGTGGCTACCGGTCATGGTGACCTTGACCATGCCAGCACCGGCTTCACCGGTCACTTCCATCTGAGCCAGCTGCTCTTGCGCCTTCTGCATACGCTCTTGCATCTGTTGGGCCTGTTTCATCAGGTTCCCCATTCCACCTTTACCAAACATATGTCGTCTCTCGTCTTGAAATCCGGCATCCAGCGCCGGGCTGTGGGCTTGTCTGTCCTAGATGGGGACAGCCAAACTGCTTTTCAACCGGAAGCAAGCTCCCGGCCACGGAATTTAGCGGTTGAGGGGCTCGATGCTCTCGTGATGGAGCACGGCACCAAACCGCTGAACTAAAAACTGCACGTTGGGATCCTGCTCCAGATCCCGGGTCACCTGCTCGCGCACCCCGAGATAGAGGCGATGCTCGATCTCGAGGGGGGTCTCCTTGTCAGGCACCACACCGAGCGTTACCTCGACCTGCACCGGTTGACCCAGCGCTGGCCCGATGATCTCGGCCAGATCGGCGCGCGCCTTGTCGCTCACCAGATGGCGCTGCTCGGGCTTGAGGGTTAGCAGTACCTTGTCCCCTTCCCGCGTCATCACCGAGTTGATGGCCAGCTGGCGCAGCCGCCCTCCCACCTGAGTGTGAGCGATCAACTCGGCCCAAGGGTCGCCGCAACCATTGAGCAGCGAGGAGGGAATCAGACGGGTCGCCTCCCCCTCTTGCGGCTCGCTGTCGCTTTCGAGCTCATCCCAGTCGATGGTCTCCATCACTGGTTGAGGGGGTTCATCCTGCGTCACAGGGGCAGCAGCCACCGCCGTGCTGGCAACGGGCGGCTGGGTCGCTGGGGTGAGCGTCACCGCTGGCGCCGCAGCGCTGCGCTCACCGGGTCGATAGCTCGGCTGCCCGTCGAGATCCCAGGGTGGCAGATCGGTTGGCTGGGCCGGAGCCGTGACAGGGGCGTGGCTCATCACCGGAGTCTGCTCGGCAAAGCCCTGATTGAGGTACTCTTCGTATTCCCCGTTGTCACCCTGCGGCTCGTAACTGTCGTTATAGAGATCCACTGGCGGCAGATCATCATAGTGACCCATCGCCGCCATCCCCTGCCCGGCCGGTTGGCCGACCGGAGCTGGCTGTTGCGAGACGACCGGTGCAGCAGCTGGCGCGACAGGGCGAGCTGGCGCAACTGGTACTGCGCGCGGCGCAGGCGCCGCCGGGGCATCCTGACCTCGCTGGCGGCTGCGCAGCATGTTTCGCTTGCCAAGCAGGCTTTGCATGCTCGATACCGCTGAAACAGCTTCAGGTGCGCTAACCGGCGCGGTTGTCGGTTCGAGCGCGGGCTCGATGCTGGCAGTCAGCGACTCGCCACGGGAATAGTCGGTATCGGCTGCGGCAGGCGCTCGATCATCAGCATCAACGGGCTTTGCGGCTGAGTGCGCAGACACATCGGGCTGCACATGGGGCAACGCGGGCTCGGGTTGATACCCCATCCCCGTAGCTTCACGCAGCAGCTCATCCTGCTGGCTGAACAGCTCGGCGGCTTGCGCTTCCTCCTCGCTATCGGCGGGGTTGCCGATGTCATCCGTCATCGCAGGCAGGGAGACATCAACCGCGGGCACAGCGCCGCTGATCGGTGCCAGTGCGGCCGATTCAGCGGCCGGGCGCTTTCCCGGCAAGGAGGCTACCGGCGTGGCGCTGCTCGCCGCACTGCTCGTCATTGACGGGGGCAACGCAGTGAGGCTGGCCGGATGCAGGGCATCGCGCCTTGGGGAGAATGCGAGCATCCGCAGGCAGGTCATCTCCAGCGCGGTGCGGCCATCGGGGGCCCAGGGCAGATCTTTACGGCCACCCAGCACAATCTGGTAGCAGAGCTGCACCTCTTCCGGGCTCATCGCCTTGGCCAGTTGCAGCAGGGAATCGGCATCCGCCCCCTGCTCCTGCACACTGGCAGGCAGCAGCTGTGCCATGGCGATGCGATGGAACAAACCTTCCAGCTCGGCATGGAGCTGATCAAAATCGGGGCCCAAGGTGGCGATCTCGGTGATCTTGGCCATGGTCGCAGGGGCATCTTGCCGTAAAATGGCTTCCAGCAGCTGGTGCAGATGGCGGTGATCGAGCGTGCCCAGCATCGCCAGCACGCTGTCGAGGCGCACGCTGCCGTTGCCGTGGGCCAGCGCCTGATCGGTGAGGCTCAGGGCATCGCGCATACTGCCATCTGCAGCTTTGGCCAGGGCCAGCAGGGCGCGTGGCTCGAAAGGCTGCCCCTCCTGATCAAGCACCCATTCGAGCTGTTTGGCGATCTGGGTCTGATCCAGACTCTTCAGATGAAACTGCAGGCAGCGCGAGAGAATGGTAATGGGCAACTTCTGCGGATCCGTGGTGGCCAGCAGAAACTTCACATAGGGGGGCGGCTCTTCCAGGGTTTTCAGCAACGCGTTGAAGCTGTGGCGCGACAACATGTGCACTTCATCGATGAGGTAGACCTTGAAGCGGCCGCGGGCCGGACGGTACTGCACGTTGTCGAGCAGCTCGCGGGTATCTTCCACCTTGGTGCGGGACGCCGCGTCAATCTCCAGCAAGTCGACAAAGTTGCCTTGATCGATCTCGCGGCAGGTATCGCAGACACCGCACGGGTGGCTGCTGATCCCCTGCTCGCAGTTGAGGCTCTTGGCCAGAATACGGGCGATGGTGGTCTTGCCGACCCCACGGGTACCGCTCAACAGATAGGCGTGATGCAGCCGTCCCTGATCCAGGGCGTTGGTCAAGGCGGTCAGCACATGTTGCTGGCCTACCACTTGTTCAAACGTATGGGGGCGCCATTTACGCGCCAGAACCTGATAGCTCATAAATCCATCATGCAGGGAAGACAGGGCATTGAGGCCGGATGCTAACACAAATGGCGGGCTGGCTGTATCGGCTATCGGTCAGAGCGGGAGGGATCGCTTGATTTTCAAACCGATGCCCACAAGGGCACCGGTTCAATGCAGGCCCGATACAGAGTATCGGGCCGAAGAGGCATTACTCGCCGGCCAGCTCGACCAGTGAGACTACCTTGATGCCAGCAGCAGTCAGGCGGGCATCGCCACCCAGAGACGGCAGGGAGATGATGAAGGCCGCATCGGCGACTTCACCACCGGCACGGCGGATCAGCTTGACGGTCGCATCAACGGTACCGCCGGTCGCCAGCAGATCGTCCACGACCAGCACCTTGTCACCGGGAACGATGGCATCGGTGTGCAGTTGCAGGGTGTCGGTGCCGTATTCGAGGGCATAGGACTCCTCGATCACTTCGCGCGGCAGCTTGCCCGGCTTGCGGACCGGTACGAAGCCCAGCCCCATGGCATAGGCAACCGGCGCGCCAAAGATGAAGCCGCGAGCTTCGGTGCCAACAATCTTGGTGATCCCTTGATCACGATAATGATTGGCCAGCAGATCGATGGTGGCCTTGAAGGCCTCGGCGTTCTCGATCAGGCTGGTGATGTCACGAAACAGAATGCCCGGCTTCGGATAGTCGGGAATGGTCTTGATGCTTGCTTCGATAAATTTCAGGGTTTCCGGATTCATGTGTTGACCGCTTATTTTTTTGACCCAGGGGTGGCCATTTTTTCTCAATTCCCTTCTGCGGGAAATAAAAAAGCCTGTCACGCAAAAATGACAGGCCGACTCCATAGCATTATTGCTGCAATAGCTTAGGGACTTCACTTCGCCATTGCAACTGGCTCCAGCACTGGCAGACGCATTAACCAGGTGAGCAGGATCACCATTATGACAACCAGCAGCCCCTTGACCCACAGCAGTGGCACTACCGCCAGCGACACCGAAAAGGTGAGCAAAATGAAGATAATGGCGCGCCGTCTGGCCTGACGACGAATACCGCGATACTGCTGCCAATCCACGATGGGCGGGCCAAACCAGGGATTGGTCAGCAGCCAGCGATGAAAACGGGGCGATGAGCGGGCAAACAGAGCGGCAGCCAGCAACATGAAGGGGGTAGTCGGCAAGAGCGGCAGCACAATGCCCACAATACCGGTGGCAAATGCCAGCCACCCGAGCGCCATCAGACACCAACGCTTCATTCCTTCTCCTTGCGTGATTTATCTCCCTCTAGCCTAACAGAGTTTGAGCGGGTGCTGACAGCGGGCCGCAACCCCACTACAATCTGCGCTCTTTTTTCTTGCCACTCTCGTCGGAAAGCCGTTATGCGCGTTATTTTGGCCCCCATGCAGGGGGTACTGGATCACCTGATGCGGGAGGTACTCACCTCCGTCAATGATTACGATCTCTGCGTAAGCGAGTTTATCCGGGTCGTCGATCAGCTGCTGCCCGCCAAGGTGTTCTACCGCCTCTGCCCTGAACTGCTGCAAGATGGCAAAACCCGCGCAGGCACCCCGGTGCGGGTGCAACTGCTGGGGCAACACCCCGAGTGGCTGGCCGAGAACGCCGTGCGCGCCATCGAGCTGGGCTCCCCCGGTGTCGATCTCAACTTCGGCTGTCCCGCCCCTACGGTCAACAAGAGCAAGGGCGGTGCGGTGCTGCTCAAAGAGCCCGAGACCATCTACCGCATCGTCAAGGCGGTGCGCGAGGCGGTGCCTGCCCATCTGCCGGTGAGCGCCAAAATTCGCCTCGGTTACGACGACAAGGATCTCTATCTGGAGAACGCCCAGGCGGTCTTCCAGGGGGGCGCCAACGAGCTGGCCGTTCATGCCCGCACCAAGCGCGAAGGCTACAAGGCCCCCGCCCACTGGGAGTATGTGGATGCCATTCGCCGCGCCCTGCCCATCCCCGTCACCGCCAACGGCGAGATTTGGGATCACAAAGATGCCCTCGCCTGCGCCAGGGTCTCGGGTTGCGATGCCCTGATGGTCGGGCGCGGCGCCATCTCCCTGCCCAATCTGGCCAACGTGATGAAAACCGGCTGCCCGCACATGAGCTGGGCCGAGGTGCTGCAGTTGATGGTGAGCTATACCGAGCAGGATCTGGCCAGCGAAAAAGCCGACTACTACCCCAGCCGCATCAAGCAGTGGTTCAGCTATCTCAAGCGGGAATATCCCGAAGCGGACCTGCTGTTTCAGGAGATCCGGGTGCTCAAAGAGACGGCTCCCATCCGCGATGCCCTGCTGCAAGCAGCCAAAAGCCACGGCTAACCACGTTTAACTTGACGCATATCATCTTGATAGAGTTATCGGATCCCTATACTGCCCCGAATCTGTCGTCTGTCCTGTGGGGGATAATGTGTGTGAAATGACGCAAGCACAGTTGACTGTCTGGCGTAATCGCCTGCTGTCAGACTGGGCCCAAGTACGAGAAACGCTGATCGGTCAGCTCAAAGCCTGCCGCCGTGACGAGTGGGCCGAGCAGGTCGATCACTGCGAGCAGGATCAACTGGTGGAACTGACCAGCCGACTGGATCTGCCGAAGGTAGAGCAGAGTGTGGCCCGCCTCAAGCGGATCGACGCGGCACTCTGCCAGATGGATCTCGGCCTCTATGGCCTCTGCTCCGATTGTGAAGAGCCGCTTTCCATCGAACAGCTGGAACAGGATCCGACCCTGCAACGTTGCCCGCGCTGCGAAGCCCGTTACCGCAAGGGATTCCACGCCCACGAACTGTGATGGATGCACATCTGTGCATCCGCTCAACCCTCAGCACTGGTTACTCCGTCGTTCCTGTCCAATACTCACCGTATCAGCCTGTTCGAGGGTATGCGTTGTGTACAGACTCTTGTTGTTATGGTGTTTGTGTTGCCAGGCTACGGCACAAGAGTCATTGGTCGTGGGCTGGGTCGACTGGCAGCCCTTCAGTTATCGCAATGAACAGCAACAGCTCCGCGGACTGGATGTGGAGCTGCTCAACGCCATCTTCCTGCGGGCCGGTTATCAGGCCAAATTCAGTGAAATGCCCTGGGCTCGCGTGTTGCACGAGCTGAAATTCGGCACGGTTCAACTGGCCATGTCAGCCAATATCACCGCCGAGCGGCAGCAATATGCCCGCTTCAGCCACCCCTATCGGGAAGAGGAGACGGCCATCGTCATCCGTCGGCAAGATGCCGAACGCTGGCGCGGGATCACCACCCTGGAGCAGTTGATCAACACCCCTGACTTCCATATCGGGGTGCTCAAGGGCTTTGATTACGGCAATACCTTCCGCCAGTTGATGGCAAGGCCCGAGCTGCAGCCCCGTTTGCAGATGCGCCTGCGGCTGGATCAGTTGCTGAAGATGTTGCAAGGGGGTCGGATCCAGGGGTTTATTCTGGACCCCCACGGACTGCAGGAGTGGCAGGGTAAGGATGGCGTGCAGGACAAGCTGTATATTCTGCTGCATATCGAACAGACACCGGTTCACCTGATGCTGAGCAAAGAGAGCACCACAGAAGCGCAACTGCAGCGGATCAATCAGGCTATCGATCAATTGAAACAGAGTCCCGACTATCAGCAGATCCTCGATCGCTACCAGTTCAGATCCCTGCATTCACAGGAAAACACTCATAAGTAAGGGGAGCATCTGCTCCCCTTGTAGTCTCAAGCAAACCCAATCCTGTCTCAAACAGCCCTGGTTGCAACTTGCCAGGACGTTTTGGTCACCGATAACGTGATGGTTAAACCTGGCTATCAGCGTCCCAGCACAATGTCGGCAAGGTGGGCGAAGTGGTGGATTTCGTGTGTGGCATCGCACTCGCCCGCTTGCCGCGCCGGGTTGTACCAGCAGGTTGCCAGCCCTTGCGCCGCCGCCCCGGCAATATCGGTTTTCGGATTATCCCCCACCATCAGCACCCGGGCCGGATCCGGCTGCCCCATCAGGGAGAGGGTGTGCTGGAAAATGGCTGGCGCCGGCTTGGTCACCCGGATCTCATCGGAGATCACCAGCGGCTCGAACCACTCGCTCCAGCCCAGTTTGCCAAGCCGCCCCCGCTGAGGCACGCTGAAACCATTGGTGATGATCCCCATCCGCACCTTGCTGCGCAGCTGCTGCAGGGTCTCGACCACCCCTTCGAGAGGCATGCTAAGGGCTATGATTTGCTCCAGAAAGGTGTTGTTCATCGCCATGGGATCAGCGGCAACCTGCTGGGCAAAGAGGGAGAAGCGGGTCTGCTGCAACGCCGTTGCATCGATCTCGCCGTCGTTGTACTGCTGCCAGAGCCCGTGGTTGAGGGCGTGGTACTGCGCCATGCTGGCGTCATCAGCCTGTACGCCATAGATCTGCAAGGTATGCGTCAGCGCAGAGGCAACCGGAAAATCGAGCAGGGTTTCATCCAAATCGAACAGCACCCAGTCATAGCTTGGTTGTTTCACATAACTCCTTGTTATCATTCAGATTGTTCAGAGGCTTGGCGACCAACTCTGCCAAGCGGGCTGGCCAGCAGATCCAGCGTGAGGCGCACGCCAAAGCCGGTCACTTCGCTGGAGACCACCCCATTGCCCCCTTTGTTGCGAAAACCGCTCAGGTCGAAGTGCAGCCAGGGGGTCTGCTCGGGCACGAAGTGGGCGAGGAAACGGGCCGCATCGATGTGATCCGGCGAACTGCCCGGCGCACACTGCAACAGATCGGCCCACTCGCTTTCGATGTTGTCGTCGTAATCGTCATCAAGCGGGAAGGGCCAGATCCGCTCGCCGCTGCGCTGACCTAGATTGACCAGCGATGCCATCCATTCGCTGCGATTGGTAAAGACGCCGCTGTAGCGGCTACCCAGCGCCCGTTTGCAGGCCCCGGTCAGGGTCGCGTAATCGAGCAGCAGATCCGGGGTATCCTGCACCGCCATCGCCAGGGTATCGGCCAGTACCATTCGCCCTTCGGCATCGGTATCGACCACCTCGATGGAGGTGCCATTGATGGCAGTCACCACCTCGCCGGGGCGATAGGCGTGAGGGCCGATATGGTTCTCGGCAATGGCCAGCCAGCAGTGTACCTCGTACGGTAGCTGAGCTCGGCTGATGGCGTAGAGGGTGCCGAGCGCCACCGCACTGCCCCCCATGTCCAGATGCATGCCATACATGCTGCCAGAGACCTTGAGGTTATAACCGCCAGAGTCGTGGCAGATCCCCTTGCCCACCAATGCAATGCGGCGCACCGGCTTGGGTGGATAGTAGCTGAGCTTGACCATAGCTCCCTGATTGTCTTCCGAGCCACGAGCAACGGCTAGAAACGCCCCCGCCCCCAACTCGGCCAGCTGTGCCTGATCATAGTGATGGCACTGCCACCCCTCATCTTGCGCCAGCTTGCTGACAAACTCGCGATAGCTGGCGGCCGTCAGCTCGGAGGCAGGCAACACCGCCAGATGGCGAGCCAGCCCGTTGCCCCCCGCTTCGCTGTAAAGGCGCGCCAAGTCCAGCACCACCGCGGGTGAAACCTTGATCTGCTGATAGCTCCAGCTGCTTTCACTACGGCGCTTGCTGGTGGGCAACGAAATATTGGCGGCAAGCAGGGCCGACAACATCACTTCGGCCAGCATCACTCGCTCGGAGGGAGAAAAACCTTCCAGATGCAGCCCGAGCCGCTCCACATTGAGCCCAGAAAGAGGAGCAATCCAGCCTCGGATCTGTTTATAGAGGCAGTGATCCCGCGTCACACTGCCGGCCACAAACATCACCTGCAACAGGGTATTGCCATGCATCAGGGTAAAGGGCGCTTTTTTCCCCAGCGCAAGCTGGGTCTGGAGACCCGCAAGGGCGGGGAGCGAAAGCAAGGACTCCTTCTGCTCTTCGGCGATCAGCAGCAGTTGCAACGGCAGCCCTTGGGCAAGGGCTTCGGCCAGCGTGGCATCCCGGCTTTCAATAGCAGGAGGAAGATAGGTGAAGGGAGTGATCACAGGCGCGTGCCTCATCCATGAAGAGATACCTGATGATACCCAAAAAATGGTTGATACGACCAGTTTTGGTCTTGAAAAAGCGTCAGAAATAGCAGCAATCACCAGATGGTGACGAGCATCAAGAAGGATTGTTCAATGATTGGCAATGCAGGAAGGGAACGTACAGAAAGTTGGTTGCGGGGGCCGGATTTGAACCGACGACCTTCGGGTTATGAGCCCGACGAGCTACCGAGCTGCTCCACCCCGCGTCCGAATTGTCACCCCCAAGCCGAGCAGTAGCTTGATGGCGTTTGTCTGCCTTCGATTGTTTACGCAATCGCAGGCTGACGAAAAAGTTGGTTGCGGGGGCCGGATTTGAACCGACGACCTTCGGGTTATGAGCCCGACGAGCTACCGAGCTGCTCCACCCCGCGTCCGAATTGTCACCATCAAGCCGAGCAGTAGCTTGGTGGCGTTTGTCAGCTTTCGACTATTTATACAATCGCAAGCTGACGAAAAAGTTGGTTGCGGGGGCCGGATTTGAACCGACGACCTTCGGGTTATGAGCCCGACGAGCTACCGAGCTGCTCCACCCCGCGTCCGAATTGTCACCCTCAAGCCGAGCAGTAGCTTGATGGCGTTTGTCTGCTTTCGACTGTTTATACAATCGCAAGCTGACGAAAGAGTTGGTTGCGGGGGCCGGATTTGAACCGACGACCTTCGGGTTATGAGCCCGACGAGCTACCGAGCTGCTCCACCCCGCGTCCGAATTGTCACCCTCAAGCCGAGCAGTAGCTTGGTGGCGTTTGTCTGCTTTCGATTGTTTACACAATCGCAAGCTGACGAAAGAGTTGGTTGCGGGGGCCGGATTTGAACCGACGACCTTCGGGTTATGAGCCCGACGAGCTACCGAGCTGCTCCACCCCGCGTCCGAATTGTCACCCTCAAGCCGAGCAGTAGCTTGATGGCGTTTGTCTGCCTTCGGTTGTATACGCAATCGCAGGCTGACGAAAAAGTTGGTTGCGGGGGCCGGATTTGAACCGACGACCTTCGGGTTATGAGCCCGACGAGCTACCGAGCTGCTCCACCCCGCGTCCGAATTTTTTCTCGAAGTGGCCGAGCAGTAGCCAGTTCGATTTCTCTTTTCCCACCAACCGGTTACACCGGTTTGACTAGTCAGGATCTCAGATGGTTGCGGGGGCCAGATTTGAACTGACGACCTTCGGGTTATGAGCCCGACGAGCTACCGGGCTGCTCCACCCCGCGTCTGAGGTCGCCAATAATAGGCGCCAGCGCACAGATTGCAAGTAAATATCTCAAAAAAAGTTTATTCGTAGATTAATCGGACAAATAGTGCGGTCATTAGCAGCATCATGCTGTTTTTTCAGGCAATCGAGTCCTTGCCAGGCATCCGGCACTACACTCAATAAGGTGAACACTCCTCATTTTGGGTAGGTAGAATATGCGCATCTCCGCCGGTCACTGCCGTCAGTTGGGGGCCACACCCGACAGTAACGGCGTCAACTTCGCGATCTGGGCACGCCTCGCCAGCCGGGTCGAACTACTGCTCTTCGCAAGCGCAGACGATGCGACCCCCGAAGTGATCCCCCTCTCCCCGCGCCTCAACCGCACCGCCTACTACTGGCATATCCATGTAGAGGGGATCTCGGTCGGGCAACGTTACGCCTATCGCATTCAGGGCCCGTGGCGCCCATATGGCGGCACCCGCTTCGATGCCGAGAAGGTGTTGCTCGACCCTTACGGCCGCAGCATCGAGCTTGGCGCCAATTACGATCGATGGGCGGCGGCCCGTCCAGGCAGCAATCTGGCTTGTTGCGCCAAGAACAAGGTGGTCGATACTCGCCACTACGACTGGGAAGGAGACAAACTGCCCGCTCACTCTCTGTCCCGCTCGGTGATCTACGAACTGCATCTGGGGGGCTTTACCAAGTCCCCGAGCTCCGGGGTCGATCCGGCGCTGCGTGGCACCTATCTCGGGCTGATTGAGAAGATCCCCTACCTGCAATCTCTCGGCGTCACCGCCGTCGAGCTGCTGCCGGTGTTCCAGTTCGATCCTCAGGATGCGCCCAAAGGACTCTCCAACTACTGGGGTTACAGCCCCATGTCCTTTTTCGCCCCCCACGCCCAATACGCCTGTGGCGATGATCCGCTGACCGAATTTCGCGACATGGTCAAGGCGCTGCACAAGGCCAATATCGAGGTGATCCTGGACGTGGTTTACAACCACACCGCCGAGGGGGGTGATGATGGCCCCACCTTCTCGTTTCGCGGCATTGACAACGAGGCCTACTACATCCTCGACAACAACCAGAAGGACACCAACTATTCGGGCTGCGGCAACACCTTCAATGGCGCCCATCCGGTGGTGCTGCGGATGATCATGGACAGCCTCCACTTCTGGCGTCAGGAGATGCACGTCGATGGCTTCCGCTTCGATTTGGCCGCCATTCTGTCACGGGATGAATCGGGTCAACCGCAGGCCAATGCACCCACTCTACGCACCATAGATACCGACCCCAACATCGCCGACATCAAGCTGATTGCCGAAGCCTGGGACGCGGGGGGGCTCTATCAGGTGGGGTCACTGGCCGGCGCCCGCTGGCGTGAGTGGAACGGCCAGTTCCGGGATGATGTGCGCCGCTTCCTGCGCGGGGATGACAACAGCGTAACCGCCTTTGTCGAGCGGCTCTGCGGCAGCCCCGACATCTACCACTACCACCACGCCGATCCCGAGAAGAGCATCAACTTCGTTACCTGCCACGACGGTTTTACCCTGTGGGACTGGGCCAGTTACAACAGCAAACACAACGAGGCCAACGGGGAGGAGAACCGTGACGGCTGCGATCACAACTTCAGCTGGAACCACGGCCATGAAGGGGTAACGGAAGATCCCCAGATCAACGCCCTGCGGATGCGCCAGGCCAAAAACATGATGGTGGCGACCCTGCTCTCGGTGGGCTCCCCCATGCTGCTGATGGGGGATGAACTGCTGCGCACCCAGCGGGGTAACAACAACGGCTACTGTCAGGACAATGCCACCTGCTGGATGAACTGGCTGCCCAATGCCCGCAGTCAGGAGATGTTCCGCTTTATGAAGGAGCTGATCCAATACCGCAAACACCTGTTCCAGCGCCCGGAGCAGGAGAGCATGCCGCTGTCGCTCACCGAGATCCTGCGCCACAGCGAGATCTGCTGGCACGGGGTCAACGCCGGGCAACCGGATTTCAGCCCCCACTCCCACGCCATCGCCATGTCGGCGCTGTCGAGCGAAACCAAGCTGGCGCTCTATGTGCTGTTCAACGCCTACTGGGAGCCCCTCACCTTCAACCTGCCGAGCCCGCCAAAGGGGGTCGGCGGCTACTGGCGGCGGATCCTCGATACCGCCCTCCCCTCGCCGCAAGATATCTGCACCTTCGGCATGCCGCTGGAGGGATTGACCCGCGAATATCTGGCCCAGCCGCGCAGCAGTTGCCTCTTTATCTGCGGGGCCGACGATTTCTATTGATCGATTGCTGTGAATTGATAGCAGCGATACCTGCAAGCCAGATATGGAAAAGCCCCGAGTGTTGGCTCGGGGCTTTCTCTTTTCAGCGCCAGTGTCAGATCAGCTGGTGCAACACGCTGGTAGCGGCAATCTGGGCGATCAGCAGGCCACACAGGGAGGTGGAGACCACCACAGGCGCGGTATCACGCTGTAAGTAGAGCGGGCTGAACCAGAGCAGCAGAGAGGCCACCAGCAACGCTGCCTGGGTCACCACCGCCGGGATCAGGGCATCGAGATTGGCCTCACTCCCTTGCCAGCCCACCAGCACTGCCAGCCAGACAAGGCTGGCCATCGCCCCCACCAGACCGGCCAGTGGCAACAGGGTGTTGAATGCCTTGAGACGATGACGGGCCCGCAGCAGCATCAGGTGGGCAAAGGCCGCCCCCAGCATCGCCATCTGCAGTAGACCGCTCACCCAGCCCTGCAGTTGCAGCAGCCCGATGCCATAGAGAGCGAGCGGCAACGCCGGTAGCCAGAGCAGTGTCGAGGGGACTGAACGCTTGCCCTCCAGCCGTGACTGGGCCAACGACAAGCCAACCCCGAGCACCAGTGCGGCCCCACCACTCCAGATGAGCCAGCTGGCCGCCTTGGCCTCGACCGCCAGCATCAGGGAGAGGGCGGTAATGACCCAGATGGAGAAGAGCTGCTGACTGATGCGCGAGCGTTGGCCAGGGCAGATATCACCGCGCCACAGCACGATACCGAGGGCGATCAGGGCGCCAAGCGCCATCAATCCGGTGAGGGGAAAGAGCCAAAAAGGGAGTTGGACGAACACGATGCCTCCAGCAGTAAAGATTCGAGGTGCGCCACCGGGGCGCCAGAGAGGGGCGAGTATACCCAAACCGGCGGCTATCCCCAATCGCGACAAACAATCGTGGGCAAACAATCAGGGGCAATTTGCCGCCAGCAGGGCCCACCTTGAGGGGCGCCCTGCTGGCAGCCATGTCCATAGGGACGGAATACGGCGCTGGCGTTAGCCCTGACCGCGGGCCAGCGCCACCACCCGGGCAAACATCTGGCGGATCACCGGCGGAATATGTTCGGCGCCGAGCCGCTCCGCCTCTTCCACCACCGCCAGCGCCATTCCCGGCTTGCTACGGTGATGGATAGCCTTGTTGATGATGTGACTGGCGCTCCACATGGCGCGCCCGCCCACCCCGGCCTCGCGACGAAACACAGCTTCAAAACCGTTGTGATAGAGGTAGTGCTCGATGTCGGCGGCAGGGAGCTGGGTCAGTCGGTCCCGCTCCCGCTCGCCCTTGAGCTGGCCACGGGCCGAGGTGGCATACTTTAGCCCCGCCTCGTCGCCATCGGTCAGCAGGTGCCACTCGATGCCAAAGTCCCGCGCCACCTTGATCAGCGGCGACTGGCCGCACTGGGCAAACTCGATGATCCGCACCCCTTCGGCCCGCAGACTGTAACCGCAGATCTGCGCCAACTCGGAGAGCAGCCAGATCTCGGTCTCCCCCTCCACCAGCAGCCAGCAACGGGCAAACAGCGACATGGGGCGGTTGATCCGCACGTGAAAGGCGATCTTGCGCAGATCGTCACTGCTGTAGCGCTCCCCCCCCAGCTGGTGACAGAGGATATCCTGCTGACGGCGCACCAGCCGCCGCACCTGATTGAGCGGCAGGGAAGAGAGCAGATCTCCCGAGTTGGTGGTGAGCAGCTTCTGGCCCGGCAGTTGTTCCAGCAGCCCCCACGCCAGCGCCAGCATGGTCGGGTGCAGCCGGCTCTCCGGATCCTCCAGGATCATGATGGGACGGGCCCCCTCCTCCAGCTCCCGGTTGCCCCGCGCTTGCAGCAGGGTAGCCGCCATCCCCGCCATCGCCAGCTGCAGCGCGCGGTTATCGGCGCGGCGCAGCAGGGTATGCAGGTTGCCAGGATTGCGCAATGTCATGGGGCGATTGATGATGTCGCGCTGACTGCGCGGCTTGTTCTTGATGGGGGCCAGGGCGTTGAAGTAGTGATCCATCAGCTGGCGCACCGCCTGCAACGCCTCTTTGAGCTCCGGCTCGCCGATCCGCTGGGGTTCGTCGATCAGCTTGTCCGCCAGCTCGCTCAGGCGATGCTCGGAGAGATCTCCCCACTGCAATGTCTCCACCCCGTTGCGAGCGGTACGAGCGTCCCGAAGCCGGAACACCGGGTTCATGGTGATGAGCAGGCAGACAAGCTCGTGGGTATTGGCGATGGGCAAGCTCTTGCCTACCCCGTCGAGAAAGTCGTGAATGGTGAGCACAGAGCCATCCGCCTGCAGCTCGGCGCTGGCGCGATAGTGAATGCGGTGGAATTTGTCCTTGTGCAGCACCCAGGAGGGGCAAAGACGGGCCAGCCGACGGGAGTGCTGACACATCTGGGGTCTGTGCTCACTGAAGGTGAGCACCAGTTGCAGGTGGCGCGCCGGGGCCAATTCGGGATCTTCCGGTTGGTGAAAATCCTCGGCGGTGAACTGATAGGGCTCGGCATCCTGCCCCAGCAAACACCAGAGGGCGCGCAGCAGGCTTGATTTGCCCCAGGTATTTTCACCAATCAGCACCGTTGTCTGATCCAGCCCGAGCGACAGGCGATTTATACCGCGAAAACCTTTGACTTCAATACGTTCCAGAAACATCCAGCCATGTCCACATCATTGTGATGGGGCAATAGTGGCAAAGTTACCGGAAAAATCCTATCGCAGGCGGGGCTTTTTCAACGTGAACTGTGAGGCACTGCAGGTTCGGGAGGGGTAACAACAGCGGTGCGATCTTGCGGGGCATTCCAGTGGCTGAACCAGAGATGACGGGTACGGATTTGACGTTTGCGATAATTCAATGGGCATTCCTTTCAATGGATAAGTGGTAGAGAGTACACCTCTTTTGCCCAAAGTCTCAGGGTTATCTGTGACGAGAAGATGACAATTGCGCCCGCCACTGCCCCGGCGTCAAACCAAACGCCTCACGAAAACGATTGCCGAAATGGGCCTGGGAAGAGAAGCCACACTGACTGGCGATGCTGGCCAGCGGCTCAGGGCCAGCCAACAGCTGCTTGGCCCGTTTGAGCCGCAGCCCAAGCAGATAGCGGTGGGGCGGGCAGCCGAGACTCTGACCGAACATGCGGGCAAAGTGATACTCGCTCAGCCCCGCCTGCTGGGCCAGCTCTGTCAGCGTGACCGAATCGGCCAGATGGGCCTGCAGATACTCCTGCACCCGTTTGATCACCACGGGCGCCAGCCCGCCGCGCAGAGGCGGCAAACCGGGAGCCTCCTCGGTGTGGTGGCGGTAGGCGTGGAGGATCAACATCCAGGCGCCGTGTGAAAGCGCCAGCCGATCGACCCCGTGCTGCCACTGCAGTTGCATCAGCTGGCGCTGCACCAGCTCGGCCGCCTGCGGATCGTCGATAAAGGTCTTGTCCACCAGTTGCAGGTGGCGCCCCTCCTTGTCACACACCTCCTCGGCGATACGGGTGAGGTGAGCCGGGGTGAAGTAGAGATGAAAGAAGCGAAACTCTTCGCGCACCAGCCACTCGGATCTGTGGTGATCCGGCATGATGCACACCTTGCCGGTGCCGCCGTGGCCACCCGGCCCATCGAGTCGCTCGGTCTGCTCGCCCCCCTGCAGATAGACGCTCAGGGTGTGGTGGCCCGGCTTGTGATAACGGGTCTGGTCATAGCAGTTGCGCCAACTGGCCACCCCGAGCCCGGGTTCGAGCCAGCAGGCGTCCTCCAGCCGGGCGCCGGTGCTGACCAGTGCATCAAATACCCCTGCTGTTTTCATTCGCCCCTGCCACCTGTTCCGGTTATGTGTACGGGTTATGCCGCTGCCATCCATCTTACCGACCGCGCCCGCAGATGACAGCGCAGGGCGATGAAAAACCGCAAGATGGTGCAATCCAGCCATCAGGGCTCGCCCCATAGTAGATCATCTCTCCCTGACTCACCGGAACTGTGATGAACCTGATGCTCTATCTTGCTACCGTGCTTATCTGGGGCAGCACCTGGATTGCCATCGCCTGGCAACTTGGCCCCATTCCCATCGAGGTCTCGGTGCTCTATCGCTTCGCCCTGGCAGCGGTGGCACTGTTTGCCCTGCTCACCGCCAGCGGCCGCTTTCCACGCCTCCCCTGGCACGGCCAGCGTTACGCCGCACTGCTCGGTGCCCTGCTCTTTTCCACCAACTTTCTCTGCTTCTACCACGCCACCCGCTATATCCCGAGCGGCATGTCGGCGGTGATCTTTGCCAGTGCCAGCATCTTCAACGGCCTCAACCTCTGGCTGTTCGAGCGCAAGCGCCCCACCCTGCGCTGGTTGCAAGGCTCCTTGCTGGGACTCTTTGGCACCCTGTTACTGTTCTGGCCGGTGCTGGCGGATGCGCAACTGGGTGCAAACGGCTGGGAGGGGCTGCTGCTCGCCTGCGGTGGCACCCTCTGCTTTTCGTTGGGCAATCTGGTCTCGGCACGGGGCCAGCGCCACGGCTACCACGTACTGCAACTGGTGCCCTGGGGCATGGTTTACGGCGCAGTGCTGTTGCTGGGCTGGGTCACATTGCTCGGGCAGCAACTGGTGGTGCCAACCGATGGCCACTATCTGGCGGCCATGGTCTACCTCGCCCTGTTTGGCTCGGTGATCGCCTTTACCGCCTATCTGACGCTGGTGGGGCGCATCGGTGCCAGCAAGGCCTCCTACGCCACCGTGCTCTTTCCGCTGGTGGCGCTTACCCTCTCCACCTTTTACGAAGGTTTTGTCTGGCAGCCGGTCTCGGTGGCCGGAGTGGTGATCAGCCTGATCGGCAATCTGGTGATCTTCGCGCCGCCCTTGAGCGAGTGGCGCATTCGACCGGCCAAGACAGCAAACGACCCTTGCTCCTGAGCCAGTCAGCACCTAAGGTAGCGCTGATCAATCTGTGACGATCCTGATGGCGATAAACAAGGGGGGCGAGATGTTACTGGAAGGGCTGGAGACGCTGAGCCTGCTGGCAAGTGAAGGAACCATGGCCAAGGTGGCCAGTCGCCTCTATATCAGCCAGTCGGCGGTGAGCAAGCGGATTGCCCAGCTGGAGCAGCGCCTTGGCAAGAAGTTGATTGAGCCGGAGGGGCGCCAGATCCGCCTCACCCCGCAGGCAAAGGAGCTACTTGAGCGAGTGGCCCCGAGTCTGGCAGAGATGAAAGGAGTGCTGGCCGATAGCCAGGATCTGGCGGATCAGAGTCCCCTCCCCATCGCCTGCTCCGAAACCCTGCTGGCCGGTTATCTCGCCCACTTTATGCGCGACTATCTGGAGCACGATCCCCACCTTGCCCTCTCCACCCACCACACGCCGGTCATTCTGGCGCGGGTGCGCAGCGGCGATGCCCTGCTCGGCATCTGCGCCGGTCGGCTCCCGCCCGGCCATGGCCTTGGCGCCGATCTGCTGCTTGAGGAGCCCTTTTATCTGGTGGGCGAAACGCAGCAGAGCCTGCCACCAGCCAGCGCAGAAAGCAGGCGCAAGATCCTTACCATGGATCTGGAGAACCCCTCCAACCGCTACCTGCGCGAACCGCTGGCTGATTTGGGGCTGGAGCCCGCCATGGAGCTCGACTCCTATCTGGCGCTCATCGAACTCGCCAAGGCGGGCATTGGCCCGGTACTGCTCCCCGCTGGCCTGCTGGGGCAGGTGGGAGAACAGGGGGATATTGCGCGTCCAATGCCCGGGCTGGGCCGCCCCCTGCATCTGGTCTACCGGCCAAACAGCCTAAAACGAGAGCGGATCGCCAGGCTGGTGAGCGCCCTGCACCAACACTTTCGCCACTGCAGCGACACACCGCGCTAGCGCTGTAAAACACCAGATATGACAACGGGGCCCGAGGGCCCCGTTAACAATTGCGATGCGGCAAGCAAGGCGCACATCAGATCCAGGCAAACAGCTCGGGATACTGGCTCCACACCAGCTTGGCGGACATCAGCAGGGAGACGGTCACCAGCAGCGGCTTGATCAGCTTCACCCCTTTTTTCAGCACCATCTTGGAGCCGAAGCGGGCGCCGATAAACTGCCCCAGCGCCATGCAAAAACCGACACTCCACACCACCTTGCCACCGAGCGCAAAGAACAGCAGGGAGGCGATATTCGAGGTGAAGTTGAGCAGCTTGGTATGGGCGGTGGCGCGCGCCATGCCAAAGCCCGCCAGCGCCACGAAACCGATGGCAAAAAACGAACCTGTGCCCGGCCCGAAGAAGCCGTCATAAAAGCCGACACCGCCCCCCACCAGCAGCGCAAACAGCATGGGAGTCAGACGGCGGGAGCTTTCGGCATCGCTTACCCGCGGCGAGAAGTAGAAGTAGCAGGCAAAAGCCATCAGCAGGAAAGGGAGCAGGCGCTCGAGAATGGCGGCGTCTATGGTCTGCACTGCCAGCGTGCCAATGGCCGCGCCGATAAAGGTGCAGATCACCGCAGGCCAGATCATGGCCCACTCCAGCAGCCCCTTGCGAGCATAGAACCAGGTGGCAGAGAAGGAGCCAAAACTGCTCTGCAGCTTGTTGGTGCCGAGCACCAGCGCGGGCGGCATGCCGGTGGCCAGCAGAGCCGGTACCGTCAACAGACCGCCGCCACCAGCGATGGCATCGATAAAGCCGGCGACAAGCGCTACACCGAACAGGGCAAACAGGGTAACCAGTTCCAATTCCATCCATAGACCTCACGAGAGTGGGTTGCCCGAAGGGGCCGGGCGACCGGATATAACCAAAACGACGTTGTGCGGGGGGCTGCACAGGCTGCCCGCTATCCTAGCGGGCCCCTGACCATGAATCTAACGAAACAGTGGCAGACAATTGATTCCTGATTTTCATTGATTTGAGCTGTCAGGCCCCTGCCCCCTCAGAGGGTCAGTTAGCAAGCCGGTGAAGCGACGTTCGCTTCCTTGATGGCCGCCAGTGCCTCACAGAGATGCTCCTCATCGGCACCGGGGAAACGGCTGACCCGCCCGGCCATATAGCGGCTGCTGAACAGATTGAACCAGTGCTGCAGTGCCTGCCCCGCCTTGAGCTCTCCCGCAACTTCCAACACACAGGCCGCCACTTCGGCGGTGCAAAGGTGCTCCTCGCAGTTGGCCACCCGCATACCATAGGTGGAGAGCGTATCGGGTTTGATGGCGAGCACCGGAAAACCGTCGAGATAGGGGCTCTTGTTGAACATCTTGCGCGCCTCCGGCCAGGTGCCGTCGAGCAGGATAAAGAGCGGTTTTTTACCCGGTGCCAGCGTCACCTCGCCGGTCAGGCGGGCAGGCTCCTTCTCGCAAGCGGGAAAGACCACATAGGGCTGCCAGACGGGATCGGCCAGCAGGGCCAGCAACTCGGGATGGGGCTGGGTACGTGACCAGAGAAACGCCCAGGTGGTATCCGGCAACACATCGGCGATCAGGCGACCGGTGTTGGAGGGCTTCATCGGCTCGCTATCATACATCAGCAGGCAGAAACCGGCCTCCGCTTTGAGCTCGGGGCGCCACTCGCAGGCACACCAATCCTCGCGCAGCTGACAGGCCGGACAGCGAGCCAGGGTGCCGCCACGGGCAAGAAACGGTCGGGTAGAGATACTCTTGCGCCAGGCCCGCAGGCGGTTGACGGCGTGATCAGGAACAGGCTTCATCTAGGTTCACAACTGGAGTCAAAACAGGAACGGCAGCGGTGCCAACATGTCACGGCGCCATAGGGCGCGATAACAGGGGGGCTGCCGGAAAAGCGCAAGATTGTACCGAGTTACGCGCTGGCGGAACAGCAATCCCTGCCCCTTTCGCCCAACACAGTGCCAACCTCTCTTGTCTTACGACTCCTGACAGCTGCGCAGCAGCTCCAGCAACAGGCTGCCATCGCGCAGTGCCTTGTGCACCTGCACCGAAGTGGGCTTGGTGGGATCTTCGTAGAAGTGGGTCGATTCAATCTGCAGCCGCACCAGATATTCGGCGGGCAACTGGCTGGCCAGCGACTGGTGCAGCATGGGAAACAGCAGCCGATCGGCACGGGTGATCTCCCCCCCGAGCAGCAGCTTGCCCGGATTGAGCAGGCAGATGAGATTGGAGAGCACCTTGGAGAGGCGACCCGCCGCCTGATGGAGAATATCCTGACAAAGGCTGTTGCCTGCAAGCGCCAGCTCGCAGAGCTCGCGGATGGTGACGCTCTCGGGCAAGTCGTGCTCCTGCATCCGCTCGCGCAGATCCCGGTATTGCGCCTCCAGCGCCTGATTGGTCACCAGGGTGCAGGCACAGCCAAAGCCGCCGCAGTAGCAGCGCTGGCCATAGGGCTCGAGCTGCAGGTGGCTGAGATCTCCGAGCAGCGCATTTTCACTCTCGATGAGCTGGCCATTGACCACCATGCCGACCCCGATGTCGTTGTGGACAAACACCAACACCGCATCGGCACAATTCTTGGCGGCCCCCCACTCCCGCTCGGCCTGGATCCAGGTGCGCACGTCACCGCTCACCAGCACAGGTACCGAGAACGCCTGTTGCAGAGTTGGGCCAAGGGGCCAGTTGCGCAGATCGTAGAAGGGGAAGTGCTTGACCATGCCGGAGTGGCGCTCTACCTGACCCGGCAGACAGAGGGCGATACAGGCCAGACTGAGAGACTTTCTCGGCAAAAACACCTTGATGGCGTGTACCAGACTGCCCAGCAGATCGGCGCGCTCCTCCTCGGTAAAGAGGTGGCGCTGGCGGGCCAGCGAACGGCCGGAAAAGTCAAACAGCGCCATATCCACGTAGCCACGGCCAAGACGCATGGAGAGAAACTGGAAGCGGCGCTCGTTGATGCGCAGCAAGGTCTGACGACGGCCGCGCCCCACTGAACTTTCACCACAGGTGACCACCAGACCCCCATCGAGCAGTTCCCTGGTGATCTTGGTGATACTGGCAGGCGAAAGGCCGGTCAGGCGGGAGAGATCGGTGCGCGACAGCTCCTTGTGCTCTTCCAGGCTGGCATAGACCAGGCCGTAGTTGAGCTGCCGGATCAAATCGATACTACCTTTCACGATCTCATTCATAGGGTATGGGGCAAAGGCTGAAAAAAAGAGGCTGGCAATTTTCACACATTATTGGTCAATCCCCAAATAAAGTGCGGCCTGAACCGGGGGTCAGGCCGCATCTTGTGGTGGCCGTCACGGACCATTGCAAGATCAATAACGGAATTGCGAGACCAGTTTGCGCAATTTGTCACCGGTACTGGCCAGATCGCGGGTGGTGCTGTTGGATTCCACCGCCGCACTGGTCAGCTCGCTGACAATCTGCTGAATGGCCACCAGGTTCTTGTTGATCTCCTCGGAGACCGCGTGCTGCTCCTCGGCGGCGGTGGCGATCTGGATGTTCATGTCGTTGATGGTACTGACCGCCATCACCATGCTATCGAGGGAGCTGGCGATATGGCTCGCCTCCTGCACCGTCTCCTGGCTGCGATCCTCGCTCGCCTGCATCACCTCCACCGCCTGCTTCACCCCGCCCTGCAGACGTTGCAGCATCTCGTTGATCTCTTTGGTGCTTTGTTGGGTACGGCCGGCCAGCGAACGCACTTCGTCCGCCACCACCGCAAAGCCCCGCCCCTGCTCACCGGCGCGGGCCGCCTCAATGGCGGCGTTCAGCGCCAGCAGGTTGGTCTGCTCGGCAATGCCGCGAATGACCTCCACCACCGAGCCAATCTTGGCGGTCTCTTGCGCCAATTGTTCGATAACGCCGGAGGCAGTATGCACCTCCCCCACCAGCCGGTTGATACTGTTGATAGCCCCGCTCACCACTCCTCGGGCGGCGTCCGATTCACGAGCCGCATCGCTGGTTGCCGTCGCGGCATTGGAGGCACTGGCCGCCACCTCCTGCGCAGTGGAGCTCATCTCGGTCACCGCGGTGACCACCTGATCGGTCTCGCGGCTGTGGCCCTGCATCTGATGGTCATAGTGCTCGCTCAGATGGTGCAACTTGTCGACCGCGCTGAAGAGGTGATTACTGGTCTCGCCCACCTGACTCACCACCGACTGGATCCGCTCGACAAAGCGGTTGAAGGCGCTGGCCAGCTGGCCAATCTCGTCCTGACTCTGCACCTTGAGGCGCTGGGTCAGATCCCCGTCGCCGTTGGCAATATCGTTCAATGCCAGCACCGCATCCGCCAGCGGCTTGGTGACCCGGTTGCCCACAATGACGGTCGCCGCCAGGGTGATACCCAGGATCAGCAGGATCACCAGCACACTGCTCTGCAACGACGCATGCATGTTGCTCTCGCGCTCTGCCCGCAAGGCCGCAAGTTCGTTGTCGATATCATCGATATAAAAACCGGTACCAATGGCCCACTGGTATTTGTCCAGCACCAGAGTAAAGGCAAGCTTGGGGGCATCGCGACCGATGGAGGGCTTGGCTGTCCAGTATTCGGTAAAACCATCCCCCTGACGGGCCGACTTGAGGATCTCCTGGATCAGCAACTTGCCCTTGGCATCCTTGTCGTTCCAGCGGTTTTTCCCCTCCAGCTCGGTACGCACCGGCAGCAGTATGGTGTTGCCCTCGAAGTCATAGACAAAGAAGTAGCCATCACTGCTGTAACGCAGCGGCCTGAGCAACTCTTTGACCTTTTGACGATTTTCCGGTGAATCTGGCAGGGAATACACGGCATCGACGGCGGTTTTGGCCATCATGATGTAACTGCTGAGCAGCGCTTTACGCTCCTTGATGGCATTTTCCCTCGCCACCACCAGATCAGACTCCAGATCGCGCTTGGAGACCATGTAGTTACTGAGATTGACCACCAGGGCCATCAACAGTACGGGGACTGCACCCAGTAACAGGATTTTCTGCTTTAGCGTCATCTTTCACATCCTTGCAGCTGTTTTTATTGGAATTCCTTGCTTACTCATCAGTATAGGTGCTGGCAGGGCGAGCCCAGCTTTCGTTACAATTCCCTTAAACAAATCGGCCAGAACGTGAAAATCATGAATCTTTGTCCTTGCGGCTCAACCCTTTCTCTCGAATTGTGCTGTGGCTCACGTCACAGTGGCGCAGTGGCTGACACCCCGGAGCAGCTGATGCGCTCTCGCTACAGCGCTTTTGTGCTCGGTCTGGGGGAGTATCTGGTCCATAGCTGGCATCCGGCTCACCTTGGCGGTCTCACCGCCGAAGAGCTTTCACGCATCGACACCCGCTGGGATGGTCTCGAGATCATCGCCAGCCAGGGCGGCCCGGAGGATGAAACCGGGATGGTGGAGTTCAAAGCCTGGTTTCTGGAGGGGGATGAGCGTCACTGCCTCCATGAGCGTTCCCGCTTCGTGCGTTATCAGGGCCGCTGGGTCTACACCGATGGAGAGCAGGATCCGGCGCCCCTCAAAACCGGCCGCAACGATCCCTGCCCCTGTGGCAGCGGCAAAAAGCACAAGAAGTGCTGCGGCTGACCAATAACACACCCACCAGACTCGTCAAACAGTGACAAGGGGCATCCAATGCCCCTTTTTTGTGCCTGTTATTCGCCACCAGTCCATTAACCGCTGCGATAACAAGCGTGACAAATGTCACATAATGCTCATTAACGCGCGAGCAAATGAGCGTTTGCGAGCGCAAATTTGGCCCATATCAAACATTTCCACTCAGAAGTAGGCCACACTGGCCTCATCTGGAAGAGATGAGACGGGCAACAATGAAAAGAATAACTACACAAGTCGTCATCATAGGCGGCGGTGCCACAGGGGCCGGCATCATGCGCGATTGCGCACTGCGCGGCATCGACTGCATCCTGCTCGAGCGCGATGATATCGCCGCCGGCACCACCGGCCGCAACCACGGCCTGCTTCACTCCGGTGCCCGCTACGCGGTAACAGATCAGGAGTCCGCCCGCGAATGCATCCAGGAAAACCGCATCCTCAAGCGGATCGCCAGCCACTGTGTCGAGGACACGGGCGGCCTCTTCCTCACCCTGCCGGAAGATGACATCAATTTCCAAACTACCTTTATGGATGCCTGCGCCCTGGCCGGTATCGAAACCCGCCAGCTCGATCCCGGTGAAGCCCTGCGCATGGAGCCCAACGCCAACCCGGCGATGATCGGCGCCATCCATGTGCCGGATGGCACGGTCGATCCGTTCCGCCTCGCCGCAGCCAACGTGCTGGACGCCAAAGAACATGGCGCCCGCATTTTCACCCACTGCAAGGTGCTGGGGCTGTTGCGCACGCAAGATCGGGTGCACGGGGTCAAGGCCATCAACACCCGAACCGGCGAAGCGTTCGAGGTGGAGTGTCAGGAGGTGATCAACGCCGCCGGCATCTGGGGCCAGCAAATTTGCGAATATGCCGATCTCGGCATCCGCATGTTCCCGGCCAAGGGCTCCCTGCTCATCATGGATTACCGCATCAACCAGCTGGTGCTCAACCGCGCCCGCAAACCGGCGGATGCGGACATTCTGGTGCCAGGCGATACAATCTCCCTCATCGGCACCACCTCGAGTCGCATCGATTACAACAAGATTGACCAGCTCACCGTCGAGCCCGAAGAGGTCGAAGTGCTGCTGCGCGAAGGGATCAAGCTCGCCCCCATCATGGCCCGCACCCGTCTGCTGCGCGCCTACGCCGGGGTACGCCCGCTGGTGGCGGTGGACGGTGACGACACCGGCCGCAACATCAGCCGCGGTATCGTGCTGCTGGATCACGCCGAGCGCGATGGCCTCAAGGGCTTCAACACTATCACCGGCGGCAAGCTGATGACCTACCGCCTGATGGCGGAATGGGCCACCGACCTGCTGGCCAAGAAACTCGGCAACAGCAAGCCCTGCCAGACCGCCGAACTGAGCCTGCCCGGCTCGCGGGATCCGGAAAAGGTCTCCGCCCCCGGTCTCTCGGTGCCGGTCGAAGGCTCCGCCCAGTACCGCCACGGCGAGCGGGTCATCGCCTTCTTCCGTGACAATCCCAAGGCCAACGCCCTGATCTGCGAGTGCGAAATGGTCACCGCGGGCGAAATCGAATACGCCTTGCGCGAGCTGGATGTGGACAACCTCATCGATCTGCGCCGCCGCACCCGTCTGGGGATGGGGCCCTGTCAGGGCGAGCTCTGCGCCTACCGCGCCGCCGGTCTGATGCAGGAGTACGGCAAGGCCGATGGCCGTCAGGCCTGCGTCATGCTGCGCCAGTTCCTGGAGGAGCGTTACAAGGGAACCCGCCCCGTTCTGTGGGGCGATGCCCTGCGCGAGGCCGAGTTCACCTACTGGATCTACGAAGGGCTGTTTGGCCTGGGGGAATGGACGGCGCCGCAACTGGTTGCCGATACCCCACGCGGCTCAACCAGCGAGACCACTCACAAGGAGAGCCGTCATGAAGTTTGACAATATCGTTATCGGCGGTGGCATGGCGGGACTCTCGGCTGCCCTGCGGCTGGTGGAGGCAGGCCAGAAGACCCTGCTGATGGCCTCCGGCCAGAGTGCCCTGCACTTCTCCTCCGGCTCGGTCGATCTGCTCGAAAGCGAGGGAGATCCCCGCGCCGCCTTGCCCGCCTTTATGGCTGCCCATCCGGATCACCCCTACAGCAAAGTAGGAATGCAAAATATCGAAGCGAGTCTGGCCGATCTGCAGCGCCACTGCGCCGAACAGGGATTGCCGCTGGTTCGCCACGAGACCAACCACCAGCGCCTGACCCCCATCGGTACCCTCAAGCGCACCTGGCTCTCCCCCGATACCTGCGCCTGTGTCACCGATGCGCCGATCCCGGACGTGCTGTTGCTGGCCACCCTTGAGGGCTTTCGCGACTTTCATCCGGCACTGGCGGCCGCCAATCTGGCGACCCATCCGCGCTTTGCCCACTGCCGCATTCTGACCGGCGAAATCCGCCTGCCCCAGCTGGCGGAATTCAGCCGCAATCCCCACGAGTTTCGCTCAGCCGATATCGCGCGCCTGTGTGACAAACACCATCTGGTAGCGGACCTGGCCCGCGAGATCAGCCGCATGGTGCAGGAGAGCGGTGTACCCGGCTGCCGCCATATCGTGCTGCCCGCCTGCCTGTCTCTGGGACTGGTTGGCGCGCGTCTGGCGGAGCTGGAGCAGCGCACCGGCTGCACCATCAAGGAGGTGGCCACCATGCCGCCGTCTCTGATCGGAATGCGGATGCAGGAGGCGCTCAAGCGCCGCTTTATGGCCCTTGGCGGCACCTTCCTCACCAGCGAGCGGGTGCTGGGCGCCCGCTACGAAGGTGACCGGGTGGTCGGCGTACATACCCAGAATGGCGATGATCAGCTGTTTGAGGCAGACAACTTCGTGCTTGCCTCCGGCAGCTTCTTCAGCCGCGGGCTGGAGTCCCGTCTGCGTGGCATTCGCGAACCCATCTTCGATGCCGATGTGTTGAGTCTGGAGGAGCGTGACGCCTGGGCCGGTCGCCGCCTGTTCGATCACCACCCCTTTATGGGCTTCGGGGTCAAGACCGACGACAAGCTCAGAGTGCTGCGTGGCGGCAAGCCGCTCACCAACCTCTATGGCACGGGCAGTGTCTTGGCCCATTACGACCCAATTCGTGAAGGTTCCGGCTCCGGCGTTGCCGTTGCCACCGGCTGGCAGGCTGCCGGCCATATTCTGGGCGCGGCCCAATGATTACTACGTCCCATATCCCGTGTCTTCATCATCGCCGGGAGGAGAACTGACATGCTACTGGATCACGCCAACCAAACTTTCGATCAGTGCATCAAATGCACCGTCTGTACCGCCTACTGTCCGGTGGCCAAGGCCAACCCCGCCTACCCCGGCCCGAAACAGGCGGGCCCGGATGGCGAGCGGCTGCGGATCAAGAGCCCCGAGCTGTTCGATAGCGCCCTCAAGCACTGCACCAACTGCAAGCGCTGCGAAGTTGCCTGCCCGAGCGGGGTGCGCATCGGCGATATCATCGCCAAGGCCAAGCACCAATACAGCGGCTTCAAACCGGGGATCCGCGAGTTCGTGCTCTCCCACACCGATCTGATGGGCAGCATGTCTACCCTGATGGCTCCGGTGGTCAACTTCACCACCGGTCTCAAGCCGATGAAGCTGGTGCTGGACAAGGCGCTGGGGGTCTCCTCCCACCGCGACCTGCCCAAATACTCCCAGGGCACCTTCCGCGGCTGGTACAAAAAGCAGAAGGCGACCCAGGCCAGTTATAAGCGCCAGATCGCCTACTTCCACGGCTGCTACGTCAACTACAACCACCCGCAGCTTGGCAAGGAGCTGGTACAGGTGCTCAACGCAATGAACATCGGCGTGCAGCTGCTTGAACGGGAGAAGTGCTGCGGCGTGCCACTGATTGCCAACGGCTTTATGGACAAGGCCAAGCAGCAGGCGGCCTTCAATATCAAGCAGATGGAGAACTCCCTGCTGGGGAACGAGATGCCGCTGCTGGCCACCTCCTCCACCTGCGGCTTTACCCTGCGCGATGAATATCCCCACCTGTTGGAGCAGGACAACCACAAGGTGCGAGATCGCATCTCACTAGTGACCCGCTTCCTGTGGAACGAGTTCTACAAGGGCAACAAACCGGCGATGAAGCCGCTCAATCTGCACATCGCCTACCACACCCCCTGCCACATGGAGAAGATGGGGGGCGTCATCTACACCCTCGAATTGCTGCGCGCCATTCCCGGGGTCAAGGTGACGGTACTGGAGTCCCAGTGCTGCGGCATCGCCGGCACCTACGGCTTCAAGTCGGAGAACTACCAGACCAGCCAGACCATCGGCGAGGGGCTATTTGATCAAATCAACCGCCTCTCCCCCGATCTGGTGATCACCGACTGCGAGACCTGCAAATGGCAGATCGAGATGAGCACCAGCTTCCGCTGTGAACATCCGATCCACCTGCTGGCCCAGGCGCTGGCCTGAATCCCCTCGGCCCTTGCGGCCGCATAAAAACAATCCACGCAGAGATAAACAAAGAGCCGGCAATTGCCGGCTCTTCTTTTTACGCTTCACGCTCGCTATCAGGGGTGCTGGATGATCAGGCTATGTTGATCTTCCAGCATGCTCTGCAGGATATCGTGGGACGAGGTACTGGTGAGATTCCAGCTGGTCAGGTCCACATCCTTCAGGGTGATCTGCTGAGTTATCTGGCCATCACCCGCGGGGGAAACCGAGAGATTCACATCGCTCAGGCCATTGCTCCCCGTGGTCACCGAGGCTGAGAGATGCTTGAGCAGATCATCGACACCATTGCCAGTGACCCCTTGCAGCATATCAGCCAGATCGATCTTGTCCCCTTGCTCCGGATGGAAGTCGGTGATGGTATCGATGGCGGGCTGTCCCTGACTCCCCTCGTCCCCGTGCTGCCAAACGAAGAGATCGCTGCCAGCCCCGCCGGTGAGAATGTCGTTGCCATGCCCCCCCAATAGACGGTCATCGCCAGAGGAGCCAAACAGCCAATCCCCCCGATCGGAACCGACCAGCTCATGACCACTCTGGCCGTGCACCGTGATGGTCTCAAGGGGCGTGCTGACGGTTGAGCCGCCGACACTCGACTCGGCACTGATCCCCAACACATGGTCACCGTCGCCAAAACCGCTGAAGTAGAGCGGAACCGAGTGATCGGCCGGGATCAGCCAGTCGCCATTGCCATCGGCATGACCAACGATCTGACCATGCTCGTCCTGCACCTGCGCCCCATTCAGGCCGCTGATGCGGATGGAGAGCTCGCCGGTGGCCGGATTGACCACGCTGGCGTTGATGCCAAGGGGGATAACGGCCCCCTGCAAGGCATGGAACGCATGCTGATCCACCGTCAGACACGGCATATCCGGCTCGGGAGTGACAGTGATGGTCACCTGATCGGTGTCGCTCAGCGGGCCACCCGCACCAGTGTTGCCCTGATCGGAGGTAGTGACGGTAAGGGTATCCTCTCCCCAGAAATCTTTGACCGGTTCATAGTGCAGGTTGCTTGCCAGCAACTGGTTGAGATCAGCCAGCGACCCCACCAGAGTGATCTCGCTGGTACCCGCCCCCTGCACCATCACGGCACCGGTTGCACCCAGCAAGGTCAGCACACCATGCTCGACCCGCAGCACCATGGAGACAGGCGCACTGCCTGCATCCACATCCTTCACGCTGACACCGGAGAGCGACAGGGAGCCATCTTCCTTCACCGTCATGCTGCCAGGCAGCTGATTGACCGGGGCATCGTTGACCGGCTGCACCTCGATGGGCAGCACATCGGTATCGCTGAGTGCCCCGCCACTACCCGTGTTTCCCTGATCGTTGGTGACCATGGTCAGGGCGTCATTGCCGTAGAAATCACTGTTGCCCTGATAGGTGACCCCGCCAGAGAGCAAGGCATTGAGATCGGCCAGCGTGCCGGTCAGCACCAGCGAACCGGTGCCGTTGCCGACCACCGTCACGCCGCTGCCAGCAGGTAGCGTCAGGGTGCCATGCTCCACCGACAGGGTGATCTTGATGGGGCTGTGGCCCGCATCCACATCTTTCACCTGCAAACCGTGGATGACAAAAGGCTGATCTTCCTGCGCGACCTGAGGGGTCGTTGGCAATACGTTGATTGGCGCATCGTTGACCGGGCTTACATCCACATGGATGGTGCCATTGACCTCGGGGCCAAGGGCGCCGTTGTCGAGGCTCTGGGCGGTGATCTTGAGATCCAGTGCACCGTTGGCATCATTGGTCACCAGCTCGACTGCACCCAGCTTGCCGCCCTCGGTGGTGACCTGCCAGCGACCGCCACCCAGATCAACAACCGTCCCCGCTACGCCATTTGGCAAGCGGATCTGGGCACCGTCAGGCACCCCTTCGATGGTGACCCGCACCTGCTCCGGTTTATTCTCATGCACATTACCCGCATTGCCGCCGGTTGGTTGGTTATCCCGGGTCTCCAGCCCCAGATCCAGCGTGATCACATCCCCTTCGGTACCGCTCGCCTGACCCTGAATGTCGGCGATAAGGGCATCCCCCACCGGATTGACGGTGACGGTAAAGCTGCCACTGGTTTCGAGCGGGATGGTGAGCCCCTTGTCCAGGGTAAAGGCGCTGAGTGACAGCTCCACGGTGCCGCTGAAATCAGCTGGCGGGATCAGGGTCAGCTTGGAGAAATCGGTCCCCACGGGTACCTGCCAGACGCCGCCACCATTGTTGACCGCCGGAGCCGACAGGGTGAAGCCATCCGGTACCCCCTTGATCTGCAGCGCGACGATCTGCTCCGAGCCATCGTTATCGATTAGGGTTGCGCCAAATCCGGCAAGGTTGACCGTGTCATCCTCGCTCCCCGTGACGCTGTGCACCGAAAGCTGGGCCGGATCGTTGACTGGTCTCACCTCAAAGCCTACCTGGCCGCTCCAGCTGCCGCTGTCAGTCACCTGTTGGCCGCCGACCAGCGCGGTATCGACGATATCGACCTTGATGTCGAGCGGTACCTGACCGCTGAAATGCTCTTTGGGCACAAACACCAAATCCTTAAGTGCCGCCATATCACTCACAACCAGAATGTTGACCGGCTTGCCGCTGCCATCGAGGAAGTAACCATATTTGGCATCCACCGTGATGGTGACCCGCTCCACGGTTTCGAGGCCGCCACCCGCGATGGAGGGGCTGATATCGGCCAGTTTCACCGAGAGATCGAGGTGGATCTTGCTATCTTCCAGATTGTCCGGCTGTCCATCCTGGTTGGTGTCCTGCACGGTCAGTGTCAGTTCCGGATGCTCGCCACGACCCCCATTCACATCGACTACGGGGGCCACATCGACCCTAACCGTGCTGCTGTCAACCTTGATATCGCCACTGGCGGTATCGGTATTCACCACCTTCACCTCGATATTGAGCGAACCGGCAAAGTCCTGTGGCAAGCCAAGGGTCAACCCCTCCAGGCCCGCCAGTGACGGCGGCACCTTGATGACGTACTCACCGGTCGAGATGTTGTACTCGGCCCCGCTGATGGTCACGCCCGCCGGCAACCCCTTGAGGACAATGGTCACCTCGTCGCTCGCCTGGTCGGCGGCGCCGATATGGATCACGCCTTTGAGCTGCTGACCAAAATCAACCCGGATATCCTCCTTGCCCACCAGCACGGCGTTGTCGTCGATATCGACGGTCGCTGCCGGTGTCTTGGGCGTCACTGGCTTGTTTTCAAATTCGGCACTGGTTTCCAGGCTCACTTTGACATGGGCACTGGCATCGCCATCATCGCCCCGGTCGATCACCATGGCATCGATGCGGATCGGTTCGACCTTGCCGACAAACCCGTCCGGCGCATGCAGCTTGAAGCTGCCGAGATTGCCCGCCGGCACGATCCAGCTGCCGTTACCGTTGTTGATACCGCCTACCACCACGAACTGATCCCCTGCACCACCGTTCAACACCGGCAGGTTGATCACCAGATAGTCGATCTCCTCCACGCTCGAGGGATCGAGGTCGGTAAAGACGAAGCGTCCAGTCAGGTCTATATCAGCACCGCTCTGCCCCACGAGAGCTCCACCGCTCTGGGTCAGCACGCCATCGGGCTCCACCACGGCCTGGATATCGACATGCAGATTGCCATCGATCACCTTCTCGGCCACCGCGCCCGAATCCACATCATGCTGGGTCACGGTGACATGGCTCTGGATATTGGTATCCCGATCGCTATCCTCCGGCGCCTTCACCAGCAGTTGCCCCCCGTTGAGCAGGCTGTCGAGCTGGGCGGCAGTCAGGGTGACCTTGCCACTGACCACGGTCAGCTGGCTCTCGACACTGCCGACTCGCAGCCAGATTTGGTAGCCATCCTCCACCCCGGAGAGACTCAGCGCCGTGACTTTCTCGGCGCCGTCAGTAAGGGTCGGATGCCAGTCCAGCACGGTGAACTGATCTTCCAGGCCATGACTGGTCTTGCTGTAGTCGGTGGCGTCAATCTCCGGTTCCACCTTGATATGCAGCGGCACATCGAAGCTCTTGTGGTCGCCATCGTTCTCGGTCACCACCACCTTGGCGATCAGGTTCAAATCCGCCGTGCTGTTATGGGGCGGCTGAATAAGCAGGTTGCCAAAATCGGAGACATCGACCTGATAGGTCGGCTTGCCATGGGCGTCAAGTCCGGCAAAGGTAAGAGTCAGCTCTTTGCCATTGGCATCAAAGACCCGAGCACCTTCCGGCAGCCCTTGCAGCACCACGTTGAGGCTCTCGGAAGTGTCATGCGGGGTATCGACCCACTCGCCCGAGGTGAGGGTAAAGTTGAGCGGTGCCCGCCCATCCTCGCCCACAGTGATGGCATAGCCTGTCCCCTCGGCCTCCCAGCCAGTATTGCCAAGCTCGAAGTGAGGCTGATCCACCACCCCCACCAGATCCACATGAAGGGTCTGGGAGCCGGTCTCCTTTTCGTTCACCACGATGTGGGTCTGGCCGTTGGCATCGGTCAAGGTCGCCGTGTCTTTCACCACCCCCTTGATGGTCAGATCGAAATCGACGTTGCTATTTTTCGGCGGTTGCAGTTTGAGTTCGCCAATCCGATCAAAAGGAACCTCATAGTAACCGGCTATGTTCTGTGCAACGGCGGAACCACCCAGCAACAAGGTTGCGCCGTCAGGCAGGCCACTGATGCGGACAAACATCTGTTCGGAGCCATCGAGTTTGTCACCCAGATGAGCAAGGGCGATCTTGCTGCCCAGATCGAGCAGGGTGTCTTCCTTGCCCTGAATGTCCCGCACGGTGAGCTTGGCGTCATCGGCCACCGGATTGACGTTGATCACCAGATCAATCTTGTCTCCCTGCGCCGTACCCTGACCCTGAGCGATCGGGTTCTTCTCGGTGCTGATCGGCGTCACCGACAGCTTGATGTCACCACTGAAATCCTTGCCCGGAACCACAGTCACCTTGTTGATGTTGCCGGCCGAAACGGTGTAGATACCACTGCTATTTGGCTTGAGCTCGACTCCGTTGAGCATCAAGGTTCCCTTGCCCGCTTCCAGCTTGATCTGATAGGTCAACGTCTCGGAGCTGTCGGTGTCAGTCAGGCTCGCCTTGACGTCCAGCTTGATACCCGTGCTGTCTTCATTGGTGTCATAGTGGCGAGTGGTGTTGGCTGTGTCCCACATCGGCTTGTCGGCAACACCGCGTACCGTCACAGCCAGATCCCCCGTTACAGCCGCAGGTGCCGCCCCTTCGGTGACACCGACCTGCAGTTGCACCTGGAAGTGCAGCGGCTGACCGCCATTGCTCCAGCTCGACCAGTTGCTTGAAGGCACAAAGGTCACCCCCTGAGTGGTGTAGTGAACATTATCACTGGTCACCATGGCCGCTGGCGGCACGATAAACCACTTGCCATCAGCCGTGGTGGTGAGGGCAACGCCGTTGTAATAGAAGGTGCCATGGGCATTGGCAGGCGCCTGGATAAGCAACTGATCCACGTGCTCACCGCGATCGAAATCGCCAATATCGAGCTGCATGTTGATAGGGATACCCTGCCTCGGGTCTTGCGCCCCCTGATCTTCGTTACCAATGGCTGCGCTAACGGTAAAGCGCACCGCTTCATCCTGCAGATTGAGGGTCAGTGTGCTGTCTGCACGATCGCCATCGCCATCGACCAGATGGGCTGTCACCACCTGACTGAGCTGACTTGCATCGTGATTGAAACCGGCCGCAGGCTTGAAGGAGTAGGATCCATCGGCAGAGATGGTCAGGGTTCCCATCACCTGCTTGCCATCGGGGCTCATCACATCTTGTATCAAAGAGCCATTGATGGCGTACGTCTGGCCATTGATGGTAATCGACTCGACGCGGGCACCATCCGCACCTTCATTGGCAGTAGGCAGCAGATCGCCGGTCACGGTACTGCTCCCCTCGCTCAGGGTATGTGCCAACACAGTGCCGATAGGCATGTCATCTTGTACCGTCACGCTCACGCTGACGTTCGGACTGCGATCGCCATCATGATCGGTGACAAACAGCGGCACTTCGATGGTCAACTCATCCTTGCCCTGTGCACCGTGATCAAGCTGGCCTACCAGATGGACGCTGTAACTGCCGTTAACATCGAGGTGGACCCAGAAAACGGGTTTGCCCCCCTCGGCCGTAGCCAGATACCAGCCGGTACTGTGTGCAGCCAGCGTAACCGCTTTGCCACCCGACGTGAGGTGATTGGCCTGATTGAATGCAGCCACATCCAGCTCAAGGGAGGCAACCCGATCCGAACCGGCAGTGATGGTCACCTTGCCACTATCGGTTTCTCCACTCCCTGCAGGTGTGGTCCCCGGATGCTGACCGTTCACTGCATCGAGATCCGACTCCTCGACCCGAACCGGTTCAATGGCGGATATGATCGGGTTGATGCCATCAGTCGCCGTGACAGTGACGGTGCCCTGATTTTTGCTGCCGTCGCTGTCGGTGACTTCGACCGGCAGATTCAGTTCCAGCTTGTTGTCTGCCCCGTGATCCAGGTTGGTATGTACCGTTACCTGATAACCGATCTCTGCGCTGGTGTGAGCGGCGATGGTGGCGGGCACTGTGGGGATGGAGACCGTCATCACAACCAGACCACCACTGGTCACCGCCTGGAAGGTGTGACCATCGGTGCCAACCGCTTTCCAGGTCAGGGTTTCGCCGTTATGGGTGATGGGCTTGCCGCTGGCATCCATGACCTGACCGGAGAGGGTCAATCGCACATCGGTCACCGGATCCGAGTCAGCGTTGATGGTGATCTTGCCGATCGCCTGCTGGTCATCAGTGGTCGAGTTCGCGCCATCGAAACGCCCTTCGCTTAAGGTGACGCCAGTCAGGGTGAGGGTCGGTTTCTCCCCTTCCCCAATCTGGATATTGAGGGTGCCGCTGGTGCTGTCGTTGTTACCGCCCGCCTTGTCGTAGTCGTTGATGCTCACCTTGATGGGCAGCTCTGTCACGGCGTTGCCGCCCTGATGAAGCCCCTGATAGAGGGTGACCTGATAGTCAAACCCGTTCTTGCCCGCCTGATCGAGGCTGCCAATCAGCTTGACCTCGAACACCTCGACCCGCTGGCCATCCACCATCACATAACCCTTGAGCAGCTGGCTGCCCGGGATCAGCGGGTCACCATCCACCAGCTCGTACTGCACCGGTTTACCCAATGCGGTCAGCGCAGGTTGTTCGCTGGCATCGGCAAACGCCACCTCGATCACCCGATCCGACCCGGCTTGCACATCGAAGTGACCGGTTTGACTCAAGCTGTTGCTGCCGGTGAGGTCCCCCTCATCCAGGGACACGCCTTTGCCCGGAATAAAGCTCGGCGCCTTGCCGTCCGCAATGGTGAGCGGCAGCGTGGTACCGATGCGATCGCCATCCTTGTCAGCCAAGGTGACGGCCAGCGGCAGGTTGAGGGATTCACTCCCCTTGTGATCCAGCTCGCCGCTCAGGGTGACCTTGGCGGTGACGATCCAGTTACCGTTGTTATCGACCAGGCTCAGCTCGGCGCGCAGCACCACCTGGCCACCGGCGGTTCCGACCAGCTGGCCGGTTGCGGGATCAACGGCGAAAGTGACCGGGTTACCGTGGCTGGTCAGTCCGGTCAGGGTGCTCTGGATAGCGGCGATATCAAAGCCAAGGGAGTTAGGGTCAAGGGCATCACTACCGTGCGCGACCGAGAAACTCATGATGCTGACGGCAGCCGCCTCCCCTTGCGCCATCTCGGTGATGGTGGTGCCGGTCACGGCGGAGATGGTCGGATTGGCACCATCCCCCACCGCCACGGTAATAGTGGAGGATACCTTGTCACCATCGCTGTCGAGCAGGGTAAAGCCCGCCTTGAGCAGGCTGTCGGCACTGCCCTGATCCAGCGGTTGATGGAGGGTAAAGCTGTATTTGCCATCGTTGCCGAGGGTCAGCTCAAACACCAGCTTGCCATCTGGGGTACGTCCCTCGATAAGATGATCAGCCACCGTGATCGTCACGGCCTGCTTGCCCGAGGTGAACCCTTGCAGCCCCGGCTGATTGGCATCGAAAGTGATGCTGGCCAGCGGATCGCTGCCCGCGGTGATGGTCAAATCACCGTCAAGGGTCTGGCCCTGCTGCCAGTTGCTATCTTCGGTGAGCGTGAGGGAGACAGGATTAACCTGCGGTAAGGCACCATCGGTAATGGTGATATTGAGGGTGCCGAGGTTGCTCTTGTCGCCGTCAAAATCGGTGCCCTGTACCTTCAGGCCTAGGTTGAGGCTGTTGGTCGCTTCCGGTTCGTCAAACACGCCGGTCAGGGAGACGCTGTATTTGCCATCCAGCCCGATGGTAACGGTGAGGATCGGCTTGCCCTGCCAATCCTTGACGATCAGCTGGTTGTCTTGAACCTCGTAAGTCGTCGCCTTGCCCTGGCTGGTGAGCCCCACCAACGCCGGCTGGTTCGCCTCAAAGTTGAGGGAGACCAGACGATCACTCCCCACCGTCACCGGCAGTTGGCCATCGATGCTCTGGTTGCCCCCTTCTTGCAGGGCGACCCCCTTGTCGATGCCCAATGCGGGATCACTGCCATCATTGACGGTCAGGGTCAGGTTGGCGCTGGTGCTGTCCCCATCTATCTCGTTGGCGCTCACCTGCAAATCGAGGGAAAGCATGTCGCTGCCCTGATGATCGAGCGGGCCGGTGAGGGTAACCACCACCCGCCCAGCCAGATCGCTGCCCTGCTGCTGCGCATTCAATTCGGCGCGCAGCACCTCCACCCGTTGGCCACTGCCATCCAGGTAGTAACCCACCAAGGTGCGATCATCGGCAAATTCAAAGGTCAGCGGATGACCATCGCTGGCAAGACCCGAGCCGTTGAGGGTAGTCAGGGTACTGTTCTGATTACTGAACACCAGCGAATCCGCCAACAAAGGATCGACACCGTGTTTGACTACAAAACGGCTCTCACCCACTACGGCAGCACCGTTGATAAAGGCATCTTCGGTCAGGGTAATGGGCGGGAGATCAACGTCAAAGTTGGGCGGATTGCTGTCCACCAGATTGATCACCAGCGGCGCCTTCACCAGATCGCCGTCGCTGTCGCGATATTCGAGGTTGAACGGCAGGCGCAACACGTCCTGACCGTGATCCAGGCTTTGACTCCAGACGATGCGGTAACTTCCGTCATTGTTGAGGGTCAGGGTGAAGACAGTCGCCCCACCGGCACTGGCGGTCAGGGTCTGACCGTTGATGGTGTAGCCAAGGGGCGCGCCATGGCTGACGAGCCCCAGCCCTTCCAAGGCACTCTGATCAGCGGCGAACTGGACTTGCAGATTGCCATCCTGGCCAGCACCGGTATTTAGACTACCGGTCGTGGTGATCGGGCCACCGGCCAATCCGGCTTCGGAGAGCGTCAGGGTTTCGCTCAGACCGATCAGCGGTGCACCATCGCTGGCGCTGTTGCCCGCCAGATCGGTGACACTGGCACGCACTTCAAAGGATTGATTGATACCGGAGAGATCAAGACCTGATACCTGCCAGCGGCCATCGGCCCCGACCTGTGCCGAGGTGGTCAACAGCGGCTGGCCATTGCTGTCAACAAGTGTGATGGTGACACTCTGACCCGCTTCCACATTGCTGGTGGAACCGCTCAGGGTGGCGCTGCTGTTGCCAAACAGGGCAGTGGTATCGAGATCATCGATATCGATAAAGGCCTGGGTATCGACATTGATAACAAGGGTATCGCTGGCGCGGTTGCCGGCAATATCCACGGAATTGACCTGAAACTGGTACTGGCCATCGGCCAGGGTTTGCGGCAACTGATATTGCCAGTTACCGGCGGCATCCACCGTCAGGACGGTGAGCACGCTGCCGCCAAGGCTCAGGGTGACGGTGGCGCCGGGCTCCCCCTTCCCTTCCAGCAGCGGGGTATTGTCACGGGTCAGATCATCGGTCTGGCTGGCGCCGGTGTCGCTCTCATCGGCGAGATCGAGGGTAATGGTGGTGATGGTATCGAGCAGAGTCTGTCCGGTGTCGCTGGCGTTGTTGCCAGCCTGATCCTGGGTATTGGCCACAATCTGCAACGGGCCATCCACCAGCTTGCCGGTCACATCGCCAAAATTGGCTTCCCACACCAAGCCGGGCAGTACCACAGTCGTCACCGTCAGTGAATTGCCCGCCTGATCGATAAGGGTGACGGTGACTGGCTGGCCTACCTCCACATCATCCACCACACCACGAATGATGACACCAGCCGCTTCATCGGCGTTGATAATGTTGTCGCTTGTTTGGGGCTCGGTGATGGTGATGGCGGCAAAGAAATCACGCTCTTCGGAAAACAGCTGCTCATCGCCAACAGGTTGCACCGCATGGTCGGTATCAAAACCGGCCTCGGCCAGGGTGGCGTCATTGGTACGATCGACCACCACAAATCCACCCGAGCTGGAACCTGCTACACCACCGATATTGCCCGCAGCGGCTGCGTTACCGGCGGCCGCCGCTTGAAACTGCTCTGTCGGGTCAATACCCTGACGGATCGCCTCCTGCAACGAGGCCAGTTCCGGATCGGCCGGTTGCCCATCAGCAGCAGGTGTGGCGGGCTCAGGTTGGGCGGCCATATCTTGCTCACCAGCAGGCTCACTGCCCGGCTCGGCTAGTTGAAAGTGGCCCCCTTGGGCAGTTTGCAGGCGATCCCCCGGCTGCAATGCCATCCCCACCTTTGCTCGTATGACAGATCCATCTGCACTGATGACAAACACGGAGCCCTCGAGTTGGGAGATCACCGTGGACTTTTCAATTTGCAACTCAGCCATACAACCTCCAGCAAAACCTTAACCACCAACATCAGTACCTACAGGGTACTTGTCTGTTCAATAATCATACCGCACCAGACTAAGTGGGTCTTTTCGCTATTTTCGACAATGATTGCCATAAAATGGCCATAACTTACAAGATTGTGCATCTAACAGGCCCTTTTTAATAAAAAGAGATTTGGATGAACCCAATTCCAGCACCTTTATTAATAGGTCTATCAGACCTCATGTGACCATTTCTGTCGTTTGACGATAAATCCACTGCAGCTTCAATAAATGGATCATAATCCGAAGGTCAAAAGCTCACACCACAACACCGCAAACTTGCATATTCAGTCAATTATTAGCATAAGATATTGCCAGAATATGTGAACAATACGGCAGCAATCAGGATCAGCAGCAAAAAGTGCCAGTACGCAACTGTACCGTTCAAACGCCTGCCATCGAATGCTCGGCAGTTAACAAGAAGTTGAGTTTCCATAAAATTTAATCCAGATCTCATTTCAGCGATCAATCCTGTGCGCCAATTGATCTGGCACAACTCTCCCTCCGATAAATCATCATTAAATTTACCTATTTGTTAGGGTAACCCTCGAGCAATCATATATTTCGCGGTTTTATTCACCCGCAAGCGAATGTCTGCCCACCCCGCCCGACGGGGGGAAGATCCACACCAAGATGGAACGGGTCAGACGAGACCAAAACATTTATCTGGGAGTGATAAACGTGGGTTCACAACACAGGCATATCAAACTGGGCCTCGCCACCCTGCTGCTGACTACCAGCCTTGGCACCAGCGGCTGGGCACTGGCTGATGACGCAACCACCAATGGCAAGATAGAGGCGCGCAGCGAGCTGTTCGCCAAGGATCACGCCGATCAGTTCACCAGCTGGCAAGCCACCAGCGAAAGCAAGGAGCGCACCGACGCGCTGGCGGAAGACCCCAACATGGTGGTGTTGTGGGGCGGTTACCCCTTCGCCAAGGATTACAACAAGCCGCGGGGCCACTTCTATGCGCTGACCGACGTGCGGGAAACCCTGCGTACCGGCGCCCCCAAGACAGCCGAAGATGGCCCGCTGCCGATGGCCTGCTGGAGCTGCAAAGGCCCGGATGTGGCCCGCGTCATCGACGAGCAGGGTGAGGATGGCTACTTCAAGGGGATGTGGGCCAAGGGCGGGCCGGAAGTAGTCAACACCATCGGCTGCGCCGACTGCCACGACACCGCCTCGAAGGAGTTCAAGGAGGGCAAACCGGCCCTGCACCTCTCCCGTCCCTATGCCGATCGGGCCATGACAGCCATCGGCAAGCAGTTCAAGGAGCAGGGGCGCTTTGATCAGCAGTCCCAGGTGTGCGGCCAGTGCCACGTGGAGTACTACTTCAGCGGCCCCACCAAGGCGGTCAAATTTCCCTGGGACAAGGGCACCACGGTGGAGCAGATGGAGGCCTATTACGATGAAATCGGCTTTGCCGACTGGACTCATGCCCTCTCCAAAACCCCCATGCTGAAAGCCCAGCACCCCGAGTACGAAACCTGGCGCGCCGGCATTCACGGCCAGAACAACGTCGCCTGTGTCGATTGCCACATGCCCAAGGTGCAGAACGAGCAGGGCAAGGTCTACACGGATCACAAAGTGGGGAACCCCTTCGATCGTTTCGAGCAGACCTGCCGCAACTGTCATACCCAGAGCAAGGAGATGCTGCAGGGGATCGTCAAGCAGCGCAAAGAGGCGGTAATCGAAACCAAGCTGAAGGTCGAGAAGCAGCTGGTACACGCCCACTTTGAAGCCAAGGCGGCCTGGGATGCCGGCGCCACCGAGGCTGAGATGAAGGATATTCTGCAGGACATCCGTCACGCCCAGTGGCGCTGGGACTACGCCATCGCCTCCCACGGGGTGCAGATGCACGCCCCCGAAGTGGCCCTCAAGGTACTTGGCAGCGCGCTGGATAAAGCCGCTGACGCCCGCACCAAGCTGGCGCGCCTGTTGGCCAGCAAGGGGATCAGCCACGAGATCGCCATCCCCGACATCTCCACCAAGGAGAAAGCGCAAGCCGCCCTTGGCATGGATATGAAGCAGTTCAACAGCGACAAGGCCCAGTTCCTCAAGACCACGGTCCCCGCCTGGGATGCCGAGGCTAAAGCGGCCGGACGGCTGGCACAGTAACGGCGCCTGCGGGCCCGGCGCCAAGTCGGGCCCGCAGCGGATGGAGGCTTCCTATGGGTGATTTAACGATGGATTTTTTACGACTGATGCTGATGGCAGCCATGCTGCTCACCAGCCTGCAGGGTCAGGCGGCCGAGCCGGCAGCAGCCCCTGTACCAGCTACACATGAGGTGGAATTTTTACGCAATCCCGACAAGGCCTGCACCGACTGTCACAAGGAGCAGAGCGAGGGAATGCACGGCAAGCATGGTCAGGCGACCAATCCCAACAACCTGGCACCTGTCACCTGCACCAACTGCCACGGCCAGCCCTCCCCCCAGCACAGGGAAGGGGTCAAAGATGTGATGCGCTTTAGCCACAGCCTGAAGGATAAAGAGAGCATCAAGCTTTATCCCATCAGCGAGCAGAATGGAGTCTGCATGAGTTGCCACGAGCCCAAACCGCTTCACGAGGCGCTCTGGGCCCACGACGTGCACGCCACCAAGCTCACCTGCACCAGCTGCCACCAGTTGCATCCGGCCAAGGAGCCCATGGTGGGGATCCCGGAAAAATCCCGCATCAAGCTCTGCGTCGACTGTCACAGCAAGCAGCATGAGGCCAGCAAGGCCCGGCAGGAGCAGTCCAAACCGGCTACCGGCAAGGAGGCATCATGAGCTGCTCTCGCCGTGACTTTATGGCGGGCATGGGCGCAGGGGCCCTTATCATGATGACGGGGACTGCTCGTGCCAACACCCGCTCCCTTGCCCCCCCCCTTGCCCATAGCCAGACCATCGACGGGGTCCGCTACGGCATGATCCACGATGAGACGGCCTGCATCGGCTGCACCGCCTGCATGGATGCCTGCCGGGAGGTGAATCAGGTGCCACAGGGGGTCTCGCGCCTCGAGATCATCCGATCAGGCCCGGTCGGTGAATTTCCCGACGCCGAGTACCGCTTCTTTCGCAAGTCCTGCCAGCACTGCGACAACGCCCCCTGCGTGCATGTCTGCCCCACCGGCGCCTCCCATATCCGCAAGGAGGATGGCATCGTCGACGTCGACGCGGATCTCTGCGTCGGCTGCATGTATTGTCTGGCCGCCTGCCCCTATCAGGTGCGCTTTATCAACCCTGTGACCCGAGTGGCAGACAAGTGCGACTTTTGCCGCAAGACCAACCTGGCGGCGGGCAAGGACCCAGCCTGCGTGGAATCCTGCCCCACCAAGGCACTGGTGTTCGGCAATCTGGATGATCCGGACAGCCCCATCGCCAAACGGCTGGTGAAGGAGACCACCTATCGCTACAAGCAGGCGCTCGGCACCTCACCCAAGATGTACCGCGTGCCCAAAGGGGAGATAAAGTCATGACGATGCAAGAGGCATTTCACTTCCCTTCCCTCGTGTGGGGATTTGTCCGATCGCCATCTACCGCAGTAACAGAAGGAGGAATGGATCATGTTGCATGACGCATTTCACTTCTCCTCGCTGGTGTGGGACTGGCCCATCGCCATCTATCTCTTTCTACTCGGCATCTCCGCCGGGGCCACCACCCTCTCGGTGCTGCTGCGCCGCAAGGGGGCAGGCAGCGAGAGCGGCATCATCAAGGCGACCGCCATTCTGGCGCCAGCGAGCGTGATATTGGGGCTGCTGATCCTTATCTTCCATCTGGCCCGCCCCTGGACCTTCTGGAAGCTGATGTTCCACTACCAGTTCGACTCCGTGATGTCGATGGGGGTCATGCTGTTTCAGCTCTATATGGCGGTGCTGTTCGCCTGGCTGGCGGTGGTGTTTCGCGCCGAGATCGAAACCCTGCGCCACCGGTTGCTGAAAGAGAAGTTCGCTTTTGTGGATGGGCTGATTGGCTGGCTTGCCCGCATCGAGCGGCTGCTGGCCCCGCTGTTGCTGCTGCTCGCCGTGCTGCTGGGGGCCTACACCGGCTTTCTGTTGTCGGCCCTCAAGACTTATCCGCTCTTGAACAACCCGGTGCTGCCAGTGCTGTTTCTGGTCTCGGGCATCAGCTCCGGCATCGCCTCCACCCTCTTGCTGGCGGTGACGCTCTTCAAGGAGAACCACCACAGCCAGGGGGTGAGCTTTGTCCATCGCTTCGAGCGACCCGTGCTGGCGGTGGAGGTGCTGCTGCTGGTCTGCTTCTTTACCGGCCTCTACTTCGGTGGCGGCCAGAAAGAGGTGGCGATGTGGGCCGCCATCGGCAGCGGCTTCTGGGCTCAGGTGTTCTGGGTCGGCGTGGTGGGGGTCGGCATGCTGCTGCCCCAGCTGCTGGCCCTGCTGACCCCGGCGCCCCTGCGGGAGCGAAACGGCCATCTGGTGCTGGTCTGCAGCCTGACCCTAGTGGGGATCCTGCTGCTGCGCTACTTCGTGCTTTATGCCGGCCAGATGACTGTAGTTTAAAGGTATGATCACCAGCGCCAGCCACCTTCGGGTGACTGGCGCTGGCTCGTTGATTCGCAAGTGAAATCTAAATGGGGATAACAACGTTGGAATTTCTTTATCGAGGGTTCAACTGCCATATGACAGTGACCGATGCCATGGTTCCCAAATCGCTATCGGATGATCCAGAGCAAGGCGCTGAGTTTGGTGATGACAGAGTTCAATGCGGAGACTCAGATTTCACATGCGGACTCTCTATCACCAATACCATTCACTCACACGAATACGGTGGGAATGGTGAACCAACGGGAGGGATATCGACTACCCCGCATTTTGAAGTAGCCAAACGCTATGCCTTGGGAAATGGAAGGTTTGCCAACGGCCATGTCATCCGAATGTCCATCCCAGAATTAAAGAAAGCTGGCGTAACCATCTATCGAGTCAATGATTGCCTTGATACCCCCTCAGTCCCTTCGGATGACGAACATTGGATCTATTTCAAAGGCGAGTTTCCTCAAAGCACCATTGTGGAAACGTTCCACGTCTACTCAGAAGCGCCTTCTGAGCCTGAGTTGAAAGACTGAAATTTGTAATTAATTCAATTAATTTCTAATTGCATTTGGAGGTTATGTGCTGGCGGAGCTCGGCTATCTCTCACTGTTGCTGGCGGCGGCACTCTCCTTGCTGCAGGGCACACTGCCCTGGCTGGGATTACGGCTCGCCTCCCCGACTCTGCTGCGCAGCGCAGCGCCGCTGGCGCTGATCAATGCCGTCCTGCTATTGGCCTCCCTGCTGCTGCTCGCCAGCTGCTTTGGCCAGGATGATTTCACCGTCAGCTATGTGGCCCAGCACGCCAACAGTGCCCTGCCGCTGGGCTTCAAGCTGGCGGCGGTGTGGGGCGGCCATGAAGGCTCCATGCTCTTTTTCGTCTTTGCGCTGGGGTTGTGGGGCGCGCTGGTGGCCCTTTGCTCCAGGCGGGTCGATCCGCTCATCCGCACCCGGGTATTGGCCATCATGGGGCTGATCGTCGGGCTGTTCGGCCTCTATACCCTGATCTTCTCCAGCCCGTTTGACCGCCAGTTCCCGGGGCCGCTGGAGGGGCGCGATCTCAACCCCATGCTGCAGGATATCGGCCTCATCATCCACCCGCCCCTGCTCTATCTCGGTTACGTCGGCTTTGCGGTCAACTTCGCCTTCGCCATGGCGGCGCTGCACTCGGGCCGGCTCGATGGCGCCGTGGCTCACTGGAGCCGCCCCTGGGCACTCGGCTCCTGGGTGTTTCTCACCGCCGGCATTGTGCTGGGTTCCTGGTGGGCCTATTACGAGCTCGGCTGGGGCGGCTGGTGGTTCTGGGATCCGGTGGAAAATGCCTCCCTGCTGCCCTGGCTGCTGGGCACTGCCCTGCTGCACGCTCTTGTAGTCTGCGAGAAGCGCGGCGCCTACGGCCACGCCGTGCTGTTGCTCTCCATCTTCACCTTCGCCTTGAGCCTGCTCGGCACCTTTGTGGTGCGCTCCGGAGTGCTCACCTCGGTACACGCCTTTGCGGTGGACCCCAGCCGCGGCCTCACCCTCTTGTTGCTGCTCGGCTTGCTATTGACCAGCGCCCTCACCCTGTTTGCCCTGCGGGCGGATATTCGCGCCCCCTATGCCCGCTTTGGCTTGCTGTCAAAAGAGGGGCTGCTCGGCGCCGCCATCCTGCTGCTCTGCGTGGCCTGCGCCAGCGTGCTGCTCGGCACCTTCTACCCCATGGTGTTCCAGTCGCTCCATCTGGGCTCGCTGTCGGTGGGCGCCCCCTATTTCAATACCATCTTCGTGCCGCTGGCCCTTTGCCTGATGGTGCTGATGACCCAACTGCCGCGCCTGCGCTGGCAGCTGCTTGTCGCAGGTTCCCGACTCAACGCGCTGTTACCGCCGCTGTTTGGCCTGCTTGGCGGCGGGCTGCTTAGCCTTGCCTATCTGGAACAGGGATCGTTTTCCGGTAGCTGGATTGGCATCCTCGCCAATATGGTGAGCCTCTGGCTGATGGCCAGTCTGTTGCTCCCGCTCTTGCAACTGACTTCATTCCGCGATTTCACCCTTAACCGACTCGGCAGTCTGCTGGCCCACCTCGGGGTGGCGGTATGCGCCCTCGGCATTGCCCAAGTGAGTCATCACAGTCAGGAAGGGGGCGTCGTACTCGCCGCCGACAAGCCCTACCAGCTCGGCGCCTTCGAGTTTCGTTTTGAGGGGCGCGAGCCGGTGATCGGCCCCAACTATACCGCCGAGCGGATCACGCTCAGCGTGCATAAGAACGGTAAAGATGTGGCGCGGCTGACGCCGGAGCGGCGCCACTACAGCGTTCGCACCATGAACATGAACGAACCCGGCATCGCGTGGGGAATGTTCGGCGATCTCTACGTGGTACTGGGTGAGAAGATGGGACCAGATGCCTATGCCATGCGGCTGCACTACAAGCCGCTGGTGCGCTGGATCTGGTTCGGCGGCCTGTTGATGATGGCGGGCGGCACCCTGCGCCTGCTCGCCCGTCACCCCTTGCTCGCCTCCCGCCCCGTTGTGGTTGGCACCTCCCATCCCCGGCTCGAACAGGAGGCGTTATGAGATCCCGCCTGCGCCTCTTTCTTCCACTGCTCCTTACCCTGAGCCTCGGCATCCTGCTCTGGCTCAGCCTTGGCAACAATCCCTACAGCCAGGATGAGGCGACGCTCGGCCGTACCCTGCCTGCGTGGCAAAGCAACAATCTGCTGGATGGGAGTCCGATCCAGACTGCCAGCCTCAAGGGCGAGCCCTTTGTCCTTAACGTCTGGGCCAGCTGGTGCGCCAACTGCCGCGCCGAGCATCCGCTGCTCAGCGAGCTCGCGGGCACAGTGCCCCTCTACGGTCTCAACTACCGGGACAAGAGGGATGCCGCCCGCGCCTGGCTTATCCAGGCGGGCAACCCCTATCGCGCCGTACTGGCCGACCCCGACGGCAAACTGGCCCTTGAGCTCGGCGTCTACGGCACGCCGGAGACCTATCTGTTTGATGCCGATGGCACCCTGCTGACCCGTCATACCGGCCTGCTCACCCAGGAGATCTGGCAACGCCAGTTTGCCCCCCTGCTCGACAAGGCGCGAGCGGATGCGCAAATGAACGCCGCCACTACTGCACCAGCTATTGCAATATCAGCTCGGGAGAAACAGCCATGATGTGCCGTTCTCTTACCTGCGCCCTGCTGGCCCTCGGCATGCTGCTGAGTGCAACTGTATATTCCAGCGGGGTCGACACCTATCAGTTTCGCCACCCCGAGCTGCAAAATCGGGCGCAAGAGCTGGCCCGCGCCCTGCGCTGCCCCCAGTGCCAGAACCAGAATCTGGTGGAGTCCAACTCCCCCATCGCCCAGGATCTGCGGCTAGAGGTCTACCGCTGGGTGGACGAGGGGCAGTCAGATGAGCAGGTGATCGCCCGCATGACGGAGCGCTTCGGCGATTTCGTCCGCTACGATCCCCCCTTAAAGGCCAGCACGGCGCTGCTGTGGGGCGGTCCCCTGCTGCTGTTGGGGCTGGCGCTGTTGACCCTGTTTCGCCGCCTCACGCGCACAAAGGTACAAGCCATCCCTGTCGTTAGAGCAATGATTGAACCCATTCATCAACCTGCGGCCGATCCGCGCAGCGAATTGAATTGGCTGATCATGCATGGGGAGCAGACAGGTCTCTCCCCCGACCAACCACTCTACAGGGAGCTGAGCGCCGCCCGCCTGGCCAACGCCATCCCGGCGACTGAGCTGGCCCTGCGCGCGCAACTGGCCAACCAGCATGACAATCGCGGCCGCAATAACCGGCACGGGCGGGCCTTGTTGCTGCTTGGCATCATGGCATGCGTAGCCGTTGCAGCTGTGTATCTCAGCACCGGCCGTTATCAGGCATGGCAGGATTATGCATCCCGTCCCGATCCGCTGGCGGGGTTGAGCCCGCGGGATCTGCAGGACAAGGAGCTGGGGAGTCTGCATCAGAAGCTTCAACGCAACCCCGCCGATCTCGACAGCTGGGCGGCGCTCGGCCAGCTCTATCTCTATCGCGGCGAATATGACAACGCCCTGCTCGCCTATCAGCGTATCGCCCTGTTGGAGGGGGGAGCCAGTGCAGCGACCCAGGCCGCCCAAGCCACTGTGCTCTACTATCAGGCGGGCCAGCAGCTGACTCCCGAGGCAACCCGCCTGCTGGAGAGCGCCCTCAAGCAGGACGCGGGGGAAGTGAGCGCCCTGATGCTGCTCGCCTCCGATCACTTTCTGCATGGTCGCTACCGTCAGGCCATTGCGCTGTGGCAGCAACTGCTCGATGGCGAGCGCCCTCGCATCAATCGGGCCGCGCTGATCGAGGCGATCCAGACGGCAAGCATAATGGGCGGGTAACCCCTTGATTGAAGGAGGGTAATCGTGGTGATATGGCGCCGCGACCACGCAAGTGGCTCAGCACTCTCTTTCAATAGACAAGGATGTCTGGATGCAACTCACCCTGTTAAACGACTCGGGCAAATTCGATGGGCTCGATGACACCATTAGGCACGTTTTTGCCTAGACGGCGCACAAATTGAATACCTTGTTCGATCTCTCCCAACTGGATGTCACCTTCAGTCCTTTTGCCGAGGGGGATGCTCCCGACTCGGGTATCGGTGGCTGGGCCATCAACATGTATCGAATAGAACTCCAGCTTGATCTGGAACGGCCTGATATCAAAGAGGTGATCATCACCGAATTGCCTGCCGTGCTGGCCCACGAAGTCCACCATATCGTGCAAAAGAAGAACAAGGTGGAAGCAGAAACACTGGCCGAAAACCTGATTTTTGAAGGGCTGGCCTGCTACTTTGAGCAGAGGTTCAATGGCGGCACCCTCCCCTCGCTGTTCAAGGAGTCTCATCACCATGACTGGCAATCGCTCCTGGCAGAGATGACGCCCCATCTATCCAGCAAGCAGTTCAACTTTTTAGACTTTTTCTACTGCCGTGATAACCGGCTATTTCCCAAATATGCCGGTTACTGGGTGGGGTTCAATCTGGTGGCCAACTATCTGGCCAAAAATGGCCTGAATGAAATAGAGGTCATGGGCCTGCCCGCCGAGGCGTATTTCAATTAACACGCCTTCACACTATTCATGGCTATCACAGAGCCCAAACCCGGAGAGAAGATCATGATCCCCATTCGCTGCAAGGCCGTCTCCGGCGTTGCCCTTACCACTGTCGATGGCGAAACCAAATTGCTGGTGATGAAACGGGTCAAGGGGGGCTTCTGGTGTCATGTGGCAGGCACGGTGGAGGCGGGTGAAACCGGCTGGCAGACCATTATTCGGGAGTTTGGCGAAGAGACGGGGATCAGGGTCACCGAACTCTACAACGGCCAGTATCTGGAGCAGTTTTACGATGCCGCCTTGAATACGGTGGAGGTGGTACCGGTCTTTGTGGTCTATTGCCCGCCCAATCAGGCGGTGACCCTCAACGACGAGCACACCGAATATCGCTGGTGTTCTCTGGCCGAGGCCAAGGCTCTGGTGAGTTTCCCCGGCCAGAAGGCGCTCTACGACCATATCTGGCACCACTTTGTCGACAACGCCCCCTCTCCCCTGATGCGGGTCGATATCCGCTGACTGCGCACAACTTCCCCCTGTAGATGCAACACGCCCCCGGATGGGGGCGTGTTGCATCTAAAGCCAGCCAAGCGCTTTTGTTAGACCAAGCAGATGGCCTACGGCCGCTCGCCAGCGGCCAGACGGCGGTTGATACCGGCGATAACCGGGGCGATGTCGGCCAGGGTATCAATCACATAGTGTGCCCCCGCCGCCCGCAGTTTGGCCTCGGCCGGTGCGCGCCGGGCGGCGATCTCCGTCTCACTTATGGCGGCAAACTCGTCCCAAGTGGCACCAAATTCGTTGCCGGAGACCGACAATCCCACCGTCCACATGCCCGCGTTCAACCCTTCACTGATACCCGGCACGGCGTCATCCACCTTGATGCAGCGATGCACCGCGCTTACTCCCAGCTCAATCACGTTGGCCAGCGCCATCCAGGGACCGGGGCGACCACCGGCTTTGAGATCGTCGGTGGCCACCCAGTGATCCGGCCGATAGCCATGATCGGCCGCAGCAGGTACCAGCGCCTCCATCACCGGACGGGGATAACCGGAGCAGGAGCCGATTTTCATCCCCTGCACCCGCAGAGCGTCCAGCACCGGCAACACGCCGGGGATGGGGGCGGCAAAGCGGGTCACGGCGGCAATCTGCAGCGGCATAAAGGTGTGATAAATGTGGTCCACCTCGGCGTGGCTCATGGGGTGGCCGAAGCGAGCCTGCCAACGCGCATCCACCGAGGGCAGACGGCCCAGCGCGGCGATATGATCCCACTTGCCAAGGCCCATGGGCTGGCGTGCTTCATCCAGGGTCACGGGAAAGTCATAGGCGCGGGCGAAGGCCTCGACGAAGATGGAGGTGGGGGCGAAGGAGCCGAAATCAACGACGGTGCCGGCCCAGTCGAGGATCAGCGCCTCCACGTCGGTGGTCGGGTCGATGGCAGTCTGCAAATCAGTCATGGTGATGTTCCTGTTTCGGTGAAAGTGCGATCTCGCCAAGGGCGTGATCGAGAATGGTGATGGCGCGCACCAGATCGGCGCGGGCGATATTGAGCGGTGGCGAGAGCTGGATGACGTTCCCTTGGGAGACCTTGAAGCTGAGCCCCAGCTCCAGACAGCGGTAGAGCAGGCGCTCGGCGGCCTGGCTGTTGCGGGTGCGACTCTGGTGATCGACCACCAGATCGAGCGCCCAAAGCATACCGATACCGCGCACCTGCCCGATCAGCGGGTGACGTTCGGCCAACTTGCCGAGCTCGGCCGCCATAAAACGGCCATCCTCCTGCGCTTTTGCCAGCAACCCCTCTTCGCGGATGGTACTGATGGTAGCGAGCGCCGCCGCGCAGCCGATAGGGCTCTTCTCGTGGGTGTAGTGACCGAGCGAGATGGCCGCAGCCTGATTGAAATGGTCGCGGGTAATGAGCGCGGCAAACGGCACCACCCCGCCCCCCAGCCCCTTGCCCAGACAGATGATGTCGGGCTCGATGCCGAACTCTTCGAAGCTGAACCAGTGGCCGGTGCGCCCCAGGGCGTTGGGGATCTCGTCGACAATCAGCAGCACCTTGTGGCGATCGCAGATCTCCCGCACCCGCTGCCAGTAGGCTTTCGAGGGCACCTGCACATCGGTGTTGCGGATGGGCTCGGCGATAAAGGCGCCGATCCCTCCCTCCTTCTCGATGACGTACTCCAGATAATCGGCGTAGTGCAGGTCATCACCCTCCCCGCAGTACCAGACACCGCGATAACGGGTGGGCGGCGGGATGCGCTCCACTCCGGCCATCAGCGGGCCCATACCGGCGCGAAAACAGGCCTCGCCGCCGACCGAGATGGCATCGAGGGAGGCACCGTGAAAAGCATCCCAGAGGGACACCACCTTGCTGTTGCCGGTGATGAAACGGGCGAGCTTCAGGGCAATCCCCACCACCTCGCTGCCACCGGGGGCGAACAGCACCCGGTTGAGATCGCCGGGGGCCAGTTCAGCCAGGGTGCGGGCGCAGTCGATGGCAACCTGATGGGTGTAGCGGCGGGGCGCAAACGGCAGATCGGCGAGTTGCTGCTGCACCGCGGCCACCACCCTGGGGTGACCGTGACCCAGCTGATGGACGCTGTTGCCGTGAAAATCGAGGTAACGCTTGCCCGATACGCTGGTCAACCAGCTCCCCTGCGCCCCCTCGATCAAATCCAGACAGGGGGTGGAGAGTGCCTGATGGAGGAAGTAGCGGCTATCTTCCGCCAATCCCGCCTGCACCGCCTCGCTCTGGCCCGCCCACCAGCGCGCCCGCCCCTCGCCGAGGTTGATATCCCCTTCGCTGTCGGCACGGCCGCTGCCGTGTAGCTTATGGTCATGCAAATCGCGGCCACGCAGATCACGACCCTGAGCCAGCATGCTGGTCATCGCGCGTCCCCTTGCCAGTAACAGGCGCTGGCCATGGCGGCGAGCAGCTCGCGCACCCGCTCCGGGGTCACGTCACCGATATTGCCGATACGGAAGCAATCGGCTTGGGAGACCTTGCCCGGATAGATAACAAAGCCCTGCGCCTTGAGCCGCTGGTAGAAATCGGCAAAGCGGTAGTCAGGGTGGGCCGGAGAGTAGAAGGCGGTGATGATGGGGGATTGCCACTGTTCTGGCAGCAGCGGCGCAAAGCCAAGCGCAGCCATCCCCGCCACCAGCGTACGCTGATTTTCACTGTAGCGCTGATGACGGGCTTCAATGCCCCCCTCCTCGTCCAGCTCACGCAGCGCCTGGGAAAAGGCAAGCACAGTATGGGTGGGCGAGGTAAAGCGCCACTTGCCCCCCTGCAGCTCCATGGTCTGCCACTGGGCGTGCAGGTCGAGGGAGACCGAGCGGGCGCGACCGGCGCAGGCCACCAGCGCGGCGCGGCGGGCGATGACGAAGCCAAAGCCCGGTACCCCCTGAATGCACTTGTTGGCCGAGCTGATGAGAAACTCGATGCCAAGGCGTCCCATGTCGATGGGGATACCGCCAAAGCTGCTCATGGCATCGACGATCAGGCGAATGCCGCGGCGCTGGCAGAGCGCAGCCACCTCCTCAAGGGGGTTGAGCATGCCGGTAGTGGTCTCGCAGTGCACCATGGCCAAGTGGGTGATCTCGGGGTGGCGCGCCAGCATCGCCTCGATGGCGGCGGGTTCCGGGCGGGTGGTCTCGCCGCAGTCGAACTCATGGTGACGCAGGCCAAGGCAGCGGGCCATCTCCCCCATGCGGGCACCGTAGGCGCCGTTGTTGATGATAAGCAGACACTCATCGCTACCTATCGCCGAGCCCAGTACGCTCTCCACCACATAACTGCCACTCCCCTGCAGCAAGACTGCGCTGTAGTCACTTTGATATTCCGGGCCAGTGGCGAGGCGCACCAGCTCGCGGCGGATGGGCTCCACCACGCCCTGGTTGTAGTCCGCATCCCAGGTGCAGCTGTCTTGCAGCATGGCGGCGCGCACCGTAGCGGTGGTCGAGAGGGGGCCTGGGGTCAGCAGCAGGTAATCGACGGCGGCGGGGGCCGCAGGAATATGGGTCATGATTTCGCTCCTATTGGTATATACCAGAATGAGCGCATTGTGGGTAACTCCCCCGCCAAGGTCAAAGGGGTGGCGCTACGTGCAACAAAAAATTCATTTTCAGCGCAGGGATCGCGATAATCTAGGAAGCCTGAACAACAGGGGCGATTCTGGTATCTACCAACGCATGTTGATGTTGCCGTGAAACGACCGGGCAGATGACCTGTCCTGTGCCCAGCCAATTGCCCAACTCATTGCACAACTTATTGCAAAACCAGGGATTTTCATGAGCAAACCGCAATATCTGCAAATCAAAGATGCCCTCGCCAACCAGATCCTGGCAGGGGGGCTGGCCCCCAACGACAAGCTTCCCTCCGAGCGGCTGCTGGGGGAACTCTATGGCACCACCCGGGTTACCATCCGCGAGGCACTGGTGCAGCTGGAGGCGAACGGCCTTATCTATCGGGAGGATCGCCGCGGCTGGTTCGTCACCCCGCCGCGCTTTCGCTTGAACCCCAGACGCACCTCCAACTTTCACCAGATAGTGCGGGAACAAGGGGGCGAGCCGCGCACCGAACTGCTGGAGAAAAGCCGCCAGGCGGTGCCGCCCGCGTTGATGGCGCAGTTGCAGCTCAAGCCGTTTGACAGCCTCTTTTTGCTCAAGCGACTGCGCTACGCCAACGGGCGTGCCATCTGCTACTGCGAGAACCACTGCCTGCCTGAGCGGGTGCCCGGCCTGCTGGCGCTGGATCTCAACGGCAGTCTGACCGAGATCTACCAGGCCCATTACGATCTCCACTACGCCCGCATGCAGGTGCGTTTCTTCCCCACCGCCCTGCCGGACGAGGTGGCCAAGGCGCTGGGGGCCACCGCCGGTCTGCCCGCCCTGCGCCTCGAGCGGCTCAACTTCGATCAGCACGGCCGGGTGCTCGACTTCGATCTGGAGTACTGGCGTCACGACAGTCTGGAGATCGAGGTGGATACCCAGGATTAGTCACGGATAAATCAGGAACGGCAAAACGTCACGGGGCTGTCACGGTCACGTCATAAAGATCCCCTAGCCTCTCTCTCGACCAATCTGGTTTATACCAAACCAATTTAACTGGAGAAGAGGATGAAACAGGGAACCCATCTGCTGGCCGCCGCCGTGCTGGCTGCCATGACCGCCCCGGCACTGGCCGCGACCGATCTCACCGTCTACACCGCCTTCGAACCGGAGCAGCTCAACGAGCTGAAAACCGCGTTCGAGCGCCAGCATCCGGACATCAACATCAAGTGGGTGCGTGACTCCACCGGCGTGGTCACCGCCCGCTTGCTGGCAGAAAAAGCCCAGCCCAAAGCGGATGTGGTGTGGGGACTGGCCGCCACCAGCCTGATGCAGCTCGATCAGCAGCAGATGCTCAATGCCTATGCACCGAAAGGGCTGGAGAAGCTCGACAGCCGCTTTCGCGACAGCAAGGCCGAGCCGCACTGGATCGGTCTGGACGCCTTCTTCAGCGCTATCTGCTTCAACAAGGTAGAGGCGGAAAAACAGGGGATCCCGGCCCCCACCAGCTGGGCCGACCTCACCAAGCCCATCTACAAGGGCAAGGTGATCATGCCCAACCCCAGCTCCTCCGGCACCGGTTACCTGAGCGTTGCGGGCTGGCTGCAGACCATGGGCGAACAGCAGGGCTGGCAATTTATGAACGGCCTGCACCAGAACATCGACCGTTACACCCACTCGGGCTCTGCCCCCTGCAAGCTGGCCGCCAGCGGTGAGACGGTGATCGGGATCTCCTTCGACTTCCCGGCCACCAGCCTCAAGGCCAAGGGTGCACCCATCGAGGTGGTGTTCCCGAAAGAGGGGTCAGGTTGGGATATGGAAGCTGCCGCCATCATCAAAGGCACCCCCAAGCTGGAAGCCGCCAAACAGCTGCTCGACTTTGCCGCCACCGAACAGGCCAACGCCCTCTACAACAAATCGTTCGCCGTGGTCGCCATCCCCGATGTGGCCCAACCGAGAGCGGGCTATCCGGCGGATATCAAAGGCCAGATGATCGACAACGACTTTAGCTGGGCAGCCCGCGAGCGTAACGCCATCCTGGCCCAGTGGAGCGCCAGCTTCGACGGCAAGACCGAAGCCAAACAGTAAGCGTGAAGGGCGGCGGTTTGTTAACGCCCCACACACAACCACCAATAAACTGTCAGTCGAAGGCCAACAGGTGTTGGCCTTCGCTTTTTGGTTTTAACTTCCCGAGTTTGTATTGCCTTCAATTAGCGACGCTTCGCCCATCCACACAGGGCCCAGCCACTTGCTGACGGCCCGATGTCATTTGACTGTCATCAAGCTGTCATCCCCCGATCACCTGACCGTCACACTTCACCTGCAAACTGGTATATACCAAATCAGTAGCGAGTCGAACCATGACCCAGCCCTATCTGGACATTCAACATCTCAACAAGCAGTTCGGTGCTTTTCAGGCCCTCAAGGGGATCTCTCTGACCATTGAGCCGGGGGAGTTTATCTGCTTTCTCGGCCCCTCCGGCTGCGGCAAGACCACCCTGCTCAGAGCCATCGCCGGGCTGGATCTGCCGGACAGCGGCGAGATCTGGCAAGGGGGACGCAATATCTCCCGGCTGCCGCCCCAGGAGCGCGATTTTGGCATCGTGTTTCAATCCTATGCCCTCTTCCCCAACCTGACGGTGGCCCAGAACATCGCCTTCGGCCTTGAGAATCAGGGGCTGGCGCGGGATCTCATCAAGGAGCGGGTCGATCACTGGCTGGGGCTGGTGGATCTCACTGCCCAGTCCCACAAATACCCGAGCCAGATCTCCGGCGGCCAGCAGCAACGCGTAGCGCTGGCCCGGGCGCTCGCCCTCTCCCCCGGTCTGTTGTTGCTGGACGAACCGCTCAGCGCGCTGGATGCACTGGTACGTACCCACCTTCGCAGCGAGATCCGCGCCCTGCAGCAGCGCCTTGGCATCACCACCATCATGGTGACCCACGATCAGGAAGAAGCGCTGACCATGGCTGATCGCATCGTGGTGATGGAGGGCGGCCGCATCGTACAGGTGGGCACTCCGCAGGAGATCTACCACCAGCCTGCCAGCCGTTTCGTGGCAAGCTTTGTCGGTACCATGAACTTCCTCGAGACCCTGGTGCTGAGCCCCAATCAGGTGCGTCTCAACGAACAACCGTTGCAACTCGCCAATCAGGCCGCGGCCGGCAGCAAATTGCAGGTGGCGATCCGCCCCGAGGCTATCACGCTAAGCGCGCCGAGCGAGCCGTATCTTGGTCAACATGGCGTTGAAGCAACCATCGATCAGGTGGAGTTTCTCGGCGCCGCCCAGCGCCTAATCTGCACCGCCGACACCTACCTGGGCCCGCAGCAAATTTTGGTGGAGCGCCCGACCCACGAGCTACCCCGCCACGAACAGGGTGGCTGGCGCAGCGGCATGCGCTGCTCGCTGCACTGGCCCGCCGGGGCAATGCAGCTGTTCGAAGGAGATCGCCCATGACAGCCCCCTTCGCGACCTCCTCCCTGCTGCCACCAGTGACAGCCCGCCAAGACTCTCGCTGGCAGCGGCTCTGTCGCGGCTGGAGCCGGGATCAGCTGCTGCAACTGATCCTGCTGGTGCTCGGCATTGCCCTGCTCACCGGCGGTCTGCTGCTGCCGCTGCTCACCATGCTGCAAAAGAGTCTGCAGGATGAGAACGGCCTCTGGGTGGGCCTTGCCAACTTCAGCGCCTATTTCGACTCCCCTCATCTGGGGCGCACCATCGGCAACACCCTCTGGCTCGGGGTGCTGATCACCGCGCTGGTGGTGACCATCGCCTTTGGCTACGCCTATGCCCTCACCCGCACCTGCATGCCGGGCAAACCCCTGTTTCGCCTCATCGGCCTTATTCCGCTGTTGATGCCCTCCCTGCTGCCCGCCATCAGTCTGGTCTACTGGTTTGGCAATCAGGGGATCGCCAAGGGGCTGCTCGGCGGCGAGAGCATCTACGGCCCCATCGGCATCGTCATTGGCCTTGGCTTCTGGTGCTTCCCTCACGCCCTGATGATCCTTATCACGGCGCTGGGTCAGAGCGATGCCCGCCTCTATGAAGCCTCCCGGGTGCTGGGCAGCAGCGGCTGGCGCACATTTGTCACCGTCACCCTGCCTACCGCCCGTTATGGCCTGCTCAGCGCCGCCATCGCCGTCTTCACCCTCACCATCTGCGACTTCGGGGTTGCCAAGGTGATTGGCGGCCAGTACAGCGTGCTGGCTACCGATATCTACCGGCAGGTGATCGGGATGCAGAACTTCTCACTCGGCGCCGTTGCCAGCGTTACCCTGCTGCTGCCGGCACTGTTGAGCTTTGCCCTGGAGCACAGGGTACGCAGCAAGATGCAGGAGCAGAGCAGCACCAAGGCGGTGCCCTATCAGCCCAAACCCCATCGGCTGCGGGATCTGCTGGCGCTCGGCTGGTGCACGCTCTGGGCCCTGCTGTTTCTGGCGCTGGTGGTGATGGCCGTTTACGGCTCCCTGGTGCAGTTCTGGCCCTACAACCTCGGGCTGACGCTGGATCACTACGCCTTTGACAGCAACAGCGTCTATGGCTGGCAGCCCTTTACCAACACCTTGCAGCTGGGCCTCTATAGCGCGCTTATCGGTACCGTGCTGGTGATGGTGCTGGCCTGGGCGCAGGAGAAGGGACGCCACTTCGCGCCGCTGCGCCAGCTGCTGCATCTGCTCGCCATGCTGTCGCTGGCGGTGCCCGGCATGGTGCTGGGGCTGGGTTACATCTTCTTTTTCAACGGCAATCCGCTCTTTGGCAGCCTCTACGGCACCCTGCCACTAATGGTGCTCTCCTGCGTCATCCACTACTACACGGTGGGCCATATGACGGCGCTGACCAGCCTCAAGCAGTTGCCCAAGGAGCTGGAACTGGTGGCCATCTCATTGCGCATTCCGCTCTGGAAGGCGTTCTGGCGAGTCACCCTGCCCGCCTCCCTGCCCGCGCTGCTGGAGATCTTCATCTATCTGTTCGTCAACGCCATGACCACCACCTCGGCAGTGATCTTCCTCTATTCGAGCGACAGCGTGCTCGCCTCCATCGCCGTGCTCAATATGGAGGATTCCGGCGATACCGCCGCGGCCGCCGCCATGGCCACCCTGATCCTGCTGGCCGCCGCCACCGTCAAGCTGCTCCAGCTCTTTTTAAGTCGCGCCCTGCTGGATCGCACCCAGCGCTGGCGCCACCCATAACCTTATCGAGGAGTCATCATGTCCACTCTCCCCTTCTGGCTGGCCGAGGCGCTAGCCGCCGAACAACCCGCACCTCCCAAGCCACTTCACGGCCACCATGAGGCCGATGTCTGCATCGTCGGTGGCGGCTTTACCGGGCTGTGGAGCGCCATCGCCCTTAAACAGGCCGAGCCAGCCTTACGTATCCTGGTGCTGGAAAAAGATCGCTGCGGCAGCGGCGCCTCGGGGCGCAACGGCGGCTGCCTGCTCACCTGGTCGGCCAAATACCTGACCTTAAAACACCTGTTTGGCGAGCAGCAGGCTGCCTGGCTGGTACAAAGATCCGAGCAGGCGGTGCACGAGATCGCCCGCTTCTGCGAACAGCACAATATTGAGGCGCAGCTGAGGGTCGAGGGCACCTGCTACACCGCCACCAGCGAGGCGCAGCGCGGCCTGATGGAGCCGGTATTGCGGGAGCTACAGCGAGCCGACCTTAACCAGTGGCAGGCGATTGAAGAGGGTGAACTGGCGAGCCAGTGCGGTTCCCACGTTCATCTGGAGGGGCTCTACAGCCCCCACGCGGGCTCGGTGCAACCGGCGCTCTTGGTGCGCGGCCTGCTGCGGGTAGCGCGGGAACTGGGGATCGAGGTCTATGAGCACTCCCCCATGCAGCGCCTTGAGGCGGGCCAGCCAGCGCGGGTGCAAACACCGCAAGGTGAGGTACGTGCCCGCAAGGTGGTACTGGCCCTCAACAGCGCCATGGTGCAGCACTTTCGCGAGTTTCGCCGCAGTATCGTGCTGGTCTCCTCCGATATGGTGATAACCGACCCCGCGCCGGATGCACTGGCTGCCCAGCAGCTTGAGCACGGCCGCAGCGTGGTGGATGGCCGCACCTTTGTCCATTACTACCGCTCCACTCCACAAGGGCGGCTGATGCTGGGCAAGGGGGGCAACACCTTCGCCTTTGCCAACCGCCATCTGGCCGAGTTTGATGCCCCCAGCCGTTACCTTGCCCCCCTCACCCGCACCCTGCGCCGCTTCTTTCCGGCGCTCAAAGAGGTGCCCATCGCCGCCAGCTGGTGCGGCGCCTCCGACCGCTCGGTAGATGGCCTTCCCTTCTTCGGCCACTGGCGAGGGCAGCCCAATATCGTCTATGGCCTCGGCTACTCCGGCAACGGGGTGGCGCAGAGCTGGATGGGCGGTCAAGTACTGGCAACTTTGGTGCGCGATGAAGTGCGGGAGGAGGACAAGCCGTGGCGCGACTGCGCGCTGGTCAGCGGCCCGCGCGGCTACTTCCCGCCAGAGCCATTCCGCTGGCTGGGCGCCATGGCGGTGCGCAATGCCATCCGGCGCAAGGAGCGGGCGGAAGATGAGAACCGCCCGGTGGCCTGGTATGACAAACAGCTGGCCAAACTTGCCGATGCGGCGGGCAAGGCGGATAAATAGCCCGGCGATAGAGGGCAACCATTTCTCATACTGTTTCGCCCCACACCCTATTTCTTGAAAATGCCGACCCGAGAGTCGGCATTTTTACAGGTGAAATTTGAGGGAGCATTATCGCCACGCGTGATCCGCTGATGGGCCCCTGTGGCGGCAGGGTTGAGATAGCGTGATGTGTAGGTTGGCGCAGAGCGTAGCGAAGCCCAACAGGCGAGCATGATTACGTCAACCAGAGCGGGATAAACGAGGATGTGGCCGAGCAGTAAACAGATTGACAAGCATATTTCACGGTAAACGTTGGGCTTCACTTCGTTCAGCACCTTTAGCTTAACATACGAGATATCTCGCAAAGTTGATTGTCCCGCGCGCACTTTTTCCCTTTACCGCCTCACAGTCAAATATCCCAAGCCTTGGATTTTGCCGCATCCCCTCGTTATCCCTTCCCCCTTATTGACCTCTTTTAGCCGCTTCAGAACAGCTATATCAGCGCATTAACCGTAAGCGCAGGGAACAAATGCTCCAGCTTATCGGTATGGCCCTTACAAGATCATCAAGGCAGCCCCCCCCTTGATGGATAGGTGGTGCGCCGCAAAATGGTAGAGGCACCCACTGCGGGCACGATAGAGGAATTGAGCGAGCGCAACGAGTTGCCCTCAAGCAGCGCCAGCTGCGCTCCTTGGATCTCCTGCAATAACTGTACGGCCAATGTTCAAACATAATGAAAATGCCACAACAATGGGATTTAGCGCACAACAGTGCATGATATTCAATTGACGCACGGCAGCTGTTATTGATATAACACATTCTTCGTGATTTTTTCGGGGGTAGGTATGGATACATTGATCGGGCTTATTCTTAAAGCTGGGGCAGGTTTAGCTGGTATATCAAGTGCTGTTTTCTTAATGATTTATCTTGAATGGTTAAAGTTACCTATATTTTCCAAGTTATCTCCAGACCAGACTTTTTACATTTTGATCCTGTCGGTGGTGCTGACCTTTATTTTTGCGCTAACACTGCTTACAGTTTATTTAAGAAAAAATAAGGCTACCAGTTCTGCGACTGCAAGTGGTGATGGCATTGCTGTTGTAAGTTCGGGCAGTGGAAATGTACACATCAATCGCACCATTAAATAGGTATGGGTATGTTTCCGACAAGCAATGCAAGAGCTGACGATGATGGCGTGGCTGTTGTTAATAGTGGCCCGGGCAGTGTAACTGTTAACAAAAACATCTTGAGTCAGACTCGCGCAGTAACCTCACTTCTAACTCCGATTATGGTGCGAATCATTGAGGTCTATAACCCCTCTTGTGATGTATCTGATTTAGATATAGGCATGCCAGGCGTAGAGGAAAAAATTAAGTTTAATGCAGTTAAGGCATATGCATACAATCTGATAGAGTGTTGTAATTATATGTCTGTGATTGAAATGGTGATCGACACAATTGATAGTGAAGAACCGGGTTCAAAAGAGCGATTCTTATGGTCAATAAAGAAAAAGTATAGAGATGTCAAGCGACAACTAATGATGGATCATGGTTTTAATCCATTAGAAGATGATGTAATGGAATTGATTAACGCCAATGCAGATAAAATCATAAATCTAGTTTCAGAAAATATAATGTCAAGTGCGACTTCAACATTATCAGCGCCTATTGAGTTAATTGAAGCTGCACAGGAACTTATAGTTTGCTATGGATTTATAAACTGCCAAATCCTTGAGGCCCCGCAATGATTTTATCAAAAGCCTCTCCTCCTAAAAAATATCTTTATGTTATTGGAGCAAACATAATAGAGATTTTTTTAGATAATGACAGCGAGGCGTTGCCACCTATTTCCTTATATGAAAAATACAAAATAAAGCACAACTCAATATCTCTATCTTATATTATCTATGGGTTGGACTGGCTGTTTATAATTGATGCTATTTATCTTGATGAATCCGGTGATATAAAATTATGCAACTGATTGAATTAAATGTTTATGATAATGGTGAACTAATTAGAAACATTCCTTTCAGAGAGGGAATAAATATAATAACTGATGACGGCGACAATGGTAACCAGATTGGGAAAAGTACGGCGCTAAGGGTAATAAACTTTTGCTTAGGATCCGATGGGAAATCCATCTGGAAAGACCCAGAAAATAACAAAGTTAATGTTGAGGTAGAGTCCTATATTACATCAGGAAGAATAACCTTCGAGTTAAAAATAAAGCTAGGCTCAATCCTTCACACAATAAGAAGAAAGTGCACCCTTGTTAATAAAAGACTGAAATATATAAGTTCGATTGATGATGAGAGCATAAACTCTCAATCAGCATTTGTTTCTGCTATAAGCCAACTCTTTGGGCATAATGCAGAAAAGCCAACATTCAAAATGATAAAAAGTAAGTTTTTTAGAATATCCAAGAAAACTGTCAATAACGCATATAAATTTCTTGATATTTATAGTCGTGATGATGACTACATTCTAGTATATGCTTATCTATTCGATTTCTCTGAACTTGAAAAATTGAAGGATAGCTTTTTCTTAAAAAAAGACATTCAGATTTTAGAAAATAGAAAAAATGCGCTGCTTAATGGAAAAAACCTTCTTGATTTTAAAGAGCGACTAGCCGAAATAGACCTTGAGATAAAGGATCTTAGAGAGAAGGCAGAGAATTACAATATCGGATTTTTTCAAAACAAATCTATTGAAGCACTTCGCCAATCAAGAGAAATAGGTGCAGCACTAACAGAAGAAATAACTAGCATCGAAACAAAGTTACTTTATAGTAAAAAAACGATTGCTGTATATGAAAGCAATATAACAGATGTTGACTCATCAGCAATTGAATCAATATATAATGAAGCGAAAATATTTTTGCCTACAATATCAAAAAAATTATCTGAGGTTGTACAATTCCATAATTCGATATTTTTAAAAAAAGCTGACTATGTAAAAGAGCAGGTTTCAATATTAGAGCTTGAGTTGAAGCATAAAAAGCAAAAGCTAGATGAACATTTGGAAAAAGAAAAAGAAATAGTAAGCCTTTTGGCAAAAGATGGTCATTTAAGTGGGTTTATTCTTATAGATAAAGAAATAGAATCGCTTGCGGAAATTAGAGGAAACGTCTCATATGTCGTTCAAGAGGTTAGCAGCATTCTAGAGGATATATCAAACAAAGAAACAGGTCTAGCATTACTTAACAAAGAGATTAATATTGGGCTGGAAACATTAAATAGCAACATAAGTGCCTTTAATGTTTTTTATGAGCAAATTACGCACAAAACATTCAAGAAATACAAAAATACTTTTAAAGCTAATGCCAATGACCGTGGTGAAGTTACCTTTTCCATAATCAATGAGCATTTAAATACGGGGGATGGAGTTCCCCGAGCAGGGGCATTTGCCTTTGATGTCGCAATGGTCGAGTATATGAAGGGAAAAAGGACAAATAGCATTCAATTTACCATGCAAGATTATTTAGAGGCTATTGACGAATATTCTCTTAGTGCATTAATTGAATATGTGGAACAGAGAAAAACACAGACCATCATATCAATTCTTTCCGATAAGATATCGATATTGAAAAACCCAAACAAATTTATTGTTTTAAAACTATCGAAACAAAATAAATTTTTCAAACTCATTTAGTTCTGAGCTAATGGATCAAGGTCAAAATTTAATGGTGCCACATATGTTGTCTAGAGAATATTTTAATCATGCCTGTAAATATTTAGATAGCTTTCAAACTAACTCAGATGAGTCACGAAATCCGCGCTCATCTGCTCCCGCCTGCGGGCTTCGTGTAATAAATTATTTGCAAAAATAGAGTACCGCAAAACCATATACCCAGAGTCCAGCAACTCTGGGTATATGGCTAAAAACAAACCGATATTAATGGTGTTTTTTCACTGTTTTACAGTGGGTGATCTGTATTAATGGCACGGGCTCCTGCAACCCCCTCCCCCGCCAGCAAGCGGGTCGCGGGAAAACGCTGCGCGGGATCCTGGCTAAAGAACTGGCTCAGTTGCCGGTATACCGCGGGATAGACCTGCTGCAGCCACAGCGGATCGGTAAAGAAGCACTCGCAGCTGACGGCAAAAAACTCCGCGGGATGTTCGGTCGCATAGGGATCGATGGCGGTTACCTCATCCCGATCTAACTGCTGACACAGCGCATCGAAGGCGGCCTGAAAGGCCTGCTGCCACAGCAGGCTGCTCATCGGCCCCGGCAACGGCGGCGCACCGTCCGCCTCACCGCCCAGCATATCGAGCTTGTGAGCCAGCTCGTGGATCACCAGATTAAAGCCGTCCCAGTCACCATCTTGCTGCAGTTCGCTCCAGGCCAGCACCAGCGGTCCTTGCGGCCAGGATTCACCTGCGTTCTCCTCTTCAAACTCGCTCACCAGACCGAACTCATCCTGCACCTCCTGACGCCGGGTGACGGGTTCGGGAATGATGATGATTTCGTGAAAGCCGCGATACCAGTCGATACCGAGATGAAGAATGGGCAACGCCGCCTGCAGCGCCAGCACCGCCTGTTGACGGTGGCTGAGCTCGACCCCGATCAGGGTCAGGGTCTTGCGCTTGAGTAGCTGTTGCCCCAACCCGATAAGCGTCGTCTGCTCGGTGTCGCTGAGCCCTTGCAAGATGGGCACAGCCGCCAGCGCCTGACGCCACAATGCCAACTCATCCTCACTCATGGACGTTTGCGGGCGACCACCCAGCCATTTGAACCATCCCAGCACGCCTACTCCTTCTTTTGATGCAAAAAACAGGTTACAGCAGTTTGACGAACCGTTTCGGCCGCTCCTGATAATCCTGCGCCAGATAGAAACGGTGGGCCGCCTCGCGCTTGAGACTGCTGGATAGCTCCAGCTGGGCGCAACCTGCGGCCCGCGCCATCTCTTCGGCGCCCTTGAGCAAGGCTGCGCCCACTCCCGCCCCTCTTGCCCCTTCATCGACAACCAGCGCCGAGATCAGGCCCCAAGCTGGTGCAACATGCAGCGGTGCCAGCTTGTGCCACACCAGCACGCCGACCACCTTGTCGCCTAGGGAGGCGAGCAGCACAACGCTCGCGGGATCCGGCGCCAACAGGCGCGCCGTGACGTCAGCGCCTTCGGCAGGATACCCCAATTGGGTGAACAGGTGGGCGATGGCGCTCCCGTCGTCGGCCTCGGGGGGACGGATCGTCAACGTCTCTGGGTCATTTTTCATTGTTGGCCTCATGTTTGCTTTCCATTGTGTTACGCCCGTCACATTGTCTGGCGCAGATCAACAAGGAGGATCTCATCTTTACTCATAGAAAACGCTGCCTGCCATTATCCCCCCACCCTTGTCAATTCACAAATTTGCAACAAGGCAACATTTTTCGCTGGGAAGCACCGATACAACTCGATATGTTACAAGCCATGCATGGCGCGTGTTTGCGCTCTGCTTAACCCCTCAACCTCGCGCTCATTTGTTAACTGGATTGTTAACAAACAGGGCCGAAAACAGTGACAGAGAGCGAGGCCAAGATCTCGCCAAGACAGCGCCACAAACACAACAAAGGAGTTGTTGTACATGAATGAAATCGTCAATGCCATCAATGGTGTAATCTGGAGCCCTGCGCTCATCTACCTGTGTCTGGGGGTCGGTCTTTACTTCTCCCTGCGCACCCGTTTTTTGCAACTGCGTCATATGAAAGAGATGGTGCGCCTGATGTTTGATGGCAAGAGCACCGATGCCGGTGTCTCCTCCTTCCAGGCGCTCGCTATGACCCTGGCCGGTCGTGTGGGTACCGGTAACATCGCCGGTGTGGCCACCGCTATCACCTTCGGTGGCCCGGGCGCCCTGTTCTGGATGTGGATGGTTGCCTTCCTCGGCGCTAGCTCCGCCTTCGTGGAGTCCACTCTGGGTCAGGTTTACAAAGAGAAGATCAACGGTGAATACCGCGGCGGCCCGGCCTTCTATATCGAAAAAGGGCTTGGCATGAAGTGGTACGCCTGGACCTTCGCCATCGCCACCGTCTTCGCCTGCGGCGTGCTGCTGCCGGGGGTGCAGGCCAACTCCATCGGTTCAAGCCTGCAGACCGCCTTTAATATCGATCCGAACGTCACTGCCGCCGGTCTGGCGCTGCTGCTCGGCTTTATTATCTTCGGTGGCGTCAAGCGTATCGCCAACTTCGCCAGTACCGTGGTGCCCTTTATGGCGCTGGGCTACATCATCGTGGCTTGCGTCATCATCGCCCTCAATATCGGCCAGCTGCCGGGCGTGCTCCTGCTGATCTGGAAGAGCGCCTTCGGTCTGGATGCCGGTTTCGGTGCCATTCTGGGTCTGGCCATCATGTGGGGGGTAAAACGCGGGGTCTACTCCAACGAAGCGGGTCAGGGTACCGGGCCGCACGCCTCCTCTGCTGCGGCAGTGAGTCACCCGGCCAAGCAGGGTCTGGTGCAGGCGTTCTCCGTCTATATCGACACCCTGTTCGTCTGCTCCGCCACCGGCTTTATGCTGCTGATCACCGGTCTCTATAACGTACAAGGGCCGGACGGCGCCGCCATCTACACGGGTATTGCCGGTATCGCAGCAGGCCCGGGCTATGTGCAGACCGCCATGGAGAGCATGATGCCGGGCTTTGGCAGCATTTTCGTGGCCATCGCGCTGTTCTTCTTCGCGTTCACCACCATCGTTGCCTACTACTACATCGCCGAAACCAACATCGCCTACATCAACCGCAAGATTAATCGCCCTTGGCTCACCTTCTTGCTGAAGATTGCGCTGATGGCTGCCACCGTCTACGGCACCGTCAAGACGGCAGATCTGGCCTGGGGCATGGGTGATATCGGGGTCGGCCTGATGGCATGGCTCAACATCATCGCCATCCTGCTGCTGCAAAAAACCGCCTTCACCTGTCTGAAGGATTATGAAGCGCAGCAGGCACAAGGGATTGACCCCGTATTCCACCCGGAGAAGCTCGGCATCAAGAACGCCGATTACTGGGTGGGCAAACGCTCCGAAGAGAACTTGGAGCGGGAGAAATCGGGCCATCAGTTCGAGCCGGATCAGGATCGCAAGATCTCCTAAACCGACACGAAATAACCGTTCGATAAAAATGGCAGCCTCGGCTGCCATTTCTTTTTCCTGTCACCTCATCTCAGAGCGGATTGCGGCGCGGCCCGAAGGGCAGGCGCCAGCGAAACAGGCTATTAAGGGTGGCTCGCCACTGATTGGGTCGCCCCAGGATCTGCTTCTGCAACCGAGTCTCCTCTTTGAGCATCGCCTCGTCACTGCGGGCCCAGGCCTGGCTGTAGAGCTGCTTGATCCCCGCCAGTGCATCCGGCGACTTGGTAATAAGGGTGCGGGCAAACTCTCGCGCCTCCACCAGCGGATCGGCGCAGACCCGGCTCACCATCCCGAGGGATTTGGCCTCGACGGCATCCAGCTCGCGCCCACTCATGGCCAGCTCCATGGCGGTATCCAACCCCATCAGGTTGCGCATGGTGACGCTGCCGCTCATGTCGGGGATGATGCCCCACTTGATCTCCATCACCGAGAAACGGCAATCGGGGGTGCTGAAGCGAAAATCGGCGCCAAGGGCGATCTGCAAGCCACCGCCAAAACAGACTCCCTGGGTCACCGCAATCACCGGCACCGGCAGCTGGTGCCAACCATAGGCGATACGCTGGGCCAGATTGGTCGCCTCGTCCGCCTCGCGCTTGAGAATATCGAGGGCGGCGACCGGCTGGCGCAGCATCGATTTCACATCCAGTCCAGCGCAAAACGCGCGCCCTTCGCCATGCAGGATCACCGCTCGCAATCCCTTCAGCTGAGCAAGTTGCGTCAGAGTCTCATCGATAGCGCTGAACATGGCCCTGTCCAGCGCATTGAGTTTGTCCCCCCGCGTCAGCATCACTTCGGCAATCCCGTCGTGGATCTCGCACTTGATCCTTGGTTTTTCCATCTCCCTTGTCCTCTCCTTGATCCCTGAAACTGACTCACTGGTCATACCACCACGTTATCAGAGTGTGAACAGGCGGTACAGCTGAGACTAAAGTCGGCTGGTCGCCTCCCCCTCCCTTTGTCACACTGGGAGCTGCATGAGTGCCGCAAGCCAGCAGAGGACGCTGTCATGTCAACCCTGTTCAATTTTGCCAGACCACCGTTCGACCGACTGGATGAGGAGGCGCGCGAGCGGCTCTCTCGTCACCTCTCGCTCTGCTATTTTCGGGCCGGGGATCTGCTGCTCAAGGAGGGGGACGAGCCTCCCGGCCTCTATCTCATCATCAAGGGGGCGGTGGAAGAGTCGGCCCCTCACCACCAGTTTGGTGATTACGGGGTCGATGATCTGTTCGACGTGCGCGCCCAGTTTGACGGCCGCTGCCGCCACCGCTTCACCGCGCTGGAAGATAGCCTCTGCCAGCTCATTCCTCGCCACACCTTTCTGGCGCTCTGTGAACAGGATCCGCAGTTTGCCAGCTACTTCACCGCCAATCTGGCCGAGCGCCAGCGCCAGCAGGAGCAACGCGAACAACTGGGTCAGAAGAATCTGGCGGAGTTTATCCTGACCCGCATCGAACCCGGCCACCTGCAGGCACCGCTTATCGTCGACAGCAAGCTCTCACTGCTGGCGGCGACCGAAGCCATGGTGAGCAAGGGGACCGATTGCCTGCTCTACCCAGCTCATGATGGCTCCCTCACGCTGGCAACCCGCAAGACCTTGCTCCATGCCCTGACCCTCAAGGGATTGCCGCTGACGGCCCCCCTCTCGGTGCTGACCCCCACGCCGCTCATCGGTCTGCCGCTGGAGAGCTATCTGTTTGATGCCCTGCTGCTGATGACCCGCCATCGCATCAAGCGACTGGTGGTGTGGCGCGGCAACGAGGTGGCGGGGATCCTGCAACTGACCCAGGTGCTGGGGCTCTTCTCGACCCACTCCCACGTGCTGACCCTGCGCATTGCCCGCGCCGACAGCCTGCCGGCGCTGGAGGCGGTCGCCCGCGAGCAGCAACAATTGACCCGCTCGCTGTTTGCCCAAGGGATCCACACCGCCTTTTTGATGAAGCTCATCGCCACCATCAATGAACAGCTGATCGCCAAAGCCTTTGCGCTGGTGATCCCCCCCGAGGTGCAGGATAAGGTCTGCCTGCTGATGCTGGGCTCGGAGGGGCGCGGCGAGCAGATCCTCAAAACCGATCAGGACAACGCCCTGATCCTGCCAGAGGGGCTGACATGGCCCACCCAGACAGCCAATCTGGCCGAATTCAGCGGCCTGCTGGAGCGACTCGGCTACCCGCTGTGTCCCGGGCAGGTGATGGTGAACAATCCGGCCTGGGTAAAAACAGGCAGCGAGTGGCAAAGCGCCATTGCCAGCGCCTGTACCACGGCAAATGAGGATGAGCTGCTCTGGCTCGCCACCCTGGCCGATGCTCACCCCATAGCGGGGGATCGACAGCTCCATCTGCCGGTTGCCAGAGCGCTGCGCGAGCAGTTGGCGGACAGGCGGGATCTGCTGGCGGAGATGGTGCGACCGGCGGTGGCCTTTCATGCCCCGCTCACCCTGTTTGGCAGGCTGGAGCAGCCACCGGAAGGGCTGGATCTCAAGCGGGGCGGCCTGTTCCCGCTGGTGCACGGTATCCGCATGCTGGCCCTTGAGGCAGGCATTCTGGAGACCTCAACCTTGGGGCGTATCGATGCGCTGGTGGCTGCCGAGCGGCTCAGTGCCGACTATGGCAGCAATCTGGCAGAGGCGTTCCGCCTCTTTATCCGGCTGAGGCTGCGCAGCCAGCTCAAGGGGGGCAATAGTCGGGTGCAGACAAGCGAGCTTAGCCACAGCGAGCGGGATCTGTTGCGTCAGGCGCTGCATCAGGTGAAGAAATTCCAGCAGTGGCTCACCTTGCACTTTCGTCTGAGACAATAGCCATGTTGAGCCGTGTTCGACGCTACTGGTATGGCCGCGCGTTCCGAACGGGCGAGTTCGCACCACTCTTTGCCACCCCACCGAAAGATGAACGGATCGCCCTCGATTTCGAGACCACCAGTCTCGATCCCGAGCAGGCCGAGATCGTCTCCATCGGGGCGGTGCGCATTCAGGGCAACCGGCTGCTGACCGGTGAGGCCCTCGCCATCAAAGTACAGCCACCGGCCAGCCTGACCAGCCAATCAGTGGTGATCCACGGTCTGCGCCATCAGGATCTGCAACAGGGGATGGAGCTGGAAGCCGCGCTGCGCCTGCTACTCGACTATATCGGCCCGCGCGAACTGGTGGGCTATCACATCGCCTACGATCTGCGTATTCTCAATCTCGCCTGCCAGAAATTGTGGGGATTGACCCTGCCCCAGCGAGGGATCGAGGTAAGCCAGCTCTATCACGACCACCTCTATCGCCGCTACCCCGATGCTGCGATTGACCTCCACTTGAGTGCCATCTGCCGTCACTTGGCGCTGCCCGCCCTGCCCGCCCACGATGCCCTTGCCGATGCCACCACGGCCGCGCTCATCTACCTGCGCCTGACCTGCGGCTCGCCGCTCACTTATCCCAAAGTCTAATTGTCGAGAAATAACATTTAATTCACATTTTGCTTACATGAGCAGATTGCCTGCTCGTCGGGGTTACCCCATCCACCGCTGACACTCATGTCATGGAGAACTGCAATGGAACAGCAAAGCTATCTGAGGATCCAGCAAGATCCCAACTTCCAGGAGCTGGTCGCCAAGCGCCAGCGTTTTGCCTGGGCCCTCTCGGCTCTGATGCTGGGACTCTACCTGGCGTTTATTCTGCTCATCGCCTTTGCCCCCGGTTGGCTCGGCACCCCCTTGAGCGAAGGGTCGACCATTACTCGCGGCATTCCTGTCGGGGTAGGATTGATCCTCTCCTCCTTCGTGTTGACCGGCGTCTATGTCTTTCGCGCCAACGGCGAGTTTGATGAACTGAACCAGAAGATCCTCAAGGGAGTGCAATCATGAAAGGCAAGTTGCTGCTGTTGACCTCACTGGCCTCCTCTCCCCTGCTGGCGGCCGATGCAATCTCGGGCGCCGTGGAGCGTCAGCCCCTTAATGTCGCCGCCATCGTGATGTTTCTGGTGTTTGTGGCCGCTACCCTGTTCATCACCTACTGGGCCTCCAAGCGCAACCGCTCGGCTTCCGACTACTATGCTGCCGGTGGCCGTATCACCGGCTTCCAGAACGGTCTGGCCATCGCCGGTGACTATATGTCCGCCGCCTCCTTCCTCGGGATCTCCGCGCTGGTCTACACCTCCGGCTATGACGGCCTCATCTACTCCATCGGCTTTCTGGTGGGCTGGCCCATCATTCTGTTCCTGATCGCCGAACGGCTGCGCAATCTCGGCAAATACACCTTCGCCGATGTCGCCTCCTATCGTCTGAAGCAGACTGAGGTGCGTACCCTCTCCGCCTGCGGCTCGCTGGTGGTGGTCGCCCTCTACCTGATCGCCCAGATGGTCGGTGCCGGCAAACTGATCGAGCTGCTGTTTGGCCTGCAATACCATGTGGCCGTGGTGCTGGTCGGTATCCTGATGGTGCTCTACGTGCTGTTTGGCGGCATGCTGGCTACCACCTGGGTGCAGATCATCAAGGCAGTGATGCTGCTCTCCGGTGCCAGCTTCATGGCCATCATGGTGATGAAGTCAGTCAACTTCGACATCGGCGCCCTGTTTAGCGAAGCGGTCAAAGTGCACGAGAAAGGCTCCGCCATCATGAGCCCGGGCGGGCTGGTCTCCGACCCCATCTCCGCCATCTCGCTCGGTCTGGCATTGATGTTCGGTACCGCCGGCCTGCCCCACATCCTGATGCGCTTCTTCACCGTGAGCGATGCCAAAGAGGCGCGTAAATCGGTGTTCTACGCCACAGGCTTTATCGGTTACTTCTACATTCTCACCTTCATCATCGGTTTTGGCGCCATCTTGCTGGTGAGCACCAACCCAGCCTTCAAGGATGCCACCGGCGCCCTGCTGGGCGGCACAAACATGGCAGCCGTCCACCTGGCTGATGCAGTGGGTGGAAGTCTGTTCCTTGGCTTCATCTCTGCCGTGGCATTTGCCACCATTCTGGCGGTAGTCGCCGGATTGACCCTGGCCGGTGCCTCTGCGGTCTCCCATGACCTCTATGCCAGCGTGTTGAAGAAGGGCAAGGCCAACGAGACTGATGAACTGCGCGTCTCCAAGATGACGACTCTGGTGCTGGGTGTGGTTGCCATTGGTCTGGGGATCCTGTTCGAGAAGCAGAACATCGCCTTCATGGTGGGTCTGGCCTTCTCCATCGCCGCCAGCTGCAACTTCCCTGTGCTGTTCCTCTCCATGTTCTGGTCACGCCTGACCACCCGTGGCGCCGTCTACGGTGGCTGGCTGGGACTGGCGAGCGCAGTGACCCTGATGATCCTGGGTCCGACCGTGTGGGTGAAAGTGTTGGGCCATGCCCAGGCCATCTTCCCCTACGAATACCCTGCCCTCTTCTCCATGGGGTTGGCCTTCGTCGGGATCTGGTTCTTCTCCATCACCGACAGCTCCCAGAACGCCGCCGACGAGCATGCCAAGTTCCTGCCGCAGTTCGTTCGCTCCCAAACCGGGCTGGGGGCCTCTGGCGCCACCTCCCACTAACAGATCAAGTTCATCCTTCCAAGCCGGCTTCGCGCCGGCTTTTTTTATTGCCCATCAATCGGCTGCACGCCCCGCTTGCCCCGATCAAGATCACACTTCTCGCTAAAACTTTCGGGGGATCTGTGCCATAATGCGCGCCATTTGACAGACCAATCGGGACACATACCTTGTTAAGTAGCAACAACATCACCATGCAGTTCGGCGCCAAGCCGCTGTTTGAGAACATCAACGTCAAGTTTGGCGGCGGCAACCGCTATGGCCTTATCGGCGCCAACGGCTGTGGCAAGTCCACCTTTATGAAGATCCTCGGTGGTGATCTGGAGCCCACTGGCGGTAATGTGAGCCTGGACGTCAACGAGCGCATCGGTAAGCTGCGTCAGGATCAGTTCGCCTACGAAGATATGCGCGTACTGGACGTGGTCATGATGGGTCACACCGAGCTGTGGGCGGCTATCGCCGAGCGCGATGCCATCTACGCCAACCTCGAAGCCACCGACGAAGACTATATGAAGGCCGCCGAGCTGGAAGGTCTGGTCGCCGAGTATGACGGCTACACCGCTGAAGCGCGTGCAGGCGAGCTGCTGCTGGGTGTCGGCATTCCCCTTGAGCAGCACAGCGGCCCGATGAGCGAAGTGGCGCCGGGCTGGAAACTGCGGGTGCTGCTGGCACAGGCGCTGTTCTCCAACCCCGATATCCTGCTGCTGGACGAACCGACCAACAACCTGGATATCAACACCATTCGCTGGCTGGAGCAGGTGCTCAACGAACGTGAAAGCACCATGATCATCATCTCTCACGACCGTCACTTCCTGAACTCTGTCTGTACCCACATGGCGGATCTGGACTACGGCGAGCTGCGCGTCTACCCGGGCAACTACGATGACTACATGCTGGCCGCCACCCAAGCGCGCGAGCGTCTGCTGGCCGACAACGCCAAGAAGAAGGCCCAGATCGCCGATCTGCAATCCTTCGTCTCCCGTTTCAGCGCCAACGCCTCCAAGTCCCGTCAGGCGACCTCTCGTCTCAAGCAGATCGACAAGATCAAGATTGAGGACGTCAAGGTCTCCAGCCGCCAGAACCCCTTCATCCGCTTCGAGCAGGACAAAAAGCTCTATCGCAACATCCTGGAAGTGGAAGGTGTATCCAAGGGTTATGGCGACGGTCCCCTGTTCAAGGGCCTCAACATGATGATGGAAGTGGGCGAGAAGGTCGCCATTCTGGGTACCAACGGTATCGGTAAATCCACTCTGATCAAGACCCTTGTCGGCGCACTGGCACCGGATACCGGCACCATCAAGTGGTCCGAGAACGCCCAGATCGGTTACTACGCTCAGGATCACGCCGAAGACTTCGACACTGATCTCAACGTGTTCGACTGGATGGCCCAGTGGAAACAGGAGAACGAAGACGAGCAGGCTGTACGCTCCATACTGGGCCGTCTGCTCTTCTCTCAGGACGACATCAAGAAGCCGGTCAAGGTGCTCTCCGGTGGTGAACAGGGTCGCATGCTGTTCGGCAAGCTGATGATGCAGCGCCCCAATATCCTGATCATGGATGAGCCGACCAACCACCTGGACATGGAATCCATCGAATCCTTGAACATGGCACTGGAGCTCTACCAGGGGACCCTGATCTTCGTCTCTCACGACCGCGAATTCGTCTCCTCTCTGGCGACCCGCATCCTGGAGCTGACCGAAGATGGCATCCGCGACTTCGGCGGCACCTACGAGGATTACCTGCGCACTCAGGGCGTGGTGTAACCCCCGCCTTGCAAGCTCGCAATGAAAAACCGGCACTCACGTGCCGGTTTTTTTATATCCCGTTTTTAGACGACTGAGATGGCATATAGCAGTGGTGTGACTACACGCCACAGAGCAGAGAGCAGAGAGCAGAGAGCAGAGAGCAGAGAGCAGAGAGCAGAGCTTGAGTATCCCCCTCTTTTGCCCACAGATAAAAAAACGGCTCCATCAAGGAGCCGTTTTCAATGGATTGCGCAGTGCCGATTACTCGACGGTCGCTTCCACACTGGTGAAGTACTCGATCTTGGCTGCTTTGCGCAACTCGTCGATCAGAGACTTGTAATCCACCTGGGCTTTGCCCTGACCCAGCTGAGCTTGCAGCATGGCGGCCATACCGGATGCAGCGGCAGGGACGTTGACCTTGTCCAGCGCAACCACAACGCGGTCACCATTGGTCTCGGCAACCAGAGCCACACTCGGCTTGCCGTCGACCGGATGAGGCAGCGTGAACGCCTGGGCAATCAGGTTCTGATCCAGCTCGCGATCGAAGCGGGCAACCCCTTTGTGGGTCTCCACTTTCAGACCGAGTGCAGTCAGATCGGCGGTGATGCTCTCACCTACCTTCAGCTTGTCCAGCAGGCCCTGGGCCTTGCCACGGGCCACTTCGCTAGCCTTGTCATGCTTGATGGCGGCAATCACCTGCTCTTTCACCTCGGCCAGCGGCTTGACCGCTTTGGGCTTGTGACCAGTGATGTGCAGCACCAGCGCCTTGCCGTCAGCCAGCTCGATCACGTCGGAGTTGGTGTTGTCATCGCGCAGCTGTTCGGAGAACGCTACGGAAAGCACCTTGGGATCGTTCAGCGGAGCCGGAGCAGTCGCCTGGGTGAAGAAATCGGAAGATTGAACCTTCATCCCCATGGCATCAGCGGTCAGATCCAGCGAGTCCGGGTTTTCGAAGCTGTTGTCAGCCATCTTCTGCTGCTCGGCGAAGAATTTCTCCTTGGCCTTGTCAGCTTGCAGACGAGTGATGGTCTCTTCTTTCACATCGGCAAACGGCTTGGTCTGGGCTGCTTCAACCCCCAGCAGCTTGATGATGTGGAAACCGAACGGGCTCTTCACCACGCCGGAGAGATCGCCAGCCTTGTTCAGGGCGAACGCGGCTTTCTCGAAGGCCGGATCCATCACCCCTTTCTCGAACCAGTCCAGCTCGCCGCCTTTTTTGGCAGAGAAGGTATCGGAAGAGTCAGCCTTGGCCAGCGCAGCGAAATCATCACCTGCCTTGGCTTTGGCCAGCACGGCTTCTGCTTTCTGCTCGGCCGCTTTCTCGTCCTTGCCAAACGGGATCAGGATGTGAGCCACGTGGCGACGCTCGGCACGCTGGAACAGATCCTGGTGCTGATCGTAGTAATCCTGGGCATCCTGCTCGGTGACCTTGATATCCTTGGCGAGGTTGGCGGCGTCCAGCAGCAGATAGTCGACCTTGACCTGTTCGTCGTTCATAAAACGGGCGCCATTGGTCTTGTAGTACTGCTCCAGCTCGTTGTCGGAGACCTGAACGTCAGCCATGTAGTTGGCAGCAGCCAGACGCACCAAACGCAGATCGCGAGTCTGGTTGTAGAGCTTGTCGAGCTGCTCCGCTTCGCCCTTGAGGGAGAATTCGGTGCCCAGCAGGGCGCTCATCAACTGTTGACGCACCATGTCCTGACGCAGGGAGTCACGGAACATTTCAGGAGTCATGCCGGCACGGCGGATCAGCTGCAGATAGCGATCATTGTTGAACTTGCCGTTCTCGGCAAACTCGGGCATGGCCACGATGGCCTGCTTGATCTGCTCATCGCTGACGCGCAGACCCAGCTCGCGAGCCTTGCTGTCCAGCAGCGCCTGATCGATCAGGCGATCCAGCACACCGCGACGGAACTGTTTCATGTAATCGGGGTTCGCGGCCAGCTGGCTGAATGCCTCTCCCATCTGGGATTCCATGCGGGCGCGCTCGTTACGGTAGGCATTTTCCAGTGCCGCAGCACTGATCTCGGTGCCATTGACGGTGGCGGGGGCGGTACGGGCCGGGCCGTTCAGGTAACTACCTACACCAGCCAAGGCAAAGGAGAGGATGATCAGGCCCAAGATAACCTTGGCTACCTTGCCCTGCGCCCCTTCGCGTAGTTTATCCAACATCATGTTTGTACTTATGCTCCCGAACTCGATGGGCGTAAACAATAAAAAGGCGCACCGATTGCGATGCGCCTTGGTCAATCAGTATGAGAGAAGACTCTCTAACTTGTCTGGTCTGCGACCAAGGACGGTAGCCGACGGATATCAGCGACCGGCTTAGTTAACAGCGTCTTTCAGGGCCTTACCGGCTTTGAAGGCAGGAACTTTACCAGCAGCGATTTCGATGGTCGCGCCAGTCTGCGGGTTACGGCCTGAACGGGCAGCACGCTCGCGTACAGCGAAAGTACCGAAACCAACCAGAGCAACCTGGTCACCCTCTTTCAGCGCTTCACCAACAGCATCAATGAAGGCATCCAACGCACGGCCAGCGGCAGCTTTGGAGATATCGGCACCGTCTGCAATCTTGTCAATCAGTTGAGATTTATTCACTCTTATATTCCCCTTTTATCAAACACCGCTGCGGCGCTGATTTCCCTGGCCACAACAAGTGGAGGTTTTATAGCAAGCCTCCTGATCAGTTGCAAGTGACAATCTGGCGCAAACCCGCGCCACACAACGCATTGCGACTCATCACGAGTACCCGATCGGTGGTCAAGGCTACTTCCGTTATCGGGCGCATGCAAGCCTTAACCACCCGCCGAATGCGCCAAATTTGCGGCGCATCAACATTTACACGACAGAAACGCGCTCAAACCCCTGTGGATTGTCCTGCAACGCCAATTCCAGCACCTCGTCAATCCAGCGAACCGGATAAATTTCAAGGTCTTGTTTGACGTTTGCCGGGATCTCCTCAAGGTCACGCTCGTTCTCTTTCGGAATAAGCACTCGCTTGATGCCGCCACGGTGGGCTGCCAGCAACTTCTCCTTGAGACCACCGATGGGCAGCACTTCGCCGCGCAAGGTGATCTCCCCTGTCATCGCCACATCAGCACGAACCGGATTACCGGTCAAGCTGGAGACCAGGGCGGTACACATGGCGATACCGGCGCTCGGACCATCTTTCGGGGTTGCCCCTTCCGGTACGTGCACGTGGATATCGCGCTTCTCGTAGAAGTCGGCATTGATGCGCAGCTTCTCGGCACGGGCTCGTACGACCGTCATGGCCGCCTGGATGGACTCCTGCATCACATCACCGAGAGAACCGGTATAAGTGAGCTTGCCCTTGCCCGGCATGTTGGTGGTCTCGATGGTGAGCAGATCGCCCCCCACTTCGGTCCACGCCAGACCACACACCTGACCCACTTGATTCTGGTCGGTGGCCTTGCCGTAATCGAAACGCTGCACCCCGAGGAACTCCTTGAGGTTCTCCTGATTGACCTGAACGTGCTTGATGCTCTTGTCCAGCAGGATGCGCTTGACCGCCTTGCGACAAATCTTGGAGATCTCGCGCTCCAGACTCCGCACACCCGCCTCGCGGGTGTAGTAGCGGATCACTCCGACCAGGGCAGAATCTTCGATGGTGATCTCGGACTCTTTCAGGCCGTTGCGCTGGATCTGCTTGGCAACCAGATGCTGCTTGGCAATGTTGAGCTTCTCGTCTTCGGTGTAACCGGAGAGGCGGATCACTTCCATCCGGTCCAGCAAGGGACCCGGGATATTCATGGAGTTGGAGGTGGCCACGAACATGACGTCCGACAGGTCATAATCCACTTCCAGGTAGTGATCGTTGAAGCTGTTGTTCTGTTCCGGATCCAGCACTTCCAGCAAGGCGGATGCGGGATCGCCACGCATGTCCGAGCTCATCTTATCGATCTCGTCGAGCAGGAACAGCGGGTTCTTCACGCCGACTTTCGCCATCTTCTGGATGAGCTTGCCAGGCATGGAACCGATATAGGTACGGCGGTGACCGCGGATCTCCGCTTCGTCACGCACCCCACCGAGGGCCATCCGCACATATTTGCGGCCTGTCGCCTTGGCGATGGATTGACCCAGCGAGGTCTTGCCCACACCGGGAGGCCCAACCAGACAGAGGATGGGGCCCTTTAGCTTGTTCACCCGTGCCTGTACCGCCAGATATTCGAGGATGCGATCCTTGACCTTCTCGAGGCCATAGTGATCGGCATCCAGCACCTCTTGCGCCTTGCCAAGGTCTTTCTTGACCTTGGATCGCGCCTTCCACGGCACCTGTACCATCCAGTCCACATAGCTGCGAACCACGGTAGCCTCGGCGGACATGGGAGACATCATCTTCAGCTTGGCAAGCTCGGCCTGGGCCTTTTCACGGGCATCTTCCGGCATGCCAGCCTCTTCAATCTTGCGATTGAGGGCTTCAAACTCATCCGGGCTATCTTCCAACTCACCCAGCTCTTTCTGGATGGCCTTCATCTGCTCGTTGAGGTAATACTCGCGCTGGCTCTTTTCCATCTGCTTCTTGACGCGAGTACGGATGCGCTTCTCAACCTGCAGCAGGTCAATTTCCGACTCCATCATCGCCATCAGGAATTCGATGCGCTCGGAGACCGAGACGATCTCCAGCACCTTCTGCTTGTCTTCCAGCTTGAGCGGCATGTGGGCCGCCATGGTGTCAGCCAGACGCGCAGCATCGTCGATCGCCGAGATCGAGGTCAGTACCTCGGGCGGGATCTTCTTGTTGAGCTTGATATAGCCTTCAAACTGGCCGATGGCGGAGCGAACCAGCACTTCCTGATCCTTCTCCTCAATGGCTTGGGAGGGAATGTACTGGGCCTCGCAGACAAAGAAATCCTTGTCGTCGATCATCCGCTCCAGGCGGGCACGCTGCCCACCCTCTACCAACACCTTGACGGTGCCGTCCGGCAGCTTGAGCATCTGCAGAATATTGGCCACTGTCCCGACGGTGAAGATCTCCTCCACCGTTGGCTCATCGGTTGACGCATCCTTCTGGGCCACCAGCAGAACTTTCTTGTCCTGCTCCATGGCCGCTTCCAGACAGCGAATGGATTTTTCCCGCCCCACAAAGAGTGGAATGACCATGTGGGGATAAACCACCACGTCACGAAGAGGCAGGACGGGAATCTCGATGCGTTCTGAACGCTCTAGGTTCATATATGTCCTCTCGGCTTGTTATACCGTTGGCAAAGCGCTTGGCTGAGTATATGGGGGCGCTGAGATGAGATTCAATCGCCGAAACCGTAAAAAGCATGAAAGGGGCAAAAAGCCCCTTCCATTTGATTAAAAATCAGACATTTACTCTGATGCAGCAGCCTGGGTTTCGGGATTCTCGTAGATCATCAAGGGCGCGGAGTCCCCTTTGATCACGGTTTCGTCGATCACCACCTTGCTGACCCCTTCCAGAGAAGGCAGGTCATACATGGTATCCAGCAGCACGGCTTCCACGATGGAACGCAGACCACGAGCACCGGTTTTACGCTCCATCGCCTTGCGGGCAATGGCGTTGAGCGCATCGTCACGGAACTCCAGCTCGACCCCTTCCAGATCGAACAACGCCGCGTACTGTTTGGTCAGCGCGTTTTTCGGCTCTTTCAGGATCTGGATAAGGGCAGACTCGTCCAGCTCGGTCAGGGTCGCCACCACCGGCAGACGGCCGATGAACTCGGGGATGAGACCATACTTGATCAGATCTTCCGGCTCTACCTTGGCGAAGGTCTCACTCAGGGTGGCCTTGGCATCCTTGGATTTCACCTCGGCGCCAAAACCGATACCGGTTCCCTTAACGGAACGCTGCTCGATCACCTTGTCCAGACCGGCAAAGGCACCGCCACAGATGAAGAGGATCTTGGAGGTATCAACCTGCAAGAACTCCTGCTGCGGGTGCTTGCGACCGCCTTGCGGCGGCACGGAAGCGATGGTCCCTTCGATCAGCTTGAGCAGTGCTTGCTGTACCCCTTCCCCGGAGACATCGCGGGTGATGGAGGGGTTGTCCGACTTGCGGGAGATCTTGTCGATCTCGTCGATATAGACGATGCCACGCTGGGCCTTCTCTACGTCGTAGTCGCACTTTTGCAGCAGCTTCTGGATGATGTTCTCCACGTCCTCGCCCACATAACCGGCTTCGGTCAGGGTGGTCGCATCGGCCATGGTGAACGGCACATCCAGCAGACGAGCCAGAGTCTCGGCCAGCAGGGTTTTACCGCTACCGGTCGGGCCAATCAGCAGGATGTTGGATTTGCCGAGCTCCACACCACTGTTTTCGCCGCTGTTGCGCAGACGCTTGTAGTGGTTGTAGACGGCAACGGCCAACACCTTCTTAGCATACTCCTGCCCGATCACATAGTCATCGAGATGAGCGCGGATCTGATGAGGGGTCGGCAGCTCGTTACCATCGCGCTTGGGCGAGATCTCGCGGATCTCTTCGCGGATGATGTCGTTGCACAGCTCGACACACTCATCACATATGTAGACGGAAGGGCCAGCGATCAGCTTGCGCACTTCATGCTGGCTTTTGCCGCAAAAAGAGCAGTAGAGCAGCTTATCACCCTCACCCTTGCGTTTCTCTGTCATTCAGCAACCTCGTTTTATCAATAGAGGATGGATCGGCCTGTTGAGTTTACAACAGACCGGGACACCCTGCTCAGCTACGCTGGCTCAGGACTCCGTCTACCAGACCATAGGCCACGGCCTGCTCGGCGGACATGAAGTTGTCACGATCGGTGTCACGCTCGATGGTAGCCATATCCTGACCGGTGTGGAACGCCAGGCGCTCGTTCAGGGTATTTTTGATCTTCAGGATCTCCTGGGCGTGGATCTGGATATCAGATGCCTGACCCTGGAAGCCACCCAGCGGCTGGTGGATCATCACGCGGGCGTTAGGCAGGCAGAAACGCTTGCCCTTGGCACCGCCAGCCAGCAGGAAGGCACCCATGGAGCAGGCCTGCCCCATGCAGACGGTGCTGACATCCGGCTTGATGAACTGCATGGTGTCGTAGATGGACATGCCCGCAGTCACCGAACCACCCGGCGAGTTGATGTAGATATAGATGTCCTTGTCCGGATTCTCGGACTCGAGGAACAGCAGCTGGGCAACCACCAGATTAGCCATGTGATCTTCAACCTGACCAGTCAGGAAGATCACCCGCTCTTTCAGCAGACGGGAGTAAATATCGTAGGAACGTTCACCCTTGGCAGTCTGTTCGACCACGATGGGGACCAGCGCATTGCTGGGAGAATCGGTCATATCGTTATAGTTCTTGTACATAAGGCATTGTCCCTAAAATAAAATGGCCCGAGTGGAGATCACACGAGCCATTATACTTAACAGTCTTGACCTTAAGTCAAATGTTCTTAGGCAGCGGCGCCAGACTTGTTGATCACTTCGTCAAAGGCAACTTCTTTTTCGGTCACTTGCGCTTTGGACAGGATCAGGTCGATGGCTTGATCTTCTACTGCCAGGTTACGAACGCCGTTCAGCATCTGTTCGTTCTTCTGATAGTACTCGATCACTTCCTTCGGATCTTCGTAGGCAGTCGCCATGGACTCGATGATGCTGTTTACACGGGCATCGTCAGCCTTGATCTCGTTGGTGCGGATCACGTCACCCAGCAGCAGGCCTACGCGTACACGACGCTCGGCTTGAGCCTGGAACAGTTCAGCCGGCAGCTCGGGAGCGTTACCGCCCTGGAAACCACCGAAGCGCTGCAGAGCCTGCTGACGCAGAGCGTCGATCTCTTGAGCAACAGCTGCTTTCGGCAGGTCGATTTGGTTGGCTTCAACCAGACCGTTCAGAACCTGCTCTTTCACGCTGTTTTTCAGGGCTTGAGCCAGTTCGCGCTCCATGTTCTTGCGCACTTCGGCTTTCAGCTCTTCAACAGAACCGCTCTCGATACCGAAACGCTTGACGAACTCTTCGGTCAGCTCAGGCAGGATCTGCTCTTCAACCTTGATCAGCTTGGAAGCGAACTTGGCTTCTTTGCCTTTCAGGTTTTCAGCGTGGTAGTCAGCCGGGAAGGTCACTTCAATGGTGAACTCGTCGCCCGCTTTCTTGCCCAGGATGGCGTCTTCGAAGCCCGGGATCATACGGCCAGCGCCCAGCACCAGGTTGAAGCCTTCAGCTTTGCCGCCGTCGAACTCTTCACCGTCGATGGAACCGACGAAATCCATGGTCACACGCATGCCATTGGCAGCGGCAACATCGGCATCAGCCCAGGTAGCGTGCTGCTTGCGCAGGGTGTCGATCATGTTGGCCAGATCTTCATCCTTCACGGTCGCAACCGGCTTCTCGACCTTGATGGTCTCAAGACCTGCAACTTCGAACTCCGGATACACTTCGAAAGTGGCGGTGAATTCAAAATCCTGACCTTCTTTGATCTCTTTCGGATCCATGGTCGGGGCACCGGCCGGGCTCAGTTTGTTTTCGATGATGGCTTTGATGAAGTTGCTCTGCATCATTTCATCAGCAACGCGGGCGTGAGCCATGGCGCCGAACATCTTCTTGATGATGGCAACCGGAGCCTTGCCAGGACGGAAACCGTCGATGCGACGAGTTTTGGCCAGGCCATTCAATTCTTTACGCACAGCGGCGTCTACGGTAGCGGCCGGTACAGTGATGGTAAGACGGCGTTCCAGACCCTGGGTTGTCTCTACAGAAACTTGCATTCTTCTACCTCGTTCAACTCAGCACTGTGTGCTGACCCTTTATTGCCCCTGGGCAAAGCCCGGAGTCTTCCTGTTTATAAAGACAACGATATGTCTTTGTGATGAGAAAATATGACGCGGCATTATAGCGGCGCACTTTGGTCGAGTCGAGCCACACATCCCCCACATTGAGCGGCGTGCAAGCACAATTCGTGCAAAACTGCCCTTTATATGGGGAGAGAGGTGCCAGACTTCAACTATCCGATGGCAATAATTTTGCGTTTGCTCACCTTTTTTCATCCGAACGCCGCTTTATTGCCCATCTTTCGCCGAAACACAGCCCACCGTTGCGGGCGGCGACTCAATTTGTCCAGCCAAATGGCGATTGGGCCAATCAACCATTGCGTCCCTACCCCTCCCTCGTTATGGTGGCAACCAAATTGATGATCTGGAGTCACTCACATGGCCTTTTTCCGCTTCTTGTTCAATCTGCTCTGGTTTGTACTGGGAGGTATCTTTATGGGCCTGGCATGGTGGCTGGCCGGTCTTGTCTGCTTTATCTCGCTGGTCGGCATCCCCTGGGGACGTGCCTGCTTCGTGATCGGCACCTTTACCTTCTTCCCGTTTGGCAAGCAGGCGGTCAACCGCAAGACCATGACCGGCCAGAGCGATATCGGCACCGGCACTCTGGGGCTGATTGGCAACATCCTCTGGTTCGTGCTGATCGGTGTCTGGCTCGCCATCGGCCACATCGCTTCCGCGCTGGCCTGCTTCGTAACCATTATCGGTATCCCGTTCGGTATCCAGCACCTCAAGCTGGCGCTGATCAGCCTGGCTCCTATCGGCCAGATGATTGTGACCAACCAGGAGGCGGAATCGGGCCGCTATATCCGCTAAACACGGGAAATGCGCGGGCAGACGCTGCCCTGCAACGAAAAAAAGGGCAGACTAGGGTCTGTCCTTTTTTATTCTCTTTTGTTGAGGCCATCATGTTACCCAGCCACTTTTTCGCCAATCTCGCCCGCATGAAACTCATCTACCGCTGGCCCCTGATGCGCAACATCCAGCCGGAAAACATTGCCGAACACAGCCTGCAGGTCGCCATGGTGGCCCATGCCCTCGGCATCATCAAAAACCGGCTGTTTGGCGGCAGCGTGAATGCCGACCGCGCCGCCGTGATGGCCCTCTACCACGACAGCAGTGAGGTGCTGACCGGCGATCTGCCTACCCCGGTCAAATACTTCAACCCCGAAATTGCCCGCGAGTACAAGAAGATAGAACTGGCCGCCGAGCAGCGTCTGCTTGGCATGCTGCCGCCGGAACTGGTGGAGGACTTTCGCCCCCTGCTCGATTCGGCAGCCCAGGATGACGAGCTGGCCAGGCTGGTCAAGGATGCCGACACCCTCTGCGCCTATACCAAGTGTCTGGAGGAGATCAACGCGGGAAACCGGGAGTTCGAACCGGCTCGCAAACGCCTTGAGGCCATGCTGGCAGCGCGGATGAGCGATGAGATGCGCTACTTTATCGACACCTTTGTGGCCAGCTTCTCCCTGCCGCTCGATGAGCTCAACGCTCACTAAGCCAGTCTACATGACCTGAAAACAGAAGAGCCCGCCGGTTTAACACCGGCGGGCTCTTCGTCTTTATCAGCGGATTAGATGCAACCCATCAGTGACCCAGCTCGCGGGACGGTACCAGACCGCTCGCCCGCCAGGCGGGATAGAGGGTCGCCACCAGACTCATCAGGATGGCGGCACCCGTCACGATGAGCAGATCCTGCATATGCAACTCGGTTGGCAAAAAGTCGATAAAGTAGATATCCGGATTGAGGAAGCGGTGGCCAATAAGCTTTTCGACAACGCTCAAGATCTGGGTCAGCTTGCTCGAAAGCAGCCCGCCCAGCAGGGCGCCAAGCAGGGCACCGGCCACGCCGTTGACCATCCCCTGAATGACGAAGGTAAGCCGGATCTGGCCAGGGCTCGCCCCCATGGTTTTCAGGATGGCGATCTCGCTGCGCTTCTCGTTCACCGCCATCACCAGGGTGGAGACGATGTTGAAGCAGGCGACGGCCACCACCATCAGCATCACCACATACATGACGGTACGCACCATCTGGATGTCCTGATAGAGGTAACCCTGGCTGTTCATCCAGCTGCGGATATAGACGTGATGAGGGAACTGCTGCGCGGCGGCTACGGTGATGGATTGCGCCTTGAGCACATCGCTCACCCGCAGGCTGAAGCCCTCCACATCGCTGCCCATGCCGGTGATCGCTTGCGCATCGGCCAGATGCATAAAGCCGAGTAGGCCGTCGAGCTGACCGCCGATCTCCAGCAGCCCTACCACGGTCAGGGCTTCGCGGCGGGGATTCTTGATCCCCGCCTGATCGCCCCCTTGCGGCAGCAGCAGGGCAACAGAATCCCCCACCTTGACCCCCAGCTTGTCGGCGATGGTCTTGCCAAGGATCACCCCACGTTCACCCGGTTGCAGCTCACGCAGACCACGGCCCGTCATGTATTTGCCGGCATCCGACAGATTGGCTTCCAGATCGGGCAGCACGGCGCGCAGTTGCACCCCCTTGAGGGCAGAGCCATGCTCCAGCAGGCCATTAAGGCGAATGACCGGCGCAGCCGCCTCAACGCCCGGCTGGGCCAGCAGATAGTCACGCAGACGTGGCCAATCCGGCAGCGGCCGCTCGACGGCGTCCAGCTCACCTTGCGGCACGACCGAGAGCACCCGATCTTTAAGCTCCCGCTCGAAACCGTTCATGGCGGAGAGGCCCAGGATCAGCGCCATCACCCCGAGGGCAATACCGATCAGGGAAGAGGCAGAGATAAAGGCGATAAACCCGTTGCGACGGCGGGAGCGGCTGTAACGCAGGCCCAGAAAGAGGGGCAGCGGTTTGAACATCAGGCAACCTCCGCCATCACGCCGCTCACCAGGGTCACCCGGCGATGGAGCTTGGCCGCGAGGCTCAAGTCGTGAGTCACTACCACAAACGCAGTGCCCAGTTCACGATTCAGTTCACACAGCAGTTCGTACACCGCGGTGGCACTGGCGTGATCCAGATTGCCGGTAGGCTCATCCGCCAGCACCAGACTCGGTTCGTTGACCAGCGCCCGGGCGATCGCCACCCGCTGACGTTCGCCACCGGAGAGCTCGGAGGGACGGTGATTCAAGCGATGGGAGAGCCCCACCCGCCCCAGCATCCTGGTTGCCTTTTCGGTGGCAACCGCCACCGACTCACCGGCGATCAGCAGCGGCATGGCCGCATTTTCCAGCGCACTGAACTCGGAGAGCAGGTGGTGGAACTGGTAGACAAAGCCCAGCTCGCGGTTGCGAAAACGGGCCTGGGTACGGCTGTCCCAATGGTGGATATCCTCCCCCTTGAACAGCACGGCGCCGCTGGAGGGGTTGTCCAGCGCCCCCATCAGATGCAGCAGAGTGGTCTTGCCGGAGCCCGAGCTCCCCACCACCGCCAGCATTTCACCGGGCGCGACGCAGAGATCGATCCCCTTGAGCACCTGAGTCTCCAGCTCCCCCTCTTTATAGACATGATTGAGCGCCTGGCAGCGCAGCAGAGGTTCACGGGATACGGCTTCATTCATAACAGGGGCTCCACTTGCCTCGGTAACAACGCTGGCACCCGCAACTACGGGGGCACCAGTCACAACAGAAGATGCATTATTCACGGCATTACTCATAACGCAGCGCCTCGGCCGGTTTCACCCGTGCGGCGCGTGCCGCCGGGTAAAGGGTGGCACTGAAGCTCAGCAGCACGGCGCCCAGCAAAATGGTGATGACCTGAGCCGGCTCGACAATCACCGGCAGGCCACTGCCGCCCGCCGCCATATAGAGGTTGAGCCCCACCGCATTGAGCAGAGGGTTGAGACCCAGGGAGAGCGCCAGGCCCGCCAGTCCGCCAAACAGGGCGCCAATCACCCCGCTGGAGGCGCCAAGCACCATGAAGATTTTGACGATCCCCGATTCACTCATGCCCATGGTGCGCAGGATAGCCACTTCACCCTCCTTGTCCGTCACCACCATCACCAGCGCGGAGAGGATGTTGAAAGTAGCGACGGCGATGATCAGCACCAGCATCAGCCCCATCATCCGTTTTTCCATGGCGACCGCCTGGAACAGCTCGCCCCGCTCGCGGCGCCAATCCTGCCATAGCAAGCCATCCGGCAGCGGCGTCTTGATCACTTCGTCAGCCGCAAAGGGATCATCGAGCCAGAGGCGAATGCCACCGACGGTTTCTGTCGGCAGACGCAGCAAGCGCTGGGCATCTCCCAGTGCGATCAGCGCAATCTGGTTATCCACATCGGCGCCGACCCCGAAGATACCGGAGACGGTAAAGAGGCGCTGGGCCGGTACCCGACCAAAGGGAGTGAAGCGGGTCCCCTCGGTCAGGATCAGGCGAACCTGATCGCCGATGGAGACATTGAGGCGACGTGCCACCCCCTGCCCCAGCACGATGCGGTAGTGGCCGGCCTGCAGGGTATCGAGGCGCCCCCCCAGCATCTGGCTGTGGAGGATGTCATCCTTGGGCCACTTTGCAGGGTCGATCCCCTGCACACTCACCCCGGTCAGCTGGCCGGGGCTTTGCAGCATCCCTTCGCTGTCGAGCATGGGGGCCGAGGCGACCACATGGGGTAATTTGGCCAGATCCGGCAAGCCTTGCGGGTCTGCATCAATACGGCCAGCCTGATTGGTCACCACCACATGGGGGATCACCCCGAGGATGCGCCCTTTGAGCTGCCCTTCGAAACCGTTCATCACCGAAATGACCACCATCAGGGCGGCGACCCCGATGGCGATGCCAAAGGTAGAGAACAGGGAGATAAATGAGACGAAGCGATTGCTGCGCTTCGAGCCTGCATAACGCAGGCCGATGGCCAGCGAAAGGGGCTGAAAAAGTCCGGTCTTCAAGGATATGTACGTTGCCAACAAAATAAGATACCGGATAATAAAGGGAAACCGTCCATGACAACAAGGGATAGCCTCCATGCAGGAACAGTTCTTCAGCGTCACTCATGCCACGCCGGTCAATGTGATCCCCATGCCGGCCGACTTCCACCTCCCCTCGCTGGAGGAGCTGGACGCTGAGCTGCCGGAGCCCTTTCGGATCTCTTCGGCCATTACCTCCATCGATCTGGTGACCACTCGCCTGCTGCGCAACCAGAACGAGTCGATGCACGATCTGATCGAGATCGTCAATCAGCAGTCCCGCAAGATCGACATGATCATGGGCTATGTGCTCTCCCTGCAGGACCATCCGGAGCAGCGCTTTCACACCCTGCGCTTCGGGGCTGGCCAACTCACCTACCTGCACCCCTATCATGGTCACGGGGATGCGCCGCACCTGCACCAGATCGTGCGCCTCAAGATTTTCCTGCGGGAAGAGGCGGCCGCCATCTACTGCTATGGCCAGGTCAAACAGCTCGACGGCGGTGAACATGGCACCCATGTGCAGCTCGACTATGTGCGGATCCGCGAAGATGACCGTGAACTGCTGGTTCGTGCCAGCCTCCACGTGCAATCGAAGCAGCTCAAGCTGCGCGCCCAAGAACGTCAGCGCTAACCATAGCGAACGTCGCGATAGATAACGTCAACGTTAAAAGAATCGAATCATGCCAATGACACTCCCCGCCTTGCCCGCCAAAGCGGGCCAAAAGATCACGCTCGGCCAGCTGGTCGGCAGCAGCCTCTCGCTGATTGCAGCCCGTCTCACCAGTGAAGCCAAGGGACCGGTACTGCTTATCACCGCCGATACCCCGAGCGCCCTGCGCCTGGAGCAGGAGTTACAGTACTTGCTGACAGACAAACAGCTAGCCGATCAGTCCGCCCCCGTATTGCTGTTCCCCGATTGGGAGACCCTGCCCTACGACACCTTCTCTCCCCATCAGGACATCATCTCCCAAAGGCTCGAGACCCTCTACAAGCTGCCGCAGATGAGCAAGGGGGTACTGATTGTCCCCATCTCCACCCTGATGTTGCGCTGCGCCCCCCGGGTCTATCTCGACAAATACAGCCTGATGGTGAAGGCTGGTCAGCGTCTCAATCTGCAACAGCTGCGCGGCCGCCTGGCCGAGGCGGGTTACGTGGCGGTGGATCAGGTGCTGGAACATGGCGAATTTGCCGCCCGCGGCTCCCTGCTCGATCTCTTCCCCATGGGCAGTAGCAGCCCCTATCGCATCGACTTCTTCGACGATGAAGTGGACTCCATCCGCCCATTCGATCCCGAAACCCAGCGCTCCAGCGAACCGGTCAAGACGGTCAGCCTGCTGCCCGCCAGGGAATACCCTACCGACGAGGCAGCCATCGAGCTGTTTCGCGGCCAGTTCCGCGAGCAGTTCGAGCTGTCGCGGGCCGAGGGTTCCGTCTATCAGGAGGTGAGCAAGGGGCGCTGGCCCGCCGGCATCGAGTATTATCTGCCGCTCTTTTTCAACCAGACCGCCAGCCTGTTTGACTACCTGCCGGAAGAGACCCTGCTGCTCACTGTGGGGGATATCTACCCCGCCGCCCAGCGTTTCTGGAACGATATCGGCCAGCGCTATGAAGACAGACGCTGGGACAACACTCGCCCCCTGCTACCCCCGGCCCAGCTCTATCTGCCGGTGGAGCAGCTCTTTGCCTCTCTGGGCCAATATGGTGCGGTGCGGCTGCAAGAGTCCGCTACCGCCGGTGATGCTGGTCAGCACGATCTGCCCATCTCCGCGCTGCCCGACCTGCAACTCGATCACAGCAAAGAGCAACCCCTGCTGGCGCTCAACCAGTTCCTCCAAGGTTTTGCCGGGCGCACCCTGTTTGCGGTGGAGTCCGAAGGACGGCGGGAGGTACTCGGCGATCTGCTGGCGCGTATCTCACTGCAACCCAAGGAGTTCCCCTCTCTCGACGCCTTTATGGCGAGCCCGGATCGCCACGGCCTGCTGGTGGCACCGCTTGAGCGTGGCTTCCTGTGGCAGGAGGTCGGTCAGGATCCACTGGCGCTGATCACCGAGACCGAACTGCTGGGCGGCAAGGTGCGCAGCAAGCGGGCGCGGGAGAAGAGCAAGAACCTGAGCTCCGATGCGGTGATCAGAAACTTGGGCGAGCTGACCCAGGGTCAGCCAGTGGTCCATCTGGATCACGGGGTCGGCCGCTATCTGGGGCTCGAAACCATCGATGCCGGTGGCCTGCCCACCGAGTTTTTGACCCTCGAATATGCCGGCGGCGACAAGCTGTTCGTGCCGGTCACCAGTTTGCACCTTATCAGCCGCTACACCGGCTCTGATAACCCGCCCAGCCACAAGCTCGGCGGCGAAGCCTGGAGCAAGGCGCGGCGCAAGGCGGCGGAGAAGGTGCGCGACGTGGCAGCCGAATTGCTGGATGTCTACGCTCATCGCGCCGCTCGCGCCGGTTTTGCCTTCAAGCACGACAAAGAGGCCTATCGCCAGTTTGCCGCCAGCTTCCCGTTCGAGGAGACCGACGATCAGCTCAACGCCATCAATGCGGTGCTGGGGGACATGTGTCAGGCCAAGAGCATGGACAGACTGGTGTGCGGCGACGTGGGTTTCGGCAAGACCGAAGTGGCGATGCGGGCGGCATTTGTGGCCGTGCACGGCGGCAAGCAGGTTGCCGTGCTGGTGCCCACCACCCTGCTGGCGCAGCAGCACTACGACAACTTCCGCGACCGCTTTGCCAACTGGCCGGTGCGGGTCGAGGTGCTGAGCCGCTTCCGTTCCGCCAAGGAGCAGAGCGCTGTGATGAAGGAATTGGCCGAAGGCAAGGTGGATATCATCATCGGCACCCACAAGCTGCTCGGCTCCGAGCTCACTTTCAAGGATCTGGGGCTGCTCATCGTCGATGAAGAGCACAGATTCGGGGTGCGCCAGAAGGAGAAGATCAAGGCGCTGCGGGCCGATGTGGATATCCTCACCCTCACCGCCACCCCTATTCCGCGCACCCTCAATATGGCGATGTCCGGCATGCGGGATCTCTCCATCATCGCGACTCCACCCGCCAAGCGACTCGCCATCAAGACCTTTGTCCGCCAGCACGAACCGGCGGTGGTGCGCGAGGCGGTGCTGCGTGAACTCAAACGTGGCGGCCAGGTCTACTACCTGCACAACGACGTCGAGAGCATCGAGAAGTGCGCCGCCGACCTGGCGGAGCTGGTACCCGAGGCCCGCATCGGCATCGCCCACGGCCAGATGCGCGAGCGCGACCTTGAGCGGATCATGTCCGACTTCTACCATCAGCGCTTCAACCTCTTGGTCTGCACCACCATCATCGAGACCGGCATCGACGTACCGAGCGCCAACACCATCATCATGGATCGGGCGGATCATCTCGGTCTGGCCCAGCTGCACCAGCTGCGGGGCCGGGTTGGCCGCTCCCACCATCAGGCCTATGCCTACCTGCTCACCCCCCATCCCAAGCTGATGACCAAGGATGCGGCCAAGCGGCTGGAGGCGATCGCGTCGCTTGAAGATCTCGGCGCCGGTTTTGCGCTGGCCACCCACGATCTGGAGATCCGTGGCGCGGGCGAACTGCTTGGCGATGATCAGAGCGGCCAGATTGAATCGGTCGGCTTCACCCTCTACATGGAGATGCTGGAGCAGGCGGTCGAGGCGCTGAAATCGGGCAAGGAGCCATCGCTCGATCAGCTGATGAGCCAGCACACCGAGGTGGAGCTGCGCCTGCCGGCACTGCTGCCGGATGACTATATTCCGGACGTCAATATGCGCCTCTCCATGTACAAACGGATCGCCAGTGCGGCGGACGAGCAGGAGCTGCGCGAGCTGAAAGTGGAGCTGATCGACCGCTTTGGCCTCTTGCCGGAGGCGACCAAAACCCTGCTGGAGCTGGCCGCCTTCCGCCAGCGTGCCACCGCCCTTGGCATTCGCCGGGTGGAGATGAGCGAGCGCGGTGGCTATCTCGACTTCACCCAGGAGACCAAGGTCAATCCGGCCTATCTGGTCAAGCTGCTCTCCAGCCAGCCACGAGTCTACAAGATGGACGGGCCGACCCGGCTGCGTTTCCAGATGCCAACCCAGGAGCGCGCCATGCGCCTGAAACTGGTGGATGGCTTGCTGGCAGATCTTGCCAACAACAGCCTGTAAGCATTTGCAGTGCTGGCGGCGAGCCAGAGAGATAACGCCAACTAAAACGGGAGCCATATCGGCTCCCGTTTTTTATTTGCTATCTGACTACTGCGTACGTTCAGCCCTGGTTGGCAGGATCCTCATGGGCGGAGAACTCGCGCATAAAGGCCTCGGCGCGCTCCACCATCTTGGTCGAGCCAACAAAGTAAGGGGTACGCTGGTGCAGCGCGGTGGGCTGGATATCCATGATGCGGCCAAAACCGTCGGAGGCCTTGCCACCAGCCTGCTCCACCAGAAACGCCATCGGGTTGCACTCATAGAGCAGGCGCAGCTTGCCGTTCGGCGAGTTGGTGCCGGACGGATAGATGTAGATGCCGCCCTTGAGCAGGTTGCGATGGAAATCGGAAACCAGGGAGCCGATATAACGGGAGGTATAAGGTCTGTGGGTCGCCTCGTCGCGCTCCTGGCAATATTTGAGGTACTTCTTCACCCCGTCCGGGAACTTGATGTAGTTACCCTCGTTGATGGAGTAGATCTTGCCCTCTTCCGGAATGCGGATGTTCTCGTGGGAGAGGCAGAAGCAGCCAATGGAGGGGTCGTAGGTAAAGCCGTTGACGCCAAAGCCAGTGGTGTAGACCAGCATGGTGGAGGAGCCGTAAACCACATAACCGGCGGCGACCTGACGGTTGCCCGGCTGCAGGAAGTCCTCCAGGGTCACCGGCGAACCTTGCGGGCTCAAACGGCGGTAGATGGAGAAGATGGTTCCGACCGAGACGTTGACGTCGATATTGGAAGAGCCATCGAGCGGGTCGATCAGCACCACATACTTGGAGTTTTTGGAGAGTGGCGAGTCAAAGGCCACGAAGTCCTCTTCCTCTTCCGAGGCCATGCCGCACACCTCGCCGCGCGCTTCCAGCGCCGCCTTGAAGCGTTCGTTGGCATAAACATCCAGCTTCTGCTGCACCTCGCCCTGTACGTTTTCAGCGCCCATGGAACCGATGATATCCGCCAGTCCCGCCTTGTTGATCTCCCGGTTCACCACCTTGGCAGCAAGGCGGATCGAGCTGAGCAACGAGGTTAGCTCGCCGGTCGCGGTAGGATAATCCGCCTGCTTTTTGACGATGAACTCACCCATGGTGATCATGTTTCGCATTTTTGTTCCTTTAGATCGCATCCGTTGGCATTGAAAACGTTTGCAGGCGTCAGCAAAAAAAATGCCGATCACCGGCGGCCTTGATTTGTAACCTAATGTAACGTCTGTTTTTTGTTTTTGCAGCGAATTAAGCGGCCTATTAAATAGGCTATTTCGCCTCACGTTATAGTAAAAGACACTTTTTATTGGGTTTCAATCGATAACTTTCGGACCCTTAATTCGTGGCAATAACCTGCGACAAGCCATGAGCTGACTGGCCTTGAGCCATTAAAAATGGAGTCTGATGGGCCTGCCGTTCCCTCAGCCATTGCCTCTTGAGATCCGATCGCCAATCCAGCACACTGATTTCGCTTTGGAAGCAAATAAAACTCAAGGATTATCAATGAACAAGACTCTCATTGCCGGCATGGTAGCCGGACTGTTTGCCCTTCCCGCCTGGGCTGCCCAGGTGCCTGCCGGTACCAAGCTGCTGCCGGATGCCCAACAAATCTACGTGACCAATATCGGCACCGAACCCACCACCATCGACCCCCAGCTGGTAGAAGAGACCGCCGGTAGTGCCATCGTCAACGATCTGTTTGAAGGGCTCTATGAGCTGGATAATACCGGCAAGATCAAACCAGCAGGCGCCGTCAGCTACGAGGTCGACAAGACAGGTACCGTCTACACCTTCAAGCTGAGACCCGAGGCCAAGTGGTCAAACGGTGAACCGGTCACCGCCGCCGATTATGTCTACGGCTGGCAACGGGCGGCCGATCCCAAGACGGCCTCCAACTACGCCTGGTTTATCGAGTTGACCGGAGTGGTCAATGCAAGCGAGGTGACCCAGGGCAAGAAGAGCCCATCAGAGCTCGGGATCAAGGCGCTCGATGACCACACCCTGCAGGTCACCCTGAAAAATCCGGTTCCCTTCTTCCTGAAGACGCTGGCCCACTACACCACGTTCCCGGCCCACAAGGCCACCATTGAAAAATTCGGCAAGGATTGGGTCAAACCGGGCAATATCGTCTCCAACGGTGCCTTTGTACTCAAGGAGTGGACCCCCAACGAGCGGCTGAGCGCCGAGCGCAACACCCACTACTGGAACAACCAGCACACCGTCCTGAACAAGGTAATCTATCTGGAGATCGTCTCGGAAACCGCCGCCTACAACCGCTATCGCACCGGTGAACTGCACTACACCACTTATCCGCTGGAGCAGTACAAACAGCTCAAGAGCAAGAGCCCGGAAGAACTGGTCAGCGTCCCCACACTGGCCAGCTATTACTATGTCTTCAATACCCAACGCAAACCGTTCGATGATCCGAAAGTACGCAAGGCGCTCTCGCTGGCCATCGACCGGGAGACCATCACCGACAAGATCCTGGGACAGGGACAAATTGCCGCATATAGCTTCACGCCCCCCATTGTGGACGGTTTTGAATTGAAAAAACCGGCCAGCCAGCTGCAGAGCAAAGAGGAGCGGATCAAGCAAGCCAAAGCCCTGTTGGCCGAAGCGGGATATGGCCCGGACAAGCCACTCACAGTGGACATTCTCTACAACACCAACGAGAGCCACAAAAAGATTGCGCTGGCCGTCTCCTCCATGTGGAAACACAACCTGGGGGTCACTGCCACCCTCAACAACATGGAGTGGAAGACCATGGTCTCGGCACTCAACGAGGGGGATTTCGGGGTTAGCCGCTATGGCTGGAACGGGGATTATAACGACGCCTCCACCTTCCTCGACATCATGACCTCCAGCAGCAGCGCCAACAGCGGCAAGTGGTTCAACAAGGAGTACGACGCCCTGCTGGCCAAGGCCCACGACTCGCTGGATCCCGCTGAACGCAATGCCCTGTATCAACAGGCAGAGGCACTCATTGATGCGGATGCCCCCATCGCTCCCATCTATTTCTCGGTCAAATCCAGGTTGCTCAAACCTTTCGTGAAAGGCTATCCCCACCTTAACCCGCAGGATGTGGTCTACAGCAAGGAGCTCTATCTGGTTGCCCAGTAACCGGCTAGGAAGATGTAACCATAAAAAAGCGCCTGCATTGCTGCAGGCGCTTTTCATTGGCGGCCAAGCGGGCCATTGGGCCACTTACGCTTTCACGCAAGATTACTCTTCGGGACAAGGAGCCAGCACCACCCGGCGGCGACCCATCACCACCGGACGCACCAAGAGCTGTGCCAGCAAGACACCCAGCAGGGTCAGACCGCCCCCGATCAGGTGATAGCTGGTCAACCGCTCACCCAGCAGGGTGATGGCAAGGCCAGCCGTCATCACCGGCAGCAGGTTCATAAAGATGGCGGTACGGTTGGCACCGAGCAGGGCGATACCCTGCATCCAGAGCCAGGGCGAGAGCGCCGAAGTGGGGATACCGGCATAGAGGATCAGCCACAGAGCCCGGCCATCCGGCCACTGGCCATCCACCAGCAAAAAGAAGGGGGTCAGGATCACCACACTGCAGATCACCTGACCGTAGAGCAACGACCAGTTGTCGAGCCCCAGATCCCACTTCTTGAGCAGCACACTGTAAAGGGCATAAGTACCGGCCGAAATCAGCATATAGACAGAGCCGATATGAATGCCTTGGGTAAACAGCCGGGTCGGATCCCCCTGCCCCAGCAAGATAGACAAGCCAAGGATGGAAAGCAGCGCCCCCAGCACGGCGCCCCAGGTGGGTCGCTCACGCAACAGCCAGATGCTGAACAACACGGTCAGCAGCGGCGTCAGTCCCATCATCAACCCCATCTCGGTGGCTCCCAGGGTTTGCGCCGCGTAGTAACCAAAAGTCTGGTTGAGCACCATGCCCAGTGAAGCCAGCATGGCGATCTGCCAAAGGCCAGCGCGCAGACGGGCACGCGCACGCCATACCCGACGGGCCAGAAACGGGCTTAATACCAGCGCAGCCACCACCCAGCGCGACCAGGCCAAGGCTGCAGGAGACAACACACCAACCGCCAGTTTACTGACGATGCCATTGCCAGCCCAGATGGCAATGCAGGAGAAGGGAAACAGAAAGGCAAGAGGCATGAGAGGATCCAGACCGAAGAGACAACAGCGGGCCAGTATAGGGGGCGATGGGAGAGAAACAAAGGTGTGGGCATGAACAGCGACGCAGTGAACGCCAGTCGCCAGAAACAAATATGCCCGCAAAAGCGCGGGCATATCAGTGCAGAAACAGGTTCAGAAGCGCATCACGCGGCATCCATGTGCAGTCTGGAGATCAGCTCGTTGACCTCGGTGACTGTCTGGCGATGGGGAATATCCGCCGGATTCGGCATCAGCAACAAACCGGATTGGAAATCAAACCGCCCCCGACCATGGATGTAAATCCGACCTTTAAAGAATGTTTTGACATGCTTTGCCACCATCAGTGGCAGGTACTTCTTGAACACTCTCATCGTTTGCAACCTCTTGCAGTTGTATCCGTATGACAGCAGCTTCTGCGAATTAATTCCGTAAAGTATTTATAAAAATCCAGAAAACTCGCCCATCTCTTCCCAAAAAATTCAACCTATAACTTTTTATTAACTTTTAGCCTATTGTATGCGGCCCTTCGAGCCAGAGCAAGGCTCCTTTGCCATCGTGCCACTCGATACAGGCGATCCCCGAGGTGGCAAACATGGGTGCTCCTGCGGCCGGGCAGAGGCTTTGCACCAGATAACCCACCAGCGGCAGATGGCTGACCATCAGGATCTGGTCATGTTGCTGCGCCAGGGTGGTGAGGTAGCTGGCCACGAAAGCGGGATCACCGTAAGGGGTAATGTCGCCACTCTCTTCAACGGCTGCTGCGTCAGGTAATTCACTGCATATGGCTTGCCAGGTCTGGCGTGCCCGCAGATAGTTGCTGTGGATCACCCGATCCAGCGGGCCAATCAGCTGAGGCGCCAGCCAGCGGGCCATCTGGATAGACTCTTCAATACCCTGCTCGGTCAATGGACGCTGTTCATCTGTTTTCGCATTCATGCCAGCCTGGCCATGACGCATGATATAGATCTTCATTACAACCTCGCCCAACGGGCCTGTTTTGATAGCCGGGGGATCTTACCCCGCCACGGGTGTGGAAACAATTGCGCTACCTCTCAGAAAAGGGTTTGCCTGACGGGATAGCGGGGTCGATAATCATGTTTAAATTCAAATAAATCCAACGTGAGTCACACGCCAATGAGCCCATATGCCAGTCCCAATGACCATCGGCAATACCATTTTCTGGAGCTGGCCAACCGGCTCAGGGTCTTGTTGATTTGTGATCCCGACACCGACAAATCAGCCGCCTCGCTGGCGGTCAATACCGGCCATTTTGACGATCCCGCCGACCGGCAGGGAATGGCCCATTTTCTGGAGCACATGCTGTTTCTTGGCACCTGCACCTACCCCAAGCCTGGTGAGTACCAACAATTTATGAGCCGTCATGGCGGCAGCAACAACGCCTGGACCGGTACCGAGTTCACCAACTTCTTCTTCGAGATCGACAACGGCTTCTTCGAAGCGGGGCTGGATCGCTTCTCCCAATTCTTTATCTGCCCCACCTTTGATCCGGAGTGGGTGGACAAGGAGCGCAACGCGGTCGACTCCGAGTATCGCCTCAAGCTGCAGGACGACATGCGCCGCAGCTATCAGGTGCATAAAGAGACGGTCAACCCGGCGCACCCCTTCTCCAAGTTCTCGGTGGGCAACCTCGATACCCTGGCCGATCTGCCGGGACGGGATCTGCGCTCCGACCTTATCCGTTTTTACGAAAGCCACTACAGCGCGGATCGCATGGCGCTGGTGATGATCTCGCCGGAATCCATTGATACCCAGTTGCAGTGGTGCTGTCGCTACTTTGCTCCCATTTTGAATCGCAATTTGGGAACCCCGACCCTCACCATGCCGCTCTACCGGCTCGACGATCTCGGCGTGCGCATCCACATCAATCCGGTCAAAGAGACCCGCAAGCTGTCGCTCAGCTTCCCCTTGCCCAATGTGGACGAGTTTTACGACAAAAAGCCCCTCACCTTCCTGAGCCATCTGATCGGTTATGAGGGGGATGGCAGCCTGCTCTCCCTGCTCAAGGCGAAAGGCTGGGTCAACCAGCTCTCGGCAGGTGGTGGCATCAGCGGCGCCAACTTCAAGGATTTTGGCGTCAACTTTGGCCTCACACCTCTGGGCCTTGAGCATGTGGACGACATCCTCGCCGCCCTTTTTGGCTATCTGAAACTGATTGGCCGCGAAGGGCTGCAGAGCTGGCGCTATGACGAAAAACGGACCGTGCTTGAATCGGCGTTTCGCTTTCAGGAGCGCGGCCGCCCCCTCGATACGGTGTCGGGGCTGGTGCTCAACCTCTTTAGCTACAAACCTGAGGATCTGCTCTACGGCGACTACATGATGCGCGAATATGACGAGGGGCTGATCCGCCGCTTCCTCGCCAAGCTCACCCCGCACAACCTGCGTATCACCATCACTGCGCCGGAAGTGGCAACCGATCGGCTGGCCCGCTGGTATCAGACCCCCTACAGCGTGGCAACCATTACCGAGGCCGAGAAAATTCGCTGGCAGCAGAGCGAACCGGATCCGGCGCTGGCGCTACCCAAGCCCAACCCCTTTATCAGCAGTAGGCTCGATCCGCGCACGCCAGAGCTTGCCGCCGACATGCCCGCCTGCCTTATCGATCGCCCCGGTTTTCGCCTCTGGCACCTCCATGAGCACCTGTTCAGCGTGCCCAAGGGCAATCTCTATATCTCCATCGACAGCGAACATGCGGTCAAAAATCCGCGCAATATCGCCATGGCGCGCCTCGCCGTGGAGCTGTTGGCAGACCACCTCAACGCCCTCACCTATCCGGCGGAGCTGGCGGGGCTGGGCTACCAGATCTATGCCCATCAGGGGGGCTTTACCATCAACCTGAGCGGTTTTGCCGACAAGCAGCCGCTGTTGCTCGACATGATCCTCGGCAACCGCACGCTGGGGTATCCGGATCCGGGCCGCTTCGCCGAGATCAAAGAGCAGCTCATCCGCAACTGGGACAACCAGTCCAAGGCGCGCCCCATCTCCCAGCTCTTTAACCAGCTCACCAGTTTGCTGCAACCGAACAACCCGCCGTTCGAGCAGTTGCTGCGCCACCTTCGCACCGTCGAGCTGGAAGAGATGCCCGGCTTCGTGGCCCAGCTGTTTGGCGAGGTGCATGTCGAGGCGCTGGTACACGGCGACTGGACTGCCGCCGAAGCGCTGGAGCTGGCCGCCCTGATGGAGCGCCACCTGAGCGACATCAATGGCACCAGCAGCAAGCCGAGCGGCGAGACCCGCCGCCCGCTCATCTCCATTCAGGACAGAGGCACCCTTATTCGCGAGCAGGGTTGCGATCACGAAGACTCGGCGCTCCTGGTCTACTACCAGTCCCACACCACCCGGGCGCGGGATCTCGCCTGCTTTACCCTGGCGAACCACATCATGTCCTCCACCTTCTTTCACGAGCTGCGCACCCGCCAGCAACTGGGGTATGTGGTGGGCGCCGGCAACCTGCCCCTCAATCGCCATCCGGGGCTGATCTTCTACATCCAGTCGCCGGTGGCAGGGCCGCAGATCCTGCTGGATGCGGTGGAGGAGTTTATCGACCTCTTCCCGCTCGCCATGCTCGAATTTACCGAGCAGCAGTGGCAGGAGAGCAAGGCAGGGCTGCAAGCCCAGCTGAGCGAGCGGGATGCCAATCTGCGCAGTCGCGGCCAGCGGTTGTGGGTCAGTATTGGCAACAAGGACCTGGGGTTCGATCAGCGGGAACGGGTCTGCGATGAGGTGGGCAAGTTGAGTCGCGCCGATCTGGTGCGCTTTATCACCCAGCTGCGTTCGCGCACCTCCGATCGGCTGATCCTCTGCAGCTATGGTCAGGGGCACGAACATGACGAGCGGATCACCGGCCAGTTTATCGACGATCCACGGGCATTTCGGCTCAATGCCGCCACCTTCGAGGCCTGATCAGGCCTCGCACTCCCCCGTTTTTCCATTCCCACGGCATATCGCAGGCAATAAAAAGCCGACCCATCTGGGTCGGCTGGAAAAACCATAACAATTGCGACCAAAGCCGCCAAAAGTGAACATGAGCGTGAAAATCAGACACTGAGTTGCTGATCAGCAAGCGGGAAAGACCCGATACTCGCTTTGCAATGCCAACAGTGATTGAGAAACAGCCTCATATTAGGCACTCCCCCCGCCAGTCACGTTGATCTACGTCAAAGGAGGTAGCGAAGAGCGCGTAGCCCGACGATTTGTCGGCGCAGATCACCCTTTGGCCGCCCACTAGCTGCCCGTTAACCCCGGCGAACCAGCCGGTAGGCTACCTCATCGAAGTAGGAGAGCTGACCCGACAGCACCCGCGGGTGATCCACCTCGGCGGCGCGCCCCAGCACCTCGATACGAAAATCGCGCTCGAACAGGGCTCGCACCTCCATCTCGCCCACCGAGAAGGGGGGCTGACTCTGCTGCTCCGGCTGATATTCGAGGGTCACCAGCAGGATCTGGCCACCGGTCTCGACCAGCGAACTGATCAGGGCCGCATACTGGCGGCGCATCGCGGTCGGCAGGGCGATCAGCGCCGCGCGATCATAGACCAGCCGGTAACGGCGACCCAGACTGGGGGCGGCGAAAAAATCCCCCTGAAAAATGCGCAGGCTGTCCACCTGATGGCACTGATAAGGGCCCACTTCGCTCACGGTCGCGGCGAGCTGGTTTTCACTGAAGAACTGGCTGACGGCAAGGCTCGATAGCTCGAAACCGTCGACCGGATGGCCCTGAGCGCTCAGCCAGAGCATGTCGCGGGATTTGCCACACAGGGGAACCAGCACCGGCTCGTCCGCTTGCTGGGCTGACCACCAGGATTGCAGCCAGTGGTTGAAGTCCGCCTGATGAAAGCCAATCCGGTTCTCTTCCCAACGCTGATGCCAAAACGCAGCTTCCATCGTTATTACCCTTCTGTACTAAAGATGCCTCAATATCACAACTTAACCGGCACCGTGCAACCCTCTGCCATTCCCTTTTTGCCGCGCAGCCTCTGCGTGTTATCGGGCGAATGGCGGGACATCCCCTTACCGTGCGCCTCGCTGTCGCAATCGGCGCTATTGGCTGCATTTATAACGGACAAGACATACCAACCCATGCAAAAACGTCATGGGTGTATGGCGATGAATGAATAAAAGGAATGACGTTGGCAAGCCAAAACGTGCCTGCCAACGCCAAAAAGATCACGACAGCGTGGCGCGAGCGGCCGCCAGCTGACGCTCGATATAAGCAAAATCGGGACGATCGGCGGGGAGTTCCGAGAGGCAGGCCGCTTTGAGCTGATGCAACCCATCAAGCGTTGAGTCTTGCGTATCGCAATGGGCCAACAGCTCTTCCAGCAGGCAACCAAAGGCGCGCACTTCCAACCGCTCAAGGCCTACGGCCCGCTCGCGGTCGCAGCGGTCATATAAGGAAGCCGCACCAAAATCCCCCAGCAGGGCGCGAGCCGGCGCGTCAGAACTACGGGCAAACAGGATATTGTGACCATAGAGATCCCCGTGCATGATGCCCGCGCGGTGCAGATGGCCCACCACCGAGGCGATGCCTTGGGCCATCGCCAGCGCATCCGGCACACTCAGATACAGCCCCTCGGGATAGACATCCCGGGTGCAGGAATCCAGGCTCGGCGGCCCGGCCAGATTGGCAAAGGCCGGGTCGATCAGCTCCATCACCAGCGCCGGAATACCGGAGGGGTGATCCGCCACCTTGCCCATCACCTTGATAAGGTTTGGATGAGTGCCCGCCGCCAGCGACGCTGCCATCTCGCAGCGGGGCAACCCGTCACTGGTCACCGCCCCCTTGAACAGCTTGACCGCCACCTGACTGGCCTCGGTTCTGCCGCTCGCCTGAGTCGCTGCATCAGCAGGATTAGCCACAAGGGTGGCGCGATGGATAACGCCGGATGCTCCCTGCCCCAACAACTCGCCCAGCGCCAGCGTCTCCCAGGCAAGGGGTTCGTCATGGGCATCATTGATGGCCCGCGCCTCCGCCCCTTCGCTAAAGGGGTTGCCGGAGTAGGCAAGCCATGAAAGGCGCGGCAGCGAGAGCAGCCACTCGGGGAAGCGTTCGATGCGGTTGGCGGCGATGCGCAGCAGCTCCAGATTGCGGCAGTTGGCAAGGCTGGCCGGCAACTCGCACAGACGGTTGCCCGCCAGCATCAGCTTTTGCAGAGCGTCGCACTGGCCCAGCTCATCGGGCAGCTGCTCAATTGCGTTATCGGTCAGGATCAACCAGCGCAGCCCCGCAGGCAGCGCCTTGGCCGAGACGGTAGCAATCCGGTTGGCCTTAAAGCCCACCATGGTGAGCGCCGGGCAGCGCCCCAGCACCTCGGGCAGCTCGGTAAAGCGGTTCTCGGAGCAGAAGATGATGCGCAGTTTGCTGAACCCGGCCAACTCGTCAGGGAGTGCGCTTAGCTGGTTACCGGTGAGATCCAGCACCTCAAGCGTCTCTTTCAGGCTCAAAATCTCGGTGGGGAACTCCGTCAGGTTTTCAGAGAGCTTCAGATGGCGGGCACCGCACAGTTCACCTGCGCGCAGCTGTTCCAGAGTATGCATAACCGTTTCTCAATCCTGATGATCTGCCTGATGGCGCCAGCCATCAGCGCGCGCCGAACCCGGGTCCGGCGATTTTAAAGGGGGGCATTATAAAGAATTCGGGGCGCAGTTCGCCCCTTTTGTTGCCACGAAGGCCTGTATCGACATGTAGCAAAACGACTTGGGTACAAAGAGAGCAAGATTCGGGTCGTCCCGGCAAGGAGTGGTTGCCATAGTGGGGGCCAAACCCAAGTCGGTTGGAACCTATTGGAGTTCCAACCCACAGCCAACCTTGTGAGCCACTTAGCTGGCGCACAACACACTCAGCGAGGGAACTGCCATGTCATTACTGTCCAACAAGGTCGCCATCATCACCGGCGCCAGCTCCGGTATCGGTCGCGCCAGCGCCATCCTGTTTGCCCGGGAGGGAGCAAGTGTCGTCGTCGGCGCCCGCCGCCAGCCCGAGCTGGATCTGCTGGTTGAGGAGATCCGCCATGAGGGTGGCCAGGCGGTGAGTCTGGCGGGAGATGTGAAAAGCGAGAGTTACGCCCGCGATCTGGTTGATCTCGCGCTAACCCGTTTCGGCGGGCTCGATATCGCCTTCAACAACGCAGGTACCACAGGCACGCCGGGCAACGTAGAGGAGCTTGAGCTGACGCAGTGGCAGGAAATTCTGGATACCAACCTCACCAGCGCCTTTGTGGGTGCCAAGTATCAGATCCCCGCCATGCAGGCTCGCGGCGGTGGCTCGCTTATTTTTACCTCTACCTTTGTCGGCCATACCCTGGGACTGCCCGGCATGGCGGCCTATGCGGCGAGCAAGGCAGGCCTCATCGGCCTGACCCGGGTGCTGGCTGCCGAGTATGGGGCACAAGGGGTGCGGGTCAACGCCCTGCTGCCGGGGGGCACCGACACTCCCATGGGGCGGGCTTTTGCCAATACGCCAGAGAGCCTCGCCTTTGTGCAGAATATGCATGCCCTCAAACGGCTGGCCCAACCGGAGGAGATCGCCCGCTCGGCCCTTTATCTCGCGTCCGATGTATCCAGCTTTACCACCGGCATTGCCCTGCTGGCCGATGGTGGGGTATCAATTTGTCGTACATGACGTTGTCGCCCCCAAGATCCTGCGGCTGCAAACTTATCGTGAGAGCGCCTTATGTCTGATTACGCCCGCATCGCCGATGCCATCCGTTTTATCGCAAGTCAGGTGGAGCGCCAGCCCACTCTGGACGAGATAGCGGCGCACGTGCACTTAAGTCCCTTTCACTTCCAGCGGCTGTTCAGCCGCTGGGCCGGAGTGACGCCCAAACGCTATCTGCAGGTGCTGACCCTGGAGCGGGCCAAGGCGCTGTTGCAGGAGTCGCGCCCGCTGCTTGAGGTGGCCGATACCCTGGGCCTTAGCAGCGGCTCGCGGCTCTACGATCACTTTGTACAGCTCGAAGCGGTAACACCGGGCGAGTACAAGCAGCGCGGGGCCGGGCTGGTTATCGATCACGGGGTGCACGACACCCCCTTTGGTCAGGCATTCGTCGCCCTGACCCCGCGGGGGGTGTGCAACTTCTCGTTTCTCGATGAAAAGGCCCCAGAGGCGCCGCTGGCCGCCCTCGCCCACAGCTGGCCCGAAGCGGAGCTGCGGGAGGCGCCATCACGCACCCAGAACGTCATCAACACCATGTTCGATGGCAGTAAGGCGCCGGATCGCCCCATCTCCTTGCACGTGAGCGGTACCAACTTTCAGATCAGCGTCTGGCGGGCGCTGCTGCAGATCCCGCCCGCCAAGGTGGTGAGCTACGCCCAGGTGGCAAGCGCCGTCGGCAATCCCAAAGCCGCCCGCGCCGTGGGACTGGCGGTGGGCGCCAACCCCGTCGCCTTGATGATCCCCTGCCACAGAGTCATTCAGCAAAACGGCAAACTCGGCGGCTATCACTGGGGCGAGACCCGCAAACAGGCGATACACGCCTGGGAAGCGGCGAGGTATGAGTGAAGGTGGCTTTTTCTGTCCGCCTGATGAGGAACACAGGCATCTTGGTAGTGAGTCAGCAGACAATCAGGCAGCGCCAGACAGCGTGCGGCGATATAAAGCGGGGACATAAGAAGAATCGGGGCGCAGATCGCCCCTTTGGTTGCTTTGGCGAGGCTCCGCGCTCAGCCGCCCCACCCCAGCAAATTAACGAAACACGTAGGGTGCAATAAGCGCAGCGCATTGCACCGTTTGCCGAGCGGCTTTTGTGCAAGGTATGAGGAACAAAAGTAGAGGTGCAATTTCATTGCACCCTACGATATTAACGACCAGTTAGTTAACACGTATAAATGAGCCCAGCTAACTTTTTGCTCGATAGATCATTTCATCTTGGGCGTGGCATGGACTTGCCTAAATAGCAGTGCCTGAGTGTTCCCCTCATACAACCATTCTCCAGTTTTGTTGTTAACGTAATGCTGAACCACTCGATGTGCTCTGAATACTTCTGGAGGCAATGGATTAGATGCGAACGGATTATGATAAATCTGTAGTCCATCCAATATTGTTTCACCGTGTTCAGAAGGAGAGCATGAGCGCATTTCTGGAGCACCTCTGGGTGGGGTTGCCCAAAGAGAGCTTACGATAGTATTTGTTGCGGGGTTATTTGACATTGCACTAAGTTTTCCCCATGTTGCCAAACAACTAAAAATTATCGCACTTACCTCAGATAATGAGTCGTTCTTGAAAAGGCCCAAGGGAATCTCAGCACCATTTTCCTTTGTTACATATTCAAGATTTACACTTGGTGGCCCATTCGGAAATGCGCCAGGATTATCTAAATATGCATCTTCATCTACATAATGATCGAAAAGTAGCGCTCTGATTGGCCTGTCATGCTGAATATTAAAATGAGGCTGTTCAAAAGGTGCAATAGCTAGAATGAAAGGCTTTCCCGCGACATGTTTCAGTTTTTTATAAGACTCATTGTACTTTCTAACTTTTGCAATAATTGCATTTGACAGTCTAATTATTGCTTCCGTGTTTAATTCTTTCAATCTCCCAAGCTTCTCCAACTCTTCACGACTGAATGCTTTATCCCACTCATTTGGTTTCCCATGCGAAGAATTTGCTGTTACTGCTTCAACTATGAACTCACAACGATTTGAACTCAGATAAAAATCTGGTGTTGGATAAGACCAATCCACCGTGATGTTATATTTTTTAAACAATGCGTATAGATATATTTCCCAGAAAGACGAATTAAATGTAGTCTGGAATTCTTTTACAAACTTACCATCTCTATCTACGAAGCCGTCCGCCCATTTCTCTAGCAGTCGCCTCTCTGCTTCACGAAACGATACCAAAACCGATGCAAAGTTCTTGTGAAATTTTTCAGGTTCTACGACTGGAGTAAAGAGATTCATTCCTTTTCCTCTAACAGAGACCAGATGGAAAACTGTACCAATCCAATAGCAGAGTCTACCATATAACTCCGCTGCATTCTCATGACAGACACAAAAAATAAATCATAACATTAAATAATTACAGATATCTAAATATGTTCGATTGATGTTTACTTTTATTCAATAATTACTTCTACATAAAAATTTAGCAGTAAGCTTTGGCAAATGTCTCTGGCCTGACTCATCAGAGACTTCAAAGAGCTATATCCAAATAGTCATCATAACGAGCAAGGAAATATGCAGAAGAGATTGATGATAAATTCCTGATCGAGATCAACAAAATAATTAACAAGTACAAATTCCGACCACATATCAGAGGTAACGGGTTGTGGTGGAGAAGAAAAGACGCCCTAAGGCGCCTTTCTTATTTTCAGGACTTGGAGCAAAAAGCTTGGAGGTTATTCCCCCTCCCCGCCAAGCCCCGCCCCCAATCAAATCGGGGTAATGGAGGTGATATGGGCCGAGCCATCCAGAGACTGGAAGATCTGCACCACGGCTTCGCCATGGATCGGTTTGGCAAGCGGCACAGTGCTCTTGCACTTGAAGCGGTAGTTGGTGCCAGCCACCACTTGAGTGGAGACTTCAAAGGGTACGTACTGCACCCCGACAAATCCTTTCAGCGCCTGATCAAATACCGCCTGATCCTCGGCGGTCAGCTTGTGATATGCGGTCCATCCACCCACCAACACTGCTTGTTCTGACATATCAAACTCTCCGTGCTCTATGATCCCGACTCGTTTGGCCGTTCGGGCTGCGCCCCGTTGATTCAAGTGGTTTCCGGTCTCCACCGGGGTGTCATCACTGCCGGTTGGCGCGATAACGATAGGCAAATTTACGCAGCTATCTGCAACTGGATCAGCCCTCCCCCCAGCCACGAGCCGCTGTTGACAGCGGGCTCAATTGGCATGAGAGAGCCTAGTGCGGGATGGCAAAAATGCCCCTGTCACATATGACAGGGGCAAGGTGGCAAAAAAGCTGCTCGAAAAAAAGAAGATATGTGGCGCAAACGATTGAGAAAAGAAAAGACGCCTCAAGGGCGTCTTTTTTGCATTTTTATGCTCGAAGGGCAGAAGGGCGCGAGACGCTTATTCCCATTCGATGGTTGCGGGCGGCTTGCCGGAGACGTCATACACCACGCGGGAGATACCGTTGATCTCGTTGATGATGCGGTTTGATACGTGACCGAGGAAGTCGTACGGCAGATGTGCCCAGTGGGCGGTCATAAAGTCGATGGTTTCGACGGCGCGCAGGGCTATGACCCAGTCATATTTGCGACCATCGCCCATGACGCCAACGGAGCGCACCGGCAGGAACACGGCGAATGCCTGGCTGACCTGGTTGTAGAGGTCAGCTTTGCGCAGCTCTTCGATAAAGACCGCATCGGCGCGGCGCAGAATATCGCAGTACTCTTTCTTCACTTCGCCAAGGACGCGCACGCCCAGACCCGGGCCCGGGAACGGGTGACGGTAGAGCATGTCGTAGGGCAGACCCAGCTCGAGGCCAACGCGGCGCACTTCGTCTTTGAACAGTTCGCGCAGCGGCTCGACCAGACCCATCTTCATCTCTTCCGGCAGGCCGCCGACGTTGTGGTGAGACTTGATGACGTGGGCTTTGCCGGTCTTGCTGGCAGCGGATTCGATAACGTCCGGATAGATGGTGCCTTGTGCCAGCCACTTGGCGTTTTTCAGCTTTTTCGCTTCATCATCAAACACTTCGACGAAGACGCGGCCGATGATCTTGCGCTTGGCTTCCGGCTCGTCAACACCGGCCAGGGCAGAGAGGAAGCGCTCTTCCGCTTCAACCTTGATGATGTTCAGACCAAAGTGGTCACCAAACATCTCCATCACCTGCTCACCTTCGTTCAGACGCAGCAGACCGTTGTCCACGAAGACGCAGGTCAGGCGATCACCGATGGCGCGGTGCACCAGCATGGCGACCACGGAGGAGTCGACACCGCCGGATAGGCCGAGGATCACTTCATCGTCACCCACCTGCTCGCGGATGCGGGCAACGGCGTCGTCGATGATGGTGGCCGGGGTCCAGAGGCATTCGCAGCCGCAGATGTCTTTGACGAAGTGCTCCAGCATGCGGGCACCCTGACGGGTGTGGGTCACTTCCGGGTGGAACTGCACGCCGTAGAAGCGCTTGGCCTCACACGCCATGGCCGCGTGCGGGCAGGTCGGGGTCTGGGCGATGGTGGTGAAGTCGGCCGGAATGGTGGTGACCTTGTCACCGTGGCTCATCCAGACATCCAGCAGGGCATTGCCGTTGTCGGCGATGGCATCTTCGATATTGCGCAAGAGGGCGCTGCTCTTGCCAGCTTCGCCCAGCACTTCCACCTTGGCGTAACCGAATTCACGCTCGGTGGAGGATTGCACCTTGCCACCCAGCTGCTCGGCCATGGTCTGCATGCCGTAGCAGATACCGAACACAGGGACACCGGCGTTGAACACATACTCGGGGGCACGCGGGCTGCCCGCTTCGGTGACGGACTCGGGGCCGCCGGAGAGGATGATGCCGCTCGGATTGAATTCGCGGATCTGCTCTTCGGTTACGTCCCAGGCCCACAGTTCGCAATAAACGCCGATTTCGCGCACACGGCGGGCGATCAGCTGGGTGTACTGGGAACCGAAGTCGAGGATAAGGATACGGTGCTGGTGAATGTCTTTAGTCATTTTATTCCTGCATCAGGCTGATGTTGTCACAAAGGGCACGGGATAAAAAAAGGGTGGAAAAACGGGGCGCAGGGCCCCGTTTTATCAGCCCATCCGATAGTTGGGGGCTTCTTTGGTAATGGTCACATCGTGGACGTGGGACTCTTTCATCCCGGCGCCGGAGATGCGCACGAACTCAGCTTTAGTGCGCATGTCGTCGATGGTGGCGCTGCCGGTCAGGCCCATGGAGGAGCGCAGGCCGCCCATCTGCTGGTGGATGATCTCTTTGAGGCGCCCCTTGTACGGCACGCGACCTTCGATGCCTTCCGGCACCAGCTTGTCGGCGGCGTTGTCGGTCTGGAAGTAGCGATCGCTGGAACCTTTGGACATGGCGCCCAGAGAACCCATACCACGGTAGGATTTGAAGGAGCGACCCTGATAGAGCTCGATCTCGCCCGGCGCTTCTTCAGTACCGGCGAACATGGAACCTACCATGACGCAGCTGGCGCCCGCGGCAATGGCCTTGGCGATGTCGCCGGAGAAGCGGATGCCGCCATCGGCAATCACCGGAATACCGGTGCCTTCCAGCGCGTCAACGGCGTCGGAGATGGCAGTGATCTGGGGCACACCCACGCCGGTCACGATACGGGTAGTACAGATGGAGCCCGGGCCGATACCGACCTTGACGGCGTTGACACCGGCAGCAGCCAGCGCCTTGGCGCCCGCGGCAGTCGCCACGTTGCCACCGATGATCTGCAGATCCGGATAGGCGTCGCGAGTGGCCTTGATGCGATCCAGCACGCCCTGGGAGTGGCCGTGGGAGGAGTCGATCAGCAGCACGTCAACACCGGCTTCCACCAGCGCAGCGACGCGCTCTTCGTTGCCAGCACCGGCACCAACCGCAGCACCAACCCGCAGACGACCCTTGTCATCTTTACAGGCGTGGGGCTTGCGCTCGGCTTTCTGGAAATCTTTAACGGTGATCATGCCCTTGAGTTTGAAGTCGGCGTTCACCACCAGCACTTTTTCGATACGGTGCTTTTGCATCAGGGCAACCACCTCTTCGCGAGGGGCCCCTTCACGCACGGTGACCAGACGATCTTTCTGGGTCATGATCTGTTCAACGGTCTGGGAGAGGTCAATCACGAAGCGCACGTCACGGCCGGTGATGATACCGACCAGCTGATTGCCGTCAGTCACCACGGGGTAACCGGCGAAGCCATTCTTGTGGCTCAGCTCCTTGATTTGGGCGATGGTCATGTCAGGGCGCACGGTGACGGGGTCGGTGACCACGCCGCTCTCGTACTTCTTGACCTTGCGCACTTCGGCAGCCTGCTGCTCGATGGACATGTTCTTGTGGATAAAGCCGATACCGCCTTCCTGGGCCAGTGCGATAGCCAGACGGGCTTCGGTCACTGTGTCCATTGCAGCGGAGATCATCGGGATGTTCAAGCTGATGGCGGAGGTCAGCTTGGTACGCAGATCGGCAGTATTGGGAAGAACTTCGGAGTGGGCGGGAACCAACAGTACATCGTCGAAGGTTAACGCTTCTTTGGCAATCCTGAGCATGGCAATATCTCACCGTTGAGGAAGTGGGGGTGTAAAATATTGCCGACGAAGTTTACTCACGCATTGGTCACTGGTAAAGAAGTTTTTTGAATTTTTTATGGCATAGCCCTCTTTTAGGCGGCCAAAACGCCAAAAAACCAAGATTATCAGTACGAAAAGCGCCATTTCGGGGCAAAAGAGTTGGCTAGCCGGTGATTTATGCAAAACCGGTAGGTGCCGACGCAGCGCAACCCCCATGCAAAGGAATGGTCGACAGGGGCTCAGGGGGCAAGCGGCTTCTGACCACCCTCCCCTTGTTGTGTGTCCTTGTATTGTCTCTTGCCCTCGCGGCCACCACTCGCACCGGTATCATTCTCCTCTCAATGTCCTTTGCTCGGTCTGGATAATAAATTTCACCCGCTGCCAATATATATTTCCCGGCACAACAAGGGGTACCTCTCTTTATTATTTTCGCCCCACCATCCGCAGCAAGGTATTATCTTTATCCAGCAGATGATGTTTCAACGCCCCGACAATGTGCACCAGCAAAAATGCCAGCATGACATATGGCAAATAAATATGGATTGTGTGAGCAATATCCCGAACAGATTCACTGAATGGAATCACATTGGCCGGGTCATGGATATCTTGATTCATCGGAATAATAGACCAGCCAAATATCGCGACACCTCGGCCAGCCGCTGCGGAATAACAGAGACCGGACACCGGAATAAGCAGCGTTGAAATCAGCAAACCCCAGTGGATCGCCCTGGCTGCCAATGCCTCGTAAACAGGATATTGACGCACAGGTTCAGGCCACCCTTTAACAAGGCGGAGAATGGCACGGGGCAGGATCAAAATCAGTGCAATCATCCCCAGGGATTTATGCAGGGCATAGAGATCCCATATTTCAAATTTAACCATCAGATAACCGACAAGGGTCAGGCCAATCATCAGCAAGGCAACCGACCAGTGCAGCAAACGGGTCGTCAAACTTAAGTGGATTGAGGGATTCATAAGCTACTCCAAACAGGGGGCGAGTAAACGTTGGTCAAGATGGTGGCGCCGTGAACATCAGCAACACCTGAGAGATCAACGGCATCTAGGCAAGCCGTAACTTGGCCAGATGCAGGCAAGCACGAGGGCTTTTATCGGGAGCCATACTGCCTGCTCGAATAAACGGCAGCGTTTCCAATCTTGCTTTTCTGCTGCTGGCGCCTCCTGCTTAACGCCCTCCCCCTGTTTCGGGTTAAGATAGCGGCCACCGTTTTATCCCGGCCCCGCCGGAGCAGACCACAGGTACGCCATTGAACCGATTTACTCCATCCAGTACGGCGAACAGCCGCGAGCAGCAGGTCTTTACCGTCACCCGCCTCAACAGCGCCGTGCGCATGATCCTGGAGCAGGATCTGGGGCTGGTGTGGCTGACCGGCGAGCTCTCCAATCTGGCGATGCCAAGCTCCGGCCACTGGTACTTCTCCCTCAAGGACATGTCGGCGCAGGTGCGCTGCGCCATGTTCAAGGGCAACAACCGGCGGGTGGCCTTCCGCCCGCAGGATGGCATGCAGGTGCTGGTGCAGGCGCGGGTCTCCCTCTATGAGCCGCGCGGCGACTACCAGCTGATCATCGAGTCGATGCAGCCGGCGGGCGACGGCGTATTGGCCCTGCGCTTTGAAGAGCTCAAGCGCCGCCTCGGTGCCGAGGGGCTGTTTGACGAAAGCCGCAAGCGGCCGCTGCCCCGCGAACCGCGGGCGGTGGGCCTTATCACCTCCGCCACCGGCGCGGCTTTGCACGATATGCTGACGGTGCTTAAACGGCGCGCGCCGGATCTGCCGGTCTTTATCTACCCGACCCAGGTACAAGGGAGCGCCGCCATCAGCCAGATCGTCGCAGCGATCGCCAAAGCGAACCAGCGCGCCGAGGTGGATGTGCTGATCGTCGGGCGTGGCGGCGGGTCGCTTGAAGATCTCTGGTGCTTTAACGAAGAGGCGGTGGCCCGTGCCATTGCCCACTCAGCCATCCCGGTGGTGAGCGCGGTGGGCCACGAGGTGGATGTCACCATCAGCGACTTTGCCGCCGACTTGCGCGCCCCGACCCCGTCGGCCGCCGCCGAACTGGTGGCGCCAGACAATCAGGCCCGCATCCAGCGCCTCGCCCACCTCAAGCAGCGACTGCTGCAGGCGATGAGTCGCCAGCAGACCGCCGCCCGCCACGATTTCATCCTGCTGCAAAAGCGGCTCGACCATCAGGATCCAAAGCGGCGGCTGGAGCAGCAGTCCCAGCGCCTCGACGAACTTTCTGCACGTTTGCAGCAACTGCTGCGCCAGCGGCTGCATCAGGGTGAGCGACGCCTCACCAATCTTGAGCTGCGCTTGCAGGGCAAGAGCCCGGAGCGCTTGCTGGCAGCTGGCAAGCGCCGCCACCAGCTGGCCGAGGAGCGGCTTCATGCCCTGATTGCCAAGCGCCAGGATCTTGCTAGCCACCGCCTCGCCATGCTCACCGCCCGCCTCGACGGGGTGAGCCCGCTCGCCACTCTGGGGCGCGGCTACTCCATCACCCGCACTGCGCGTGGCGACGTCATCAGCCGCGCCGATCAGGTCAACAGTGGCGATCAGCTCATCACCACCCTGGCACAAGGGAGCCTGCAGGTGCGGGTCGAGGGGATCGTAAAGGACTCTGCGCAGTAGGTCGGCTGCATCAAACCACCAGCCAATCTGCTATTCAGCCTGGCAATCAGCCAAAAACAAAGGCCACCACCGCAAACACGGTGGTGGCCTTTTTTATCTCGGGTGCTGGCGACCGCTCACCCCTTGGCGCGGCGGGCGACCAGGGTGAACTTGTAATCATCGCTCTTGAAGAAGTTGCGACTGAACTCGAACACGGTGCCATCTTGCAAGAAGCCGCGAGAGACCTTCTCGATGATTGGCTTGGCAGGATCGATACCGAGCGCCTCCACCACCTGCGCCGAAGGGAGCACCGGAATGATCTCCTGCTCGCTGCGGTCAATCACCAGCTGCTTCACCTCTTCGATGTAGTGGTACTTGGAGCCCTGCATCACCGCATAGCTGAGATCGGGGAAGAGGGCGAGCGGCATCCAGGTCTCCTCCAGCGTTACCGCGATCTGGCGAATAAAGCGCACCCGCTTGACGTAGTAGACCAGCGCCCCTTCCAGCAGATTGAGCCGCTCGGCCAGCTCGCTGCTTGCCTTGATCACCTCGAAGGCGAGAATGTCGCTGTGGGTCTCGGCCGCCGGATCGGTCACCTTCTCGTAGAGGCTGGTGAGCTGATAGATGTCGTAGTTCACCTTCTCCTGCCGCACGTAGCTGCCGCTGCCCTGAATGCTCTCGATGACGTTGAGTTCGGTAAGCTGCTTGAGGGCCTGACGCACCGTCACCCGGCTCACCCCGAACTGCTCGCGCAACTCGGCTTCGGTGGGCAGGGCATCGCCGGGGGCCAGCTCCCCTTGCGCAATCCACTGCTGGATGGTGTCGGCTATCTGGCGATACATGGGTTTTTTCGACACGAAAGGCCACCTCGTCGGCTCTGCGCCATGATAAATGGAAGAGGCGCCATTCTACCCCAGTTGCCCGGCAGACAAAACGGCTCGGCCTCATTTGACCTAACAAATCACCTTGAACAAACAATACAAAAATAATACAAATAGCGAATTGTATGATACCACTCACAAAAATCAGTCGGCCGGTTTGTTAGCATCGCTGTCACTTTCACCATGACGGCTTGCTGGCAAGCCAACCTGACAGAGGATCATCATGAATCTGACCAGTCTTACCGGCCCCCATCTCATCACGTTGCAAACCCGGTTTGCCGATCGGGATGCGGCCATTCATGCCCTGGCTGATCGGCTCGCTCAGGCCGGCAAGCTGCACGACAAGGCTGCCTTTCTGGCTGCGGTCATGGCCCGCGAGGCGCAAGGCCCCACCGCCCTTGGCGAAGGGCTGGCAGTGCCCCATGGCAAGTGCGATGCGGTGCGCGAAGCGGCCTTTGCCGTCGCCACCCTGAGCGAGGAACTAGGCTGGGAGGGGATCGACGGCCCCGAGCCGGTCAACCTGATCTTCATGCTGGCGATCCCGACCGATCAGGCGGGCTCCACCCATATGCAGCTACTCACCACCCTCACCACTGCCCTGGTGGATGACGATACCCGCGAGGCGGTGCTGGCGGCACAGAGTGCCGAGCAGCTGATGGCGCTGCTTGATGGTGAAGGGGATGGCGACAAGCAACCAGAAAAAGAAGACAAATCAGATACAAATAAACCCACTGTGGTCTGTGTCACCGCCTGCCCGGCGGGGATCGCCCACACCTATATGGCTGCCGAGTATCTGGAAAAAGCGGGGCGCAAACTGGGCATTCGGGTACTGGTCGAGAAGCAGGGTGCCAACGGTATCGAGGATCGCCTGCCGCAAGAGGCGCTCGATGCTGCGGTGGCCTGCATCTTCGCCGCCGAGGTGGCCATCAAGGAGCAGGAGCGTTTTATTGGCATCCCCCGTATCGAGACGCCGGTGGCCGAGCCCATCCGCCATGCCGAGCGGATCCTCAATGACGCGCTGGAGGCCGCCAAGGCCGGGCGCACCGCCCCGACGCCCAACACCAGCCAGAGCGACGCGCAGACCGGCAAGAAGGTGAGCCTCAAGACCGAGCTCAAGCAAGCGCTGCTGAGCGGCATCTCCTTTGCCGTGCCGCTGATCGTGGCGGGCGGTACCGTGCTCGCCGTCTCTGTGCTGCTGGCCCAGATCTTCGGCCTGCAGCATCTTTTTGATACCGAGAACTCCTGGCTCTGGATGTATCGCAAGCTGGGCGGCGGCATGCTGGGCACCCTGATGGTGCCGGTGCTGGCGGCCTATACCGCCTATTCGCTGGCCGACAAACCGGCGCTTGGTCCGGGCTTTGCGGCGGGACTGGCCGCCAACATGATTGGCTCCGGTTTTCTCGGCGGCGTGGTCGGCGGCCTGATCGCCGGTTACCTGATGCGCTGGGTCAAACAGCATGTGCGCCTTAGCCCCAACTTCAACGGCTTTCTCACCTTTTACCTCTATCCGGTGATCGGCACCCTGGTGGCGGGCAGCCTGATGCTGTTTGTCATCGGCCAGCCGGTAGCCTGGCTCAACAACAGCCTCACCGAGTGGCTCAACGGCCTCTCCGGCACCAACGCGCTGGTTCTGGGCGCCCTGCTCGGCTTTATGTGCTCGTTTGACTTGGGTGGCCCGGTCAACAAGGCGGCCTACGCCTTCTGCCTCGGCGCCATGGCCAACGGGGTCTATGGCCCCTACGCCATCTTCGGCGCAGTCAAGATGGTTTCGGCCTTTACCGTCACCGCCTCCACCCTGCTGGCGCCACGCCTGTTCCAGACCTTCGAGATCGAGACCGGCAAATCGACCTGGCTACTGGGGCTGGCGGGGATCACCGAGGGTGCCATTCCGATGGCCATCGAAGATCCGATCCGGGTGATCGGCTCCTTCCTCGCAGGCTCGGTGGTCACCGGCGCCATGGTGGGTGCCATGGGGATTGGTCTCTCCACCCCGGGAGCTGGCATCTTCTCCCTCTTTCTGCTCCACGATGGCGGCCACGGCGCCCTGATGGCTGCCGCAGTCTGGCTCGGTGCGGCGCTGGTGGGCACCCTTATCTCCACTGTGGCGCTGATCGTCTGGCGCCGTCACGCCATGCAGCGCGGCACCTATCAGGTGGTCGCCGCAGAGTAAGGCTCATCTTCACAACCGCTTTTTCAACAGACTATTTTTCCGCACGGCTGGCAAGGGCCGCCGTGCGTCAGCAAAGGATCATTGTCATGACAGTTTCACGAGTTCACATCACGCCGCACATGCACTGGGATCGGGAGTGGTACTTCACCACCGAGGAGTCCCGCATCCTGCTGATCAACAACATGGCGGAGATCCTGGCGCGTCTTGAATCCGACCCTGACTACAAGTTCTATGTGCTGGACGGCCAAACCGCGGTGCTGGAGGATTACTTCGCCATCCAGCCCGAGAACAAGGCACGGGTGAAGGCGCTGGTGGAAGCGGGCAAGCTCATCATCGGCCCCTGGTACACCCAGACCGACACCATGCAGGTGAGCGGCGAGTCCATCCTGCGCAACCTGCTCTACGGGATGCGCGACTGCCTGGCCTTCGGCGAGCCGATGAAGATCGGTTACCTGCCCGACTCGTTCGGCATGTCCTCCCAGCTGCCCCACATCTTCAACGGCTTCGGGATCGATCGTGCCATGTTCTGGCGCGGCTGCTCCGAGCGCCACGGCACCGACAAGACCGAGTTCCTCTGGCAGAGCAACGATGGCAGCGAGGTGACCGCCCAGGTGCTGCCGCTGGGCTACGCCATCGGCAAGTACCTGCCGGAAGATGAAGCGGGCCTGCGCAAGCGGCTCGAATCCTACTTCGAGGTGCTGGAGAAGGCCTCGGTGACCAAGGATATCCTGCTGCCCAACGGCCATGATCAGATGCCGCTGCAACAGAACATCTTCGCCATCATCGACAAGCTGCGAGAGATCTACCCCCAGCGTGAATTCCACATGAGCCGCTTCGAGCAGGTCTTCGAGCGCATCGAGGCGTGCCGTGACCAACTGGCCACCCTCAAGGGGGAGTTCAACGACGGCAAATACATGCGGGTACACCGCACCATCTCCTCCACCCGGATGGACATCAAGCTGGCCCACGCCGCCATCGAGAACAAGATCGTCAACATCCTCGAACCGCTGGCGAGCATCGCTTGGGCGCTCGGCTTTGAGTACCACCACGGGCTTTTGGAGAAGATGTGGAAGGAGATCATGAAGAACCACGCCCACGACAGCATCGGCTGCTGCTGCAGCGACAAGGTGCATCAGGAGGTGATGACCCGCTTCATTCTGGCCGACGACATGGCCGAGAACCTGATCCGCTTCTACATGCGCAAGATTGTCGACAACATGCCGGTGGCGCTGTGCGAAGACGGGGTACAGGTGGCTGACAAGCTCTGCCTGTTCAACCTGATGCCCTTCCCCCGTCAGGAGGTGATCAACACCAGCATCCGCATTCGCGCCCAATCCTTTGCCCTGCGCGATGTGGCGGGCCAGCCGGTCCCCTACTTCATCCGCGCCAAACGGGAGATTGACCCGGGTCTGGTGGACAGACAAATCGTTCACTACGGCAACTACGACCCCTTTATGGAGTACGACATCCAGCTCTGCCATCCACTGCCGGCCATGGGCTACTGCACCCTCCATATCGAGGGCAATCAGCCGGGACTGGAGCAACCGGTGACGGCCAGCGGCGAGCTGCTGGAGAACGATTTTTATCGCATCGCCCTCAATGACAACGGCACCTTGCAGATCCTGGACAAGCTGCGCGGCACCACCTTCGATCAGGTGCTCACGCTCGAAGAGGGTTCCGATGATGGCGACGAGTATGACTACTCGCCATCGCGGGACGAGTGGCTGCGCTACTCCACCGAGTTTGCGGTCACCCGCGAGGTCACCCATCAGGCGTGGCAGAGCATTGCGACCCTTGCACTTCGCATGGCCGTGCCGGCCAACCTCACCGAGCGCGCCAAACGCCAGTGCTGCGGCCATCTCGATGTCACCTGCCGCATCACGCTTGCACATCAGAGTCCGCGCATCGACATCGAGCTGGAGCTCGACAATCAGGCTGATGACCACCGGGTGCGAGTGCTGATCCCCACCCCCTTCCCGAGCGACACCGTAGTCTCTGACAACCAGTTTGGCTGCATTACCCGCCCCACCCGCGACAGCGCCATGGCGAACTGGGAAGCGGAGGGGTGGAAAGAGGCCCCCATTCCGGTCTGGCAGCTGATGAACTTCGTCGCTCTGCAAGATGGCAAGCAGGGGCTGGCGGTGCTGAGCGACGGTCTGCGCGAGTTTGAAGTGATCGGCGAGCAGTGCGACACCCTGGCACTTACCCTGCTGCGCGGGGTCGGCGTACTCGGTAAAGAGGAGCTGCTGCTGCGCCCGGGCCGCCCCTCCGGCATCAAGCTGCCCACCCCGGACTCCCAGGTGCGCGGCAAACTCAGCTGCCGTTTCAGCCTGCTGGCGTTTGCCGGTGATCACATCAGCGCCAACGTGATGCAGGCGGCGCGCAGCTACCTCACTCCGGTACGCTGCTACAACAAGATCCCGTTCGATGCCATGAAGCTCAACAAGGCAAGCTTCACCACCCCGCTCCACTTCAGCCTGCTCGCCATGGGTCCGTCCGGTCCGGTGCTGAGCGCCCTGAAAAAGGCCGAGGATGAAGAGGCGCTGGTGATCAGGGTCTACAACCCGAGCGAACAAGCGGAGCTGGAGGGGGGCAAGGTGACCAGCGAACATGCCCTGAGCGATTGGCAAGCGGTGCGGATGGACGAGCAGCCCCTGCCCCTTGAACTGGTCGCTGGCGAGTTTGGCGAGCTGGCGCCGTGCCACTCCCGCAGCGTGCGCTTTCGGGTGGCTCGCGGCTAACCGCCGGTAACCCCCACAGCTAGCAACAGGCGGGGAAGAGTCATCCCCTCCCCGCCTGTTTATCCCTTCAAGCTGGCCTGTCCCGCTTGATAAAGACATAAAAAAATCCCCGCCGATTGGCGGGGATTTTTTATTGAGTCCTGCTTCATCCCGCGAGCGGGAGAGCGCACTTAGCTGGCCTTGCGCAGGATCTGCTCAAGGTAGTCGGCGAAGCGGTGACCGTGATGCTCCAGCAGTTTCGGGAACATGGAGATGGAGGTCATGCCCGGGAAGGTGTTGATTTCATTCAGCAGGATCTCCCCCTCCTCAGTCAGGAAGAAGTCGATGCGCGAGAGATGGGTCAGTTTCAGCTGACGGAACGCCTTGAGGGCATACTCGTGGATCGCATCGGCCTGCGCCTGGGTCAGCCCCTCGGCACGCAGTGCAGTCTCGGTATGGCTGGCGCTGCTGTACTTCTCTTCATAGGTGTAGAACTTGTCCTGCGGCACGCAGATCTCGCCCGGATAAGTCGCCACCAGCTCGTCACCGTACTGGTAAACCGCTACTTCCAGCTCGCGCGGCTTGACCGCTTTCTCGATCAGTACCTGTTCGGAGTAACCGAAGGCATCGGCAATACCTTTTACCAGATCCGCTTCGTTGCTGGCGGAGTAGCAGCCAACGGAAGAGCCCTGGGAAGCGGCCTTGATAAAGACCTTGCCCCACTTGGCCAGCGCGGCTTTGGCCTCGGCAAGCGCCGCCTCATTTTGCTCGGTCAGGAACAGGTACGGGGTGTTGGGAATGCCGATGGCGGAGAGCCACAGCTTGGTGCTGATCTTGTTGAAGCAGATCTTGCTCGCCTCGGCATCGCAACCGAGATAAGGCAATCCGGCCAGCTCGAGGAAGGATTGCAGATCGCCGGTCTCACCCGGGTAGCCGTGGATGCAGGGCACCACGTAATCCACCGGACGGGCCACGCTGTCAAACGAAAGCAGCTTGTCGAGCCCCAGCTTGCACTCGCGGCCATCGGCGCTGAGCCAGCGATCGGCGAACATCTCGACGCGGGTCACTTCGACACCGGGCAGAAGGCCCAGTTGTTGCTCGAGGAAATTGGCGCTGCGCAGAGAAACCTCGTGCTCGGAGCCACCGCCGCCGCACAGCAGCAAGACATGCATGTTCTTCATTAGATGTGATCCCTTGGGAAAAGCGGCCTCGTCATGACCATTTGATAAGCCAACCACCATAAAAACCGGACGAAGCCAGATACGAACATAAGTGCGCGCCAGTGTAGCAAGGGAGATCAACCCTTGTCAGCTGATGGGAGACCCATGACCCCACTTCTTGCAGTGAAAAGTCTCCCCTGTGTCAAAATCGGGACACATTGCCCCTCAGCGCGGGGGATCGACCCTTCCCATGCCGTTGCCATTGACCCGAAACCAGCCAGCAATGCTGTAGCGCTCGCGATTGGCAGGCAGCACCTCGTGGGGAAACTCCTCGGAGAGAAACATGACCAGCCGCCCCCCCTTGGGGCTGACATCCATCAGAAACTGCTCCTTGTCGTCATACATGCGCAGCACTCCACCCGCTTCGGGCAGCCAGTCGTTGTTGAGGTAAAACACGGTGGTAAGACGGCGGTTGGAGCGACCGGCAAAGGCATCCCGATGGGTGGCGTAAAAATCCCCGCTGCGATAGCGGGCGAAGTGGGCCTCGTAGTCGAACAATCCCAGCATCAGCATCCGGTTGGCGGCAAGACGCAGGGACTCCATTCGGGCGAGATAGTCGGCCACCGGCGCACCGAGGGAGGGCTCCAGCCAGTGGATCTGGTCACGGCGAATATCGGGATTGCCCTGGTGCAGGGCGTCACGGCCGATCCCGGCCGGTTGCCATTCGCTTGGCAAACAGGCTTTGAGGGCATCCACCTCGGCGGCGGTCAAAAAATCATCCACTATCACCCATCCTCGGGTGTAAATGGCATCCATGGCAGCTTGATAGTCCAAGATTGGCTCACAATGAGTGGAAAGAGGGCGCTTTGTAGCGACTTACCGGCAAAGTCACAAACCGGTTTGCTTCTCTTGAGAAGTCCCAACATCAATACGCGAGTTGCTGCTCGCCTCCCCGCTTTTTATCGCCAGTTGTGATCCCGCTCCGCCAACAGGCGTATTGGCTGTCGAAACTGTGATGGCCCTTGCAATCGGAACGAAGAGGCGCCGCGGCCTCCTTGCGGTACCAAGAGCCAACCGATACCGTAGCCGCATCGCCATGTTGCTGTTCATCCGGCGCTTGTCTCTGTCACCGACCGAACCACTCACGGCACAACCCGCGCATCACCCACGAAAGGATCTTCTCATGCCTCTGCCCGATCTCACTTTGCAACGACTGGATGGTACCCCCTACCCGCTGACTCAACTGGCGGGCAAGGTGGTGCTGGTGGTCAATGTGGCCAGTCGCTGCGGTTTTACTCCCCAATATGAAGGGCTGGAAACGCTCTATCGGGAGCTCGGCCCCAAGGGGCTGGTGATTTTGGGCTTCCCCTGCAACCAGTTTGGCAATCAGGAGCCGGGGGATGCGGACGAGATCGCCCGCTTCTGCTCCCTCGACTATCCGGTCACCTTCCCCATCATGGCCAAATGCGATGTCAACGGTGAGCATGCCCACCCCTTCTATCAGTGGCTCAAGCAACAGAAACCGGGCTTTCTTGGGCTGGAAAACGTCAAATGGAACTTCACCAAGTTCCTGATCGACCGCGATGGCAATGTGGTAGAGCGTTTCGCCCCCCAGGCCAAACCGGAGAGTCTGGCCGAGCAGATCCGCGAGATGCTCTGATGCTCCCGCACCGTTTTACGCCACTGCGTTGAACGATTGTATGGCGGCCGGTGCGACAGCTACTGCGCATCGGCCGCTCTTTTGCTATATTACGGCCCCACTATCTTTTCCATATCGTGGCTGGCCCCAACACGCTGGCTGCCCGTTGAGCCAAAGGCTCATCTCAGGAGTTTCTCTCGAACATGTCATTCAACGAACTGGGTCTGTCTCCGCATATTCTGCGGGCCGTCAAGGAGCTGGGTTACGAACAGCCAACCCCCATCCAGCAGCAAGCGATTCCGGCCATTCTGGCCGGTCAGGATGTGCTCGGCGGCGCTCAGACAGGCACAGGCAAAACGGCCGGTTTCACCCTGCCGATGTTGCAGCGTCTGCTGGCCAACCACGGTCGTGGCCGTCGTCAGGTACGCGCACTGGTACTGACCCCGACCCGCGAACTGGCGGCACAGGTGGGCGAGAGCATCATCAAGTATGCCCACCACCTGCCGTTCAAGACTCTGATCGCCTATGGCGGTGTCAGCATCAAGCCCAATCTGGACGCCATCAAGCTGGGTGTGGACATTCTGGTCGCCACCCCGGGCCGTCTGCTGGATCTGCTGACCCAGGGCGCCCTGACCCTGAGCCAGCTGGAAGTGCTGGTGCTGGATGAAGCGGATCGCATGCTCGACATGGGATTTATCGTCGACATTCGCCGCATCATGAAGGCGCTGCCTGCAGAGCGGCAAACCCTGCTCTTCTCTGCCACCTTCTCAAACGACATCAAGGCGCTGGCCGATGATCTGCTGAACGACCCCACCCTGATCGAGGTGGACCCCAGCAATACTGCTGCCGAGCAGGTAACCCAACGCATCATTCAGGTGGATCGGGAACGCCGCCGCGAGCTGCTCTCCCACATGATTGGCCGTGGCAACTGGCAACGGGTGCTGGTGTTTGTTCGCACCAAGCAGATCGCCGACCGCCTCGCCCAGCAGATGCAAAAAGATGGTCTCAATACCGTGGCGATCCACGGTGACAAGAGCCAGGGTGCCCGCAACCGGGCGCTGGCCGATTTTCGCAGTGGCGAGGTACGGGTGCTGGTAGCGACCGATATCGCCGCCCGCGGTCTGGACATCGATCAACTGCCCTACGTGATCAACTTTGAACTGCCCCAGATGGCGGAGGATTACATCCACCGTATCGGCCGTACCGGCCGCGCCGGTCGTGGCGGCGAGGCCATCTCGCTGGTCAGTCAGGACGAGCTGGGTCAGCTCAAGGCGATCGAAGCCCTGATCGGCCAATCCCTGTCCGTGGAGATCCTGGAAGGGTATGAGCCAAGCGGCAAGCCAAGTCGCCAGACTCTGCCTGGCAGCAAGCCGGTGCAGAACCCGCCTCGGGCTCGCGGCCATGCCAACGCCAAGAGCAGCAATGCCAAGGGCAAGCCAGCCGCGGGCAAGGGCAAAGCCAAAGGTGACGCCAGCAAAAATCCCGCCCAGTCTCCTCAAAACAAGTCCCGCAAGCGGGAAGTAGTGGGTGAGGATATCGGCTTTGCACCGATGCGCCGCTTGCCCAAAGCAATGCGCGACAGCTATCAGGACAGCAGCGACGAGTAAGCTCGCTCTCAGCTCTTGCTGTCAAACCCAAAGAGGGAGCCACTAAGGCTCCCTCTTTCGTTATGGATCACACGGAGCCGTGCAAATGCTCCACTCGGGCTCAGACCAGCGAATGTCGCACCGCGGCGGTACCATGGCTGGGCGGCGCTGAACCATCGAGCGGATTGAGCTGCAAGAACTCGAACAAGCCAGCCTGCATATTGACGTTCCAGAAGCGTCCGGCGAGGGTGAGTTGCAACCGTGTGCTCTCGATCTCGGCCAGCCCGTGCTGCTGCCAGGCGGCAAAAAGCGGCATCAGATGGGTCAGCAAAGGCGTTGGCAGACGATCCAGCGCCAGCACGCCTCTGTCGAGGGCGCCACGCAGCAGACCGTCCATCCTTGCATTGGGATTGCGCCCCATCACCATCCCGGGCGCCCGCTTGCCACTGGCCAGCGCGTCATGCCAGGGGGCCAGATCCCGTCCATACATCAAGCCGTGGCCAAGAATGCTGCCCCCCGCACCGGCGCCAAAGGGGAGGATCTCGGCACCGCGCTTGGCCATCTGGTTATAACGACTCTGCTCGGCCGGACTGCGCCGCCAGTGACTGCAAGATAGACGCTCCCAGCCGTGAGCTTCCAGTTGTGCCCCGCCATAGGCATACATGGCCGCCCGCTGCTGGCCATCGGCGAGCCAATCCAAGGTGCCCTTCTCCTGCGCCCGCTCCAGATTGGTGCCCTGCATGGCGATGAGCTGGTAGAGATCGACCCCGTGTACACCGCTCGCCATCACATCGCGGATATCCTGCTGCCACACGGCATCATCCTGACCGGGCAGACCAAAGATGAGATCCGCCACGATCACAGCCGCATCATCCCGGGTCAGCTCACCCAGACGGGCCAGCAAGGTCTCCCTGTCATCGAAACGGGCCGCCTGCTGACGCACCCGGGTATCAAAGCTCTGCACCCCGAAGGAGAAGCGGTTGAAGCCCCCCGCCAACGCCACCTGCCATTTCTCATCATCAAAGCCGTTGAGGCGTCCCTCCAGCGTCACCTCGGCATCCGCCGCCAGCGGAAAACGGCGGATCACGGCGGCCAGCATGGCCAGCTCGTCGGCGCTCATGTCGGTCGGCGTACCGCCCCCCACATAGACGGCTGAAAATGGCATGCTCTGCGCCAGCGGGGTGTCAGCTGCCTGCGCAAGGGAGGCGCAGAGGGCGTTGACATAGCGGTTGATCCGCGCCGGGTTGGCGCCATTTTCAAAGAAATTGCAGAAACTGCAGCGCTTTCGGCAAAACGGAATGTGGATGTAGAGGGCGCGCTCCTCAGCTTCACTCTCTCGCTGCCACCAGCTCTGCCAGCCAGCCTCATCCAGCGGGAAGGGGCGCATCCCTCCCCGACTGGCGTGAGCCGAGGTCTTGGCGCTAAAAGCAAACTTGAGGGGATCCGGCGTGGCAATACCGGTCATGGAAGGGGTCAGATTCATGATGGTCACTATTATCAGCAAATAATGACAATGATAACGATTATCGTTACTGGCAATTTGTTCTGGATCAACCCGAGGAGCAGCCCCCCTCTCGAAAGGCATTTTGGCAACCTGCATTACCGATCTGCTTAACAGATTATTTACTCAAGAGTGGTTGTCGTGTGCCGATAGAGAACCATCTCCCGCCGTTTCTTCGTCTACGATCAAGATGATACGGGATCACATAACAACACCAAGCGCATGGAACTTGCCCAAAATGCATAACCTCTCCTTGAACTGGAAAATATTCCTCCCTCTTGCGCTGGTCATCAGCACCACTTTTGGCCTCTGCTTCGAACTCTCCGCCTGGCTGCAACGGGATCTCGCCATCCGGCTGGCAGAGGAGAAAGTTGAGAGCATGGCAAACACCTATATGGATCAGGTGAACGTGCTGATGATGACAGGTGGCATGGCCAACCGGCAGATAGTGCAGACCAAACTCAAGAGTGAAGCGGGCATCGTTGAGGCCCGTCTGGTGCGCGCACCAGCAGTAAGCAACCTGTTTGGCCCGGGTCATCCGGATCAGAAAGCGCAGGATCCCCTCGATGAGCGAGCCATCAATCAGGGCGAAGCCATTCTGGAGCAGCAGGGCAACCTGCTCACCTTGATCAAACCGTTCAAAGCCTACAAGGAGTATCGCGGCACCCAGTGCCTCACCTGTCACCAGGTCAATGAGGGGACCGTGATGGGGGCGGTGCGGATCAGTTATGACCTCAGCCACACCTTCGGCGAGATCCGCCACAACAACCTGATCCTGAGCGGCAGCCTGGCCGCCGTCTTCAGCCTCGGCTTCGGCTTGCTCTGGTGGGTATTGCAACGCTACGTGAAACACCCCCTGCGCCAGCTTCAGCTCACCATGATCCGGATGGCCAAAGAGCGCGACCTCGCCCTCCCCCTGGTCAATGACAGCCGGGATGAACTGGGCCAGATGACCCGCGCCGTCAATGACATGGTGCAGGGATTCCGCCACAGCCTGCAGGAGGTGGAAGGGGCAACCCACCAGCTCTATCAGGAGTCGAACCAGATCCGTCAGGTGGCGACCCAGACCGAAAACTCGGCCCGCCAGCAAGAGGGGATGACCACCCAGGTCGCCGCCGCCGTCAGCGAACTGGCCGCCAGCTCTCATGAAGTGCGCGAACATGCCCGCCACAGCGCCGAGCTCTCCGCCCTCACCAATCAGGATGCCGCTGATACCAGCCGCCTCGCCCAGCACTCCATCACTGACATGGGCGAGATGTCGGCAGAGATCGATCGGGTGGATCAGGTGATCCAGCAACTCGACAGCCGCTGCCTGGCTGTTGACGGTGTGCTCGAGGTGATCAAGGGGATTGCCGATCAGACCAACCTGCTGGCCCTCAACGCTGCGATTGAAGCGGCCCGGGCTGGCGAGCAAGGCCGTGGCTTTGCGGTGGTGGCCGATGAAGTGCGGGCCCTCTCCAATCGCAGCCGCGCCGCCAGTGAAGAGATCTCTCAGATGATCGCCGCCCTGCAAAATGAGGCCCAGAGCGCAGTTACGGTGATCGGGGATGCAAAAAGCAAAGCCGATGAGAGCATCAGCAAGACCGAAGCGACCCTGGCAGCCATGCAGAACATCATCGAGCGCATCGCCCGCATCAACGACCTCAACGCCCAGATGGCCCAGTCGGCCGAAGAGCAGGACAGGGTCTGCCATGAGGTAGACTGCTCGGTGAGCGATATTCGCAACACCTCCAACGACACCCTGGGTCAAGCGCACGCCGCCAACCTCGCCAGCATCCAATTGGTAGAGCAGTGCCAGAAACTGGAGGCGCTGCTGAAAACCTACCGCTGGTAATCCACTTCACATATGAAAAAGCGCGACCCGAGGGTCGCGCTTTTGCTTTATGGATTCGATTTGGCCGAACGGCCGCGTTGCTACTCCAGCGGCGCGTTGAGGATTAACAGCGCCGCCGGGATGGTTTTAGCGGGCGTTACGGGTTGCGACGGCATCCGCCAGATTGCGCAGCAGCACTTCGGTATCAGCCCAACCGATGCAGGCATCGGTGATGCTCTGACCGACGGTGAGTTCACACCCTTCCACCAGATCCTGACGGCCTTCTACCAGATGGCTCTCCACCATCACACCAAACACCGCCTTGCTGCCGGCACGCAGTTGGCCGGCCACATCCTCGGCCACCACCATCTGGTTCTTGAACTGCTTGCTGCTGTTGGCATGACTAAAGTCGATCATCACCTTCTGCGGCAGACCGGCCTTCTCCAGCCCCTTCACAACTTCGCTGACATGGGCGGCGCTGTAGTTCGGCTCACGACCACCACGCAGGATGATGTGACAATCCGGGTTGCCACGGGTCGCCACGATGGCGGAGTGACCGTATTTGGTGACCGACAGGAAGTGGTGCGGCGCACTGGCAGCCCCGATGGCATCGATGGCGACCTTGATGGTGCCGTCAGTGCCGTTCTTGAAGCCCACCGGACAGGAGAGACCGGAGGCCAGCTCGCGGTGTACCTGGGATTCGGTGGTACGGGCACCGATCGCGCCCCAGCTCATCAGATCCGCCACATATTGCGGGGTGATCATGTCGAGGAACTCGGAGGCAGTTGGCAGCCCCATGTCGTTGAGATCCAGCAACAGCTTGCGACCAATGCGCAGACCGTCGTTGATCTTGCAGCTATTGTCGAGGTACGGATCGTTGATCAGCCCCTTCCAGCCCACTGTGGTGCGCGGTTTTTCGAAGTAGACACGCATCACGATCTCCAGCTGACCTTTCAGCTCGTCGCGCAGCGCCTTGAGGCGCTTGCCATACTCCAGCGCGGCAACCGGATCATGGATGGAGCAAGGACCAATCACCACCAGCAGACGATCATCTTCGCCGGCCAGGATATTGTGAATGGCCTGACGGGATTCAAAAACGGTGGACGAGGCCACCTCGGTAGCCGGAAACTTCTCAAGCACCGCAACCGGGGGTAATAACTCTTTGATTTCACTGATACGAACGTCGTCGGTTTGATGCTGCATGACAAGGCTTCCTGCTAGATGACTGCGATTAGGAAATCTCAACATAGCCCGCGACAGGGCATGTGTAAATAGGAAATTACAGCAATCACAAAACTATTTTATATGGCAATCTTGCAAGTTATTGAAATGATGCTAAGCGAAATGACGATGCTGGTGAGGAAGGCAAAAAGGCCCGCTCAGCGCGGGCCCGAAGCGTCGGTGATGACGGGTTTGTCAGTGATCAGCCACGCTGGCTGATACTGGCCAGCTTGTCGAAGTAATCCGGGAAGGTCTTCGAGGTGCACTTGGGATCATTGATGGTGACCGGGGTATCCGACAGCGCCACCAGCGAGAAGCACATGGCGATACGGTGATCGTTGTAGGTATCGATCTCGGCATGCTTGAGCTGGGTCGGCGGGGTCACGGTGATGAAATCATGCCCCTCCTCCACTTCGACGCCCAGCTTGCGCAGCTCGGTCGCCATGGCGTGCAGACGGTCGGTCTCCTTCACCCGCCAGTTGTAGATATTGCGAATGGAGGTCGGCCCCTCGGCAAACAGCGCGGCAACCGCGATGGTCATGGCCGCATCGGGAATATGGTTCATGTCCATATCCACTCCGTGCAGCGGCGCCTGCTCCGCCTCGATGAAATCATCACCCCAGGTGATGCGCGCGCCCATCTTCTCCAGCACATCGGCGAAGTGAATATCACCCTGAATGCTGTGCTTACCGATACCGGTGACCCGTACCTTGCCCTTGATGGCACCCGCCGCGAGGAAGTAGGAGGCGCTGGAGGCATCCCCTTCCACCAGAAAGTCACCCGGGCTGATGTAGGTCTGGTTGCCCTTGATGTAGAACAGCTTGTAGTTGTCGTGCTCGATGACCACCCCGAACTGCTTCATGATGTGCAGGGTGATGTCGATGTAAGGCTTGGAGACCAGCTCCCCCTTGATGTGGATCCGGGTATCACCGGCCGCCATCGGGGCTGCCATCAAAAACGCGGTCAGGAACTGGCTGGAGACGGAGCCATCGACGTGCACATCGCCGCCCCACAGCCCCTTGGCATCCACCACCAGCGGCGGATAACCATCGTGTTTCAGGTACTGGATATGGGCACCTGCTTCACGCAGGGCATCCACCAGATGGCCGATGGGACGCTCTTCCATGCGCGGCTCGCCGCCCAGAGTATATTCACCTGAGCCGAGGCATAGCGCGGCGCAGAGCGGTCGCATCGCAGTACCGGCGTTGCCGAGGAACAGATTAACCGGCTCTTTTACCGCAAAGCTGCGGCCCAGACCCTGCACGGTACACTCGGTCTTGTCGGCGGAGAGCTTGTACTTGACCCCGAGCTGGGTCAGCGCAGCCAGCATATGACGAATGTCATCGCTGTCGAGCAGGTTGGTCAGACGGGTGGTGCCACGAGCCAGCGCCGCCAACAGCAGCGCACGGTTAGAGACACTCTTGGAGCCGGGCAGATTGACCTCACCGACCACACGACAAATGGGTTCCAAACGCAACGAATTCATAGACTTCCTGTGCTATCTCAAAAATAAACGCCTGTCCGGACGTTAACAGCCTGCGTCCCGCTCGGCAAGGGCACTTTCAGGGGAAATCGCACGGCAAACGCCAGCGCGCTGGTTCTGTTGAAAAAAAGACGCCGGGGTATCCCCGGCGTCTTGAATCACTGCAATAGCTGGAAGCGGCTCACGAGATGTCACGAGAGGCCACCAGCAAACAGGTGGAGCTCTCTTCTCAGCCGTGACGCTTGGCAAAGCCATCCATAAAGCTCACCAGGGCCTTAACACCCTCCAGCGGCATGGCGTTGTAGATGCTGGCGCGCATGCCACCGACGATGCGGTGCCCTTTGAGGGCCAGCAGGCCGGCCGCTTCCGATTCTGCCAGGAACTGCTTGTCCAGCTCGGCATTTTTCAGCTGGAACGGGATGTTCATCCGCGAACGGCAGCTGACATCCACCTGATTGCTGTAAAAGCTCGACTGATCGAGATAGTCATAGAGGAAGTCGGCCTTCTCCTTGTTGCGCGCTTCCATCGCCTCGAGGCCACCCTGTTCCTTGAGCCATTCGAACACCAGACCGGCCAGATACCAGGCGTAGGTGGGCGGCGTGTTGAACATGGAGTCGTTCTTGGCGGTGAGCTTGTAGTCAAAAATCGAGGGGACATCGGCTCTCGCTTGATCCAGCAGATCATCGCGCACGATGGCGATGGCAAGCCCGGACGGCCCGATATTCTTCTGGGCACCGGCATAGATGATACCAAAGCGGCTCACGTCGAGAGGACGGGAGAGAATGGTGGAGGAGAGATCCGCCACCAGCGGCACCTCGCCGGTGGCCGGGATGTGGAACATCTCGATGCCGTCAATGGTTTCGTTCGGGCAGTAGTGAACATAGGCCGCATCGGCGCGAAACGCCGGGGTCGGCAGCAGGTGGGAGATCCCCTGCTCGTTCTTGGCAACCCCCTGGAAGGTCTGGATATCGCCATACTTTTTGGCTTCATCCACAGCGCTCTGGGACCAGACACCGGTCAGCAGGAAGTCCGCCTTCTTGTTGGCGCCGCCCAGCAGGTTCATGGGCACGGCGGAGAACTGACCGCGGCCGCCACCGTGCATGAAGAGCACCTTGTAGTTCTCCGGCACCGCCAGCAGTTCGCGCAGATCCGCTTCGGCCTTCTCGGCAACCGCCATGTAGGGCTTGCCGCGATGGGAAAGCTCCATGACCGAGGCTCCCAGCCCCTGAAAATTACAAAATTCGCGCTGGGCGCGCTCCATGACTTCAACCGGCAGCATGGCGGGGCCGGCGCAGAAGTTGTAAATCTGTTTGCTCATGACGCTTTCCGTGAGTGGATGAGAGTAATCGATGACTTGTCAGGTTTTACACAAGAGCAGCCAGCGGATCAAAGGCTTTTTGGGAGCTGGCTCAACCTTTTACCGTCACTCTGCATCCCCCTTGCAGGAGAAAAAGCCCTGAACGGGTCAGGGCTTGCAGGGAACATGCACAGAAATGGCGGGCAGAGCGCATAAACGACCACAGCTCAGCCATTTCTGACAAATTTACAGTTTGGCGGTGAGCTCCGGCAGCAGAGTGAAGAGATCCCCCACCAGCCCGTAGTCCGCCACCTGAAAGATGGGGGCATCGCTGTCCTTGTTGATGGCCACGATCACCTTCGACTCCTTCATCCCCGCCAGATGCTGGATGGCGCCCGAAATACCGACCGCGATATAGAGTTCGGGTGCCACCACCTTGCCGGTCTGCCCCACCTGCAGATCGTTGGCGACATATCCTGCATCAACAGCGGCTCGCGATGCCCCCACAGCACCGCCCAGCTTGTCGGCCAGCGCTTCTATCAAAGCAAACTGCGTCTTGGAGCCCAGAGCCCGGCCACCGGAGACAACCACCCGAGCGGCGGTCAGTTCGGGCCTGCTGGAACGCACCGCGCGGCGCTCTACCAGCCGGGTACGGCCAGCGAATTCGGGCACGGCCAAGCGTTCGATGAGAGCCTGCCCGCCCGTCGCCGCCTTGGCAAACGCGGTGGCCCGCACCGTCATCACCTTGACGGGCGCCGAGCTTGCCACTCTGGCAATGGCATTGCCCGCATAGATGGGGCGCAGGAAGGTGTCGTTACTCTCGATAGCCGTCACCTCGGAGAGCATCTCCACCCCGAGCCGAGCCGCTACCTGTGGCAGCAGCGCCTTGCCCATGGTACTCGCCGCCATCAGGCAGTGGCTGTAACCTTCGCACCAGCTGGCCAGCAGCTTGTCGACCCAATCCAGCAGCCCGTCGGCCAGCAGGGGATGTTCGGCAAGCAGAACCTTGCCGACACCGCCAATGGCAGCCGCCTGTTCACCCGCCTCGGTCAGCCCCTGCCCGAGCAACAGCAGATCGACCTGACCGCCGATGGAGCCGGCTGCGGTCACCAGTTGTGCCACGTTGTCGGCCAGATGGCCCTGATGATGTTCGGCAATGATCAGCACGCTCATGGCAGCACCTTCGCTTCGTGTTTGAGTTTGTCCACCAGCTCGTCCACCGAGCCCACCTTGATCCCGGCGCTGCGGGCTGGCGGCGCCATCACCCCGAGCAAGCGGGTCTGATTGGCCACCTCAACGGCGAGTGTCGAGAAGGGGGCGCTATCAAGCGGCTTGCGCTTGGCCTTCATGATGTTGGGCAACGAAGCAAAGCGCGGTTCATTCAAACGCAGATCGGCGCTCACCACCGCAGGTAACGGCATGCCCAGGGTCTCGAGGCCACCGTCGATTTCACGAGTCACCAGCAGCTCTCCCGCTTCCACCTTAAGGGCGGACGCGCAGGTCGCCAGCGGCCAATCATTGAGGGCTGCCAGCATCTGGGCCACCTGATTGTTATCTGAATCGATGGACTGCTTGCCGAGCAGCACCAGATCCGGCTGCTCCTGCTCACACACCTTGTGCAAGGCGCGGGCGACAGTCAGCGGGGTGAGCGTCTCATCGGTGACATAATGCAGCGCCCGATCCGCCCCCAGCGCCAGCCCATGGCGCAGTTGCTCGGCGGCAGCGTCAGGGCCGAAAGTCACCACCACCAGCTCGCTGGCGATACCCGCTTCCCGCAGCCTGACCCCCTCCTCCACCGCAATTTCACAAAAGGGGTTGATCCCCATCTTCACATTGGCGAGCTCCACGTCGGAGCCGTCTCCCTTCACCCGGATCTTGACGTTGTAGTCGACTACCCGTTTGATTGCGACCAGCAGCTTCATGGGGTCATGCCTCGTCTCTTTGGATTGAATTCATTAGTGTGCCTCTGCGTTTGTTGCAGTACGCTCTTCCCTGATTTTTTGCTTTTTCTTGCTCAGTTTTGCTTACAACTGCTTTACGTTTACGTAAACTACCAGCATTACCCTAGGCCAACCAGAGCGCAGAGGCAAGATGGAACGGGAAGCAATGGAATTTGATGTCGTCATCGTCGGCGGCGGTCCGGCGGGGCTCAGTGCCGCCATCGCCCTCAAGCAGCACAATGCCGAGCTGTCGGTCTGCCTGCTGGAGAAGGGAGCGGAGATCGGCGCCCATCTGCTCTCCGGCGCCCTGCTGGATCCCGTCGCCCTCAAGGAGCTGCTGCCAGAGAGCTGGCAACAGGCCCCGCTCGGGGTCGAGGTCAACGACGATCAGGTGCACCTGCTGCAAAGCGACAGCCGCGCCCTGCAACTGCCCAACTGGGCGGTGCCGCCACGCATGCACAACGAGGGCAGCCGCATCATCAGCCTCGGCAACCTCTGTCGCTGGCTCGGTCAGCAGGCCGAGCAGCTGGGAGTCGAAATATACCCGGGATTTACCGCCAGCGAACTTATCATGGAAGCGGGCCGGGTCAAGGGGGTCATCACCGGCGATCTGGGGCTGGATCGGGCGGGCAATCCGAAAGCAGATCATGTGCCCGGCATGGCGCTGCTCGGCCGCTACACCCTCTTTGCCGAGGGGGCCCGCGGTCATCTCGGCAAGCAGCTGATCGCCACATTCAATCTGGCAAGCCCTGCCCAGCCCCAGCACTATGCCATCGGCTTCAAGGAGCTGTGGCAACTGCCAGCAGGTCAAGGCAAAGCAGGACAGGTGCTGCACGGCAGTGGCTGGCCCCTTGGCAAGCAGGGAGGCGGCAATAGTCACGGCGGTTTCTATCTCTATCACATGGAGGCGGATCAGGTGGCGGTCGGGCTGATTGTCGATCTCAACTACCAGAATCCCTGGCTCAGCCCGTTTGACGAATTCCAGCGCCTCAAGCATCACCCGCTTATCGCCGGCGTGTTGCAAGGGGGTGAACGCATCAGTTACGGCGCCCGCGCCATCACCAAGGGGGGCTGGCACGCCCTGCCCCGCATGCACTTCCCGGGCGGCCTGCTGATCGGCTGCGATGCTGGCACCCTCGACTTTTCCCGCATCAAGGGGATCCACACCGCCATGAAGTCCGGCATGCTGGCGGCAAAAACCGTCGCGATGGCACTGCGGGGGGGCGATGAGGGAGGCCGGGATCTGGCCCAGTATGGTGACGAGCTGCACCAGAGTTGGCTGGCCCACGAGCTCAAGGCGGCACGCAACTTCGGCGCGGCGCTTCATCGCTATGGTCCCTGGTTGGGCGGGGCCTTCAACTGGCTGGAGCAACGGCTGTTTGGCGCAAACTCGCCCTTCAAGCTGCTCGATAAGGCTCACGACTACCGTCAGCTGCGCGTGGCCAGCCGCTGCGAGCCCATCCATTATCCCAAACCCGATGGCAAACTGAGCTTTGACAAGCTCTCGTCTGTGTATCTGGCCAACACCAGTCACGACGAGGATCAGCCTTGCCACCTCAAGCTGCAGGACGAGCGCATTCCGGTCGAGGTCAATCTGCCCACCTGGGCCGAACCCGCCCAACGCTACTGCCCGGCAGGGGTGTTTGAAGTGCTTGAAATGGAAGGTGCGGCCAAACTGCAGATCAACGCCGCCAACTGCATCCACTGCAAAACCTGCGATATCAAGGATCCCAGTCAAAACATTATCTGGACGCCGCCACAGGGAGGCTCCGGGCCCAATTATCCGAATATGTGATGAAGCGGGGCAGCGGCAACAAGCAGCCCCAGCTAGCTCTCCCCCAGCCAAAGGCGGGTTCTACCCCGCATAGCCGCTCAGGTGATCCGACCTCGCTGTTTTTTTGAACAAACAGGCTGAATCCCTGATGAATAGCCCCTGACAAGCGCGGCCCGCCACTGTATAGTTCGCCGCATTCAGGTTTTCCATCGGCCCGATCTGCTTATCCACGGGATCGCCTTCTGCAGCGATCTAAGGCCGCATGACCTGTGCAACCATCCCTGATTACCCATGACTTTTTAAGGGGGGACAGATGATCACCGCCTACATTCTCAACAACAAGGTGCTGGACATAGTCACGCTCGGGCCTGACGACATAGTACCTGACAACACGGTCTGGCTGGATGCCTACAAGCCGGACACGGCAGAGCGAGAATGGTTGACGGGCCTGTTCCTGGAAGAGGTCCCCGACAAGGAAGAGCTCGACGACATCGAAGCATCCGCCCGTTTTTACTGGGATACCGATGGTCTGCACATTCACTCCCTGTTTCCCCAGCGGATCGGTCGTGACACCAAGGGTGTTCACGTCTCCTTTACCCTGCGCAACAACCTGCTGATCAGCATTCGCGAAGATGACATCGGGCTGGTGCGCCTGCTGCGTCACTATATGCGCCAGGATCGGCTGGAGGTGGAGGATGCCCTCGACATCCTGCTGGAGGTGCAGAACCTCAAGGTGGAGTACCTCTCTGACCTTATCGAAGATGGTTACAAGACTTTGGAAAACACCGCCGATCAGATCTTCGAGCCGGATCAGATCAACCCCATGCTGAAAGAGTTGATGGCGCAGGAAGAGGCCAACGGCCAGATCCGTCTCTCCCTGCACGATACCCGCCGCGCCCTGCGTTTCCTCAAACGCAGCCTGCGCCAGCGCATGAGCCTTGAGCAGAACAAGTGGATCGACGAGATGCTGCACGACGTGGAATCTCTGTTGCCCCACACCCAGTTCCTGTTCGACAAGATCAACTTCCAGCTGGAGGCCTCCATGGGGGTGACCAATCTGGAGCAGAACAAGGTGATCAAGATCTTCTCGGTAGCCGCCGTGATCTTCCTGCCGCCGACCCTGATCGCCAGTATCTACGGCATGAACTTTGGCCGCATGCCGGAGCTCGCCTGGGAGTATGGTTATCCCATGTCACTGGTGCTGATGGTGATGTCATCACTCGGCACCGGCCTCTTCTTCAAGCGCAAAGGCTGGCTGTAACGCCGCCGACGCGCGCTGCGATATCTTAAGAAACGGATTGGGGGGCATGGCCCCCCGATTAATTTGCGCCACGCCCAACGCCTTGCAAAGGACGCTTCGTCGCCCCATATCCCCTTCATCACTCAATTCAAGTGGATAACGGGCAACCATGACCCTCTACCCCGAACACCGATATGACGATCACGGCCAGTTGCGCCCGCCCCTCTGGTTCTGGCCCATCGCCCTGTTGCTGACCCGCTCGGTCTGGCTCTTTCTGATGGCGGGAGTGACCCGCGAGAGCGGCAGCGAGATCCTGACCCTCTTCTATCCGGACAAGATCACCCTCTACATCAGCCTGCTGACCGACGTGCCCGCCATCCTGGCGTTGCTCGCCTGCGGCGGCACCTATCAGCAGACCCAGAGCATTCGCGCCAGACTCCGGCGCCACAGCCCGCTGCTGCTGCTCTGCTCTGCCGTCAGCGGCCTGCTGATGCAGTTGCACAGCCTCAATCTGCAAAAGTGGTCGTTCAGCTGGCCCACCGCGCTGGTGCTGGTCGCCAGCCTCTGGGCGCTCTGGTATCTGCTGCGCAGCCGCCAACTGCGGGAATATGCCGCAGATCAGCCCCACTGACGGGGCTGACACCTATTGACGAGTGACCCGGATCTGCAGGGTCTGGCGCTCGCTCTGGCTGCCTCGCCCCCCCTGTAGCTGGGTGCCGAGGCTACTCCCCTGATCCGCTGAGCTGGTCGAAAGCTCTCCCACCGTCAGCCACTGGCCCGGGGCCCCGCTCACTTCAGTGGCACTCTGCCCACGATTGATGGTGCCCTGATCCAGCCTCGCCTGTTCGCTGCTCAGCGCAATCTGCACCCGATCGCCAATCAAGGTGGCCGTGGCATAGAGGCCGTTCACCAGCGGCATCATCCCCACCACTGCCCCCCCGTTCCATTGGTAGAAAGTCACCGGCTGATAAGAGCCCATCTGCAGCAGCACGGGACGGCCCGACAGCCCGCGCACCTGCCAGCTGTCGTTTTGGTTGCGCTGGTACTGCCGGGCGTTGCCATCGAGCAACCACTGCCGCTTGACCTCATCGCGACTGATTGAGCCTCCCAGTTGCTGACCGCTGGCGGCCCCCTCCACCCGCCACTCGATAAGCAGGCTTTGCGGTGGCTGGTTGATCTGCGCCAGCGTGGCTTCGGCCTCCTGCAGCTGGGCTGGCGTCCCGCTCAGCACCAGCTGATTACCCATGGCACTCACCCCAAGCTGGGGATAGATCTCCTTGAGGGTCTGCACCGCCGCCTGCGCCTCGAAGACCGGGATCACCTTCACCTCGGCCCACAGCGACGGGCTCCACAGTCCCATCATGCAGCCAAGCCACAGCAGCGCCCTGCGGCCAACCTTGCCCATCCGAACCATTACGCTCTCCTCGTTCTCTGTGCGTAGACCCACACCCGCAGCCAACTGATCGGCCCTATTCCGCTCACCCGTCGATGATGAACCCGGCGGTGGCCAAAAAACAATCGGGAATGCAGCAAGTTCGAGCTTTCCCACCGTCTGAAGCTCTCATTCCACGCCCGTTATCGCGTAAGATAGCGCCATCATCGTTGCCCAAGCGGAATCCATCATGTTGAAACAGTTGTTGTTACTCCCTCTCGCCCTGCTGCTGGGGGCCTGCTCCCTGACCCAGTACAACGTCAGCGAGGCCGAAATCAACCAGTACCTCAAAGATCAGGTCTCTTTTGAAAAACAGCTGGGGATCCCCGGCATCATGTCGAGCAAGATCCGTCTGGATGAGATGCAGAGCCGTATCGGCCGCAAACAAGCAGATCGCATCGAGCTGGACGCCGCTGGCGACCTGCAGGTGAGCAGCCCCCTTGGCAGCCAGCAGATGAAGATCCGCTTTGCCCTGAGCGCACGCCCGGATTATGTGGCCGATCAGGGCGCCATCTATCTGCGCGACCTTGAACTGGTCTCGGTCAAGACCGAGCCGGCCGATATCGGGGCTGCCCTCACCCCGCTGCTGCCCACCTTCAATCAGTCGCTCTCCCTGTTCTTGTCGCAGACTCCGGTCTATCGCCTCGACAGCAGCCGCAAGAACGAAGCCAGGATCAAGGAGAAGGTCGAAGCCCTCAAGGTGGAACCGGGCCGTCTGGTCATCCCGTTCAAGCTGCTCTGATCGCCGCCGCACCGGCACTTTCAGCGCAATAAACAGATAACCGTCCTCTTCGACAGCGCACATCCGGTTTAACGTGCAGCCGAATGGGGCGGTTTTTTACTTCTCAAGTCCCCTCCAACACAGCATAATGCAGACCATTCTCATTTAGATTCGTTATGAGAAGCGTCAATAATAAAACCAATGGTGAGAAGGGACATGAGAAAAACCGTACTGGTTCAGGCGATCGCCTGCGCACTGATCAGCGGCGCCGCACACGCTGCCGTCAAGGTCGAAGATAAGACATTCAATACCGCCGCCAACATGCTGGCCTATACCGAATTCGAGCTCTCCGGTGAGCCGCTGGCCGAAGCGCTGGGGCTGGATCTGGATGTGCTGGATGCCAACCGTGCCGATGAGCCGACCCCGTTCGACTTCGCTGCCGGCATCGAATCCTACGAATACTCCGAAGAGGCGATGTACGCCCTCAACTACCAATCCGGCATGGGTCCTCATCTGGTAAACGGGCCGCAAAACCTGGCCCGTGGCGGCACCATGGCCTCTCTGGGGCAACGGGTGTTGGCCATGGCCGACGCCGTTGGCTTCCCGGCTGATGAAGTGCCGCAGGGCATGTATCCCCTCTCCCTGCCCTACGCCTCCGCCAATCCGGAGTTTGTCCAGGCCGTCAACGCCACCCCGATCAATGGCGACCAGATCACCATCAAGACCGCCAAAGGGACCGAGAAAACCGTCAAGACCCAGGTGCCCGCCTACTTCCGCGACTACAGCACCCTGCGCTGGAGCGGCAGCGACAACCTGCTGGTGCCCGCAGCGGTGGGCGGCATCCTGCTCAAAGAGGTGATGTGGTCCCAGGACTTCCTCGGCGGCATGCACGTGGCCGAGACCGATGAAGAGGTAGAAGCCGCCTCCGCCACCATGGATCAGGATGGCAAGCACAAGCTGGGCGTCTCTGCCGCCGATGGTTTCAACGGCATGATGCTGACCGAGCAATCCATCGACAAGCTGGCCATCATGCAGAACCAGCTTGGCTTCGATGGCAAGCAACTGGGCGCCAAAATCACCCCGCAGTACGATCCGGCCAAGGGCGTGATTTACTTCCCCCATCAGGTGAAAGTGACCGAAACCAGCAACAACGATGCCGGTGCCATCGGCAAGCTGGAGGTGGTGGATGGCTCCGCCCAGCTGCGCGATGCCTGGATGATGCTGTGGCCACTCTCCGAGTTCTATGCCTTCAGCGATCAGCGCAGCGCCAACACCAACCAGAACCCGGCCTTCCACGCCGTGTTTGACGGTGCGCCGTTTGCCGCCGCACCGGCTGCCAACCAGGTCAATGACCTGGGCAAAGCGGTTGCGGGCAGCGATGCCTTCTCGCTGGCGATCAATCTCTCAAACCTCACCTTCAAGAACCTGGCAGCCCTGCACTTTGATGCCAAGGCTGGTACCCTGGTCGACAGCTGGCAGGCAGGCAAACAGGGCAAGCACGTCACCACCTTTGACGCCGCTTACGCACTGGTCGCCCTGCAGATCTTCCAGCGCGCTCAGGACGCGCTGCCGGTCGGTTACGCCGCCGGTGACAATGGCGAGCTGAACCTCAAGACCAAGCAGGGTCAGCAAGCGCTTGAGCTTATCCGCAAGCAGGCCGATTTCATCCTTGCCAACCTCAAGGGCAAAAATGGTCTGGTGCATGACGGCATCACGCTGGGTGGCAAGCTCGATGCCGGCCACTCCATCGATGCACAGTTCGCCGCCATCCGTGGTCTGACCGCTGCGTTCCTCGCTACCTCCGATGCCAAGTACCGCACTGCCGCCCGCGAGCTGTTTATCGCTGCCGACAAGGCCTACTTCAATGCCAAAGCGGGCACCTGGCTGGCGGGTAAACAGGGTGAATACACCCCCTGGACCCAGGCTGCCATCTCCGGCGCCCTGCGCTCTGCCATGCTGAACCTGCGCAACGAAGGGGCCGAGAAGGCGCCCGAGCTGGAGCTGGCCAAGCTGACCGGTCAGTACGTCAGCTGGTTCCGTGGCACCGTCAACGGTGGCATGCAGATGGCCGAGTGGATCGGTGACTCCGGCGAGAACATCATCGAAGGTGCCGGCAGCGACACCGATGAAGATGGCGTACCGCAAGTGACCGCCGCCGGTGGCAAGCACGGCACCGCCATGGTGATGGCCGCTAAAGCAGTGGTTAGCGAGTAATCCTCGCCATTCACCAGCATGAAAAAGGGAGCCAAATTGGCTCCCTTTGCATTACAGCGTCTGACACAGTTTCAAGGGCCTTCCTCAAACCAGCTTGTCCAGCATCTCCTTGGTCACCAACACAATCCCCTGCTCGGAGCGGTAGAAGCGGCGGCTATCCTCATCGGCATTCTCGCCCACCACCAGCCCATCGGGCAGCACACATCCCTTGTCCACCACCACCCGGCGCAGACGGCAACCGGCACCAATCTCTACCCCGGGGAAGATGATGGCCTGATCTAGGGTGCAGAAGGAGTGCACCCGCACATTAGTAAAGAGCACCGAGTTGAGCACAAATGACCCGCTGACGATGGTACCGCCCGAGAACATGGAGTTGATGGTCATGCCATGCTGACCGTTGCGGTCCTGCACAAACTTGGCCGGTGGCGTCAGGGTCTGGCTGGTCCAGATGGGCCAGTTCTGATCGTAGATATCGAGCTCGGGCAGCACGGAGGCGAGATCCATGTTCGCTTCCCAGAAGGAGTCCAGCGTACCCACGTCACGCCAGTAGGGCTTTTGCCCCTCGCGTGCCCCGACACAGGACATGTTGAAGGGGTGAGCAAATGCCATCCCCTCCTCCACGATGCGGGGGATCACATCCATCCCGAAGTCGTGTTTGGAGTCCTGATTGAGAATGTCCTCCTCCAGCAGTTGGTAGAGGTACTCCGCCTCGAAGATATAGATCCCCATGGAGGCCAGCGAGCGATCTTCACAACCCGGCATGGCGGGCGGATTGGCCGGTTTTTCGACGAAGGCGCGGATCTTGCGCTGCTCGTCGATATCCATGATCCCGAAGGCGGATGCCTCGGCCCGCGGCACCTCGATACAAGCGACCGTCACCTTGGCGCCAAGGCGCACATGGTCGAGCAGCATGGCGGCGTAATCCATCTTGTAGATGTGATCCCCCGCCAGCACCACCAGGTATTTGGGGCCGTAGTCACGGATGATATCGACGTTCTGATAGATGGCATCGGCGGTACCGCGATACCAGTGCACCTCGTCCACCCGTTGCTGGGCAGGGAGCAGGTCGATGAATTCGTTCATCTGGTAACGCAGGAAGGACCAGCCCGATTGCAGGTGACGCAGCAGGCTGTGAGATTTGTATTGGGTGACTACACCAACGCGGCGGATCCCCGAGTTGATACAGTTGGAGAGCACAAAATCAATGATCCGGAATTTGCCACCGAAATGGACGGCAGGCTTGGCGCGGTTGTCAGTCAACTGCTTCAGGCGACTACCACGTCCACCCGCCAGCACCAGTGCCATACTCTGGTTCAATAATTGTCGTGCTTTGGCACTATTTTCGGGCTCTAACAACATGATTTACCTCTGCCTTGTTTGATCTATTTTCAACTCATCTTCGCCTGTTTCAGCACCTGTGAAAGTGGTTTCACTCACATTTAACCGATCTCAATTGACCCTTTTCACCGAGTTGCGAGGAATAGCATGCTTTGCTCCGCCAGCTTGGTTAAAATTCCCCCACAAAGCAGCCACTTCAAGGATGACAAGATGGTTCACAAGCTCGGACGTACCCTCTTTCTGATCGCCACCATAGTGACCATACCCCTGCTGCTCCTGCAAGCAGTTTGGTTAGCCCTGCAGAGCACACCGCTCACTTTGGCCATTATTCTGGCCACCACACTGCTTGGCATGATCCTGCTGTTGATGCTGGCCATCCGCACCATGGATGGCATGCTTCAGCATCAGGAGCTCACCTGGGTCAAGGCGATCAGAGGACGGGATCCCTCACAACTCGATGAGCCCGCTTCCCAGGAGGTGCTGCAACAGCTGCTGGAACAGTTCGAAAGCGCCGAGCAGAGCGCCCATCGCCAGCTGACCGAGCTCAGCAACCTGGCTACCACCGACGAGCTGACTCAGCTTCTCAACCGCCACGCATTTCGCCGCGACATGACCGAGTTGCTGCAGCGGGATCAGGACACCCAGACCGCGACCCTGGTGCTGATCCGTGCCACCGAGCTTGGCAAGATCAACGCCCAGCGCGGCTTCCAGTCTGGTGATGCCTACATCAAGGACATGGCGGCCCTTATCAAGCGGGTGGTAAGCCGCTTCCCGGGCAATCAGGTCTACCGCATTTCGGGGGCTGATTTCGCCGTGCTGGTGCAACCGGTGGCCAATATTCCTCCCCATCTGCTGGGGCAGGATTTGAAGGTGGCCTTCGATCACTATCAGGATCAGCACGAGCTGGAGAGCACCGGTTACTCGGGGCTGACCAAGCTCAGCAGCGGCCAAAAAATCGAAGCCGTACTGGCCAGAGCGGATCTGGCGCTGGCTCGCGCCCAGACTGAAACCATCAACGGCTGGGCCATCCAACAAGATGACAGTGCCTCCGATCTGCAGGGGCAACACCACTGGCGCGACGTGCTGACCGAAGTGCTGGCACAGGAGCGACTCAGCTTTACCTACCAGCCGATCCAGCCCCTGCACCGCAGCATGCTGGCCTACAACGAGATCTACACCCGCTTCAGCGGCAATGACGGCACCGCCCTGCCCACCGACACCCTGTTTGCCATGGCCCAGCGGCTGGATATGGTGATGCGGCTGGAGCAGCTGGTCATTACCCACATCATGCGTCAGTACCGGGCCTTTGGTGCCAACCAGAGTCGCTGGGGGATCAACCTCTCCCCCAACCTGCTGCAAAACAGCGCCTTCCTGATCTGGCTTGACCGCCAGCTGCTCAAAGATCCCAATACCAGCGCCAATCTGGTGTTCGAACTGGATGAAGAGCATCTGGAGCGCAACCTGACAGGCGCCAAGCGGGTGTTTGAACTGCTGCGCCGCAACGGCAGCCGCTCGGCGATCGCCAATTTCGGCAAGGGGATCGGCTCCTTTACCCTGTTTCGCGAGCTCAAGCCCGACTACATCAAGCTCGATCCTGCCCTGATCACCGGACTGGAGCAGGATCAGACCAACCAGCAGTTCGTGCGGATGATCGTCGATGTATCACATCGGATGGGGTGTCAGGTCATTGCAGAGGGGGTAGAACAGCTTGGCCAGAAACAGCTGCTGCAGGGGATGTACGTGGATGGTTTGCAGGGCTATCTGATCGCCCGGCCGCAACCGCTGCGACCGGATATCAGCCAGCTGGGGCTCTTTACTGAGGATGCTTCAGCTTCAAAAGGGTCAGAATGATGTCATTGAGCTGGCGATAGCGCTCCAGCTCTTTCTGATCGTAACGGGTCGCCAGCGTGGTGGGGTTGTGGCGGTTCTTGAGGTAACGGTTGATTTGCAGGCGATTGAACCCCGCCACCTGATAGACCTGGCCAAGCAGGGTATTGAGCTCATCGTGCTCCAGACCGGCTTTGGCCAGATAGTCCCCATCGGCGGGACTCTCGGTCTGATGGCTCCACTTGCCAATGCGACCACTCTCCTGCAGATAGCTGAGCCACTGTTCGATATAGAGGGGTTTGCACCCCGCCAACAGGTTGAAAAAGCCCACCGCGTCGCAACGACAACCGCTCAGAAGCACGACCGCCAGCTGATCGTCATCGCACTGGAAGGTCACTGGTCCGGCTTGCGCCCAATCCAGCGCCTGCACCCGAATGCTGGCTTTCTCACCCGCAGCTCCCGTTACGTCGAATACAAACATGGCGCTCCTCCCTTGGCAAAAGGTTGATGATGGACCATCCCCCTGACAGGTGCAAAGGCAAATCGGCTTTTAACTCATCAATCGGGCCATTCGACCATAAAAAAGACCGGCACCCTCACGGATGCCGGTCTTTGTCCCGATGGCCTGTGCGTTCAGGCCATCAATGGAGGCGCTTTCAGGCGTCCAGTTCAACCAGTGCCTTGGCCAGCTCGATGGGCTCGAGCTCCTGGCCTTCCAGATCGGCGTTCCAGTTCGGGCCGACCAGTACATCGTCTTCATCCAGATCGTTGATCCAGATATCGAGAAACTCTTCCAGATCGATCACTTCCGGCTCGTAATCGGCCCACTCGTCGACACAGTGCAGACGGGCGTCCTCTTCGGCAGACCAGAGCGGCATCACGTCGGCATCTTCAAATTCGGCGGAGCGGCAGACGACCCAGTCTTCCCCATAGCGCAGACCCCACACCTGACCCGACTCGCGGACTTGTTCGATAAACAGTTGGAAATTGGCGTCAAGGTTGTCGTTAAGCATGCTCATGGGATTCTCTCTTTCTTTCGGGTGCTGCGGCATTGTCGAGCGACAATACGATGGCCAAATGGTGTCGTAAAAGTGACATGGACTCAAGCATATTGGGGTTATTCCGGGAAAAAAGCCGGGATAACCCCCATTTGCCTGCAAAAACGCCTCCCGATGGAGGCGTCTTGCAGATTCTGGAGATCAACGCTCCCAGTAAACCTCTTCCAGGCTGTCCTCTTTCTCAGGCAAACCGCGGGAGAGACGTGGGCTGCTCTGGGCCAACACCTCGTAGCTGACGCGGTTGGCGTATTTGCACACCTGGGCCAGTGAGGAGTAGGTCAGGAACTCGGAGATGTGCTTGGCGGAGTTGGGCACATTCATCCGGTGATAGGAGTTGGCCACCATGTCGTGCAGCACGGCGGAAAGCGCGCCATCCCCTGCCCCGTTGGTGTTCTTGATCTTCTCCGGGCCCCCCATATACGGGGAGATGTGGGAGTAGATGCGGGCCGGTTTACGGCACTTGGCGCGGGCCATCGGGCGGCTGAACTCATACATGTTGAACTCGGGGATAACGCCCGGCAACAGGGTATGAGTGGTCTCGCGCTTGTAGTCCTCGTCGGTATAACTCGCCATGTAGAGGCCGATGGGGCCAGCAGTACAGAGCACCATATCGGCCCAGTCGAGCGCCTTGTCGGCAGCACCGAGCGGATCAGCGATGCCGGTCAGGGCTTCCCCTTCGTCTTCGTTCATCGCCAGCACGGTCACGTTCTCGGCAATGAAGTCGCGCCACCACTGGGGATTTTCGTCGATGACGAAACGGGTGCCCAGGGTCAGCACCACGGGAATACCGGCCTCACGGGCATAACGCACCGCGGTCATGGCCGCCTCTTTCATCGGATCACCATCGTCACCGCGTACCAGATAGGCGGTGATCACCAGTGCAGACGCCCCTTTGATCACATCCTCCGGAATGTGCTGCACATCCAGCTGGTTCATCTTGCCAGCGTTGATACCGAAGCTGCGCTCGCCGCACTCGGTAATGAAAGTGAAGCAACGGCCGATGGGGCCATCCACCGGCTGCAGATAGTCCAGATTGACGCGGGAAGAGGTGTTGCACAGATAACGGTAGGCGTAGCAGCCGATTCGAATATCCTGACTCATCACACCCAGCAGGATGGAGTGGGAATCGGCCAGTACCGAGTAATTGTGTACCGTGTTGCCAATGGTGCCACCGGCAAACTCGCTCACTACCATGTTGTTGGCCTTGAGCTCGTCATAAATCCGTTCGGCCACGTCGTCATTGATGACGACGGAGTGCCCCTTGCTCAGACCATAACGGGTCAGAAAGTCTTCATCCACATGGGCTTCAATATCAACCAGTGTCTGATCAATCCCGACCACGTAGGCTTTACCCAGCTCGGTTAACAGGGGATTTTGCGGAACAAGGGGATCGCGTCTGTCGACAGGGAAGTAGTGTTTGGACTTGCGCTGACCGGGAAATTTCATGGCAATGTTCTGTGCTCTGGGGGAAAGAGGGGCGGGATTTTAACACAATCCGCCGCCCCGAAAAGTCGCCCTGTTTAAATAATGGAGTCAGTATAGACAAGGCCTGCAAGGAAAAACGTTTGCCTTTTCACCATAAAAAACCACCCAACCCAGGGTGGTTCCATAGCATACAAAAGCGCCTGTTTTCAGGCGGCCGCCATGCCCTGCAACAGAGCCAGCACTGTGAAGAGGCCGAGGGCGAGCCAGAACAGCAAGGTGCCCAGAAAACGGGGAACATTGGGGGCTTTGGGGATCTGGATGCCGATGGCATGCAGGATGCGGCCGACCAACAGCATGGCGCCACCGGCATGCAGCCAGAGCACACCGGCACCGGAGAGCTCGCACAGCGCCATCAGCAGCAGGGTCAGCGGCACATACTCGGCAAAATTGCCGTGGGCCCGGATCGCCGCCAGCAGCTCGGGGGCTTCCCCCTGCCCTATCATCACCCCGAACTGGGCGCGGCGTCTGACCACCCAGAAGGAGAGCCCCAGAAACAGCAGCCCCAGCAGGCCTGCGTATATCAGCGTGATATGTACCATGACTCGACTCCTTGTTTGACTGACTGCCGGTCACTCATGCCAATTCGCGGCAGATGAGCGAGACCATCATCCTGATATGGGCCTGATCGCTGTTGAGGGCCGGAATATATTCAAACCGCTCGCCACCGGCCTCCATGAAGATCTCCCGATTCTGTACCTGAATTTCCTCGAGGGTTTCGAGGCAGTCGGCCGCAAAGGCAGGGCAAATCACATCGAGTCGCTTGACCCCGGCGGCCGGCAGGCCAGCGATGGTCACGTCGGTGTAGGGCTTGAGCCACTCCTCCTTGCCAAAGCGGGACTGGAAGCTTGCCGTCCACTGCCCGGCCTCCAGCCCGAGCGCCTCGGCCAGCAGAGTGGCGGTGTAGCGACACTGGTGACCATAGGGGTCCCCTTCGTTCTCGTAGCGCTCGGGAATACCGTGGAACGACATCAGCAGGTGATCACCCTGACCGTGCTGCTCCCAGTGACGGCGCACACTCATGGCCAGCGCCTGAATGTATTCGGGATGGGCGTGATAATCACGAATGAGCCGTACCACCGGCAGATTGCGCTCTCTCTTCATCGCCTTGCTCCAGGCATCGAAGACCGAGGCGGTGGTACTGACCGAATATTGCGGATAGAGCGGCAACAGGATCACCCGGTTGACCCCTTTGGCCTTGAGCGCCTGCCAGCCATCATTCACTGACGGGGAACCATAGGTCATCGCCAGCTCCACCGGCACCTCAACCCCCTCCCGCTTGAGCTCCTGCTCCAGCGCAGCACGCTGCTGCTTGCTTATCACCATCAGCGGCGAGCCCTGCTCGGTCCAGACCTGCTGATAGAGCTTGGCCACTTTGGGCGAGCGCGTCGGCAAGATGATGAAGTGGAGCAGCGGACACCAGAGGTAACGGGGCAGGTCCACCACACGGGGATCGTGGAGGAACTGGCTGAGGAACGCTTTGACGGCAGCGGTGGTCGGTGCGGCTGGGGTACCCAGATTGACCAGCAATATTCCGGTTTTCGTGGTCACGTTGGCTTCCTGTCTATCTGTCATTATGCAAAAAGGGCCCGACAGGGCCCTTCTCTTTATTTATCTGATGGCACGGGAAACAGTGCCGGCAGCAAAGATCAGCCCAGAATGGTGGCAAGCTGCTTGCTGACCAGATCAACAGGCTGGGTGCCGTCGATCTTGACGTAACGGGTGTGGCCCGCTTCCGCCTCTTTGCCGTAGAAACCGATCAGCGGCGCGGTCTGCTGATGATATACATCCAGACGCTTGCGTACTGTGGTCTCTTCGTCGTCGGCGCGGATCACCAGCTCTTCACCGGTCACGTCATCCTTGCCTTCCACTTTCGGCGGGTTGAACACCACGTGGTAGGTACGGCCGGAGCCGGAGTGAACGCGACGGCCGCTCATGCGCTTGACGATCTCTTCGTCCGGCACATCGAACTCCAGCACGAAATCAACCACGACACCGGCGTCCTTCATGGCTTGCGCCTGGGGAATGGTGCGCGGGAAACCGTCCAACAGGAAGCCTTTGGCGCAGTCCGGCTGAGCGATGCGCTCTTTCACCAGACCGATGATGATGTCGTCAGAGACCAGCTGACCTGCGTCCATCACAGCTTTGGCTTTCAGACCGAGCTCGGTGCCCGCTTTGATCGCCGCACGCAGCATGTCGCCGGTGGAGATCTGGGGAATACCGTGTTTTTCCATGATGAACTGAGCCTGGGTACCTTTGCCGGCGCCCGGAGCCCCCAACAGAACAATGCGCATACACGCTCCTATTGATTGGTTATTCAAATCTTGCGAAGGCAAAAAAGTACACGGTTTCGCCCGTTTCTACAAGGGTGAGCCACCTGAGTGAGCACTTTATCACCACAATAACCGGCTGATCGAACAGGATTTCATCGCAAGGGGAAGACGCAAAAATAGCCAGAGATTCAGCATAGAGCGCCAAAAGCAGGAGGGAGGTACGACAGAAAAAAAGATCCCGGCTCAGGGCCGGGAATTGCGCTCAAAAGTAACTACTTGTCGCTCGTAGTAGGAACAGGGCAATAGTAGTTTGCCCCCTGTGCGTCAACAACTGTCAGATGTGACAGGCAGGCCGCTATGGAACCGGAACTGCGGATCCGGCGAGCAGATTAGCTCGGCTTCCAGCTTGCCAAAGAAGGCCACCCGTTCGCTGATATCCTCCCCTGCGTACTGTTCGGCCAGGCTCAGGTAATCCTGATAGTGGCGCGCCTCGGAGCGCAGCAAAGAGACATAGAAGCGACTCAGCTCTTCATCCAGATGGGGCGCCAGCTTGGCAAAGCGCTCGCAGGAGCGGGCCTCGATATAGGCGCCGATGATCATCTTGTCGACGATGGTGGCCGGCTCATGGGTGCGCACATGCTGCATCAACTGGCGGGCATAGCGGGAGGCCGTCACCGGCCCGTATTCGATGCCGCGGGCCTGCATGATCTCCAGCACCTGCTCGAAGTGATGCAGCTCCTCCTGAATGAGCCGCACCATGGGAAACAGCAGCGGATTGCGCTCCAGCTCTGCAAACACGGTGCGATCAGACTCCCCCATGCTACGTTTGCCCAGAATCTCGGCCTTCTCCGGAATGGCATCCAGCTCGCGATAAAACTCCAGTTTGGGCAGCAGATGGCGCTTGCCCTTGGGCAGGCAGTAGCGGCGCACCAGACTGTGGGCAGTGAGTGCAGCCTTGGTCTCACAGTTGGCGTGATCGATGAGCAGGGTCGGTAAACGGGCCGGATCCCGCGCCATCTCTACCCACTCATCCGGGGTCTCGCACTGCAAAAACTGGCGCACTGGGGCTAGCAGATCATCCATCTGAACTCTCGTCTCTTAAAAGCGTATCGGTCATATATGTTGCCGCCTATGCTAGCGGATCCCGCTGGCCATGCCCATATCCGGCAAGATAAACGGATGTTTTTCAAACAGATACACCCTCCCCCTTCTGGCGGTGCGAGGTAGAAACGACAATGGGGGCCACTGGCCCCCATCTCTCTATCCCATCCTGCAAAACCGCAAACGTTTAACTGCCTTCGTTAAAAATTTCCAGATTGCTGGTGCCTTCCTGCCATTCACGCACCGCTTTGGTGTCATCGTTGCGCAGGGCATTGAGGTGGTCCAGATAGGACTGGTCCACGTCGGAGGTGACGTAGTGGCCATTGAACACCGAGGTCTCGAAGTGACGCAGATCCGGGTTGATCTCCCGCACGGCGGCTTCCAGATCTTCCAGATCCTGGAAAATCAGACCGTCAGCGCCAATCAGCTTGCACACCTCTTCCACTTCACGGCCGTGGGCGATCAGCTCGTTGGCTGTGGGCATATCGATGCCATAGACGTTGGGGAAACGAATTTCCGGCGCCGCCGAGGCGAAGTAGACCTTGGCTGCCCCCGCTTCACGGGCCATCTGGATGATCTGCTCGGACGTGGTACCACGCACGATGGAATCATCCACCAGCAACACCTTCTTGCCCTTGAATTCGGAGCTGATGGCGTTGAGTTTGCGGCGCACCGACTTCTTGCGCTGGGTCTGGCCCGGCATGATGAAGGTACGGCCGATATAGCGGTTCTTCACGAAGCCCTGACGGTATGGCAGATCCAGGGTGTGAGCGATCTCCAGCGCCACGTCACAGGAGGTCTCGGGGATGGGGATAACCACATCGACGTCGAGATCTTCCCACTCGCGGGCAATCTTCTGACCCAGCTTGCGACCCATGTTGAGGCGGGCGGCGTAGACCGAGACCTTGTCGATGCACGAATCGGGACGGGCGAAGTAGACGTATTCGAAGATGCAGGAGCTCATCTGCGGGTTCTCCGCACACTGCTCAGAGAAGAGCTGGCCCTGCTCGGTGATGTAGATGGCTTCACCCGGCGCAATATCCCGCACCGTCTCGAAACCGATGGCGTCGAGTGCCACGCTCTCGGAGGCGAGCATGTACTCCACCTGGCCCTGCTCGTCCTGACGACGACCGAGGATCAGCGGACGAATGCCGTTGGGATCACGAAAACCGATGAGACCATGGCCAATCACCAGCGAGACCACCGCATAAGCGCCGCGGATCTGCTGATGGGTTCTGCGCACCGCGGCGAAAATATCTTCGGGACGCAGCGCCATCTTGTCACAGCGATCCAGCTCGTGGGCCAGCACGTTAAGCAGCACTTCCGAGTCGGAGGTTGTGTTGATGTGACGGCGGGCGACCTTGAACTGCTGCTCCTTGAGCTCCTTGGCGTTGGTGAGGTTGCCGTTATGGGCCAGCACCATGCCGTAGGGCGAGTTCACATAAAAAGGTTGGGCTTCAGCGGCACTTGAGCTGCCTGCGGTGGGGTATCTGACATGACCTATGCCGATGTTCCCTTGCAGACGCTGCATGTGGCGCACTTCAAACACGTCCTTCACCAGGCCATTGGCCTTGCGTTGCCGGAAGTTTCCACTATCAATGGTCACGATCCCGGCGGCATCCTGTCCCCTGTGCTGCAACACCGTCAAGGCGTCGTAGAGGGCCTGATTGACGGGGGTGGTGCCAACTATACCGACAATACCACACATGTCTTTGCTACCTCGAAGTCACTATACCTGTTTAAGAAAACTGGATGAGTTCAACATGAACCCGAAAAACCACTGGATCACCGGCTTGAACTCCGGCACCAGCTTGGACGCCACCCACCAGTCGCTCTGGGAGAGGCTGGTGAAGGTATCCATGAAAAAAAGCAGGGCACTGACGATCAGCACCCCGCGAATTGCACCGAAGCAGACACCCAGCACCCGATCGGTACCGGAGAGACCCGTCTTGTCCACCAACAGGCCCACCACATAGTTGACCACGCTGCCGAGGATCAGGGTCGCCACAAACAGCGCCGCGATGGCCAGACCGTTGCGAACCAGCGCGTCGGAGAAGGAGGTGAAATAGACGGCGAGATCGGGATAGAAATGGCTGGCAATAAAGAAGGCGACGAACCAGGTGACAAGAGACATGGCCTCCTTGACGAAGCCGCGCACCAAGCTGATGAGAGCAGAGAAACCGACGATGCCGATGATGGCGTAATCAATCCAGACCATAGAAAATGATGTCCTGCGAAATTGCGGCGCAGTCTAACAAAAACGATTGCGCATTGCTTGATAAAAATGTGTTAACTGTTCAAAGCGACGCCGAAAAGCCGCATTTTTTCAGCACTAAAACGGTTGATCGGCGCCAGAATGCACAACGCCATGGCAATGCCATGGCGTTGTGGTCTGCGGTGTGAGCTTACCCGATGTGGGTCAGGCCACCCATGTAGGATTGCAGCGCAGCCGGGATGGCGATGCGGCCATCTTCCTGCTGGTAGTTCTCCATCACGGCAACCAGGGTACGACCCACCGCCAGACCGGAACCGTTCAGGGTGTGCAGCAGCTGCGGCTTGCCGTCGATGCGCACGCGAGCCTGCATACGGCGCGCCTGGAAGTCGGTGCAGTTGGAGACAGAGGAGATCTCGCGGTAAGTGTTCTGGGCCGGCAGCCACACTTCCAGATCGTAGGTCTTGGAAGCGCAGAAGCCCATGTCACCGGTAGAGAGCGCCATCACGCGATACGGCAGCTCCAGCAGTTGCAGCACCTTCTCGGCGTGACCCACCATCTCCTCCAGCGCATCCCAGGATTTCTCCGGGTGAACCAGCTGAACCATTTCAACCTTGTCGAACTGGTGCATACGGATGAGGCCACGGGTATCACGACCGTAGGAACCGGCTTCGGAGCGGAAGCAGGGGCTGTGAGCGGTCATCTTGATCGGCAGCTCTTGCGCGTCAAAGATCTCGTCACGGGCCATGTTGGTGAGCGGCACTTCGGAGGTCGGGATCAGAGAGAACTTGCGCACCTTGCCCTCTTCTTCCCCTTCACCTTCGATACCGGTATTGAACAGGTCCTGGGCAAATTTCGGCAACTGGCCGGTGCCATAGAGGCTGTCCGGGTTCACCAGATAGGGCACGTAGCACTCGGTGTAACCGTGTTGCTGGGTGTGCAGATCCAGCATGAACTGAGCCAGGGCACGATGCAGACGGGCAATCTGACCCTTCATCACTACGAAACGGGTACCGGAGAGTTTGACGCCATTCTTGAAGTCAACGCCCTTGGCCGCTTCGCCCAGATCGATGTGATCGCGTACCGGGAAGCTGAACTCGCGCGGGGTACCCCAGCGACGCACTTCCACGTTGTCGTTCTCGTCACGGCCCACCGGCGTGGTCTCGCTCGGCAGGTTGGGGATGGCGTCGGCAATGGCTTTCAACTGGGCCAGCAGGGCATCCAGCTCGACCTTGCTGGTTTCCAGCTCGTCGTTGATTTTGGTCACTTCGGCCTTGAGCGGGGCAACATCTTCACCACGACGGGCAGCTTCACCGATGGATTTGGAGCGGGCGTTGCGCTCGGCCTGCAGCTCCTGGGTACGGGACTGCAGATCCTTGCGTTTCTCTTCCAGAGCGTTGACAGCCGCTACGTCCAGAACGTAGCCACGTGTCGCCAGACGAGCGGCAGCCTCTTCGATATCGCTGCGCAGATATTTGGGATCCAGCATGGTTTACCTACTTTTTTAAAATGGGATCTGGGCCTGAGTCGTCATGACGGGCTGGGAAACAGATCCGGAAGTTAACATCGGTTGGCGCACCCCAATCGTCTTCAGAATCGGGCCTCAACAATCAGGCCTTCGAGATCAAGAAGATGGCGCAAGGCCAAGACAAGCGGGGTCAGACGGGCAGTGTAGCAGACCGCCCCCCCGCCCGAACAGGGACTATTTGTGTCGTTTTTACCGACTTTGGCACGCAAACCGTCCTGCATATTCAAACGCCTGACCAATTTTCAGCCATGCGAGGTAACAAAGGGGCTATTTGCCCCGTTGCTGCGGACTTTGCCTGTCCAGTTCATGGAGGTAATCGAGCTTCTGACCAATCTGCTTTTCAAGGCCGCGATCGGTGGGCTGGTAGTACTGCTTGCCGGCAAGCTCGGGCGGGAAATACTGCTCGCCCGCAGCATAGGCGCCCGGCTCGTCATGGGCATAGCGATACTCGGCGCCATAGCCCAGATCGCTCATCAATTTGGTCGGCGCATTGCGCAGGTGGACCGGCACCTCGAAGTCAGGCAGGTTTTTGGCATCATGAAGCGCCGCCTTCCAGGCGGTGTAGACCGCATTGCTTTTCGGGGCGCAGGCGAGATAGACGATCGCCTGGGCGATAGCCCGCTCCCCTTCCGCCGGCCCGATCCGATGGAAGCAATCCCAGGCTGACAGGGCGACCTGCATGGCACGGGGATCGGCATTGCCCACATCTTCCGAGGCAATCGCCAGCAAGCGGCGGGCAATATAGAGGGGATCGCAACCGGCACTCACCATGCGGGCGTACCAATAGAGCGCCGCATCCGGCGCCGAGCCGCGAATGGATTTGTGCACCGCCGAGATGAGGTCGTAGAAGTGATCGCCCCCCTTGTCGAAGCGGGCCACGTGCTCCCCCACCACGGCGGCGAGCAGGGCACTGTCGATCACCCGCGCCCCAGTGCTGTCGGTTTCGGCCATGTCGGCCAACAGCTCCAGATAGTTGAGGGATTTTCGCCCGTCTCCATCAACTGCCTTGGCCAACGCCTCTTTGACGCCGGGGGCGAAGGTGAGTGCCGGATCATTGAGACCACGGGGATCGGTCATCGCCTGATCGAGCATGGCGAGAATATCGCTCTCCTCCAGTCGTTTGAGCAGATAGACCCGGGCTCGTGAGAGCAGTGCGTTGTTGAGTTCGAACGAGGGGTTTTCGGTGGTGGCACCGATAAAGGTGATGGTGCCATCCTCGATGTGAGGCAGGAACACATCCTGCTGGCTCTTGTTGAAGCGGTGCACTTCATCCACAAACAGAATGGTGCGCACCCCGCGCCAGCTGTTCTCCTTCGCCTTGTCGATGGCGGCGCGGATCTCCTTGATACCGGAGGTGACCGCAGAGAGTCGCTCCACTTCCGCCTGGCAGTAGTGAGCCATCAGCTCCGCCAGCGTAGTCTTGCCGGTACCGGGCGGCCCCCACAGGATCATCGAGTGGCAGTGACCCGCCAGAATGGCTTTGCGCAGGGGCTTGTCAGCCCCCAGGATATGTTGCTGACCGATATACTGGTCGAGGTTTTGCGGCCGCATCCGGGCCGCCAGCGGACGAAAGTCCGATGAGAAATCCAGCGACAAGTTGCTCATCTGTATTGACCACCCAGCGTCACGCCACTCGCCTTTGACTGGCGCAGTGGCGAGCAATCCAACGACCGCTTACTCATTAGCGCTGATCGTCCAGCTCGACCCCCTTCGGGATCTTGAAAACAAATTCGTTGCCCTTGAGCACCGGCTTGCGGTTGAAGCTGCTCAGGGTGAATTCACTCCACTGCCCTTGCGCCTCTTTCACATCGAAACGACTGATGTTGTCTTGTCTGTCGAAGGTGACACGGAAGGAGGCAATCAGCTCATCCTTGTTGCGGCTGGTGACGGTGTAGACATCCCCCTCCTGAGTCACGTCATAGTTCTTCCAGAACTTGTCGTCATTGCCGGCAATCAGAATAAAGGGGGTGTTGAGCACCGCATCTTTCAGCTTGAGGGCGGTGACCTGCTCGACGAAGGGATCATAGACCCAGACATCCTGACCATCGGCCACGATCAGGCTCTCGTCCGGCGAGGTGGTGTGCCAGTTGAAACGGTTTGGCCGCTGCACCAGCAGATCGCCGCTGGCCTTTTGCAGCTCCTTGCCCTTGCTGTCATAGACGGTCTGGGCAAATTTGGCGGAGAAGAGGCTCACCCCCGCCAGCTTCTGTTTGAGATCGCTGGCCGCATCGGCCCACACCTGGCTGCTGGCCATCAGCAGCACGGTACCCATCAACAGTTGTTTTTTCATCACGCTCTTCATAAAGACGCTCTCGATAAAAGGCCACGCCCGTGGAGGGCATGGCCAGGGATAGGATGAAACGGTGAGGCTTAGTCCCGCACCGGCGGCGGTGCCAGCACGTCGCGCTGACCATTGCCACCCGGTGAGCTGACGATGCCCTGATTCTCCATCTGCTCGATGAGACGGGCTGCCCGGTTGTAACCAATCTTGAACTTGCGCTGGACGCTGGAGGTCGAGCCACGGCGGGACTCCACCACAAAAGCGACCGCTTCGTCGAACAGGGGGTCGAGCTCTTCATCGCCACCACCGCCATATTCGCCGCTGCCACCTTCGCCACCCGACTCACCGGAGAGGATCTCTTCGATGTAGTTCGGCTCGCCGCGCAGTTTCCAGTCCGCCACCACCTTGTGCACTTCGTGGTCATCGACGAACGCACCGTGTACCCGGGTCGGGTTGGAGGTCCCAGCCGGCATGTAGAGCATGTCGCCCATACCGAGCAGAGATTCGGCGCCCCCCTGATCGATGATGGTGCGCGAGTCGATTTTGCTCGATACCTGGAACGAGATCCGGGTCGGGATGTTGGCCTTGATAAGACCGGTGATGACATCCACCGACGGACGCTGGGTCGCCAGAATAAGATGAATACCGGCGGCCCGCGCCTTCTGGGCGATACGGGCGATCAGCTCTTCCACCTTCTTGCCGACGATCATCATCATGTCGGCAAACTCGTCCACCACCACCACGATGTGGGGCAGTTTCTCCAGCTCCGGCGGCATCTGATCCATGGAGTCACCCGGGCGCCACAACGGATCCAGCAGGGGTTCCCCCTCCTCGATGGCAGCCAGCACCTTGTCGTTGTAGCCCTTGAGGTTGCGCACCCCGACCGCCGACATCAGCTTGTAACGGCGCTCCATCTCCCCCACGCACCAGCGCAGGGCGTTGGCGGCGTCCTTCATATCGGTCACCACCTCGGTCAGCAGGTGCGGGATCCCTTCGTAGACGGAGAGTTCCAGCATCTTGGGGTCGATCATGATGAAACGCAGGTCATCGGGGGATGACTTGTAGAGCATCGAGATGATCATGGTGTTGACCCCTACCGACTTACCGGAACCTGTGGTACCGGCCACCAGCAGGTGCGGCATCTTGGCCAGGTTCACCACCACCGGCTCGCCGGCGATGTCCTGACCCAGGCCCATGGTGAGCGGGTTGCGGCTATCTCGGAAGGCATCGCAGTCGAGGGTTTCGCGCAGGTAAACGGTCTGACGCACCCGGTTGGGCAGCTCGATCCCCACGTAGGTCTTACCCGGGATCACCTCAACCACCCGCACGCTGCTGGCAGAGAGGGAACGGGCCAGATCGCGCGAGAGGTTGGTGATCTTGCTCGCCTTCATGCCCGGCGCCAGATCCAGCTCGAAACGGGTAATGACCGGGCCCGGATAGACACCCACCACCTTGGCCTGCACGTTGTAGTCGGCAAGTTTGGCCTCCACCAGACGGCCCATGCGATCCAGCTCATCCTTGCTCATCATCTGGGTCTTGGCTGGCGGTCTGTCCAGCAGTTCGATACTCGGTAACGGCGGCATTGTTGACTGCGGACGACGCTTGGGCTTGGTTGGTGCGACGGCTACCGGCGCGGCAACCTCGTCGTCCCCTTCGGCCCAGGGCAGATCCAGATCGTCCTCATCATCGTCATCGGCCACAGCCAGTACCGGCTGACGGCGACCATTGGCGGCCGCCACCGCACGTTTCGGCTTGGCAGCCGGAACCGGCTCATCATCTTCATCATCAAACTGAGGATCGAACTCGAAGGTATCGTCGTCGAGTTCCGGCAGCCACTCTTCGGCGGCAGCCTTCTGGTTCTTGGCCTTGGGCTTGCGAGTCCAGCTGGTGTGCGGCTCATCTTCCTCGTCATCAAACGCGATGGCCCCTACCCCGCCTTCCAGCAAGGGATCCGGCCCCTCGTTGCGGGGTTGACGCCAGCCACCGGTCAGCCAGCGGCCGAGGGTGGTCGGGAAGTTGTAAACAGCGCTGACCGAACCGGTACAGGCCGCGCCGATCTGCTCGACGATGGTGAGCCAGGACCAGCCGGTAAACAGGGTGATGCCGGTTGCCACGAAGCAGAGCAGCATCAGGTTGGCCCCGACGCCGCCAAACAGCGGCACCACGGCAGAAGCGATCACATCCCCCACCAGACCACCGGCGGAGAAGTTCTGCATATCGTTGAAGTTCATGCTGGCAATGGCCGACATGCCGAGCACGGTCAGGATAAAGCCGATGATCCGCACCCCCAGGGTGAGGTAATCCACATCGAGCAGACGGCTCGGGCGCCAGAAGAGACTCCAGCCCAGCAGCACCACCAGCGGCGGCACCAGATAGGAGAAGGCACCAAAGGTAAACATGGTGATGTCGGCGAGCCAGGCACCGGCACTACCGGCGAGGTTCTTCACCTCCCCTTGCCAGGAGGTCTGAGACCAGCCGGGATCAGCGGGATGATAGGACAACAGGGCAAGCAGAAGATAAGCAGCCATCAGGGTGATGGCGATCAAGACGGCTTCGAAGATCCGTTGTGTACCTGATAAAGGAGTAAACAGCTTTTTATCGGCCAAACTCCGGCTCCTTTCTGAAAACATGTAATGCAGGAAATAAGGGGGCCTAGTATCCCCGAAAAGCCCATCGATTGTCAGCCAGAGCCTGATGAGACGGGGCCATATTTGCAATTATCTTTACAAGAAGAAACGAGCGGACCGGCCGCTCGTTTCTGACTGTCATGGTGTCTCATATGGAAAAGATACCACGGCGTAACCTGCTTTATCGGGTGCTGATCACCAGACGACTGCTCTGCTTGACCTCTTCCATCACCACATAGGTGCGGGTGTCATTGACACCGGGCAGACGCAGCAGGGTTTCCCCCAACAGACGGCGGTAAGCCGACATGTCGCTGACTCGGGTCTTGAGCAGATAGTCGAAGTCACCGGAAACCAGATGACACTCCTGGATCTCTTCGAGTACCTGAACAGCCTTGTTGAACTGTTCAAACACATCAGGCGCCCCACGATTGAGGGTTATCTCTACAAACACCAGCAGAGATGCGTCCAGATAATGAGGGTTCAGAATAGCGGCATATCCTTCGATATAACCTTGTCGCTCGAGGCGACGAACCCGTTCCAGACACGGTGTAGGACTCAGGCCAACTCGCTTGGACAACTCAACATTCGAAATCCTGCCATCCTTTTGCAGTTCATTAAGAATGTTGCGGTCAATCCTGTCCAAATCCTTTAGCCGACTCTTAGCTTCCATCATTTTATTCCATCCTTTGGCTATTTTTTGGTAAGAATCACCAGTCATTTTATAATTATGGTCACAAATCCTGTCAATACCTGAATATACTAGGCGCAAATGTTGGTTAACATTTTGGCAACATGAAACACCAATCTATAGACGAGGGATAGCATGATTATCGGTGTACCTAAAGAGATAAAAAACCATGAATACCGCGTAGGCATGGTTCCGGCCAGTGTACGTGAACTGACAGCACGAAACCATACTGTTTTCGTCCAAAGCGGTGCCGGAAACGGCATTGGCTTCAGCGATGCAGATTATATCGCTGTTGGAGCCGAAATTTTGGCCTCTGCAGCAGAGGTTTTCGCCAAAGCCGAGATGATCGTCAAGGTCAAGGAACCTCAGCCTGTCGAATGTGCCATGCTGCGTCCGGGTCAAACCCTGTTCACCTATCTGCATCTGGCGCCAGACTTGCCCCAGACCGAAGCCCTGCTGAAAAGCGGCGCCATCTGTATCGCCTATGAAACCGTCACCGACGGCCGTGGGGGCCTGCCCCTGCTGGCCCCCATGTCGGAAGTCGCAGGTCGCATGTCTATTCAGGCAGGTGCCCAGGCGCTGGAAAAATCGCGCGGTGGTAGCGGTGTGCTGCTCGGCGGCGTACCCGGTGTCGAACCGGCCAAGGTGGTGATCATCGGTGGCGGCGTGGTCGGCTCCAATGCAGCCCGCATGGCCATTGGCCTGCGCGCGGATGTGACCATCCTCGACAACAACGTCGATACCCTTCGCCGTCTCGATAACGAGTTCCAGGGAGCGGCCAAAGTGGTCTATTCCAACAGCGAGACCCTGGAACGCCATCTGCTGGCGGCCGATCTGGTCATCGGCGGTGTGCTGGTGCCGGGTGCCACTGCGCCAAAACTTGTCCGCCGTGACCACATTGCGCGCATGAAGCCGGGTTCTGCCATCGTCGATGTGGCCATCGATCAGGGCGGCTGTGTGGAAACCTCCCACGCCACCACCCACCAGGATCCGACCTATATCGTCGATGAGGTGGTGCACTACTGTGTCGCCAACATGCCAGGGGCGGTGGCCCGCACCTCGACCGTGGCGCTCAACAATGCCACCCTCCCCTTTATTATCAAGCTGGCCCAGCAAGGGTATCGTCAGGCACTGCTGAACGATCCCAACCTGCTGCACGGGCTCAACGTGATGGAGGGCAAGCTCACCTGCAAGGAAGTGGCCGTGGCGCATGGCCTTGCCTACACGGATCCCCTGACCCTGCTGAACTGATCTGCTCTGGCCTGCGCCAGTTGGAGATGAGTGAAAATCCGCCCGCGATGGGCGGTTTTTTTATCTCTTTTTCATGCCCGACCGGACTGCGCAGTGATGCAGGAAGCCGATTGAAACAATCGACTCACTGGCCTTTGACCCCGGATCACGAATTACCTACAATCGCGCAAAATCATCACGTCTCGGAAATCACATCATGAGCCAAGTCACTCACAGCAAATTGCTGATCCTGGGGTCAGGCCCGGCCGGTTACACCGCGGCCGTCTACGCCGCCCGCGCCAACCTCAATCCCCTGCTCATCACCGGCATGCAGCAAGGGGGTCAGCTGACCACCACCACCGAAGTGGAAAACTGGCCCGGCGATCCGGAAGGGCTGACCGGCCCGGCGCTGATGGAGCGCATGAAAAACCATGCTGAGAAGTTCGATACCCGCATTCTGTTCGATCACATCAACAGTGTCGAATTGACCCAGCGCCCGTTCCGCCTCAAGGGTGACAATGGCGAATACACCTGTGATGCCCTGATCATCGCCACCGGTGCCTCCGCCAAGTATCTGGGTTTGCCCTCCGAAGACGCCTTCAAGGGGCGCGGTGTCTCCGCCTGTGCTACCTGTGACGGTTTCTTCTACCGCAATCAGGAAGTGGCGGTGATCGGCGGCGGCAACACCGCAGTTGAAGAAGCCTTGTATCTGGCCAACATCGCCAAGAAGGTGCACCTGATCCACCGCCGCGACGAATTCCGTGCCGAGAAGATCCTGATCAAGCGTCTGCACGACAAGGTTGCGAGCGGCAATATCGTGCTGCACACCCACCAGACCCTGGACGAAGTGCTGGGTGATCAGATGGGAGTCACCGGTGTGCGCCTGCGCAACACTCAGGACAACAGCACCAGCGAGCTGCCACTGATGGGTGTCTTCATCGCCATCGGCCACCAGCCCAATACCCAGATCTTCGATGGCCAGCTGGAGATGCAAAACGGCTATCTGAAGGTACGTGGCGGCCTCGACGGTTTTGCCACCCAGACCAGCATTGAAGGTGTCTTCGCTGCCGGCGATGTGGCCGACCACAACTACCGTCAGGCGATCACCTCTGCCGGTACCGGCTGCATGGCAGCCCTCGATGCCGAACGCTACCTTGACGCGCAATAAACAAGCGCAGTTGTGATATAAGGCATACCAGTCGGTATGCCTTTTTTATTTAAAGGAGTCTAATGAAACAGAAGATATTGATTGTCGAAGATAGCCTGACCATCCGCCGTATGCTGACTCAGGCCATTGCCCAGCAAACTGGCCTCGAGATTGACGCCTTCGATACCCTCGAAGGCGCCCGTCACTGCCGGGGCGAGGAGTATGTGGTCGCGCTGGTGGACCTGACCTTGCCGGATGCGCCCCGTGGCGAAGCGGTCAACGAGCTGCTGGCTCGAGGTTTGCCGGTGGTGATCCTCACTGCCGACATCAGCGAGGATAAACGTGCCGCCTGGCTGGAAACCGGCGTGCTGGACTATGTGATGAAGGATTCGCGCCACTCGCTGCAATATGCCGTCAGTCTGGTGCACCGCCTCTATCTCAACCAGTCCATCGAAGTGCTGGTAGTCGACGACTCACGCACCTCCCGTCACCGCACCATGGCCCAGTTGCGCAAGCAGTTGTTGCAGGTGCATGAGGCCAGTCATGCCCGTGAAGCGATGGCGATGCTGGAGCAACACCCGGACATCCGGCTGGCACTGGTCGACTACTATATGCCGGATATCGATGGCATCAGTCTGGTGCGGATGCTGAGAGAGCGTTACAGCAAGCAGCAGCTCGCGATTATCGGGATCTCGGTCTCGGACAAGCGCGGTCTCTCTGCTCGCTACCTCAAGCAAGGCGCCAACGACTTTCTCAACCAGCCGTTCGAGCCGGAAGAGCTGCAGTGTCGGGTCAGCCACAATCTGGAAGCGCTCGAGCAGTTCAACAGCATTCAGGAGTCAGCCAATCGTGACTACCTGACCGGTCTCTACAACCGGCGCTACTGGTTCAACGAAGGGCAAAAATGGTTTGAAGAGCATCAGCGCCAACAGACGCCTCTTGCACTCTGTGTGCTCGATGTGGATCACTTCAAGCAGGTCAACGATCACTGGGGCCATGCCATCGGCGATCAACTGCTCTGCCATCTGACCCGGCTACTGACACAGTTCTTCCCCGATGCCATGATCGCCCGGTTTGGAGGAGAGGAGTTTGCCATGATGGTGCCTCACTGTACCGTCCCCGTGTTGATCAAGCGTCTTGAAGGGCTGCGTCAGCAGCTGCGCCAGCAACCCTTGTCACCGGAAACCCCGCTCTTTGTTCGCGCCAGTTACGGCGTGATCAGCGTCGGGCGGATATCCATGGACGAGGCGCTGAGCGTAGCGGATCGGCTGCTCTATCAGGCAAAGAACACCGGTCGCGACAAGATAGTCTCTCAAGAGACAGCTATCTGAATCCTCAGGGCATCAGTCCCGTGTATTACCGCCCGACAGACTTTTCAGCAGGAGAGTCTGCGGGTTCCTTTCCTGCCACAGTCTCCCCATCACCGAGACTATCGAAAGTCAGTAAGTCTTGTCGACCCGCACCCCATCATCGAAGTAGAGAATGCGCACCTTGTCCCCGTTGGTAAAGACCATAGCGGGATCATAATCCTGGATCACGTTGATAAGGGCATTTTGCTCGTTGCGGATCAGCAGCTCCACCAACTTGTTTTCCACCACGGTTCCCCCGGACTGGTATTGCTGCGCAGCCGCAGCACCCGCGAGCGCCCCGACGGCGGTGGCGATTTCACGGCCATGACCGCCGCCAAACTGGTTCCCCAGCAGGCCGCCCAACACAGCCCCCCCCAGCGTCTTCCAGCCAGAGTGCTCTGACTCCAGGATCTGGCGCTGGGTAATATTGCGCACCGTTTCGACCTGACCAAACACCACCTGATTGACTGGCCGCGCGGTATTGCGCTGGTAGACCTCCGCCCCGGCGGGCGCAGTGACAAAGCAGAGCAAGCTGGATACTATCAGGATAATGGCCTTCATCTATGAACCTCGTTGCCTTATGTCTCGCTATCTTACCCAACTGGATGATGAGCTTTGCTGGTTTCCCGACCCCAGCCATGCGCTGGAAGAGCCCAACGGCTTGCTGGCGATCGGCGGGGATCTATCCCCTGCCAGATTGCTGGCAGCTTATCACAAGGGGATCTTCCCGTGGAATGAACCCCACCAGCCGACCCTGTGGTGGTCACCGGATCCCCGCGGAGTGATCCGCCCAGACCAACTCCATGTGGGACGGACACTGCAGAAGATTATCCGTCGAACCCCATTCGATATTTCTGTCAATCGCGCCTTTAATGAAGTCATTACCGCCTGCGCCGCCCCTCGTCGCACTGCCGATGGCACCTGGATCAGCCAGCCCATGATCGAGGCCTACCAGCAGTTGCACCGGCTGGGTCATGCCCACTCTATCGAGATCTGGCAGGAGGGAGAGCTGCAAGCGGGACTGTATGGCCTCTCTATCGGCCGACTGTTTTGCGGTGAATCCATGTTCAGCCGGATTGATAACGGCGCCAAACTTGCCATGGTGGCACTCTGTCGCCACTTTTCACGCCATGGTGGAGCACTTATCGATTGCCAGATGCAAAACCCGTTTCTGGCGACCCTGGGTATCGAGGAGTGGCCAAGGGCCCGTTTTCTGGCTGAGCTGGCGCGCCTTGGCCATCAACCACTATTGGCTTCCTGCTGGCGAGAGGGGGAGATCAACTTATGACTGAAGAAGTGATCCTCAAAGTAGGGCTGACTCCCAAGCATCCCTGCAGTTATCTGGACCATGAACAGGAGCAATTGCTGGTGCTGATGGATCACAATCTGCTCAACGCCAACGGTTACGAGCGATTGTTGACTGCCGGTTTTCGCCGCAGTGGCAACGACATCTATCGCCCCCACTGCCCGGCGTGCCATGCCTGCCAGTCCCTTCGTATTCACAGCGAACGCTTTCGTCCCAGCCGTGGCCAGAAGCGGATCCGCCAGCTCAACAGGGATATCGAGATCGTCCTGAGCTATGATGACAAACCCGAGTATTACCTGCTCTACGAACGTTATATCCGCGAACGCCATCAGGATGGCAGCATGTATCCCCCCAACCGCAGCCAGTATCGCGGGTTTCTCCATTGTGACTGGATGCCGCCGCTCTACCTGGAGATGCGCAAAGAGGGCCGCCTGATCGGTGTCGCCACCACAGACCTGCTGCCCCACTCCTTGAGCGCCATGTACACCTTCTTCGATCCGGATTATGCCGATCGCTCCCTGGGCACCTTTGCCATCCTCTGCCAGCTCGATCTGGCCAGGAGAACCGGGCGAAGCTGGCTCTATCTTGGCTATCTGGTAGAGGCGTGTCGCAAGATGAATTACAAACGCAATTACCTCCCTCACGAGCTGTTAATTCAGGGGGAATGGAAAAATATCGACACCAAGCCCGAGTAAACTTTACACATAGCCTTAAATCCGGCATGATCCAGCGGTTTTTTGTTGTGGCTTATCAAGAGGATTCAATGGCTAAAGAAGACAGTATTGAGATGCAGGGCACTATTCTCGAAACCCTGCCCAATACCATGTTCCGTGTGGAACTGGAGAATGGTCACGTGGTTATCGCTCATATTTCAGGCAAGATGCGCAAAAACTACATTCGTATCCTGACTGGAGACAAAGTAACGGTAGCACTGACTCCCTACGATCTCTCCAAGGGACGTATTGTTTTCCGCTCTCGCTAAGCCAGGAATTCAGCAAAAAACCCCAACCTTTCGGTTGGGGTTTTTTGTCGTTTTCTGATCACTGACGCTTAGTGGGAAACAGCTTCAACATTGACCTGAAAATCAAAGCTGAGGCTGTCATTTACCAACTCAACCTTCACAATTCCCCCGTCAACCAGTGAACCGAACAGGATCTCGTTGGCCAGGGGTTTCTTGAGGTGCTCCTGGATTACCCGCCCCATCGGTCTGGCGCCCATGGCTCTGTCATATCCCTTCTCTGCCAACCAGTGGCGGGCACGCTCGGAGACCTCGAGAGAGACCCCCTTCGCATCCAGTTGAACCTGTAACTCGACAATGAACTTATCGACCACCTGATGGATCACCGTCATATCGAGATGGTTGAACCAGATGGTGTGATCAAGCCGATTACGGAACTCCGGACTGAAGGTCTTGTTGATCACCGCCATGGCATCGTGGCTCAAATCCTGTTGCTGGAAGCCAATCGATTTGCGTTGGGTCTCCTGCACACCGGCGTTGGTAGTCATCACCAAAATGACGTTACGGAAATCCGCCTTGCGCCCGTTGTTATCGGTCAGGGTGCCGTTGTCCATCACCTGCAACAGCAGGTTGAACACATCCGGATGTGCCTTCTCAATCTCGTCGAGCAGCACTACCGAGTGGGGATGCTTGATCACCGAATCAGTCAGCAAACCGCCCTGCTCAAAACCGACATAACCGGGAGGTGCCCCGATCAGGCGAGAAACGGTGTGGCGTTCCATATACTCGGACATATCAAAGCGCAACACCTCGACTCCCAACGCCTTGCCCAACTGCTGAGTCACCTCTGTTTTACCGACACCGGTGGGACCGGCAAAGAGGAAGCAGCCAACCGGACGACGCTCATTACCCAAACCTGAGCGTGAGAGGCGAATCGCATCTGTCAGCACCTCGATGGCTTTATCCTGACCAAAGACCACCATCTTCAGATTGCGCTCCAGGTTCTTCAGCACCTCTTTATCCGAGGAAGAAACTGATTTCTCCGGAATACGGGCAATCTTGGCGACGATGGTTTCTATCTCCTGCACATTGATCACTTTCTTGCGCTTGCTCGCCGGCAGCAACCGCTGACCGGCACCCGCTTCGTCGATCACGTCGATCGCCTTGTCGGGCAAGTGACGATCATTGATGTACTTGGCAGAGAGCTCGGCAGCTGCACGGATCGCCTTGGCGGTATAGCGCACGCCGTGGTGGGCTTCGTAGCGACTCTTGAGCCCCATCAAGATGCGAGTGGTGTCATCGATAGTCGGCTCGACAATATCGATCTTCTGGAAGCGACGGGCCAACGCACGGTCTTTCTCGAAGATCTGGGCGTACTCCTGATAAGTGGTGGATCCCACACAGCGGAGCAAACCATTGGAGAGCAGCGGCTTGATCAGGTTGGCCGCATCCAGCTGACCACCGGATGCCGCACCGGCACCAATGATGGTATGGATCTCGTCGATAAAGAGGATGGCCCCTTCCTGACGCTCAATCTGCTTGAGCAGTACCTTGAGGCGCTTCTCGAAATCCCCACGGTATTTGGTGCCCGCCAGCAAAGAACCCATATCCAGCGAATAGATGGTACTGCCCGCAATCACCTCGGGGACATCACCCTTGACGATGCGATAGGCCAGCCCTTCGGCAATGGCTGTTTTCCCCACGCCCGCTTCACCCACCAGCAACGGGTTGTTCTTGCGACGACGGCAGAGCACCTGAATCGTACGATTAAGCTCCTGATCACGACCGATGAGCGGATCGATGCGCCCTTCCAGCACCAGCTGGTTCAGGTTGGTGGCAAAGCTCTCGATCTGTGCGGCCGAGACATCATCATCAGACTCCGGATTGTTACTACCAACATCCGGTTTGCTGTCCTTGCGCACCCCGTGGGAGAGGAAATTGACGACGTCGAGACGGCTGATCTCGGCTTTTTTCAGGAAATAGGCAGCTTGCGACTCCTGCTCGCTGAAGATCGCGACCAGTACGTTGGCACCACTGACTTCAGTATTGCCGGAGGATTGCACATGGAAGACCGCACGCTGCAACACGCGCTGGAAGCCCAAAGTCGGCTGGGTTTCCCGATCTTCATCATCGCGCGGTATGAGCGGAGTAGTTTGGGTGATGAATGCGCGGATCTCTTTGCGCATCTGCTCGACATCGGCACCACAGGAGCTCAGCGCCTCATGGGCTGAACTGTTATCCAGAAGGGCTAACAACAGGTGCTCGACGGTCATGAATTCGTGGCGCTCGTCACGGGCCAGTTTGAAAGCCTCGTTCAGCGTCTTTTCTAGATCTTTATTCAACATAGGCACCTCCCCTAGTACAGCTACAATGTGGTGTCACACTCGCCATCAAGTCATCAGATTCAAGCCTTTTCCATAGTACAGAGCAGTGGATGTTCGTTGTTACGTGCATAGGTGTTGACTTGGACAACCTTGGTTTCGGCGATCTCTGCGGTAAACATGCCGCAGACACCCTTACCACTATAATGCACACTCAGCATGACCTGAGTCGCCTTGTCCAAATCCATACCAAAGAACTTTTGCAGCACCTCCACCACAAACTCCATGGGCGTGTAGTCATCGTTGTTCAACACAACCTTATACATGGGTGGCGGCTGCAGCTTTGTTTTCTCTGCTTCTGCAATCTCTTCATTAGCAAAGAGTTCTTTCTGCTTGCTCATAATCGCGCTTTGGTACCTCTAGATTACTACCGTCTAACACAAGGTTGTCAATAGACTTGTTAACCAGATCACATCAGCTGTTAACAACTTCTTGACTCGCTCAAAAGTTAGACTAGATTGGTTACTTGCTAATCTGTGCCCGTCTGCTATGGGCTCATGTCCCTAGTTATAATGGGCTGGCGCAGGTTACTCAACGACTTCTGGGTAATCAATAAAAGGATGTAGAAGTATGGCAACCGGCACAGTTAAGTGGTTTAACAACGCAAAAGGATTTGGGTTTATCTGTCCGGAAGGGGGCGGTGAGGATATCTTCGCTCACTACTCCACGATTCAAATGGAGGGCTACAAGACCCTGAAAGCGGGTCAGGCTGTCAATTTTGAACTGCAACAGGGGCCGAAAGGAAATCACGCCTCTGTGATTGTGCCAAACGAAGCACAAAATATGTAAATAACATCCGTTGGATAAATAAAAAACCGGTTCCTCTCTGAGCAACCGGTTTTTTATTGTCAGATTTCTGGCGAATCCTGCCTCCTCACGGGATCACAGGTTATCGCCAACCATGATCAGTCGTGATATTCACTGCAGGCGATCAGGGTATTTTCCATCAGGCTGGCGACCGTCATCGGGCCCACGCCACCGGGTACCGGGGTAATGAAGGAGGCATGGCTGCGCGCCGTCTCAAACTCCACATCCCCAACCAGCGAGCCATCAGCCAGGCGATTGATACCCACATCAATTACCAGTGCTCCCGGTTTGATCCACTCGCCAGGTATGAAGTTGGGCTTGCCGACCGCAACAACCAGCAGATCGGCACGGCGTACCTGATCTTCCAGATCCCGGGTAAAGCGGTGACAGGTCGTAGTTGTGCAGCCCGCCAGCAGCAATTCGAGAGTCATGGGACGCCCCACTATGTTGGACGCTCCCACCACGACAGCATGCAGACCATGTGTCTTCACGCCGGTGGTCTCGATCAGTGTCATGATCCCTTTCGGAGTGCAGGGGCGCAGCGCCGGAATACGTTGGGCTAGACGACCGACGTTATACGGGTGAAATCCATCTACATCCTTGTCAGGCTGGATCCGCTCCAGCACCAGAGTGGTATCGAAGTGATCCGGCAGCGGCAACTGAACGAGGATCCCGTCAACAGTTGGATCATCATTCAGCTGATCGATCAGCGCCAACAACTCATCCTGACTTGCAGTTGCACTCAGGTCATATGAGCGAGAGTGAAAACCGACCTCTTCACAAGCCCGACGCTTGCTGCCGACATAAACCTGAGAGGCAGGATCTGCCCCCACCAGAATGACTGCCAGCCCTGGAGCCCGTTTCCCTGCAGCCAACCGCTGTTGGACCTGTGCCGCGACCTGGCTGCGAATCGTTTGCGCAACCTGTTTTCCATCTATGATTTTGGCAGACATCGTTCTCCACTCACCATGTGTTCAACTGCCGCGCATTGTCGCATTTTTTTAGCCGGGATGTTAGCGGCAGACGCACGCCAGACCTGTAGCGGGCAATAAGTAGGCACTTGAATTTACTGGGGGAAAAAGTCGTTGACGCTGGCCCTTACGCTTGGCTATGATGCCCGCCCGTTGCCCAGTACGACTCATGTCGATATGCTGGTCAGGGATTTTCGGTGATTAGCGCAGTCCGGTAGCGCATCTGGTTTGGGACCAGAGGGTCAAAGGTTCGAATCCTTTATCACCGACCATGTTCATCAACTTGTCGTCAAGACGTGTTGATACAAAGCGCCCTTAGCTCAGTTGGATAGAGCAACGGCCTTCTAAGCCGTGGGTCGCAGGTTCGAATCCTGCAGGGCGCGCCATTGATGTTCCCCAATCCTTCTGGATTGGCGAGCGTTGATGAAAATTTCAGTGGTGGCTGTAGCTCAGTTGGTAGAGTCCCGGATTGTGATTCCGGTTGTCGTGGGTTCGAGCCCCATCAGCCACCCCATTATTCTGTCGATAATCGCCGCAAGGTGATGTCCATCGACTTGGTGCAGTGACCTTCTGATCTGCTCCGCGAAAAACCGGCCTTGGTCGGTTTTTTTGTTTTTACGCCCGACCGCGCCTTGCCTTGTCTGCAAGGCCATCATCCTCCAGATCGATAAACGCGGCTCCGCCCATTTGTCACGCTTCGCGCTCCCCGTCGATACACAGCCACACTCCCCCGCACATCAGTCTGCCCGGTTCTTTTTCTGTATTTCCCAAGCGCCATTGATATGCTGATCGCTCTTCTTCTCTCCTGCTTTCCGTTGGAGCTTTTCTATGCAACGCATTCTTTTTGTCGAAGATGATCCCGAGATTGGCCAGCTCATCAGCAGTTGGCTCGGTCGCCACGATATGGACGTGATCCTCGAGCCCAGAGGGGATATGGCGCTGGCTCGGGTCGAGGCCGAACAGCCCGATCTGGTGCTGCTCGATATCATGTTGCCGGGGCAGGATGGCATGTCCCTCTGTCGGGATCTGCGGCCGCGCTTCGACGGCCCCATCGTAATGCTCACCTCGCTGGATAGCGACATGAACCAGATCCTGAGTCTGGAGCTGGGCGCCAACGACTACATCCTTAAAACCACCCCGCCCCCCGTGCTACTGGCCAGACTGAGGGTGCAGTTTCGCCAGCACCAGCAAGCATCAACCCAACCGGCAGCCACCAGCAGCGTTCCCCAGCAACTGCAATTTGGTCGGCTGCGGGTGGATGGTCCAGGACGAGATGTGCGGCTCGATGGCGAGAGCGTGGCTCTCTCGACCGCCGACTTTGATCTGCTGTGGGAGCTCGCCTGCCACGCGGGCCAAATCTTGAGTCGGGAAGCCCTTTTTCGCAGCTTGCGCGGCCGGGAGTACGACGGTCAGGATCGCTGCATGGATGTGGCCATCTCCCGCCTGCGCCGCAAACTGGGTGATAACCCCGACAACCCGACCCGGATCAAGACTGTGCGCCAGAAAGGCTACCTCTTCGTCCCCCACGCCTGGGAATAACCCTCTTTCGGGAGCACCGCCATGCGCCGTCTCTTTATCCAGTTCTATCTTTTGCTGATCGGCTGCTTCACCTTGGCCATCCTGCTGGTGGGAGTGGTCTATCAGGTGACCGCCGAACGGGCGGGTGATCGCTATCTCGAACGCATGATGCAGGGCTCTCTTGGCCTGTTGACCGGCGAGTTGGCAAGAACCCCGCCAGAGCGCTGGCCCGATCGGCTGGCCGAGCAGAGCAGTCAGTTTACCCTCCCCCTCAAGATCGGCGAGCTGGTGCGCCAGCCCTTGGCCAGCGAGGATCAAGCCTTTCTGACCGCTGGCAATATTGTCATCGTCGAGGAGGATGACACCTTCCTGCAGCGCATCCCCGATACCGAGCGGGTGCTGATTGTCGGCCCTGTACCCTACCTCTCCTACCTGCACGAGCTGCACTGGGTCGATGTGGGGCTGCTGCTGGTGATCGGCCTATCCCTCGGCCTGCCCATCCTTCTGTGGCTGCGTCCCCACTGGCGCGGCTTGCAGCAGTTGGAGCAAACCGCACGTCGCGTAGGCGATGGGGATCTCTCCTGCCGAACCAATCTGCCACCGGGCAGCAGTCTGGCCCGGGTGGGACGCACCTTCGATCAAATGGCGACCCAATTGCAGGCCATGATTGCCAGTCGCAAGCAGCTGACCGATGCCATCGCCCATGAGCTGCGTACCCCGCTGGTCAGATTGCGCTATCGGCTTGCCATGCTCGATCCTGCCCCTGCCGCAGAAGAGCAGCGAGCACTGGAGCGGGATCTGGGCGCGCTGGACTCGCTTATCGAAGAGATGCTGACCTACGCCAAGCTGGACAGGCCGGAGCTTCCGCTGCAGCGGGATGAACTGGAGCTCGGCAGTTGGGCAGAGCATCACCTCGGCGACTGGCAAGCGTTGCGGCCGGAGAAACATCTGACCCTCGCTCTGCCTCCCATCAAGATGCCCTGGTGCGGCGATCATCGTCTGCTGACACGCGCCGTCGAGAACCTCATCAGCAACGCCCTGCGCTACGCCGAAAGCGAGGTTACCCTCTCCATCTCGCGGCTACAGGAGAACTATCTGCTGGAAATCAGCGACGATGGGCCGGGTATCGACCCCGCACTGGCGCACCAGATCTTCGAGCCGTTCGTGCGTCTTGATCAGAGTCGGGATCGCCGCACCGGTGGCACCGGGCTGGGGCTTGCCATTGTGCGCAGCATAGCGCTCCACCACGGCGGCGATGTGGCATTGCTTCCTTCCGGCAAGGGAGCCCGCTTCTGCCTCACCCTCCCTGTACATTTGGATACAAACCGTCACCAAGTGCTCACTGAAGTACCGCGGTCAGCGTCATAGGATGAAGCCATGGAGAAATGCTCCATACCACCAATCCGAATAAGGAAATTGACCATGAAAAAAATCATTCCCCTGACTCTGGCCGCCGTTTTCGCCCTGACTTCCGGTTTCACCATGGCTGCTACCCCGACCAAAACGGCCGCCCCGCAAGCGACCCAGACCAAGGTTGTGAAAAAGCACCATAAAACTGCACACAAAGCGCCGTCCGTCAAAGTCGCGCCAAAAACCAAGTGATCCAACCGGTCACTGGATAACACAGAGGGAGGCTGACGCCTCCCTTTCCATCTCTTCCCGAAATTTTCCTGACGAGCGCCTCCCTCGTCCAAACCGGATCCACGACCAGGCCCCCTTTGCGGGAAACAGTCAATGACCACAGGAACATGGCATGTGGCGTCATCTGCTTAAATGGCTCGGCCCCTTGTGCAGCTTGCTGCTGCTCGGCACCGCTCTGATCGTGCTGTATCACCTGACTCAGGCATGGCACTGGCACGATATTCGTCTGGCCATCTGGTCCCAACCCCTGCCGCGACTGACGGGCGCCCTGTTGCTGACCCTGCTCAGTTATGGTTGCCTCTGCAGCTATGACATGCTGGCGCTCCATGCGCTGGGCAAGCGCCTTCCCTGGCAACAGGTCAGCATCACCTCCTTTATCGCCTACACCTTCTCCAACACCCTGGGATTTGCCCTGCTGACCGGTACCTCGGTACGCTATCGCCTCTACTCCGCACTGGGGCTCGCCACCGGGGAAGTGGCCCGCGTGGTGCTGTTCTGCTCCATCACCTTCTTCCTCGGCCTGCTGGCGTGGGGAGGTGGCGCCCTACTGACCTGCGATGTATCACAGTTGCTGCCTGACTGGCCGCAATGGGCAGATACCCTGCTCAAGCTGGCGGGCGTCATGGCTCTGCTGTTGGTGGCCTGCTACCTCTGCTGGCCCACACACCGTCTCTCCTGGCGCGAACACAGCCTGATCCTGCCCGGCTTCAAGGTTCGTCTGTTGCAGCTGTTGGTCGCGCTGGCCGACTGGATGGCCGCCGCCGCAGTGCTGTTTGTGCTGTTGCCTGCAGATAGCGTCCCCTACCCTGTGCTGCTCAGTGCCTTCGTGCTGGCCAGCTTCCTCGGGGTACTGGCCCACGTGCCTGGTGGGATCGGCGTGTTCGAAGCGAGTATGAGCCTGCTGCTGGCCCACTACCTGCCGGCCGACAAGCTGCTCGCCTCGCTGCTGCTCTATCGCTGCATCTATTATCTGCTTCCCTTTCTCTGTGCTCTGCTGCTCTTTGCGAGTCAGGAGATGCTGCAACAAAAAGCGCGCTGGCAGCGGCTACAGGGGCTGATGAGCGCAGTACGCGAATTTCTGCCCGCCCTTATCAGCATGGGAACCTTCGCCGCCGGTAGCCTGCTGCTCTGCTCGGGGATGATTCCGACCATGCGCAGCCACATTGAAGTGTGGCTGCAGGTGTTGCCGCTCCATCTGCTTGAGCTCTCCCACGTGCTCGGCAGCGTGAGCGGTATCCTCCTGATCCTGCTGGCTCGCAGCCTCTATCGCCGTCACGACGCCGCGTTTCGCATCACCCAGCTGCTGCTGGCTCTGGGTATCGCCTTCTCCCTGCTCAAGGGGGGAGACTGGGAGTCAGCCCTGCTGCTTGGCAGCTTCCTGCTCATCATGACCCCTTGCCGTTCCCTCTTCTATCGCAAGGGGTCACTGCTCTATCCCCAGTTCACTCCGGGCTGGCTGATCTCGGTCGGTGCCGTGCTGCTGGGGGCCCTGTGGCTGCTGCTCTTCTCCTACCGTCAGGTGGAGTATGACCACGCCCTCTGGTTCCACTTCTCACCACACGGCGGGGCTGCCCGCGGCCTGCGCGCCATGGGGAGCGTGGTGGCCGTGCTGGCAGTGGCTGGGGTTGCCCAACTGCTTGCACCGCTGCGCGTAGTCGGTGAAAAGCCGGACAAGGAGGCGCTGGCGCGCGCCCACGAGCTGGTGGTGCGAGAAGGGGGGATCCACGGCTATCTGGCCCAGCTGCAGGACAAGTCCCTGCTGTTCCACCCCGCCGGCGATGCCTTCTTGATGTATGGCATCGAGGGCAACAGCTGGATTGTGATGGGGGATCCGGTCGGCCGCCCGGAGCTGATTGAAGAGCTGCTCTGGCAATTTCGCGAGCGGTGCGACGAGCACGACGCCAATCCGGTCTTTTATCAGGTCTCGGCCCGCTATCTGCCGCTCTATCTGGAACTTGGGCTGATCCCCTTCAAGCTCGGTGAAGAGGCGATGGTCGATCTGGCCACCTTCGATCTGGCGGGTAGCCGGCTGCGCAACCTGCGCCAGAGCCACGCCAAGGGCAAACGGGAAGGGTTGACCTTCGAGGTGGTCGAGGCAAGTGCCGTGGCGCCCCTGCTGCCCAGATTGCAGACCGTCTCAGATACCTGGCTGCAGAGCAAGATGGGCAAGGAGAAGGGCTTCTCGGTCGGCCGTTTCGAGCCTGACTACCTGACCTTGAGCCCGGCTGCGCTGGTGTGGCACGAGGGGCAGATCGTGGGCTTTGCCAACCTCTGGGTGAGTGATAACAAGGAGATGCTCTCCATCGATCTGATGCGCTACAGCCTGGATACCGGCACTGCCCCCATAATGGATTTTCTCTTTGTCGAACTGCTGCTGTGGGGCAAGGCGCAAGGGTACGCCAGCTTCAATCTGGGGATGGCCCCCATGTCCGGCTTCAACGATCACCCGCTCAACAGCTACTGGGCCCGCCTTGGTAATACCCTGTTTGTGCGTGGCAGCCGCTTTTACAACTTTCAGGGGCTCAGACGCTACAAGGAGAAATTTTCGCCCCGCTGGGAACCCCGCTACCTGCTCTGCAGCAGCAAGCTGGTACTGCCCAGAACCCTGACTCACCTGATCACCCTGATTAGCCGCGGCCCGCTGGGGCTGATCAAGAAATAGGAGCATGGCCAATGAGAGCCCTGATATTGCTGTTACTCAGTCTCGTACTGCCCGTTTCGTCTTTTGCGGCGCACGCCGCCCCGGTCAAGGATGACCTGAGCCTGATTGAGCTGCCGGTCAAGCAGCCATCCGACGCCCCCATGGTGATCTTTCTCAGCGGTGATGGCGGCTGGGCGGCCCTCGACAAGGGGTTGAGCGCCCAGTTTCAGCTGCACGGCATGCCGGTCGTGGGCTGGAGCTCCCTCACCTACTACTGGAAGAAAAAAACCCCGGAGCAGGTGACCGCCGATCTGGAGCGGATCCTCGATGATTACCAGACTCGCTGGCAGCGTCCCCGCTGGCTGCTGGTGGGCTTCTCGTTTGGTGCCGAGATTGTCCCCTTCGTCATCAACCGGTTGCCGGAGCACTATCGTCAGGGGCTGGTCGGGGCCGTGATGCTCTCCCCCTCCACCAGCTCGGACTTCGAGATCCACGTCAGCGACATGCTGACCCACAAGGCCCGCAGCTACCCGACCGAGCCGCAGGTGAAAACCATTCGGGATCTGCCGATGGTCTGCCTGCAAGGTGCCGATGACGATGACGACGACCGCCTCTGCCCCCTTCTCAACCAGCCCAACGTCACCAGCGTCACCCTACCGGGAGGACACCATTTTGACGATAACTACCCCCAGCTCTATCAGGCCATCACCAAGCTTCTGAACCTGCCCCCGGATCCGCTGACTGTGGAGCATTAATCGGTATCACCACGGAATGCCTTTTAAGTACCGAGCAGGGCAAATCAGCGAGTAATGAAAAGGGCCTCTCTTTCGAGAGGCCCTTTTACTGAATTGGGCGGAAACTTTACAAGGATCGACCAATGGGTTGGCCGTGGCGTCAAAGTCACCGAGGCTTTTCACTACGATTGCCCAAGTGGTTCAGCCAGATGCGCTATCAAGAACGAAGATTCGCATTCCTATGCCAGCAACCACGCGGAGATTGCCCCAGAAAGCAAAAAGCCCTGACGTTTCCATCAGGGCTTTGCAATGTGGCGGTGAGGGAGGGATTCGAACCCTCGATACGTTGCCGTATACACACTTTCCAGGCGTGCTCCTTCAGCCACTCGGACACCTCACCAAATTTTTGCTCACTGCTTTATGTGCTTGAGCTGCACATTCGCTTGCGGACCATGCCGTGGCGACGGGGCGTAATGTAAGGGATACGATGGCTTTTGGTCAATGCAATTTTTTACTTTTTGCGTTCGTTTGCTCAATATCCGAACCAAGTGACCAAAAATATGCCGTTTCGTATCCCTTTCAATCAATTTACTGCCGCTTCGTGCAAATGTTCACCTTTGAGCGCCTCTTCCAGCGAGCCGTAAAATTCCAGCTTGCCGGGCTGCGGCCGCACCTTGGCGCGCGCCAGGGTCTTGAGCGGTTGGAACTGCAACTCGGCCACCCGCAACTCGACACCGGCTTTGGCCATCTGCTTGCCAAAGTGGAGGAAGGCAGACAGGCCGCCCGCATCGAGGATGGAGACCGCCTCCATCTGCAACACCAGCACCTTGTGCCCTTTCACTTGCGCTTCCAGCTCGGCAAAGACCCGTTCGGCCGCGGCGAAGAAGAGCGGGCCGTTGATCTTGTAGAGCAGGCCGTTGTCCGGCACCTCGTGGGCATAGCGTTTGTGCTCGGCCAAGTCGTGCAGTTTGGTCATCTTGGCGATTTCGCGCATAAAGAGCAGGGAGGCCAGGATCACCCCGAAAGTGATGGCGATGACCATGTCGAAAATGACGGTGAGCGACAGGCAGACCAGCAGCACCAGCACATCGGATTTGGGGGCGCGACGGATCAGCTCCACCACCTTGTGCGCTTCACTCATGTTCCAGGCCACGATGAGCAGCAAGGCAGCCATGGCCGAGAGCGGCAACCAGGAGAGCCAGGGGGCCAGCACCAGAATGGCGGCCAGCACCACCAGCGCATGGATGATCCCCGAGACGGGGGACGTAGCGCCGGCACGCACGTTGGCGGCAGAGCGGGCGATGGCGGCGGTAGCGGTAATACCGCCAAAGAAGGGGGCGAAGATGTTGCCAAGCCCCTGCCCCACCAGTTCGGCGTTGGAGCTGTGTTTGCGACCGGTCATCCCATCGAGTACCACGGCGCATAGCAGCGATTCGATCGCCCCCAGCATCGCCATGGAGAAGGCGGCAGGCAGCAGCCGCTCAACAGCCGCCAGGTTCCATTCAACCGGCAAGCCATCGGGTCCGGGCAAGGCCCAGGGCATCACCAGGGTCGGCGCGATGGGCGGGATCCCCATCCCCTGGGTGCCATCGGCCAGGGTATAGCTGAACTTGCTGCCGATGGTGGCCACATCCACCCCAAAGTAATGGAGGCCAAAACCCAGACCCACCCCGACCAGCACCGCGGGCAAGTGGCCGGGCACAGGCAGACGCAGGCGTGGCCAGAGCAGCAGCACGGCCAGTGTTGCGACCCCCACCAGGGTATCGCCCCACTGCCAGCTTGGCAGGGAGGCGGCCAGCGCCTCGACCTTGCCCAGATAGGTTTCCGGCATCTCGGGCACACTCAGTCCAAAGAAGTCCTTGATCTGCAAGGTGGCGATCACGATGGCGATACCACCGGTAAAGCCCAGCGTCACTGACGGGGGAATGTACTCGATAAGGCGGCCAAGACGGGCCATCCCCATCGCCACCAGAAAAAGGCCTGAGATAAGGGTCGCCATCAACAGACCACCGACCCCGAACTGCTGGGCGACAGGATAGAGGATCACCACAAAGGCAGCGGTCGGGCCGGAGATGGAGTAGCGGGAGCCACCGGTCACGGCGATCACGATTCCGGCAATGATGGCGGTATAGAGACCGTGTTGCGGCGGCACACCGCTGGCGATGGCCAGTGCCATGGCGAGCGGGATGGCGATGATGCCCACCGTCACACCGGCGATAAGATCACGGCCGAAGCGGGCCATGCTGTAGGGTTCATCAATACAGGACTGGCGTAAGGCTATGGCGAGCTTCACGCTATTTAAAGAGGCTTGCTTGTGCATGTATATCGTAATACCAGAAGAGGGAGATAAAGGCCGGAGAGATCCGGCGCCCGATCATCATCAAGGGCCGGCAGGGCTGTCGACGCGGCGATGGTATCCTGCGTAACCTTACTCCAGACGGGCCATTTTTTCGATGGGCAGGATCAATGAAACGCGCGCTCACCCATTATTTGGCCTATTTGCCGCCAAATCGCCGATCTTGACTCCAGCTCTCCCCCTTTTAGCAACAAAGATTACCATTTGAGCCTCATTGAGTTGCCAGCACGTTCGCGACATCATGCTGTCATCATCAGGTTGATGCGAACCGAACCAATGCCCCCTGCGCCGGTTGGGGGAGCGATGGCAAGGGACTGATTGTGCTGAAAATAAACCGCAAAGCACAACTTTTGGGCAAACAGTCCGAAAATCCGGTTTTCGGGAAATTCGCGGGTTGACACCCGCCGCCCTGGTCATTAATATTCGCCACGTCTTAACGAGACAGGCAATTCCTCCTTAGTTCAGTCGGTAGAACGGCGGACTGTTAATCCGTATGTCACTGGTTCAAGTCCAGTAGGAGGAGCCACTTTTCCCTCGTAGTTCAGTCGGTAGAACGGCGGACTGTTAATCCGTATGTCACAGGTTCAAGTCCTGTCGAGGGAGCCAAATTCTAAAGCCCAGCCTTTTGGCTGGGCTTTTTCGTATCTGCTGTTCGCCTCCTTCCCTGTCACGCGCGCCCTTCAAATGCCCTCTGTCATAACGCCTCTTACCTGCATGTGATGACCAACCTGCATACAGCTTGAATTGTCTATTGAGCGCCATCCCATAAACAAAGAGCTGGATTGACCAGCCCCTTTGTATGCACCTCATCTCACTGCCGGATGCCGGGATCAGAAACGGTAGAGCAGACCCGTGGTGATGCTGGTGGCGCGAATATCGTAAAAGTCGATCCCGGAGTTTGCCGTGGCGTAGCTGGCGCTCAGGAGTGCAGAGAGCGGCGCAATGCCAAACAGCTGGTGCCAGAAGAGGGTGGCATCGATAGCCATGTCGCGGCTGTCGGCACGCAGGCCAAACAGCGGATTGGCCTCGTCATAGTCGCGCTTGCCCAGATAGAGGTTGCTGACGAACGACCAGCGAGGCGAGGTTTTGGCGTAGGTGAGCTGCAACCCCTTGCTCGCATAAGACTCGGCACTGCCCGCCAGATCAGCCTTCTCATAGCGCAATGCTGGCTCGAGGAACTGATCGTCTACCAGCCGGAACTGGTAGGAGAGCTCGGCGGAGTTGACCCGGCCATTGCGATCCAGCATCCCCATCACAGCGCGACCATATTGCTCGCCGCTGGACTCCCCATCCACCTTGACGTCGCGGCTGGTGATGCTGCCACTGAGCGCACTGCCCCAGATGTTGTCCCACGCCAGACGGGCGCCGCGGGATCGCACGTCACTCTGCTCGCGTTCCACACCCACAGCAAAGGGATCGCGCCAGACCTTGACCGGGGTGGCATTGAACACCAGCGAACCGGCCACGATCCCCTTGTCCCCCAGTTGCTGGCGCAGCCCGAACTGCTGGGTACCGTCGCCACGAATGGCATCCTGAATGAGGTTGCCCAGGAACAACTGGCTACCGGTGGAGGCAAAGGTGTAACGCAGATCCCCGTTGATCACCGGATCAAGGTGGCGCTGCTGCGCCGCAGCACCCAAAGCGTCAATACGCTCGCTACCTGCACTCCCCGTGGCAAAATTGGACTTGGTCTCGCCAACGCTGGCTCCCGCCAGCACACTGCCGGAAAAGCCAGATTCCTCAGGAATGGCACCCAGAGCTTCAGCCTGAACCCCGCTTGCAACCAGCATCCCCAAACTCAACAGCAGACCAATACGCATCGCAACACTCCTGGCAAGCGGCCACTCTCGGTGGGCCGAGCCTGATAAATAGGAGGGAGACAGTCGCCCCCCTGAATTGAGAAGCGGCATGTTACGGCAGGGAAAAATCACAAATAAGACAGCGGGATGCGGTTTTATTTTTTATGATGGCTTTTTATTTTTTTATAGGCGCAAGCAGGGGGCGACCCGGCATAATGAGCCCCCACAGCCTTGCAACGCTGCGGGCTGCTCGCGCCATACTCACTCTATTTAGCCCTGTTCCCAACATCGGAGTTCTCATGCGTCGATTCAATTTCATGCTCAATGGCAGCAGATTGATGATGTTCCCCTTCTACATTGGCATCCTCATCTGCGTGGTATTGCTGATGGTGAAGTTTGCCATGCAGCTCTATCAGCTTTCTGTAAACATTTTCGAGATCCCCTATCTGGACCTCATTACCGGCGTGCTGACCCTGGTGGACTTTATACTGGTGGCCCAGATGCTGATCCTGGTCGCTATCTGTGGCTATGTGCAATTTATCCAGACGGAAGAGCAGCGCGCCTCCCTTAGCAGCAACTGGCTTAGCAAGATCAACTTTGCCTCCCTCAAGCTCATCGTCATCAACTCGCTGGTGACCATCGCCGGAGTGGAGGTACTCAAAGCATTCCTCGAAGATGGCATCATCAACGAAGTCGATATGAAGTGGTCCGTGGTGGTGTTTCTCGCCTTCTCGCTGGCCGCGCTCATCTATGCGGTGACCGAGCGGATGGCGGAGCATAAATAGTCGAGCCGGATCACTGTGCTTGTTCAGCCTTGATTCACCAGCAATACAATTGATAACACTTTTCATTATTTTTACTGCGTTATAAACTTGCTCCCCCCGGGCTGCCCCGCCCGGGTGCTGGAGCCTTTATGACAAGCCTTTCTCTCTCACCCCGACAATTCTGGCAGTGGCTGGCCTACCACCATCAGGCCGCCGAGGGCACCCTCTATCTGATGTTCTTCTCCGGCCTGCTGCTGTGGGAACCGCTGACCCCGCTCTGGTCGCTGGCACGCTGGAATCTGTTTTTCCATGTGATGCTCTCGCTCACCCTGTTCCCGCTGCTGTTTGGCGCCTTCTGGCTCTCCCATCGCAGCTTGTTGAACCGCAGCAACAAACCCTTTTTACGCACCACGGGGCGGATTATCGAAGCCCTCCTGCTGATCTGTCTGGCCAGCGGCCTGCTGCTGGTGCTGCACGGCACCCCGGGCGATGCCATGGGCAACCTCGCCAGCTGGGCCCACTGGCTGAGCGCATTGGCGTTAACTCCTCTGGAGCTGCGCCACGCCTGGCGCTGGACCATCTTGAAATGGCGCTCCTGATCCCATGTTGAAGTCATCGTTCTCTGCATATTTGTCATCCCTGCTGGCCCTCGTCATGCTGCTGGCCAGCCCCTTCGCGTTGGCCCAGCAGATGGGTTCAGGGATGCTCGCCTATGAAGAGGGGCAAAACCCGCGCCTCGTCACCGCCAACCTGAGCGCAGGTTCCGTCACCCTGCTTGAGCGCGATAGCGGCAAGCGGCTGAAAGAGGTGCTGCTGGGGGGCGATCTGCGCCAACTGGCCCGCGCCGATGATGGCACCCTGCTGGTCACCGACTACAGCGGTGATCGCCTGCTGCTGCTGGATGATGATCTCGATCTGGAAAAGGCGATACCCACCGGCCATAGGCCCTACGGGGTCATCTTTGACCACAAGCGGCAGTGGTTCTGGGTCACGCTGTTCGAATCCGCTCGCCTGCAGGCCTATGACACCGCCGGCAACCTCCAGCTGGATGCAGAAACCGCCGAGACTCCCCGTGGGCTGGCACTGACCGACAACGATCGCCTGCTGCTCACCCACGCCATGACCGGCCAGCTCGCCATCTATGATCTCGCCAAGCTTGGCCACAGCGCCAAGGGGGCTTCGCTTCCCAAGCCCAAGCTCATCACCTTGGCCGAGACACATAGCGACACGCCGAGCGACTCGCAGGGATTGCCGCGCCTGCTCGACGGCATCGCCCTCTCCCCCGATGGCAGCGAGGCTTGGTTGCCTCATGTGCTATGGAGCTTCAGCCACCCCTTCCAGTTTCAGAGCACCGTCTTTCCGGCGGTCTCCATCATCGATCTCGGTGAGGAGAAAGAGCGGGTCGATGAAAGAAAACAGCTCTTTTTGCAGATCAATCTGCCCAGCGTCGGCAACCGCAGCCAGATCGTCTCCAACCCCTTCGCGGCGCGCTTTGCCGCCGACGGCAAGCGGGTCTATCTGACCCTGGCGGGCTCGGAAGATCTGTTGGTGTTTGACCTCTCTCGCAGCGGCAAATCCAACAACAACCGCCACCGCCGCAAGAAGTTTCAGGGGGGCGCCAAGGCGACCCAGCTATTGCGTCACCTGCCGGGCCAGAATCCGCGGGATCTGCTGATCGATGGTGACCATATTCTGGTGCACAACGCCATGGGGCAGGATCTTACCCGCCTCAATAGCGGCGGCAGCGGCCCGTTTGCCCGGGTCACCGTCGATGTGCCCCACTTCGCCAAGCTGGTAGAGACGGATCCGCGCCCCGAGCCGCTTCAGCGCGGCGAGCGGCTGTTTAACCTGGGTAACACTGCGTCCAACCCACGCTTCCCCATGGCGGGGGACAACTGGATGAGCTGCAACTCCTGCCATCTGGACGGGTTCAACTTCACCAACCGCTATCTGATGGCGGCCCATCGCCAGAAGAGCGGCGACAACGCCATCAACGGCCACGCCAACCTCACCAACATGGTGGCGGGGGATTTTGTCGGCGAATACCTGCGCATGACCCAGCAGACCCAGGGCGGTATGGGCCATGACACCCGCGATGGGGCCGAGACAGTTGACCCCGCCAAGCCCCAACCGGAAGTGAAAGCGATGATGGAAGATCTGCACGCCTTCGTCACCGCCGATGGCAACCTCCCCTATCTGGCCAACTGGCTGCGGCTCGATGCCCCGCGCACGGATCCCGCCAAGGCGCCGACTACCCACCCGAAAGAGTGGCTCAACTCTGCCTCCTGCCAGAACTGTCACAGCCAAGCGTTCAAGGATTGGAGCGAGAGCAACCACCGGCTGATGGGCAACTCACACCCCTACTACAAGGTGGTACAGGCGCTGGCCCGCGAAACCGAAGGGGAAGCGTTCGGTCAGTGGTGCCAAGGCTGCCATATGCCCCAGCAGGTGATGACCGGCCAGCTGGATCTGCCCAAGGGCTCCCACATGTTCGAGCAGGGTGGCGCCTCGCTGATTGCCGCCCACAAGGCGGGCGAACCTGTGGTGGAGGAAGGGACCGGCTGCGTGCTCTGCCATCGCATCACCAAAGTGGAAGATGCTGGTGGCAACAGCGCCTTTACCGTGAATCTGAAAGACCGCGAGAGCTATGTGTTCGAGGATGCCCCGGGCGGCAGCCTTAAGCACTGGCTGGCCGAGCGGCAGATCAACGCCCGCCCGGCAGCCCACAAAGCCTCCTATCAGAAAGATTTCTACCGCGACGCGGCCCTGTGCAAGTCGTGCCACAACGAGTTTGCCCCGGGCACCGGCGCCAATATCGTCAACACCTGGGACGAGTGGGAAAAATCCAGCTTCGCGAACGCGGAGGATCCCGCCAAGCGGCGCACCTGTATCGACTGCCATATGAACCCGGAGCCGGGTAATGGCGGCGCGCCGGTGGCGGGCCAATCCACCGAAAACGGCACCATGAAAGCGCGGCTCTATCGCCACAATTTCACCGGCGCCCAGCACCAGCTGGTGGGGCTGCGCAATCCTGAACTCGAGCAGGAAAGTCTGGCCCTGCTGCGCTCCAGCGCTACCCTCTCCGCCCGTATCGAACAGGCGGCCGATAGTCAGCAACTGGTGGTGCGGGTCGCCAATACCGGCGCGGGCCATGCCCTGCCCACTGGCGTAGCTGATTTTCGTGAACTCTGGCTGGAGCTGACCGTCACCGACGCCACCGGCAAGCTGGTGCTTGCCAGCGGCCAACCGGTGGATGGCGCCGTCCCTGAGGATGCGCGACTGTTCAGAAAAGTATTCGGCGATGCCGAGGGCAAGCCGGTGGGGCTCAAGTTCTGGCGCTACGCCAAGCTCTTGGAAGATACCCGCATTCCGGCCGATGGCTGGCGCGATGAAGCCTGGCCGCTACCCGCAGATGCCCAAGGGCCCTTCAAGGCCGATATCAAACTCAATTTCCGCACCTACCCCAAGTGGGTCAATGATGCGGTGCGCGCCGCCGAGCCAAGCTTGCCGGAGCCACCCATAGTGCAGCTAAATCGGTTGCAACTTACCCTGCAGCCTGTTCCCGTCACGCCCGCTACGGAGCCTCAATCCTGATGTTTGCAAGTTTTCTCATTACCCTGCGCGAGGGGCTGGAAGCCTTCCTGCTGGTCGGCATCTGCCTCTCCTACCTCGCCAAGCTGGGGGCGAGCCGCTACAACAAATTCATCTATCTGGGGGTGGGGCTCGGCCTTATCGCTTCCCTTGTCGTTGCCTTCCTGTTCCAGGTGGTGGTGAGCCAGTTCGAGAGCGAGCGCTACAACCACCTCTTGATGGCGGGGATCCTCATCTTCGCCACCTTGGTGCTCACCTATATGGCGATCTGGATGCAAAAGCAGGCCAAATCCCAGGTAGGTGCCATGACGGCGCGCATCGATGCGGCCATCGATGGCGGCAACCTGTTTGGTCTGGTGCTGCTCGCCTTCCTCGCGGTGATGCGCGAGGGGTTTGAAACCGTGCTCTTCTTCTCCGCCCTGCTCTATTCGGGGCAAGGGGTCGATCTGCAATCCGGCCTGATAGGCGCTCTGGCGGGGCTGCTGGTCTCCATCGCGCTGGTATGGGGGCTGCTGCGCTCCACCCGCAAGGTGGCGCTGGCTCCCTTCTTCCGCTGGACGGGCCTGCTTATCATCATCATCGCCGCAGGCTTGCTCTCGTCTGCCGTCAACATGTTGCAGGCGGCAAACATCATCACCTTCTGGACCACGCCGGTGTTCGACATCAGCCACATTCTCGACGATCAGGGGGTATTTGGTACCTTCCTGCGCGCCCTGTTTGGCTACAATGCCTCACCCGCTGGCTTGCAGCTGCTGACCTGGGCCCTCTATCTGGCGATCTTCGTTACCCTCTGGCAGCGCAACTACAGCCCGCAGGTGAGCGCCGCATCCAGCAAGGGCTGAGCCAACACGCCCTGTGGCAACAAGGCCACGGGGTAATAACACCATTCGGTAGCCGCGCCTTGGCGCGGTTCCCTTATCTATCAAGCAGTTTCGGAATAGGTCATGAGCGATAACAACAAGAAAAGCATTGCGGTGCTGGGTGCTGGCCCCGCCGGTTTGATGGCGGCCTGGCGCCTGCGCCGCGCCGGTTTTGCCGTCACCCTGTTCGAGCAGGAGCCGGTGGTCGGCGGCATGTGCGCCACCCAGACCTTCAAGGGGCGCGATGGGGAGTATCGTTTCGACTACGGCGGTCACCGCTTTATCACCAAAAACCCCGAGCTGCTCGCCTTTATCGACGAGCTGATGGGAGATGACCTGCTCCACGCCGAGCGCAAGAGCGTGATCCGCTTTGGCGGGCGCACCTATGACTACCCATTGAACCTGCCCAACCTGCTCAAAACGGCGCCGCTGGCCCTGATGGCCGGTGCGTTAAAAGACTTGCTGCTGTTGCCCTTTAGCAAGAAGCCTGACGATTTTGCCAAGGCGAGCTTTGCCGAGTGGATCCAGAGTCACTTCGGTCGCACCCTCTACCGTCAGTTTTTCGAGGGCTACACCGGCAAGTTATGGGGCATCAATCCGGACAAGCTCTCCGCCGACTGGGCCGGTCAGCGCATCAGCCTCATCGATCTCAAAGACGTGGCGCGCCGCCTGCTGCCAAGACGCAACGGCAGTATCTCGGTGCGCACCTATGCCCGCAAATACCGCTATCCCAAATATGGCTTCGGCCAGATCTTCACCACCCTGGGGGAGCGGCTGGTAGCAGAGGGCGTTGAGCTGAAAACCGGTGCCACCATCACCCGCCTTGAGCAGGCTGATGGCCGCATCGAACGGGTTTATTGGAAACAAGATGACGTTGAGCAGAGCGAGAACTTTGATCAGGTGATCTCTACCCTGCCGCTGCCGCTCACCTGCCAGCATCTTGGCTTGCCGTGCGATCTGCACTACCGGTCGCTTCGCTTCGTCAATATGCCGCTTAAAACAGAGAACCTGTCGGACAACACCTGGCAGTATCTCTCCGACCCCCATATTCTGGCCACCCGCCTGCAGGAGCCGCGCCGCCGCAGCCCCTTTATGGCGCCCCAGGGCCAAACCTCGGTAATGCTGGAGATCCCCTGCAACCCGGGGGATGCCACCTGGCAGGCGCCGCTGGCCGATCTGCGCGGTCGGGTTACCACTGATCTGGCCAGCCTCGGTGTCGATACCGCCAAGCTTGGCGATGAAACTTTTGAAGCGCGTAGCGAATACGCCTATCCGCTGATGGATCTCGGCTATCAGGCCCGTCGTAACGAAGCCATCAAGGCGCTGATGCCCATCACAAACCTCATCATGACCGGCCGTCAGGGGACATTCCGCTACATCTTCACCGACACCGCCATGGAGATGGGCATGATGGCCGCTGACATGGTGATCGACGGGGTGGACAGACGTCACGCCATCTTCAACCATCGCAACGAAAATACCGTGATTGAAACCCAGAGCGTGGCCTGAGTGCCGCGCCATTGGCATAAGTAAGGAGAACAGGATGACCATCCGCCCGGGTTTACTCGCCCTCACCCTGCTGCTGGCCCTGAGCGGGCAGGCGCAGGCTTACTCCTACGCCGCCGCTGGCAAGGAGCCACTGATCGACGCCCGCGAAGCGCTGCTGGGCGCCGCCACTGACGGCAAGGATGCCAGCGCCACCTTGAGCGAAATTGCCGAGGAGCTGATCTATCTGGAACAGCACCACAAGGTGGAGCTGCAAGCGCCACTGGCCGCAGCCATCAAGGCCCAAGATGCCGCAGCTACCGCCGCCCTGCTCAATCGCGCCTACAAGGCGGAGATCGAGCGCCGCCTCGAAGGGGCCAGCCAGAATCTTGGCGACTACCAGACCGCCAAGGTGCTGGTGGTCAAGAGCAAGCGCTTCCTCGACTTGATCCTCCCCTCCCTCAGCGAAGGGGATCGCAAGGCGGCCGAGCAGGCGCTGGCCAGGGTGCTCGATGCCATCGGTAACCCGGGGGTATTCGGGGTGGGCGCCAAGCCCGCCGACCCCGCCGCCTTTAGCGATGCAGAAAAAGCGCTGATGGCCGTGCTGGCGCCGCTTTGATGACCTCTCATTGATGCCGACGGCCCCCCTCATCCCCGGCCCCTCTCCCGCAAGGGGAGAAGGGGGGCGTCACCACGGCCGATTACGCTTCGCTAATCGACCCTACTTGCTGATCCTGCTGCAACTGGCTTGGCTTTGCTGGCTGCTGGCCTTCCCGGTGGCGCTCGATTCCGACGATGTCCTCAATTTCGCCCACGGGGTGACGCGCTTTAGCGTGCTGGAGTTCTCACCCCACTTTCCGGGCTACCCCGCCTTTATCTGGCTGGCGCGGCTGATCAATCTGGCGGTGGACGATCCGGCCCGCGCGGTGCAGTGGGCAAGCCTCTTGGGCAGCGGTTTGCTGGCGCCGCTCGCCGCCTTGCTGGCGGTCAGGCTGTGGCAACGGCCAAGCCTGCTGGCGCCGGTTTGGTTGCTGGTGCTGGCCCTGCCGCTCACCCCGACGCTCGCCCTCTCCGGCCTTTCGGACGGGCCGGCGCTGGCCGCCTGGCTGGGCGCGCTCTTGGCTTTGCAGCAGCGCAGAATTACGCTGGCGGGTCTGTTACTGGGACTTATGCTGGCACTGCGCCCCTCCTATTTTGTGCTGGCGCTGCTGCCCCTGTGGCTCGGGCTGGCGCAGCAGGGCACGCGCGTCAGGTTTGTTCTCCCCATCGTGCTGGTGGGGCTTATCAGCCTGCTCTTTGTCTGGCAGGCCGATGGCTGGGCCTACTTCAGCGAGGGGCGGCGCTTTACCGATGGCCACTTTACCCTGTGGGGCAACACGGCGGCGGCCCACGGTGATCGGCTGTTGAGCTGGGCGCGCACCTTCAACGATCAGCTGACCCCGGTCTGGCCCCTGTTGATGGGGGCCTTGCTGATACTGCCACTCTGGCAACGGTCAAAGGATCACAATGCGACCCTCTCTCCGCTCTGGACGCTCTACTGGCTCGTCCTGCTGCTCTGGACCCTGTTTGGCCAGAATCCCGACAATCCTCGCCATCTGGCCCCCATCACCCTGCTCGGTATCGTGCTGCTGGCAGGCTTGCTGCCGCGCCGTGGCGAGGGGCTGGTCGCGGTGGCCGGATTGCTGCTGCTCGGCGCGACCTTCACCCTGCCCCGTCCGCCCGCCATGGTGCAGGCGGCAAGACTGGCAGAAACAGCGTGCCCGGCGCTGGTGACCCAGTGGGGGGTAAGATTGCTGCGGGAGACCACGGCACTGCCGGTAACGGACGGCTGGTACAAGGGGGATGCGGCGCTGGCGCTCTCTCAAGGAGCCTGCCGCCTCAGTCGCCGCCCCATCGCCGCGAACGAAATGCCCAGCGCGGTGCGCCAGCACTGGTTTGCCCCACGCTTTGCCGCCGAGCCCGGACTCTGGCTCGCCATTCCCTCGCGGCAGACAACCCATGGGGAAAGTGACAAGAAACACATAAAGAGCACAAAAATCCGCCAAGGCAACTAAAAAAGAGGGGAACAACTCGGGTACACTCACAGCGCATCCATAACAGACGAGTCTCCTTATGCGTGTAACCAGAGAGTGGCTGTGGGTTTTGTCGGTGCTGACCGGGGCCTGTGCCCTCCTGTTGCTACCATTCTGGCTGCGTGGCGGCAGTCAGGGCCATGATCTGTTTCACCACCTGCTCTCCGGTCACTTCTTTGCCGTGCAACTGTGGCAAGGTGAGCTCTATCCGCGCTGGTTGATGGAGATGAACGGCGCCTTTGGCAGCCCGGTCTTTTTCTTCTATCCCCCCCTGCTCTACTATGTGAGCGCCCTGTTCGCCGGCCCCACCCCACTGGCCCACGAGGCGATGACGCCGCTGCTCTGGAGCAGCAGCGTGGCACTCTGGCTCTCCGGCCTGTTTGCCTATCTCTGGTTGCGCCCCTTTGCCGGCCACGGACGGGCGCTGGCGGCCAGTCTGCTCTATATGGCGCTGCCCTATCATCTGGCCATCGATATCTACGCCCGCTTTGCCCTGGCGGAGAGCTGGGCCTTCGTTTGGGCGCCGCTGGCACTGCTGGCTCAGGATCGCCTCTGCCGCGGCGCCCCCTTTGCGCTACTGCTGCTCGCACTGGCCGTCTCCATGCTGACGCTTTCCCATCTACCAAGCACCCTGCTCATTCTGGGCTTGCTCACCCTGCGCAGCCTGCTGCTGGTCTGGCGCTACAAGGGGAGCACAGCGCTTGTCAGTGTCCCTGTCACCGCCTCCCCGTTCATTGGCACCCTGCTGGGCCAGCTCTGGGGGTTGGCGATGGCCAGCCTGTTGCTGCTGCCCGCTCTGCTCGATCAGGGGGGGATCTCCATGGAGCAGATGCGCACCGGCATGTTCGAGTTTCAGCGCAACTTTCTCGATCGTTTGCCCCAAAGCCGTGATGACTGGCGCTTTCGCGGCCATCTCGCCTGGCTGACGCTGCTCACCCTGGCTCTGCTGCTGGTAGCTTGGGCGGCTGCCCGCGAGCCGCGCCATCCCGAGTTGCTGCTCTGGGGGGTCATTGGCACCCTGAGCTTTCTGATGATGCTGCCACCAAGCGAGCCTCTGTGGCGCCTGCTCACTCCGTTGCAACTGGTGCAATTTCCCTGGCGCCTCAATCTGCTGCTGGTCATCGCTACCGTCGCCGTGGTGGCGCTGGGTACCCCCACCTATCGCCCGTGGCAGTGGGTCTGGTGGTTACTGCTTGCCCTCACCCTGCTCTCGCAGGGACTCTATGTACGCGAGGCGCCGCTCACCCAGGCTCCCGTAAAGAGTCAGCTCGACGGGGAGTTCGACAGCAAGCGCAGCGCCCGCGAATACCGACCAAAGCAGGTGCCACGCGGCATGTTTGCCCCCACCCTGCTGGCCTGGAAAGAGGAATTCCAGCCCGCCATCACCAGCGACCATCAGGGGGTAAACTGGCAGATCCAGCGCTGGCAGCCTCGTCATATCGAATTGACAGTGGATGCCCCGGCGCCCGCCAAACTGATCCTGCACCAGTTTGATTACCCGGGCTGGCAGGCAAGGCTCGACCAGCATCTGCCCCTTAGCGTCAGCAGCACCCGCAACGGCCTGGTGCAAGTCTGGGTGCCCGCCGGACAACACAGCCTCACCTTTACCCTCACCGCCCGCTGGCCGGAGCGGCTCGGTTACGCCATCTCGTTGCTGGCCTGGCTGCTCTGGCTGGGGGGAGTGATCCGCGCAGCGCGCCCCCATGACCGCAAGCGAGCTCCCCAAGGTGGCTGAGCCGCCGGGCACCTCCCCCTTTTGAGGGGGCAGGAACGTCATGCCGAGCGGGGGCAAACCTGATAGACTCACCCTTCTCCCTTTTTCAACCAAGGTTCACCAGCGGATACCCTATGCCCCAATCGCCAACAGCTCAGGCTGCCGCCCTCTCCCCCCGTTTTCTGTTTATCCTGCTCGGCGCTCTGGCGGGTCTGACCCCGCTGGCGGTGGATATGTATCTGCCCGCCATTCCGGCCATCGCCCGGGATCTGGCCACCAGCATCGACGGTGCCCAGCTCACCATCAGCGCCTTTCTGGGCGGCTTTGCCATCGGCCAGCTATTCTACGGCCCGCTGGCCGACAGCTATGGCCGCAAGCCAGTGATCCTGGCGGGGCTGGTGATGTTTGCCATCGCCTCGGTGGGCTGCGCCATGGCGGACTCCCTGCCCGAATTGCTGGCCTATCGGATGCTGCAGGCGGCGGGCGGCGCCGCGGGGTCGGTAGTGGTCAATGCCCTGCTGCGCGATCTGTTCGAGAAGGATGCGTTTTCTCGCGCCATGTCGTTCGTCATTCTGGTGATGACGCTGGCGCCGCTGGTGGCGCCTGTGGTGGGCGGCTATATCAGTGCCCACGCCGACTGGCGGGTGATCTTCTGGCTGCTGGTGGGGATCAGCCTGCTGATCTGTCTGGTGATGCAGTGGAAAATTCAGGAGACCCTGAAACCGGAGCACCGCCAACCCCTTAATCTGGGCCAGATCCTCAAGAACTACTGGGGGGTGCTCTCCCATCGCGGCGCCATGGGCTATGTGCTGTGTGGCTCCCTCTCCAGCTCCGGCATGTTCGCCTTCTTAAGCGGCTCCCCTTACGTCTATATCGAGTACTTCAAGGTGCCGACCGAGCACTACGGCTGGTTGTTTGGCCTCAATATTCTGCTGATGATGGTGGTCACCTTCGTCAACAGCCGACTGGTGAAAGGGGTGGGTGCCGAGCGGATGCTGCAATACGGCCTGCTGGTGCTGCCCTGCGCGGGCGCCCTGCTGGTCTACAACGCCTGGAGCCAGACCGGCGGCCTGTGGGGCATCGTCATTCCGGTGGTGCTGTTTGTCGGCCATATCAGTCTGGTGGGCGCCAACGCCATGACCGGCCTGATGGGCCACTTCCCGCAATCTGCGGGCACCGCATCGGCACTGGCGGGCACCCTGCGCTTTGGCATCGGCGCCCTGGTCGGCATTCTGGTCAACCTCAATCCGCCCCACTCGCCGCTGCCCATGGCCATTGCCATCGCCTGCTGCGGCGTGGGTTCCACCCTGAGTTACTGGCTGCTGACCGGCAAACGAGGCGATTGATCCCCCTCCCCCGGTCAGAAAAACGAAAGAGGCTTCCGTCAACGGAAGCCTCTTTTCGTACTGGCGGCCAGACGTTCAGAACTGGGCACTGTTGAGCCAAAGGTGCGCCCCTATGCTCACCAGATAGCCGAGCAAGATAGCCGGCAGCCACTTCAGGTGGCCAAAGAAGGTATACATGCCGTGGGCCTGTCCCATCAGGGCCACCCCGGCCGCAGAGCCGATAGAGAGCAGGCTGCCGCCCACCCCGGCGGTCAGGGTCACCAGCAGCCACTGCCCCAGCGCCATATCCGGGTTCATCGAGAGCACGGCAAACATCACGGGAATGTTGTCGATGACGGAGGACAAGACCCCGATAAAGATGTTGGCCATGGTGGGATCCCCTGCGTCATACAGCCAGTGTGACACCAGCTCCAGATACCCCATAAAGCCCAGCCCACCGACACACATCACCACCCCGTAGAAGAACAGCAGGGTATCCCACTCCGCCTTGGCCACCTTGTTGAACACGTCAAATGGCACCACAGAACCCAGACTGCGCAACCGTACCTCATCACCATTGCGTTCATAGAGCGCACGCTTGCGGGCAAGAGATCGCGGCAGCGACTTGCGCAAATAGAAGCCGAAAAACTGCAGATAACCGAGCCCCAGCATCATGCCCAGTACGGGCGGCAGATGGAGGAAACTGTGGCATAGCACTGCCGTGATGATGGTCAGCAAGAACAGTGCGACGATGCGGCGGGCTCCCCGCTTGAGATCGACCACCTCGTTATCAGCCTCCGGCACATGGCGCGGCACCATCAGGCTCATCAGGATGGCCGGGACCAGAAAATTGAGCAGAGAGGGAATAAGCAGGGTGAAGAACTGGCCAAATTGCACCTTGCCCGCCTGCCACACCATCAGGGTGGTGATATCGCCAAAGGGACTGAACGCCCCTCCGGCGTTGGCGGCGATCACTATGTTGATGCAGGCAAGATTGACAAAACGTCGATCACCGTTGGCCACCTTCAACACCACGGCGCACATCAAGAGCGCAGTGGTCAGGTTGTCTGCCACCGGCGAAATACAAAAAGCAAGTCCTCCGGTCAACCAGAACTGGGTGCGAAGGTGAAAGCCGGATCGCACCAGCCAGGCGCGCAGGGCATCGAACAACCGCCGATCCTCCATGGCGTTGATATAGGTCATCGCCACCAGCAGGAACAGCATCAGCTCGGCATATTCCAGCAGGGTATGGCGAAATGCCTGCTCGGCGACAGGGCTCATCCCCTGCTGTGCATAAGCGATACCGATCAGGATCCAGATCACCCCGGCGGCCACCAGCACGGGTTTGGACTTGCGCAGTTGCAGATACTCTTCAGCCATCACCAGGGCGTAGGCCAACACAAACAATCCGACACAAAAAAGTCCGATTGAGGAGGATGTCAACAAAACAGGGCCACTACTGGCATGGGCGGGAGGGATAAACAGGGACAGCAGCAAAATAACTGGGGTGAGCGCAGACATGGTCTCTTCCTTTTAGAACCGTCTGGCAATGATGCTAGCACCTGGATGAAAAGAAAAATTCATCCAGGTCAATTAACGCTTAATTGGTTTGCTGTCGAAACGCGGGATTATTTCTTGCCGAAACCCGACTGCTTGAGGGTATAGCCTGCGCTGTTTTGCCAGGCATCCAGACCGCTGCGGTTATTGCCCGCCACCAGACTGGCGGCCAGACTCGGGCTGTTGAACAGCTGATCGGCGGTAAAGACAAAGCCGCCCTGACTGCGGGGCACTATGACCCCCTTCTCCAGCAGTTCGTGACGCAGCTCGATCACCGCTTCACGCAGGGAGGCGGCATCCTCGCCATTGGCGGTGGAACCGGCCAGCACCATAAAGCCGGGATTTTGCCGCTTGCCCACCGGATAACCGTGGGCCTCGGCCCCCTTGCCGTTGAAGTGGTAGAGCTCGCGCTCCCCCGGCCGGTTGTCGGAGAGTGCCTTTTGCAGGGTCATCAGCTCGTTGTAGATCTCGATGGGGACGACGGCAGCCTGCTTGTTGCCCTTGCTATCGATGATAAAACTGACTTGCTTGTGTAACATCCTTGCTCATCCTGTGACCCATGGAAGCCCCTATTCTAACCACCTCGGGCAAGCGGGATCCAGCGAGGATCCACTGCTCTTTTGCCGCCTTGATCACTAACTGGCACTCTTGATCAACCGTAAGGGGTGTTGATCAATGCTGGCCGTGCTAGCGTACCAAGCATGATGAAAGCCATTGACCATCAAACGGTTATCCCATGCTGACCCTGCGCAACCTCTGCAAGAGCTTCGATAACGGCAGTGAGCGACTGCCGCTGTTCCACCATCTCGATCTCGCCCTCCCCGCAGGCGAGATCACCCTGCTGCTGGGCCAAAGCGGCTGTGGCAAGTCGACCCTGCTCAATCTGATCGCCGGACTGATTGCACCGGATGAAGGGGAGATCTGGCTGGGGGAGACCCGGATCGACACCCGATCCCCCGACGAGCGGGCGCGCCTGCGGGGTCGCCATTTCGGTATCGTCTATCAGGATTTCAACCTGCTGCCGACCCTGAACGTGGCCGAGAATCTGGCCCTGCCGCTCGCCATCAACGCTCTGCCACCGGATGAGACAAGGATTGACCAGTTGCTGCACCGGCTCGATATGAGCCACAAGCGCCATGCCTGGCCGGAGCAGCTCTCCGGCGGTCAGCGTCAGCGGGTAGCGCTGGCCCGCGCCCTCATCCATCAGCCCCAGTGGCTGCTCGCTGACGAGCCCACCGGCAGCCTCGATGAGCACAATGCCGAACAGGTGATGGCGCTGATGGTGGCGGCAGTGCGGGGCACAGGCGCAGGCTTGCTGCTGGTGAGCCACAACCCCGCCTATGCCGCGCTGGCCGACAGGGTGCTGCGCCTTGAAGGGGGTCAACTTATCGAGCTCAAGGGGCCCCGCCATGACTAAACGGCGACTGCGTCTGTCGGAGGCACGCTGATGCTGCCACTCAAAGCGCTGCTGCGCCTCTATCGCAGTCACCCCTGGTTGCTGCTGATGAGTCTGGCCGGGCTGGTATTGGGAGTGTCGCTGGTGGTGGCCATCGAGCTGCTCAATCACAGTGCCCGCACCAATTTCGTCGCCGCCCGCAGCCAGCTAGCAGGAGAAGCCAACTACCGGCTGGCCCCCGCTGGCGGGCTGGATGAGCAGCTTTACGTGCAGCTGGTGACCAGCCAGCCCGCCCTCGATGCCATGCCCCAGCTCCATGGCTGGCTCAAGGATGAAGAGGGGCGCAGCTTTCAACTGCTGGGAATGGATCTCTTCAACCCCGGCCCCCTGCGCCAGCTGTTTGGCGCCCAACCCGCAAGCGAGCCCGCCTTTTCCCTCAACCGCGCCGACAGCATCTGGCTGGCGGCCCCCGAAGCAGCTCGCCTTGGCTGGCAAGCGGGCCAGAGCCGCCGCTTTGTATTGGGCGGCAGCGATGGCGCCAGCGCCCGCCCCCTGACCCTGACGCTGACGCTGACGCTGGTAGGCACGTTTGAACCGGGCGCCGTGCCCATGGAGCGGCTGCTGATAACCGACATCGGCCTCGCCCAACCGCTTCTGGGCAAAGCGGGTCGGCTCGATCGCATCGTCTTCAAGCTAAGCGACGCCGAGGCTCGCACCCTGCAGGCCACCCTGCAAACCGATTACCCAAACCAGCCCTTGTGGCTTGAGCCCATTAGCCCGGCGCTCGATGCCAGCCAGCTTGGCGATGCGCTGGCCCTCAATCTGACGGCGCTCTCATTGCTCGCCATGGCGGTGGGACTGTTTCTGGTGTTCAACGCCCAGCGATTTGTGCAGAACGTACGCCGTCCCCAGCTGGCCCAGTTGATCATTCTGGGGATGGGGCCGAGTCGGGTGCTTCGCTGGCTCATTCTGGAGCTGCTTATTCTCGCCACCCTCGGCACCTTGCTCGGGGTGCTGCTCGGCAGCCTGTTGGCGCTGGCCCTGATGGGGCAACTGACCCAGGCGCTGGCCGATCTCTATGGGCCCAACCCCATCGATCTGCTGCGCCTCTCCCCTGTGAGCCTGCTCAAGGCGCTGTTGATCGGGCTGTTCGGCACGCTGGCCGCCAACCTGCCCGGCTGGTGGCAGCTGCTGCGCCAATCCCCCCTCGAACTGCGAGCCGGAAACAGCCGTCCCCCCGCTCACCCGTGGCGACGGCGCGTGCTGGCCATCGCCATCTTGCTGCTGTGCGCTCTGTGCCTGTGGTTGCCGCAAACAGGTCTGACCGGCGCCCTCTTTATCGCCGGCGGCTGGCTGCTGGCCATGGCACTCTGGCTGCCCGATGCCCTGCGCGGCCTGCTTGGCTGGCTGCGACAGCGCGCGGGCGGCCCCCTCACAGCCCGGCTCGGGGTGGCCGAGACCCTCTATCATCTCGACCGCACCGCCATCGCGGTGATGGCGTTGCAGCTCGCCATCGCGGCGGCCATCGGCATCGGGGTCATGGTGTCGAGTTTTCGCTCCAGCGTGGAGATCTGGCTCGGCCAGCGTCTGGCTGCCGATCTCTATGTCACCGCCCCCAAGGGGGTGGCGGGCAACAAGGGCACCTTGAGCGACACAACCCTTAAGAGCCTGCTCGCCAATCCGCTGGTAATCGCCGCCTCGCGCCGCTCGGTGCACCCTGCCCGCTGGCAGGGGCAGCCCATCGAGTGGGCGCAGATGGATTTTATCCCCCAGCTTAAAGCGGCCTATCCGCTGCTGGCCGGACGCTGGCCGACCCATCCTGACGAGGTGCTGGTGAGCGAACCCCTGACGGTGCGCCTCGGGGTCAAGGTGGGCCAGACATTGGCGATCAGCGGCGAGCAGGGGCCAAGGCAGTTCACCGTCACCGGTGTCTATCAGGATTACGGCAGCGACAAGGGACAGATCCTGCACGCCTTCGAGGCGGGGGCGGTGCAATCCCTCGCCCTCTTTAGCAACGACCCCGAACAGCTGGCCGACCGTCTGCGCGAGCGCTTTGGCGAGCAGCTCAATCTGCTCTCCGCCCCCGCCATCCACAGCGCGGCGCTCAAGGTGTTTGACCAGACTTTTGTGGTGACCGAGCTATTGAAACTGCTGATCCTCGGCATCGCCTTTGTCGGGATTGGCTCGGCTTTTATGGTGCTGGGGCTGGCGCGCCGTGGCGAGCTGCAGACCTTGCAAAGTCTGGGCTTGAGCCCCCGCCACTGCCGCCAGCTGCTGGTGTGGCAAGGGGCGGGATTGGGGCTGCTCACCGCCCTGCTGGCACTGCCGGTGGGGTATGGCCTCGCCTGGGTGCTGATCGAGGTGGTCAATCCCCGCGCCTTTGGCTGGCGCCTCGCCTTCGAGGCCGCCCCCCTTCATGCGGTCACGGCCCTGTTGCTGGCGCCGGTCTGTGGCGCATTGGCATCCTGGTATGCGGCAAGGAGAGTGGTATGAAACAGATCAAAGGGTCGCCGCTGGCGCTGGGTATGCTCTGGACGCTCTATAGCGGGGCTATCGCTGCCAGCGATCTGGGCGCCCTGCTCGGCGGCGGCAACGACAGCTTTAAAAAGGTGCTGCCGGGGCAAACCATCCAGCTGCCGGAGGATCACGCTGCCCACCCCGATTACCGCTCCGAGTGGTGGTATCTCACCGGCAACCTCAAGGATGAACAGGGGCGCGAATATGGCATGCAGTGGACCCTGTTTCGCCAAGGGATCGAACAAGAACTCCGCACCAGCAACCCCTGGCTCACCCCCCAGCTCTGGCTGGCCCAGTTTGCCATCACGGATCTCGACCGTGGCAGCCACCAGCAAGATGAGCGGGCCAGTCGGCAGGGGCCGGGGCTGGCGGGAGCCAGCGGCGGCCAATATTGGCTCAGGGAGTGGCGGCTTGCCTCGCAAGGGGCAGCGCTGTTCCCCGCCACCCTCAAGGTGCAGAGCAAGATTGGCGAGCTGAACCTCACCGTCACTGCCGCCAAGCCGCTGGTGCTGCAAGGCAAGGCCGGTTACAGCGAGAAGAGCCCGGGCAACGCCTCCTTTTACTACTCCTACCCGCGCCTCACTCTTCGCGGCACCCTGACTCGCGATGGCGAGACCCGCACCGTCACCGGACAAGGCTGGTTTGATCACGAGTGGAGCAGCTCGGTATTGGCCGAGTGGCAATCGGGCTGGGACTGGTTTTCGCTGCAACTGGCCGATGGCCGCGAGCTGATGCTGTTTCGCCTACGCACCAAGACGGGCCGCGCAGAGCCCGAGAATCGCTACGGCATCTTGATTGAGCGGGATGGCAGCAGCCGGGTGCTCGCCCCCGACGCGATTCGCCTTACGCCGGGCAACACCTGGCGCGGCCCCAAGGGGCAAGCGTACCCCGTTGAGTGGCAGCTAAACGCCGCCGGAATGAGCCTCACCATCAAAGCACGTCAGCCCAATCAGGCCATGACAGGTCGCTTTGACTACTGGGAGGGAGCTGTCTCTGTCTCGGGGGATGCCAAGGGGGTCGGCTATCTGGAAATGACGGGGTATTGAGTGAATTTACCTATCCATAACTTTTACTGTCGTGGAAATAAACACTCGTCAATATAACAGTAAAATCACCAGAGGCTTCGAGCTTTCCCATCTTTTGGGAAGGTAAACATTGACGATACTGTTATGACTGTCACATTATTGTTGTTGAACTCTCTTTTTATTTAATTTAACCTAAACATCGGCTTATGGGCAGATTATTAGCTCGCGCTTCGCGAGCAGTGAAAAAATTGTCCACTTGGATTGCCCTATTATAGTGTGTCGATGTGCATGCTGAGCATATAGTGCGTAAGAGTGCCCATAAGCCTCCTCATATACGGGTATATATATGTCAAAACTCCAGTCCTTGAAGTCTATATCCTCCAAGCCAGAATTAGCTAAATTGTTAGGTGTGGATGCTGCATTCTTAACTAGAACCTTATACATTGTGCGGCCTGAAAACCAATATCATCAATTTACCATAGATAAAAAATCTGGCGGTAAAAGAGTGATTAACGCTCCATCTGAAGAATTGAAAAGCCTACAAAGGAAATTGTCCAATTTACTCTTAGATTGCATCGATGAAATTAACAAAATAAAATATCCAACATCCCAACTAGCCGCACCAAAAGTCAGAGAGAATGGTGATATTGACTACACAGCAAAAGTTTTGAAAATTAAAATTCCCTCTTCAAAATCTAAACAACCTTCTTTATCACATGGCTTTTCAAGAAATCGCTCCATTATTACCAATGCAATGATGCACATAGGAAAGAAAAACATTCTAAACATTGATATAGAGAACTTTTTTGATAGATTTAATTTCGGTAGGGTTAGAGGCTATTTTATAAAGAATAATGATTTCAAACTGGATCCTCATATTGCAACAGTAATAGCTCAAATAGCTTGCTATGATAATAAACTCCCTCAAGGGAGTCCCTGCTCCCCTGTTATATCAAACCTAATATGTCACAGCTTGGATATTAATTTATCATCTTTAGCAAAAAAATATAAATGCACATACACAAGATATGCCGATGATATAACTTTTTCCACTAGAAAATCTGAATTCCCTAAGAAAATTGCAGAGCAAAATGAGGGTTATTACACTTTAGGTAACGAGTTACTTTATGAAATAAAACGCTCTGGGTTCTCTGTTAATAACGGTAAAACTAGGATTCAGTATAAGAATTCTCGACAAGATGTAACGGGACTTGTCGTTAACAAAAAACCTAATACAAAAAAAGAGTATTGGCGTTTAGCAAGAGCTAAATGCAATGCACTATTCAAAACTGGCACTTTTACTACCATTGAAGATGGTGTATCTGTTATAGGTAATCTAGATGAATTAGAGGGCCAGCTAAATTTCATTGACCACGTAGATCATTATAATCGTTTAAGACAAAAAGCACCATTATCACCAGAATATAGTTTGAAGACTATAGGCAAAAGCACAAATATTTTACTTTCTGGAAGAGAAAAAACATTCAGCCAATTTCTATACTATAGATTATTTTACGGCAACGAGAAACCAACAATTCTATGTGAGGGTAAAACTGATAACATTTATTTAAAGTCAGCTATAAGTGAACTCATGGCACATTATCCATCTTTAGCTATAAAGACTGATGGTAAATACGAATTATTGATACGTTTTGTTGAGTATACCAAGAGAACTAGATTTTTATTGGAGCTTTTTGGTGGCACAGACTATCTAAAAGGATTCATTGAAAACTTCCATAAAAATATGGCTCCGTATAAAAACTTAAAGCCCAAAAACCCTGTGATTATTTTCCTAGATAATGATACCGGACCAAGTAATATAGTCAGTTTATTGCAGGGGAATAAATTTCAAAAAATGATCACATTAATCCCGTCACATTTGGATAAGAAGGATGACATACGAAAATCAGAATTTATACATGTTATGGATAATCTATATGTAATATTTACACCTTTAGGAAATTCTGGTGAGGAAACGGATATAGAGTACTTCTTCGATGACAAAACAAGGCTGATGAAACATTCAAATGGAAAATTCTTTAATACTGTTGAAAAAAGAGATACAAAAAATGACCTTAGCAAGGATGCTTTTGCTACTCACATTGTAAAGGAGAAAAAGAAAAGCATTGATTTCACTGGATTAAAAGTGCTTCTAGACCCTATAGCAAAAGTAATTGAACACTATAAAAACATTAAGTGATAGGGAACGCCAGCGTGCTGGTTTAGCCCCATTCGCAGGTACGGCTATTCCTGTGACATCGCTGAACAAACTGGATATGCGCTGGCCCAGATATATGCCCCCGCTTTGTTTGAGTCGGGATTGAGGCAAAGGATTATTTCCTCCCCCCTCCCAGCGATTGAATAAACGCCAAGGTACGGCGATTAAACTGCTCCGGCTGCTCCACATTGCAGACATGGCCGCACTGTTCGATCACCGCTAATGAGGAGCTGGCATCGCGGGCTACCTGTTCGCGCACCGGTGCCAGAAACATATGATCCTCCTCCCCCATCACATAGAGGGTGGGAATGGGCAGGGAGCGTTCACGAAAGTAGCGCATCAGCGGGTTGACCTCGGTGGCGAGGCGGAACCAGCGTTTGAACTCTTTCTGGCAGAGCTTGCGGGCCTCGCGCACAAAGAGGTTGCGTGACTCCTGATGGTGCTGGCGCGGCATGATGATGAAGGCAAACAGCCGGTAGAGCCACATATAGGGCAGGAAGTGCTGGCCGAGTCGGCCCAGTTGCACCAGCACCCGCGAGCGGATATCGAGCCGCAAGATAGCGCCCCCCAGTACCATGCTTTTCACCCGCTCCGGGCAGAGCTCGGCCAGATGGCGAATAAGGATGGTGCCAAGGGAGATGCCGACAAAGTGGGCGCGGCGGATATCGAGATGATCGAGCAGCCGAACGATATCTTCGGTCACTTCCCGAAAGCTGTAGTGTCCCTTGACCACCTGTTGCAGCTGGTGGGACTGGCCGTGGCCGCGCAAGTCCAGCAGCAGCACGTTGAAGTGCTCGCGATAGGCGCGCAGCTGCTTGAACCAGATGGAGGAGCTGCCACCGGCGCCGTGGACAAACACCACCCAATCCCGCTCGGGACCCAGTTCGAAAGTCTTGTGATACAACATCCAATAGGCTCCCTTGGTGATGGGGGGTATACTCGGCTGCGCGCATATTAACAGAACAGCCCCGCCGATAGATATGCGCCTGACATGACCCGGATCACCCCTTGCGCGAGAACTTTCCATGGATTTGACCCGTTTGCGCCACTTTCTGCTGACCCTGCCGGGCGCCACCGAAGATACCCCGTTTGGCCCGGAGATCCTGGTCTACCGCATCGCGGGTAAGATGTTTGCGCTTGTGGATTGGCAGGCCGAGCCGCTTACCATCAACCTCAAGTGCGAGCCTGAGCTGGCGTTGCTGCTGCGCGAGATCCACCCCGAGGTCAAACCGGGCTGGCATATGAACAAGCAACACTGGAACACAGTGACCCTGAACAGCACCTTGCCGGATGATCTGTGGCAGGGCTGGGTGCACCACTCCTATGAGCGGGTTGTCGCGGGTCTGCCCAAAGCCAAACGGCCACAGGCGCCGCGCCCCCTCTCCCCCACTGACGACCCAACCTTATGACCCCAGCACTTAATCCAGCACTTTGTATTGTCCCCCTTGGCGAGGCACATATCCCCGCCCTCGTAGCCCTGTTTGAGCAGGCGGTGCGACGCAGCGGCCCCGAGCACTACAGCGCCGAACAGGTGGAGCAGTGGGCCCTCGGTTCACAACATCCGGGCTTTGTCAGCCAGCTGCGCGAGCACCACGGCTGGGTGGCGGAGCAGGCAAATGTGCCCCTCGGGTTTGTCACCCTGAGCCCCGATGGCCACCTCAGCCTGCTCTATGTGAGCGCCGACCATCAGCGCCAGGGACTGGGCAATCTGCTACTCACCACGGCGCTCGCGGGGGCCCGAGGGCTCGGTATAACCCTCATCACCACCGAGGCCAGCGCCTTCAGTTATGAGCTATTTTTACGACATGGCTTTACGTTGACCGGGCTGGAGTGCGTGGAGCGGGGCGGAGTCAGTTTTACTCGCCATCGCCTGCACTGCTGCTTGCCAAGCTAGGGCAAGCCACTAAAATACGCTTAATTTTCGTATTGTTACTGTATTGAGGCAGCAACCATGGTGGTAGAAAGTGAAGGCTATATCTCGCTGATCGAGTATCTGGTGGAGAGTTTGGGATTGTTTGAATCCCAGCAACAGAACGATGGTGAAGAGACCATCGAAGATCTGGTCAGTGGCCGTGTTGCCAGCAACCTGATGGCCATTTGCGAGCAAAACCCCCAGCTCGATCCCAAGGTGCGTTTCGCCATCATGCAGGAGGCCGACGCCGTGGTCGCCGATCTGGAAGAGGTGCTCTCTGCCGTCTGGCTGCGCGCCCCGACCCCGGAACAGAAAACCTTCCTCATCGAGTTTATCGATCTCATCAAGAACCTGTTCGACAGCGCCATCGGCTGATCTGCCGTCCGGTTTTCCCGCCCAACGCAAGATTTCAAAGCAGCAGATAAGGAAAAGGGCCGCCTTGGTGGGCAGCCCTGCTTGCTATCATTTTCAACCCGCCAGTGCGTTCATTCATCAGGCGGTTATCAAGGCAAGAAATGTGTCTGGACTTTGCATCCGATCCCTGGACGCTACCTAGTTAGTCCCGACTGGCCGCAATAAGTTCCCTCCTCCGACCATTTATTTTCACTTTTATTAAGAAATCGACTACAAACCTGTTCAGCGGTTCAGGCTTGGCGGCAAACAGACTCCAATGCCACCCAATCCGCAGTAACCATCCGGATTTTTCTCCAGATATTGCTGATGGTAATCCTCGGCGTAATAGAAGGGTGCCAGCGGCAGAATGCGGGTGGTAATGGCACGACTGTCGCCGCTTGCCGCCATCGCCTGCTGATAGGCCGCCATGCTCTGCTGGGCAATGATCTGCTGGCTCTCGTCGCCATAGAAGATCACCGAGCGATACTGGGTGCCAATGTCCCCGCCCTGACGCATCCCCTGCGCCGGATCGTGCTGCTCCCAGAACAGTCTGAGCAGATCGCCGTAGCTGATCACCGCCGGATCAAACACCACCTGCACCGTCTCGGCATGACCGGTCAGGCCGCTGCACACCTCTTTGTAGGTGGGATTCTGGGTGACGCCGCCCTGATAACCGGCCGCGGTAGAGTAGACGCCCGGCTGCTGCCAGAACAGGCGCTCAACGCCCCAGAAACAGCCCATACCAAACCAGGCGATCTCCATGTTCTCGGGCCAGGGACCCTGGGTCGGGTTGCCATTCACCGCATGCTGCTGACCAATCACCATCGCTTCGCGTCGTCCCGGCAGGGCATCTGCCGGTGAAATAATCTGTTCCATGAATTCTGTCCTTGTATAAAACCCTGTGAAATCACACAGCTGACGAAAAGGAGCATCGAAGATAGCAGTTTATCGCGCCGGATCAACCGGCGGGCCCTTCCCCGCTCGCCCCAACGGCCATCTGCGCTTCCAACCATCCTTTCCCGATCCGCACGGCCAACCCGCCCCTCGTAGACCAGAAACAGCCAAAATCAATATTTAGTCTTGATTTGTGAATTAATTTTCATATATTGAGCCAATCGCTGTTTTTTTATGGAAGAAATATCAAGTGCGTGAACGCGAACCCAGTCTGGTCAATGCCTTCCGGCAATCCACCCCCTATGTCAATGTGCATCGGGGGGCCACCTTTGTGCTGATGATGGGGGGAGAAGCCATCTGCCACCCCAACTTCGCCAATATCGTCAGCGATATCGCCCTGCTGCAGACACTGGGCATACGCCTGGTGCTGGTGTTTGGTTCACGTCCGCAAAACGATGAAGCACTGGCCCGCGCCGGTATCGAGGCCCAGTATCACAAGCGGATCCGGGTCACCGATGACGAGAGTTTCACCATCATCAAGCAGGTGTGTGGCGGCCTGCAATACGACATCACCGCCCAGCTCTCCATGGGGCTCGCCAACACCCCCATGCAGGGGGCGCGGATCAGTGTGGTGAGCGGCAACTTCGTCACCGCCCAGCCGCTGGGGGTGGATGATGGCATCGACTTTTGCCACAGCGGCCGGGTGCGCCGCATCGACGTGGAGGGGATCACCCGCCAGCTCGATCAGAAGAGTCTGGTGCTCATCTCCCCCATCGGCTGCTCGGTCACCGGCGAGAGCTTTAACCTCAGCTCCGAAGAGGTGGCCCGCCGGGTGGCGGTCGACCTCAAGGCGGACAAGCTCATCTGCTTTAGCAGCACCCAGGGGGTGATGGACAGACGCGGCGAAGCCATCTCCGAGCTCTTCCCCGAACAGGCCGAAGAGCTGCTGGTGGAGCTGGAGCAGGCGGGCGAAGAGATGTCCGGCACCGCCCGCTATCTGCGCGCGGCAATTGCCTCCTGCCGCGGCGGCGTGCCCCGCTCCCATCTGGTGAGCTATCAGGATGATGGCGCCATGTTGCAGGAGCTGTTCAGTCGCGACGGCCTCGGCACCCAGATAGTGCGGGAAAGTGCCGAGCAGGCCCGCGCCGCTACCATCGAGGATATCGGCGGCATTCTGGATCTGATCCGCCCGCTGGAGGAGGAAGGCATTCTGGTGCGCCGCTCCCGCGAGCAGCTGGAGATGGAGATCGACAAGTTCACCATCATCGAGCGCGATGGTCTCATCATCGGCTGCGCGGCCCTCTACTGCTTTATGGAAGAGGCGATGGCGGAGATGGCCTGCGTCGCCATCCACCCCGACTATCGCAACTCCAACCGGGGGGATCAGCTGGTGGCCAAGGTGGCCGAGCGGGCCAAACGGCTTGGCATTCGCCGCCTGTTCGTGCTCACCACCCGCTCCATCCACTGGTTCCGGGAGCGGGGCTTCGATCCGCTGGAAGTGGAAGATCTGCCGGTGGCGCGCCAGCGTCTCTACAACTGGCAGCGCCGTTCCAAGGTTTTGTCAAAGAGCATTGCCTAAGTCATTGATCCTGCGTTGAGTTAGCTGACAATTTGAACTTTTTCACAAACTCGATTGACAGTGCAATCCAACGCAGGGTATTTCTAAATGCACTCCACCGCCCTGGTGGAGCCAGAAGAGGAGCGCTGCCCAGGCAGCCCAAGGGAGGACGCCAGCGTCCGGTGAACTTGGGTCAGGGGGAGCAGCGCCGAGACGAGTGAGGAGACTGGTGACCTCAACGTCGGCTGCGGGGGCTGAATCCCCCGGGTTGTCATCGGTAGTGATCATCCCCCACCGCGCCCTGTCAGGGGCGGTACGGGATGGGCTCTGCAGGTGGAGTGCTTCTGGCCGGGATAGCTTCGTTCATTCCTGCCATTTTCAGCCTCCTCCTCTCTTTTTTGCCCGATGGAACCGGAATCTTAAAATAAGACAGGAGTAAGCAATGAGCCCGATCAATGTCGCCAAGTTTGGCGGAACCAGTGTCGCCAACTTCCCGGCCATGAATCACTGCGCCGACATCGTGCTGGCCAATCCCGCTACCCGCGTGGTGGTACTGAGCGCCAGCGCCGGTGTCACCAACCTGCTGGTCGCCCTGGCACAAGGGGAGCTGGACGAAGCGGGCCGCGACGAGCAGTTGGCCAAACTGGCCGGGATCCAGCAGGCTATTCTGACCGATCTCGGCAACCCCGTTGATGTGAGCGCCCTCATTCATGGCCAGCTGGACGAAATTCGCCTCATGGCCCAACAAGCTCACCAGCATACCGATGCGGAGCTGGCCGATCGCCTCATCGCCAGCGGCGAGCTGATGTCTACCCGCCTCTTTACCGAGCTGCTGCGCCAGCGCGGCGTCAAGGCCCACTGGCAGGATGTGCGCCAGCTGATGCGCACCGACAGCCGCTTTGGCAAGGCCACCGTCGATCTGGCCACCACCCGTACCCTCTGCCAGCAGACGCTGGGCCCGCAGCTGGGCGACAGCCTTATCATCACCCAGGGCTTTATCGGCGCCGATGGCGATGGCCGCACCACCACGCTGGGTCGCGGCGGCTCTGACTACAGCGCAGCCCTGCTCGCCGAAGCGCTCGATGCCGCCAGTATCGAGATTTGGACCGATGTGCCCGGCATCTACACCACGGATCCGCGCCTCGTCACCCGCGCCTGCCCGATCCCGGAAATCAGCTTTGTCGAAGCGGCCGAGATGGCCACTTTCGGCGCCAAGGTGCTCCACCCCGCCACATTGCAACCGGCGGTGCGCCAGAATATTCCGGTGTTTGTCGGCTCCGCCAAGGACCCCGCCGCCGGTGGTACCTGGATCCGCGCCAGCACAGATTCAAGCCCGCTGTTTCGCGCCGTCGCCCTGCGCCGCCAGCAGGTGCTGGTGACCCTGCACAGCCTCAACATGTTCCACGCCTACGGCTTCCTGGCCGAAGTGTTCGGCATTCTGGCCCGTCACCGCATCTCGGTCGACCTCATCACTACCTCGGAAGTGAGCGTGTCATTGACGCTGGATCACACCGGCAGCCAGAGCAACGGCGAGCCGATCCTGAGCGACAAGGTACTGGCCGAGCTGGGGCAGCTCTGCAAAGTGGAAGTGGAAACCGGTCTGGCACTGGTGGCGCTCATCGGCAACCGGATGAGCGAAGTGAACGGGGTGGGCAGTCAGGTCTTCGACGCCCTGCGCGAGCACAACATCCGGATGATCTGCTACGGCGCCAGCGCCCACAACCTCTGCTTCCTGGTCAAGGAGAGCGAGGCGGGCAATATCGTCAACCGCCTCCATCAGGAGTTGCTGGACTGATCCTCACCCGAGGCAATTTCGAACACGCAACAGGGCGCCAGCAAGGCGCCCTGTTCATTTGTACTCCGCAAAGGTATTGGCTCAGGCAAGGCTGGTGGCTGGCAACTGACAGGCGACGGCTTCGCGGCGCAGCTGCTGCAAGCGGGCCAGCAGCCCGGTCTGGCCCAACTCAGTCTCCTGAGGCGAGAGATTATCCACCAGCAGCGGATAGTGATCCGTCACCGCCTGCATCAACCAGTCGAGGCGACGCAGGGTGAGCGGGCCGCAGCTCTGGCCGCTCAGATCATCGGCCACATCGAGCCGGTGGCTGCGATACATGTCCCGCCACCAGTTGGCGACCAGCGCCTCGTCGCTCGCCAGCGCGGCGCTCCACTCCCCTTGCAGGGCGTGCAGGCGGGCCAGCACGGGCGCGCTGGCCCCTTCACGGATCAGGTGGTGGATCTCCCGTTTGACCCATTTCAGACAAAGCTCGCGCCAGTAGCGAAATTGCGGCAGAGGATCGGCCTCATCGAGCCAGAGTCCGGAGAGGGTGCGGGTCTCCAACCGCTCCGGTACATGGAACTGCGGGTCGACCAGACCATTGGAGTTGTATTCAAAGCGGGGATCGAAGGTCCACATATAGCCAAAGTCGAACACGCAGATCTGCTCGCCGTCATCGAGCAGGTTGCCCGGACTCGGGTCCCAGTCAAACCAGCCCCAGCGGGCCAGCTCACCCTGCACCTCCAGCATCTGGGCCAGATTACGTTCGTTGAGCTGATGGACCGGCACACCCCGCAACCAGGGGGAGACCAATACCCCGGCCCGCGCCGAGCCGAAGCTGGTGCAAACCACGTGGGAGAGGACAGTAGGATGCAGCTCGCGCAGCGCCTCGATTTCGCGCCGCCGCTCCAGCTCGGTCAGAAAGGCGGTCTTGCCATCGAGGTTGGCCACCAGTGAATCCTGACGGCGCCGCTTGAGGCACCAGTGATGCCCCTCCACCTTGAGGTGAAACACCTCGGCGGTGAGACCGTGGCGATAGACCTTGACCACAGCCGGATGGCTATCCTTCAGCTTGACCAGTTGAGCCAGCGGCAGCGGGCAGTCGCGCTCGCGTCCGATCCGGATCTCTTCCTTGCTCTCCAGCATGCGCAGCAATCTGGCCTGACGTGCCATCACTTTGGGATTCATACATGTACCTCCAGTCGCTATCGAGAGACTAAACAGCAGATCCCTCCCAAGCCAGTGGCAAAACCCCATGATGACGCTTTCATCACATATTCCGAACAACCCCTCGATCGGGATCACAATTTGCAAGGTTGAGCTGTAACCAAATATTCATTAAGTGGTCATTAAATTGACAAGCTGAAACAAGGCCCGCACCATCGGGTCAAACTCTATGCGGATGAACGATCTCTCCCTCACTCGCTCAAAGGATGAGCTTATATGAATCGCCCCTCCTCAGGCCGCCCCCGCGTCTTGAGTCTGCCCTCTCTGCTGCTTGCCCTGCTGGGCGGATTGCTGCTGCTGACCCTATTGTTGCCGCTGATCAATCCCGGTAGCTGGCTGGGCCGTGCCCAGCCGCTGGTACTGGGCCCCGCCGACAATCCACTGGCCACCCTCACCCGCCACGCCCTGCTCTATAAAAGCGACAGCCGCGGCCTCTATCTGGTGGTGCGCAGCCAGTGGCAGTTGCGAGGGCCATTGCAAGCGGGGGACAAGGTACGGGTAGAGCTGCTCAACGACAAGGGGGAGCGGATTGACCAGCTGAGTCAGGCGGTGGATAAGCGTCAGGTGTGCCGCAATAACCGCTGTACTCTGGATCTCAACAGCACCCTGCGCGCCCCGGACGATGCGCTGGCCAGCCGTTATCAGCTGCGCATCGGTCTGCTGCTCAAGGATCGCCCCGATAGCGGCGATTTCAGCCAGATCCTGCAAACCCTGCCCGAGCAGGGCTTCAACATCACCTATCTGGTGGTGAGCCTGACGCTGGTGCTGGCCCTGAGCGCCGCCGTGCTAAAAACGGTGCTGCCAAAGCTGCGCCGCAGCCTGCGCTGGCGGATCATCGGCAGCCTGCTGCTCGGCAACCTTACCTTCGTGCTGCTGCACGGCTTCGTGGTATTCAAGCTGGGGGAGTTTCTGCTCTGGTCAGGCTTTCGCCCGGAGCACTACTATCTCGCCTGGGGCAGCATGGTGCTGGGCTGGAGCCTCTGCGCGCTGGCGGGCTTCAACCTCTATATGGGGCTGATCTTTACCGCGCTTTCTGGCATAGGTCTGCTCGCCAACTTTATGAAGATTGCCATCTACGGCGTGCCGCTCGGCGGGGACGATTTTGGCAACCTGCTCGCGCTTCTGCGGATCCTGCTCGACCAGCACCCCATCCTGCCCATCTTCACCGTGTTGCTAGCACTGTTTCTCTGCTGGCGCTTTGCCCTGTCACGCTGGGTGTTGCGCACAGCCGCTGCCACCGTCGCCTTCTTTGCCCTGTGCGTCTTTGCCACCCAGACCGGCAACAAGCTGCTGGGAGCCAACATTCGCTACGTGGATCGCGCGGTTAACTACCACAGGGACATCATCCGCTCCGGCCCCGGCCTCTATCTGTTCAATCTGGTGGACGAGATGCTGCAAAGCGGCAGCGTGTTTCGCTACCCCTTGCAGATCAACGAGCTGACCCCGCAGCTGAGCTATCCGCCCCAGGGCATAGCGCCGCGCTGGGATCTGGTGATCGTGCTGCAATATGAGTCGCTCTGGCTCGACTGGAAGGGGCGGATCTGCGCCCCGGCTCCCACCCTCTCCCTGCCCGCCAGCGTGCAGCAGTGGCAAAAGACCATCCACTCCCCCACCACCGGCGGCATGACGGTGCTGGCGGAGTTCGAGATGAACACCGGCCTGCCGGTGGGCTTGCTCAAGCAGGGGGTGGTGCCCTACTACTACCTCTCGCAGCAAGTACCGGGGCTGGCCCAGAGCGCCAGACAAAGCGGCTATAAGACCTTGTTCGCCCACCCCTATGTGGAAAAATTCTGGGGCCGCGCCAAGGCGATCCCGGCGCTCGGCTATGAGGATCGCTGGTTCGATACCCGCTTCACCACCCTTGAGCACAAGGGGCTCTATATCTCCGATGATGCGCTCATCGACCACATACTCAAGCGCAGCGAACAGGATGACAAACCGCTGTTTGCCTATGCAGTCACCATGCAGGGGCACGGCCCCTTCGATGGCCCCCGCTATCAGGGGCAGGAGCGCAGCGGCGCCTGTCCGAACCAGAGCGAGAGCGACACCCAGTTACTCAACACCTATTACACAGGGGTGGTGGATGCCATGGCCTCGCTGGAGCGACTGCTCAAGACCCTAGACCAGTCGGGCAAGCGCTATCTGGTGGTGGCCTTTGGTGATCACCAGCCGTTTTTGATGTCTGCCGGCAAGGGCATTCACGGTGACAAGCCGGCACGCGATGCCACCTACCAGATCCCCATGATGGCCTTCACCCGCGCCGATGACCCCCTCAATCTGGCTACCCAGTTTGCGCCGGTGCGCCAGCTCTACCAGATGGGTCAGGCCACCCGCCAGCTGCTGGCGGGGGATATCACCCCCATCGAAGAGAAGCCCCTGCTCCATCCGGTGTTGGGCGAGGAGAAAGGCTTCGACCCATCAAGCCTGGTGCCGCAGATCCGCGCCAGCTTCCGGCCCGATGCCCTGCCCTGATCCCTCCCCCCAAAAACAGACAAGGCCGCATCCGCGGCCTTGTTGTTGGACATACATTTCGCCCTCATTCTGCTCGCCACCAGGGCTGCAGCAAGGTGAGCAGCTGGCGGTCGAGGTCGAGCGCCACCTCGATACCCAGCGGCAGCGTCAGCATGGGGTGGGTATGGGCGCAGTCAAACTCCGCCAGAATGGGGAAGCTCGGCTCCCCCACCACCTCCAGCAGGATATCGAGGGGGCGCTTGCCGCTACCCTGATCGTTGAACAACTCGTGCTTGCCGAGGATAAGCGCGCCGATCCGATCAAACACCCCGCACAGTTTGAGATGGGCAAAGGAGCGCTCCACCGTCTCGGCTGATTTCAGGCTGTCCTCCAGCAGCAGAATGTCGCCGCGCTCGATGGGCGGCATATAGGGGGAGCCCCAGATCCCCGCCATGGTGTTGAGGTTGCCGCCAATCAGTCGTCCCTCAACCCGACCTGAACCCACCGAGATCAGCCAATTGGGCTGGCACTGCTTGGCCCGGGTCTGATTCTCCCAGTCCAGCCGTTCATCACTCCATTGCACCGGGGTGGGCAGCGTGCAGGGGACGCCAGCTTCGTCGGCCAACGCAATCTGTAAAAAACTGGCCAGCGTCTCATCCGCCAGCGGCGGCAACTCGCCAAAGGAGGCCACCAGCGCCGGGCCATAAAAGGTAACCAGGCCAGTTTGGGCATGGATGCCGAGCAGCAGCGCCGTCACATCGGAGTAGCCAACGATGATCTTGGGATCGCGCTTGAGCGCCTCAAAATCGAGGTAGGGCAACAGGGAGTTGGAGTTGCTGCCGCCAATCACCGACATGATGCAGCGTACTTCTGGGTCGCGAATAAGGGCATTGAGCTCCTCGGCCCGTGCGGCGATGGAGCCGGAACGCCAGTGATCCTGCTGGCCGGTCAGGCTACCGGCCTTGAGCCTAAAGCCCTGCCCCTCAAGAAAGGCTTTTGCGCGGGCAAAACGGTTGGGTGCCCAGGCGGTCGCCGCGCTGGAGGGGGAGAAAAAAGCGATGGTATCGCCACGTTGGAGCAGCGGGGGAACCAATAACGTCATGACACACTCATCCTTGCCAATATCCAGCCATCACAGAGTCGTTGAGACTCCAACACAACCCCTTTTATCACAACGGGTTTATTACGGTCGTTTAGAAATACAAAACACTTGATTCATTATTAACAGATATTCTAAACACCATCCCCTTCCTAGAATGACCTCATTGCGATGGCCAACCCCGGTTGGTTGTCAGAATGGTCGGCCTGACAGCCCGAACGTTCTCTTTCCCACTTTTTTCTCTGACTTATCAATGAGGTGCCTGTCATGAACAAAAACGCATCCCCCAGCGCATTGGTTGTAGAAGGCGGCGCCATGCGCGGCATATTTGCCAGCGGCGTGCTGGATGCGTTTATCGAGCATGACTATCGCCCCTTTGACTTCGCCATCGGCGTCTCGGCGGGAGCCACCAACTTGCTGGCTTATCTCGCCAGCCAGCATGGCCGCAGCCACGAGATCCTGACCAAACTGGCGTGCAGCCAGCAGTTTATGGATCCCCTGCGTTTTGCCAAGGGGGGCAATCTGGTGGATATCCACTGGCTGTGGAACACCAGCTGTCGCAAGTATCCCCTCGACATTCACGCCTACCGGGAGACCGGCATCCCCTTCTATGCGGTGGTGACCAATACCCTGACCGGCAAGGCGGAGTACATCCGGGTCAAGCCGGAGAACATGAACGAGGTGCTGCCCGCCAGCTGCGCCATTCCCCTCGCCTCCCGCGAATATCCCGAGGTGCACGGGGTGCCGATGACCGATGGTGGCGTCGCCGACTCCATCCCGGTGATCGAGGCCTACCGCCGCGGCGCCCGCCAGATGACGGTGATCCTCTCCGAGCCGCTGGGCTACCGGCTCAAGCCGATGCCCTTCCCCTGGATGATCCGCACCCTGCTCAAGACTCACCCCGCGCTGGCACAGGCGCTGGAGCAGCGGGATCGCAGCTACAACGAGGCGCTCGATTTCATCGCCAATCCGCCCGCTGATTGCCAGATCGAGGTGATCGCCCCGGCCGACTACTTCCCTGTTTCCCGTTTTACCCGCGACATCAACAAGCTGGAGATGGGATACGTGATGGGCAAGTGCGCAGGCTATCAGGCCGCCCTGCTCAATTGATAACAGTTTTACAGGCATGACCCGACCTGCCGCGACGCACGCGCCGCCAACACAATAACAATCGGGTCAGTTGAACAAGATGAGTCATAAACCGGACCGCGGCGAGAGCAGCCCAGCTCTCCCGGCCAGTCAATACCGGGACAGACAGCCCCTTGCAATGCCAAGGCATGTCACCCCAAGACAAGGTGTTTATTTATGTCGTTTCTTCTCACCCATCCCGCGCTGGCGCAGCTGTTCGAGCGGCTGCTGCCCGATTACCGGATCATGGCGCCCGCGGCCGAATATCGGGGTGGCCGCTTCTCCGACACCGACAACGTCACCTACCACAGCATCCGCCATCCGGCCGATCTGGTGTGGCAGGAGAAGTCCCACTTCTCCCCGAAAGAGGTGGTGCTCCCCATCACCCAGACCCTGTTCCACTTCGACAATCTGGAGCTGCGCGAATCAAAGGTGGAGGCCAAGCCCACCCTGCTGTTCTTGCGCAGCTGCGATATCCACGCTCTCCGCAGGCTGGATCAGGTCTACCTGAAAAATGGCCAGAACAGCGACGTCTACTACGCCAGACTGCGCAGCAAGCTCAAGCTGGTACTGCTGGAGTGCCGCGAGAGCTTCGAGAACTGCTTCTGCGTCTCCATGGGCAGCAACGAGACCCGGGACTACGCCGCCGCCATTCGTCTAAGCGATGAGGGTGCCCGTATCGAGGTGAAGGATCCCGAGCTGCTCGGCTACTTTGCCGAACTCGGTGAATCCGATGACTTCACCCCGGAATTTGTCCAGAGCAACCCGGTCAAGGTACGCACCCCGGACAGCGTCTGTGACGACCCCCAGCGGATCCGCCAGATCCTCACCGCCCATCCGGTCTGGGCCGAGTACGACAGCCGCTGCATCGGCTGCGGCCGCTGTACCACCTCCTGCCCGACCTGCAGCTGCTACAGCGTGCACGACCTCACTTATGCAGAGAACCCCAAGCAGGGTGAGCGCCGTCGCCAGTGGGCCAGCTGCATGGTGGATGGCTTCAGCGACATGGCCGGTGGCCACGGTTTTCGCGCCAAGCATGGCGAGCGCCTGCGTTATCGCGCCCTGCACAAGGTCAACGACTACAAGGCCCGTCAGGGGGAGGAGCACATGTGCGTCGGCTGTGGCCGCTGCGACGATCGCTGCCCTCACTACATCTCCTTTAGCAACATCATCAACAAGATGACCGATGTGGTCGAACAGACCATCGCAGCCGACCACGCGCAGGGGGCGAACTGATATGTGCCAGTGCCAGCAAACCGCAACAGCAGAACAACAGCAGGACGTGGTCGAAAACCGCCTGCTGCCCAAGGCCTACACCATTCTGGCCATCGAGCGCCACACCGAGCTGGAGTGGAACTTTCGGGTATCACGCGACTTTGATGTCCACTACGGCCAGTTTGTGGAGATCTCCCTGCCCACCGTCGGCGAAGCACCCATCTCGGTCTCCGACTATGGCGATGGCTATGTGGACCTGTTGATCCGCAAGGTCGGCAAGGTGACCGATGCGCTGTTTGCCCTAGATGTGGGCGACAAGGTGTGGATGCGCGGCGTCCACGGTAACGGCTACCCGCTGGAGACCTACCGCAACCAGCACCTCATCGTGGTGGCGGGCGGCACCGGCGTCGCCCCGGTCAAGGGGTTGCTGCGTCGCTTCAGCAAGCATCCGGAAGAGGTGAAATCCCTCGACATGATCCTCGGCTTCAAGAACGAGCAGGCGGTGCTTTATCGCCACGAGATGCCGCTCTGGGCCGAGCAGCAGAACCTCATCGTCACCCTGGACGAGGGCAAGGAGAGCGAGCAGTTTCGCATCGGCCGGGTCACCGACTATATCGACCAGCTGGATCTCGCTGACAAGGAGGATATCCAGGTGATCGTGGTCGGCCCCCCCATCATGATCCGCTTCGTGGTGCTCGCCTTCCTCGAGCGGGGCATCCCCAAGGATCGCATCTGGGTCGACTACGAACGCCGCATGGCCTGCGCCGTGGGCAAGTGTGGCCACTGCCGGATGGGCGACACCTATATCTGCGTGGATGGACCGGTCTTTCGTTTTGACCAGGCCCAGCATCTGATCGACTGAGGGAGAACACCATGAGTCTCGATATCGACATCATCAAGGCCCGCGCCAAGAATGAATACCGCCTCTCCAAGGTGCGCGGCGAAGCGATGATCAGCGTACGCATTCCCGGCGGGATCATGCCCGCCCACCTGCTGGCAGTGGCCCAGCAGATCGCCGAACAGTACGGCAACGGCCTGATCCACCTCACCACCCGCCAGAAGCTGGCGATGCCCGGCATCAAGTATCAGGACATGGACAAGGTCAACGCCGCCCTCGAACCCTTTATCAAGGAGATCGAGGTGGAGACCTGCGGCATCGAGGTAGAGGACACCACAGCCGGTTACCAGACCATCGGCGGGCGCAACATCGTCGCCTGTCAGGGCAACACCATCTGCCAGAAGGGCAATATCGACTGCACCGGGCTGGCCCAGCGGATGGAGAAACACCTCTACCCCAACCCCTATCACCTCAAGATGGTGATCGCCGGCTGTCCCAACGACTGCGCCAAGGCCAACATGGCCGACTTCGGCATCCTCGGCATCGCCAAAATCCACTTCAATGCCGAGCGCTGCATCGGCTGCGGCGCCTGCGTCAAGGCATGTAGCCACCACGCGGTGGATTGCCTCGCCATCAAGCATGGCAAGGCGGTCAAAGAGGAGAGCAAGTGCATCGGCTGTGGCGAGTGCGTGCTGGCCTGCCCGACCCTGGCCTGGCAGCGGGATCCCAAGCAGCTCTACATGGTCAAGCTGGGGGGACGCACCAGCAAGAAGACCCCCCGTACCGGCAAGCTGTTCCTCAACTGGGTCACCGAAGAGGTGCTGCACGCAGTGATCAAGAACCTGTTCGAGTTCGAGGCCGAGATGCTGGATGGCAAACCCATCTACCTGCACATGGGTCACCTTATCGACCGGGCCGGTTATCACAAGTTCAAGGAGCGGGTGCTGCGCGGCGTCACCCTCAATCCGGAAGCCATGGTCGCTGACCGCATCTTCTGGGCCGAAGATCAGTACGTCGCCAACATGCACGTCAAAGCGGTGCAATAGGAAAAACCTCGTTTGGGGAAGCGTGATCAAGTGGCCGACACCGGTGGGGATCTGTCGTTGGCCCGGGCGTAGATCACCCTTCCCCTTTTTTATTCCCGTCGGGGGATCTTTCCCCCGACCATCCGGGGTGCGCCACAGCGCACCCTGCTATCTCGCCCGGCGCGGCATTGCGAGCGGGCCAGTATCCGGAGCCTGTTATGGACTTTCTCCCTCTCTTCTGTCAGCTGCAAAACAAGCCGGTCCTGATCGTCGGCGGTGGTGAGGTGGCAGTGCGCAAGGCGCGCCTGCTGCTCGATACCAAGGCGAAGATCACCATCAATGCCCCGCATCTGGAACCCCAGCTGATGAGCTGGGCCGAGCAGGGTCGCCTGACCGTCTGCGCCGCCAGCTTTCATCCCGAACTGCTCGATGGCAAGTGGCTGGTGATCGCCGCCACCAACCAGCAAGAGGTCAACCAGCAGGTCTTTCATGAGGCGAACCTGCGCCAGATCTTCTGCAATGTGGTGGACTCTCCGGCCCACTGCAGCGCCATCATGCCCGCGATCATTGACCGCTCGCCGCTGATGGTGGCCATCTCCAGCGCAGGCGCGGCGCCGGTACTAAGCCGCCAGCTGCGGGAAAAACTCGAAGCCATGCTGCCGCAACACCTCGGCCAGCTCGCTGCGCTGGCGGGCAAGCTGCGCGAGCGGGTCAAGGCCATTCCTGACAAGCTGGCCCGCCGCCACTTCTGGGAGCGGCTGTTCCGCCACGATCGCCTCGCCCGCCAACTGGCCCGTGGCCAACAGCAGGCTGCCGAGCAGAGCGTCGCAGAGCTGCTCGATGAGCCGCTGCAGAGCAAGGGAAGCGTCACCCTGGTGGGAGCAGGCCCCGGCGATGCTGGGCTGCTTACCCTAAGCGGTCTGCAGCAGTTGCAGCAGGCGGATGTGGTGGTCTATGACCGACTGGTCTCGCAGGAGGTGTTGGCGCTTGTTCGCCGGGATGCCGAGCGGATTTTTGTCGGCAAGGAGGCGGGCCGCCACTGCGTGCCCCAGCAGGCGATCAACCAGTTGTTGCTGGAACAAGCACAGCTGGGCAAACAGGTGGTGCGGCTCAAGGGGGGCGATCCCTTTATCTTTGGCCGGGGTGGCGAGGAGCTGGAAACCCTGGCCGAAGCGGGCATCCCCTTCTCGGTGATACCGGGCATCACGGCTGCATCGGGTTGCGCCGCCTACAGCGGCATTCCCCTCACCCACCGTGATCACGCCCAGCGGGTGCAGTTCATCACCGGCCACGACAAGGAGGGCAATATCGCCCAGGAGTGGTCGGCGCTGGCCGCCCCACGCCAGACCCTGGTGTTCTACATGGGGCTGGCCCACGCCGCCCGCATTCAGGATGCGCTGCAAACCCACGGTATGCCCGGTCACACCCCGGTGGCGCTGGTGGAGCAAGGCACCCAGCTCAGTCAGCGGGTGGTGCGCGGCGAGCTGCAGCAGTTGGCCGAACTGGCCCGTCAGGTGAAGAGCCCGAGCCTCATCATCATCGGCTCGGTGGTCACCCTGGCCGACAAGCTGGACTGGTATGGGGAAGCCAACGCCATCCACGGCATCTAACCCAGCACGGCGATCACCCAATAGAGACAACAAAACCGAGAGCGGCCATGCCGCTCTCTGCTTTTTACATCAATGACCAAGCCGTGGCACGGCGCGTCTGTTACTCCAGTGTGATGGGGCCGGTATTCTGAACATCGCTGTCATTCCAGTCGCTCTCATCGCGAATGCGCGGATCCCCCTGCAAGGTGTAGAGGATGGTGCCCTGACGAAACTGCAGCGCGCCATCGGCCCGTTTCGCCTTCACCTTGACTCCGTTGACCCACACCTGCTCCTTGCCATCCACCTGAATATTGGCCACCGTGGCACCTGTCTCGCGGTTTTTGGCTACCCACTTGCCCTGATAGGGCGAGTCCCCCTTGGCCATCGGCAGTGCGGCGGCCTTGCCCGCCGACCAGGCGTGCACGGTGCAAAAGCCGTGGGCCCGGCGATCATGCTTGATGACGTAATCCAGGGTGGGTTCGCTGGCGGGCAGATCGAAGGTGATCCCGATGACCACCTTGCCGCTTGTGGCCGAATAGGCGGCGGGCGCCTGCGTTTTCAGGGTAGCCTTCTTGCCATTGATAAAGACATTGCCCCCTTGCGACTTGACCCGGATATCGGTGGGACAGGTGGCGCTGAAGTTGGGCAGCGCCGCGAGGGCACTGCCGGCATGGGCGGTCATGGCCAACATGACAAGGGTCAGCAGAGCAGGTTTTTGATTCATAGTGATACGCCTTCAAGAGAAGAGAACCTCGTCCGTGAGCGGTGTCGTTCCTGATGGCGGCACTCTAGTTTGACCCTCTCGGGCTACCAAGTTAAAAAAAATAAAACCGGTCAGTGGAATTATTAATAAATATAAATGTTTATAATCAATGAGTTAAGTTACATTCCTGCCAGCCGCCACGTATCAGACAGGCAATAAAAAAGCCGATAACCCGGTTATCGGCTCATTGCCCATGCAGAGGCGGGTGCCCGATCAGACCACCACGGCGGTGCCACTGATGCTGACCATCAGCATGCTGCCATTTTGCCCCACCACCTCGTAGTCGATATCGATGCCGACCACCGCATTGGCGCCAAGGGCAGCGGCACGCTCTTTCAGCTCATCGAAGGCGATCTCGCGGGCACGGGCCAGCTCTTTTTCATAGGCGCCGGAGCGGCCGCCGATGATGTCGCGGATCCCGGCAAAGAGATCCTTGAAAATGTTGGCGCCGAGAATGGCTTCGCCAACCACGATGCCGCGGTATTCACGAATGGTTTTGCCTTCCAGCGTGGGGGTCGTCGAGAGGATCATCTTGAACTCCTGTGAGTAGCAGAAGGGCTCAGACTACCCCAACTGCCCGAAAATCCCAACCAGGGGGTGGCCTGTACGACGCCGACCTTAAAAATCACGACGGCAAGATAAAAAAACACCGCGCACGGGGCGCGGTGTTTGTTTCAAAGGGCTATTGCCAACGGCAAGCCGTCACGGATTGTAAGAGACCACCGAGCCACTGAGGCCGGTCATCTGGGAGATCCGCCCCTGCATGCCCTGCAGTTTGGCCTTGGAGACATCCGGTCCGATAAAGACCCGGTTGAGCTGACCCTGCACCGGCGTGCGCGGCGAGGTGTGGGCAGAGTAGCCCGCCGCCCGCAGCTTGCTCACCAGCGCGTTGACGCTGTCGACGTTCTTGAAGGCGCCAAGCTGGAGGATCCAGCTACCCTGTGCCGGTGCCGCAGCAGGCGCGGGGGTGGTCGGTTGGGTCATCTTGCTTTCAATCAGATCGTCGAGGGACTTGATCTGACCCGCCTGCGGCTTGGCCGGTGCGGGCGCCTTGGCCACTTCAACCGGTTTGGCTGGCGTCGGCTTGGGTGCTGGCTTTGGCGGTTCGACCGGTTTTTTGGCCACCACTTCCGGCTTGGGCTGTGGCTTGGGTTGGGCATTCTGTTGCGGCTGAACCGGTGCCGGTGCGGCAGGGGTTGTCGCCGGCTGCGCACCGTTGCCCTGACCGGCGAGGGTCATGGGGTCAGCCACCTCTTCCACTTGCCACTGCTGGGCCGCAGAGGCCTGTTGCTGGCTGGCCAGATGATCGGCTGGCAGGCTGCTGGCCGCCGAGACCTGCAGCGCAGGCTTGGCAGGCTCCAGCTCGGGGCGCAGCGGGATCTTGGCAAAGGCCTCCTCCTTTTGTGCCAGCTTGTGACCATCCAGCAAGTCCGGCAGGAAAATAACAACCAGGGCCACCAGGATGACGGTGCCCACCAGACGGTTTTGAAACTTCGAGGCCAAGTTGAATCCTACCTTTACGTAACTCAATATGCGATTTGGCTCCCCGCCCGAAGGCCGGGGAGCCGGGGTGTGGCCTAGACGGCGACACCCGCCAGAATGTCGGCGACAGTGTAAAACGAACCAAACACAATGACCATATCGTCCGGACTCGATGCGGCCAACGCTGCCTGATAAGCGGCGCTGACATCATCAAACTCCCTGGCAGGCCCCTTGCCCTCTCCCAGTGCCGCAGCCAGTTGCGTTGCGGTGGCGGCGCGAGGGCCGGTGAGACTGGCCAGATACCACTCGCCAATCAGGCCATCGAGTTCGGCAAGGGAGCCCGCCATGTCCTTGTCTTTGAGCATGCCGACCACGGCGCGGCGTACACCCGAGCTGGGCATCTTGCGCAATTGCGCTGCCAGATAGGCCGCCGAATGGGGGTTATGGGCCACATCGACGATCACCAGCGGCGCACTTTGCAACTGCTGCATCCGGCCAGCCAGCCGGGCATTGGCCAGCCCGTCGCGAATGGCGGACTCCGGCAGCGGCAAGCCGAGGGATTCCAGCGCCGCCAGCACGGTCACAGCGTTCATCAGTGGCAGCGCCGGTTTTGGCAGATCCCGCCACTGGTTGAGGCCATGATAATCCCAACCGCTCTCGTGCTCATCGCCACGAAAATCGATACCGACCTGACGCAGGTTGGCGCCAAGACGCTGTGCTTCGCTCGCAATAGTCGCAGGCGGATTGGGCTCGCCACTGATGGCGGGTTTACCGGCGCGATAGACGCCAGCCTTCTCCACCGCCACTGCTTCGCGGGTATCCCCCAGCCAGTCGCAGTGATCGAGGGCAATGGAGGTGATCATGGCGACATCGGACTCCACCACATTGGTGGCGTCGAGCCGACCGCCCAGTCCCACTTCCAGCAGCAGCACATCGGGGGCGGCGCGGCAGAAGAGCCACAAGCCGGCCAGGGTGGCGAACTCGAAGAAGGTGAGCGCAATCTCGCCGCGAGCAGCTTCCACCTCGGCAAAGGCGGCGCAGTGATCCCTGTCGGGCAGCTCCTGCCCGTTGACCCGCACCCGCTCGGTAAAGCGCCGCAGATGGGGCGAGGAGTAGACGCCGACCTTGTAGCCTGCGGCCATCAGAATGCTGGCCGCCATGGCGCAGCTGGAGCCCTTGCCGTTGGTGCCCGCCACCGTGATCACCTTGAACGGCAGCTGGGTGAGACCCATGCGCCGGGCGACAGCACCGACCCGATCCAGCCCCATGTCGATATTGACCGGATGGATCTGCTCCAAATAAGAAAGCCAGTCGACAAGCGACCGGCTTTGGGATTGTTGCATGTTTGAACTCATCTTCACTCTTCGATGACGTGAGTATTCAGCATTTTGGCGAGCAGGCTGGCCAGACGGTTACGCATTTCACGGCGATCGATGATGATATCGATGGCACCCTTTTCCAGCAGGAACTCGGAGCGCTGGAAGCCTTCCGGCAGTTTCTCGCGCACGGTCTGCTCGATAACACGCGGGCCGGCAAAGCCGATCAGCGCCTTGGGCTCGCCCACGTTGATGTCACCCAGCATCGCCAGACTGGCAGAGACGCCACCCATGGTGGGGTCGGTCAGCACGGAGATATAGGGCAGGCCGGCTTTGGACAGACGGTCCAGCGCCGCACTGGTCTTGGCCATCTGCATCAGGGAGAACAGCGCTTCCTGCATGCGAGCACCACCAGAGGCGGAGAAACAGACCAGGCCACGGCCTTCCTTGATGCACTCCTCGACGGCACGCACGAAGCGGGCACCGACCACGGAGGCCATGGAGCCACCCATGAAGGAGAATTCGAACGAACAGGCGACAACCGGTACCCCTTTGAGGGTCCCTTTCATCACCACCAGCGCATCTTTCTCCGCCGTCTCTTTCTGAGCGGCAGACAAACGATCCTTGTAGCGCTTGGAATCCTTGAATTTCAGTACATCCTGCGGCTCCAGCTCGGCACCGATCTCGGTACGACCCTGCTCGTCGAGGAAGCTCTCGAGACGGGCGCGGGCGCTGATGCGCATATGATGATCACACTTGGGGCACACTTCGAGGTTGCGCTCCAACTCTGCCCGGTAGAGCACCTGTTCACAAGCACTGCACTTGGTCCACACCCCTTCCGGAATGTTGTGACGACGAGGCGCAGTGATCTTGCTCTTGGGAAGAATCTTCTCAAGCCAGCTCATGGAATTCCTTAATGCTTTTGTGCCTGACAAAACGCATCGAGCCTAGATTGTTCAATGACTTAATAGCTCGATGGCAACAAATGACGGGTCATTAAACCACAATTTTTCGGGCGCAGTTACTAAAAACTGGTCGTACCCGGTGCCGAGTCGGGCAGCCACAGCGGGCCGAGCGGCAACTGCGGTAGAGCAAACTCGGCCGGGTAATCCACGTCAACCAGATAGAGGCCACCGGCCTTGGCGGTCGGCCCGGCCAGATTGCGATCCTTGGCAGCCAGCACCTCGGCAACCCACTCCACCGGTTTGAGCCCCTGCCCCACCAGCAGCAGGGAGCCGGTGATGTTGCGCACCATATGGTGCAGGAAGGCGTTGGCCTTGATGTCGAGCACGATGTAGGGGCCGGAGCGGCTGACACACAGATGAGTCACATTGCGCCACGGAGTGTTGGATTGGCAGGCGACGGCACGGAAGGTGCTGAAGTCGTGCTCCCCCAGCAGGCTCTGGCCCGCCTGGTGCATCAACTCCGCATCGATGGTCTCGTGGTAGTGGCTGACGCCACTGCCGAGGATCGCCGGCCGGTAGTTGTGGTTGTAGATGACATAGCGGTAGCGACGGGCGGTAGCGCTGAAGCGGGCGTGGAAGCTCTCGTCCACCTGCTTGACCCAGCGCACGGCGATATCCGGCGGCAGGTTGGAATTGAGCCCCAGGGTCCAGGCCCCTTCGGCACGGTTCGCCTCGGTATCGAAGTGGATCACCTGACCGGTCGCATGGACACCGGCATCGGTGCGTCCGGCACACTGGATGGAGACAGGGTGGTTGGCGATCCGGCTCAGCGCCGTCTCCAGTTCAGCCTGCACGCTGATCACTTCACGCTGACGCTGCCAGCCGAAATACCGGCTGCCGTCATATTCAATACCTAGGGCAATTCGCATGGATAAACTTGTCTTGTTGTGAAAACGCAGTGAAAGAAACGGGGCGGATTATACGCGCTCAGCCCGAAAAGTCCCACCACACGCCGCAATTGGCCTGGATGGTCAGCCTGCACGGCCCCCATAACAAATCGCCAAAATAAGAGGGCAGCCTGCTGGCTGCCCTCGTTTTGCTGACCCCGTGATGGGAGATGCTTTAACCCAACCGCTTGAGCAACTTCTCGGCTTCGGCGCGCTGGTGATCGCTACCCTGCTCCGCTGCCTCTTGCAGCAGCTCGCGGGCGCTATCCTTGTCGTCAATCTCGAGGTAGGCACGGGCCAGATCCAACTTGGCACCCACACCGCCGTCATCGGCATCCACGTCAAATCCGGTGGATTCCGGCAGCACCTCGGGGAAGCCATCGAGCCCCACATCCAGCGAGAAGCCTTGATAAGGCTCCTGCTCTGGCGCAGTGGCATCCGCTTCAGCCAGCAGCTTGTCGATCTCGACGTAGCCACTCTCCTGTGCCTGCTCACGGGGCTGGAGATCTGCCGGATGTGATTCCACCTCGGCGAACGCATCTTCGAAATCGGAGAGCGCCAGCTCGTTGGGATCCCACTCCAGATCCAGCTCGGCTTCCTTCGCCTTGACAGGCTCAAGACCGAGCTCGGCCAGCATGGCATCCGCACTCTCGTCAGCGTCCTCTGCGGCACTGAGATCAATGGCATTGTCATCTTTCCCTGTGGCGGACTCGTCGAGGGCATTGTCGAAATCGCCGAGATCGAAGCTCGCCAGATCGTCGTCAGCGGCGCCGACTTCGTCGATGGAGCTCAAATCAGGCTCGAGGTCGGCTGAGAGATCCGCATCCAGCTCGGCAAACAGGGCTGCCTGCAGCTCCTCTTCGCTCATGATCTCGTCAGCGGCCTTGGGCTTGGGGTTGAACTCGCTGGCCAGATCCATGGCGGGCTCGTTGGCCAGCGCAATGGGCTCATCCAGCGAGAGATCGAGATCCGGCACCAGATCCGGGTCACGACTGGCTGGCTGGGCCGCCATCCGCTCGGGCTCGAAGCCCTGCAGCTCCATCTCGCCGTCGTCGCTGAACACCAAGTCGACATCCGGCTTGGCGGCCGGCTCGTCAGGCTCCATCGGCATAAAGCCATCCGGGGTGTTGAGATCCGGCACCGGGCGCACCGGCTCGTTGTCGGTCACATCGACGCTCAGCAGATCATCAAACTCACTCTGCTCCTGATCCATCATCATGGCGGTGGATTCGGAGAGGCTCTTCTCCTGCTCTTCCAGCTCTCGGCGGGCACGGGCACGCAGCCACAGGGTCACCAGCGCCAATACCAGCAGCACCGGCAGCAGGATGATCATGGCGAGGTTTAACGGTGAGGAGAGCAGATCCATCAACCAGTTTTTCTCAGGCTCAAGCTCGGCTGCCACCGGCGGGACCGGTTGGGCCTTGAGCTCGGCAATCTCTTTTTGCAGCGCCGTCTGATCCTGCAGCTGGGCCTTGAGGGTCTCCACCTCTTCGGTCAGGGATTGCAGACGCAGCTTGAGCCTGTGGTTCATCTCGGTCACCTGGCCGAGCTGGGCATTGGCATCTTCCAGTGCCAGCGCCATCTCGGTAGCCGGTTTGCCCACCGGTTTATCCAGATCGGAAGGCAGAGGCGCCGGGGTGGTGCCTTCTGCAGCGCTAGGAGCAGGTGCTACCGCCTCTTTCGGCGCAGGCTCGCTCACCTTGGCCACTTCTTTGGTTTCAGCAGCCGGTTGCGGTGCCACCACCGGAGCGGGAATGGGGGCGGCTTTCGCCACTGGCAGCGGCGCAGGCGCAGCCTTCACCGGCTCGGTCTTGGCGGCTTCAACCTTCGCGGGTTTGGCGGCAGCCGGCTTGGCGGTATGGGCCTGCTTGTCAGCCAGATATTTGGGGCTTAACCCCTTCCAGCTGGCGTTATCGCTGCGGAACTTGGCGCGGGCCTGTGCATCAGTGATGACGCTCGCCTCGGCCGCAGTCGGCAGCAAAATGCGGGATCCCACCAGAATGTGGTTGATATTGCCATCGGCGAAACTGCGGGGGTTTTTCTCGTAAATCGCCACCATGGTCTGGTAGACGCTGACCCGATTGGAGGGGCGATATTTGCTCGCCAGGCTCCAGAGGGTATCGGTCGGACGAACAGGGCCATAGCTACCGGCATTGGCAGTGACCTGACGCACCACCGGCTGGGCGGTTGTACGCACCGGTTGCGCGACGGGTCTGGCGACCGGCTGCGCCAGCGGTTGGGAATTGACGGCGGGAGGTGCGGGTTCGTCAGGGCCTTTTAGCTCGACAAAAAAAGGCTCCCGCGCCGAGTCTTCAGCCTGGACGGTGCCCAGCAGACCCAATGCGAGTAGCGTTGCCAATGTTATGCGGGAATGTCCCATATTCGTTCCTTCGTATGACGGCCCTATCACATTGAAAAATCTGGATAGTTACCCCAAAACAGTCGGTTCAATATAAATCAGGCTCGCCTGGCAAGCCAGCAGTCCGACACATTTAGCACCCAACTTGACCCTGAGTGTAGGAAAAAACTTAATCAGTTGATATCGCAACAGAATCTTGAAGTGACGGAGTGCGGCATGGGTCACACCCCGGTTTGATCACAGGCCGGATGCGCAGCACTCCCTGCTGCGCATCTGTGGCATCTGACCAGCCTTACAGATAGTCGCGAACCAGCAGCTCGGCAATCTGTACACTGTTGGTTGCCGCGCCCTTACGAACGTTATCGGCCACGATCCACATATTGATACCACTCGGATGAGAAATATCCTGGCGCACCCGACCCACCAGCACCTCATCCTTGCCGGTTGCGTCACGCACCGGGGTCGGATAATCCCCTTCGTCATCAAACAGGGTCACGCCCGGCGCATTGCGCAGCAGGTCCTTGACCTGTTCGGCATCGAGCGGCTGGTGCAGTTCGACGTGTACCGCCTCGGCATGGCCGTAGAAGACCGGCACCCGCACGCAGGTGGGGTTCACGGCAATGCTGGCATCGCCGAGGATCTTCTGGGTTTCCCACACCATCTTCATCTCTTCACGGGTGTAGCCGTTGTCAGTGAAGCTGTCGATCTGCGGGATCAGGTTAAAGGCGATCTGTTGCGGATAGAGGGTCGGTTCCACCGGACGACCGTTGAGCAGATGAGCGGTCTGGCCCGCCAGCTCGCTGACCCCCTCTTTGCCGGAGCCTGACACGGATTGATAGGTGGCCACATTGATGCGTGCGATCCCCACTTCGTCGTGCAGCGGCTTTAGAGCCACCAGCATCTGGATAGTGGAGCAGTTGGGGTTGGCGATGATGTTGCGATTGCGAAAATCGGCCAGCGCATCCGGGTTCACTTCCGGGATCACCAGCGGGATATCTTCGTCGTAACGGAAGCAGGAGGTATTGTCGATGACGATGCAGCCGTGTTCGGCAGCAATCGGCGCCCACTTGGCAGAGACCTCGGCACCGGCGGAGAAGAGTGCGATCTGCACCTGGCTCCAGTCAAACTCCTCCACATCGAGGATCTCGAGGTTCTTGCCGCCAAAGCGCACGGTATCACCGGCGCTACGGCTGGAAGCCAGCGGATAGAGGGTCGCTACCGGAAATTCGCGCTCTTCCAGGATCTCGATCATCGCCTGACCCACGGCGCCGCTGGCACCCAATACCGCTACGTTAAACTGCTGGCTCATTCTGTTCTCCTCTGATAATGCTGCAATGGCGCCGGGTGGCGCCATGGTCGGCAGGCGCTCGCACGGCGAGATGACGCTGCCTGATATGGCTGAGCCAGCGCAGTAGTATCTGCGCCAGCTCAGTAAAAAAATGGTGGCGAGGTAGCCAGTACGGCTCACCCCTTCCGGTTATCTTCCAACTCCTAGGCCCCGATTCAGGGGCGTGACAGCGCAAATCCCAGCTCGCCCAGCGCCTGGTCGGCAAACGCCCCCTCAACCTGCAGGGAGGATAGTTCACGGCGCTCGGGGTAGTGTTTGCGCTGCTCGTCAAAGCTGCCGGGCAAGCCGAGTCGGGCCCGGAAACGGGCATCATCGCGGCGCACGTCATAAACCAGATGCACCAGCTGCTTGATCAACGCCTGATCCAATGCGCGGCCCGGCACCACCGCCTGCACATCGGGGGCAGGCAACAGCCGACTCAAATCCTGACGAGGCTGGCGTCCCAGCTGCTGGCAGAGCGCCTGATAGAGCATCCAGGTGCCGCGCGCCTTCCCCTCCAGGCTGTAACCGGCGATATGGGGGGTGGCAATCTCGGTATGGGGCACCAGCGCAGCCAGTGGCTCGGGCTCGTTCTCCCACACATCCATCACCAGTCGCAACGGCTTATCGCTCAGCTGGCGTGCCAGCAGGGCCCGGTTATCCCACACCTCGCCACGGGATGCGTTGATCAGGAGCTGCCCGGCAGGACGCGCGGCAATCTTCTCGGCATCGAGCAGATGGTAGGTCGCATCCGGCCCTTCACGGGTAATGGGCACGTGGAAACTGACGATATCGGCACCAAGAGCGGTCTGATAATCGACAAAGCCCGCATCGGGGGTATTACGCGCCTTGGGTGGATCGCAGCGCAGTACCCGCATGCCGAGCGCTTGGGCCTTGGCCGCCACACACTCGCCGGTATTGCCCGCGCCAATCACCGCCAAAGTCATGGCCGAGAGGTCGAGTTCGTAACGCTCCGCCAGCACCAGCAGGGCTGAGAGCACATAATCCCCCACCGAATACTTGTTGCAACCGGGGGCGCTGAAGAAGGGAATATTGCGGCTTGCCAGCAGCGCCTTGTCCACATGGTCGGTGCCTATGGTGGCGGTGCCGACAAACCCGAGTTTGGGGCTGGTCGCCAGCAAATCGCCGTTGACACGGGTGACCGAACGCACCAGCAGCACATCGGCATCCAGCAGATCGCGGGCCTGCATCTGCCGCCCGGGCAAGGGGATCACCTCGCCAAATTCGGCAAACAGCTCCACGGCATGGGGCATATTCTCATCAACGACTATCTTCATCGGGCTCTCTTTGGTCACAACCGCCACGGGGGCGCCATTCTAGCGCAAAGCCGCCCGAGATTTCAGCCTGTGATGCAATCCGGCGCGAAACGGGACCAGATTGCGCGGCAGCCGCTCCATACGCCCGCTCAAACAGAGGATGTGGCCACAAATGTGTAAGCAGAGGTAACAAACGTGCTGCTCGGCTTTGTCCGGGCATATCACGGTGGCACAATGCCCCTCTTTTTCCGCGATCGCCCATACCCACCATGCCGCCACACGCTTCGTCGCTCCCAACGTCAACCGCCTCACTCACCCGCAGTCAGGTGCTTGGATTCACTGCCCTGTTGATCCTGCCTCTGCTGCTGCTCGCCACCCTGCCCTGGCAGCCTTTTCTGACCGGCTCCCTGCAATCAGGCTGGTTATGGTGGTCATACGCCCTCACCCGCATGGTCGACCTTCCCGGGATCGGGGTCAGTGGCGCCCTCTTGCTGATGCTGACTCGCTACAAACTCAAACTGGAGCTGACCCCCTTCATTGCGCTGGGGTGTGCGCTGGCGGCCCTGCTCGCCAGCGACTGGGGGCTCAAGAGCCTGATCAAACACCTGACCGAAGAGCCCAGACCCTATCTGCTCTGGCTTGAGAGTCAGGCGCTGATCCCGGCCATCAAGAGCTTCTACGCCAGTAGCATCGATGTGCGCAGTGAACAGGTTCACGCCGCCAGCCAGTTGCTGGCCCTGCCAGAGTGGCTCGGCCACCACTGGCAGGACGAGGTGAACTACGCCTTCCCCTCCGGCCACAGTATCGCCGCCATCAGCCTGGCCCAGTTCTTTGGCCTTATCTGGCTGGCCCGCGCCCCTACGGGCGTCTGGCTGCTGCCGTTGTGGGCGCTAGGGGTTGGTCTGTCGCGCATGGTAATGGGGATGCACTGGCCGGTGGATGTGCTGGCCAGCGCCCTGTTGGGTACGCTCACGGCGCTAATTGCCGCCCGCTGGTGGCTGCACAGATATTGAATCGTGCGCCATCTTGGCGCGGCATCCTGCGTGGGATGGGAGGACAAGCCAGCGCTTTTTTGCCATAATGCCGCCTCATTTTATCCCGACCGAGATCCCATGACCGACGCAGTTCATACCCTCAAGGGCCGTTTCCGTGGTTTTTACCCTGTCGTCATCGATGTTGAAACAGCCGGGTTCAACGCCAAGACCGATGCCCTGCTCGAAATCGCGGCTTACACCCTGAAAATGGATGAGCAGGGCTGGCTCGTTCCCGATCAGGTATTCCACTTTCATGTCGAACCCTTCGAAGGGGCCAACCTGGAAAAGGCCGCGCTGGAGTTCACCGGCATCGACCCCTACAACCCGTTGCGTGGCGCTGTCTCGGAAAAAGAGGCGCTGACCGAGATCTTCAAGGGGATCCGCAAGGGGATGAAGGAGCAGGATTGCGGCCGCGCCATCATAGTGGCCCACAACGCCACCTTTGATCACGGCTTCGTGATGGCTGCCGCCGAGCGCGCTGGCCTCAAGCGCAATCCGTTCCACCCGTTTGCGACCTTCGACACCGCAGCCCTCTCCGGATTGGCGCTGGGTCAGACCGTGCTGGCCAAAGCGTGCCAGAGCGCCCGCATCCCGTTTGACAATAAAGAGGCGCACTCTGCCCTCTATGACACCGAACGCACCACAGAGCTGTTCTGTCATATCGTTAACCGCTGGAAGAGCATGGGGGGATGGCCGCCAGCGCATCCGGATGATGACACAACCGATGCCCCTGCCGACGATGAGGGGCAAGAATAAACGAATGAAGGCTGCCACTGGCAGCCTTTGCTTTTTTGGGGAAGTGATTGATTGCAAGGCGCACCGGAGATCGCTATCAAGGTCACTATCCACCGCTGCGCACGGGATGCACGGAGACAAACAGGTTACAAACCCTCATGTTGAGCAACCTTGTGCCACATGCTGCTGCGATATGAGGGGTTTGACTGATTTTTTACTCGACATTTGTCACATTTTTCGCAAACTAACTCCCCTTCACATGACAGACAGCAATAACAAACTATAAGGAAATCAAATGAATCCAGTTGTTATCGCAGTCGGGCTGATGCTGGTGCTCAGTCTGCTGCGGATCAATGTGGTGGTCTCGCTGGCGCTGGGGGCCATTGCTGGCGGCCTGGTCGGTGGGCTGTCGTTGACCGATACCCTCACCACCTTCAGCGGTGGCCTGGGCGGTGGCGCCGAGATTGCCCTCTCCTACGCCATGCTGGGCGCCTTTGCGGTTGCCATCTCCCGCTCCGGGATCACCGACCTGCTGGCCCGCAAGGTGATCAACCAGTTGGGCAAGGATGCCAGCTCGACCCGCATCATGTGGGTCAAAACCCTGCTGCTCTCTTCCGTGCTGGCCGTGGCGATCTCCTCCCAGAACCTGATCCCGGTTCACATCGCCTTTATTCCCATCCTGATCCCGCCGCTGCTGCATGTGATGGCACAGATGCAGATCGACCGTCGTCAGGTGGCCTGTGTCATCACCTTTGGCCTGACAGCTACCTATATGGTGCTGCCGGTCGGCTTTGGTGGCATCTTCCTCAACAACATTCTGGCCAAGAACCTGATCGATAACGGCGTGTCCATCACCACCAGCCAGATCCCGCTGGCGATGGCCATTCCGGTCGCCGGTATGGTACTGGGCCTGCTGATTGCGGTATTCATCAGCTATCGCAAACCGCGCCAGTACGATCTGGCCAAGATCCTGGACGCCGAGCCCGAAGCGGTCGAGCTCAACCTCACCCACATCTGGGTGGCCCTGCTGGCCATTGGCGTGGCGCTGGGGCTACAACTGATGACCAACAGCATCGTACTGGGTGCGCTGGCCGGTTTTGTCATCTTCACCTGCGGCGGCGTCATCAAGTTTCGCGAAAGCCAGGATGCCTTCACTCAGGGGGTGCGGATGATGTCGCTGATCGGCTTCATCATGATCTCTGCCGCCGGTTTTGCCGCCGTGATGAAGGCGACCCACGGGGTCGACTCTCTGGTTCAGGTGGTCGCATCTGGCATCGGCCAGCACAAAGGTATCGCCGCCTTCCTGATGCTGCTGGTGGGTCTGCTCATCACCATGGGGATCGGCTCTTCCTTCTCCACCGTACCCATCATCGCCACCATCTATGTGCCGCTCTGTCTGCAGCTCGGCTTCTCACCAATGGCGATCATCGCACTGGTCGGTACCGCAGGCGCGCTGGGGGATGCGGGTTCACCGGCCTCCGACTCGACGCTGGGCCCCACCTCCGGTCTCAACGCCGATGGCCAGCATGACCATATCTGGGACAGCGTGGTGCCCACCTTTATTCACTACAACATCCCGCTGGTGATCTTCGGCTGGATTGCCGCCATGGTGCTCTGATAGCCCCTCGGGCTGCGAACTCTGCACGTCACAATGCACAACAAGAAGGCGACCAGATGGTCGCCTTCTTCATTGATGCCAACCAATTACCCCACTCAATATGAATAATGGCTGCCAGCCAGACAAAGCCTCTGAGCGGCCACCTAGTCGCCACCCCTTACGATTGCCGGAGTCAGCGGGCGCAATGCTGTCACTCCCCATCCAACTATCCGCCCAAGTGCACACGTCCCAACGCTTGCCAATACAAAGAAACGGCTGCCAGCCCAGACCTATGGCAGAACGGCGGATGATACCCAACCACGTCACAACCGCCTGTCGAGTAGAAAAGGTATTCTCTCTTTCCCCGACATCCAGTCATCAAATAGTGGCCATCATGCGCTCCCCCATGTAACGGCTTATGCCGATCTGGCGTTCAGTAAGAACACAGGGTAAACCGCAGGCAGAAAAAAAGGCCGCTCAATGAGCGGCCTTCTTCATAACGGGATCAGCAATCAGCTTTCGCGACGCTTGCCACCGAATTTGCGATCTTTGTTGAAGCCACCTTCACGGCGCTCCCCGCTCTTGTTGAACGGACGGTCACCCTGGGGACGGCGATCCTTGTTGAAAGGACGGTCGCCACGGAACGGACGATCACCACGGGGCGGACGGCTGCTGGTGTTGCCACCGGCCGGCACTTCGGTGTAGCGGGCGATTTGCAGCGGACGCTGGCAAACACGGGCTTTCTTGATCACTTCCAGCACATCGGCGGTCATGCCTTTCGGCAGATCGACGGTGGAGAAGTCATCAGCGATGTCAATGTTGCCGATGAAGCGGCTCTCGATGTTCGCTTCGTTGGCGATGGCGCCCACGATCTGGCCCGGCTTGACACCGTGATGGGCACCCACGTCTACACGATAGCGCTCCATCTCCACGTCCGGGTTGTCTTTCAGCGGACGCGGCTCCAGAGACGGCATGCGACGGGCAGGACGCTCGCCACGGTCACCGAAGTCACGACCACCACGGTCGTTGAAGTCACGGCGCTCGAAGCCACCACGATCGTTACCAGCGTTCAGCAGCGGATCCGGAATGGAGTCATCCAGCAGCAGCGGTTGGTCACCCTGTACCAGCTTGGCCAGTGCGGCAGCCAGCTCCAGCGGATCGGCAGAATCCTCTTCGATCAGCTCGTTCACCAGGTTGTGGTAGATCTCGAGCTCTTCACCCATCATGGTTTCGCGGATGCGCTCCTTGAACTTGGCCAGACGATGCTGGTTGATGTCCTCGGTGCTCGGCATCTTCATCGGCTCGATGGCCTGACGGGTTGCGTGCTCGATGGCGCGCAGCATACGACGCTCGCGGGGAGCCACGAACAGGATGGCTTCGCCTTTACGACCGGCACGACCGGTACGGCCGATACGGTGAACGTAAGATTCGGTGTCGTACGGAATGTCGTAGTTCACTACGTGAGTAATGCGCTCAACGTCCAGACCACGGGCGACAACGTCGGTGGCGATCAGGATATCCAGCTGGCCTTGACGCAGTTTGTCGACGGTACGCTCACGCAGTTTCTGCGGGATGTCGCCGTGCAGCGCTTCACAGGCGTGACCACGGGCGGCCAGCTTGCCTGCCAGCTCTTCGGCAGCGTTCTTGGTACGCACAAACACCAGCAGGGCTTCGTAGGATTCCACTTCCAGCAGACGGGTCATGGCGTCCAGCTTGTGCAGACCGGTTACCTGCCAGTAACGCTGGCGAATAGTGGTAGCGGTAGCAGTCTTGGAGGCGATCTTGATCTCTTTGGGCTGCTTCAGGTGCTTCTGGGCCACACGACGGATCTGTTCCGGCATGGTGGCAGAGAACAGGGCAACCTGACGAGTGCTCGGGCACTGCTCCATGATCCAGTCAACGTCGTCGATGAAGCCCATACGCAGCATTTCATCAGCTTCGTCCAGTACCAAGGCTTTCAGGCCGGAGAGATCCAGGTTCTTGCGACGGATCAGATCCATCACACGGCCCGGAGTACCGACGACAACCTGAGCACCGCGACGCAGGGCGCGGGTCTGGGTTTCGTAGGAGGCACCGCCGTAGATGGGCAGTACATGGAAATCAGGCATGTGGTGGGCGTAGCGTTGGCACGCTTCAGCCACCTGCAGCGCCAGTTCGCGGGTAGGCGCCAGCACCAGGATCTGGGTGTTGCGGTTACCAGCTTCCAGACGAGACAACAGAGGCAAGGCAAAAGCAGCGGTCTTCCCTGTACCGGTTTGCGCCTGCCCCAGCAGATCGTGTCCCGCCATCAGGTGGGGAATTGCTGCGGCCTGGATCGGTGACGGGCGCTCATAGCCCACGTCCTGCAGCGCTTTCAATACAGGCGCGGCCAGTCCAAGCTCACTAAAAAGGGGCAGTTGTTCGGTATCAGACATAGATTCTTCCAGATTAAGGCAGGCGGCTAACACCGCGGAATAGCAAAAAGGCGGCGATTATAGCGCCACTTTGTTCTGCTGTCTTGAAAAATGTGATAAGCCTCTCAAGACGTTGGCAATTATAGAGGGATCTGACGAGTATGGCTTGCTTATTTTGCACTCATAGTGCGTTATTGCAGATCACTCCTCGCTGGAGTCCTTGCCCCGCTTGTGTTTGAGCACCGCCATGGTCAGTCTGCTGGTGCATAATAAACGCTCACGTTCGTCCCGAATTTCAATCTGCCACACCTGGGTCGTCGCCCCCAGATGGAGCGGTGTGCAACGCCCGGTCACCACCCCTTCCCGTTTAGCTCGCAGATGGTTGGCATTCACCTCCAGCCCTACACAGTAACTATCTGGCCCTACCGCCATATTGGCCGCCAGCGACCCAAGCGTCTCCGCCAGCACCACGGATGCGCCACCATGCAACATGCCAAGAGGCTGGTGGGTTCGGTGATCCACCGGCATGGTCGCTTCCAGCCAATCGGCGCCAAAAGCGGTGTAGACGATATCGAGATGGGCCATCAGGGTGTTGCGGGAGGTGGCGTTGAGCCCCTCCAGACTCATGGGTTTACGCCAGATGGGCGCAATATCGTGACTCATTGCGAGCAGACTCCTTATGTAGCGATGAATGCGTACCGATATGGGTGAAACGACCTCCATCGGCAACATGGTTCTGTTATATGAGTTGTTGGTTACCAGGTGACGTGGTAACAACGCAGCCCCGACCCGGCGCTGCGTGTTACACAATCATGCCCTTAAGCTGGATGTCACCAGGGGTAGGTAACGCCGGGCCACTCGGCCCAAGGCACATCTCGCCCCGGCAAGCGGGGGTCTGGCCACTGCCACACCCTGGCGAGCCACTCGCGCAGCTGAATCTCCAGCTCCTCATCCGTGATGGGCGCCTCGGCCACCTTCCAGAAGAAGAGCTCCACCGCTACCTCCGGCAACACCGAGGGGTAGAGATAAACCCCACCCCAAAATTGCGGCTCCCGATCCGGACTCCAGAGGCCATAGGCGAACGAGCGCTTGGCCAGAAACTCCGACTGCTGCCACTCCAGATCTCCTTCGTGCTGGCTCAGGCTGAAGTTGGACGAGGGCCAGAGATCGTTCGAGCGAAACAGCTGATGAAGCTGCTCGCGCTCGCGCAACATGGCGACAAACTCCACCACCGCCTGAGCAGGAGTGGCGGGTAACAGCAAGAAACGTGGATGTCGATAGGCCTTCGGCACCCGAAACCGCTTGGGAAACGTCAGCATCAGAGCAGCTCCAGCAGGGCTTGCAATGGATGTTTGAGCTTTTCCCCCTCCATCCGCTTGACCTGACTGCGGCACGAATAGCCAGTTGCCAGACAGCGCGCTTTGGGTAGACGGGCGAGCGGGTCGGCCCAGCTCAACCCATAGATGCCCTTGGAGTTCTCCACCTGTTTGACGTCGTGACCATAGGTGCCCGCCATACCGCAGCAACCGACCGAGACTGGTTGCAGTTTGGCGCCGAAGCGGCCAAACAGGGTACCCCAGTCACCGTGAGTGGAGGGCTTGGCTGTCTTCTCGGTGCAGTGGGCAAACAGATACCAGGGCTCACTCCCCTCCTCGCTCTTTGCCTTGTTGGCGCTGGCAGGCAGTTGATCTGCCGGCAGCGAGAGCAGCCACTCCTGCGGCAACAACACCTGAAAATCACCGCGGGCCGACCCCAGCGCCTTGGCATACTCGTCGCGATAGCAAAGCACCATGGCCGGATCCACCCCCACCATGGGAATGCCAAGCGCCGCCACCTTGTTGAGGAACTGGGCGCTGTTGGCAGCAGTGCGGGCAAAGGCACGCAGGAATCCCTTGATATGCTGGGGTTTACCGTTGGGTTTAAAGGGCAGCAAGTAGGGCTGGAAGCCGAGCTTGCTGGCGAGTTTCACCAGGTCGCGCACCACGGGGGCGTCGTAATAACTGGTGAAGGGGTCCTGCACGATCAGCACCACCTGCTTGCGCTGCTCGGCGCTCATCCGCTCCAGACCCGGCAGATCAAAATAGCGGGCGCGGTTGTCGTGCAGACTCTCGGCCAGGGTCGGCACCGAGAGCAGCGGCACATCGACCATGCCGATGCTCTTCTCGGTCGCCTTCTGGGCCCACTCTTTTTCGAGGAAGAAGTTGACCAGCTTCGGCGCCTTGGCAAGCAGCGGCGCATAGCTCTCCACCGTGCCGACGAAGTAATCCTTGGGGGCGCGCAGGTAGCGGCCGTGGTAGAGCTGCATAAAGCGGGCGCGAAAATCGGGCACATCCACCTTGATCGGGCACTGGCTGGTGCACGCCTTGCAGGCCAGACAGCCCGCCATCGCCTCCATCACCTCGTGGGAGAAGTCATACTCGCCGCGCTGTTTGGCCCAGCTGTTGCGCACCTTGTCCACCAGCTGTTTGAAGCGTACGCCACCGGATTGCAGCGCCACCTCTTCCGCCAACGGGTCGAAGCCCTGCTCCGCCAGCTGACGCAACCATTCACGCATCAGACCCGCCCGCCCCTTGGGGGAGTGGCGGCGATCACGGCTGATCTTGACCGAGGGACACATGGGGGAGTCGGTCTCGAAGGTGAAACAGAGGCCGTTGCCGTTACAATCCATGGCGCGGGTGTAGCTGGTGCGCACCGCGAGCGGGATCTGGCGGTCATACTTGCCGCGCTTGGGCCCATCCACCGACACTAACTCAGCGCCGCTACCGTAGGGGATACAGATCTTGCCCGGGTTGATGCGGTTGCCCGGGTCGAATACCCCCTTGACCCGCTGCAGCTCTTCCCACAGCTCGCCAAAGAAGGCGGGGCTGTATTCGGAGCGAAAGCCCTTGCCATGCTCGCCCCACATCAGGCCGCCATATTTGGCGGTGAGCGCCACCACCTGATCGGAGATGCGGCGCAGCAGCACCTCCTGCTCGGGCTCGCACAAATCCAGCGCCGGGCGCACGTGCAGCACACCGGCATCGACGTGGCCGAACATGCCGTAGTCGAGGCCGTGGGCATCCAGCAGGGCACGAAACTCCATGATGAAATCGGCCAGAGATTCGGGCGGCACCGCGGTATCTTCGGTAAAGGCCACCGGCTTCTTGCGACCTTCGGCATTGCCCAGCAGCCCCACCGACTTCTTGCGCATGGTGTAGATGGTCTCGATGCTCGGCAGGTGGTCACACACCTGATAGCCGATGATCCCCGCCTCACCCTTGGCCAGCAGCGCATCAATACGGCGACAGAGCTCCGCCACCTTGGCCTTGTGTTCTGCTTCATCGGTATCGGCAAACTCGACGATATTGAGCCCCTGCAGATCCTTGCCGGGCACATCCTGAATAAGTTCTTTCACCGAATGCCAGATGATGTCGGCGCGGGCCAGCCCGAGCACCCGGGAGTCTACCGTCTCCACCGACAGCGCTTGGGCCTCAACCATAAAGGGGGCGTTGCGCAGGGCGGAGGGAAAACTGTCGTACTTGACGTTGACGAGCGTCCGGTAGCGCGGGATTGGCGTGATATTGAGTTTGGCTTCGGTGATAAAGCCGAGAGACCCTTCAGATCCGCACAGCACCCGGCTCACATCCAGCGTGTCGGTATCCGGTTGATAGAGGTGCTTGAGATCGTAGCCTGTCAGAAAGCGGTTGAGCTTGGGGAAGGTCGCCTCGATGTCGGCGCGGCGCTCCTTGCCGATGCGATAGAGGGTGCGATAGATCTCTCCTTCGCGACTCTCCAGCGCCAGCTTGTCGGCCAGTCGCTCACCGGTCAGCAGCTCGGTGGCCATGATGTCGCCATTCTCCAGCACCGCCTTGAGACCCAGCACGTGATCCGAGGTTTTGCCGTAGACCAGAGACCCCTGCCCCGAGGCATCGGTGTTGATCATGCCCCCTAAGGTGGCGCGATTGGAGGTGGAGAGATCCGGCGAGAAGAAGTAACCGTGGGGCTTGAGATAGGCGTTGAGCTGGTCTTTCACCACCCCGGCCTGGGCTCGCACCCACCCCTCCTCCAGATTAATTTCCATGATCTGGTTCATATAACGGGAGAGATCGACGATAATGCCGCCGCCCAATGACTGGCCATTGGTGCCGGTACCGCCACCGCGAGGGAAAAAACTCAGGGAGGCGAACGCCGGCTCTGCGGCCAGCTTGAGCATTGCTGCTATGTCGTCCGCACTGCGCGGATAGAGAACCGCCTGAGGTACTACCTGATAGACGCTGTTATCCGTCGCCATCGCCAACCGGCTTGCATAAGACTTTTCGATATCACCACGAAATGCGCTGCGCTCTAGCAACTCAAGAAACTGCAGGGTTGCGGGTGACAAACTGTCCTGGTAATCGAGTCTCGGGATCATGAATCCTTGTTCCCATCCTTTGCTTGATGCCGGCACGCCGGCGACAACGACTGGCCAGCCGCCTGTCAATGGCAGTCAGGCCAGTCCGCTCACATGTGAGCGGGCAGTATATCAGCTAGAAAACCGCTTGCGCTTGGCAATATTCACCATTTGAAAGGAGGACTTTTATGGCTCACCACAGCCATGTTATCAGTACGCTGGTCACCACCGAAAAACAGGCGCTTACCCTGTCGCTGTTCGGTTGTATCACCTTTGCCATCTTCGGCATCGGCTACGGCCTCTTCGTCGGTTCCAACGCCATCATGCTCGATGGTATCTTCACCCTGTTCAGCATGGGCATGACAGGCCTCGGTCTTGTTACCGCCTATCTCGTTACCCGCCCTTCCGATGCGCGCTTCCAGTATGGCTATGCCCACTTCGAGCCCATCACCAACGTCATCAATGGCACCATTATTCTGCTGCTCTGCCTTGGCGCTCTCTATAGCGGCATCACCACCCTGCTGGAGGGAGGACGGGAGATCGATCTCGGCCACGCTCTCATCTATGCCGCCGTCTCCACCTTCTTCTGCGCCATCATCTATCGTATCGAAGCCCAGGTCGCCGAGCAGGTAGACTCCGAGCTGGTGCGGGTCGACTCCAAGGAGTGGCTGGTGGATACCCTGCTCAGCGCCACCCTGCTTATCGGTTTCGTGGTCGCCATCGGCCTCGATGCCATCGGCTACGGCCAATACAACCGCTACATAGACCCAGTGCTGGTTTCGCTACTGGCCCTTTGCGCCACTCTCATTCCCATCAAGGTGCTCGGTCGCAACCTGCGGGAAGTGTTGAAGATCGCCCCCAAGGGAGATGTGCCACGGCAAGTCGAGCAGGAGATCGAGGCGCTGCGCCAGCGCCACGGCATAGAGTGCTACAGCCATCTGGCCAAAAGCGGTCGCCGCTTCGATCTGGAATTGAACATTCTGGTGGCGCCGGGTCAGGAGTGGCCCGTCGAACGTCAGGATGCCCTGCGCCAGGAGCTCTGGTCTCGCCTTGGCGACACCCTGGGCGATGCCTGGCTGTCGGTCTGTTTCACCCGTGAAAAGCGCTGGTTGTAACGACCGCATGGGGGAGCGTGGCACCGCCGCCTCCCCCTGTCGCATCACAACCCCATCACGCCCCACTGACACTGCTCTTGCCAAATTGGCGCCAGCCGCTATCATCAGGGCTCATTTTTCACCCGAGGTTTTATTGCCCATCATGGACAATCCCCGAAGTTGCCCTTCGTCTCTCTCTGTCAAAGCCTATCTTTTTCTGCTTAATCAGCGCCTCTGAATAACACCTTTGCCTTGCTGTTACTGCGGCCATCGTGCGCCGTGATCACTCTCTGCTCTGTCTGTTTTTATTGAGGTCATACAATGGAATTGCTGCTGGATCCCCATATCTGGATTGGTCTGTTTACCCTGATCATTCTGGAAATCGTGCTGGGGATCGACAACCTGGTCTTTATCGCCATCCTGGTGAAAAAACTGCCCCCCGCCCAACGGGACAAGGCGCGCATTATCGGCCTGTCGCTGGCCCTGCTGATGCGACTAGGACTTCTGAGCGTCATGTCATGGCTGGTCACCCTGACCACCCCGATTTTGCACCTGTGGGATCACCCCTTCTCCGGTCGGGACCTGATCCTGATGGGGGGCGGCCTGTTCCTGCTGTTCAAGGCCACCTCCGAGCTGCACGAGCGGCTGGAAGCCAAACCTCAGGATGACGGCCCTGTCGGCGCCTACGCCAGCTTCGGCGTGGTGATCGCCCAAATTCTGGTGCTCGATGCGGTCTTCTCGCTCGACTCCATCATCACCGCCGTCGGCATGGTGGAACACTTGGGTGTGATGATGGCCGCCGTGACCATCGCCATGGTGGTGATGGTGCTGGCCTCCAAGCCGCTGACCCGCTTCGTCAACGCCCACCCTACCGTGGTGGTGCTCTGTCTGAGCTTCCTGCTGATGATCGGCTTCAGCCTGGTGGCGGAAGGATTCGGCTTCCATATTCCGAAGGGCTACCTCTACGCAGCCATCGGCTTCTCGGTGCTGATCGAGTTTTTCAACCAGCTGGCCCAGCGCAGCGCCATGCGTCACGAATCCAAACAGCCCCTGCGCGAGCGCACCACCGCCGCCATCTTCAAATTGATGGGCAGCAAGGCCTATCAGGATCAGCCGGATGACGATCTGGATGCCCCGGCCGTAGCGCCGGTGAGCTTTGGCGAGGAGGAGCGCTATATGGTGACCGGCGTGCTGTCGCTGGCCGAGCGCTCCATTCGCACCATCATGACCCCGCGCTCGGAGATGGCCTGGATCGATATCAACGACTCCAGCGACGAGATCCGCGCCCTGCTGCAGCGCGAGCCCCACAGCCTGTTCCCCATCTGTGACGGGGATCTGGACGAGGTGATCGGAGTGGTCAAGGCGCGGGACCTGCTGTTTGCCCTCAACGAAGGGCAATCCTTAAGCGCGCTGGCCAAGCAGAACGATCCCATAATCGTGCCGCAGACCATCAACGTGATCCGCCTGCTGGCGGAGCTGCGCAAAGCCAAGGGGAGCCTTATTCTGGTCTCCGACGAGTTTGGCGTGATCCAGGGGCTGGTCACCACCCACGATCTGCTGGAGGCCATCGTCGGCGAGCTGCCGGACGAGGACGAAACCCCGGATATAGTGCGCGATGGCGAAGGGTGGCTGATCAATGGCAGCACCAACATCCACCATGTGGAGCAGGTGCTGGAGCACGAGGGGCTGGTGAGCGAGAGCGACGAGTACGTGACCCTGGCCGGCATGCTGCTCTCCCACTTCGGCACCCTGCCCACCCCGGGCCAGCAGCTGCAACTGCAGGCGCTCAACTTCGAGGTGCTGGAGGTAAGCGAGCGGCGCATTGAGCGGGTACGGGTGATGCCGGTCGCTGGCTAATCGAGCCGCAACGCAATCATGAGAAGAGGGCCAGCGAGCCCTCTTTTTTTATTCGCCTTTCATTTGCATGTGATGCACCGATTGCAACACCCTCTCTGCCCCGCCAGCCATCCGCCGCGACGTTCATCCGCAGTCAGTCGCGATTGCTGCATTCAGTGCAATTCAATGGTGCAATTACCCCTCTTTGTTGCAACGCTATTGGCGGCTAGAGTCACCATCAATCCCACCATGAGGAACTCAAGATGAGCCACGATCACCTGTTTTGCCCGCAGCGACTGGGTCAGCTGCACCTTGCCAACCGCATCGTCATGCCCCCCATGACCCGCTCCCGTGCCAGTCAGCCGGGTGACGTGGCCAACGCCATGATGGCCACCTACTACGCCCAGCGCGCCGAGGCGGGCCTGATCATCAGCGAAGGCACCCAAATCGACCCCATGGGCAAGGGCTATGCCTGGACGCCGGGCATCTACAGCGCCGAGCAGATCGCTGGCTGGAAGCTTGTGACCGATGCCGTGCACGCCAAGGGGGGCACCATCTTCGCCCAGCTCTGGCACGTGGGCCGAGTCACCCATCCGGACAACATCGGCGGCGCCCAGCCCATCTCGGCCTCGGCCTTGCCCGCAGTGGGCGTCAAGGTGTTCGTCGATAATGGCAGCGATGCGCCGGGCTTTGTCGAGACCGTCACTCCGCGCGCCATGACCCAGGCCGATATCGATGCGGTGGTGGGCCAGTTCCGTCAGGCGGCCCGCAACGCCATCAGCGCCGGTTTTGACGGCATCGAGCTGCACGCCGCCAACGGATATCTGATCAACCAGTTCCTCGACTCCGAATCCAACGCCCGCACCGACAATTACGGCGGATCGCTGGAGAACCGGTTGCGCTTCCTCAAAGAGGTGACCGAGGCAGTCAGCAGCGAAATCGGGGCTGACCGGGTCGGGGTGCGCCTTGCGCCGCTCACCACCCTCAACGGCACCGTCGATGCCAATCCGCAGGAGACCTATCTGGCGGCCGCCAGCCTACTGGGCCAGCTCAACGTGGTCTACCTGCACATTGCCGAGGCGGACTGGGACGATGCCCCCCTGATGCCGGAGAACTTCAAGCAGGGTCTGCGGGATGCCTTCCCCAACACCCTGATCTACGCCGGTAAATATGATGGCAAGCGGGCTCGCGCCGCCCTCGACGCGGGCTGGGCCGACATGATTGGCTTTGGCCGCCCCTTCGTCGCCAACCCGGATCTGCCGAACCGGCTGCGTCACGGCTATCCGCTGGCCCCCCACGATCCGGCCACCCTGTTTGGCGGCGGCGAGAAAGGGCTGACCGACTACCCCGTCTATCAGGCTGATGACGCAACCACCAGCCGCTGATTGCCGATGACCAATCGGCCACGTGAAGCAGGCCCCACAGGTTGGGGCCTGCCGTATTGTTGCGCATTAGCAACAGTGATATGACTGACCGAATCACTGTTGCAATGATCTCGTTGTTCTCTCCCCTCGCTTTCACAAGGAGTCATCATGAATCACACCCAAGCCTGGTGCTGGCATGCCCCCGGTGAACCGACCCAGCTTACCCTCGCCGATCTGCCCCTGGCACCGCTCGCCCCTGACGAGGTGCTGGTGGCCAACCGGGTCATCGCCTTCAATCCGGTGGACTGGAAGCTGATCGAATATGGCCACTCCAACTGGCAAGATGGTCAGGTGCCCGGCGTCGATGGCATGGGCACTATTGTGGCGCTCGGCGCCAACGTCAGTCATCTGCGTCTCGGCGCCCGGGTCGCCTACCACACCGATCTGCGCCACCACGGCAGCTTTGCCCGTCATACCCGGGTGCCGGCGCGCGCCCTATTGCCGGTACCCGATGCACTGAGCGATGAGGCGGCAGCCGCCCTGCCCTGTCCCGGTCTCACCGCCTGGCAGGCGCTGGCCAAGCTGCCGCGCCTGCACGGGGAAGCACTGCTCATCACAGGTGCCGGCAGCAGTGTCGGCCGCTTTGCGGTGCAGCTCGCCCTCCAGCAAGGAGCGCGGGTCTTTGCCAGCGCCAGCCCACGCCACCATCAGTGGCTCAAACAGATAGGTGTGCAGGGCGTAGCCGATTATCGGGATCCCGCCTGGCTGGCCACCTTGCAAGCCGCCAACGGCAACGAGCCGTTTGAGGGGATCATCGATCTGGTCTCGAGCCAACAGGCAGAGAGCCTGCTGCCCGCCCTTGGCTACTACGGCCATATGGTGACTGTGCTCGGGCGCATCCCGCACAATCCGTTGCCCGCCTTTAGCCATTGCCACTCGTTGCACGAGATTGCGCTGGGCGCCCAGCACGCCTTTGGCTCGGACAAACAGTGGAGCCGACTGGTCGCCGCCGGTGTCGCCATGATGGAGCAGATGGCGAGCGGCGAGCTGACCCTGCCGCCGCTGGTGGTCGGCGACTTTGAGTCACTGCCTACCCTGCTCGAGCGCTTCAAGCGCGAAGGACAGGGCGAGAAGTTTCTGGTGCGAGTGGCGTAATACAGCCCTCCTCCTGCAACCACACCAGCCATTGAAATAAGAGAGGCCCGCCAGTGATGACGGGCCTCTCTTTATATCTAGTGCATGTCATCTCGACTTCATTGGCGCCTGACTCAGTGCAGGATCACCCCGTGAGTCTCGGCATAACTGCGGATCTCCCGAGTCAGCCGCGCCTTGTCGGCCACAGAGAGCCAGCTCGCCTCCACCGCATTGAGCGACAAGCGACAGAACTGACTCATGGTCGCGCCAAGGCCATCGGCCAGCGCCACAAAGTTGGCATTCATATAGCCGCCAAAGTAGGCGGGATCGTCCGAGTTGATGGTGACGCAGATCCCCTGCTCCAGCAGTCGCAGCACATTGTGGTGTGCCATCTGGTCAAACACCTTGAGCCGGGTGTTGGAGAGGGGGCAGACGGTGAGCGGCAGCCGGGTATCGGCCAGATAACGGAGCAGCTCGGGATCGTCGGCCGAGCGCACCCCGTGATCGATACGGCATACCTTCAGCTCGTTGATCGCCTGCCAGATGTAGTCGGCAGGGCCCTCTTCACCTGCGTGGGCCACCACCGGCAGCCCCAGCTCGCGGCATTTGGCAAAAATCCGGGCAAACTTGGTCGGCGGATTGCCCTTCTCCCCCGAGTCGAGGCCGATGCCGTGGATCCGTGACAGGAAGGGCTCCGCCTCTGCCAACGTAGCGAACGCTTCATCCTCGCTAAGGTGGCGCAAAAAACTCATGATCAGCCGCCAGCTGATGCCAAACTCCTTCTCCCCGGTCTGCAGCGCCCGCTCGATGCCGCCCAGCACTGTGGCAAAGGGGATACCGCGGGCCGTGTGGGTCTGGGGGTCGAAGAAGATCTCCACATGCACCACCTTGTCGGCGGCGCACCGCTCAAGATAGGCCCAGGTGAGGTCGAAAAAGTCCTGCTCGGTCACCAGCACGCTGGCGCCGCGATAGTAGAGGTCGAGAAAGGATTGCAGGCAGTCAAAGTCATAGGCGGCGCGCACGCTGGCCACGTCGGGCCAGGGCAGCGACACATTGTTGCGTTTGCCAAGCTCGAACATCAGCTCGGGTTCGAGGGTGCCCTCAATGTGAAGGTGCAGCTCCAGTTTCAGCAGTCCGGCGATAAATTGCGCGGCGGTGAGGTGTTCGGGTGTGACTGACTTGGGAATCGGGGTGTCCATAGCGACGGCTCCATCAGCAAAGTGATCCGGCGTCAGCCCCTCCACCAGACTGACCCGACGGCAGCTTTATTGTGCACCTAAGTGGCAAGACAGGGGAGACTTGTCATCAAACAGACTTATAATGGCGTCACAAAAATCATAAATGATTGAACATCTTAACGATTGGCGGCTCGCCTGCGCCCTGACAAGGAGTTTTCATGAAGAAGAACGTCATCTGCGATATCGACGGTGTCATCCTGCACAACAACGATCTCATCCCCGGTGCCGACCGTTTCGTCCATCGCCTGCTGGAGCAGGGCAGCAAGCTCTTGTTCCTCACCAACTATCCGGCCCAGACCCAGAAAGATCTGCAAAACCGCTTCCGCTCCGCCGGGATCGAAGTGCCGGAGGAGTGCTTCTACACCTCCGCCATGGGCACCGCCGACTTTCTCAAGCGTCAGGATGGCAAGAAGGCCTATGTGATCGGTGAAGGGGCCCTGACCCACGAGCTCTACAAGGCCGGCTTTACCATCACCGATATCGACCCCGACTTCGTGGTGGTGGGCGAGACCCGCAACTACAACTGGACCATGATGCAACAGGGGGCCAAGTTCGTCGAGCAGGGGGCTCGCTTTATCGCCACCAACCCGGATACCCACGGCCCCATGATGCACCCGGCCTGCGGCGCCCTGTGCGCCCCCATCGAGCGGATGACCGGCAAGAAGCCGTTCTACGTCGGCAAGCCGAGCGCCTGGATCATCCGTGCGGCGCTCAACCGGATGGAGGCCCACTCCGACGACACCATCATCATCGGCGACAACCTGCGCACCGACATTCTGGCGGGCTTTCAGGCAGGCCTCGAGACGGTGCTGGTGCTCTCCGGGGTGAGCAAGGTCGCCGATATCGACCGCATGCCGTTTCGCCCGAACCATATTTTCGACTCCGTGGTCGACATCGATATCGTCTAATCACCACCCAAGCGTTAAACAGGGCAGGTATCTCCTGCCCTTGCAGGATCTGTTATGGAACCCATTCTGATCGCCGTGGCCTTTGGCTGCGGCATGTTAGTCAATCTGATTGGCCTGCCCCCCCTGCTCGGCTTTCTGGCCGCCGGTTTTATCCTCAACGGTATGGGATATGAAAATACTCCCGCCCTGAGCGAGGTGGCCGATCTCGGCGTCACCCTGCTGCTGTTCACCATCGGTCTCAAGCTCAATATCAGGACCCTGATGCGGCGCGATGTGTGGGGCACCACCAGCCTGCACCTGCTGCTCTCCACCCTGCTCTTTACCGTGGTGCTGCTGGTCTGCAAAGGACTGGGGCTTGAACTTGCCCTCTCGCTGGACTGGAAGCTGGCACTGCTGCTGGGCTTTGCCCTCTCCTTCTCCAGCACCGTCTTCGCGGTCAAGGTGCTGGAAGATCGCAGTGACATGAATGCCCTCTACGCCCGCATCGCCATCGGTGTGCTGGTGATGCAGGATGTGTTCGCGGTGGCCTTTCTGGCCTTCTCCAGCGGCAAGTGGCCCAGTATCTGGGCGCTCTGGGTGCTGGGATTGCCGCTGCTGCGCCCGCTGCTGTTCAAGCTCTTGGAGCGGGCCGGTCATGGCGAGCTGCAGGTACTGTTCGGAGTCTTTCTGGCACTGGTGGTCGGGGCTGCCGGTTTTGAAGTGGTCGGCCTCAAGCCGGATCTGGGGGCCCTCATCATCGGCATGCTGCTCGCCTCTCATCCGGCTGCGGCAGGGCTTGCCAAAGCGCTCTTTAACCTCAAAGACCTCTTTCTGGTCTGCTTTTTTCTCACCATCGGCCTCAACGGCCTGCCGACCCACGACACCATGTTGCTGGCACTGGCGCTGGTGCTGGCCCTGCCGCTCAAAAGTGTCCTCTACTATCTGGTCTACAGCGGCGCTCACCTGAGGGTGCGTACCGCCCTCCTCTCCACCCTGGCGCTCACCAACTTCTCGGAGTTTGGCCTGATCGTCGCCGCCATCGCCGCCAAGGCGGGCTGGCTCTCCCACGAGTGGCTGGTGGCGGTCTCGCTGGCGCTGGCGGCGAGCTTTATGATCTCCGCTCCCCTCAATGCCCAGAGCGAACGCATTTACCATCGCATCGGCCACTGGCTGCGGGGATTGCAGGCGAGCAACCTCCATCCGGAAGACAGACCCATAGAGCTGGGCGATGCCGAAGTGATCATCCTCGGTATGGGGCGGATCGGTCAGGGAGCCTACTTCGAGCTGGAAAACAAGTACGGCAACGTCATCCTCGGGGTGGAGAACGACAGCGAGAAGCTGCCCACCCTGCGTGCCCAGGGGATGAACGTCATCGAAGGAGATGCTACCGATACCGACTTCTGGGACAAGGTGCTGCTCTCCAATCAGGTCAATCTGGTGCTGCTGGCGATGCCCCACCATTCGGGGAATCTCTACGCCATCGAGAAGCTGCGCAGCCACGGATTCAACGGCAAGATCGCCGCCATCGTCCGCTTCGAGGATGATATCGCCTCCCTGCAGGAGCAAGGGGTGGATGCGGTGTTCAACGTCTACAACGAAGCGGGCAGCGGCTTTGCCCGTCATGTGATCCGCCGCTTGCAGCCGCTTTGAGTCGTCGGGCTGCGGCTCTTGGCAAGGGAACGCGCATCGTTTAAGTTATGCACAACCTCGTTTAATAAAACGAACAAACGCGGGGCCGGGATGGCCCCGTTTTCATATCCCCATTGCCAGGGAGGCACCATGAAGACCCTCAACGACTGGATTTTGCCGGGCCGCCACGAGGCGACCCCTACCCCGCTGATGCCAGCCCCCGAGCGCATTAAAGCGGGCCACCCGGCGCAAACGGTGTGGAACCACTACTCCGATCCCAGCAAGCAGTTTCACGTGGGCTTCTGGGCTTGCGAGCCGGGCCGCTGGGCCATCCACTACACCGAGCACGAGTATTGCCAGCTGCTGGAGGGGGATGTGGTGATCCACGACAGTGAGGGCGGCCAGCTGGCTCTCAAACCCGGCGATCAATTCGTAATTCCGGCAGGCTTTGTCGGCGAGTGGGAGACCCTTACCCCCTGTCGCAAGGTCTATGTGATCTTCGAACCCGCCTCTGCTTGACGTTCACGTCACCCTGCCCCGTTGCAGCAGCCCTTATCCTGTTGATCTGCTTGACGCTTACGGCATGATTTTCTGCGGTTTTCCCGCTTGCAAAAGGTTTTTCCGCTAGGCATTGTGTCTGACGAGGAATGTAAATGGAATTTCGAGCCCAAACGTGGGGGGCTCATATAAAAATCAAGAGGATTACCGCCAATGTGTTCAATTTTCGGCATTCTGGATATCAAGTCCGATGCAGTAGCCCTGCGCAAATCGGCGCTGGAGATGTCCAAGCGACTTCGTCACCGCGGGCCTGACTGGTCCGGCGTCTACAGCTCCGACAAAGCCATTCTGGTGCATGAGCGTCTGGCCATCGTCGACCCGGGCAATGGCGCCCAGCCGCTCTACAACCCCGAGCGCACCCATGTGCTGGCGGTCAACGGCGAGATCTACAACCACAAAGAGCTGGAGAAGAGCCTCAAGGTCGACTTCCAGTTCCAGACCAAATCTGACTGTGAAGTGCTGCTTGCTCTCTACAAGGAGAAGGGCCCGGCGTTTCTCGACGATCTCAACGGCATCTTTGCCTTCATTCTTTATGACGCCGAACAGGATGCCTACCTGATTGGTCGCGACCACATGGGGATCATCCCCCTCTATACCGGTCGTGACGAGCACGGCAACTTCTATGTCGCATCCGAAATGAAGGCGCTGGTGCCGGTCTGCAAGAGCGTCGAAACCTTCCCGCCGGGACACTATCTGTGGAGCAAGGATGGCGAGCTCAAACAGTGGTACAAGCGCGACTGGATGGAATACAGCTCGGTCGAGCACAACGTCAGCGACAAGGCCGAGCTGAAAGCCGCACTGGAAGCGGCGGTCAAACGCCAGCTGATGTGTGACGTGCCCTATGGCGTGCTGCTCTCCGGCGGGCTGGACTCCTCCGTTATCTCCGCCATCACCAAGCTCTATGCGGCACGCCGCATCGAGGACGATGGCAAGAGCGAAGCCTGGTGGCCGCAACTGCACTCCTTCGCCGTAGGGCTGGAAGGGTCGCCGGATCTCGCCGCCGCCCGCAAGGTGGCTGATCACCTCGGCACCATCCACCACCAGATCCACTTCACCGTGCAGGAGGGTCTGGATGCCCTGCGCGATGTCATCTATCACCTCGAGACCTATGACGTCACCACCATCCGCGCCTCCACGCCGATGTATCTGATGGCACGCTACATCAAGGCGATGGGGATCAAGATGGTGCTCTCCGGCGAAGGCTCCGACGAGCTGTTCGGCGGCTACCTCTACTTCCACAAGGCGCCCAACGCCCGCGAATTTCACGAAGAGAACGTGCGTAAGCTCGCCTCTTTGCACCTCTATGACTGCCTGCGCGCCAACAAGTCGATGGCAGCCTGGGGTGTGGAGGGTCGCGTGCCCTTCCTCGACAAGGAGTTCATGGATGTGGCGATGCGCCTGCAGCCCGCCGACAAAATGTGTGGCAAGGGCAAGATCGAGAAGCACATCCTGCGCGAAGCGTTTGAAGATCTGCTGCCCCACGAAGTGGCATGGCGCCAGAAGGAACAGTTCTCCGACGGCGTAGGTTATTCGTGGATCGACAGCCTGAAAGCCATGGTGGAACAGGAAGTGACGGATCAGATGTTCGAAGCGGCCGCCTTCCGCTTCCCCATCAACACCCCGCTCACCAAGGAGGCCTACTTCTACCGCGCCATCTTCGACGAGCACTTCCCGCTGGAAGCTGCCGCCCGTACCGTGCCCTACGGCAAGTCGGTCGCCTGCTCCACCCCCACCGCGCTGGAGTGGGATGCCAAGTTCAAAGAGATGGCCGACCCGTCAGGCCGCGCCGTAATGGACGTGCACCAGCAGGGCTACTAAACCCGGACGGAGCAACCCAAGCGCATAACGTCAGATAGCAAAAAGCCCTTCACCATGGTGAAGGGCTTTTTCATGTCCCCGCGGTCACGACTGCCAAATCACATCAGACCATCGCAGATAGTTGATTTTTCATAAATATTTAATTTTTTTACCGAGTGACCATGCATTGACAGGGAGCGCGTCGATTGACTATGCCTGAAGGGTGATCAACAGGATCACCACGATGACAACAAGGATCGGGAGGGGGCATGGACGCTAACACTCTATCAAGGATCGCCCTGCTGACAGCACTGCTTGCCAGTCCGTCTGCAATGGCGAATGACAATATCGTGTTACTGCAGCTTGGCAAGGCCTTCAGCAATGAAAAGCTCGACATCAACATCGCCGACGCCAAGTTCCACCACATGTTCTGGCGCTGGGAAGACTCAAGCTGTCAATTTGGGGTGGGGGTACGTGCCGGAACGCTCAAGGTAGAAGATGAAGAGAGCGCCAGACTGGGGGGCGGCGCCCGTATCGAATGCCAATGGGGTAACTGGGTAACCTGGCTCCCCGGCGAAATGGTCTGGCTCGATCAGTACCAATTTGGCTCTCGCGGCCACGGCTACAAGGATTACGGCGGCCCTTTCCAGTTCGCTCTGGGGATCGGCCTCGGCTACGCCATCACCAAGAATTGGCCGATCGGCTATCAGTATGAGCACATGTCCAACGCCTATATGTATGACAAGAACCCGGGGCTGGACAGCCATACCCTCCATATCGAGTACCGGTTCTGATTACAGGCTTATGCCTTGGTCTGTAGACTACGCAGCTGAATACAGGTGTGCATAGTCCAAAACGACCAGACGATAACATCGTTGACCAACGGCGATGCCACCCAGAAGAAGATTATCGACGTGCAGCTAGAAGAAACGCAGGAGTGATAACTGGATCCGAGAATGGCCCCACAATGTGGGGCCATTCTCATTTCTGTCTGACAGCACACCGAAACATGGCCAGGGAAAGTCGCCGAATGAAGTGCGCTATCAGGCAGAGCGGCATCATACAAGAAGATCCTGTTGCTAAACATTACAGGAAGGGTGAACCGCTTAAAAAAGCGCTGTCGCCACTTTGTCGCCATTTAGGCAAAAGAAAAAGGCCACTATTTCTAGTGGCCTTCTGTAACTCTTTGATTTTAATGGTGCCCGAGGCCGGAATCGAACCGGCACGACGCGAACGTCGAGGGATTTTAAATGCCTGCACCCAGCCTTTAAAATCAAATAGTTAAATAAATACAGTCACTTATAAACACGTCATTATGCGGAAAAGTACGGTGTTCTGCGAGCTGTGTGGATCAAATGTGGACACTAGCGCAGCTTGTTCACTGTCAGCGGATTGAGCCGCAACGCATCCTCAAGGTGGTCTGGGGCAAAGTGGGCATAGCGCATCGTCATGGTGATGGTCGAGTGCCCGAGTATCTTTTGTAGCACCAGAATGTTACCACCGTTCATCATAAAATGGCTGGCAAAGGTGTGCCGCAACACATGGGTACTCTGCCCCGCCGGTAGCTGGATCCCTGCCTTGTTGATGGCGGATTCAAAGTGGTGGTAGCACTCACTGAACAGTTTTCCCCTGCGCTTGGGGATAATGTCGATCAGCTCTTGGTTAATGGGCACGGTTCGACGTTTGCCACCCTTGGTATGAGTGAAGGTCAACCGGTTCTGTGACACCTGCGACTGGGTCAGGTCCTGGATTTCTCCCCAACGCGCCCCTGTGGCCAAGCAGAGCCGCACCACAATGCCGAGATCTGGATTGCTGGCAGTGTCACAGGCCTCGAGCAATGCCTTGATCTCGTCAGGGTACAGAAACGCCAGCTCTGATTCGGTAACCCGGTAAAGCCGCATCCCGGCCAACGGATTCTCTGCCGTCCACTCACCCAACCGCTTTAGTTCATTGAACACTGCTCGCAGATAAGCGTGATCACGGTTCACCGTCGATGCGCTAACCCCCTTCCCTTCTTGCGTCGCCGCCCGTCGATCGCTCACTACGCCAGAGAGACGCGCCTCACGGTATTTGGCAAAGTCATTACCCGTAAACTCAGCAGCCAGTGGGTTGCCCAAGCTTTCGCAGATCAGCAGCAGTTTGGACCGACGCTGCTCACCATCACGCAAGCTCTGGCCATGCAGGCCATACCAACGTTCAACCAGATCAGACAAGCGCCGGGTATCTGCCACAGGTTCGGCGACCTGCTCATCATCACCCATCCAAGGTTTTTCGGCGAACTGCTCAAGCAGCCACAGCTCCCAGGCAGCCGCCTCCCCTTTGGTGGCAAACCGCTTGCGCCTGCGCGGCCCATTGCGACCACCTGGGCGAACATCGGCAATCCAGGGTAGCGGCTTACCATCATCGAGTTTGCGCACGGTCATGAAAGCAAACCCACTGCCAATCCAAAAATCTGCCCCAGTACCGTGCGGCCGACCTCCCGGGAGTCCGCCTTGACGGCCTCGACCAATCGCTCACCCAAGCTCCCTTGCAGACTATCGGGGGTGGCCTTGAGCACCTCCAACCCTTTGGCTGTCAACACAGCATCGTTGATACCCTCATACTCCAATGAAGTGCCATGGATATATCCAGCATCAACCAGCCATTTCAAACTTTCGGACGCAAATTTCTTACGCTTAAAATAGGGATCATCGAGGCGGGTGTTTTTATCGCGCATGAGCCATTCCTCCTCAGGTGAAAGACCGTCAATGTGCTCACCATCTTCGGTGACGATGAACTTGCTGGAGGCCAGATACTGGCGCACCGGAAACCGGCTATACAGATCAGCCAGTGCCAGCACCACAATGATATCGAACCGTTCAATATTGGAGACCATATGAATCCTTCATTAAAAGCGTCATTTGCCGACCATCAGCGCCGATACGAGCTAACCGACATCATGAAGAGGCACATCGTGTCACAACTCAACGGCTCAGTGGACGCCGTAAGAGCCCGTGCCTTTTGGCGTACCCACCTCCCGAACCTCACCGAAGCAGAAGGGGCCGAACAGCTGGCGGAAGCACTTGCATCGGCACTTGAAGAAGTGCGCAGAAAACTTATTCCCCCCCTGGCCGGTTGATGTACTCCCAAACTCAAGACCTACTTGCCGAGTTCGGCCGACTTGCTCAGCCAGGTTCCTGTACAAGCGAGGTAGTAGATTACATGGTCATGAAAACCAGCAAAGTTTGCCCAGCATCATCACAACTCTTGCCTAGCAAAATGCTCATCTTCCTGATAAACATTTGCTTTTGTACAATTACAGAACCAGACATCCATCAACGAATAAAACAATTGAAGTTGTGCTCATTTAATACATTGCTACGAACATCAAATCTAGAGAACAACGCAAGCTCACACACAAATTCATTTGTCTCCCCATCAACTATCGCACTATAAACACCAGCGTCCTTTACCCTAGAAATATAATAATCAAAAACTTCTGCCCTTAAAGACCTATACGCACTCATGCTATAATCTGTAAATACGCTTGATGGGAGTGTGCATTCGGTGTTAATGCAATCAAGGACTGCATATTTTTCAATGTACTTTTGATACTCACTAAACTTCTCATCATATACCGCTATAACAGCCATGAAATATATTTCAGCATCAGCCAAGTTGGTTTTTAATAACTCTACATAAAATTGTTTTTTTTCATTAGAAATCAACATTGACTCATCGATATACTTTAATAACTTAAACGCCAATGACACAGGAGAAATGACAGATTGCATACTATAAAGATTCATTGCTCTATCATAGCCTGAATAATTAAATCCATTATAGTTTTGCAAATCAATCTCTGCATTCATTGTGTAATAAAACATATTCCAAGCTTCTCTTCCTTGAGTTTCCCCAGTGCGTATCTTGGCGGACTGTTCTTTATAAAACCCAAGCAACTGAAATACTGTCCCTTCAAATAACTGTTGATTCATCACATCGGTTTGAATTTTGAACAAATCACTTTGGGATGCCATTTCATCCCGCGTCAGCTTAAGCTCTAATTGGGACACTGCCAGTTGCCGTTTTTGAAGCAGCAAAGTCACTACAACAGCGGAAAATGCCAAGCCAGAAAACAGTGTATTCAGTGCTCCATACATGTCACCAAACACGCCTATTTCGGCATACTCTGTTACTGGACTTCTGCCCTGCAAATACCAAACAATATTTGGATAGTGAAACCAAAACAAAAATATAATTGAAGGTAAGGATACCGCGACAAAAAGCCAATGCGTTAGTATCACCTTAATATAGGAAAACAATGCCCACAGCTTAGACAAACATGTTTTCTCAGCTACAGGTTTCATATTGATATGCCTATTCCATTATTTTTTTATGGCTCATTCTTATCATTCCTGGAGTCAAGGATGATGTTTGCAATATCATCTCCGCTCAAGATAGTCGCAATCTGTTTTTCTGTAAGACCTTGTAGTGAGATCTTTGAACCATCTTTTCTCACCACTTCAATCGAGCCTTTTCGACGATTATGCAGCCATGCGACAATAACGCCTGCCAGTGGAACGACAACACCAGTAAAGTTACCGATTAACTCCAGAATGGCATGGGGTGAACCAGCGCTAAACTGTAGCCGATAGTCGTGAGCGATCGCTTCCTGATTCAACATCTTGTCTAAATCGGTTGCATCTCCATAAATCAGAAAGGTTAGGCCGCCATGTTCACTGTAGTGTGTCATTCAACTCCCCTTGCATACTTTGAGAGACATCCTCGAACAGATGCCGTTGTACTGACCATGACGCCCAGAGGGCTTGTCAGACGGTTTACTCTATTTATCTATCTGGCATTTTGCGCAGTCACGGCGCTTCTATGCCGCCAACTTATACTGCGAATTCACCAAGATAGTTATCCCATCACTTGTACCGGCCTTCATTGGCATACCTTCGATCAACTTCAGCACTTTGCCTTTCAATGCCTGCTGTTAAGGCATGCCAGACTGCTGATTCTTGCACCCGCTAAAACCTGACAATGCAAACAGGGCGCATCAGCGCCCTTATCTTTTTCTGAAAATCCGGTGTTCTACCATCACGCCGATGATCTCGATGTGCTGCCGGTCGGAGTGCATGGTGGGGAAATCGTCGTTGAGGGGCACCAGTTCGAAGACCTCTTGCCCACTCTCGTCGATGCCTCGGGGGCGGTACTTCTTGAAGGTGGCCTCTTCGCTGCCGTTCTTGGCGACCACATAGTCGCCTGGGCGTGGTTGTTCATCGGGGTCGATGATGACCAGGTCCCCTTCATTGAAGAATGGGGTCATGGAATTACCGCGCAGCCAGAGACCAAACCCGCGAGGGCCAATATCGATACTGGCAGACACATACTCTACATTGCCATCAAACCCGCTGGCCTGTTCGCACATCTCTCGCCAGTGGCCCGCCTGTACATAACTCAGGATCGGCACTCGCCGTCCGACGGGGATCTCCGCCGGTTCGACGTTGCTAAATCTCACATCATCTTCATTAACCACAGAAGCCGTTTTACTCATTGGCGCAGCAGACATGGCAATAAGGTTCTTGCTCTTCGCCCACTCGTCAAAAAGCTTATTCACATATTCCGAAACATCGCGTTCAGAAACATCGTGGGAATTGCCAACTCCAGCAGCCTGATGAGCCTCATCTATCAAAACAACCGAAGGGTCTGGGGAGCCCTTCCCTGTTGCCAGCCAGTGCGCAGAGACTCCTAACGCTTTCGCAAGAGCGACGAGATTATCACCACTTGGTGCGTACTCACCCTGCTCCCATTGCGAAATGGATGCCTTATTGACGCCAACTAACTCACCCAACTTTTGTTGGGTAAGGCCATGTTTTTTCCGAAGTTCTTTGATGCGTTCGCTTTTCATGGTTAAGGAATATAAACCATATCATGTTGTGAATGCTTGACAGGTGAAGTTGTGAAGACTTAACCTTTGCATGTTTGGAAATCACAACAAGTTAAGCATTCAAAACCGTGAGATGTGACTATGACAACAAGCCATGCCGTCAAATATTTCGGCTCAAAAGCGGCCCTTGCTAGAGCACTAGGCATTAACAAGGGCGCCGTATCTCAATGGGGCGAAACCATCCCCCAAGGCCGCGCCTACCAGATCGAGGTACTGACCGGTGGCCAGTTGAAAGCCAACCCGGCGGCATCTTCTGCCCGCCCGGCGCAGTAAGGAGATCGCCATGACGATGGAAAGTCATCCTGTCGAGCCCATCACCGAGGTACTGCGTGAGCTGGCGGCCATCAAGCAAGGGTTGGCCCTGCAAGCCCTGCCGGCCATTCCGCTCGATGCCTTTTTGGACATGCTGCTCGACGTCTACAAGTTCAAGCTCCCCAAGCGCACCGCCCAGGACATGATTGCCGATGGCCGTATTCCCATCATTCCCAAGCTGCGCGCCGGCGATCAGCCCTGGGTCAATCTGGTGCGCTGGCGCGAGATGGCCAGCGAGCCGGAGCAGTATTTCAAGCTGGTCAATGAGAACTCCGGGCGGCGGCTAGCAAGCCGTGCGCTGACCAAGAAGCCCACGTCCCGCTCTGTGGCTTGATCCCACAGTAGCGACTGCGAACAGGAGCCGAAAGTGTCTAACTGTCAACAAAACCTACACCGCCATTTCGCCAGCGCCTGCGACCGCTTCAAGCAGGTGCACAACCTTGCCGACCTGGCCGCGCAGATCGGCATGAGCGCCGATGTGCTGCGCAACAAGTTCAACCCGGCTCAGGCGCGGCACAAGTTGACGGCGACTGACCTTATCGACCTCTACCGCGTCACCGGTGACGACACCCTGTTCGACGGGCTGCTGTTTGATTGCCAGTTGACGGCCGTGCGCTTGCCGGCGGCAGCGACCGCTGCACCAGAAGCACGTGCCCAGCAGGCGCTCAATGCGGGGGCCCAGATCCTGGGCGTCACCGCTCAGGCGACCACGCTGCTTGCCGGTGACCGCGTCACCAAATCCAACCGAAACACCGTCGTCACCGGCATCTGGGCTGGCATTGAGCACCTTGTGCTGCTGGCTACCGAGGTCGAAGACCGCTTTCACGCCGTCCCTGGTCTTGCGTGTGCCGCTGATATGGCGCGTGCAGCACTGGGCGCATAGGAGAAGCCATGAGACTGATTTGCCCCCACTGTGGTGCCCGCGCCAGCACTCGCACATCCATCCGGATGAGCCCGCTTTGCGGCATCGCCACTTATCAATGCAGCAATGTGGATTGCGGCCACACCTTCAAGGCGGGGTTCGAAATCATCGCAACCATCAGCCCCAGTGCCATGCCCAATCCGGCCATTGTGCTGCCTATTGTCCCACGCAGAGTGAAAGAGGTGGCCCAGTGATCCCCTCACTGGCCGCCAGATTCTGCGCCCAGGTGAAGGAGAAACCAGCATGCAACACACCCAACACGAACCCCGCAACATCGCCGGCCTGACCGCCGAGGAGCAGGTGTTGATGAATACCGCAGGCATAGCGCTGTTGCGGGAGCACCTCAACCGGGCGGGTTCAAACCTCGACGGTGATTGGCTTAATGCGCCCAAGACCAAGCGCGTCGCCATTTGCACCATCGCCCGCCAGCCGTGGGATTCGCTGATGATGGCGACCCTCTCTGCCCTTCCCTATCAGCAGCGTGAGGCGATCCGCCTTGCGGTGATTGCGCTGGATTATCAGTCGCTGTTTCACAGCGGGTGTGATCCGAAGGTGTGGCACCCATCGGTGAAGGTGATGCCGGCAGAACTGGCCGAGCGGAAGCAGAGAGAACAGGCCAAACGCCAGCAACTGGATCATGCGATGCATGTCGCTGGCCAGATTGGCCAAGAAGGCCCGAGACCCATCGGGCACTAAAAAGCCCGCTTAACGGAGCTGCAACTCCAAGCGGGCCTTTATCAACAACGTATGAGGAAGTCGACATGGCAACTTTAGCGATCCCATGCGCACTGCGCAACCTTCGCATCCAGCAACGCAAGCTGACGGGCCGCTATGGCGCCCGTCTTAGCCAGCACCCTGACGGGGTGGCGCTGCTCGAGCGTTCCACCGCACTGGCTTGGGCTTCTCTGTTCAGCCGCATCAACCCCTGCACACCTCAACAAGGAGCCTGACCATGACCGCACAACCGACCCAAATCAATCTGCTCAACCACCATGCCGCCAAGCGCCTGCGCCAGTTGCGGGAACAGTTGAAGCTGAGCCGCCCGAAGTTTGCCGACCTGCTGGATATTCCGCCCACCACGCTCAAGAACTACGAGTTGGGGTACCGCGAGATTGGCGGCGGTTTGTTCCTGCTGATTGCCAACAACCCGGAGCTGAAACGGCACATCGACTGGCTGCTAACCGGTATCGCCACGCCGGAGGTGCAGCCATGAGGCAGATCTTCCACCCCATATCCGAGCAAGAAGCGCTGGCAGAGTTGCCGCGCCTTCAACAACGGCTGACCGCCAAAGCTCGCCCTGCCTCTTTTACCTATCGGGGGTCAGAGGGCAAATCCCTGTTAGTCCAGGCGCAGCAGTCATTGCGCTGGCACCAGTTGTTTCACCACCTCAACCGGAGGGCCCGCCCATGAGTGACGCCATCAAGATTGCCAACCAAGCACCCAAGGTGATCGAGGGTCTGCTGGCCGAGATGTTTGCCGCACGCGCCGAGGATAACCGCATCGCCTTGGGCGCACTCTACTCGGGGGATGAATACATCCAGGTGCAACTGGTGGTGACCAGCAAGCGTGCGGATCTACTCGATGACGATTTGGTGATGGGGGATGAGGCATGAGTACCACGCTGTTCACCCTAGCCAACCTGAAAGAGTGGCTGGCCCAGAACGAATCGAAACTGCTGCCGACAGCCCCGCTCTGCTGTGGTGGTGAACTCGGTATCTCGATCCGCATTGAGGCGGGCCATATCGCCATCGATGAGCCGGACTTTCAGGCAATAGATGAGGCATACGATGAGCAACTTCGAACTGTTTGAGCTGGACGCCCAACAAGAGCAGAGCGAAGCCGGCCCTGCTCATATACAGCCCACCACACCGGTCAGCCAGCTGACCACCCACTGGTTTGCCGCCCGTGCCGAGTTTATCGCTGCGGGCAGCGATGCCAGAGGCAACCGGGATCAGGTGGCCGAGCTGCTGGCGCTGGGCGCAATGCGCACCGTCTACTGGTTGGCTGCTGCAAATCTGGAGTTGGCACTGGCCCGGGAAATTGCCGAGTGGTGGGCCGAGTGCGCACCACTGCATGGACAGGGGGAGATCATCAAATGAGCCATGGACTGCAATGGGAGCTCACGCTCCTGCAAGATCGCTGGCAAGCCACCTACCGGGAAGACGCGGCACGGCTGCGCATTTATCAGCGGGAGCTGGCCCATGCGCGCCGACTACCTGCCCGCCCCCACGCCAGCATCAGACAGTTGCTGCGCCAATGTGCTGCTGCCCGTCGATTAAAAAAGCATGCCCAAAAGAGCGTTCGTGGCTGCCAATCCCACATCAAACAGCTATCCGGTTATCTCTCTGCATGACCAGCAAAACCAAACGCCTGCCGCTGTCGAAAAGAACGCTGCGGCAGCGCATCGATACCCTTTGCAACTCTCTGCCCGGCGTCAACTTTGACGCCGCTTTTGCTGGTGACCGCGGCCAGTACGATCTGATCTGGGCCATGCAACTGCTCGATGGGCTCTCCACCGAGTTGACCAAGAACCTGTTCAAGCAGTACATCCGCCGCCGCAAGGATTGCAGCTTTACCCATTGCCGCTCCGCCAACATCTGGTTGAGGGAGCGAACCAAGTGGGTGCGGATGCAGCTCCAGGCTATCCCGGTCGATCCGAAACAGATGCGCGATGACACCGGCCGCAAACAGATTGCCCACCAGTTCGCCAACCAGACCGCAGCTATTTACAAGAACATCGAACAAGGCATCAAAGAGGGTGCTGAGCCGGATCTGCTGCTGACCTGGGAGCTGATGCGCCAACCAGCAGACCTGTGGGGGTTTATCGGCGAGCTGCCGAATTTCAAAACCGAAGAGGCGCGGGATAACTGGATCCTGAGCGTGATGGTGCGCCTGCTCTCTGCCAAGTGGTGGGAGAAACGCGTCAACCGCTGCTGGGACAGACTGCAAGAGCATATCAACATTCTGCTCGGCAAAGTGCGCAAGGGTGTGTCGGCTTATGTATCGAACGCCACCATGAAGGTGGTGCGAGAGCGCAAGCGGGCCATGATGCGCTGGCTGGCCGAGTCGGAAATGGTCAACGAGCAGTATGACCTGATCGTATCGATGAAGGATTGCTGGGAGGCCAGCGTCTCGAACCCGGTCAACCGCCGCAAAGAGATGATGACTAGGATGCGCGGCTTTGAGGACTACGCCGAGGAACAGGGTCATGTGGGGGTGTTCTTTACCTGGACGGCCCCTAGTCGCTTCCATGCCTGGAAGACCGGCCGCAATGGTAAGACCATCGAGAACGACAAGTATCAGGGCGCCACACCGCGCGAAACCTGCTCCTATCTGGCCAAGCTGTGGAGCCTGACCCGCGCCTCACTCAAGCGAAATGATTTACCTGTTTACGGCTTTCGGGTCTGCGAACCGCACCATGACGGAACCCCGCACTGGCACATGTTGCTCTTTATGCGCCCGCACGATCGCAACAAAGTGATCAGCACCTTGCAGTATTACGCCCTGCACGACGACAAAACCGAGCTGGTTCGCTCCACGTCAGAGGCGGCCTCCTTTACCGACATAACACCCCGCTTTGACTGGAAAATAGTTGACCCAGACAAGGGCGATGCGACCGGTTATCTCGCTGCCTATATCGCCAAGAACATCGACGGCGAGCACGTTGATGGTGATGACGAGGCGGGTACCCCGGCAGACGTGGGCGCCCAACATGCTTGCGCGTGGGCCAGTTGGTGGGGGATCCGCACCTTCCAGCAGATCGGCGGTGCCCCGGTCGGGGTATGGCGTGAACTGCGCCGTATCAGCAACGCCAAGAAGAATGCCGATCTGGTTGGCCCACCCAAGCCAGTGCTGCAAGACCCGCGCTTTGAGGCGGCTCGCTTTGCTGCAGATAACGGCATCTTTCGCTGCTATCTACACGCCATGGGCGGTGCACTGGCCACCCGTGCCGAACACCCCATCAAACTGGCCCACCTCATTGAGGTGCAAGCCAACAGCTATGGCGAAGACATCAAACGCCTGATGGGCATTACCTCCGCTCGCCTTGGCATCAAGACCCGCCTGCAAGGGTGGGAAGTTGTGCCTGCCGGCACCCATGACGCCAGGAAAGCCGCCGAGGCTGCAGCGAGGGGGGTTGGGGTTAAGACGGGCGACAGCCCGGCCCCTTGGAGCTCTGACAATAACTGTACGCGGCCAGATCCTGATGCCTTCGCAGACCAGATCATGAGGGAACAATGGGGATTATCGCCCTTCTCTATCGACCGATTACGGTCAGGTGCCAGCGTAACAGTGGACGGTTTCATCCTTTGGCTGGAGAACGGGCAGGTGCAGTCGAATCGATCGCTACCAAGCGAGCCGGATTGGCAACTGGAGGGACTACAGCCAGCCGAACAGGGCCTGCCGGATGAATACGCGGTACCAGAGGGGGATCCGGACTGGTCGATGCTGGTTGAGCTGTGCGGCAAGGTCTACCAGGCACAGGGGCATACCGGGGCGCACCGCTGGATCGAGATGCTGCCGCAGCCCTATCAGTCAGAGATGTGGCGTGTGTTGGAGGGTCTGGATTGACGGCGGGTGTCAGACTGGAATCTAATGGGAATTGATTTTGAACCCGTTGATTTACCGAATCTAGGTGTGCCTAATCGAGTTGAGCCTTCATTGCTCATTTACCTGACTACTCAAACCGTTATAATTGCGAAAAATCTTAATCGAACTGGTGATGACGTGTCACAGCGCAATGATATTATTGATGTTTTCAGAGGTATTGCTGTCCTTTTAGTTACAGGATTTCATCTCTTCATGTGGTCTGGAACATCAACAATTCCCCTATGGGGTGGTTTTGATGCCATGGGTATCTTCGGTAATGGTTGGATTGGTGTTGGATTGTTTTTTGTTATTTCTGGATATTGCATGTTCGGGGTAACATCAAAAGCATTTAACCCTAACGTTACATGTAGAAAATATTCCATGTATTTTTTAAAACGGTATTTAAGGATTGCAATTCCATATTACATATCAATTGTCTTTTGGGTATTTGTTATTGAGAGATTTGGCGTCGCGGTAAAGCCAACAGGGACTGTAGATATAATTACTCACCTCTTATTCATACACAACCTTCACCAAGAAACATTTTTCTCTATTAGCGGGGTGTATTGGTCGCTAGCCGTGGAAATGCAGTTTTATCTTTTACTCCCTTTATTTTTAGTATTATTCCGAAAAGTATACTCACAACTAATCGTGTTGTTTTTATCAGCATCAGTGGGGATCGCCATAAATTTGCTTTCATCAAACCAGTTATTTACGTGGGGATTGAGCACATATCTATATTTGTTTTTGCTTGGGTGGTTACTTGCTATGCACCAAAGAAAAATAGCTAATGTTGTAACCAACCCAATACTCATGGCTTTGATGGTAATCATATCTGTGGCATTGCTTTGTTATAAAGGGAATGGATTTAACAATCACATTAAAATATATGAGCTAATTATATCAACGATAGTTGGCCTGCTCATGGTTGGATTTATTAGTTTAAACGATTCACGTACTTCGGGTTACTTCATTAAAACAATGTCATTTATAGGTGTGCGATCGTATTCAATTTATTTGTATAATTATGTATTTTGGTTTTTTGAACGCAACAACCTAAATATTTTTTCAATAATAAGCATCTATTTTGTCGTTTTGCTTTTTGGCACTTTTATGCACTATATTGTTGAAAGGAATGCTGAAAAATTCAGACGCATCATTTTTAATAGCCAAGAACCTGTAACGATCACCAGCACGAAAAGTTTGTAAGCGCTCTTAAAATGGCCCTGTAAAAATGGATTTATTACAGGGCCCATGATAGTTCATCGATGATCACTCCTCCTTGTTTGACTCATTACCGAATCAAGATGATGGTTGAGCGTAATCCATACTCTGCATCACTCTCTCCAGCGGGTCCTTCAGTTCCCGCTCCAGTTCGGGGGTGCTGTTACGCAAAGCCTAGATGATGGCGGCCTGCATACTAAAAAGATCATTTTGCCACCAGTAGTTCGTCAATCGCGGTGGTATATAGGGGGCTTAGCTGCCCCCGCTTCATCATCCACTCTTTGCTATCTCGGCCACGAAGTAGACCTTCCCCAACCGTCCCTGGTTGATCTTGTCGATGACCGGCATCAGCTCCTCACAGCGTTGGGATTGCTGCCGTGCAGCAAACAGGTCGCTCTGCTGCATGTTGGTAGGGGTGAAATCGGCTAGCTTTCCAGCTCCTGCCCCTCACTGAATTGGATGGGCCGATATGCCGGGTTGCCAGGGAGCAGCGCCACGGTTGGCGCAAGCTGCAGCTTCTTCACCGTGAACTCGCCATCGACCGCGGCGACCACCACGCTGCCGTGGCGCGCCTTGCGGCTGCGGTCGACGACCAGCAGGTCGCCATCGCGGATCCCGTGGTCCACCATGCTGTCGCCGGCCGCCCGCACGAAGTAGGTGGCCGCCGGATGGGCCACGCACAACTGATTGAGGTCGATGGTCTGCTCGGTGTAGTCCTGCGCTGGCGACGGAAAGCCGCAGGCCACTGGGGAGAGAAACAGGGGTAGCTCCAACAAGGGAGCATCGGGAGCGGGTTGAGCAAACATGGGGACGACCTCAGGTGACTGTATAAAAATACAGTATAACAACCAACCCAGAGAGGATCACCGTTCGGCGTTTGGCTCCACCCACTCAGGAGCCAAATTGGCTTTATACGGGGGAAAATGAGTGAGGAAAAAGGTGGATAACATAGATACAATCACTGACCACTGTTCCCCAATAAATATGGTTTGCTTTTCCAATCAGCCTTATGTGCAATTGCGCATCATCAGTAACCCGGAAATACACTATGCAATCCAAATATTATCCTCCGATCTTTCAGGCTAAAAATTTTAATTGCCCGCATTGTGGTGTTTGGGCTCATCAGAGATGGGACTATTTTACCCACAACAATCTTACTAGGACTCCCATAGATCCAAACGGACTAATCGGTGCGTACTGCAGCCACTGTCAGAAGCATTCAGTTTGGTATGAACAACAAATTGTGTTTCCTCATACAAGCCAGGCAGAAAAAATGCACTATGACCTGCCGGAAGATTGCCGAACGGAGTATGAAGAAGCGAGGGATATCGTTGGCCGCTCACCTCGGGGGGCTGCTGCCCTGTTACGGTTGTGCCTTCAGAAGCTGATGGTCCATTTCGGAGCAGTAGGCAAGAATATCAATGACGATATCAAGTTCCTCGTGGCCAAAGGAGTTTCTACCGAGGTCCAGAGGGCATTGGATATCTGTCGAGTAGCTGGCAATAACGCAGCCCACCCTGGGGAGTTAAACATAGAGGACACCCCAGAAATCGCACACATGATGTTCAAGATGATTAACTTCTTAGTTGCTGAACTCATAACAAGGCCAAATGAAATCAATGCCATGTTCGATCAGTTACCCCAAGGTGCGCGTGATGCTATTGAGAAGCGCGATGCAGCCAAGTAGCCAATGACCAAGGGCGCCTTCGGCGCCCTGTGTATGTTTCCTGCCGAAACTAACGTCCCCTTCCCTGTGTAGAACCGGTACCCTGCCGGCGGTGTTGTGTTGCTGGGTGGGGCTATTGGGGCTTATCCCGCTTTATTGGGGCTGATTGGGTGTTGCTGGTCGTGCTGCGTTGCGCGATACTGCGCGGACAACGGCAAAATCCGTTGCCGGGATTGGTATCGATGGTGGCGATTACCTTCAGAGCAAAGGAATCCAAGCCATGAACAACCCCCGCTTCCATGACATCCAGTTCACCGCTATCCCCTACCATGGCTAACACTGACCGCCACCAAACATCTCCTAGCAGACAAAACCCACCATTTTCAGAGCTCTACCCACAGTAGTCACAACAGGAACGGGTTGCCCCCACACCAGAACCATCTGCCAGCAACAAAAAGTTGGTAATGTGAACTCGATCAGTTAAATCCTCGGGGGCCCAGGCCCCCTTCAATCGACAATATTTAGGGCTTAGGGCAAGATATCCGCACTTAAAATAAGTGCATCATTTTCAATAGGTTGCGGATAAAAACAACATATGAAGATCGGTGTGGGTTGGTATAACAACAAATGCATGGGTAATCAGATATGGATAAGTCAGAACAATCAGAAGAACTAAACGCACTGATAGAGGCAGCAGAGAGTGGGGATGTAGCCGCACAGTATCTACTCGGTAAAAGATACCAGAGAGGGCGAGGTATCGAACAGAGCGACACCAAGGCTGTCGAGTGGTACCGCAAAGCCGCCGAACAAGAGTATGCAGCAGCTCAGTTCTCTCTTGCATGGATGTACGAGCAGGGCCGAGGTGTAACTCAAAACGATAGCGCAGCTGTCGAGTGGTACCGCAAAGCCGCCGAACAAGGGGAAACTTCTGCCCAGTTCAATTTGGGAGGTATGTACGAAAGAGGTCAAGGAGTAACTCAAAACCATATCACGGCGGTCGAGTGGTACAGCAAAGCTGCTGAAAAAGGGGATGCTGATGCCCAGTGCAATCTGGGAGTCAAGTACGTTACGGGCCAAGGAGTAGAGAAGAACGATCGCATAGCTGTCGAGTTATTTCGCAAGGCGAGCAAAAAAGGAAATGCTCAGGCCTGTTTCAATTTTGGTTTGACGTATATGAGCGAAATAGGTGGTAAACGAAGCTATGCAAGGGCACAAGCCCTTTTTCGCAGAGCTGCCCGACTTGCACAGCCCCAGCTGCGTTTTAAAGCCATTGAATTTCAAGACCAAGCAAAGCGCTATGCACTATCACCTCAGATAACCAAAATTCGGGAACGCATTCTGGATCTTCTGAAAGTCAAAGAAAGCGTCACCATGACCCATTACACCTCGCTGCAGGTAGGCAATGCCTTGTTACTAGAGCAGAGCCCTTTGCGGCTGGGGCATATCAATGCGCTCAATGACCCCAATGAAGGGAAGCTGCTTTGGCGCTATCTTGGCCATTCCCCGGTGGAGAATAAGCCTGCCTTTGTAGGGTGCTTCCTGCCAGAGGAGGACAGCCTGAATATGTGGCGGTTTTACAGCAAAAATCATCAAAACGATGATGCCTGCGGCTGTGCCATTACCTTTAATACCGACGGTTTTTTCAAATTCGACCTGTTGAAAAAAAAACCAAGTGATACACAGAAAGATGTAAAAAACTTGTCTTTTCCCAATTCAGGAAAGTCACCTCAAGAGAGCGCAGCCTTTTATCGCGTCGTCTATATCAAAGGGGATATGCAGATTCATGGCGATGACAAAGAAAACACTCTCTTGAAGACGTTCAAGGAATTAAAAAACGCGGTGAAAAAATTCCTAGGCTCTAAACCAGATACGGAAAGGTTTCAGCAGCTGTCGCTGTTGTTGGGGCCATTACCCTATCTGCTCAAAGATGCGGACTATGAAGCAGAGAAAGAACACCGCATTATCGTCACCCATCTGGAATACGGTGCCAAAGAAATTAAAGTGCAAAAACCTGATTTGATAAAAGGCATTCCTCCCCGACTCTATCTGGAGATGCACCGAACCAATCACCTTGCCCCGATCAAACATGTCACCCTGGGCCCCAAGTCTCCCGATCAAGAGATGATGGCTCCCTACTGGCATCATCAGCTTGCCAGCAAGTTTGCTGATCAGCTCAAAGCCAAGCCGGATTTTTATATCAAAGCTTCCAGGTGCGCTTATCAGTGAGTGGAAAGGACAAGGTGGTGCCGTGCCAGCTCCCGCACAGAAGGTGAAAGGATCTGACAGAAAGTGAAGGATCGCAAAAAGGATCTGGAATCCCCCGCGCGGCCAGTGCTGGCACGGGGAGCAGCCGGCCGCCAGCAGTCTTTCACCCGCATGAAAATCGACACAGGAAGCGCGCAGGCGAGGCGGGGTCCCGATTGCGCGCGCTGGGTGTTGAGGGGCCTTTCGAGGCTTCGCTCATGCTCGCAGGTGCGCGTGAAGGATCTCGGGAGTGTGGTTGCGAAGGGATAGCCGGCGATGGCCTGTAACGCGACTGGTGGGCTCTGGCAGGATGGGTGCTCAGCCAAAACAAAGCCCCCTGGGTAGGGGGCTTTGAATTAAATCATGGAGGAATTTGGAGGAATTCCAATTTGAAGATAGCCAAGGTTTTCAGCTTTGCACTGTCAGATCTGACAGTCGATAAGAAGTGAATCGGATTATCTCCTCCCCTGCCCACTCGTTGAACTGCGCAAAGTTCGCCTTCATGCTGTCGATCTCGTTGACGTCAAACACCTGGGCCGCCTTGGTCACATCCCCAAACCCGCCCGTGTTGTTCGGTACCACCCCCATCAGTTGCGGCGGTACCCGATGGGCCGCCAGCTGGTCATCCCGGCTCACCCCCTTGATGGATAGAAAATCATCCTTGGCCGCAATCTCAGCCACCGGGATCAGCTTCACCGAATCCGCCTTGCCACCCGGGGTGTAGAGCAGCAGGTTGCGGAAGTTGCCCGGCCCCTTGCTGTTTTGTAGCGCCGTCTTGAGCGCGGTGATATCGCCCTCGTTCTGCAGGGCATCGCTGATGTGCAGAATAAACCCCGCATGGCTGCCGTTCTCGTAGTAGCGGCGGCGAAACAGCGTGGCCGACTCGTTGAGCAGCGCCGAGTTCAGGCTGGCCACATAGTCAGGGATGCCATAAATCTCCTGGTTAACGTCCGCCTCCATCACATGCCCCACATCACCGGCGGGCAACTCCACTTCATCCCCTGGCCTTGGCACCCACCAGTAGCGATCCAGCTCGAGGGATCGGCGAGTGTACTTGGCTGGCATCTGGTCATAGCGCAGCGTGCCACCCAGCCGGTTGCGTACCCGCTGCAGGTGAGCGTTGCCGAAGATCTCGTAATCCATCACCAGCCCGGTGAAGGCGGCCAGGCTCAGTTTCGGATGAGGGATGAAACAGCCGCGCAAGATATTGCGCTTCACCTGGATGGCCGAAGCGTGATGTACTGCCGCCCGATAGACCCGCGCCAGCCCGTGCAGGCTCAGGGGATGCTCATACCAGCGGCCGTTATGCATCGACTCCAGGTAATCGAACACCTCCCGCTGGGACAACACCGGGATAGCCTCCCCAAACGTAAACGCCTGCACACCGGCAGGCGAGTTGATCTGCTCACTCATCAGTAAATCTCCATAAAGCCGGAATTGGTGCCGGTCTGCCCCTCAAGGGGCTCGTGTAATAGGGCTTGCATGGTTGCCCAGGCAATATCGGCGTGGCTGGTCTCATCGGAGCGGCTGGCCTCGAAGGTGGGCAGCTTGCCGCTTTGGGTCACGGCGCGGCGGATGCTCATAAACGCCTGGGCCAAGTCGGTCCAGCCGCTGTCAAACTCCAGCCGCCCCTTGTTCATCACATCCTGTGCCTTCATCACCATCCGCATCTTCACGTTGGGGTTGTACTGAATGGCGGTCACTGCCGGGTAAAACTGCTTCACCAGCTGATAGACCCCCTCCCCGATCCCGGTGGTATCGATGCCGATATAGGCGACGTTGTAGCGATCGCAGATGGCGCGAATGGATTTGGCTTGGGCGTCAAAGTCCATCCCCTGCCAGCGGTGGCGCTCCAACACCCGAAACTTGCCGCCGGGCACCAGTGGCGGGGCCAACACAGCGCAGCCGGCGCTGTCACCTTTGCCACCTTTGGCTGGGTCATAGCCTATCCACACAGCCCGGTTGGCCAGCGGCCGCAAGGTGTGAGGCTTGTAGTCCTCCCACACCAGCCAGCTGTCGACCATGCAGCGCTGCAGCGTCGCCAGCGAAAACAGGCTCTCGGTGTCATCCATGAATTCGCACATCAGCAGGTTGCGGTACTCATCCTCGGAATACTCACTGCGCAGCTGAACCAGGTCGAACAGATTGCAACCGCCGCGCACCGCATCTTCCACCGTGACGATCTGCCGCCACTGACCATCGGCGCACAGTTTTCCGGCAGACAGGTTGGCGTGGCTCAGGTCAATCTCGACCCGGTCGGCCTTGGCCTTGCCGCGGTTAAAGTTAGCGCCAGACCAGAATCCATAAGCAGGATGGGAAAGGCTGGAAGGGGTGGAGATGTAGGTCTGGCGCCACTTCTTGTGCATCGCCATGCCGGACGCCACCTTGCGAAACTCCAGAAAGCCGTGGATCCAGAAATACTCGTCCATGTAGATGTTGCCATGGTAGCTCTGGGCGGTGCGGGCATTGGTACCGAGGAAGTAAAGGTGCGCCCCGTTTGGCAGCACCATGGGGTCACCTTTCAGTTCAACCCCCTCCTCCTTGGCGAACTGGATGATGTACTGCTTGAACATGTGGGCCTGCGCCTTGCTGGCTGACAGGAAAATCTGGTTGCGCCCGGTCACCAGGGCATCAATGAAGGCCTCGAAGGCAAAGAAGTAGGTCGCCCCGATCTGGCGCGACTTGAGCAGGTCGCGGATCCGGTACTCCTGCCCGGCCTGATACCAGACCCGCTGGTAATCGAACATGGTCGACTCAAACCGCTCGATGAGACGCTCTTGCTGCTCGGGCTCCACCACGTTGCGCTCGGGGGCCTTCTTCGGCCCTTTGTTGCGGTTGGCGACCTTGGGGTTGAGGTCGGCCTCGTTGCCGCCGTTGCTGTACTTGTTGACCCGGGCGATACGCTCGAGCTGACGGCCCAGCAGGTCAATCTCCTTGAAGTCGCCGCCGCTCTTGGTCTCCTTCATCACCAGCTGGATCATGCGCGCCTCGATGGCGCTATCCACCCGGTCTATCGGTTTGATGTCCTCCCAGCCGTCGCGTTTCTTCCAGGTCGAGACGGTACCCTCCGGCGTTTGCAGCAACTCGGCAATGGCGCGCAACGGGTACCCCTGAAAGAACAGGTACATGGCCTGCCGTCTGGGGTCGAGATGGGGAAAGATGATGGGTGCTGTTGTCATGGCGCCAGTCTACCCAGCCGCTACCACCCCAAACGCCCCACTGCCAGTGTGTAGCGCCATCCCACACTGGCCCCGGATTGCACGATCCCGCCGCTCACCCAGACCATAACCGCGACATCACTACCCAATTACCAAAGGGATCCCAGCACATGCCTAAGTCCAAATTCTTCCGTGTTGCGGTTGAGGGGGGCACCACCGATGGTCGCGCCATCACCCGCGAATGGATTGAGCAGATGGCCCAGCGCTACAACCAGGCCACCTATGGCGCACGGGTCAATATGGAGCATATCCGGGGCCTCGACCCCAACGGCTTGTTCAAGATGTACGGCGACATCACCGCCGCCAAGACCGAAGAGGTCACCATCGAAGGGGAACAGCGGCTGGCCCTGTTCGTCCAGATTGACCCGACGCCGGAGCTGATCGCGCTCAACAAGAAGCGCCAGAAGGTCTACACCTCCATCGAGATCCACCCCAACCTGAACGAAAAAGGGGCCTACATGATGGGGCTGGCCGTGACAGACAGCCCGGCAAGCCTTGGCACTGAAATGCTGCAGTTCTGCAGCAAGGCCGCGGTCAACCCGCTGGCCGACCGCAAATACCATCCGGAATGCCTGTTTACCGAAGCCCTCGAAACCGTCATCGAGTTTGAAGATGAGCAGGAGAAAGGCCCGGGCCTGCTGGAACGGATCAGCGCCATTTTCACCAGTCACAAGCAGCAATCGACCGCCGATTTCAGCGAGGTGCATCAGGCCGTCGAAGCCGTCGCCAAAGAGGTGACCAGCCTCGATACCGACCTGCAAACCAGGTTCAACGAACTGACTGCCCGGCAAACGGCGACCGCCAACGCCCTGGCCGACCTGACCACCCAGCTCGAGCGCCAGGAAGATTTCAGCCACAAGCGCCAGCCTGCCACCGGTGACGATGGCACCAAGCCGACCTCCACCGATTTTTAAGGGACCCCGATAATGCGCAACGATACCCGTCAGCAATTCGAGCAGTACACCAGCCAACTGGCGAGCCTGAATGCCGTCAGCTCGGCCATGGTGCAATTCAGTGTCGAGCCCAGCATCCAGCAAAAGCTGGAAACCAAAATGCAGGAGTCCGTCGACTTCCTCAGCATGATCAACATCGTGCCGGTGGACGAACTCAAAGGGGAAAAGGTCGGCATCGGCATCAATGGCACCATCGCCTCTCGCACCGATACCAGTGGCGGCAAGGCCCGCGTCCCGTTCGACCCGACCGGACTGCAAAACACCAAATACGAGTGCGAAAAGACCAACTACGACACCAGCATCGGTTACGCCAAGCTTGATGCCTGGGCCAAGTTCAAAGACTTCCAGATCCGCATTCGCGATGCCATCGTCAAGCGCCAGGGCCTGGATCGCATTATGATCGGCTGGAACGGCAAACTCGCCGCAAAAGACACCGATCGCGTCCAGTTCCCCATGCTGCAGGACGTCAACATCGGCTGGATTGAGCACACCCGCAATGATGCTCCCGCCCAGGTGATGAGCGAAGGGGATGCGGGCACCGGCCATATCTACATCTACCAGCCCAACAGTGAAGCCGACACCAAAGAGGGTGATTACGGCAACCTCGACGCCCTGGTGTTCGATCTGGTCAACAGCAAGATCAAACCCTGGTACCAGGACGACACCGATCTGGTGGTGATCTGCGGTCGCAAACTGCTGGCCGACAAATACTTCCCCATCCTTAACGAGACCCGGGACAACCAGAACAAGCTGGCCGGTCAGGTGCTGGTGAGCCAGAAACAGATTGGCGGCCTGCTGGCGATCCGCGTCCCCTTCGTCCCGGAAGACACTCTGATCGTCACCCGCCTCGACAACCTCTCCATCTACTGGCAGATCGGCGGCCGCCGTCGCCACCTGGAAGAGCAGCCGAGCCTCGACCGCATCGTCAACTGGGAATCCTCCAACGATGCCTACGTGGTCGAGGATTACGACTGCATCGCCGTCGCAGAAAACATCACGCTGGGCGCCAAACCTGCGCCTGCAGGCGGTTAAGGAGCCACGATGACACCTGCACAACGACACACCGCCCGCATCATGGCCGCCCTGCAAGGGGCGGCCAACCCCGAGCAGGATCGCGCCGCCGCCAACCAGTACGAACTCCAGCTGATGCAGTTGGCCGAGCACCGTCGCACCCTCAAGGGTATCCAGAGCCTCGAGCGCAAGATTGACGCCAAACGCACCATGCTGGCCACCTACACACCGTGGATTGATGGCCTGCTGGCCGCCGATCGCGGTGGTCAGGATGACGTCATGGTGACCGTGATGCTGTGGCACCTCGACACCGGCGATCTGGCAGGTGCCCTGCCGATGGCTGATTACGTGATCCGCCACGGCCTCAATACCCCTGACCAGTACGAACGCACCGCCCCCACCCTTATCGCCGAAGAGGTGGCCGACACAGCCATCAAGCTGCAAGAGGCGGGCAATGGTCCGTCCCTGCCATTGCTCAGCAGCTACATGAGCATGCTGGCTGACTGCGACATCTTCGACCAGGTGCGCGCCAAGTTGCACAAGGCGGTGGGCCGCGCCTGTTATGCCGAAGGGCTCAAAGAGCAAGCGGCCGACTACTACCGCCGCGCCATCGAACTGCACGACAAGGTGGGCATCAAGCGAGAGCTGGAAGATCTGGTGCGCGAGATCAAAAAGGAGAAAGCCGCCGCCGGCCAGCCGGCCAACGAACCGGCACCGCAGCCAGACGCTGAGCCCCAATCCGAATCACAGCCCCCCGAACAGCCTGACTCCGCCCCCGGCGAGGCCAGCTAACCGAGCGAACCCCGCACCCTGGGCGGCTCGGGCCTGATGAATGCCAGCGGCATACCAGACGGCCCGACCACCGCCCAACATGCGGCGCCACCTCACATCAGGAGCACCATGAGCACCGGATTTTTAGCCACCAACCCGACCCCGGCCGCCACAGAAGAGGGCGACATCACCAGCGCCCCCTTCTGGCCGGCGATCTCGCTCTGCGCGCTGCGCGACACCGTCCGGCTCGATGGCACCGTCACCACCGCCCGCCTCACCCATGCGGTGATCGACGCCATCACCAGCGTCAACCGGGATCTGGCCCAGTGGCGCAGCGCCAGAGAAAGTGAAGGTCACGCCACCCTGGCAGCCGTGCCCGCCGAGCCCATCAACGGCGAATCGATATACCTGCACAGCTACCGGCGCGCCGTCTACGCCATGACCCGCGCCAACCTGCTGGAGCGCTACACCGACTACAGCGCCACCGGTGACGGCGTCAAAGCGGCAGATGCCAAGATCGTCAGCTCGGATGACCTCTACCGCGATGCCCGCTTTGCCATCCGCGACATCATCGGCACCACCCACACCACGGTGGAGCTCATCTGATGCAACTGCGCAGCCTGCAGGGCGACACCCTCGATCTCATCCTGTTTCGTCACTACGGCTACACCGCAGGCATCACCGAGCAGGTGCTCAACCTCAACCCCGGTCTGGCAGCGCTCGGCCCCATCCTGCCGACCGGCACCCTCATCAACATGCCAGCGGCCCCCACGCAGGCCGAACAGCCGCTGCTCCAGCTATGGGACTGACTGTCATGCGAAAAAAGAGAACACCGACATGAGCCGCCTCGACGACGAACTCGAACGACTGGCCAACATCAGCGAGCAGCAACTGGCTGCCCGCATCCATGCCGCCCGCATTGCGGGCACTGGCCCCCACTACTGCATCGACTGCGACGACCCGATCCCGCAAGAGCGCCGCGAGGCGATCCGGGGCTGCGAGCGCTGCGCCGACTGCCAGACCATCCACGAATTCCAACTCGCCCGCCACTGCGGCAGCAAACGATAGGAGAGCACGATGCCAGAACCGATTTCCTCCAGCGCCGCAACCAGCACCCTCACCGGTCTGGCCTTGCTGTTCACCCTGCCTGGGGTGGATCCCTCCGTCGTGCTCGGCGCGCTCACCGGCGCGGTGCTGTTTATCTCGGCCGCCGAAGAGCAGGGGCGCCTGCGCCGGATTGCCCTGTTTATCGCCTCATTTATCAGCGGCCTGCTGCTGGCCGGCTTTACCTGCCAACTGCTGGAGGTACTGCTGCCCGCCAGCGTCCAGGTCAGCAATGCGATCGGCTCGCTGATCGCCTCCGCCATGATGGTGCGCCTGCTGCAGCTCATCATGCGCAATCAGGATCGGCTACTTGAAGCCTTGTTTAACAAAAGGGGGCAACCATGATCCCGACTACTCCGACCGGTGTGTTTATCTACACCGCCCTTTACGCCCTGATCTGCGCCGCCATCTTCCTGCGGGTCATGCTGTTTGACCGCAAAGGTGGTGAGTATCGCGCCCTGCCCGCCTGGATGGCGTGGCTGCTCTGCGTGCTGTCAGGCTCCATTCCGCTGCGCTTTCTGTTCGGTGGCATTCCGGTGCCAGATCCGGCCGCCTTCGGGCTCGCCCTCTTCCTGCTGTGCGCCGTGCTCAACACTCGCGGCTCGGTGCACCACCTGCTGCCCCGGAGCAAACCGTCCAGCACCGACCATGCCCGGGATATTTACCGGAGGTACCAGCCATGAGCCTGAAAAAAGGGGATACCGGCACCGCCGTGGCCGACCTGCAACGCCGCCTCACCGCCGCCGGTTATCCGCTGGCAGTCGATGGCTGGTTTGGTGAGGCAACCGAAAATGCACTGGTAGCCTTCCAGCGGGATTACATGATCGCCGCCATCGGTCAGGCGGGCCCGCGTACCCTGGCCGCACTGCTCGGCAGTGAGCGCGGCAACCAGCTGACCATCAACCACATGCAGGCCGGCGCCGATCTGCTGGCGGTACCGCTGGCCACCATGGCCACCGTTGCCCAGGTCGAGAGCATCGGTGAAGGCTTCACCCAAGCCATGCGCCCGGTGGTGCTGTTCGAGCGGCATGTGTTCTACAAGCAGCTCACCAAACATCTGGGCAAGGCGGCTGCCGACCAGCTGGCCGCCCATTACCCCAACTTGGTCAACCCCAAACGCGGCGGCTATGCAGGCGGCGCAGCCGAGTGGGAGCGGCTGCAACTGGCCATCAGCCTGCATCGGGATGCGGCCATCGAGTCGGCCAGCTGGGGCATGTTCCAGATCATGGGCTACCACTGGCAGCCGCTGGGCTTTGCCTCTGCCAGCGACTGGCAGGCGGCCATGCAGCGCAGCGAGGTCGAACACCTCACCGCCCTGTGCCGCTTTATCCAGCAAGACCCCGCCATGCACAAAGCGCTGCAGGGGCGAAAATGGGCGGATTTCGCCCGCCGCTATAACGGCCCGGCGTTTAAGGAGAACGACTACGACACCAAGCTGGCCAAGTGGTTTGCGCACTTCACCAAGGTTTATCAGGGGCAGGAGGTGGCTAATGTGGCGTGAGCTGCTGGGCTCGCCCCTCAGCTGGTTGCTGCTGGCGTTGGCTGTCGCCCTTGGTGGCTGGGGCTGGTCAGCCCGCTCGGCTGCCAAGGCCAAAGGGGACGTCACCACCCTGCAAACCAGTCTCAAGGCAGCCGAAGAGAAAACCAGAGAGGCCGAGCGACGCGAGCAGCTTAAAGAGACCGCCATCGCTACCCTCACCCGGGAACTGACCACCCAGGCACAAGCGGCGCAGCAGCTGCAGGGACAGCTCGACCAGCTGGCGCAGGCCGCCGCCACCCGCGCCGACACCATCAAGAGGCTCAAACGTGAAAATGCCGAACTCAGCGCTTGGGCTGATCGCCCTCTGCCTGACCCTGTTATCAGGCTGCTCCAGCGCCCCGCCCTCACCGGCGCCGCAGATTATCAGGCTCACCTGTCCGGCCCCGAGCCCCTGCCAGCTGCCGCCGGCGGCGCCACGCAATAACGGCGACTTGCTCGACCAACTGAGCCAGACCGAGGCCGCCTGGGCCAGTTGCGCCGCCAAGGTCGATAGCCTCATCACCTGCCAGACACGACAACAACGGAGTGAAGATGGAAAAGCCAAAACAGATCCGTGAGGTACTGACCCGCTGCGTGCCGCACCTCAAGGCCAACCCGGACAAGCTGCACATCTTTATCGCCCCGGGTAACGTCGAAAGCACCGGCGCCCGTTCCCTCTCGTTCGAGTGGCAATACCCCCTCACCATCGGCATTGAAGACTTTGCCGGCCACCCGGATCAGATCATGGTGCCGCTGCTGGCCTGGCTGCGCCAACACCAGTCCGAGCTGATGACCAACGACGAGTTGCGCAAGGATGGCATCACCTTCGAGGCCGAATACCTCGCCAACGACCTGATGGATCTCATCATCACCGTCAAACTGACCGAACGGGTCAAGGTATGGCAGAACGAACAGGGGATAGGCTGGGAGCATCTGCCAGAACCGCCGGAAGACCCTTATGACGGCATCACCTGGGAGCTCTTTATCAACGGGGAACCGCAGCCATGGCCACCGACGACCTGAACCGGCTGGTAAACTGGGCCGATGCTCTGCTGGCCGGCATGACACAGGCCGCCCGCCGGCAACTGATGGGGGAAATGGCCCGAAACCTGCGCGCCAGTCAGAGCAAAAGGATCAGGGCCAACATCCAGCCCGATGGCAGCGCCATGACCCCGCGCAAGCCGCTCAAGACGCTGGCGAAAAAACGCGGTGCCACTCGCCGCAAGATGTTTCAGCATCTGATCAGCCCCCGCTGGCTCAAGGCAACCAGCACAGAACATCAGGCCGTGGTCGAGTTTGTCGGCTCGGCCAATCGCCTCGCCACCATTCACCAATACGGCCTCAAAGACCGCATCAAGGGCCGCGAGATCCGCTATCCGGCGAGGGAGCTGTTGGGGATAACCTCTGAGGAGGTGGAGCTGCTGGAAGACTTGTTGCTGGCACGGTTGACCTCATAACTCCATCTGGTGCTTACCTGCAGCTCGGGATAAGCTGCATCGATTGAGGCCTAAATGGATTGTGTACATGAAGGAACGCATACAAGATTTTCTGATGAGCCTGATACTCGAGCCTGGATTTTTGAAGGGTGTTGGGAAATGCTGTATCTCTATCGCTTCTGTAGCTATTTCTGCTGGATTCTTGCTCTCTAGATTCCATCACCGCGTCGACCGAGTTAACAACAGAATAGAAGCCATCACTAACGGTCAAGTCGTCTTACCCCAGCCAATAAGCCCTTTTGCACAATGGCCGTTGATTAATGCTCTCATTCCCGAGACAGCTGGCGCCTTCTCTCTCTACGCTGCACTTTTCACTTTTGGCCTGATGCTCGTCTATGTTGGCAAGCAGATTGATCATGCTCACTAATTGGCCCTGATTTGTGGTTAATGGTGGCTCTTAGTCGCTTTTGGCGGTTGTCCGTTGCGCAGTATTGCGTAATAATGCGCCTGAAATCCCGAATCGGGACTACGCTAAGAGCGAGGCGTACTGCCTTAACCAACCTCAGACAGAGAGTCATCATGCACACAGCAAACAAATTCAAACCCCACACCAAAGTGCGCCAAGATATGGTGCATGAAGGGGTTGCTGTGGCCTTAAAGCGTCCTCATGACCACCACCATGAGACCATGAAGACTGCCGTAACGGCCGAGCAGCTCGATCGCCTCGCCATGTTATCTATGGCGTCCATCCTGACAAGTGACCCCAAAAACGCCACGTTCTCTGAAATCTGACCCCGTCGGCCCTCATGAAGATCACAAAAGTCGTCAGCTATGACGCGATGTTCAGGGCCGACTTGACAGATGATCCAGAGTTAGAGGCGAGCAAGACACAACTACTCAAAGACTTCAAAGCCTACTTGCAACGTGGGCAGCATCTCTACACCAAGCCAACTGGGCTCTTTGGCAGAGATGAACTCTATGACCACTTGGACACCCCCTCCAGTGTCAAAGCAGCCAAGTTACGCCATGTTCATATACTGCCACTAAGTACGCTATCCGTGCGCTACAGAGGCTTCAAGTACCGTCAAACCTCTGATGTGCATCTGGTGTACTGTATCGATGAGCTAAAAGGCCATGCTTGTGTCATTGCCTTACTGAAACCTGGGCATGCTATGGCACGGAACGCTCTCTTTCTAAGCCGACTTGCCGAGATTGCCGAACAGTTCTTCAACCGCTAATTAGCTAATCAACTGTAAATCACCACTCTGTGTTTGCCCCCAGCCTAAACAGACATCCCCTGCCCTGACGGAAATCGCTACCCTGCTGCTGGTGTTGTGTGCGGTCGGGCGGGTTTGTGTCGATTGGTGGTTGATTGGTTGCGGTTGGTTGCGCGATACTGCGCGGGCAGCGGCAAAATCCGTTGCCGGGATTGGCGTCCCGACTTGAACTAAAGCGCACAACACGCGTCTGCGTGTTTTTTTGTGCGGCCCAGTAGTACCCGCAATCTCAGTTATGGCGGGCTGGGCAGGGGCCCTTCGGGGCGCCGGTTTCCTTTGGTTCGCCGGTACGCCAACCTTGTCCAGTTCGTCACCAGAGATTGGCGTCGATGGTGGCGATTAACCGAACCGGAGAATCACACCATGGGCAACATCACCAGCCTTACCCCTACCGAGATTATCAGCCTGCAACAAGGCCAACCTGTCACCACCTCCCTGAAAGTCGCCGAAGTGTTTGGCAAGCAGCACAAAGACGTGTTGCGCAAGATCGCCACCCTCGACTGTTCCAAAAATTTCAACGAGCGCAATTTTGCGCTCGTTACCTATCAGGACGGGAAGGGAGAAGCGCGACCAGCGTATGAGATGACCAAAGATGGCTTTATCTTTGTGGTAATGGGCTTTACCGGCACCAAGGCCGCGGCGACCAAAGAGGCCTATATCAGCGCCTTCAACTGGATGGCCGAGCAGCTCGCCGCCCAGCGCCCGCAACCGGCCATCAGCCTGACCGATGACGAACTCTGTACCCTGACCTGGTGCTGGCGCGCCGCCGACCGGATGATGGAGGCCGCCCGCAGCATCTATCCCCTGCTCGAGGTCGCCGAACACCGCGATGCCGGCCGCTACTACTCCATCATCCACGAATACCCCTACACCCTGAACCAGGCCCGCAAGATCCTGGCCGCCCGCACCCGCCATATCCAACCCAACACCCACGGTGACACCGACTGGCCTAAGCTGATCCCACACCTGCGCCGCGAACCAAGGACTATAGGCTGGTAAAATAAGTAAGGCCCGAAAGGGCCTTACTGTTGTTGTCTTCTTTCAATTCGTCTTTGTTTTGCTAACTCAAGCTTTTTGGGCTCGGTATAAAGCCTCTCCAATAGCGCTATTGTGAAGTCAATTAAATCATCAACATCCGCCTTTGAAAGTATTCCATCGTGAGCGCCATCATTACCGTCATCTTTAATACACTCGGCCAGTTCTTTCAAGGCAACAGGTAAGTGACCATTTTCAAATAACCAATTCATTCTTAACCCAAGGCTTCGCCTTGTTTTTGCTGGCGGCGTTGTTGGATCTGCTGGAAGAAATGATTTTGTCGCTTTATCTAGGCACAGCCTAAACATGGTTGCCGCTGCGTTAAAACAACCGATAGAATAACATTGCGCACCTTCATCAAAATTAGTTCTTATTTCATCTGGCAGAAATTCAGGTGGTAACATCACTTCTCCAGGCCTAATACAGACCACTGATATTTCTGACAATTCTTCCGTAACGTTAACGCTACTCCCTTGTTGAACGTGATTAATCCAAAACTGCTCCAGGTAAGCATCAAAAATAACAGTTTTATTGCAATTCCTACAGACGCAAAAAAACGAGGAGTTAAGACTGTCGTAATTCTTACTAATACTCAAAATAGAGAATGTAGTGTGCTTCACATAACACCTTGGACAATTCCATACAAATTCAGCCATTGATAACCCTCTGACATTTATTTAGGAAATAAGATGTTACGCTATTTATTTGAGTGAAACTATGAATGTCTTCTCAAATCTATGGCCAAAGAGCCCTTGCACATAGATAATGTGCCAACCTCACGCACACTGGCCTCCCCTAGCCTTCTCCGCCATTGCCCAAAACAATGGCCCCATGCAACCAACCCCGACCGAACTCAAACGCCTGATCGACAACCTGATCCGCATTGGCACCGTCACCGCAGTGCGCTCAGGGGAGTGTCGCGTTAAAACCGGCGACCTCATCACCAACTGGCGGCCCTACACCACAGAACGGGCCGGGGCTAACCGTACCCGCCACCGACTGAGCTTGGGCGAGCAGGTGATCCTGCTCTCCGTCAGCGGCGATCTGCGCAATGCCTATATCGTCGGCCGCCTCAATGCTGACAACTTCCCCGAGCCATTGGCCGAAGATGACAACCCGGATCTCGACCGCACTGAATACAGCGACGGCGCCGTCATCGAATACAACCCGGCAACCGGGGCGCTCAACGCCACCGGCATCAAGCTGGCCAATATCACCGCCAGTGTCAGCGTCACTCTCGATACCCCCAAGACCATCTGCACCAACCTGCTGCAGGCCAAGCGCCTCATCTGCGACACCGCCAAGGTGGGCGACATCGAAGTGACAGAACACGGCCATGAAAAAGTGCAGCCGGGTGACGGCAAATCAGGGGGCCCGGTATGAACTGGCTCGGCATGAATGCCGCCCATGGCCGCGCCATCAGTGCCACCAACCACATCATCCAGTCGGTGCGTGACATCCTTATCACCCCGGTGGGTTCCCGGGTGATGCGCCGCGACTACGGTAGCGAGCTCTTCTACCTCATCGACATGCCACAGCATCAGGCCACCCGCCTGCGCCTGATGGCCGCCACGGTGCAGGCCCTTATCAACTGGGAGCCGCGCATCACCGTCACCCACGTCGATGTACTGGGCGGCGGCATGGATGGCACCCTCACCATCGAGCTCACCTGGCAGCGCAAAGATGGAGGCGTGCTGGAGTCTGCAACCATCCCCATTCCGACAGGAGCCGCCCAGTGAGCAATGTAGACCTGACCCAGCTCCCACCACCGGAAGTCGAGGAAACCCTCGACTTTGAGGCCATCCTGGCCAAGCGCAAAGCCATCCTGATCAGCTACTACCCGGCAGACCAGCAGGCGGCCATCGCTGCCACGCTGGAACTCGAATCAGAGCCGCTCAACAAGCTGCTGCAGGAGAACGCCTACAACGAATTGATCCTGCGGGCCCGCATTAACGATGCAGCCAAGCAAACCCTACTCGCCTTTGCCAGTGGCACCACCCTTGACCATGTGGCCGGTGAGTACGAACTCGAACGCCTGCTGGTCACCCCTGGCGATCCATCAGCAACCCCACCCATCGAGCCGGTGTATGAATCTGATGACCGCCTGCGCATGCGCTGCCAAATGGCTTATGAGGGCATGGCCACGGCGGGCCCGATCAATGCCTACAAGTTTCACGCCCTCTCGGCCAGTGCCGAGGTGGCGGATGTCGCCGTCGACAGTCCCACCCCGGGCACTGTCAGAGTGACCATCCTCTCACCGGCAGGCCAGCCAAGCGCTGACACCATCAATCTGGTCGAGCAGGCGCTCTCTGCCGAAGACGTTCGCCCGCTCTGCGATCTGGTGGCAATCGAACCGGCCCAGCTCAAACCCTACGCCGTTGATGCCACCCTCAACGCCATCGGCCTGGGTAAAGAGCAGGCCATTGCCGCTGCAAAAGATGCCATGGCCAAAACGGCCGCCGCTTACTACCGGGTCGGGACCACCGTCCCGCTTTCCGCCATCTATGCCGCCCTGCACCAGCCGGGGATCGACAGCGTCACCCTGCGCGCGCCGCTGACCGACGTCACCTGCAGCGCACAGCAGGCCGCCAAACTCACCTCCATCACCCTCGACTAAGGACACCACCATGGCAAACGCCCTCTATGACAAAGGCCGCGAAAAGTTTCTCACCGGCGCCATCAATGCCAGCGCCGACACCCTCAAGTGTGCCCTGCTCAAGAGCACCTATTCACCAACCCTTACCAGCGATGAGTTCTACAGCGGGATTTCGGCCCATGTGGTCGGCACCCCGCAGACCCTCACCAGCAAAACCGTGGCCGCAGGCGTGCTCGACGCGGCGGATGTCACGTTCTCGGCAGTGCCAACCGCCAACGTCAACTACTGCGCCATCTACAAAGACACCGGCAACGCCGCAACCAGCCCGCTGATCGCCCTGTTCGATACGGCGGCGGGCCTGCCAGTCAGCACCAACGGCGGCGACATCATCATCGCCTGGGATAACGGCCCCAATAAGATCTTCAAGCTCTGATGGCAACCCTCTATCCCGTCTGGCGCGGGTCACTCACCTATCACGACGGCACCCTGTCACATGACGGGGCAGCCATCTATCGGGGCACCCTGCAGGGGCAAGATGATCCGGCGCCGGAGGCCATTGCCGGGGTCAGTGTCGGCCTGACAGTGGCAGGGATAGAAGCAGGCCAAGTCGGGATGGCATCGCTCATTCAACGCGCCAAGCCAACCGGGATCAGCCAGTTTGCAGCCGGGGCCAACAAGCTGACCAGCCGCACCAAAGCCATCGCTATCAGCGATGGCGCACAGGGTGAACCCGCGACGACCATCCGGGCCACTGTTGCAACAATGGGCGACCTGCTCGCCATGGGGGCGGCTGACATGTCAACACAGATAACCCTTGTCGGGCTTGATGCGGGGATGGTCGGCACGGCGGGAGTCAGAACCCGGCTCGGTACCGGCGGATTACCCCCTGATGCGATCAAGGCGCCGACCATTCAGCAACGGCTGGCTCCTGCAGGGTTCGATCTCGCCGCTATCGGCAGCCACAAGGCCAGGGTGCGACAGACCATCGGTGATCTGGCTGACGGTCAGCATGGTGCGCCATTGCTGAAAACCAAGCTGGCGCAGGTGGCAACCGCCTTTACCGGCGCCATGGGCACACCGATCGCCAAGTACGCCCAGATCATCTACCCGATGGCACCAGCCCTGCCAGCAGCAACCCAGCCAGCCCTGACCATCACCCTGGCACACGATGGACTAGCACCCCCATTGGTAGGCCCGTTCACCACCATTACTCGCTTGGCGACCCAAGGGGTCGATGCCGGTGGCATGGGGTCGCACAAGGTGCATCGCCTGCCACTGGCAACCCCGGCAGCCCGGGATCTGCTGCCACCCTCTGCAACCCGGCTGGAGCACCTGACCGCCGCCGCGCTGGCCTACAACCTGACACCAGAAGTCATTACCTCCACCCGCTTTGCCGACACCTGCCCGGCGCCGCTGCTGCCCTGGCTGGCATGGGCACGCTCGGTGGACTGGTGGGAGCTGGCGGAATCGGAAGACCAGCAACGGGCGCTGATCAAAGCCTCATTCAGGTTGCATCAGCGCAAGGGCACCCCGTGGGCTATCAAGGAGGCGCTGAACGTGCTGGGCTTTGGTGACAGCACCATCATCGAGCGCGCCACCGGCCGCCGCTATGACGGTACCCTCAGCTACAACGGCAACGAACCCCACGGCGACCCGACCCGCTGGGCGGTCTATCGGGTCATTCTGACCCGCCCGGTCACCACCGAACAGGCCAACCGCATCAAGCGCCTGTTGGCAGAGATGGCCCCGGCCCGCTGCCACCTCTCCGCACTCGATTACACCCGGGCGCCCGTTATCTATAACGGCACCGCAACCTACAACGGCAACTACAACCACGGAGCCTCGTGATATGGCGAATTTACAAGAGGTCGTCAGCTGGGAGGCTGGCATCTACCAACTAGAAACCGGTGATCCGGTGCTGGGCGGCCCGGGCGGCATCTCCAACAAGCAGGCGCAAGCACTGGCCAACCGTACCGCCTACCTGAAAAAACACGTCGATGATATCGAAGGGGGTAACACGGCCGCCGGCAAGGCCAACAAGCTCAGCACCGCCCGCAATATCGCCCTGGCTGGTGATGTGACCGGTCAGGCGGCATTTGATGGCAGCGGCAACATCACCATCACAGCCACCTATAAAAACTCGGGGGTGGTGGCGGGTACCTATCGCTCGGTCACCGTCGATGCCAAGGGCAACATCACCGCCGGCAGCAACCCCACCACCCTGGCGGGCTATGGCATCACCGATGCGGTTTCATCAACGCAATATGCCACTGAGGCAACGAGAGGTATCGCGCCAGTAGCCACCCAGGCAGAAGTGAATACCGGCAGTGACGACACTAAATTCGTTACCGCCAAGAAGTTGTTTGCATGGGTCAAGCAGGCATCAGAAACCGTACTCGGCATGATGAAGGTGGCCACCCAGGCACAAACCAATGCGGGATCAGCCGATGATGTGGCCATTACCCCGAAAAAGCTGCGATTTGGCTTTTCAGCCCTGCTGGAAAACAACGGCTATATCGTCACCCCATCATGGATGGGGGGATGGATGCTGGCGTGGGGTACAGGCGTTATCCCACCAAATAGCCAAGCGGTGACCCTGACCTACGCCTTGGCATTCCCGACCAAAGTGCTGGGAGGTGGAGCTTTCCATAACAACGGTACCGTTCCCGCATTCACCCTGGATGCTAACACCAGAGTATCGACCACCCAGATTGCCATTAAATCAAGTGCCATGACGGCAGCAGGGGCCATCGGCGTGAACTACATCGCCATCGGCTGCTAAAGGAGGACGACATGTATCAATACTCACCCTCAACCAAAGGGTTCTATCTGGTCGGGTTAAGTGCCCACATTCCCACCGATGCCATCAAAATCAGTGATGAAACATACCAACAGCTGCGCGAAGGCGAATCACAAGGGCTGGTCATCTCCATCAGCAACACGGGGCAACCGATACTGACATCTCCACCCCCAGCGACAGAACAGCAGTTACTTGAGCAGGCTATGCAGATTCAACAGCAGAAGCTCAAAGAGGCATCCGTGCAGATGGAGCCCCTTATCTATCTGGATTCATTGGGGCAACTTTCAGCGCAAGAAACAGAGGTCCTGCATCAATGGCGCCAATACACGGTCGAGGTCAGCCGTGCTAACCGGCAACCGGGTTGGCCAAGCACGATCAACTGGCCAGTCAAACCAGGCTAATCCCTCATCTCATCAAGCACCCCGTGTCGACATAACGAAAGCCGGGGTGTTTCGTTACTGCCTCCCATCCCTCCATTGTCACCGCCTCTCCAGTGTATCCACGCCAGATACACTGGCCGCCGCTCGCCTGCGATCCCCTGCCCCTGCATCCTGACCCTGTTCACATCACCTGCATTACCTACGCAAAGAATGCTCCGTCCGGACAACAGGAGAACCTATGGCACTGGACCAATTCCACCACGGCGTGCGCGTCGTCGAAGCGACCGATGGTACCCGCACCATCCGCACCGTCGCCACGGCGGTGATCGGCATGGTCTGCACCAGCGAAGACGCCGACGCCACCTACTTCCCCCTCGACAAGCCTGTGCTGATCGCCAACCTGCCGGCAGCCATCGCCAAGGCGGGCAGCGAGGGGAACCTCAAGCGCTCGCTGCAAACCATCTATGACACCGTCAACACCATCGTTATCGCCGTGCGTGTGGCCAAAGGCGCGGATGCAGCAGCCCTGACCAGCAACATCATCGGCACCATCAAGCCCGATGGTAGCTATACCGGCCTCAAGGCGCTGGAGCGGGCCACCCCGGCCACCGGCGTCAAGCCGCGCATCCTCTGCGTGCCGGACAACTGCACCCTGCCGGTATCCACGGCTCTCGCGGGCATGGCCAAGAAGCTGCGCGCCTTTGCCTACGTGCCGACCATCGCCGAGACCGTCGAAGCCGCACTTGCCTACCGTGAAAACTTCTCCAGCCGAGAGCTGATGCTGGTGCATGCCGACTGGACCGCATGGGACGTTACCACCAATGCCAGCATCAAGCTCGATGCCTGCCTCAAGGCCGCCGCCATGCGGGCGCTGATCGACAAAGAGATTGGCTGGCACAAGACCTTGTCGAACGTCGGCGTGACCGGGGTCGATGGCATCACCAAAAACCTGTTCTGGGATCTGCAAGACCCCGACACCGAGGTCGGCCTGCTCAACGCCAACGAAGTCACCGCCCTGATCCGCTCTGACGGCTTTCGCTACTGGGGCAACCGCACCTGCTCCGATGATCCCCTGTTCGCCTTCGAGAACTACACCCGCACCGCCCAGATCCTGGCTGACACCATGGCCGAGGCGCACATGTGGGCCAACGACAAGCCGCTGCACCCTTCCCTGGTCAAAGACATCGTCGAAGGCATCAAGGCCAAGGGGCGCGAGCTGGTGAACGGCGGTTACTTGCTCGGGTTTGACTGCTGGTACAACGAGGAGCTCAACGACGAGGACACCCTCAAGGCGGGCAAGCTACGCATTGATTACAACTACACCCCGGTGCCGCCACTCGAAGACCTCGGTTTCATCCAGCGCATCACCGATTCCTACCTCATCGACTTCGGCGCCCGCGTCGCGGCCGCAGCATAAGGAGCCACCATGGCACTGCCAAGAAAAGTCAAACAGCTCAACATGTTCACCGACGGCACTAACTGGGTGGGTGAAGCGGAAGACTTCACTTTTGCAAAACTCTCCCGCAAGTTCGAAGCCTATCGCGGCGGCGGCATGGGCGGCGCCGTCAACATCGACATGGGGCTGGATGACAGCGCTCTCGATACCTCTTTCACCATGGGAGGCTACAGCGCCGAGATCCTGGGCAAGATGGGCAATGGCAAGATCGACGGCATCGCCCTTCGCTTTGCCGGTTCCATCCAACGTGATGATGTCGTCGGTGTGCAGGCCGTAGAAGTATTCACCCGAGGCCGCTTCAAAGAGATCGACTGGGGCACCGCCAAGGTCGGCGATAACAGCCAGGCCAAGGTCACCATGGTTAACACCTACTACAAAGTGACCATTGACGGGGCCGTCATCCACGAAATCGACTTGCTCAACATGATCGAGATCGGCCCCGATGGCGTCGACCGAATGGCCGAGCACCGCAAAGCCATCGGCCTCTAACCCATTCCCCCATCCAACGGGTGGCACACTGCCGCCCTCACCACATCAACAACAGGAACCTACACCATGGAACAGAAAGAAATCACCCTCGACACCCCGATCCAGCGCGGCGAGAGCACCCTCAATAGTCTGACCATCCGCAGCCCCAAAAAGGCGGGCCACCTGCGCGGGCTCAACACCATGGACATCGTCCAGATGAACGTCGATACCCTCATCAAACTGCTGCCCCGCATCACTGACCTGACCGAAAAAGAAGTGAACGACATGGATCCGGCTGACCTGCTCAAAGCCGGAGTCGTGGTGGTCGGTTTTTTGATGGGCTCGCAGCAGGAGGCTTACCTCACTGCATAGATGACCTGATGGCCGAGATTGCCATCATCGCCCACTGGCCGCCGTCCGAGATGGCGGTCATGGAGATCAGCGAGCTGATGGGCTGGCACCAACGCCTCGTTGAGACTCACAACCGCATCAACGGGGCAGAACAACAATGAACCCTCTCAAACTTCAAATCCTGCTTAACGGGATCGACAAGCTCACCGCCCCCCTCAAGGCAGCCAGCGGCCAGAGCCGCATCACCGCCAAAGACCTGGTCGACACGAAAAAGCGCATCAAGGAGCTGGAAGCCCAGAGCGGCCAGATTGATGGCTATCGCACCCTCGGCCAGCAGATTGGCGCAACCCGCGCCCAGCTGACCCAGGCCCAGCGCGACGCCCAACAGATAGCGCAGCAGTTCGCCAAGGTCGAGCAACCGACCAAGGCCATGACCCGCGCCATGGAACAGGCCAAGCAAAAGGTGCGCGACCTCTCCCAACAAGAGCGGGAAATGGTCGCCCGTCACGGCAGTCTGAAACGGGCCATGGGCGAGACAGGCATCAACACCAAACAGCTGGGCCAGCACCAGCGTCAGCTCAAGAGCGATCTCGCTGCCGCCAACAGCCAGCTCGACCAGCAACGGGCCAAGCTTGGCCAGCTGGCCGACCAGCAAAAGCGCCTCAACCAGATCAAAGCCAACTACGACAAAACCATGTCGATGCGCGGCACCCTGGCGGGCTATGGCGCCGCAGGCATGGCCACCGGGGCCGCCGCCATCTACAAGGGCACCAATATTGCGGGCAAAGCGATGGGCTTTGATGTCGATATGTCCAAGGTGCAAGCGATCACCCGGCTGAGCAAAGAGAGCAGCGAACTGGCCGCCCTGCGGGCTCAGGCGCGGGAGCTCGGCGCCAATACCGCCTTCACGGCGGGCGAAGCGGCGCAGGGCCAAGGCTTTTTGGCCATGGCAGGTTTCACCCCCAAGGCAATCCGTGACGCCATGCCCGGGGTGCTAGATATCGCCAAGGCGGGCGGCGTCGAGATTGCCGCTGCTGCCGATATCGGCTCCAACATCCTGACCGGCTTCAAGCTGCCGGCCAACCAGATGACCCGCTTGGGGGATGTGATGGTCGGCACCTTCACCCGCGCCAACGTCGACTTGCAGATGCTGGGTGAAACCATGAAATACGTGGGGCCGGTGGCCGCAGGGCTCGGGGTCGACCTTGAAACCGCCTCCGCCATGGCGGGCAAGCTGGGGGATGCGGGTATTCAGGGCAGCATGGGCGGGACTGCCATCCGCGCGATTCTCGGCCGGTTGGCTTCTCCGCCCAAGGCCGCTAACGATGCGTTGGCTGCCCTCAACGTCAAGACCGCCGATGCGGCGGGCAACCTGCGCTCGCTGCCCGATATCCTGGACGAGCTTTACAAGAAAACCAGCAAGATGGGGGACGCAACCCGCTCGGGCTACTTCAAGGCCATCGCCGGTGAAGAGGCATTCGCCGCCCTGACCGTACTGACCGAGCAGGCCGGTTCCGGCAAGCTGCAGGAGCTGATCGCCACGTTGAAGCAAACCCAGGGGGAAGCGGGCAAGGTCGCCAAGGTGATGGCCGATAACGCCATCGGCGACCTGGACAACCTTACCTCCGCCTGGGACGACGTAGGCATCCAGATGATGGAGACCGAGAACGGCCCACTGCGCGGCATTATCCAAAGCATCACCGAGATCATCCAGGTCACCGGCGACTGGATGCGGGCCAACCCAGAGCTTACCTCTACCCTGACCCGTATCGCGGCGGTCACCGCCGTAACGGCTGCTGCTGGCGGGTCACTGTTGCTGATTGTGGCCGGTCTGCTGGGGCCACTGGCCGCCATCAAGATGGGGCTTTCAACCCTGCTGGTCTATGGCGGCCCGCTGCTGACCTTCATCAAAGCGCTGACTATGGGCATGGTCAGGCTCGGGATTGCCATGCTCACCACCCCGATCGGCTGGTTCATCATGGGGATTGTGGCAATCGCGGCCGGGGCCTACCTGCTCTATAAAAATTGGGATGGGGTCACCAAGTGGTTCAGCGACCTATGGACCCAGTGCCAAGCCCCTGCTCTCGCCTTCTGGGAACTCCTGAAAGAGCTCTTCTCATGGACCCCCATCGGCATGCTGATCATGCACTGGAACGAGATCTGGGCCTTCTTCGATACCCTGCCAGCAGGGGCCGCCAACAAGGGTAAGGCCATCATCGACGGCCTGATTGGCGGCATCAGTGCCAAGTGGGAGAGCTTGAAGAACAAGATCAAAACCCTCACCGACCTGCTGCCGGATTGGATGAAGGGGGGCGGCTCGGTCACCGCCAACGTCAATCCGTCCGGCTACCTCACCGGTAACTACAACACCTCGGCCATGGCGGGCGGTTCGGGATACGGCCCGCGCATCGTCACCCCGGTGCGACCAGTGGCCCGAGGCAACAGCACCACCCAGATCCACGCCCCGATCAGTATCACCCAGCAGCCGGGACAATCCGCCACCGATGTGGCACAAGAGGTGCGCCGCGAACTGGATCGACGCGAACGGCAGGCGGCCGCCAGTGGCCGTGCCTCCCTGACCGACCGCAACTAAGGAGCAACCACCATGATGATGACCCTGGGCTGGTTCGTGTTTATGCGCTCGACAGTTGCCCCGCAATCCCAACAAGACGAAAAATCATGGCGCCACCCGGGCAATAACCGGGTCGGCGCCCGCCCCTCATACCAGTACCTCGGGCCAGATGACGAGCTCAGTCACTTAAGCGGGGTGCTCTATCCAGAGCTCACCGGCGGACCCGTCTCCCTCGATATGCTCAATAGCATGGGCGACAGCGGCCAAGCCTTCCCCCTGATCCAGGGGGATGGCGTGATGCGCGGCTCGTTCGTGATAGAAGGGATCAGCACCACCCGCAGCGAGTTCTTCCAGGATGGCAGCGCCCGAAAAATCGAGTTCAGTATCAAGCTGAAACGGGTCGATGACAACGACAGCTCCCTCGGCAACACCCTGCTCGGTCGCACTGCGGGCAACCTGCTCGGTCGCTTGGGCGTTGGCAAGCTGCTGAACACGGTGGGCGGTAAACTCGGGGGGCTGCTCTGATGGGGGCATTCGACCAGTTCGGTACCCGGTTGACTGAAAACCTTGGCATCACCAGCCAGCTGGATGCCCTGAGCCAACAACATCCAGCGCCCGCCTATCAGGTGCAGGTCGATGGTCGCGATGTCTCGGGCACCCTACGCCCGCGCCTGATGCACATGACCATCACCGATAACCGGGGCTTTTCGGCCGATACCATCGAAATCGCCTTCGATGACAGCGACGGCAAGCTGGCCATGCCGCGCCGTGGGGCCACCCTTCAAGCCAGCATCGGCTGGCAAGGTGGCCCCCTGGTCGATAAAGGCACCTTCAAAATTGACGAGGTGGAACACGGCGGCGCACCGGATGTACTCACCATCCGGGGCAAGTCGGCAGACCTGCGCGGCGGCATGAACAAACTGCGCGAGCGCAGCTGGCACTTCGAAACCATCGGCGCCATCGTGGAGCAGCTGGCCGCCCGCTATGGCTTGACACCGAGCGTCGGCGACGCCTTCAAGGGGATGGTGATTGACCACATCGACCAGACCAACGAGAGCGATCTGGCCTTTCTCACCCGCTTGGCAGCAGAGCAGGATGCCATCGCCACCGTCAAATCTGGCCGCCTGATGTTCATCAAGGCGGGCAACGGCACCACCGCCAGCGGTAAGCCACTTCCTGCCATCACCATCACCCGCCAGGACGGCGATCAGCACCAGTTCTCGGTGGCAGACCGCGACGCCTACACCGGAGTCATCGCCTACTGGCAAGACAACAAAGCCGCCGAGAAGAAGAAAATCGAGGTGAAACGCAAGCGGAAGACCAAACCGAAAGAGGAACGGCCGCTACCGCCGGGCGTGGTGGTCAACAAGAAGGAGAACGAGCTGCTGGTTGGCGACAGTGAGAACGTCAAGGAACTGCGCCACGTTTACGCCAGCCAAGGCAACGCAATGAGGGCAGCTCGGGCTGAGTGGGAAAAGCTGCAGCGGGGCGTGGCCGAGTTTCAGATCACCCTGGCCAAAGGCCGACCAGAGCTCTACCCGGAACAACCCACCACGGTCAGGGGATTCAAACCGCAAATCGACGAGGCCGAATGGCTACTCACCCAGGTCGTTCACGACCTCACCGACCTGGGCTACACCAACCGCCTGCAACTAGAAGTGAAACTGGCAGAGCTGCCTGAGTGATATCTGGATGCGAGAAGGGCCCCACAATGTGAGGCCCTTCTCATTCTGCCTGACAACGCACCGAGACATGGCCAGGGAAAGGCGCCGCATGAAGTGCGCCATCAGGCAGAGCGGCATCATACAAGAAGATCCTGTTACTCAACATTACAGGAAGGGTGAACCGCTTAAAAAAGCGCTGTCGCCACTTTGTCGCCATTTAGGCAAAAGAAAAAGGCCACTATTTTAGTGGCCTTTCGTAACTCTTTGATTTTAATGGTGCCCGAGGCCGGAATCGAACCGGCACGACGCGAACGTCGAGGGATTTTAAATCCCTTGTGTCTACCGATTTCACCACTCGGGCACCGCAATCGGTATCAAGCTCGCGTGGCGGGCTTGTCAATATGGAGGCACGTTCCGGAGTCGAACCGGACTAAACGGATTTGCAATCCGCTGCATAACCGCTTTGCTAACGCGCCATGCAAAAGAGAGTTGGCTCTCTATTGTCTGAATTTGGAGCGGGAAACGAGACTCGAACTCGCGACCCCGACCTTGGCAAGGTCGTGCTCTACCAACTGAGCTATTCCCGCATTGGTCTGGCTGACTGCCTGACTACGAGGACGCATTCTAGCGATGTTCCTCGCCCAGTCAACCAGAAATATTTAATTACCTGATCGTTCGGGCGTTTTTTGCCCTTTTTGAACAGTTTTAGCGCCTTTGGCCGTTTCCTGCCTCAAATCAGCGTAAACCTCACCTTGCGGCGCAAGTGACTCACAGGTTGGCGTGGTGAGTCAGATCGCCCCAGGCGGCCTTCATGTACTGGAACATCGACCAGAAGGTAAGCACGGTAGCGACATAGAGCATCACATAGGCGAGCCACACCATCCAGACGTTGTATTGCCAGATAAGACCGGTGAGCGACACCATCTGGATCATGGTCTTCCACTTGCCAATCCAGCTGACCGCCACCGAGGAGCGTTTGCCGAGCTCGGCCATCCATTCGCGCAGGGCGGAGATGATGATCTCGCGGCCAATCATGGTCATGGCGGGGATGGTCACCCAGATGGTGTTGTAGTGTTCGACGATAACCACCAGTGCGGCGGCGACCATGATCTTGTCGGCAACCGGGTCAAGGAAGGCGCCAAAGGCGGTGGACTGATTGAGCTTGCGAGCCAGATAGCCATCAAACCAGTCGGTGGCAGCGGCCAGAATAAAGATGATGGCGGCAGCCAGATAGGACCATTGATAAGGCAGATAGAACAGGATGACGAAGACGGGAATGAGCAAAATCCGGAAAAACGTCAACAGGTTAGGTATGTTTGTCATTATTTTCAGCCACTTCTTGTACGTCGCTACATAGTGCGCCAAAGCCGATTTGCGATGCAACCGCACTGGCGCCCGTCTTGGTCTTTTTAATCCATCAATCTTCTCAAAATGCGAGGGCCATTATGGCATTTACGGCCCCCCCGCGTCACGGCTCTTGTGCATCAAGGAGTTAGCGATTTTGCCATGCCGCTAACCCTGCTCAGGCGCTGTGCAAGCCATCGTGGATGGTCTGGGCCAGCTCCTGACTGATGCCGGGTACCTTGGCAAGTTCATCCACGCTCGCCTTTTTGACCTCCTGCAGGCCGCCCAGATATTTGAGCAGCGCCTGCCGCCGCTTTGGCCCCACCCCCGGAATATCCTCCAGACTGCTGCTGGTGCGGGCCTTGGCCCGTCTTGCCCGGTGCCCGGTAATGGCAAAACGGTGAGATTCATCGCGAATATGCTGAATAAGGTGCAAAGCGGGCATATCTGCCGGTAAATGCAGCTCTTCGTGGCTCTCCCCCATGATGAGAGTTTCCAACCCCGCCTTGCGGGTGACCCCCTTGGCAATCCCCACCAGCAGCGGATATTTACCGCCGAGAAACTCCAGCTGACGGGCCAGGATCTCTTCGGCGCGGCGCAACTGGCCGAGTCCACCGTCGATAAACAGCACGTCCGGCACCTTGTCCGGCTCCTGCTGCTTGCCAAAGCGGCGCTCCAGCGCCTGCTCCATCGCCGCGTAGTCATCACCGCCGGTGATGCCGTCGATGTTGAAACGACGATATTCCGATGAGAGCGGCCCCTCCCGGTTGAACACCACGCAAGAGGCCACGGTGCGCTCCCCCATGGTGTGGGAGATATCGAAACACTCCATGCGAGCGATGGGGCGCTCAAGCTCCAGCAGCTCTTCCAGCTGATCGTAGCGAGCGGTGATGGTGCTCTTGTGAACAAGCCGCGAGCGCAGCGCCGTCTCGGCATTGATGGAGGCAAGCTTGATAAAACGGGCCCGCTCGGCGCGAGTTCGGCTCACCACCCGCACCTTGTAACCGGCGGTCTGGCTCAGGGTCTCGGCGATGACGCTCTCGTCCTCCAACGCCACGTCGAGCAGCACCTCGCTCGGGATCTGCCGTCCTCCCTGCCCCGACAGATAGAACTGCAGCAGGAAGGATTGCACCACCTCGTCGAGCTGGGTATCGGCCGGCACTTTCGGGAAGTAGCTGCGCGAGCCGAGCACCTTGCCCTGACGGATAAAGAGCACGTGGATGCAGGCCGCACCTTGCTGGAAGGCGACCCCCACCACATCCAGCTCGTCCAGCACGTTGCCGCTCACCGACTGCTGTTCGGTAACCCGGCGCAGCGCCAGGATCTGATCCCGATAGCGGGCTGCCTCTTCAAAGCGCAGATCGCCGCTGGCGGACTCCATCTTGCCCACCAGCTCGCCAATCACCTGCTGGTTCTTGCCCGCCAGAAACAGCTTGGCCAGCTCCACCTGCTGGGCATATTCGGCTTCGCTCACCAGTCCAGGAACACAAGGGCCAGCGCAACGCTTGAGCTGGTAGAGCAGGCAGGGACGGGTGCGGTTGGCATAGACCGCATCCTCGCACTGGCGCACCGGAAAAATCTTCTGCATCAGATGCAAACTCTCGCGCACCGCGCCACCAGAGGGGTACGGGCCGAAGTACTCTCCTTTGATCTTGCGGGCACCGCGATGGACGCCGATGCGTGGATGCTGGTGCGCGGTGATGATGATCCAGGGGTAGGATTTGTCGTCCCGCAGCAGCACGTTGTAACGGGGCTGGTACTGCTTGATCAGGTTGTGCTCGAGGATCAGCGCCTCGGTCTCAGTGTGGGTGACGGTGACCTGGATATCGGCGATCTGGCGCACCAGGGTGCGGGTCTTGATGCTGTCGACGTTGGTGCGAAAGTAGGAGGCGAGCCGCTTTTTCAGATCCTTGGCCTTGCCCACATAGATCACGGTGCCACCGTTGTCATACATGCGGTAAACGCCGCTCTGATGGGTGACGGCGCTCAGAAACGCCTTGCTGTCGAAGAGAGGTTCGGGAGAGAGGGTCATCAGCTACTCGGCTCACACAAAGGCAAAAATTGACGGGCAGAGCATACTGCCCCCGCCGCCTGAAAAGCAAAAGGACAGAAAAGCAAAAAGGCGGCACGCGCCGCCTTTGTGACCACACGCCACCCGATTAGAGGGTATCGGCATCCAGCATGCCATAGCGAATGGCCAGATGGGTCAGTTCCACGTCACCGTTGATCCCCAGCTTGCTGAACAGACGATAGCGGTAGCTGTTGACCGTCTTCGGGCTCAGGTTGAGCTGCTCGGAGATATCGGTCACCTTCTGCCCCTTGGTGATCATCATCATGATCTGCAGCTCGCGCTCGGAGAGGGACTTGAAGGGATTCTCGTCAGCGGAGGCAAATTGGCTGAGGGCCATCTGCTGGGCAATCTCCGGGGAGATGTAGCGCTGACCGGAGTGCACCAACCGGATCGCCTGGATCATCTCGTCAGGGGCAGCCCCCTTGGTCAGGTAACCGGCGGCGCCGGCCTGCATCACCTTGGTGGGGAACGGATTTTCTGAATGAATGGTCAGCACTATGATGCGCACATCGGGGCGGATCCGCAGAATTTTGCGGGTCGCTTCCAGACCACCAATACCCGGCATGTTCATGTCCATCAGGATCACGTCCGGATGGTGTTGGCGACAGAACGTAACTGCTGTCTCGCCGCTCTGTGCCTCACCCACCACCTTGATCCCGCGCACATCTTCAAGAATGCGTCTTATCCCTGTACGCACCAGCTCATGATCATCGACCAGGAATACATTTATCACCCAAACACCCCGTTTTATCTCGTTTTAGCCGCCCGGTTAGGGTTAACAGGGCGTCTTGCATCATAACCAAACTCGTCGCTTTGGCAAACCATGCACGCCAAAAGTTTGAGAAAACCCATGTTTAGCGTTTAAAATCAAATAATTATATAAATTTTCAAAACAAAAAACGGTGCCTTGCGACACCGTTTTTCATGACGTTAGTGCTGTGGCCATCACTTGGCCAAAAAGGCGCGCACCTTCTCCAGATCGGCCTGGGTATCCACCCCGACCGGCGGCGCTTCAAGGGCCTGGGCGACGTGGATCTTCTCCCCGTACCAGAGCACCCGCAGCTGCTCCAGCGCCTCGACCTGCTCCAGCACGCTCGGTGCCCAGTCTACATAACGCTGGATAAAGCCAGCGCGATAGGCGTAGATGCCGATATGGCGTTGGTAGTGGTCGCCAATCTGCTCGTGACTGTTGGCAAAACGATCTCGATCCCAGGGAATGCTGGCGCGGCTGAAGTAGAGGGCGTAGCCATCCTTGTCAGTCACCACTTTCACTGCGTTCGGATTGAACGCCTCTTCGGCATCCTTGATCGGCACCGACAAGGTCGCCATCGGCGCCGTGGCGGCGGCCAGATTATCCGCTACCTGACGAATGATGGCGGGCGGAATGAGCGGCTCATCCCCCTGCACATTGACGATGATGGTATCGGCGGCAAAGCCGTAGTGACGGCACACCTCGGCCAGACGCTCGGTGCCGGACTGGTGATCCGGTGAGGTCATGCACACCTCGACGCCGGTGCTCTGCAGTGCCTGCTGTACCCGCTCGTCATCGGTGGCAACGATCACCCGATCGGCACCTGATTGCAGAGCTTTCTCCACCACGTACTGCACCATGGGTTTACCATGGATATCCGCCAGCGGCTTGCCCGGCAGACGAGTTGACGCATAGCGGGCCGGAATGACGACGACGAAACTCATGACGGCAGCTCATCGCTGTTGAGCGGACGGGCACGGTTCTCCAGTAGTACCGGGATCCCCTCTTCCAGCGGATAGGCCAGCTTGTCGAAGCGGCAGACCAACTCATGAACTGCTTTGTTGTAATGCAGCTTACCCTTGCAGACCGGGCAGGCGATGATGTCGAGCAACTTGATGTCCAAAGCCAAAACGATACTCCTTCAACGATGTCGCGCTGGCGGCTTCATCACGCCAGCGATGGATGTCGAGCAACCAGCTATTCCATACGGGGCATATCAACCCCCAGCTCCCCCGCCGAGGCGAGAGAGATTAATCTTGCGCCCTGGCCGCGCCCTTTGCCTTCGCCCCCAGCTTGTGCAGCAGGGTGTCGAGCAGGGAGGCGGGCAACTCGGCGCTGACCGGTAGATACCACCAGTTATCGAGGGCAAACGGGCGGCACTTGACCGCATCCTTCTCGGTCATCAGCAGCGGCTTGCTGGCAAAGCGCCCAACCAACTCATCCCGATCGAAGGGGTGATGATCGCCGTAGGCGGCCTGCTGCTCCAGCTGGTAGCCGAGCCCTTCCAGGGTGGCAAAGAAGCGGGGCGGATGACCGATCCCCGCCAACGCATCGACCGGCCCCGACAAGGGGGCGGCCAGCGGTGCATCGTCGCGCACCCGACGCGGGGTGTCGGCGACCAGTTGCATGGGGTACTCCCCCTTGCCCAGCTCGCCGCCGTTGCAGATGATGGCGTCCACCCGTTTGAGACGAGTGACCGGCTCGCGCAGCGGCCCCATCGGCAGCAAGCAGGCGTTGCCGAAACGGCGGGCGCCGTCCACTACCACCAGCTCGATATCACGGGCCAGCGCGTAGTGCTGCAGGCCATCGTCGGTGATGATGATATCCACCTCACCGCTCTGCTCCAGCAGTCGTACCGCGTCGGCCCGTTTCGGGGCTACCACCACCGGACAGCCACAGCGCCGGGCAATCAGCACCGGCTCATCTCCGGCCTGCGCCGTGGTGCTGGTCTCATCCAGCCGATAGGGGTAATGGGGCGCCTTGCCACCATAACCACGGCTCACCACCCCGGGTCGATAGCCGCGAGCTTGCAACTGCTCCACAAGCCAGACCACCACCGGCGTCTTGCCGTTGCCCCCCACCGAAATATTGCCCACCACGATCACCGGCAAGGAGGAGCGATACCCCTTGCGCCAGCCGTGACGATAGGCGTAGCGGCGGCTGCCGCTGATAACGGCGAACAGCAGGGCAAAGGGGGCCAGCAACCAGCGCCAGCCACTTTTGCGATACCAGAGCCGTTCCAGCATCAGGCCTTGTTTCCTGCATTGCCAAACTGAATGGCGCGCAGCTGGGCATAGGTGCCGCGCTGCTCCATCAGTGCCGCGTGGTTGCCGCGCTCGACGATATGGCCTTCGTCGATCACCAGGATCTCGTCCGCCTTCTCGATGGTGGAGAGACGGTGGGCAATCACCAGCGAGGTACGAGCCTTGCACAGCTCGTCGATGGCCGCCTGAATATGGCGCTCGGACTCGGTATCGAGGGCCGAAGTGGCCTCATCCAGCAGCAGAACCGGCGCATCGCGCAGCAGAGCGCGCGCAATGGCAACACGCTGACGCTGACCACCGGAGAGGGATGCACCGTTCTCGCCAACCACAGTGTCATACCCGTTGCTCATCTTGCTGACGAACTCGTCGGCATGGGCAATACGAGCAGCCTGCACGATCTGGTCGCGGCTGTATTTGTCTTCTGCGGCGTAAGCGATGTTGTTGGCCACCGAGTCATTGAACAGATGAACATGCTGGGAGACCAGCGCGTACTGCTTGCGCAGCTCGCTCAACTTGTATTCGCGGATGTTGATGCCGTCCAGCAGGATCTCGCCCTGATCGATGTCGTAGAAGCGGGTCAGCAGGCTGGCAATGGTACTCTTGCCAGAGCCGGAACGGCCCACCAGCGCCACCGACTTACCAGCCTCCACCTTGAAGCTGACGTTGTGCAGCGCCGGGGTGTCCTTGGTCGGGTAGGTGAAAGTGACGTTGCGAAACTCGATCTCGCCGCGAGCACGCTCCAGAGTGCGGGTGCCGGTATCCTGCTCCGGCTCGGTGTCGAGCAGACCAAACAGGCTGTGGCAGGCAGTGATGGCCCGTTGGAACTGGTTATTGACGTCGGTCAGGCTTTTCAGCGGCTTGAGCAGCATCATCATGGAGGTGATCATGACGGTAAACGTACCGGCAGTCAGCTCGCTGCGCACACTGTCGATGGTAGCTACATAGAGGAAGGCAGCCAGCGCGATGGAGGCAACCATCTGCACCACCGGGCTGCCGATGGCATCGGCAGCGACCATCTTCATGGTTTGCTGGCGCATGTTGTTGCTGACCTGGAAGAAGCGTTTCTCTTCCACCTTCTGGCCACCAAACATCAGCACCTCTTTGTGCCCTTTGAGCATCTGCTCGGTGGAGGTGGTGATATCCCCTACCGCCTGCTGGATGTGACGGCTGATCTGGCGGAAACGGCGGCTGATAAGGCCGATGATGACCCCCACCAGCGGGCCAACCACCAGGAAAATCACCGACAGCTGCCAGGAGTGCCAGAACATCAGGCCGAGCAGACCGACCACGGTCGCCCCTTCCCGCACCAGGGTCACCAAGGTGGTGCTCGCCGCCGAGGAGACTTGACTGGCGTCATAGGTCACCTTGGAGAGCAGGTGGCCGGTGTTCTGGCGATCGAAGAAGCTCATCGGCATCGCCACCATGTGATTGAACACCTGCTGTTGCAGACGCATCACGACATGGTTGCCGACCCAGGCCATGCAGTAGTTGGAGAGAAAGTTGGCGACACCGCGCAGGGCCACGATGCCGAGGACGAAGAAAGGCATCCATTTCAAAACGGTGCTGTCGTTGCCATTGATGCCCTGATCGATCAGCGGCTTGATGGAGTAGACAAAGGTGGTATCCACGGCGGCGTAGCCCAGCATCCCGATGATGCCACCGACCAGGCCCAGCTTGCGATCACGGACATAACCGAGCAGGCGTTTGAATACTGGCCAGCTCTCTTGTGAGGTTTCTTGTTGCATGAATAGCCGTTAGTAATGGAAATGACGGGCTATTCTAGCCAAAGCGCAGGCTTACACCAAGCGCCGCCACCTATATCGCATTCCTACACGGCAGAAATGGCCGATTATTGCTCAAACCACACTCGCGGTCGCCACCACTCACCACTTCGCCGGTACCAGGGCCCCAGATCTCGCTCGGCGGTGATGCTCAAGCCCGCTGCGGTGGGTTCAACCAGCATCGCCCCTTGCTGACCGGTGATCCACTGGCGGGCATCCCGATAGCGGGCCACCACATCGGGACGGGGAAAGCCCCACTGATTCATAAAACCGGCGCTGTGGATCACCTCCTGCGCCGCTACCGCCGCGACAAACGGGGGCGTGGAAGAGGTGCGACTACCATGATGGGGGCTCACCAGCAAGGTGCTGGCCAACCCATCTCCCTCCAGTGCCACCAGTCGCTGTTCGGCCTGCCGTTCGATATCGGCACTGAGCAGCACGCTGCGCTGCCCATCGCTGATACGCACCACGCAGCCATCGTTATTGCGCCCACCACCGGGGCGTTCTGGCCAGAGCACCGTAAACGCGAGCCCCTGCCAGCGCCACTGTTGCCCACGCTGGCAAAGGGTGGTTCCCTCGCTGAAGGGATAAGAGGAGAGCTCGTGGCGCACCGGCATGGCGCTGAGCAGTCGCTTGCGATTGCCGGCATGGTCCCGATCCTTGTGGCTGATGATGAGACGATCGATGACCCGGATCCCCAGATGGCTCAGCTGGGGCAGGATCACCGCGTCCGCCATGTTGTAGCCTCCGGGATAGCGATCGCCGGTGTCATAGAGAATGGCACGCTCCCCCTTGCTGATCAGCACCGCCAGCCCCTGCCCCACATCCAGCACCCGCAGTTGCCAGCGGGCAGGCGTTGGCCAGAGCGCCAGCAACAGCGCACACAGACCCGGTAGCCAGAGCCAGCGTGCCGGGCGCCACTGCGCGGCGAACCAGAGCAGCAACAGCAGGGTGCAAAGCGGCAGCCACCAGCCGGGCAGTGGCCACCACAGTTGCAGTTGATCGGCCAGCCAGTTCAGGATCGTCAGCACCCACCCGAGCTCCAAATCCGCCAGCCAGAACAGGACATAGGCAAGCGAGGTGGATAGCGGCGCCAGCAGCACACCGATCAGCGCCAGCGGGATGATGGCGATACAAAAGAGCGGCACCGCCAACAGGTTGATCACCATGGCAAGGGGTGCTATCCCCTCGAACAACGCCAGTTGCAGCGGCAGCAGACCAAGCAGCAGCCAGAGCTGGATCTGCCAGAGCCCCGGCTTGTCGTGGGCATATCCCACCAGCAGCAAGATGGCCACCGCCAGAAACGAAAGCCAGAAGCCGGCCGAATAGAGGGCGAAGGGATCCCAGAGGGTCAGCACAACAAAGGCACACAGCCAGATGCGCCAGGCCGGCCACTCTCGCCGGCTCCAGCGCAATACACTCCACACCAGCACCATGATCAGGGCCCGCTCGGTGGCCACCGCAAATCCGGCCAACGCGCTGTAGACGGCGGCAAACAGCAGGGAGGTGATGATGGCGCCGCGCAGACCAAACAGCCTGCCCAACCACCACCCGAGCACCGCCACCAGCGCGATGTGTTGCCCTGAGATGGCGATGATATGGGTCAGACCGCTGCCGCGAAACAGCTCCCACTGGGCATCCGTGATGCCGCTCTGCTCGCCAAAAGTGAGCGCCGCCAGCAAGGGGGCATGGTCAAGCGGACGCCAACTCTCGGTCGCCGTCCCCAACCAGCGTTCGCGCCACCCCACAGGTGCCTGTTGAATGTCGATCACCCGGCGCAAATTTCCGGTGGCGGTGATCCCCTTGCCCAGCAGCAGACGCCGCCCATCCAGCCCCGCCTCGTTGGCAAGACCGTGAGCCGGTTTCAACGAGGTCACCAGGGTGATCCGGCTGCCTACCGTCATGGCGGGTAATGCCTGATAAGCATTGACCCGGATCAGGGGCTCAGGTGTCACCGGTTGCTCGTCGAGGGTGCTCACCCGCAGCAGCAGCCGGACAAATTTATCCCCCTCGGGCTCTGCACTTTGCAGCTGTGCGGTTATCATGTGGCTCGTCTGATCGCCCAACCGCTCCAGCCAGGCCAGCCGATAGGCAAGATTGGCCTGCATCCAGAGGATGCCGAGCAGGAGAAACAGCCACCGCCAGGCACGGCAATATGCAAGGGGGATCAGCAGGGACAGCAACAGGCCCCCCCATGCGAGTGAAGGTAACCATGGCCAGAGCAGTGAGGAGCTTGCCCCCAGGGCAAACGACAACAGACGCAGATCCATGGAGCAAGTATTTAGCAAGGTTTCAATATGCCCAAACGACTCATTAAACGCTGGATGCCCGATCAGCAAACCCTGAAAGAACACAAGCACCTGCGACTGTTCGGCAAACTGCTGCTCGATGCCAACCTCTGGCACCTCAACCGCCGCTCGGCTGCCGGGGCATTTGCGGTGGGCCTCTTCATGGCCTGGGTGCCGCTCCCCTGCCAGATGCTGCTGGCCGCCGGTGGCGCCATCCTGTGCCGGGTCAATCTGCCGCTCTCGGTGGCGCTGGTCTGGCTCTCCAACCCCTTTACCATGCCGCCCCTGCTCTATGGTGCCTATCTGGTGGGTTGCCAGCTGCTGGGACATTCGGCGCAGCAGATAGAGATTGAGTTCACCTGGGATTGGCTGGTCTCGGTGCTGGGCACAGTGGCACCGCCGCTGTTGCTGGGCTCGCTGATCCTGGCCCTGCTGAGTTCTTTTATCGGTTACACCCTGATCCGCACCTTTTGGCGGATCAGCACGGTGCGCCAGTGGCAAAAACGCAAGATGGCCCGCCCATGCTGAGTCGCTGGTTTTCCCGCTTCAAGCTAGATCCCGATACCCTGCGCCAGCAGAAGTGGTTTGCCCTGTTTGGTGAGCGACTGCTTGCCCCCGCCCTCTGGCAAGGGGGCACTCGCGCCCTGAGCGGCGCGGTGGCGGCCGGGATATTCGCCTGCTGGTTCCCCATCCCGATGCATTCGCTCATCGCGGTCGGGCTGGCGCTGGCATTCAGCCTCAACCTGCCGCTGGCGCTGCTGGCGGTCTGGTTCAACAATCCGCTGACCCTGCCGTTCATGTACCTCTACGCCTATCGCATCGGTTGTCTGGTGCTGCACAAGACGCCGGAGCCTTTCCACCTCAGCTGGACCCTCCACTGGCTGGAGCAGGAAGCGGCCACCCTGGTGCCTCCCTTCCTGCTCGGCAGCCTGCTGCTGGCTGTACTCACCGCCCTGAGCGGCGGCGCCCTGACCGCACTGCTGTTGCAACTGCGCAAGCTGTGGCAAGGTGCCCGCCACCAGTGAGTCCCCCTTCCCATTGTTTGACTGTTTGACGATCAGCCGTTGGCGATCAAAAAAGCCCGTCACCAAGGTGACGGGCTTTTTCATGGCATAGAACCAGAGCGCAAGGTGATACGATTACAGCACCTTGGCGATCGCCTCGCACAGGGGATCGATATTGGCGCGGGTAATTCCGGCCACGCTGATCCGGCCTGAGCCGACGATGTAGATGGCAAATTCGCTCTTGAGGCGCTCCACCTGATCCTTGGAGAGGCCGGAGAAGGAGAACATGCCGTTCTGCTCGCGGATAAAGCTGAAATCCTGGCTTACGCCGAGGGCAGCTAGCTTCTCGACCAGCAGTTCGCGCATCTCGCGAATACGCACCCGCATGGCAGCCACTTCTTCGACCCACTCGGCATAGAGAGCCGGATCGCTCACCACGGCGGTGACCACAGCGGCGCCGTGTGACGGCGGGTTGGAGTAGTTGGCACGGATCACTGTCTTGACCTGAGTGAAGGCCACATCGGCGATCTCTTTGGTCGCGCTGACCAGCGTGAAGGCGCCGACCCGCTCATTGTAGAGGCCGAAGTTCTTGGAGAAGGAGCTCGCCACCAGCAGCTCGTCATGGCACTCGGCGAAAATCCGCAGACCTTCGGCATCCTCTTCGATACCACGGGCAAAACCCTGATAGGCGAAGTCAAACAACGGCAACCAACCGGCGGCAGCACTCTGCTTGGCCAGTGCGCGCCACTGATCGCTAGTGGGGTCGATACCGGTCGGGTTGTGGCAGCAACCGTGCAGCAGCACCAGCTCGCCCGGCTGCACTTCGGCCAGCGAGGCCTGCATGGCGGCAAAGTCGAGTCCCTTGGTGGCGGCGTCGTAGTACTTGTACCACTTGACGGTCAGGCCCGCGGCCTGGAATACGCTTACGTGGTTGGCCCAGGTGGGATCGGAGATCCAGATGGTTTTGGCCAGACCGTTGCGCACCACGAATTCGGCCGCGATACGCAGGGCACCGGTACCGCCCGGCGCTTGCGCGGTCTTGGCGCGGCCGCTGGCAACCAGCGCAGAGTGCTGCCCGAACAGCAGTTGCTGCACGATGCGGCCATATTCGATATTGCCTTCAATACCGAGGTAGTTCTTGGTCTTCTCGTCGGTCAGCAGCTTCTGCTCGGCTTTCTTGACGCAGTGAAGAATGGGGGTGGCACCGGACTCGTCCTTGTAGATCCCTACGCCCAGATTGATCTTGTGGCTGCGAGAGTCAGCGCGGAAGGCTTCGGTCAGGCCCAGGATCGGATCCGCTGGGGCGGCAACAACCTTTTCAAACATGGTATTCCCTGTATTCCGTTGAGTTCGTTGGGTGGCAAAGCGGCTTGATAAACAAAAGCGCTCATCTGGCGAGCGCTTCGTCAACTCTTTATATCACCGCGTTCAATGAGGGAAAACCGCTTTTTGGCTCGCTTTCAGACCAATTTCAACCAACGGCATGCCACGCTGGCGCCAGTGCGCACACCTCGGCCGACAAGCCACCATTGGACTCAACCAACCCGCTACAAACTGCTAACAATGACTTGGGGATCCGGCTCGGCTCCCAGTGCCTTGCCTCAGTCAAAGGTTGGGCATACGCACTGAGAATGGGGGCCAGATCACGGGGCAGCCACCAGCTGGCCGGACGACCCAAGCGCTGGGCCAGCGCCTGCAGCCGATCAACCCCGGCAGGGTCGAGGGCGGTGAGATGACTCCACAACACATTGGGGGGCAAGGCGGCCACCACCTGCTGTAAGGCTAGAGGAGCCGATGGGGGTGCCCACACCAGCAAGGTGCCGGGTTCAAGAGGCAGCTCGGCAAAGGCGCCGACGCTGTCTGTGGTGATCACCCGCTCGATGCTCCCCTCCCCCCACAGGATCTTGCCAAGACCCGCCAGGGTGCGCTCGGGTAGTGCCACCTCTCCCAGCGCCTGCAACCAGGGGGCGGCGTCGATTAGGGTGCCGCCGCTAAAAAAGAGGCTGAACGGCTGGGCGGCGCGCAAGCGCAACAGCTGATCGGCACAGAGCCGGATCCCCTTGTCCTCGAAATCGATCTGCTCGTTGGGGGTGAAGTTCACCTCTGACTTGCGATAGAGCGCCGCCAGCACCCGTTCGTTGACCTGCTCCCCCAATTGCCAGCCCTGAGCATGCAACCACTCCTCTGGCTCGGGGGGAGCGGTGGCGATCTCGGCCAGCATCAGCTCGCGGGTGAGATAGCGCCGCCCGGCCGGGGTGAGCTCATAGCTGTGGCTGCCATGGGCGAGCAGCAGCTGGTTATCCTTGAGCAAGCCCACCAACGGTTGCCACTGGCGGCCACGGATCACCACTGGTGAGTGGCTCAGCAACTGCTGCGCCAGTGCCCGCCATTCGGGGTGACTAAAGTCGATCAATTACAATCCATCCCTGTCAGTGCTCAATCGGATAAACAGCCTGAAAAGGTACCGTTACAGGCCGATGACGCCAAGCCTTCCGCGCCAATTACGTGACCTCGCTCCCTGCAATTTTCCCCAGACAGAAGAGCCCACCGTGGGGTGGGCTCTTCCTTGGATAACACTCGACGCTTATTCGACGTTGAGGCGCAGCTCGGCATCGTGCCAACCCAGTGGCAGGGTCAGCAGCTGATCGATCAGCTCCCGGCGATCTGATTTCTCCAGATAGGCGAGATAGAGCGGACGGCTCAGCGGCTGGCCCCCCTCCACCAGATGGAGCGCGCCCTTCTCGAGGAAGGGGCTGACCATCCGCCGTGGCAGGTAGGCAGCGCCACCGTTGGCCAGCACAAACTGCAACGCCATGCTGGCGGAGCTGGAGTGCAGCACCGGGGTCTTTTGCAGGCTCTGCAAGCGGCTGGGTTGCGGCTCGAAGCTGGTGCCCCAGTCGAGGTGGATGTGCGGTATCTGCATCAGGTTGTCGGCATTGGCGGCCGGATCCCGGCTCACCAGCTCGAACACCAGCTCACCGATGGGATGCAGGGCAATCTCATCGATCTTGGTGGGCTCGGAGAGCAGGGCCAGATCGAGGGAGCGCTCCAGCAACTGACGGCAGAGGTGCTCACGGGAAGCCGTTTCCAGCCGTACCGCCAAACCGGGCGCCAGTGCATAGATGTGATTGAGCCAGTCGTTGAAATCGAGCTCCCAAAACACCGCGGGCGCGCCGATGGCCAACTGCTGGCTGAATCCTGGCGAGAGCGCCACATCCTGCTTGGCACGACCAAGGGTGTGCAAGATGGCGTCTGCATAGGGCAGCAGACGCTCACCGGATGCGGTCAAACGGATATTGTTGCGATGACGTGCAAACAGACTGACACCCAGTTGCTGCTCTAGCTGGCGGATCCGGAAACTCACCGCCGACTGGGTCAGGTAGAGATTTTCAGCAGCCCGGCCAAAGTGCCGGGTCTTGCTCACCTCGATAAAGGTCCGAAGCAGCTCGGTATCCATTAATCGATGGACTCGTCACTGCCACCACCGCTGCCACCACCGACATCAAAGCTGCCGCCACCGCTACTCTCTTCGCTGGCGCCGCCAACGACGGTGCAGAGGCGATGAACGCGCTTGGGACCGATCACCTTGAGGTATTTGAACCACACCTTGGCATGGGGGTTGGCACCGGCTGCGCCGGATTTGACCTGCTCGACGAAGGCGGACTCGACATCGTCACGGGGTGCAAGGTTGCCCTGGTAGAGTGCCAGCATGGCGGTACCATACTTTTCCAGACTGTCCGCTTCGGCCACAGTGAATTCGCCACTGCGACGCAGGCCACGGGGAAAATGTTTGAAGTCGTTGAAACGCTTGTCTGATTCGAAGCTCATAGTGCTCTTTTTCTGGTTAGTTTGACCTTTGCGGGCAAGTATCATCAGGCCATCGCCGAGTGCAAAATCAATTTTCTCACTATGTTAATAAATATCTTTTATCGAAGTCAGTTTGCCCCATCGCTGACGCCGATTTTGTGGCATAACACGCAAAAAACGTTGATAAATAATAAACTTATGTAAATGTGCAACCCATTTACACGTCACTTTTTGGGTTACGCAGGCAAAAATAAAGCGCCATACGGCGCTTTATTTGTCACATCAGGTGAACCAGCTGAACCCTTGGTTCAAACATGCTTACTCAATCATGGCCGGTTGAGCCAGGTTGTCGGCACGCCACAGACGGTAGCGCACTTCATACTCCTGCGGCACGTAGATCACGAACGGCAGTTTTGAATTGTAGTTCACGAAGAAGCCCTGACCGTAGATCTGGACGAAGGTCTCTTTCTGCTGGTTATCCGGGCACATCATCAGGGTGCTGATGGGGTCGGAGACCTTGCCCAGTTTCAGGTAGTTGTAGCCCCAGCCTTTGACGCTGTGCTGTTCCAGGTTGCCTGCAAAACGCGGTACGTTGCAATCAACCATCATCTTTTTGCCGACCTGCAGCTCGACCATCATGTCGGCTTCTTTTTCGACTTCAGGCAGGCGGATCACCACACGTTCCTGATTCACGTCAGCGGCTGGGAACATGCTGATATCAAATTTTTTCGGCTCGGCGGCGAAGGCATGGCCACCCAGCAACAAGGCGCCCAGCAGGCTAAAACGCAATACGGTTTTCATCTGTACCTCATGGGGTTGGTTCAACGCCGCTAGACTAACCGCTCTGCCGATTTCATGCCAGCGATCTGCTACGTAAAAACTGCGTAAAATGATGCAGATCCGGCACACCATGACGTGATCTGGCTATTTTCTGACAGGGCGCACACTCCCGTTACGGGAACCTGAAACAAAAAGCGAGGCTAATTAGCCTCGCTTTGCATTCAAATGGCGCCAGAGTGCTATTTGGTCGCCTCTTGATGGGCCTTGATGACGGCGACCGCCTTGTCGGGGAAGTCGCTGAACACCCCATCCACATCGGCCTGATAGAGGAAGATGTTAAGGAGATCGGTGAAGTCCTTGGCATAGGCCGGGATCTGCCCCTCATCCTGACGGAAGGTATAGGGGTGAACTTTCAGGCCCGCCGCGTGGGCTTCTTTTACCATGCCGGTGAAGACCGGCTTGCCCAAAGTGCCCGGTTCGGTAACGATCATCGGCTTCCAAGGGCCAATCCCTTCGGCATAGCTGGCGATGGTTTTCATCGCTCCCGGCTTGAACATCCAGTCATAGTTGTAGGGGGTCGCCTTACCCTTGGCATCGTAAACCATGGTCTCGTTCCAGTCGGTCTCGGCCATCAGCTGCACCAGTTTCAGATCCATACCCATGGCGGGCATCAGTTCGCTGTTAATGCGCTTGAGTTCATCGGCATCGAAGCACTGCAGATAGACCTTGTCATCCTTCCCGGTGTAGCCGTACTCCTTGAGCACCTTCAGCACCGCCTTGGAGATATCCTTGCCTTCGTGGCGGAACAGCCAGGGTGCCTTGATCTCCGGGTAGATCCCGATGTTTTTGCCAGTGCTCTTGTTGAGCCCCTGGATCATCTCGATCTCCTCCTGGAAGGTATGGATCTTGAAGTCTGACTTCCAGAGCGGGAAGCGCGCCGGATAGACCGGCACCTGCTTGCCATCCACCAGCTGGAACGGCTCGGTCATACGCAGGGAGCGCACCTCGTCCAGGGTGAAATCCACCACATAATAACGGCCGTCCGGACGGGCACGACCGGGGAAGCGCACCGCCACATCGGTGATGCCATCGAGGAAGTGATCGTGCATCACCACCAGCTGGTCATCCTTGGTCATGACCAGATCCTGCTCCAGATAGTCGGCCCCCATGCCATAGGCCAGCGCCTTGGACTCCAGGGTATGCTCGGGCAGGTAGCCGGAAGCGCCACGGTGGGCGATCACCACCTTGCCTTCATCGGCAGCCAACACGGGTAATGAGAGGGATGCCCCAAGGCTCAAGGCGATGAGGGAAACGGCGAGTTTTTTCATATGTGATGCTCTTTATTATTGTGTGTAGGTAATTGTTCTATCAGAGGTTTGTTGCATATTTACGGTGTAAAGCGGTAGGCAGCAGCGCACTGCCTACCGTCACTCATCAGCTCGCCTTGCGCAGAGCCTGATGGTATTGGTCGAGCCAGATCTGCAGCATCTGCTGCTCTGAGTCGTTCAGGCGCAGCCCCAGCTTGCTGCGGCGCCAGAGGATATCGTCCAGTGAACAGGCCCACTCCCGCTCGATAAGGTAGCGCACCTCAGATTCGTATAGTCCGGCACCAAAGTGCTGGCCACGGGGCTCCTTGAGCCAGAGCCGGGCATGGGCACCATAGGCCTCGGCAATGCGCAGGGCGCTGCGATCATCGAGCCAGTCAAACTCCAGCGCAAAGGCGCGGGCCAGCTCGCGTACCGAGCAGTCAAACTCGCCACCTGGCAGCCGGCTGGTCGCCGTCCAGTCATCCCCCATCTGGCTAAACCAGGGCTTGAGCTTGTTGCAGGCGGCCTGCGCCAGCTTGCGATAGGTGGTGAGCTTGCCGCCAAACACCGACAAGAGCGGCGCACCGTCAGACTCGCCAGACAGTTCGAGGGTGTAGTCACGAGTCACCGCTTGCGGCGAGTCTGACTCGTCATCACAGAGCGGACGCACCCCGGCATAGGTCCAGATCACATCTTGCGGCGCAATTTGGCGAGTGAAGTGGGCGTTGACCACCTTGCACAGGTAGGTAATTTCAGCCTCGCTGATCTTCGCTTCCCGCGGGCTGCCGTGGTGCTCCACATCCGTGGTGCCGATAAGGGAGTAGTCCTGCTGATAAGGGATGACGAAGACGATACGGTTATCTTCGTTTTGCAGGATATAGGCCTCTTCGCGCTCGTGGATGCGCGGCACTATCATGTGGCTGCCTTTAATAAGGCGAATGCCGCGGGGGGATTTCTCGTGCAGGCTCTCGTCGTAGAAGGTCTTGACCCAGGGGCCCGCGGCATTGACCAGACCACGGCAGGTGACGGTGAACTGCTCGCCCCCTTCCCGCTCCAAAGTGAGCGTCCAGTGTTTGGAACCGCGCACCGCCTTGATGCAACGGGTGCGGGTCTGCACGTCGGCCCCCTTGTCACGGGCCATCATGGCATTGAGCACCACCAGCCGGGCGTCGTCGACCCAGGCGTCCGAGTATTCAAATCCCTTGTTGATCCCCGCGTTCAAGCCATCTTGCGGCAGAAAGCGCACGCCGCAGCTCCCCTTGAGCTTGTCGCGCTTGGCCAGATTGTCATAGAGGAACAGACCGGCACGGATCATCCAGGCCGGACGCAGGTGTGGACGGTGCGGCAGGCGAAAACGCATGGGACGCGCGATGTGGGGCGCCATACCGAGCAGCACCTCCCGCTCCGCCAACGCCTCTTTCACCAGCCGGAATTCGTAATGCTCGAGATAGCGCAAACCGCCGTGGATCAGCTTGCTGGAGTTGGACGAGGTGGCAGAGGCGAGATCTTGCGCCTCAAACAGGGCAACCTTCAGACCCCGTCCTGCCGCATCGGCTGCGATGCCGACCCCGTTGATGCCGCCACCGACGACGACCAGATCATAATGTTCGCTCATGTTCACCTACTTTCATTTTTATGATTGCTATAACAGCAATGTTTGATTTCGCTCATTTTAGAACATGAAAATACAACAAACGAACATTTTATGGCGAAAGTGTGATCGCCACAGCCCGCCAGAGGTGGCAAAGGGGACAGGTCAGCGGAGCCAATGGCGTCGGGCCAAAATCGGCGGATTGATAGCCAAAAAAAACCAGATTGAATAGTGGTTTTTGCAATACCTATAAAGGGGTGAGATGAGTGCGGAGCTAGGGGAGATAAAGATAAAGGAGGCCGCCCTGACGGGCGACCGGCACAGCCTTGGCGTGTTTCGCCGTTAGCAGATGTGGCAGGCGATCTGGTGTTGCGCCATCAATCGCGTCAGCTTTTCCGGTGGCTCCTGATCGGTAAAGAGGGCGTGGATCTGGCTGAGATTGCCCAGATTGACCATGGCATTGCGACCAAACTTGGTGTGGTCGGCGGCCAGGAACACCTGACGGGAGTGAGCGATAATGGCCTGGGCGATCTTCACCTCGTGATAGTCGAAATCGAGCAGGGAGCCGTCGTTGTCGATCCCCGAAATCCCGATGACGCCATAGTCCATGCGAAACTGACCGATAAAGTCGCGGGTCGCCTCCCCCACGATGCCACCATCGCGGTTGCGGATCTCGCCGCCGGCAATGATGACGGTGAAGTCATCCTTGGCCGTCAGAATGCTGGCCACGTTGAGGTTGTTGGTGACGATGCGCAGCTCGCGGTGATCGAGCAGGGCGCGAGCAATCGCTTCGGTGGTGGTGCCTATGTCGATAAAGAGCGATGAGCCGTCGGGAATATTGGCCGCGACCTCGCGGGCGATGCGCTCTTTCTCCTTGAGTTGCATCACTTTACGGGCGCTGTAGGCGGTATTGACGGTACTCGAATGCAGGGAGGCACCGCCGTGATGGCGCCGGATCTTGTTCTGTTCGGCGAGATCGTTCAGATCCCGGCGAATGGTCTGGGGGCTGACGTCAAAGTGGGTCACCAGATCGTCGGTCGAGACAAATCCCTGCCGCGTCAGGACGTCCAGGATCTCCAGATGTCGTTGGGTTTGCTTCACGCTTACACTCCGATGATGAGACAAAAAAAGGCCCCGGCAGATGCGGGGCCTTTTGGCAGTTTACCTGATCCCCTTTGGGATCAATAAGCTGAGGATCACGTTTTATGCCTTATGGGCAGCCGCTTTCTTGGCCGCAACGGCAATGTTCTCATGCTTGAGGGTCATCGCCAGCAGGATGATGGAGAGCACGCAGGAGACGGTCAGCACCATGAAGCCGCCATCCCAACCGAAGTGGTCAACGGTATAACCCAGCATGGCGTTGGCTGCCACGGCGCCGCCCAGATAACCGAACAGACCGGTGAAACCTGCCGCAGTACCGGCTGCTTTCTTCGGTGCCAGCTCAAGAGCATAGAGGCCAATCAGCATGACAGGGCCGTAGATCAGGAAGCCGATTGCCACCAGCGCCATCATGTCGATGGTCGGGTTGCCGGCCGGGTTGAACCAGTAAACCAGTACAGCCAGGGTCACCAACACCATGAACAGGATACCGGCCGGTGCACGGCGGCCCTGGAACATCTTGTCAGAGATCCAGCCACACAGCAGGGTGCCCGGAATACCGGCCCACTCGTAGAGGAAGTAAGCCCAGGAAGAATTGTCGACGGTGAAGTGCTTGGCCTCTTTCAGGTAGGTTGGCGCCCAGTCCAGCACACCGTAACGAATGAGGTAAACGAAAGCGTTGGCGATCGCGATGTACCACAGCAGTTTGTTGTGCAGCACGTACTTGACGAAGATCTCCTTGGCGGAGAACTCCTGCTCGTGGCTCTCGTTGTAATCCTTCGGATAGTCGTTCTTGTACTCCTCGATAGGAGGCAGACCGACCGATTGCGGGGTATCACGCATCACGAAGAAGGCGATCACCGCGATGGCGGCCGCAGCTGCCGCAGGCACATAGAAGGCACTGCGCCAGTCGTTGAACCAGCCCATCCCGAGGATAAACAGCGGGCCAATCATGCCGCCGCCCACGTTGTGCGCCACGTTCCAGACCGCAACCACTTCACCGCGCTCTTTCTGTGACCACCAGTGCACCATGGTGCGACCGCAGGGCGGCCAGCCCATGCCCTGTGCCCAACCGTTCAGGAACAACAGCACAAACATGATGGCAATACTGGAGGTGGCCCAGTGCATGGTACCCATCATGAACATGATGGCAGCCGAGAGCAGCAGACCGGCGGAGAGGAAGTAACGGGCGTTGGAACGGTCAGAGACGTTCCCCATCAGGAACTTGGACAAACCGTAAGCGATGGAGACCCCGGAGAGCGCGAAACCGAGATCACCACGGGAGAAGCCCTGCTCGATCAGATAGGGCATCGCCAGACTGAAGTTTTTCCGTACCAGGTAGTAGCCGGCGTAACCGAAGAAGATCCCGAAAAACACCTGCCAACGCATGCGTTTGTAGAAGGGGTCGACCTTGTCAGCCGGGAGCCTGTCGATGTGCGCCGCAGGCCTGAAGAGACTAAGCATGTTCTGCTTCCTTATTGTTGTTATGGGCGGTTGAGGATGCCCTGACCATTCCAACGAATCATGTGAGTCCGATGATTCGTAAGCGAGCCTATTGTGCTCATATGCGCTCATTTAATCTGTGATGCATGCTCAAATATTGCAGTTTTATTACAAATAAAAGCTCCAAATGAGAAATCACTCAGCAAGCGCCAGCCCTTGTGTGGCAAGGGTTGCAAGCTACCCCCTAAGTGGTAACTAACGGTTATCAAGATGCTTTACGTCACATTTTCTTAGCAATGAGTGGGATCTTGTCCACATTTCCTATGGAGGGGGGATGGTGAAATTATTGGGAAGGGTTATTTTCTGTCACGACCGATAACGAGCGCAAACGAGCATAACGTTTGCGTAAGACGCAAAAACAACAAGGAAACGTTTTCGGCAGCAACGGATAGACACAAAAAGATAAAACGGAACATCAAACCTCTACGGGTGGATATAAGGAACAAAAGTATGAGCATACAAAGACCCAATACCCTGCTTGGCGAGTGCATCGCCGAGTTTATCGGAACCGGCCTGCTGATATTTTTCGGCGTCGGATGTGTGGCGGCACTGGTGCTGGCTGGTGCCAACTTCGGGCAGTGGGAAATCTCCATTACCTGGGGTCTGGGTGTAGCCATTGCCATCTATGTGACCGGCGGCATTTCAGGTGCCCACCTGAACCCGGCTGTAACCCTGGCGCTGATGACCTTCTGCGGGTTCGACAAGCGCAAGGTGGTGCCCTATATCATCGCCCAGATGGCCGGTGCCTTCTGCTTCGCCGCCCTTGTCTACTTCCTTTATGGTAACCTTTTCACCCAGTGGGAAGTGACCCATAACGTGGTGCGCGGCAGCGTCGAGAGCCTCGGCACCGCCGGGATCTTCTCCACCTATCCCAATGCCCTGCTGACCAACATGCAAGCTTTTGCCGTCGAGCTGGTGATCACTGCCGTCCTGATGCTGGGCATCATGGCGCTGGGTGACAACAACAACGGCGCTCCCAAAGGTTTCGCAGCCGCTCTGCTGATCGGTATCCTGATCGCGGTGATCGGTGCCTCCCTTGGCCCGTTAACCGGTTTTGCCATGAACCCGGCCCGTGACTTTGGTCCGAAACTGTTCGCGTTCTTTGCTGGCTGGGGTGATGTTGCCCTGACCGGTGGTCGTGACAACCCCTACTTCTGGGTTCCGATCCTTGGCCCCATCGTTGGCGCCCAGATTGGTACCGCTCTGTATGTCAAAGTGCTGGCTCCCTGCGTCCCGGGCAACCGTGTCGTCACCACCGAGCAAGCGACCCAAACCGCCAAAGAAGAGGCTGCCGCATAAGAGCGGCCCCCTCCAACGTATAAAAACGTGGAAAATAGAAACGTGGAGAACATCATGTCTGCTGAAAAGAAATATGTCGTCGCTCTGGACCAGGGAACCACCTCTTCCCGCGCCATCGTGTTTGATCAGGATGCCAACATTGTCGGTACCTCCCAGCGCGAATTCACCCAACACTACCCGAAAGCGGGCTGGGTAGAGCACGACCCGATGGAGATCTGGGCGACCCAATCCTCCGTCTTTACCGAAGTGCTGGCCAAGACCGGGCTGCGTAGCGAAGAGATCGCTGCCATCGGTATCACCAACCAGCGTGAAACCACAGTGGTATGGGAAAAGGCCACCGGCAAGCCCATCTACAACGCCATCGTCTGGCAGTGCCGCCGCACCGCCGCCATCTGCGAGGAGCTGAAAGCACGCGGTCTGGAAGAGTACGTTCGCGAAAACACCGGTCTGGTGCTGGATGCCTACTTCTCCGGTACCAAGGTGAAGTGGATCCTCGACAACGTGGAAGGTGCCCGCGAGAAGGCGATGAACGGCGAGCTGCTGTTCGGCACCATCGATACCTGGCTGGTCTGGAAGATGACCAATGGCGAAGTGCACGTCACTGACCCGACCAACGCTTCCCGTACCATGCTCTACAACATCCGCGAGCTGAAGTGGGACGAGAAAATGCTGGACGAGCTGGGCATCCCCATGTCCATGCTGCCGGAAGTGAAACCCTCTTCCGAAGTGTACGGCTACACCACCCGTGGCGGCGGCTCCCGCATCCCCATCGCCGGTATCGCCGGTGACCAGCAGTCTGCCCTGTTCGGCCAGCTCTGCTTTGAGAAAGGGATGGCCAAGAACACCTACGGCACCGGCTGCTTCATGCTGATGAACACCGGTACCGAGCCGGTTCGCTCCAGCAACGGCCTGCTGACCACCGTTGCCATCGGCCCGAAAGGGGAAGTGAACTACGCGCTGGAAGGTGCGGTGTTTATGGGCGGCGCCACCATCCAGTGGCTGCGTGACGAGCTGAAGATCATTCACGATGCCCGCGACACCGACTACTTCGCCTCCAAGGTGGGCGATACCAACGGCGTCTATCTGGTGCCGGCCTTCGTCGGTCTGGGTGCGCCCTACTGGGATCCGTATGCTCGCGGCACCATGGTCGGCCTGACCCGTGGCGCCAACCGCAACCACATCATCCGTGCAGCGCTGGAATCCATCGCCTATCAGAGCCGCGATGTGCTGGATGCCATGCAGCAGGACTCCGGTATCAAGCTGGCAGCGCTGAAAGTAGACGGCGGCGCCGTAGCCAACGACTTCCTGATGCAGTTCCAGGCTGACATGATGCACACCCCGGTGGTACGTCCGACCCGCATCGAGACTACCGCCATGGGCGCCGCCTTCCTGGCTGGTCTGGCAGTCGGCTTCTGGAAGAGCTCGGACGAGCTGGAAGACAAGTTCAGCGTTGACCGCGAGTTCATCCCGCAGATGGACAGAGACGATCGCGCCAAACGTTACAGCGGCTGGCAGAAAGCAGTTGAGCGTTCACGCCGCTGGGCTGAAGAGGATTGATCGGGCACCCGATATTCCGTTGAGATAAACACCAGAGAAGCCGACAGCAATGTCGGCCTCTCTTTTTATGCTTTCCCTTGCCGCTTTCTGCCCCCTTCCCCGCTAACTGCTCCCTCCTGTTTTTCTGCCGCCCTCTGTTGTCACCATCCGCCACAACGTAATTGAGTTCTCTATCTATAATCATCATCTGGGTCGCATATGCGACCTTATTTATGAGGAGAGCGATATGGAGAGGGCGATACACCGTTTTACACTGCACTCACTCTGGTCAGGGCTCGGGATCCGCACCCGGATCCTCGCTGGCGTGGCGATACTGATGGCCATCGCCATCAGCTGCATCACCTTGATCCTCGAGCAGATATCCCACAGTCAGGCCCAGCAGCGGGTCGAACGCTACGAGCTGCCAAGCAGCGTGGATCGCATTGCCAACCAGCTGACAGCGCAGCTTATCCAGCACCTGACCGAAGCGCAGGCGCTGGCCAGCAACCGTTTTGTCATCGACTGGCTGACCGCTGGCATGCCAGAGCAAGAGTGGCCCGCCATGGAGCGCTACTTTCAGGATCTGCAACGGCGGATCGGCGGCAACGTCTTTATCGCACCCCGCCAGAGCAACACCCTGATCAACTTCAGCGGCGGCCCCACCGCCCAGAAATCGCTGAGCGAATCAGACCCGAAAGATGGGTGGTTTTTCGGCTTTCTCAAACGCAGCAAACCCTATGAGCTGAACCTCGACATCTCGGATTTTGACAAGCGCGCCTCCCTCTATATCAACACCGCCGTCACCCACGAGGGCAAGACCCTGGCAGTGGCAGGCACCTCCATCGACATGAGCGCCCTGAGCAAGCTCATCAGCGGCTACCGGATCGGCAAGAGCGGTCAGGTCTATCTGGCGGATATGGAGGGCAATATCGAGATCCACCCCGAGCAGGAGGTGGAGGGGGCCGCCCACCACCAGCAATCCTTCCTCGATACCGTCAAACGGCTTATTCCCAATGCCCGGGAACAGGTGGCCGTAGAGGCGCTAACACTGGAGGGGCAAACCTACCTCATCGCGGTGCGTTACATCCCCACCCTCAACCGGCTGCTGATTGGCGAGATCAACAGCGCCGAGCTGGAAGAGGGACTGCAGGAATCCCGCCAGCTCATCATCATGGTGTCGCTCGCCATCGGCGGGATCGCTATGCTGGCCTCCGCCTGGCTGGCTCACTCTATCAGTCGCCCGATTCGTCAGGCAGCCGATGGCATGCACCACATCACCGCCGATCGGGATCTGGCGACCCGCCTCGACTTCTCTGACGAGTCGGAGCTGGGCATGATGGCCCAAAGTTTCAATCAGCTGATCCAGAGCCTGAACCAGAGCTTCTCCCGCTTCCAGCAGTCAGGCAGCGCCCTCTCCGCGCAGTCGTCCCAATCCATGCAACAGGCCCAGGCACTGGCAGGAGAAGCATGCCAGCAGGCCCAGAGCATTCAGGAGCTGACCACTGTGGTCACCACCATCGGCGACAACGCCGAGCAGATCGCCAGCCGCTCTGAAGGGGTCAACGACGTAACCCAACGCATCGCCAACCATATGCTCAGCATCGAGCAGGATGTGACCCAGAGCGCCGCGCAACTCGACACCTTGCGCAGCAGCATCGGCAGCTCCTCGGCCCTGCTCGATGAGGTGGTGAAAGACAGCAACAACATCACCCAGATCATGAACCTCATCCGCGATGTCTCGAACCAGACCAACCTGCTGGCCCTCAATGCGGCCATCGAAGCGGCCCGTGCGGGGGATATGGGACGGGGCTTTGCGGTGGTGGCTGACGAGGTACGGCAACTGGCGGTGCGTACCCAGACCGCCACCAAGGATGTGCAGGATCTTATCTTGCGCCTGCAGGAGGGAACCCGGCAGGCCAGCAGCTCGATGGCAGACTCCCGCAACCTGAGCGAAGAGGGATACAACCGGATGAATCAGGCCAGAGAGGTACTGGTTGATGCCACCAGCCAGATCAACCAGACCGCCCTCGAGATCAACGAGATCAGCGCGCTGGCGCAGGCGCAGAATCAACAGATGGGGCAAGCCAGAACGGCGCTCGACGAATTGGCCATGGTGGCCGAACACCAGCGGGAACACGCGCAGGAGAGTAATGCCGCCAGCCGCGAACTGTTCGAACTGGCCAAGGCCATCGACGAGCAGATCCGCCAATACCGGATTGGCTAGACCCGGCGCTTCCCTCTCTCCCTCTCAATAACCAAGACGCCACCACAGGGTGGCGTTTTCATTTTGCAAATCATTTTGCCTGCACTCTCGAAACGGGAATGACGACAAAACTCGCAAGATATTGATAATTAACATGAAAAAATGTGGAACGGCCATTGCTTAGTGATATCAGACTCAACAGAGGGATATCGCCATGAAACCGACCACCACTCAAGCGCCCGTAGCTCACGTCGCCACTCCAAAAGAGACACTGACCCCCCGCGAAGGCACCTTCCTGATGATGGTGGCCCAACTGGTGGTGCTCACCTGCATCGTACTGGCCGCCACCATCGGCGGCCTCTCCTGGCAGTGGACCCTGCTGCTGGCCATTCCACCGGTGATCGGCGGCGCCCTGCTCAGCCGGGTATGGGGCAAACTGCCCCAGTAACTCCGCTTCACATCACACACCTTCCCGAACCGGCGGCCGACCCTCAAGTCGGCCGTCTGTTTATCTGCCGCCAGGCTAATGCTGATTGACCCCAACGAATGAGCGGCTTGTTTTTCGTTAAGCAAACCGCAGCGACTAACCGTTCAAACAAACCGCACAAACCAACCTGAACTACAGGGTATGGCTGCCCAGCTGCTCCTTGAGAAAATCGAGCCAGACCCGCAGCCGGATATCCCGCTGGGCATCGGAGTAGAAGACCGCATTGATGGGGCGCGAGGCGCCGCTGTTGCTGCGGGCCAGCACCTCCACCAGCGCGCCGCTCTCCCGATCCGGCCCGGTCATGAAATCCGACAGACAGACGATCCCCTGACCCGCCAGCGCCAGCTGACGCAAAGTTTCACCGCTGCTGGCACGCAGGCTGGGGGTGATGGCAAAGCGATCCCCCTGCTCGGCACTGAGCAGCGGCCAGTGGTTGAGGTGATCGGGATGCAAAAATCCAAGCAGCTCGTGACCGCACAGCAGATCCGCCGGTTGGCGCGGGGTGCCGCGCTCGCTCAAATAGGCCGGAGAGGCCAGCAGCCGCAACCGCGAACGGCCCAGTGGCAGTGCGCGCAGTGAGGAGTCGGTCAGCTCGCCGATGCGGATGGCCATGTCCACCCGCCGCTCCATCAGATTGATAAAGCCCTCCGAGCTGTGCAGCTGTAGCTCGATGGCGGGGTAGCGGCGGCGAAACTCGCCGATGATCGGCACCAGCCGGTGCAGAATAAAGGGGGTAGCGGCATCGACTCTCAACACCCCTTCGGGTTGTTCCCGGCGCATCAGCAGATGCCCCTCCGCCTCACTCATCTCGGTCAGGATCTTCACCGCCCGCTGATAGAACCAGCTCCCCTCCTCGGTCAGACTGACCCGGCGGGTGGTGCGATTGAGCAAAACGGTTGAGAGCTTCTCTTCGAGCCGCTTGATGCCGCGGCTCACTACCGAGTTATCCATGCCGAGGTTCTCCGCCGCCTGGCGAAAACTGCCCGCCTCCACCACCGCCACAAACAGGGTCAGTTCATCAGAATGGGTCTTCATTGCTGTTATCCGGACAAGAGTAATGGGCCTTTATAGGCGCAGCCGCTGTGGATTGGCAAGCGTGCTCAGAGAGACGATCTTGTTTTTCGAAGAGAAATAACCAGAGAGAATCACTATCTCTCATCCTGTTTAATCAGTAGAATGCTATCAAAAGGAATCGTATGAAGCCATGTTATCAAGGAGATACATTAATGGAGTTTGAAGAACGGCTGGCTATTGCCCATCAACTACTGGCTGACAGTGGCCTCAAGGAATTTCACTACAATCCGTGGCTGTTCAAATTGCTGCGTAAACTCGGCGTCCCCGTCAAGCCGCCTTATTACGCGAGCTGGCTTACCAATTTCCTCTGTTCCGGCCTATCTATTGCGCCGTTATGGGGTCTGATTATGTGGACATTCGTCTGGCATCCAGAGGGAAGGGATCTTTTATCAGCCCTGTTCAACACAGCCATGTTCGCTGGCGTATTTGGTCTTTTCACCTTAATTGGACTCTGGCTCAAGCGCCGGCAGCTTGGATTGACCCCATGGGAGCAGTTGGAGCACCAGCACATCAGTGAAGGCACAGAGAAGAAGGTTAAAGCTCCTGCTGCCGATTGAAACTGGGTGCAATACAGGCTCTGAAGAGCACACTTTCACAGACTCGGACTCTCACCTTGCCAGATTTCGTTAAATTTTTTATCAGCTTTTCAATTAACTGCCTCATCCAAACCGCCATTGGCCTCTTGGTTCTCGCCTACAGGCTTTTCCGCCACCACAATGGCAACTGGCGCAGCTATCGACGAAGCTGGGATCCTCTCCCTCTATTTGCCTCCATTTTCCTTGGCATGGTGATCGCAAAAAAGCTTCATCCGGCCATCATGGCAGCCTTGTAGTGATTGGCCATAGCTTGGACGTTCAATCAAGTAGTTCACCAGATGATCAAACAGTTGTGCCCTCACTGTGAGATAAGCAGTGGATCAAAGCGTCCATACGGGCCAGTAATACCTCTTTGCGGGTTTTAGGTGGTTTGCCATTGAACGCGCAATCAGCGAAGGTGAGCTGGTGACTCATGCAGAAACAGGGGTGTTGACTACAAATTCAGACAATCATTCATAAAAATTTCTCACGACTGCTATTGCTGCTCTCCCCCCAATACTGTTTTGCGACCAGCGCCCTGTTTCCAGCAAGTCACGGCAGGCATACTGACCCTTCGTTTTTGCCAAGGAGGTTCAGATGTCATCACCCGTGATTGTGATTGCCCAGCTTGAAGCCAAACCCGAATTCGCCGCCCAGTTTCGCGCCGCCCTTGAGCCGCTGATTGCGGCCACCTTGCAAGAGGCGGGCTGCCAGCGCTATCAGCTGCACCAAGACTTGGACAATCGAAACAGCTGGATGCTCTACGAGGTGTGGGAGAGCGAAGCGGCCCTCACCGCCCATCAGGGTCAGCCCCACTTTACCGAATTTGTCGCCAAGGCCGAGCCCTGGTTTGCCAGCAGCACCATTCGCCGCTATCAGCCGCTGGGCGCCTGACTGGCCCCTGTGCCACTTTCCACTTAGCCCATCAAGGGCCAACCACCACCCCATTGAGGAACAAGATGATCAATATGTCACCCATGGGTCTGGGCACTTTCCGCCTGAAGGGCGAGCCGCTGCTTGCCACCCTGACCAACGGTCTGGAGCTGGGCTATCGCCATATCGATACCGCCCAGATCTATGACAACGAAGCCGAGGTCGGCGCCGTGCTGACCCGCAGCACTGTTGCCCGCCACGAGATCTACCTGACCACCAAGGTGTGGACCAGCGAGTTTGGCCCGGGCAAGCTGATCCCGAGCCTGGAGGTAAGCCTGGAAAAACTGGGCACTGACTATCTGGATCTGGCGCTGATCCACTGGCCCTCCCCCAAGGATGAGGTGCCGATGGCAGTCTATCTGGAGCAGCTGGCCGAGGCCAAGGCCCGGGGCCTGACCCGGGAGATCGGGGTCTCCAACTTCACCGTGGCCCAACTCAAACAGGCTATCGAGATTATGGGGCCTGGGGCCATCGCTCACCAGCAGATCGAGGTTCATCCCCTGCTGCAAAACCGCAAGGTAGTCGAGTTCTGCAAGGCCCACGGTATCGCCGTCACCGCCTATATGCCGCTCGCCTATGGCAAAGTGCTGAGCGAGCCGCTGCTGATGGAGATTGGCCAGCGCCACGGGGTATCGGCGGCGCAGGTGTCGCTGGCCTGGCTGCTGGCGCAGGACATGACAGTGATCCCGAGCTCCACCAAACGGGAGAATCAGGCCGCCAATCTGGCCGCCCTCGATATCACCTTGAGCAGCGAGGAGGTGGCCGCCATCGCCATGCTGGATCGGGGCGAGCGCTGCGCCAATCCCGACTTTGCCCCCGCGTGGGACTGACGCGAAAGGCGTGAGACTAACGCGAAAAAAAGGCTGGCTCTGCCAGCAAGCCAGATAAAACAGGGAGAGCATCATGCTCTCCCTGTCTCTTTTCTTGCCTCACGCTTTGCAGCGCTTGCTGAACGTCCAGTCGCCATATTGATGCCAGATGCAGCGCCGCAATCAGGGCGCGTTCTGGCAAAGGGCGGGATCGAACACTTGCTTCCAGTCTGATTTCATATCGACCACCACCCAGCCCCGCGCTTTTGCCTGCGCCAGCCCGTCGATCAGCTTGCCGCTGACTGGCGGATGACTGTCGTAGGCATATTCGCGCTTGGCATCCGTGTGGTGCACCAACAGACCAAAAGTGTGGTAATCCGGGTTGGTCGAGGTGTATTGCAGCATGGGCACGTCGCCATCGCTGTTACCAAAGGCGCCGACCGGACGCTGCCCCATAAAGAGGTGAATGGCGGCCGGTTTCGCCTTGCTGTCATCGAAATAGGCGCCGTTCATGGTCTTGCGGATCTCGCTGCCCTCCCCGGTCAGGGCAAACTCGCCGAGGGTAAAGGAACCAATCACCTGCTGGGGCGGGATGCCATACATCTGCTCGGACATCACCCGCATAAAATCGACGCCGCCGCCGGAGACAATCCAGGTCTGGAAGCCATTGTCCCGCAGATACCCCAGCAGCTGCTTCATCGGCAGATAACCGAGCTGATCATAGTGGCAGCCAAAACGGGGATCCTTGCTGCTGTTGACCCAGCGAGTGACCCGCTCGGCAAAATCGGTGGTAGTCATGCCGCTGTGGGTCAGTCCCACCAGCTTGGCGAGCCCCTTCTCCCCCGATTTGGCCACAGCCTTGAGGTCGTTGTTCAGCACTGCCGCGACGATGGGGTCGGCCTTCCACTCCGGGTGTTCCGGCGCCAGACGCTTGATCTCGTCCATCGCAAACTGCAGCTGATAGGTCATGGGCGCTTCCGGCCAGAGAGTGCCGTCATTGTCAAACACCACATGGCGCTTCTCTGGCGGAATAAAAGTGGGCTGCTGCTGATCGGTGGCATTGGTCACCCAGCGGGTGATCGCCTGCTTGGCTGCCGTGTCATTCCAGGCAGAGAGGGGATCGCTCTGGCTGGCCTGTACCGCAAAGGCGCCGCACAGCAGCAAAAGAGAGGAGAGTCGATTCAATGTCATCATGTTACCTGTCAGCTGGATGTTGCCTGTCTATTGCCTGTAGATGAAAGCGCACGGCCATCACAACACCGGCGCGCATGGGTTCAACACACACGGGTTTCACAGGGAAAATCCTATGGCTGCCAGCTTGTACTGGAGCTTAAGCAAGCTCAGAAAAGGAGCAGCGTTCATCCCGTTCTGCGAGGCAGATCACTGCGTTGCGCTCACGCCGCGGGCACCACAATCCCCTCCCACTCAGCGTTATTGCTGCTTATTTGGCAAAAGTAATTTGCTGTCACCGTCATTTTTGCCAACAAAACCCATCGGCATACTGGCGCCATTCTCCCGTCGGGAGTCCCTAACCAAGGAGTTGTTATGCCACTGGCGTTATTTGCCCTTACCTTAAGTGCCTTTGCGATAGGCACCACCGAATTTGTGATCGTGGGGCTTATCCCCACCATCGCAGAGCAGCTCAATGTCTCGCTCCCCTCGGCAGGCCTTCTGGTCAGCCTCTACGCCCTTGGGGTAGCTATCGGTGCCCCCGTGCTCACGGCGCTGACCGGCAAGGTGCCGCGCAAGTGGCTGCTGGTAGGGCTGATGGCGCTCTTTACCGCCGGCAACCTGCTGGCCTGGCAGGCCCCCGGTTACGAGAGCCTAATTGTGGCCCGTATCCTCACCGGATTGGCGCACGGGGTCTTCTTCTCGGTGGGCAGCACCATCGCCACGGGTCTTGTGGCCAAAGAGAAGGCAGCGAGCGCCATCGCCATCATGTTCAGCGGCCTTACCGTGGCGCTGGTAACCGGCGTACCGCTCGGCACCTGGATTGGTCAGGTCTTTGGCTGGCGTGAAACCTTTCTGGTGGTAAGCCTGCTGGGTTTGGTCGCCATGGTGGGTAGCCTGCTGCTGATCCCGGGCAACCTGCCCAAGGGGGCTGCCTCGACCATCCGCGAGCAGCTCTCGGTACTGACCAAAAAGCCGCTGCTGCTGGTCTACGCCAAAACCGCCCTCGGTTATGGCGGCGCCTTCACGGCTTTTACCTTCCTCGCCCCCATCCTGCAGCAGGTGAGCGGCTTTAGCGCCGGTGCGGTGAGCCTGATCCTGCTGGTGTACGGGGTATCGGTCGCCGTCGGCAATATCTGGGGTGGCAAGCTGGCCGACAAGATGGGCCCATTGCCCGCGCTGAAACTGCTGTTTGCCGGTCTGGCGCTGGTGCTGCTGGCCCTCACCTTCACCGCCCCCCATCCGGTGCTGGCCGTGCTCACCGTGCTGGTGTGGGGCGCCTTTGCCTTCGGCAACGTGCCGGGTTTGCAGGTGTTGGTGGTGAAACAGGCCGAGCTGCACACCCCCAAGGCGGTGGATGTGGCATCGGGCCTCAATATTGCCGCCTTCAACGTCGGCATTGCGCTGGGATCTGTGGTTGGTGGTTTTGTGGTGGAACACCTCGGCCTGATGCACACACCCTGGATCGGCGCCCTTATCGTGCTGCTGGCCTACGGGCTGACCCATGTCAGCGAGCGCCGCGAAGCCCTCCGGCTCGCCGCCTGTCAGGCATAAGTTGCGCCAGCAGGCGTCACGCAAGGGCGTGGCGCCTGCTGCAATCGGCGCGACAGGCTTCTATGCTGTGACACAGCCTCAAGCCCTCAACTGTTTCAGTAACCAAGCCTGCCCCCTAGCATCATTTGCCACGGAGTCTGTTATGAAGGTGCTTATTGTCTATGCCCATCCCGAACCCAAAAGCTTCAACGGTGCCCTCTTCTGCCACGCCATCAGGGCGCTGGAGCAGGCGGGCCACACAGTGATGACCAGCGATCTCTATGCCATGGGCTTTGATCCTGTCTCGGATCGGCGCAACTTCACTGCCGCCAGCGATCCCGATTTCCTCAAGCTGCAACTTGAAGAGCTGACTGCCACCGAGCAGGGCAGCTTTGCCCCGCAGCTGGAGCAGGAGATGCAAAAGCTGGAGGCGGCCGACCTGTTGATCTTCCAGTTCCCGCTCTGGTGGTTTGGCCTGCCCGCCATTCTCAAGGGGTGGGTGGATCGGGTCTTTGCCATGGGGCGGGTTTATGGTCAGGGCCATATCTACGAGAGCGGCAAGTTTCGCGGCAAGCGGGCGTTGCTGAGCCTCACCACCGGCGGCCCCGCCGAGACCTATTTGCCCGACGGCTTCAACGGCGATATCGACGGGGTGCTGCGCCCCATCCAGCGCGGGATCCTGCAATTTGTCGGCTTCGACGTGCTGCGCCCCCATATCTGCTATGCCCCGGTGCGGGTCTCGCAAGAAGAGCGGGAAGCCTGGCTCGCCCAGTGGGCCGAACGCCTTGGCCAGATTGAGCAGGAGTCCCCCATCGCAGTCGGCCGCTACCAGTAACGGCTGACGCAGCTGACATTCCCACCCCATAAAGCACAAACACAACGAGCGGCACCCGGCCGCTCGCTGTTTTTCACGCTCTGTCGTTATGGTTTTTGTTATCCGTGGGCAAGCCTTATGCCGCCTGTTGTACACCTGCTTTGCCGGTCACCGCCCGCTTGAGCCAGTAGTCGAGGCTGACGTAGCGGCCCCCGCCGTAAACCAGCAGCACCAGCAGCATCACGAAGTAGGTGGCGGCAAACTCCATCCCGTTGTTGAGCATCACGGGATCCCCGAGCTCGGTGATGTAGTTGTAGCGACCGGGGAAGTTGGCAGCCAGCCACTCGATAAAGCAGTTGAGGCGCAAGGTGGCCTCCATGCTGCCGGTGGCGATGGCGTCCCAGCCGTGCTTCCAGTGCACCATGGCGCTCGCCACACTCATCAGGAAGATGGTGGGAATGGCCATGATGCGGGTAAAGAGGCCAAGGGCGATACAGATGCAGCCCAGCACCTCGGTGCCCGCCGCCAGAAAGGCGAGCAGGGTCGGGAACGGCAAGTTGAGCCCCCCTTCCGAGACCGGGGCGCCAAACCAGGCGACGGTGCCGGCAAAGCCCACCACCTTGGAGTGGGCCCCCACATAGATGACCGGAATGAGATAGAGGCGAATGGCCAGCAGGGCCAGAAAATCGAGCCGCTTGCACTGGGCTACCGCCCGCTCGTACCACTGGATCAGGGTGTTGTTCATGGGAATTCTCCTTGGTGTTTGCTAAATGGGGGCAAGGGCGCGCCAGACTGGCGCTCGCCAACGGACAAGATCAGCAGACCCAGCCGGTAAAAATGGCGTGCCCATTCGGTCAGATCAAAATCGCTGCGAACCTGTTGCACCTGTTGCTGGAACGCGGCTTGGGTGATCCCCGGCTGCTGTTGCAATAGCTGGATCAGCGCCACATCCCATTCGCGCAGCCGCTGGGTCACCACCTGATGATCCGGGCTGCGAAACAGGCCATAGAAGTGGTTGCCCTGCCGGGTCGGCACCACGCCGCTGCGACGAATGGCAAAGGGGAGCTCTAGCAGTTGCAGGGTAGGGTTGAGCACTAGCGAACTCTCCGCCGTCACCTCCTCCCCCGGCAACACTTGCGGCACCACCCCTTGGTCAATCTCGACACAGAGGCAGGCCCACTCATACTCCAGCAGCGCCAGCCGCTGCCTGGGCCAGTTGAGGGAACCCTCGCCGTGGCGATGCTGCACAAAGCGGACAAACTCGGTGGCGATATGGTGAAACTCGGGGGCCTCGGCGCCGTGCTGGATAACAAAGCCCTCCACCAGCTGCCACCTGTCCACCGGCGCCCAGTGAGCGTGGGTGAGCGGAAAAGCGCTCTCCAGCACCGACTCCACATTGGCGCGCACGCTGCGGGCATAGTGGCTGGCGATGCCATCCTGCGGCAGCCGCACCCGGCTCGCCAGCCAGGCGGTCTGCTGCTGCATCCGCTGCGGCGCCGTTTTGGGCGAGGTGATCAGTGATAACCGTCTATCCATAGCGCACCTCCCGCACCTGACGGTCGAGTGCCTCGCAACAGGCGCCGTGCACCCGTGCCAGCTCGGCCTCCAGTTCGGCCAGCGGCGGCAGATGGTGATCCCGCTCCAGCAACAGGGGGCGCAAACCGTGGGTCTGCACCGTATAACGGGCCAGCGCCACCACCTCCTCGCACACCGGTTTGCCATGGGTATCCAATAAAGTGCCGTCCGCCTCTTCCAGATGACCGGCGATATGGAAGTAACGGATCGCATTGCCCGGCAGCCCGGCGATCATCCGCTTGGGGCAGTAACCGTGGTTGCGGCTGTTCACAAAGACGTTGTTGATATCGAGCAGCAGCTCGCAGCCGCTGCGCGCCACCAGCTCGGCGAGAAAATCCTCCTCCGGCATCTCGTGGTCATAGCCGTGGTAGTAGGAGATATTTTCCAGCACCAGCGGGCGGGCCAGCGCCTCCTGTACCTGCGCGATCCGCTCTGCCAGATAGGGGATGTTCTCCCACTGACGCGGCACCGGTAGCAGTTCGTAAAGATACCCCTGCTGGTCGCGGGAAAAGCTCAGGTGCTCGCTGTAGATCCCGATGCCGAACTCGTCCAGAAAGGTGCGGATCTGGCTGAGCAGGGTGCGATTGAGGGGCTGGCAATCGCCGAGAGAGAGGCTGAGGCCGTGGGCCACCAGCGGGTAACGCTCGGTCAGCTGATGCAACTGCACCCGCTTGGCGCCGCCTATAGCCATCCAGTTCTCCGGCGCCAGTTCGAGAAAGTCGATGCCGGGGCGGACGGGGCCGGAGCAGAGCACATCCAGATGCTCCTGGCGCAGCCCGATCCCCCGACTGCGGGAGCTTATTGGCCGCATACCCCCTCCGTCATCTTGCTGCCCTTGCTGGAGCTGTCGCCATCAATCCCCTCGCCCGCCACGCCACACTTGCCATCGCGAGCGCGCACCAGCCGCCCCTGCGGATCACTGTCGAGGGCCTGCTTTTCAAAGCGCTTCTCGGTGCCGCACTTGCCCGCCGCACACTTGCCGCCGTGCTGTTCGCTGGGGGCAGCTTTCACCGGCGCATCGCTCGGGGTGGCCGCCAGCGCCAGCCCCGGAGTCAGGGCAATCAGGCTGGTCATGGCGATGGAGAGGGTCAGTTTGCCGGTGGTTTTGTTGCTGCTTGAGTTACTCATGAGCGGACTCCTTGACGGATAAAACGGGGTAGCTGGAGAGATCGCGGGCAGCCACGATCTGGCCGTGGAACTGCTGTTTGACGATGGCCATCGCCTCTTTCTTGTGATTGAGGCCAACCCCCATCCAGTGGTTGAGCACCAGCAGCTTGGGGTTCACCTCGGCGGCAATCTTGGCCACCACAGATGGCTTGGCATGGAGCGAGGCGGAGACAGGGTCGGCCCCTTCGTGAATGGCGAGCGGCATCACCAGAATGTCGGCCCCCTTGGCAAACGGCACAAAGGCCGGGTTGCTGCCGTTCTGATCCGCCGAGATAACGATGGTCCCCTCGGCGCTCTCAATGCGATAGGCCAGACAGGGCACGTCACCGTGAGGAATGCCAAGCGCGGTGATGGTCAGCCCATCCTGTTGATAGACGGTGTGAGGCTGCGGGCTCTGGTAGGGCACATCGTGCAAGGTGATGGGGAAGAGGCCATCGGTGCCATCCTTGAAGCCGCTCAGGTAGGCATAAGCGCCCTTGTCTTTGTTGAAGAGGGCATCGAAGTAGCCGCTCATGCTAGGGAAGGCCGAGCCGGCCTCTGGCCCCGCCAGATCCAGCGGATCGCTGCGCTCGAAGAAGTAGGCCCCCTTGAGCAGGGCGGGCAGGTCAGTCACATGGTCGGTGTGGAAGTGGGTGATGCCGATAAAATCGACCTCTTCGAGCTTGGCCCCTGCCTGGCCGAAGCGCAGGTAGACGCCGCCACCGGCATCGATCAGGATGCGGGATTTCCCCTTCCACCAGATCACCTCGCTGGAGGAGGCGCGCAGATCGTCGGAGATGGGGCCGCCACTGCCGAGCACCTGCAGGGTGAAGGTTTTATCCAGTGGCGTCAGTTGTACCGGTTCGGCACAGGCCGGGGCGACGGTGAGCGCGCACCCGATGGCCAGCACCACCGCTTTCAATCTCTGTTTCATCACAATTACCTGTCGGTTGGTTGTCGGTTGAAAGTGTGTCGTGTGTGTCGTTTAAAGAGGGGGGAGAGAGGGGCCGATGGCGACGAGTGAACGCCAGCCACCGGCCGTGGCGGGGCGCGAGCCCCCGCCGTCAGTTACCGTCCCGTTCGTCCGCCTGCCAGCGCGCTTCCAGCCAGAGCAGGTTGCACAGGCCCAGCAGCAGGGCGAATCCGAGGCCCAAAATCCAGGTGAAGTACCACATAGCAGATCCCTTGAGGTCAGTAGAGTTGATGGCTGTCGCGCTTGATGCGGGCACGGTCGAGCTTGCCGCGCACCACCCGATAGACCCAGCCGGTGTAGCCCAGGTTGACCGGCATCAGCACCAGCACGAGGCCGAACATGATGGCCAGGGTCTTGTAACTGGAGGTGCTGTCCCACAGGGTCAGGCTGCTGACCGCATCAAGGGATGAGGGCAGCACGAAAGGGAACAGGGCGATGGCCACCGAGCAGAGCATGGCGGCGCAGGCGATGGCGCTGGCCAGCAGCGCAATTCGGCCCCGCTCCAGCCAGGAGGCAATCCCGCTCACCAGCGGCGCCAGCGTCCCGATGATCGGCACCAGCCACAGCAGCGGATAGTCAAAGTAGTTGCGCAGCCAGCCTCCAGCGTGGGGGATCACCCCCTTCATCAGCGGGCTGATGGCAGCATTCGGGTCAAAGGGTTGTGTGCCGACACCGGTCAGCTGAAACCCTTGCAGATCCACCAGATGCCAGCCGGCCAGCAGATAGCAGAGGCTCACCAGCGGGGCCAGCAGGATGGCGATGCCCCGTGCGCGCAGCGCAGGGGTGCCAGTCACCTTGGCTTGCAGAAAACCGGCGCCGTGCAGTAGCAACAGGGTGATGGCGGTGGCCAGCACCGAGAGCAGCCAGCCCCAGTGGAAGTCGAACGCGCCGTAGTGCAGGCGCAGCGCCGTGTCGAAGCGAAACGGCAGCCCCTCCATCACCAGACCGATAGCAGCACCGAGGATGAGCGCCGGTATCAGGCCACCCGCCACCAGCGCCCGATCCCACCAGCGGCGCCAAACCGGATCGGCCAGCTTGCTGCGATAGTCAAAGCCGACCGGACGCAGAAAGAGCCCAAGCAGCAGCACCACCATGGGGATATAAAGCCCCGAGAAGGCGGCGGCATAGACCAGCGGCCAGGCGGCAAACAGGGCACCGGCGCCGGCAATCAGCCACACCTGATTGCCCTCCCACACCGGCCCCACGCTGTTGATCACCAGACGGCGGTCATCGTCATCTTTCGACACCACCGGCAGCAGCATGGCGATGCCGAGATCGAAGCCATCCATCACGATAAAACCGACCATCATGAAGAGCACCAGCGCCCACCAGATGAGTTTCAGGGTTGCGTAATCCATCAGGCGATCCTCGCAAGTTCGGGTTGTTCACCGCTGTAGCGGCCGGTATGGAGAATGGCGGGCCCCTTGCGGATCACATGGCGCAACAGGAACAGCTCCACCACCAGCAGCAGGGTGTAGATGGAACAGATGGCGATGAGGCTGAACCAAAGTTGGCCCGGCTGAAGCAAAGAGACCGAGGCCGACACCGGCAGCACATCGCTGATGGTCCAGGGTTGACGGCCGAGTTCGGCCACCAGCCAGCCCGCCTCGATGGCAATCCAGGGCAGCGGAATGCTCCAGAGCAGGGTCTTGAGCAGGCGCGGCGAGTCTTGCAGCCGGTTGCGGCAGAGCTGAACAAAGCTCACCACCATCAGCCCCAGCATGGTGACGCCAAGCCCCACCATCACCCGAAAGCCCCAGAACAGCGGCGCCACCGGCGGGATGGAGTCATCGACCGCTTTGGCAATCTCCGCCTCACCGGCCTTGGCGATATTGCTGGCATAGGGGGTCAGCAGCATGCCGTAGCCGAGATCCTTGCCGTGCTGCTCGAAGCGGGCGCGGTTGGCCGGGGTGTCATCGCCCTGCCGGATCTGCTCGAGGGCCTCGGCCGCCACCATGCCGCTGCGAATGCGCGCCTCGTTCTGCACCTTGATATCCTTGAGGCCGGTCACCGCCTCGTCGATGGAGCGGGTAGCGATGATCCCCATCAGATACGGGATCTTGATGGCTGCGTGGGTGGTCTCGGCAGTCTGATCCGGGAAGCCGAACAGGGTAAAGGAAGCTGGCGCTGGCTCGGTCTCCCACTCCGCCTCGATGGCGGCGAGCTTGACCTTCTGCACCTCGCCGGTGCGATAGCCCGACTCATCCCCGAGCACAATGACCGAGAGGATGGCCGCCAGCCCGAAGCCGGAGGCAATGGCGAAGGAGCGCAGGGCAAACTGCACTTCCGTCTTGCGCAGCAGATACCAGCTGCTCACCCCCATCACGAACATGGAGGCGGCCACATAGCCTGCCGCGACGGTGTGAACGAACTTCACCTGCGCCACCGGGTTGAACAGCACGACGGCGATATCCACCAGCTCCATGCGCTGGGTCAGCAGGTTGAACTCGGCCCCCACCGGGTTTTGCATCCAGCCGTTGCCGATCAGGATCCAGAGCGCCGAGAGGTTGGAGCCGAGCGCCACCAGCATGGTCACCAGCAGGTGCTTGCCACGAGAGAGCTTGTCCCAACCGAAGAAGAAGAGCCCCACCAGGGTCGATTCGAGGAAGAAGGCCATCAGCCCCTCGATGGCCAGCGGAGTACCGAAGATGTCCCCCACATAGTGGGAGTAGTAAGCCCAGTTGGTGCCGAACTGAAACTCCATGGTGATCCCCGTGGTGACCCCCATGACGAAGTTGATGCCAAACAGTTTGCCCCAGAAGCGGGTGATGTCCTGATAGATCACCTTGCCGGTCATCACATAAGCCGACTCGGCGATCACCAGGATCCAGGACAGCCCCAGCGTGAGGGGCACAAACAGGAAGTGGAACAGGGCCGTGGCGCCAAATTGCAGGCGAGACAGGCTGACCACGTCATCCGGATTGATCATGCGTCACTCTCTTTTGTTGTATTTGCCTTGCACGTTTCGTGCGTGACAAGTACATCACGGAGCATGACACCTATAACAGATGCAGTTATATTGAATTACACCTATAACAGTTGATCCAGATCATGTCCCTTTACCAGCAGTTGGCCGACCGCCTGCAAAGCCAGATTGACGATGGCATCTGGCAACCGGGGGAGCGCATCCCCTCCATTCGCCAGAGCTGCAAGACCCACGGGCTCAGCCCCATGACGGTGTTGCAGGCCTATCAACTGCTGGAGAGTCAGGGGCGGATCCTCGCCCGCCCCCAGTCCGGTTACTACGTCAAAGCCGCCTCACCACAGGTCGTGCAGCACACGCCGAGCCAGACCCACTACAGCGGCTCGGTGGATATCAACGATCTGGTGTTCGAGGTGTTGCAGGCGAGCAAATCGCGGGATCTGGTGCCCCTTGGCATGTCGGTGGCAGACCCGACCCTGTTCCCCCATCCCCAGCTCGGGCGTGCCCTGGCCAGCTGCATGCGCAAGCTCGATCCCTTCAGCACAGTGGCCGACCTGCCCCCCGGCAACGAAGCGCTGCGCCGCGCCATCGCCCAGCGTTACGCCAGCGATGGGGTGGCGGTCAATCCGCAGGAGATCATCATCACCACCGGTGCCATGGAGGCACTCTCCCTCAGCCTGCAGGTGCTGACCGAGCCCGGTGACTGGGTGGTGGTGGAGTCCCCCACCTTCTATGGCGCCCTGCAGGCCATCGAGCGGCTGAAACTCAAGGCGGTGGAGATCCCGGTCATTCCGGGGGTGGGCATCGATCTCGACCTGCTGGCCGACGCCCTCAGCCAGATGCCGATCAAGGCCTGCTGGCTGATGGGCAATGTGCAGCACCCGCTGGGCCACACCATGCCAGATGCGCACAAACAGGGGCTGATGGCACTGCTCAACGCCCACAAGGTGCCGCTGGTGGAGGATGACGTCTATGCGGAGGTCTACTTCGGCCGCGAGCGCCCCAAACCCATCAAGCACTGGGATCAGCGTGGCGACAGCCTGCTTTGCAGCTCCTTTTCCAAGTGCTTGGCGCCGGGCTTTCGGGTCGGCTGGGTGGTGGCGGGGCCCCATGCCGAGCGGGTTCAACGGCTGCAACTGATGTCCACCCTCTCCACCAATGTTCCGAGCCAGCTGGCGCTGGCCGAGATGCTGCGCCAGGGCGGTGTCGATGCCCACTTTCGCCGTCTGCGCCACACCCTGGCCCAGCGCCAGCAGCAGATGCGGGCGGCCCTGCAACGGCTGTTGCCCAGCGAAGTGCGGATCTCCTCCCCCGATGGCGGCTACTTTCTCTGGCTGGCGCTGCCTGCCCATTTCGACAGCCGCGCCCTGCACGCCAAGGCTCTGGGCAGCGGTTTTTCAGTGGCCCCCGGCGCGCTCTTTTCCAGTCAGGGACAACACAACCACTGCCTGCGCCTCAACAGCTCCCATCCCTGGAGCGAACAGCTGGAGCAGGCCCTCACCCGGCTGGCCGCACTGATTGCCGCACAACTCGGTGAAAAGTAACGTGGCAAAGAGCCGCTGACGAAACGAACAAAGGTCCGCAACGGGCCTGTGTAGTTGGGGGGACGCGCCTTGTCTCGCCATCAAAAACTGATCATCTGGCCATGATCTGCGACTGCACCTTGAAGCCCAGCGCCTCGTAGAGGGCTTTGGCGCGCTCGTTGAAGGCCATCACCTCCAGCCGGATTTGCTGAGCATCACGGGCCTTGGCCCACTCATCGCAATGGGCGATCAGCGCCTTGCCAATCCCGCGGGAGCGGTGCTGCTCATCCACCACCACCGAGCCGATACGACAAATCGGCGCACGGGTGAGAAACGGCACGCTCTCATTGATGTCTATCCGCGCCGTCAAAAAGCCCACCACCCTGCCATCCTGCTCGGCAACGCAGAATAGACGCCCTTCTGCACCGATGGCGCTCAGCAAAAATGCCCGCTCCTCTGGCGAAGGGGGGCAGAACACCTCGGGATAGTGTTGATGGTGGATCTCTCCTATCTGCCGGTTCAGCTCGACAATGGCGTCTATATCCAGTGCGGTTGCCTTGCGAATCTCCAACGGTTGCTCCTTGCAAAAAAGTGATCTCTTTGCGCCATCTTAGGGGCTGTGCCCCGCAATCCAAATAGGCTCATCCGTATCTTTTGGCGGGCAGCAGAAACAACAACGCCCCTTGAGCGGGGCGTTATCGGCAATCCATGGCGATGAGGGGTATCAGGCGGGGGCGTTAAGTTGGGCCACCTGCCGCTCGATGCTGCCCTTGAGGTTGTCATCGAGCTTGAGGGCGCGCGCCAGTTCGTCGAGATAACCGCGCTCCATAAAGTGATCCACTTCGATGGCGAGCAGGGAGGCGAGATAGACCTCGGTGGCCAGCTCCATGTCGGTCACTTCCCGCGCCAGCGCGTGGGGATCGAGGGGGCGGGCCAGCTCGGCGTCAATCCAGCGGGCGACATCGCTCTGACCCTGTTCGGTCAGGTACTCCTGGATTTTCTGGCGCTCGGCACCGTCGATATGGCCATCGGCCCGGGCCGCCGCCACCATGGCGCGCACCAAGAGGGCCGCACGGGCATCCAGCGCATTGCCTTCCAGCCCACTGATGGGATGGGTGGGCTGGGCCGGTGCCGCCTGCTGGGCCTGCCAATCCTGATAGAGCTTGTAGGCCAGCCCGCCAAGGGCTGCGGCGCCGCCCACGGCAGCGGCCTTGCCACCATATTTGCGCACTTTTTTATTGCCCAGCAACAGACCGAGCGCGCCACCGGCCAGCGCCCCCTGCATCTGCCCCTTGCGCTTCTCTCCGCCTTCGTTGAGCCAGCCTTTGCCAGCCCCCAGCAACTGTTCCAGCATCTGTTTCATGGTGTCACTCCTGCGGCTATGTTCCCGTCGATAGAGCCAGATAGTGACCCCGCCCCCCTGAATCGGGGATGAACCCTTGACCGGGCAGGCCGATGGGGCAAAGCTCAGGGAAACCCTTCAGGCAATAAGGATGTAACTGTGCCCAATCGCGAACTGACCCTGCAATTTCTGGCCGAACCCTCCGACGTCAATTTCGGCGGCAAGGTCCACGGCGGCATGGTGATGAAGTGGATCGATCAGGCGGGCTATGCCTGCGCTGCTGGCTGGTGTGGCGGCTATGCGGTGACTGTCTATGTGGGGGGGATCCGCTTTTTGCGCCCCATCCAGATTGGCCAGCTGGTAGAGGTTCACGCCCAGGTGATCCACACCGGCACCACCAGCATGCATCTGGCGGTGGATGTCTACAGCCGCCACCCCACCGACACCGAGCGCCACAAGACCACCCACTGCATCATCATCTTTGTGGCGATGGATGAGCACGGTAAGCCAACCCCGGTGCCCCAGTGGCAGCCGGTGAGCGAGAGCGATCTGCAGTTGCAGCAGTACGCCAAAAAGCTCATCGCCCTGCGCGAGGAGATCGACAAGGAGATGCGCCAGCACCTCTGACCTTCATGCCTCACAACCCGACAGAGCGGGGCGCTTTCGGCCAACGGCGGCGCCCCTGTATAATCCCCCCTCTTCCCGCAACCGGAACCCTGCCCATGTCACTGGAAACTGCCCCGCCCGAGGTAAAACTCGCGGTGGATCTGATTGAACTGCTGGAAACCAACCAGCTGGCCCCCGAGCTGGTGCTGGCGGCGTTGGCCATCGTGAAACAGGATTACGAGCGCAAGCTGGCGGAGGGGAAGGATCACTGATCCGTCCTCACACTTTGTTGCGTTTTTTCAGACTTCAACTTTTCCCCATACCGCAAATTACTGCAGCCCCATCACCTCGTCACAGAGGGCGATCAGGGCCGCGCTCAAGCGGGTGAGCGGCTCGCTCCCGCTTCCCCCTGCATGCAGCGCCAGCTCCACCGACGCCACCTTGGGCCACTGGGTCAGGGCCAGCTGATCGGCGGGCATCAACCGTTTGGGCAGCAAGCTCACGCCAATGCCCGCACTCACCGCCCCCTGCAAGCTGGCAAGGCTGGCGCTGACATAGGCGATACGCCAACGCCGACCGAGGCCATCGAGCGCCTCGGTCATCTGCCGCCGATAGAGCCCTTCGCTCGGGAATACCACCAGCGGCAGCGGATCCCGTTCCCGTGCGGGCCAGTCGCGACTGTCAACCCACACCAGCGGCTCGCGCCAGCTGGCAAGGGGCGCCCCCTGCCCGCGCGTCTGCTTGACCAGCGCCAGATCCAGCTCTCCCGCCGCGAAGCGCTGCCAGATCTCGTGACTCAGGCCACTTTGCACCTCCAACCGTACCTCGGGGTAGTCGCGGGCAAAGGCGGCCAGCACCGGAGTGATGGCCCCTGCGGCAAAATCCTCTGGCACCCCGAGGCTGAGCGCCATGCTCCCCTCGCTCACCTGCTCCTCGGCCTGTGCCAGCAGCGCCAGAATGCGGCGGGCCAGCCCCAGCAATTTTTCTCCCTCCGCCGTTGCCACCACCTGCCGACCGGAGCGGTCCAACAGCGGACAGCCAAGCTGCTGCTCAAGGCGGCGGATCTGCTGGCTAATGGTGGATTGGGTCAGATGGACCCGTTCACCGGCGCGGGTAAAGCTGCCGGTGTCGATAATGGCTACAAAACTGCGCAGTAACAGGGGATCCAGCATGGGGCACTCCATTTACAAAACCACTGAAACCCATTCTATCATTTAATTTCCAAATGACTTTCGAGCCCGCTAGGCTGGCGTTTTTGCCTCCTTTGACGGTGATCTGCCATGTTCAGCCCCGATGACTCCGTGTCCCGAATGCCCCCTGTCTCTCCCAGAACCGGAAACTGCACCCGATGAATCAACGAAATACCGATCAACCCGCAGGCCAGACTGCCCTGCTGGTGCTGGTGATCCTGATTGGCCTGAATCTGCGCCCCTTTCTTACCGCCATCGGCCCGCTGAGCGGCGAGATTGGCCGCACCCTGTCGCTGGGGATGGACACCCTCGCCTGGCTCACCCTGCTGCCACTCTGGCTCATCGGGATTGGCGTGCTGCTCACTCCCAGCCTGCGCCGGCGCGCCAGCCCGCGCCAACTGCTGGGGCTGGCCCTGTTGCTGCTCGGCATTGGCAGCGCCATGCGCTTCGATGCCCAGAGCGGCGCCCTGCTGATCGCCAGCGCGGCGCTCTGCGGCCTTGGGTCGGCACTGGTGCAGGGGGTGCTGCCGGCACTGATCAAGCAGGCCTTCGCCCGCAAGGTGCCGCTGGTGATGGGGATCTTCTCCGCCTGCATGATGGGGGGCGGAGCGCTGGGGTCCAGCCTCACCCCAAGGCTGGCGACGAGCCTCGACTGGTCGCGGGCGCTGGCGCTCTGGAGCCTGCCGGTGCTGCTGGCCCTCGTTTGGCTAGGGTGGAAAGTGCGTCTGCCGCGGGCCACCGCGGTCGCCATTCCCCACGGCGAGCAGCGGCTAATCACCCTGCCCCGCAGCTGGTTGCTGATCGTCTGCTTTGGCATCATCAACAGTGGCTACGGCATCGTCGTGGCCTGGCTGGCCCCCGCCTATATGGCGCAGGGGTGGAGCGCCGCGCAGGCGGGCGAAACTGGTCGCCTGGCTGGCGCTGGCCCAGACTGCCAGCGGCCTCGGCCTGCCGCTGCTGGCCGCCCGCAGTCAGGATCGGCGGCCGTGGATGGGCCTTGCCATCGCCATGCAGCTGGCGGGATTTGCCGGCCTCTGGCTGGCGCCAGCCAGTGCCCCCATTCTCTGGTGCATGCTGTGCGGTGCCGGTCTTGGCGGCAGCTTTTCGCTGATCATGGTGATTGCGCTCGATCACCTGCCCGACCCGCGCCGCGCCGGCACCCTGAGCGCCCTGATGCAGGGCTTCGGCTTTATGCTGGCGGCCACCGGCCCCTGGGTGGCGGCGCGGCTCTATCACTATATGGGCGACTTTGCGGCCGCCTGGCAGTGGCAACTGGGGGGATTACTGCTGATGAGCCTGCTGGTGCTGCGCCTCGACCCGCGCCACTATCCTCGCGTTATGCGGTTACCGACCGCCAGCGAGCCGTCCCTTTCGGCACCTCTCCCAACCAGCTCTGCTGCCCAAAACAACACACCGGCCTGAGGCCGGTGTGTTGGGGATAACCGTGTTGGGGATGACAAGGTAGGCTGACGCCACTCAGGGGAGCAACTCAGCGCCCCTTCTTCTGCCGCCCTGTGTTAGCGGTGCGCGGCTTGCCAGCGGCCGGTTTGCCACCCTTGGGAGCCCCTTTGCCAGCGCCGCCCTTGTTGGCAGCACCTTTGCCCGCACCACCCTTGCCCACCGGCAGCTTCTTCTCGAAGGCTTCCGGGCCCGGCACATTGGGGCGACCGCCAATCTCGTGATCATCATCGCGGCGCGGCTTCTTGCCCTGCCCCGGTTTGGCGCTTTGCACCGCAGGGGCCTTGGCCGCCTTGGGCTTGTCGCCTTTGGCCGGTTTCACCTCGGAAGAGGAGTCCTCAATCAGCTTGAACAGATCGATCAGCTCGTCGTCGGTGAGATCGCGCCACTCGCCTACCGGCAGCCCCTTGAGGCTGACATTCATGATGCGGATGCGCTCCAGCTTGGTCACTTCAAAACCGAAGTACTCGCACATGCGGCGGATCTGGCGGTTCAGTCCCTGCACTAGCGTGATGCGAAAGACGAACGGCGCCTCTTTCTTCACCTTGCACTTCTTGGTCACAGTACCGAGGATCGGCACCCCGGCCGCCATCCCGCGCACAAACTCCTCGGTCACCGGCTTGTCGACGGTCACCAGATACTCTTTCTCGTGATCGTTGCCCGCCCGCAGGATCTTGTTGACCAGATCGCCGTGGTTGGTGAGGAAAATCAGCCCCTGCGAATCCTTGTCGAGCCGCCCGATGGGGAAGACCCGGGTGCTGTGGTTGACGAAATCGACGATGTTGTCCTTCTCGCCCGCCTCTGTGGTACTGACGATGCCCACCGGCTTGTTGAGGGCGATCAGCACCAGACTGTCCGCCTCGCGCGGCTCGATCACCTGACCATTCACCTTGACCAGATCGCCAACCTGCACCTGATCGCCGATCCCGGCCCGCTTGCCGTTGATAAAGACGTGGCCCTGCTCGATAAAGCGGTCGGCCTCGCGGCGCGAGCAGATGCCGCTCTCGCTGATGTATTTGTTCAGGCGCATGGATTCGTTAGCCAGCATGGATCACCTGCCACAGGTTCTGGGCCGCGCCCGGTTGTGCCATCGCCTGTTCCGGCTGTGCCGGGGAGGCTGTTTGCTGCATCAGCCAATTCACTACGTCAAAGTTCTGCATACCATTCCATCTTCAAAAAAGGCCAATGCCAGCTTATCCATCAAAAAACGCCGCTACAGTAGCATAATTGCCCCCGTTCAGGGGCAGATAGTTGCAGGGCCGCAGCGCCCAAGCGGGCATCCGCGAACAAGTTCACGCCGCCAGATGGCCCGCGATGCAACCTTTGAACGGCCAGCCTGATGCCAACGTCGTGATCAGGCGCCCACAGCCAGCGTGGCCGAACGCCATCAACTATACATATCACCTTGTTTCTATTAGGCTTTAAGCCGATTGGCAGCGCCTAGGGTGCTGCGCCGAACTCGCCCGCCCAGAGGCGGCCCCACCCCTATCGCCAAGGATTGCACCATGCTGGCTCACACTCGCCGCCTTGTTCGCCGTGCTCTGCTGACCCTGTTGCTGCTGTTGCTGACCGCATGGGCGGTGATCGCCTACTTCGCCTGGCAGGCAGCGCCGCTGCAGCTGTGGCACACAGTGGTGCCCCCCGAACTCAGTGCCGATGAGCTCGATCGCAGCGACTGGCAAGCCTATCTGGCCCGCGAAGCAGAGCTGTTCGAGCTGGTGGCCACCGAGGTAGTCGCCAAAACACCGCCGGAGCAGCAACTGGCCAGCAATCGCTACTATCAGGACGCCCCCATCAATCCCGCCCGCTTTCAGCAGAACTGGAACCGCTCCTACCTGCTGCGCCCCGAGGGGGAAGTCAAAGGGGTGGCGGTGCTGCTGCACGGCCTGACCGACTCCCCCTACAGTCTGCGCCATCTGGCTAGACGCTATCAGCAGCAGGGCTTTATCGCGCTGGGGCTGCGGATCCCCGGCCACGGCACTGTGCCCGCTGGCCTCGTGGATGTGGATTGGGAAACCTGGCTGGCCGCCACCCGACTGGCGGTGCGGGAGGCCAGATTGCTGGCACCGGGCAAGCGGCCGCTGCATCTGGTGGGCTTTTCCAACGGCGGCGCGCTGGCGGTGAAATATACGCTCGATGCGCTGGCCGACCCGAGCGGCACGCTGGCAAAACCGGATCGGCTGGTACTGATCTCTCCGATGATCGGGGTGACCCGCTTTGCCCGCTTCGCCGGGCTCAAGGCCGTGCCTGCCCTGCTGCCCGCCTTTGCCAACGCCGCCTGGCTCGACACCATGCCGGAGTTCAACCCGTTCAAGTACAACTCGTTCCCGGTCAACGGCGCGCGCCAGTCCTACCGCCTGACCCACGCCATTCAGCAGCAGGTACGCCAGCTGGCCGCCAGTGGCGAGCTGGCGGCGTTTCCCCCCGCCCTCACCTTCCAGTCGGTGATGGACTACACCGTCAGCACCCGCTCCATCATTGCCGATCTCTACCACTACCTGCCGGCCAACGGCAGCGAGCTGGTGCTGTTTGATATCAACCGCAGCACCCTGTTTGGCCCGCTGATGAGCTCGGCCTCCGAGCTGGCGCTGCACCGCTTGCTGCCAAACGCCCCCGGGCACTATCGCCTTACCGTGGTGGGCAATGTGGAACCCGCCTCTCCCGCGACGCAGGCCAGAACGCTGGCCAGCGCAGATCAGCCTGAGCAGCTCCGCCCGCTGGGTATCGATTATCCCAAGGAGATCTACTCCCTCTCCCATGTGGCGCTCCCCTTCCCGATGGACGACCCCCTCTATGGCATGGCGGCGCGCCCGCAGCAGCGGGAGCAATACGGCATCAATCTCGGTGGTCTGGCCCTGCGTGGCGAGCGCGGCGTGCTGATCGTCAACCCCGGCGCCCTCACCCGCACCTCCTCCAACCCCTTCTACCCCTATCTGCAGCAGCGGGTGATGGAGACCCTCACCGCCCCTCCCGTTACCAGCCCTGCCGCTGCCCCCCCTGCCAGCAGCAATCAATATGATGCGGCCTATCAGGCAGAAGTGGAGCAGTTTTTACAGGAGAGCGACGAGAGCAGCGCGCCTTTCTAGGGCGTTTCTGGAGTATCGGCAAAGAGCCACTGGCGCTGGGTCGATGGCGATACGAGAAAGGGGTCGTCAATTGACGGCCCCTTTCTATTGATGATGGCGATGGGAGTGATGGCTTGGTAGGCTCAGGGATAGATGCTCACTTCTATCAGATTCTGATCCGGGTCGAGGAAGTAGAGTGATTCTGATAGGTGTTGCACCGTCAGGCGCCGCGCCAACCCTGTCAGGGATAGATGCTCACTTCTATCAGGTTCTGGTCAGGGTCGAGGAAGTAGATGGATTCTATCGGCCCACAGGCACCGCTTTTGGTCACCGGCCCCTCGACAATCTCCACCCCGTGGCAGGCAAGCTGGGCCATCACCTGCTCCAGCGGCCAGCGGGTGATAAGGCAGACATCCCCCGACCCCACCTGCGCCCGATTGCGCGGCTCCTGCCCAAGCAGTTGCAGATTGATCTTCTGGTTGCCAAACCCTACGGCCCGGCGCCCCGCACCGAAGGTGATGGCCTCCATATTGAGCACCGAACTGTAAAACGCCACGGCCCGTTCGATATCACTGACCGTCAATACCAGATGGTCGATATGGCTGATCATGGTTACCTCCTGGTGGTGATCTGGCTGATGTGACCGACATATGCCCGCGAGCATCCGACTGTCGTCGCCACGGCGGGCTACCCCATCATACCCGGCAAGGGGAAGCCCATGTGTGTCGTGACGCGCAAAGCGAGCGCAAATGATCTGGTCAGATAAACTCGCCTCACTGCACCGCAGCGCACGCTTTGTCACGCTGGGCCTGCAGGGTCTCATCGTCACTGTCCATTGCCGCCAGAATCGCCTGATTGCAAGCCCGCTCTGCCAGCTTGGCAGGACTCTGCTTGGCATCCCCAATCTCTGCAATCATCGGCCGATAACTGACGGCAGCCGAGCAGTACATGGTGCGAAATTTGGGCAGTTGCCAACTGCTGTCATCCTGCCGGGTCAAGTCATCACACAGCTTGTGAAACAGGGCGGACGCCTTGACCGTGCACTGGCTAAAGCGCCGCACATCCTGCTCGTAGGGACGACAAACGCTCGGCTGCTGGATCTGCCACAGCTGAAACGAGAAGGGTGAATCGCGCCCTCCTCAACATGAGCGTGCGAATACCTCTTGAATTCTCATTCAAAAATATCTGATGACAATAAAACCATCGCGCTAAGTAACCATCTCTGGATCAGTTATCCGTGTTCAAACTTACCAAAAAATCATGCTTCTCTATTTCCCAAAGAGAGATGTAAATAAAAAATGAACCTATCAACATAAAATTTCATTGGTAACAACAACTTCTGATGTTAACATTACAGCCTTTACAAAAAATCACTCTTTGGTGTTTTAAATGAGCGAGATTCAAAGTTTATTTAAACAAATACTGTCAAATTGGGTACGCGCAACCACGGAACAATTTACCAATCACCCAACAGCAGTAATTTTTAGAACCGAACTAAAAGAGTCCATCGAAAATATAGCCCATCGTTCTAACGAAGAACTTAAAATCAAGGCTAGCGTTGGAGCTGGCAATTGGGCGAATGTGCCTTGGATTTCAATCCTTGATACAAGAATCACCACCACAACACAGTCTGGAATATATCCTGTTTATTTATTCTGCGCCGATGGTTCTGGATTTTACCTCTCTTTAAATCAAGGAACGACAGCGCCCACCCGGGAATTAGGTACGGTAAATGCCCAAAGACAAGCCATTGAGTTAAAATTACAACTTCTGAACAATATCACTGAGTTCTCCACATGGGATAACGACTCTCTAAACCTACATGCAACAACAAATCTGGGGAGATCATATGAACCAACAAATATTTCAGCAAAATATTACCCGGCTGATGACATACCTTCAGATGAAGAGCTAATAAAAGATCTTGAGTGGCTGCTTAGTTTGTATGATAAGTGCGTTAGTTTTTTATCTAACAAAGAACATCCTATATTAGATATAAAGAATATAGCTAAATTCAACCCCTCAAGCCTTTACAAACCGTTTCTCCTCCTCGCTGGCATTTCTGGTACTGGTAAAACCCATTTTATTCGTGAGCAGGTCAAGGACTATCCAGGCCAGAAAAATTACTGCCTGGTTCCTGTACGACCAGACTGGCACGAACCCTCCGATCTACTGGGCTATATCTCCAGGATCAGTGGTAAAAAGGAGTATGTATCAACGCCGGTGCTGCATTTTATTACCCAAGCCTGGATCCATATTTACGAGCGTATTGGCGAAGTGAGAGCCGATGGCAAGATTGGTCTGAGCCAGGAACAACTGGACCATATTCCCCCCTTCTGGCTCTGCCTCGACGAGATGAACCTGGCGCCGGTTGAACAATATTTCGCCGACTATCTATCGGTACTGGAGACCCGCCACTGGTATACCTCACCCGAACTGACTGTATTTAACGACAAAGAAGGGGTGGACTACGGCTATGTCTACCGGTGCGATCCCCTGCTCAAAGCAGATACGCTTAGCCAGCAACTGGATGAGAGCGCGCGTACCGAACTGGCGGAAAAACTGGGACTGGACCTCGATGTTTCACTGCATCAGCAGATCTGGGCCAGCTTCTGCCAACACGGTATCGCTATCCCCTTCAACCTGATGGTGGCCGGTACCGTCAATATGGACGAGACCACCCACGGCTTTTCCCGCAAGGTGATCGACAGGGCCCTCACCTTCGACTTTAACGAGTTCTTCCCCAACGATTTCGATGCCTACTTTGCACCGGCATTGCAGCCAAAACGGCTGGGTTATCCGACCTGGTCAGACGGACGCGCCATTACTGAAGTCTCGGCACTGGAGCAATACAGTAAAGAGAGCGTCACCTTCCTGAAGGCAGTCAACGGGGTGCTGCAACAGAGCCCGTTCGAACTGGCCTATCGCGCCCTGAACGAGCTGATGCTGGCCCTGCTGGCCCATCATCCCGCCAATACCGCAGAACTGGTCGCCATCTGGGATGACTTTATGATGTGCAAGGTATTGCCGCGCATTGAGGGGGATAGTGACAAGTTGCGCAGCCATCTGACGGCTGATGGCGACCTGCTGACAGACCTGGAAAAGGTGCTGGCAGAACAATTTGGTAGTCACTGGGATAACACACGCCCTGACCTGTTTAACCGCAAGGTGGCTGCCGCCGGTGAAGATTCCGCCCCCGCAGAACCGCCGCACGTCCCCTGCCGCAGCAAGAAGAAACTGACCTGGATGAAAGAGCGGCTGGCACGGCAGTGCTTTACCAGCTTCTGGCCGTAAGGGGGGTTGTGATGGAGTGCCTGTTTACCCTGCAGAGCCGTGACTGGATTTTGCGGATCTATGCCAATGAGAAGACAGTCGGGGATCGTTATCGGCAGTTACAAGCTACCCGCGTCCATCATCAACAGGTGATCGGCAAAGCGGGCCTGTCAGCGAGTGCTGGCAGATACGAACCGCCAGTTGTGCGCTTCTCGCAGCCCCTTTCCATCACTCTGGCTGAGGCTGATGGCTGCCCGCTAGAACTGCCTGATGATCAGGCGCTCTCCGCTCTGGTACTGCCAACCCCTCTGTTGTATGAAAACTGCTTTTACGAATTCGAATGGGAGTTTCTTCACGGCGTTAGCGAGGGGAGTGATACGCCGCGGCTGGAGCATCATCTGCAGCGGATCTGCGAGTCATTTCGCTTCAAAAGCAGGCATGGATCGCAGGAGCTGCTGGGGGGATTCAATACCGGTAACGAAGTAGGCACACTTGCACTTCCCTTCTCTTATCAACCGAAATCGGCTGCAGGAAAAGCTGCTCGCATTCAGCTGACGCTCTGGTTCGAGGTCTATCCGGTCAAGCTGGATATCCGCCGGGATGTGCCGCTGATCCATCAGGTGCTGGATGAGCAGTACCCCTACTGGCGTTTTACCCTGAACAGCGCAACCAGTCAGCAAGGGGGGCGCAGCCAGCGCAAGGCCGAACCGTTCCCCCTGCTCTGGCTTGCCCATTTCGAAGCCCTGCACAAGGACCTTGAGCGGGGGATCCGCCAGATCATCAATGCGCCCCACAGCAGGCTGCAAAGCAAGACCGAATATCTGCTGGCCGCCAGAATGAAGCGCCCGCCACGCCCGAAGCAGGCCGAACAGATCCGCCAGGATCTGGATAACGGTATCGAGCGCAGATACCGGGTGGAACGTAAACAACTGACCACGGATACCCCGGAAAACCGCTTTATCAAGTTTGTGCTGGAGCGCGCCGGAAGGATGCTGCAACAGCTGACACAACAGGGCGATCGCACCCTCTTGTCCAGAGCCTTTTTTGACCGTCTGAAGGTGTGGAGCAAACCGCTGGATCAGGCGCTGGCTCACCCCCTGATGCAGGAGATAGGTCCGGCGACGGTGTTACAACGCGAGTCTCTGGTACTGCAGCAAAAGAGCGGCTATAGCACGGTTTACCGGGTCTGGCAGCAACTGCGCCTCTATCTCGATGCGTTGGGAAATGATGCCGTGGCCGGCGTGCGCAGCATGGATCAGCTCTACGAGCTCTGGTGCGTGATCGAGGTGCGCCGGATTATCCTGACGCTGGGATTTACCGAGGTGAAAACACCAGCCTTTAACTTCACCCGCGATGGTTGGGATACCCGGCTGGCCGAGGGGATAAAATACTGCTGGGAGTACCTTCGTGCAGCAGACGGTGTAAGGCTCAAGCTGGCCCATGAACCCAGATTTCACAAGACCAACAAGCCGGTTCACTCCCTGCTGGTTCCCCAAAAGCCGGACATTCTGATCGAAGCCACCACTGGCAGTGGCGACACCTTTATCTGGCTGTTTGATGCTAAGTACCGGGTCGATAATGGCACTCAAGATGATCCGAGAGACAGGGTGCCCGATGATGCTATCAACCAGATGCACCGTTATCGGGATGCCCTGCTCTATCAGCAACAGGATGACCCGATACCAAGCCGCCCCACCTTTGGCGCTTTTGCGCTCTATCCGGGCTTTATGAGCCAGCAAACCGGAACGAAAAATCCCTATCAGGAGGAGATCGACCGGATTGGTATCGGTGCCTTTGCCCTGTTGCCAGCAGAGGATCACAGCGGCTCTTGCTGGCTGCAAACCTTCCTTGAGCAAAAGCTGGGTAAATCGGGGGAAGAGTTCCGCTATCCAGCCATCCGCTCGGGCCACTTCTATCTGGAAGAGCCCAGCCGGATTGCCACCCTGGGGATGCAGCAGGTCCGCCACCATGATCTCACCCTGATCATTCCGACCGCACCGGAAAACAGCCGCCCGGCGAGCTACTTCGATACATTTCGTGATGGTTCTGCCCGCTGGTATCACACCCCTGCCGAAACCATTGCCACTCGTTATGATGATCAGCTGATGAACGAGATCAACTATCTGGCCGTAGCGACCCTTGCAGCAGATGGCCTGACGCGTGAGGTAACCCGTGTATGGCCTGTGTTGACACGCCGGAAGCTGCGAAGGGAACAACTGACCGAAGAGCAGACCGGTACACCGCTGGCCGGGGGGAATGTGAATCCTTACTGGTTGCTGGAGCTGGGGCTCTCTATTTCATTGCTCCATCCTCTGACACAGCTGGATGCGGCAAGTTTCAGAGCGGCAATGAGACTGACCAGACTGGCAGACTTGCAAGGTGAATTGACCGGATTTTCAGCACTGCCGGATTATTACGGGGAATTATTGCGCATGCATCCAGCCTGAACACCTGACTGCTATCCCGGCTTTGCCAGCCAAGTGCTGGCAAAGCCGCCAAACAACCGTCCGCAATCTTGCCCAAAACCCCGGCTAAATTATCCAGTTGCATAATAACCATGCGGCCTTGCGGTTGTTTAACTGGCCCTAACGTCAGATAATACCGCCCGCCTTCAAACCCCGATAACCCGACTTTCAGTGACGGTAATTGATGACTGAGTACCTGCTTTTATTGATCGGCACCGTGCTGGTTAACAACTTCGTGCTGGTGAAATTCCTCGGCCTCTGCCCCTTTATGGGGGTCTCCGGCAAGCTGGAAACCGCCATCGGCATGGGGCTGGCAACCACCTTCGTGATGACCCTCGCCAGTGCCAGCTCCTATCTGGTGGAGCACTATATCCTGCTGCCGCTGGATATCGCCTATCTGCGCACCCTCGCCTTTATTCTGGTGATCGCCGTGGTGGTGCAGTTTACCGAGATGGTGGTGCGCAAAAGCAGCCCGACCCTCTATCGCCTGCTGGGGATCTTCCTGCCCCTCATCACCACCAACTGCGCGGTGCTCGGGGTGGCGCTGCTCAGCATCAATGAGCGACACGACTTTATCCAGAGCGTGATCTACGGCTTTGGCGCCGCCACCGGCTTCTCGCTGGTGTTGATCCTGTTTGCCGCCATGCGCGAGCGTCTGGTCGCCGCCGATGTACCCGCGCCGTTTCGCGGGGTGTCGATTGCCATGATCACCGCCGGTCTGATGTCGCTGGCCTTTATGGGCTTTACCGGCCTTATCAAGATATAACCATGATCCATATTCTCTTTGCCATTCTGGTGCTCACCCTGCTGGCGCTGGCGTTCGGGATTATCCTGGGCTTTGCCGCCGTCAAGTTTCATGTGGAAGCAGACCCCATCGTCGACCAGCTCGATGCCCTGCTGCCCCAGACCCAGTGTGGCCAGTGCGGCTATCCCGGCTGCAAACCCTACGCCGAGGCGCTCGCCAACGGCGATCAGATCAACAAGTGCGTGCCTGGTGGCGAGGCCACCATGCGCAAGATTGCCGATCTGATGGGGGTCGAGCCCCAGCCGCTGGGGGGCAGTGACGAGGCCGCCGTGCCGGTCAAGAAGGTCGCCTTTATCCACGAAGATCAGTGCATCGGCTGCACCAAGTGCATTCAGGCCTGCCCGGTGGATGCCATCGTCGGAGCTACCAAGGCGATGCATACCGTGATTGCCAACGAGTGCACCGGTTGCGATCTCTGTGTCGATCCCTGCCCGACCGACTGCATCGAGATGATCCCGGTGCCCACCACGGTCGATAACTGGAAGTGGGATCTCAATAACGTGCATGTTCCGGGCAAGATTCCGGTCAAGATAGTGGAATAAACAGCGGAGCAACCATGCATTCCTTACTCGAACGTATCAAAGCCGGCACGCTCTGGGACTTTCACGGTGGCATTCACCCCGCCGACAACAAGCTGCAATCAAGCCAGAGCCCGGTGGTAGACGCCGGTCTGCCGCCGCGCCTCATTATTCCGCTGCGCCAGCACGCAGGCCCCGCCGGCGATCTGCTGGTGCAGGTGGGCGACAAGGTCAAGAAGGGTCAGCCGCTGACCCGTTATGCCAAGGGGCGGATCGTCCCTGTCCATGCCTCCACCTCCGGCACCATCACCGAGATTGGCAACCACACGGTTGCCCACCCCTCCGGGCTCGGCGATCTCTGTGTCATTCTCACCCCCGATGGCGAAGATGAGTGGGGCGAGCGCAACGGCAAAGCCGATTACTGGAATCTGGAGCGGGGCGAGCTGCTCGAGCGCATTCAGCAGGCGGGGGTAGCGGGCCTTGGCGGCGCCGTGTTCCCCACTCACAGCAAGCTCGACGGCCGCGGCCAGCTCACCGAGATCCTGATCGTCAACGGGCTGGAGTGCGAACCCTATATCACCACCGATGATCGGCTGATGCAGCAATACGCCGACGAGATCATGGATGGGATCCGGGTGCTCAAGCACCTGCTCAAACCGAAACTCACCCTGATCGGGGTGGAAGACAACAAACCCGAGGCGATCGAGCAGCTGACCCGCCACGCCACCGATGAGGATGTGCTGGTCAAGACGGTACCGACCAAGTACCCCTCGGGCGGTGCCAAGCAGACCATCGAACTGCTGACCGGCCGTCAGGTGCCCAAGGGAGGCCGCGCGGTCGATATCGGCATCATGGTGCTCAACGTCGCCACCGTGTTTGCCATCAAGCGCGCCATTATCGACGGCGAGCCGCTGATCGAGCGGATCGTCACCCTCACCGGCGACAGCTTCAAGAAACCCGGCAACGCCTGGGTGCGCCTGGGTACGCCGGTGCGCTGGCTGTTGCAGCGTTTCGAGCTGCAACCGGAAGCGGAGCAGCGGGTGATCATGGGAGGCCCCATGATGGGCTTTACCCTACCCCACGCCATGGTGCCTGTGGTCAAGGCTACCAACTGCCTGCTGGCGCCGACGCAGGCCGAGCTGCCCGCCCCCGGCCCGGAGCAGCCCTGCATCCGTTGCAGCGCCTGTGCCGATGCCTGCCCGGCCACCCTGCTGCCGCAAGAGCTCTACTGGTACAGCCGGGCCAAGGAGTATGACAAGGCCGAAAAGCTCAACCTGATGGACTGCATCGAGTGCGGCGCCTGTGCCTGGGTCTGCCCGAGCGAGATCCCGCTGGTGCAATACTACAAGATCGCCAAAGACGACATTCGCGAAGCCCGTGCCGAGGCCGAAAAAGCCGAGCGCGCCAAGCAGCGTTTCGAGGCCAAGCAGGCCCGTTTCGAGCGTGAGAAAGCAGCCCGCGAAGCGCGCCACGCCGAAGCCGCCGCCCAGCGCCGTCAAACCATGACGACCGCAGGCGGCGAAGATCCGGTAGCCGCCGCACTGGCCCGTATCAAGGCCAAGCAGGATGCCCCCATCACTGCCATTGCCGCCACCGCCGAGGGCTTGCCCGACAACAGCGCCGTGATTGCCGCCCGCGAAGCCCGCAAACGGGAAGCGGAAGCGCGCCGCGCCGCCAAGCTGGCAGAGAGCGCAAACAGCGAAACAGCCGCTGCGGCGCAACCCGCCGAGGCGGTTGACCCCGCCAGCGATCCAAAGAAAGCAGCCATCGCCGCCGCACTGGCGCGCGCCAAGGCCAAGAAAGCCGCTCAGGCTGGCGATAGCGCCGAGCCTGTGGCTGCCGAAGCCGTTGCTGCGCCTGCGGTAGATGCTGATCAGCAAAAAGCAGAGGTTGATCCGAAAAAGGCAGCAATTGCCGCCGCCATTGCCCGTGCCAAAGCCAAAAAGGCCGAGGCCAGTGGCGAGCCGGTAAGCGCAGCCAACAGCGCAACAACCGACGCTGACACCCAAAGCGATGCACCCGCAGATCCCAAGAAAGCTGCAATTGCTGCTGCCATCGCTCGTGCCAAGGCCAAAAAGCTGGCGCAGCAGGGCGACAGCGCTGAGGGCAACCTGACCGCAAATGCTGGCACCAGCGAATCCGCTGCAACCCAAAGTGATGCGCCATCTGCTGTCAGCGAAGCGGTTGATCCCAAGAAGGCAGCTATCGCCGCTGCCATTGCCCGTGCCAAGGCCAAAAAGCTGGCCCAGCAGGGCGAAAGTGCCGGTGCTGAGGGTACGCAAGGTGAGCTATCAGCAAGCGCGGAGACCCTTGACGTGGCGCTAGCCAAGAGCGAAGTAACCACCAGCCACAGCGATACGGCTGCAAGTGAAGCGGTCGATCCCAAGAAGGCCGCTATCGCCGCAGCCATCGCCCGGGCCAAGGCCAAAAAGCTGGCCCAGCAGAGCGAGCGTATCAGTGCAGAGGTAGAGAGTGCCGGTACTCAGGTAGATAGAGCCGGAGCTGAGGGTGAGCGCGCACCGGCCGAGCCGATGCAAAGCGATGCGGCCAGCAGTGAGCAACCACTTGCCGTAGCAGAGACTCCTGAAGCGAGTGCTCCAGCGGTTGACGCCCCGGTTGATCCGAAAAAAGCGGCCATTGCAGCCGCCGTGGCCCGCGCCAAGGCGAAGAAGCTGGCGGCCGAGGCAGCCAGAGCCGCCGGGACCGCCGCTGAAGATGCCCCGTCAGCCGACCGAACAACCACAAGGTAATCGACAGACTCATGTTCAATATTGCGACTGCGCCGTTTGCCCATAACCGCAAACAGACCCGAACCCTGATGCTGCTGGTGATCCTGGCCTGTGTGCCGGGCTTGCTGGCCCAGACCTGGTTCTTCGGCTGGGGCTCCTTTATCCAGATCCTGCTGGCGCTGGTCACTGCGCTGCTGTGCGAGGCGCTGGTGCTCAAGCTCCGTGGCCGCGCCATCAAGCCTGCCCTGATGGATGGCAGTGCGGCGCTCACCGCCGTGCTGATTGGTCTCTCCCTGCCGCCGCTGCTGCCGTGGTGGATGCTGGTGGTGGGCACGGCCTTTGCCATCATTGTTGCCAAACACCTTTACGGCGGACTGGGTCAGAACCTGTTCAACCCGGCCATGGTCGCCTATGTGCTGCTGCTGGTCTCCTTCCCGGTGCAGATGACCAGCTGGCTGCCGCCGGAGAGCGTGCGCGCCTACAGCCTCGGCTTTGGTGATGCGGCGTCGGTCATCTTCACCGGCTTTAGTCTCGACGGCTACAGCATGGCCCAGCTCAAGCAGGGGGTGGATGGTCTCACCATGGCGACTCCCCTCGATACCCTGAAAACCGGCCTGACTCAGGGGCTCACCACCGGCGAGATCCTGAGCGGCCCGCTGTTTGAGGGTTGGGGCGGCATCGGCTGGAGCTGGGTCAACCTCGGCTATCTGCTGGGCGGCCTGTTCCTGCTGCAGCAGAAGGTGATCAACTGGCGCATTCCGACCGCGATTCTCGGTGCCCTGCTGGCGGCCTCCACCATCGGCTATCTGGTGAGCCCGGATGCGACTGCCACGCCCATGTTCCATCTCTTTAGCGGCGCCACCATGCTGGGGGCCTTCTTTATCGCCACCGATCCGGTCAGCGCCTGCACCACACCGCGCGGCCGACTGGTCTATGGCGTGCTGATCGGGGTGCTGGTCTACATCATTCGCCGCTTTGGCGGCTATCCGGATGCGTTCGCCTTCGCCGTGCTGCTGGCCAACCTTTGCGTACCCTTTATTGACAGCCTGACTCGCCCGAAAGTGTATGGAGCCCGTCGCCAATGATGTTTCTGCCCTCTTTCCCCATCACAGCTGACGGAGCCCGGACATGTTAAAGAGCATGCGCAAGAACGGCCTTATTCTGGCGATGTTCGCGCTCGGCTGTACCGCGCTGGTGGTACTGACCAACGAGTTGACCAAGGATAAAATCGCCCACCAGCAGCAGCTGGAGAAACAGCAGACCCTCTCGGTATTGCTGCCGGAGGGGAGCTATGACAACGATCTGGTGGCCAGCTGCAAGCAGGTGACCAGCAGGAAGTATCTCGGCAGCGATCAGCCGCAAGCCCTCTATACCGCCAGCAAAAATGGCGTGGTGACCGGCTATGCGCTGGAGGCGATCGCACCGGATGGCTACAGCGGGGCGATCCGCATCGTGGCGGGCTTTGATGCCAAGGGCACAATCACCGCCGTGCGAGTGCTCGCTCACAACGAGACCCCGGGTCTCGGTGACAAGATCGAGCTGAAGAAATCGGACTGGATCAACAGCTTTGCCGGAAAATTCCTGACCCATGACAACGAGCCCCAGTGGGCGGTGAAGAAGGATGGCGGCGAGTTCGATGCCTTTACCGGCGCCACCATCACCCCGCGAGCCGTGGTCAAGGCGGTGAAGAACCTGCTGAAACTGCAGCAGGAGCAACCCGAACTGCTCAGCAACGCCCCGGCTTGTCCGGCGGCGAACTAACGGAGTCGAGCCATCATGAACCAGATGGAACAGATTGAAACGGGCGCAACCCCGATTGCCGAGCTGGAAAGCCGCAAGGGCGAGCTCAAGGAGCTGATGAGTCAGGGGCTGTGGAAGAACAACCCCTCGCTGGTGCAGGTGCTGGGGCTCTGCCCGACCCTCGCCGTCTCCTCCACCTTTACCAATGCGCTGGGGCTGGGCCTTGCCACCATGGCGGTGCTGGTCTGCTCCAACCTCGCCGTCTCGCTGGTGCGCAACTGGGTGCCGAAGGATATTCGCATCCCGGTCTATGTGATGATCATCGCCTCGCTGGTGACCAGCGTGCAATTGCTGATGAACGCCTACACCTACGGCCTCTATCAGGCGCTCGGCATCTTTATCGCCCTCATCGTCACCAACTGCGTCATCATCGGCCGCGCCGAGGCCTATGCCTCCAAGAACCCGCCGCTGCTGGCGGCCCTCGATGGCCTGATGATGGGCCTTGGCTTTACTCTGGTGCTGCTGGTACTGGGCGGCATGCGCGAGATCATCGGCATGGGCACCCTGTTTGATGGCGCCGAGCTGCTGCTGGGCGAGTGGGCCAAATCCCTGCGCATCGAGCTGTTCCACGCCGATGCCAGCCTGCTGCTGGCAATTTTACCGCCGGGCGGCTTTATCGGGCTGGGACTGCTGATCGCCGCCAAGAACGCCATCAACGACTGGCGGGACCGCAAACAAGCAGCCACAGTGGCCCACTGCAACGTTGCCCCGGCCCGCGTCCGGGCGACCGAGCTATGATCGGACGCAAGCCATGAACAACCAGAAACGCAGAGAGATCCTCGAGCGGCTGCGGGCAAACAACCCCCACCCCACCACAGAGCTCAACTTCAACTCGCCGTTTGAACTCCTGATCGCCGTGCTGCTCTCGGCGCAGGCGACCGATGTCAGCGTCAACAAGGCGACCGACAAGCTCTATCCGGTGGCCAACACCCCGCAAGCGATGCTGGATCTCGGGGTGGACGGGCTCAAGGAGTACATCAAGACCATTGGCCTCTTCAACACCAAGGCCGAGAACGTCATCAAGACCTGCGCCATCTTGCTGGAGCGCCACGGAGGCGAGGTGCCGGAGAACCGCGAAGCGCTGGAAGCCCTGCCGGGCGTCGGTCGCAAGACCGCCAACGTGGTGCTCAACACCGCCTTTGGCTGGCCCACCATCGCCGTCGATACCCATATCTTCCGGGTATCGAACCGCACTGGCTTTGCGGTAGGCAAGAACGTGGATCAGGTGGAGGAGAAGCTGCTTAAAGTGGTGCCCGCCGAGTTCAAGCTGGATGTCCACCACTGGCTGATCCTGCACGGGCGTTACACCTGTCTGGCTCGCAAGCCCCGTTGTGGTTCCTGTATCATCGAGGACTTGTGCGAGTACAAAGAGAAGGTCTATCCAGAGAGCTGAATGACTGGGCGCTACAACCGTCCTACCTGTCTCGCTCGCAAACATCCGCTGCAGTGGTTCCTGTATCATCGAGGACCTCTGCGAGTACAAAGAGAAGGTCTATCCAGAAAGCTGATAGCCTCGCAACCGAGATTGAAAGCAGTACACATCACCAACCCGGAGAACTGAGCAATGAGAATTCTGCATACCATGCTGCGTGTCGGCGATCTGCAACGCTCCATCGACTTCTACACCCGTGTCCTTGGCATGAAGCTGCTGCGCAAGAGCGAGAACAGCGAGTACAAGTACACCCTGGCCTTCGTCGGCTACGGTGACGAGAAGGATGAAGCGGTGATCGAGCTGACCTACAACTGGGGGGTGAGCGAGTACGAACTGGGCTCTGCTTACGGCCACATCGCGCTGGAAGCGGACGACATCTATGCCACTTGCGACGCCCTGCGCGCCGCCGGTGCCAAGATCACCCGCGAGCCGGGCCCGGTTAAAGGCGGCACTACCGTGATCGCCTTCGTCGAAGATCCGGACGGTTACAAGATTGAACTGATCGCCAAGAAAGATGCCGGTACTGGCCTCGGTGACAGCTTCTAAGCTGCCCGATTCTGCTGCCGAATGGCAGGATCAAAAAAGAGCGCAGATGCGCTCTTTTTTATGCCTCTTTGCCGGGGACAGCGCTAGATCTCGCCATTGCGCCCCATGCTGATCACCACCCGCCGGTTCTTGGCACGTCCCTGTTCGGTTTCGTTGGAGGCAACGTGCTGCTTCTCACCATGCCCCTCCACCGAGATCTTGCCGGGCTCGATCCCCAAATCGACAAACACCTTCTTGATGGCATCGGCCCGCTTCTCGGAGAGTTTCAGGTTCGGCCAGCGGCCGCCATAGCTATCGCTGTAAGCATCGATCACCACTACGTCGATACTCTTGTCCGCCTTGATAAACTCGCTGATCATCGCCAGCCGCCGCTTGGAGGGGATGGAGAGCTGATCGCTGTTTTTGTCGTAGGTGAGCACGCTAAAGGCGATGTCATTGAAGCTGTAGGGCAAGAGCCCACTCAGACAGTCGATAAAGGCCTGATATTTCACCCGAAAGTTAACCGACGAGAGGGACACTCGCACCGCGCGGTTCTGGCGATACCAGTCCCGATACTGGAAGGTCGGCATCCGCCCCCCCTCCAGCTCGTCGAGCATGGTCCAGGCGGTTTGCCCCTCCACCAGCCCATCGAACTGCTGATAGAAACGCAGTTGACTCACTTCTCGCCCGGCTATTCCCGGGCGCCATACCGGCGGCATGATGCCAAGACTCACCGTCTGGGTCTGGGCCTGCGGCCGCTTGCCCTTGAGCTCAAAGTCGAGGTTGATCTTGCGACCGGCACGACTGACAAAAGCCCCCGTTCCCCAGTTGGGAATAGGATGCTCGAGGCGACACTCAATCTGGGTATCGGAGGTCAAACGCCAGACGGATTGATCCAGACCGGCACCAAATTCGGTGACCCCAGCCTGTAACTGCATACTCACGGATATGCTGACCAACCCCAACACCCAAGCGTTCAATTGCTTGTCCTCCACACGATCTCACAAGAGATATCGGCGGCAAGAGGCCAAGCTTTAGCGACAAACTGCAAAGGCGTGCCGTTGGTGTGGCAAAGGCTTGCCCCTCAGCGGCAACCGACCGCAAGCGGCGCTTATTCCCCCCTCTTAGCTCCGTGCCAACCGGCAGGAAGCTCGCTACAGTAAAACCAGGGCAATCAGACGCCGCTTATCGGGAACCACACTCATGCACCGCTCTTGCTTCTCTTTATTGCAGATGTTGTTGCCAATGCTGCTGGCGCTATCCGGCAGCGCCGTCAAGGCCGCAACACAGGATCAGGAGTGGGCACAGGAGCGCGCAAATGCGGTGCTCTCGCTGATGACCTTCACGGTGGTGCCCGACATCACCGCCAGCAACCTCGATATCGGCAGCGGCACCAATCAATCTGCCGCCCTCAACATGACCCAGATCGGCGGCGGCGCCACCATGAGCGAAGCCGTGCCCATCTATCTGGAAGGGGCGATCGGCTTTAGCCGCTACGATCCCCAGTTTGTGGTCAGCAACGGCACCGAGAGCCGCACCCTCCCGACCAAGTGGAACAGCCTGACAGCTTCGGGCGGGATCGGCTGGGATATCGCCCTCCATGAAGACCTGCGCGGTGGCCACTGGGTGCTGCGCCCTATCGCCAACGTCTCGCTCGGTACCATGGCCAGCGATCTGCGGATCGGCAACTGGCTGCTGGAGCGCACCAAGGGCTACTCACTGGATTTTCTCGATGGTGGGCAGCTCAATATGTACGGACTGGGGGGCTCGCTGATGCTCGACTACGAGCTCTTTTCAAAGGCGCAGGATATCGATATCGAAGTGCGCTACTCCTACCAACACCTGCAAAGCTTTGGCGGTACCTCGACCAGCGTCCGTGGTCACGCCGAGGCGGAGAACCTCGGCCTCTATCTGCGCCGCCGGGCCCCACTGTTTGACTGGACACTGCTCGACAGACCGGTGCGCTATGTACTGGAGGGGGCCCATACCGCATATCTGGGGGAACAGCGGGGGTTGCTTGGCTTTGACTCCCTCAACTCTATCGGCGCCGGTCTGGAGCTGGACAGCAGCAAATACGACATCATAGTCACCCGTACCCGGCTGGTTGCCCGCTATATGTTCAGCCACAACACCAGCGGTTATTCCATCGGGTTAGCCATGAGTTTCTAAGTCGTTATATTTTCCTGCCACGAATGGGAAATCCTCTGGGAAAACAAATTAACACTCCAGATAATCACGCCCTATTGACGGAGGGTTTATTTATCCTGACCCTTTCATATGCCTCACCACCCAGTCATATCAGGTAAAAATATCTTCCTGCTGGCAGGCTAATCCCCCCCCCTCGCACACCGAATATTGGAGTTTTTGTTTGTATATTTACGGCGCGCAATAACTGATTTGCCCTGTGATGTAGCCAACCTGTACTCGCTTGCAACAGAGAAAATACTCAAATCCAGATATTGCAGCTCAATGGCCAACTTTATCGATTCCCATAAGGAACCAACCCGGAGGCCCCCCATCTTTTGCATAGTGGCTTGAGCCGTGCATAACCAATTGTTTTAAAAGGTTTATAGTTTTTCATATTTTATGAACCCAATTAATCCTGTTTTATTTTACTTACATCACCCGACTGCTAAATTTGGCGTCATCCCGGCAGGACGAGGCGCACTGAAACGCTTGACTGCGGGCTACCGATAACAGGTGTGCAATGAGCACAGAAATAACGTTCAGGCATAGCAACCGTTATTTTGATGACATCACACTTGCTGATCCTTGTTGATTTGAGGTTATCTGATGAAAAAAACGCTGCTTGCTCTCTCTGTATTGGTCATAACCGGAACCGCATATGCAGGGGTGCCTGATTTATCCGCCAGCTGTCCTGGACATATTAATCTTCGCGTCGAAGATGGCACGGCTTATATCAATAACCAGCAAGTTCCACTTAAAAAAGTGAATTCAAATTTCTACGAGGCGAGCAAGGGGCGCACCACCCTCTCCATGGTGAAAAATGGCGACTGGGGCATCACCTATTTTGTCAAAAATGGCGACAGCGGCGCCTGCCAGCTCAATGACGATGAGAACGATGACGACGGCGATGATGAGAACGCCAGCAGCAGTGCCTACAACGGCAGCACTGCGCAAACCAAGGTTGCCGAGAACGCCTGCATGAACGCCGTCGCCAGAAAAGCGGGCGTCAGCCGCAGCAAACTGACCCTCGACTATGTGGCCGACTCCCAGGCGGGGATGATGATTGATATCAAAGGGCCCCATGACCGGCTCTGGCACTGCCTCACCGACGCCCGCGGCCATATTTCTGGCATCAATCAGGACTGATTTCGAGCCACGGCTCAGCGGGGCCCACACCTACCGTGGGGGCTCCACCACTTATCCATTGCAATTATTTGATACAGGTAAATGAAGATGAAATCCAAACAGACTCTGCTCAATGTCGCCCTCGGTTGCCTGCTTGCGGTCGGTATCTCCGGCTGCGCCGTGGCCAAAACGCATCACGGCCACAAGACCCATGCCCAAGCGCACGCTCAGGAAGGGGCCGTGCAGTATGGCGACGAGAGCCCGTGGGCTGGCAACTATAAAGCGGTTACTGACGATGGCCGCACCGTGGCAGAAATTCACGTCGATACCACAGGGGAGACCTATATCGACGGCAATCAGGTCAAACCAAGCCACAGCGGCAGCGACTACCTGAAATTCAAGCAGGAGACCATCACTTACACCCTGCGCAAAAGCGGTGCCAGCTGGAAAGACAGCGATGCCGGCACCAGCGGCCGCATCCTGTTCGATTGATAATCCCGACACCGCCCTTGCCAGACACCAAGCCCCGCCAAGGGGCTTTTTTGCACCTGCAAAATACTATCAGCCTCTGCATGACCACCAACGAGAAAGTAGCACGTCGCAAACTCAGCCTGCTAGAGCTCGCCAAAGAGCTCAATAACGTCAGCAAAGCCTGCAAGCTCATCGGCTACAGCCGTCAGCAGTTCTACGAAATCCGCCGTAATTACCAGACCTATGGCGCCGAGGGCTTGCTTGACAAATTGCCGGGCTTTAAAGGGGCTCATCCCAACCGGGTTGCGCCCGAGATTGAACAGGCCATACTCGATTACTCCCTCACCAGACCAACCCATGGTCCGCTGCGGGTCGCCCAAGAACTGGCTCTGCAAGGCATCAATGTCAGTGCGGGCGGTGTGCGTGGCGTGTGGCAACGGCACGACTTGCTCTCCAAACACGACCGCTTGCTGCGCCTTGAGAAAACTCACCGTGAGCAAACCATTGAGCTCAATGACGAGCAAATTCGCCTGTTAGAGCGCTTCAGCCCCGAGTTTTGCGAACGCCAGATTGAGGTTTACTACACCGGAGAACTGGTGGCGGTCGACACCTTCTTTGTCGGCGCGCTCAAGGGGGTTGGCAAGGTGTATCTGCAAACCGTGCTGGACTGCTACAGTCGCCACGCCTGGGCGCGGGTCTATACCATCCTGTCGGATAACGGGCGTGAGTTCTGTGGGCGCCCTGACCATCATCCCTACGAGCTGTTCCTGCAACTGAAGGGGATTGGGCACCGGACAACCAAGGTCCGCAGGCCGCAGAGCAACGGCTTTATCGAGCGACTGCATCGCACACTGCTGGATGAACACTTCCGAATCAAGGGGAGGACGACCTGGTATGAGTCGTTAGAACAGATGCAGACAGACCTGGATAACTACCTGGAACACTACAACACCCAGCGGCCACATCAGGGCAGGATGATGGAGGGTCAAACCCCTTACACCATGTTCAAGAAGGGTCTGAAATTGATACCGAAGGAAGTGCGCACTAAAGTAGCGTAAACAAGACACCGGTTTGAGGCCGGAGTCAGGTGATAACTAGATCTGTACAAATTAACCGAGACCGGCAATCTGCCAACTATCACTGGAAATTACAATCCGGCGATTCATCATGGCGCCAATACGCTGTCGCCAAAAAAGAAAATGGCCGAGATATCATCTCGGCCATTCGTAACTTGGTCAAAGACTCAAGCCAGGATATTACTCATGTGCAACTTATTAGAAGTTGTACTGCAGAGCAACAGTCCACTCGTCGTCTTGCTTGTCGATGCCCTGGATCTTGTACTCGGTGTAAGCTTTCAGCTTCGGAGTGAAGGCATACTGAACACCCAGCAGGGTCTCGTCAACCAGATCCTTGTAAGTAGAACCGGCAGCTTGAGCGTTAGCCTTGCCTTCTTTGAAGTTGTAGCCAGCCAGGAAGGTCCAAGCGTCTACGTTGTAAGAAGCAGCCAGCTCGTAACCACGGCCGTCATCTTTCATACCCAGGCTCTTGTTCTTCACTTCGCCTTCAGTGTAAACACCAGCAAAGTAGAAACCATTGATAGCGTAGTGCGCGCCCACAGCCCACTCGTCTTTCTTACCAGTGTGGCCATTAACTTTGTTTTGCAGGTCAGAGTAGGCATAACCGGCATTGAAGCCCAGACCGAAGTCAAAGTCATAACCAGCAGCTACGCCGTAAGCTTTCTTACGCTTAACGTCTTTACCCCAAATAGCGTCTTCTTTGATCTTCTGACCAACGTCAGTGATTTTGACCGCTACGTCATCGTTGGTTTGGTAGGAAACTTTACCTTTGAAACCACCGAAGGTGTTGGAGTAGATGATTTGACCTTCTTGACGACCGTCATAGAAGTTACCGGCATCGCCCCACTCGTTGAAAATATCGGTCGGCTCGAGTACGTCGTAGAAAGCAGTGTCGGTCTGACCGAAGATGATTTTACCGTACTGGGAACCATCAAAACCGGCATAGATGTGACGCGGATCGATGTCGCTGGTATTGCTACCAGAGTTTTCAGCAGCTACTTGCCACTCGGTTTTGGCGATGGCAGACCAAGTGTTGTTCAGAGCTACTTTACCAGACCAGCCCAGACGGGTTGCACCAACCAGTTCTGCTGATTTGTCGTTAGCTTCGCCGTAGTAGTTAGCCTGTACACGGCCGTATACGTCGAAAGTGGTACCGTCTTTGTCATAGATCACTGCGGCGTTAGCGGCGGATGCAAACAGAGCCGGAATAGCAATAGCCAGAATTGTCTTTTTCATAGTTTCCAATGCCTACTGTAATTAAACACTAAGTTGTTGTTATTCCCTGTGTTAGCGATGTTCTTTGCATCACTATGCCGCCGAGACTAGCACCGGATTTTTTGAACCGCAATGAAAAAACTTGGAACTTTTTACGCAAACCATAGTCATGGAGGCAAAAATGTGAGCCAAGTCTCACCTAACGGCAAGGCAAAAGGAAAACGTTTACAATGAATCCTGCTGATTATTTGGACTCAAATAGTCTATTTTGCATGCAAATAACGCTAACTACCTGATAAACAACCAAAGTGGTCTGATCAGCGTAAAACAGCCGTGATAATGGCAGTTGCCTCGACCTCACCAAGGGGTTGCGGGTATCCTTGTCCTTCGATTAACACCTAACTGGCCTTCTCTTCATGCTCTCTACTCGCCTTAAAGCCACCATTCGTCAAACCTATCGCCAGATTTCGGATGGATTACCCGGTTTTGTGCCGCGCAAAGAGCAGAACTTTCTGGTGGCAGAGATAGCCAAAACCCTGACCGGCGAGTACGACAAACAGCGCCGTATTCTGGTTGCCGAAGCAGGAACCGGTATCGGCAAATCTCTTTCTTATGCGCAGGGTGCCATTCCGGTGGCGCGACTCACCCAGAAGAAGCTGGTGATCTCCACTGCCACAGTGGCCCTGCAAGAGCAGTTGATCCACAAAGACCTCCCTTTTTACCACCGCCACAGCGAGCTGCCGTTTCGTTTTATGCTGGTCAAGGGGCGTCAGCGTTACTGCTGCGAACATCTGCTGGAGCAGGCAGCCAGTGGCGCCGAGATGGCCAACTTCGAGCTCGACTTTGGCAGTCTGAGCAAAACCAAACCATCTGACAGCGACAAAGATCGCTACCAGGCTCTGTGGCAGGCCTACACCAATGGCAAGTGGGACGGGGATCGGGACAACTGGCCGGAGCCCATTCCCGACACTTGCTGGGATCGCATCGCCGCAGACCGCCACACCTGCAACAAGGCGCTGAGCCATCACCAGCACTGCCCCTTTCATCGCGCCCGCAACGACATGGAGAGCGCCGATGTGCTAGTCGTCAACCATGCGCTACTGCTCTCCGATCTCACCATGGGCGGAGGCATCATTCTGCCGCCCCCCGATGAGTGCATCTATGTGCTGGATGAGGCCCATCACCTGCCCAACATCGCCCGGGATCACGGCGCGGCGTCGTCCAGCGTCAAAGGCTCGCGTCGCTGGCTGGAGAAGCTGGTACAAAGTGCAGGCAAGCTGGCGCGGACTCTTAATAAGGAGAGCCTGCTCGACCCCCAACTCAAACTGCAGGATGCACTGGCCTCCATCCAGCCCGACCTGAAGGCGGTCGAGCAGTGGCTCAGCGCCAACGATCGGCTGTTTGGCAGTGAACCTCACTACCGCTTCGCCGAAGGGGTATTGCCGGATCCCCTGCCCATGCTGGCGGAGAATCTCAAGGAGTCGAGCAAGAAGGCGTTGCGGGCGCTGGATCGGATGCAAGGGGCCATAGGTGAAGCGCTGAAAGATGGCGAGATCCGCCGCAAGGAGGCCGAACCCCTGTTGGCAGAGAGCGGTTTTCATCTGCAGCGGCTGGAGAGTTTCTGCGCCCTGTGGGAGATGCTGGGGCGCCATGTTCCGACCGGCAAAACCCCGCTCGCCCGCTGGATGGCCAAGAGCGATGACGGCGATATCTGGCTGCACGCCTCACCGATTGAGGTAGGCTATCTGCTGGAGGAGTGGCTCTGGTCGAAATGTTTGGGGGCCGTGCTGGTCTCCGCGACCCTCACCGCCCTCTCTTCCTTTAGTTATTTTCGCCATCAGGTGGGGCTCAAGGAGCACGACGGCACCCGCTATCTGCGCCTGCGCTCCCCCTTTGACTATCAGAAAGCCGAGCTCTATCTGCCCAAAATGGAGCACGAACCCAACTCGCCGGCCTTTACCAACGAGCTCATCAGCGTACTGCCACGCATTTTGGCGGGCAAGGAGGCGAGTCTGGTGCTCTTCTCCTCCTACCGCCAGATGAATGAGGTGGCCATTGGCTTGCGAGCCAAGGGGCTGTCACTGCTGGTGCAGGGGGAAGCCTCCCGCAATGCCCTGCTCACCCTGCACAAACAAAAATGCGATGGCGGTCAGGCCAGCATCCTGTTTGGTACCGGCAGCTTCTCGGAGGGGCTGGATCTGCCGGGTCACTACCTTACCAATCTGGTCATCACCAAGCTCCCCTTTGCGGTGCCCAACTCGCCGGTCGAGGAGGCTACTGCCGAGTGGGTGGAGCAACGAGGCGGCAACCCCTTCCTGCAACTGACGGTCCCGGAGGCATCGCGCAAGCTTATCCAGGCCTGTGGCCGCCTCATCCGCAAAGAGGCTGATCGGGGACGGGTCACCATTCTCGACCGCCGCCTGCTGACCAAACGTTATGGCAAGGGGCTGCTCGACGCCCTCCCCCCGTTTACACGTCGGATCGAATAAATAAGCCGGTTATTATTGATAGAAAAACTGACAGCGGAGCGAACGTTGAGCACCAGAAAGAGCCATTGCCGCAGTAGGCTAAACCTGTAAAAATAAGCCCCTGTTTTCAGTGGGCAATCGCCTGACTGTTCAAGGAGATGAAATGAAACTGACTGTTCTGGTACCGGCACTGGCTGGTCTGTTGTGGGCCGGTAGCGCCCTTGCTGATGCTCAACTGGAAGTGACCAACCCCTATGTCGTCCAGCTGATCGATGGTCAATCCATCAACCCCAAGCTGCTCGACAAAACCAGTATCTTCCCCCTCTCTGCCGGCAAACACCAGTTGGTCGTCGCTTTTGAAGGCAACTACTCCAGCCGCAGCGATATCAAGCTGGTCACCGCCGAGCCGCTGGTGCTGAACTTCACCGCCGCCGACAATCAGCAGCTGGTGCTGGACTACAAAAAGCCCCGCAACGAAGCCGAAGCCAAGCAGTTTGTCAAAGATCAGAAAGTGACGCTGAAAGACAAGGTCAGCGGCCAGCAGGTAAGCAGCGAACAGTTCGTGATGCCGAAAGTAGAAGGCTTCCAGCTGACCCGTGACTATCAGCAAGAGCTGATCAACATGGGTAAAGCCTTCAACCAGCCCAAAGCAGTGGCCGTCTCTTCTGCTGCCGTGATGGCTGCCGCCAGCGCACCGGTTCAGGTTGCCCCCAGCAAGGCTCAAAGCAATCCGGAAGCGCTGACCCAGTTGCAAAACTGGTACAACAAGGCAGATGCGGAAACCCGCAAAGCCTTCCAGATCTGGGTTATCCAGCAGCAATAAGCCGGGCTGAGAGATTGACTGAAAGGGGAGCCAAGCTCCCCTTTTCCATATCTTGCGGTCTTACTCACGACGCGTCTTGATTTATGCGCTGCCACTTCCCCTTTATATAGGGAGTACATATATGGATTCATCTGCTGATTTCATATATAGAAAGCGCCACCTTGCCAGGGAGAATGGCACCATGTCGTTGCGCATTTTCTATCACCCTCTCTACTCCTCCCTGACGCTACCCGAGCGCCATCGCTTTCCGCTGGCCAAGTATCAGGGGCTGTTTGAACGCCTGCAGGTGCAGGGTTACCCCCTTGGCGAAGCACCGGCCGCAACCTGTGAGCAAATCTGTCGCATTCACGATGCCGATTATGTCGCGGCGGCCCTGAGCGGCCAGCTGGAAGATCGCGCCATCCGCAAGATCGGTTTTCCCTGGTCACCCATGCTGATAGAGCGCACCTTGCGCTCGGTGGGTGCCACCGTTGCCGCCAGCCGCCATGCTCTTGAGCAGGGCTGCGGCTTGCAGATCTCCGGTGGCTACCACCACGCCCATCGGGATCACGGCAGCGGTTTTTGTCTGTTCAACGATTTGGTGATTGCCGCCCAGGCTTGCCTCGACGAGGGGCGCTGTGAACAGGTGCTGATCATCGATCTCGATGTGCATCAGGGAGATGGCAGTGCGGCCCTGTGCGCCGGGCGGCGCGACATCATCACCCTCTCCCTCCATGGGGAGCACAACTTTCCCCATCACAAAGCCACCTCTCACCTCGACTTTCCGCTGCCAAGCGGCATGACGGACGATGCCTATCTCACCACACTGCAACAGGCACTCTCACTGGCACTGCGCCTCTATTCGCCGGTTCTCATCCTCTATCAGGCGGGCGTCGATGTGCATCATGCCGACGAACTTGGTTATCTCTCCTTGAGCGATGAAGGGGTTCGTCTGCGCGATGCCATGGTATTTGACTGTGCAATCAAGCATGGGTTGCCCATTGCGGCGGTGCCCGGTGGCGGCTATCGCCGCGACTGGCAGCAGCTGATCCCGCTTCATATGTCGCTGTTTGAGACGGCGCGTCACCGTTTTGGTTGATGACATGCCTTTATATGTCGGGCATTTCACCAGATAAAACAGAAGAGGCGACCCTGGGGTCGCCTCTTCGTGTTTCGTTCTCTCGGTCACACAAGCTCGATCGTTGCCAGGCAAGCTCGGGACGCCTGAGGATAACTATTTCTGACGCTTGCGGGCGTACTTGCGACGGGCGCGGGCCTGACGCACCTCTTCCCGCTCGGCCTTCTCTTTGGCTTTTTGCTCGGCTTCTGCGGCGGCTTCGACAATCTCGACGCTCACCATCTCCGGCGTCTCCAGCGAGATGCGGCCAAGCAAACCGGAGCGGAACTCGTTAATCAGGATCTCGGACGCCTTGTGCAGGTCGGCCAGCCCCCCTTTGCGCATAAAGGCCCGCTGGCGGGCGATCATCTCCAGCAGCTCGATCTCGGTCTCGGGCAACTCATCAATCTGGTAGCGCGCCTTGATCCGCTCCGGATAGGCCTTGATGAAGTAGTCAGCGGCGAACATGGCGATATCGGCATAGTCGAACACAGTGTCTTTAATGGCCGCGGTGATGGCAAGACGATAACCGCAGGAGGGCGGGTTGAGCTTGGGCCAGAGGAAACCCGGGGTATCGGTCAGGATGACGTTGTTATCCAGCTTGATCCGCTGCTGGGACTTGGTCACCCCCGCCTCGTTGCCGGTGCGGGCGATGATGCGCCCCGCCAGGGTATTGATCAGGGTGGACTTGCCCACGTTGGGGATCCCCATGATCATCGCCCGCACGCCGCGCAGCTCAAAATTGCGCTCCGGCAGCATCTCGTGACAGAGAGTCAGCAGTTGCTTGATCTTCTCCGGCTCTTGTTGCGTCAGCGGCAGCGCCTTGATCCCCTTCTCTTTTTCCATGTGCGCCACCCACAGATCGGTGATCGCCGGATCGGCCAGGTCCGCCTTGTTCAGCACCTTGATCACCGGGGTATCACCACGCAGCTCGGGCACCAGCGGGTTTTCGCTGGAGAAGGGGATGCGGGCATCAAGCATCTCGATGATCACATCGACCTGGGGCATGACCTCGGCAATCTCTTTGCGGGCCTTGTGCATGTGACCGGGGAACCAGTTGATGGACATATCCGTTACTCTCTGTGGGGGCTGCGGGCGGGCGCATGGAACAACAGGCGCTCTGCCGCGGGCATCGAACGAAGGGGGCGCATTTTACCTGCTGCGGGCACATTTTGACAGGTCATTCTAGCCATCACTTCATCAAATCAGCAAACCGCCGAGGCGGATAAACCTTGCCGGAAGCGACCGGACCAACTGGCTCAATTGACAGATAACACTTTGATATAGTGTAACATTTTCATCACTTTTTCACACAACCGTCACCGATAGTCAGTAAAAGTGTCATCTGCCCCCTCTAGGCTGCGCTCAGGTTTTACAAGGAGCGAACCCCAATGAGAAAAATGGCAGGACTTGCAGTGATGATCGGCGCCGCCCTGGCTGCCGGCTGCAAATCAGACAATGACACGGTGGCGACCAAGCCCGCAGCCCAACCCACCAACGTCATCTTCTTCCTCGGTGACGGCATGGGCCTCAACACCCTGACGGCGGCCCGCATCTACGGTGTCGGCGAAGAGGGTGATCTCACCATCGATACCCTGCCAGAGACGGCCTTTATCAAGACCTTCTCCCACGATGCCCAGGTCACTGACTCGGCCCCCTCCATGGCGGCCTACATGACCGGGGTCAAGAGCAACAACGGCGTCATCAGCATGGACGGCGACGCCACCTATGAGAGTGACTGCAGCAAGAGCGCCGGCAAGCCGGTGACCACTCTGCTGGAGCTGGCCAAAGCCGATGGCCGCGGCACCGGCGTGGTGACCAGTACCCGGGTAACCCACGCCACCCCTGCGGCTACCTATGCCCATATCTGCAACCGGGATCTGGAGGCAGATATCGCCGTCCAGCTGGTACCGGGCGGCAAAGGCTACAACAGCGCCCTCAAGGAGGGGCTGGATGTGGTGCTCGGTGGCGGCAGCAGTTTCTTCCTGCCCAAAGCCGACAAGGGCAAGCGGGAGGATGGCCGCAACCTCATCAGCGAAATGCAGGCCAAGGGCTACCAGTTTGCCAGCAATCTGGATGAGCTGAACAAGGCCGATGCGGGCAAACCGCTGCTGGGTCTGTTTGGTTCCAGCCACATGAAATATGACCTGGACCGCCCTGCCAGCGAGCCGTCACTGGCCCAGATGACCCTGGCCGCCATCAAGCAGCTCAAGGGCAAGGAGAAGGGTTACTTCCTGATGGTGGAAGGGGGTCGCATCGACCACGCCCTGCACGACACCAACGCCAAGCGGGCGCTGCAGGACACCATAGCCTTCGACAACGCCATCAAGGCCGCCATCGACGAGGTGAAAAAGAGCGACCCCGAGCTGAAAAACACCCTGATCGTGGTCACCGCTGACCACGACCACACGCTAGTGCTCAACGGCTATGCCAAACGCACCGGCAAGACCACCGCCGACAACCCAGGCGTACTCGGGCTGGTGAAGAACTACGAGACTGGCGAGCCAAGCAAGGATAGCGAGGGCATGCCCTACACCATCATAGGTTTTGGCAACGGCTACAACCGGGTGGATGGCCCGCGCAGCAGCGTTGCCCCGCTCGACGATGCCACCGTCTCCGCCAATGACTACCACCAGGAAGTGGTGGTCAAGGTAGGCGAAATCGGCAACGAGACCCACGGCGGCACAGATGTATTCCTCGGCGCCATCGGCAAGGGGGCTGACAGCTTCCATGGCTCACTCGATAACACCGCCGTGTTCGGCAAGATCAAGGCTGCGGCCAAGCTGTAAGGAGCACTTTCATGAGCAAACAGATGAACACATCCATCAAGCACACGCTGGTCTGCGCCGCCCTGTTCAGTGCGCTGGGCGCAACCTCCCAGGCACAGGCCGGTGATGCCAAAAACGTCATTCTCTTTATCGGTGATGGCATGGGGCCTACCGTGCTCACCGCCACCCGCCTGTTCAAGGTGGGAGAAGAGGGCAATCTGGAGATGATGAAACTGCCGCGCAGTGCCCGCATCAAGACCTTCTCCAACGATGCCCAGACCACCGACTCGGCCCCCTCCATGGCGGCCTACACCACCGGGGTCAAGATGAACAACGAGGTGATCGCCATGAGCAGCGACACCAAAGCCGTCGCCCCCGGCAAAGACGTCAATGGCAACAAAACCGTCAACAATTGCAGCAGCGATAACGGCAAGCCGGTGCCCACCATCCTGGAGCTGGCCAAGGCGGCAGGCAAAGCGGTCGGGGCCGTCACCACTACCGAGCTGACCCACGCCACCCCGGCGGCTACCTACGCCCACATCTGCCATCGGGATGCCGCTTATGACATCGCTGCACAAGCTGTTCCGGGAGGCGCAGGTTTCAACCAGGCGCTGGGAGATGGGGTCGATGTACTGATGGGCGGTGGTGCCAACCACTGGACTCCCTACAGCGCCAGCAACAAGGGCGGTCGCAATGACAACCGCGACCTGACCGCCGAGATGAAGGCACAGGGATACAGCTATGTCACCACCCAAAGTGAACTGGCCAAGGTCACCAGTGGCAAGGTGCTCGGTCTGTTCAGCAGCAAATCCCACCTCGACTACGAGCTGGATCGGGTCGCCAAGGGGGCTGCCAATACCCAGCCGTCCCTCTCCGAAATGACCGCCAAAGCGATCGACCTGCTGAGCAAGAACAGTCAGGGTTACTTTCTGATGGTAGAGGGTGGCCGTATCGATCACGCCCTGCACGGCACCAACGCCAAGCGCTCGCTCACCGACGCGGTGGCTCTGGATGAGGCGGTCAAGACGGCGCTGGGTAAAGTGGATCTCAACAATACCCTGATCGTGGTCACCGCCGACCATGACCACACCATGACCATTAACGGCTACTCCGCCAAGGGCAATCCGGTGCTGGATCTGGTGAAAAATGGCGACGGCTCGACCCAGAACGACGTGGATGGCAAGCCCTTCACCACCTTGGTGTTCGGTAACGGCCCCAATCGTGCGGCCGTGCGCCCGGTCCTCACCAGCGATCAGGTGATGGCCAATGACTACCTGCAGGAGACCGGCGTCAAACTGACATCGGAAACCCACGGTGGCGGCGATGTGATGCTGTTTGCCGATGGCGCCGGCAGCAACCGCTTCAAAGGCACGCTGGATAACACCAAGGTGTTTGGCAAACTGCGGGAGGCGCTCGGCCTGTAAGCAGCAGGGGCCCGGGTGCATCTGAGCAATCGACTCAGCGGCCCGGGCCCGGCTCTTTCGAGCGACAGATGATGATGCGACTTTTGCTTTCGTTATGGCTGCTTGGCAGCACCCTCGCCTTCCCCCTGCATGCTGACGACACGCCCCCGGACCTCGCCGCCCGGATCAGCTATCACGACCGGAATACCGGCAGCGATGGCATCGCCAGAGAGAGTGTCTGGCAAGAGAAGTGGCTGCGGGTGGGCAATCAGGTGTGGAGCCAGCGGCTCATTCCCCTCCCCCTTGCCCGTGCCTATCACGCCACTCACGACGCCACGCCCGGCCACAAGCACTTTACCCACCAGATGGCGGCCCGCTGGGTCAGCCGCAGTGATGAGGGTGAACTTCAGTTGCGCTATGCCGACAGCTGGCACAACCAGCTGGTTGAAGTGCCGGTGGAAGAGTATGGCCAGGTGGCCTTCAAGCCCGACTGGCTGCGGATCCGCCATCTCGTCAACCCGGTGCTGATCGAGGGGATGACTCCACTGGATGAGGCCGCCCCCGAGCAGGCCCGCTGGTATGAAAAGCGCGAAGGGCAGCAACGAACCCGTATTCTCTGGTCGAGTCAGTGGCAGATCCCGCTGGTGGTCGAATCGGCCAGTCTCGATGGCTATCGCAGCTACCGGATGGAGGTGACCCTGCGCAAGCTGCCTGCTCAGCTCCCCTGGCAGCAACTCGCTGATTACGAAGTGCGCGATCTGCGGGATTTCTTCGACTGAGATCCCAACCCCTCAGCGGGCACAACGACAACGCAGGCAGGAATGTTACACTCTGCATATTCGACTCTGGCTCACGACCTTGATGCGCGCTCTCTGCCTGCCCTTTTTTGCCCTGCTGTTATTGCTGGTGAACACCGGTGCCCAGGCTATTGTGCTGGTGGCGGCCGAGCTGCCCCCCTATGTCATTCGCTCCTCTCACGGCAAACCAAGCGGTGTCGCCATCGAGATCATGGAAGAGGCCGCGCGACGCCTCAAAGAACCGCTCACCATCGAGCTGATGCCACTGGCCAGAGCCCTCACTCAGGCTATCCACCGCAAGGATGTGCTGCTGATCCCGCCGGTGCGCAGCACTCAACGGGAACACCTCTACTACTGGGTAACACCGATACTCGATGACGATTTTGTCATCGTCAGCGATCGCCGCTTTCATCCTGCCCCCCTCAAAGTGACAGATCTCCCACCGCTGCAGATCGGCACCTTGCGCTACTCCTTCGGTCAGCATCTGCTCAGACAACGACTTAAGCTTGAAAGTGATACCGTGGCCACCGAGAAGCTCAATGCCCAGAAATTGCGTCGGGGCCGTATCGATGCCTGGGTGGCCGCCTGGAACGCCATCCTCTACAACCAGCGCCTTGGTGATTTGCCAACCGACCGGCTGGTACGCGGGGAGACTCTGATGCGTACCCAGTTTTATGTCGCCGCCAGCAAGGAGTTCCCCTTCACCGAGGGACGTCGCTGGCAAGCCGTGATAGACGAGATGCGCCATGATGGCACGCTGGCGCGGATCATCCGTCAGTACAACTATCAGGCTCCTGAGTAGTCACTCAATCACGGTTGCCAAGGCCGGCCAGAATGGTTATGGTAGCCCCATGAAAATACTCGCTATTTCCTCGCATTTGCTCACACCCTGCTGAGCCCCCGCCTCGCTCCTTCGGCCGCGAGTCGCTTGGGGGCATGGCATTTTCAATTGATTGAACCTGTTGAATCCATTTTTGTAACACCCAGTGTGATGGCCAACCTGCACCCGCCGGTATGGGCCTATCCGCTATTGATAAGGAATATCTTATGAAACAACCTCATCTGGTTATCTCCAGCCTTGATCTGGACCGTATCGAACAACTGCTCGGCAACCATCCGCAGCATCTGGCCCTGCAAGAGGAGCTGGACCGCGCCGAGATCCGCGAACCGGCCGACATGCCGCCGGACGTGGTCACCATGAACAGCAAGGTACGCTTCAAGATGCAGAGCAGCGGCAACGAGTTCTGCCTCACCCTGGTCTACCCGCGCGATGCCAAGGGCGACGAGAGCAACATCTCGGTACTGGCGCCGGTAGGCAGCGCCCTGCTCGGCCTGAAAGTGGGCGACAGCATCGCCTGGCCCGGCCCGGCCGGTCGCACCATCGAGGTAGAAATTCTGGAAGTGGTCTATCAGCCGGAGCGCGCCGGCGAGCTGCACCGCTGAGTCCCCCGGGCTGGTCATCCCCCTGTTGATCAGCCCGCTTGCTCGCCCTTGCCAGCTGATCCCGATCAAGCTTTGCGCACCTTGCCCCCCGGTTTTTAGCCCCTTTTCCTGCTGCTGCTTGAGCCTGACTCGGGGGGCAGGTATCTTGTTGGCCGCGTCATGGTCATGACGCACCGAATTTCAGGCTGACATCATGATAAAAATTGCCCTCATCGACGATCACCAGATCGTCCGATCCGGTTTTGCCCAACTGCTCAATCTGGAGCCCGACCTACAGGTGGTCGCCGAATTCGGCTCCGCCAGCGACGCCCTTGCCGGCCTGCCCGGCAGCGGGGCGCGCGTCTGCGTCTGCGACATCTCGATGCCCGACCAATCGGGGCTGGATCTGCTCAAGCAGCTCCCCTCCGGCCTTGCTGTGGTGATGCTCTCGGTGCACGACAGCCCGGCCCTCATCGAGCAGGCACTGCAAACCGGCGCCAAGGGATTTCTCTCCAAGCGCTGCAGCCCGGACGAGCTGATCGCCGCCGTGCGCACCGCCGCCCAGGGGGGGTGTTATCTGACGCCGGACATCGCCCAGAAACTGGCCAGCAGCAGCCGGGATCCCCTCACCAATCGGGAGCGGGAGATTGCCCAGTTGCTGGCGCAAGGGCTGGAGGTGAAGGCCATCGCCGAGCAGCTCGGTCTCTCCCCCAAAACGGTCCACGTCCATCGCGCCAACCTGATGGACAAGCTCAAGGTCAGCAACAACGTCGAGCTGGCCCACCGCATGCTGGATAGCTGGTGATATCCCGTTTTGCCAGCTATGTCGCCATCGTGCTGGCGGCCTGCTTCATCTTTGCCGCCGGCTGGTTTTGCCTCTGGAGCATCAGCCTGCATCTGGCGGGCGGCCCGGCGCTGGCAGTGCTGCTGTTCCCCTTCGGCCTGCGCCTTGGCTTGCTGCTGCAAAGTCCCGGCCACTACTGGCCGCCGCTGTTGCTGTGCGAAGGGCTGCTGCTCTACTGGCTCAATCTGGAAGTGGGGCTGCCCCACTGGCCTTGGCTGGTCGCGGGCAGTCTGCTGACCCTGCTACCGCTGCTGATTGCCCGCCGCCAACAGGTGCGCAACGACTGGCAGCAACTGTTGCTGCTGCTCGCCACCGTCACGGCAGCGGCGCTGCTGCAAGCCCTGCTCTGGCATCTGGCCGGGGAAGATGGCCTCTCGGCACTACTGCTCAGCCTGACCGGCGGGCTGACGCTGACCTCCACCTGCATGCTGATCTGGCACTACCTCACCCGCGCCACCTGGGTGCCGCTGGGGCCTGCGCTGGTGGATCAGCCGGTAGAGTGGCGCTTTCGCCATCTGGTCTGGTATCTGCTGCTGTTCGTATTGAGCCTCTGGCTGCAACTGGGATTGCCCAACTCGCTGGTGCGCTTTACCCCGTTTTGTCTGGCCATCCCCATCATCGCCATGGCGTGGCGCTACGGCTGGCAGGGGGCGCTGCTCGCCACCCTGATGAACACCATCGCCCTGCTGGCCAGTCAGGCCTGGCACGATCACCCGCTCGATCTGCTGCTCTCCCTGCTGGCCCAGAGTCTCACTGGCCTGCTGCTGGGTGCCGGGATCCAGCGCCAGCGCGAACTCAATCAGGCGCTGACGCGCCAGCTCGCCCATAATCGCCAGCTCACCGAACGGCTGCTGGAGACTGAGGAGAGCATCCGCAAGGAGGTGGCGCGCGAGCTGCACGACGACATCGGCCAGACCATCACCGCCATTCGTACCCAGGCCGGGATCGTGCGCCGCCTCGCCCCCGACAATGCCGGGGTGGGCCAGAGCAGCGCCCTGATCGACACACTATCGCTCGGGATCTATGACGCGGTGCGCGGTCTGCTCGGGCGGCTGCGCCCGCGCCAGCTCGACGACATGACGCTGGAACAGGCGGTACGGGCACTGCTCAGAGAGCTGGAGCTGGAGCGTCACGGCATCGTCACCCGGCTGGAGTGGCAGCTGGCGGATGGGGATCTCTCCGATGCCCAGCGGGTCACCCTGTTTCGGGTCTGTCAGGAGGGGCTCAACAACGTAGTCAAACATGCCAACGCCCACTCGGTCACCATTCGCGCCCGTGCCAGCGGCGAGCAGTTGCAACTGGTGCTGGAAGATGATGGCCGCGGTCTGCCGGAAAGCCGCCCACAGCAGGGCTATGGCCTGCTCGGCATTCGCGAGCGAGTACAGGCCCTCGGGGGCAGTCTGCAACTCTCCTGCATCCACGGCACCCAGCTGACGGTCAACCTGCCCAGTCGCAGACGGGAAGAGAGTCATGGCTAATCACCACCAGAGGGCCTGCCTGTGCTGAGTTTTATGAGAAGCGCGCCGCCCCGGCCCCTTATCCGGGATCAGGCCGAGATCGACGCCACCTATCGCCACTGGCGGCTGCACCTGCTGCTGACCATGTATCTGGGCTATGCGGTCTTCTACTTCACCCGCAAGAGCTTCAACTTCGCTATGCCTGACATGCTGGCGAGCGGCATGCTGGACAAGTCCGACATCGGCATGCTGTGGACCCTGTTCTACATCACCTACGGCTGCTCCAAGTTCTTCTCCGGCATCATCAGTGACCGCGCCAACCCGCGCTATTTCATGGGTGTCGGACTGATGGCCACCGGCGTTATCAATATCCTGTTCGGCCTCTCGTCGGCACTCTGGATGTTTGCCGCCCTCTGGGTCGCCAACGCCTTCTTCCAGGGCTGGGGTTGGCCCCCCTGCTCCAAGCTGCTCACCAGCTGGTATTCGCGTACCGAGCGCGGGGTCTGGTGGTCGGCCTGGAACACCGCCCACAACGTCGGCGGCGCGCTCATCCCCCTTATCGTCAGCACCATCGCTCTGCAACATGGCTGGCGCTACGGCATGATAGTGCCCGGCCTTATCGCCATCATCGCGGGATTGTTCCTCTGCTGGCGGCTGCGGGATACCCCGAGTGCCATGGGGCTACCGACAGTGGGTGAGTGGCGCAAGGATGCCATGGAGCTGGCCCAGCAGACTCAGGATGCGGGGCTCTCCCACCGCCAGATCCTGCGCAAATATGTGCTCGGCAACCCCTATATCTGGCTGCTCGCCTGCTGTTACGTGCTGGTCTATGTGGTGCGCACCGCCATCAATGACTGGGGCAACCTCTACATGACCGAGCAGCGCGGCTTCAATCTGATGAGCGCCAACTCGGCCATCTCCATGTTCGAGGTCGGGGGCTTTATCGGCGCCCTGGTGGCGGGCTGGGGATCGGACAAGCTGTTCAACGGCAACCGTGGCCCGATGAACCTCATCTTTGCGGTGGGGATCCTGCTGGCGGTGGGATCGCTCTGGCTGATGCCCTTCTTCAGCTACGTGATGCAGGCGGCCTGCTTCTTCACCATCGGCTTTTTCGTATTCGGCCCCCAGATGCTGATCGGCATGGCGGCAGCGGAGTGCTCTCACAAAAACTCGGCGGGAGCGGCCACCGGCTTTGTCGGCCTGTTTGCCTACATGGGGGCGGCGCTGTCAGGCTATCCGCTGGCCAAGGTGATGGAGAGCTGGCACTGGAACGGCTTCTTCGTGGTGATCTCGGTGGCAGCGGGCGTCTCTGCCCTGCTGCTGCTCCCCTTCCTCAAGGCGCAGGCACCGCGCCCCCAGCCTGCCGAGATAACGTAATACCGGACTGAACGGGAGTTACACCTCCCGACCAGCCTGACAGACCCGGTTCTTGCCCTGCCGCTTGGCGCAATAGAGCGCATGGTCGGCCTGAGTGAACAGAGGGTCAAAGTGCCACTCCCCTTGCCAGTGGGAGAGTCCCATACTGACCGTGATGGAGAGGCCGCCCATGTCGCGGTTCGCGACCTCCCCCAGCAATCCCTCGCAGCGCTGCAGGGCCAGCACGCCGGGCTGCGAGAAGAGCAGCACAAACTCCTCGCCACCGAAACGACTGCACACCAGATCGGGCTGACTACCCAGATAGGCACCGAGCTCGGCCAGCACCCGATCACCCACCTCATGGCCATGCTGGTCATTGATCTGCTTGAAATCATCGATGTCGAGCACCGCCAGCGCGCCACTGTCACCCCACTTTTGCTGCTTCAGCTGCTCCATAAAGCCACGCCGGTTGAGCAGACCGGTAAGAGGGTCATGGCTAGCCTGCTGGCGCAGCGCCAGCGCACGATACTGGGTACAGAGCAGCAGCACCCCGAAGGTGGAAAGATAGCTCCCCATCAACATGGAGAGGAAGGGCAGCACATTGACCCCGCTCTTATCCATCAGCATCTGTACGTTGTCCTGCCAGAGGAACCAGAGCCGCATCAGGTAGAAGGCGTAGAGCAGCACGTTGACCAGGGTAAAGACCATCACCGCCGGCAGATAGTGGGGGTAACCGTGGCGCCAGACCAGATAGACGATCACCGCACCCAGCATCATGTAACTCAGGCAAGCCAGCAACACCCGGGACGCCATCCCCCCCTCCACAATGCACCAGCTCAGAAGCAGCAGATAAACCAGCATGAAGAGCCCCCCGGCACGCCAGTTCGGGGGCTGTCCGAAAAAGCGCTGCAGCGCCGGCGGCATCAACACAATGCAGAGCGTGATCAGGGTATTGGCCAGCCAGATGCCGGAGGAGCTGGGGAAAAATGCCTGTAACGAGAAAAGTATCTGGGCCACCAGCGCACAGAGACTGGACCACCACCATAACCCGATGCCCGGGATCTCCCGGTGGGTCGACCAGATAATGGAGAGCGTGATAAACCCGAGGCTATATCCCCCCAATGCCATCACCATCAGGGTAAATACATCCAGCTTCAGCAACAACGAGACATCCATATCAAAACCAGGCAGAGGGAGGTAAGTGAGTATATGAGAACCGTTTGCCAAGACCCAGAGACCCTGACTGTTTTCACAATAAAAACATATTGTTCGTCTGTTTTTCACACCACCAGATAACTCACACCATTCCGCTATAGCAGGTTTGAGATATGCAAGAAAGATAAGCCCAACCAGAATAGAGCCACATACGAGCCCCTCTCTATGTAACAAAATGTCTTGGGGATAATTTGGGCTTGAACCCACCCCATTAGATAGATATGTTGTTTTCGTGTGATTTTATGAATGAAGCCATGAGCAATAAATGTCTCTAACCTGTTGAGTCTTCTGACACAATCTGTTTTTGGTACATTTTTCACTCAACCACTATTCATAGCATCTCATATGGGGCTTTTGTCCCGCTCAAGACATTCATCCTGTCTTGCCTGTTGCCGGATGCAGCAGTCTCTTGTGCCACGGAGTCGCACGGGATCAGGTTCAAGGCCGAACACACCACCGACAGAGACGTCACTTATGATCAAAAAACTGATTCTTTCTACCCTGCTGTTTTGCGGGATCGCCACGGCGGCCCCGACCCCTGCCCCCACCTCCACCCTGGATGCCGTACTCGAACGCGGCGTGCTGCGAGTCGGCTTCGATGCAGGCTATCAACCCTTCGAGATGACCAACAAGCAGGGCCAATACATCGGCTTTGATGTGGATCTCGCCAAGATGGTCGCCAAAGAAATGGGCGTGAAGGTCGAATTCGTCAACACCGCCTGGGATGGCATCATTCCGGCGCTGCTGACCAACAAGTTCGACGTCATCATGGGCGGCATGACCGTCACTCCCCAGCGCAACCTGCGGGTCAACTTTGCCGATCCCTACATCGTGGTCGGCCAGACCATCGTCCTGCGCAAAGAGAAGGCGGGCGAAATCAAATCCTTCACCGACCTCAACGACCCGAAATACAAGATCGCGGTCAAGCTCGGCACCACCGGCGAGCAGGCAGTCAAGCGCCTGATCCCCAAAGCCACCCTGCTGCAGTTTGAAACTCAGGATGACGCCAAGCTGGAAGTGATCAACGGCAAGGTCGATGCGTTCGTCTATGACCTGCCCTACAACGCTATTTTCGCCTCCCAGAACAAGGGCGCCGTGGTACACCTCGACAAGCCGTTCACCTTCGAGCCGCTGGCCTGGGCCATCCGCAAAGGGGATCAGGACACCCTCAACTGGTTCAACAACTACCTGCGCCAGATCAAGGGCGATGGCAGCTACGACCGTCTCTACAAGAAGTGGTTCGAATCCAACGCCTGGCTGAATCAGCTCAAATAACCTCCAGGGGGCGGCACATGCCGCCCCTGCACCACGCAGCTCCCCACACAATAACGAGAAGAGGTTGTGACTGTGCACACACCCAAACCGACAAGACAGATGGAAAAACAGCCCAATCAGCTACTCTGGCATGGGGTTTTCCTGCTGATGCTGCTGGTTGCCGTATTCGGCATCTACAAGGCTGTCCAGTCAGTGGATTACACCTGGCGCTGGGAACGCATTCCCCAATACATCGCCTATCAGGCGGAGCAGAAGAATCTCGCCGAATTTGACGGCACCGTGATGGCGGGCACCAGCGAGGCCGAGAAGGGCAAGCTGTTCCTGCAAGACGATCTCGATCCCAATGTGCGGCAAGCCATCGCCAGTACCGGCGTACAAGTCGCCGAAGGGGATACCGTTTTTCGTGGCGATACCCTCGACACCCAACTGAGCTGGACCGCAGGCCCCATCGCCTGGGGCGTCTGGGTCACCGTCAAGCTCTCGCTGGTGGCGGGCATCTTCGCCATCCTGCTCGGTACCCTGGCCGGGCTGGCGCGTCTCTCCCCCAATCCCGCCCTGCGCAATCTGGCGGTCACCTACGTTGAGCTCATCCGCGGCACGCCGCTGCTGGTACAGATCTTCATCGTCTACTTCTTTATCGGCACCGTGCTGAACCTCGATCGCTTCACCGCCGGGGTCGCCGCGCTGGCGGTCTTTACCGGTGCCTATGTGGCGGAGATCGTCCGCGCCGGCATCAGCTCCATTCACAAGGGGCAGATGGAGGCGGGCCGCAGCCTGGGAATGACCTCCGCCCAGACCATGCGCTATGTCATCCTGCCGCAGGCGTTCAAGCGGGTGCTGCCACCGCTGGCAGGCCAGTTCATCAACCTGATCAAGGACTCCTCGCTGGTCTCGGTCATCTCCATCACCGATCTGACCAAGGCGGGGCGCGAGGTGGTGAGCTCCACCTTCAGCCCGTTCGAAGTGTGGTTTACCGTGGCCCTGCTCTATCTGGTGCTGACCGGCACCCTCTCTTTCCTGGTACGCCGTCTCGAGGTGAAATATGCACGCAGCAACTGATCCCATCATCAAGGTGCTACAGGCATCGAGAAGTGCAGCCATCACTGGCACCCCCTTCGCCTTCCCGGTTCGTTTTCTGGAGGCGAAATATGCGCGCAGCAACTGATCCAATCATCAAAGCGACCGGTGTCGAGAAGTTCTACGGCAGCGAAGTGCATGCCCTGAAAAATGTCAGCACCGAGGTGGCCGAAGGGGAAGTGGTGGTGATCGTCGGCCCCAGTGGCTCGGGCAAGTCCACCTTCCTGCGCACCCTCAACCAGCTGGAGACCATCAACGACGGCAATATCGTGGTCGATGGAATCAGCCTGACCGAGCCCGGCGATGTCAACAAGCTGCGGGAAGAGGTGGGCATGGTGTTCCAGTCCTTCAACCTCTTCCCCCACCTGACGGTGCTGGATAATATCTGCCTCGCTCCGCAGAAGGTGCGCGGCCTGTCGCGCAAAGAGGCCGAAGACAGAGCCAAGGCCCTGCTGCTGAAAGTGGGGCTGTCGGTGAAAGCGGCCAGCTATCCCTCCCAACTCTCCGGCGGTCAGCAACAGCGGGTGGCCATCGCCCGGGCGCTCGCCATGCAGCCACGCATCATGCTGTTTGACGAGCCCACCAGTGCGCTCGACCCCGAAATGGTGGGGGAAGTGCTGGATGTGATGAAGGGACTGGCCCGCGAAGGAATGACCATGGTGGTGGTGACCCACGAGATGGGCTTTGCCCGCGAGGTGGCGGATCGGGTGCTCTTTATGGAGAGTGGCGAACTGCTGGTAGATGAAAAACCGGCCGACTTCTTCGACAATCCCCCCTCCCCACGCCTGCGCCAGTTCCTCAGTCAGGTGCTGTAGCCAACACGCTCTGCTGGATAAACGAAGAGGGACCGCAAGGTCCCTCTTCTTGTGCGCCACGCTGAGCAGGCTTAACCCAGCTGAACCCGAGTGCCCCTCTCATCGGCTCAGCGCGGGGACTTTCCCAGATAGCGCTCCACGATCACTTTCACCCCGTCACGTTTTTTGAGCTGATAGAGCTCCTTGTCAAACTGGTCGATAAAGGCCTGTTTGTAGGGATACTCCCCCTTGCGGCTGTAGCCGAGAAACCCCTGCTCCTTGCTGAGCACCGGCCCCTGTTTGAGCAGGGACATATCGGCCACCGCCAGCTGATCGGCCTTTATCATGTTGAGCAACTCATAGAGCAGGGAGAGGCGATCATTGATGGTGCAATCGACCCGGCCGCGAACAATCTTGAGCAGGTTCTCCCGATTGCTTTTCACCTCCTCCACGTCGATCTGCTTCTCTTTTACCGCCAGCCAAAAGGCATCGCCGCCGACGGCAAAACCGGCGTTCATGCCAAAGCGTAAACCATGATAGTCGAGCGGAAATCTGGCCTGCGGGGTATTAGCCGCCACACTGGCGCCGCACATCACCACCAGCTCTTCATTCAGCATCGGCTGGGAGTAGGGCCACATATAAGGGCGGGTATCGGGCATGTAGTAGGGTGGAAAGATGGCGAAGGCGGCCCCCTGTTCCACCATGCTCAGACCGCGCCGCCACGGCATGGGCTTGAGCACCACCTCATAGTCAGGCATGGCAGAGGTCACCTCGCGGATGATGTCAGCATAGATCCCCCTGACCTCCTCCCCTTCCTGCCAGGAGTAGGGGGGATAGGCGGCATCCGCCAGGATCTCGACCCGGGTCTTGGCGTGCGCCATCATGCACAACCCCAACAACAAGCAACACCAGACGCGCATAAGCCAGCACCTCCTGAAAAAGCCTGCATCAAGCATAGCCATCCACTGCGCCTTCCTCTGCTGGCGCGCCATATTTCATGCCATCTCTTCGTTGGCTGAAAAATGTTAATGAAATATTAAAACCATCCTTTATGCTGGAGAGCAATTGCTCTGAATGGATGGCCGCATATGGATGTGCAACTGCTTCTGCTCTATCTCTCCCCGATTTTTCTGGCCTTTATCGGCTGGGAGATGCTCTACCTGCGCAAACATGGCGCGGCCTTTCCCACCGCCACTTACCAGTGGCGGGATCTGTTCGCCAACGCCGCCCTGGCCCTGATGCACCAAGGGGGCGATGCGCTGGCGGCCATCGCCATTGCTTATCTGTATGACACCCTCTGGGGCTGGCGACTGTTCGATATCGAGCTCACCTTCTGGAGCGTATTGCTGCTCTTCCTGCTACAGGATCTCTGTTACTGGCTGTTCCACTTCACCAGCCACCATGTGCGCTGGCTATGGGCCTCCCACGTGGTGCACCACAGCTCGGAGCGGCTCAATCTCTCTACCGCCTTTCGCCAGAGCCTGATGTATCCAATCTCCGGCATGTGGCTGTTCTGGATCCCGATGATTGTCATCGGCTTCCCGCCCGAGGCGGTGGTCGCCACCGTGCTGCTGAGCCTCGGTTTCCAGTTCTTCGTCCACACCCAGGTGGTGGGCAAACTCGGCTGGCTGGAGTGGATCTTCAACACCCCCTCCCACCACAGGGTGCACCACGCCAGCAACGCCAAGTACATAGACCGCAACTTCGCCGGGGTGCTGATCATCTGGGATCGGCTGTTTGGCACCTTTGTCGAGGAAGACCCGGCCGAGCCATGCCGCTTCGGCATCACCAAGCCGATCCACAGCTTCAACCCCCTCACCCTCACCTTCCATGAGTGGCGCGACATGCTGCGTGACGCCCGTGGCCAGCCCTGGCGACAAAAACTCGCGGTGCTGTTTGGCAAACCGGCCGGGCCTGCCAGCCGCTAGGCCTTCGCCCCGAACAGCAACTCCCGGATAGCAAGCCCCTGATAACCAGTCCCTGATAACAAAAAGAGCGCCACTGTGGCGCTCTCTTTTATGGTCAGTCACATCTTCGATATCAGAGATGGGCAAACGACCAGACGGCGGGGATCAGGCTCAGCAAGGTCACTCCGGCCAACAGCCGCTCGTGACCACTCAGGCAAAGATCTGCGCCCAGCTGACGGCGGCTGTAGAGAAACAGCAGCAAGCCCGGCCCGTAGAGCAGAAGCGACAGCACTAGATACTCCACCCCGGCAGCATAGAGCAGCCAGAAGCCGTAAACGCTCGACACCAGTGCTACCGCCCGCATCAGACCGCGGCCCTGCCCGCCCTCACCCTTCTTGCTGAACGAGAGCTTGAGCAGAAACAGCCCGATCAGCAGGTAAGGCACCAAAATCATCGAGGTGGAGATAAGCAGCAGGCTGGTGTAGCCCTTGCCGAGCAGCCACACCAGCAGCAGGCAAGTCTGCACCGTCAGGCTGGTGAGCCAAAGCGATGCGATAGGCGTCCCATTGCGGTTCTGGCGCCGGAAGATGGCGGGAAACGCACCGTGGCGGGCTGCGCTGAACGGCACCTCCGCCGAGAAGAGGGTCCAGCTCACGTAGGAGGCAAGCACCGAGACAATCAGGCCGACGCTGATGAGCAGCTTGCCCCAGGAGCCGGTCATCTGGGCCATCAGCCCTGCCATGGAGGGGTTGGGTAGCGCCGCCAGCTCGGGCCGACTCAATATCCCCAGCGCCAGCACCGAGATAAGCACATAGAGCAGCAGCGCCAGCACCACCCCAAGCACGGTGGCAGTGCCCACATCCTGCCGGTTTCGAGCGCGGGCCGACAGCACCGCAGCCCCCTCGATGCCGGTAAAGACCCAGAGGGTGATCAGCATGGTGTTGCGCACCTGCTCGGAGACCGGCACCGCCAGAGTGCTGCCCTGCAGATCCGCCGCGAAGGTGACCGGATCGAACCAATAGCAGGCAAACAGGATAAACAGCAGCAGCGGCAGGCTCTTGGCCAGGGTCGCCACCAGATTGAATAGCGCCGCCTGCTGCACGCCACGAGCCACCAGCAGGTGCACAGCCCAGAGGATGCAGGACTCACCGACAAACGCTGCCAGCGTGTTTCCCTCACCAAACCAGACCTGCTCCGGCGTATCGACGAAGCTGCCCAGCGCCGCAAAGGCGATCACCAGATAACCCACCACGCCGATGGTGGCGCAGAGCCAATAACCCCAGGCGGAGAAGAATCCCACCAGATCGCCAAAACCGGCGCGGGCGTAGCTGTAGATACCGCCGTCGAGATCCGGCCTTAACCGCGACAGATAGAGAAAACTCATGGCGAGCGCCAGGATACCCCCCCCCGTCACGCCCCAGCCGATCAGCACGGCGCGGGCGCCTGCCACCTCGGCCATGTTCTGGGGCAGGCTAAAAATCCCCGCCCCCACCATGGAACTGAACACCAGCGCGGTGAGGGACCAGAGCCCAATCTTGCTCTCTTTCATGGAAGCTCCTTAGCGCAACCGGCTGCTCAGCGCCTGAATATGCTCGGGACCGATACCGCAGCAACCGCCGATAAGGTTTGCCCCGGCCGCGCGCCAGCGCTCGGCCCAGCCGAGATAATCCAGCGGCCCCAAATCGGCGCGGATCTCGTCCAGCCCATCGTTGGCGGTGGCCTCTTTAGGCTGCGGCGGGAAGGCGTTGGCATAGGCACCGAGGCGAATGTCTGCGCGGCCCAGCGCCTGCAATCGGGTGCGGGCAACCTCGAGAGCCCCCTCGATCACCTCGGGCTGACAGCAGTTGAACAGGATGGCACCGACTCCAGCCGCCACCAGCGCGGTCACCGCATCGGCGACTCGCTCGCCGGAGCGCAATCGCGGCTCGTTGCCCGGCGCCTCATCTTCCAGCGTGAAGGAAACCCAGAACGGCTTGCCATCTTTCGGCAGCAGCGCTTTCAGGGCCAGTGGCTCGGCAATCAGGCTCATGGTCTCGGCCAACCAGATATCCACATAAGGGGATAGCGCCCGGATAAGCGGCGTCGCCAGCTCGCTCACCCGGTCCGCCTTGAACAGGTCGGCACGGTAGGAGCCAAACAGCGGTGGCAGAGAACCCGCCACCTGCACGGCGCCTTTCTGCTCGTCAGCCACTTCGCGGGCCAGCTGACCGGCCAGCGCCGCCAACCCCTCCCCTTCGGCAAAGAAACGCTCATCGCCGATATGAAACGGCACCAGTGCATAGCTGTTGGTAGTAATGACCCTGGCCCCGCTCGCCACATAGGCCTGATGCACGTCACGCACCGTCTCTGGCGCCTCCATCAAGGCCAGCGCCGACCACTCGGGTTGACGAAACGGTGCTCCTCGCCGTGCCAGCTCGCGCCCCATGCCCCCATCCAGCACCCACAATTCCCTGGTTTCCATCTGTCGTGTCTCTTTGTTATGTGCGTTGTTTATTTGCGTATTTATCTGTTTGTTTTGTTGATCTGCGGTTTCGCCTCGAATCGCTGCAGATCGTCCTGCTTCATCCTGGGAAGCCCTTTTATTATACAGCCATAAAGACATATGAATGTTTAGATGGCCAAAACAAGATAAAACAAAGTGCCACGGGCGGCAATCAGTATCAGCAGAAATCAGCGTGCAAACGGCGAGGCAAACGCAGAAATGCAAGAGGCCACCCGAAGGTGGCCTCATCACAATCTTGATCCGCTGGCAGTTTAACGCCCGGCCAGCACTCGCTTGATCTGCTTGACCCAGTCGGAGACCCGCCCCTGCTGCGGCAAGCCGCGCCAGATCTGCTCCCACTGGGCAGGGCTGAGCGGACGACCGAGGCGACGCTGCACACCCGCATAGAGGTAGTCATGGGCCGTGGTGGCCGCATGCTCGGAGGTGAGGAATTTGGAGACCGGATCGGTCAACCGCACATCCCGCATGCCGAGCAGCGGATAGTCGTTGTGCACCGCCGCCAGCATGGTCTCGCGCATGGCGGACTCGATGTAGCCACGGGCAAACAGGGCGGTCACCGACTCCAGCGACCCCTGATCCGGGCCGTGATACTGCTCGTCAAAGACCGGGCTCGGCTCGGCCATGCCACTTTGTACCACCGCATCGGGATCCGGCTGCGGCACGACCACGGCAGGCTTGGGGGCTACCGGCTTGGCTGCTACTGTGGCTTTGCGCGGCGCACTCTGGCTACAGGCACCTAGTGCCAGGGCGAGCGCGACACAGGCCAGCGCACGGGAATGAGACTGCATCTTCATGACTCTTATGTCGCTCCTTTTACGATTCCTGAGCTGGCTTCTCGGCCACAGCCGGTTCGACCCGGGTAACCAGCAGCTGATCAATCTTGTAACTGTCGATATCCACCACTTCGAACTTGTAACCGGCGTATTTGACCGAGTCAGTGCGCTTGGGGATCTTGCGCAGCATATACATGATAAAGCCAGCGATGGTCTCGTAGTTCTGGTTCTCGGGGAACTCTTCGATATCGAAGGCGCGCATCACGTCGGAGATGGGGGTAACCCCGTCCACCAGCCAGGAGTTCTCGTCGCGCTGGACGATCTGCTCTTCCACCACGTGGGTGGCCCACTCGCCCATGACGGTACTCATCAGGTCGTTCATGGTGACAATCCCCACCACCAGCGCGTACTCGTTCATCACCACGGCAAAGTCGCCACGATGATTCTTGAAGTACTCCATCGCCTCATAGAGGTTCAGGGTATCGGGGATGATGATGACGTTCTGCACCAGGTTGCCACCGATCAGGTCGATGCTCTGGCCGCCGATAACGCGGATCAGCAGCTCTTTGGCATCGACAAAGCCCTTGATGCTGTCGAGGTTGTGGTCACAGACCAGAAACTTGTTGTGGGGATGTTCGGCGATCTTCGCCTTGATGCTCTCTTCACTCTCTTGCAGGGTGAAGTAGATGAGGCTCTCGCGGGCCGTCATGGCAGAGGTGACACCAAGGGACTGCAACTCGAACACGTTCTCGATGAGCTGATGCTCCTCGCGCTGGATAACCCCCGCCTCGGCACCGGCATCCATCACCGCATAGATATCGTCGGAGGTGATCTCGTCGTTGCGCACGGTGGAGACGCGCATCAGACGGAACAGGGAGTTGGCCAGCCCGTTGAAAACCCACACCAGCGGCATCAACACAGTGACGAAGAAGAGCATCGGGCGCACCACCACCACGGCAATCTGCTCGGGCATGGTCATGGCCAGACGCTTGGGCATCAGGTCGGCGATCAGGATAAACATGCCGGTGACGAACACGAAGGAGGCACCGGAGCTGATCTCGCCAAGCCAGGGGCCCTGGTAGAACTGGGAGACAATCCCCTTGATGGCGGGGTTGAGGGCAGACTCACCCAGGATACCGCCCAGAATGGCAACGGTATTGAGGCCAATCTGCACCACGGTGAAAAAGTTGCCCGGCTGGGCCTGCAGGGCCAGCACCTTTTCGGCCTGGCGATTACCTTCATCCGCCATCACCTGCAATTTGATCTTGCGAGACGCGGCGAGAGAGATCTCGGAGAGGGAGAAGAACACACTGCCGCCAACCAGCAGCATTAAAAAGAACAAACTATCGGCAAAACTCATGATTAACCTATTGCTACACCCGCCTTAGCACAAGACGGCAAACTGGGCCCGGGAGACCGGACCGTGAGCCCATCCGGGACTCACACAGGGGGAGTATTCTATCAGAAAACAGCCAGTTGGGGGCTTTATCTTACTCCGACCAGTTATGCAACAAAAAAGGCGCTTCACGCGCCTTTTTATTCACTTCCGGTTAGCCCTTGCCCAGCAAGGTGCCCAGATCGTCCGCCTTGGTGTGGCGCACATCCTTGCCTTTCACGTAGTAGACGATGTACTCGCAGATGTGCTGGCAGCGATCGCCAACCCGCTCGATGGCTCGCGCCGCCCACAGGACGTTGAGCACCTGGGGGATGGTGCGGGGATCTTCCATCATATAGGTCATCAGCTCGCGGATGATGGACTCGTACTCGCGGTCTACCTTGTCATCTTCCTTGTAGACCGCCAGCGCCGCATCCAGATCCATGCGGGCGAAAGCGTCGAGCACATCGTGCAGCATCTTGATGGTACGACGGCCCATGTTCTCCAGCGACACCAGCGGCGGCTGCGGCTTGTTGGCGTTGTCGGTCAGCATGCGGGCGATCTTGTCGGCCACGTCGCCAATGCGCTCCAGATCAGTGATGGTCTTGATGATGGCCATCACCAGTCGCAGGTCGGAGGCTGTCGGCTGACGCTTGGCGATGATGCGGGTGCACTCCTCGTCGATCGCCACTTCCATCGCGTTGACCTTGTGGTCGTTGGCCACGATCTTGCGAGCCGCATCGAGATCCTGATCATGTATCGCCGCAATGGCGTCGGTGAGCTGCTGCTCCACCAGACCGCCCATAACCAGCACCTGGTTGCGCACGCTCTCTAGCTCGGCATTGAACTGACCGGAGATGTGTTTATTGAGGTTCATATTGTCCATACAAATAATCCTTGATTGCTCCGATTATGCCTTAGCCGTTGAACCGACTGCCAATCTGTTTGTAGTGGTTCATTCGCTCCTCTCCTTAGCCGTAACGACCGGTAATGTAATCTTCGGTCTTTTTCTTGGCCGGGGTGGTGAAAATGGTGTTGGTATCCGAGTACTCGATAAGCTCGCCCATATACATGAAGGCGGTCTGATCCGACACACGCGCGGCCTGTTGCATGTTGTGGGTCACGATCACCACGGTGAACTGGCTCTTGAGCTCGTTGATCAGCTCCTCGATGGTGAGGGTGGAGATGGGGTCGAGTGCCGAGGTCGGCTCATCGAGCAGCAACACTTCCGGCTCGATGGCGATGGCACGGGCAATCACCAGACGCTGCTGCTGACCACCGGAGAGACCGAAGGCGTTGTCATGCAGACGATCCTTCACCTCGTCCCACAGGGCCGCACCGCGCAGAGAGCGCTCGGCGGCCTCATCCAGGGTACGGCGATCATTGATCCCCTGCAGGCGCAGACCATAGACCACGTTCTCGTAGATGGACTTGGGAAACGGGTTCGGACGCTGGAACACCATGCCCACCTGACGGCGCAGGGCAGAAACATCGACGCTCTTGTCATAGATGTTGTGGCCGTGCAGCTGAATTTCCCCCTCGATGCGGCAGATCTCCACCAGATCGTTCATCCGGTTGATGCAGCGCAGCAGGGTCGATTTACCACAGCCTGACGGGCCGATAAAGGCGGTCACCTGCCCTTTGGGGATCTTCATGTTGACGTTGAACAACGCCTGCTTGCTGCCGTAGTACAGGTTGAGATCCTTCACCTCCAGCGCGGTCTGCTCCGGGGTCAGGTTGAGCAGGTCCAGCGCGGTGTGCTGGGTAGACGTGGTCGTTACGTTGATCATCTGTTACCTCAAAATCTATCTGGAGTGGCCGGACAGCTGCCGGCGCCCCTCACGTATTGGTGCAGAGAGATGGCGGCTCGCGCTCGGCCGCCCCTCTGTTATCTCACTCTTGTATCACTCAAGAGGCGCCGGATTAATGCTCCAGCGACCGGAATTTCTCGCGCAAGTGGTTACGAATACCGATAGCGGTCAGGTTCAGACCCACGATCACCGTCACCAGCAGGAAGGAGGTGGCGTAGACCAGCGGGCGGGCAGCCTCAACGTTGGGGCTCTGGAAGCCGACGTCATAGATGTGGAAGCCCAGGTGCATGAACTTGCGCTCCACATGCAGATACGGGAAGTTGCCATCCATCGGCAGGGTCGGTGCCAGTTTTACCACCCCCACCAGCATCAGCGGCGCCACTTCACCGGCTGCACGGGCAATCGCCAGAATAAGGCCGGTCATGATGGCCGGACTCGCCATCGGCAGCACGATGCGCCAGAGGGTTTCGGCCTGGGTCGCGCCCAGTGCCAGCGAGCCCTGACGGATGGTGCTCGGGATCCGCGCCAGCCCCTCTTCGGTGGAGACAATCACCACCGGCAGGGTCAGGATGGCCAGGGTCAGCGCCGACCAGATCACGCCGGGTGAACCAAAGGTTGGGCTCGGCAGCGCTTCCGGGTAGAAGAGGCGGTCGATGCTGCCCCCCAGGGTGTAAACGAAGAAGCCCAGACCAAACACGCCGTAGACGATGGAGGGCACGCCCGCCAGGTTGATCACCGCAATGCGAATGATCTTGGTCAGACTGTTCTTACCCGCGTATTCGTGCAGGTAGACTGCCGCCACCACCCCCAGCGGGGTCACGATGATCGCCATCAGGAACACCATGAACACCGTGCCGAAGATAGCCGGGAACACCCCGCCCTCGGTGTTGGCTTCACGGGGATCGTCAGAGACGAACTTGCCGATCTGGTGGAACCAGTGACCCACCTTGGCCAGCAGGCTCATGTCGTTGGGCCATACCACGTCCAGTACCTTGGACATCGGCATGGTCACCAGCTCGCCACGCATATCCTTGACGGTGATGGCGTCGCGGTCCGCTTGGCTACGCAGGGAGAAGAGCTCTTTTTCCAGCACCTGATAGCGATCGTTGAGGGCCTGACGCTCGCTGGCCAGTTCGGCTTTGAGCTGATCGGTCAGCTTGTCATCCAGCTCGGCCTTGCGCTCTTTCAGGCGCAGCCGCTCCAGTTGATAGTTGATGCTGCCGATGTCCCCTTTTTGCAGATCGTTGGCCTGTTCGGAGAGGGCATTGGCTCGCGCCAGCACCCGCTGCAGGGCAGGATGCAGATCAGAGGTGAGCTCGCGGCCATCCTCTTTCACCCCGACGATATAGCCATAGAAGTTGCCGTTGGTGGCACGCTCAACCATGGCCAGCTCAGCTGGCTGGCTCTGGGACTTGATGTCCGTCTCCAGCACCCAGCGAAAATCGAGGTCAACGAACTCGCGGTTGCCGGTCTTGACCAGATAGCGGGTCAGCAGCTCGCGCTCTTCCCCTTCCAGTGGCAGACCTGCAGCGCGCAGTCGCTCCACCGGTACCTGCTCGCGATCGTTGATCTCGCCGATCAGTACGCTCTTGTTGCCGCTGGCATCTTCCAGCTGCCACTCATAGATGGGGTGCGGCCAGAAGTAGACCAGACCACGCCAGCCGATCAGCAGCAGCAGACCCAGTACCGCCACCAGACTCAGGCTGACGGCACCGCCGGTCATCCAGATCCAGGGGGCCCCTGATTTAAACCACTTACCCATTGTCGATTCCTTGTCCATTACAGAGTCGCCCCTTACATCGAGCTGTATTTTTCACGCAACCGCTGACGGACAAACTCGGCCAGGGTGTTGAACAAAAAGGTGAACACAAACAGGACAAAGGCCGCGAGGAACAGTACCCGATAGTGGGAACTGCCCACTTCCGATTCCGGCATCTCCACCGCGATGTTGGCGGCGAGGGTGCGCAGCCCCTGGAACATGGAGAAGTCCATGATGGGGGTGTTGCCGGTAGCCATCAGCACGATCATGGTCTCGCCTACGGCGCGGCCAAGCCCCATCATCACCGCAGAGAAGATGCCCGGGCTGGCAGTGAGGATCACCACCCGGCTCAGGGTCTGCCACGGGGTGGCCCCCAGTGCCAGCGAGCCTTGGGTCAGATGCTTGGGCACCGAGAAAACCGCATCTTCAGCAATGGAGAAGATGGTGGGGATGACCGCAAAGCCCATGGCGATACCGACCACCAGCGAGTTGCGCTGGTCAAACTTGATACCCATTTCGTGGGTCAGCCAGATGCGCGAATCGCCGTGCATAAAGGCATTCTCGATGAGCGGGCTCAGGGCGAAGGCCCCCCAGCCAATCAGCAGCAGCACCGGGATCAGCAGGATGGCGTGCCACCCCTCCGGCAGCCAGGACTTGCCGCGCTCCGGCAGATAGTTCCAGAGCAGTGCAGTCAGCAACATCCCCATCGGCAGCAATATCAGCAGCAGGATCACCCCGGGCAACGCCCCCTCGATGATCGGCGCCAGCCACAGACCCGCTAGGAAGCCCAAGATAACAGTCGGCAGCGCCGCCATGATCTCGACCGTCGGCTTGACGTATTTGCGCAGCCCCGCCGACATGAAGTAGGCGGTATAGATGGCACCGGCCACGCCGAGCGGTACAGCAAACACCATGGCGTAGAAAGAGGCTTTCAGCGTACCGAATACCAGCGGCACCAAACTCAGCTTGGCTTCAAAGTCGTTGCTGGCGGAGGTGGATTGCCACACATACTGGGGCTCCGGATAGCCTTCGTACCACACCTGTTGCCAGAGTGCAGACCAGGTCACTTCGGGGTGTTCGTTCTCCACCGAGAAGAGCTTGAAGCTGTTCCCTTGCTGCATCAGCAACAGGTTGTGACGGGGGGAGATGGCCAGGGCAGAGAGTTCGCCCCCTTCCACCGTCTCGGTCAGCAGCTTGGTCTCGCCAGTGGCATGGAAGAAACTGATGATGCCGTCCTTGTCGGCACTGATGAAGCCTTTGCGAAAGTGCTCGGGAGTCAGCAGATCTACCGCGCCATCGCCCTTGAAGTCACGAATTTGGGTGAACTGGCGTTTGCCATCCTTCGCCACTTCGAACCACTGTGAAATCACGCCGTTGTCATTACCCACCAGCAGTGAAGAGGCGCCGGAGAGCAGCTGAACCCGGGTCACATTGGCGTTGGGGGCACTGATCTCCAGCACGTTGCGCAGGGAGATTTCGCTCAGGTTATGAATGTCATAGACGGAGAGGCGATTGCCCTCGCGCACGAACAGGATCCGCAGATTGGGGGTCAGCAACATCTGATCCACATGGCGCGGCAGGGAGGGAATCGTGTAGTTTTCACTGCTCCACTCAATCTCCCCGGAGATGAAGTTCTCCTCACCGCTCATCACCGTCATCACGCCACGACCATCTTCGGTCACGGCGGCGGTCGCCATCTTGTCCTTGGTGGCTTCGAACACCATCAGTTGCAGTGCCTTCCCTTGCGGGTCGATCACCACCGGCTCTTCGCCGAAGGGATATTGCAGGCTGGGTTCAATCACCCGCACATCGTTGGGATAGGAGACCTTGAACGCTGGCTGGACGACCTGCGCCTTGCCATCGGCAAAGCCGTAAGCGATCAGCCGCTGGCCCGGTGCCGGGGTCGCTACCGTGGTGATGTCACCAGCAACCTGAGCCTGACCCAGTGACTGGCCGACCTTGATCTTGTCATCTCCCTGCACCGCAAAGAAGTTGACCTGCCCTTTATCGCTGAAGCGATAGCCGATCTCGTTCTGCTCTTCCACGCCGAGCCAGGCGGTCTTCCCTGCGGCAGGCAGGGTAAACGAGGCGGTCGGCTCCATGGAGGCGCCATTGAAGATGGGTTTCACCACATAGAGCAGATAAAAGAAGATAAGCAGCAGCGCCACCAGTACCAGGGCTCCGCCTGTGGTGACGCCATATTTGGCCAATTTATCCTTGATCCGGCGTTTTCTACTGCCCGCCATGACCAGGTTTAACGATTCCGATGACATGCAAGACCTCAATGTAAGCTAGGCTTCGCGGCATTATATGGCGGTTGCATGACAGTTTTGTTACATCGAGAACGCTTTAACAGAGGTTGTTAGCGGAAAAATGGGCGGGGATCCCTTCGAAAGCGGGCGAGCGTAATATATTGTTTCTAAAGGGATATTTATTCTTATAATCAGCAAGGGCAGCCTGCGCTGCCCCCGAATGATTCAGGAAAGGGTATCGTTTGATTGTTGCAGCGCCAGTTTGGCCGCCTTTTTCTCGGCGCGACGGCGCTTGAAGAAGGCCGACAACTGGGCCGAGCAGGCATCAGCCAGCACACCGCCGGTCAGCTCGACGCTGTGATTGTGGCGCGGGTCCTGCAAGATCTCGAACACCGACCCCGCGGCACCGGTCTTGAGGTCTCGGGCGCCGTAAACCACCCGCTTGACCCGGCTATGGATCAGCGCACCGGCACACATACAGCAGGGCTCCAGCGTCACATAAAGAGTGGTGTCGAGCAGGCGGTAGTTCGCCAGCTGCTTGCCAGCCGCCCGGATCGCCATCACCTCGGCATGGGCACAGGCATCGTGTTCGCTGATGGAGCGGTTCCACCCCTCTCCCACCACCTGACCATCAAGCACCAGTACGGCACCGACCGGGATCTCGCCAATTCCTTCGGCCCGGGTGGCCAATGCCATGGCATGGCGCATCCACTGTTCGTCCTGCTCGGTTTGACTCTGTGCCTGACTCGGTATTTCTGGGACCTCTGATGGTTTCACGCCCATCCCCTCTTTATATTGTTCAATTGTGCTGTTTGCATTCCAGCTATCCACATCTGTCAGATAATTCCATAGATAGCAGGCATGATAGCTCGCGGTGACAGGGCGGCGATTATGCCAAATCTGCACGTCAGACCCAAGCCGCATCCCGACTGAGCAATAAAGAAGCAATCGGCATCTCTATGATAAAAAAGGAGTTGCACCCGTTTGGCCATGCTATTAGACTTCCTCCCCGTCAGCCGAGTCTGACTCCGTCGGTGTGTAGCGCAGCCAGGTAGCGCATCTGCATGGGGTGTAGAGGGTCGGAGGTTCGAATCCTCTCACACCGACCATTTTCCCCGAGAATAGCCCAGTCAAACGACTGGGCTATTTTTTTGCCTCCGATTTATCCTCCTGACGATGCCTACCTATCAAGCACAAAAAACACTCAGAACCACTTGAATCTTTTTGCCGAACTCATTAAGATGCGCAACTTTCCGCCGGTAGACAACACAGGGAGGTGGAAACACGAGTGAAGGGATCACTGTCCGGCTTGCGTGCAACACAGGACCAGGCATGAACCAGAACACCGATTTCGCACCCGCCATTACGCTTTATTCCGTTCCTCACGACACCCCTTGCCACACCGAAAGCGAAAATGAACAGGTCATCCAGCTGGATGTGATCGATCTGGCCGAACCGGATGATGACTATTGAGCCCGGCCAGATGGCCGCTCAATCACTGGGGCATCGCCTGTACAACACACTCAGTTTCACACCCTTGGCGAGAAATCTGCAAAAAACGACAAACTGCTAATTCTATCAAGGATGGCAGTATTATTGACTGATGCGTCTCCCCCTTCCCTCTCCAGCATCCCCCCCGACAATTGATACAAACCTACGTTATTGCGCTTCACTTTCCATCGTTGCAACCGCTGGTGCCAACAGAGCCTGCATCACCACGCCAAGTTTAAAACGCACGTTCACCAACTAGGTCTAGCAATAGCAAAATATTCATTGCCACATTCAAACGCAATTTATACAGCTGTTTTGGCAAAGCCTGGAGTTAGGTCGGGATTTGTTTTTGCATTTGTAATTTTATTACGTAATAAGTTACAAAATGAGGTGCAGGGTAACGGCCCAAATTAGCCGTTGTCCGATGGGAAAAAGCAGGAGCATAACCATCTGCGTAGAGCTTTTACACCAACCAAATAAAGCAATAAAAAACATCAACTTAACCATATCCAAAAAACAGGTGTTTAAAAAAAACTGTTGACGTACTCAACAATATTTCGCACCTTATCAATCGTGTTACCCCGTTGTTGCGGGAACGTTTCAGGAACAGGGATTCGACTTTAGTCGTAGTTAGTAAGTTCAAAATGTAATTCTCAAAGGAGTGAACCTTATGTCGGCACCGGCTCAGACCCACTGCAGCGCCCGCCTTCGCATCCAGGGCGAGATGCAACCCGAATACGCGCAAATTCTGACGCCGGACGCGGTGGCTCTGGTCTCCGAACTGGTGGAACGTTTTGCTCCCCAAAGAGGGGAATTGCTGAAACAACGTGTGGCACGCCAGGCCCGTATCGATGGTGGCGAGCTGCCGGACTTCCTGCCGGAAACCGCCCACATCCGTGAAGGTGACTGGACTATTCGCGGCATTCCCGCCGACCTGCAAGACCGCCGTGTGGAGATCACCGGCCCGGTCGAGCGCAAGATGGTGATCAACGCCCTCAACGCCAACGTCAAGGTGTTTATGGCGGACTTCGAGGACTCACTGGCCCCCGCTTGGAACAAGGTGATCGAGGGTCAAATCAACCTGCGCGATGCGGTCAACGGCACCATCTCTTACACCAGTCCGGAAGGAAAGGCTTATACCCTGAGCACCGATCCGGCCGTCCTCATCTGCCGGGTGCGCGGTCTGCACCTGCCGGAAAAACATGTCACCTTCGATGGCGAGCCCATCCCAGGCGGCCTGTTCGATTTTGCCCTCTACTTCCTGCACAACTATCAGGCGCTGCTGGCCAAAGGCTCCGGCCCCTACTTCTATGTACCCAAGCTGCAGAGCCATCTGGAAGGGCGTTGGTGGAGCGAAGTGTTCGCCTGGACCGAGGACAAGTTCGGCCTGCCCCGTGGCACCATCAAGGCCACCGTGCTGATTGAAACCCTGCCAGCCGTATTCGAGATGGATGAGCTGCTCTATCAGATGAAGGATCACATCGTTGCGCTGAACTGCGGCCGCTGGGACTACATCTTCAGCTATATCAAAACCTTGAAGAACCATCCGGATCGGGTACTGCCTGATCGTCAGGTGGTGACCATGGACAAGCCGTTCCTCTCCGCCTACTCGCGGCTGCTGATCAAGACCTGTCACAAGCGGGGTGCGCTGGCGATGGGTGGCATGGCCGCCTTTATTCCGGCCAAGGACGCTGCCGCCAACGAGCAGGTCTTCGCCAAGGTCAAGGCCGACAAGGAGCGCGAAGCCAACAACGGCCACGACGGTACCTGGGTCGCCCACCCTGGCCTCGCTGATACCGCCATGGCGGTGTTCAACGCCACCATTAAGGCTGGCGCCAAGAACCAGATCGGCGTGCTGCGCGAGCAGGATGCCCCCATCACCGCCGCCGACCTGCTGGCACCCTGTGAGGGCGAGCGCACCGAGGCGGGGATGCGCACCAATATCCGGGTTGCCCTGCAATATCTGGAGGCCTGGATCAACGGCAACGGTTGCGTGCCCATCTACGGTCTGATGGAAGATGCCGCCACCGCCGAGATCTCCCGTACCTCCATCTGGCAGTGGATCCGCCACGGCAAGAGCCTGTCGAACGGCAAGGTGGTGACCAAAGAGCTGTTCCGCCAGATGCTGGCCGAGGAGCTGGAGGTGGTCAAAGCCGAGGTGGGCGCCGCGCGCTGGCAGGCAGGACGCTTTGCCGAGGCAGGCGAACTGATGGAAGAGATCACCTGCGCCGATACCCTGATCGATTTTCTGACGCTGCCCGGTTACGAGCGGCTCTGAATCACGGGCCCCCAGCGGGGCTCGCCAATAACAAGTCAATGGAAACGTGAAATCAATGAAAGAGGGAACTGATATGGCACTGACCCGTGAGCAACAGATCCAGGCTATCGAGAAAGACTGGGCGGAAAACCCCCGCTGGAAAGGGATCAAACGCGGCTACAGCGCCGAAGATGTGGTGAACCTGCGCGGCAGCTTGCAGCCGGTGCACACCCTGGCCCAGCGTGGAGCCGACAAGCTGTGGGGTCTGATCCACGGCGACGCCAAGAAAGGCTACGTCAACTGCCTCGGCGCCCTGACCGGCGGTCAGGCGGTGCAGCAGGCCAAGGCGGGGATCGAGGCGATCTACCTCTCCGGCTGGCAGGTGGCGGCGGACAACAACTTGTCCTCCACCATGTATCCGGATCAGTCCCTCTACCCGGCCAACTCCGTACCGTCCGTGGTGGAGCGCATCAACAACTCCTTTGCCCGTGCCGACCAGATCCAGTGGGCCAACAAGGTAGGACCGCAGGATGAGGGCTTTATCGACTACTTCCTGCCCATCGTGGCGGATGCGGAAGCCGGTTTCGGCGGCGTGCTGAACGCCTTCGAACTGATGAAGGGGATGATTGAAGCGGGCGCCGCCGGCGTGCACTTCGAGGATCAGCTCGCTTCCGTCAAGAAGTGCGGTCATATGGGCGGCAAGGTGCTGGTACCGACTCAGGAAGCGGTGCAGAAGCTGGTTGCCGCCCGTCTGGCAGCCGATGTGTGCGGCACCACCACCCTGGTGATCGCCCGTACCGACGCCAACGCCGCTGACCTGCTGACCACCGACGCCGACCCGTACGATGCAGACTTCCTGACTGGTGAGCGCACTGCTGAAGGGTTCTACAAGGTGCGTGCCGGTATCGATCAGGCCATCGCTCGCGGTCTGGCTTACGCCCCCTACGCCGACATGGTGTGGTGTGAAACCGCCAAGCCGGATCTGGACGAAGCGCGTAAATTTGCCGAAGCAATCAAGGCCAAGTTCCCGGATCGCATCCTGGCCTACAACTGCTCCCCGAGCTTCAACTGGAAGAAGAATCTGGACGATGCCACCATCGCCCGCTTCCAGCAGGAGCTCTCCGACATGGGCTACAAGTACCAGTTCATCACCCTCGCGGGTATCCACAACATGTGGTTCCACATGTACGAACTGGCCTACCAGTACGCCCGTGGCGAAGGGATGAAGCACTACGTTGAGATGGTGCAGGAGCCGGAATTTGCCGCCGCCAGCCGTGGCTACACCTTCGTGGCCCACCAGCAGGAGGTCGGTACCGGTTACTTCGACAAGGTGACCACCGTGATTCAGGGTGGCCAATCCTCGGTCACCGCCCTGACCGGCTCCACCGAAGAAGATCAGTTCCACTAATAAGAGAGCTGCCTTGAAATAGCAAAACCCCGGCCTGATGCCGGGGTTTCTTTTTATCTGCCACTCAAACGAAAGTCAGACGCACAACCGCACACAGTCGAGAGGGATCAGAGCTCGAGGATCTCTTTGACAAAGGGAATGGTCAGCTTGCGCTTGGCGCGAAATGAGGCGTTGTCGAGCTGGTTGAGGGTGGTAAGCAGAGTGCGCATATCGCGGGAGAGTCGGTTGAGCAGGAAACGGCCCACATCGATGGGCAGTTTGAAGCCCCGCAGCTCGGCACGCAGCTGCAGGGCACTGAGCTTGCCTTCATCATCCAGCTCTTCGAGATGGAAACTCACCCCCCAGTCAAGGCGCGAGGCGAGATCCGGCAGTTGCAGCCCCAGTTTGCGCGGCGCGCTGCAGCCAGTGACCACCAGCGTCCCCTCCCCCTTCTCCCGCCAGCGGTTGTAGAAATCGAACAGCGCCCGCTCCCACACGGCATTGCCGGCGATCGCCTCGAGGCTGTCGAGACAGACCAGCGGCAGGCTTTCGAGAGCATCGAGCATGCTGGGATCAAGCTGTTCAAACTGATCGAGGGAGAGATAGGCCGCAGCCGCATCGCGTGCGTTGACCTCGGCACAGGTGGCGTGGAGCAGATGAGAGCGTCCGGATCCCTTGGCTCCCCAGAAATAGAGGAAAGGCGATCCCTGACCGATGGCCGCGTTTTTGAGGGCGGTGATCAGATGAGCATTGTTGCCGGGATAAAAACTGACGAAGGTTTCATCATCCGGTAGTTGTACGGCTAAAGACAGTTGGGCCGGTTGCTTCACTCGTTGGGCTTTGACTGTGACATTTGTGGCTAAGTGTATCATCGCAAAGGCAGATAGAGAACCGCTCGGACAGGCCGGGCGGTCTACAAAAGCCTTATAAAATCAGGGCTGCGACCATTGGTAACGCAAACCGCTGCCATTATCGTCAACCTTGCGCAAACGACTCTCGAGCTGCAGCGCCCGCACCAGTTCGGCCTGATCCCCTTGCAGGGTAAAGTTGAAGGTGACCTGGTCCCCCTCCAGCTTGCCGATCGCCACCTTGCTGACGTTGGCCATCCCCTGCAGCATCTTCTGCACGGCGATCATGCTGTCCACTTCGGAGAGGCCATCCACCACCAGGGTCTGGCTGGTTGCCGGACCCGAGATACGGGCACCGTAGTTTTTCACCAGCCAGGCCGCCAGGGTATCAGCAAACCCTTGCGCCACTTCGGCCTGAGTGCCGGTGCTATTGCCACGGGTCAGCTCGGTCACTTCACCGGCCGCTTTGGGGCCGTAGAGTCCCCAATCGATGCTCCATTTGTCACCTTCCGGTGTCAACTTGCCCAACACCACCATCTCGGCGCCATAGCGCTGGCTTGCCTGCAAAATCGGGTCGGCAAAGCGTCCCCAGACGTCGGTGGCACTGACCGCCATGTTGTCATCGAGATCCATCAGCGGAATGCTGATGGGTAGCCCCAGCGTCTGGGCCTGCTCGCGCAAGGCTTGCGCCCAACCATCGCTGGATTGATCCGCCAGCAGGTGACGCTCCCCCTGATCCACCACCAGCCAGATGGCCATCTGGGGACGAGCCGGGCCAAGCAGGGCAAACTGGCTCTCGGAGACCAGGCTGTTGACCTTGTCACTCTTGAACTCGGCTTTTAGATACTTGACGGAGTCCTGATCCTGATAGCCATAGCTTTTGACATAGTCGCCCGGGGCCGCCAGCGCCTTGACCACCACAGGTTGGGTGAGGATGTCGCGCTTGCCGGTCACCTTGATCAGCACCTGACCGAGAGCCTGCCCTTGAGCGGCCACCATGTCACCACTGGTCGGGGCCTTGCCCTGATAGAGGTCGGTCACCTGAGCGGCCGAGGCCATGAATGACAAGCCGCAGCAGAGGGCGGTCACAACACGTTTGAACATGAACAGAGTCTCGAAATGGGAGAGTGTGCTTATGGTAGCGGCAAGGCGCATCCTGCGGCAAGGCTGGCACAAGCGGCCACAAACAGCAGAGCCGGCGATGCGCCGGCTCCGATCACCCCTTCCACATGGGAAGCAGGTTAAGGTGTCAACTTACTTGGTACCGAAGATCTTGTCGCCGGCATCGCCCAGACCCGGCACGATGTAGCCTTTCTCGTTCAGCCCCTGGTCGACAGAAGCGCAGTAGAGCTCTACGTCAGGGTGAGCGGCTTCCAGCGCCTTGATCCCTTCCGGCGCGGCAACCAGTACCAGCACCTTGATGGATTGGCAGCCTTTCTTCTTCAGCAGATCGATAGTGGCAATCATGGAACCACCGGTGGCCAGCATCGGATCGATGACCAGCGCCAGACGCTCTTCGATGTTGCTGACGATCTTCTCGAAATAGGGAACCGGTTGCAGGGTCTCTTCATCGCGGTAGATACCGACCACGCTGACGCGGGCGCTCGGCATGTGCTCCAGCACGCCATCCATCATGCCAAGGCCGGCACGCAGGATGGGTACGACGGTTACCTTCTTGCCTTTGATCTGGTCAACTTCTACTGGCCCATTCCAGCCATCGATGATAACCTTCTCGGTTTCGAAGTCAGAGGTCGCTTCATAGGTCAACAAACTGCCCACTTCTTTGGCCAGTTCACGGAAACGCTTGGTGCTGATATCGCCTTCACGCATCAGACCGATCTTGTGTTTGACCAGGGGGTGTTTGACTTCAACGACTTTCATTATTATCTCCTCTAACCTGCCGCAAAAAAATCGCAGAATCATACAACAAAAGCCACCGCTTGTAGAGCATTTCCGCGCAAAAACGCGCAAACGATTTCCTTTCTGGTTTTTCACCGCCACTGTTAGAATACGCCCCGAATTTTACCCTCCACTTCTTTACATGACGGGGAATACTCGTGACTGACAAAACCTCACTGAGCTACAAGGATGCTGGCGTAGATATCGATGCCGGCAATGCACTGGTTGAACGTATCAAGGGCGTGTCAAAGCGCACTCGTCGTCCTGAAGTCCTTGGTGGTCTTGGCGGCTTTGGGGCCTTGTGTCAAATCCCTGCGGGCTACAAGGAGCCGGTACTGGTCTCCGGTACCGATGGTGTGGGCACCAAGCTGCGGCTGGCCATCGACCTGAAGAAGCACGACACCGTGGGCATCGATTTGGTGGCCATGTGCGTCAATGACCTGATCGTACAGGGCGCCGAGCCGCTGTTCTTCCTCGACTACTATGCAACCGGCAAGCTGGATGTGGACACCGCGGCAGCGGTGGTCACCGGGATCGGTGCCGGTTGCGAGCAGTCAGGCTGTGCCCTGGTGGGCGGCGAGACCGCCGAGATGCCGGGCATGTATGAAGGGGAAGACTACGACATCGCCGGTTTCTGCGTCGGTGTGGTGGAGAAGAGCGACATCATCGACGGCAGCAAGGTCGGTGAAGGGGATGCCCTGATCGCCCTGGCCGCCAGCGGCCCTCACTCCAACGGCTTCTCCCTGATCCGTAAAATTCTGGAAGTCTCCAAAGCCGACGTGCATCAGCCGCTGGGTGACCGCACCCTCGCAGATGCCTTGCTGGAGCCGACCCGTATCTATGTGAAACCTGTGCTCAAGCTCATCAAGGAGTGCGAGATCCACGCCCTCTCCCACATCACCGGCGGTGGCTTCTGGGAGAACATCCCCCGTGTCCTGCCCGCCAACACCCAAGCGGTGATCGATGAGCAGAGCTGGCAGTGGCCGGCAGTGTTCAGCTGGCTGCAGCAGGCTGGTAACGTCACCCGTCATGAGATGTATCGCACCTTCAACTGCGGCGTCGGCATGATCATCGCCCTGCCCGCCAACCAGCTGGAGAAGGCGCTGACCCTGCTCAAGGCGGAAGGCGAGAACGCATGGCACATTGGTCATATCGCCAAGGCAGCAGACGGTGAGGAGCAGGTCGTCATCAAATGATGCGGATCCTCGTCCTAATCTCCGGCAGCGGCAGCAACCTGCAGGCGATCCTCGACCACTGCGCCAGCGGCAAGATTGCAGGTCAGGTGGTTGGCGTCATCAGCAACAAGGCCGATGCCTATGGCCTGGTTCGCGCCAAAGAAGCAGGCGTGGCGACCTTCATTCTGGCCCAGCAGCAGTTTGCCAGCCGAGAGGAGTATGACGCCGCCCTGCTGGCGCTGATGGCAGACTATCAACCGGATCTGGTGGTGCTGGCCGGGTTTATGCGGATATTGAGCGGCGATCTGGTGCGCCATTTCGCCGGCAGAATGCTCAATATCCACCCCTCCCTGCTGCCCAAGTATCAGGGCCTGCACACCCACCAGCGCGCCATAGATGCCGGTGACAGTGAACACGGCGCCAGCGTCCACTTTGTCACCGAAGAGCTGGATGGTGGCCCGGTTATTCTGCAGGCCCGCGTGCCCATCTTTGAAGGGGACACGGCGGAGGAGGTAGCGGCACGGGTACAGGCGCAGGAGCACAGCATCTACCCGCTGGTGGTGCGCTGGTTCTGCGAAGGCAGGCTGCAGATGATAGATGGCGCCGTGCAACTGGATGGCGCCCTGCTGGGCCCCGCGGGTTACGCCTGCGAGTAACAGCTAACAACTGCATGTCAGATACAACAAGGGAGGCTTAGGCCTCCCTTGTCATTTCTACCTACCGCACGATGGCAGCGGTTAGGTCGGATTACTCGGCCAAGCGACCCTACACCGGATTGTCGATATCGATAAAGGTCACATCCAGCCCATGCACGGTCGCCAGCCACTCCCCCAGCGCCTTGACGCCGTAACGCTCGGTGGCGTGATGGCCCGCGGCGTAGAAGTGCATCCCCATCTCGCGGGCGGTGTGAATGGTCTGCTCTGAGGCTTCACCGGAGATAAAGGCATCGATGCCCTGCTCCGCCGCCAGATTGATGTAACTCTGACCGCCGCCGGTGCACCAGGCCACGGAACGGATAAGCTCGGGGCCGCTGTCGCCACAGTGGAGCGGCTCACGACCGAGACGCTCGGCAATCAGTTTGGCAAAATCGCGGCCGCTCATCGGCTCTTCCAGCTTGCCCACCATGGCGACGCTCTTGCTGTTCCACGGCTCCAGACCACGACGCACCTTGATGTCGAGCAGCTTGGCGAGCTGGGCGTTGTTACCCACCTCGGGATGGACATCCAGCGGTAAATGGTAGGCAAACAGGTTGATATCGTGGGTCAGCAGGGTCTTGAGCCGACGCTGCTTCATGCCGGTGATCTGGGCCGGTTCACCGCTCCAGAAGTAGCCATGATGGACCAGAATGGCATCGGCCTCGGCAGCCACCGCCGCGTCGATGAGCGCCTGACTGGCGGTGACACCGGTAACTATCTTGCGAATACGTTCGCGCCCCTCCACTTGCAAGCCGTTGGGGCAGTAATCCTTGATGGCGTGCGGTTCGAGCAGATGGTTCAGTACGGTTTCGAGTTTTCGATGAGAGATCATAGGGGTCCCTTATTAAGGCTCGGTCCCCTGCTTTACCAATAAAAACAGGGCCCAGGCTCAAAGCGCCAAGGGCCCCATGATAATCGAGCCGGGCCGTCAAGACCATGACAGCCCCCACACAGTACGGTTTCCCACATGCCTCAGGCTGGCAGGTCGATCCCCGCCTCCCGCATCTGGGCCAGCTTGTAGCGCAGAGTGCGCGGGCTGATGCCGAGTCGGTCGGCCACCGCCTTGCGGCTGCCGTTACAATCTTGCAGGGTGTCGAGGATGATCTGGTGCTCCTGCTGCTTGAGTTCGCTGCCGAGGCGATCGCCGCCATAGCTGCGCTCGACGCTGACAAACTCCATCTCCTGCTCGTCCAGCTCCTCCAGAATGAGGTGGTCACAATCAATGACCCCGTCGGGGCTGAGGATCAGGGCACGCTGTACCACGTTGTCCAGCTCCCGCACGTTGCCAGGCCAGGGGTGGGCCAGCAGTCGCTCCCGCGAGGCATCCGTCAACTGTGGTGTCGGTAACCCCTGCTGACTGGCATGAAGCGCCAGCAGATGTTCCGCCAGCGGCAGAATATCCCCAGGCCGCTCACAGAGGGCAGACCAGCGCAGCGGAAAGACGTTGAGGCGATAGTAGAGATCTTCGCGGAACAGACCATCCTGCACCGCTTTTTTCAAATCCCGGTTGCTGGTAGCGATGACCCGCACATCCAGCGGGATCATCTTGCGACTGCCGAGCCGCTCCACCTCTTTCTCCTGCAACACCCGCAGCAATTTGGCTTGCAGCCCCTGATCCATCTCGGTGATCTCGTCAAGCAGCAGGGTGCCTCCCTGCGCTTGTTCGAACTTGCCCGGGCACCCCTGTACCGCACCGGTGAAAGCCCCCTTTTCGTAGCCAAACAGGGTCGCCTCCAGCATGTTTTCCGGAATGGCGGCGCAGTTGATGGCGACGAAGGGCTGCTCGGCGCGGCTGGAGTTATCGTGAATGTAACGGGCCAGCACCTCTTTCCCCGTCCCGCTCGGGCCGGTCACCATCACGGTCGCTTCGCTTCTGGCCACCCGGGTCGCCAGCTGGAACAGCTCGGCAGTTTTGGGATCCCCGTAGACCACGGCGCGCTTCTCCACCTTCTGAGCGGGCACATAACGACTGACCTGATTGAGCAGCACCTCCGGCGAAAATGGCTTGGCCAGATAGTCGATGGCCCCTTCACGCATGGCGCGCACCGCGCCGTCGATATTGGCGTAGGCGGTCATCAGCAGCACAGGGATCTGCGGATATTGCTGGCGGATGGTGGCCAGCAGGGTGAGACCGTCCATCCCCCCCATCTGGATATCGGAGATCACCATGTCAAATGGCTGACGGGAGAGGGCCAGCAGAGCCCGCTCGCCGCTTTCCGCTTCACGGCACTCATAACCCCCCAGTAACAGGGTGTCCACCAGCGCTTCGCGCAGGCCATTGTCATCTTCAACTACCAGGATCCTGGCCTGTGTCATGCTACACCTCCAAGCTGCACCGGTTGCTGGTGCAGGGGGAACGACAGAGTAAAGCAGGTGCCTTCACCGGGAACCGAGGCCACACCGACCTCCCCCTGATGGGCACGCACTACAGATTGCACCACCGCCAACCCGAGACCTGTGCCCTGGGAGCGAGTGGTAAAGAAGGGTTCGAATACCTGACCGAGCTGATGGGAAGGGATCCCCTTGCCATTATCGATGACCCGCATCTCCACCCGGGCACCGCTGCGCACCGCGCTGACCAAGAGTGACGTAGCCCCTGCCTGCTGGGCATTGGCAATCAGGTTGTTGATGGCCCCCGCCAGCGCACTGCTGTTGGCCAGCAGACAGAGATCGGGCTCCGGCGCCTCCATGTGCAGCTCGCAGCCCTGCTGCTGGCAGAAGGCCTCGGCTCCTGCCTGCACTTCGGCCAGCAGCCCTTGTACCGAGATGGGGGTGACCACCTGATTGTCGCCATTGCGGGCGAACAGCAGGATGTCGTTGATCTGCTTCTCAAGATCCTGCAAACGGGCCATCAGCTTTTGCTGAAACTGAGTGCGAGATTCCGGCTTGAGGGTGCGGTTGGCCAGATTGGCGGCATAGAGCATGGCAGCGGAGAGCGGCGTGCGGATCTGGTGGGCGAGCGAGGCCGCCATATTGCCCAGCGCCGACAGCCGCTTCATGTGGTTGATGCGGTCTTGCAGTTTACGGGTTTCGGTCAGGTCATTGATAAAGACCAGCTGACCGGGCTGATCCGGCAGCGGTTGGGTCGAGAGCTGCACCCGGCGCCCGTCGCGCAAGGAGATCTCGTGGCCATCATCCTCCCGCGGCTCAAAGCAGCGGGCAATGATGTGGCGCCAGAGCTCCCCTTCCAACGGCTCCCCCAGCAAGGAGATGGCCGCCGGATTCGCGCGGGTGACCACCCCTGCCCCGTCAAGCAGCAACACCCCGGTGGGGAGCGCCTTGAAGATGGCATAGAGCTGGCTCACTTCGTGGGACTGGAGTGGCATGTCCTGCTGCTGGATTGTCATAAACCTGACCTCAAACTGGCTATTGGGTCAGGTTATTCAATTTCCATGCCACTAAATTATTTCAATTAAAACAATGAATTGCGCATTGGCGTCAAGGCTTTGACCCTCAGACGTCCTTGCTCATCCCGTACTTTTTCATCTTCTCCACCAGGGTGGTACGGCGCATGCCGAGCAGATCGGCGGCGCGGGCGACCACCCCGTCCTGAGACTCCAGCGCCTGACGGATCAGCTCCACTTCAAGGTCGGCCAGCATCTCTTTGAGGTTGACCCCCTCCTCCGGCAGCTGCATGGTGCGAGCCGAGGCGAGGGAGTGATCCAGCTCGGGCGGATCCTGAAACACCGCCGCCAGCGCATCCCGCTCATCCATCTCGGTCAGCCGCTCATCCCGCGGCTCGCTCGGCAGCAGACGATAACGGCTCGGCAGATCGGCCACATCGACGATCTGGTGCGGGTAGAGGATCAGCAGCCGCTCCAGCAGGTTGGAGAGCTCGCGCACGTTGCCGGGCCAGGGGTACTGCATCAGCGACTCCAGCGCACGCTGGGTCAGCCGGATAAAGCCATGGTGCTGCTCGGCATGGCGGTTGAGCAGCTCCTGCAGCAGCAGCGGAATGTCGTCGATACGATCCCGCAGCGGCGGCGTCTCAATGGGGAAGACGTTGAGGCGGTAGTAGAGATCTTCACGGAAACCCTGAGTGCGGATCATCGCCTCCAGATCCCGGTGGGTAGCCGCTATGATGCGCACATCGGCCTGAATGGGTTTGCCGCCACCGACCCGGTCGAACAGCCGCTCCTGCAATACCCGCAGTAGTTTGACCTGCATCGGCATCGGCATGTCGCCGATCTCGTCGAGAAACAGGGTGCCCCCCTGCGCCAGCTCGAAGCGACCGCGACGGGCCGCGATGGCGCCGGTAAACGCCCCCTTCTCGTGGCCAAACAGTTCACTCTCCAGCAATTCGGCCGGAATAGCGCCGCAGTTGATGGGCACGAAGGGGCCTTGGCTTCGGGAAGAGAGTTCGTGGATAGCGCGAGCCACCACCTCTTTACCGGTACCAGACTCCCCGAGGATCAGCACGTTGGCATCGGTCTCGGCCACTTGGCTGATGAGGCGGCGTACCTCCTGGATCCCCTTCCCTTTGCCCACCAGCAAGCGCAGCAGGGCCTGCCCCTTGTCATGGGTCTGCTGACGGGGATGCAAGGAGACGAACGCCTGACAGAAGTGCAGATGACGGGTGAGGGATTCATAGGTAAAGGGCGAGAGCGCGACCCCGATAAAGTTGCTGTTGGGCAGATCGGCCTCAACCAGCGAGAGGAAGGGAGTACGGGGGAAAGCGGCCAGCAGCTCTGAAAAGGGACGGTCGGTCAGCTCACCCACCAGCACCCCTTGCAGCGGACCGGAGGATTCGATGGCCACATCCAGATCGCTTTGTGCCACCTCCTGCCACGGGATCCCCATAAACGAGAGCACGGTTCCCAACTGTTGGCGCCGCTGCGCATCGGCATCAACAATCAACACGCCCATCTCCACCATATCCATTCCTCGCGATGTCCTGAACTAACTTATTGTTTTATTTAATGATAAAACAGCTACCGACTGTCTTTTTGCTGGCACACAAAGTGCCAAAATTCCGACACATTGTCAAAAATTGTCGTATTCAGGCTAAGTGTATCGACAGAAACGAGAGATTAGATAAATTTTGCCGAGGAATTTTCTGCATTGGCGCCGTTAACAAACGCAGCCAATAGCGGAAAGAAAACTGCCCTCGTCAGAGGGCAGCATGCAACACGGTGAAGCGCATTCAGTGGCGATTATGGTGGTGCGGCGCCGCGTAACGACACTCGGGAAAACGGCTGCAAGCCAGAAAGAGTCGACCGGCGTGGGGGCCTTTTTTCGCCTCCCGCTCCACCAGCGGCGCATCGCAGCGGGGGCAGTGGTGTACTTCATGCTCCTCGTCATCCTCTACATCGGCGAACAAGCCATCGACCAGCTCCCCCTCACTCTGTGGCGCCTCCACCATCCCCTTGGCCTGGATGGCGGGCTCGTGGAGCGACGCAGGCGAGATAGCCTCGGCATGGGCAGTGCGGCCACGCATCCCGGCACCGACATCCACGCCGTCCAGCAGCAGAGGGTTGAACGTCGGCTCGCGGCGCGCCCCGTGCGGCAGATCGTCGATCAACGGTTCGCTGGTTTTGACCAGCAGCGGCAGGATCTGTTCGCGCAGCTCTTCCACCAGATAGCTGGCACTTGCCGGGATCTGCAGCAACGGCAGACCGGCGCTGTCGCAGGCGGTTTTCAGAAAGAGATCCCGCGCCTTGCGCTTCTGGTGACGATGGGAGCTGTCATCGAGTTCGATGGCGCAGATAAAGGAGAGATCCGCGGGGTGGCAAAGCAGATAGTCGAAATGCTTGGCGCTGATCTTGTTGAAGTACTGCTGCCATTTGCTTTTGCCGATCCCGGCCTGCGGCGTCAGCACATCGGCCACCCGCACCTTGGCAAAGACCCGGGCCTTGTCACCCACCGCCAGATCCAGCACCCCGAGGAAGGATCGCTCGGCGGGACTGAACAGGGTCTCCTGCATATCATAGGGCAGGCGCTTTTGCTGTCTGCCTCTGCTCCAGAAGATCGCCAGCACAAGCAGCGCCAGCAACAACAATCCCGATAGGACAAGGGTATTCATGAGAGCACGATCCAGTTCACGACACGAAAGGGGAATCACTTTACCACAGCCGCCACGGAGCAAGGCAGCAGACCCGTGTATAGAAAGTGAAAAGTCCCGTCTTTTTATCTATTTGTCAGCAGGCGGGGGTTCATATGACCAGCCCCAGCAGGCACAATAGGGATAGAGCAAAAAATCCCATTTCAAGGAGAGCAGGATGCAAAAGCAATTGGTGGTCACCGTGATCGGTGCAGACAAACCCGGGATCGTCGAGAGTCTGGCTGCAGTCATCAGCCGCGAGCAGGGCAACTGGCTGGGCAGCGCCATGAGCGAACTGGCGGGACAGTTTGCCGGTATCCTCCATGTCTCTGTCCCCGATGAGCACTATCGGAGCCTGTGCGAAGCACTGGCCCTGCTACCGGGTCTGACCATCAGCTTTGCCGAAGGGACACCTACCGCCGAGCCAGCCCATCAAGTCATGATGACAGTGACCGGCAACGACCGCCCCGGTATCGTCCATGAAGTAGCCAGCATCCTGCGCCAGCTCGAGATCAACGTGGCCGATCTCACCACCGGCTGTGAACCGGCTCCCCACTCCGGCGCCCCGCTCTTCTATGCCCATGCGCTGGTTGCCCTGCCCGACGGGCTCGCGATGGATACGCTTATCACCGCGCTGGAATCCCTCTCCGACGATCTGGTGGTCGACATCGACGAAGCGTTCAGCGAGCAGTAACAATACTGTCATTTATTTGTCATATATTAACGCCATAACTGCCGCGCAGACGCGACCTGAAACAGAGGCACAAGATGAGCACCGACAAGCAGTATGAAGAGAAAGAGCTGAGCTGGCTCTCATTCAATGAACGGGTGTTGCAAGAGGCAATGGACAAGACGGTGCCCCTCATCGAGCGGGTTCGTTTTCTGGGGATCTTCTCCTCCAACCAGGATGAGTTCTTCAAGGTACGGGTATCGGACGTCAAGCGCCGCATCCTCATCAATGAAGTACATGGTGGCGACGATGAAGCGAAAGTGCTGCTGCGCGCCATCCAGCAAAAAGTGATGGCGCTCGGTGAAGCGTTCGACAACACCTATAAGGAACTGTTGATTGCGCTGGCTCGCCACAACATCTTCCTGGTCAACGAGAACCAGCTCTCCGATGCCATTCAGAAGTGGCTGCGGGTCTTCTTCAAGGAGAAGGTGCTGCGTCACATAATCCCGATCCTGCTCAACAAAGAGGTCAATCCGGTCAAATTCCTCAAGGATGAGTACACCTATCTGGCCATCGAGATGAAGAAGAACGGTCAGGTGATCCAGTACGCCCTGGTGGAAGTGCCGACCGACGACCTGCCCCGCTTCTTCCAGCTGCCACCGGAAGGGACCCGCCGCAAGAAGCAGATCATCATTCTGGATAACGTCATCCGCTTCTGTCTCGACGAGATCTTCAAGGGCTTCTTCGACTACGACGAGATTGCCGCCTATGCGGTGAAGCTGACCCGGGATGCCGAATATGATCTCTCCGACCAGCTGGACTTGAGCCTGGTGGACAAGATGAGTGACGGCTTGAAGCAGCGCCTCACCGCCATGCCGGTGCGCTTCGTCTACGAGCGGGAGATGCCCGCTGCCATGATAAGCTTCCTCAAGCTCAAGCTGCAGATCAGCTCCTACGACGCCATCATGCCGGGCGGGCGCTATCACAACTTCAAGGATTTCATTGGCTTCCCCAACGTGGGCCGTGACTATCTGGAAAACCCCAAGTTGCCGGCCCTCGATTGCCGCGATTTTGACGGCTTCGTCAACGCCTTCGATGCGATTACCAAGCAGGATATCCTGCTCTACTACCCGTATCACAAGTTCCACCACTTCACTGAGCTGGTGCGCCAGGCGGCGTTCGATCCGGCGGTGAGCGCCATTCGCATCAATATCTACCGGGTCGCCAAGAAGTCGCGGATCATCCACTCCCTTATCGATGCCGCCAACAACGGCAAGAAGGTGACCGTGGTGGTCGAGCTGCGCGCCCGTTTCGACGAAGCGGCCAACATCGACTGGGCCAATATCCTTACCGATGCCGGGGTCAAGGTGGTGTTCGGGGTGCCGAGCCTCAAGATCCACTCCAAGCTCTGCCTCATCACCCGCCACGAAAATGGCGAGGCGGTGCGCTACGCCCATATCGGCACCGGCAACTTCAACGAGAAGACCGCCAAGATCTACACCGACTTCTCGCTGCTGACCCGCAATCCGGATATCACCGCCGAAGTGGAAGGGGTGTTTGAATACATCGAGTACCCCTATAAGCGTTACAAATTCAACCACCTGCTGGTCTCCCCCATCAACAGCCGCCGTCAGCTCTATCGCCTCATCGACAACGAGCTCTCCAACGCCAAGGCGGGCCAGCCGAGCGGTATCATCCTCAAGATCAACAATCTGGTGGACAAGGATCTCATCAACCGCCTCTATGCCGCCGGCCAGGCGGGAGTGCCGATCCAGATGATCATCCGTGGCATGTGCGCCCTGCGTCCGGGCGTACCGGGCCTCAGTGACAACATCAAGGTGATCAGCATCATCGACCGCTTCCTCGAGCACCCGCGGGTGATGGTGTTCCACAACAAGGGCAACCCCCAGCTCTATATCTCCAGCGCCGACTGGATGAGCCGCAATATCGACGGCCGTATTGAGGTGGGCACCCCCATTTATGATGAGCGGCTCAAGCAGCGCATCATGGACATTCTCGAACTACAACTGAGTGATACCTGCAAGGCGCGGGTCATTGATGCCGACCAGCAGAACGAATATGTGAAGCGGGGCAACCGCCGCAAGATCCGCTCTCAGGTGGCGATTTACGACTATCTCAAACGTATCGAGTCAAACAATGGACAATAGTCTCTATGCCGCCGTGGATCTCGGCTCCAACAGTTTTCATATGGTGATCGCCCATCTGAGCGAAGGGCGTTTTCGCATCGTCGATCGCATCAAGGAGCGGGTGCGCCTGGCGGAAGGAATGGATGAGCAGAAACGAATGAGCCCGGAGGCGATGGAACGCGGCCTCGCCTGTCTGTCGCTGTTTGCCGAGCGCCTCACCAATATCAAACCGGATCAGATCCGCATTGCAGGTACCTATACCCTGCGCCGCGCCAGCAACGCCCGCGAATTTGTGAGTGAAGCAGCCAAGGTGCTCAACCACCCCATCGAGATCATCAGCGGGCAGGAAGAAGCACGGCTCATCTATCAGGGGGTTGCCCATACCCAGCATATCGAGGGTCAGGTACTGGTCATCGATATCGGCGGCGGCAGCACCGAACTCATCATCGGTGAAGGGTTTGAACACAAGGCCCTCACCAGTCGCAAGATGGGCTGCGTCAGCTTTACCCAAAGCTTCTTCGCCAGCGGCAAGCTGAGCGACAAGCACTTCACCAATGCCGTGCTGGAGGCGCAGCACCAGCTCGCCCCCATCGTCAACCAATACCGCAAGCTGGGCTGGCAGAGCTGCCTTGGCAGCTCAGGCTCCATTCGTACGGTACGGGATGTACTGCAAGGCGAAGGGCTGACTGACGGCAGCATTACGCTGGAGGGGCTGGAGCGGCTCAAGGCGCTGATGATTGAGCGCAAGCGAGTGGATAACCTCAAACTGGTAGGGCTTACCGAGGAGCGTCAGGAGGTGTTTGCCGCTGCGGTCGCCATCCTGCTTGGCCTGTTTACCTCGCTGCCCATCGAGCGGCTCGACTACTCCGACGGTGCTCTGCGCGAAGGGTTGCTTTATGAATTCGAGGAGCGCTTGCAGCACCACGATATTCGCGAACGGACGGCACAGGCGCTCGGTACCCACTACCGGATGGACCGCAAACAAGCAGCCCGGGTGGAGCAGAGCGTGCTGACGCTGTTTGATGCCCTGCAAGAGCCCTGGCAGATGGAGATAGAGCCCTATCGCGCCATCCTCGGCTGGGCGGCGCGGCTGCACGAAATTGGCCTTGCCATCAACTACAGCGGCATTCACCGCCACTCAGCCTATATCCTGCAACACACCGACCTGCCCGGCTTCAACCAGGACGATCAGGCACTGCTGGCCGCGCTGGTACGCTTTCAGCGCAAGGGGCTCAAGCTCTCCGAGCTGCCTCCCCTGCCCAACCACGACATGCAGACGGTGCTGCGCTGCATCCGCATCCTGCGCCTCGCAGTCGCCGCTCACCACAAGCGGCAGGACAACCTGCTGCCCGAGTGGAAAGTCGCAGTGCAAGGGGATCAGCTGGTCGTGACCCTGCCGATCGACTGGTGCGAGGAGAACCGTCTCCTGATGCAGAATCTGGAGAAGGAGCATCGTTATTGCCAGGAGCAGGGCTGGCCACTGTTGTTCCAGCTCGGCTAAACCGGAGCGATAAATGCAAAAGGCAGCCCAATGGCTGCCTTTTTCATCTCAATCTCCCGATTATTGCAACTCAGGCAACAACCACTTGGCCATCTCGAAGTAGATGATAAGGCCGGTACCATCCACCAGCGTCGCGATGAATGGCGCAGAGACCACCGCCGGATCGATGCGGAAACGGCGCAGCACCATGGGAATAATGGACGCGACTGTGGCACTCCAGAGCACGATAGCGATGATGGTAAAGGTCACCACCATGCCAATCTGTGGACCGACGCCAAGGCTCCATGCCCGCACCCAGGCCGCCATGGCAATGGCCCCCGAGATGAGCAGACCGGTGGAGAGCTCCTTTTTCAGCACTGTGCCGAGATTGCGCAGGCTCACCTCCCCGACCGCCATGGCACGTACTATGGTGGTGGTGATCTGGGTGCCGCTGTTACCGCCAGTACCGATCAGGAGCGGAATGAAGAAGGCCAGCGCAATGGCCGCCTCCAGCTGCTCCTCGAATGCCCGCAACACGGTGCCGGTGTAAGCTTCCGCCACAAACAGGATAAGCAGCCAGCCCACCCGTTTGCGCCACAGCTGCCAGGGGGTCGCCTGCAGATAAGGAGTATCGAGTGGCGAGGAGCCACCCTGCATCTCGGCATCCTCGGTGGATTCGAGCTCCAGAATATCCGCCGCATCATCGACGTGGAAAATACCGACCAGTCGCCCCTGATCCTCGACCGGCAATACCGACAGGTCGCGGTCGATGAGCAGGCGCGCTGCCAGCTCCTGATCCGCACGGGCATTGATCCGCACCGTCTCCCGATCCATCAGAGTCGCGACGCTGGCCAGCGGGTCAGCGATCAGCAAGGTCTTGAGGGAGAGGCTCCCTTGCAGACGACCATCCCCGTTGACCACATAGATATGGCGAAACAGCTGGGCATTGTCCCAGGCATCGTGGATCAGCTGTTTGGCGTGACCGACCGTGTCCTCCTCCCGCACCGCCAGATATTCGTGGCGCATGTTGGCCCCCACCGACTCGGTGGGCCAATCCAGCAGGGAGTAATACATGGCCTGCGCCTGGGTCGGGAAGCGAGCCAGCAACATGGTGCGATCCTGACGACCCAGTTTGCGCAGGATGGCGACCATATCACGGCGGGGAATGGCCTCCTGCAACACGCTGACGATGCTGCCATGGAGCCGCTGCAACAGGCGCCCGGCACTCTCGGCCGAGAGTGAGCCGAGCAGTTCGGCCCCTTGCGGGATTGGCAGGGTATCAAAGATGCAGTTGAGCTCTTCCGGACGGAGGGTCAGCAGTTGATCGGCGCGCTGAACCGGATCCAGATTATGTTCCAGCCAACCCTGCAGGGCGGCCAGATCGAGCAGTTGGTGACGGTTAAGAATGGTATGTGTTTTCTTCATCACAGATATCCTCATGTGATTTCAGGCGAGCCTGAATGCCTCCGTAAATAGCCGGAGGCAACGACAAGAAAACAGCAATTTGATTGACGAGTAATAGGCAGGAAATGACGCCGTTCGGCGTGTCATCATCCCCACGTACCAGCTTTAGCACTGTATAACGTATCCGGCATGCCGGAAGCCACTTGGGTTTACACCTTAATCCGATGAAAACTGTCCTGATCTTGGGCGTCTCTGGACGTCGTGAGATCAGTGGCCTGTGTTTATACAGGAGCCTCGCCTAACGAGATGCTGCAAATAATTCGCACAACCCTCTGTTGTGCGGGCGGCATGATTATCCAATCCCGCAGGGAGGTCAACCCCGCAGCTCCCATTAAATGGGCAACGGCAACAGCTTGTTACAATTGGCAGGAGATGACACGGAACCAATTTACAGAACCGTGATAAAAGAAAAGGCCCCAAAGGGCCCCTTCTTTAATTAGCGAATATAATCAAATAGCGTCAGACGGCTTATTTTGCTGAAAGAGAGTTGCGAGGCACTCAATGCCGCATCCTCTTTTGACAGAGCGGAAATCACTTCATAGAGATCCGCTTCCGACACCTTGGCTCTCGCCTCGGCGTTGAGGGTACTCAATCCCTCATTGGAGCCCATAGCCTGTTCCAGGCTGTTCATCCGGCCGCCCAACTCACCCAACCCATGGTCAATATTCAGGCGGGCATTTTTCATATGAACGGTGGCATCGGCAATTTTCTGCTCGAAGGTCTCGGCAGAAATAGCCGGATCTCGCAGAGCCGTAATAAAATCCGACATACCATTCAATATGTTGTCATTCTTAGGTGGATTAAGATCAAACTGCTCTGTATTGCCCACTGGCGAGCTGACAGTCAATTCCAACCCATTGAAAGGGATCTTGGTGCCAGCAGTGTAGTTACCCGTTTGCAGGGTAGTACCACCGGCATCCTTGATATCATAAGTATCAGGCGGACCTATGGTGGTTGAGACGGTATAAGTGTTGCTGGGCAGTGCCGAGTTATAATTGGACTTATAGAAATTATCAAAGTTACCCTGATCGCCTATCCCGACCTTGATATTTGCGGTGGTTGCACTGGCGGTTCTTCTGGTCGCCACGATTTCAAACAGATCCTGCCCGGAATCATTGGCAGCGATTTGTACTGTGGGTGAGACCTGAATATTTCGCTGACCTGGATCACCCTGATAAATATATTTTCCGTTGACGTCTTTTATATATGGCTGGGTCTTGCTCTGATTGCCACCAAATATAAATTCACCCGATGAGTTTTTGCTATTCATCAGGTCGAACATCTGCTGCTGCAACCCTTCAAGCTCGCTGGCGATGGCCTTGCGATCATCCATGCTGATAGCGCCATTATTTGACTTCTGGATCAGGGTCTGGGCACTGAGCATCGCCGTATTAAGAGAATCCAATACTGTCTCTTCATGCCCCAGGCTGTTTTCCAGCAAGCTGCCATTGACACTGTACTGCTTGAACAGGTCAATCTCCTTGGTCAGTGCCATCTTCTGACTCATCCCTGCGGGATCTTCTCCAGCTGTCTGAAATTTATTGCCGGTTTGCAGTTGTTGATAGGCAGTATTCAACCGCTCGTTGGCACTGTTGAGGGAATATAAATTCCGGTCGTAGATCATGTTGGTGGTGATGCGCATGACGTTACCTCACGGAAGAGAGCAGTGTATCGAAAATGGTTTTGGCCGTGCTGACGATTTGCGCCGATGCCGCATAGGATTGCTGGAAGCGGATCAGATTGGCAGCTTCCTCCTCCAGATTGACCCCTGACACGCTTTCAAAGATGCCGGTGCTCTGGATAAGCTTGGACTCATTGGCCTTGAGCAGCGTTTTTGCCTGACTGGTATTGTTACCCACTTCCATCACCAACCCGGAATAGGCCTGATTGAAGGTCATCTTGTCGTTGGTCGTCCCGCCATTGGTGCTCTTGCGCACCAGATCCTTGTTTTGCAGCTCGGCCAGAACCAGGCCATTGCTGTTATCGGCAAAGCCATTGCTATTGTAACTGAGCTTGAAGCTGTCACCGGCATCCACCGTGCCGGTGATGCTGAACTCGTAGCCGGGGGCCTGTTTCGGGTTGGCATAGACTGCGGCTCCGGCGGGGAAAGGGTTGACGATCGCAGACATCAGGTTTTGCCCTTTGCTGCTCGCAGGGGCCGTGCCTATCAAGGTAGTACCATCGGCTTGGAAAACCTGATAGTTACCACTGGCATCAATTTTGACCACTTGGGGCGCTGTCGGGCTCAGACTATTGGTACCAAAACCTGACCCAGCACCGGTATTGAATACGCCACCCAGTTTGATATCAGCCCCGCCGCCATTATTGGTGGTCTTTTCCGCTTTAAGCGGAGAAGCCAGGGCCAAATCTTCCGGTCGGGTGATCAGCTGACCCAGACCGGCGGCCGCACTTTTGGTCGGTTGCAGCAACAGTTTGTCACCCGCAGCCGGCGTGCCGGTGAGATCGATCGAGATCCCGTGCCCAGTCAGCTCAAAGGTTGTTGGTGGGGTAGCCCCCGCAGTGATCAAGGTACGATTGCCAGACTTGTCCAGCGAGAACACCTCATAACCGGTAGCGCTGCTAAATTGCACTTCGTAATCAAACGGGGTCACTGATGTCCCCTTGCCCGGCACGAAGCTGACATTCGCCCCGACCGTCCCCGTGTTATTGCCGTAGGGTAAGCCCTTGCTGGTAGGCAGAGTGAAGATATCGCCGCCAATCTCGTTATCCAGATCCATCCCGAGGCGGTTCTGCTGGTTCATCGCATCGGCCATCGCCACGGCCAGCTGTCCCAGTTCGCGCTTGGTCGGCTCAAGGTCGGTACGCGCCTTGAACAGCCCCCCCATGGCACCACCAAACGTATCATGATCAATGGTTGCCTTGTTCGCCCCCAGGGTCAGCTGCAGCTCCTGATCCCGGGAGTCAGGATCTCCTGCAATCACCTTGAACTGGGCGACGCCCCCATCGAGGATCAGCGAATGGCCGGTGCTCATATTGACCAGCATGCTGCCGTTGGGTTGGGCTACGGTGCGAATATCCATCTTCTCCGACAGCTGGCGGATCGCCTCATCCCGTTGATCAAACAGCATCAGGTTCTCTTCGGGTGACCCCTGGGTGCGGATGATGGCCTGATTAAGATCATTGATGCTGGTGAGCAGGCTGTTGACCTGCTTGGTTTCATCTTCAATGCGGGTGTTGAGGGTATCGCTCTGCTTGTCGAGCTGCGCCGAGAGGGTATGAAAACGGTTGACCATGCCACTCAACTCCGTCATCACCACCTTGCGCCCACCGATCTCGGCAGGCGATTCATTGGCAGAGTGAAATGACTTGAAGTAGGAGGTGATGGCCGCCCCCACGCTGTTGCTGGTATCCCCAAGCAAGCTGTCAACGCCAGCCAGCTGTTCATAATGGGTCAGGGAGGCATGATAGGCAGAGGTATCACGGCGCACCTCCCCCTGCATATAGTCGTTGATCACCCGCTCGGTCTTGATGTCACCGGTCCCCAGACCGATGGTATTGGTATACACCAGCGTACGCTCACGCACATAGCCCTGGCTATTGACGTTCACTATGTTGTTACTGGTGGTCTGCAGCAGGCGTTGCTGTGCCAGCACGCCCGATGAACCAATCCCAAGCAGGTCGCTTGCCATACGTTACAGCTCCATCTCGTTGTATTGGGCAATGGCATCACTGCGCAATACCTGTTTCAATTTTCTGGCGTAGTGCGGGTCGGTGGCATAACCCGCCTGTTGCAGCGCCTCAAAGTAGCGATCGGGACTATCCACCTTCGCCAGGGCGCCCTTGTAGCGAGAGCCGGAAGTGAGGAAGTCCACGTAGTCGTTGAAGCTCTCTTCAAACGACTCATAGGAGCGAAATGCCGCTTTCTGGCGTGAGGCAACGCCTTGCTCATACTCGAGCGTGCTGACCACAGCCTTTGGCCCTTCCCAGCGTGGATCGGCCTTGATGCCAAACAGGTTATGGGTCACCTGCCCCTCGCCATCCTTGATCACCCGCTTGCCCCAACCGCTCTCCAGTGCCGCCTGAGCGACCAGTACCGCCGGGCTTAACCCCAGCTTGTCGGCCGCTTTCTTGGCCAGCGGCATCAGGCGATTGACGAACTCTTCCGGTGTATCGAACTCTTTGCCCCCACTACCGGTGGCACTGCCCTCTTCGCTGGCCATGCGCCCCATGGGCGGAATGCTGCGGTGCGGTCGACGGGGCATAGTGAGTGCGTGGCTCTCCTTGACCCCCTCGGTCATCTCTTTTTCAGCAAAATCTTTGCCAACTTTTGATGCCGCGATCAAATCATCGGCAGCCGCCGTCGGTGGCTGATAGGGTTTGTAGGTCCGTTGGGTGCGCTGCGGCATCTTGAGCACCCGTCCATCCTGATGGGTAAAGGTCTCGGGAGAGAGCTGCTTGGCCACCATATCAGCCAATCCCAGTCCCCCCTTGCTGGACATGTCAGCAATCCGCTGCTCATCCAGCATCCCTTCATAGAACTGGGTATAGCTGCTGTTCATCGGGTTGTCCTGAGTCAACACCCCGTTGGCCTGACGCATGCTCTGAAACAGCATCTGGGTAAAGATTGACTCGAACTGGCGTGACGCACTCTTGAGCGCTTCGGCCTGTCCCTCTTTGCTTTGGCTCATCTGGCGCAGACGATCCAGGTTCTTGATGTCCTGTACCATCCCGAGATTCATGCCGCTGTTGCTGTCAAACTCCGCCATTTTGCTTACCTCATTGCCACCCGTGGCAACCACTTGCCGCTTGTTACAATATGACCAGTTGCCCCTCGATGGCGCCTGCCTGCTGCAGCGCCTCAAGGATGGCCATCAAATCACCGGGGGCGACCCCGACCTGATTGACCGCCCGGACCAGATCGTCCAGGGTCGCACCGGTATCAAATTTGAACATTCGCCCCGGCTCCTGCTGGACATTGATGGCCGAGTTGTTGGTCACCGTCGTCTCTCCTCCCGCCAACGGGTTGGGCTGGGAGACCTGCTGGTTTTCGGCGATAGTCACCGTCAACCCGCCATGGCTGATGGCCGCCGGTTTGAGCTTGACCTGACTGCCTATCACTATGGTGCCAGTGCGGGAGTTGACGATGATCTTGGCCGCCTCATTGGCCGGATCCACCTCTAGGTTCTCGATGGTGGCGAGATAGGAGACGCGCTGACCCGGATCCCGCGGGGCATAGACCTTGATCGAAGTAGCATCGAGCGCCTGAGCGGTATTGGGCCCCACCAGATCGTTGACCACATCGGCCAGACGGCGCGCCGTAGTAAAGTCGGGGCGGTTAAGGTTGAAGGTGATGGTGTCCCCCTGACTGAAAGAGTTGGGCACCTCCCGCTCCACGGTCGCACCGTTGGCAATCCGCCCGACGGTCGGGGTATTGATCACTACCTTGGAACCATCAGCCCCCTCGGCCCCCAGACCACCAACCACCAGACTGCCCTGGGCAACCGCATAAACCCGGCCATCGAGTCCTTTCAGGAAGCTTTGCAACAGGGTGCCGCCCCGCAGGCTCTTGGCCTCGCCAATGGCAGATACCGTCACGTCGATGGTCTGGCCCGGCTTGGAGAAGGGGGGCAGGTCGGCATGGATCGCCACCGGTGCCACATCCTTGATCTTGGGCTTGATGTTATCCGGCACCTTGATGCCAAAATTGTTGAGCATGGTACGGAAGGTCTGCTCGGTGAAGGCGTTGTTCTTCTCGCCAGTACCGGGCAACCCCACCACCAGACCGTAACCAATCAGCTGGTTGTTACGCACCCCTTCAACCGAGCTGATGTCCTTGATCCGGGCCGCATTGGCCACACCCAAGGGCAGCAGACAGCAAAGCAGAGTGACAAGACGGAGTGACTTCATAACATCTCCTAGAGCGGCCACCAGGGACCATTGAAAAAGCTGGTAAGCCACCCTTGCTCCTGGCTATTGGCCAGATCGCCGGTACCACCGTAGTAAATGCGGGCATTGGCCACTTTCTGGGACGAAACGCTGTTATCAGACGTCACGTCCTCCGGGCGAATAAGGCCGGTGATCCGGATATATTCATTGCCATTGTTGAGCATGATCCACTTCTCACCGCGCACCACCAGATTGCCGTTGGGCAGTACCTTGGCCACGCTGACCGAAATATTGCCCTGCAGGCTGTTGCTCTGATCCGCCTTGGCCTGGCCCTTGAACGCGCTGTCTTGAGCAATGGAGGCTGAGAGATCATAGGGGCTGGCGGTGACTGGCACGCCACCCAACTTGACCGGGTCCAGATTGAACTTGTTATTCTTGCCACTCTGGGTATTGGCCTTTTTCGAGGCAGAGGTCGACTCCGACAACTCGATGGTAATGATGTCACCTACCTTGTGTGCCTTGATATCCGAATAGATGCCATTGACCTGATCCGGCTGGAAAATCGCCCCTGTCGGTCGCACCGACACCGGCTCCGACTCCCCGTAGACGGGGGAAAACTCGGGATCATCAGGCTTGGGCGTATTGGGAGTGCTGCTACACCCTCCCAGCACCAACAATCCCAGCATCCATAAGGCTTTCATCATGCACCTCCTAATTAGGTACGCTGGATCAGGAAGGACATCATGCCGTCCACGGCGGAGAGCACCTTGGAGTTCATCTCGTAGACCCGCTGAGCCTGAATGAGGTTCACCAGTTCTTCGGTCACGTTGACGTTGGAAGTCTCCAGCATCCCCTGCTTGATCACCCCCAAGCCATCGGCACCGGCAGTCCCCTGAGCGGCAGCACCACTGGATTGGGTCTCGACAAACATGTTCTCCCCCATCGGCTGCAAGCCGCTGGCGTTGACGAAGTCGGAGATGTTGATCTGACCGACGACCTGAGAAGCGCCATCGCCCTTGAGCTGCACCGAGACCTGACCATCTTCACCCACCGTAACGCTCTGGGCGTTTTCCGGGATCTGGATTTCCGGTTGCAGCGGGTAGCCATTACCCGGGGTCACTATGGTCCCTTCATCGTTGAGGGTGAACTGACCGTTGCGGGTATAGGCCGCACTACCATCCGGCAGCTGAATTTCAAAGTAACCACGACCACTGATCATCAGGTCCAGCGAGTTGTCGGTGGTTTGCACGTTGCCCTGGCTGTGGTTTTTCTGGGTCGCCACCACCTTGGCACCCGCCCCCAGCATCAGGCCGGAGGGGAGCTCGGTATCGGCAGAGGAGCGGCCACCGGGCTGGTTGATGTTTTGATACAGCAGATCTTCAAAGATGGCCCGTGACTTTTTAAAGCCCACGGTGCTGGCGTTCGCCAGGTTGTTCGAAGTGACCGAAATATTGGTCTGCTGTGCATCCAACCCGGTCTTGCTGATCCAGAGTGCGGGATTCATAGGTAACTCCTTGATTAGCTGATTCGCAGCAGTTGGGTTTGAGCTTCATCATTCTCTTCGGCCGTCTTCATGATTTTGACCTGGGTTTCGAACTGGCGTTGCAGCCGGATCAGGTTGGTCATCTCATCCACCACATTGACGTTGCTCCCCTCAAGGGAGCCGGCAATCAGGCCGACATTGGCAGAGGCGGGTTCATTCTGGCCATCTTTGCGGCGAAACAGACCATCTTGCCCCTTCTCCACCGCATCGGCGGCCGGGTTGACCAGCTTGATCCGCTGAAAATCTTCCGGCAAGTTGGCGGCTGCCCCCTCCGGACGACCGCTGATGGTGCCATCCCGATTGATCTCGAGTTTCTCCATCGGCATCGGCAGCACGATGGGCTGACCACCGTCATCCACCACATTCAGACCGGTCGAGGTCTGCAAATTGCCGGTCGCATTGACCTGCAAATTCCCCATGCGGGTATAGGCCTCGCCGCCCTTGGGATCCTGCACGGCAATCCAGCCAGGACCATCCACCGCCACGTCCAGATCCCGTCCGGTGGTCATCAGCATGCCATGCTGCAGGTTCTGACCCGGGCGCTCAGCCATGGCAAACACCCGGCTTGGCAAGCCCTCTCCGAACGCCTGCATGCTTCTGGCCTGCTCAAAATCGGACTTGAAGCCGGTGGTATTGGCATTGGCGAGGTTGTTGCCGCGAACAGCCAGGCTGTTCATGGTCTCTTTGGCCCCGGACATGGCGATATAAAGCAGGTGATCCATGGAATTCTCCGTCAAACAGATGACTCTGACAGGAGAAATGCAATTAGAGTGCCAACAGCAGAAATATGGGGGGATAAGGATGGGAATGCGACAGAAACAGAGAGGGGGCCAAGCCCCCTCTCATTATCATTTATTGCGAGATTAACGGATCTGCAGGATGGTTTGCTGCAGCGAACTATTGACCTCCAGAGAACGAGAGTTGGCCTGGAAGTTACGCTGGGCAGTGATCAGGTCAACCAGCTCCGAGGTCAAATCCACGTTGGACTGCTCCAGCGCCGATGATTTGATGGTCCCGAAAGTGCCCGAGTTCGGCGTCCCCGGCAAGGCATCGCCAGAGAGCAGGGACTGTCGCCAGGAGGTATCGCCAACCTGAGTCAATCCTTGCGAGTTGGCAAATTTTGCCATGGCAACCATAGCGACCTTGAGTGTGGTGGCATTACTATAGGTAGCAGAGACAATCCCGTCTGGCGTGATCTCCACCTTGGTCAAACGGCCGACAGTAGAGCCATCTTGAGTCAACTTGTTGACTTCAAACGGAGAAGAATACTGAGTCACAGTGCCAAGTTGAATCTCAACTTCCTGGGTGGGATCTGCACCGTTGGTGATAATGCCAGCACCTGCCGGGGGCGCGACCCCCAATTGTTCTGTCTTGATGGTTGCCGGTGTTGTTGGCGTCACCATCTTGCCATCAGCACCAAAGGTGATGCGTGCGGCAAGCGGTGGAACAGGAGTCACACCAGCCGCCATCGTTGTTGGAACTCCCCCCGCAACATCAATGGGTTTATCCCCCTCATACATGTACATACGCCAAGCGGTAGGATTGGCAGGCTTTGTCACATCAGCTGGGTCAGCTTCCTTGACAAAATATTGTGTGATCACATGAGGAGAACCCAATGAATCATAAATAGTGACCGATGTAGATGAGGCATAACTTTTAGGATTATTGATCGGATCAAAAATGGAGGCGTCTGCAGCAGTGTTACCTGCAGCCAACGGGGTTGAATCAGACTTCAGATTGAAGCTGGCTTCAATCTTGGTTGTTTGTTTCGGCTCCCCTGCCCGATCCGGGATCTGGATAGGCTTGGTTGCGTTTATGCTCACCGCTTTTGGCGTTCCATCAACGTTCACCTCATAGCCTTGCAGATAATGGCCCTGATTGTTGACCATATAGCTGTTTTCATTGAGCTTGAAGGCACCGGCACGGGTGTAGGTGCGATCCAGATTGGTCAGACCGTCAGAGGTCACAAAGAAGCCGTTACCCTGAATAGCCAGATCCAGTGCGTTATTGGTAAATTGCAGCGCCCCCTGATGGAACTGCTGGGCAACCGCGCCAGTCGCCACACCATTACCGACCTGGGTCTTGGCATTGACAAAGATGGAGTTGGCGTAAACATCCGCAAACTCTGCTCGGGACTCCTTAAAGCCCATGGTATTAACGTTGGCAATGTTGTTAGCGGTGACGTTCAAGTCTTTTTGTGCCGCGTTGACACCGCTCAAGGCATTGTTAAATGACATATCCAGCTCCTTAGATCGATGCTGTCGACGTGGTTTTTGACTGAGTTGTTGGTTTATTCTGATTAGATCCTGAAATTTGCAGGATACTGTTAAGCGTTGTAGTGCCTAGACCTCTCAGATTGAGTTGAGTCGGGTTGGTTCCGTTCCCCAAGACCACACTATCAACCTTGCCATAGGTCAGGGCAGAGATGCTCTCCGACTTTCCATCCATGGTGCCGTTAGCTTTAATCACGTATTTTCCAGGCTTGGCCGGATTGCCACTCTTGTCTTTACCATCCCAAGCAAATTCAACATTGCCGCGTAAATCCCCTTCCAGAGGAAACTCCTTTATCACCTGGCCCTTTTCATCTTCCACCGTGATTTTCACATTCGAATACTTGTTCTCGACACCGACAGCCACAACCCCGGATATGGACCCCTCTTTCTCCAAATAACCGATATTGCTAGGGAGCAGCACATTTTGTCCGACCAGTGCAGAGGCTTGCAGCGCCTGACTAGATGTCATCAGAGTATTGAGATTGCCCATCTGGGTGGACAAGCTGTTGATCCCCTCAGAAGTCGACATAGATGTCATCTGGGAGAGCATCTGGGCGTTATCAACTGGTTTGAAGGGATCCTGATACGACAGCTGCATGGTCAGCAGCTTCAGAAAAGAAGCTTGATCCAGCTCTTTCTTCGGCGTTGTAGTGGTGCCTGTCGTCTGGGTCGTGGTACGGCTGATGCCGTTCACATTATTGGTTGTATCGACCATGCTGCATCCCTCCTATCAGGATTTGCCAAGCTGGAGCGTCTGCTGCAGCATCTTCTTGGCCGAATCTGCAACCTGTACGTTGGTCTGGTAGCTGCGCGAGGCGTTGATCATGTCGGCCATCTCTTCAACCATGTTGACGTTTGGCTTGAAGATAAAACCGTCTTTATCCGCCATCGGGTGGTTGGGGTTGTACTCCTTGAGTAGTGGCGCCTTGCTCTCGACAATCCCCTTCACCTCAACCCCGACCGAGCCCTGCTTGTCAGACATAGCCTGATCGAGCTGGGCGGCAAAGACTGGCCGCCTGGCGTGGTAAGTATTTTCCACACTGGAGCTGACGCTGTCCGCGTTGGCCATGTTGCTGGCAACCGTGTTGAGGCGTACTGACTGTGCGCTCATAGCCGAGCCTGCTATGTCAAAGACCTTGAACAAACTCATCACTGCTCTCCTTTCAGGGCCTTTAGCAGGCCACTGATCTTGCTATTCATAAATTCAAGGGAGGTTTGATACTCGAGGCTATTACGCAGAAATTCGCTGCGCTCCTGCTGCACATCGACTGTATTGCCGTCACCGGTATCCGGTTGCAGCGGGTTGCGATATTGCACGGTACCCGGGGCGTCTATATTCAAGGCAAAGTGCTTTTCGCTGGTCGTTGCCAAACCAAAACCCTGATGCGACTGAGCCTCCTGCAATGCCTGAGCAAAATTGATATCCCTGGCTTTGAAGCCTGGGGTATCTGCGTTGGCAATATTGCTGGAAAGCACCTCAGCACGCTTGGCGCGAACGCTTATGGTGTGTTGATGCACACCGAATGCCTTGTCAAATGAAAGAGCCATAGCACACCTCCTGCTTGGTTTATTTTGTTTGCAAGAGGTGTGCCATAAGCAAATCACTCAGTTCGATGGTTTGGGTATGAGCACAGTTCAGACCGAAAACGGCAGGAGCATCTCGTGCCTTGAGTCAGACGGCATCATTTGGCCACCTTAAGGTTGCAACCATTTTTGCAGTGGCGAGATATGGTAGGTAAATAGAAAGTCTGAGCTGTAGATAAAGAAAGAGGGAAGCTCGTAGCTTCCCTCTTTACATGAGGTGGCAATATTCGGCAGACCCCGAATATCAAGGCGGTCAGGCCTATTTGACCTTGTAGACAATCCCCGGATTACAGCGGATCATCTCAAACCGATCAGTCAACCCGGCCAGTGACTCCGACGCACCCAGCATCAGATATCCACCGGGGTTGAGACTGGCTGCAAACTGGTTGAGGATCTTCGACTTCACTTCCGGCGCAAAATAGATGAGCACGTTACGGCAAAAAATAATGTCAAACTTGCCGAGCAGACTATAGCTCTCCAACAAGTTGAGTGGCCGGAAGGTGGTCAATTTTCTGACTCGCTCAGCAACCCGCATCTTGTTGTCACCGTAGGGCTCAAAAAACATCTTCTTGCGCTCCGGTGACAAACCGCGCGCCAGAGCAAGGCTATCGTAAACGCCTTCCTTACACTGATTTAGCATGGTCGTCGAAATATCCGTCCCGACAATCTGCACGCCACCAGGCAAGGTACCCGGCTTTTTCATCTGCTGTTCCAGTGCCGTCATGGCAATGGAATAGGGTTCCTGACCTGACGAGGATGCAGCCGACCAGATCTTGATGGGGCGGCCACTTTTCCCCAACTCGGGGAAAATCTTGTCGGTAAGAAGCTGAAACGGATAGGTATCACGAAACCAGAGGGTCTCATTGGTCGTCATGGCATCCACCACGGCCATTTTCAGGTCACGCTCTCGCACACTCATTGCACGGGTAACCAGATCAGACAGACTCTCGATGCCAAACTGAGCCATCAAAGGTGAAAGACGGCTCTTCACCAGATACTGTTTGTTATCCCCCAGCACAATTCCGCTCTGTACCGCCAGAAAGTTGCTGAACTGTTTGTATAAGTCGTCCGAAAGTGTCTTCATGCAGCTGTTCTTCTTTATTAGAGTGCGTTTTGTACGGCCTTGGCCAATTCATCAGGCTGGAACTTGGCGATAAAATTGTTCGCACCAACTTTCTGCACCATTGCCTGGTTGAATACTCCACTGAGCGAGGTATGCAGAATAACATGCAAATCCTTGAGATTGGGATTATTCCGGATCTCGGCAGTGAAGGTATAGCCATCCATTTCCGGCATTTCGATATCCGAAATAACCAGCGCAACCTGATCCTTGATAGGACCATTTTTGGTCATGTCCAGCAGCATGTTCAATGCTTCGCGGCCATCTTTTGCCAACACGCACTCGACACCGATAGCCTCAAGCGCACGTTGTACCTGTTTGCGTGCCACTGAGGAGTCATCCGCAACAAGAACAGGACGCCCCAGAGTAGGGTGGTCGACACTGGCCTGAACCAGCTCCTCACTCACATCCGTTGCAACCGGCGAAATTTCGTTCAATATCCGCTCAACATCAAGAATTTCGACCAACTCGCCGTCGACTTCAGTCACGGCTGTCATGTAGTTGATGCGACCCGCACCTTTAGGCGGAGGCAGGATGGATTCCCAGTTCATATTGATGATGCGCTCGACCGAATGCACCAAAAAGCCCTGAATAGAGCGGTTGTACTCGGAGATGATAATGAAGCATTTGCTCAGATCATCAATCGGGCGTTTGCCAACCGCCATGCTGAGGTCGATAACCGAGATCGTCTGGCCACGAATATGAGCCACTCCGCGAATGCAGGAGTTCAATTTTGGCATCACGGTCAAGGGGGGGCACTGCAACACTTCACGCACTTTGAATACGTTGATGCCAAATCTTTGACGTCCATTGAGACGAAACAACAACAACTCCAGCCGGTTTTGCCCCACTAGCTGGGTACGTTGGTTGACCGAGTCCAGGATACTGGCCATAAACACTCCCTAAAAACGCTTGGCATTAATCATGCATGCGTGATGGATTGCGTCAGACTATCGATGTGACAACGAACAGATTCTGAAGCAATCATAGTTAAATATGGTGATATGCGTGAACAACTTATCGACCAACGAGCGAAAATGATTAACCGACTTTTACTCATCAGCCTCTTTTTTGGCAGCATATCTTCCAGCTACGCCTCGGACGTCACTACTTATCTGCAAGAAAAGGCACAAGAGTTCGTTTACAGCCAGCTGGATATTCCGTTGGATGCCAGAGCCGAGGTCACCTCTGCCACGCTGGATGAACGGCTCCCACTGACCCGCTGCGAAGATCTGCTCACTATCAGCTTACCAGCAAAAATGGAAATTCGCCGTAATACAACAGTTTACCTTAAATGTGAGGAAGAGAGGCCCTGGGACGTCTATCTCCCGGTGCGGGTCAGCATTCAAAAGCCCTATGTCACTGTGACCAACCCCATCGCCAAGGGGGACCTGCTGAGTGAAAGCCAGCTGGTGTTGGCCTATCAGGATCAGACCCTTATCCGCGGCGACTACCTGACTGACACAGCCCCTCTTGTCGGAGTACGCAGCAAGCGGGAGCTAAAACCAGGGCAACCCATCCGTTTGAGCCAGGTTTGTGTCGTGTGCAAAGGGGATCAGGTCACCCTGACGGCAGAAAATAGCAACTTCCAGATCAAAACCATGGCCCGAGCCTTGCAAGATGGCAGCTTCGGAGAGATCATCAAACTCGTCAATATTCGCTCCGGCAAAACCGTTGAGGGTAAAGTCAGTGCAGTAGGTGCCGTATCGGTCACTTTTTAAATCCGGATCCTTGACAACTTTTTTCTAAAGTTTTGATCTGCCGCACCGATAAACAGGTAAGCAAACCTTAAAGCAGACGAAGGTAACTAAAATGGCCATCAACAATATCAACAACTTGGCGAATAATCGGTTGCAAAATACCGCTAATAGCCAGGGGACAGGCAGCAAGTCAGTCACCTCATCGCCCGAAAACAAAGCGGCTACTGTCAAGCTTGACTCCGTCTCCTTGACCAGTGAGGCGCAACAATTGCAAAAGATGCAACAAAACCTCAATACCGCCTCGACCGGCAATGAGAGCAAGGTCGAACGGCTGAAAAAAGCCGTCGCGAGTGGTGAATATCAGGTTAACAGCGACGCTGTGGCCAAGAAGATGTTCAGTTTCGAGGCCAATCTGGACAAAGTTCTGGGATGATGGATTTACCTTCGTTACTGCACACCCAAGATGATTACCTCAGCCAGATGCAAGGCATTCTGGAAGAGGAGTTCAGTTTGCTCGAACAGCATCAGGCACTGGCCCTGCCCGCACTGACCGAGCGCAAACAGCAGTTGCTTGCTGCGATAGAAACCCTGGACAAGACACTGGCAGAGATGCCGGAACTGGCACTGCAGCTGGCAGCCTATCCCGACGAGATGGCGCAGCTTCGTGCAAAACTGGATGCCTGCCAGGCACAAAATGATATCAACGGTCGCTTGCTTGAATTGAGCATCGTCTCAAACCGTCGTCTGGCAACCTTTCTGAGTCAGCTGCGCGATCGCAACAGCCTGACCTATGACGCCAAGGGTAATACTCGCTCTGGCACCCGCTCCTACGGTATCAAGGCCTGACATCTCTTATCAGGCCTTGCATTTTTGCACTCCGTTTTAAAGCACCAGTCGCAACAACTCTCGCCCGTCCTCACACGCATTGACGCGCAGTACCCCGTCCTCATAGCTCCCGTAACTGGCAGGCAACTCGCCGCGCGGGAAACAGATCGACCCCGGGTTCATCAATACCCGCGCCCTCTGCCACTCCAGCACAGGCACATGGGTGTGGCCGCTCAGGAAGAGACTGCCCTCCGGCAGTTGTACCTCGTCCGGGCGATAAAGATGGCCATGACTGACAAACCAGCGCCGCTCATCGACCAGCAGCTGGTTGTAGGGGGCGGTGATGGGAAAGCGCAACAGCATCTGATCCACTTCGGAATCGCAATTGCCCCGCACCGCGATGATCTGCGGAGCCAACTCGTTGAGCCGATCGGCCACAGCGGCCGGGTTATACCCTTCCGGCAGAGGATTGCGCGGGCCATGGTTGAGCAGATCGCCGAGCAGCAGATAGTGATCCGGCTGCCAGGGCTCAAGTTGGGTCAGCACCCGCTCCAGCGCAATGATGCTGCCGTGGATGTCGGAAATGATGGCAAGTTTCATGAAATGCTCCTCACTGCGGGCTGAAATAGAGATCCTTGGTGGCAATCGTCCCTTTCAAATTCTGGCTGGGCAGTCCCCGCAGCGCGGGATCGACCAGTCTCATCTGATTGTAATGATACACGGGGAGGATCGGCGCCTCCTCAAGCAGCAACTGTTCGGCATGCCGGTAGAGTTCAACCCGGCTCGCGCTGTCCAGCGTATTGGCAGCCTGCTCCAGCAACAGATCAAAGTCGGGATTGCAGTAGCCGCTCTCGTTGCGCAGATCCTGACAACGGAAGCTGCCCAGCATGGCAGACGGCTCCACGTAATCGCCAAACAGGAAGCTTCTGGCCACCTGGAAATCACCGCTATCCTTGGCCACCTGATAGGCACCCCACTCCAGACTATTGAGGGTGACCTGTACCCCCAGCTTCTGCCACATGGCGGCAATGGCCATCGCCATCTGCTTGTGGGTTTCTGCGCTGTTGTAGGTAATGCTCAGCTTGAGTGGATTGGCACTGTTATACCCGGCCGCTGACAGCAACGCTGCCGCTTTGGCCTGGCGGGTTGGCATATCTTCAAGCGCCACAGGCAATATCACCCGGGGGTAACCCGGCATCTCCGGCAACAGCGACCATGCCGCCTGTTCATCCTGCCCGCTCACCGACCCAATGAGCTGCTGTCGATCAACCGCCATGGAGAGCGCCTGACGCACCCGCACATCCTGCAGTTCGGGGCGCTTCAAATTGAACGCATAGAGATAGGTGCCAAACAGCGGCAAGCCCCAGAGCCGCTCTGGAGACTCGCGCTTCATCTTCTGGTAATAGCCGAGGGAGACCTTGTTGGTGAGCTGGATTTCACCAGCCTCATAGCGCAGCCGTTCGGCATGTTGCGAGGTGATAGGCAGATAGGTGACACGCCCGATACGGGTGTGAAGGTCATCCCAGTAGTGGATATTGCGCTCGGCTTCTATCCGCTCGTTTGGCGTCCAACTTGTCAGCCGGTAAGCACCATTGCTCACCAGCTTGCCGGGCTCGGTCCACTGCTTGCCAAATTTGGCTATCGCCTTCTGATTGACTGGCACAAAGGGGCGCTGACTGATGAGCTGCAGGAAATAGGGAGCCGGCCGCTCCAGAGTGATTTTCAAAATCTGATCGCTTTGCGCTTCAATGCCAAGATTGCCGAGCTCCAGCGCACCGGCATAGATAGATTGCGCATTGTTGATCCCCGTTGCCAGCAGCAATCCGGCAGAAGGGGAGTTGATGGCCGGATCGAGCAGACGGCGCCAGGCATAGACAAAATCAGCGGCCACCAGCGGCTCGCCATTGGACCATTTCAGTTGAGGGCGCAGGAAGAATCGCCACTCCAGCCCATCTTCACTCACCTCCCAGCGCTGTGCCTGAGCAGGAACGATATTCCCCTGCCCATCTTCGCTGACCAGCCCTTCAAACAGATCGACCAGTACCGCCTCCCCCGGAAAACCGGAGCGCGCCAGCGCCGGATCCAGCGACTCCGGCTCGGCACCGTTGCCCTTTACCAGGGTTTGCCGATCGGCAAGCAGAGGCTGCTGCTCAACGGTGGTGGCATGGGCCAGTGGCCCTGCCAGCACGGCAAGCAATAGCGGGGAGAGCCAGCGTTGCGCCAGCTTGGGGAAGAAACCATACCTCATGACAAAACCTCGAATAAAACCACTGCAGGAGGGGAAGGCCGACGGCGCGCCTGATGAATGCCTGATGCCGCTCTTGTTATCCCCGAAAACGCCCCGTATTGTATCGGGCTTGCCCGGGAGATGGAGTCTTTCGGGTTAATTTTTTCAGGAGTTTTTATGGGTTATGAGTGGCTGGCCCTCGCGTCGGCCAGTTTATGGGCAATTGCAGCGCTAATTTCGGTCAAACCGGCCCGTCATCTCGGCGCATTTGCCTACAGCCGCTGGCGCATGTTTCTGGTCAGCCTGATGCTCGGCACCATGAGTCTGCTCACCGGTGGCTGGCAAACCCTCACCGCAAGCGCCCTGCCCCTGCTCGCCATCTCGGGGCTGGTCGGCATCTTCGTGGGCGATACCGCGCTGTTTGCCTGCATGAACCGGTTGGGGCCAAGACGCAGTGCCCTGCTCTTCTCCTGCCATGCGCTGTTTTCCGCCCTGCTTGGGCTCTGGCTCTTTAATGAACAGTTGACAGGCTGGCGACTGCTGGGGGCCATGCTGGTCTTTGCCGGCGTGATGCTGGCGATCCTGTTTGGCAGACGCAGTAGCAGCAACGAGTGGGAGCAGATCCGTGGCAATCTGGCGCTGGGAATTGGCCTTGGCCTGACGGCGGCACTGTGTCAAAGCGTGGGAGCCATCATCGCCAAACCGGTGATGATGAGTGGTGAGGTGGATGCGGTGAGTGCATCGGGTATCCGGATGGGCAGTGCCCTGCTGGCCCACTGCGTCCTGCGGCTGGGGCGCTTGCCGCTGGCCATGCCGCTCAAACCGGTCAATCGCCAGATCCTCGCCATGATTGCCACCAACGGTTTTCTGGCGATGGGGCTGGGGATGACGCTGATCCTGATGGCGTTGCGGCAGGGAGAGGTGGGCATGGTGGCCATTCTCTCCTCCACCACGCCGGTACTGCTGCTGCCGCTGTTGTGGTGGCACTCGGGGGAGCGGCCATCCGTTGCCGCCTGGGCGGGTGCACTGATTGCCACCCTGGGCACGGCGCTGGTGCTGGGTTTCAGCACTCACTGACACCCGGCACCATCCCTGATCAGAACAGGGCAATCTCCTCAGCGGTCAGCTCGCGGTATTCACCGGGGGCCAGATCTTCATCCAGCGTCAGGCCACCCACCCGCTCGCGATGCAAGCCAACGACCTTGTTGCCGATGGAGGCAAACATCCGCTTGACCTGATGGTACTTGCCTTCGTGGATGGTCAGGCGGGCCTCGCACTCACCGAGAATTTCCAGCTGGGCAGGACGGGTTTTATCGGTCTCGTTACGCAGGTAGACCCCTTCGGCGAACAGCTCGATTGCATCCGGGCTCACCGGATCGGCCAGCCAAACGTGATAGGTCTTGGCACACTCGTGACGCGGCGAGGTGATGCGGTGGGACCACTGACCGTCATCGGTCACCAGCACCAGACCCGTGGTATCGAGGTCGAGGCGACCCACTACGTGCAGCTTGCCCATCGCCGGTTCATCCATCAGGAAGAAGACGGTCGGGTGATCCGGATCCTCGTTGGAGCAGACGTAACCTTCCGGCTTGTGCAGCATGAAATAGCGGTTGCGCTGCTCCAGCGTCAGCAGCACGCCGTCAAACTCGATCTGGCTCTGCTCATTGATATGAAAGGCGGGCTGCTTGACCACAATGCCATCCACCATGACCTCACCCTGACGGATCAGTTTGCCTGCCAGCGAGCGGGTCAAATCGGAACAATCGCACAGAAATTTATCAAGCCGCATTCACAACCTCGGAGTCCAACAAGTAAAGGGGCGTCATTATATCGGGCGGAGGCGACAACGCCACTGTTAAGGGGTTGCCAATTATGACGAACTGGTCATCCGATGTTACACTTCTCCGGTGTGACCCATCCGAACGATACTCATAATAATAAGAGTCAGGAAGCCCTCATGAAGTCTCAAGCATCCTATCCCGTCATTCCCGTCAACCAGCTGAAACCCGGCATGTATGTCATTGCTATCGCCAGCCAGACAGGTGGGATGGAGATCGCCCAGATGGGCTTGGTGACCAGCGTGGCGCAAATTGCCAATCTGGTGCGTCAGGGGGTGCTCACGGTACGCATCGATCTGGCCCGCAGCAAACTGGGCAGTGCCGAGAGTGACGCCGTTACCTCCCCCGACCTCAATGCCAACAGCGCCCAGGTAGGGCGCCGTGCCAGTGCCAACGGCGAAGGACGGGAGCTTAAAATCCGCCGCCTCTATCAGGAAGCGCGCGAGCTGCAAGGCAAGTTCATTCGCCACCTCAAAGCGGGTGAGCCCATCGACATCACTCCGCTGGCCGAAGTCGCCGAAGAGATGGTGGACACCATGTTCACCCACGGCGATGCCATGCTCTGTCTGGCCCGTATTCGCGCCAAGGATGCCTACCTGATGGAGCACTCCATGAACGTGGCCATTCTGCTGGCCAACTTCGGCCGCTATCTTGGGCTTGAGCGCAGCGTACTCAAGGAGCTGACCCTGGGTGGCCTGCTGCACGACGTGGGCAAGATCATGACCCCGGACGAGGTGCTCCACAAACCGGGCAAGCTGACCGATGAGGAGTTCGCCATCATGCGTCAGCATGTGGTGCACAGTTACGAGATCCTCAGCAATACCCCTGGCATTACCCCCACCATGCTGGAGGTAGCCGCCAACCACCACGAGCGGCTCGATGGCTCCGGCTACCCGCAGCGACTCAAGGGGGAGCAGCTCTCTCTCTATACCCGGATGAGCGGCATCGTCGATGTCTATGATGCCATCACCGCGGATCGGGTCTACAAAGCAGGTATGCAACCGACCCAGGCCTTCCGCATTCTGCTCAAGGGGATCAATCAGCACTTTGATGCCGAACTGGTTACCAAGTTCATCAAGTGCATGGGGGTCTATCCGGTGGGCACTCTGGTACAGCTCTCAAACCAGCGCCTGGCTATCGTGATGCAGCGCAACGAGCAGCAGCCGCTCAAGCCAGTGGTCAAGGTGATCTATCACGCCACCCAGCGTCACTACCTCGATGTACAGTGGCTGGATCTGGCCAAGTCAGGGGTGCAGGAGAGCATCGAAAACACGGTCGACCCCAAAGAGTTTGGCATCAACCTCGCCAACTTCTTCTAATCCCTCACCTCGGATCTTCATGATTGGCGCTGGCTGTCGAGCCAGTGCCGGATCAGAAACTCCTCATCCAGCGGCGAGAGATCAAAACGCAGGCTGGCCTCTTCAATGGCGGCGATATCGTGCTGATGATGCTCGCTGAGCCAACGCACCGCACGACGCAAATCTTCACCATGGGGGAGCAGCAGATGGTCGCTCATGGGATACCTCCGGTAGACTGCAGGGCGGCCCGCGAAGGTGGCCACCTGTTTCCAGTCTAGTCGGTCAATCCCCATCACCCGCGCTTCTTCACCCTCCCCCTCTCAATCACGGCAATCAGCTTGTCACCGGGATCAGCGACCGAAGGCGCGCTGCCAATCCTGATCAAACTTCGCCAATGCCGCATCCACCGCAGGCACATTCAGCAACTGCTCCGCCACATCGAGCGGCAAGGTAATCGATTGGCAACCCGCCAGCAGGCAGTCGAGCGCCTGGCGCGGGGTACGGAATGATGCCGCCAGCACCTTGCTGTTCGGCGCGTGCAGCGCAAGCAGCTGTTGCAGCTCCTGCACGGTGGCAATGCCATCGCCGCCCTGGGCATCCAGCCGGTTAACGTAGGGCGCGACATATTCCGCACCCGCCACCGCAGCCAGCCAACCCTGCAGCGGGGTATAGACAGCGGTGCCCAACGTCGGCACACCGTTGGCAGTCAGGCTCTTGATAGCAGCCAGCCCCTCTGCGCATACCGGGATTTTGATCACCAGATCCGGGTCCAGCTCACGCAGGGCAAATGCCTCGCGCACCATCTCGGTTTCGGTTTTGGTCATCACCTGGGCAAACAGGCGCGCCTTAGGGCCCAGCACGTCGCGCAGGGCGGGCAGCAGCTCACAGAGCGGCAATCCCCCGGCGGCGGTAATGGAAGGATTGGTGGTGACACCGGCCAACGGCAGGATCCGTGACCAGCGACGCACTGCCGCCACATCAGCGGTATCGAGATACAGCTCCATCTCTAACTCCTTAAAGGGATGTTCAATATGTCGCCATTCTAGCGATAAAACATCTGCAAACAGCTTGATCGAAATCAAATCAACTTTCGAATGAAAGAAAATAGAATGCAAATACAAAAGGAGGCGGTATGATTTTCGACCTGCAACGATATTCAACTCACGATGGCCCCGGCATTCGCACCCTGGTGTTTCTCAAGGGGTGCTCGCTGGCTTGCCTGTGGTGTCAAAACCCGGAAAGCCGCTCTCCCAAGCCGGACATACTACTCGACCGACGCCAATGCATCGAGGGATGCCAGCTCTGCAGCCAGGCGTGTCCGGCAATCTTGCGTGACAGCAAGGGCATCCAGCTCAGCCGTTCTGCCCTCAAGGCCGACGATATGGAACGGCTGCGCGGCCTCTGCCCCAGCGAAGCGCTACAGGTGTGCGGTCGGGATGACACCCTGGACACCCTGATGGACACCATACTGCGGGATCGCCCCTTCTTCGAGCGCAGCGGCGGTGGCGTCACCCTCTCCGGCGGCGAGCCCTTCATGCAGCCCGACTTTGCCGCGTCCCTGCTCGCCCGCTGCAAGGCAGAAGGGCTGCACACGGCGGTCGAGAGCTGCCTGCATGTGCCCTGGCACCAGATTGAGCAAAGCCTCCCCTCACTGGATCTGGTGCTGGCGGATCTCAAACACGTGGATAAAGAACGTTTCTTCCACTGGACCCGCGGCAAGGTTGAGCAGCCCATCGCGAACCTCAAGCGCCTCGCCGAGCGCGGCGTGCCCATGCAGATCCGGGTGCCGCTCATTCCCGGCTTCAATGCCGACCGCGCATCGATCAGCGCCATCATCGACACCGCCGCCAGCCTCTGCACCGTGCAGGAGATCCACTTCCTCCCCTATCACACCCTGGGGATGGGCAAATATGCCCTGCTGGATCTGCCCTATCAGGCGCCGGACACACCGCTCGACGCTCCCGATTTACTCAGCTTTGCCCACGCATACGCCCAACGTCAGGGGCTGACCCCTGTGACCAGAGGATAAGATCATGACCCAGCTCGACCTCAATACCCTCAGCCCGCGGATCCGCGCCCACAAAGAGAGCCTGATCCACATCGTTCAGCCGCCGGTCTGCACCGAGCGTGCCCGCCACTACACCGAAGCTTATCAGGCTCACCTCGCCCGGCCGCTGCCGGTGCGCCGCGCGCTGGCGTTGGCCCATCACCTCAAGGAGCGCACCATCTGGATCAAGCACGACGAGCTGATCGTCGGCAATCAGGCCAGTCAGGTACGGGCGGCGCCGCTGTTTCCCGAATACACGGTGAGCTGGATTGAGAAGGAGATCGACGAGCTGGCAGACAGACCCGGCGCCGGTTTTGCAGTCAGCGAAACCGACAAAGAGATCATCCACGCCCTCACCCCCTTCTGGCGCGGCCAGACGGTGCAGGATCGCTGCTTCGGCCTCTTTACCGACGAGCAAAAAGCGCTGCTGGAGAGCGGCATCATCAAGGCCGAGGGCAACATGACCTCGGGGGATGCCCACCTCGCGGTCAACTATGAGGAGCTGCTCACGCTGGGTCTCGATGGCTTCAAGGCCAAGGTGGCCGAGCGCCGCAGTCGGCTGGATTTGGCGGATTGGGCCGATCTGCAGCGCGAGCAGTTCCTGCACGCCGTCGCCATCACCCTGGAGGCAGTCAGCGATCACATCGCGCTCTACGCCGCACTTGCCCATGATATGGCAGCACAAGAATCTCGCCCCGAGCGCCGAAACGAGCTTGAGACCATCGCGCTCAACTGCGCCCACATCGCCCACCAGCCACCCGAAACCTTCTGGCAGGCACTGCAGCTCTGCTACTTTATCCAGCTCATCCTGCAGATCGAATCCAACGGCCATTCGGTGTCGTTTGGCCGGATGGATCAATACCTCTACCCCTGGTATCGCCGCGAGGTGGAATTGTCGGAATCCCTGCCTCGGACACGCGCCATCGAACTGCTGCAAGGGTGCTGGCTCAAGTTGCTGGAGGTGAACAAGATCCGCTCCGGCACCCACTCCAAGGCCTCCGCCGGCAGCCCGCTCTATCAGAACGTCACCATCGGCGGCCAGAACTGGAGGGATGGCAGTGCCCATGATGCGGTCAACGGCCTCTCCTACGCGATTCTGGAGTCCTGCGGCCAGCTGCGATCCACCCAACCCAACCTCTCGGTGCGCTACCACGCCGGGATGAGCGAGGATTTCCTCGACGCCTGCATTCAGGTGATCCGCTGCGGCTTCGGCATGCCCGCCTTCAACAACGACGAGGTGGTGATCCCCGAGTTCATCAAGCTCGGGGTAAGCGTGGAGGATGCCCACCATTACGCCGCCATCGGCTGCATCGAGACCGCCGTGCCCGGCAAATGGGGCTACCGCTGCACCGGCATGAGCTTTATTAACTTCGCCCGTATCCTGCTGGCCTCCCTTGATGGTGGCCGCGATGCCACCACCGGCAAGGTCTTCCTGCCCCAATCCCAGTCGCTGCGGGAAGGGACCTTTGGCAACTTTGACGAGGTGATGGCCCGTTGGGATGAGCAGGTGCGCTACTTCACCCGCAAATCCATCGAGATCGACTGCGTGGTCGACAGCGTGCTGGAGGCTCAAGCCCATGACATCCTCTGCAGCACGTTGGTGGATGACTGCATCGAACGCGGCAAGACCATCAAGGAGGGGGGCGCCGTCTATGACTGGGTCTCAGGTCTGCAGGTGGGGATCGCCAACCTTGGTAACAGCCTGGCTGCCCTAAAGAAACTGGTGTTCGAGCAGGGCGTGGTGGAGCAGCACGAGCTGGCTGCCGCACTGGAGCAAGACTTTGCCGGGCTGGCGGGGGAGCAGCTGCGCCAGCGCCTCACCAATACCGCCCCCAAATATGGCAACGATCTGGACGAGGTAGACCTGCTGCTGGTGCAGGCTTACCAGAGCTACATCGACGAGCTCAAGGGACTGCACAACACCCGCTTCGGGCGCGGCCCCATCGGTGGCACCTACTATGCGGGCACCTCCTCCATCTCCGCCAACGTGCCGTTCGGTGCTGCCACCATGGCCACCCCGGATGGTCGCCATGCCCGTACGCCGCTGGCGGAAGGGGCCAGCCCCTCCTCGGGTTCGGATCGTCTCGGCCCGACGGCGGTGTTCAACTCCATCGGCAAGCTGCCCACGGCGGCCATCCTCGGCGGGGTGCTGCTCAACCAGAAGCTGAGTCCGGCGAGCCTTGAGAACGAGAGGGACAAGGCCAAGCTGATGAGCCTGCTGCGCACCTTCTTCGAAGTGCACAAGGGGTGGCATGTGCAGTACAACATCGTCTCGCGGGAGACCCTGCTGGCAGCCAAAGCCAATCCGGATCAATACCGGGATCTGGTGGTGCGAGTGGCGGGCTATTCGGCCTTCTTCACCGCCTTATCCCCGGATGCGCAAGATGATATCATCGCCCGCACCGAGCACAGTCTCTGACGGGGCGCTCCCCATGGCGCCTGTGACGTCATATGATTGGCAAGCCACCCTCGGGTGGCTTGCCGCTATCCACCACCTTGCATGTGAGCGCACCATGAATCCACGCCACCAACTGATCCTCACTCTGGTCCATCAGGCTCGCAAGATGAGCGTGAGTGAACTCTCCCGACACACAGGCGTGTCTGAGGTGACGGTGCGCAACGACCTCACCGCGCTGGAGAAACAGGGACTGCTCAGACGGGTACACGGCTCGGCCATGGCGCTGGAGACCGATGACCCGGATGCCCGGATGAACATCAATTACCTGCTCAAGGAGCGCCTCGCCGAGCGAGCCGCCCAGCTGGTGGAAGATGGCGAGACGGTCTTTATCGAGGGGGGCAGCGCCAACGCCATGCTGGCGCGCCATCTGGCCCTGCACAAACAGGTCACCATCATCACCATCAGCAGCTATATCGCCCATCTGCTCAAAGACACCCCGGCTCAGGTGGTGCTGCTTGGCGGGCTGTTCCAGCATCAGAGCGAGAGCGTGGTGGGGCCGCTGACGCGCCTCTGTATCGAGCAGGTGCACTTCTCCAAGGCCTTTATCGGGGTCGACGGTTTTCATCCCGAGATGGGTTTCACCGGCCGCGATATGATGCGGGCCGACGTGGTCAACAGCGTGCTGGCCAAGGGGATGACCAATGTGGTGATCACCGACAGCAGCAAATTTGGCGCCATCCACCCGAGCCAGCTTGGCGCGCCGGGCCAGATCAAGGTGCTGGTCACCGACGATGCCTTGCCCGCCCCCATGCGGGCTGCCATTGCGGCCAAGGGGATCACCCTGCACTGCGTTGCGGCCTAGGCCACCCGCTAATTCACGCTATTTCATTGACCTGACAGAATAAAATTTTCATGATGAGCCAGTCCCCATCGGGACTGACATCACCAGTGCGTGATCTGCAGGAAGCAGACTTCAGGAGAGCAAGGACATGCCATCGACCATCACCGCCGGGGAGCGCCGACTCTCCCCTATCATTCGCGCCACCGCCATCACCCTGACCCTGTGCTGGAGCCCGTTTGGCTGGAGTGCCACGCTGCCCGCCGACTTGAAGTGGGAGAGCAACAACCAGGATCCTCTCTATGCCGATCCGACCGCCAAACGCGGCGGCACCTTTCGCACCTTTATGACCAGCTTCCCCCTGACTTTGCGCAAATATGGCCCCGACTCCAACGGCGGCTTTGCCGGTTACGTGCGGGAAACCAACCTGCCACTGCTGAGCACTCATCCCGTCACCGGCAACCCCATGCCGATGCTGGCAAACGAGTGGGCCTTCGGCGCCGACAACAAGACCCTTTATTTTCGCATCAATCCCAAAGCGCGCTGGTCAGACGGCCAACCGGTCACCGCCAATGACTGGCTCTTTACCCTCAAGATGATGCGCAGCAAGGAGATCAACGACCCCTGGTACAACAACTACTACAGCACCCAGATAGCAGACATCACCAAGTTTGATGATCACACCCTGGCCATCACCAGCGGCACCGAAAAGAGCCGCCAGGATCTGCTCGAGTCGCTGCCCATCAGCCCGGAGCCGAGCCATGCCATCAAGCTCACTAGCAATTGGGTCAAGGAGTACAACTGGAAGGTGTTGCCGGTCACCGGCCCCTATCAGATCGATCAGGTGAAAAAGGGTAAATCGGTCACCTTCAAACGGATTGAAAACTGGTGGGGAGATGACGAGCGCTACTTCCAGCATCGCTTCAATCCCGCGCAGATCGAGATCAAGGTGCTCAGGGATCTGAACATCGCCTGGCAGCACTTCCTGCGCGGCGATCTCGACAGCTTCCCGCTGGTGATGCCCAACTGGTGGCACGACAAGACCAAAACCGCCGAGTTCGAGAAGGGGTATATCGGGCGTACCTGGTTCTACAATCAGACTCCGCAATCGCCGATGGGGCTCTATCTCAACACCGCCGATCCGCTGCTGAATAATCTAGATGTGCGGCTCGGGGTTCAGCATGCCCTCAACCTCGACAAGATGCTCACCACCCTGCTGCGGGGGGATTACCAGCGACTCAACAGTTATGGCTCAGGTCAGGGTGAGTTTACCAACAGCGAGATCAAGGCCCGTCCGTTCGCTCCCAAACTGGCACGGGAATACTTTGCCAAAGCCGGTTTCAACAAAGTGGGGCCGCAGGGAATTTTGCAAAACGACAAGGGGCTGTCACTGACCCTCGCCATCACCTACACCACCGCAGAGCACGCCCAGCGGCTCACGCTGTTGCGGGAAGAGGCCAAGAAGGCGGGGCTTAATCTGGAGCTCAACCTGATGGATGCATCGGCCGGTTTCAAATCGATGCTGGAGAAAAAGCACCAGAGCGCCTGGATGGCCTGGGCGGGTAGCCGCTATCCCGCCTATTGGGAGTTCTTCCACAAGGTCAACGCCAACAAACCCCAGACCAACAACATCATGAACATCGATGATGACGCCATCACGGCCTTGGTGGAGCAGTATGACAAGGAGTTCGACTTTGCCAAAAAGGCGGCCCTGTCACGGCAGATCCAGCAGCGGCTCTATGAGCTGGCGAGCTTCGTCCCCGCCTATCAGGTGCCCTACACCCGGGAAGGAGCCTGGCGCTGGATAAAACTGCCAAAAGTACCTGCCACCCCCAAGAGCGAGCAGCTCTACTGGCCCCTCGGTGGCGACAACAGCGGTTACAGCTATGGCGGTCTGCTGTGGATCGATGAAGAGCTAAAATCCGAGACCAGGGCAGCCATCAAGAGCGGCAAGACCTTCCCGGCCGCGCCCATCATCGACACCACTTATCGCCAGCCCTGATTGCATCAGCCCATCGGCAAAAGTCCTTAAAACAAAAGACCCCGCCAGATAGCGGGGTCTTTGTTGGCAACCGGTGTTGCGAATAGCTCGGTGATCAGCCGCGTTTGGCCTGCTTCTCGGCAATGGCGTCAGCCACGTCAGCCGGCTCCAGTACGATGCCTTCCTGATCCGGGGTCGGGAACACGGCAACACACAGCTCGTCCTGCTCCATACCGTCAACCCAGCGCTCCAGCCATACCTTCAGGGTGATGGACTGCGGCTTGCAATCGGCCCACTCGCCTTCGGCCCACGCCTTGGCGTACTCCGGGTGCGGCCATACCGGGATGCAATCTTCATCGTCGGTGGTCAGCATCATGACGCCATGCTCGTCAGTCAGGACGAACAGCTCTTCATGCTCGACCAGCTTGCTGATGAAGTGATCGTAACGGTAATCTGCGTTCAGTTGCAGCGCGGCATTGCGCTCGGTGTCGCTCAGTTCATAGCTCATTGGCCAAGTCTCTCTCTCGATAAAGGGCGCCATGTTCACATCTTGTCGTCAGCTTGTCCAGCTTGCAGCCCCTTGGCACCGGATGGGGAGGACAATGACGCAAATAAGGATAGAGCAGCCTCCTCGATAGCGAGACCGCCAGCCATCATATTGCCCCTTTTACAGCGCAGGGATGATCAGCTCCACATCAGGCTGCTCGCTCAGCTTTTGCCGCAGCCAGTAGGCGGACTCCACCTCGACAAAGCAGAGCAGATCCCGGCCATTGGCCGCCATCGCCATCAGCTGCTCAAAACGCAGCTGTTGTTGCTGCTCCCAGGCGGCAGCGAGTTTGGCACCGTGGGCCTCATCCACCACTTCGCGACGCAACTCGAACAGGTTATCGGTGATCGGGCTGTTGATCTTGGCGGCGCAGTGCCAGTACATCAGCAGGTTATCCATCATCTCGCTGTCGTAGTTGGCCAGCGCATCCAGCTCGGGTGTATCACCGCTGTCGCTGGCGGCAAAATCACACCAGCCCGCATCGAGTGACGCCAGCTCATGAGCCCCCTTGGCATGCTTGCGTAACAGCGCAATGTCGGCCCCCTTGCGTGCAGGTAACCACACCTCGCCCTGATGGGCATCCAACAGGGACGTCAACGAAGCAGCGGGGTAAACCGGAAAGCGGGTACAAAGTGAATGCAGCAGGGATACCAGAGTGATCTTGACCATGAGCGATACCTTGAACAGGGCGAACAGCCACCAATAGACCGTCCGATATAAAGAAGTGCCCTATCCTACCACGTTTGGTCCGGCTCGGCCCTTGACGAAGCTGTCAGCCAACCATCTGATTACGCCGAAAAAAACAGCATTTGAAACGCAGCATCCAGCCAAAGATCAATAATTTGAGCCAGCGCCCACTAAAGTGGATCCGGGGATGCTAGTTTGCATACATCTTTAGCGTAAGGAGTAAATCCATGATTGGGATCGACCAGGTTTCTAACGAATTCGTGAACGATTTGAAAATACTGGCATGCTTTGATCCGGCCAACATGAGCCTGGGGATTAAATTACGCAGCGATATGTCTGAAGAGTTGTGCCAAGCGGCAGCCCGTCTGCATCAACAGGGGCTCATCAGCGCAGAAGATGGCGGCTATCTCACCCCGTTTGGTATGACCATGGTTGAACACCTGCAACATCTGTTGGTCGCACTCAAACCGCTTTGACCGGCTGTGGTGCCCAGAGCGAAAAGTTGAGTAGCTCCCAGCGCTCCCCTTGGTGAAGATGACAGGCAAACAGCAAAGGACCTTCGGGTCCTTTTACTTTGCCATCCACCAGCCACTCCCCCTCCCTTTCAGGTACCAGTCGCACATTCACCTCATCAGGTTGCTGTGCAGTGCCCATCCGGACCTGGACAAATTGCTGGCAGATCACCTGCGCTTCCATCGCGGATTGAACCGGTACCGGCGCATCGGACGTCGAAGTCAAGGTGGCAGCAAGCAGGAGCGATAGCAGCATGATTCAGCACATGGGAGTCAGTAGCAGAAGCCAGATAAACAAAAAGCCGTGGCACCAGGGGTACCACGGCTTTCTTAAATTCTGTAAGAATTACAGAGCGGTTACGTTCTCAGCCTGCGGGCCTTTCTGACCTTGGGTCACAGAGAACTGTACGCGCTGACCTTCAGCCAGGGTACGGAAACCGTTACCTTGAATGGCGCTGAAGTGAACGAAAACGTCCGGGCCGTTTTCTTGCTGGATGAAGCCAAAACCTTTGGTTTCGTTGAAAAACTTAACGGTACCGGTGATCATGTTAGACATATCTTTTAAACCTGTATTCAAAATAATTACTTATGCTTTTCAGCGGGTAAAGCTCAAAAAACGGGATTAACTTATGAACAACAGGACAAGATGTGAAACATCGTATTCATTGACATAACTATCGCCCTTTCAAGCTGGTTTGGATTATACGTGGCTTTGTAGATTACGCAAACAAATTTGTGCCCTGCCAATGACAGGGCACAAACCGTTATAAGGTGGCTGCTTCCAACGCTTCCACCAGCGCTCTGAGAAAACGAGCCGCCTCCCCGCCAGTACAGGCTCTGTGGTCAAATGTCATCGACAGCGGCAATGCCCTGACGGGACGCGCTTCACCATGGATGAACACCACTTTTTCGAACAATTTGCCTGCCCCTATGATGGCCACCTGCGGCGGCGTGACGATGGGGCTGGCATAACGGCCTGCGATGGCGCCGAAGTTGGTGAGCGTAATGGTCGCCCCATGCAACATCTCGCGGGGCACGGCGCGCGCCTTAACATCAGCGATCATCCGATCCAGCCCCTGCCGGATATCCGCCCCCTCCCGCTCGGCCACATTCTCCATCACCGGCACATAAAGGCCATGCTTTGAATCCACCGCGATGGCTACATTGACCTCTTTGAACAGCCGCCGTGACAGGGTGTCGCCATCAAACCAGGCATTCATCGAGGGCTCGGCGCGGCACGCCACGCCAATGGCCTTGATAAGGCGCACCGTCACATCCTCATCAGGGCGCCAGTGACGCAAATCCACCTCATCGGTGATGCTGACCGGCACCACAGTCTGATGAGAGAGCTCCATCGCCTTGGCCATGGCCCGCCGTGACCCTTTGAGGAATTCGTTGCCACTGCTTTGCTGGACCTCGAATGCCTGCTGCACATCCAGCTCGGTCACCATGCCGCCGCTGCCACTTCCCTTGATCCGGTCGATTTCCAAACCCAGCTTCTGCGCCAGCAGGCGCACGGCAGGCATCGCTTGCACCAGCGATCCCCCCGGGGCAATGGCCCCCACCACGAAGTGATCCTCGATATGTTGCTGATGGGCGCTCACCTTGCCCACCACGGTGCCATCATCTTCGCCACCCTCGAACTCCACCAGCGGCGCACCGATATGGAGGATATCCCCTTCGGCGCCGCAGAGACGGGCAATCACCCCGGCCACCGGAGAAGGCACATCCACCAGCGCCTTGGCCGTTTCCACCGACAAGAGCACCTGATCGACCGCAACGGTATCACCGGCACTCACCTTCCATTCGACGATCTCGGCTTCGGCCAACCCTTCACCCAGATCCGGTAATTTGAAAAATTTCATAGCCACTGGTTCTCCATCAGCTGGTGAGCGGCATCGGCGATATCCTGCTCGGTGATGAGGTAATACGCTTCGTTGCGATAGTAGGGAACGGCGGCATCCACCCCGGTCAGCCGTTTGGGCGGCGCCTTGAGGCTGGGGAGTGCCTGCTCGGTCACCCGCGCCACAATTTCGGCCCCGACTCCGAAGCTGCCACACGCTTCATGCACCACCAGCAAGCGGCCGGTCTTGCGCACCGAAGTGAGGATGGTCTCCATATCCAGCGGCTTGATGGTGGCCAGATCCAGCACCTCGCACTGGATATCCTGCTCGGCCAGCAGGTTCGCCGCCCGCATCACCTCCTGAATGCAGGCCCCCCAGGCCACTACCGTGATATCCCGGCCCGGGCGCAGGGTGAAGCAGACATCCAGCGGCAGGCCGACACCGTCATCCACCACCTCGGATTTCATCGAGCGATAGATGCGGTCCGGTTCAAAAAACATCACGGGATCCGGATCTCGGATGGCCGAGAGCAGCAGGCCATAGGCGCGTCTCGGGCTGGAGGGGATCACTACCCGTAGCCCAGGGATATGGGCAAACAGCGCCTCGACGCTCTCGCTGTGATGTTCAGGCGAGTGAATGCCAGCGCCATAGGGGGAGCGATAGACGAGAGGACAGGAGAGGCGGCCACGGGTGCGGTTTCGCATCCGCGCCGCCTGACAGATGACCTGCTCCATCCCGGGGAAGATGAAACCCTGAAACTGGAACTCAGCCACCGGCTTGAGCCCCTGGGTCGCCATGCCGACCGCCACCCCGGCGATCAATCCCTCGGCCAGCGGCGTGTCGATCACCCGCTTGAAACCGAACTTGTCGCGCAGGCCCACTGTGGCGCGAAACACCCCGCCGTTGACCCCCACATCCTCGCCCAGCACCACCACATCCGGGTCGTGCTCCATCTCGTAGTGAAGGGCCATGTTGACCGCTTCCAGCAAACTGATCTCACTCATGGCCCATCTCCTGCTTCATCCCCTTGGCAATCACTCGCTCGCGCTGGGGCACGAGTTCGGCGGGCAGGCTGGCGTAGTGATAATCGAGCATCGCCTCCGGCGGCTGGGGCGCCATCGCCTCATAACGGGCAACCGCCTGCTCTACCTCTCGGGTAGCCTCCGCCAGCAGGCTCTGCTCCTGCTCTTCATCCCACCACCCTTTGCTATGCATAAACTGGCGCAGCCGCTTGACCGGCTCCTTGGCCCAGGCGGCCTCGACCTCGGCCCCGTCGCGATAGCGAGTGGCATCGTCGGCCGTGGTGTGATCGCCGAGACGATAACTGACCGCCTCGATCAAAGTCGGCCCCTTGCCGCTGCGGGCCCGTTCGACGGCACTGCGGGCAGCATCGTAGACCGCCACCACATCGTTGCCATCCACCTGCAGGCTGCGCACCCCGGCGCCAATCCCCTTCTGGGCCAGCGTAGGAGCGCTCGATTGCAGTTTGCGTGGCACCGAGATGGCCCACTGGTTGTTGTTGACGATGATGACCATCGGCAGATGCCAGACACCGGCGCAGTTGAGCCCCTCCAGAAAATCCCCCTTGGAGGTGCCGCCATCGCCGATAGTGACTACGGCGACACGCGGTTGATTACGCAGTTTGAAGACAGAGGCAATACCGCAGGCGTGGGTGATCTGGGTGGCGATGGGGACGCAGATGGGGAGATCTTCAGAGGGAGTCCCATCTGGTTTGAGAAAATAACTCCCCCGCTCGTCACCGCCCCAATATTGCAGGTTTTTCTCCATCGGTACGCCCCGCACATAGAGGGTGGGCATGTCCCGATAGTAGGGGACGTAGACATCCTGCGGCTGCATGGCCAGACCAATGCCAATCCCCACGGCTTCTGCGCCGAGATGGGAGGGAAAAGTACCGAGTTTGCCGGTTCGTTGCAGCGCAATCGCTTTTTTGTCATAGCTGCGCACCATCACCATATTGCGGTAGAAGGTGTGCAGTATCGCCTTGTCCAGCCAGGTCGGTAAGGTGGCGACCGGGCACCCTTCCGCATCGAGGTAACGAAGGAAAGGGATGTCGACATGGGTCATAACTGGCTCCTTGCCGTTGTAGACGTCACCGATGCTGGTGACACCTAGATGTAAATACCTTGTTAAATAAAAAGCAAAGGGATTTACTCAGGTAAGACCAGTAGAAACTTCTTTAAAGTAGCGAAGGAGCTGAATTTTCGGCGATGAGTGGCAAAGTATGCCGTAAATGGTGCAACTTTGCAGTTCTGAATGCAGGATGCCAAATGTGAAAAAGGGGAGCCTTGCTCCCCCTTCTGTTACTCAAGTCAGCGGTTACGCCAGCCAGCAGTTACGCTAGCCACTGTTGCAGCTGGCGGGCCATGCCAGCTGGCAGCAAGTGCGCGCGGCTTAGCAAGTGGCTGCGCCAGGGCTCGGCCAGCAAGGTGGGGCAAATTCGCATCTCCCGTCCCCGGTCAGTCACGCGCACCAACCTGTCGATAAGAGTCTCCAGCGGCGGATACGCCGGCCAGTGAGGATAGAGATCGGCGGTCGCAATCCCTGCCAGATCGCACACCCGCTCCTCTTCCTCATCTCCCTTCCCAGCAACCATTGGCCAGGGGTGAAGAACATGCAGCCAGCCCGGCCGTGCTGCCTCCAGCAACTGGCCCAGCGTCGGCTGAGCAAAGTGGGGATCCCCTGCGGCTTTGAGCAGATGGCGCGCCCCCGCCAGCAGCACCACGCCGCGGGCGGGAAGTGCAAGAAGATAGTCGGCCAGCGCCTGATCCCGCCCCCTGTTGTGTTGCTGCCACCGCTCCGGGCTCATCTCCTGCCACTCGAATGAGGGCTCGCAGAGATGCACCCGCAGCGGCATATGTTCAGGGCGCGCCATATTGCTCTGGCGCAGAGCGGAAAAGAGAGCTGGAAACTCGGGGGCCATCCAGGCGGGAAAGGCACAGGAGTCGAGCCAGACCGGATAGAGCCGCCCCAGCGTCAGCGGCTCCCCCTGCCAGCTCTCCTCCCCCGCCAACCAGGCATCGAGCAAGCCTTGATGGCGGCGGTTGCCGCACTCCAGCACCAGATCGGTCATGATTCCCCAGAGCGCAGGATCGCAGAGCCAGGCGTGTTGGCACCGTATAAAATCCGGGTGCCAGTGCGGCTCCCCCAGCCCTACCAGCTTGCCCGCCAGTAAGGCTTCCCGGATGGCAGCAACCGGGGTCATGCGTCCCCCTCCTGCCGGATGTCCGGTTGTTGCTCAACCACATCGACCCGCTCACCAATAAGGGCGCCGACCTTCGCCAGCCAGTCGGGATGCACCATCTCCTGATGCAGGCAGGGGAAGCGCTCATAGCGGATTTCGCCTTTTGTCAGCGGCTCCCAACCGCGTCCATCCAGCCAGGGCTGGCGGGAGGCTGACGCCTCGATAAAGATCACCTCCCCGTGGTAGCAGTAGTCGACCGGCTCACGGATCAGCCGGTTGTTGTGGCCCACCAGCTCAATCATGGCGCTCACCACCTGCTCGTCGAGCATGGCCAGCGCACTTCCCTCCGCCCCCAGTCGGGCCACCACGTCGCCCCGAGTAAGGGAATCGAGCGCCTCGTCCGCAACCGCAATGCCTCCCATCCGCAGCAGCGCATCGAGCATCCGCTGCTCGTCGGGCAACGGCTGGGTCTGCCACTGACGGCAGGGATAGGCGTCAAGCAGCAGCACCATGGCCACCTCTTGTCCCTGCTCTTGCAGCATGGCGGCCATCCGGTGCACCAGCATGCCCCCGAGCGACCAGCCAAGCAGCCAGTAGGGCCCCTCGCTCTGCTGACGACGCAGCTCGGTCACATAATCGAGGGCCAACTCGTCGAAGCTGGCAGGCAGCGGCGCATCCGGCTGACAGAGCGCCCGCGCCTGCAGGGCATAGACCGCCATGTCGGTCGGCAGATGGGGCACCAGCGGCGCATAACACCAGCCGAGCCCGCCGGCGGGGTGGACGCAAAAGAGAGTGGGGCCCGATGTACCCGCCTGCGCACCGGGCGCCCGCAGGGGCAGCAGCACGGGCATCGCCTCCCGCTCACCACCAAGACGACGCGCCAGCTGGGCGGGGCTGGGTGCTTCGAACAGGCTGGCCAAGGTGAGAGTCTGTCCAAGCGACTCTTCAATGCGCACCACCAGCTGTGCCGCCAGCAGGGAGTGGCCTCCGAGGGCAAAGAAATTATCGTCGGCGCCGACCCGCGCCAGCCCCAGTACCTCGGCGAAGAGGCGACAGAGCCGCTCCTCCAGCAGGGTTTTCGGCAGTGACTGACCGACCGCCGACGCCATATCAGGCAGCGGCAACCCCTTGCGATCCAGCTTGCCATTGGGGGTGAGCGGCAGCTCTGCCAGAGTGACCAGGAGCCCCGGCATCATGTAGTCAGGCAAGGCTGCACCAAGGGCGGGTGCCAACTCGGCAAGCGTCAACTCGCCACTATCTGCGGCCACCACATAGGCCACCAGACGGCGATCGCCGGGGGCAAATTCGGGGGCCAGCACCACCGCCTGTGCCACCCGGGGATGGCGCAGCAGCACCTGCTCGATCTCCTCCAGTTCGATGCGCTGGCCGCGGATCTTCACCTGAAAATCGAGGCGCCCCAGATACTCGATGGCACCATCCTCGCGCCAGGCGGCCAGATCGCCGCTGCGATAGAGCCGTCCCGCGCCGAAGGGGTTGGCAATAAAGCGCTCGGCGGTGAGCTCGGGCTGGCCAAAGTAGCCATCCGCCACCTGCACGCCGCCGATCCAGAGCTCCCCCGCCACACCGGGGGGCACTGGCTGCAACCAGGGGTCGAGAATGTGGATGCTGGTATTCCAGACCGGATAGCCGATGGGCACGCTGGTCACCGCCTCGTCTGCCCGGCAGGGATACCAGGTGACATCCACCGCCGCCTCGGTCGGGCCATAGAGGTTGTGCAGGGGAGCTGAAAATGCCCCATACCAGCGCTGCACCAGATCCGCGGGCAGCGCCTCGCCGGAGCAGAAGACCTGGCGCAGGGCGCGGCAACGGGCTGGCTCGGCTTGTGCGACGAAGATCTGCAACATGGAGGGGACAAAGTGCAAGGTGGTGATCCCGGCCTGCTCAATCAACTCGGCAAGGTAGGCGGGATCCTTGTGGCCACCCGGTTTGGTGAGCACCAGCCTCGCACCTGTCATAAAGGGCCAGAAGAACTCCCAGATGGAGACATCGAAACCGGCCGGGGTCTTTTGCAGCACCCGATCCGCCGGGCCGATGGGATACATGTGCTGCATCCAGAGCAGTCGGTTGACGATGGCGCCATGGCTCACCACCACCCCTTTGGGCCGACCGGTCGAGCCGGATGTGTAGATGATGTAGGCCGCATCTTCCGGCTTGGGGGCTGGCAGCTCACAAGGTGCTATCGCCGCCACGTCTATCATCGCCAGCTGCTCTGCCACACCGGGGGCATCGAGGCAGACAAGTGGCGCGGCCACATCGAGCGGCATCCGCAAGGTGCGGCTGGTCAGCACCAGCGCAGGGGCGCTGCTGGCGAGAATGTAGCCGATCCGCTCCGCCGGATAGTCCGGATCAACGGGCACGTAGACAGCCCCCACCGCCATGATGGCCTGCTGGGCGAGAATAAGCTCGGGAGAGCGCGGGATCACTACCGCCACCCGACAACCGGGGCCCACGCCCCTCCCCGCCAGATAGCTGGCCAGCTGGCGGGTACGCTGGCGCAGCTCGGCCACACGCCAGCGCTCGGCGCCACACTCCAGCGCGATTGCGCTCTGATCTGCCGCCGCCAGCCCTTCGGCCAGCAGTGCGCTCAGGGTAGTAGTCGGCAGCGGATGGTCGGTCTGGTTCCAGCGCGCCAGCTCAGCCTGCTCGCAGGGTAGCAACAGCGGCAAACGCACCGCTTCGGCCTCGTCATCCGCCTCACTCCAGGCCGCCAGATAGGCTACCAGCCGGGCCAGATGACGTTCGCTCTCCTGATAGCTGAAGCGCCCCTGATGTGCTTCGAGGGTCAGGGTCATCGCGCCTGCCTCCTCGGCAAAATAGAAGGCGCACTCCTCCACCGGCCCCGCCGCCAGCACCTGCATCTCGCCACGAACCTGGTTGTGTCCTTCACCAACGCTGAGGGTGCGGGCAAAGGGCATCAGATTGACCTGAGGGCCAAACAACGGCTGGCCCGGCTGGCGCTGTTGCAACCACTCCTGACGGCAGCCCTGATGACGGCGCAGGGCGGCAAATTGCCGCTCAACCTGTGCCAGCAACTCCCCTACCCGGCTGGTGCCGCTCAGCTCGATGCGCAGGGGCACCACATTGACCTTCATGCAGGGGGTATCGGCCGCCACTGAGCCCAGCCGCCCCATCAGCGGAATACCCAGCACTACCTCGCCAGCGCCGCTCATCCGCTGCACATAGCTGGCCACCGCCGCCAGCAGCAGGCTGTAGGGGTGACAGGCCGAACGACTCGCCCGTGCCACCAATGCCTGCCACTGGCGGCCAGCAAGCCGCTGCTCAAGACGATAAGTGGGGCCCGGCCCCTGCGCCGGACGGCGGGAGAGCGACGCCGGGTTCTCCACCCCGGCCAGCTGCTGCACGAAGAAATCGCGATCCCGCGCGGCACGCGGCGAATCCTGATAGGCCGCCTCTTCAGCCAGCAGCTCTTGCTGGGACGCATAGCGACAGGGTGCAGGCTGCTCGCCGGCACAGAGCGCCTCATACCAATTGGCCACCCGCTGGCAAAGCAGACTCAGGCCAAAGCCATCGATGGCGATATGGTGCACGGCAATAAACCAGGCCCACCGCCCCTCGCCAAGGCGATAGAGGGTGGTGGCAAACAGCGGCCCCCCGGCCAGATTGAAGGGGACGGCCAGCTGCGCACGCATCTCGGCCTGCGCGGCCGCAAGCGGGTCAGCTTCGCTGCGCAGATCCCGCTCTGTCAGCTGCCAGCAGGCGGGGTTGGCCACCATCTGCGGGCCATCGGCAGTGGCCACAAAAGCGCAGTGCAGACCGAGGATCTCGTCGATGGTCTGGCGCACCGCACGGGTGAAGTGATGGGGAGCCAGCGCCCCCTCCAGCAGCCAATACTCGCCGGTATTGCAGGCGGGGCTCTGCGGGTATTTTTGCTGGGCAAACCAGATGCCCGCCTGAGCGGTGGTAAGCGGCCAGCGCGGCTGCTCACCACGCTGGTGAGTGGCGCGCATCGCCATTGTCTGTTCCATGGGAATGTCCTTGCGCAAACATCGAGCGGGCAGCGGCTTGCCCCTGCCCGCATGGCTGAAAAGCGAGGAGGCCAGGCCTCCTCCATAAAGAGAGTGTCACGCCTGCCAGATCGGCAGCGCGCGGGCTAGGCCCCCAGGGTGGCACCGCCATCGACCACCAGATCCTGCAGGGTGATATGGCTGGCGGCATCGGAGGCGAGAAACAGCACGCAGGCAGCCACCTCGTCGGGTGTTCCCAATTTGCCAAGGGGGATCCCCAGCTTGAACTGCCCGGGCAGGCCCGCGATGGTGCGCTGCTCTCCCTCCCGCTGCTCCGCCTCCCCCTCCTGCCACATCCCGTACAGCATCGGGGTTCGGGTCGAGCCCGGCGACACCAGATTGCAGCGCACCCCATAGGGGGCAAGTTCCAGCCCTGCCGTTTGAGTGAGGCTGGTCAGCGCCGCCTTGGAGGCGCCATAGATGCCCATCCCCACTCGCGGTACCCGACCGGCATTGGAGGATACATTGACGATAGCGCCCCTGCGCCGCCCCTGAAACCAGAGGGTCAGGGCCCGCATCAGATAGAAGGGGGCGAAGGTGTTGATGGCAAAGGTGCGCTGCAAAAGGGCGTCATCCACCTCATCGAGCCTGCCGGTCGCCAGTACGCCCGCGACATTGACCAGCACATCGGGCCCCAGCCCCTCATCCAGCAGCTGTTCGCAGCAGCGGGTCACTGCCTCGCTGTCGCTGACATCGATCACCACCCTCTTCACGTTGCCGGGCAGTGCCTCGGCCAGTTGCAGATCGAACGCAACCACGCTGGCCCCTGCCTCGGCAAAAGTGCGCGCCACCGCATGGCCAATTCCCTGCGCCGCGCCGGTCACCCAGATGGTTCTACCTTGCCACTCGCTCATGGGGTGCACTCCGGTTCGCTGACGTGATCTTCGTTGACAACCTGATAAGCCGTGCCCTGACTGACATTGGGTTGACTGACATTAAGCTGACGGGAGAGGAGCGCCCACCAGTGAGCCAGGGTCGGCGTGCGGGCCAGCTCGGCCAGCTCCACCACCACTCCCTGCTGGCGCCACTCCTCCACCAGCCCCATCACCGCCAGCGAATCGAGACCATAGTCGAGCAAGTTGTCATCCTCGGTGGGCTGCTCATGCTGCATCTCGGCGGGCAGCCGCGCCAACACCTGAGCACGCAGCGACTCGCGAGTCAGGGGGCGTTTGCTGGCCGCCATCACCTCGGCCACGGTAATCACCCGACCGGCATTGCGGCTGACGTAGGAGAGCGCCTGCAGGTGATCCTCGCGGGAGAAGTCGGCGATGGCATCTGCCACCAGGAAGGGGCGGATATCCCGCATAAAGGCATCGACCGCCGTCTGCATCACCCCGATATGGCCGTAGATGCCGCAGATCACCAGCTGATCCCGCCCCCATCCGGCCATCAGCTCGGCCAGCGGTGAGCGGCAAAAAGCGCTGTAGCGCCACTTGGTCAGCACCGTATCCTGCGGCTCGGGGGCCAGCGCCGAAACAATCGGCTGACGCTCCGGCGCCCGGGTCAACCCCGGCCCCCACATGTCGTTGAGCAGCGCCCGATCGGCCTGACTCTGCTCGGCGGGCTGGGCGGTATAGACCACCGGCATGCCAAGAATACGCGCCTGACGGATCAGGGTGGCGATATGGTCGATGACCTGATTGATCAGCGGATTGCCCGGCCCGTAGAAATCGACGAAATAGTGCTGCATATCGTGGACCAGCAAGGCGGCGCGGCCCGGTTCGAAGGGCCAGTTCACCCGCCCGGTAGGCAGCTCCTCGGCGGTAGGCAGCGGATAGGAGGCGAGGGATTGAATGGTCATGCACACTCCTTGGCGAGCTGCTCGCGCAGCCTCTGTTTGTCTATCTTGCCGACCGGGGTGTGGGGCAGTTGCTCCACCAGCACCAGGCGATCGGGCAGTTTGTAATCGGCCACCCCCTGCTCGCGCAGGAAACGGCGCAAGCGGGGCAAATTGAGGGGCTCGCGGCACATCAGAAAGGCACAGCTGCGCTCCCCGAGCATGGGATCCGGCATGGCGACCAGCGCCGCCTGCCGCACCTCCGGGTGGGTCAGCAACAGCTCTTCAATTTCGAGGGCGTCGATCTTCTCCCCACCCCGGTTGATCTGATCCTTGTTGCGTCCCACCACTATCAGATGGCCGTCGGGCAAGCGGCAGACCAGATCGCCGGTGCAGTAGAAACCGTCCCGGTCAAAGGCGCGCTGATTGTGGGCATCAGCCTTGAAGTAGCCGCGAAAGGTGTAGGGGCCACGCGTCCAGAGCTCGCCGCACTCACCATCGGGCAAGTGGCGCCCGTCGCTGTCTCGCACCTCCACCTCGTCACCCGGGCTCATCGGGCGGCCCTGGGTATTGACGATGTGCCACTGGTCATCCTCGATGCGGGTGTAGTTGACCAGCCCCTCGGCCATGCCAAACACCTGCTGCAAGCGGCAACCAAGGCGGCTCGCTACCGCATCGGCATGAGCCGGGCTGAGGCGCGCACCGCCTACCTGCACACACTCCAGAGAGGTCTGCGGATAGTGGCTGGCCGCCTCCAGCCAGAGCGCCAGAGCCGGTGGCACCAGTGCTGCCCAGTTGACCTGATGGCGCTGCACCAGCGGCAGACAGGTTGCTGCAGAGGGATCCTTTGCCAGCACCACGCAGCCACCGGCATAAAACACCCCGAGTGCCCCAGGGGAGCTCAGGGGAAAGTTGTGGGGCGCTGGCAGAGCGCATAGATAGATCACCCGCTCATCCCAACCGCACACCGCTACGCTCTGGCGCACGCTGTAGCCATAGTCATCGTGGGTACGGGGGATCAGTTTGGGGGTGCCGGTGCTGCCGCCGGAGAGCTGGAAAACAGCGACTTGATCGGCCGGGGTAGGAGTTGGCGCGATGGCCGTCAGCGGCGAACCATCAGCACGGGCTATGGGGTCAGGCTGACACCATGCAAATCCCGACTGAAGATCGGAGCCTTCTGCCTGCTCGAACAGCAGTGTCTGACAGGAAGGCGATACCCGCTCATCAAGGGCCGCGAGGCTCCCCGCTTCACCGGCAAAGCCGGGGTGAGAGGGGCTGAGTACCAGCAAGGCAGGCTCAATCTGGCGGGCAAAGGCCACCAGCTCGCGCCGCTGATGGCTGTAGAGGGCATGCACCGCCACTACTCCGCAGCGGATCAGGGCAAACCAGCAGATATAGAACTCGGCGCAGTTGGGCAACTGCACCAGCGCGGTATCGCCATGGCCCAGCCCGCGCGCGGCCAGCCGCGCCGCCAGCGCATCAACCTCACGCTTTAACTGGCCATAACTGAGGGTTCGCTCGCCGCAGATCAGGGCCGTGCGCTCGGGATAACGTTCGGCAGATTCATCGAGCAGGGCGGTTAGCGGTTGTCCGCGCCACCACCCTTGTGCCCGGTAGTGGGCTGCCAGCTCGGCGGGCCAGGGGGTAAAGGGCACCAGCGGCTTCATGCAGTTACCTCCGGCTCCCGGCTTTCGAGGCCGAAGGCACGCAACATGGTGCCGAGCTTGGCGGCGGTCTCCTGCCACTCCGCTTCCGGCGAGGAGCCCACCACCACCCCGGCGCCGGCATAGAGTCGCAGTTGCCTGCCAGCCAGCACGCCACAGCGAATGGTAACTACCCACTCGCCATTGCCATCGGCATCCATCCAACCGACGGCGCCGCAGTAGAAGCGGCGATCGTACCCCTCAAGCTGGGCGATGGCCTGACGCGCTGCCGAGAGCGGCGTGCCGCATACCGCCGGCGTCGGGTGCAACGCCAGCGCCAGAGCCAACACGGGAGAGGGTTCATGGAGCCGCCCGGCAATGCGGGTCGAGAGGTGCCACATGGTAGGAGTGGCGATCACCTGCGGCTCCAGAGGGACATCCAGCTCGCGGCAGAAGGGAGCGAGGGCTGCAGCGACTGCATCGGCCACCAGCGCATGTTCATAGCGATCTTTTTGCGCCCCCAGCAGTTCGGCACTGGCCGCCTGTTGATCGGAAAAAGCGTGGCGCGGACGGGAACCCGCCAACGGATTGCTCACCACCGCCATCTCGCTGCGCGATACCAGCAGCTCGGGGCTCGCGCCAAGCAGAGTCTCTCCCTCTGGCAGCGGGATCTGGAACACATAGGCGCCCGGATTCTGTGCCAGCAGAGAGCCAAAGGCGTGTGCGGGGGAGGTCTGCTCTGCGCTCTGCACATCGATGGCGCGCGACAACACCACTTTCTCGAGCTGGCCCTCGCTGAACTGCTGCAGCGCTGCCCGCACTGCCCCCTGATAGTGGGCAGAGCCGGTCACTTCACTCACCTCGCCATGGAGCTGGCAACAGCGGGCGGGCAACATCGTATCCCTTGCGACCCACTGCGATTGCGCCGGGATCACCAGATGCCAGGGGGATTGGGTATCAAACGGAATGGCGCCGATGGCGATGGGATTAACCATCCCCTGCTGGCGCAGCTTACGCAGATGGGCGAGCAGCTTATCCTGCGGGATGCCGGTAAAACTGTCGTGAATACCGGAAGCGACCAGAACCCTGTCACCGCTGGCAAAACAGCACACTTTATCCAACCCGACCGCTGTGGCGGGCCACTCTCCTTCCAGTGCATGGTCACACATGACGGTGCTACTCCTTGGAATGAATCACTGCCTGACAGGACTTAAAGTGAGTCATTTGACTCACCATATATCAGGGTGAACGGCATCCTAACAAGGAGCGAAAAAACGATCAATACAAATGAGAATCAATTTCATCAACTTCTTTTTAGTCAAAAGAGGGTGACGAACGAAACTGAGCTTCGCCGATAAAAAAGAGTTGCGATCGGAGCAAATTCAATTTGATAATGATAACGCTTATCATTTGTATATTATGGAAGATGTAAATAATGAAATCCTCAACCTCCCGTTTTATTGCTCCCAGCCTGCTGGCCACCACCATCGTCACCCTGCTGACCCAGCAAGCGATCGCCGCCAGCAACACCCCTCAAGCCGATGAGGTGATCACCGTCACCACCACGGCGCACAATACCCGCTCAGCACCGGCCTCTATCTCTGTCATCACGGCCGAACAGATCGCCGCCGCGCCCGTCAATGACCTTGCCGACCTGCTGCGCCACGAAGTGGGCATTCAGGCCGAGACCGACACCAATGGCCGCAGCGATATCGGTATTCGTGGCATGTCCGGCAAGTACACGCTAGTGCTGGTGGATGGCAAACGCCTCTCCTCCTCCAATGCCCTGTGGCGCGGCGGCAACTTCGACAACACTCCCGTGCCCCTTGGCATGATCCAGCGGGTCGAGGTGATCCGTGGCCCCATGTCGGCACTTTATGGCTCCGATGCCATCGGTGGCGTCATCAATATCATCACCAAGCAGCCGGGAAAAACCTGGCAAGGGGCGGCCGATGCCGACTTCAAAGCCATCGAGGGCAAGGATGGCGGCGATCAGCACAGAACCAACCTGGGCTTTACCGGCCCGCTGACCGACAACCTGCTGATCCGGATGAACGGCGAGGTGTATGACCGTCAAGCCTGGACCCCCACCGAAGCTGCTGACGGCATCCCCCTTATCGAAGCCAAACAGACCCGCAACTTCGCCTCCACCCTGAGCTGGCTGGTGGATGAGCAGCAGCGCTTCGAGCTGGAGTACCTCTACAACCAGGATGAGCGGCCTCTCGATATCTTCCGCAAAACCGGCAACAAGGTGCACAGCCGCCAGCAGCAAAACGATCGCAACCTGTTTGGTCTGACCCACAAGGGGAACTGGAGCTGGGGTGACACCACCGTCATGGCCAACTACGAGACCTCCCAGATCGACGACTTCAACACCAGCTACTCTGCCCCGCAACAGCGGGAGCTGGAAGAGAACACCTTGACCCTCAAGGGCTATACCAACCTGGCGCTGGCCAACCACTACCTGACCCTGGGTGGTGAATATCTGGATCGGGAGCTGGTGGATGCGGTGAGCTACAAGGATATCGGCGGCAAAGAGAGTCACTCTCAGGAGGCGCTGTTCGCTCAGGACGAAATTGGCCTGACCGACAGCCTGACCTTCACGCTGGGCGGCCGTTACGATTACCACGAGATCTACGGCAGCCACTTCACCCCACGCGGCTATCTGGTCTATGAGATGAACGATGTGGTGACAGTGAAAGGCGGTGTCAGCCAGGCCTTCAAGGCACCGGCACCACACCAGTACTCCAACGGTTACAGCATCGAGAGCTGCGGCGGCAGCTGCCGCATCTATGGCAGCGACAAGGTCAAGCCGGAAACCAGCACCAACTACGAGCTGGGTGTCATCGCAGGAGAAGGGATCTGGGAAACCAGCGCCACCCTCTTCTACTCCGACATCGACGACATGCTCACCTTCAAGCAGTTGCCGAACTCCACTGACCGCACCTGGTACAACCTGGAGAAAGCCACCACCAAGGGGCTGGAGCTGACCGGCAAACTCGATCTGACCGACGATATCAACCTTGGCGCCAACTACACCTACCTCAAGGCTGAAGGCGATCAGGGTCAGGCACTGCCCGAGCGGCCGGAGCACAAGGCCAATGCCAAGATCACCTGGCAGGCCACCGAGCGGGTAAATGCCTTTGTCGGCACCACCTACACCGGCTCCCAGTTTGCCGAGCAGACCGTCAACAAGGTTGTCGTACTGCACAAGCTGCCCAGCTATCAGACCTTCGATCTCGGCACCGGCTTCAAGGTCACCGAGAACTTTGACCTGCGACTGGGGATCAACAACCTGACCGACGTGCGCCTGCAAGAGAAAGACACCGTCTTCCAGAACGTCGAACCGGGTCGCAGCTACTACGTCAGCGGCTCAGCCCGCTTCTAAGGTAGCCAAGGCCGATATAACAGAGCGCGGGCCCATGCCCGCGCTCTGTTAACCAAGAGAATAAGGGGAAGATCCCCACTGGACAGCAAAGAGCATGCAGATTTCCATTTGTCATCAGGATCGCTCATGTTCACCTCACTTCTGAATGCTTCACCCCTTGCCACCCTGCCCACCCCTGACGAGATGTTAAAGGCCAGACCCTGTCCGGCACGGCTCGCTCGCCAGATCGCACGCAGCCGCCAGCAAGCCCGCCATATTCTGCAGGGAGAGGATGATCGCCTGCTGCTGGTGATCGGCCCCTGCTCCATTCACGATCCGGCAGCCGCCCGCGACTATGGTGGCCGGCTGGCTGAACTACAGGGCCAATACGGGGAGCAGCTGCAACTGGTGATGCGTACCTATTTCGAAAAGCCGCGCACGACGCTCGGCTGGAAAGGATTTATCTTCGATCCCGACCTCGATGGCAGCGATCGGCTGGAAAAGGGCCTATCCCAGGCCCGGGAGTTACTTCTGGCCCTTGGACAGGAAGGGCTCGCCTGTGCCACCGAATTTCTCGATCTCACCAGCATGCTCTATCTGGGGGATCTCATCAGCTGGGGTGCCATCGGTGCCCGTACCACCGAATCCCAGCTCCACCGTCAGCTGGCCTCGGCCCTTCCCTGCCCCATCGGTTATAAAAACGGCACCGATGGCAATATCCGGATCGCGGTAGAGGCGATCCTCGCCAGCCGGGCGGCCCACCTCTATACCCAGCCTTCCGGTAATGGCCAGCTGGCACTGGTGCGCAGCCATGGCAACCCCGACTGTCATCTGATCCTGCGCGGTGGCCGCCAACCCAACTATCAGAGCTGTCATGTGGCAGAGGCTGGCGACTTGCTGCGCCAGCATCATCTGTCACTCCGGCTGATGATCGATTGCAGCCACGGCAACAGCCAGAAGCAGCATGCCCGCCAGCTGCTGGTTGCACGTGACATTGCCGACCAGCTGGGTGCTGGTAGCCATGCCATCGCCGCCATCATGGTGGAAAGTTTTATCTGCGAAGGGCATCAGGAGATAAGCCGCAAACCGCTGCGCTACGGCCAGTCGATCACCGATAGCTGCATCGGCTGGGAACAGACAAGGCAGCTGCTCGATATGGTGGCAGAAGGGGTTGAGGCGCGCCGTCAGCAGCGGGTCGCTCTGGCGGGATAAATGGCGGATTAGAGAGATAACGCAGAAAAGAGTGTGGCCCCGATGGGGCCACATTGTTGTTCACTGTCTGACGCACGTCAGGCGACTGACTCACGTTCCACCAGCTGGGCTTCAAACTTGAGCGCCAGGCCGTCCACCGGCTTGTGATCGAGCAAGCGCAGCGCCAGCTCGGCAGCGCGGCTGCCCATCTCCTCGATGGGGTAGCGAACCGTGGTGAGCTTGGGATAGATGTAGCGGGCGTAGGGGATATCGTCGAACCCCACCACCGACACCTGCTGCGGGATCTTGTAACCCCGCTCCAGCAGGCAAGAGATGGCGCCGGCCACCATACCGTCGTTGAAACCGAGCACTGCCGTGAACTCGACACCGCGCGCCAGCAGCTCGCTCATCGCCACATAACCACCATTCTCGTCGGCAAAACCGCGGCTGACGAGAGCAGGATCAAAGGCGATCCCGGCTCTGGCCAGAGTCTGGGTGTAACCGGCCATCCGCTGCTGACCATCGACAAACTCTTCATCATCGGAGGTGATAAAGGCGATGTTGCGATGACCGGCATCCAACAAGTGCTGGCACGCGGTGGTGATCCCCGCCTGGTTATCGAGCCAGACGCAGCGATCCTCAAAGCCCGGCACCTGACGGTTGATAAACACGATGGGGGTAGAGCCTGCCGCCAGCTCGCTCAGCTCCTCGTCCGGGAGCGCCTTGCTGTGGAGGATCAGCGCATCGCACTGGCGCTGCAGCAGCGCCTGAATGGCATGACGCTCGCGCGCGATATCGTGGTTGCCAGACATGACGATGGTGAACTTGTTGGCCTGATCGACCATGGTTTCGATGCCACGCATCATCTGGGCAAAGAAGGGGCCGCCGCAGAGGTCGCCAACCAGCACGCCAATGCAGTTGGAACGCTTGCTGACCAGTGCCTGGGCAAAACTGTTGGGTCGAAAATTCAGTTCCTTCATGGCCGCCAGTACGGCCTCACGCTTTTCCGGTGCTACCTGTGCCGTGTTGTTGATAACCCGCGACACGGTGGAGATAGACACATTTGCCAGCTGAGAAACGTCTTTAATCGTTGCCACTATCCATTCCTTTATTGTGGGGGAACCTGTCGGTGCCGACGCCCGAGTATACCCTGCGGCCTGATGCAATTCCCGGAGCCAGGTCACCAGGCATGTTTCCTTTGGTAACAAAACCTTACCCGATGATACCCGGCAGCAGGGAAATTTGAAAACAGGGGCCGGCTGGCGGCCCCCGACTCAATAGGCGTGATTGAGCTCCCGATCCGACATGAAGCGCAGCGGCTGCTGCAGCTTGTGCTGATAAATGAGATCGAACGACAACACGTTTTGTACGTAGTTGCGGGTCTCCTTGTAGGGGATGCTCTCGACCCACACGTCCATCGGCTTGTTGTCACTCTGCTCTCGCCAGCGTTTTACCCGTCCTGGCCCGGCGTTGTAGGCGGCCGCCGCCAGGATCCGGTTGCCATCATAGACATCCAGCAAGCGTTTGAGATAAGCGCTTCCCAGACGAATATTCATCGTCGGATCAAACAGTTGCTGCTCGTTGCGATAGGGTACCCCCAGCTTGCCGGCAGTCTCTTTGGCTGTCGAGGGCATCAGCTGCATCAGGCCGCGCGCCCCCACCGGCGACTGGGCCAGCGGATAGAGGGCACTCTCCTGACGGGAGATGGCATAGAGCAAACTGGTGTTCATGGTGCGCTCTTGCGCCATCTGGGAGAAGGTGCGTTTGAGAGGCAGCGGGAAGCGCAGGTCGAGGGCATCCCACGCTTCGGCGCGAATGCTGGCGAGAATGGCCAGCTCGTGCCACCCCTGATTGAGGGCGATATGGCCAAACTCGATGCGCTGGGCCACCGGATTGCGATCCATGTTGTGGATCCACTCCGAGCGGGCCGCCGCAATCTCGTTCATCGACAGCAACTCGCGCACCCGCAACAGGAAGGGCCAGCGCTGGCTGGCCGTGCGCCAGTCCGGTACATGCTTGACGCTCTGGTTCTTGATGCGATAAGGCACGCCGGTGCGCTGGGCCGCCATAAAGCCGTAGAAACCACGCAGGTTGGCAGTCTCCAGATAGAGGTCCCGCGCCGGTTTTTGCTGCCCCTGCACTTCAAGGGAGCGCGCCATCCAGTAGCGCCAGCGATCCTCTTTCTGACGGGCCATCGGCATCATCTTCACCCAGCCGGAGAGGCCACGCCAATCCTGCTCCCAGATGGCCAGTCGCGCTCGCAGCTCAGTAATGTCGGGATCCGCCAGCTTTTTCACCGTGCTGTCGACCCAGCTGCGCTGGGCAATGGAGCGATCCAGCAGCAGGCGGCGGGCAATGGCACGCTCTACCGGTTTCACCTCGGCCTGGGTCAGGCCGAAACGGCTGCGAAACAGCGCAAGCTGGCGCAGCACCGACTCCGGCTCCTGATTGGCATAGCGGGTCAAGCCGAGGGAGAGCAGCTTGCGGGAATAGGGGTTGCTGCTGAAATAGGCCGGGTTCATCGCCTTGGCGGGCTGCTCGAACAAGGTCACCATCTGATCGCCATAGCTTTGCAAGCCGCTACCCAGGGTCGCGCCAAGATGGCGGATCAGATTGGGATTTTCCGCCTCGAACGCCAGCGTCATCCGCTGCCAGATCTTCTCCTGGGTACGCTGACCGGATGCCTGCCACAGCTGAAATAGCGGGGAGCAGGCATCGGGACGGGATTGACCGCTCATCCAGATCTTGCCCGCCCCCTGCAACGCCTCTTTCGGCTTGCCGGTGTAATAGAGCGCCTGATAGTGCATGCAGAGCAGATCGGTGGAGCTCGGCTTGGCCGGATAGAAGCGCAGGAACTGCGACCACTGCTGGCTCTGGGCCAGATAGGTCAGATAGCTGCGCTCCAGCCGGTTGGACTGGGGGGTATCTCCATGCTGGCGGATAAAGCGGGTCACATCGTTGTAATCGGCCGCCCCCGGACGAAAGGCGAGCTGATAGTAATCGAGGTAAGGGAGCAGGGGGTAATGGGTCAAACGGGCTCGAATTTGCTGGAAACGGGCCTGATCATTGGCCCGTACGGCGTCATACGCCTGACGGTAGAGCGTCTGGTCGGCAGTCTGCGCCATCAGGGTCGGCACAAACAGCGCCGACAAAACAATTCCCCATACAGCTTTCACTGAACATCTCCATTGAGGGCAATACACCGCCCGGTGGCGGTGGGTCTACTGCCTCTCATTCTACCCGTTGCCGGGCAGCGCTACAGCGGGGAGCAGGGACTATTTTTCTGCCTCGCTCAGCTGCATTTCACGCAGTTGTTCCGGTCTGGTCAGCCGCTGTACATATTTCTCCAGATAGGGCACCGGCAGCGGCTTGGAGGCGAGATAGCCCTGATAGAAACTGCACCCCTGCGCCTTGAGAAACTCCAGTTGCTGACGGGACTCCACCCCTTCCGCCGTGACGTTGAACCCCATATGTCGCGCCATGGCGATCACCGCCTCGACGATGGCCATGTTGTCGCCATCTTTCGGGATGTCCTGAATGAAGGAGCGGTCGATCTTGAGCTCATCGGCAGGCAGCCGCTTGAGGTAGCTCAGGGAGGAGTAACCGGCGCCAAAATCATCGATGGCAAAGCTGATGCCGAGCTCCTTGAGCTCGGTCATCTTGCTGATGGTGTCCTCGGCATGGCCCAGCACCACGGACTCGGTGATCTCCAGATTGAGGCAGGCCGGATCCATGCCGGTTTGCGCCAACACATCGTGGATCCGCTCGACAAAATCGGTGGCATGGAACTGCTTGGCACTGACGTTGACCGAGATCTGCGGAATGTGGATGCCGTTCTCCTCCCACAGCACATACTGGGCGCACGCCTCGTGCAGCACCCAGTTGCCGATATCGACAATCAGGTCCGTTTCCTCGGCGATGGGAATAAATTCGGCCGGCGAGACCAGCGAGCGACCGGCCGGCTGCCAGCGAATAAGCGCCTCGACACCAATGATATCGCCGCCATCGACCATATGCTGGGGCTGATAGTAGAGGGTCAGCTCTTGCTGGCTGAGGGCGTTACGCAGTTCGTTGTGAATGAGCAGACGGCGATCCGCCTGCTGCTGCATCGAGGCATCGAAGAAGCGACGGGTCTTGCGGCCAGCGGACTTGGCCTGATACATGGCGGTATCTGCCTGCTTGAGCAGATCATCGACCCCCTGCTCCCGATCCGGAAACAGGGTAATACCGACACTGGCGCCGATGTGCAACACCTGCCCCACATAGGTATAAGGAGCGGCAATCTCGGTGATAAGCCGTTCGGCAATGATATCGGCCTGCATCTCAGCCTGGGGCGGGCTCGCCGAGAGCGATGGCAGCAACAGCACAAACTCGTCACCGCCGAGGCGGGCCAGACAATCCCCCTGTCTCACCAACCGTTTGAGACGGGCGGCGACCTCCTTGAGCAGCCAGTCACCGGTAGCGTGGCCGAGGGAGTCGTTGATGGTCTTGAAGTGATCGAGATCGATAAAGAGCAGCGCGCCAATCAAGCCATCGCGGGTCGCCTCGTTGAAGGTCTGCACCAGAGTCTCGTGGAGCTGACGGCGATTGGGCAATCCGGTCAGCTCGTCGTAATAGGCGAGATCCTGAATGCGTCGCTCGGCCGCCTTGCGCTCGGAGATATCCTCGAAGCAGATGACAAAGTGGCTGATCACCCCCTTCTCGTCCTGCACCGGCGTCACTATCTCCCACTGGGGATAGGTGTGACCATCGACATGGCGACGCTGGGTCTCCCCCTGCCAGCGACTGAGGGTATTGAGCTCGTAGCCGAGCCCCCCCAGATTGGGCCAGAGATCCTCTTCCAGATGCAGGCCCAGCACCGACTGGCTGTCAAAGCCGGTGATCTGGCTGAAGGCGTTGTTGACCCGCAGGATCTTGAACCCCGGATCCGTAATGATGATCCCTTCGTGGGTCTCGAATGCAACGGCAGAGAGGCGCATCTGGGCATCGGATTGCAGACGCTCCAGCTCGGCCACCATCCGTACCGAGAAGGTATTGAGCACCGAGGTGAGGTTGCTGGTATCTGCCGGGGCCGAATAGAGCAGCGCCAGATGGCCCAGAAGTTGGCCTCTGGCATCAAACAGCGGCTGACCATAATAAGTCTGCCCGGCCGCCAGCCAGGGTTGATACTCCTGCGACTCGTCGATAACCTCGAAACAGATGGCCCCTTGCTTGTAGAGCTCCTGACAGGGGGAGCCCGCCAGCGGATAGTCCTTCAGCGCCAGCCCGTCGGCAGCCAGCACTTTGACCCGATCTGCACCGCACAACTCACCCACCCAGACCGCATCCACCTTGAGGATATGGGCCAGCTGGCTGACCAGGGTATTGAAGAAATCGAGCCCGGTGCGGGCAGATAGCGCCTGCGCCAACTGGGTGAGCAGGGTGGTTTGCAGCAACGGCAAAGAGAGGTTGAGAGAGGATACTGCACTGTTGGCGGTATCAAGAGGGGCCAGCCAGCCACAGCAGATCTGCTGGGTGGGCACAAACTGGCCGCTCCAGAGCACATGGTTGAGCTGCCCCTGATCATCTTTCAGATGACCGATGAACTGTTCAGGCAGATGTGATTCATGAAGCCGGACAAGAAAATCGGCAAAGCCAGCCTCATCTTCCGGTAACAGGCGAGCGGCCCAGGGATGATTGCCCTCCCCTTGCCACTGCTGGTAGGCCCCCTGATCAGAGAGACTCCACTGATCATGTTGCCGATCGAAAAACCACATGACTTGCGTGGCCTGCTGCTTCATTTACCACTCCAACACAACAACCAACCACGTTTGATGTCCAATCAGGCATAGCAACGCCCCCTGCATCCGCTCATCAGATCAGAGGTTGCGAGGGAAGAGTACAAACATGCGATATCAAGCAGTGGAAACCGGACATGAGGTCGACACGAAGTGCTGCCAAGAAGGGACAGAAACGATCCTATTCCCGTCATACTGCCTGCCAGTTTCATGGAGCTCAAGCTGTTTTTGGCACGAAACCGGAAAAGATCACAATTTATAAGTTGCTGAATAGCCAAGGGAAGGTTATGTGACATGGATCACACTCCAATCTTTACCAATGAGTAATCTGAAGGTGAAGACACAAGCAAGACGACCCGAAGGGGGCCAATATGAAAATCGAAATTACCAGCAAAATCATCGACATCACCCCGGCTATCCGCGAGCGCATCGAATCCCGTTTTGAAAAGCTCGAACGTCTTCAGGTGCCTCTCATCACACCCCATGTGATTGTTTCCAAAGAGCGTCTGATGTTCACTGTCGAAGCCAGTGCTGGCATCCCCAACGGCAAACTGTTTGCCCAGGCAGAGCATGAGGATCTCTACGCCGCCATCAACGAACTGGGGCAAAAACTGGAGCGCCAACTCAACCGTCACACCGAAAAGCCGATTGCCCGTCGTGCCAATGCCGCGCTCAAAGAGCAGCCGCAACCGGATGAAGCTGACGCTTGATAGCATGCCGCAAGGCTAAAAATTCCAAAGAGCATAAAGGCGGGGTCACCCGCCTTTTTGTTGCCTGTGATTTGCCGACAAGCACAGCATTACACCAGTGAACAGGCGCCATCAACTGAGCCAGTGCAACCGGGTATCCACCCCCTCTTGCAAACGGTCGAGGATCGGCAGCAATACCAGCGGATCTTCCTGCCTCGGCATATCGGCCAGCTTTCCTTGCAACCGCTCCCGCGCCAGCGGTGACAGGTTGTCGTAGACAGCCTCATCCAGCAGTGGCTGTTTGACCGCCAGCGGCGGTGTTTGCAGCGCCAGCCAGAGCCGCACATCCACCATGCTTCCCCCCTGCTGCAGCCGCTCATTGATGGCACTGCAGTCACTCCCAACCCCTTCAGCCACCAGCACCTCTGCCGGTCTCAGCGCAAAGTGCAGACGCCAGTCACGGCTCTGGGGAGTGGCCGCCGGTTTGGCATCAAACCAGGGCTGCTCCTCCACCGCGTCGGTCAGCAGGGCCAGATGCAACCGGAAATCAGCGCGATCGCCATGCTGCAGGTCACGGTTGAGGCGCTGCCCCAACTGGCCCTCATCAACGAGCAGGTGATTACGGATTGAACTGGGCAGCATGAGATAACTCTCGAAAATGGCGATTTCACTGGTTATCGGCCACAAATCCAATTCTTTTAATGGAAAAATCCTGCTTGGGGGTTCACAAAACCGGAAGATCTGTTAGTATGCGCCTCGCACTTGTGGAGGGGTTCCCGAGCGGCCAAAGGGATCAGACTGTAAATCTGACGGCTCTGCCTTCGAAGGTTCGAATCCTTCTCCCTCCACCATTTCAAGTGCGACAATTTGAAAGCAATACCCCGTGGAGGGGTTCCCGAGCGGCCAAAGGGATCAGACTGTAAATCTGACGGCTCTGCCTTCGAAGGTTCGAATCCTTCTCCCTCCACCATCATTCAGAAAACCCGGCTTGGCGCCGGGTTTTCGCATTTATAGCCCGCAGCAATCCATTCTCCCTCTGCACTCCAGTCTCTTATCGCCATTTACCTGCAGCCGATCGCGCAATAAAAAAACGGGAGGCCTGCGCCTCCCGTTTACGTTCATATCAGCCCTGTTACGGGATGAAGCGTTACAGAGTAAAGCGATAGAAGATATCGACCGCCTGGGCCACTCCGCTCATCGCCTGCAGATAGAGCCGTGGCAATACCTCGTAGCGCAGCTTGAATTCGGCGATGGGACTGAAGACCCCGACCCCGTACTGGAACTGCAAACCCGGCAGCAGATAGGCCGACAGAGTCACCTGGGTGTTGTCACCACTGCCCGCGGTATCGAGGGAGACATCGCTCATCCCCAGCGACTCGCCGATGCTCGACACCACGCCATTCGCCTGACTCACCGCTCCGGCCACCAGCAGACCGTTGAAACCGCCATCCTCACCGCCAGTCTGCAACCCTTTGCCGCGCAGCAGATAGGAGAGCTGTTCCGACTGCGCCATCTGCGGTTCGGAGTAGACAGTGATCTCCGGCTTGCTGGCAGGGCCGGTCACCCGCACCCCGACCGTCACCTGACCTTCGATGGTATCGGGATCCCGGTTAGCCTCGATGTTGAGGAACGGCCGATCCAGCGGACCGGAGAAGAGGATCCGCCCCTCCTTGATGATAAGGTTCTGACCGTAAGCCTTGAAGCGGCCGTTGGTCAGCACCAGCTGGCCGTTGCCTGCCAGCGGTTTCTCGGGATCCTGACGGATATTGAGACCGCCGGAGACATCTGTCTTCAACCCCATGGCATCGAGCTTCACATCGTTGCCAAGGCGGATCGCCACCTTCATCGCCAGCGGCAGACTTGCCTGCTTGGGAGCAGGGGGCAGATCGTCATAGACCACAGTCACATCGTCGGAGACCGCCACCGCCGAATCCGGCAGACTCTTGACCAGAATGCGCGCCCAGGGAATATCCACCTGACCGGTAATCCGGGTCTCCTCCCCCAGCGACACCGCGATATCGGGCGAGACTCTGACCCGGCCCATGCCCGGATATTGCGCCTCCAGATCCTTGCCCTGAATGGTGAGGCTGCCACTGACCGGCATCTTGGCCCAGCTGAGCCAGCCTCCCAGTGCCAGCGGCCCCTTGCCAACCAGCATGGAACCATCCAGCTCGGCGCGGTTGCCTTCAATCTTGAGGCGGGTCACCAGCTTGGTCAGGGTCACCATGTCGGAGTGAGTCTGCACTTCACCGTCACGCAGGTTGAGCTGACCAAACAGCAGGGGCGCCGCCAGCGTACCGTCGAAGCGGGCATCGGCGGAGATGATCCCTTGCAGAGAGCGCACCTCAGGGATGAGCGGCGCAAAGGTATTGAGCTTGAGATCGTCAAACTTGAGCTGACCGCCGAGCAGACCGTGACCGGCGGGCTCCCTGATCAGCAGGTCGGTATCGATATTGCCGATCTGCTTGGAGGCAAAATCGAGGCGAATGGCCGCCTGCTGCCGCTCGAAATCCAGGGCCAGAGCCAGCTGCTGATAGTCGGTCTTGAGACCATCGGCCACAAAAGAGCCCGGCGTGGTGCGTACCACCGCATGCAGGGTCGGCTGATTGCCACGCCAGCTGGCGCGGCCATCGGCCGAGAGCATCGCCTGCCAGCGGAAGTTGTCCGGCAACCAGGGGCGTAGCCGCTTGAGATCAAACTCGCTCAGGGCAAACTCCAGAGTGCCCTGGGCAGCGGAGACCTGACTCCCCTTGACGCAGAGGCTGGCCCCCTGGGAGCCGAGGCAGAGATCCCCCATCGCCAGCCGCTGACGCGGCAGATCGAGATCTAGCGCCCACGGGGAGCTCAAGTCCCAACGGCGCAGCGGGGTTTTCAGCCGCAACTCGGAGAGCGCCCCGCGCCAGTGATCCCCCCGCACGCCGCCACCCAGTTTGAGGTTGGCGGCAACAGGGTCACCCTTCATGGTCAGGGTCAACAGATGCTGACTGATATCGCCGCTGAGGTTCAGGGCCAGCTGGCTGAGCTTGGTTTCGCCCTGTTTCAGCTGCGCCACCAACAACGCGAACTCACCGGCCGGTTTGGCGCCGATCACCGCATTGCCCTTGAGACTAATACCCTTCAGGTCGGTGCCGGCATAGTAGAGCCGCTCGGAGGCGAGATCCGCATCGATTTTTGGCGTCTGCTGATTGCCACTGACCTTCACCTGTCCCTTGATATCCCCTTTCAGGCCGGGATAGATACCCCCCAGCTGGGGAGCCTGCAGGTTGGCATCGAGCTTCCATTGGGCAGTGCTGATGCTGCCCTTGGCCTGCAACTGGTTGGGGCCACTTTGCAGCGAGAGCGCCGGGATCTGCCACTCCATCTTGTCGTTGCCGCTAAGCTCCCCCTTGAGGGCCAACGGGTACTGGTTGAGCTTGCCATCTACCTTGAGCTTGGGCAGTTTCAGCTCCCAGTGGCCCGCTTCGTTCATCACGAAACGGCTCTCCAGCTCACCGGCCAGCGTCCCTTTCAGCTCGGGCAGCAGCTCGGCCGGATTGATCCCCTTGAACAGGGTGGTTCCCTGCCACTCGATCCCCTTGTTCCAGGCGAGCTTGCCATCGAGCTTCAGCTCCCCCTTGAGGGCATTGAGCTGCAAGGCGATCTTGCTGAGCCGCTCCAGATCCCCCTTGCCGTCCAGCGTAAGCTTGAAGGGTGGGACATCGGTCCCCTTGCCGGAGGTATTGAGGGCAAACTGGTAGCCGGAGAGCTTGCCCTTGGCAGTCAGGCTCCCTTTGTCCAGCCGATAGCTCGGCTCATCTTTGGCAGGCTTGTGAAGAGGCCAGCCGAGGCTCTTCCAGTCGAGGGCCAGATCAAAAGGCAGATCCGGGTCGAGGGCGGCCAGCGAGCCCTTGAGATTGGCGGCGACCGGCCCCTTGGCCGACAACGCCAGCCCCAGCTTGCCGACCGAACCGCTCAGCGCCAGCGTGGCCTGCTCACCCTGCAGCTCGCCATCCAGCAGCCCCTTGCGGGCCTTGGCATCCAGCGTCACCGCCAGCGGGTAGTCGTCACTGAGCTGGATGTGCCCCTTGAGCGCCAGATCGGCCATGGCGTGGCGCAGCGAGAGCTCGCGCACTTCGATGCGATCGTCGGCGGCAGTGGCCGACAGCAGCAGCTTGTCGAGCCCTTCGATCAGCTCGCCCTGCTTATATTGCACCCGGGTCGCGCTGACCCCTTCCAGCTGGATGGGGAAAGGAAGATGAATGGCGGGCAGGAGAATGGGGGCAGCCTTTGCCGTATTTGCAGCTGGCGTCCCTTTGCCCTGTTTGGGGATCTTGGCGCTGGCCTTGTCGTTGCGCGCCACCGCAGTTCCGGCTTGCTTCTCGTTAGCGGCCGGCTGCTTGGCAGATTTGGCTGTGTTGGAGGGTGCCGCGTCATCCAGCGTCACCTTCAGGTTATCGAGCACCGGGCCGCGTACAATCAGCCCCTTGCGGTTGAGGGTGGCGCCGATATCGAGGGACCCCAGGGTCACGGCCACGCCGGGCACTGCCAGATCGAGATCGGCTACCTTGAGGCTGTCGACCTGGATCTTGAGTGGCAGCGGGCGCCAGACAAAGGGTTCGGAAGGCTCTTCCGGCGCAGGCTCGGAGTCGGCTACCTTGACCACCGGATGGGTCACCGCCAAGGATTTTATCCAGAGCTTGCCCTGCAGCAACTTGCCGAGATCCCAGTCGAGCACGGCGCGATCGACCGTGACATCCACCAGATCATCCTGCCAGCCGGCCCCTTCCAGGGTCCAGCCGTAGCCAAGCTGACCGGCCACCAGCTCCCCCTTGAGAGAAGGCAGCGCTCCCTTGGCCTGTTGCCACAACCACTTGTTGCCCTGATGGGTAAAGCCCAGCAGGCTGACGCCGATGAGCAGCAGGAACACCAGCCCCATCAGCCAGAGAAAAATACGTTTTAGCCAGATCACAATGCAGACCCCCGCGCAAGATACAGCCGCAGCGGCCAAAGAAAAAAGCGTTTAGACAACATCATAATTCAGGCCCCAATGCGAAATGCAGCCGCAAGGGCTTGTCCTCCTCCGATACCCCGACCGCCAGATCCAGCCTGACCTGACCGATGGGGGTGACCCAGCGCACACCGACGCCGGTACCTATTTTCCAGGGCTCACTGTAATCGGTGGTGGAGGTACCGCCATCCACAAACATGGCCCCCAGCCACTTCTCGCTGAAGCGGTAGTTGTATTCCAGACTGGCCACGCTGGTGTAACGACCACCGGTCAGCTTGCCATCCGGCCCGGTGGGGGAGATGCTCTCGTAACCAAAGCCGCGCACCGTCTGATCGCCACCGGTAAAGAAGCGCAAAGACGGCGGCACCAGCGAGAAGCTGTCACCTATGATGGCCCCCTGCTCGGCCCGCATCAGGAATCTGTGGTTATCGCCAAGAGTTCGCAGCCACTTGCTGCGCCCCCACACCCGCATAAAGCTGATGTCAGAACCCCATCTGGGATCGGAGAACTCCAGCGTCAGCTGCTGGCGATCCCCCCAATCGGGCACCAGGGTGCCGCGCACCCGCAGTCGGGACCAGGAGACCCCGGGGATCAGCAGCAAGCTGTTCCCCTCGTCGGCACCCTGGGTATAGATCTCGTTCTCCAGCCGGATAAAGACGTCCCGATCCCAGCTCTCCGGCCGTCGCGTCCAGCGGTGCACACCGATGGTAGTGAGATCGGAGCGGGTATCGTTGTTGTCCTTGTACTGGTAGCCGGTCTGGATGGAGTAGTAGTCCCGCAGCGGGTTGCCCACCGGGATCTGATAGTCGAAGCTGAGCTCTGCCTCCGGCGCCGACACCTTGGCGGTGGCAAACAGACGATGACCATAGCGGTTGACCCAGGGTTTCTCCCAGGTGGCACTCATCCGCGGGCCTACGTCAGTGGCGTAACCGATACCGGTCTCGATTTCGTGATCGACCCGGTTATCCAGCGTCACCGCGATGGGCACCCGATAGTTGCTCGCCTCGCTCAATACCGGCTTGATATCGACCTGACGGAACAGCTTGGTGGAGGAGACATCCTGCGACATCTCGGCCAGACGGATGGCGAGATAGGGGTCGCCGCTCTTGATGTTGATAAGCGGGCGAATAAGGTGAAGCGCTTCGGGAGTGGCATCGTAGCGGATCTCGCCAAAACGGTAGCGATGGCCCGATTCGAACAGAATAAAGATCTCTGCCGTCCCCTTGTCCGGGAACACCTTGACCTGACTCTTGCTCAGCTTGGCATCAAAGTAACCGCGGGCCAGCCCAAGGCTGCCCAGATCCGCCTTGATGGATTCATATTTGGCGTGATTGAGGGGCTCACCTTCTTTGAGGGGCAACTTGTCCAGCAGGGCGCTGTAGAGCTCGTCGCTGCCCGCATCCCCCTCCAGCAGAATATCGAGGCGGGAGACGATGACCGGCTCCCCTTTATCCACCTCAATCACCACTTTGGACGGGGTTTTCTTGTCGCGACTCAGGGTGATTTTCGGCTGGTAGTAGCCATAAACCTGCAGCGCCTTTTGCACGCTCTCGGTGATTTTGGCGCGAGCCGGGCGGTATTGCCGCTCCTGATAGACAGGCAGGGCATTGAGGTAGGCTTCAACGTTATCCTTGTTCTCCCCTTTCAACCCCTTGACCTGATAGGTGAGCTTGGCGGCAAACGCGGGCGAAGCCAGCAGCGACAGCAACAGGCCCACCCCCAGAACCCGCAGGCCGCGGTGAAACGCAGCGCCAGACAGTGAACGCCCTGCCAGCAGGGATGAAATGCATCCTGTCAAAGGTCAATATTCCTGAATCTGTGGTGAAGGAAACCAGCGCCCTTTCGGGCCAACCCCGAATGCGGCGCAGCACGGCATGCAGGGCATGGCCGTGACACAAAAATGCGCGCCAGAAAAATGGCGAACCTTATCCTAACATAGGCATCGGCAAGCGACAGCGTGGTGCCATTGGCAAATTCGCCATATCTTTTAAGAGGTTGACCACAAATCACACATTTTGGTGACAATGACGACGCCCGCTTTACCGATGAGGGCGAGCTGACCCGCCCTGAACAAGGTTCACTTCGTCGTCAGGCACCATTTGTCACCTCTCCCCCTCTCTTTACCACCAGAAACCCACCACGACAGAGTTTGTCGGCATCGCCCCACCCTCACCGTTTAACTGGCCCGGCACACACCAAAGCCCGCCGTAGCGGGTGATTAAGAATTGCTCGTTCAGCGCAATCGAATTATCCCGCTGCCTTTGCAAGCGCCCCTCCCTCACACTTGAACCATCAACTGAAGGAGACACATCATGCATGCACGTAGCGAACAGATGGCTGACTATATTGCCGATCGTCTCGAGTTCATCACCTTTCTCGCCTGTTGCAGTGCCCTGCTGGCCCTGCTGACCGGCATGAGTGGCCAACAGGCGCTGGCCTTTACCGCCCTGAACCTGCCGTTTGGCCTCGGCATTTTGCTGGCGATGGCGATGCTGGCCCCCCTGCCCGCCCACTGGCGGCTGCCGGGGCTCACCTTGCTGCTGGCAGGTTGCGCTCTGATGACCCTGCAACTGGGGGGAGAGTGGCTCAATCCGCTGGCCATCTGGAGCCTCTACGCCCTGCTCGGGCTGGAGATCATCTGGCAAGCGCGTCCCCGCGCCGTGCTGGCCACCCGCGCTCGCCAGTAACAGGGCTGACGAACGCCGGTAAATGGCGGGGTGATGGCTGACGCCGGTGGCAAATTGGGGTACTCTTGCGCCCCCATTTGCTACCACTCTTGGCGTTAACAACCTTCGCCATCACTCCCAGGAGCGCCCCGATGAAAAAAGCCTGTGCCCAGCACATTCTGGTCAAGACCGAAAAACAGTGTCTGGAGATCAAGGAGAAGATCGAGAAGGGAGCCGACTTCGGCCAGATGGCCAAGCGCTTCTCCACCTGCGCCTCTTCAAAACGCAGCGGCGATCTGGGGGAGTTCAATAAAGGGGATATGGTCAAGCCCTTCGACGATGCGGTATTCAAAGGCGAACTGCTCAAGGTGCTGGGGCCGGTGCGCACCAAGTTCGGTTTTCATCTGATCAAAGTGCTCTATCGCAACTAAGTCATCGCAACTGACCATTCTCTCGGTGAAGCTCCCGTCAGGCGGGCTTCACCTCCCTCTGCATTCCCTCGCAAAACTGGCCAAAACCACGCCAAACTCTCATCAATTTACTAACGTTATCAGGCAATTAAGTTTATCCTTCTCGGCATTGTCCACATTCGACGATGGATCCCGTGCTATGCCCCGCTCTTGCTTGTGGCCCCTGCTGGCCTGGTTACTCCCGCTCGCTGGCGCCCTCGGCAGCCGCTTTCATCTCTGGCCCTGGTGGATAGGTTTTGCGATCTGTCTCATCGGAGCCCTTGTCTCCCTGATCTTGCTGGTACGCCTGCCCTGGAGCCGCAACCGCTATGCCAGCGGCCTTGGCGCCTTGCCACTGCTGCTACCGCTGACCTTTGTGCTGCAGGCGCTGCGCATGCCGCTGATCAACGATGTGAGCACAGATCCCTACAATCCCCCCCAGCTACGCTGGGCGGCAGAGCTGAGAACGGCGCAGGATCTGCCAATAAATAGCGCACCGCTGAAAGCAGTTGAGGCAAAACCCGGTCCTCTCTTTACCAGGGCCTCTCCTGCCGAAGTGCTGATTGAAGCCAACGAGCTGATGCAGGAGCTGGGCTGGCAGATACGACCCAGCCCGGATGGCCTGGATGCAGTGGTCACCACCGGCTGGTTCGGCTTTCAGGATGATGTGGCGCTGCGGGTCTTTGCCGGCCCCAAAGAGACCCGCATCGATATGCGATCAGCCTCCCGTCAGGGGCAAAGCGATCTGGGCACCAACCGGGCGCGGATCGAGGATTTCCTGACCCGCCTGAACGAGCGGTTGGGCCAAGCCTACAAACCCAATTTGAAACCGTAAGAGTGAAACAACAAGAAGGTAACTGATGCGCGTTGAGGTCAAACCCGACCGGGAATATGCCTGGTTTATCCGCCCCTTTTTCTGGCTGCAAAAGCGCAACTATGGTCAGGTGCTTATTCCGGGCAAGTGCTGGGGCCGCTCGCCGCGCCTCTTTGCCGCCGTCGCCACCCTCTACGGGGTCATCAACCGCAAGCGCTCCCCCATCGATCCCGTGCTGCGCTCGCTGGTGACGGTGCGGGTCTCCCAGCTCAACTGGTGTCGTTTTTGCGTCGACATCAACGCCATGACCCTGGTAAAGAGAGCCGGCTCCAGCGAGAAGGTGGAGGCGCTGGCCAACTGGCGCGAAAGCTCCTTGTTTGACGAGCGGGAAAAAGCGGTGCTCGACTACACCGAAGCGATGACTGGCCTCGATGGGGTGAGCGATGAACAGGCGGCCCGCCTCAAGCCCTGGTTCGATGACGATGCCATGGTGGAGCTGACCGGCCTTATCGCCTTCCAGAACATGTCGGCCAAGTTCAACGCCGCCCTCGATATCGCACCGCAGGGCTTCTGCCAGCTGCCTGTGCAACCGGAACGCCCTGCCCAGCCAGACAGCAAGGACGCCTGATGAACCGGACCCGCCTGCTGCTTGCACTGGTGATGGGGAGCCTTATCGGCACCTTTTTTGCCCTCGATCTTGGCCGTTACCTCACTCTGGACGCCTTGCAGGCCCAGCAGGCGGCAGTGGCGCAATGGGTCGACAGTCACTTTGTCTCGGCCAGCCTGCTGTTCGTGCTTATCTATGTGCTGAGCACCGCCCTCTCCCTGCCCGGCGCCAGCCTGCTCACCCTGGGTGGTAGCGCAGTGTTCGGCGTCGCCTGGGGGCTGCTGCTGGTCTCCTTTGCCAGCACCATAGGCGCAACCCTGGCCTTTCTCAGCGCTCGTTTTCTGCTGCGCGACTGGGTCACCGCCCGCTTTGGCGACAAGCTGGCCACCTTTCAGTCCGGCATGGCGAAGGAGGGGGCCTTCTATCTGCTGAGCCTGCGCCTCATCCCCATCTTCCCCTTCTTTCTGGTCAATCTGCTGATGGGGCTCACCCCCATCAGAGTCAGCACCTACTACTGGGTCAGCCAGCTTGGCATGTTGCCCGGCACCTTCGTCTATGTGCTGGCGGGCAGCGAGCTTGGCCAGTTAACCAGCACCGGCAATATTCTCTCCCCCGGCCTGATGGTCGCGTTGACCCTGCTGGGGCTGATGCCCTGGCTGGTCAAGAAATTGACCGACAAGCTCGCGCTGCGCCGCTTGCTCTCCCCCTACCGCAAACCCGCTCGCTACGACTACAACCTGCTGGTGATCGGTGCCGGTGCAGGTGGGCTGGTCACCAGCTATATCGCGGCAGCGGTGAAGGCCAAGGTGGCGCTCATCGAGAAACACAAGATGGGGGGCGATTGCCTCAACAGCGGTTGCGTCCCCTCCAAGGCGCTGATCCGAAGCGCCCGCTTTGCCGCAGAGCAGCGTAAAGCCGACGAGCTGGGCTTTAGCCCAAGCCACTCCCGCGCCGATTTTACCGCCGTGATGGAGCGGGTAGCGGAGGTTATCAAGGAGGTCGAGCCACACGACTCCATCGAGCGCTATCAGGGGCTTGGAGTGGAGTGCATCGAAGGAGAGGCGCGGCTGGTCTCTCCCTGGGAGGTGGAGGTTAACGGCCAGCGCCTTGCCAGCCGCCATATCGTTATCGCCACCGGCGCCCGGCCGCTGGTGCCCAAGCTGCCGGGGCTGGATCAGGTGCCTTACCTCACCTCGGATAGTCTCTGGCAGCTGCGCACCCCGCCGCGCCGCCTGCTGGTGCTGGGCGGCGGCCCCATTGGCTGCGAGCTGGCCCAGAGCTTCGCCCTGCTCGGCATTCCCGTGACCTTAGTGGAACTCTCGGAGCAACTGCTGCCCCGCGAAGAGAGAGAGGTAGCCGACGCCCTGGCCGGCCAGATGAGCCGCGATGGCGTGCAGCTACTCACCGGCTGGCGCGCCGAACGAGCCGACTATCTGCCCGCAGCCGAGGGGGATCTCCCCATCCAGCTGCAACTGCGCCGGGGCGATGAGACACAGGTGGTGGAAGGGGATCAACTGCTGCTGGCACTGGGACGGGTCGCCAATGTGAGCGGCTTCGGGCTCGAAGCGTTAGGGGTCGAGCTGGCCCCCCGCGGCACCATAGCGGTCGATAGCTTCCTTGCCACCAACTTCCCCAGCATACTGGCGGTGGGAGACGTAGCGGGCCCTTACCAGTTCACCCACTTTGCCGCCCATCAGGCCTGGTACGCGGCGGTCAATGCCCTGTTTGGCCAGTTCAAGCGCTTTCGGGCCGACTATCGGGTCATTCCGGCGGCCACCTACACCACGCCGGAGATTGCCCGGGTTGGCCTCAATCGCAAGGAGGCCGAAGCGCAGGGGATCCCCTTCGAGGCGACCCGCTTCGAGCTGGCCGAGCTGGACAGAGCCATTGCCGATGGGGAGCGCCACGGTTTTGTCGAGGTGCTGACCGTGCCGGGCAAGGATACTATCCTTGGCGCCACCATAGTGGGCACTCACGCCGGTGAGCGAATTGCCGAGTTCGTACTCGCCATGCGTCACCACCTCGGCCTTGGCAAGATCCTCGGCACCATTCACGCCTATCCCACCCTGATGGAGGGGAACAAATATGTGGCGGGTGAATGGAAACGGGCCCACCAGCCCACCCGGGTGCTGACCCTGCTGGCTAGTTATCACCGCTGGCGCCGTGGCGCCTGACAATCAGGGAAACGTTTATGCTCAAGCCATTCTCACAGATCAGCTCACGCCTGAACTCTCAACTCAAGCAGCGGCTAAACGCCCTGCTGTGCGCCCTGCCACTGCTGGCCAGCGGCCCGCTGTTAGCCAGCCCTGATGACCATTGGCAACAGACCCTTGAGGAGGCGAAGGGGCAGACCGTCTACTTCAACGCCTGGGGCGGCAGCCCGGAGATCAACGCCTATCTGGTGTGGGCCGGGCAGGAGCTGGCGCGCGACTATCAGGTCAAGCTGGTGCAGGTGAAGGTGGACGATATCGCCCAAAGCGTCAGCCAGCTGCTTGCCAACAAGCAGGCGGGCAAGCAAGCTGGCGGCCCCATCGATCTGCTCTGGGTCAATGGCGAGAACTTCAAGGCGCTCAAGGAGCAGGGACTGCTTGGCGCACCCTTTACTCAGGAGCTGCCCAACATGGCGCTGGTCGACAGCACCCTGCCGGTGAGTGAGGACTTCACCTTGCCGGTGGAGGGACTGGAGGCCCCCTGGGGCATCGGTCAGCTCAATCTGATGGTCGATACCGAAGAGGTCACCAGCCCACCCACCTCGGCTGCAGCCCTGCTGGCGTGGGCCAAGGCCCATCCCGGTCGCTTCACCTATCCGAAACCGCCCCAGTTCCATGGCTCCAGTTTTCTCAAGCAGATCCTGCTGGAGTTGACCCCGGATCCCGCCCCCCTCTATCGGGAGGCGACCGAGAGCGACTTTACCAAGCTCACAGCACCGCTCTGGGCCTGGCTCGATGAGCTGCACCCGGCACTCTGGCGCAAGGGCAAGCTGTTCCCCACCAGCGCCGCCGAAACCCGCCAGCTGCTCGATGATGGCGAACTGGCCATGGCCATCAGCTTCAACCCGCAGGAGGCGCAGAGCGCCGCCCAGATTGGCGCCCTGCCCCCCAGCGTGGAAGCGGTAGCCATGGAGAAAGGGGCGCTCACCAACAGCCATTTTCTCGCCATCCCCTTCAACGCCAGTGCCCGTGCGGGTGCCAAGGTGGTGGCCAACTTCCTGCTGAGCCCGGCGGCGCAGGCGCGCAAGGCCAATCCGGCCTTCTGGGGTGATCCCAGCGTGCTGCGGGCCGATGCGCTGCCTGATCCCGCCAAAGGGCAACCGGCACTGCGCTTCAAGGCGGTAGCCGAGCCTCACCCCAGCTGGCAGCTCAGGCTCGAAGCCACCTGGGCCGAGCGTTACGGTCACTGATGAGTGCCGCTGGTCACCCGCATTCCTGCTCCCGACCGTGGCGCCGCTTGACACGCCACCCCAGTATGAATGTGGGGATGGCGGTCATTTATCTGGCGATCTTCGTCATCCCTCTGCTGGCGGGGCTGTGGCAACTGCTGGCGGAGGGGATGACCGCCTCTCATCTCGCCTTGCTGCTCGCCCAACCCGGTCTTTGGCACTCAGCGGCACTGAGTCTGTGGATTGGCGCCGCCTCAACCCTCGGTAGTCTGCTGTTGACCGCCCTGCTGCTGGCCCACAGCGACAGCCGGGCTTTCGGGCTGCTCCGTCGTCTGCTCTCGCCCATGCTGGCCATGCCCCACGTCGCCTTTGCCATCGGTTTTGCCTTTCTGCTCGCCCCCTCCGGCTGGCTGCTGCGGCTCGTCTCGCCAGCTCTAACGGGGTTTGATCTCCCCCCCGACTGGCAGACCATTCGTGACCCTTGGGGGCTCGGGCTGATTGCACTGCTCGTTTTCAAGGAGACCCCCTTTTTGCTGCTGATGGCCATGGCCGCACAGCAACCCATCCAGCTGGCACGCCAGCAGTGGCTGGGGGCAAGCCTCGGTTTCAGTGTCCCCCAGATCTGGTGGCGTCTGCTGCTACCGGCACTCTGGCCCGCCCTGCGCCTGCCCATCTATGCGGTGGCGGCCTACGGAGTGGCGGTGGTGGATCTCGCCCAGCTGCTCGGGCCCGATGCCCCCGCCCCGCTGGCGGTACGGCTGTGGCTTTGGTATCAGGATCCGGATCTGCTCTGGCGCGGCGCCACCGCCAGCGGCGCCCTGCTTTTGCTCGCCATCACGGCGTTGCTCATCGCTCTGCTCAGATTACTGGAGTGGCTTCATAAAGAGATGGGCAAAGGCTGCTGGCTCGATGGCAAACGGGCGGCGCCCCACTTCTTTGCCAACCGGCTCGCAGCAGGCTCTGCCTTCACTCTGATCACCCTCAATCTGGCGGTGCTGGCGGCGCTGCTGCTCTGGTCGCTGGCGCGCCGCTGGCCCTTTCCCGCCCTCTGGCCCAGTCAGTGGAGTGGTCACTACTGGCTGGATCTGCTGCCAACCCTGCTGCCGCTGCTGGCAACCAGCGCACTGCTTGCATTGGCGAGCGGCTTGCTGGCACTGGTGATGGCGGTGTGCAGTCTGGAGGCACAAGCCGGCCGCCGCCCCTGGCCGCTCTGGCTTATCTGCCTGCCGCTGTTGCTGCCGCAGGCGAGCCTGCTGTTTGGTATCCGGCTCGGGGTGGACTGGCTTGCACATGGTTCGATAAGCAGCGGCATTGGCTGGGGCTGGGTGCTCTGGAGCCAGCTGCTATTTGTCTTTCCCTATGTCTATTTGTGTCTGCACGGCCCCTATCGCCAGTTCGATCCACGGATCACCCAAAGCGCGCTGCTGCTGGGGGCAACGCCATGGCGAGCCTGGTGGCAAGTGAAAGCGCCGCTGCTGGTGCGCCCGCTGCTATTTGCCTTCAGCGTCGGGGCGGCGGTGAGTTTGGCCCAATATCTGCCGACCCTGCTCTTTGGCGCAGGCAGAGTGGTCACCATCACCACCGAAGCGGTGGCCATCGGCAGCGGCCTAAACCGGCGACTGGCGGGGCTATACGGTCTGCTGCAACTGCTGCTGCCGCTCATTATCTATCTGCTGGCGCTCTGGCTGCCGGCGCGGATCAATCCGGCGCTCAAGGGGGGTGGCTCACGATGAACTCTGATGATGGAAACAGCCATATGCTGAGCACCACGCCTCTTCGACTTTACCTTGATGAAAATCCGCTGCTCTCGCTCCCTGCCCTGCAGGTGGCCCCTGGCGAGGTATTGACCCTGATGGGGCCGAGCGGTTGCGGTAAAAGCTCCCTGCTGGCAGGGCTGGCCGGAGTACTGCCGGGCGCGCAGACAGGAAATGGCCCGATCCGGCTGGAGGGGGAGATAAGGCTCGGCGAGCGACCACTCAACACCTTGCCTGCACAAGCGCGGCGCATCGGCATGCTGTTTCAGGATGACCTGCTGTTCGACCATCTGACGGTGGCGGAGAACCTGATGTTCGGTATGCCTGCGGCCATCAAGGGAAAACACGCTCGGCGGGAAAAAGCACTGGCCGCATTGGCACAAGTCGCACTGGCGGATCAGGCTGACAAGCTGCCACAACTGTTGTCAGGGGGTCAGCGAGCGCGGGTCAGTCTGCTGCGGGCGCTGTTGGCGGAACCCGATGCCCTGCTGCTGGACGAGCCCTTCTCCCGCCTCGACAAGCCACTGCGGGCCGCCTTTCGCGAGCTGGTATTCGCGCAGATCAAGACGCTGGCCATCCCCGCGATTCTGGTGACCCACGACGAAGAGGATGCGCCGGGCACCATACTCAATCTCACCGAATCCTGTTTTTGACCAAGGAGTTCACCTTGTTTGATCGCCATCTGATCCCCGTGATCCGCAGCCCCCTCACCCAGCTCGCCAAGCCGCTCTGCCGCGCCGGGATCAGTGCCAATCAGGTGAGCCTCACCGGCTTTGCCATCGGCATGCTGGCGCTGCCGCTACTGGCCTTTGGCTGCTATCCGTGGGCGCTCGCGGCCATCCTGCTCAACCGGCTGCTGGACGGGCTCGATGGCGCCGTGGCGCGGGAAACCGGCATCACCGACTGCGGCGGCTTTCTCGACATCACGCTGGATTTTATCTTCTACGCCGCCGTGGTGCTGGGCTTTGCCCTCGCCGCCCCCGCCAATCCACTACCCGCCGCCACCCTGCTGTTTGCCTTTATGGGCACAGGGTCAAGCTTTCTGGCGTTTGCCATCATGGCGGGCAAGCGGGGGATCGACAATCCGGTCTACCACCACAAATCCCTCTACTATCTGGGCGGCCTCACCGAGGGGAGCGAGACCATCGCCCTCTTTGTGCTGATGTGCCTGTGGCCCACCGCCTTCGCCCCGCTCGCCTACGGCTTTGCAATGCTCTGCGCCATCACCACCCTGACCCGGCTCTGGAGCGGTTACCACACCCTGCGTCCCCCCCAGCCATAAACAGCACAGCCCTCACCGGAGGGCTAATCCATCGCACGATGAATTGGCGGCAAACAAGGCACACGGAACACTTGCACGGGGATGACAATGTTTTACCATGACGGCACTTTTATCAGTCTCTTTGAGAACCCTATGCGTCGCCTTGCCTCTCTTCTCACTCTGTCGTTATTCCCCCTGCTCGGTGGCTGCAGCAGCGCCCCTGCGCCAAAGCCCGTGGTCGTCCCCCAGCCCAAGAGCGCCTTTATCAATCAGGCGCCATCGAGCAAACCCGTTTATACACAAGGGGTTAGCAAGGGGGACTTCGCCAATCGCCCAAACGTGGACAGATTCGTCCAGAAGATGGTCGAGAAGCACGGTTTTGACAACGCCCAGCTGCATCAGGTGCTGGCACAGGCAGAGCGTTACGACTGGATCATCCGCCTGATGGATGCCCAGGCGCCGACCACCGCCAAGCCCACTGGCCCGACCGGTGCCTGGAACCGCTATCGCGCCAAGTTCATCACCCCGGACAACGTACAGAACGGCGTCAACTTCTGGCGTGAATACGCAAGCGAGCTGAACCGGGCGGAGCAGACCTACGGGGTGCCGCCCGAGATCATCGTCGGCATTATCGGGGTCGAGACCCGCTGGGGCCGGGTGATGGGCAAGACCCGCATTCTGGATGCACTGGCCACCCTGGCGTTTGATTACCCGCGCCGCGCCGAATTCTTCACCAGCGAGCTGGAAGCCTTCCTGGTGATGACCCGCGATGAGGGGATGGATCCCACCGAACCCAAGGGCTCCTATGCGGGTGCCATGGGCTACGGCCAGTTTATGCCCTCCAGCTTCCAGCGCTATGCGGTGGACTTTGACGGCAACGGCCACACCAACCTGTGGGATCCGGTGGATGCCATCGGCAGCGTCGCCAACTACTTCAAGGCCCATGGCTGGGAGAAAGGGCAACCGGTGGCGGTGCGTGGTCAGGGCCAACTGCCCGGCTATGAGCATGGCTTCCAGACCCGCTACCCGGTGGCCACCCTGCGCCGCGCAGGGCTGACGCCCACCAGCACCCTCGGCAACCACAGCGAGTCGAGCCTGCTGCGCCTCGATGTCGGCACCGGCTACCAATACTGGTACGGCCTACCCAACTTCTACACCATCACCCGTTACAACCACAGCACCCACTACGCCATGGCGGTGTGGCAGCTGGGTCTGGCGGTGAAAGAGGCCAAAGGCGGTTACTGAGTCAGGTACTGATTTGCCAACAAAAACGGGCCTGCTGGCCCGTTTTTGTTATTCGTTTTCCAGCAACCAGCGTTTGAGCAGTGCCGCTAACTGAGCCTGCTCCGCCTCGGTCAGTGGCGCCAGCAGGCGACGCTCGTTGGCCACGTGCAGCTCAACCGCCCGGTCGATAAGCGCTTTGCCCGATTCGGTGAGGCAGACCAGCAGGCTGCGCCGATCGCTGGGCGCCGCTTGCCGCTCTATCAGTCCCCGCTCGGCCAGCTTGTCGAGCCGGGCCGTCATGGCACCCGAACTCAACATGGCCGATTGGTAGAGCACTGTCGGCGTCAGTGGCTCACCCGACCGACGCAGGGTCGCCAAAATGTCGAAGTCCGTGCCAAGCAAGCCGCACTCCTTGAGCTCTTCATTCACCTCACGACCGGCAATTGCCGCCATCCGGGCTACCCGACCCAGCACCCCCATAGGAGAACAGTCGAGATCCGGTCGCTGCCGGGCCCACTGAGCCAGCAGCAGGTCTACATGATCTGATTCCATCGCCAACTACTTATCTTTATATCGAGATACTTGATGATAAATCAATTTGGCGCTAACTTATCTTTACTTGAAGATACTTCATAAAGAGATAAATAATGCCAATGCTGATCGCCTTGCTGGCTCCACTGCTGTGGGGCAGCACCTATGCTGTCGTCAGCCTCTACCTGACTGACTACTCACCCTACTGGGTTGCCGTATGGCGGGCACTGCCTGCTGGGCTGCTCTTGTTACTGTTACATCCGCGCATGCCGCCTCTGCCCTGGGGCAAGCAGTTCCTGTTGGCGTTTTGCAACATTGCCGCCTTCTTCGCTTTGCTGTTTGTGGCGGCCTTCCGGCTGCCGGGGGCAGTAGCAGGTACACTTGGTGCCACCCTGCCGCTGGTGCTGATGCTACTGGCCTGGTTGCAAGATAGCACACGACCGAGCCTGAAATGGCTACTGCTGGGATTGATGGGGTTGGCTGGGGTATTACTGCTGCTCAACCCCTCTGCCAATCTGGATCCTGTCGGAGTTGCATGCGCCATGCTGGCCACAGTGCTGATCGGCCAATCCAGCCGCTGGATGCGCCACTGGCCGGTAAACGATCTGCTGGCGCTGACCGCCTGGCAATTGCTGCTTGGGGGCTTGATGCTGATCCCGCTCGCCTGGTGGCTAGCTGGCCCAATGCCGTTACCGGATCCGGCCAGTGCGCCGGGATTGCTCTGGTTGATCCTGCTCAACACCGCGCTGGGCTACTGGGCCTGGTTGTGGGGATTAAAGCACCACGGCCCGGAGGTGATGGGCATGCAGGCCCTCACCAATCCCATGATGGCTGTGTCGCTTGGGGTATTGATGGTGGGTGAAACCCTGGATGTCAGCCAGTGGATCGGCATCGGGGTGATCCTGCTCTCCCTGTTCCTGATGAAGCTGCCAGCACGCCCCTTCTTCAAACGTTGGCAAGCCCGCCGAGCGAGTACAGGGATCTGTAACGAGGCGTAAACACCAGACCACCTCAATCCGCGCATAAACAAGAGGAGCCATTGCGGCTCCTCTTTTTAGTCAGCGGTCAGTGACTTGAAGGTGGCTTATACACCGGCCTTGGCCAGTGCCGCGGAGACGATCTGCTGGGCCTCTTGCTGGATGAGGTCGAGGTGCGCGTCGCCCTTGAAGCTCTCCATATAGATCTTGTAGATGGACTCGGTGCCGGAGGGGCGCGCCGCGAACCAGCCGTTCTCGGTCACCACCTTGAGACCGCCGATGGCAGCATCGTTGCCCGGCGCCTTGGTCAGCTTGGCGATGATGGGCTCACCGGCCAGGGTGGAGGCTTCTACCAGAGCAGGATCCAGCTTGGAGAGCACAGCTTTCTGGGCGCTGTTGGCCGGGGCGTCGATACGGCGATAGCTGGAGCGGCCAAACTTGGCTTCCAGTGCGTCGTAGTGGGCCTGCGGATCCTTGCCGGTCACCGCCAGAATTTCCGCCGCCAGCAGCGCCAGAATGAAACCATCCTTGTCGGTGGTCCAGACGGTACCATCTTTGCGCAGGAAGGAGGCGCCCGCGCTCTCTTCGCCGCCAAAGCCGAACTCGCCGCTGTAGAGGCCATCCACAAACCACTTGAAGCCGACCGGCACCTCTTTCAGGGTGCGGCCAATCTCGCCGGCAACCCGGTCGATCATGGAGGAAGAGACCAGCGTCTTGCCAACGGCCGCATCCGCAGACCAGCCGGTGCGATGGGTAAACAGATACTGGATTGCCACCGCCAGATAGTGGTTCGGGTTCATCAGGCCAGACTTGGTGACGATGCCGTGACGATCGTAGTCAGGGTCGTTACCAAGGGCGATATCGAACTTGTCCTTGAGGGCAATCAGGCTCGCCATGGCGAACGGGCTGGAGCAGTCCATCCGGATCTTGCCGTCTTTATCCAGGGTCATGAAGGAGAAGGTCGGATCGACCTTGTAGTTCACCACCTCGATGTTAAGGCCGTAGGTCTTGGCGATGACGTCCCAGTAGGCAACGCCGGAGCCACCCAGCGGATCGACACCGATCTTGATGCCCGCGTTCTTGATGGCATCCATATCCAGCACGTTCTTCAGATCATCCACATAGGGGGTGACATAGTCGTGCTCGACTACGAACGGGCTCTTGAGCGCCTCGGCGAACGGCATCCGTTTCACGCCAGTCAGACCCGCTTCCAGAATGGCGTTGGCACGATCCTCCACCCACTTGGTGATCTCCCCTTCGGCGGGGCCACCATGGGGCGGGTTGTATTTGAAGCCACCGTCTTCCGGCGGGTTGTGGGACGGAGTGATCACCACGCCGTCGGCACGAGCCGCAGGCTTGCTGGCCCCTTCTTTGCCAGAGTTGTAGCGCAGGATGGCGTGGGAGATGACCGGGGTCGGGGTAAAGCCCATACCGGCTTGAATGCGAGTTTCAACGCCGTTGGCCGCCAGCACTTCGACGGCGCTGGCAAAGGCGGATTCGGACAGGGCGTGGGTATCCATGCCGACAAACAGCGGGCCCGTGATGCCGGCCTGCTGGCGATACTCCACCAGCGCCTGGGTCACCGCCAGAATATGGGATTCGGTAAAGGCATTGTGCAGGGCGCTGCCACGGTGGCCGGAGGTACCGAAGGCAACCCGCTGCTCGGGGCGGCTCATGTCCGGCTTGTTGAGGTAGTAGGCGCTGACCAGACGGGGGATGTTGGTCAGATCGCTTAAACGGGCCGGTTGACCGGCGTGGGAATGCTGAGCCATGGCGTTTTCCTTGCGTAATGGCGGCCTTGCCGGGCAAGGCCTGAGTCTTGAAGAATCGTTAAATGGCGCCACACACCTGCGCGATCACCTCTTCGCCATAGCCCATGCTGGCCATCAGCTGGGCAACCATGTTCTGCTTGCGGCTGGTGTTGGTGTTGGTGATCACCCAGAACGGGGTCTCCGGTACCGGCTTGGGCTTGGTGGTGCTACCACTGGCGCGCAGAGCCTCGGGATCCTGCGAGAAATAGACGCGCTTGCGCCCCTTGATTTCGGTGGCCTGGGTAAAGCCTTCCGGGTTATCCCGGTAGAGGGTACTCAGCACCAGCATGAAGCGGTTGATGGACTTCTCTTCTTTTTGCAGCTCACCAGAATCGAGCAAGGCTTGCAGCCCTTGTTGGGTGGCTACGGTACTGGGCTGCGCGACAGCAACGGGCTCGGCAACCGGCACACGTTGGTGAGCAGGCTGTTCCAGCAGACGGCGCAGGATATCGGAGGCACTCTCACCAATGTGCCGGGTCTGGCTGGCGATATAGAAGTAGAGATCGTCATCAAGCTCGATGGTTTTCATAGGGATGCGCTGGACTCGTCGAAATTCGGATGCGGCGATTATACATAGGCAAACCCGACAGCCCAAGCAAGGGGCTGGCAGATGTACATGAATCTCATCGAGAATACGGCATAATAGCGGGCCAAGTGTGTGATCAGCCGCACTGATAGCCGATCCGGACGGGATTTTTTAGAAAAAAAACCACATAAAATCCCAATCCATTGGACGAAATCCTTTTCCTTCCAGTGCGTTAAATAAAACAGCGATACGCACCCACGACCGACAAGGTGTCATTTTGCAACAAAACAGCATATTGAACTTCAAGGAGCAGGGTCAGGGGCCGGCGGTCATTCTGATCCACGGCCTGTTTGGCAGCCTCGACAACCTCGGCCTGCTGGCCCGTGCCCTCTGCGAACAGTACCGGGTCATCAGCGTCGATCTGCGCAACCACGGCGCCTCCTTTCATAGCAGCGAGATGAGCTATCCGGCGCAAGCGGCCGACATTCTCGCGCTGATGGATCACCTTGAGCTTGATCAGGCGGCGATAGTAGGCCACTCGATGGGGGGCAAGGTAGGGATGCAGGTCACCAAGCTGGCGCCAGAGCGGGTGACCAAGCTGGTGGTGGCCGACATGGCGCCGGTCGCCTATCCCCACTCCCGCCACCAGAATGTGTTCGCCGGACTCAACGCCACACTGCGCACGGCGCCGCAAAGCCGCAGTGAAGCGGAAGCCATGCTGGCGCAGCACATCGAGATCGCCGGGGTACGCCAGTTCCTGCTCAAATCGTTCGCCAGAGGCGAGCATGGCTGGGGTTGGCGCTTCAATGTGCCCGCCCTTGAGCAAAACTACGCCAACATAATGGGCTGGCCAGACGATGAACGCCGCTTCGAGGGGCCTGTGCTCTTTATCAAAGGGGGGGATTCTGACTATATGCAGCCGCAATACAGCGAGACGGCACTGGCCCAATTCCCGGCGGCAAAGGTGCGTGTCATCGCGGGTACCGGCCACTGGCTGCATGCTGAAAAACCGGCTCTGTTCAACAAATTGGTTGTGGATTTCCTGTCGACAGGCGGTTAACAGTTTCAAATCCTTTGTGATATAGTGCGCCCGTCATAAGGAGTGTGCGCAATCCATGCTAAGTGAACATATCGACCTGATCGAAAGTTTGGGCCTCAAGTTATTCTTTGTGGCCATTTTCATATTGATTGGCCTGGCCATTCAGGACGTACTCAAGCGCGGCAACGTGCCCCGTTTCGGTCGTTTTATCGTCTGGTTGGTACTGTTTCTGGGTTGTGCGGGTTTTGTCGCCAAGGGGCTGATCGAACTGGGCTGGGAAGGCTCAGGACTCGGCTAACTTATTTTCATCTGTGATGTATGGCCAAACAGCAAACTGATCGAACAACACTGGATCTGTTCGCAAATGAGAAGCGCCCCGGCAGGCCAAAGACCAATCCACTCCCCCGCGAGACCCAGCTCAAGATCAACAAGCGTAACCAGCTTAAGCGCGATCGGGAAAATGGGCTGAAGCGGGTAGAGTTAAAGGTGGAGGCCGAGTTGCTGGAGCGCCTGAACCAACTTGCGTTACAACAGAACATCAGCCGAGCCGAGCTGATCCAATCTATCCTGAAACAACAGATTGAGTCCGCCTTTGCGGTGGACATTGCAGTCTGAGCGTTGAGCATTAACACCAAATACGGGTAACTAAACACTATGGCAAGTGTAGGTCTGTTTTTTGGCAGCGATACCGGTAACACCGAAGCTGTCGCCAAGATGATCCAGAAAGAGCTGGGCAAAAATCTGATTGAAGTCCGTGACATCGCCAAGAGCAGCAAGGCCGACATCGAGAGCTTTGATCTGCTGATGTTCGGCATCCCGACTTGGTACTACGGCGAAGCCCAGGCCGACTGGGACGACTTCTTCCCCGATCTGGGCGAAATCGACTTCACCAACAAGCTGGTCGCCATCTTCGGTTGCGGTGATCAGGAAGACTATTCCGAATACTTCCTCGACGCCATGGGCACCCTGCGTGACATCGTCGAAGCCAAAGGCGCCATCATCATCGGTCACTGGCCGACTGCCGGCTACGAGTTCGAAGCCTCCAAGGCACTGGTCGATGACAAGCACTTTGTCGGTCTGGGTATCGATGAAGATCGCCAGCCGGAGCTGACCGCCGAGCGCGTCAAGGGCTGGTGCAAGCAGCTGCACGAAGAGATGTGCCTGGGCGAGCTGGAGTAATCCGCTTCCCCTCATACCTCTGACAACAAGGGCCCCGACGGGGCCCTTGTTGTATCTGCAAGTGGCGATGCCTGCCTTTATTCACCCCTGTTATTCCCCTCTGTGCTCCGGTTTGGCCCGCACATAGAGGGTGCGCTTGACCTGCGCCACCAGCTCGCCGCTCTTGTCCTGCACCGAGACCTCGAATTCTGGGAAGTGTTTGTTGCCACCTTCGGTCGCCGCCACGATTTCGGCCAGCTTGCCCTCGGTCAGGTTAAACTCGGCCACCAGCTTGCCCTTGCCCGGCTTGATGTAGTTGATGCTGCCCGCCTTGTCCCAGACGTAATAGCGATTCTTGAAGTAGCCCATCAGCATCAGCGGATAAATGGGGTCAGTCATGGCAAACATGCTGCCGCCAAACTGGGTGCGGTTGGCATTCTTGTTCCACCAGCGGGATTTGAGGGTCACCCGGCAGTAGCGAAAGTCATCGCTCAGGGTCTCTATCTTGATACCGGCGCCCCAGAAAGGGGGCCAGGCGTTGAGTGCACGGCGCACCCAGGCCGCATTGTCAAAAAGCCAATCCATGGATCTCATCCGACCAGAATATGAAAGTTACATCTTATCAACATCTGCCATGCCAGCAAGTCGGACGACACGATTGATTATTTCAATCCAACCGGCCATTTATGGCTAAACCCCTTGAATTGCTGGGTTTATTTTTAGGGAAGCTACGACCTATAATGACAGGCCAAGCGAGTTCAAGGTTGCCATTCCTGCGGCAGTCCATCAGAATAACCCCACCTTCGAGAATGCGAATAAGTAGAATATGGCAGACAACAACCAAGCGTTAAAAAAGGCCGGGCTCAAGATCACCTTGCCCCGGGTCAAAATCCTGGAAATCCTGCAACAGCCGGACTGCCAGCACACCAGCGCCGAAGATCTCTATAAACGACTGATCGACCTGGGTGAAGAGATTGGTCTCGCTACCGTCTATCGCGTTCTCAACCAGTTTGATGATGCCGGTATCGTTACCCGTCACCACTTCGAAGGTGGCAAGTCGGTATTCGAGCTGGCCACTCAGGAGCACCACGACCACCTGGTTTGCCTCGACTGCGGCAAGGTGATCGAGTTCTCCGACGAAGTGATCGAACAGCGTCAGCGCGAGATCGCCAAGAAATTCAATATCCGTCTCACCAATCACAGCCTCTACCTCTACGGTCACTGTGCAACAGGTGAGTGCAAGCACGACGAATAAGTCGCCCGCGACTTGCAGATAACGGACAATAAAAAAGCCAGCTGATGCTGGCTTTTTTATTGTCCGGCGAAGGCCGTGGCATCGCACAGGGCAGGGTCTCCCCTGCCCTACTGAGTTAGCCTTCGACTTTGCCCCAGGAGTCGCGCAGGGCAACGGTGCGGTTGAACACCAGATGCTCCGGGCTGGAGAGCTTGTTGTCGGCGCAGAAGTAACCTTCACGCTCGAACTGGTAAGCTTGCTCCGGCTTGGCGTTCTTCAGGGAAGACTCGACACGGGCACCCTCGATGATCACCAGAGATTCCGGGTTCAGCGCGGCTTCGAAGTCATCCTCGGCACCCGGGTTCGGTACCTTGAACAAACGGTCGTAGAGACGCACTTCCGCTGGCAGGGAGTGAGTGGCGCTGACCCAGTGGATCACCCCTTTCACCTTGCGGCCATCGGCCGGATCCTTGCCCAGGGTCTCGGGATCGTAGGAGCAGTAGATGCAGGTGACCTTGCCATCCGCATCTTTCTCGATACGCTCGGCCTTGATCACATAGGCATTGCGCAGACGCACTTCCTTGCCCAGTACCAGACGCTTGAACTGCTTGTTCGCCTCTTCTTTGAAGTCCGCTTCGTCGATGAAGATTTCGCGGGTAAAGTTCAGCTCGCGGGTCCCCATCTCGGCATTGCTCGGGTGGGCCGGGGCCGTCAGCACTTCGTCGGCAGCCAGGTTCTCGATGACCACTTTCACCGGGTGCAACACGGCCATGGCGCGCGGCGCGTTCTCGTTGAGGTCTTCACGGATGCAGGCTTCCAGCATGCTCATCTCGACGATGTTGTCCTGCTTGGTGACGCCGATGCGCTTGCAGAACTCGCGGATGGAAGCCGGGGTGTAACCACGACGACGCAGACCGGAGACGGTCAGCATGCGCGGGTCGTCCCAACCATCGACATGCTTCTCGGTCACCAGCAGGTTCAGCTTGCGCTTGGACATGACGGTGTATTCGAGATTCAGACGAGAGAACTCGTACTGACGCGGGTGGCAATCGATGGTGATGTTGTCCAGCACCCAGTCGTACAGACGACGGTTGTCCTGGAACTCCAGGGTACAGATGGAGTGGGTGATCCCTTCCAGCGCGTCCGAGATGCAGTGGGTGAAGTCATACATCGGGTAGATGCACCACTTGTCACCGGTCTGGTGATGGTGGGCAAACTTGATGCGGTAAATAACCGGATCACGCATCACCATGAAGGGGGATGCCATGTCGATCTTGGCGCGCAGGCAGGCGGTGCCTTCGGCGAACTCGCCATTCTTCATCTTGGCAAACAGCGCCAGGTTCTCTTCCACGCTGCGATCGCGGAACGGGCTGTTCTTGCCAGCTTCAGTCAGGGTGCCACGGTACTCGCGCATCTGCTCGGGCGTCAGCTCGTCCACATAGGCCAGACCCTTTTCAATCAGCTCGATGGCGTAGCCGTGCAGCTTGTCGAAATAGTCGGAGGAGTAGCAGATCTCGCCGTTCCACTGGAAGCCGAGCCACTGTACGTCCTGCTTGATGGACTCTACGTACTCGATATCTTCCTTCACCGGGTTGGTGTCATCGAAACGCAGGTTGCACTGGCCCTGATAGTCGCGGGCGATGCCGAAGTTCAGGCAGATGGACTTGGCGTGGCCGATATGGAGATAACCGTTCGGCTCGGGCGGAAAACGGGTATGCACGCTGCTGTGCTTACCGCTGGCCAGATCTTCATCAATGATCTGACGAATAAAGTTAGTTGGGCTGTTCGCCTGACTCATGGCTCACCTCAAAAAAGCGTCACTGGCGGAAGTTGTGCCGGCTGGCACCCTCATCCCCCCGCCGTCAAGCCGGGTATGATCCCTTATTACGGGCGCTGTCTCAACCTGAATTTGGCACTTCCGGGCCATTTCCCGGCCATTGCGCCACTAAAAACGGCGTGGCTTGGCACATTGCACACCAAATGCATAAAAAAGCCCCGCACAAGGCGGGGCTGAAAGTGATGAAAAACACAAAACAGACAATTACACACAACAAAGGCTCACACGCACAGTCAACCTTTCCCAAACCCGATGCGCCATCGCCCTTGGGAAAGGCGGGTCTTGCGACCCACCTGATGTTAACGGTTGACTGCTATCAGTTCAGTTCGGTGACGCGGCTGGTGCGCTTGCCATCGAAGCTGGTGGTACGCAGGTAGACCTTGCCATTCACGCTCGGCTTGGCCGCGGCGTCATAGGCACTCCAGTTGGTACCGTCCAGGCTGTACTGGATGGGCAGACCCGGCAGATCTACGTTCGCTTCCAGCACACCGTTCACTACCTTGGCACCCGGTACGGAGAGGCGGTATTCAACACCGGCCTGATCCAGTTTCGGCAGCACGCGCTGACCCAGTACGTTGGCAAACTGGTTCCACTCTTTGTTGAGGGTGGCCTTGTTGACGAACTTGGTCTCGCCGGAGAACTCGCGACCCTTCACATAGTTCAGCTCGAAGCCACCTTTGTGCCAGGCACGCTCGGCCACGGAGAAGATACGCGGGTAGACCATGTACTCATACTGAGCATCGGTACGCACGGTTTCACTCCACTGCTGACCGGAGATCCCCTTGAACTTGACCGGATCCTGGTCACCCTTGGCCACGAAGGCGTTGCCGTCGCGGTCAACCGAGGTCTCGGCGTTCTGCGGCAGGTTTTCCGGGGCGAAGGCGAACACCTTGCGGGTGTCGTTGAAACGGGTTGCCCAGTAGTAGCCACGCTCGGCCGGGTGTACTTCGTTCGGGAAGTCGAAGTAGAGGTAATCCGGGTTGGACAGCACCACTTGGTAACCCTTGTGGGCCCACTTCATCGCTTCGTTGAAGCCACCCCAGTAGAGGGTTTCCCAGAAGTTGACACGGGTGTTGTCGGTGGCGAAGTCCTTGGCACCGCTGGCGTACTTCAGACCATCTTCCCACGCCTGCAGGGTAGAGAAGCCGCGGTCTTTGACCATCTGGCCCACTTCCTTGGCGAAGTAAACCGGCAGCTCGCCCACTTCCTTGATCTTGCCTTCGTCGATCATCTTCTGGCACATCGGGGACTTGCCAAACGGCTTGTCCTGCTTGCTGGAGTCGACGTTGCCTTTCCAGGCGACCAGCTCTTCTTTCTTGGTGACGGCCGGATCCTGATAGCCACCGCCCTGCATGATGTTCTTCGCCTCATCACCACCGTAGTGCCATGCGGTCAGCGGCTGACCGGCGGCCTGGTGCATCTGGGCAACTTCATCCATTACCTTGGCCACGAAGGTGGCAGCACCCGGCTGGCAAGGGTTGATGAAGGACATCTTGTCGTAGAACTGGACCGAGGTGACGTTGGAGGTGTCAGCCGGATCAGTCAGACGGAACTGGTTGGCTTCCGCTTCTTTGCCTTCCGCCATCAGACGCTTGTAGCGCGCTTCCATGGAGACCACGGCAGCACGGGCGTGGGCCGGCATGTTGATCTCGGGGATTACGGTCACACCGCGGGCCTTGGCATAACGCACCAGATCCACGTAGTCAGACTTGCTGTAGAAACCGGAACCCTGGTTGTCGCTGGCCGGGCCGGAACCCAGTTGCGGCATCAGGCACTTGGTTTCGGACTCGTCGTGGCAACGCTGGCTACCGACCTGGGTCAGCTCCGGCAGACCCGGGATCTCCAAACGCCAGCCTTCATCGTTGGTCAGGCCAAGGTGCAGCACGTTGAGCTTCATGGCAGACATCTGGTCAACCAGCTTCTTCATGGTATCCAGACTGCGGAAGTGGCGGGCCACGTCAGTTTGCATGCCACGGTATTCAAAGCGCGGCGCATCCTCGACGATCATCGGGCTCACCAGCTTGTCATCAACACCCAGCAGGGAGATCAGGGATTGTGCACCCCAGAATGCCCCGTCGATATCGCGACCCTGGATCACTGTGCCCTTCTGACCGATGGTCATATCATAGCCTTCAGCCTGCTTGAGCTTGCTGCCGAGCTTGATGGTCACCGGGTAGCCGGTGTCGGAGAGGGTAACACCCAGCTTGGTCAGTTGAGCCTTCAGGGCCTCGGCGCGATCGCTCGGCAAGTCCAGGGCATTGAGCTTGATGGTAGAGAAGTCAACCTGCGGACCAGCTTTGACTACCTGCTTCATCGGGGTCGGCAGGATCTGGTTGTCAATCTTGCCAGCCGGCAGCAGGGTGCTGGTCTGGTTGGCCGCGAAACGGGTCTCGCTGTTCATCAGGATGTTCTTGTCATCCTTGGTACGCTTCCAGCCATCAGCCGGCATCGGCTTCTCGTAGGTGCTGGCATCATTGATGTTGCTCATGCTGGCCAGTACTTTCGGCTCGGCACCTTCGCTGGCGACATACCAGTTCGGCATGATGTCAGATTCGAACAGTACCCAGTATTCCACCACCAGCGGCACTTCGACCGTGGCATCCTTGGCAAAGCCCTGGAACTTCTCGGTTGGCGTCAAACGATAGAGATCGCCGGTCAGGTGAGTGATGGTGAACTGGTCGTTATCCACACGCTGGATACGACGGATGGAGGAGACGTAGATGCTCCAGTCTTTGGAGGTCACGTCCGCACCGGTATTGGTCAGGTGCAGCTTGGCAACGCCACAGCTTGCCCACTCGGAACCGAGCGCCTGGCAATCGAGGCCGGCACCGGCACCGTCGTTGGTGACCACTTCATACTTGACCACCAGGTTGTTGGCGAGGGAGTCGACCACGGCCTGCTTGGCGGCATCGGCTGCCTGGACCTGGCTGACAAAAACGGTAGACATGGCAATGGCTAACAGAGAATGTTTCAAGTTCATAACTGCTGCTCTCATTTGAAGTAAAGGTTGGATTTTCTTGGCTTTTTTATATAGGGCCCCTGAGCGGGGCCCTTAGTTATGTCAACAATGGACTTAGACTTGAGGTGAGCGAGTCGCTCGATTAACGCAGGGCTTTCATCTCACCGGCGATGATTTCGGCCAATGGGCCCAGAATCACCTGCAGGTTCTGCTCACCGAGTTTGACCACACCGGCCGCACCCAGGGCTTTCAGCTTGCGCTCATCGACGATGCTGCGGTCTTTCAGAGTCAGACGCAGACGGGTGATGCAGGCATCGATGGAGACCAGGTTCTCTTGACCACCCAGCACTTCCAGGTATTGCTTGGCCAGCTCGGTACGGTTGGTAGATTGAGCGGCAGCCGGAGCACTCTCTTCGTCATCTTCACGACCCGGGGTTTTCAGGTTCAGCTTGGCAATCACTACGCGGAACACGGTGTAGTAGAGGCCGAAGAAGACCAGACCCTGAGGGATCAGCATGTACCAGTTGGTCGCCAGCGGGTTACGGCTGGAGAGCACCATATCCACCAGACCGGCACTGAAACCGAAACCGGCCATCCACTGCATGGAGGCAGCGATGAACACGGAGATACCGGTCAGTACGGCGTGGATGACATACAGTACCGGCGCCACGAACATGAAGGAGAACTCGAGCGGCTCGGTAACACCGGTGAAGAAGGAGGCAAAGGCAGCTGCGATCATGATGGAGGCAACTTTCTCTTTGTTCTCTTTCTTGGCGGAGTGGTAGATGGCCAGAGCGGCACCCGGCAGACCGAACATCATGATGGGGAAGAAGCCAGCCTGGTACATACCGACCACGCCTTTCACCTGATCCAGGCTCTTGCCTGCGGCCAGAGCGGCATCGATGGTAGCCTGACCACCCAGGAAGTTCGGGATGTCGTTGATACCGGCCACGTTGAACCAGAACACGGAGTTCAGGGCGTGGTGCAGACCGATCGGGATCAGCAGACGGTTGAAGAAGGCGTAGATACCGGCACCGGTAGAGCCCAGGCTCACGATGGACTCACCGAAGGAGACCAGACCACCGTAGATTGCCGGCCATACGGCCATCAGGATGAAGGATACAACGATCATCACCACGGAGGTTACGATCGGTACCAGACGACGACCGGAGAAGAAGGAGAGTGCCTTGTGCAGTTCGACGCTGCTGAAGCGGTTGTACAGCTCAGCGGCGATAACACCACACAGGATACCCACGAACTGGTTGCTGATCTTGGCAAACGCGGCAGGAACCTGCTCCACCGGGATGCTCTTGATCTGTGCCACAGCACCCGGGCTCAGCAGGGTGGTAACGACCAGGAAGCCGACCAGACCGGCCAGGGCAGCAGAACCGTCTTTATCCTTGGACATACCGTAGGCGACACCGACTGCGAACAGTACGGACATGTTATCGATAATGGCTGCGCCCGCTTTAATCAGGAAGGCAGCCAGCGCACTGTCACCACCCCAACCATTCGGGTCAATCCAGTAGCCAACCCCCATCAGGATCGCTGCGGCAGGCAATACCGCTACCGGCACCATCAGGGCACGGCCGATCTTTTGCAAATAACCGAGAATGTTCACGGTTCCTCTCCTTAGTTAATGTTTTTCTAGAAATTAAGTGCTTATCACGTTTGACGCATAAGCCATCAAGGCTTGATTGGCAGTCTAGGGCTTTTATTTCGCTGCGCAAATTAATAAACCGATAATCGTGATCCTTATCACCCAAACAAGATAAAGGTGGTGGATAGATGTGGCTTAGTTCGCAATCTTTATTTACGCTATAAAACAACTTGAATCCGTCTTAGCCAATTGCCACCGCCAAACCGGTCGCAACCCGACACAGAGGTATCCCATATGCGCCTGATCCCGTTGAAATCTGCCAGCCAAGTAGGCCTGTGGTCTGCTCGTTACATCGTTGACCGCATCAACGCGTTCAAGCCGACCAGCGATCGCCCGTTCGTACTGGGCCTGCCCACCGGTGGCACCCCGCTCAACACCTACAAGCGCCTGATCGAGTTGCACAAAGCCGGTGAAGTGAGCTTCCAGAACGTGGTCACCTTCAACATGGACGAATACGTCGGCCTGCCGGAAGATCACCCGGAGAGCTACCACAGCTTCATGCACAACAACTTCTTCAGCCACATCGACATTCGTCCCGAGAACATCAACATCCTCAACGGCAATGCCGAGGATCTGGTGGCCGAGTGCAAGCGCTATGAAGACAAGATCAAGTCCTACGGCAAGATCCACCTGTTCATGGGTGGCGTGGGTAACGACGGCCACATCGCATTCAACGAGCCGGCTTCTTCTCTCTCCTCCCGCACCCGGGTCAAGACCCTGACCGAAGATACCCGTATCGCCAACTCCCGCTTCTTCGGTGGCGACATGGAGCAGGTGCCCAAGCTGGCCCTGACTGTGGGTGTCGGCACCCTGATGGATGCGGAAGAGATCATGATCCTGGTGACCGGCCACGGCAAGGCACTGGCCCTGCAGGCCGCAGTGGAAGGCAGCGTCAACCACATGTGGACCATCTCCACCCTGCAACTGCATCCGAAGGGAATGATGGTGTGCGACGAGCCCTCCACCATGGAGCTCAAGGTCAAGACCGTTCGCTACTTCCAGCAACTGGAAGCCGCCAACATCGGCCGTCTGTAAGGAGTCGTCATGTACGCATTGACCAACTGCACCCTCTACACCGGCAGCTGCGTGCTGACCGGCTACGGGGTGCTTATCGAGGGCGACAAGATTGTCGCCATCTCTCAACTGGCCGAGCTGCCTGCGGGCATCGAGCAGATTGACCTCAAAGGCGCCAACCTGACCGCCGGTTTTATCGACGTGCAGCTCAACGGCTGTGGCGGTGTGATGTTCAACACCGACATCACCACCGAAACCCTGGCGACCATGCAGGCGGCCAACCTCAAATCCGGTACCACCAGCTTCCTGCCGACCCTGATCACCAGTCCGGATGCGGATATGAAGCAGGCCGTTGCGGTCACCCGTGACTACATGGCGGCACACCCCAACGAGGTGCTGGGCGTCCATCTGGAAGGGCCTTACACCAACCTCAAGCGCAAGGGGATCCACCCTGCCGCGCAAATTCGCCAGCCAGCGGACGAAATGATCGACTTCTTCTGCGCCAACGCGGATGCCATCACCAAAATCACCCTGGCTCCGGAGCGCAACGAGCCGGCCCATATCCGCCGTCTGGTGGAAGCGGGCATTCTGGTCTCGGCCGGTCACACTGCCGCCAGTTACGATCAGGCCATGGCCGGGTTCGATAACGGTATTCGCTTTGCGACCCACCTCTACAACGCCATGACCCCGACCCTCAACGGTCGCGAGCCGGGCGTCGTGGGCGCCATCTACGATCGCAAGGATGTCTACGCGGGCATCATCGTCGATGGCCACCATGTGCACTGGGCCAACGTGCGTCTGGCTCACAAGGCGCTGGGGGAGCGACTGGTGCTGGTCACCGATGCCACCGCGGCAGCCGGAGCGCCGGAAGGCTTTGAGAAATTTGATTTTTGTGGCACCACCGTCTTTTTACGCGATGGTCAGTGTGTCGACGAGAATGGTACACTCGGCGGTTCCTCCCTCACCATGATTGAGGGGGTGGAAAATCTGGTCAAGCAGGTCGGATTACCGCTCGATGAAGCACTGAGAATGGCCAGCCTCTACCCCGCTCGCGCCATTGGATGGGACTCACGTCTCGGTAGTATCCAGGTCGGTAAAGTAGCCAACCTCACTGTCTTCGATCAGGACTTCACGGTCCGTGGGACCGTGGTTAACGGACACTACACACAACAGTGACATCATGACTGGCGGACAAATAGCAAACGTAGATCTTATCAAGCAGGTCAACAGTGCAGCCGTGTATCGGCTCATCGACCTGCAAGGCCCCATCTCCCGGGTCAAGATTGCCGAGTTGAGTCAGCTGGCCCCGGCCAGCGTGACCAAAATAACCCGGCAACTGATCGAGCATGGCCTGATCAAGGAGACCTCTCCGCAAGCCTCAACCGGCGGGCGGCGTGCCATCTCCCTGACCACCATCAAACATCGCTTTCAGTTTGTCTCTGCCAAGCTGGGCCGCGGCTACCTGCAACTGAGTCTCTATGACCTCGATGGCAAGGAGCTCGACCAGCACGTCATTCAGGTGACCGAGATCGACCAGCAACCCGTGGTCGACATGCTGCTGCGAGAGATTGGCGCCTTTATCGATGCCAACCGCGAACGTTGTCGCAACCTCATCAGCATCGCGCTGACCATGCCGGGTCTGGTCAACCCGGAATCCGGTATGGTCATCTACACCCCCAAGTACCAGATCCGCAATCTGGGGCTGGCGAAGCTGCTTGAGAACCACTTCAACCTCCCCTGCTACGTGGGCAACGACACCCGCTCGCTGGCGTTGGCCGAACACTTCTTCGGCGAGTCCCGCGACTGCATGGACTCCATTCTGGTGAGTGTCCACCAGGGGACGGGCTCCGGGATCATCACCAAGGGTCAGGTGTTCCTCGGTCAGAACCGCAACGTCGGCGAGATCGGCCATATCCAGGTCGAGCCGCTCGGCAAGCGCTGCCACTGCGGTAACTTCGGTTGCCTTGAGACCATCGCCTCCAACGAAGCGATCATCGACAAGGTGAAGGAGCTTATCAGCCGCGGCCACCAGAGCTCGCTGCAGGAGAAGCACATCACCATTCAGGAGGTGTGCAAGACGGCACTGACGGGGGACGAACTGGCTCGCAGCGTGATCGAGAACGTGGGTGAGCATCTGGGACGGGCGGTGGCCATCACGGTCAACCTCTTTAACCCGCAAAAGGTGCTGATCGCCGGCGAAATCACTGCAGCCGAAGAGATCCTCTTCCCCGCAATCCGCCGCTGCGTTGAGCACCAGTCCCTGCCTAGCTTCCACCGTGGCCTGCCCATCGTGAAGGCGCGCTTCCAGAACCAGCCGACCTATGGCGGCTTTGCGCTGGTCAAACGTGCCCTGCTGGAAGGGGATCTGCTGCAGATCATCATGGAGCAGAAGTAAGACACTGACCTTGCGAGATAACAAAACGGCAGCCAGTGGCTGCCGTTTTCTATTGTGTGCTTGCTGGCGGTTTAACCCGCCCGACATGGCTTGAACAGATCCAGCTTGTTGTCGTAAACACTCGTCTGCACATCCATGATCCCCAGCATGGAGTGAAAGAGGTTGTCATGGGAGAAGCGCTGGCTGCTTGCCTCCGCTGCCAGGCAACCCATATCAAGCTGGCGATCGGCCTGTAACTGAGGCGAGAACCAGGTCAGCAGCGGCACCCGGGTCTGATCATCCGGCGCAAACTTGTAGGGCGTGCCGTGCAGATAGAGCCCCATGGCCCCAAGGGATTCACCGTGATCGGAGAGATAGACCAGCCCCACATCGTACTGGCTCTCCAGCGACTTGAGCTTGTCTATCAGCAGCCCCACCACCTTGTCGGTGTAGCGGATGGTGTTGTCATAGGTGTTGACCAGCTCTTCGTTGCTGCAGTTTTCGATGTCGCTGCGCGGGCAGTCCGGCATAAAGACGCGCTCGCTGGCAGGGTAACGACGGAAATAGGTCGGGCCATGGCTGCCCATCAGATGAAAGGCCACCAACTTGTTGCCCTTCATGCCGGCAATCTGCTGATCCAGCCCCTCCAGCAGCACCTCGTCATAGCAGGACTCCCCCTGACAGAGCGCAGGATAGGATTTGGGGAGGATCTCGATGGTCGGCACATTGCGGCACACCCCTTTGCAGCCGCCATCGTTCTCTTTCCACAACACCGAGACTCCGGCATGTTGCAGCACATCGAGCAGGCCGTCACGGGAGCTGGCAAGCTGGTCATCGTAGCCACGGCGCGTGAGGTTGGAGAACATGCAGGGCACCGAAACTGCAGTGGCTGTACCGCAGGAGCGTACATTCCTGAACGACACCACTCCCTGCTCTTTTGCCGTAAAGCTGTTGGTCGCCTTGCCATACCCGTTAAGGGAGTAGTTCTGGCTGCGCGCCGTCTCCCCCACCACCAGGAACATCAAAGTCGGCTTGCTTCCCCGGGCCACCACCCGGGCATCGGTCCCCAACTGCTGGTAAGGGATCGGCGTGGCAAACAGCACATCCCGCCCATATTTGTAGAGGCCGTGCACATAGTTGGCAGGCACAATCTCTTTGGCCAGCGACTTGTTGTTGCGCCCGACCGAGGCGTAATCCTGATAGTAAAGTGACGCGACGCCCCCGATAAACAGCAGAGAGATAGCCAGTGCACCAGCCCGCAACGCCACCCCCTGATACCAGCGAGCCGGATAGCGGATCCGCAGTGACCAGAGCACCAGAACAGGCAGCAGCCCGGTCAGCAGAAACCAGAGCGCAACGGAGCCATTCAAATAGGCCCCCGCCTCACCACTGTTGGTCTCCACTATGTTCTGGATCATGCCTGCATCAAAGATGACGCCGTATTTGAGCATGGCGTAGCTGACGATGGAGCCAGTCAGAATGAGCACGGTAAAAAAGGGCTTGAGCACAAACCGGAACGTGAAGGGAATAAACACGGCATTGAGCGCCGCGATCAGCACCAGCGGGATCGAGATGGCAAATCCGGCTTTGACATGGGTCAGGGCGCTGAGCACCGTATAGAAATGCAAAAAGATTGGCCAGTTCAGTACCAGGGCGAAAAAGAGCACCAGCAACAGATTGGTCTGCAGTACACCGAGAGTTACACGCATAAACAACTCCTACATACCGGCCTGCACTGCAGCGGGCCGGCCAAGCCAACAAAAACGACGGGGCCAGCGTAGGAAGTAAAACTTAAGCGCGAATTAAGAGGAGAAGCACGGCGCTCGTGCGCACCATCACAGCACGGGGTGCTCCGCAGCCCCGAAATGGATTTTTAGTTGTCTATCCATCGGATTTTGCTAGCTTGTTGAGTAGGCATTCACGAAATGCAGGTTAACCGATGGCACTGATCCAAGCCTCGATAGAGCAATTGAGAGTAGGCCACTATATCCATCTCCCCACGGGATGGACTAACCACCCGTTTATGTTCAATACCTTCAAGATCAAGGATCAGCAGCAACTCGACATTCTCCGTCATCTTGATCTCACCCTGCTGATGGTCGACCCCGACAAGAGCGATCTGCCCATCGAGCCGCTGCTGCGCGGCGATATCCCGGATGCCGGGCCTGACCTTGACGAGTTGGACGAGCTGATTGACTCGGGCCCGCCCCCCTTTGACGAAAAGGCCTTTCGCCGCTCCATGCGCGCAGCCGACAAAGCCTTTGGCCAATCCATGAGCGAGCTGCGCGATGCACTCGGGGCGCTGAACCTCAAACCGGATGAGGGACTGGCCAATACCGCCCAGATCGTCCGCAATGCCGCCTTCACCCTCAGTCAGCATGAAGGGCCTCTCGGGCTCCACCTTATTCGCAGCCCCCACACCGATATCCTGCTGCAACACAGCCTCAACGTCGCCTTTATCGCCATGCTGATGGCACGCGAACTCGGCATGAACCCCATCGAGATTGAGGAGACGGGACTTGCGGGACTTATCCACGACATCGGCGAACTGAAAATCCCGAGCCAGATCACCCAAAAACGGGGGGATCTCAACAAGGCCGAGCAGAACTTCCTCAATATGCATCCCCAGTACGGGCTGGAGATGCTGACCCAGCTCAACGCCTTTGAACCGAAAATCCGTCAGGTCGCCCATCTGCACCACGAGCGGCTCGACGGCAGCGGTTATCCGCTGGGGATCAAGGGCGGAGAGATCCCGCCGCTGGCGCGGTTGATCGGGCTGGTCGACTTCTACGACGAGCTGCTCCATCCCCGCAACAGCGGTAACCCGGCCGCGCCGAGTCAGGCCATCAGCCAGCTCTACAAGTTATCCCAGAAGAAGTTCGATCAGAATCTGGTCAAGTTGCTGGTCAAGGTGCTGGGGGTCTATCCACCGGGTTCACTGGTGAAACTCTCCGACGAGAGCATCGCACTGGTGCTCTCTACCGAACCCACCATGCCCCTCAAGCCGAAGATCCTGCCCTATATCAAGGCCCAGCGGCCGGAAGCCGTCGCCATGATCGATCTGCGGGAAGATGAACGCACCATCACTGCTTTTATCAAACAGGAAGAGCTCGATGAGGGACAACGGCAGTTCTTCAACCTGACCCGCCGCTTCTGCTACTACTTTGCATTCTGAGTTATCCCCAGAAGCTGGGGATAACTCATTGGACAAACCGGAATAATTGCTCAAACCCCCATCAGAAGGTTGCCAACTGACCATGTATAAAAAACGCCCAGCCAAGGGGCCGGGCGGAGCATGCCACCTCCGTGTGGCGTATCCAGCGGATACATTCATGCTCCATCCATCAATATCAACCCGCTGCCGCTTACACAAATATCAATTTAACATGCTGATTTAATATGGTTTTATCCACTTGTTCTGGCAAACTGACGGCCCGTTGCGCCCAGTTGGGCCAACAGAACAAGATCCTGATCACACTTATTCACGGGCTGGCTATTTTTTCAGCTGGCTTATGAGGAGCGTTTTTTATGCAGTTGGTCCTCTCCTTGCTGCAACAGATGAGCGTCAGCCTGGTGATCGCCTATCTCTTCTCGAAAAGCCCGCTGCTGCGCCCGCTTGCCAACTATTCCGTGAGACTACCTCACAAGATACTGATATACATCATCTTTTCCAGCTTTTGTATCCTCGGCACCTATGTAGGCCTCGATATCGACGATGCCATCGCCAACACCCGGGCTGTCGGCGCCGTCTTGGGGGGATTATTGGGGGGACCGCTGGTGGGCTTTCTGGTGGGGCTGACCGGCGGCCTGCACCGTTATACGCTGGGGGGATTTACCGATCTCGCCTGCGCTATCTCCACAACCTGCGAGGGGTTGCTCGGGGGCATAGTGCACTGGCGACTGATGCGCTCGGGGCGAACGGATGCCCTGTTTGAACCGCGCATCGCCTTCTTTACCACCCTCTATGCCGAGATCATGCAGATGGTGATCATCCTGCTGGTGGCGACCCCGTTCGACAAATCCCTGCTGCTGGTGCGCACCATCGCCACCCCGATGATTCTGGCCAACTCCTGCGGCGCGGCGCTCTTTATCAGCATGATCCGCGACCAGCAGCGGATGTATGAGAAGTTCTCCCGGGTCTTCTCCGCCAAGGCGCTCAATATCGCCAACCGCACAGTGGGGATCATGAGTCAGGGCTTTACCCCGGAGGCGAGCAACAAGATTGCCCGCATCATTCAGGAGGAGACCGGCGTTGGGGCGGTCGCTATCACGGACACCGAGCAGATCCTCGCCTTTATCGGCACCGGCGAAGATCATCATCTGCCGGGCACTCCTATCGCATCAGCCATCACCATGCAGGCCATCGCCCAAAACAAGGTGCTGTTTGCCGATGGCAACAGCCAACCCTATCGCTGCAGCCTCTCCCCCGCATGCCAGCTGGGTTCGGTGCTGGTGATCCCGCTGCAGGGGGACAAAGGAGTGATCGGCACCATCAAGCTCTACGAACCGAAGAAGCGGCTGTTTCTCAAGATCAACCACACCCTGGGGGAAGGGATTGCCAACCTGCTGTCACAGCAGTTGCTGGCCGGTCGGCTGGAGCAGCATCAGCGGCTGCTGGTGCAGTCCGAGTTGAAACTTATCCAGGCCCAGATCAACCCCCACTTTCTGTTCAACACCCTCAACACCATCAGTGCCATCACCCGGCGCGATCCGGACAAGGCGCGGGATCTGCTGCTGCATCTTTCGCTGTTCTTTCGCAAGAACCTCAAACGCCAGAGCGGCCTTGCGACTCTGCAGGAGGAGCAGGAGCACTGCCAATCCTATCTGGAGATCGAGCTGGCCCGCTTTGGCGATCGGCTGACGGTGATAAACGAGATCCCGCCCCATCTGGCCACACTGCGACTGCCCAGCTTCACCCTGCAACCGCTGATCGAGAATGCCATCAAGCACGGCATCTCGACCCTGCTGGAGCAGGGGCGCATTCGCCTCTGGACCGAAGAGCAACCCGCCAGCGTCACCATCCATGTGGAGGACAATGCTGGCGCCTGGCAAGCGCGTCCGGCCGGTGACGGTCTGGGCATGACCATTGTCGATCGGCGACTGAAAAGCGCCTTTGGCGAGCGCTATGGTGTGACTATTGTCTGCGAGCCTGAGCAGTGGACCCGGGTCTCGTTCACCATCCCCAAGGAGCAACCATGATCCGCACCCTGATTGTCGATGACGAACACTACGCCCGCGAAGAGCTGAGGCAGCAGCTGGCCAGCGATCCTGCCATCGAGATCGTGGGGGAAGCGGCCAACGCTATCGAGGCGCTGCCGCTTATTCAGCGCCTCAAACCCGACGTGGTGTTCCTCGATATCCAGATGCCCAAGCTGAGCGGCATGGAGCTGGTCGCCATGCTCGACCCCCTGCCCCGCATCGTCTTTGTCACCGCCTTTGACGAATATGCCATTCAGGCCTTTGAAGAGAACGCCTTCGACTACCTGCTAAAACCGGTCGAGCCCGCCCGGCTCGCCAAGACCCTCGCTCGCCTCAAGCAGGATATCTCCCCGCAGCCCATCGAGCGGCTGGCCCCGACTATCGAACATATTCCGGGCTATCTGCACAATCGGGTCAGGCTGCTGCCCATCGCGCAGGTGGAGTATGCTTTCTCCGATCTGGGCGGGGTCCATGTGGCCTGCCAGGGCGAGCTGTTCCACACCCAGCTCACCCTCAAATCGCTGGAAGAAAAGAGCCCGCTGCTGCGCTGCCACCGCCAGTATCTGGTCTCCCCCAACGCCATCTTCGAGATCCGGCTGCTGGATAACCAGCTGGCAGAGATTGTCACCCCGAGCGGCGCCCGGGTGCCGGTCAGTCGTCGCTATCTCAAGGAGCTCAAAGATCTGCTGGGGCTGGACTGAGCCGCGGAGTGTGCGCCTGATCACAACCGCCGACCGCTCGGCGCGCCAAAGCGCCGCTCGGGGAGTTTCACCTGCCAGTCAGGCGCAACCGTTTTAGACTCGCTCTGCACACTAAAAAATAACAATGCAGGAGCGTAGCAATGATCTGGTTCTTCCTCTGTGTCGGCTTACTTGTGGCCGGCTACTTCATATACGGCAAATTCATCGAACGGATATTCAGCCCGAAACCCGAGCTGAAAACCCCCGCCATCACCATGGCTGACGGGGTGGACTATGTCCCGATGTCGGACAAGAAAGTCTATCTGGTTCAACTGCTCAACATCGCAGGCGTCGGCCCCATCTTCGGCCCCATCCTGGGTGCCCTCTACGGCCCGGTCGCCATGCTGTGGATCGTCTTTGGCTGCATCTTCGCCGGTGCGGTACATGACTACTTCTCCGGCATGCTGTCGGTGCGTGCCAAGGGGGCCTCGGTGCCAACCGTGGTCGGTGAGCATCTGGGCACAGCCGCCAAGCACTTCATGAACCTGTTTGCCGTGGTGCTGCTGATGCTGGTGGGCGTGGTATTCGTGCTGAGCCCGGCGGGACTCTTGGCCAACCTCACCTCCACCGATCTGGTCTACTGGATCGTGGCAATCTTTGCCTACTACATCCTCGCGACCATAGTCCCCATTGACAAGATCATCGGCCGCTTCTACCCCATCTTCGGCGCCCTGCTGGTCTTCATGTCGGTCGGCCTCATCGTTGGCCTGATCGCCTCCGGCAAAGGCTTCTACAACACAGGGATGGACTTCTCCAACCTGCACCCGACCGAACTGCCGCTGTGGCCGCTGCTGTTCATCACCATCGCCTGTGGTGCGGTATCCGGCTTCCACGCCACCCAGTCACCGCTGATGGCGCGCTGCATGCAGAACGAAAAATCCGGCCGCTTCATTTTCTACGGTGCAATGATCGGTGAAGGGATCATCGCCCTTATCTGGTGCACCCTGGGTCTCTCCTTCTACGACAGCACCGAAGCGCTCAACGCTACTATGGCCAACGGCGGCCCGGCAGCCGTGGTACACGAAGTCTCCACCAGCCTGCTCGGCACAGTCGGCGGCATTCTGGCCATCCTCGGCGTGGTGATCCTGCCCATCACCTCCGGTGACACCGCATTTCGCAGTGCACGCCTGATCGTGGCGGACTTCCTGAATATGACCCAGAAGCCGCTGGCCAAGCGTCTGCTGATTGCCATCCCCATGTTTATCCTTGGTTTTATCATCTCCAAGGCTGAATTCGGGGTGATCTGGCGCTACTTCGGCTGGGCCAACCAGACCACTGCCGTCATCATGCTGTGGGCTGCGGCTGCCTACCTCATCAAAGAGGGCAAGCTGCACTGGATCTGCACCATTCCCGCCATGTTCATGACTGCTGTGGTGATCACCTATCTGGCCAACGCCCCCATCGGATTCGGGCTGGAGATGGGGACCTCCACCATCATCGGCCTGACTGCAACGGCGGCCATTACCGTGGCCTTCCTGATGAAGTTCCGCCAGCCGCTGGTCAGCAGTACCAGCGAAGGGTAAAAACAGCAAAAAATGCAGCGAAAGCAGCACAAAAAGGCGCCTGATGGCGCCTTTTTTAATGACAAAAAGACTAATAAAGTAACTGTTGAACGGCTTCAGCTTCAATACAGCGAATAGCTTTAAGATTCCGGGCGAACTGACGATAAATGTGTGATTCTTAATTGCTTTAGTGCTTGTTGGAACCAATGATTAAGCTGTGCGTCATGCCAGTGGAGGTTATAAATGGCCCTTGATTATTTTGCACTTGGTCTGCTCGTCTTTGTCGGGCTGGTCATTTTTTATGGAGTCATCGTTATCCACGATATTCCTTACGAGATTGCCAAACATCGGAATCACCCTCATCAGGATGCCATTCACGTGGCAGGTTGGGTCAGCCTGTTTACCCTGCATGTGCTGTGGCCCTTCCTCTGGATCTGGGCAACCATCTATCGCCCCGATCGCGGCTGGGGCTTTAGCCAGCGGCTGCAAAAAGATGAAGAGGAGCTGGCGGCCCTCAAGCAGGAGTTGGCGGATCTGAAGAGCCGTATCAACACTATCGAACAGAGTGAGCAACAGGGATAAACCATGGACCTGCTACTGATCCTGACCTACACGGCGCTGTGTGTCGCCATATTCAAAATCTTCCGCATCCCGCTCAACAAGTGGACCGTCCCCACCGCAGCACTGGGCGGCGTGCTGCTCATCGGCACCCTGATCATGCTGATGAACTACAACCACCCCTACTCCGAGATGGCGCGCAACTACTACGTCTCTACCCCCATAGTGCCGCTGGTCAAGGGCCGGGTCGTTGAGGTTCCTGTGCAGGCCAATCAGCCGGTGAAGAAAGGGGATGTGCTGTTTCGCCTTGATGATGAGCCGTTCCGCCTGAAAGTGGATAGCCTCACCGCACGGGTCGAATCCAACCGCGAGCACCTCAAGTCCATCGAGGCGAGACTGCGCTCCGCCAGACTGGATCGGGATCGCGCCAGCGACCTGATGCGTCGTGGCGTAGGCAAACAGCGCGACCTCGACGTCACCCAGGCCAACGTGGATGACATCGTGGCCCAGATTGACCAGCAGAAAGCCACCCTGAACGATCTGCAAGCCCAGCTGATGGAAGCCAAGTACCAGCAGTCCCAAACCGTTGTCTATGCCCCGAGCGATGGTCATGTGGTACAGCTGGCCCTGCGCCCCGGCATGATCGCCACCCCCTTCATGTATCGTCCGGTGATGACCTTCATCCACAAGGATGACACCGCCTACGTCGGCTGGTTCTGGCAGAACAGCATGCAGCGACTGGCGGTGGGCGATGAAGCCGAAGTGGTGATCGATGGCGTACCCGGCAAGATCTTCAAAGGCAAGGTAACCGCCGTGGTTCCGGCCATTGCCGCCGGTAACGTGCAGGCCAACGCCGGTCTGCTGGATCAAACCACTGCGGTGCGCCCGGGTCGTCTGCCGGTGGTTATCTCCATCACCGACCCCGAGTGGGCCAAGTATCAGGTAATTGCAGGCTCCAGCGGGCAGGCTGCCATCTATACCCACTACTTCCACCATGTATCTGTGATGCGCAAAGTACTGCTGCGCATGGCAAGCTGGATGAACTACATCTTCCCGTTCCATTGATCAGCACCCAAGCCCCCTGCGGGCCGGCATCATGCCGGCCCGCTGTTTTTGTGACGGCAAGCACCCTATAATGGCGCCATCCTGCACCACCCCACATCGACACACCCAAGCCTGCATGTTCGTTCTCAGACCCTATCAGACCGACGCCGTCAACGCCGTGATCAGCCACTTTCGCAAACACCCGGATCCCGCCGTGGTAGTGCTGCCCACCGGTGCCGGCAAGAGTCTGGTGATCGCCGAGCTGGCCCGCAAAGCGCGCGGCCGGGTGCTGGTGCTGGCCCACGTCAAGGAGCTGGTGGAGCAGAACCATGCCAAGTACGAGGCGTGGGGGCTCAAGGCCGATATCTTCGCTGCCGGTCTGGATCGCAAGGAGGCGAGCGCCCAGGTGGTGTTCGGCTCGGTGCAGTCGGTCGCCCGCAATCTGGATGCCTTCGACAGCGCCTTCTCGCTGCTCATCATCGACGAGTGCCATCGGGTCTCGCTCGATGATGACAGCCAGTACCATCAGGTGATCGACCACCTCAAGGCCGCCAATCCGGCCCTCAAGATCCTCGGTCTCACCGCCACTCCCTATCGGCTCGGGCTGGGCTGGATCTACCGGCGCCACTATCACGGCATGGTCAAGAGCCACGGCGAACGGCTGTTTGGCGACTGCGTGTTCGAGCTGCCCTTGCGTTTTATGGTCAAAAACGGCTACCTGACGCCGCCGCGCATGGTGGATGCCCCCATAGTCCACTACGACTTCAGCAAGCTGGTGGCGAGGGAGAACGGCCTCTTCAGCGAGGCAGATCTCAACGGAGAGCTCAAGCGCCAGCAGCGGGTCACCCCCCATATCCTGAGTCAGGTGCTGGAGTATGCCGCCGACCGGCAGGGGGTGATGATCTTCGCCGCCACCGTCGAACATGCCCGCGAAATTCACGGTCTGCTTGACGCCAGAGGCCAGCAGGCAGCCCTTATCACCGGCGAAACGCCGGGGCCGGAGCGCGATGCCCTTATCAGCGCCTTCAAGGCGCGCGAGCTCAAGTTTCTGGTCAACGTGGCGGTGCTCACCACCGGCTTCGACGCCCCCCATGTCGATCTTATCGTGATGCTCAGACCTACCGAGTCGGTCTCCCTCTATCAGCAGATCGTCGGGCGGGGCCTGCGTCTCTCGCCGGGCAAGAGCGATTGTTTGGTGCTCGACTATGCGGGCAACAACTTCAACCTGTTCGCCCCCGAAGTGGGGGAGCCCCGCCCCCACGCCGGTACCGAGCCGGTACAGGTGCCCTGCCCCGCCTGCGGTTTTGCCAACACCTTTTGGGGCAAGACCGACGAGGATGGCAAGGTGATCGAGCACTACGGCCGCCGCTGTCAGGGGCTGTTTGAAGATGACGAGGGCAACCGCGAGGAGTGCGACTACCGCTTTCGCGCCAAGATCTGCCCCGGCTGCGGTGCGGAGAATGACATCGCCGCCCGCCGCTGCCAGAGCTGCGATCAGCTGCTGGTGGACCCTGACGACAAGCTCAAAGAGGCGCTCAATCTCAAGGATTGCATGGTGATCCGCTGTGCGGGGCTAACCCTCACCGCAGGGCGCGGCAAACAGGGGGAGCGGCTGGAGGTGACCTACCACGATGAGGATGGGCTGACCCTCAGTGAATACTTCGGATTTCACTCCCCGGGCGCACGGCGCTTGTTTCAACAGCACTTTGTGCGTCATCATTGGCCCGCCCCGGGGCTGGAGCCCGAATTTGCCACCCTGGCGAGCGTGCTGGCGGCAGAAAGCCAGTTCCGTCATCCGGATTTTGTCATCGCCCGCAAATCGGGTCGCTTCTGGCAGATAAAAGAGAAAATTTTTGATTATGAGGGTCGCTATCGTACCGCCAACTCGCTGGCATGATGGCGACCGGCATACATGGCATGAATTGCGTTATCCCGTCGATCCCGCATCGGCTGGTTGAATTATCAGGGTCGGCACCACTGCCGGGCCCTTCGTCACGTTAGAGGATGTTATGCAGCGGCTGTTGATTGGTTTTTGTGCTCTCTTTTCTTCTCTGGCGGCTCATGCCGCCCCGCTGACGCCCCCTCAGGGTGGCCAGTACGCCATCATGGTGCAGGGCAATAACGGCGTCGAGTTCGCCCGCCACGCGGATCAGATGATCGCCCCCGCCTCCACCATGAAGGTGCTCACCGCACTGGCGGCCCGCCTCGAGCTGGGTGCCGATTTCCGCTTCGCCACCGACATTCAGGCCCAACCCGGAGCCAAACAGGGTGACACCATCAACGGCGATATCTGGATCAACTTCGTCGGCGACCCCACCCTCTCCCGCATGGATCTGCTGGCTCTGTTCAAACAGCTCGGCGTCACCAGCATCAAGGGGAATGTCTACGTCAACACCGGCGCCTACAACGGCTACGAGCGCGGCAACGGCTGGTCGTGGGGGGATCAGACCCTCTGCTTCGCCGCTCCCGTCTCCTCGGTCATCATCGACAAGAACTGCGCCTACGGCACCATCACTGCCACCCAGATTGGCAAACCGGCGGTCGGCAACGTGGCCACCGGCGTCCCCATCGGCATCGGTGCCGACAACGTGGAGGTGATGAGCTATGGCGACATGGCGCGCCAGTTCTGCGCACTGGAAGTGGACATGGCCAAGGGCAACTTCTACGAGCTCAAGGGCTGCATCACCCCGAACAAGGAGCCGCAGGGTCTGCGTTTCGCCATTCACGACGTGGAAGCCTGGGGCTGGGACAACATCCGCTGGGCGATGAACCGTGCCGGTATCAAGCATGATGGCCTGCTGCGGGTCACCCACAAGGCCCCTGAAGGGGCAGAGACCCTCGGCACCCACTACTCGGTCTCCCTGCCGGTGATGCTCGCCAAGATGCTGAAGAAATCGGACAACCTCTATGCCGATACCTTCCTCAAAACCGTGGGCCGTCACTACTACAACAAGCCGGGCAGCTATCGCAGCGGCACCATGGCGGTGCGCGCCATCCTGACCAAGAACGGCATCGATCTGGGCAACGCCACTCTGGCAGACGGCTCCGGTCTCTCCGCTCACAATCTCATCAGCGCCCGTCAGATGATGTCGGTGCTGAACTTCATCCAGAAAAATGATGCCGAACTTGGCCTGATCAAGCTGCTGCCAAGCTCTCAGGTGGATGGCACCCTGGCGTGGCGCCGCAGCGTCACCGCCCCCATGATGAAGAACAAGGTCCACGCCAAGACGGGAACCATCACCGGCACCTCCAATCTGGTGGGCTTTATCGACACGGCAGGCGGCCAGCGCAAGGCATTCGTGATGTTCCAGCGTGGCCTGTCCCAAGATCCGGCCACCCATGAGCGCTACCGTGCCAGCAAGGCACCGTGGCCCTGGACTGTATTCGAGAAGGGGGTGCTGGAGAGCATCTATCAGCAGCAACCTATCCAGATCGCCGATGAGAGCTGAGCCAATAGGCCCGCTCGAATCAGGGTATCGATAATTTCGGCTTCAAGTCGCCACGAGGCAGGGCTATGCTGTTGCCTGCCTCATATTAACGGCCATACATAAACGGCTTAAAAAACGGAGAGAAAATATGTTTGCAGTGATTTTTGGTCGCCCGGGTTGCCCCTACTGTGTCCGTGCCGTACAGATCGCCGAGCAGCTGACCGAACAGCGCGATGACTTCAAATTCCGCTACGTGGATATCCATGCAGAAGGCATCACCAAAGAAGATCTGGCCAAGAGCGCCGGCAAGCCGGTCAATACCGTGCCGCAGATCTTCCTGGACGAGCAGCACATCGGTGGCTGCACCGATTTCGAAGCCTACGCCAAAGAGAATCTGGGTCTCTACCAGTAATGCCTGCGGGTCATCCCGAGCGGGTTGACCGCTAGAGCGTATAAAAAATCCGGCGCCATCAGGCGCCGGATTTTTTATGGGCAACACGCACACATCATTCCCGATCAGGGGGTCACAGACTGGGCGGCAAAGCGCGCAATGATGGGGTTGTGATCCGAACTGTCGGTCGCCGGTGAACTCACCTCAACCAGGTCCAGATTGCGGTAGTAGAGGTGATCCAGCGGACGACCGAAGGCGGTGCGGCGCAGGTCAGGCACCGGCACGGCCTCTTGCAGCCCCAGCTCGTCCACCAGTTTATTCAGCCAGAACTGGCGCTTGTCGCTCCAGGTATTGAAATCACCGGCCAGGATCACCGGCCCCTGATGGCGGCGCACCAAGGCAGTCAAATCGTTGAGCTGCTCGCGGAAGGTGGCCATCCCCAGTTCGAAGTTGACCGCATGGATATTGATGACCATCACGCCGTCAGGATCGCCCTGCAGCGGATAGAGGCTCACCAGCCCGGATTTGGGGATGCGCAGCAAAGGCTCGGGGGAGCGCACACCACAGACGAACGCCTGCGGGGTCTTGGCCACCGTCATTACCCCGAACGACACGCCGCCCTGGGTGAAGGCTTGCAGCTGTTGCCACTGGAAATCACCGGCGCGCAGCCAGTCGAGCATATCGGGACGGGTGGCCGACTCTTGCAGCAGCACCAGATCCTGCCCCTTGGCATAACTGTCCATCCCTTCACGCCAGTTTTTGCGCTGGCCCTTGTAGAGATTCCACACCGTCACCCCGAATTCACGGGGCAGCGCCGTGGTCGCCAACGCCACCAGCGGCGGACGCTGGCAGTCGAGTCCCGGCACAATCCCTTGAGCTGTGACCAGATGGTTCTGATCCGGCACCTCAAAACAGCCTACCAACCCCAGGGTCAGCAGGGAGGTGCCAAGAATGCGATAACTATTTTTCATTGGCTAACAACCGCCCGCCTTTGCTTTTTGTTGCGACCATCACAAACGTCATCCACGCCGACTAAGCTGATAGTCCCTGTTCCACCCAACCAGAAGGACCTTGTCTCATGGCGAAAGAACTTCGGTACAACGTGACGTTTTATGATCAACAAGGAAATTGTCATCAAGTGGAGCTGTCCACCGTCTACCAGATAAGACGGGACCCTCAATGCGATCTCTGCCTGTTCGACACCCTGCAATATGTGGGCTCGGAAGAGATGCTGGAACGCATGATACGGCAAAAAACCGGGCTTGAGCAGGAAATATCCATCATCAATGCCCGGCTGATTTAATCAGGCACTCACCGGAACCGGGCGGGATTTGCCCTGCTCGTCGATGGCGACATAGGTGAAGATCCCCTCGGTCACGCAGTAACGCTGGGCATCGTTTTCCCGCAGTACCGGCTTGACCCACACCTCCAGCTTGAGCTTCATGGAGCTGCGGCCGATCTTCATGCAGCGGCCGTAGCAGCAGACCACATCGCCCACCTTGACCGGACTGTGAAAGGTCATGCCTTCGACGGATACGGTACAAATACGTCCTTTTGCCAGCTCCTTGGCCATAATGCCCCCACCTATATCCATCTGGGACATGATCCAGCCACCAAAGATGTCGCCATTGGGGTTGGTATCGGCTGGCATTGCCAGGGTTCTCAGCAACAACTCCCCATCGGGGTGACGTTTTGTATCTACCATCATTACCGCCTCTCTCTCATGGATGGCGGCATGATAGGGGGCGATCACCCCCTTGGCAAACCTCAATTGCCCGAGGCGGCGAGCACGGCAAACCAGTGGGCCGGATCGGGCCAGCGATAGTTGAATCCCATCTGCTGGCAAATCAGCTGGCCGTCGATGGGCTGAAATTCACCGGCAGGCTCGATAAAGACCGGCACAGGCAACCCCTGCTGGCGCGCCGCAAAGGGGTAGAACTGCTCGCGGCGCGGATGCACAGGCGCGCTCAGATTGAAGACATCCCCATCCTTGCCCCGCTCCAGCAGCAACATGCAAGCCGCCACCACATCGTCCAGATGGACCAGATTGACCGACTGGGCGCCGCCATCCAGAGTCTTGCCCGCAAGGAAACGGCCGGGATGGCGATCCGGGCCATAAAGGCCGGAGGGGCGCACTATCATCACTGCCTCGAAACCGGCCGCCAGTACCGCCTGCTCCGCCGCCAGCATCCGCTCGCCACGGGCATGACGCGGTTTGGGTTCTTCCCCCTCCTGCTGCCCTGCGCCCCATACCGAGGTGGCACTGACAAACAGCACCCGCCGGGTGCCGTGCGCTTTGGCCAACGCGCAGGCCTTTGCCACCGCCTGCGAATAATCATCGGTCTTGCTGGGCGGTACGCAGATAACCAGCGATTCGCAGGGGATGGGCCACGCATCCGACATATGGGCAGAAATCGTCAGCGGATGGGCATCGATCCCCTCCCCCTGCAGACGGGCCGCCTTCTCGGCGCTGCTGACCGTCACCGCCACCGGCTTGCCTGCCGCCAACAGGGCCCGCGCCAGCGGCAGCCCCAGCCACCCCGCCCCCAGAATGCCGATCGTCCCGGCGATATGTTGTTCTGTCATGGTCCCTTCTCCTGCTTGACGCTATTTGCCCCGCAGCTTACCTGCCTTGGTAGGAAAAGGAAGCCTGATGCTGTAGATGGGAGGATTATGCCAAAGTGGCGGTATATTGTGTCGTGCTTTGGAGGCATTCCTTGTCTAACGTTCCTTCTTATCTACACATTTTTCTAATACCGACCACCCAATATATTTTTCACCCAAAAAACATTATTTCTACATAGCCCGTTCTATTTTGGGTGAACAAAAAAGCCTGCGTATTTTCGTCTATATCTCAAATCTAAAAACTTTTGAGTATTTAACACTCTGACTTTTAACTTGGAGAACTCGTCAAACATACTAGCTTGCTTACTCTTATCAACGTTGTAATACCAATATACTTGGCTTTGAAGTGCCCCCGCGACAACAAAAGCATTAGATACTTCTTTCAATATGCTCTCATGGTTTTTTTCGAATTCCGGAACTAGGCTTACCCCCCAAAAGCTCAACTCTGATTTTGTCCTTGCCAACTTATTAGCCTTTGCCATCAGTTTATGACGAGCTTCGTTACTACCAGCTAGCAATGAATCACTCTGCTCACGATTAATTGGTATGCAGCCAGCTTGTGGGACACATTGTTCAAAAGGGGACATTAGTTCATAAAGCGACTCTGATATGTCCACCAAACAGGATATATAATCCTTTGACGTCTGATAGGCATCTTCTCTTTTCTTTGAGTCTAGCCATCTTGAATAAGTCCTATATACGATAATTGTCGCCACAACGGTGGTGAACGTAGTAATAACATCAGTCCATTTTACTTCCTTTATTAAAAATTGATAATCAGGAGCATCTATGATTACTCCTAATAAAAACACCATCGTGTAACTTAAAAATTTCAAACTGCCTCCAAAATAAAGCAAAGCGGACTATTCAATATACGAAAACTGTTCATATATCACATAATATGTCATATATCCTGTCCAGCTTATCCTAACATATCAACACATCACTTTGGTTTTCATGATATCACCACGGCTACGCCTGTAGTTGCTATCAGATAGTGAGTAGTGACATCCAATTGTCGCCCGGTATAAAAAGCGGGCCATTGGCCCGCTTGGTTATATTTCACTCACTTCACCATCACACCGGCGGATGGAAATGGCTGGCCTCGCGGGTAGCCATCTCCTCGTAGGTGGCCCACTTCTGCCACGCCACTTTTTGCGCCACCTGCATCAGCCGTTCGGCCTCCTCCGGATGGCTCTGGGCCAGCACCCTATAACGGGTCTCATCCTGCCGATATTCAGCAAGGGGGATGGAGGGGCGCAGGCTGTCGAGGCTGAAGGGGTTCTGCCCCGCACTGCGCAGTACCGGGTTGTAGCGCATCAGCGGCCAGTGACCGGAGGCCACGGCCCGTTTTTGCTGGGTCAGGCCAAACTCCATATCGATACCGTGGGCGATACAGTGGCTGTAGGCGATGATAAGCGACGGGCCCGGATAGGCCTCCGCCTCACGCAAGGCCTGCAGCGCCTGCTGCGGGTTGGCACCAAAGGCGATGCGGGCAACATAGACGTTGCCGTAGGAGATGGCCTGCAACGCCACATCCTTTTTGGCCAGCGTCTTGCCTCCCGCCGCGAACTTGGCGACGGCACCGAGCGGCGTCGATTTCGACATCTGGCCGCCGGTGTTGGAGTAGACCTCGGTATCCATCACCAGCACGTTCACATCACGCCCGGAGGCGAGCACATGATCGAGCCCCGATGAGCCGATGTCATAGGCCCAGCCATCGCCGCCAATGATCCAGACCGAGCGGCGCACCAGCTGATCGATGAGTGACAGCAGCTCGCGGGCCTTGCCAGATTTCACCTCTTCCAGCCGCTCGCGCACTTGCGCCACCCGGGTGCGCTGGGCGCGGATCTCCGACTCCAGCCGCTGCGGGGCGCTAATCAGGGTATCGACCAGCTCGGCGCCCAGCTCCCCCTTCATCGCTTCGAGGGCCGCCACCGCCTGACCGTGATGCTGATCGGCGGTGAGGCGGAAGCCAAAGCCAAACTCGGCGTTGTCCTCGAACAGTGAGTTGGACCAGGCCGGCCCCTTCCCTTCGCCGTTCCTGGCCCAGGGGGTGGTCGGCAGGTTGCCGCCGTAGATGGAGGAGCAACCGGTGGCGTTGGCCACCAGCATGCGGTCACCAAACAGCTGGGTCAGCAGCTTGAGGTACGGGGTCTCGCCACAGCCGGCGCAGGCACCGGAGAACTCGAACAGAGGTTCGAGGAACTGGGCACCGCGCACGGTGGAGAAGTCCACCCGCTCGCGGGCAGGCCAGGGCAGGCTCTCGAACCAGCGCAGCGCCTGTTTCTGGCCAGCCAGATGGGGCGCCTTGTCCATCATGGCGATGGCGCGCTCGCCTTCATGGCGCTCATCCGCTCCGGCCCGCACCGGACAGGCCTGCACGCACTGGCCGCAGCCGGTGCAATCCTCCGGATAGAGCTGCAATGTGTAGCGGCTGTCGGGGAAACCCCTGGCGGTAACGGGCACTGACTGGGCCGCCTCGGGGGCGGTTGCCAGCCAGTCCTGATGGTAGAACTTGGCCCGCAGCGCCGCGTGGGGGCAGACAAAAACGCAGTTGCCGCACTGGATGCAGATATCCGAATGCCAGATCGGGATCTCGCGAGCGATATCCCGCTTCTCGAAGCGGCTGGTGGCGGTGGGGTAAGTGCCATCCACCGGCAGCATGGAGACGGGGATCAGATCGCCGCGCCCCGCCAGCATCGGGCCTGTGACCCGCTGGACAAACTCGCTGCCGCCCGGTGCCAGCGGCAGCGGATAGTCGCTGATCTGCTCCTCACCGGCCGGGATGGCCACCTGATGGAGGTGTGCCAGGGTATCGTCCACCGCCGTGAAGTTGCGCTCAACCACTTCGGGCCCCTTGCGGGCATAGCTCTTCTCGATGCTCTCCTTGATAAGCGCAATCGCCTCGTCCCGCGGCAAGATGCCAGCCAGCGCGAAGAAGCAGGTCTGCATAATGGTGTTGATGCGATTGCCCATACCGTTGCGCTCGGCCACCCGATCGCCGTCGATGCAGTAGAGGCGGATATCGAGGGCGCGAATGCGGGCGCGCAGCCGCTCGGGCAGCTGACCCCACACCTTGTCCGCCTCATAGGGGGCATTAAGCAGCAGGGTCGCCCCTTCGGCGGCGTGCTCCAGCAGATCGACCGACTCGACAAAGCCCCACTGGTGGCAGCCGATAAAGCTCGCCTGCTCGATAAGCCAGGGGGCATCGATGGGCTCGGGGCCAAAGCGCAGGTGGGAGACGGTGCGCGAGCCCGACTTCTTGGAGTCGTAGACGAAGTAGCCCTGGGCGTGGAAGCCCTCCAGCTCGCCGATGATCTTGATGCTGTTCTTGTTGGCACCGACTGTGCCATCAGCGCCGAGGCCGAAGAAGAGCGCCCGTACCCGACTGGCGGGCTCCAGATCGCCGATGGGGTGCCAGGCCAGACTGAGGCCCGACACGTCATCGACGATCCCCACCGTAAAGCGGGGGCGAGGCGCATCGGATGCCAGCTCCTCGAACACAGCCGCGCACATGGCGGGGGTGAATTCCTTGGACGAGAGGCCATAGCGGCCGCCACTGAGCCAGGGCAGCCGCTTGATAAAGCCGCGCTGCAAGCCATCGATCAGCGCGCTCTGCACATCCAGCAGCAGCGGCTCGCCACCGGCGCCCGGCTCCTTGGTGCGATCCAGCACCGCCATGCGCCGCACGCTCTGCGGTAGCGCATCGAGCAACGCCTGTACCGGGAAGGGGCGATAGAGGCGAATGATCAGCACCCCGGTCTTGCGATCCTGCCGATTGAGCCAATCCACGGTAGTGCGGGCGGTGGCCGCCCCCGAACCCATCAGCACGATGACGTCGGTGGCATCGGGCGCGCCGTGGTACTCCACCAGCTTGTAGTGGCGGCCGGTCAGCTCACCGAGGTTGTCCATGCACTGTTGCACCCGCGCCGGTACCGCTTCGTAGAAGGGGTTGACGCTCTCGCGGGACTGGAAGTAGGTATCCGGGTTCTGGGCCGTGCCGCGCATCACCGGATGATCCGGGTTAAGCGCCCGCGCACGGTGGGCGCGTACCCAGTCGTTGTCGATAAGGGCGCGAATTTCATCCCGATGCAGGGCGGTGATCTTGTTCACCTCGTGGGAGGTGCGAAAGCCGTCGAAGAAGTGGATAAAGGGCACCCGGCACTGCAGGGTGACGCTATGGGCAACCAAGGCCAGGTCCTGCGCCTCCTGTACCGAGCCGGAAGCGAGCATGGCAAAGCCGGTGCTGCGCGCCGCCATCACATCCTGATGGTCGCCAAAAATCGACAGCCCCTGCGCCGCCAGCGAGCGGGCCGCCACATGGAACACCGCCGAAGTCAGTTCACCGGCGATCTTGTACATGTTGGGCAGCATCAGCATTAGCCCCTGACTGGCGGTGAAGGTGGTGGCGAGCGCCCCCGCCTGCAGGGCGCCGTGTACCGTGCCGGCCGCCCCCCCTTCACTCTGCATCTCTACCACGGTGGGGATGTTGCCCCACAGGTTGGTCTGCCCCTCTGCCGCCCAGGCATCGGCCAGTTCGGCCATGGTCGAGCTCGGGGTGATGGGGTAGATGGCACACACTTCGCTCAGCTGGTACGCCACCCGGGCCGCGGCTTCGTTGCCGTCAACCATGATCAGTTCATGTTTCATTGGGACTCCTCCGGTTGGCGCAGCTCGATGGCGTGACAAGGGCACTGGTCATGACAGGCACCGCAGCCGGTGCAGCGCTCGGCATCCACCTGATAGCCTTTGCCCGGCCCCAACTTGGCGATGGCCTGCTCGGGGCAGCTGCCGTAGCAGCCGTCACACTCGAAGCAGTTGCCGCAGGAGTAGCAGCGCGCAGCCTCGTAACGGGCGGCCACCTCATCCAGCCCGCCGATGATCTCACCAAAGTCGTCCCGCGCCGAGGGCGGTTTGACCGGCTGACTGCTGGCCGGCGCATGGGTCTGGAACCAGAGCTGCAACTGCTCCGGCCCCACCAGCGGATAGGAGAGCGGTTTGTGATAGTGGCGACCACGCAGCCAGGCATCCATATGGCGTGCCGCCTTCTTGCCGTGACCGGTGGCGATGGTGACGGTGCGCTCGGAGGGCACCATGTCACCGCCTGCAAAGAGACCCGGCACATCCGTCATCAGGTTCTCGCCAACCTGTACCACTCCCTCCTTGTTGACCCGCACGCCTGGGATGCTCTCCAGCACACTCAAGTCCACCTCTTGGCCCAGCGCCAGAATAAGGGAGTCCGCTTCGAGGGTTTCAAACTTGCCGGTGGGCACCGGTTTGCCCTCGGCATCCAGCGCCATCACCTCCACCTCGATATTGGTGTTGTCGAGCTGGCGGATGCTGCGCAGCCAGTTGATCTTGATACCCTCCTCCTCGGCCTCGTCGGCTTCAAAGGCGTGGGCAGGCATATGGTCCCGGTCTCGGCGGTAGATGATCATAGCCTCTTCAACGCCCAAACGGCGGGCGGTACGGGCCGCATCCATGGCGGTATTGCCACCCCCATAAATCGCTACCCGCCGTCCCAGTTTGGGTGGCGGCAAGCCCTGCTCTTCGGCAAGACTGGCCTGCTCGAGGAAACTCACCGCATCGAGGATCTTGCCCGCTTCCCGAGCCGGAATATCGACCCGCTTGGCCAGATGGGCGCCGATGGCCATAAAGACGGCATCAAAGCCCCCCTCATCGCGCTCGCGCAGCACATCCTCCACCTTGTGGTTAAGAGTGAGGGTCACCCCGGCCGCCACGATGCGGGCCACCTCCCGATCCAGCACATCACGGGGCAGGCGGTAGGCGGGAATGCCAAAACGCAGCATGCCGCCAGCAAGCGGCCCCGCTTCGCGGATCTCCACCTGATGGCCAAGCCGGTTGAGGTGCCAGGCGCAGGAGAGACCTGAGGGGCCGGCGCCGATCACCAGCACCTTCTTGCCGCTGGCAGGGGCAGGTGGCGCTGGCTGCCAACCGCAGGCCAGCGCTTCGTCGCCGAGGAAGCGTTCGATGGCATGGATAGAGACGGATTCATCCACCTGCCCGCGGTTGCAGGCGCTCTCGCAGGGGTGATAGCAGACCCGGCCATGAATGGCGGGCAAGGGGTTCTCTTCGATCAGGGTCTGCCAGGCCGCTTCAAAGCGACCGGCCTGCGCCAAAGAGAGCCAGGCCTGGATATTTTCTCCGGCCGGGCAGGCGTGATTGCAGGGTGGCAGGGCTGGCCGCCAGACGGGTAGCCGAGTACGCACCGGGCCTGTTCCCGTTTTCAGGGAGAGATCCGGCAATGGGGTCATGTCCAGTTGTTTGCTCATACATTGCTTTCTTCTTTTTGTGTGACAGGCCCCACCCGATGGCGCTTGATACCGTGTAGCCGAAGCGGACGGTGGCCGGATGGGGAAGAAGCGAAAGCGTTAGAAACTGGGAACTGAGTCGATAATGGCCGCTTTTTTGTACTGATTAGCGAATCAGGATCAAAAAATGTTGCACTTTATGGTTCATAGAGACCAGAACGTGACTCAAGTAACATCTTCTCCAGCTGACCGCTGGCTTTCAGTTTGGCGAGCCCCCGATTGAAGGTTTTGATCAGCTCGTCAGCGTTGGCACGCTTGCGGCTGATCAGCAGGTGGCCTTCAACTTTCATCACGGGTTTTGAATGGGTTGCAAAGAGATCGACCGTGCTGGCCGGGTAGAACTGACGCAGGGAGTAGTAGCCGACATCTATGTTCTCCAGGGTCAGGTCGGCGCGGCCGGAGAGCAGCAGATCAAAGCTCTGGCGCAGCCGGGTGACGAACTGCACCTGCAGCGGCACCTGCGCGATGGCTGCAAAAAAATCTGCATTGTAGGTATAGCCACTGACCGCAGCCAACTTGCGATCCGCCAGATCCTGATAGCCACGCCATTCCAGCGGATCGGACTTGAGATAGAACCAGACGTAGGTCTCGCTCAGGATGGGATCGCTGTAGAGATGGGTTTTGCGCCGCTCGCTCGACTCATACCAGTGGACTGTGCCATCCACCACCCCCTCCTCCGACAAGCGAAAGGCCCGCTTCCAGGGCAGAAACTGGAACTTGACGCTCACCCCTTCACTCTTGAATGCCTCACTCACCACATGAGGGATCAGCCCCTGATATTTCAGCGTCTCGGAGCAGTAAGGGGGATACTCTCCCGTGGTCAGGGTCAGCTCCTGCGCCCAGAGCCCGTGGCAAAAAAGGCTCCCCGCCAGCAACCAGCTTATTTTCATCCCGATGCCCTCTTGTTCTGTTTTCCCAACTATAGACCGCCCCCTTGAAAGGATTGCCGGATCGCCGGGGAACCGTTATGTTCCCCTTTTTCCAGGCGATCGCGCCGCGTCACAAGGATATGAAGATGCCCAGGCTAGACAGCATTCACCTCTACCCCATCAAATCGACTGCAGGTATGCCGCTGGCTCGCGCCCGGGTGACCGAAGAGGGACTGGCAGGGGATCGCCGCTACATGGTGGTCAAACCGGACGGCACCTTTATCACCGCCCGTACCCATCCCCAGCTGCAACAGGTCGTGGCCACCCCCATCGAAGGGGGCTTGCAACTGCGCTATCCGGGCTTTGAACCGCTCACCCTGCAAGAGGTCGACTTCAGCCGCGCCCCGCAAGCTACCGGAGTCTGGAGCGACCGCTTTACCGCCCTGCACACCGACCCCAAAGCCGATGGGTGGCTGAGCCGGGTGGCAGGGGAACTAGTGCAGCTGCTCTGGCTGGGTGAAACCTCGGATCGTTTTCGCGAGAAGACCGGCACCCGGGTCAGCTTTGCCGACGGTTATCCGCTGCTGCTGATAAGCCAGGCCTCCCTTGAGGATCTCAATCTGCGCTCCGATGCGCTGCACCAGATGAGCCAATTCCGCACCAATCTGGTAGCAAGCAATACCCAGCCCTTCGAGGAGGACAGTTGGGTGCGTATCCGCATCGGCGAAGTGGAATTTAAAGTGGTCAAGCCCTGCAGCCGCTGCATCATGACCACGGTGGAAGCGGGCACCGATCGCTTCAACGCCCTGAAAGAGCCGCTGGCCACCCTCACCCGCTACCGCCGTGGCGAGGATGGCGAGGTCTACTTCGGCCAGAATCTGGTGGCGCTGAACGAGGGATGTATTGAGGCAGGCAGCGAGATCGAGGTACTGGAGCGCACCCGTCCGGTGGTCTATCCCGCCGCCGCACCGAAGAAGCGGGAGCTGGTCTGCGTGGCCCGTGAACCGCTGGCGCGGGATCTGGAGACCTTCTGGTTCGAAGCAGCCGATGGCGAGCCTCTGCTCGACTACCTGCCGGGCCAGCATCTGCCCATCAGCCTCGATATCAAAAATGAACGGATCCAGCGGCGCTATACCCTGAGTTCCACGCCAGATCATCCGGAGCGTTACAGCATCAGCGTCAAGAAGGTGGAGGGCGGCCGCATCTCCCACTGGCTGCACCAGCAACTGCAGGTGGGCGACCGGCTGCTGGCCGCCAACCCCGCTGGCGAGTTTCACTTAGGGTCCGAGCGCAACCTCCTGTTGCTCTCCGCAGGCTCCGGCGTCACCCCCATGCTGGCGATAGCCCGCACCCTGGCGCTACGCGAGGAGCTGGAAGAGGTTCACTTTATGCACCTGTGCCGCAGTGAAGCGGACATTCCCGCCGCCAGCGAACTGCACGCCATGGCGCAGCAGGGGATGACCCTCACCATTATCCTGAGCCAGCCGGACAATCACTGGCAGGGGCTGCAAGGGCGACTCAATGATGAGCATCTGCAACTGATTAAAGGGCTGGCCGAAAAAGAGGTCTTTATCTGCGGCCCCCACGGCTTTATGGCCGATGCTGCCGCCAAAGTTGCGGCCCTCGGCGTACCGGCCACACGGATCAGACAGGAGAGTTTTGGCGGTGCCATTCTCTCGGTGGCCCGCCCCCATCAGGCGGTGCAACTGCGTATCGGCGCCCAAGCCTTTACCGGCAACAATCAGGGCACAGTGCTGGATCAGGCCAACAAGCAAGGTGTAGAGCTGCCCTGGAGCTGCCGCGCCGGCATCTGCGGCAGTTGCAAACAGACGCTGATCTCGGGCGAGGTGGATCACCCGGATGTCCCCGCCATCACCGCCGCCGAGCGGGCAGAGGGCAAGATCCTTGCCTGCTGCGCCGTGCCGCTCACCGACCTTGAAATCCTATGATCGGGTGATCGGGCCGCATTAACTCACGCCAACCCAGATGACCGGGGAATTGACCCCGGTCATCTTTATCCACACTTGTTCACCTGTTCCTCCCTTAATTTGTCCCCACGGCCTTCATCAGTGAGTTTCCCTTCCTATACTCTCAGAGCAAAAAGCCTTGCCAGCCATTGACTTGGCGATGCTCCATACGACACTCAGCCATAGGGAAAGGACGCCCATACCATGGAACAGAACAAGCCCGCCTTTCAGCTCAACCTGCTGCTATCCGTCATCACCCTGATCCTGCTGTCACTGGTGTTTTTCGCCTACAGCTGGGCGGGTAAACAACTGGAAGAGAGTTATCGACAACAATATGTCTCCTACCTGCTGGCCGACGAACTGCGCCAATCCTCCGATGATCTGACCCGACTCGGGCGCACCTACGTCATCACCAAGGATCCAGCCTACGAGCAGCAGTACATGCGGATCCTGGCCATTCGCAACGGCGAGCAGCCGAGGCCGGATGGCTACAACCGTATCTACTGGGACTTTGTCGCCGCCAACGGCCAGAATCCCCGCCCCGACAGCAATGTTCGCCGTGGCCTGATCGACCTGATGAAGGATGCCGGTTTCACCGACGGCGAACTCGCCAAACTGAACGAGGCCAAAAACAACTCGGATGCCCTGGTCAACACCGAGGTCGCCGCCTTCAAACTGGTGCAGCAGAGCGATGGCGACCCGGTTGCCAACCAGCAAAAAGCCATCGCCATGATGCATGACAAGGCCTATCACCAGAACAAGGGGCGCATCATGTCCCCCATCGATGACTTCTACGTGATGATGGAGCAGCGCAACCACGAGGCAGTCGAGAGCGCCATCGCCAATACCGATATGCTGCGCTATCTCTTTATCGCCCTCGGTCTGGTGTTGATGTTCTTCCTCTGGCGCACCTATCGCTCCCTGCTCGATCTGGTGGGCACCTCGGTCGAACAGCTCAAGACCGATCTCCATATGATGGCGGAAGGGGACTTCTCGCGCCCCATCAAGGTGCCGCCAGGATCGAAAGAGAGCCTGATCGGCCTGCTCGGCGGTATGCAGACCACCCTCAAGGGGATCATCGCCAAGGTCTCCCACTCCACCGAGGAGCTGTCCCACTCTGCTGACAGCATCGCCCAGATCGCCGAGCAGACAGCCCAGTTTGCCACCGATCAGCAAACCAGCACCCAGACCATGGCCGCCGCCATCGAGGAGCTGGTGGTGAGCATCAGTCACCTCTCCGACAACGCCACTCATGCCGACGAGCTGAGCAAGGTCTCAGCCAATACCCTGGAGGAGGGGTCAGGGGTCATTAAAGAGACGCTCGGCAGCATCGAGAATATCTCCACCACAGTGGGGGATGCGGCCAGCACCATCTCCGAGCTCAACGGCCATACCCAGCAGATTTCGGAGATCATCGGGGTGATCCGCGGCATCGCCGATCAGACCAACCTGCTGGCCCTCAACGCGGCCATCGAGGCGGCGCGGGCCGGTGAACAGGGTCGCGGCTTTGCGGTGGTGGCCGACGAGGTGCGCAATCTGGCCAGTCGCTCGGCGGCCTCAACCCAGCAGATCACCGGGATGATCAGCAAGATCCAGAGCGGGGCGGATGCCTCCATTCGCAGCATGGAGAACACGGTCAACAACGTCTCCCGTGGGGTCACGCTGGCCAATCAGACCGGCGAGGCGATCGCCAGCATCCAGAGCCACGCCTCCAACCTCACCGGCCTGATGGGGGAGATCAGCCACACCCTGCGCGAGCAGTCCACCGCAGCCAACGAGGTGGTCTCTACCGTCGGCAACATCACCTCTCTCTCCGAACAGTCAGGGGATGCCGCCCGCCACGTGTCGCAAGAGGCGGCCAAGCTCAAGCAGCTGTCACGGGTACTGCGCCAGGAGATGGGACACTTCAAGCTTTAAAGAACGCTGAAAAGCAAAACGGCTGCCCGAAGGCAGCCGTTTTTTATTCGGGGTGCTCCCCCGTCATTCAGTATCGATCAACCACGCAGGGCGGCGATACGCTGCTCGATGGGCGGGTGGCTCATGAACAGCTCGCTCATGGAGCGCTTGCCGTTGATGCCAAAGGCCATCATGGAGCCTTCCAGCTGCGGCTCGGCACCGCGGGAGAGGCGCTCAAGGGCGGCAATCATCTTGTCGCGACCAGCCAACTTGGCGGCACCGGCATCGGCACGGAACTCACGCTGACGGCTGAACCACATGACGATGATGGAGGCCAGAATGCCGAACAGCATCTCCAGCACGAACACGGTGATCATGTAGGCAAAACCGCCGGTACTGCTGCTCTCTTCCTCGTTGTTGGAGCTGAAGAAGTTGCTGATCACGCCAGCCACGATACGGGCGAAGAACATCACGAAGGTGTTCACTACACCCTGGATCAGGGTCAGGGTCACCATGTCGCCATTGGCCACGTGGCTCACCTCGTGGGCCAGTACCGCTTCCGCCTCGTCACGGCTCATGCTGTAGAGCAGGCCGGAGGAGACCGCCACCAGCGAATCATCGCGGCGAGCGCCGGTCGCAAAGGCGTTCATCTCGGGAGAGTCGTAGATCCCCACTTCCGGCATCTTGATACCCGCTTCGCGGGCCTGACGGGCCACAGTGCTCACCAGCCAGTGCTCGGTCTCGTTACGGGGTTGCTCGATGACCTGGACGCCATAGCTGCGCTTGGCCATCCACTTGGACATCAGCAAGGAGATAAAGGAACCCCCAAAACCGAACACGGCACAGAACACCAACAGCCCGGAAATGCTGGACTTGTTGATCCCCAGAACCGAGAACAGGATATTGAGTACCACCCCCAGCACCAGCATGACGGCCAGGTTGGTCACCAGGAATAGCATAATTCGCTTCATATAGACTCCTTGTGAAGATAAGGGACATGACCGGGGATCACTCGGGATCCCCACCTGATCATGTTAATGTCGACATTCTAGGGAGATTCGATGAATGTTCGCTGAATATGCCGTCAAAGTAGCGGCGAGATATCAAGACGCCCCTGCAAATCGGCTTCAAGCGGATTGTTTATAAACGGAATTTCGCCGAGGAAGGGGGCTGGCAGCAAGCCCCTCAGGGTGTCCAGATTTTCCTGATAATGGCTCATGGAACCATGGAGCCGATTAATTACCCACCCCGCCACTGGCAGCTGATCATTGCGAATGGCGGCAAAGGTGAGCAGCGCATGGTTGAGGCAACCCAGCTTGGCCCCTACTACCATGATCACCGCCATGTTCTCCTGTTTCACCCAGTCCGACAGCAGATGCTTGCGATCGAGCGGCAGATACCAACCCCCCGCCCCTTCCACTACCGCCAGCTCGGCCCCGGCCTGTTCAATCTTGCGTAGCCCCTCGCTCAACCCCTGCATGGTGATAGGCTGGCGCGCCTCGCTGGCGGCAATGTGGGGCGCAATCGGCGGCTCATAGGCGAACGGATTGACCACCTCATAGGGCAGCGGCAGACTCGCTGCCTCCTGCAACAGAACTGCATCGAGGTTGCGCAGCCCGTCCGGAGTGCGGGCACATCCGGCCGAGACCGGCTTGTAACCCGCACACTTGATTCCCTGTGCGCTGAATTCACGCAGCAGGGTACGCGCCACCAGCGTCTTGCCCACATCGGTATCGGTGCCGGTGATAAAGAATGATTTCATACGGTTCTCTCCTTGGCAGGGCCCGTTGACTACCCTGCACACAATGCGATTCCCGGCGCTCAGCGAGGCTTGCTGAGACGGCCGAGGCACACCCGATAACTGGCGACCAGCCTGCCATCGGGCTGGCGAAACGCCTCATACGCCTGAGCCAGCTGCTGCAATCTGGCGCGACCACTCAGACCGGCCGGGGCGGCACTCCCCTGATTGTCGTTGACCTGATTGGCCCCAATCCCCTTGAGATCGCGCAACAGCTGCGGCAATTCAAGATAGGCGAGATCCCAGGTGATACAACGCAGCTCGGGAGCAACTACCCCGGCGCTCGCCAGCGCCTGCTCCAATTGTGGCAGGCTGAGGAAGCGATTGACATGGGCGCGACCATCAAGCTGCTGCCAGGCGGTTCGCAACTGCCAGAGCGACTCATCGAGCAGGGTCGAGAAAAAGATCTGGCCGCCCGGTTTGACTACCCGCAGCAGCTCGCCGAAAGCCTGGGCCGGACGCTCGCACCACTGCAACGCCAGACTGGAGAAAACCCAGTCGAACGTGTTATCGGCGAAAGGAAGCTGCTCCGCATCGCCGCAGAGCAGGCGAGCACCGCTGTCACGCAAGGCGGCCTGCGCCAGCATGCCGGGGGCAAGATCCAGTCCCACCAGCTGATGACAACGGTTCGCCAGTTGGGGCAAGAAAAAGCCGGTACCGCAGCCCAAATCCAGCCCGCTCACCGTCAGATCAGTGCCAACCGGCCTGCTCGGCATCCATTCCAGCAGCGCCTGCCCCACCTCCTGCTGAAAACGGGCGTGGGCATCGTAATGACGAGCGGCGGCGCCGAAACGGCGAGCAAGCTGCGCCTTGTCGACCGTTTGAAAACGCTCAGTCATGGTGAGCCTCCCCAAGCGTTGTAACTGCAGGGCAGACCCCCAAGGCATCGAGCAAGCGATCCACATCCTGCTCGCGGTGAGCCGCGCTCAGGGTAATGCGCAGCCGGGCCGTACCGACTGGCACAGTGGGCGGGCGGATGGCGCTCACCCAGACGCCGCGCTCCCGCAGCCGTTCAGCCAGTTGCAGGGCAACACTGCTCTCCCCCACCAGCAGCGGCTGGATCGGGGTATCGCTCGCGCCAAGCTGCCAACCCTGATCCTTTGCCCCTTGCCGGAAGCGAGCGATCAGCTGGCCAAGATGGGCGCGGGCATCCTCGGCGGCGCGTACCAGTTCGATACTCTTGCTGACCGTGCAAGCCTGCGCGGCGGGCATATGGGTGCTGTAGACATAGTGGCGAGCGAAGTTGACCAGATACTCCACCAGCTCGCGGCTGCCGCCGACAAAGGCACCGGCAACCCCGAGCGCCTTGCCAAAAGTGCCCATCTGGATGTGTACGCTGGCAGGAGGAACCCCCTGCGCCGCCAGAGTGCCGCGCCCCTCAGGGCCCAGCACACCAAGACCATGGGCATCGTCGATCATCAGCCAGTTGCCGCTCCGGGCTGCCAATGCCGCGAGTTCACCCCAGGGGGCCTGATCCCCGTCCATGCTGAACACCCCTTCCGAGACAATCAGCCCGCGATTTGGCTCAAGCTGCCGTTCAAGGGCCGCCATATCGTTGTGGGCAAAACGTTTCATCTTGCAAGGGAGCTGGCTGCCCATCTCCTGCAAAGAGGCGTGGTTGAGTTTGTCCTGCCACAGCAGATGTTCCTTGCCGAGCAGCGCTTTGAGCACCGCCTGATTGGCCGAAAAACCGCAGTTGAACAGCAGCACCGCCTCCACCCCGAGCCACTCGGCCAGGGTCTCCTCAAGCTGTTGGTGGGCACGGCTGTACCCGGTCACCAGCGGTGAGGCGCCGGAGCCCGCGCCATAGCGTTCAATCCCCGCGTTGAAGGCGGCCTTGATGGCGCCGTGTTCTGCCAGTCCCAGATAGTCGTTGGCGGAAAAATTGAGGTAGTCGCGCCCCGCAACCCTGAGCCGCCCGCCACTCGCCCCGTCGGTCGCGATGCGGTTGCGCAGCAGACCCACCTGCTCGCGCTCGGCCAGCGCTGTGCCCAACACAAAAGGGCCCGTTACTGCAGGGCCGTTCATGACCGCGCAGCCCCTGCACGGGGGCGGGTGGCGTCATAAAACATCTCGGTGGGCTCGCTCTGGCGGCTCACCTCGGCCAGCAGCTCCTCTTCTTGAACCTGATCCGGTTTCTGGGCGCGCTGGGCGGGACGAATACCGAGTCGTTTGAACAGCTGCATGTCGCTGTTCTCGTCCGGGTTAGGAGTGGTCAGCAGTTTGCAGCCATAGAAGATGGAGTTGGCCCCGGCCATAAAGCACATCGCCTGCATCTGCTCGTTCATCTTCTCCCGCCCGGCTGAGAGCCGCACATGGGAGGCGGGCATCATGATCCGCGCCACGGCGATGGTGCGGATAAATTCGAACGGATCGAGGTTCTCCTGATCCTCCAGCGGCGTCCCCTTCACCTTGACCAGCATATTGATGGGCACACTTTCGGGGTGGCGCGGCAGGTTGGCCAGCGCCATCAAGAGGCCCGCCCGATCTTTCGCCTGCTCGCCCATGCCGACGATACCGCCGGAGCAGACCTTCATGCCCGCACCGCGCACATGCTCCAGGGTATCGAGCCGGTCCTGATAGGTGCGGGTGGAGATGATCTCGCCGTAGAACTCCGGCGAGGTGTCGAGGTTGTGGTTGTAGTAATCGAGCCCAGCAGCACCAAGACGGGCCGCCTGATCGGCGGTGAGCATCCCCAGCGTCATGCAGGTCTCCATACCGAGCCCGCGCACCTCCTCGATCATCCGGATGATGTAGGGCATGTCTTTTTCTTTGGGGTTGCGCCAGGCGGCCCCCATGCAAAAGCGTGACGAGCCGTTGGCCTTGGCTTCGCGGGCCCGCTCCAGCACCTTCTCCACCTCCATCAGCCGCTCGACCTCAAGCCCGGTGTGATAACGGGCGCTCTGGGGGCAGTATTTGCAATCTTCCGGGCAGGCACCGGTCTTGATGGAGAGCAAAGTACTCACCTGCACTTCATTCGGGTCAAAGTGGGCGCGGTGGACGGTCTGGGCCTGAAACAGCAGATCGTTGAACGGCAGGGCAAACAGGGCCTGAACCTCGGCGAGGGTCCAGTCATGACGAAGGGCGTGACCGCCCGCGGTGAGAGCATTCATACATAGCTTCCGGTTGTTATTAGTGGGATCCTGCGCCCGCCATCTTGGGATGGACGGCCACAAAACCCGTCGCCAGGCCCGCGCGCTCAGGGTGATGCGCAGTGCCAAGTGGCTGAACGCAGTGCCAAGTGGCTGAAATTGTTGGCTAGTGTAGAGAGCACGCGTAGACTGTCAACACCGACCAGATCAAACCAATTGACAACAGAACAACAAATGACCAATCAAGAATTCGACCTGCACCACATCTGGCACCCCTATACCTCCCTCACTCACCCCCTGCCCTGCTATGAAGTAGCCAGCGCCAAAGGGGTGACCCTCACCCTCAGCGATGGCCGCGAACTGGTGGATGGCATGAGCTCCTGGTGGGCTTGCGTGCACGGGTATCAGGTGCCGGAGTTGGACGCCTCCGCCACCGCCCAGCTCGGCAAGATGTCCCACGTGATGTTTGGCGGCCTCACCCACGCTCCGGCGGTCGAGCTCTGCCGCAAGCTGGTGGAGATCACTCCGAAGGGGCTGGATCGGGTCTTTCTGGCCGATTCCGGCTCGGTAGCGGTAGAAGTGGCGCTCAAGATGGCCCAGCAGTACTGGCACGCCAAAGGGACGCCCAGAGCCAAGTTCGTCGCCCTGCGCAGCGGCTATCACGGCGACACCTTTGGCGCCATGAGCGTCTGCGATCCCGATGGCGGCATGCATGAGCTCTACAAGGGATTCCTGCCGGAGCACTATTTTGTCGACGCACCCAGCTGCCGCTTCCACGCCGAGTGGGACGAGCAGTGCGTGGTGGAGCTGGCGACGCTCATGGCGGATCATCACGAAGAGATCGCCGCCATCGTGCTTGAGCCCATAGTGCAGGGCGCTGGCGGCATGCGCTTCTATCACCCCCGCTACCTGCAGTGGGTGCGCGCCCTGTGCGACGAGTTCGGCGTGCTGCTGATTGCCGACGAGATCGCCACCGGCTTTGGCCGTACCGGTCAGCTGTTTGCCTGCGACTGGGCGGGGATCAGCCCCGACATCATGTGTCTGGGCAAGGCGCTTACCGGCGGCTACCTCACCCTCTCGGCGACCCTGACCACCGAGCATGTCGCCCGTACCATCTGTGACGGCAAGGCGGGTGTCTTTATGCACGGCCCCACTTTTATGGGCAATCCCCTCGCCTGCGCGGTGGCCAACGCCTCCATCGATCTGCTGCTGACCTCACCTTGGCAGGAGCGGGTGCGCGCCATCGAGCATCAGCTGCGTACCGAACTGGTAGAGCTGACCCTGCACCCGACGGTCGCTGATGTGCGAGTACTCGGCGCCATCGGGGTGGTGGAGATGAAAGAGCGGGTGGATGTAGCGCGCATCCAGCGCAAGTTTGTCGAACTGGGCGCCTGGATCCGCCCCTTTGGCAAGCTGGTCTACCTGATGCCCCCCTTCGTCATCACCCCTGAAGAGTTGCGGGTATTGACCGGCGCCATCCGTCAGGCCATCACCGAAGGCGAGTTTTAATGCATGCAGCGGGCGGCCATCGCAGTCGCCCGTTTGACTATCGGCATTTGATATATAAAGAGGGCAACTTTATCCACTTCAGTGCAGTTTCACTTGCCGTAATGTGAGCAAAACACCAGACCTGAGGCCCCAAGAGGGGTAAACTGCTGCGGTTTTACCATCAAGAAAGACTGCTCATGCGCCTCTCCATTGCTGCCAAAATCAACTTTTTCCTGCTCTTCATCTTCTCCATGGTACTGGTCTTCTCCGCAGCCTATCAGGCAGTGCGCGAGCGCGATCTCATCCTGACCCTCATCAAGGAGCAGAGCCGCGAGCAGACCGAAGCCTATTTCGATGGCCTCAACATGCTGATGCTGACTGGCAAGATGGATGCCCGCGATACCCTGCGCGGCAAGTTTCTCGACCACGCCCATGTGGAGGATGCCCGCATCGTGCGTGGCGATGCGGTGAGCAAACAGTTCGGGCCGGGACGGGAGACAGAGCAGGTAAAAGATGAGTTTGATGAGCTGGCTCTGGCGGGCAAAGGGAGTCTGGAGGTGGTGCACAACGGCATGCACAGCCGTCTGGTGGTCACCCGACCGCTGCTGGCCAAGAAGGATTTTCGCGGGACCGACTGCACCAGCTGTCATCTGGTGCCGGAGAACACTGTGTTAGGGGCCGTGCGCTTTGACTACTCCCTCGATTCGCTGTTTACCCGGGTCGAGCAGAATATTCTCACCTCGGCGCTCATTCTCACCGGCATCTTCGGGATGGGACTGCTGCTGACCCTCTGGGTCATCCGCACCTGGATCGTGCGCCCCCTCAACCAGTTGACCCGCTCCATGGAAGAGGCCACCGACTTGCACGACTTCGGCCACCGGCTGGAGGGGGATGACGGCGACGAGATTGGCCGGGTGGCGGTGGCCTACAACCAGATGCTCGACAGTGTGGAGCGCCAGCTCGGCAAACGCACCAAGGCCAGCAGGCAGGAGCCGGATCAGCCCCGCTAAGACGAACGCTTAACCGACGTAGTAGAAAAGCAGACTGGCGATCAGAACCAATAGCAGGATGGCCAGATTGACATGCCGGGAATCATCCTGACGGCGGCTGCGCTTGCGCTCCAGCAGAAACACCGCCAGCGTCAGGGCACAGCAGCTCCAGAGCCCGTAGACCAGCCAAGGGGTAAGGGCCGGGTCCCAATAATCGCGCACCTCGATCCCGCCATAGACCAGAAAACCGTAGGCGATTTCGGGACGGGCATAGTGGTAAAGGGAGAGCAGCACGATAAAGCCGCCCCAGCAGAGCATCACCAGCCCCTGCAACAACCGTGTCAGCCAATCTGGCCCATGCCGCCGATCTTTCACCCACCTCTCCTGCGCCCGTGACACTCTTGTTGAGTGAACCATGCCGAAAACCCCACCAGAGTCCGACATTTTTGCTTGTTTATCAAACCCGCGCGGGTAAGATTGACGGCTTAGTCTGCCATGGTGGGCCATCTGTGCCCGGGCCAGACTCCCTAGTGTTGCAAATAGCGCTGCAAGAACAAGCTGGAGACAATATTTCGATGACGCACGCATCCGTAGTAGATGTGCTGGCCGGTAAGTATCCGGTCGGCACCACCCAAACTGTCAAAGGGTGGATCCGGACTCGCCGTGATTCCAAGGCGGGGATCTCATTTTTGGCCATTTCCGATGGCTCCTGTTTCCATCCGGTACAGGCAGTTGTCCCCAATACCCTGGCCAATTACGAGAATGAAGTGCTGCGTCTGACCACTGCCTGCTCCGTGGAAGTGACCGGCGTGGTTGCCGCCTCTCAGGGCAGCGGCCAGGCTTTCGAACTGCAGGCGACCGAGGTGAAGGTAGTCGGTTGGGTCGAAGATCCGGACACCTACCCGATGGCCGCCAAGCGCCACAGCATCGAATACCTGCGTGAACAGGCCCACCTGCGCCCGCGTACCAACATCGTTGGCGCCGTGACCCGCGTTCGTCACTGCCTGGCGCAAGCCATCCACCGCTTCTTCCACGAAGAGGGCTTCCTCTGGGTTGCGACCCCGCTCATCACCGCTTCTGACACCGAAGGTGCCGGCGAGATGTTCCGCGTCTCCACTCTGGACATGGAAAACCTGCCGCGCACCGACGCCGGCAAGGTGGACTACAACGAAGATTTCTTCGGCAAAGAGGCTTTCCTGACCGTATCCGGCCAGCTGAACGCCGAAACCTATGCCTGCGCCCTCTCCAAGGTCTACACCTTCGGCCCGACCTTCCGCGCTGAAAACTCCAACACCAGCCGCCATCTGGCCGAGTTCTGGATGGTTGAGCCGGAAGTGGCCTTCAACGATCTGGAAGATAACGCCGCACTGGCCGAAGCCATGCTTAAGTATGTCTTCAACGCCGTACTGACCGAGCGTCGTGACGATCTGGAGTTCTTCGCCCAGCACGTAGACAAGGATGCCATCGGCCGTCTGGAGCGTTTCGTCTCCTCCGACTTCGCCCAGATCGACTACACCGACGCCATCGAAGTGCTGCAAAACTGCGGCAAGAAGTTCGAGTTCCCGGTCTCCTGGGGTATCGACCTCTCCTCCGAGCATGAGCGCTATCTGGCCGAGGAGCACTTCAAGTCTCCGGTGGTGGTGAAGAACTACCCGAAAGATATCAAAGCCTTCTACATGCGCCTCAACGACGACGGCAAGACCGTTGCCGCGATGGACGTACTGGCACCCGGCATCGGCGAGATCATCGGTGGTTCCCAGCGTGAAGAGCGTCTGGACGTGCTAGATGCCCGTCTGGCCGAGATGGGCCTGAACAAGGAAGATTACTGGTGGTATCGCGACCTGCGTCGCTTCGGTACCGTGCCGCACTCCGGCTTCGGTCTGGGCTTCGAGCGTCTGGTAGTCTACGTGACCGGTATGGGCAACGTCCGCGACGTGATCCCGTTCCCGCGTACTCCACGTACCGCCGAGTTCTGATCAGCGGCATATTGCCACTGCATTGCAAAAGCCGACCTGCGGGTCGGCTTTTTTATTGTCACCGTTATGGGTGATACTCAGGATCAACCGGCACAAGGAACTCGTCGCCTATGGGATATCGCCTGCTGCTCTCGCTATTGCTGTCCTGCATGCCTGTTCAACTGTGGGCCGAGCCCGTTCGTCTGACCACCCTGGAGTGGCCCCCCTACACCAGCCAGAGCCTGCCCGATGGCGGCCTCACCGGTCATATCGTCAAGCGCGCCTTTGCCGAGGCGGGACTGGAGGTGACGTTCGACTTCTATCCCTGGCAGCGGGCGGTGCGCCTGGCGGCCGACCCGACCCAGCCTTATAGCGGCTATTTTCCCGAGTACCTCTCCGATACCCTGCCGACCCTGTGGCGCAGCTCCCCCAGCGTAGGCGACAGCGTGCTGGGTATGGCGCAGCGCTCAGGCCCCCCCATCCCCTGGCAGCAGCTCACGGAGCTTGCCCCCTACCGGATCGGCGTGGTGGAGGGGTACGTCAACACCCGTGAATTCGATGCCCTGATGGCCAGCAAGCGCCTCAACACTGCCGCCGTCGATTCCGACCTGCTCAACCTGCGCAAATTGCAGCGCGACCGGCTCGATCTGGCGGTGATCGACCGGGATGTCTTTCACTGGCTCATCAACCATGATCGCAAGCTGATCAGCGCCAGATTGCAATTTCACCCGAAGATCCTCGAACACAAGAGCCTGCACATCATGTTTCGTCCCGATCAGCAGGCGTTGCAGCAACGGGTGGCACAGGTCATTGCCAGATTGGATATTGCCAAGCTGAGCCAGGATTATCAGCGCCGCTATCTGCAGCAAGCACCTGCGGCCAAGTGAGCCAACCCCCCGAAGTCAGCCCTTGCTGGCAAAAATAGCCTGAGCGCTGGCTTTTTCACCCTCTTCTGCCGCAATCGAGCACTTTTTATGCCCCTCCCCTGCAGCCCTGTTGCCACACTGTGCTGCCACCATGACCACCCGATGGCTTGGCCCCGAGTGATACCACTTGGTGACAAAAATAATGTTTTTGTTAGTACGTGGTTTTTAAGTGGTTTAATCAAAAATTCATCGAGTTATTGAAGTAACTCAATTTTTTCACTTTTTCAGGGGAGCAGAATAGCAACTAACCCTTTTGGGCTAAATAAAACAGACAATGACAATTCATGGTTCAGGCTACCCGCGGCAATATGGGTTGAATCACACGAGGTAACGGAATGATCTTGATGGAATTTTTAGTGGTACTCGGCTGTTTGCTGCTGGGTACCCGCTTTGGGGGCATGGGACTCGGTCTCATCAGTGGTATCGGTCTCTTCCTGCTGACCTTCGTCTTCGGCCTGGTGCCGGGCGAACCGCCTGTTCAGGTAATGCTGACCATTCTGGCGGTGATCGGCTGTGCCGCTACCCTGCAGACTGCCGGTGGCCTCAACCTGATGATGCAAGTGGCCGAGCGTCTGCTGCGCCGTCACCCGCAATACATCACTATCCTGGCGCCGCTGACCACCTGGACCCTCACCTTCCTGTGCGGTACCGGCCACGTGGTCTACACCATGTTCCCCATCATCGCTGACATCGCGCTGCAGAAGAACATCCGTCCCGAGCGCCCGATGGCCGTAGCCTCCGTTGCCTCCCAGATGGCCATCTGCGCCTCCCCGGTCTCCGTTGCCGTGGTCTCCATGGTCTCCATTCTGGCGGCCGGTCACGGTATCGGTCAGGCTTACGGCCTGCTCGACATCCTGATGATCGCCATCCCCTCCTCCCTGACCGGTGTCATCGTGGCAGCCCTGTGGAGCCTGCGTCGCGGCAAGGATCTGGACAAGGACGAAGAGTTCCAGGCCAAGATCAAAGACCCGGAGCAGCGTGCCTTCATCTACGGCGGTGGTGAAACCCTGCTCAATACCAAGTTCCCGAAAGAGGCCTACTGGTCTACCTGGATCTTCTTCGCCGCCATCGCTGCCGTGGTATTGCTCGGTGCCAACGAAGGTCTGCGTCCGGTGTTCACCATCAAGGACAAAACTGGCCCGCTCTCCATGAACCTGGTGATCCAGATGATGATGCTGATCGCCGGTGCCATCATCCTGATGCGCTGCAAGGTCAAGCCGGGCGAGATCGCCAACGGCGCCGTCTTCAAGGCAGGCATGGTCGCCATCTTCTCCGTATTCGGGGTGGCATGGATGAGTGAGACCTTCTTCCAGGCTCACATGCCCCTGCTCAAAGAGACCCTGGCCCATGTGGTACAGGCCCAGCCCTGGACCTACGCCCTGGTGCTATTCCTCATCTCCAAGCTGGTAAACAGCCAAGCCGCCGCCCTCACCGCCATCGCCCCCATGGGTCTGGCGCTGGGTGTGGAGCCTAAGCTGCTGATCGCCTTCCTGCCGGCGAGCTACGGCTACTTCGTGCTGCCAACCTACCCGAGCGATCTGGCCTGTATCGGTTTCGACCGCTCCGGCACCACCCGCATCGGCAAGTTCATCATCAACCACAGCTTCATCATTCCGGGGCTGATCGGAGTGGTGACCTCCTGCTCGCTGGGCTTTATCCTCACCAGCATCCTGCTCTAATCGCAGCGGCGTTTACCACGCTATTGCAATACAGGCCCCCGCTTCGGGGGCCTGCTTTTTTCCCGCTCTGTGACCCCAACCATTTCCCCGCCGCCATTTCCGGACACAATACCTTTACCTCTGCCCACGCCGCTGGGTAGCATGCCCCCTCGTTCACCACCGGAATCTCATCCATGTCTCGCGTCATCCTGCTCTGGAGCGGTGGCAAAGATGCCATGCTGGCCCTCTGTCATGCCCGTCAAGCGGGCCATCAGGTGGTGGCACTGGCCACCTTTGCGCCGCCAGAGCCCCGATTTCTCGCTCACCCCTTGCCGCTGGTGCGCCGTCAGGCGGAAGCCCTCGGGCTGCCCCATCTGCTGGTCACCATAGAAGCGCCGTTCGATCTCGGTTATGAGCGGGAACTGGCACGGCTCAAGGAGGAGTGGCAACTCGATGGCGTAGTCACCGGCGATATCGACAGCGTGGGCGGCGCACCAAACTGGATCCGCGAACGCTGCCAGCCGCTGGATCTCACCGTCCATACCCCGCTCTGGCAACAATCTCGTCAAGCCTTGCTGGCGGATATGCTGGCCCGCGGCATCGTCGCCCACCTCTCCTGCGTCGATACCCGGGTACTGGCCCCCGAGTGGACTGGGCGCACCCTCGATGCCGCCACCCTCAGCGATCTGCAGCAACTGGCCGAGCGCGAGGGCTTCGATGCCTGCGGCGAGCAGGGGGAATACCACACCATGGTGACCGACGGCCCGGGCTTTGCCGCCCCGCTGCACCTCGATGGCTGGCAGGTGGCGCGGCAGGATCATCTGGCCTATCTGGCCGAGCCACAGGGATAACGGCCTCAGGCCATCTGGCACGCTCGTTCAGGGACACGCGAAAAATCGAGATAAAAAAACGGAAGGCAACAGCCTCCCGTTTGGGTTTGATCGGGCCAGTTTTGAGCGGGCCATGACGACCCGAACAAGAAATAAACCGGCTTATTTCGCCAGCTTGCCCAGCACCCGCTGCAGCAGGCGGATGCGTGGCTCGATGCTCTCCAGCAGCAGGAACTCCGCCTCCGAGTGGAAACCGCCCCCCATGGGGCCGAAACCATCGAGGGACGGCACACCCGCGGCGGCGGTGAAGTTGGCATCCGAGCCGCCACCGGCCTCCAGCCAGTTGAAGGGGATCCCCTCCTCCTTGGCTGCCGCCTCCACCAGCGCCATCAACGCCTCGGTGTCACCGCTCGGGCGCATCGCCGGCTTGAAGGTCTGGCGATCCACCTCGACCCGACAACCCGCGAGGAAGGGGTTGTTAGCCATAAAGGTGAGCCGGTCGTGTACCGCAGCGGCCTCTTCGTTGCTCCAGAAGCGCAAATCCACGATCGCCTCGGCAAAGTCCGGCACCACGTTGACGCCGGTGCCGCCCTGTACCACGCCGACGTTCATGGTGGTGCCCGTGGTCATGTTGACCTGCTCGTTGATGGCCAGCACCCAATGCGCCAGCTCGGTGATAGCAGAGACACCTTCGGTGAGGGCCGAACCGGCATGGGACGCCTTGCCGTGGAAGGTGATGCGATATTTGGCATTGCCCTTGCGGGCGCTGATGAGATCCCCGTTGGGACGAGCCGCCTCGGCCACCAGCACGCAGCCGCTCTGTTTGGCCTTCTCCACCAGCCAATCTTTCGACCAAGGGGAGCCAATCTCTTCGTCGCAGTTGTAGCAGACCAGCACCTTGAGCTTGGCAAGCAATGCCGGATCCATCTCTTTGAGGGCATACCAGATAGAGAGCAGGCCGCTCTTCATGTCCGACACACCGGGGCCAAAGGCTTGATTGCCTTCGATTTTCAGCGGGCGCTTGGCCGCCGTCCCCTCGGGGAAGACGGTATCCATGTGGCCGCACAGCATCACGTCGTAGTGATCGGCACCCGGCGCATTGGTGATCTCGAGGCAGGGGCCGCACTCGGCAGCGAACTGGTGGCGAGTCACCTGCCAGCCGATGGCCTCATATTTCTCGGTCATGATGTCGGCCACCTTCGCTACCCCGGCCGGGGTGCGAGTACCGCAATCGAGGTTGATGAGCGGGGCCAGATCGGCCAGATAGCTATCGAGGGAAAACGGGCTCTTTACAACTGTCATTATCTTCTCCATGCAACAATCAGCATTGATGGCCGATCGTCTATTGCAACAATGCGACACAGTGAGAAAAAGGCGGGCAGCCATGCCACCCGCCCGACCGGTAAATTCCAAACACCACTACATAACCCGCATCACTACATAAACAGCAGATAGTTGAGGGTCAACGCCGTCACCAGCGCCCCCGCCATCGGCACGCTGGTGCGCTTGACCACGGTAAAGGGCGATACCTTGGCAATCCCCGCACAGGCGATCAGTACCGCAGCGATGGGGGAGACGGTGCGGCCGATACTGGAAGCCAGCTGCATCGGCAGCAGCATGGTTACCGCAGGTACGCCAAACTTGGCTGCCACCGCCGGTGCCAGGGTCGAGAAGCTGAGGAACGCCGCGTTGCCGGAGCCCATGATGACCGCCGCTACCATGATCAGCGCCACCATCACCAGCGTCATCAGACCACTGCCGATACCGGCATTGCTGGCAGAGTGCAGCAGGGTATCGATGGCGCCGATGGCCTTGAGAGATTCGGCAAACAGCTCGGCACAGACGATGAGCGCCACCACGGGGCCAAACACCTTGCCCATGCCATCGAGGAAGCTCGACAGCCCGGCAAACGCGGTACGCACCGAGCGGCTACGCAGCAGCTCGCACAGCATGCCGATAAAGACCGACAGCAGCATGGCCACCTCCACGCTCATCTTGATGTCGCTCACCAGCAGCTTGGAGAAGGTCATCATCAGCACGAAGGGGATGATCGGCAGCAGGGCATACCAGGTGGGGGCCTGCACGCTCTCGGTGCCCTGCTCGTCCAGCTCGGCGTGATCGCCACGATGGAGCGCAGGATCCCAGCCATCCTTGCGATCGCAGTGACGCTGCCAGAAGAAGTGCAGCACCATGGTCACCAGCAGCATGGGGGCCACCAGCCAGACCTGGTAGTCAACGAAATAGCTGGTCGGATCCATTCCGGACTGACCGGCGGAGAAGATGGCGTTGGTCTGGGTCGGGCCAATTTCAAACGCCTGGGAGGTGGCGATGACACCACAGGCGGAGGCCGGGCTGATGCCGAGATTGCGCATCACCGGATACATGGTGACCATCAACAGCAGGCCAAGGCCGGTAGCGGAGGTGACGAACAGGGAGACGAATACCGCCACCAGATAGCAGATGGAGAGCATCAGGTAGCTGGACTGGATGCCTGCCACCGGTTTGACCGCCACCCGCACCAGCGCCTGAGAGGCCCCGATATGGGACATGTAGGTGGCAAAACCCGCCACCGCCATGATGGTGAGGCCGAGCCCAGCCGCGCGGTAGGAGAAGATCCCCTTGAACACTTCGAACAAGTCGAACAGGGCGAAGCCGGTGCTCTTGTCAGCGGGGAGAATGGGGTGCAGCCCCAACCAGTAGGCCACTGCAAAAATGGCCATGCCCGCCAGCGCCAGCACCGCCTGCGGGTTGTAATCCTTGATGATGCCGTAGACCACGGCGACCAGAACGAGCAAGACGAATAAAAGTTCCAATATTCACTCCTGATAAATTTATCGAAGAGCGAAATCTAGTGATCTGACCACTGTTTGCCTTTGATCCCTATCAATAAAGGTGCCGTCACCGTGATTCATTAGCATAATATGTCGGCCATGTAACAATTTTTCGTTATTTCAACTACCGGAAAACCTTTATCACCCCATATCCGGGAATTGTGTGACGCGACTCCCCTCTTTTTTGCGTTGGATCAACATATGACGGCGCCGAACTGGCGAAGATGCGCTTCGACATATAGCGACCATTTCGCGCCGGAGAGAGTTATGACAAGCCAAGCCACCGCAGGTGCTTCGACCTGCGACTACAAGCTGTGGGACATCCTCGTCGAGTCTGCAAAGGAACGCACTACCATTCGTTACTCCAAACTGGCCAAGCAGGCCGGGCTGGAGCAGTGCCAGGATGAACTGCGCACCCTGCTGCAACGCATCCGCATGTACTGCACCGAAAATAACCTGCCGATCCTCTCCGCCATCGTGGTGGACGACGTGGGCAAATACACTGGCCTCTCTTCCAGCCTGCCTGATGCACCTTGGGAACGGGCCCGGGTCTTTGACCATGAGTGGACCACCCTGCACTGATTGAGGTGCTCGATGATACCGACCAAAACGCGCCCGCTGGCGCGTTTTGGCTATCAGGCCTTTGCCCCCTTCTATTTTTCTCCTGCAATAGTCGATCTTCTCCCGCAATACCCAACCCCATCGGGCACGCCCGCCGCACTGCTTCTGATCTTGATCTCAAAATCGCCGTTCAGGTGTGACCAGTTCCGGCAAAACCCGCGAGCCAGACCATCGGCGTTGCCATGGGATTGCCACAATGCCAGAATCGGGCCCTTGCACTCTGTTGATTCGGATTTTCGGGCACGGCCACGGCCAGCGCCCACAAGAGAAGGACTCCCCATGGCCATCACCCTCTATGGCATCAAGAACTGCGACACCATCAAGAAAGCCCGCAAGTGGCTGGATGAGGCCGGTATCGAATACCGCTTTCACGACCACCGCGCCGACGGCCTGAACCCGGACGATCTGGACAGCTGGCTGGCAAAACTCGGCTGGGAAGCCCTGCTCAACAGCCGCGGCACCACCTTCCGCGCCCTGCCGGATGAGGCCAAACAGGGGCTCGACACCGCCAAGGCGCGCGCCCTGCTGCTGGAACATCCGGCCATGATCAAGCGCCCGCTGCTCGACCGTGACGGCGAACTGACCCTGGGTTTCAAGGCTGATCACTACCAATCCCTCTTTTCCCGTTAAGGACAACTAAGGACAACTGATGTCGGATGTCATCGCACTGGCCAAGGATCTGATCCGCCGCCCCTCCGTTACCCCCCTCGATGAAGGGTGCCAGACCCTGATGGCGGAGCGCCTCGCCAGGATCGGGTTTGTCATCGAGCCCATGGTGTTTGAGGACACCACCAACCTCTGGGCCCGTCGTGGCAGCGAGGGGCCACTGTTCTGCTTCGCCGGTCACACCGACGTGGTGCCCGCCGGGCCGCTGGACAAATGGCACACCCCGCCGTTCGAGCCGACCATCAAGGATGGCGTGCTCTACGGGCGCGGCGCCGCCGACATGAAGGGCTCGCTGGCTTCCATGGTGGTGGCGGTCGAGCGCTTTGTGGCCGAGCATCCGGATCACGCAGGGTCCATCGCCTTTCTCATCACCTCCGATGAAGAGGGGCCCTTTATCAATGGCACCACCCGGGTGATCGACACCCTGGAGGCCCGCAACGAGAAGATCCGCTGGTGCATCGTTGGCGAGCCCTCCTCTACCGCCGTGGTTGGGGATGTGGTGAAGAACGGCCGCCGCGGCTCCATCACCGGCGATCTGCTGGTGCGCGGAGTGCAGGGCCATGTCGCCTATCCCCATCTGGCTGACAACCCCATTCACAAAGCCGCGCCAGCGCTGGCGGAACTCGCTGCCACCGTGTGGGATGAGGGCAACGCCTACTTCCCCCCCACCAGCTTCCAGATCGCCAACATCTCGGCCGGTACCGGCGCCTCCAACGTCATTCCGGGCGAGCTGCAGGTCCAGTTCAACTTCCGCTTCAGTACCGAACTGACCGACATGGATATCCGTGAGCGGGTCGAAGCGCTGCTGGATAAACATGGCCTCGATTATCAGCTGAACTGGACCCTCTCCGGCCAGCCGTTCCTCACCGACACCGGCGCGCTGCTCGATGCCGCCGTGGCGGCCATCGAGGCGGTGAACGGTCAGCGACCGGCCCTGCTCACCACCGGCGGCACCTCCGACGGGCGCTTTATCGCCCCCACCGGCGCCGAAGTGATCGAGCTCGGCCCGGTCAATGCCACCATCCACAAGGTGAACGAGTGCGTGAAGGCAGACGATCTGGATCTGCTGGCGGACATGTACCAAGGGGTGCTGGAGCGACTGCTGGCATGACGCAGGAACAGCTGATGGGGCTCGATGAGAGCCACCTTATTGTGGTGGGGCGCGGCCCCCACCGCCTGACCCCGGCGGCGGCAGCCTCCTTCAACGACATGCAGGTGGCCGCCGCCCACGCCGGTTTCAACCTGCAACCGGCCTCCAGCTGGCGCGGTTTTGATCGCCAGCTCGCCATCTGGAATGGCAAGTGGCGCGGCGAGCGGCCACTGCTCGATGCCAACAGCCAGCCCATTGATGCCTTGCAGCTGAGCGATGAAGAGCGGCTACACGCCATTTTGCGCTGGAGCGCCCTGCCCGGCACCAGTCGCCACCACTGGGGCACCGATCTCGACATCTACGACCCGGACTGCCTGCCCGCCGACACCAAACTGGCGCTGGAACCCTGGGAGTATGAAGCCGGGGGCTGGTTTGCCGACTTGAGCGAGTGGCTCACCGACCATATGGGGGATTTCGGTTTCTTCCTGCCCTATGCCAAACCGGTCGGCGCAGACAGCGGCGTCGCCTACGAGCCGTGGCACATCAGCTTCGCCCCCGAAGCGGGCGAGCAGCAGCTCGACCCGGTGGCGCTGGCACTTTGCCTGCAACAGGCTGATATTGAAGGCAAGGCGACCATTCTGGCCAATCTGGACAAGATCCTGGCCCGTTACGTCACCTTGCCATCCACTGAATTGCCCTGCGATGAAAGGAGTAGCACATGAATCTCTGGCTCTGGATAGGGCTGCCACTGCTCTTTCTGCTCGGGCTGTTTCTCAATGCCATCAAAGACATGAAACGGCTGGAGAAGCAGTTGCCCAAATACAAGGACAAGATCCGTGAAGTGAAGGACGATGACGACGACTGAGTCGTGCCATCCGGGGGGCACCAGTGTGCTCCCTTCTCTTTGTCTGCTGTTTATCTCCTCCCCTTGCCTCTACTCCCCCGGCGTCAGGTTTCCATCTGACCATCACTGCCAACATCTCCTCTCACCCACTCTGCGGGGTCAGAAGATGGCGCGCGAGTGGTGAAAAAATGTCAAAAGATGCAAATTAATGCACGATTAAACCACACAAGGGGGTCTTAACTGCATATAATGTGCCTACTTTGCCGTTAGTCAGAAAGGAGTTCGCCCTTGGATGCAGTGACCATCAACAGTTTCTTTTTTGTCGGTGCCCTGTTGGTTGGAGCCAGTGTCCTGCTAAGTGCGCTCTCTTCCCGTCTCGGTATTCCCATTCTGGTCATCTTCCTCGCCGTCGGTATGCTGGCGGGGGAAGATGGCGCCGGCGGCATCCACTTTGCCGACTACTCCATCGCCTATCTGGTGGGCAACCTGGCGCTGGCCATCATCCTGCTCGACGGCGGCATGCGCACCCGGGTCTCCTCATTCCGGGTAGCGCTCTGGCCAGCCCTGTCGCTGGCGACGGTCGGGGTGGCCATCACCACCGGCCTGACGGGGCTCGCCGCCGCCTGGCTGTTTGACCTCAACCTGATGCAGGGGATGCTGATCGGCGCCATCGTCGGCTCCACCGATGCGGCGGCGGTCTTCTCCCTGCTCGGCGGGCGCAGCCTCAACGAGCGGGTGAGCGCGACGCTGGAGATAGAATCGGGCAGCAACGACCCCATGGCGGTCTTTCTCACCGTCACCCTGATCGAGGTGCTGGCCAGCAGCCAGCAGGATCTCAACGCTGGGTTTCTGCTGCTGCAGCTCATCAAACAGTTCGGCCTGGGTGCCGGGATCGGCCTTGCCGGTGGCTGGCTGCTGTGGCGGCTGATCAACACCGCCCGCCTGGCACCGGGTCTCTATCCGTTACTCACCGTCAGCGGCGGCCTGCTCATCTTCGCCCTCACCACGGCGGTGGGTGGCAGCGGCATCCTCGCCATCTATCTCACAGGTCTCTTGCTCGGCAACCTCTCCCTGCGCAGCCGCAGCACCACCTTGTCGGTGCTGGACGGCCTGACCTGGCTCAGCCAGATCGGCATGTTTCTGGTGCTGGGGCTGCTCGCCTCGCCCCACAAGCTGCTGCCCATCGCCCTGCCGGCACTGGCACTGGCGATGTGGATGATCCTCTTTGCCCGCCCCATCTCGGTCTGGATCGGGCTGCTGCCGTTCAAGAACTTCGCCCCGCGCGAACGCTGGTTTATCTCCTGGGTTGGCCTGCGCGGCGCGGTGCCCATCATTCTGGCGGTCTTCCCCATGATGGCGGGGCTACCCAACGCCCAGCTCTACTTCAACGTCGCCTTCTTCGTGGTGCTGGTCTCGCTGATTTTGCAGGGCAGCTCGCTGCCGCTGGCCTCAAAACTGGCGCGGGTGGAAGTACCGGCACCACCGTCCCCCATCAACCGCTCCGGGCTCGAGATCGATCTCGACAGCCAGTGGGAGACCTTCGTCTACCAGCTGGGGGAAGAGAAGTGGTGCATCGGCTCACCGCTGCGGGATCTGCGCATGCCTGCCGGCACCCGGGTCAGCGCCCTGTTTCGCGGCCGCGAGCTGCTCCACCCCTCGGGCAGTACCTGCCTGCAGGCGGACGATATCCTCTGCGTCATCGGCCACGAGCGCGATCTGCCCGCCCTTGGCCAGCTCTTTAGCCAGGCGCCGGAGCAGGATCTCGGCCCGCGCTTCTTCGGTGACTTCCAGCTGGATGCCGCGGCGCGACTGGTGGATCTCGCCCCTATCTACGGGCTGGATGTGAGCGAGGTGGCGGATCAGACACTGGGCGATTTTATTGCCAGCCAGCTTGGCGATAATCTGGTAGTCGGTGACAACATCGAGTGGCAGGGCCTGATCTGGACCGTGGCCGAAATGGATGAGAGCATTCCCGTCAAGATCGGGGTTCGTTTTCAGGAAGAGGATCCGGTCTAGACGACCGGCCCGTATCAAGTCCCCCAGCAAGAAGGGAGAAGAGTTATGCCATATCAGAGTTTGCAGTCCGGTCTGCTGCCCCCCTCTGCCAATCTGGGGGTGATCGAGGGCTTTTTTGGCAAGGGATGGAGCTGGCAGGCCCGTGCCCGCTACGCCCAGTGGCTGCCACGCCACGGCTACGGCTTCTATATCTACGCCCCGAAAGAGGATGGCTATCTGCGCAAGCACTGGGCCCTCCCCTGGCCCGAGCAGCAGCTGGCGGATCTCGCCGAACTGGCGCGCCAGTGCCGCGCCAACGGCCTCGCCTTCGGGGTGGGCTTGAGCCCCATGGGGGCGCATCACGACTATGAGCGCAAGCGCCCGGCGCTGCTCGAGAAGGTGCGCCTCATCGACGAAGTGCTGCAACCCGACATTCTGGCGGTGCTGTTTGACGACATGAAGGGGGATACCCCGGATCTGGCCCGGCACCAGCTCACCATCGCCCACGACATTGCGGCCCACAGCAAGGCGACCCGCCTCATCTTCTGTCCCAGCTACTACTCGACCGATCCGGTGCTGGAGAAGGTGTTCGGCGCCATGCCACCGCGCTATCTGGAGGAGATTGGCGAACAGCTAGACCGCCGCTTCGAGATCTTCTGGACCGGCCCCAAGGTCTGCTCGACCGAGTATCCGGCGGTACACCTCAAGCAGGTGACCGAGCTGCTCGGCCGCAAGCCCTTCCTGTGGGACAACTACCCGGTCAACGATGGCAGCAAGGCGAGCAGCTATCTCTATCTGCGTGCCTTCGAGAACCGCCCCGCCGAGCTGGCGGAGCTGCTCTCCGGCCACGCGGTCAACCCGATGAAGCAGGCGGCACTCTCCGCCCTGCCGCTCGCCACCTTGCCGATGAGCTACAAGCTCGGCAAGCAGTATGATCCCGACAAGGCGCTGCACGCCTCCCTCAACGCCACCTGCGGCCCGCAGATCTCGGCGATGATCGAGGCCGACCTGCCGCTGTTTCAGGATCTGGGGCTGGCCCAGCTCACCCCAGAGCAGATTGCCGCCCTCAAGGCGTGCTACCTGCCGTTTCGCGACCAATCCTGCGTTGACGAAATAGTGCGCTGGCTGGACGGGGAGTATGTGTTCGACCCCGACTGCCTGACCGACTAAACCGCCCCCTGCGGGGGCAGAAAGGAGGTTGTATGGATGCACACCTGCTTTACCAGAATCTGGCGGTGATCGCCGCCTTCTTGCTGATCTACAGCCTGATCGCGGGGCGCTTCGAGTCAAAACTGGTCAACGGCCCCCTGCTCTTTCTGCTGACCGGCTGGCTACTGGGGCCGGGAGGGCTGGAGCTGCTCTCCCTCTCTATCGACAGCGCTGGCATCAAGCTGCTGGCCGAACTGACCCTGGTTATCGTGCTGTTCAACGATGCCGCCAACACCAACTGGCAGGTATTGCTGGCCAACCGCCAGCTCCCCATCCGGCTGCTGCTGATTGGCCTCCCCCTCACCCTGCTTTGTGGCGCCCTGTTTGGCCACTGGATTTTCCCCGACCTACCGCTGCTGGAGATGGCCATCCTCTCCACCATTCTTGCCCCCACCGATGCAGCGCTCGGCAAAGCGGTGGTAAGCAACCCCGCGGTGCCGGCACCACTGCGCGAAGGGCTCAATCAGGAGAGTGGCCTTAACGACGGTATCTGCGTGCCTGTGTTGCTCCTGCTGCTGGCTCTTATCGCCCCCACCGAGGAGCACACCGGCACCGCAGCGCTGGCCATCACCCTGATGCTGGAGGAGATCGGTATCGGTCTTTTGGTCGCCTTCGTGCTGACCGCCCTCACCGTCCGGCTGCTGAAAGTCTCCTATCTCAACGGCTGGCAACTGCCGCTCTGGCGCCAGCTCACCATGCCGGGGCTGGCGCTGCTCTGCTTTGCGCTGGCCCAGACTCTCGGTGGCAGCGGTTTTATCGCCGCCTTCGTCGGTGGATTGCTGATGGGACGGCGCCTTGGCGAGCACAAGCACGCCTATATGGATAGCTGCGAGGGGTATGGCGATCTGCTCTCTGTGGTGATCTGGATGGTGTTTGGCGCCACCCTGATGCCCATCTTGCCGGAGCTGCTGCACTGGCAGTTCTGGCTCTATGCCGCCGCCAGCCTCACCCTGCTGCGGATGGTGCCGGTCTGGCTGAGCCTCATCGGCACCGGCCTCAAGCCGGAGCTCAAGCTCTTTATCGGCTGGTTCGGGCCGCGGGGTCTTGCCAGCATCGTCTTTGCGGTGATGGTGCTGCAAAACGAACCAGCCCTTATCGGCCAGCGCCCCATCATCGCCACCGTGCTCTGCACCATCATCCTGAGCGTCATCCTGCATGGCCTCACCGCCAACCCCTGGGTCGAGCGTTTCAAGTCCCGCTGAGCCACTTTGCTTTCATAAAAAAATGCCACCTTGCGGTGGCATTTTTCTTTCGTGGCATAGGTCACTGACGGCTCTTACCCGAGCGCCAGCCAGACCCCCACTCCCAGCATCAGGGTACCGGCGATGCGGTTCATCAGGGTGACGTTGCCGCTCTTGGCGAGGAAGTGGCGCAGGGTGCGACCGCCGCTGGCGTAGAGCAGCAGGCAGGAAAACTCGATGACCAAAATCAGCGCCACCAGCGCGGTGATCTGCGGCGCCATCGGTCGGCTGGCCGAGATAAAAGGAGGCAGCAGGGAGATCATGAAGGCCCACCCCTTGGGGTTGGCAATGGCGGTGACAAAGCCCTGCAGCGCCAGCCCCATGGGGCTGCTCTGCTGCCCGGCCGCGAGATCGGCCGGAATGGCCATCTTCCCCTTGGCCTGCCACATCTGGATGCCGAGCCAGATGAGATAGGCACCGCCCACATATTTGAAGGCGGCGAAGATGGCCGGGTAGTTGAGCATGATGGCCGCCACCCCGATCACCGAGAGCACCGACACCAGCCCGACGCCGATCAGCTCCCCCCACATCATGTGCAGGGTGCGGCGCACGCCAAGGCTCATCCCCAGCGTCATCGCCAGAGTCATGCACATGCCCGGGGTGACGGAGACAAAGAAGAAGGTGGGGATAAACAGCGCCAGAATGGCCGGATCAATCCAGCTGGACACGACAAACCTCCATGGCAAAACAGGGTAGCAAACGAGGATCAGGCAGCGGTAAACGGCGCCGGAATGTTATTTGAGCAAGCCTGTCATCTTGCCCATCCCGCGCTTTTCAGACAAGGAAAAACCTTTGCTTTCAGCATATTTCAGCAAGAAAAGGCTGTGACACCCCCTGTCGCGGCTGTGTAAGATAGCGCCTCCTTCATTTTCGGGGTTATGTCTCATATGTCATTGAATAATCTATCAATAAGAATTCAGGTACTGATACCGCTGCTGCTGGCCAGTCTGCTGATGATGGTAATGATTGCCATCAGCAAACAGGGTCTGGACGAAGCCATTAGTGACATAGATGAGACGACCCAGAGCGTGGTGCGCAACAAGGACGACATTGCCAGGCTGATCCACGCCACCTACCGGCTGCGCACCAGCGCCATCTACGGTCTCTACGACGCGGCCCAGTTTGCCGCCCTGCCCGCCAACCTCAACAGTGCCGAGCAGGAGATCACCACCATCCTCGCTCGTCTGGTGATCCCGGGTGCCGAGCAGGATAACCGTCAGGTGGCCGCAGCCCTGCAGGCCTACCTTGGCCACACCCGCAACAACATGCTGCCGCTGCTGACCCAAAAGCATCAGGGGGGTGGCGATGCCGCGGCGTATGAGGCCGCACGCCTCCAGTTCCGCGAGCTGGGCGAACAGCTCATCAAAGAGATCGACACCATGTCGGCCCACATCAACCAGCTGACCCAGAGCGAGCTGGCACAGGAGCAGGCCCACTACCATGCCACCCTGCTGCGCACCCTGCTGCTCACGGCCATCGCCCTGCTGGCGGCACTGCTGTGTGGCTGGTGGCTCTCCGGCCGCATCGTCAGCCCCATCGGCCAGCTGCAGAGCGTGATGCACGCCGTCGCGCAGGGTCGCTTCAACGTCCGCGCCAGGGTCGAGGGTGACAACGAGCTGGCCCAGCTGGCCAAGGATATCAACCTGACTCTGGGGCAGCTTGGCAGCACCATCGAAACCCTGACCGGCATCAGCAACAACGTCGCCTCCGCCGCCACCGAGCTGGCCGCGGTGATGACCCAGGCCGAAGCCAACGCCCAGCAGCAGCGCGGCGAGATTGAGCAGGTCGCCTCGGCGGTGACCGAGCTCTCCAGCACCGCCGACAACGTCAACCACAACGCCGCCGTGGCCGACGAGCTGGCGCGCGATGCCAACAGCCGGGTTGAGCAGGGGCTCGCCCTGTTTGGCGAGAGCATTGCCGCCAACAGCCGGATGGCAGGCAGTCTGGAAGATGCCGCCGCCATCGTCGCTCGCCTCAAGACCCAGTCCGAGCAGATCGGCAAGGTGATCGAGGTGATTCAGGGGATCTCCGAGCAGACCAACCTGCTGGCCCTCAATGCGGCCATCGAGGCGGCCCGTGCCGGCGAAACCGGGCGCGGTTTTGCCGTCGTCGCTGACGAGGTGCGGATGCTGGCGGCCCGAACCCAGGCCTCCACCAAGGAGATCCAGGCCATCATCGAGCAACTGCAGAGCCAGTCCCAATCCGCCAATCAGGGGGTTCAGGAGACGCTGGAGATCCTCGAGAACAACCAGCGCCTCTCCGCGCAGGTACAGGATCTGCTGAGCGGTATCACGGGGGCGGTGCGCCAGATCAACGATGCCAACGCCCAGGTGGCCACCGCCGCCGAGGAGCAATCCTGCGTTACTGCCGACATCAACCGCAACATCACCAACATCCACGAGATCGTGAGCCAGAGCTCCGCCGGCATCAGCCAGAGTGCCAGCGCCAGCAACGAACTCTCCCAGCTCGCCGAGCAGCAACGCAAGCAGCTGGCCCACTTCCAGCTGTAAGCGCACAAAGTGAACCAGACAAAAAGGCCCGCAAGGGCCTTTCTTGTTGATGGATCAATGGCTTTGTATCTGTTTTAAACGCCATTTTTTGGCTTGTGGCGCCATAAGGGGCTGGGCTGCCCTGTCAAATATCGGTATGGTAGAGGCACGTTACTCCCCCTCACGTGAGCACACCATGAGCCTGAGATTCAAGAAACCCGCTTTTATCGCCTTGGGGCTCATCGCCCTCATTTCCGCCGCCTGGCTCGACTACTACCTGCCGGAGCACACCATCGCTACCATCACCGGGGTCGAGGTGAAGCGCACCGACAAGGATGGCCCCATCAGCCAGAAAAACCCGGCTGACGGCCCCACCACCGACGTCTATTACATCTACACCGAGCGCCCCGGCGAGAAGATCCGGGTGTTTCGCAATGAAGATACCGAGTGGGGCTGGCCCTTCTACTTTAAGTTCAACGCCGCCGACGTCCAGGCCAAGGCCAAGTCGATGGAGTTCGAGAAACGCCTGGCCATCATCACCTCCTACGGCTGGCGCGTGAACATGTTCTCCATGTTCCCCAACGTCACCAAGATCGAGAGCACAGAGCCTGACGCCTCCACCTGGAGCTTCTTCCGCTGGTTCTGGTTCGGCCTCTGGGCACTGGTGATGGGCAAAGCCGCCATCGCAACCTGGCGCTACTTCGATCGTCTTGAGGATGAGATCTGATGGAGCCGAGCAAGACCCGCACCAGTTTCTACCGGCGGCTCTACGTGGCCTGGCTGATCAGCCAGGGCACGGATACGGTGCCCGCCATCATGGAGGCAACCGGCATGCCGCGCCGCACCGCGCAAGATACCCTGAGCGCGCTAGCCGAACTCGATATCAGCTGCGCCTTCGAGCAGACCGAGGGGGCTCGCCACCTGCAGGGGCACTACCGTATCAGCGACTGGGGGCCCATCAATCCGGCGTGGATCAAGGCCCAGCTGCAGCTTATCAAAGAGACGCTGAGCTATCCCTGATCCGAGTGTTATGCGCTTCACATAAACAAATCAGCTACATCTGCAAAAATTTAAAAGGATGAAAATTGAGCAAGGTGACTCTAAAAGGCTTCATTGTTGTGCCACAAGCTGAGTTAACTGCTGTTATCAATGAGCTAGACAATCATATTCGTTTGACGAGATTAGAGGATGGTTGTCTGATTTTTGAAGTCACGCAAAACGAAGAAAACCAGTATCGGTTCGATGTATATGAAGAGTTTAAAGATCAAACTGCTTTTGATAGGCATCAGCTAAGAGTTAAATCGTCTAAGTGGGGTAAAGTTTCTGTTAATGTTGAACGTTATTATGAAGTTACTGTGAGTTGAACATAACAAACGCCTCGAGAAGGAATGCCAACGCGTGCCGTGCCAGCCCCTTAGGCGGGCGAAGGGGAACAAAAAAGAGGGGCCAGCCGTCAAGGCTGGCCCCTCTTTTTTCAGGCAGATGGCGTAACAGGTCGCCCTACTCGGGCATGGCCGAATCCTCAAGCTCCCCGTCAGACTCGCCGCGGGTGCAGTCGATGATGGAGCGCTTGGGGTTGTTGGGATCGCGCAAAAGCAGAGGGGCTGAGCCCTCGTCATGCTTCTGCTCGTCGCCAAACTCGCTGCCGTAGGCGTTATGGGTCAACCGGCGGGCATTGGCGATGGGGGTATCGACAAACAGGGCATGCACTTCGAAGCTGGAGGCCGGCACGATAAAACCGACCACCGGCAAGCCGTGCAGCTCCTCGTGCACCTTGTACCAGGCAAAGCCGTCGCTCACCTTGTAGGGGGTGTAGTTGTTGAGCTGCAGATTGGCTGGCCGTCCCGTCTCACCGTCGATGTAGAGATCGTTAAAATCACAGGTCGCCAGCCCCTGCCACATCCGCTCGAATGGCGTCGCACAGCCCGTCAGTTGCAACCCGGCCAGCAGCGCCAACCCTGTCTTCCACATTCCCTGCCCCTTCTTGCAAAAAGTGAATCGGCGCTCAGCCAAAGGCCCGCAGCCGCTCGACCAGCAGATCAATAAAGCCTGCCCGATCCAGCCCCAGCAACACCAGCGCATTGGCTGGCTTGCCGGTCAGACAGTAGCGATCCACCACCGTCATCCCCACGGTATGCTCCCCGCTGGTCTCGATATCGACCCGGCACTCAACCCCATGGAACAGCTCGGGAGCCAGCAACCAGGCAATGGTACAGGGGTCGTGCAACGGCGCGCCAGCAAATCCCCACTTGGGGTCCCGATGGTAGATCATGAAAAAATCGAGCAGACCGGCCACACACTGGGCCACCGGATTGGTGATGGCGCGTACCCGCTCGATATCCTCGTCCATCACCTGCGCCTCGTGGGTCACATCGAGGCCGCACATGGTGATGGGGATGCCCGACTTGAAGACCATATCGGCCGCTTCCGGGTCCACATAAATATTGAATTCCGCCGCTGGTGTCCAGTTGCCAGCCCCTGCGGCGCCCCCCATCAGCACGATGCGGGCAATCTTGCTCTTTAGCTCGGGGTGAGCCGCCAGCAGCAGGGCGATATTGGTGAGCGGGCCGGTCGGCACCAGAGTCACGGGCTCCGCGCTCTCGCGCAGAGATCTGGCCATCAGCTCGATCCCCGTCATCCCCTGCGGTGCAAAGGCGGGATCCGGCAGTTTGGGGCCATCGAGACCCGATTCGCCATGGACGTTGTCGGCGATAATCAGCTCGCGGGCCAGCGGTTTCGGCGCCCCCGCCGCCACCGGAATATCGTCCCGCCCCAGCAAGGTGAGGATGCGCAGGGCATTGTTGAGGGTCTTGTCCGGCGTCTGGTTGCCCGCGCTGGTGGTGACCGCCAGCACGTCAAGTTCAGGGCTGGCCAGCGCCAGAATGAGGGCGATGGCGTCGTCGTGGCCGGGATCACAATCGAGAATAACGGGCAGTGCCATGGAGAGACTCCTTACAACATCAAAGGGAGCCCTACCTTAGCAAGCTCGCGGCGGCTGAACTCGGGAGGGGGTCACAAAACGGTTCCTGATTTTTTTCAATCAGTTATCTTCACTCTGACACAGCTGGCCAGCAGCAGGGCGCAATGAGGGGATGGTGTGGCGAGCATATCCGCTACGCCGATTCGCGCCTTACCCGCCACTTGGGTATGATGGCCCCCCGTTTTCTGCCCGTGTGCCCTATGTCCGTTATCGTCGACACCTTTATCGCCCCGCCCTGCAAGGCCACCATCGAGATCCTGTTTGAGGATGAGCATCTGCTGCTCATCAACAAGCCGAGCGGCCTGCTGAGCCTCTCGGGCAAAAATCCGCAGAACCTCGACTCGGTGCACTATCGACTGGTGCAGGATTTCCCCGGCTGCACCCTGGTGCATCGCCTCGATTTTGGCACCTCAGGCATCATGGTAGTGGCCAAAAACAAGGCCATCAATGCCCTGCTCTGCCAGCAGTTCAGTCAGCGGGCGGTGAGCAAGGCCTACAGCGCCCTGCTGTGCGGTCATCTGGCCAGTGATGAAGGGATTATCGACGCCCCCATCGCCAAGGATCCGGCCATTTTCCCGCTGATGAAGATCTGCGCCGCCAGCGGCAAACCCGCCCGCTCCCGCTATCAGGTGATTGAGCGGCTGGCGCAGCAGATACAGGGGCAGACCGTGCCACTGACCCGGGTACGACTGGTGCCAGAGACCGGCCGCACCCATCAGCTGCGCATTCACAGCCAGCTGCTGGGCCACCCCATTCTCGGCTGCGATCTCTATGGTGGCCTGCTGCCACCCGGCTGCAAACAGGCGCCGCGGCTGATGCTGCATGCCAGCGAGCTGGATTTTGCTCATCCGGTGAGCGGCGAGCCGATGCAGATCCGCTGTGCGCCTGCGTTTTAGAGGCAATCAGTAGAGACAAACAGCGCGAGTGCGACGGGATCAGTGAAAGGGGTGACGGGAGAGGAAAAGCGGCAAACGGCGGATAAAGATAGGGGCCGCGCTTTCGCAACGGCCCCCACCCCCCACTCTTTGTGGTGCTATCAGATCAGCTTGCGGGCAGCGCCCAGTACGATCTTGATGGCATCAGATTCGGTCTTCGCCATGGTCTCGGCGTTCGGGATCTCTTGCTGGGTACGGTTGACGATAACACCAGCTACCATACCGGCACGCAGGCCCTGGCTGGAGCACATGGTCAGCAGGGTTGCGGACTCCATCTCATAGTTCAGCACGCCCATGGCTTGCCACTCTTTCATGGAACCCTGGAAACGGCTCACTACGCGGCCGGAAACTGTGTCGTAACGCTCCTGACCCGGGTAGAAGGTGTCAGAGGAGGCAGTCACACCGATGTGCAGCTTGGAGCCCATCTCTTTGGCGGTGTTCACCAGCGCGGTGGTGCAGTCGAAGTCGGCAACAGCCGGGAACTCCATCGGTGCGAAGTGGAGGCTGGCACCGTCGAGGCGCACGGAACCGGTGGTCACGATCACGTCACCCACGTTCAGGTGCGGCTGGATGGCGCCGGTGGTGCCGATACGCAGGAAGGTGCGGATACCCAGCTGGGCCAGCTCTTCTACCGCGATGGAGGTGGACGGACCACCAATACCGGTAGAGCAGATAATCACGGCCTTGCCGTCCATCTCGCCGCGCCAGGTAGTGAATTCACGATGGCTGGCCAGGTGCACCGGGTTATCCAACAGCTCTGCGATACGCTTCACGCGCTCGGGGTCACCGGGGACGATCGCCAGGGTGGCGCCTTGCAGATCCGCTTTCTTCAAACCCAAGTGAAATACATCAGACATATTGGACTCCTGGTTGCCCCCTGCCAGCATGGTCAGGGCACAAGTTAAGATGATTCTTTATGATACTTTCAAGCCTTTACCCCCCTCTTCGGGGAGGCGCCAACTATGGTCGAAAGCGCTTTCCAATTCCTTGAAGCGCCTCACACTTCCACGCATTGACAGTGACAAACATTGCGCAAAACGTTTGCTAACTCAATGAAATAATTGACAAACGTTTTTCTGCAAATCGAGTTGGATGCGGGAAAGTCAAGCCTGGTTCAACGCTTAATTAACGACTCGTGATCGACCCCGTAAAGTTGTAAACAAGATGCTTTTGTATCCCTTTCTAGATGGTAGCCTAGCTCTCAAATACCACTTAATGGCTAACTATAGGAAGTCCATCATGGCTACATTCAAGTTCTATATTCCCGCTATCAACCTGATGGGTGCCGGCTGTCTGCAAGAGGCTGCCGCCGATATAAAGGGTTACGGCTATCGCAAGGCGTTGATCGTCACCGACAAAATCCTCAACCAGATCGGCGTGGTCACCAAGCTCACCACCCTGTTGGCTGAACATGGCATTAAAAGCGCTGTTTTCGATGAGACCAAACCCAACCCCACCACCAACAACGTTGAAGCGGGTCTGGCGATGATCAAGGCCAACGGCTGCGATTGCGTCATCTCGCTGGGTGGCGGCTCGCCTCACGACTGCGCCAAGGGCATTGCGCTGGTCGCCGCCAACGGTGGCAGCATCAAGGATTACGAAGGGGTGGATCGCTCCGCCAAGCCGCAGTTGCCGCTTATCGCCATCAACACCACCGCCGGTACCGCCTCCGAGATGACCCGCTTCTGCATCATCACCGACGAAGCGCGCCACGTGAAAATGGCCATCATCGACAAGCACGTTACCCCGCTGATGTCGGTCAACGACCCCGAGCTGATGCTGGCCAAGCCGGCGGGTCTCACCGCCGCCACCGGTATGGATGCCCTGACCCACGCCATCGAGGCCTATGTCTCCACCATCGCCACCCCGGTGACCGATGCCAGTGCCGTGATGGCCATCGAGCTGATTGCCAAGCACCTGCGCACCGCCGTTCACCATGGCGATGACCTGTATGCCCGCGAGCAGATGGCCTATGCCCAGTTCCTGGCCGGTATGGCCTTCAACAACGCAAGCCTGGGCTATGTGCACGCCATGGCCCACCAGCTGGGCGGTTTCTACGACCTGCCCCACGGTGTCTGCAACGCCGTGCTGCTGCCCCACGTTCAGGCGTTCAACGCCCAGGTGAGCGCGGCTCGTCTGAAGGATGTGGCCCGCTACATGGGGGTAGACGTGAGCGCCATGAGCGACGAGCAGGGCGCTGCCGCTGCCATTGCCGCCATCAAGCAGCTGGCGCTGGATGTGCAGATCCCGGCCGGTCTGGAACAACTCGGCGTCAAGGCCGATGACTTCGATACCCTGGCCAGCAACGCCCTGAAAGATGCCTGCGGCTTCACCAACCCGAAACAGGCGAGCCACGAAGAGATCGTCGCCATCTTCCGCGCGGCGATGTGACCCTGTTAACACCTTGAATAGCGAGGGGCCGATCAGGCCCCTCTTTGCATTATTTCGTCAACACGACATCGTTGATGGAGCTCGCCAACCGGGTCAGCACAGTACGAATATTGCTTTTGGTTGCTTTGAAGGCCAGGGAGCGATCACTGGCACACTGGGCCACGAAACTGGTATCCCCTTCGAACGCCACCGTGTAGATCTGGATCCCCTTGCGTTTCATCTCCCGGCATAACAGCAACTGCTTGCGATCCCGCAATGCTGCCTCGGACCCCATGTGTTCCCCATCGGAAAACAGCACCATGATCTTGCGGTTATCCTGCAACCCATATGTGCGCGGCAAAGCTGCCGCCCCCTGCCGCCAGCGTCCCTGCCACTCTGGTGAAAGCAGCCGCCAACCCCACATCACCCCCTCTGCCGTGTTGGTATTGAATGCGGCATAGAGGGTATCAAGCGCCTGACGATAGTCGGCACGGGTCGCAAGATGAGGCTGGATCGGACTGACCCCGCAATCCGGATCATCGAAGATGCCGAGCTTGTCACGGCGGTTCTCCAGATAGCGGTCCAGCGGATTATCTTTGGGCGCAAAGGCCAGCAAGGGCGTCCCATCGCCATAACGGGCAATGGGGGGAGGCTTGGTGCTGTAAAAAAGATGGGGCCTCAGTTCATCCCGCGGGGCCTGCTCCAGTTTGCGGATCCAGCCAGGAGTCACTTCCGCCACTCGGTCGATACCATCCACATGCTCCGGCAATCTGGCACAGAATGCCTTGCGTTGGCGCCCCGGCACCTCCCGCGACAACAGATTGAGCCAACCACGCTCCTCTGCGAGCGTCCGCAACCCGAAGGGAATTTCGATGCTTTCGGGATGAAACAGCTCGGGATGATCGCCGATATTGACCAGCCCGGTGGCGGGAATGATACTGACCACCCGATCCTGATTGCGCCGCTCGCGACCAAACAGCACCTCGCCAAACTCGACAAGGCCCTGCTTGATTGCCTTCATGGGGGCACCTGACATGGAATCGGAAATATCCAGCACCAGCGCGACTTCGATCCGGCTTCGTGCACTGCTGGCACGCGCAGCCGCCGCAATCGGCATCCCCTGCTCCCCTTCATCTATCGCCGAGAGATCCATCAGAGCGGGAACTTTTCCCTGCAAGATCACCTGTGCCCCCTGCTCTCCCTGGTTCAGGCGGGGAGTAGCCACCTGCAGGTTACGCCCGCTCAGATTGGCCTGCATCAGCGCCTGAGCATCTTGCAAGGCTGTGTCGCTATCTGCCGCAGAGTAGATGACTGAATCGGCAGCGGCGCTGAGCAGACTCTGGCCGTTGTAACCGCGCACCAGCTCGATGGCGACCCCGGTCAGCGCCAATACCCCGACCAGCATCAATGCGAATGCCGGAGATAAGCCGCCGCGCTGTTCAGACAATAGTGGCATCAGTGAACCTCCTGAATAAAGTGGGTGGTCAACGCACGCTCGCCCCACAGGCGGCTAAATATGCCCCCCCCTTCCAAATCCGGGCGATAGCAGAGGGTCACCCGCATCAAGGTGCCAACCCGCAGCGGCGGCCAATTGCCCTGCCCGGCACAGCCACTTCCCTGCAACAGCGGCAACAGTTCACCACTGGCGCTGTTGTACTGCTCTATGGTCAACGCCGCTTGCCCACCATGCAGAGCCGCCAGTTGCTGCTGCACAAATCCTTGATAAAACGCCAGCTGGGAAACTGCCGCCGCATCCTGCGTGACCCCTTGCTGGGTCACGATCTGCGTCACGTTATAGGCCACATTGTGCAACCGCTGTTCAAGGCGCAGCAGTTGCAATGCCTCGTTGCCGAAACTGAGCAGGGCCAACAGCGCGGGGATAAACAGCATCGCCTCGATGCTGATGCTCCCTCTGTTTTGTGCGGGTCGAGAGATGGTTCTGCTCATCCTGCACCACCTGCAGGCAACCGGTCAGTCAGCAACAACAAGGTGCTCTGATAACCCAGCTGGCGATCGGCCACCAGCCAGCTCGGGGTCAGCAGCAAACGGGGGCGAAGTCTGGCGGTCACCTCCAGCACGGGATCGGCGGGTACTAGGGTGTCACTGCCAGGAGCCAGCCCCCCCTCTTGTTGTCCCAACATGGCTGCAAGTGACACATGATGCCTGACAGTCACCTCCACCCCGGCCAATTCACCGTGCCCTTGCTTGAGTAACCGCTCCCGAATAGCGCCAGCCAAGGGGATCCGCCCGGCGGCCGACTCGGCCTGCAGCTCCCGCAATGCAGCGCGCAGGCCATACTCCAGGGTGCTGTATTGCAGCTGTATCCGCAGCACATCCACCACCAGCAGCAACAACGCCAGCAGCAGTGGCAAGATGATCACCAGTTCGATGCTGGCTACGCCACGCTGATGATTCACACAGACTGCCCTCTGAGTTGCGCCTTGAGCAGCCGGATATCGTGTTCCAGCTGGCTGGCACTGAGAAAGCGCGACAGGATGAGGCGAGCCTGAGGTTCATTGCCCTCGGCCAGCAGCAGCAGGGCGGAGTTCATCTCCACCTGGGGTGGCAGGCTCTGATAATGCAGCAGCGGCTCGAAGGCCTGACGAGCTGCGACCCGGTTCCCCTCCATCAGCCAGCCCAATGCCAGATTGCCCCGATAGTCAGGCTCATCCGGAGCAGCGGCAACCGCCGCCTCAAACATCGCACGCCCTTTGGCAAACGCCCCCTGCCGCAGACTGGCGACCCCCAGCCCATTGCTGAGCCGGGCCCGTGCCAGCGGTGTCAGCTCCGGCAAGGCGAGTCCTTGACGATAAGCGGTTGCGGCCTCCTCCGTGCGCCCATCATCGAGCAGGAACTTGCCCAGATAATTGGCCGCCTCCGGTGCCTGCTTGCCAGCGCGGTCGAGCAGCTGTTGCAGGCCATCGCGTGCGGCCTGCTTTTTATCTTGCTGATAACGGGTTCGCGCCAGCATCAGCTGCGCCTCTTCCAGCGAGGCATCACTGCTCAAGAGCGCCAGATAGAGGCGTTCAGCCTTCTCATACTGGGCAGAATCAAAAGCGGCCTTGGCCACCGCCATGCCATTGCTCTGACTCTGCGCCGATGCATCACCATGGCTGCTGCATCCCGCCAGCAGAAGCAGCGAGATAAAAATGAGGTAATTACTTGATTTCATATCCGATTCCATCACCTGCTCAACGCAGGCTGTTGATCAACAAATTGAGGGTGGGGGCAATGATCAGCACCAGCATGGGCAACATGATGAGCGCCATCTGGATGAGGGTGATCTTGCCCGGCAAGGAGCCAGCCTGCTCCTCCAGTGCCAGTCTCCGCATCTGACGCGCCTCCTGACTGATGGTGCGCATGGTCTCGGCCAATGGCGACCCGTACTGCTGAGCCATCTGCAAGGTGTTGGCGAGACGATCCAGCTCGGGCAAGCCGGTCCGCCAGGCAAGCCGTGCCAGACAGCTGGCCTGATCGCCGCGCATCTGGATCTCGGCATGAGTACGCAAGAATTGCCGGGCAAGCCCCGGCTCCAACGCCTCCAGATAGTGACCCACTCGCAGCAACGCCCGATCCAGTGCAAGCCCCGCCTCGACACTGATCACCAGCAGGTCGATGGCATCAGGCACCACCTTCTGCTGAGCCGCCTTGACCTTGCGGGCCCGCCACTGCAGCCAGCGCTCCGGCAAACCGGCCCCTACCACATAGGCCATCAGTACCCACATCAGGGTGAATCCATCAGCCGGGGCAACCAGCAGGCGCCATGTCAGCACCATGATGGCCAACCCCAGCCCCCCCAGCAGCTTGGCACCCCGTAACCGGTCAAAACCCTGGCTGGCAAAGATCCCGGCTTGTGCCAGTAACTGCTGCAAGCGTGCCTGCTCGCGGCTGCCCACCGGATAACCGCGGCCGCACCACGCCAGCCACTCACGCCCCGGCACCTTTGCCGCGGCAAGAGTGGCATAACGGCGACACTGTTGTTGCCACTGTTGCTGTTGCCGGTAACCGTACCAGCCCGTCACTGCGGCAAGCGCAAGCGATAGCAGTGCCAATGCGAATAGTTGGGTAACAGCCATGACCTACCCCTGCAGACGCGTGAGCCGGCGGATAAGCCAGAGCCCCACCGCCACGCTGATTGAAACATACCCCATCACCCACTGGCCGCTGGCCGTGGTCATCAGATAGGTAAAGTGCTCCCGCCCGGTACTGAACAGCACCAGCAGGATGATGACAGGCAGAGCGGCCAATACCTTGGCAGAGTTGCGACTCTCGGCGGTGATGGTCTGGATGCTGGCCGCCAGGGTCTGACGGGCGCGCAGGGTTTCGACCAGTTGTGCCAGCACGTCGGAGAGGCGACCACCGGTCTCTTGCTGCAGGCTGAGCACTATGGTCAGAAACTGGAACTCGGCCACCGTGACCCTGCTTGCAGCCTGTCGCATCACCTGCGCCACCGGTTGCCCCACCTGCAACTCGTCGTGCATCTGGGCAAACAGCCGTGACATCAAGCCGCGCTGCTGCCGTGCCACTTGCTGGAAAATATCGGCCAGCGGCGCCCCCACCCGCAGCGCCCGGATCATCCCGTCAATCACCTCGGGCAGGCCGGTGCGAAACTGCTCCAGCGCTCGCTGTTGCAGCTGTTGATAGAGCAGCAGACCAAGCAGCAGTGCCCCGCCAACCGCCAGCAACAACGCCAGCCAAAGCGGCATGCCATTGGCGACCAGCAAGATGCAGGCAAGTGCGGCGCCTGCCGGCCCCTGCCAGCACCAGCGAGTCAGTTGTTCCTGACCCACCATAGTCACCATCTGCTGATACCACTGGGGCAAGGGACGCGCCGCCTCCCGGGACTCCGGTTGCCCGCCATAACGCTGGCTCTGTTGCAGCCAGGCTTCACGCCGACTCTGCCATTGCCAGAGCAGCAGACAAACCGCCCCCCAGCCAAGGCAGACGGATAACAGCACACTCATGCGCCCTCCTCCCCATCTTCATCCATGCACGCCAGCAACTCGGCTAGCAGGCCCGCCTGACGGGCCTTTTCTTGTACCCCGGCCGAGAGCGGATGGGCCATGAAGCGCCCCTGCAACTTGCCGTGCAGCTCGGACTCCAGCACGAAACGAAACAACGGTTTCATCCTGATCTGGCCTCCCTCCAGCGCCGTGATTTCACTGATGGCAGTGATGCGGCGCTGACCATCGCGCATCCGCTCCAGTTGCACCACCAGATCCACCGCGCTGGCGATCTGGGCCTGAATGATCTGCTCGGAGAGGCGCTCAGCCCCCATCTGCAACATGTTGGTCAGGCGCAGCAGCGCATCTTCCGGTGTGTTGGCGTGCAGGGTGCAGAGTGAACCGTCATGGCCTGTGTTCATCGCCTGCAGCATGTCGAACGCCTCGGCGCCGCGTACTTCCCCCAAGATGATCCGGTCCGGCCGCATCCGCAGCGCATTGCGCACCAGTGCCCGCACACTCACCTCCCCCTTGCCTTCGGCACTCTCGTTGCGCGTCTCCAGCGGTACCCAGTGCGGCTGCTCAAGAGAGAGCTCGGCGGCATCTTCAATGGTGATGATCCGCTCGTCGTCGTTGATGTGCTTGCTCAGGGCGTTGAGCAGGGTGGTCTTGCCCGACCCCGTCCCCCCCGAGATCAACACGTTGAAACGACTGCGAGCAGCCAGACCGAGAAAGCGGGCCATGGCGTCCGACAAGGCCCCTTTCTCCACCAGATGAGCCAACGTCAGGCGGCTACTCGGGAATTTACGAATGGAGATGGAAGTGCCGCACAGGGCGATTGGCGGTGCAATGACGTTAACCCGGCTGCCATCGGCCAGACGGGCATCCACCATGGGGGTAGACTCATCCACCCGCCGTCCCACCGCATTGACGATCCGCTGCGCCACATTGAACACATGCTGACGGTCGCGAAAGCGCACCCCCGATAACACCAGCTTGCCGTGCCGCTCCACATAGACCTTGTCCGGACCATTGACCAGAATGTCCGACACCTCGGGATCATCGAGCAGGGGTTGCAGCGGCCCGACCCCCACCATCTCGTCCACCAGTTGCCGCCCCAGCAGGAGCAACTCCTGACGGTTGTAAGGGAGCATGCGGCGGCTCGAGAGCTGATCGAGAGCATTGGCGACCCGCTCCAGCAATGCATCACGGGGCAAGGTGGCGGCCACCGAAGGCTCCACCAGCTCGTAAAACGCCTCGCGCGCGGCCTCAGACATGGTCAGCAGCGCCCCTTGTACCGGCGGCTGCCGATTGCTGGCTTGTCCGAACATCAGCGCAATCCTCCCCGGCGGCGTCCCGCTGGTTGAGTGCCAACCAGCTCGGCTGCCAGCCACTTGATTGCTCGGGCCAGTTTGCTTTTTTGCTTGATAAGCGCCATACCGGCCCGCTCGGCTCGCACAAAGGCGCCGTGGTCATAAGGCAATACGGCTGCATGAGGTTGACCACAGACCCGCTCCAGCTCTGCGGCGGGCACTCGCCCCTCCTTGCCGCGGCAATGGTTGCCTACCAGCAGGTGACGTTGAGCCTGCCCTCCTTTGGGCAAGTTCCCCAGCAGTCGCAATGCCCCCAGACTGAAATCGTGCAACCAGATCACCACATCTGCCTCTTGCAGCAAGGCGCGTAACCCATGGCTGCGCAGGTCCGGCACATCGATAATGAGGGTGCTGTAGTGCTCCGCCATCACATTGACCGCGGCCACCAGCTGCTCGGCGCCGAGCACCAGCTCAGCGCCCTCGTCATAGAAAAGGAACAACCGTGACCCGAGTTGATGAGCGGTGTGGGCCAGCAAGGTGCCATCTAACCGATCGGTCGCCTGCCACCACTGCTCGCCGGGCGGGGCATAGTCGCTGCCCAGCAAAATGGGGTGACGGCTGTGATAAAGATTGAGATCCAGCAGGGCCACCTGACGGTGATGCTGCTCTGCCAGCTCCAGTGCCAGATTGGCGCAGACGGTACTGGTGCCGACACCGCCCGCGGCCCCCACGACACAGATCACTCTCCCTTTACGCAAGGAGGTCACCAGCGGCACCCCCAGCAGACGCAGCAGACCTGCACGAAGCGCATCAGGATCCAGCGGCGCCGGGTAGTAATCATCCACCCCCACCGAGATCAACCAGCGAAACAGGGCGACATCTCCCCGCTCCCCCAGCAGCACCAGCCGCATCTGGGGTGGACAACATTCGGCAAGCGCCGCCAGATCGGCCGCCAGCGTCTGCTGATTTTCCACCTCCACCAGCAGGATATCGGGCGCACCGTGAGCCAGACAGTGCGCTCTGGCCTCCGCCAGAGAGCCCGTCAGCTGCAGTTGCTCCACATCGCTCAATCCGGCCATCACCCGCTCGACCCCGGCACTCAAGGCTGGCTGACGCGTCACGGCCACCAGCCGTTTGGCTTGTTCACTCATGACTTACTCCCCGGTCGTCTGCTGTTTCTTGGCCGATTTGGCCTTGCCCTGATAGAGGCGCTGTACCGCGCCGGCATCGAGGGCGCTACCACTGCCGTCATAACGGGCACCACGAGCCCAGTGCTCGCCACGGCTTTGGGCACGATATTGATTGCGCAGCACCAGACAGGCGCTGGCAGGGGCTGACGCCCCGCCTCTGGCATAACGGCAGCTATCCGGCTGCAAGGTGGCATCGAGTAACACCTGATAGTCACCTTGCCCGGTCGGGGTGAAGATGAGCCGGGTATCGAGCGCCAGCCACTGAGCCATCTGCTGGCGCAGCGCCTCCGGCGTTGGCGCATGGCTTGCTGGCTGCGGCCCGCTGATCTGCAGCGTGATGGTGCCCGCCTCCAGCCTATTGGCCAAAGGGGCCAGTTGCCATTGCAACTGCTGTTGCAACTGCGACGGGGCAACCCGGAATTGCAACTGATCCTTGAGAGGGGCAGCCGGAGGTGGGGTGGTACAAGCCAGTAACGGCAACGTCATGGCCAGCAACAGCGTCTCTTTCAACATGGTCATCCTCCTCAGTAGCTGTAGCCATAGTTGCCGAACAGGCGGGTTGTCTGCGCCGCCGGCAATTGGGTTGACCCCATGTCGGTGAAGAACAGTCGCTCGAAACGACTCGGAGCCCGGTAGTGATCCAGCGGCGTCGACAGGGAAAGGGGATCGCTGGTGGGCTGCACCAGACGGGCGGTGGCGATGATCACCAGCTCGCTCTCCTGATTTTTGAAGCTGTTGCTGCCAAAGAAGGGGGCCAGCCCGGGGATCTCTCCCAGGAAGGGCAGTGCTTCGTTATTCTGGTTGCGATGGCTGCGCACCAAACCTGCCAGCGCAAAGCTCTGGCCGTCAGCCAGCTCGATGGTGGTGGTGGTACGACGCGTCTCGATACCCGGTACCACGACCCCGGCAATGGTGACGCTGTTCTCCCGGCTCAGGGTCGATACTTCCGGGGAGACCGTCAGGCTGATGCGATTGTTGTCCAGCAGGGTCGGCGTCAGCTCCAGCGAGATGCCGAACTTCTTGAACTCAATCTCGGGACCGTTATCGCCGTTGCCAACCGGAAAGGGGAACTCACCGCCGGACATAAAGGTCGCAGCCTCTCCCGATTTGGCCGTCAGGTTGGGCTCGGCCAATACATTGACCAGGCTGTTTTCCACCAGCGCATCGATGATGGCGTTGATGTAGACCACATCTTTCTTGCCGCTCCAGCTGCCTCGCTCCAGCGGCTTAGGGAAACGGTTACCCGGCGAGACACCCAACTGCAGATACTCCCCCATCGCGCTCCAGCGCAGCCCAAGCTGTTCACTGGTAGTACGCTGCATCTCGACGATGCGCACCGATATGTTGATTTGATCCGATCCGGCCAGTCGCAGCTGGTTGATGACATTGGCGTACTGACCGCTGCCCCCACCGGCGACAGCGGCACCTTCATCCTGATTACCCGCCTGAGGCGAAGAGGCCATCACTGTACTCTGGGCGACGGATTGCGGTTGCAGTCCCTTGGCAAAGCCTTCCACCATGCTGAGGATTTCATGCGCCTGCAGCGGGCTGGTCACCTCTCCTGCCACTACGATGGCACCGCCCGACTCGCTAAAGGTGAGTCGACTCTGGGGGAAATGCTGACGGGCCAGCTGTTCAAGCGGTGCGAGATCAGCGGCTACGGTTACCCGATAGTGACCCAGGGTTCGGCCATCGAGGGCAGTCACCACCAGATCGGTGTTTCCCACCTTGCGGCCATAGATCAGCAACTGCTGATCAGAGGGACTGTGCACTCTGACCAACTCCGAATTGGCCACAAAGGCATCCAGCACAGGTTCATCAAAATTGAGCAGGGTGGATTGCTCGGGAGTGAGCGTCAGGCTCTCGGCGGCTGCGGCCCAGAGCGGCAGCATGGCGAGCAATATGGCAAATGTTCGCAACATCATTTCCTTTCTGTGTTGATTAGGGTTGGCGGGTTCGGTCGTTGCCGTCGCCATAACTGATCTTGACCCCATGACCTGGAATGGCTCTCGGGTTCTGGCCGCGAGCGACCTGTTCAGCCCATATCAGACTCCCCTCCGGCAGCGCCATCGCAGGGCTGCCCGCCGGTGCGCTCTGTGCCGAACGCAGCACCAGAGCCAGCTCTCCCAAGCGATGTGCCAGCAACAAGCGTGCTGCCGCCCGAGGGGGCAACTCGAAGGTGACGGCAACCTGGTCGAAATTATCCTGTGCCGCAGGATTGCCGTTGAGCGCGGCGATATCGGTCACCTGGGCGTCGATGGCTAGCAGCTTGATATCGGTCAGAATGATCTCGGCCGACTGATTGCTGGTTACCTCTGCCCCTTGGGCATTGTGTTGACGCGCATGCTTGCTGGTGAGGATCACATCCACCCGGTTACCGGGCCGGATCAGGCCGTGGCTGGCCGCCTCCCTCCCCAACGCCAGGGTCACCGCTCGCATGCCCGGCGCCATCATGGCGGAGAGATAGTGACTCTGCTCGGGACGAACCAAATCATCGGCAGAGACTATCTGGCCCGCCTCCAGCGTGCGGGTCACCAGACTCCCCTTAAGGACCTTGGTATCGGTAAAACCAAACAGAAATAGACCCGGCAGGTTCCTCTCTTCGGCTTCGGGAAGGGCTTGCCAGCCCAGATCTTCGGGATGGATGAAAGAACCGGCCTGCACCCGATGGGTGGCAACCAACACTTGGGCCACCCGATCCGGCGCCAACGATTCTGCTGGCGGATCCTGTGAGGACGTACCGCTCTGCGGCGCAGGTTCAGCTGGCCACAAGGTAGCCAGCATCGCCGCCAGCACCAGCAGTGCAGCGATAAGCAAAAAGAATTTCTTCATAAGGTGTGACTACATAAATAGAGGTGTGGTCAGAGCTGTCGCCCAGAGGATGGCAACCCCATAAGGCACAGTAGTTGGATTGGGTGAAGGGCGCAGGCGGCTATGGATCAAACACACCAGGCTGAGCAGGCCACCGGAGAACGCCATCATCAGCAATAATTCGGGCCATTGCTCGCCTGCCCCATAGAGGCAGACCGCCAGCAACTTACTGTCCCCGGCGCCACACCAGCCTCGGTGATAGGCAACCAGCCCCAACAGCAAGGTCAGTATGGCCAACACCAGTGACAGCGGATTGAACGGCAACAACCAGCCAACCCAGAGAGCCAGTACCAGCACCGCCAGATTGGGGATCCGCCGTTCGAACAGATCACTGACCAGACACCAGCAGGCCATCAGTATGGCGAGCCATTGCCCCCACGCCATCACTTGCCAGCCGCGTCCATATTCAACCCGGCAACGATAGCGGTGAACTTCTCTTTCAACGCCGTAATGAAGATCCCGTCCGAGCCAAATATGGCCAGGATCCCGGCCGCCAACCCGGCAGCCAAGATGCCGTACTCAATGGCCGTGGCACCGCTTTCATCCTTCAGGTAGTCACGAAGGTAATCCCAAACTCGCATCGTCATTTTTTGTCCCTGTTTTTTTATGCCTGAAATTAAACAACGACAAGATGATATTGAGATCACAAACGAGAATCAATATCATTATCAAAAAATGAAATAATTCGCAGAGTGAATTTGCCAATTTAACGGAGTTAACAGCGAAAGCATCTGCAATGTGTTTCATTTACGCGCTAAAAGCCGGACTTGGCAGATTAATAATCTAAACAACAATAACGGAGTCGAACGTGTTCAGGACAACGAAACTACTGCTATTGCTCCTTTGCTGCGCCACATTGCTGGCATGCAAGGCAGAGCTGGGCAGCCCCGAGCAGGCGGGAAATAACGCAAGCAACAGCGGAGGAAGCGGTAGCAACCAGCAACCCACCACACCGGATAGCGGAAGTGGCAACAACCCGGGCACTGCGGGAGGTACTGCCAGCGGAGGAAGCACCAGCAGTAGCAGCGGAGGAAGCTCAGGTAGCGGCTCGGGAACAACTGCACCAGACCAATCGGGCCAACCAACAACGGAGACGACACCGCCCGCCCCACCCACTTCGCTGGATCTGGCCGGCGCACTGCCGCTGACTCACGAACAGGGTGGACAATTTGATATTCAGCTCTGTGCCGACAAGGTCTGCGTCACCCAGAGCGCTCAGGCTGATGGCAGTTTCGGCTTCAAACTGAAATTGAGCCAATGGCCACAAGACAAGGCGCTGCGCCTCGTCGCCAGCCACCGTCAGAACAGCGCGCTATCCCTCAGCAGTGAATTGCCTACGCTGACACAACTGCTCAAACAGGATCAAAACGGGGATGGCATCATCACCGAGAAAGAGAGTCCTCGCCTGCACCTCTCCCCCACGCCGCTGGCATATCAGAGCATCATGGCGGCGCTGCAAAAGCAGGAGGGAAAACAGGATGTCTCTGGCCAGCTCTTCAGTGACCCTCATCTCAATCACCGTTTTGCCCGAGATCTCACCGCCTTGCTGCAGTTGACCCTGAACGGCGATATGCCGCTGCCGGTCCAGCAACTCAGTACACTGGCAACTGCACTGGTCAGCCAGCAACAGTCCAACCCGACATCCACCCTGCTTGAACACCTGACGACACTGACCACCAGCCAAGGCACAACATTACCTGACGACGCCGAAGCCCGGCTGAACGATGCCCTCGCTGCCATGGAGAAACTGGATACCCGCACAGCGACCTACCAGCTGCTCACCACCTTCTACCCACAGCGCAAACTGACCTTGCTGGGACAATTCCCCTCTCGTCTGAGCGAAGCATCGGTATCGGTAGAGATCGGTGCCAAACCCAACCACGATGGGCTCAATGCCCACTATTTCAAACCCGAACGCCCCATTCGGCCACAACGGCTTGCGGTAATGGCCCAGAGTGGTCGGATGCAAGAGTCTCTTCCCATCAAGCAGGGCAACCAGTACAGCATCACTCTCACGCTCGCTGACCTCAACAACAGCTTCGCCAGTTGCAAACCGGGCAGCAGCGAGACCAGTGATGATCTGATGGAAGACACCCTGACCCTGGTGGTACAGGATGCCAAGAGTGAGGTGGAACTGCGCTCGGTGCTCGGCTCTTTCTGCGAGCTGGTCAAGCGCGATGAGAATCGCGATGGCATGCTCGGCGCCAACGAATATCCGCGCCTCAATGTGGGCTATACCACCACGGCGCAGTGGGCTCTGCTGCTCAAAACCACACTCAGTGCCGGCATGGGCTCTTTCCTGGACTGGCAAGCCTGGACCCTGGCGGAGCTGGATCAAAAACTCAAGGCACTACCGAGGCATCAGGTTGAGCTACTGGCAGCCATGGTTGCCCTGCAGACCGAGGGGGAGCTCTGGCAGCAACCTGTCAACCTGATCGAGGGCACTGATTTTCGCCAGCAACTGCTGAGCTGGCTGGAGATCAACATGGCCAATGAATATTCAACCGTGTCCCGCAACAATCAGATACCGGACCTGTTCAAACTGGAAACCACCATCGCCGACAATAGCGGGCTGGGCCCCCTGTTGAATGCCAATCCAGACAAGAACATCTCCCACATCATCAAGGCGGCGACCGGTCTGATCCGCAACTCGGAAAGCGATGCTCTTCTCTATCCCGGAACCAGCACAGCGGGTAGCTGGCTCACCCCCTACCCCAACAGCCCCATATCCCCTGTCTGTCAGCGTGAGGTGTTGTCAGATCAAGTGATCGGCCTGGCTATTCTGGGCCAGGGCCGTGATCAGGATGGCAGCCACTGGGTCACCCTCGGCTGGCAACCCCAGGAGGGGGTGAGTCAATATCGAATTGGCTGGGGGAAAACCCCGTTTGAACATATTGAAAACGCCGAACAGCAAAACATCAGCCAGCAGACTCGCATCACCCTCAAGGGTCTCCCTCACTATCAGAACTACCAGATAAGAGTGATGAGCGAGGGTGGCACCATCAGTGCCCCACTGACCTACCGAGCCGGGCAGTTGCATGTGGCCGATACCCGTATCACCCACAGCATGGGACTAGATGATGGCAAGCGTGGCCGGGACCTGGATAGCCGCTGCGATCCCTTGAGTGGACAAGCGGTCAACAGCAATCTGGATGGAGTGCTCGGCGCTCGCTACATCAAGCTGGACAACCGGGGAGAACCGCTGCCACGCCAGGATCTCTCCTACAAACAGATGCCGTTTGCCTGCGTGGCCGACGCCCTGAGTGGGCTGGTGTGGGAGACCAAGGTACAACACAAGGATGGCGAATCTTCCCTGCACGATGACAAAAGCCTGTTTGCCTATGACGATATCCAGAGCAACAACGCCTTCAACGGCAGCTGCTATGACCCGCAAAGTGGTGCTCTGGCCAGTGACCGCAGCCGCTGCAACCTGAAACGCCAGATAAGCCAGGTCAACCAGAGCAAGCTATGCGGCCTCTCCAACTGGCGCGCCCCCAGCCAGCAGGAGTTCTACGGCATCATGACCCTGACCCGGGATAACCCCATTGCCCTCGACACCCGCTACTTCCCGCTCTATTCAGGTTTGCAATACACCTATGGCAAATGGCAGGAGCTGGAGGGGATCTTCTACGGCTTCTGGACCTCGGATGTGATGCCGGTCAGTCGCCCCATCGGCACCTGGGACAAAGATGACGGGGGGCCAGATGCTTACAAGGTTCGCCCGGATAAATATCTACGCGGCGGCATTGCCCGCCAGTATCAACCCCACTACGTCATGCTGGTGAGCGATGGCTTCAAGGTCACAGGAGAATAAAATGCACAACTCTCTCTTCCCCTTATTGCTTGCTGCCGTCCTGTTGCCGGCAGCAAGCCAGGCCCGTGAATGCCTGCCTGGCTATCAGGACGATGGTACCCGTTTCGTTAGCGAACTGATCGACACGGCCGAAGGCAAGCTGCAGGTGGTCAACGACATAGCCACCGGTCTGCAGTGGCTCTACTGCCCCTACGGTCAACAAGTCAGTGGTAATGGCTCTGGCTGCGAGGGCATGCCTGAGGTGATCAACAGCAGAGCAAGCCTGAGCGACAACCCATTGATGACCATCATCATGCAGGCCAACGACCGGCTTGGCTCCCCTGCACACCCTTGGCGGGCCCCAGACATCAAGGAGCTGTTTACCCTCTACAACCCTCAGTGCCAACCTGCTACCTACAGCGCAGTGGGCTTTCCAGACCCTCAGCTGGCCGCAGACACTGAAGCTCTCAAACAGCGTGCGTGCGAAGCCAGATTTGATGCGCTGACCGAAGAGCAAACACAGGCTTGCAACAAGCTAGCCGAGCAAAGCAATACCTTAACCATGCTCAAGTTTATTTCTGACAGTTCCTCCGGGGATGGATACAACTACCTTGAGTTCGCACCATCACATGAAGTGTTTAATGACGGCCGTTATGGTGCACCTATGCTTAGGCTCGTCAGGCCAATCCCTAGCCACAGTGAATGATGCAGTGCAGGCCAAAGGGAGGTAACTCCCTTTGGCTATTTTTGCCTTGGCTTTTTACTTCCGCCAAGGGAGTAGGTATGATTCGGCCAGCGTAAAAAGACTTGAATGGATGATCTGAACTCGATATGCGGATGAAACACCTGATTGCCGCGGCTTTGACCGCCCTCACCCTCTCCGGTTGCAGCCTGGTCTATCGTATCGATATTCCCCAGGGCAACTATGTGGAACAAAAACAGGTCGACAAACTGCGCCAGGGGATGACCCGCGAGCAGGTCAGCTATGTACTGGGAACCCCCATGTTGCGTGACGGCTTTGACCCCAACACCTGGTACTACCTCTATGAATTCCAGCCGGGCCACGGCGACAAGGAGCGCAAAGAGCTCACTGTCACCTTCGCCAACGACAGGCTGACCACAGTGACGGGTGACTTCCCGCTGCCAGCAGCTTTCAATACCCCGCTCTGATATCCCGCAAAACCGGCCTCGCGCCGGTTTTGTTTTATCCAGCCCCGCGTAATTCATCCTGCCCGACAACACTGAGTCATTCCTCCCCATTGCAGCTGCTCGCAAATTGCCTGATGCTGATGAGCAGCCACCATGGCATCAACACCATCGAATGACACAGGGAGAATCCCCATGAGCCGGATCCTGATTGCCGGAGCCAGCGGCCTGATCGGTCGCGAACTGGTGCAGCAACTGCCTGCCGAACATGAACTGACCCTGCTCTGTCGCAAGCCGGGCAAGGAGGCGCACCACTGGCTGCCGGTCAATTTTGATGATCTGGCCAGCGTCACCCTCTCCCGCCCGGTGGATATCGCCTTCTGTGCCCTCGGCACCACCCGTAGGGAGGCGGGCTCTGCCGAGGCGTTTCGCCGGGTCGATCTCGACTATGTGATCGCCTTTGCCGATCTGGCCCGCCGCCACGGTTGTCAACGGCTCATCGTGGTCTCGAGCATGGGGGCTAACGCATCTTCCCCGGCTCTCTATCCTCGTACCAAGGGGGAGATGGAGCAGGCCCTGCTGGCCCAATCCTGGCCGCGGCTCGCCATCGTGCGGCCAGCCATGCTACTGGGGGATAGGCAACCGCCGCGCCGCTCGGAGCAGATCTTTCAGACCATCTACCCGCTGTTTCGGCCCCTGCTGGTTGGCAAGTTTGCCCGCTGGCGCGCCATCGAGGCCAGTCAGGTGGCTCGCGCCATGATCGCCCTCTCGAAACTGCCCGCCGGGTGCGAAATTGTCGAAAACGAGCAGTTGCTGACCCTCTGAACCCGGCCTTCCCCACTGATTACGCACAGTGCTGTAAAAACAGCAGGGCAAGCCAATTGGCTTGCCCTTTGTTTATCTGTTGGCGAGGTACCCTGACCGCTTCTTGCCATAACAGGCTGCGCTCGGCTGTCAGGGCAACATCCATCAACCGCGAATATGGTCGATAAAGGCGTCGATCTGCTCGCGGGTGCAGGCAGGATTCATAAAGACCGCCTTCTCCCCTGCGATGTAGGAGTATTTGCCACGTGCGTCATAGTCGGAATGGGCCACCGCCTCCACCCAGTTGGTGTAGAGCCCCACCTTGCCGCGCCCCTTGAACAGGCTGCGGTGATAGTCGGTGTTGCGCTGCAGGCGCGCCTTGTAGGCGGGATCGCTGGAGCGGGCCAGCTCGAAGGCGAACTCCGCCTCGGGGTCCTGTACCCACTCTGGGTTGTAGATCTTGAAGCCGACACTGGGCCCCTGGTTCTCCTGGGCCACCAGCTTGACGTTGCCGAGCTGGCTTAACCGGAAGCGGAAGTAGTTGGCGTTTTGCAGGCAGTGGGCCAGCACGATGCGATAACCCTCCACTCCCATGTAGTTGAGCGCCGCATAGGCACCGAACAGACCACTCGCGCCGCGGGAGCACTCGATGGTGGATTGCAGGTGGGTCTGGCCCTGAATGTCCCGCTCGAAGTAGGAGAAGTTCTCCGGGTCATTCTCCATCGCCTTGAGGTCATCCTGCTCCTTGATCATCACCAGACTGGAGGTGTAGGGCACATAGCCCCACTTCTGGAAGTCGACGGTGAAAGAGTCGGCATATTTCAGCTCGGCAAAGCGCGCCACGTTACGCTCGATCCCCGCCAGAGTGGCGCTGTTGATGGCGAGCGGGTTGGCGGCAAAGTCGTAACCCAGGAAGAAGATCATCGACCAGCCTATGGCGGCATCGACGTGGATGTGAGGTTTGACCGCCACCTCGAACTGCTCGCAGAGGCGATTGCGCAGCTCGAACACGGGTTTCACCTGATCCACCCCGAAGGTGTCGGTGGTGCCCATGGTGAGCATGATGGTGGGCACCACGTGTTTCAGGGCAAAACAGGCGGTCAGGGTGCGCTCGAGGTGGTCGAGATCGATGTCATTGTTCTCGCCGACCTGAATGCGGATGGTCTTGTTCTCGATGTCGACCCCGAGCAGGGAGAGGTTGGTGATGTTGGAGTAGTGACCACCCTGGGAGTTGATGATGCGGTAATCCTGATAGTGGCCTAGCCCCTTGTGCTTGGCCTCCGGCAAGGTTTTGCGAATGCCGAGCAAGTAGCCATAGAGGTTACAGAAGGTCCCCCCCTGGGTGAAGATGCCGGTGGCCCGCTCGGGGTCATAGCCTGCCAGCAGCGCAATCTGGCGCACCACCTTCTTCTCCAGCTCCTCGGCGACCCCGGCGTATTCGGAGTAGACCAGATTGGGGTTGGCCAGAATGCCCAGCTGGGCGCCGTAAATGGCGGGATCCGCTGACATGGTGATGACGTTCTCGACGCTGGAGGGGTTCTCCCAATCCTTCGACAAAGCGGCAGCAAACAACAGCTCGGCCATCGGCTCGCCCGGGGTGCGCATGGTGGCGGGCACCGGCATGGTCTCGCAAAGATCGGCCAGGCGGGCACGGCCATCAGGCCAGGCATTCAAACGGGCATCGGGGGCCAGGCCACGGGCCCGAAATTCGTTGAGGGTGGCAAATCCGGGTTCGCGAAAAACGGGCCAGAGATCGGGATTGCGCGAGAAAAAGTTGGCTTTGATGGTGGCGAAACGGGCGGAAAAATCGGGGTGGACGGCATTGACACTTTCGTCTTGCAGATAAACTAAGTCACTCATTTTTATACCATTAGTACAGCAAATGTGCGGCCGTTATACCCCTGTACCAGCGGGGCCAACAGTGACAATATCTAATGGCCTACCCTACTTTTTGTCATGTATCAGCCATAACAAGGGCTGGCAAAAAGGCGCCTTTGAGGCGCCTCTTTATATTTCGTGATCTTGCTCCCATCCTGGCTGACAGCGCCCTCACTACCGGACTGCCATCCGCGCAGCGCCCCCTCAACGCAGGGAGGTCAACAGCCACTCGGCAAACTCCGCCAGCTCGCTCTGCTGCTGTGGGAAGGCCGCCAGCCAGGGCTGCAAGCACGCGGCAACAGCGTCCGGTCGATAGCCGCAACCCGCCAGTTCGGCCGCCAGCCGATCAAACGGGGCCGGCTCCAGAGTATCGCTAAAGAGCTGCGCCCGGGTGATGACCCCTTTCTCCACATCAAAGTGCAACTCCACCCCGCCCCAGCTGAACCGCTCCTCCAGCAGATGGCTGAAGGCCGGGGCATGGCCATAGTTCCACTCCCAGCTGCGCTGGCGGGCGAAGGTCTCGGCAAAGCCCGGCAGATCCGGCATCTGCTCGGGGGAGATATGCTCGGGCTCAACTCGCGCGCCGTAATGGTGGAAGAAGGCTTCCTGCAGCGCCTCGCTCATCTGTCGATGGTCGATCCCCGGCAGCAGTTCGCACAGATTGGCTACCCGGCTGCGCACCGAGGTGATCCCCTTGGCCGCCAGCTTCTTGGGGTCGGGGTTAAGGTAGTTGGCAAGGCGGCCGAGATCGGCATCCAGCAGCAGGGTGCCGTGGTGAAAACCGCGATCCAGGGTCTCCCGATAGGCCGACCCGGACACTTTGCGCTCCCCATCCAGGGTGGCCACCAGCAGATCGTTGCGACCGGAGGCAAAGGCCTCGATCCCCAATCGTTTGAGCCCGTCCAGCACGATGGCGGTGGAGACACTCTTGTCATACTCCGGCTTGCCCGCCATGAAGGTGAAGCAGCTGTTGCCAAGGTCGTGGAACACGGCGCCGCCACCGCTGCTGCGACGCGCCAGGGTCACCCCGTCTTCTTCCATGCGGCGGGTGTTGCACTCCTTCCACGGATTCTGGGCACGACCGATCACCACGGTATTGGCGTTGCGCCAGAGGAACAGCACCCGCTGACCGGGGTCCATCTGGCGGAAGATGCACTCCTCAACGGCCAGATTGAACAGGGGATCGTGAGAGTCGGAGACAAGCAGACGCAAGCGGGACATAAAAAGACCTTATCCGGAACTGGGGGCAGCATGATAACACTGACGGGGTACCATCACTGAGCCGTTGCACATTAACCGGTGCGCAGCAGCCGCGATACATTTGCGTCACACCTGACAGCCCCATAAAAGTATCTATTGATATAACGACACAACTTGACGTGCAACCACGGAAAAAATGCAGTTTAGCCACAATGATAACAATAAAGACGGGAAAAAGTGGCTAGAATGCGACCACTTCGATAGGCCATATGACTCTCTTATTGGTCACATAACTTGCAAAAAAACGGCATGTATCCATCCCGTGTGATGAACGACACAAAAATGACTTTCCAATCCCCCTATACCCCATTGCAAACGCCTTTTCTCCCCTTGCAGGTGACACAAAATTGCTTGAATCTAGCCTAGACACCGCTCCCGAGAGAAACGTTGTATGACGGAGAACGCAGCCCCCCGCCAGCCCCTCAGCTGGTTTCTGCCAATGCTGGTCGGTATGGTCATCGCGACCCTGACCTCTCCCCCAGTGCGAGCCGGCGAGCAGGTCATCGTCCAGTTGCCGTGGCAACACCAGTTCCAGTTTGCCGGTTACTACGCGGCTATCGCCAAAGGATTTTATCGGGAGGCCGGTCTGCATGTCACCCTGCGCGAAGCGGACTCCCGCACCGATGTGGTCAGCGAGGTGATCTCGGGAAAGGCCCAGTTTGGCATCAGCGGCAGTGATCTGCTGCTGGATCGGGCTGCCGGTCGTCCGGTGGTGGTGCTCGCCGCCCTGCTGCAGCACTCGCCGCTGGTTCTGCTCACGCTGGATAGGCCAGATATTCGTAACCCGGCCGATCTGGCCAACAAGCGACTGATGCTGGAGCCGGGCTCCAACGAGCTGCTGACCTACCTTTCCCACCATACCCGCAGCCGCGACTGGGTCACCCTTCCCTACAAACAGGGGATAGAGGCACTGCTGGCGGGCAAGGTGGATGCCATCAGCGCCTACAGCACTACCGAACCCTTCTATCTGCAGCAAAGAGGCATCCCCTATCGGGTCTTCAGTCCGCGCACCATCGACTTCGACTTCTACGGCGACAACCTGTTTACCTCCGAGCGGGAGCTGATCACCCGACAGGATCGGGTCTACGCCTTCCAGCAGGCCAGCCTCAAGGGGTGGCGCTATGCGATGGACCACCCCGAAGAGATGATCAACCTCATCATGGAGCAGTACCCGACCGGGGCTGGCCGTGAACAGCTGGAGTTCGAGGCTCGCGAAACCAGAGAGCTGATGCAGCCCGACCTTATCGAACCTGGCTACATGCAGCAGGAGCGCTGGCTGCAGATCGCCAAAACCTATCTGGAGGCGGGCATGCTCACGGTATTGCCCAACCTCGACCGCTTTATCTACGACCCGGCGCAGGAGCGGCTGCGCCAGCAACGGCAACTGCTCGACAAGAGCGTGGCGGTGGCCATGCTCATCACCTTTACCCTGATGACCCTACTCGGCATCTTCTTGCACCTCTATCTGCGCCTGCGCGAGGAGGCGCGGGATCGCCAGCGGCTGACCCGTGAACTGGCCCAGAGCGAGCAACACTACCGCTTCGTGGCGGAGAACAGTGCCGATGTGATCTGGACCATGGATGCCGCCAGCTTGCGCTTTCGCTATGTCAGCCCGGCCATCGCCCCCCTGAGCGGCTACGAGGCCCCCGAGCTGTTTGCCCTGCCCCTCAAACAGCTGCTGCCGGATGCCTCAAGGCAACTGCTGCGCGAGGAGATCTCTGCCACCCTGGAGGCCTGGCAGCGGGGAGAACATGACCAGACCCGCCGGGTCATTCGCACCCAGCTGCGCCACAAGGATGGCCATCTGGTGGCGACCGAGACCATCACCACCCTCCATGGCAACCACAATGCCCAGCCGGAGGCGATCCTCGGGGTCACCCGGGATATCACCGAGCGGGCAGCGCGGGAGGAGATGATGCGCCGCCTCGCCTTCTACGATCCCCTCACCGGGCTGCCCAATCGCCGCTTGCTGCAGCAACGGCTCAAGGAGCTGATGGAGCAGGAGACGCCCCGTCCGCTGGCGCTGATGTTTATCGATCTCGATCACTTCAAGCCGATCAACGACACCTTCGGTCATGAGACCGGGGATATTCTGCTCAATATGGTGGCCGAGCGGATGAGCCACTGCGTGCGCAAACAGGATCTGGTGGCACGGCTGGGGGGCGACGAGTTCGTTATCTTGCTGCCGGAGAGTGGCGACGAAGTGCTGGCGGTGGCCGACACGCTGCACCAGCAGCTGCGCCATCCGTTCCAGCTGGAGGGGCAGGAGCTGCGCATCTCCAGCAGTATCGGGATCGCTCTCTATCCGGAGCACGGCGAGGATGCCAAAACCCTGATGCACCACGCCGATCAGGCCATGTATCAGGCGAAGAATCGCGGCCGCGGCCGGGTCTGCCTCTATACCGAAGGCCTTGATCCCGAGCAGGGCGCCCTGCTGTGGCAACCCGGCCACGAGTGCGGTCACCCGCGCATCGATGCCGAGCATCGCCAGCTCTTCGTATTGACCAACCGGCTGCTGGAGCGGATGAAAGATCAGCACGAGGATCCGGCCCCGTTTCTGGAGAGTCTGGAGAGCCTGTTCGAAATGGCTCGTCACCACTTCGCCTTTGAAGAGCAGATGCTGGCGGAGATCGACTATCAGGAACTCGTCAGCCACCGTCAGGATCACCAGCGCCTGCTCAACAAAGCAGGCCAGCTGCTGCACGCTGCCAAAGCGGGGACTCTGGGCAACGACGAGTTGCTCAACTTCATCATTCAGGAGCTGGTGGTCGGCCACATGAGTCAGGCCGATCGCCGCTACTTTCCCCTGTTCAGATCAGAGCGCAGCCTGTCGGTTGCGGAGGTGGTCGCCTAGTCCCCCTCTGCTCAGACCCGAGCGTAACGCGCCTCTTGCTGAAAGGGCGACCTAGTCACCCCGCAGGGCTACCACGGGATCGAGACGAACCGCCCGCAGCGCAGGAGCGACCCCAGCCAGCAGACCGACCAGGGCGCTGCAACCGAGCGCCAGCAGCAGATAGAGAGGATGGAGGGTGAGCGGCAAGCCGGCCGCCAGCAGGGTGAGCAGCAGCTTGAGCCCGCCGAGCAGGGCCAGTCCCATGGCTCCGCCCAGCAGCGCCAGCACCACGGCTTCGAGCAGGAACAGCAATAGAATGCGCCGCCGCGGACAGCCCAGCGCCATCAGTAAGCCCACTTCGGGGATCCGCTCCTGCTGGGCGATGCTCATGATGCTGAAGATGCCGACCGCCCCGATCAGCAGCGAGATAATGCCGAGCCCGCCAACCGCCAGCTTGATGATGGAGAGGATCTTGTCGAGGCTGGCCAGCATGTCCTGCTGGGAGGTGAGGGTAAAATCCTCGGCGCCGTGGCGGGCGATCAGCACCCGTCGGATCTGGGCGGAGATGTCGGCCTCCGTCTGCCCGGCGCGATAGATGACGTCGATCTCCTGCAACCCCTCCTTGTTGAACAGCGCCTGGGCGTGGGCGGCGGGCAGATAGATCATGTCGTCCAGATCAAAGCCGAGAAACTGCCCCTTGGGCGCCAGCACCCCGGCCACCCGAAAACGGCGATCACCGGCGCGCAGCAGGTTCCCCGGTGCATCGCCACCGGGGAACAGCTCAGCTGCCACCTTGGCACCCAGCACCGCATAGGCGCGGGGCATGGCACTGTCATCCGCAGGCAGAAAACGCCCCTGCACCAGGGTGAGCCGCCAGCCTGAGAGCGCCGCCGGACCTGTGCCCAGAATGGCGGTGCTGCGGGTCAATCCGCGGCTGCGCACCTCCCCCTGCCCCTGCACCACAGGGAGCGCCGCCTCGATCCCCGGCAATCTGGCCAAAGCATCAGCATCCTCCAGCAGCAGGGGACGGCTGCTGGAGAGGATGCCGGGCGGGCCGCCTGCGGTTTCGGTCTTGCCCGGGGTTACGGCAATCAACCGGGTGCCAAATTGGGAGAAGCTGTCGAGCAGATAGAGCCTGAGCCCCTCGCCGATGCCGGTGAGCAGGGTCACCGAGGCGATCCCGATGGCGATGCCGAGCGCCGACAGCAGGCTGCGACTGCGCCCCGCCAGCAAGGCGCGCCAGAGCCAGAACAGCAGATCAGCGGCGCGCATCAGCCACCGCTCCACTGCCCGCTGCGCAGGCTGCTGACCGGATCTTGCCGTGCCGCCCGGGAGGCGGGCAGCCAGCTAAAAAACAGCCCGGTCAGCAGGGCCGCCGGTATGGTGCAGAAAGTAGCGAGCAAAGGGACCGCCGCCGGAAATCCGGGCCAAATCACTCCGGCGAGGCCAACCAGGGCATAACCCAACACAGTGCCAAACAGTGCGCCACTGCCGCTTAGCAGCAGCGCCTCCCACAAAAACAGCTGGCGGATCTGGCGACTGTCGGCCCCCAGCGCCTTGAGCAGGCCGATCTCGCCGGTGCGCTGGCGGGTGCTGATCAGCGCCAGATTCATCATCATGATGCCAGAGACCAGCAGGCTGATGGCGCCGATACCGGCAACGGCCAGGGTAAGGGTCGCGAGAATGGTGGAGAAGGTGGCCAGCATGGCGTCACGGCGCACCACGGTCACATCGAGCACCCCGTGGCGCGATTGCATCAGCTGCTCCAGTCGCTTGACCAGCGGGGGCACCGCTTGCCCCGCCAGCGGCTGGATCAGCAGCCGAAACAGCCCCTCGGTGTTGAACAGCCGCATGGCGCTACCGACCGGGATCAGCGCGGCTTCGGCCATGTCCATCCCCAGATTGCTGCTCTGGCTGGTGAAGACCCCCACCACCCGAAAGCGGCGATTGTCAAAACGCAGCCACAGGCCGACCGGATCGGCCTGACCGAACAGCTCACGGGCCACCTTGGCCCCGAGCAGAACGGCCGGGCGATCCTCTGCGGCATCCCCCGGCAGCCAGCGGCCGGAGAGCAGCTCCAGCCCGTGGGTATCGCGCAGCCCGTTGCTGCTGCCAAGCAGCATGGTCTGGCGCAGCCGCGCCCCCTGCTTGGCCTCGGCAAAGCCCATCACCAGCGGCACCAGCCGCACGTTCGGCTGATGCTGGCCAAGGTAGTGCATGTCATCGAGAGTGATCTGCCGCAGACTGTTGCCGGTGACCGGCGGCAGCCCGCCGGTGGTCTCCTTGCGGCCCGGGAACATCACCAGCAGATCCTTGCCAAGGGAACTGAACTGGTCGGCCACATAGCGCCTCGCCCCCTCTCCCAGCGCGGTGAGCAGCAGCACCGAGGTGACGCTCAGACTCACCGCCAGGATCAAGACCAGCGCCCGTGAACGCTGGCGCAGCAGGGCCACGGCGGCAAAGCGGATCACATCGGGCCGCCGCATTCAGCCACCGCCGCTATCAATGTTGATGCGGCCATCGTTCATCAGGATCCGCCTGCCCGCCCGCTCACCGAGGCGCGGATCGTGGGTCACCACCACCAAGGTAATACCCTGCTCCTGGTTGAGTCCCTCCAGCAGGGTAATCACCTCCTCCCCTGAGCGGGAGTCGAGATTGCCGGTGGGCTCGTCGGCCAGGATCAGCCGCGGCGCCATCGCCATGGCCCGGGCGATGGCTACCCGCTGACGCTGACCGCCGGATAGTTCGGCAGGGCGGTGTCCGGCCCGGTTTTCCAACCCCAGCTCCCCCAGCAACTGCTGGCTTCGGCGATGGCGCTCGGCGGGGGCGATCCCGCACAGCATCAGCGGCAGCTCGACGTTTTCACGGGCGGTGAGGCGGGAGATGAGGTGAAACGACTGGAACACGAAACCGATGCGATGGCCGCGCAGCTGGGCCAGCGCCGGCTCTGACAGGGTGGCGGTATCCTCCCCTCCCAGCCAGTAACGCCCCTCATCGGGCCGATCCAGCAGCCCCAGCACATTGAGCAGGGTCGATTTACCGGAGCCAGAGGGGCCCATCACCGCCAGATACTCCCCCTCGGCAACTCGCAGAGAGACGCGATCGAGGGCGGCCACTTCGCTCCCCCCCAGAGTGAAACGACGGCTGACGGCATCAAGGCGAATGAGATCACTCATCCGTCTGCTCCGTGGCGGCACTGAAAGGGCCCTCCCCGACAATCTGTCCGGGCTGGGCTGCCAGCCGATCACCGGCGGCGAGCCCCTCGGCCACCTCAATCCAGTTCCAGTTCTCCACACCCCAGCGGGGTACCACCCGCACCAGCTTATCCCCTTCCAGCCGCAGCACGCTGCCATCGTCAGCCCGGCTGCTGGCCGCTACCCGCAGCACATCGGTGGCGCGGGTCACCTCGACTTCAAGGTCGGCGCTGTAGCCAATAAGCAGGGGGACATCGGTGGGCAGGGCAGTGAGCGCCGCCTCCACCTCCACGGTGCGGGCCTGCTTCTCCAGCTCCTTCACATAGGGGGCGATGCGGGTCACGGTGGCGGCAAAATCGCGCCCGGGCATGGCATCGAGCAGCACCCGGGCTGACTGGCCCACCTTGAGGCGGGCAGCATCCACCTCATCGATGGGGGCTGAAACATAGAGACAGCGATCGTCGATAAGATCGATAACCGGGGGCATGGCCACTCCGGGCGGTGAGGGGGTCATGTATTCACCCAGCTTGCTGTTGACCTCCGCCACCACTCCGGCAAACGGCGCCAGCAGGCGGCGCTCGCTCAAGCGAGCCTCCACCTGGGCGACCTGCGCCTCGTCGACCCGCTCCTGCTGACGGGATGCCTGACAGACATAGCGGCGGGTATCGGCCAGATTCTGGGCCTGCTCGGCGAGGGTGCGGGAGGTGAGGTTTTTGGCCAGCAAGGTGCCCAGCCGGTTGGCCTCCCGCTCGTAGTAGGCCGCCTCGCTGCAACGCTCCTCGCGCTGGGTCTTGCCGAGCGCCTGCTGGGCGCGGGCCCGGGCGAGATCGGCGTGAATATCGTCACTCCAGAGGGTCAGCAGCAGATCTCCCCGGGCTACCCGCTCCCCGGCCTTGACGGCGATCTGCTCCACCACGCCGCCACCGGGCAGACTGAGTCCGGCCCGCTGACACGACTTGATGGTGCCGGCCCGGGTGTTGACCACAGTGACCAGCACATCCCCCCGCCCGACCTCAGCCAGCCTGATCGGCGTCGGCTGCGGTCGCCACCACCATGCCACAGCAGCCACCGCTACCACAGCGCCACTTCCCCACCACAACCAACCTCTCTTCATCGCGCATCCTTTCGCTAGTGACTCCCGTCATGAGCGTCGGGAGAGCAGGGCATAATAGAGCAAGGGTATCACCACCAGGGTGAGCAAAGTGGAGACCAGGATCCCGAAAATCAGGCTGATGGCCAGTCCGTTGAAGATGGGATCATCGAGGATAAACAGGGCTCCGATCATCGCCGCCAGTGCCGTCAGCATGATGGGTTTGGCCCGTACCTGCGCCGCTTCGATCACCGCCTGCTCGAACGCCACTCCGGCGCTGCGCTGCTGCTCGATAAAGTCCACCAGCAGGATGCTATTGCGTACGATGATCCCGGCCAGGGCGATCATCCCTATCATCGAGGTGGCGGTAAACTGGGCTCCCAGCAGGGCGTGGCCCGGCATCACCCCTATGATGGTGAGCGGAATGGGAGCCATGATGATGAGCGGCACCAGATAGGAGCGGAACTGGGCCACCACCAGCAGATAGATGAGGATCATCCCCACCCCGTAGGCAATCCCCATGTCGCGGAAGGTCTCGTAGGTGATCTTCCACTCCCCGTCCCACAACAGCGCCACCTCCCCCAACTTGTCGGGCTGCTGCACGTAATATTGGGGCAGGTCGATGTCGGCACCGGCGGCAAACATGCCGTAGAGCGGGCTGTCGGTATGGCCGCCCATGTCGGCCACCACCATCACCATGGGCTGCATGTTCTTGTGCATGATATAGCTGGGGGCCACCTCATCACGGCGACTCACCAGCTCTGATACCCGGACGAGCAGCCCGCTCTGGCTGCGCACCTTGAGGGCCAGCACGCCCGCCAGCTCCCGTTTGTCACCGGGAGCCAGTTCGATACGGATCGGCACCGGATACTTGGCGCCGTGCCCCTGTAGCCAGCTGGCATCCTGATAACCCACCCCGCCATGGAGGGTGCTCACCAGATCCCCGAGATCGACCCCGAGCAAAGCCGCCTTGCTGCGATCCACCACCAGCCGCCACTTGGGCTGGGGGTCGGTCAGATAGATATCCACGTCCACCAGATCCGCCGTGGCCACGAAGCGGGCCTGTACGGCGCGAGCGGCCGCTTCACGGGCGGCCTGAGTCGGGCCATAGATTTCGGCAACGATGGGGGACCAGACCGGCGGGCCGGGCGGCACCTCCACTACCTTGAGGTTGCCCCCTGCCGCACTGGCGATAGCCTGCAAGGGGGCCCGCACCGACTGGGCAATCTGGTGGCTGCTGCGATCCCGTTCATGCTTGTCCACCAGATTGACCTGAATATCCCCCAGGTTGGCGCCGCTGCGGATAAAGTAGTGGCGCACCAGGCCATTGAAGTTGATGGGGGCCGCGGTGCCGGCATAGATCTGGTAATCCTTCACCTCCGGCACTTTTGCCAGCTCCCACCCGACCGCCAGCAGGGTGCGCTCGGTCTGCTCCAGGGTCGCCCCCTCCGGCATATCGAGCACCAGCTGGAATTCCGACTTGTTGTCAAAGGGGAGCATCTTGAGCACCACCCACTGCACCATGGGCATGGCGGCGGCACCCGCTACCAGCAGCAGGATGGCCAGCCAGAGCTTGCGTCTGGCGCGCTTGGCGCCGTCACCGATCAGGAAAGGGGTCATCAGCCGCTGGAAGAGTCCGGCCTTGGCCTCACCGTGGACGACATGTGCCTCGCTCTTGAGCAGGTGGTTGGCCAGCCAGGGGGAGAAGATAAAGGCCACCAGCAGGGAGATAAGCATCCCCATACTGGCATTGATGGGGATGGGGCTCATGTAGGGGCCCATCAGGCCACTGACAAAGGCCATCGGCAGCAGGGCCGCGATCACGGTCAGGGTCGCCAGTATGGTCGGCCCGCCCACCTCGTCCACCGCCCCCGGAATAAGATCCTTGAGCGCCCCCTTGCCCAAACCGCGATGACGGTGGATGTTCTCCACCACGACTATGGCGTCATCCACCAGAATGCCGATGGAGAAGATCAACGCAAACAGCGACACCCGGTTGAGGGTAAAACCCCAGGCCCAGCTCGCAAACAGGGTCAGTGCCAGGGTGATGACGATAGCCACCCCCACCACCAGCGCCTCACGCCAGCCCATGCTCACCAGCACCAGCAGCACCACCGCCGTGGTGGCAAAAATCAGCTTGCCGATCAGGGTGTTGGATTTGGTCTCGGCGGTGACGCCGTAGTCCCGGGTCACCGTCACCTCGACCCCGGCAGGAATAAGCCGATTCTTGAGACTCTCGACCCGCGCCTCCACCCGCTTGGCCACATCGACCGCGTTCTGGCCCGGCTGCTTGCCGATGGCCAGGGTCACCGCCGGATAACTGGCCTGTCCCAGCCCCATCCAGCTGCGTTTGGTCGGGGTCTCCTGACCCAGAGAGACCCTGGCCACCTCCCCCAGATAGACCGGCTTGCCGTCGTGCAGCCCCACCACCAGCTCTCTAGCCTCCTGCTCACTTTGCAGGAACTGCCCCACCTGCACCTTGATCTCACTGTTGTCCTGCACCACGGCCTGCTCGCTGCCCACCTGATTGGCGGCCGCCAGTCGCTGGCTCAGATCGCCCCAGCTGATGCCGTGGGCGCTGAGGGCCGCCGGATCCGGCATCACCCGCAACACGGCACTCTGGCTGCCCAGCGTGTAAATATCGCGGGTACCGGGAATGCGCTTGAGTTCGGTCTCCAGCTCATGGGCGACCCGGGTCAGCTCGGGTGCCCCCAGTTGCTTGCTCCCCTCTTTGCTCCATAAGGTCAGACTGACGATGGGGACATCATCGATCCCCCGGGGTTTTACCAGTGGCTGACCGACTCCGATCCCCTGTGGCAGCCTATCGCGGTTGGAGTCGAGCTGGTTGTTGAGATCAACGATGGCCTGCTCGCGGCTCACCCCTACCTTGAACACCACCACCAGCAGGGCGCCATCGGGTTGGGAAAAAGAGTAGAGGGTATCAATGCCCTTTATCTGGGAGACCACCTGCTCGGCAGGGGTGGTGACGAGAGAGGCCACTTCAGCCGGGCTGGCTCCCGGGAAGGGAATGTAGACATCAGCGAAGGTGACATCAATCTGTGGCTCCTCCTCCTTGGGGGTCACCAGCACCGCAAACAGGCCGAGCAGCAGCCCTACCAGTGCCAGCAGCGGGGTGATGGCCGAGCCCTGAAACAGCGCAGCCAGCCGACCGGCAGGCCCCAGCCTCTCCTTGTTGCCGTTCAGCTCGCTACTCATGGGCCACCTCCTGCTGCTGCGCCCAGCCATCGGGAGCCAGCTTGTCACCGGCTTGCAGACCGGCCAGGATCTCGCACTGCCCCGCCAAGCAGTGGCCGACCCGCACCGGCGTCAGAGCCCAGCCAGCGGGCTGCTGCAGATAGACGCCGTTGAATTCCCCTTGCCGCAGCAGGGCGCGTTCCGGCACCTGCAACACCTGACGTTCACCCTGCTTGAGCTGCACCTTGAGCCACATGCCGGGCAATACCCCGGCGGTTTGCGGCGGCAAGTCGAGGCGCAACCTGAAGGCGTGGCTCTGGCTGTCGGCATAGTTGAAGCGGGTCAATTTGACCGGAGTAACAGACTTGCCATCCGGCAGCAGCACCTGCACATCCGCAGGCTCACGAGCCAGCGTCAGGGCGGATTGGGGCAACTCCACCTCCACCCGCAAGGTGTCGAGAGAGAAGCCGGAGAGCAGTGGGGTACCGGGGGCGACAGTCTCCCCCAGCTCTACCAGCCTCTTGGTCACTACCCCGGCATAGGGAGCCAGAATGCGGGTATAACCGTAGGCCTCGCGGGCCTGAGTAAGAGCCGCATCGGCAGCATTCACCTCAGCGCGGGCGGCGCGATCCGTCGCCTGGGCATTATCGAGCTGGGCGCGGGTGATCACCCCCTTGGCAATCAGCGCCTGAAAGCGGGCGAGCTGGCGCTCGGCTTCCACTTGCTGGGCCTGCGCCCGCGCCAGCCGCGCCTCGGCACCCGTGACGGCGGCAAACTGCTCCTTGCCGCTGATCTCCAGCAGCGGCTGCCCCGCTTGCACCTGATCGTTTACATCCACCAGCATGCGGGAGACCCGGCCGCTGGTCTGGGCCGCCACCGTCCCCTGATTGATGGCACTGACGGTGCCATCCAGCGTCAGCCAGTCGGTCACCGGCTGTGGCGCCACTGTCAACAAGGGCTCTGGCTCCCCGTCCGCGGCAAGGACCCGGGGGGATGTCATGGCCTGCGATGTCATCACCAACAAGGTGATCCCCAGCAACCGGATCTTTTCCATCATTACTCTCCTTCCCTGGCGTAATCTGTCACTTCACGGGATCAGGCGGTATGGGACTGGCGCACCTTATCCACTCCCCGAGCTGGCGCCTTGGTCAGCACCCTGGCCAGCCCTCTGTCAAACAGCAAGATCCCGGCCACCATGGCCGCTATAAACAACACTATCATGGGCTGCCCGCTGGAAATGAGACTCAGAGCAGGCCCCGGGCAGATACCCACCAATCCCCAGCCGATGCCAAACAGCGCAGCCCCGCCGATCAGCCTGCGCTCGAGCCGAGGAGCTGGTACGGCGGCGATGGGCTCCCCCAGCACACTCTGGCGGCGGGGTTTCACCAGCAGGAAGTAACCCGGCATAAAGACCAGCAGGGCGCCCCCCATCACGAAGACGAGGCTGGGATCCCAGGCCCCGGCCAGATCGAGAAAACCGGTGACCCGGGCGGGATCCATCATGCCGGAGATGGCCATCCCCAGTCCGAACAACACACCCGCAAACAAACTTGTCAGCAACTTCATGGCAATCAGCCCCTTACAGCAGATGATGAGTGACGAAGACGGTGATAAAGCCAGCCGCCATAAAGGTCAGGGTGGCGACGATGGAGCGCAGGGAGAGCCGCCCCATGCCACAGATGCCGTGGCCGCTGGTGCAGCCATTGCCAAGACGGGTACCGATGCCAACCAGCAGACCGGCCAGCAGCACTACAGGCCAGCCGGGCAAGGTGGTGAATGCGGGCATGGTGGACCAACCCAGAGTCAGCGCCAACCAGGCGCCCGCCCCGAGCCCCAGCAGAAATAGCACCCGCCACGGCGTACGGTGTTGCAGCGCACCGGCCAGAATGCCGCTGATCCCGGCAACCCGGCCGTTGAACAACATCAGGATCAGGGCCGACAGCCCCGCCAGCATGCCACCGCCCAAAGAGAGCAGCCATTGGCTTTCCATCATCAAGATTCCTTATTTTCCGAGTGACAAAAATGGGTTTGCAGCGCCCCCAGCACATCGGCAGCCGCCTCGCTCACCAGCGAGTAGTAGATCTGCTGGGAGACCTTGCGCGAACGGATCAAGCCGTAGCGCTTCAATACCGAAAGTTGCTGGGAGAAAGCCGACTGCCCGAGTTGGCTATGGGCCAGCAGCTCCCCGACCCCCTTCTCCCCCTCCACCAGCTGGCAGAGCACCATCAGGCGTTCGGGATGAGCCAACGCCTTGAGCAGGGAGGCGGCGGCTGTCGCATGTCTGTTCATCTCGTCGAATTGGCTCATAAGAGTAAATTAGCGATTGCTGATATTTGCTCTATTGTATAAAACAACACTAAATTAGCAACATCTAAAGTAGATAAGGAGAAAGACCATGACAGTAGATAACGGAGTCAGAATCGTCGCGGGTTGCATGTTGCTGCTCTCGCTGATCCTTACCAGCTGGGTTCATCCGGGCTTTGTCTGGTTGAGTGCCTTTGTCGGGGTCAACCTGATCCAGAGCGCATTCACCGGTTTCTGCCCGGCAGCGATGATCCTCAAACGGATAGGATTTAAATAAACGGGTCGGATGACCCGGCTCACATGAGCGTGTAATAAACGCAGGAGGCTGAACATGGCAACGGTAATCGTCATCGGCGCGGGTCTGGGGGGCATGTCTGCCGCCTACGAACTCAAGGCCGAACTGGGCAAGCAGCATGAGGTGATCCTCATCAACGACAAGCCGGACTTTGAATTTACCCCCTCCAACCCCTGGATTGCCGTCCAGTGGCGGGAGCGCAAGGAGACCTCGATCCCCATCGAACCCCATGTGAAGAAAAAGGGGATCCGCTTTATCCATGCCGCCCTGACCGAGCTGCAACCGGCGGCGCAGCAGCTCACCCTCTCCGATGGCCAGACCCTGCGTTACGACTTTCTGGCAATCTGCACCGGCCCGGCCCTCGCCTTTGACGAGGTGACGGGGGCTGGCCCCGAATCCGGTGGCACCACCAGCGTCTGTACCCTCTCCCACGCCGAAGAGTGCCGCCACAGTGTCAGCGCACTGGTCGATGAGCCCGGCCCTGTGATTGTCGGTGCCATGCCGGGCGCCTCCTGCTTCGGTCCCGCCTACGAGTACGCGTTCATCCTCGATCGCCACCTGCGCGACAAGAAGGTGAGAAAGAATGTGCCCATGACTTTTGTCACCAGCGAGCCCTACATCGGCCATCTGGGTCTCAACGGCGTGGGCGACTCCAAGGGGATGCTGGAAAGCGAATTGCGGATGCGCGACGTGCAGTGGATCTGCAATGCCCGCACCGTGGCGGCGCAAGATGGCCAGATGACGGTGGAGGAGCTGGACGATGAGGGCAACATCAAGCGCACCCACACTCTGCCCTACAAACACGCCATGATGCTGCCCGCCTTTGTCGGCATTGCGCCGCTGCGGAGCATCGAGGGGCTGGTCAATCCCCGCGGCTTTGTCATCGTCGACGAACACCAGCGTAACCCCGCCTTCCCGCAGATTTACGCCGCCGGGGTCTGCATCGCCATTGCCCCGCCGCACAAGACGCCGGTACCAACCGGGGTGCCCAAGACCGGCTACATGATTGAGGCGATGGTGCGCACCCTGAGCCACAACATCAAGGCGGAGCTCAGCGGCCAGCCGCCGGTGACCAAGGCAGTGTGGAATGCTATCTGTCTGGCGGACATGGGGGACACCGGCGCCGCTTTCGTCGCCATGCCGCAGATCCCGCCGCGCAACGTCGCCTGGTTCAAGAAAGGAAAGTGGGTCCATCTGGCCAAGATCGCCTTTGAGAAGTACTTCCTGCACAAGATGCAGGTGGGGGATACCGAGCCCATCTACGAGAAACTGATGCTCAAATACCTCGGCATCGACAAGACCGAATGACCCCGCAGACCCGGCCCTCGCCGGGTCTCTTTTTACGGCCCTGCGCGGCAAAACGGGGCTTTCGATTATGTTTCAAGATGTTGCTGCGGGCGGCGCGGGGTTTACCCTGCCTGCCACCTCGGCTATCATTCGAGCCTCTTATCAATAGCGGAGACCATCAGTGGGCAACTCATCAAGTGACAGTTGTAGACCGACCCTCATCGTCGGTACCAAGGTCGCGAGCTAGCCGCAGGTCTTTCTCTGCCGCATGCTCGCAACCCTGCGAGAAGCGGAAATCCACTCCCCTCTTCTCCCTTTTTACACTTGACGTCTGGCAACCAGAGGCCAACCGCCACGGTCGCCATGCCTGCATAGTTTCTGCTTCCCACAAGGAGGCTGCTATGCGTTTTATCTCGATCAAACCGGCTGCGGATCGCACGGTCGCAACAGGTTCTGTTGCTACCCGGGCTCACCCCCTGTTGAGCCGGCTCGGCCGTGGCATGCTGCCACGCTGGCTGGGCGGCAAACAGCGTCAGCACCACTACCGGCTGCAGATCCGCTGTGAGGATCGCGCCGATATGGAGCAGGTGCTGAATATGGTGAACCACACGTTGCAACCGGCCGGGCTGCAACCGATGCAATCGATGAAGCCGGGTCGCGGCGGCGGGCGAGAGCTGGTGCTCAACCTGCAGTGCACCCCGCCCCAGCGACGCTATCTGGTGCAGTTCGTTCATCAGGTCGGAGTAGCACATCCGGTGCGCTGGCAACTGCGCCCGCGCATCGACTGCGATCCCGAACTCAACTGACCGCACACCTGCGTTAACCACAGTGAAAGGGGCCAGCCACGCTGGCCCCCTTGTCGTGAGCAACAGCTTGCTCTGCGGCGGATCGGATAGCCGATACGCCGTTCATGCTCGCACTTATGTTCGCGCCTATGCTCGGCTCGCACCCCGAGAGCGGGCGCGCTGTGTTGTTTTTTCTGCTGGCCATCCGCGCAATCATCCCCTGATCCATCCGCCTCCCGGCGTTTCATCATGGATTGCGCCAAGCCAGCGCTTATCAGAAGGAGTACGCCATGAAGATGTGGCAACAAATCGACATGCTCTCCCTGCTCGACACCCTGGCCAGCCTGTTGCTCGCCTTTGTGCTCGGCAGTCTGGTCGGGCTGGAGCGCCAGTACCGCCAACGTACCGCGGGTCTTCGCACCAACGTGCTGGTCGCCGTGGGGGCCGCCCTGTTCGTCAGTCTGGCCCAGCGCATCTATGACCTGCACGGCGGCAACTACAACGTGGTCCATGTGGTGGCCTATATCGTCTCCGGCATCGGCTTTCTCGGCGCCGGCGTCATCATGCGCGAGTCGGGCAATATCCGCGGCATCAACACTGCCGCCACCCTCTGGGGTGTCGCTGCTGTCGGCGCCGCCTGTGGCGCCGGGCTGGCCATGGAGGCCATTCTGGGCGCCCTGTTCGTGCTGGCCGCCAACACCCTGCTACGACCGCTGGTCAACCAGATCAACCGTCGCCCGGTGGACAATACCGACACCGAAGTGACCTACAAGGTGACGGCGCTGACCCAGCGCGAACATCAAAAAGAGGTGCTGCACTGGCTCGAGGAGATGCTGGAGCAGGCCAACTACCCCCTGAGCGAGCTCGACATCAAGCCGTTTGGCGAGGGGGATCTGGAGATCTCTGCGGTGCTGCTCGCCACCTCCATCGATGGCGACGAGCTGGATGCCCTGATGGTGAAACTCGGCATTCATCCCCATATCAAGCAGGTGTTCTGGCGCACCAGTACCACCGACTGAGCCGTTGGTCAGAGGAACGAACCATACGCCCACAGCAAAAAGCCCCGCCAGCAATGGCGGGGCTTTCTCACTATGGGATGGGCGAAGAGTGGCTAGCGGCGACTGCGCCAGCGCACCCTGGGGGTGATCACCTGGGCAGTTTGCGCCGGAGGATTGCCCGCAATCAGTTGCTGCATCAGCTCGAAAGCGGCGAGGGCCAGCGCCGGACAATCCTGCGCCACCGAATCGATGCGCATGGGAATGCAGTCGAGCAGGTCGTGATCGTCGAAGGTACACAGGCGCATGCCTGTCTCCATCAACCCCGCCTCGTTGAGGTAGCGCAGTACCCCTTCCAGCAGGGTAAAGGAGGCGGTAAAGAGCCCCCTGGGGGGCGCTCCCAGCTCGGCCACCAGCTCGGCCATCAGCTGATAACCGGAGCTCGGCTGATAGTCGCGATGACGCACCCGGGCTGCATCGGCTTCAAAACCGGCGCGATGGAGCCCCAGCTCATAGCCCGCCAGCCGGTGACGGCTGGGGGAGAGATCCAGCAGGCCACCGAAGTAGTAGATCTCCTCGCCGCACTCGCTGGCCATGTCCCGCACCAGCTCGGCGGTCGCCTTGCAGGCATCGGAGATCACCATGGGCAGGCGCGACTCGCCGATGTGGCGGTCGAGCTGCACCACCGGCAGGCGGTCGTGGATGCGGGCATAGATGTCATCGCTGTGGCCGCTGGAGGCGACAATCAGCCCATCCACCTGACGGCTGATGAGATTGTCCACCACCCGCTGCTCGAGGGCGGGATCATCCTCGGAGCAGGCGATCAGCAGCTGGATACCCGCCTCCCGGCAGTGGGCCTCGAGGGCGCGGGCGATGCGGGCAAAACCGAAGTTGGTGAGATCGGGGATCACCAACCCCCAGGTGTAGCTGCGGGTCTCGCGCAGGGAGCGGGCATGAAAGCTCGGCAGGTAGTGACACTCCTCCGCCACCGCCTGAATGCGCTTGCGGGTATCGTCGGCAATCCGGTACTCCGCACTCTTCCCGTTGAGCACCAGACTGGCGGTCGCCTTGGACACCCCCGCCAGTTCGGCGATCTGGGCAATCGTGATCCGTTTCTTCTTCTCCACCTGGCCTCCCGGCTGACTAGAACCGGGCTATTGTACTAGGCACGCCGACAGCGGCCAGTGATTGAGGCAAATTTTGCAGCCATCATCGCCGTTACCTGATGAAAGTTGCGGCTTCTCCCCGGGGAAGTAGCGCGCTGACAGGCTGTGTCGCCCCTCATCGATGAAGCACTCCAGACTGGAGCGATCGCACAGCACGGTGATCCGCCCGCCAGCCCATGGGCTGCTGCGAGTCTCCCACGCCCCGCTCTGCCAGTTCTGGCGCCGCAAGGTGATGCGCCCCGGCTGCCAGCACAGCTCGGCCACCGCGCCGAACCAGAGACTCCCCTCACCGCAGAGATCCAGATCGAGCCAGGCCGAGTCGATGGCCAGCCCCGGAAATTCGCCGAGCGTCCCCTCGAAGCTAGTCAGTTCTCCCTTGAGCGCCGCAAGCTCCGCCACCGGCCGCTGGCAGAGCCACTCATCCTGCCAGAACAGCTCCCGCGGACAGCTCATCTGATGGATCCAGCCATAGGGGATAGTGGGTTGGCTCATCTCGTTCTCCTCCGGCAACCCCAGCCAACCGAACAGGAGGCGGCGACCCTGAGTGTCCAGGGTGGTTTGCGGCGCATAGAACTCGAAGCCCCGATCCAGCTCGTGGAAAGCCCCGTGCTCGAAGCGCTCGCCGTCGAAGTCGCCAGCCAGCCAGCCGCACTGGTAGAGGTTGCGATAATCCTCGCCTGCCGGGGCAATCCCCTGAGGGCAGCTGATCAGCACATGGCGCTCCCCCAGCGGGAAGAGATCCGGGCACTCCCACATATAGCCAAACTCCCCGAGGCCGCCGTGCCCGCTGCCGGCGATGGGGCCCACCAGCGTCCAAGCATCCAGCGTGTCGCCGCGATAGAGCAGCACTTCGCCCTTGTCATCCAGGGTGCGGGCCCCCAGCACCATCAGCCACTGCTGGCCGTCGTGCCACACCTTGGGGTCGCGCACGTGGCCGCTGTAGCCTGCGGGCAGATCCAGCACAGGCCCCAGCTTGGCAAAACCACCCTCACCGTCGGCCCGGGCCAGACACTGATAGGCGGTGCGGCTGCCATCCGGGTATTTGACATTGCCGGTGTAGATAAGGGTCAGACGCCCCTGCTCGTCGCTCACCGCAGAGCCCGAATAGCAGCCGTGGCTCTCATAGGCTTCGGTGGGCAACAGCGCCACCGGCTCATGCTGCCAATGCAGCAGATCGGTGGAGGTGACATGGCCCCAGCCCTTGTTGCGGTGCTCGCAGCCCAGCGGATTCCACTGGTAGAAGAGGTGGTAGCGCCCGTCGTGCTCGATAAAGCCGTTGGGATCGTTAAGCAGCCCCACCGGGGCTGCCAGATGCCAGCGGGGCCGATGGGGATCGGCCGCCGCCTTGAGCTGTCCGGCCAGCAGCGACCGGACAATCTGGTTGAGAAGATCGCTTTCCTTCATCACTCCACCTTGTACTTGAGCAGGTAAGAAGCGGCGAAGGCGGCGCCAAAGGCGATCACCAGCCCAATGATGTAATGAATAAGGCTCATGGGCTGGACGATGGCCATGCCGGGAATACCGGTCAGCCCCACCGCCGTCATCCCCACCTTGGCCGCCACCACGTAGGCGCCGCCGCAGGCCCCGCCAAACAGACCGGCGAGGAAGGGTTTGATGTAACGCAGGTTCACCCCAAAGATGGCCGCTTCCGTGATGCCCAGCAGGCAGGACATGGCCGCCGGCACGGTAATGGCCTTGATCTTCACATCGCGGGTCTTGAAGTAGACCGCGAGGCAAGCCCCGCCCTGTGCCACGTTGGCCATGGCCCAGATGGGCAGTAGGAAGTTGACGCCAATTTGCGGATTGGCCAGCAGCCCCGCCTCGATGGCGTGGAAGCTGTGATGAATGCCGGTGATGACGATAAGCGAGTAAGTGCCGCCAAACACCAGCCCCGCCAACCAGCCTGCCTGCTCATAGAGGGCGCTCAGACCGAACGAGATGCCATCCCCCAGCACCCGACCCGCCGGGCCGATAAAGAGCAGTGCCACGAAACCGGTGATGATGACGGTGAGGAACGGCGTGAGGATCAGATCCAGCGCGTCCGGAATGCGCTTGCGCAGCTGTTTCTCCAGATGGGACATAAACCAGACAGCCAACAGTACCGGGAAGACGGTGCCCTGATAGCCGATCATGGCGACATCGAGCCCGAAGAAATCCATGGTCTTGAAGCCACCGGCCACGCCCCAGGCGTTGGTCAGCGCCGGGTGGGTGAGGATGCCACCAAGGGTCGCCCCGAGGTACGGATTGCCGCCAAACTCCCGCGCCGCAGTAAAGCCGATGAGGATCGGCAGTATGATAAAGGCCGCCGAGCTGAACATGTCGAGCATCACAAACAGGGCGCTGTCGGCATTGACCCAACCGTAGGTGCGCACCATGCCGAGCAGCCCCATCAGCAGGCCCGAGGCGACGATGGCCGGAATGATGGGAACGAAGATGTTGGACAGAGTCCGCGCCAGCCTCTGCGCCATATTGAGCTTGGCCGCCGCCATGTCGGTCAGCTCAGCCTTGCTGGCGGTGCCGGTACCGGTCAGCGCCACAAACTCCGCATAGACCTTGTTGACCAGACCGGTGCCGAAGATCACCTGAATTTGGCCCGCGTTGCTAAAGCACCCCTTGACCCCCTCCAGCTTGTCGATGGCGGCCTTGTTTACCTTGCTGTCATCGGCCAGCACCAGCCGCAGCCGGGTGGCGCAGTGGGCAGCGCTGACGATATTCTCCTTGCCCCCGAGCAGGGGCACCAGATCCTTGGCTATCGCACTGATATTCATATTCTTCCTCTTATGACCCGCCACGCTGGCGGGCCCTTGTCACATGAGAGTAGGGGCTGTCGAGCCGGGCTTCTAGCCGCAGCTCAACAGCCGCTTGCGTCTGATCGCAAAAAAGCATCCAGTTCGGAGCGGGTCGGCAGCGCCGTCATCGCCCCCTTGGCGGTGGTGGCGAGCGCCCCGCAGCCGTGGGCCTGAGCCAGGATGGCGGGTAGCTCGGCCGGAGTCGGCAGCGACGAGCACCCGGCCAGGGCCGCCAGCAGACCGGCGACGAAGGCATCCCCCGCCCCCGTGGTGTCGATGGGCGTCACTTTCTGCCCCACCCACTCCAGCAACTCGCCATCAAGGCGAGCCACCACCCCGGCCGCCCCTCTGGTCACCAGCACCAGCGCCGGGCCAGAGAGCGTTGCAAGCCCGGCAGCCAGATCATCCTCACCGCTCAGCAGTTGCAGCTCCTCGATGGAGAGCTTGACCACATCCGCCTGTGCAATTGCCTGACGCACCAGCGGCAGCATCTCGGCGGGGTTGCCCCACACCTCGGGGCGCAGGTTGGGGTCGAAGCAGACCCGCCCGCCTGCCGCCTTGATGGCCGCCATGGCCTGCAGGCAGCTGGTGCGCACCGGTTCGTTGGCGAGCGCGATGGAGCAGGTGAGCAGCCACTGACCGGCATCGAAGCGGGGCAACTCATCCGGGGTGAGGAACTGGTCGGCACTGGGGCGCACCATAAAGGTGAAGCTGCGCTCCCCCTCATCATCCAGTGCCACCAACACGATAGAGGTGCGATGGTCTGGATCGAGCCGCAGCTCACCGATATCCACCCCCTCCCCGCTCAGGGTATCGGCCATAAAGCGGCCGAACGGATCGGCACCAACCCGGCCGATAAAGGCCGCATCGCCACCCAGCCGTGCCACACCAACCGCCACATTGGCGGGCGCGCCACCCGGACACTTGAGGTAGTGCAACGCCCCTTCCGGGATCAAGTCCACCACCGCATCCCCCATTACCCACACACGATTCGTCACCTTGCTACTCCACTGCTGCATCGGATCCACGGTCAAACCCGAACTCTGTTCTGTTGGCTGGCATTATCAGCTAAACCGTTTTAGCCAACCAATAGATCTCGGCACCGACTGCCATTTTTGTGATCGGGATAACGAACTAGAACCAGGTTTCCATCTGTACGCCAAAGTTCCACTCGCCACCGGCGGTGAAGTTGCTCTGGCCCATGGCATCGTCGCTGGCGTAGTTGTCGAGCTCGGAGGACCAGTCCATCCAGCTGGCGAACACCCGCAGTTCGGGCCGTTCGAAGAAGCCGGCGGTCTGCGCCTTGAAGGTGGGGGCGAAGGTGAGCTTGGTGAAGTTGCCATTCACCGCCTGGCGTCCCTTGTAACCCTTGGGATCGAGATCCATGTACTGCCAGGCCGCCTCGTAGACCAGCTCGACGTTCTGGCTCAGCACCTGCGCCACCCGGGTATTGAAGGTAAGCCAGCGGTACTCATCCCCTTTCACGTAGCGATCCTGACTCTGCTCGGCCAGCAGGGCCGGGGCAAAACGCCAGCGCGAGTTGAGATCGGTAGCGCCAAACACGGCGACCCGCACCGCATCGGCGTCCGGCAACAGCTCGCTGTCAGAGCCCAGCCCCTTGACCTCGGCCCCCAGCCCATGACCATACAGCACCGCCGCCTTGGCAAAACCGGGGTTGATGCCAAAGAAGCTCTCGCCGTGGTAGGCCAGCAGGGTGTGTGCCCCCTTGTCCGCCGCCTCGCTGCCCGTCCCCTTGTCATTGATGCGGGCGTCATTGCCCTTGGCCGAGAGACCGTTCACCATCCACTGCCAGTTACCGACGCGGTTGTTCATGGTGAGGATGTAGCTCTCGATATCGGAGAGACCGCTGGCGCTGATGTCACCGTAATCGCGGCCATAGAGGGAGAAGTTGGCCTTCCAGCTATCGGCCAGTTGCACGTCGTAGACGCCGCCGCCGGTACCGGCCAGGAACACCACGTCGGAATCGAGCCAGTGGATGTCAAAGTTGTCCCGATCAAAGCGCTTGCCCGCCCACAGCACCGCATTCTTGAAGGGGCCGTCGAAGCTCGCCAGATTGCCGATCTCGGCAAACACCTGACGGGTATTGAGGCTCGAATCGCTGGCGGTCCAGTCGTTGCTGGTCTCCACCCCGTCAGCCAGCATCAGCTTGTAGCGGGCCCAGCTGCCATCCTCGAAGGTCTGGGTTTTCAGCAGGTTGGCCTCCATGTAGGTGTCATCCTCGTTGCCAAGGCGACCGACAGCCCCACCCACCGAACCGGCCGGGGTGATGTAGGGGCCACCGCGCCCGCCGTTGCCATTGCTGTTTACCAACAGGCCCGAGCGGGCATAGCCGTGAAACTCGAAGCCCTGGGCACCGGCGGTCTTCTCATTCACCTTCTGGCTGCGGTTGTCGGCCGCCTGCGCCTGCTCACTGGCCGCGCTCGCCTTCACTTCCGCCTGACTGGCACGGCTCTCTGCTGCCTCGGCTCTCGCTTCAGCCGCCTGTACCCGCGCCTCCAGCGCAGCCAGTCTGGCCTCGACACTCTCACCTGCAACACTCACCTGCGCCGCCCATAGAGGGTTGCTCATCCCCAATCCCAGCGCTACCGCCAGCGCCAACTTGCTCTTGAACATCATCATCTTCCTCACCTGTCATCTGTAGCCCGAACGGGCGCTGTTGTTATCGACAGCCAGAGCATAGCTAAACCAATTTAGCCAACTCAATACAGCAACTAAACCGTTTCAGCAACAGTGTGAGCGGGATAACATTTGTACAGCAGGAATTGGCGGGAGTTGTGAGGAGGATCCCTCATCAGGATCTACTCAATAGGGTGGATCCTGGCTAAACGGCGGGCAAAAAAAGAGCCGGCACAAGGCCGGCTCTTTTTATTCGGGTCGCTGAAATCAGCTGGTCAGATCGTCGAAGAAGCGTTTCACCCCTTCGAAGAAGCCTTCCGATTTCGGCTTGTGGGTCTTGGCAGCGGCGCCGCTGAAGGATTCGTCCAGCTGGCGCAGCAGCTCTTTCTGCTGCTCGGTGAGGTTGACCGGGGTCTCGATCACCACCTTGCACATCAGATCCCCGACCTGACCGGAGCGCACAGACTTTACGCCCTTGCCGCGCATGCGGAACATCTTGCCGGTCTGGGTCTCCGGAGTGACCTTGAGCTTGACGCGGCCATCCAGGGTCGGCACTTCAATCTCGCCACCGAGGGCGGCTGCGGTGAAGCTGATGGGCACTTCGCAGTAGAGGTTGTTGCCGTCACGCACGAAGATCTCGTGCTCTTTGACGTGCACCTGTACGTAGAGATCCCCTGCCGGAGCCCCTGCTTCCCCCGCTTCTCCTTCACCGGAGAGACGGATGCGATCGCCGGTATCGACGCCCGCCGGAATTTTCACCGACAGGGTCTTGGTGCGCTGGTAGCGACCTTCACCGTGGCACTTGCGGCACGGATCCTTGATGATCTTGCCGCGGCCGTGACAGTGCGGACATGCCTGCTGCACCGCGAAGAAGCCCTGACGCATCTGCACCTGGCCGGAGCCGTGGCAGGTCGGGCAGGTCTGGGCACTGCTGCCGGTGTGGGCACCGGAGCCGTTACAGACTTCGCAGTGAACCAGAGTCGGCACCTTGATCTCCTTGGAGACCCCGCGTACCGCCTCTTCCAGCGTCAGCTCCATGGTGTAACGCAGGTCGGAGCCACGGGCCGGGCCACGACGGGCACCACCACGGCCACCGCCGAAGATGTCACCGAATACGTCACCAAACATGTCGGCGAAGTCGGCACCGCCGCCAAAGCCACCGTGGCCACCGCCACCCTGGCTCGGGTCGACACCGGCATGGCCGTACTGGTCGTAACGGGCACGCAAGTTGGCATCGGTCAGGACCTCGTAGGCTTCCTTGACCTCTTTGAACTTCTCTTCGGATGCGGCATCACCCTGATTACGATCCGGGTGATACTTCATGGCCAGGCGCTTGTACGCCTTCTTGATCTCGCGATCGTCGGCATCTTTCGCCACACCCAGTACTTCGTAGAAATCGCGCTTCGACATACTCATCCTGTGGTTACGCAGACGGGCGTTGGTTACCCAACGCCCGTGAATTCATTGACCAAGCCGATGGGCGAAGCGGACTTCGCCCATCTGGGTAGGGCTTACTTCTTGTCGTCTTTCACTTCTTCGAACTCGGCGTCGACTACGTCGTCGTCAGCCTTGGCAGAAGAGGAGGACTGACCGGCATCAGCACCGGCTGCACCCTGGGCCTGAGCCTGCTGCTGGGCAATTTCCATCAGCTTCTGGGACGCTTCCAGCAGAGCCTGCTGTTTGGCTTCGATAGCAGCCTTGTCGTCACCCTTGATGGCCGTTTCCAGCTCGCTCAGAGCGGCTTCGATCTTGGTCTTGTCGTCGGCAGGCAGGGCTTCACCGGCTTCGGTGATCTGCTTGCGTACGGAGTGGACCAGACCATCAGCCTGGTTGCGAGCCTGTACCAGCTCTTCAAACTTCTTGTCCTCGGCCGCGTTGGCTTCGGCTTCGCGTACCATGCGCTCGATCTCGTCATCAGACAGACCAGAGGAGGCCTGGATGGTGATCTTCTGCTCTTTGTTGGTCTCTTTGTCTTTCGCAGAGACGTGCAGGATACCGTTGGCATCGATGTCGAAGGTCACTTCGATCTGCGGCAGACCACGCGGTGCCGGACGGATGCCTTCCAGGTTGAACTGGCCCAGAGACTTGTTGTCGCTGGCGCGCTTGCGCTCACCCTGCAGCACGTGAATGGTCACGGCAGACTGGTTGTCTTCGGCAGTGGAGAACACCTGGGACTTCTTGGTCGGAATGGTGGTGTTCTTCTCGATCAGCGCAGTCATCACGCTACCCATGGTTTCGATACCCAGGGAGAGCGGGGTGACGTCCAGCAGCAGTACGTCGGTCTTGTCACCGGACAGTACGGCGCCCTGGATGGCAGCACCCATGGCCACGGCTTCGTCCGGATTGACGTCTTTACGCGGCTCTTTGCCAAAGAACTCGGCAACGGTCTTCTGAACCAGCGGCATACGGGTCTGACCACCAACCAGGATCACGTCGTCGATCTCGCCAACTGCCAGACCGGAGTCTTTCAGGGCGACACGAACCGGCTCCAGAGAGTCCTTCACCATGTCTTCCACCAGAGATTCCAGCTTGGCGCGGGTCACCTTGATGTTCATGTGCTTCGGACCGGTGGCATCTGCAGTGATGTACGGCAGGTTGACGTCGGTCTGCTGGGCAGAAGAGAGCTCGATCTTGGCTTTCTCGGCGGCATCTTTCAGACGCTGCAGAGCCAGCTGGTCGTTACGCAGGTCGATGCCCTGCTCACGCTTGAACTCGTCTACCAGATAGTTGATGACGCGGTTGTCGAAGTCTTCACCACCCAGGTGGGTGTTACCGTTGGTCGCCAGTACTTCGAAGGTGGTTTCGCCTTCCACTTCGTCGATCTCGATGATGGAGATATCGAAAGTACCGCCACCCAGGTCATATACGGCAACCTTGCGCTCGCCCTTGACCTTGTTCACGCCGTAAGCGAAAGCAGCTGCGGTCGGTTCGTTGATGATGCGTTTAACATCCAGACCGGCGATGCGACCGGCATCCTTGGTAGCCTGACGCTGGGCGTCGTTGAAGTAGGCCGGAACAGTGATAACTGCTTCGGTTACCGGCTCGCCCAGGTAGTCTTCGGCGGTCTTTTTCATCTTTTTCAGCACTTCGGCAGAGATCTGCGGCGGTGCCATTTTCTTGCCCTTCACCTCAACCCAGGCGTCACCGTTGTCGGCCTTGGCGATGGCGTACGGCATGATTTTCAGGTCACGCTGTACTTCGTCATCTTCAAAACGACGGCCGATCAGACGCTTGATGGCGAACAGGGTGTTTTTCGGGTTGGTGATGGCCTGACGCTTGGCCGGCTGACCAACCAGGATCTCGCCATCATCGGCATAGGCAATGATGGACGGAGTAGTACGATCGCCTTCTGCGTTCTCGATCACGCGAGCAGTGTCGCCGTCCAGAATGGCAACGCAGGAGTTGGTAGTACCCAGGTCAATACCGATGATTTTACCCATTTGAGAAATCTCCAAATACTTTGAATAAACTGGCGAGGAACTCGCCTTAATGCGTTAACGGCTAGGTGGGGCCTGCCAATCTGGCTTTCAAGCTCCCGGCATCAAATTTTTTGTGCCGCCGTGGCCTTGCATCCTATATGGGGTCGCAAGCGGCCACTTCAAGCCCTGCCCCGCAAAAACCCTACCTTTTGTCGTGATCAGTCCATGACAGACCAGACAGATAAACAAAAAGCCCGCCAAGCGGCGGGCCTGGGCATCAAGTGCCGACTCAGTCGGCGGCCTTGGATACCATGACCATGGCCGGACGGATCACGCGACCGTTCAGCTCATAGCCTTTCTGCATCACGGCAATGACGGTGTTCGGCGCCACATCGGCACTCGGCACCATGCTCATCGCCTGATGGGCATTCGGGTCAAACGGCTGGTTGGTCGGATCCAGCGCAACCAGACCGAACTTGGCCACACCGCTCTGCATGGATTTGAGGGTCAGCTCGACACCTTCCACCATCGGCTTGAGGGCGTCGTTATCCTTGTCGGCGAGCTCGATGGCGCGCTCCAGGTTGTCCAGTACCGGCAGCAGCTCGGCAGCGAACTTCTCCAGCGCGAACTTGTGCGCCTTCTCCACGTCCAGCTCGGTACGACGACGCAGATTCTCCATTTCGGCAGCGGTACGCAGGGCACGTTCGCGCTCTTCCGCCGCCTTCTGGATGGCGGTCTCCAGCTGCTCTTCCAGTTCGGCGATACGGGCCTGCTCGGCTGTCACTTCACTGTCTACATCGGTCGGCTCGACTGGCTGGGCTTCCACTTGCTCCATCGCTTCAACCTTTTGCTCTTCGTGGTTCATGACATCTCCAGATTCCGGGGTTACTTACGAGGGCCTTGACGTCTGGCTGAGCGACCAGTGACATCAGACCGACTATGTTGGCGCTATTATGGGGATGGATCCCTGTCTTTCAAGGGAAAAAGGCCAATCCGGGTCACTCAAACAGGACTATTGGCACTTTCCTTGCTGCATCTCTGGCAATCCAGCTCAGCTTTTAATCAGCTGCGTCAAGGAGATAGCCCTTCCCCCTCAGCAAGGGAAGCGCGCGGGAGGACGTCACAAGCGTGACAAACCGCTGTATACTGCCCCCAATACTCACCCAGACCCGACAGACTATGGATTCTCCGTTCAAAACCATCGCCCTGATTGGCAAGCCTCACCACGAGGGGGCCAACCAGACGCTGACCGGCCTGCATCAATACCTGACCTCACGCGGTTTCCGGGTACTGGTGGAGAGCCGGGTTGCCCAGACCCTGAGCATCCTCGATGAAAACGTCATGGATCTGGTTCAGCTCGGCCAACAGGCCGATCTGGCCATCGTGGTCGGCGGTGACGGCAACATGCTGGGGGCGGCGCGGGTGCTGTCGCGTTTCGATGTGGCGGTGATCGGGGTCAACCGGGGCAACCTCGGCTTTCTGACCGATCTCTCGCCGCAGGATTACCTGCTGCCGCTGGAACAGGTGCTCTCCGGCCACTACAAAAGCGAGCACCGCTTCCTGCTGGAAGCCTCGGTCTATCGCCATGGCGAGCGCAAGTCGAGTAATCTGGCGGTCAACGAAGCGGTGCTGCACCCGGGCAAGATCGCCCACATGATCGAGTTCGAGGTCTATATCGATGGCAGCTTTATGTATAGCCAGCGCTCGGACGGCATCATAGTGGCCACTCCGACCGGCTCAACTGCCTACTCGCTATCGGCAGGTGGCGCCATCCTCACCCCCAAGCTCAACGCCATCACGCTGGTGCCCATGTTCCCGCATACCCTCAGCAGTCGCCCCATCGTGCTCGATGCCGACAGCGAAGTGCGCCTGCTGGTCTCGCCAGACAATCAGGACGATGCCATGCAGGTGAGTTGTGACGGCCAGGTGACGCTTGCTGTCCACCCGGGGGACGAGATCCTCATCAAGAAGAGCCACCATCAGCTTCATCTGGTGCATCCGCTCGACTACAGCTACTTCCACGTGCTGCGCAACAAGCTCGGCTGGGGCAGCAAGCTGTTTTAATCGGCGCTGACCGACAACGGCATTGCCACAGAGGGCGCCTGAATTGGCGCCCTTCTCTTTTCTTTCGTGGCAACGTCCCCTGCACTCTCATATCAGTACTGCGCGCCAATAGTCAGCACCGCATGCTCATAGCTATACCGCACTGGCGAGACTTTCCTTTGTTAAAAATAACGGAGCCCTCTTTACTGTATATAAGACCAGTATATACTGGATGCATACACAGTAATGTTGACCTATACAGGATGAGACCATGCTGACCCAGCTGACCGTCAACAACTTCGCCATCGTCAAGTTTCTCGAACTCGATCTGCAACCGGGGATGACCTGCATCACAGGTGAGACCGGTGCCGGTAAATCCATCGCCATCGACGCCCTAGGTCTCTGCCTCGGAGAGCGGGCCGAAGCCAGCATGGTGCGCCCCGATAGCGACAAAAGCGAGGTCAGCGCCCGCTTCCTGCTCGACAACAACCCGGCCGCCCGTGCCTGGCTCGCCACCAACGAGCTGGAGAACGAAGGTGAGTGCATCGTGCGGCGAGTCATCTCTGCCGAAGGGCGTTCGCGCAGCTATATCAACGGCGTGCCCGTCCCTCTCACCCAACTCAAGAATCTGGGCCAACTGCTGGTCAACGTACACGGTCAGCATGCCCACCAGATGCTGCTCAAACCCGATTACCAGCTCGCCCTGCTCGACGGCTACGCAGGCCACCATCTGCTGCTCGACGAGGTACGCCAGCACTATCAGCAGTGGCGCCAGCTGCAAAACGAGCTCAACCGGCTCAAGGCCGAACAGCAGCAGCGGGAAGCCCGTCGCCAGCTTATCGAGTATCAGGTGCAGGAGCTGGACGAATTTGCCCTGCAACCCGGGGAGTTTGAAGAGATAGAAGAGGAGCACCAGCGTCTCGCCAACGGTACCGAATTGATGCAGGAGTGTGGGGCTTGTCTCGACCTGCTCTATGACAACGAAGAGACCACTATCGCAGGGCTGCTGCAATCAGCCGTCGATCGCGCCGAGGGGCTGGTCAGCATGGACAGCCGCCTCACCCCGGTACTGGAGATGCTGAACGAAGCCCTGATCGGAGTGCAGGAGAGCCACAGCGAACTGCGCAGCTACCTCGATCGGCTGGAGCTGGATCCCGAACGTTTCAACGAGCTGGAAACCCGCCTCTCCAAGGCGATCAATCTGGCACGCAAGCACCATGTCAAACCGGCAGAGCTGGCCCAGTACCATCAGGAGCTGGCCTCCGATCTCGCCCGCCTCAATTCTGACGAAGAGCGGTTAGAGGGGATGGAAGATGAGCTGGCCGAGGCCCGTCAGGCTTTTGTTCAGGCCGCCGAGGCCCTTAGCCAGAGCCGTCAGCGTTACGCCCAGGAGCTGGGCGTCAAGGTGACCAGCAGCATGCACGAACTGGCGATGCCCGATGGTCGCTTTGCCATCGAGGTGCGCCCCGATGCCCAGAGCAGCCTCTCTCCGCTGGGTATAGACCGGGTCGAATTTATGGTCACCACCAACCCGGGTCAGCCCATCCAGCCGCTTGGCAAGGTGGCTTCGGGCGGTGAATTGTCGCGTATCAGCCTTGCCATCGTAGTGATCAGCGCTCGCAAGGTTTCCACTCCAACCCTGATTTTCGATGAGGTAGATGTGGGGATCAGCGGCCCGACAGCGGCCGTGGTGGGTCGCCTGCTACGCCAGCTTGGCGAGTCGACTCAGGTGATGGTGGTCACTCACTTGCCGCAGGTTGCGGGCAATGGCCACCAGCACATGGTGGTGAGCAAGCATACCGACGGCAAGACCACCGAAACCCGGATGGATGCGCTCGATCAGAGCGCCCGGCTCAACGAACTGGCTCGCCTGCTGGGAGGGGATCAGATCACCGACATTACCCTGGCCAATGCCCGCGAGCTGCTGCACCATTAATTCCCAGGCCAGCCTGATGGCAACATAACCACCGGCTGACTCTGGCTCTGGCTCTGGCTCTGGCTCTGGCTCTGGAAAAGCATCCTGAGTCAGCAGGGCAAATACATCCCGGCCATTTGTCAGAGCGGTGAGATCACCGACCCAGATCAATAAAATGGTGGATTTGGCCAAGCAGGCAGCAACATCTGCCGGGATCGGGTTGCCTTGACGAGGGGGATTTCGCATAGTGTTGCCCCCTTTATGGGTATCCAATTGTGAGGCTTTGTCTATGATCCACGTTTTTGGCCACAAGAATCCCGACAGTGACAGTATCTGCAGCGCTCTGGTGATCGCTGACTGGCTCAATGCACAAGGCCGTCAGGCCACCCCATGGCGCCTCGGCGATCTGCGTACCGAAACCCGCTTCATTCTGGAGCAGGCTGGTGTCGCCGAGCCCGAGCTGCTGACTCAGGATCTGACCGATAAAGATGTGTGGCTGGTCGACTTCAGTGATCTGGAGCAGGGCCCCGCAACCCTCTCCCAGGCCAATGTACTGGGTCTGGTGGATCACCACCGCCTCGGATCCCTGATCACCCAGTCTCCGCTGGATGCCTGGATCCGTGCCGTTGGCTGCACCTGCACTATCGCTTTTGATCTGCTGAGCCAACAAGGTACCGTGACCCGTAGCCAGGCTCGTCTGATGCTGGGTGCCATCATGAGCGACACCCTCTGTCTCACCTCGCCAACCACCACCGAGCAGGACAAGATCGCCTGCGAGCGTCTTGCACCGCTGGCCGAGGTATCGCTGGCCGAGTTTGGTCAACAGCTGCTGATGGCGAAAACCGATCTGAGCGGTCTCACTCCTGCGCAGTTGCTGCAGCAGGATGAGAAAGCATTCCAAGCCGAAGGCCTGAACTTCATCATGAGCCAGATTGAAGTGGGCAGCGAACAACAGCTTGCCGACCAGATCGACACTCTGCAGCAAGAGATGGCACACCGTGTTGAAGCCGAAGGGCTCGACTTCTTCGTCCTGATGGTGACCGACCTGACCGCCGCCGCCAGCCGCATCTACTTTACCCGCCACGCCAAAGTACCGGCAGAGTCCAGCTACCACCCGGGCTTTGTCAGCCGCAAGAAGCAGGGTCTGCCCTGGGTGATGGAGTTGCTGGCCAAGGCTTAAGCACGCCTATCACCAAGCCTCAGCAAAAGCCCCGCCTCTGTGCGGGGCTTTTTTATTTCACCACCGCGCGAATCGCGACTTGCCCCCCAATTGACAGGTAACACCATAACTTTGCTTACATATTTTCGGCTGTCATTTGCCATGGCTTTGCTGCACGATTGTCGCCCTATAACCCTTTTGTGTTCTGATTTCATTCAGGTGTTCAATGAAAATAAGCTCCAAGCTGAGAACCCGGGCGATCTTCACTCTGCTCGGGCTGGCACTGATCGGCTGGCTGGTATGGCCAAGCGATCCTCCCAAAGCGATCCTCAAAGCGCCGGTTACCCGGGAAGATATTGCCCAGACCGTGCTGGCCAGCGGCGTACTGCAAGCCGTTGAACAGGTTGATGTCGGCGCTCAGGTTTCCGGCCAGGTCACCAAGCTGGCGGTCGAAGCAGGCGATCGGGTCAAGAAGGGGGATTTGCTGGCGGAGATTGATCCGCTCATCGCTCAGAACAACCTGAAAACCGCCGAGGCCGAGCTGGCCAGCAACCGCGCCCAGCTCAAGATCAAACAAGCTCAACTCAAGCAGTATCAGCTGGCATGGCAGCGCCAGTCACAGATGTTCAGGCAGGAGGCGAGTTCGCGCGCCGATCTGGAGAGCGCCGAAGCACAGCTGGCCGTAACCCGGGCTGATCTGCAAAGCAGTCAGGCCAACATCGACAACGCCATCATCAAGGTGGAGCGGGCCAAAACCGAGCTCGGCTACACCAAGATCCTGGCGCCGATGGATGGCACCGTGATTACCATTGTCACCCGCCAGGGTCAGACACTGGCAGCGAGCCAGACGGTACCAACCGTGCTCAAGCTGGCTGACCTCGATACCATGACGGTCAAGGCGCAGATCTCCGAAGCCGATGTCACCAAGGTGAAGGCGGGAATGCCGGTCTACTTCACCCTGATTGGCGATCCGGACACCCGCTATCAGGGGAAATTGCGCGCCGTGGAGTTAGCGCCTACCAACATCAACGATCAGGCTGCAACCGGTACCACCACCAGCAATGCAGCCGTCTACTACTACGCCCTGTTCGATGTGCCCAACCCCGACCATACCCTGCGGGTCGCCATGACGGCCCAGGTGACCATAGTGCTCGGCGAACGCAAGCAGGTACTCACTGTGCCGCAAACCGCCCTCGGCAAGTCGCTGGGAGACAACGAGTATGAAGTCACCGTGATCAGGGACGATGAGACGACCGAAACCCGTCATATCAAGACCGGCATGAAAGATGAAATCCGGATCGAAGTCGTGAGCGGTCTGGACGAAAAAGAGCAGGTGCAGCTCAATCACGGCGCACCTGCCGCTCAGGATGATGTGGCGGTCATGCTATGAGTGAGCCCCTGATCCAGCTAAAAGGGATCGAGCGGCGCTATCAGAGCGGCGAGCAGGAGGTGACCGTCCTCCATCCCCTCGATCTGGTTATCGAAGCTGGGGAGATGATCGCCATCGTTGGCGCCTCCGGCTCCGGCAAATCGACCCTGATGAACCTGCTGGGCTGCCTCGATCGCCCCAGCGGTGGCCAGTATCTGTTCCGGGGAGAGGATACCGCGACGCTCGATGCGCTGGCACTCGCTCGCCTGCGCTGCCACCACTTCGGCTTTATCTTCCAGCGCTATCACCTGCTGCCCCATCTCGATGCGGCCGCCAACGTCGAGATCCCGGCGATCTATGCCGGTACCGGTCGCCATGACCGACAAGCACGGGCCCGTCAGCTGCTCGGTCGCCTCGGGCTCGCCGAGCGCAGTCACCATACGCCGGGACAACTCTCCGGCGGCCAGCAGCAACGGGTCAGTATTGCCCGGGCACTGGCCAATGGTGGCGAGGTGATCCTGGCGGACGAACCGACCGGCGCGCTGGACAGCCAGAGCGGCAAGGAGGTGATGGCGATCCTCAAGGAGCTGCACGCTCAGGGCCACACCATCATTCTGGTGACCCACGACATGGAGGTAGCCAGCCACGCCGACCGGATCATCACCCTCAAGGATGGTCGGGTGCAGGAGGATAGCGGACGCAAGGTTGTCGGCAATCAACCGGTGCTCAACGTACCACCAGCCGCTGGCGAAGGGGCCAGCTACGACTGGGATCGCTATCGGGAAGCGGGGCGTATGGCTGTTCACGCCATGCTGGCCCACCGGATGCGCACCTTCCTCACCATGCTGGGGATCATCATCGGTATCGCCGCCGTGGTGAGCGTGGTCGCATTGGGGCAAGGGGCGAGAACCAAGGTGATCGACCAAATCAATGCGATGGGCACCAACACTATCGAGATATTCCCGGGCAAGGGGTGGGGTGATGAGAAGATGGCGAGTATCCAGACCCTCAACAAGGGGGATCTCGATGCCCTGCTGGGGCAACCCTATCTGGCCGGCGCCAGCCCCGAGATTGCCAGCCCGGGCCAGCTGCGTTACCGCAACAAGACCAGCAGTGGCAGCGTGACCGGGGTGAGCAACGACTACTTCAAGGTGAAAGGAATGACGCTGGTGAGCGGACGCCTGCTCGAATGGCAAGACATCCAGCAGCGTGCCGCCGTCGCCGTGGTGGACAAGAAGAGCATTGGCAGTCTGCTTGGCAAGGATGATCCCGTTGGCAAGGTGGTGATGGTCGGCACACTGCCGGCGCGCATCATCGGGGTTGTCTCGCAGGAGACAGGTTTTGGCCCCTCCAGCCAGTCGGTCAATGTCTGGCTCCCCTACAGTGCGGTGATGAGCCGCCTGATTTCGCAGCATCACTTCAGCCAGCTCACCATCCGGGTCAAGGATGGCATACAGCCGGCACTGGCGGAGCAGGCGGTGATCGAGCTGTTGACCAAACGCCACGGCGTGAAGGACTTCTTCACCTTCAGCAGCGACAGCATCATCAAGTCAGTGGAGAAAACGACCGCCACCATGACCCTGATGGTCTCGGCCATCGCGCTGATCTCGCTGATCGTCGGCGGCGTCGGGGTAATGAACATCATGCTGGTGTCGGTGGTGGAGCGAACCCGCGAGATCGGCATCCGCATGGCGGTCGGTGCCCGTCAGTCCGACATATTGCAGCAATTCCTGATAGAAGCGGTGATGGTAAGTCTGCTCGGCGGGATCTGCGGGGTTGGCCTCTCCCTCGGGATCGGCATGCTCTTCTCCCTGCTGGTCGACAGCATCAAGATGCAGTTCTCGCTCTTCTCTATCCTGATGGCCTTTGGCTGCTCGTCACTCATCGGGATCCTGTTTGGTTATCTGCCAGCGCGCAACGCGGCAAGGCTCGACCCCGTGGTCGCACTGGCGAGGGAATAACATGTACAAATTATCTTGGCTGGCTCTCTGTATCGCCCTTGGTGGCTGCAGCCAGCAGAGCACCTATCACCGGCAAGATCTCGCCATCGCTCCCGTCTGGCAGCAGGCGAACAGCGAACAGCTTGCCACCCAGGCTGGCCCCTGGTGGCAAGCCTTTCACGACCCGCAGCTCAACCAGCTGGTTGAGGCTGTGCTGGCCGCCAACCCGGACATGCGCATTGCCGCCCTCAAGCTCAAGAGCGCCCGGCTGGGTGCTGATCAGGCCGATACCAATCTCACCCCCTCGGTCAATGGCAGCCTGGGCGCGAGTAGCAACAAGGATCTGAAGAGCGGTAAATCAACCAGCAGTATGGGGCCATCACTTGGCCTGAGCTATGAAGTGGATCTGTGGGGCAAGCTGGCATCGGCGCGGGATCAGGCAAGCTGGGAAGCGGCCGCCAGCGAGCAGGATCTGGCCAGTACACGTCTGATGCTTATCGGCAATAGCCTTGAGCAATATTGGCAGCTTGGCTATCTCGCCTCGGCCATTGCCCTGAGCGAGCAACAGCTGGCCAACCTGGCCCGCACCGAGCAGCTGACCCAGGCCAAATACAAGGCCGGAGCCATCACCCGACTCGATCTGGCACAGGCACGCCAGCAACTGGCAGGCAAGCAGGCTGAGCTGGCCTCACTTAAAGCGCAGCAGGAGCAGGCTCGCAATGCCCTGCGTCTGTTGCTGGGCCGCAGCAGCGGGCCGCTGGAGTATGCACCCGCTTCCCTTGCAAAGCAGACCATTCCTGAACTTGCGGTGGGTATTCCGGCCGATGTGCTGGCTCGCCGCCCCGATGTCAAAGCGGCCGAATTGCGGCTGCGCAAGACGCTGGCAAAAGGGGACGAGATCCGCACCAGCTTCTACCCCAGCCTGACCCTGACCGGCAGTGCCAGCACCGCATCCGATAGATTGGCGCAGGTACTGCAAAATCCGGTTGGTACGCTGGGGGCCAGCCTCGCCCTCCCCTTCCTTGAATACAACCGCACCCAGCTTGCCATCGAAAGCTCAGAGCTGGATTACCAGATTGCTGAAACCGAGTTTCGCAAACAGCTCTACACCGCACTGGTGGAGGTGGAGGACAATCTGGCCGCCCGCCGCTATGGCCAGCAGCGACTCGATTATCTGCAGGAGCAGCTGAGTTATGCTCAGGAGGCCGAACGGCTGGCCAAGGCCCGCTTCCAGGCGGGTGCAACCGGCGTGCAAGCCTGGCTCGATGAGCAGAACCGGCTGTGGGATGCCCAGCAGAGCCTGCTGGCCCAGCAAAAAGAGCAGCTCACCACCACTGCCAAAATCTATCGCGCCCTGGGTGGCAGCGATAGCGTGGCGCCCCGATAATGCCTCCCCCCAATATTCCCCACTCTGCCTGTAGAGTGGGGAATACCACCGCCATCGACCGCACCGAATGCCCTCGCCCACACGACAGCCGAACTCCATTGCTCATCATCAGGGGCAGTTATGGCAGCCCATCCAATTACATGCATCGGCGACCCAGAAGATCCCAGCTATACCTTGCGGCTATCTCTATACCTCACGCACCCTGACCGGAGATAACGGTTACCGGATATTCCATCAGCAGAGAGCTCGGCTCTTGCCGAGCCGCGCCCCGTGAATCATGAGCGACATATCCGAAGCTCATATCTGCACGACGCATACAAATAGCGATATCACGCAGTTAATCCTGCACGACAAAATTAATCGCAAACAGCGAAGGATATTGAGCAAAGTAACAGTGAAGTAAAACGACGGTAAAAAGGATACAAGCGAGGATGTAGATAGCAGAGCGGCAGAAGGCAGATTGGATAACGACGAGTAAAAAGGCAAAAAATAATGCCGCCCAAGGGCGGCATTATTCAATCTCTGAACCTGACGAATTAGATCAGGAAATCGTTCAGGTCTTTACCCAGTGCTACTTGAGCAGCAATGGCTTTCGGCATACGGCCTTGACCGGTCCAGGTTTTTTCCTGGCCATCTTCTTCGTACTTGTATTTAGCCGGACGCGGAGCACGCTTGCTCTTGGCTGCGCCAGTCGCAGCAGCCGGAGCAGCGGCAGTCGCCAACAGCTCGCGAGGATCAATACCAGCCTGCTGCAGCATTTCGGTGAATTCATTCAGCTTGCGCTGACGCTCTTCCTGTTCAGCACGCTCCTGTTCCACAGAATCGGCGCGCTCTTGGTAAACCAGGTCAAACTTCTCTTTAGCTTCCAGCAGTTGCTCAAACGGCAGCTCACGAATAGCCGCACGCAGACTGCGAATGTTCAGCAGAACTTTCAGAAACTCGTTCATTATTTCCTCACAAAAAAGTCGGTTACAGGGATAACTGTTTCAGAATAGCATGGACAATTCATAACTACATGCAATTTTTACTATCAGGGGATACTTGGAAAGAATATGAAAATAAACTTGCCAACAAACTCACGCTTTCACCCATTAAACCTATCTCGCCTAGACATCTCTTTTGATATCACCACCAAATCGAACATACACATCTGAAACTATTAATATGAGGTTCAGGGTAATTGCCATCAACATTTTTCAGAAAATGCAACTAGTGCGTCAAACGATTCCTGAGCAATACCTGCATAAAAAAATAGAACGATGCCTGCTCGCATCATGAGCAGATTAAGACCATGCGTCATATTACCCAATCAATCGCACCAGGGATTAAAACCACTTAAAAACAACAAGTTAAAAACAACCCAATGAACATAAAAAAGGCGTGCGACTAAAGATACATTTCCCCTCCAACTTACCTCTTGCACGGAAACCACAGATTCATTCCTACAGCTATAACGGGATAGAGCCAAGCCGCTATGATTGCCTCATATCCCATTTTCCACGCCTTAGTTGGCTGCTCCAGTAGGTAACGTATCCACACCACTGACCATTGGTTTAGAGGTTGCCTCAATCAGCAATGGTTCTTTTGGATACCAACGGAGCGCTTCGGCTCTTAAATTACGAGCCTCGTCAGGGCGCCCCAACGCATTCAATGCAACAACCATGTTCGCGTAGATATTTGCTCTGGGTGTATGGCGAACAAAATCTTGCCCCCATGCCAGGTAAGCTTCCAGTTCGGTCTTATTCTGAGTCTGTAAACCCACCATCAATCGTACCGCATTTACATCAAACTCAACCCGCGTCAACCAAGCCATTGGATTAATAATATCCAGCAACAATGCTGGCTCCTTATACCCCCCCCGTTCGTATTTGGTGACGACCCAGGCCGTATGAAGCGCAGTCAACATGAATGGTACGATAAACAAGGGGATGGAAACCGCCAGAAAGCGTAACAACAACTTATGGGGGTAACGGTATACGGCTATCCCTCTGGCTGCGTCTGCCCCACAGGTTTCATCGATATACCAGACCAACATCAATAAAAAAATCCAGTGAGCAATGGAGTGATAGAGGGGATATTCGACCTGGGTATGAAGTGTAATGGGTACGACTAATGCCAATAAGGCCAATCCATGCGACCTGGATTGACCCGCTACACGCCATATCACAGCGGCCCCCATCACCAAGAGCCCGATGACAGGCAAGATACCCCCTTCAACAGCCCAATAGAGCAACTCATTATGAGGATGATCAAGGTTGTACTCAATCTGTGGCATTGCCGGATTCAATAACTTGTCTGCCATATAGTTATGCAGGAATACAGATTCGAAAGAACCATATCCCCATCCGGTAAAAGGATGTTGTGACAGCAGGTGCAATGCATACGACCAATAAATCGTACGATATCCCCCCGACTGATAGACAGAAAGACCCCGCTTGACCCCTTCCACACCATACAGAGATGCGAGTCCGAACAGCACGCCCAATAAGACACATGAAAGAGTCACCTTCAAAGCGTGGTTTCTCTTCAACCAGGGAAGCATCATCAGCAAAGCCAATATTCCACCCAGTTGCCCAACTCTGGATTGAAGAACAATCAGCAATACCACGGAACCAACGATCACATACCCCTGAAGTGCCTTCAGCCATCGATGTTGGTTGAGGGTATTTAGCCAAGCAGCCAGAGACAAACCGGTGGCCATAAAACTGGCCATCACGTTGGGTTGCTGAAAAATACCATAGGGGCGATTTGCTTTGGTGTCATAGCCAAGCCAATTGCCAGGTGTTAGCAGGTAATACTGCACCAGGCCCAAAGTCATTTCGATAGCTATCGCGACCAGCATAAGCGTCAATAGCTGTTGACGCGCCTTCTGTGCAAGACGGAACTGATAGAGCGAGAAGAGAAATAATCCGCCGCCGACAAGACCACCGAGGCGAGGAAGTGCGTAATCACGCAAGGTGGCGTCAGACCACGCCATGGGTAGCAGCATCAATACAATCGCGCCCCCCCAAACTTGCAAGAACCTGCTCGACACCAATTCGCCTTTCGACGTTATATGCCACAACCCCAGACAGATCATCAAAGAAGCAAATATCCATCCCCATGCGTTGAAAGGAAGATAGAGACCTGCCCCACCCGGGTTATGCATGAAAAAATGCATTCCAAGTCCCAGCCAAAGTATGCTTATGCCCCAAAAGAGAAAAAACACTCGCTTTTCCCGATGGGCTGATGGCACTGATGACCCGGTGGACGGAAATGTAGGCATAAAAAAGCGCTCTGAAAAAATGGTGTTTCATACAACCATATTCAGAGCGCTTTACTCAAGCTATAGCATTAATTAGTCAGGGAATGATGCGTTGCTACTCAAACTGTAAAGACTGTATTTTCTGGCCAGCATCTGGCCCCCATCTCTGGTCAATGGCATCCAGCCAATCGAGCCTTTGCTGGTTGTCGGGCGCAGCAGCATCAAGTCGAAGGGAATCGTCACATAGATACCTTTAGTGAAACTCCCCTCTCCATACTCATCAGCAGACACATCGGTCAGCGTTGCAAACACCCCTGCCACAACGCCGGATGAGAAGCGTTTGGACAGATCCAGTGTTGCCCCGACATCCCCTGCCAGATAACGGCCAATAGAGAGCTGGGCAGATACATCATCAACATAGGGCAGTTGCCAATAACCGGTCACATGGCCTGTTGCCACATCGTAATCGGCCATCCGCAAGGTATTGTTCCAATCCCGTTGCTTGACCCAGTTCACATCAGCCGCAATCGCCCATGAACGACCAAAAGGACGATACAGCAGTTCGGCACCACCACCGGCGTACATCATCTCCAGATAGCCGGCATAAGCCTGACCATACCACTCAGGTGAGAACTGCTCGAAATGGGCCGCTTGCAGGTTGTTAAGCAATACATCGGAGGAGCTGACATATTCCCGGATCCAGGTTCTCACCCTGGGCAAAGCATCCCCGTCCTGCGGTGGATTCTTGTAATTGAACTTGTCGTAGTTATCGGCCAGGTTCACAAATACCGTGCCCCCCAGCCAGTTCTTCTCGGTCACCCGCCAATCACCATTGAAGTTGAGACCAAGCTGATACATGTAGAAAGACTCAGGCCCCCCAACAGACTGGTTCAACACCGGATCCACGCTGTAACTCAGCGCCGAGCTGCGACTTTCATGGCGAACAGGTGCCGACGGTACATTGGCTGCGATGACATCCGACTTATAAGTAGTCTCTTGTCCCAATGGGAGGTCACTGTTTGCCAACCGTACAGAGTCCATGTCCACTACAGTTTCACGGATATCGAGCCCTTTCTTCTGCTCAACGATATGCAGAGAGTGAACGGAAGCGGGCAACGCATTCGCGGCCAATAATGACATTCGATCTTCGGCTTCATCTGGCTTGCGATACTTCAGCTGCTCACCGCTGACAAAAACACGATCGTCCTTGCCATACCAGACCAGATCACGATATCCGGCATTGCTTTTCGTCTGCGCACTGAGTGCAGCCCAATCGACATCATCCAGTTGGGCCGGACTCTTTTCCGGTTGATACTCAGGCCGGGGCTCATCCAGATGGGCCTGCTGCAACTCATTAAAGTTGGTCCGCATAGTAATGCCCCACATCAGGGTATTGCCACGCTGATAGCTGAGATGAGTATCCATATTATCGAAAATACGATACACGGCACCTATGTTGACTGGTGAGCTATGCGGCAAGGCTCCGTAGCCGCCTTTGCTGTTAAGGGCCGCATACTCGCGGCTGTAATCATTACCGTCATATTCCAGTTTCAGACGCAAAGGGCGCCATGGCGTCTGATACTCGATACCGCCAAACAAGGCCGCCGGGCCGTGGAACAGACTATCGACCTCAAATTTGCCGCCATTGCCCGCATAACCATCATTACGCTGGCACCAACTCTCTTTGTATTCACAGAAGGGGTTCTTGATATTGCCGCTCTCGGCCATATTCCCCCAGCCCATTCCAAGGGTGAAATCAAACGGGCCATAACGTTTACTGGCAACAACGTACTCGCTATCGAACAGGCCAGTCCCCATCAAGTCTCTGAAGCCCAAGGATACTTGGGGTAAGTAATCAGACTCTTGCCAAAGTCGGAATTTAAAATCCATCGACTTGTCTTTATAAGTCTGATCCCCACTGAACTGCTCGTAAGGGCTATACAGGCGAGTTCTGACATCGGTATAACGCAGCGTGGCCTCAAACCAGTCAAAGGGCTGCATGGAGATCGACCAGCGTCGATACTCTTCGTTATCCATGTAGTTGAAACTGAACTCGCCTTCTGCGGCCATTCTTGCACTGGGCATCTGCAGCAGACCTGCCCCACCGAAATCACTTTGCGATGGGCCATAGGGATCATTCGCCCCGGGTGCAGCAACACAAACGGTCGAGACGGCCAGGGCAATATATGAAAGTTTTGGAATCATTAATGAGGCACCCTGTTTGCAATTATCTCGGCGATCCGCTGATTTATTCCGGTAAATGAAGAGGGCAACAGGTCAGGATCAAACCCGACCAGCAGTGCAGCCCCCGCCATGGGTTCACGATGAAGCTTGTTCCAGACGGCAACGGGGACCATCTCGATATCACCGGTTGGCTGGATCAACAGCAGATGAGCCGAGTCGGCCCCCTCCAGCAGCGCATCACGCTTCCAATATTCATCGACACCGGCACCGGGTATCAGAGGCAGCGTGGGGAGTGCTTCCATCAGGCCAAACATGGCAACCTGAGGCTGGCGAGCAGCAACAAACAGTCGGTAGTTGCCTTCCAGGCGAGGGTTATCCTGCGGGGAGCGCTGGGCATTGTCAGGATCAACTATCACAGGCAAACGGCCGGTAACGGTGATGCCTTCAAGTTGATGTGCAAGACGAGCCGCAGAAGAGGCACGTTGAGCCTCACCTTCACTACGCCATATGCTCGCCAGACTCTCCAACTCACGGATCACCGCCGTTTGCTTGAGCTCAAACTCATGTTGACGGGCTGGCGTCGTAATCTGGGCAGAGCGCCAATAGATGGGTGATGGCAGCAGCTTGTTTCTCAGCAAGGCGTCAAGGCGTGCCCCTTCACTCAAGGTGATGGGATCTTGAAGACGCCCCTGATAGTAAATGCTGACACTGGTATCCGCGAAGCAAGCACCGGACAGCAATAAAAGAGATAGGGTCAGTTTTTTCATGACGAGAATGGCTTCAAAATGGTGAGTTCAATGACCGGCAGATCAGGGCCGAGATGTTGCTGGGTTTTTACTACCTGTCCATTAACCGGATCTCGCCAGAAAACATTGGTCCAGGATTTCCCCCCCGGGAACATTGAAACCGTCTCTTCAAAACGCGTAGCTGAAACTCGGCGCGTGACCAGGTCCAGCTCATCCTGTCCGGCACGGACCATCTTCCCTTCAAGACGATAGCCGCTGAGATAGCGCTGTTCCCACTCTGACAAGGCACTCCAGTTGGCAGATGAGGTAGCAGCCATCGACAGTGGGTCGGCAGAAGCACTCTCGCTCATGACCAGGTCATTTTCCATACCGACAGTTTTAATGACCCGACCGTGGCGGGTAATAATCATGACCCGATCGGCTGTCAGCCAGGAGAGTTCATCTCCATTGACATAAGCCAATACCACGAAGATCCGCGGGTTATCACCGATTTTCAGATAAGCGCTTGCATAAGGCAGTTTATTGACATGCTCGGCACTGACGGTCACATCATCAGCCCCCAACACGGCATATTTGATAGTTTCGCTCGTCACAGAAGCAGTATTTGAACAACCGGTGAGAGATAACAAACCAAGAAAAACAAGATTGCGCGATAAAGACATAGAGTGACCACAGTGACAAATAAAAAAATAAGGCTGCCAAAGCAGCCCTATATCATATTAACGAGTACTGGTTGTGGTTCCGGTACCACGGCCGGCATCATCGTTGGAGTTGGCATTTGCAATGGCAACACCAGCAACAACCGCAGCACCTACACCAACGGCAACAATGGTGCCAGTCCCGATGGCAGCAGCACTGGCAGCACCAGCACCTGCGGCACCGGCAGAACCGGTGGATGCGGTAGCAGCAGCAGCTTCTTCAGCAGCCATCACACCATGAGAGAATGCCATGGCAGCAGCCAGAATCAGGGCGGTTTTTTTCATTTCATCTTTCCTTGTTTATTGTCTACTTGTGGCTCGGAGAAAATATGGCATGACAACAATGCTATTACCATATATCCCTTTACCAGCGCATTGCCATGTTCACAAAAAGTTAAGTAACTCATTGTAAACATAGATAATTGCAAATATAGCATACCATCGGGACGCTATTATTGCACTGAAATACAGGTTGCATTCGAAAACTATTTTTGGTGGTCATAAAAAAGGTGCGCCATGAAGACGCACCCTGCATTCACCTATTGCGGTTATCCAAACAGAATGTCAGGCTTTTTCCTTGCTGCCATAACTGTATTGATAATATCCGTAGTTACCGTAATAACTGCTCGCCTTCTTCTCTACCGCGTTGAGCAAGATCCCCTTGATAGCGACCCCGTTTTGCTCGAAGCGGCGAATGGCCACCTCCACCTCTTTGACCGCAGTCTTGGCGAAGCGGGCAACCAGCAAGGATGCCCCCACATGCTGACCAACGATGGCCGCATCGGTGACCGCCAGGATGGGAGGGGAGTCAACGATGACAAAATCGTAGTGCTCGCTCGCCCAATCCAACAGCGCTTTGAAACGAGGGTGCATCAACAGCTCGGAAGGGTTGGGTGGCACAGCCCCACGGCAGACAAAATCAAGGCCATCAAACCCGGTCTGGCTCACAACGTGTGCCAGCTCTGTCTGACCCGCCAGATAGGCACTCAGACCGGCGCCCATCTCCTGCCCCATGACCTTCTGCATATAGCCTTTGCGCAAGTCGGCATCGATAACCAGCACCTTCTTGCCGCCCAGAGCCAACGTGGCAGCGAAGTTGGTCGACACGAAGGTTTTGCCAAGACCCGGGCCGGGGCCCGAGATCATCACTATGTTGTTTTTGGCTTCCATCATGGCGAAATGGAGGCTGGTTCGCAGACTACGCAGTGACTCCATCGCCAAATCGGCCGGATTTCGCGCAGCCAGCAAGGCTTCGTTGAGAGGCATGACCTGCCGCCGCTTTTTCTGCTGCTGCTCGATGGTGGCCTGCTCAGCGGAATAGGGGATGGTGGCATAGACAGACAGCCCCATCTCTTCCAACTGTTCCGGGCTTTCCACACCACGGTGGAAGGCAGCGCGCACCAGGATCAACCCCACTGACAGCATGCCACCCAGCAGTGTCGCCAGTACCACGATCAAAGGTTTCTTAGGCTTGACGGCACGGGTTTCAACGGCGGCATCATCGATGATCCGCACATTGCCGATGGTGCCCGCCTTCATGATATTGAGCTCCTGCTGCTTGTTGAGCAGCTGGACGAAGATCTCCTGACCAACCTGCACATCACGGGTCAGACGCAAAATCTCCTGCTGGGTTTTTGGCAGACGCTTGATCGACTTGTTGATCGCATTTTTGGTATTCATCAAGGTCTGGCGCTTTTCCATCAAGGCGATGTAAGCGGGGTGCTGGCGGGTATAGAGTTGCTGCAACTCCGCTTCCCGGAAGGTCAACTCATTGAGCTGCTTCTCGAGGCCCACCATGGTATCCAGTGCGGCTTTCGCTTCCAGCGACAGATCGACCGACTCATTCTGCTGGCGATAAACATTCAACTGCTCTTCAGAACGATTCAGCTCCTCTTTAACCTGAGGCAGATGCGTCTGCAAGAAATCCAGGCTCTTCTGGGCCTCTTCGGTCTTGCGTACCACATTCTGCTGCAGATAGTTCTGGCTGATGTTGTCGAGCACCGCACGAATGCGGCCCTTGTCATCCCCTTCCAGCGCCAGCGAGATGATCCCGGTATTTTTGCCCTTTTCACTGACCTGAAGATCGCGCTGCAACTCGGCAATCACATCCAGAGCCGGTTGTTTGACCAGCGTGAAGACTTGCCCCTCATCGGCTGCCACATCAGACAACAGAAGGGTGACATCCTCTTTCTCAAGCAACTTGCCTACCTGACCTTCCAGCACCCGCCCCTCAACCTCAAGGGTAAAGTGTTTGTCTGCGTCGACCGTCAGCGTCAGCGGCGTCCCCAGCAATTCAGGCGCCACATCAAAGCGGCTTACCGCCATCTTGGGATAGGGATGCCCCATCAGCCGTGACAGACCACGGCCAACCAGCGGGAAGAAATTAGGAGTCACTACGGTATCGAGGTGAAGCTCTTGTACCGTACGGCCAAGCACCATACGAGAAGTCAGCAGCTCAATCTCGGCGGCGGCATCGGGCTGTTCACCGCCCAATACATCAGCCATATCCCCGAGCAGCGCAGCACCACTGGCTTTTTTCTCCACCTGCAGCAAGGCGTTTGCCTTGAAGACCGGGGTCGCCAACAGAGCGTATGCAACGCCAAGAACCATAAACAGAGCGGTGATCGTCACAATCCACCAACGGCCATCGATCAGGTAACCCAGCAGGCGTCCCAGATCGATCTCGTCATTCTCCACCGCGGCACTGCTCTGCCGGGACGAAACAGAAGAAGTCGTCATTAAACACAATCCATTTTTATAGTCAGATACAACCCAAACACCACCAGACGCTGCGGATGTCGTTACAGTTTTTTCGCCCACCCATCGGCGCTACGCACCAACAGCTGGTAAACATGTTCGTAAGCTTCCCGGCTCAGACGATAGGGATCGGGCACTTCACTCTCCCCCTGCCAGTGGCCAAACAGCATGGTTTTGCCACGAGCCCCCGGGTCGATAGCCGTGACGGCAGAGATATGCCCTTTCTCCATCACCAGGATCAGATCGGCATCCTGACAGAGCTCGCGGGTCAGTTGGCGCGCCGAGTGTCCCTCAAGGGAGAGACCATGCTGCTGTGCCACCTCGCTCGCGACCTTGTCGGCCGGTTTGTCAACCAGGGCACTGACCCCGGCAGAACTGACCTGACGGCCGGGCAAACGCTCGCGAAGCAGTCGTTCACCGGTTGGGGAGCGGCAAATATTGCCCACACACACCACAAGAATTTTTTCAAACATATCGCTGTCGCTCTTAAAAAATAAAATCTGCAGCCACCGCCCCTCACTACGTGCATCTTCCTGAAGGTAGGCGGGTAGAGGGTATAGCCCTCTGCCCTATCCTCCCCGTTTGTCGCTGTATCAAGGCAACAAACAACCGGAGATAAGGGAGGCATCAGCCCCCCCCCAATGCCGTCGCCCTGAGGGAGTACAGCTACACGTCAATCCAGCGGGAGAGGTTAAGCAACATCACGGTCTTACCAGTTGCGAACCCGCAGCATGCCTTCGGTCAGCTCATTAAAGCCGTTGATGGAGGGCACCAGCTGACTCAACACGCGATTCCAGCGTGTCACCGGCGCCGTGGTGACATAGACCACGTCGTAAGGTTGCAACGCAAACTCGGTACCCATCACCAGCGCGGTGGCATCACTCAGGTCGAGTTGGTAAATGGCGGCTTTCTCTTGGGCTTTCGCGGCGGGGCGCAATACGAAGATGCCGGTCGCATTGGCGGCATTTTGGTTAAGGCCCTCGGCACTGCTCAGTGCTTCGGTCAGGCTCATCCCCTCACGACCAATGGTCAGGGTCGATGCCTTGTTAACCTCACCCATCACAAAAACTTTCTGGGCATCGTTGCGCGGCACGTAGAGCATGTCGCCGTCACGCATCAACTGATTGTGAGAGAGATCCCCATACTGCAGCAAATCCTGCATGGAGAGCGGGAACTCCTTGCCCTGGCGGGTCAACACCACATGGTGCCAATCCGCGGTCGGGGTCAACCCGCCAGCCAGATTGAAGGCATCAAGCAGGGTCATCGGCACATTGGTGATAGGCTGGGCGCCCGGCTTGGTTACCTCACCGGAGATGTAAACCTTCTGGGAGCGGAACGCCGCAATGCTCACATCTACCTGCGGGCTCTCGATATACTGGGCCAGACGCTTGGCGATATCGGTACGGATCTGTGCGACAGTTTTACCCACCACGTCCACCTTGCCGATATAGGGGTAGAAGATGGTGCCATCGGCATGGACCCAGTTGCCCGCTTCGCTGGCACTGCGGTAAGAGCCGGCCGGGATGGTCAACTCGGGGTGATCCCACACGGTGACATTGAGGATGTCGCCCACACCAATCCGGTACTCGTAACGGCTGATCTCGCTATTGAGCTCGGGGTTGGCCTTGCCCACCACCGGCGCCTTGCGCAGCTGGCTGATCAACGCCGGTGTAACCGGATAGACATCTGCCAGCTGATCTACATCAACGGAACCTGTAGCCACCTCGGTTTTGCCACTGGTGGAAAGATTGGTACCGGGCACCACAGTGCACGCACTGAGCAGGGCCACGGCCGACAACAGAGGAATGAGCTGAATCCTTTTCACTACCACACCTTATTAAGCTTGCCATCAAGAACTGAACGGAAAAATCGCCGTATGATAGCGGAAAACACGGAGAATTCTGAGATAAATTTACGGATAAAATCACAGCAACAATGGAACCGCTCAATATAAGCAGAACACTGACAACTCAATGGATATATACCCATTTTCAAGCACACCATCTTTGGTGCTGATATTAAAATCAGCCTTGATTTGCCAACAGGTTGAACCAAATATGTGCTTGAATCGTACCAACGTGATATTTAACGGCTTATTTACAATGTAATGCGGTCCCCCCTGCTTGAGGGAACCGCTATCGACTTATTAGTCACTACCAAACAGATCGCGGGTATATACCTTGTCTGTCACATCGCTCAACTCTTCAACCATACGGTTGGCCAATATCACATCACAACTCTCTTTGAATTGCGCCAGATCAGTCATGACTTTGGAGCGGAAAAACTCGGGCTCGCGCAAGGTGGGCTCATAAATAACCACTTCAATCCCTTTCGCCTTGATCCGCTTCATGACCCCTTGAATGGCAGAAGCACGGAAGTTATCAGACCCCGCCTTCATCACCAGTCGATAGACACCCACTCGTTTTGGATTCTTGCGGATCACCGAGTCGGCGACAAAATCCTTACGCGTGGTATTGGAATCAACAATCGCCCGGATCAGGTTATTCGGTACCTGGTTGTAGTTGGCCAGCAGCTGCTTGGTATCTTTCGGCAAGCAGTAACCGCCATAACCAAATGAGGGATTGTTATAATGGCTGCCAATACGCGAGTCCAGGCAAATACCATCGATAACCTGACGGCTATCGAGGCCATGATGCTGGGCATAGGTATCGAGCTCATTAAAAAAAGCAACTCGCATCGCCAGATAGGTATTGGCAAACAGCTTGATCGCCTCGGCCTCTGTGCTGTCGGTAAACAGCATGGGAACATCTTTCTTGATCGCCCCTTCCAATAACAAATTGGCAAACACGTGAGCCCGCTCGGACCGTTCGCCTACCACAATGCGAGACGGGTGCAGGTTGTCGTAAAGGGCGCGCCCTTCACGCAAAAACTCCGGCGAGAAAATAAGATTCTCACATCCCAACTCTTTACGCAGCCGAGCGGTAAAGCCAACCGGAATGGTGGATTTGATCACCATCACCGCATCGGGATTAATCGCCATCACATCCTTCACCACAGACTCCACCGTGCTGGTATTGAAGTAGTTGGTTTCAGGATCGTAATCGGTAGGCGTCGCAATAATAACGAAATCAGCCCCTTGATAAGCCTCTTCTTTATTAAGAGTGGCGCGTAAATTGAGATCATGGTTGGCCAGATAGCTCTCAATCTCTTTATCTACAATAGGGGAGCGCCCATGGTTGATCATCTCAACCTTGCTGGCGATCACATCGACGGCCACCACTTCATGGTGTTGCGCAAGTAAAACAGCATTTGATAAACCGACATATCCCGTGCCAGCGATAGCAATTTTCATTATTATTTCCTGTATTTAATAAAACCGTTAACTGCATACCACCCAAAATACCAGAGACATTGACATAAATTCAGCCCTACAACATCTCGATATAGTCTCCATTGATAACTAGCAGCATTAAATTTATTCTGAGACATTCCGGTATCAGTGCGATACTGGGCTAATACTTCTTGAATACCATGTGCTTCATCACAAAGTTTTAATAACTGAAGCCATAAACCAAGATCTTGTCTCTTACGAATTAATGGCATCGTCTGGCGCCCCAGAACTTCGGCGTTAAACATTGCAGTAAGACAACCAATAACACACCCTTTCAATAATCGTTTATAAGTCACCCGCTTAGGCGGTATAATGACCCCTCCCAATCCATTTTCTGAAAATTTTTGGTATCCTGTATAACTAAATAAAGCTCCGCTTTGCTCCATATAATCGACTTGAACGCTTAATTTATTACTTGACCACAAATCGTCCGCATCCAAAAATGCTATATATTTACCTTTAGCCAAGTTTATAGCTCGATTTCTAGAAACGGCAGCTCCGGAGTTCACCTCATTACAGGAGAATATTATTCTTGGTTCTGAATCAGCATAGCGCCTTAGTATTGAAATAGTTTCATCAGTAGAGCAATCATCCGTGATAATCAGTTCCCAGTTTTGATATGTTTGGTTTATAACACTATCAATAGAATCAGATATAGTCAAACTGGAATTATACGAAGGCATTATAATAGAAATTAAGGGGGGAGTATATTTTTTCAGCATCATAAAATCCTCAATACAAACATGAAATCACCCACCTTTCTTCCAAAAATAAAATAGAAATCTAGCTTTAGAACCTATAAGAGCATAGTTTTTTGTAAAAAATAAAACGCTAGCCATTACGCAAAGAGGAAAACCAAAAACCTCTCTAAACAATATAGCTCTGGATATTAGCTGTCCTTTTCCAGATAAGTTCATTCCTGAGCTATATTTTGGGTGTGAAATAGTCAGCTTATCATCAAATACAAAACCAGATATTATCTTAGATTTCAGTAACCTAGACAAAAAAATAGGCTCGTCGCAAGCTGGATATTTGTTTCCAGCACCCATAAATATAGGAAAACGAACCCTGCTATTTTTAACAGCGTTATTGTTCAATATTATTTGTATAGTCCCAACGTTTAGTACATCCAATATTGAATTAGATTTTTTTTTCTGATAGGTTTTCATCGGATGACCATCTTCATCAATAACTGAAGATATAATAACTCTATTTTTTTCTCTGCGTTCTAAAGAGTTGAGTAAATAGGTTATAACATCTTCAGTTATATGAACATCATCGTCCATAAACCAAATCCATTCTGTGTCACATGAATTAATAGCTTTATTACGGCTATGTGTAACACCTATGCTGCTTAACTTTTCCAGCCTAACATTAGATGGGAGAACCATGTTAGCATCACGAGAGGACTGCCAAAGTATTATATACCGCACCCTTTTATCAAAGGCGTATTGGTTTATAAAATCAATTCTATCACCAAAGGTAGATATAGCAATTGTCAACATTTTATGAAACTCTATCATCGCGTTATTTTATATACAATAGGGGCATCACCCACACAATATTTTTATTAACAATTAACCTGACAACTAGAGTTATATTTTTTACATGCATGACCATATGCTGAAATAAAGAATACAAGCCCCACTTCACATAACAGCGTCCAAAATACCTCCCCTTTGTAATGTAGCAGTAACATCATGCCTATGAAAATAATAGATGCGGATTTTCTAATTTGATAATTGAAAATTTCTCTGGAAGGAATCATAACTAGAATGAAAGAAATAATTAGAATAATCGTAAATGGCACACCAAGCGCAAGAACGTCTCTCATATAGCCTGCATCGGTATGCCCATAGTATGTACCATCCAAATTTAAATACTGTCCATCACCATGAAACAATGTACTTGCCGATAAAGGGTAATACATCTGAGCCAACACATCTGTAGAACTTGTTCTAACCTCACCATACTGAATATAGTTATAAATTGCCTCAAAAGCAAAATACATGAATGAATCTAATTTCTCTTTTAGTGATGGCGCAAGATATGGCAGAAAACTGATCAGTATTGCTGATATTATGAAAATTAAAAATATCTTTTTAAAAATCACCCCTACTGTTGAACTTATGTTTATCAACAAAAATAAAAGACCAAAAACAACACCGAAGATTACAGTTCGTCCGACAGATAGAAAAATAATTGAACATATTAGCAATATTATATAAATCCATGCCCTGTTACTGAACTGATGCTCCATCACGTAGCATATATATATCATAGACGCAAGAAGAACTGCTAACCCAAAGAATTGGCTACCAGATAATGCTAAACCTCGAATCCCCCCCCCATAATATCGCTCGGCGACATCAACACTATTTGCGGTTCTAAATAGATCAAGTGCACTTTTAAATGTGGGACTAGCAAATGATGCCAAAACAATAGAAGCTTGAACCACTAAGCAAAGCAAAATTATTGTTGATAATGAATTATTTTCAGAGTTTTCATAAATAACTGCCGCAACGAATGCCCCCACCCCACCATATACGAACATTCCAACATATATTTTTATGAGTGAAAAATCATAAACACCAGATAATATTGTTGATAATGAATAATATAAAAGCGATGTAAGCAAAAGCAGAACTCCATATATTACATATCGTGTTTTTAGAAAAGACAACAGGATATGAATCACTTTGCTATTGCACAACGGGATAGATAGCAACAGCGAAACAAATAGGGAGTTATAAAAAAATGGAACGGGGAAAGAGAATAAAAATAGAAATAAAATCAATGTGCAATATAATGTTTTCATTGCTCCTGCCTGTTGTTTTACTTTGAATTTATTAGCATTAAATAACTGTTTTGTTTTTTATAAACAAATATCCCAACTGAATTATTGCGGCTATTTTATTACTTTGTTTTAATATGGTTAATGCGGTTCTATACCCAAAGCGATTATCAATATATAAGTCACTTAACGCTTTAACTTCAATATCGGAAAGTTTGTTTTGGAAAAGATGATTGCTAGCAGCTTTAGCCATATTCATCTTCTGCTCGATGAAATTTTTTCTAGACACGCTACTATTTAAAACTCTATATTTCAATAGAGCTTTATTTATCCCTCCGAATTTATATTTTTGAGAAAGGCGTACCCATAGCTCATAATCCTCAGAATGCTTATATTCCTGATCATAATATAAGTCATCATTCAAAATCCCTCGATTAATCATTACACTAGGATGTGCAAATGGCGAACCAAGTAGACAAATTGACTTCAATATAAAATCAGAATTATAGGTTTTTCTAGCACTTATATAACTACCACCTTCATTAATATATTCGTATGCACAGCCAACCACAGCGACATCCGAATGAGAGTTTAAATATTCAACTTGTAGCTTAAACCTATCTACATGAGATATATCATCTGCATCCATTCTTGCAATGTAGTTATATTTAGCGCGTGCAATACCTTCATTTAAGGTCGCAATTAACCCCTTGTTTTCTCGGCTAATTACTATTAATCGTGAATCAATGGCGGCATACTCATTTAAAATATCAAGCGTACCATCAGTGGAGCCATCATCAATGCAAATAATTTCAAAACCAGTATAAGTTTGAGACAATATGCTCTCAACGGCTTCTCTTAAATATAGTTCACCGTTATAAATTGGCATGATAACGCTGATCATTTAAATTCGCTCCATAATTATTTCTTTCGACTTGATATAGATAGGTACAATTAATAGATACTGTATTGCTATCGCAGCTATAAAGCAATATTCAATAGCGCCATATTGGTGAGCAAAGATAACGACCAAAGGAGTGACTATATAGTTTAAAATGGATAGACGATAAAATGGTTCATCTTTGAATGTTCTAAAATACATGAAAACTATTTCATGTGCCAAAATAGCAAGCCTCATTATTGCAATCTGCAATACCAACCCAGTCACAAGAAATCTGTGCTGTAAATTAAGAACATCTAATTTAAGAAATAAAATAAATATGGATGTAATAATAACGTACCCAAACAAACCAAAATACAATGCTTGCTTTAATATTGGCACAGTCTCTGAAACTTTATTTCCCGCAACCAAGTTTCCTAAATGAGCTCTCTTTGTCTGAACCCATGCAGTCATCGCGATAGCAAGAGCATTAATGATTGAATTTGTTGCTCCATACTGACCAGCAAATACAGCACCCACATATTTATAAAAATAAACAGAATATATATTCCAATAGAAGTACCCAACAATCCACACCAAGGATAATTTATACTGAAATGACAGCATGCTCTTGGCTACTGCAAGGGCTCTTTTTACTGAACTGCTTTTATACTCAGAATATATGATGGAATAGTTGCCTTTGAACAAGAGCACATTTGCAAATAACATAGACAACTGTGAAATAAACAATGAGTATAAACCAGCACCTAGCCATAATGATATGATTAAGCCGACTGAGTATGCTACACCACTAATTAGTTTTGATAAGTAGACTTTTTCAGCATTAATTCTACCTTCTTCAACAAGTGGGATAATGTTATTTAGTATATTGAAACAAAAAAGTAGGGAATATAATAACCATGGTGATAGCCATATTGATTTGTGAGTATCAGCAAAAACCCATTGAGCATATAACTGTGAACTAAAAAAAACTAATAATGACATCACAGTAAAAAAACACACCGCAACTTTAACATAACTATTAAAGTGACTTTTTATCTTTGTGGCAGACAAGTGCTGCACAATAGCAGTTGAAAAACCAATTTCAAATATCCATTGAATAGTAGATATTGAAATAAAGGTATAATAAACCCCCTGAATTTCGGGGGTTAGTTTAGTTGCAACCAGAAGAACAGCTAATGGACCGCTCATCAACTTTAGAAATAGCGAGCAGATAGAATATAACGCAGATCTGTTTTTGATTATAAATTCATACATGAATTAATTAATTTTTCCAACCATATTGTAGTTACTACAACTCATCTGGATTATACGACTATAAAATCAACACAACTATTGCGTTTGATAAACTTTCACATCATAAGTGACAATAGAAAGCCTGTTTACAACCGTATAGACAAGTGTTGCTTTAGTATTAATTAATCTTTTTGATTCTTACCGAATCAGAAGCTGGTGCTTTTATCCCTTTTACCCACCGCCCAAACTTCCACGCATATGTCAGACAGAGAGAATAAGCCACAAACAGCAACAGATAGAGCCCCATCATCAGCCACTCCGGTAATTTGGCCTGTTCGGCCAGAATACCGAAGAACACAACACCGAGGTTGGCAACGACAATCAGCAATAGGGATTCGCGAGGGGTAAAGCCGGCGTGCAGCAGAATATGATGCAGATGATTGCGATCCGGGCGCAGAGGGGATTGCCCTTTGCGAATACGGCGGATCATGATGCCCACCATATCCATCAGCGGCAGGCCGATCAACCAGAGTGCGGTCACAGGGCGAAATGCTGGTTCCAGCTCATTATGTTGTGAACCAAACAGCACCAGATAGCCGATGATAAAGCCGAGGAACATGGAGCCGGCATCACCCAGGAAGATCTTGCGTTTAAAAGGAGGAATATTGAGATTGACGATCAGATAGGGGACCAGAGCAATGGTGATCACCAAACAGATATGAGTCATATCAGGCATGGTGCTGGCAAACAGAATAGATAGCCCCACGAGTGAAATACCCGCCATGCTGCCAGCCAGACCATCAATACCGTCCATCATGTTATAGGCATTGATCGCCGCACAGACAGCAACAACGGCAATCAGCAGGTCAATAAATGGAATTGTGATGTTCCCGATGCCCAGCACATCACCAAACTGATGGAGGCTGATATCGGTCGACAGGCAGAGGATAAGGATGAGCAATGCTTGCAGGGTCAGTCTGAGCCAGGGGGAGATATCCTTGGCATCATCGATAGCACCAATCACCATCATGCAACCGGCACAGGCCAGCATGGTGATGATCGCGCTCTGCAGTGGAAGGGTGAAGAAGACGCTGAGGTATACCCCCAGACAAACCGCAATCCCACCAATCAGGGGGATCGCACCGACATGTTGTTTACGTTGATTCGGTAAGTCAACGAGTTGTAGCTTGGCAGACAGTGGACGCAAACAGGCGATAGCCAGCGCGGTTCCAACGAATGCAACCAGACCAGACGTTTCCATTATTGTTTTATCCCTAGAAATTTCAGGTTCGCTTCTGATGGCGACCTGCTTTTTATTTGCTTGATAACTGCCTGCCATCCAATTGATGGCAAAACAGCCAATGCTCGCTCAATAAACAACCAGATTATTGAAAAATTGAATAGCTACCGCCCCTGAGTTACAGCTCCCAGTGTGCATGCAGTCTTTTTATATTGTTAAAAGAGTTAGTAAATAGCGTTGTGATTTACAATCAGCAACCTCTGGCAAGAGGGGCGACAAAACCAGTCGCCACGCCAGCTATTCGCCATAACCCCTACACTGTGCACCAATATTTCACGCCAAAATGTAGGATAATTCCGAAATAACGGGGGGGGATTGTACCTATGGTTCATCGAAATGAGTAGCCAATCTAGTCCATGACTGGCTCGATCGATTAAAAAACAAACAAATTGATGAGGAAGCAAAAAAAAAGCGCCCAATAATGGGCGCTAATATAAAAACTCAGTGATTGGCAAGCAAAAAATCTATGTTATGTGAGGGCAATTTAACAACATTATCACTTGGTGGTAGCTGCTGCTTGGCCAGCCACACCAGATCACAAATACCATCCGTCGGTTCGAAGGCTGCCGGAGCATGCATCAGTATGTCGCGCACTTGCTGTTGATCAAAACGGTGACAAGCATCATCCAACGAGGCCAGCAAGGGGCGCAGTCGCGACCAGGGCAGCCAGCTTTCTTGTGCCACCATGATCCGGGGATGCTCGGTTCCTCTGGCATCATCACCAATCAGTAACTCTTCGTAGAGCTTTTCACCCGGCCGCAACCCCGTCACCTCGATGGCGATATCACCATCGGGCCGCTGCTCATCACGCAGTGTCAGACCGCTGAGGCGTATCATGCGTTTGGCCAGTTCCATGATCCGTACCGGTTGACCCATATCGAGCACAAAGACATCGCCCCCCTCCCCCATGGCACCAGCCTGGATCACCAGCTGGGCAGCCTCAGGTATCGTCATGAAGTAACGGATGATATCGGGGTGAGTCAGGGTGATGGGCCCCCCTTTATCGATCTGCTGCCTGAATAACGGCACCACTGAACCGGAAGATCCAAGAACATTGCCAAAACGCACCATACAAAAACGGGTGCTGTGCTTCTCGCGGGTCAAGGCTTGCAAGATCAACTCGGCTAGACGCTTGCTGGCCCCCATGGTATTGGTTGGCCGCACGGCTTTATCGGTAGAGATCAGCACGAATGTTTCTACCCCTGCCTCAATGGCCGCCTGTGCCGCATAAAGAGTGCCGAATACGTTGTTACGTACCCCTTCAATGATGTTGAACTCAACCAGCGGGACATGTTTGTAAGCAGCCGTATGGTAGACGGTCTGGATCCTGAAGCTCTGCATCACCGTCTTGAGACGATGCTGGCGCTGCACTGACCCCAGTAACGGCACCAGATCCGTTTCGATTTCTTCACGCTGACACTGCTCCCGCAGGTTCTTGTGCAGGACATAGAGGGCGTATTCGGATAGTTCGAACAGTACCAGAGTGGATGGCCGGCACCGCAAGATTTGGCGACAGAGCTCAGAACCAATAGAGCCACCGGCACCTGTCACCATGACCGCTTTGCCTGTGATATTGGCCTCCATCAAGGTGGTCACCGGCTCTACCGGATCTCTGCCCAACAGATCGTCGATGGAGACCTCATTGAGCTGATCTATGCGAGCCGAGCCATTGACAAGATCGGCCATCCCAGGGATAGAGAGCACTTCGCAAGATAGGTGCTCAAGTGCATTAATCACCTCCTGACGGCGAGCCCTGGTGCTGCTCGGCATAGCCAGCAAGATCTTCTGCACCCCATGGTGGTCAATCAAGGTTGGCAGCTGGGCGCTGTTATAGACAGTACACCCCTGGATTACACACCCCTGCTTGGCTGGATCATCATCAACAAAGGCAACGGGATAAAACTCATTGCCTTGCAACAAGGCCATTTGCAGCTGTCGGCCCGAAGAGCCCGCGCCGTAAATCAACACCTGGGTGCGAGCTAAACGGGTGGTATTAAGGAGCGCCCGGAAAAACAGCCGCACACCGCCAACCAGCAGCACTAAAAAGGAGAGATAGATAACCGAAACCGTTCTCGGCAGGAAGATATCGAAGTAAAACGCAGAGAGAACAAAGAAACAGGTTGAAAGAAATGCCCCTAGCGAGATTGTCCATAGCACCCGAAAGCTGACATATCGGAGCACTGCACGATAAAGCCCCAGCCTTACAAACATACCGATGCTGACAATGATAATTGCGCCAAGCAGTGCCCAGTGATGCGGGCTATCGATTGGCCAATTATGTTCAAGCCGGATCCAGTATGCCCCCCAATAGGTCATGGTGATCAGGATCATATCAACGGTGACAGAGATGGCACGCTTGCTGGCTCGTGACAGGGAGCCCAGACAAGTCAGTAGCCAGCTCCCACCGGGTAAAAGCTCATTTCTCATTCTGGTACTCCTGCATTCAGGTGATACGCAAGAAAAGCTAACGGCAAGTAGGCAATGACCAGACCGCTCACACCATCGAGCTGGCCCAATACAATCATGACAGCGATCGGTGCAAGCCAGAGGCTATTTATAAGAAGCACAGCCAAGGTCACGTTTCGATGGCTCTGCCAACGCCTCGCCGCATACTGAAATGCATGGGTCCGATGAGCCTGGCTCAAACGGCATTTCAGGCGAAAGCGATTCAGCAACGTCCAGGTCGCATCAACCACAAAGACTCCGAGCATGACGAGCCATGCCCACAGGAATTGAGGTGCAGATGCAGCATCCAGCAGCATCAGGGAAGCCAGCATCAAGCCAAGAAATCCGCTGCCACCATCCCCCATAAAGATCCTGGCGGGCGGAAAATTCCAGCACAAGAAGCCCGCCGCCGATATCCCCAGTAGCAGGATCAAACTGGCAGACGACCACTCCCCCCCAACCAGATAGTGAAATAACGCCATGAACAGGCAGACGACAACGGCCTCGCCAGCTGCCAAGCCATCGATGCCATCCATAAAGTTGTACAGGTTGATAAACCAGATCACCCCCAGCCAGGCCAGCAGGTAACCAAACCAGGCAAGATCCAGCTGCCAGCCAAAGAAGGTCAGCGCTGGCAAACCATTAACCGCAGATACCACCAAGGCTGCCGCCATGCTCTGCACAATCAGGCGAGTTCGGGGCTTGAGAGAGATGTGGTCATCGATAAAACCAACCAAGGCAATCCCCAGCGCCGCAGCCCATATCAATGCGAAGCTGCTCTGGGATATGCCGGAGGGAAGTGGGATCAGGGTGGCAAACAACGGGGCTGCCAGCAGAAAGGTCGCCACGATAGCCATGCCACCGCCTCTCGGGGTCGGCACCTGATGCGAACTGCGATGATTGGGTTGGTCAAGCAAGCGGGTCTGTGCGTAGCGCCTGAGCAGGCCGGTCATGGTGATTGAAAGAAAAAGACAAAATATCGACAACAAAACAAATGCCAGCATCAAGACGACTCACTATGGATTGACGCCATCAGAGATAGGGTCTGAGAGAGCGAATAGGGTGCCGACCATTGTAATCGGCTCTGAGCCTTGCGGGTATCCATTTCCAGAGAGCCATAAATCCGTTGTAGCTTGGCATCAATCCCCAAACAGCGTCCAAGCACTCTTATTACTCCTGGTGGGAGATAAAAGAGCCGACAGCTAACTCCTTCTGCTTCTGCAATCGCCGCTAATAACTGCGACGTCGACACTGCGACAGGATCTGCGACTAAAAAGACCTGATTCACTGCAGCAGGGTGCGCCATCGCATGGGCAATGAAGTCACACAGATTAGGTAACGCCAACAGGCTACGCGCATTGGTCAAACGGGCAAAAGGGAGCGGGATCCCTTTGCGCACCCAGGTCATCATGCTGGCAAAGTTAGCCTTCACCCCTTCCCCGTAAATAAGAGGAGGACGAATGATGGTTACAGCCATACCACACTCTTTCGCGAGTGCCATCAGCCCCTGTTCCGCGTCATACTTCGAGCGTCCATAGGGATCTTCTGGCGGACTTTGCACATTCTCATCAAATGGCTTGCCAGGCTCGGTCTGCTCGCCATTCACTTTGATCGAACTGATAAAGATGAAGCGCTTTACTCCTGCCTCAGCAGCCTGCCGGGCAAGAGCGAGGGAGCCCTCTGTATTCACCGCTCGAAACGCAGCCAGGGGATCTGTCGCGGTATCCGACATTACATGCACCCTGGCAGCACAGTGAACAACCACATCCACCTGTTGCAATTGAGCAGTCCAGTTGGCATCCGCAGTCAGAGAGGGAGCCTGAACATGGTAAGAAGCCAGCGAGTGACTTCGCACCGCTCCTTTAACATTCGCCCCCAGCGCCAGCAAGTGTTCACAGACCGCCTTGCCTACAAATCCGTTGGCACCTGTGACCAAGACTGTACTTTTGATATCTACCATTACCACCAACGCCAACCGTGAATATTGAAGAAAGTCACCATGGAGCGCCCAAACATCCAGATATGGCGCCAGCCTTTGCGGGATGCATGCCCACCGTGATGAACGACCTTCACCTGAGGGACATAAGCAATCCGGCTGATCTTTCCAGCCCGCAAACTGATGTCAAAATCTTCAAAATAGAGGAAGAAGCGAGGGTCAAACCCTCCGAGCTGCTGCAGAACATCTGAGCGAAACAGCATAAAACAACCACTGACAATGGGTGGGTCCCACAGCACGTCACGATCGTTGAGCTGGTCTGCCATCTCATATTTCGCCAAGCGCGTCTGAAATAACTTCTTCACAAACGCGGGCGCAAAACCACGCAGCAATAAATCAAATACGGTTGGATAGCGTTTACAAAGCCGTTGTACCTCACCATTTTCCCATGTAGCGAAAGGCGTCAATAATCCACAATCCGGATGTTGCTCCATAAACTCGAGCGCATTTTTCAGTGCATCTGGAGCAACTTCAAGATCTGGGTTCAGAATAAGATGATATTTAGTATCAGTCTGTAATGCACGGTTATGACCAGCCCCAAACCCAGGATTTGACTGTGCAAAAATCAAGTCATGATCACCTATAAAACTCTTGCTTACATCTTCATTTTTAATAGCAAAATCACTCGATGGAGAGTGGTCTACAACTATCAAGGAACTCACAACCCCAGCATCAGTTACTGCTCTCTGTAATTTTTTGAAAGTTGTTGTTATCATTGACTTTTCAGTGCAATAAGTAACCATGGAAATAGATAAATGATATTGGCACATGCTATTTAATCCAGTGATCACGCCACAGTAAAATATTGCGTTCAAAAACGTTATAAATAACAACCGAGACAATTAGCGTAGCAAATATAAAACCAAGAAAATATAAAATAGTAGTATCCTCAGTCACATTTGGCAAATAGCAACCCATAGCACTTAACACTAATAAACTTACGAGATACGCAGAATATGGCCATCTGGCAATTGGCTTTACAAATCTATAGAATAAATTATTAACCCTTAAGCTAATACCAAAAGCAAGCAGACCAGAGGCAGCGAGATTCGCTATTGGAAATAATAAAACCTTTAATAACAAGCTGTCATCGATAACTTCATTTGGCTGCATCGAGATAATAATAACGGGTATTAGCAACAAAGCTAAGAAAGGTGCTGCCTTAATTGTTATATCTCGCCATAGTTTACCATGGTAATAAAAATAAGAGGTTAATACGCCAATCATAATTAAATCAAGACGTAATAATGCTGTCGTTCTGACTTGATTAAATGTTAAACTAGGCTCTAAACACACAAATATTATGCACATCATCAAAGAAAACACTAGCAATATAAAAAGAGTAACCAACAATGTCCACATAGCAGAAGCTTGCCAAGTAAAAAACATTAGTATTGGTATAAAAAATCTCTTCAATTACCAAGCTCCAAGCCTCACCAAAAAAACTAGGATGGGGCGATAACAAGCTTTGCGTAAATGTCATATAACGTCATAATTCTGGTGCCGATTCAGGTCGGCCATGTGTCAATAATCAGCCAATTTAAGAGTAAGAACAATAAATAGTTGGGATAGGTCCGTAAAAAACGACGCCCCCAAAATTTAGGAATCCAGCGCTAACGGCTATCACTTTTAGAACTCTTTTCTATAATAATTGAGCCTATTAAAAAACCAGATAACACAAAGAATATCTCAACCCCGAGAAAACCACCATACTTAAAAAGTTGAGCATCTGGAAAAAATGGGAAGAAACAAGCGTCTGCCATGTGATAATAGAACCAGCAGGATAGCACTGGCTCGACAAATGTCGAGCCAGTGATTGCTTTTCATACTATCACGATTGTTTAGAGCTGAATTCATCTAACTTTAGCCCCAAAAGCCTTTCACTTTCCGCAATCATTTCACGGTATGTGCTGTTATTAAAGCCCCACAATGTGGAATCCAACTCTTCTTTATGTCCTACTAAAAATTTTGGTGTAGTAATTACATGTAGATCACTGCGACTTTCAATATAACGATCTATTGTATTAGTTTTTGCATCATGATTTCGATCATCCCAACCCAAGAGCTTTTCATAGAAATCTCTGGAATAGATATTCATTACCGTACTAGTCATTTTGTCAATCGTGACATATTTTTGGCCATTATAGTCCGTACACGCCAAGATATTAGTATCTTGATGCAAGTTAGCTATCAGTCCCGAGAAAAGATCCCAATCTTTTCGTTCATTGAGATACTCATTTACACTTTTCAGACGAGATAAAAAATGCTCAGGAAATTCAATATCATCTTCGCAAATCATTATACGCTCAAGCCCTAGGTCTTTTGCGCGATGCAAGAGAAATTTATAACTCAAACCACAGCCAACCCATCCAAGACGATGCCTTAGACCAGGGAAATACTGAATCCCATAATGATTGTCATTATCAAAATCCGCACGTCGGGAGACTGTTTCAGGGAGTCCTAAACATACCATATCCGAATCAAAACTAATTGAATCTCCCACTGCAGTATAAAATTGTTCATACGTGATAAGATCGTGAGCTAAAAATGCTCTCAGAAAATAATATGAAAAAACATCAGGAGTCTCTACACATGCCTTTCTTAATTGAACGCTTCGCTTATTCCGTCTAACATCATCACTAACCCAGTAGCGAACTCGCTCTACCATTTCATCAATATTATTGATTGGCACAAAATCGACTAGGGGCAACAATGCTGAATGCTCATCCATATCTGCACTTTCTTCAGATACAATAATTTTATTTTGCGACAAACACTCGTATATTCTGGTCGTTTCCAGTAGCGCGCCTTCATAATAATGAATATTAACAATCACCTTTGCTTTTGCCATTTCAGCATACAACGCATCACCAAAAAGATCATTGATGATTTTCACTGAAAAATGCTTTTTTAGCTCCGCAACATAGGCTCTACGTCTATCATTATTAATGTCACCATAAAATAACACATCAACCGTCTCAGGAACCGAGTCGGCAAGCTCGCGCGGAAGAAAACCCACAGGCAGATGATAGAGCTGGCGATAGCTCAATCCTTTATCTTGCAAAAAGGCAATATTCTTTAAAGAGTAGTCGAAAATGGCCAGGGAATTTTCCAGACGAGCAAGGTAATCGTCAGTGAACCAACGAGAACTGACTGACTGCTCAAGTTGATAAGCGATATATTGCCCAGGTAAAACAGGGAACATCTGTGGACAGATAACGATATGCAAGACATCCAAGTAACCTTCTTCAGGCATTTGATATTGAACTACAGCCTGAATATTCACTTTCTTCAAACTTGCACACATCAATTCGGCAAGATAACCACAATGCGTAGTTGTTAGAATAACTAACTCAGCAGTATCTTTATCTCCCAGAGAAATAACCTCTGGCATGGCATAGTGAGACTGATGACCCAATATATGGCTAATGCGATGTAACGTCTCTCTGATTCCATGATGTCGCAAACTGCGCCATCCTTTCATTAATAATGATGGGTCTCTGGCAAGAATAACCATAGGACGCACTAACGGGCGGATCATGCGCGCCAGTTTACCACGCCGGCCTCCTTCGCTGCATACTTGTCGCCAGCCATGTTGTAATGCAACAACATCACCACGCATCAACCGGCCCATCACTCTTAAAGGCATTGTTATCCGCCAGGACAAACTGGTTGTCACTTGTTGTTGCCAAGCTTGAAAGAGATCATCCTGATGCTGAAGTTGATTTTCAAGAGCATTAACTTGGCGAGATGAAAACTCGGCTTGTTCAGAGATAACTGCCAATCGCTCAGAGAGAATTTCAGCCTGCTCAGATGCTGCTGATGACTGTTCAGAAGCAATAACTAGCTGTTCAGAAATAATTGCAGCCTGCTCAGATGCCGCTGATGCCTGTTCAGAAGCAATAACTAACTGTTCAGAAATAATTGCAGCCTGCTGATGCGCTTCCTCAATATTTTTCTGTTGTCTCTCGATGATAGAAAGAGCCTCCTGATGTTGACGCGCAATTTCAGCTTCATAATCAGATAGATGCTTGGCATGTAACTCTGCTTGTTCAGACAACGTGGTTGCCAATTCAGCATTACGCTCTTGCCAAGCTCGCGCATCAGCCTGATGCTCACGAACAAGATTGGCAAACTGTATAGAAACAGCTGCTTGAGCCGAAGAAGGGAGACTATCAAATATTTTAGGATCAAGGTGATCTTGTCGCATGTATTCACTCACATGGCAAAGAATTATATCGTGCTGTTCAGGTTCGCCCAATCGAAAGCGTAAATATGCAGGTTTTAACTGTAATGAATAGGGCACCAAATATCCAAATAGATAGAAACTGAGCCGTTTTATACGTTCAGCATCATCATGCGCTTCCAATATAAAATTGTAAGAATTATCACCCCATACCGTTAGTGACTTGTCAAGTAAAAGCGCCTCCAGTCCTACGCTGGAGTTGACAGTTAATATCTTTCGACACAAAGCAACAAAATATAGACTATTAGGTGAGTCATCGAGATTGATCTGCGCAGCTTTAAGCGCAAATGGACTTCCCGGATGGGCGCGAACAAGCAGATCATGTGCTGCCACTTTCTGACGTGCGGCAGCAAGCAGTGCGAGATTGCTCATTCCATTGCCATAAGCAACCAGATTAGAGTCGTCTTCAACTTGCAACACCGCCCCACATTCATAAGTGGTTTGAGCAGGCAAACTCTGGCAAGTTTCGGGATGAGTCAAGAAAAAATGCAATAGCTCTCGTGTTGTGAGTGACAATTGCCAATCATCACAGAGGGAATAACGTTGTGCTGACTCAGAGTTGCCATTGACACCGCGAAAATCGACATACCCGGTCTCACGATACAGGGGGCCACGCAGTGGACCCAATTCAATATGGATGACAGGAATACCACGGGCAGCACACACCGCCTCCAGTGAAGCGACATTACATATAGTGACGATGGCTTCAAGTTTAGCCGGAGCTGTATCCAGTAACCCATCAAGCTCACGCTCAAAAGCCGCATCGCGCTCACACAAGAAACGCCGAAACGCCTCTATCGGATTACCATTGAGCTTATTCAGCCAATCATCAAATCTATTCTCATTCAGCCATGCATAATGATGTTGCTCAGGCATGGCATTAACTGGCAAGGAATATCCCAACCGAGATTGTACTGCATGATCACATTCCCAGCGACCTTCCCAATCACTAGGAGCCCGGACATAATCACGCCCGGTAATAAAGAAAGCAGATTCATCAGCCCACTCACAAAGTAAACGGTAATAGCACCAAAGATAAGGTGCAGCTTGGGCACGAAAAGGATAAGGAGGTAGAAAAGCAGCCAGCATGGATAACTCCGAATAATTCAGGCCAGAACGGTAATAGGTGCGTGTACGACGCCGCCCAGCTCTCTGGAAGACCAGAACTTTATTGCCTGCATCGGCCGACGTTGATCAAGTTCCTCACGCTCCCCTCCCTTGAGGGATGCCAGACCACAGTGCAACAAATAATCGCCACTATTAATTGGCAAGGTCACTTGATAAGTCACCAGTTGGCGACCGGGTTTCAAGGTTATGGGGTGACCAGCAGCAATATTGCTATCACCCCAAATGTCACCACCTTGGGCCCGGCTTAATGAGAGTCCCAATGCAACATCTTCAATGCTCTGGCTCGACCAGAGTTCAAAACGTAGCGTCAGTGTTTCACCTGATTTCACAAGGGGTTCTTCATGAAAAGGCGTACCATCCGCCTTGACAATGGTCAGACTGGCGATAATCGCACGGGCAGAACCAAATCGCTTCTCACCCAGCGCCAGATTGGCCTCACTCTTTTGCTTTTCAAGTAAGACTGAATGCGATGGACAATCGCCATCACTTTCAATGTCTGGCAATGCCAAGGTATCGGCTTGCTCCTGCGACAGGATCATCCCTTTTTCATAAGCCATCACCGCAGCTAGCACATCAGTGGTATCACCAATCAAGCGTCCCCCTTCCATTACCAGACAACGATCGGCATACTCCAGAATACTGCCTGTTGAGTGGGTCACCATCAAAATGGTTACCCCCTTCGCTTTCAGGGCCTCCATACGCTTGAAACACTTGTATTGGAAACCGATATCGCCAACTGCCAGCGCTTCATCGACGATCAAAATTTCAGGGTCTATGCACGCCTGTACCGCAAACGCCAAACGCACGTACATGCCACTGGAATAGGTCTTGACGGGTTGCTCCATAAAATCGCCAATGTCGGCAAAACGAGCAATTTCATCAAACCTTGCATCAATATCCTCTTTACTCAATCCCAGGACACTGGCATTGAGATAGACATTATCACGCCCACTGAACTCCGGATTAAATCCAGCCCCCAGCTCAAGCAAGGCTGCAATACGGCCATTGACGTTAACTTCACCATGAGATGGATTAAGGGTGCCGCAAATCAGCTGGAGCAGCGTGGATTTCCCGGCCCCGTTATGGCCGATAATTCCAACGGTCTCGCCCTTTTTAATCGTGAAATCAATGTCCCGGAGCGCCCAAAACTCGCGATAATATTGTCTGGCAGCACAACGAAACAAGCGGGATAAGCGAGGAATGACAAACTGTTTGAGTCGATCGACCGGTTGCTCATAAACCTGATAACACTTGCTCAAACCACGCACTTCAATCGCGACTTTGTCAGAGCACATCGGCAAACCCCTTACGCGTTTTCTGGAACAAGGCAAATCCGGCGTACATTACCGCCATACCGGCAATCAATGTAATGCCGTATAACTCCCAAGAAGGCAATTTTCCCCAATAGAGCACATCCCGTACCTGTGCTATCACCGGGGTTAGTGGATTGATGTTCAACCAATGGCGATACTCTTCTGGCAACGCTTCAACAGGGTAGAATATCGGTGAGAGGAACATTAATATTGTACTGATTACGCCCACCAGTTGTGAAAGATCACGCAAGTAGACCCCCATCGCAGCAAGTGCCCATGAGACGCCCATGACTAACAAGGCAAGCGGTAAAATCACAACAGGGAAAAGCAACGCGGTAACAGGCGGAATACCAAAGGCAATAGTATAAAAAGCGATCCACACCAAAAAACTGATCAGTAGATTTATCATGGCACTACCCAATGCAACCCAAGGCAGGATATCAAGTGGAAATACAACTTTTTTGACGTAGTTGACATTCTCCAGAATCAAACGTGGCGCTCGATTAAAGCACTCTGAAAATAGATTAAATACCATTAAGCCTGCAAACAATACCAGAGCGAATTCGCTACGCGAATCACTACCACCACTCCAGCGAGCCTTAAATACCACACTAAAAATAAAAGTGTAAACAGCCAACATAAAAAGTGGTGTAAATAGAGCCCACAAATTCCCAAACAGTGAGCCTCGATATCTAGCAGCAACTTCTCGACGAACTAGAGTGATAATTAAATGACGATCATTATAAAAAGACAACATGCGAATTGGTGATGTACTGCTATCTCGATTCATAAACAACCTTGGAAAAATAATGAAGCAATATCTTGCGAATACACATCAAAATATTATAACTCATCCGTTTTATAAAATGACAATGGAAAACTAAAGGAAATATTCCGCATCAGAAAACATAACAGCCATCTCATCCTTTTTTGATAAGAACGTCTTATCTGATGGCCAATTAACACTTAAGTTCTCGTCATTCCACAATATGCTCCTGTCACTTTGCGGATGATAATAGTTTGTCGTTTTATATAAAAACTCAGCAGTCTCACTTATAGTGAAAAAACCATGTGCAAACCCTTCCGGGATCCACAACTGTCGCTTGTTTTCACCTGACAAGTGAACGCCAACCCACTGGCCGAAGGTCGGTGAGCTTTTGCGAATATCTACCGCCACATCAAACACTTCACCAGCAACACAACGCACCAGCTTGCCCTGGGCATGGGGAGGCAGTTGATAGTGCAAACCACGCAACACCCCTTTCGAGGATTTGGAATGATTATCCTGCACAAAGTTAACCGGATATCCTACCGCCTCTTCAAACAACTTGTGGTTGAAACTCTCAAAGAAAAAACCACGCTCATCACCAAATACTTTTGGTTCAAAAATAAGCACGTCAGGAATCGCTGTCTTGATTACATTCATCTGTCTACCCACATTTGATTCAATTTTTATGGGGGGAGCATCTTCCCTCCCCCCTATATCACATCAGGCTTTGGCAACCATTTTTAGCAAATATTGTCCATAGGCATTCTTCGCCAATGGCGCAGCAAGCTCACGTATCTGGTCGGCACTGATAAACTTCTGGCGATAGGCGATCTCTTCCGGACAAGCCACTTTCAACCCCTGACGGGTCTCGATGGTCTGAATAAAGTTGCTCGCTTCAATCAGGCTTTCATGGGTACCGGTATCCAGCCAGGCATAACCACGGCCCATCATGGCCACCGACAGATTGCCTTGCTCCAGGTAGATACGGTTCACATCGGTAATTTCCAGCTCACCACGGGGCGATGGCTTCAGGCTCTTGGCGATTTCCACCACGCCGTTGTCGTAGAAATAGAGGCCGGTCACCGCATAGTTGCTCTTGGGCTCCAGTGGCTTCTCTTCCAGAGAGATAGCGGTACCCTCTTTATCAAATTCCACCACCCCATAACGCTCGGGGTCATGCACATGGTAGGCAAAGACGGTAGCGCCACTCTCTTTGGCCGCTGCCGCCGCCAACTGCTTCTGCAGGTCGTGGCCGTAGAAGATGTTGTCCCCCAGCACCAGCGCACAGGGGTCTGACCCGATAAACTCTTCACCCAAAATAAAGGCCTGAGCCAATCCGTCCGGGCTTGGCTGTACCATGTATTGCAAGTTCAGGCCCCACTGACTGCCATCACCCAGCAATTGCTCAAAGCGGGGAGTATCTTGCGGCGTGCTGATGATCAAAATATCGCGAATCCCCGCCAGCATCAGGGTGCTGAGCGGGTAGTAGATCATCGGCTTATCATAGATGGGCAGCAGCTGCTTGCTCACCGCCATGGTGACTGGATAGAGACGGGTGCCAGAACCACCGGCCAGAATAATGCCTTTACGTTTGGTCATGATGCTTGTTTCTTATTTTTAAATTGCAAAAGAAAAAGGTGGCTTGCGGCCACACCTTCCTGTTTTATCCCTGCCAGCCAGGGAGGCAGTCACTACATCTCTGGCCAGTGATTTACTTGCCGAGGATCTCGGTCAACATCCGCTCCACACCGACTGTCCAGTCCGGCAGCACCAGATCGAAGGTGCGCTGGAATTTACCAGTATCAAGGCGGGAGTTATGGGGGCGTTTGGCCGGGGTCGGGAAGGCACTGGTCGGCACCGCATTGAGCTGTGTCACAGCCAGTTCAACGCCGGCTTCTCTGGCTTTGGCAAACACCAGCTGGGCGTAGTCAAACCAGGTTGTTGTACCAGAGGCAATCAGATGGTACAGCCCGGCGACCTCGGGTTTGCGCTGCGCCACGCGGAGAGCATGGGCAGTGCAATCGGCCAGCAACTCGGCACCGGTCGGAGCGCCGAACTGGTCATTGATGACTGACATCTCGCTACGCTCTTTGCCAAAGCGCAGCATGGTCTTGGCAAAGTTGGCGCCGCGGGCGGCATAGACCCAGCTGGTACGGAAGATCAGATGACGGGAGCAGAGGGATGCACCTTGCTCACCCGCCAGCTTGGTTTCACCGTAGACGTTGAGCGGGGCGGTTGCATCGGTTTCTACCCAGGGGCGCTCACCGCTGCCATCGAACACATAGTCGGTGGAGTAATGCACCAACCAGGCACCCAATGCTTCCGCTTCTTTGGCGATCGCCGCTACACTGGTCGCGTTGAGCAGCTCGGCAAACTCCCGCTCGCTCTCCGCCTTGTCGACTGCGGTATGGGCCGCGGCGTTGACAATCACGTCCGGCTTGACCAGACGTACCGTATCGGCCACCCCTGCCGGGTTGCTGAAATCGCCACAATAATCGGTGGAGTCAAAATCAACGGCAGTGATGCGGCCCAGCGGGGCCAGTGCACGTTGCAGCTCCCAACCGACCTGGCCGTTTTTGCCAAACAGCAAAATATGCATCAGGTACGCTCCCCGTAATTCTGCTCAATCCAGGATTGGTAGGCACCGCTCTTGACGTTGTTGACCCACTGCTGGTTATCCAGATACCACTGCACAGTTTTGCGAATACCGGATTCAAAGGTCTCTTGCGGTTGCCAAGCAAGCTCACTGCTCATCTTGGTCGCATCGATGGCATAGCGGCGATCGTGGCCGGGGCGATCCGCCACATAGGTGATTTGCTCACGATAAGAGCCCGCCTTCGGCACCATCTCGTCCAGCAGATCGCAGATGGTGTGTACCACCTCCAGATTCTGCTTCTCGTTGTGACCGCCAATGTTGTAGGTCTCTCCGACCAAGCCAGTGGTCACCACCTTGTAGAGCGCGCGCGCGTGGTCTTCCACATAGAGCCAGTCACGGATCTGGTCGCCCTTGCCATAGACAGGTAACGGCTTGCCATCCAGCGCGTTAAGAATAACCAACGGGATCAGCTTCTCGGGGAAGTGATACGGGCCGTAGTTGTTGGAGCAGTTGGTGACGATGGTAGGCAGACCGTAGGTGCGGCGCCAGGCGCGCACCAGATGGTCGCTGGAGGCCTTGGATGCAGAATAGGGGCTGCTGGGGGCATAGGGGGTGGTTTCAGTGAAGAGCGGCAATGGTTCACCGACGGCGACTTCATCCGGATGGGGCAGATCACCATACACCTCATCGGTGGAGATATGGTGGAAGCGGAAGGCCGCCTTGCGTACCTCGTCCAGGCCGTTCCAGTAAGCGCGAGCCGCTTCCAGCAACAGATAGGTGCCGACGATATTGGTCTCGATAAAGTCAGCCGGCCCTGTGATGGAGCGGTCAACATGGCTCTCGGCAGCCAGATGCATCACCGCATCCGGCTGATGCTGGGCAAAAACCCGATCCAGCTCGGAACGGTTGCAGATATCTACTTGTTCGAAGGTATAACGATCGCTGGACGAGACATCGGCCAAGGATTCCAGATTGCCGGCATAGGTGAGTTTATCGAGATTGATGACTGCATCCTGAGTATCATGGATGATATGGCGCACCACGGCAGAGCCGATAAAACCAGCGCCACCGGTAACGAGAATTTTCATAGATATGTTATCTCTTGCGAAGAGTTGATATGTGATAGGTGCGGACTGAAATGGAGTAAACGCTGAAGAGCTGAAGCAATCTCTAAAATTCACTCAATATCCGAGAGCTGACATTTTAGACAAAGCAAAAGTTACATTGATGACAGGCAAACATCATGGCTACCGCCCCTGGGTTACAGCCCCCAGCTTGCTGCTTTTTACCATATTGTTCACGCCTTTGGTCATCATGCCTCCAGCATCGTTATGTCTTGGCAGCGTTGATCGCAACCCTCTCTCACGGACATGCCGCGAGTTGGCACACTGCACCAGCCCGATTTGATAGGGAATTCTATCCCGTTTTTCCCAAAGATGAACAGTCGAAAGTATTTTGTGATGGGGGCAACTTGAGACTCATCACAACCTCAAGGTCACGAAATGCCTGCTCGGGTCACGCTTTACCTCTTACAACCAAGCAATTTTTGCTTACATTTTTAACCAAAAAACAGGGCAACCCATTGGGTTGCCCTGTTTGATTGTCAGCCAGACCAAAGCTGACTGGCGATTTATTGGACTCTATTCAAATTAGCTCAACCTGCATGCCATCAGTCACCTTTTGACTCAACTGCTGCAGCCATGCGCGACTCTTTACTCTTGTGGCTAGTGAAGTAACGCATCACCAACACGAAGAATAGCGGTACGAAGAAGATGGCCAGAACGGTGGCACTGATCATCCCCCCCATCACGCCGGTACCGATGGCGTTACGGCTGCTGGCACCGGCGCCGGAGCTGATCACCAGCGGCAGCACCCCGAGGATAAAGGCGAGCGAGGTCATCAGGATCGGACGCAGACGCAGACGTGCCGCCTCCACCACCGCCTCACCCAAGCCCATCCCTTTGTCATAGAGCTCTTTGGCAAATTCCACGATCAAAATCGCGTTTTTCGCCGACAAGCCTATGGTGGTGAGCAGGCCCACCTGGAAGTAGACGTCGTTCTCCAACCCACGCAAGGTTGCGGCCACAATAGCCCCCAATACCCCGAGCGGCACCACCAGCATCACCGAGAACGGAATGCTCCAGCTCTCGTAGAGGGCTGCCAGACAGAGGAACACCACCAACAAGGAGATGGCGTAGAGCGCAGGAGCCTGTGAACCGGCCTGCCGCTCCTGGAAGGAGAGCCCGGTCCACTCGATACCCACCCCTTCCGGTAGCTGTTTCACCATCTGCTCGATGGCGGCCATCGCATCACCGGTACTCTTGCCAGGCGCCGCCTCTCCGACGATCTCCATCGCCGGCACGCCGTTGTAACGCTCCAGACGCGGCGAGCCGAAGCTCCACTCGGTGCTGGCAAAGGCAGAGAAGGGCACCATCTGACCGGCACTGTTGCGCACATACCAGAGTTTCAGGTCTTCCGGGTTCATCCGGAAGGGGGCGTCCGCCTGCATATAGACCTTCTTGATCCGGCCACGGTCAACGAAATCATTGACGTAGGACGATCCCCAAGCGGTAGCCAGGGTGTTGTTGATATCCGCGATAGATAGCCCCTGCGCCAGTGCCTTCTCGTAGTCGATCTTGATATCGAGCTGCGGCGTATCTTCCATCCCGTTCGGACGCACTCGCACCAGGGTGGGATCCTGCGCCGCCATGCCGAGCAGCTGGTTGCGCGCCGCCATCAGCTTGTCGTGACCGATACCGCCGCGATCCTGCAGGAAGAAGTCAAAACCGGTCGCCGTACCCAGCTCCGGGATCGGAGGCAGGTTAAATGCGAACACTTGCGCCTCCTTGATGCTGAACAGATAGCCCATGGCGCGGCCGATGATGGCATTGGCGCTGCGATCCAGGCTCTTGCGCTCGCTCCAGTCCTTGAGCTTGATAAAGGCCATCCCCGCATTCTGGCCACTACCGGCGAAGCTGAAGCCGGATACGGTCAGTACGGAGTCAACGTTATCCTTCTCGTTTTTCAGGAAGTAGTCGCGCATGTCCGCCAGCACCACCTCGGTGCGCTGCTTGGTCGCCCCCACCGGCAGTTGCACCATGGACATGATGACCCCCTGATCCTCTTCCGGCAGGAAGGAGGTGGGCATCCGCATAAAGAGCACTGCCAGTACCGCCAGCATGGCACCGTAGATCAGGCTGTAGCGCACGCCCTGCTTGATCACCTTGCGCACACCGCTCTGATAGCGGTTGGTCCCCGCATCAAAGGCGCGGTTGAACCAGCCAAAGAAGCCGCGCTTGGCACCAAACTCGCCATGTTTCATCGGCTTGAGCAGGGTGGCACAGAGCGCCGGGGTCAGGATCAACGCCACCAACACCGACAGCACCATGGCTGAGACGATGGTCAATGAGAACTGGCGATAGATGGCGCCGGTCGAGCCGCCGAAGAAGGCCATCGGCACGAACACGGCGGAGAGCACCAACGCGATCCCCACCAGCGCGCCGGTGATCTGGGTCATCGACTTGCGGGTCGCTTCCAGCGGGGAGAGATCCTCCTCGCTCATCAGCCGCTCCACGTTCTCTACCACCACGATGGCGTCATCCACCAGCAGGCCGATGGCCAGCACCATACCGAACATGGTGAGGGTGTTGATGGAGAAACCAAACGCCGCCATCACCCCGAAGGTACCGAGCAGCACCACAGGCACCGCAATGGTCGGGATCAGGGTGGCGCGGAAGTTCTGCAGGAACAGATACATGACGCAGAACACCAGGAAGATCGCCTCGATCAGGGTCTGCACCACCTCCTCGATGGAGATCTTCACAAACGGCGTGGTGTCGTAGGGGTAGACGATCTCCATGTTGGCCGGGAAGTAATCCGACAGCTCATTGAGCTTGGCACGCACCTTCTCGGCGGTATCCAGCGCATTGGCACCGGTCGCCAGCTTGATGGCAACCGCTGCGGTAGACTGGCCGTTGTAGAGCGCATCGGCGTCATAGCTTTCGCCCGCCAGCTCGACCCGGGCCACATCTTTCAGCCGTACCTTGGAGCCATCCTGATTCACCCGCAGCAGGATGTCGTTGAACTGCTCCACGGTAGAGAGCCGGGTTTGCCCCATGATAGTCGCAGTGAACTGCTGATCTTCCACCGACGGAGTACCACCCAGCTTGCCGAACGCCACCTGGGCGTTCTGCGCCTTGATGGCCGCCTGCACATCACCCGGGGTCATCTGCACCCGGTTGAGTTTGTTGGGATCGAGCCAGACCCGCATGGAGTACTGGCTGCCGAACAAGGTGATATCCCCTACCCCGTCCAGACGACTCAGAGGCTCCTTGATGTTGGAGACCACATAGTCCGCCAGATCGTCGTTGTTCATCGAGCCATCACTGGAGATGAAGGCCGCGACCATCAGGAAGCTGCTGGAGGTCTTCTGCACCCGGATCCCCTGCTGCTGCACCTCTTGCGGCAGCAGCGACATCGCTTGCTGCAGCTTGTTCTGCACCTGCACCTGGGCAATATCGGGATCGGTCCCCGGCTGGAAGGTGAGGGTCACCGACACCCGCCCCGCGGAGTCAGACTGGGAGGACATGTAGAGCAGGTGATCCAGCCCGGTCATGTTCTGTTCGATGATCTGGGTCACCGAGTCTTCCACCGTTTTGGCGGATGCGCCCGGATAGCTGGCAGAAATACCGACAGCGGGCGGCGCAATGCTCGGATACTGGGCGACCGGCAGTTTGATGATGGCCAGGCTGCCCGCCAGCATGATCACCAGTGCGATAACCCAGGCAAAAATGGGTCTGTCTATAAAAAATCGAGCCATGAGGCGACTACTCCATCCTACTTGTTGGCCGGGGGGTTGGACGCAGCTTGAGTAGACGGTGCATCAGCACCCTGCTCGGCGGGATTGACCACGGCGCCCGGTCGTACTTTCTGCAAGCCAGCCACGATCACCCGCTCGCCGGAGGTGAGCCCTGACTCCACCACCCAGTTGCTGCCGACGACCCGGCTCAACTGCACGTTGCGTAGCTCCACCTTGTTATCAGCAGTCACCACCATCACGGTGGCGCCGCCATTGGGGGTGCGAGTCACGGCCGTTTGCGGCACCAGCAGCCCTTGCGCCCGCTCACCCTCTTGCAGGGTCGCGCGCATGAACATGCCGGGCAGCAGCAGCTGATGAGGGTTGGGCACAATCACCCGCAGGGTCACCATGCCGGAGGTCTCGTCTACGGTCACATCGGAGAACTGCAGCGAGCCCTCTTCGCCATAAGTGGAGCCATCTTCCAACTGGAAGGTTACCTTGGCCCCCTTCTGCTCGTCCTGGGTCAACTTGCCCTCGGCGACCAGTCGCTTGAGGCGCAGCAGATCAGCGGTGGACTGACGCACATCCACATACATGGGATCCAGCTGCTGAATGGCGGTCAGGCTGTCAGCCTGCTGGGCGGTCACCAGTGCCCCCTCGGTCACCGCGGATTTACCGATGCGGCCACTGATGGGGGCGGTGATGCGGGTGTAACCGAGATTGATCTCGGCAGTGCGCAGGGCCGCCTTGCTCGCCATGATCTCGGCCTTGGCCTGCTTCCAGCTGGCGTCGGCGTCGTCATAGTCCTGACGGCTGATGGATTTGACCTTGAGCAGCTCCTGATAGCGCTGCGCCTTGAGGCGGGCACTCTGCTCGTTGGCCTCGGCCTTGGCCAGATTGGCCTTGGCGCTGGCAACCGCCGCCTGATAGACAGCCGGATCGATCTGATAGAGCAGATCGCCCGCCTTCACATCGCTTCCCTCGGTAAAGAGGCGCTTGAGGATGATGCCGCTCACCTGCGGACGCACTTCGGCCACTCGCAACGGGGCGCTGCGGCCGGTCAACTCGGTGGTCAACATCAGCGGACCGCTCTGCAGGGTCACCACGTTGACCGCCGCAGGCGGCATACCGCCCTGTCCCTGGGGTGCCCCCCCCTTGTCACCACAACCTGCCAGCAAGCCTGTAGCCAGCAAGGCAAGACCAACTGAACGAGCAAGAATATGTTTATGCATGAAACACCTGAGCCTTTGCCAGTCAATGAACAATCAGGGCCGCATGGGCCCTGTTGGTAAATAGTCGAAAGATGAGGCAATATACATACATTCATAAATGTATGTAAGTGACTTTTTACTTGCATGAGGCACAAATTTCGATGGCCAGACGAACCAAAGAAGAGGCGCAGCAAACCCGCTGCCACATCATGAGCACGGCGCTGGATCTGTTCTGCTCTCAGGGCCTGGCCAAGACCAGCCTGACCGACATCGCCAGGGCGGCAGACCTGACCCGCGGGGCCATCTATTGGCACTTCAAGAACAAGGATGAACTCTTCATTTCGCTCTGGCAGGAGCTCTGCAGCCCCCTCGCCCACCAGCTCGATGCCTGCCTCAATCCAGATGAGCCGGATCCGCTGGGGCAACTGCGCCTCTTCTTCGAAGGGGTACTCCACAGCTTCATTCACAATCCGGCCCAGCGGCAGATGTTCACCATACTGTTCAATCTCGAATCGCTGGAGGGGGAAGCCATCTCACTGCGCGAGCATATCCGCAGCCAGTCCGCCAACTTCTTTCGAGACCTGGAGACCACCCTGGCCAATGCGGTACGGCGGGGCCAGTTGCCAGCCAACCTCAACCTGCAGCGCGCCGCCACCCTGCTCCACTGCACTCTGGATGGCTACATCATCAACTGGCTCCACTTTCCGGGGCGGATCGACCTGCAGGGCGAATCCGCCTTTATGATAGAGAGCATGTTCACCATGCTGGCCCAGCCCCACGGGCCTGCCTGCGGCCGCTAACCGGCTCCGGCAACTTCCTCACATCCAGATCGGGGCCTGACCGCGCGCTTTGGCAGTCAGGCCCCGATTTGTTACCCTGTGCGCCCCCTGCTTGAGGTAACCCCTGTGCCACACTCTGACGCCATCCCCGCTTCCCGGCCATTGAACGACCAGCATGCCCGCGCTCGGGCTGCCTTTGTGGCACGTCTCACACCCGGTGCTCACCTGCTCAATGGTCAATGCGGTACGGGGGAGGATCTCTGCTGGCTGCGTGCAGAAGGGTATGTGGTCACCGCCTGCGAAGCGGTGCTGGCTGACGCCAGAGTTGCTTCGCAGCAATCCGGACAAGCTGTGCGGGTCTGCCCGCTGGCGAAGATGCACTCGGTGCTCCCTTACGATGGGACCTGGCTAAGCCGCCCGCTTGATGACGACGTGGCCACCCTTGTCCCCCTGTTGCAACAGCTGGCGACCCTGCTCAAAGCGGGCGCTCCGCTCTGCTTCCCCCTGCCGCCAAGCGGCAAGATAAGTCACGCTCAGCTACAACAACTGGTCACCACATCCGGGATAGCGCTGCAATTGGCTCCAATGGAAACCGTATCAGCCAGTACGTCAGATTCCTCAAATCAACACGCCAGCCAGTACGTTATGTTGCTGCGTGGCGATCATCAGGCCACCTAACGGGCTAATTCATCACGGATTTTCCCGTTCAACACCAAGCCGACAGCTAGTCGGCGATCTTGGCTTTCGACAATATTTAACTCGGCGTTAACGCAGAAAAGGCAGACATAACACGGCTTACGTGTTAAAAAGTGTGATTAATATCAAATTTTAATAACAAAACAGACAATACAACCAACTCCGGATTTCCTTATGAAACTTGTCCTGAAACTCATTGCTGGCATCCTTGCCGGTCTCTTGCTCGGTCTCTACGCCCCTGAGTGGGTGGCGCGCGTGCTGTTTACGGCCAAGACAGTGATAGGTCAGCTGATCACCTTCACCATTCCGCTCATCATTCTGTTCTTTATCATGAGCGGCATCGCCAGCCTGCCGAAAAACTCCGGCAAGCTGCTGGGCAAAACCGTGGCCCTCTCCTATTGCTCCACCATTCTGGCGGGGCTGTTCGCCTTTACCGTGGCGAGCCACCTGATCCCGCAGTTCACCACCGCCGCCGAGCCCACCACGGCCACGGCTATCAAGCTCGCCTCCTACGTCAATCTGGAGATCCCGCCGCTGTTTGGCGTGATGTCGGCACTGGCCGCCGCCTTCGTGTTCGGCATTGGCATCAGCGCCACCCAGGCCACCGATCTGCGCCGGGTCGCCGATCAGGGTCGTGACATCATCGACCGCCTTCTGGCCAAGGTGATCATCCCGCTGCTGCCGTTCTATATCGCGGGCGTCTTTGTCGAGATGACGGTAGAAGGCACCGTATTCGCTACCCTGAAAACCTTCGGCGTGGTGCTGGTGATGGCGATCCTGATGCACTGGATCTGGCTCTCCGTACTGTTCGTGGGTACCGGTCTGGCCCTTGGCCGCTCACCGGCCCAGCTCATCAAGAACATGCTACCCGCCTACTTTACCGCGCTGGGGACCATGTCGAGCGCCGCCACCATTCCGGTCGCTCTGCAATCGAGCAAGAACAACGGGGTGAGCGACGGTATCGCCAACTTCACCGTGCCCCTGTGCGCCACCATTCACCTCTGTGGCTCCACCATTACCCTGGTCACCTGTGCCACCGCGGTGATGTTCCTCTCCGAGCATCTGGCCATTCCGGGCATCGAGACCATGCTCCCCTTCATCATGATGCTGGGGGTGATCATGATCGCCGCCCCGGGCGCCCCGGGTGGTGGCGTGATGTCGGCGCTGGGTCTGCTCACCTCCATGCTCGGTTTCGGTGAAGCCTCCATCGCCCTGATGATCGCCCTCTATCTGGCGCAGGACAGCTTCGGCACCGCCTGCAACGTCACCGGTGACGGTGTGATTGCCCTGTGGGCGGATCGCTTCGCCAACGGTAGCGAGAGCGCAGCCCCCGTGGCCGAGGCCGAACAGGCATAAGCTCGCCGAGAAGGCCCGACCATCCTCTGCAAAAACCGCAGGCCCGAACCTCTGCTCGGGCCTGCGTCGTTTCTGCCACCTTCACTGCTTTTGTACGTATTCCTCCTCCCTCTCTTTACCCCCCTCTGCCGTAAACAGCATTCGCGCAGCTCTCTACACCCGACAAAATTATTGGCATATGCCACATATGAGCGTATAAATGGCTTATGCCAATTAGGAGCCACCATGCCAAGACCCAAGATTGCCCGCCAGATCTGTGGCCGCCCCGCCAACAGCTGCTTCAAACCCAACGGCCGCCCCATGCATCAGCTGGAACAGGTCACGCTGGCCCCTGATGAGTTCGAGGCACTGCGCCTCGTCGACCTTCAAGGAATGCAGCAGCAGGAGGCCGCCCTGGTGATGGGGGTCTCCCGCCAGACCCTGGCCAATATCCTGAAAAAAGGGCGTTACAAGGTGGTGGAGTGTCTGAGTCTGGGCAAGGCATTGATGATGCAACCCGCCGAGCCCGACCACCAAACCAGTGGAGAAGAGCCGACATGAATGCTGTCACAACCATGACCACCAACCCCGGCAACAGCGCCCTGATGCTGAGTCAGGGGTTGCTGGCTGGCCACTTTACCCGTGCCGAGCAGCTGCAAATTCTTAACCCCGAAGGGAACGTTATCGCCACCCTGGCCAATCCGGCCGCAGCCGAAGGCTGCCACGGCAAGCAAGCGCTGCTCGACGCACTAGCCCATCATAAGGTGGGTCAGGTGGTGGTGCGCAATATCGGCGAGCGAATGCTGGGGCGCCTGCTGGCAGCCAATATCCGGGTGCTGCAGTGTCGCTCTGCCCGCCTGCCGCTGCCCGCACTGCTGGCCCCCACCAATTTGCAACCTCTTACCGAGGCCAGTCAGGGGCGTCCGTCTCGTCGTCATCAGAGCAAGGCGACTATCCGTGCCATCCAGCCCCTCGGCGCAGGCCAGAGTCATAGCCATTGTCATGGTGGTTGCAACAGTGGCTCCGATCACTGTTGCGCCAGTAGTGGCAATCAGGCAGAGAGCCCACTGCAAGGCCATACTTGTTGCCACGGCAGTGAAGGTGCCAACCAGCAGGGCGGTTGCTGCCATCATCACTGATGCCATCGCTGTGCATGTCATCACCATCAAGGAGAAGAGATCATGTCCATCTGGTTGTTGAGCCTGCTCGCCTCGTTCGTGTTGATCCTGGCCATGGGCACCATCATCTGGTGGCGCCAATACCAGCTTGCCCAGAAGCGGGAAGATAAAGAGGTGCGTCCCTGTGGCTGCTCCAGCGCCTGCGCGGATCACCTCTACCAGATCAGCGAGCCGACGCCCAAAAAATAACCTGACCGCACACGCCATAACCGCAGATAGAAGGTCGGCAAAAAAAGGGCGCGTGGAATCGAGGGGCACATAAAAGAGAGGGGGCACCTGCTGGTGCCCCCTCTCTATTTACTCCTCGCCATGCTTGAACCGCCTCTTTCCCCCCCTTACGCTCATCACACGCGCTCAACCCGGCTCGGCGCCGCTGGCCGCCACGCTCGCAGAGCAGGCCGGATCCTGATACTGCTGATAGATGGCATAAAACTCGGCCTTGTTGTGCAGGGCCGCGGCGACACAGGCGGGATCAAACTGGCTGCCGGCATGCTCCTCCAGATAGGCAAACGCCGTCTCGAACGGCCATGCCTTCTTATAGGGGCGCTCGCTGGTCAGGGCATCAAACACATCGGCCACCGTCACGATGCGCGCCGCCAAAGGGATCGCCTCACCCGCCAGCCCCAGCGGATAGCCGGTACCGTCGAAACGCTCGTGATGGCTGGCGATGATATTGGTCAGCATGTCGGTGTGATGAATGCCATCGAGACCAAACTCGTTGATCATCAGGCTGATCATCTCCCGCCCCTTGCCGGGGTGGATCTTCATGATCTCGAACTCTTCCGGCGTCAGCTTGCCCGGCTTGAGCAAAATGGCATCCGGCACCGCGATCTTGCCGATGTCGTGCAGCTCGGAGAAGAGGTAGATAAACTCCACCTCCTCATCGCTCAGCCCGCAAGTCGGGGCCAGCGTCTTGGCGATCAGCCGGGAGTAGGCAGACATCCGGTGCAAATGGTTGGCGGTCTCCTCATCCCGATAACGGCTGAACTCCCGCGCCGTGGTCAGCGCGCCGCCAAGGGTCTGGATGGAGAAAAACTCCACCGCAATGATGGCCGAGAGCGCCTGGGCATAGGCCGACAGCTCGCTGCGGATCGGCTCCTCGAAGTATCCCGGCTCCATGGCATCGCAAAACAGAAAGCCAAACAGCTTGCTGTTGAACAGCAGCGGCTCGGTATAGCTGGAGGCATAGCCCGCCTCCAGCACCTTGCGGCTGTGCTCCGATGCCGAGCCACGCAGGGCATCGAGATTGCTGAGCACCCGGGGCTGCTTGTGCTCCGCCAGATAACTCAGGGAGGGAACATCGCTCAGCTTCACCTCATATTGCACCAGCGGCGAGGGGCCCTCGGTGCTATGAGCAAAGGTCTTGAGCTGATCGGTATGGGGATCGTAAATCGCGATGGCCACCCGACTCAGCTTGTCAAAACGCTGCCTGAGCGTGGCATGTACGCTCTGCATTTTTTCGCCAAATGAACTTTCCATCGCCTTCTCCAACGGGACCCCGTGATGGAAGTATAGTGACTCCCTTTGACGCTCTCCCCGCCACAGCGTCAAAATTGACAGAAAAATCAACAAAGCAGCATCCCCACAACAAGCCTGCATGGCAGAGGCAATAGCCCTACAAAGGGCGCGCTATCAGCGACTGTTGGTGCGGCCCAATCTTGCCTGGTCGGAGATATTGTTCGGTTCTGCCATGCTGGCTGTATAGTTTTTGGTTAACCATTCCGGTAAAATCCGCGCCCTTAAAGAAGAGCCACCTAAGAGTGATTGAGCGATGTCCAACACAAAACAGGCCCCCAAAGTAGGATTCGTCTCCCTGGGTTGCCCCAAAAACCTGGTCGATTCAGAACGCATCCTGACCCAGCTGCGTACCGAAGGGTACGATGTGGTGCCCAGCTATGACGATGCCGAGCTGGTCGTCGTCAACACCTGCGGCTTTATCGACAGCGCCGTGCAAGAGTCGCTGGAAGCGATCGGCGAAGCGCTGGCCGAGAACGGCAAGGTGATCGTCACCGGTTGCCTTGGCGCCAAAGAGAATCAGATCCGCGAGATCCACCCCAAGGTGCTCGAGATCACCGGTCCCCACGCCTACGAAGAGGTGCTGGGTCACGTCCACAAATATGTGGAGAAGCCGCAGCACAACCCCTTCACCAGTCTGGTTCCGGCCCACGGCGTCAAGCTGACCCCGCGACACTACGCCTATCTGAAGATTTCCGAAGGGTGCAACCACCGCTGCACCTTCTGCATCATCCCCTCCATGCGCGGGGATCTGGTGAGCCGCCCCATCGGCGACGTGCTGGCCGAAGCCAAGCGTCTGAAAGAGGCCGGCGTGAAGGAGCTGCTGGTGATCTCCCAGGACACCTCCGCCTACGGCGTCGATGTGAAGCACCGCACCGGTTTCTACGACGGTATGCCGGTCAAGACCAGCATGGTCGCCCTGTGCGAAGAGCTGGCCAAGCTCGATATCTGGGTGCGACTGCACTACGTCTACCCCTACCCGCACGTAGATGACGTCATCCCGCTGATGCGCGATGGCAAGGTACTGCCCTACCTCGATATTCCGTTGCAGCACGCCAGCCCGCGCATCCTGAAACTGATGAAGCGCCCGGGTACGGTCGAGCGCACCCTGGAGCGGATCCAGAAGTGGCGCGAGATCTGCCCGCAGATCACCCTGCGCTCCACCTTTATCGTCGGCTTCCCGGGCGAGACCGAGGAAGATTTCCAGATGCTGCTGGACTTTATCGACAAGGCGGAGCTGGATCGGGTCGGCTGCTTCAAATACAGCCCGGTCGAAGGGGCGCTGGCCAACGAGCTGCCGGATCCGGTACCGGAAGAGATTCAGGAAGAGCGCTTCCAGCGCTTTATGGAGCTGCAACAGCAGGTCTCCATCCGCAAACTGGCCCGCAAAGTGGGTCAGGAGATGACCGTTATCATCGACGAAGTGGACGAAGAGGGCGCCACTGGCCGCTCCTTTGCCGATGCACCGGAGATCGACGGTCTGGTCTACCTCAACGGCGAAACCGGCCTCAAGCCGGGGGACATGGTCAAGGTACGGATCGACGAATCCGACGAATATGACCTGTGGGCCAGCCTGATCAGCTAATTGAGGCTCTACCGGCCAAATGAAAAAAGCGCCTGCGGGCGCTTTTTTATTGCTTGAATGTCGCAGGCAAAACCGCTGGCCTAGCTCAAATCATGGAGCGCCTTGCCAAGGGGCGGCGTGAGGCGCAAGTCAGAGAAGCGCACCGCCAGCCCCTGCCGCTCCGGCGTGCAGCACATCACCCCGATAAAACAGCGCTCGCTTGGCGGAAACGGGGCGAGGCGCAGCAGCGGCCACACCTTGCCATCGGTGGAGTATTGCAAACGCAGGCAATCGGCCAGCCGGGTCAGCCGCAGCCAGAAGCGACGCGGATTACCGGGGAAAATGCCAGTGGCCCAGTCAGAGCGCGGATTGGTCAGCACGCTGCCGATCATCGGCTGGGCATCGTTGTACTCGATCCCCGCTTTCAGCCAGTGCGCCTCGTCTTGCAGCAGCATCAGCCCCGCCTGATCGTAGAGGGTGGTGAACTCCCCTTCGACGCAGACCTGAAAGGTAAACTCCCCCGCCACCTCGCAGCTATAGAGATGCCCACTGTGGCGCTCGAAGCCATACCAGGTGCTGCGCCAAAAATCGGTCTGCTGGTCCGTTACCACCTGCAAACCGTCGTCTGTCTGGTGCCACTGGGCCGGTTCATTGAGCCAGCGCCATTGCGTCCCTTCCATCATCCTGCTTTGCTCCCTTATCGCGCGTAATCCCGCAAAAATGGGGCTCGCCAGCGCCTCGCCCGATCACGGCAGGTCATGGCTGCGCCGCTGCGGAACCTATAAAAGGAGTCAATAGTGTCGCTATTGCCGTCCCGATACAAGGCTTGTGCGTTGCGCCATCAGTGCGCCCCAAAAAGCGCGGGGGGCCTGATGGCCCCCCGCAAACACACCGGATGAGAAAATGCCTTACTTGGCGGCGCTATCCTTCACGCACTTCTGGACAAAGCTGTTCTTGGCCGCGCCAGCCAGCTTCTTGTCGGCCGCCGCCTTCTCGCACTTGGCCGCCGGATCCATCGCCGCGCCCGTCTTCACGCACTTCTGGATAAAGCTGTTCTTGGCCGCACCGGCCAGCTTCTTGTCGGCGGCCGCCTTCTCGCACTCACCGGTCGCGGTGCCAGCGGCATCTTTCACGCACTTGCCGACAAAGCTGGTCTTGGCGGCGCCGTTAAGCTTTTTGGCTGCGGCCTGCGCCTCGCACTGCAACTGGGCTGCGTCGTTGGCAAAGACCGGATTGGCCAGCAGCACGCTGCCGCAGAGCAGGCCGAACAGGATGGTACGCTTCATGGGTGATCTCCTCTCTCTCTGGTGATGTGTTTGCATGGTCATTTTTGCATGACGATGTGTTGCAAATGGCTGTGATTGCAACAGCTGATTGTTGCCGCAGATCCCCCGCCTCGCCAGCTTGGGAGACGGGCACAGGGCAACCATCGCCCGCACTATAGCGCCGATTGGCAGAGCGGGATTGTCCCCGTAAAGCCTTCTCCAACAGTAAGCCTGCCCCCCACTTTCTCACCACATCCTCCAATCCCAATAAAATCAAGGGCCATGGGAATCCAGTTCCCAGTCAGGGCGATTTTTTGAGCCAGCGCAAAAAACAAGACATTACTGATAGTTACGCCAACTTTTGACTGGTATGCGTATGAGGCTTGAAGATATGCTAACCATTCGGCGCCAATAGCACCATCCAGGCCCACCATAGGTACATGGAGCGCATCGAAAGCAGTAATCTAGGGGCGGTAACGTTATTTTTTATTCGTTGACTAAGTACAATATCTTATGCTCATCAAAAAAAATAATAGAAAAACAATCACTATTTCGAGACAAAATAATGTTTGAACCAGAGAATGTTCTTGAAGGACCGATTAAACAATCCATTGAGTCAGTTTTCAACACTATTAACTCTAAAGCAGAAGGCTTAGATCTACTTAAAAAATATAGAAATGCAAACAGAAGTTATGTGAGAGCATTAGTAGAAAACGTTCAAATATTAGGCATGTCTGAGCCAGTAAAACTAATTGATATTTATTCTATAACTCAAGTCTCCACAACAATAAACAGGAGACTATATAACGTTGACTGGGAAAATATAAATAGTGTCACTAAAACTCAAAGTTTAGTACCGAGCAGAAAACTCAAAACAAACTTGAGAGCAGATGATTACATAGAAAAAAACAATCGAATTGTGGTTTTAGCAGGCCCAGGGGCGGGTAAAACAACTCTTCTAAAGTACACCGCTTTATCATATATTGATGATGAGGTATTTGAGACCTCAAAGCTAGAAACAAAAAAAATACCTTTTTTTATTGCCCTTCCGGATCTAGTTGAAAGTAAATTAGATATTGTTAAGTACATATCGGAAAAAATAAAAGTAAAAACCAGCGAATACGCGATTGAATATGTAAGAAGGTCTCTTGATAAAGGACGCGCAGCCGTACTACTTGACTCATTAGATGAAGTGCCATTATCAGGCCGAGATCAAGCATACAAACTAATAGAAGACTTTTCTAGGCATTATCCTAAGGCAAAAATAATAATTACTTGTAGAGTGGCCGATTATGAAAGAACAATTCCTGGATTCAATGAAGTTGAAATAAGTAGGCTAACGACTACTGCTGCACACAAAATAATAAAGGCTTGGTTTAAAAAAATGCCAAGTAAGGCAAAAGAGTTGATTAGACATCTATCAATTGATAAGGATGTTGACTCTTTAACTGAGAGCCCTTTGATTTTAAGTTTACTTTGCATCCAATATGCAAATGATCTAAATATACCAAATAGAAAAATTGAGTTATATAACAGATGTATGGATGCTTTATTAAGACTTTGGGATACAAGCCGAGGTTTTAGAAGGGATACCGCATTTTCCTCGTTAACAGATGAGAGAAAACATCGTCTTTTTGCAGAAGTTGCATATGAGTTTTTTTGCAATAAAGGTGGCCTTTATATCTTCCCAGACAAGGAACTAATACCATTGGTATCGTCTTTCCTTGAGTTATTTTCTATCAGTCAAGATACATCTAATGCGACAGATATAATCAAAGAAATAGAATCTCATCATGGAATACTTGAGCGATACAGTGCAGAGTCATATGCTTTTAGTCACATATCTTTTCAAGAGTATTTTGTGGCAAGATCATTAGTCGCAAAAAGAGCAGAAATGTCATTTGTAAAAGCCAACATTTCTAATGTGCGAGCAATGTCCATTATTGTATTCATGATTGCACTAATGGATGACCCAGAACCTGTGTTATCTTTTCTAAAAGAAAAATCCTGTCTAGAAGGTGTTAAAAACTATCCCACCATGAGCAAAAGAATAGATACATTGATTTTGCTTTATCGTTGCATGAATGCGGGTGTAGCGATACAAAGGGATTTTCGTTATGACCTATATTCACATATTGCAAAGTCCCAAATTGAAATATCAAAAATATATCATAGTGCAAAAACATACCCAATTGCACACTTAGATGATGATGGTATAAGGCATACATATTTCTATATAGACAAGACTAGAGATACTCTAGTCCAAGCTCTTGGCTCACATAGAAAATTATCAAATGAAATTCTGTTGTCCCCGAATAAAACATATTCAGAAGTAGCATTGGATATTATCCAAAAACATAATAGAACAAATAACACATATGTTGATATGAGTACGTTGATTTGTATGGTCATGCCTCTCTCTGGCGCATACCCAGACAAGGTTATTGATGAAATGAATAACATAAAGATGATTGTATCAAAAGATACTCTGCTAAGTGGTATTGTTGATGCTGGCATTACATCTGTCACTCAAAAATATATTCAACAATAAAAGTTAGTAGTGATATCGGATTTTCTACAAACAACACAACTCGGGAGTGTGGGCGTTCGCAAGGTTCCCAGATAGTTGCCAGCACGCGAACGCCAGACGTAAGCCAGATGGTTATCTGACTTATCGAGTTGGAGCTCAAGCTTGAGTCACCTTTCACAATCCAGAAAACCAAAATCCCCCATTACCGGGGGATTTTTATTTCTATCGATTATCTCGACACAACAGTTAACCCACCAAAAACGCCCTTAACCGGGCAAACTCCGCTGGCAAGTTAACGGAGAGCAGCGGCAGCTCGGCGTGCTTGGCGAGCGGGCCGGGCAGCGGTACATCGAGATGCAGGATCTCGTCCACCGACTCCTTGAACTTGGCAGGATGGGCGGTGCAGAGGAACACCCCCACTTCGTCCTCGGCCAGCTGTTCGCCCAGCAGATCCCAGGCAATGGCGCCGTGGGGTTCGCAGAGGTAATCCAGCTGATGAAGGCGTTTCAGCGCAGCGCGGGTCTGAGCATCGTCACGCATGCCGGAGCCCAAAGTCTCCAGCGCCCAGCCCTTGCGGCGGCACAGCTCTTCTACCCGCGGCCAGTTGTTGGGGCGGCTGACATCCATGGCGTTCGACAGGGTGGCCACTGTCTGGTGTGGTTCCCACTGACCGGTTTTCAGATAGCGCGGCACGGTATCGTTGGCATTGGTGGCGGCGATAAAGCGCTTCACCGGCAGCCCCAGCGCCTTGGCAATCAAGCCTGCGGTGAGGTTGCCAAAGTTGCCGGACGGCACGCTGATCACCGCTTTGGCGCGGTCAGCTTTGGGCAGCTGGGCCACCGCTTCGAAGTAGTAGCAAACCTGCGCCAGCAGGCGGCTGATATTGATGGAGTTGGCAGAGTTGAGGCCAATGGCCTTTTTCAGCGCCTCGTCGTCAAAGGCCTGTTTTACCAGCGCCTGACAGGCATCGAAGTCGCCATCGATGGCGATGGTGCGGATATTGCCGCCGAGGGTGCAGAAGAGCTTCTCCTGCAGCGGGCTTATCTTGCCCTTGGGATAGAGGATCACCACCTCAATCCCCTCCAGCCCGTAGAAGGCGTGGGCCACTGCGGCGCCGGTGTCGCCAGAGGTGGCGGTGAGGATAGTAATCTTGTCGTTGGTTCTAAAGGCCGCAAGGCACTGGGCCATAAAGCGGCCGCCGAAGTCCTTGAATGCCAGGGTCGGGCCGTGGAACAGCTCAAGGGCATAGGTGCCATCCTTGAGTTTCACCAGCGGCGCCGGGAAGGTGAAGGCGGCGTTGATCAGCTCGCTCACTTTCGCTGCGGGCACTTCGTCCCCCAGCAGGTGGCTCAGGATGCGGGCAGAGCGTTCGGCCAGCGGCAGATCGAGCAGGGCATCCACATCGGCGAGCGGTTCGAGTTGTTCGGGGAAGAAGAGCCCCTGTTCGCGACCCAAGCCCTGACGCACCGCCTGCGCGAAGCTCACCTGTTCGCTGTTGTCCTTGATGTTGTAGAGATTCATAGCTCGCTTCCTGTTACCCGTGCCCCGGCCATGTCCAGTTTGCAGACCCGGGCAAATCCATCTTCGTTCTGCACGAAATGTGCTTCCATCCAATCTTTCATCCGCTCGGCCTGCGCCAGATCCTTCATCACCACAAATACGGTGGGACCGGAGCCGGAGATGCCGGTAGCCAGCGCCCCGTTCTGGGCCGCCTGCACCCGCACTTCGGCGAAGCCTTCGATCAGCGCCGCGCGGTAGGGTTCGGCAATCACGTCTTTCAATACGCTCGCCGCCAGCCCCTCTTGTCCGGTGTAGCTGGCGTGAACAAAGGCAGCCAGACGACGGCCATAGGTGAGGCAATCCTGACGGCGATATTGGGCCGGCAAAATGGCGCGGGCGGCAGCGGTCGAAACCACGGTACCCGGATAGCAGACCACCCAGTACCACTGATCGAACACCGGAATGCCCTGACTGATAACGCCGTGCTCTTCCAGCACCAGCTGCATGCCGCCCAGATAACAGGGGGCGACGTTGTCGTAGTGAACGGAGCCGGAGATCTTGCCTTCCATCTCCCCCATCAGCAGCAGCATGTCGTGCTCATTGAGCGGCGCACCGTGGAAGGCGTTGAGCCCCTCAAGGGCCGCCACCACGCTGCAGGCGCTGGAACCCAGCCCCGAGCCGACCGGCAGGTTCTTTTCCAGCACCATTTCAAGCGGCTTGAGTTTAAGGCCGCGCTTCTCCAGCGCCTCGCCATAGGCCACCCAGCAGTCATGGAGGATATTCTTTTTCGGATCGTCCGGCAGCTTGTGGGCGTAGCGGCCCACGGCGGAGAGGGCGAACGACACGTCAGCCGCTTTTACCTGCACCCGATCGCCGAGCAGAGAGCCATCCACGGGGGCGAGCGCCGCCCCCAGTACATCGAATCCCACGCTCAGGTTGGCGCTGGAGGCGGGGGCGTAGGCGACTACGCTGCCGCCTTCAGTCATATAAGAGGGGTACATGTCTGAACTCATGCTTACAACTCCTGCTTCCAGTTCTGGGTGCGCAGCACGTCGGCAAAGACGCCCGCCGCAGTCACTTCGGTACCGGCGCCATAGCCGCGCAGCACCAGCGGGATCGGCTGGTAGTAGGTGGAGAAGAAGGCGAGCGCGTTCTCCCCGTCTTTGACCTTGAACAGCGGCTCATCGCCACCGACCGCCTTGATGGCCACCTTGCACTTGCCACCCTCGATGGAACCCACATAGCGCAGCACCTTGCCCTGAGCTTGCGCGGCGGCGAACTGGTCGCGGAACCAGCCGTCGGCCTCCGGCAGGCGGGCCATAAAGGCTTCCACATCGCCACTCACATCGAAGCCCGGCGGCAGCGCCTGCTCCACTTCGACATCGGAGAGTTCCAGCGCCATACCGGCTTCGCGAGCCAGAATGAGCAGCTTGCGCGCCACATCCATGCCGTTGAGATCGTCGCGGGGATCCGGCTCGGTAAAGCCGTTGCTGCGAGCGATTTGGGTCGCCTCGGAGAAGGCCATCCCCTCGTCCAGCTTGCCGAAGATAAAGGAGAGGGAGCCGGACAGAATGCCGTCGAAGGCACGCAGCTTGTCACCGGCCTTGATAAGGTTCTGCAGGTTCTCGATAACCGGCAGACCGGCGCCGACGTTGGTCTCGTACAGGAACTTGCGGCGAGTCTGGCGGGCAGTGCGGCGCAGCGCCTTGTAGTAATCAAGCGAACCGGTGTTGGCCTTCTTGTTCGGGGTGACCACGTGGAAACCGGCGGCGAGGAAGTCGGCATACTGGACGGCCACCGCCTCGGAGGAGGTGCAGTCAACGATCACCGGGTTGATGATGTGGCTATCTTCCACCAGCTTTTTCACCCCTTCCAGCGAGAAGCTGTCACGGGCTTCCGCCAACTGTTCGCGCCAGTTGGCGAGGTTCAGGCCATCCTTGTTGACCGCCATCTGGCGGCTGTTGGCGATGCCGACCACGCGAAGGCCAGTGCCCTGCTCGGCCAGTACCGGTTGCTGGCGGGCAATCTGATCCACCAGCGCGGCACCGACGCCACCGACCCCGACTACAAACAGATCGATAAACTGCTGGCTGCCAAAGAAGTTCTGGTGGCACGCCTTGATGGCTTCCGCCACCTTGCGATCCCGCACCACCGCCGAGATGGAGCGCTCGCTCGACCCCTGCGCAATGGCGACGATATTGATGGAGGCTTGCGCCAGCGAGGTGAAGAAGCGGGCCGCCATCCCCTTGCTGGTGCGCATGCCGTCACCGATCAGGGAGATGATCGCCAGATCGCTGATGATATCCAGCGGCTCCAGCAGCTGGTTTTTGAATTCGAGCTCGAACTCGCGCTCCAGCACCTTGCGGGTCTTGTCGCTGTCGTAGCTGTGGATACAGAAGCTGACGCTGTACTCGGAAGAGGACTGGGTGATCAGCACGATACTGACCCCGGCGCGGGAGACGGCGGAGAAGATGCGACCGGCCATGCCGACCATCCCCTTCATGCCGGGGCCAGAGACGTTGAACATGCACATGCCGGACAAGTCGGAGATGGCCTTCACTTTCAGGTCATCGTCGCCGCTCTCGGGGCCGATCAGGGTGCCCGGCCCTTGCGGGTTGAAGCTGTTCTTGATGAGGCAGGGAATGTGGAACTGGGCCACCGGCGCGATAGTTTTAGGGTGCAGCACCTTGGCGCCGAAGTAGGAGAGCTCCATCGCCTCCTTGTAGGAGAGGGTCTTCAGCAGGTAGGCATCCGGCACCAGACGGGGGTCGCAGCTGTAGCAGCCCTCAACGTCAGTCCAAATCTCGCAGCACTCGGCATCGACACAGGCGGCCAGCACGGCTGCGGAGTAGTCGGAGCCGTTGCGACCCAGCAGCACGGTTTCCCCCTTGTCGCTGCCACCGGTAAAGCCCGGCATCAGGTAAAGACAGTCGCTACGCAGCCCCTTGGCGGCAAAACGCAGGCGGGACGCTTCGATATCGACATGGGCTTCCAGATAGCCGCCGTCGGTGACCAGCAGCTCTTCCGGTACGATCAGCTCCAGATCCAGACCGCGCACCCGCAGCAGCTCGTGCATAAAGGCGATGGAGAGGTTCTCGCCACGGCTCAGAATGCGCGCCTGCACGTTGTCCGGGCAGAGGCCCAGCAGACGGATGCCCTGCATCAGGCGCTCCACCTGATCCAGCTCGGCGGTGAGACGGGCCAGCAGCGCCTTGTCATCGAGCGCCGGATAGGCCGCCTTCAACCCGGCCAGCAGGCGGGAGAAGATGCCGTTGACTTCAAACAGGGTGGAACTGGCATCCATGCCGCGGCTGGTCTGTTCCACCAGCGCCACCAGATGATTGGTCACCTTGGCAGGTGCAGAGAGCACCAGGGCTACCTGAGATTGGCCGTGGGTGTTGACCGCGATATCGGCCACCCGTAAAAAACGTTCTGCATCGGCCAGTGAAGACCCGCCAAATTTCAACACTCTCATCGCTTTCTCTCCCTGTAAATCTATGAAAATCAATCTAAAAACCAATCCAACAAAAAGGCCCGTACTGGGTGGGTACGGGCCTTTTTTGATTTCTGTGCTTGTTCGTCAGCGCATCAACCGGCCCCAGTGCCACCTGTGGTGGTACCGGTAATAATGGTGGTGGTGATGACGTTGGTGAATAACTGCATGACGAACACTCGTTGACGAAGCTGGCTTTTAGCAATACCGCGGCGGGCGATGGGCTGTCAACTTAAACCTCTTTACCAAGCTTGCGGGCAAGGTCTTTGCAGAGCAGGTGGAGCATGTTCAAATCCCGCTGCGGCAGCATGGGCACCCGGTCCATTACCCATTGATGCAGTTTTTCATCCTGCGAAACTCCGAGTTCACCCAGCAATTCTGCTGTTTTGCTTTTCAGCACCCGAACCTGCCCGGCATTATCAAAATTTTCTGCTACCGCAGCGGCGCCGTCAGCATTGAGCTCATCCATCAGCTGACTCATCTCGTAGGCATAGAGCATGATCGCCTGCCCCAGATTGAGGGACGGATAGCTCACCTTGAGCGGCAGGTAACTGATGAGATCGACCTCGGCCAGTTGCTCGTTGGAGAGCCCCGACTCCTCGCAGCCAAAGACGATGGCGACCTTGCCGAGCGATGGCTTGCTGCGGATCTGCTCGCGGATCTCCCCCGGCGTGAGGTAGTGCTGGTAGCGACCGCGTTCACGGGCGGTGGTGGCGATCACCAGATCCATGTCGGCCAGCGCCTCGGGCAAAGTCTCGAACGCTTCGGCCTGAGTCAGGATCTCCTGGGCACCGTGAGCCACCCAGCTCGCCTCCTCCTCTTCGTGTACCCGGCTCGCCACCAGTCGCATGGCATCGAATCCCATGGTTTTCATGGCGCGGGCAGCTGCCCCCACGTTCGCAGGTCGGGCAGGTGCCACCAGGACAAAATAGAGCTTCATCGGGTTTCCTCACAGGCCGGACGGCCTCTCAAACAGACAGCAAACAGTCGCTAAACCATCACCAAAACAGGGGCGCAATCTACCGTTTATCCCCGAAAATTGCCACTTGAACAGACGTTTGAATGTTGCGATAGTGGCCTGACGTGTGAACAAATTACACCCAATCCTTCGCGCTATCGGCCCGACAGATCACAAGGAAGAGAGAGATGCAGCAGCCATTGGAACAGGCCGTCGCCGAGACTATCTTGCAACGCTTCGAGTCGTTTTACAGCCGTTTTCTCGAGATAACCCAGGGCAGCAAGAGCCGCTTCGAGAACAGTGACTGGCTGGGGGTGCAGCTCGCCGGGCGCGAGCGAATTCGCCTCTATGACCACCATGTGGGTGCTACCGCCAGCTCCATCCGCCAGATGATGGGGGAGCACCACGCCACTCAGGAGCTGCTCAAGCGGGTCAAAAGCGCCTTCAGCGACCTGCTACCCCGTTGTGACAACTTCGAGGTGGCGGAGTCCTTCTTCAACTCCGTCTATCGCCGGATCTTTCGCCATCGCAATATCCGCGACGAGAACCTCTATATCCACCCCTTTGTCAGCCGTGGCGAAAAACCAGATTTAAGCTCCCTGCTGCGCATCTATCGCACCGATCTCGCCCACCTGCCGCAGACCTTGAGCCAGCTTTTGGGGGATTACAGCTTCACCCTCCCCTACGAGGACAAGCAGCGAGATATTGTCGACATCCACCGCCATCTTGCGGAGAACGGCCCGCAAATCCTCCATGATGAGCCCTTTGCCATCGAGCTATTGAAAGAGGTGTTCTACCGCAACAAGGGGGCCTATCTGGTAGGGCTGATCCGGGTAAAAGATCAGGTCTTCCCCTTTATCCTGCCCCTGCTCAGCACCGGCCACAGCATCTATGTGGACACGGTGATCTTCGAGCCGGATCTCGCCTCCATCGTGTTTGGCTTCGCCCGCGCCTACTTTATGGTCTATGCCCGCGAACCGGCGCTGTTTGTCGCCTTCCTGCGCCAGATCATGCCCCACAAGCCCGATTACGAGATCTACAACGCCATCGGCTGCCAGAAGCACGGCAAGACCGAGCTCTATCGCCACTACCGCCATCATCTGGCCCAGAGTCGGGATCAGTTCATCATCGCCCCCGGCATCAAGGGGATGGTGATGAGCGTGTTCACCCTCCCCTCCTACGATGTGGTGTTCAAGGTGATAAAAGACGAGTTCACTCCCCCGAAGGATGTGAGCCACGAGCAGGTAAAGGCAAAATACCGGCTGGTAAAACAGCACGATCGGGTGGGCCGGATGGCCGATACCCAGGAGTTCACCAACTTCGAGTTTCCACTCGATCGCATCTCGCCGGAGCTCCTTGCCGAACTCAAGACGGTGGCGCCGTCTGCACTCACCATCAGCGACGACAAGCTGGTGATCAAGCACCTCTATACCGAGCGCAAGATGATCCCCCTCAACCTCTATCTGGACAAGGCGGACGAGCAGCAGACCCGGCTCGCGCTGGAGGAGTACGGCAACGCCATCAAGCAGCTGGCGGCGGCCAACATCTTCCCGGGAGACATGCTGTTCAAGAACTTTGGCGTCACCCGTCACGGCCGGGTGGTCTTCTACGACTACGACGAGATCTGCTACATGACGGAGTGCAACTTCCGCCAGATCCCGCCGCCGCGCTACCCCGAGGATGAGTGGAGCGCCGAGCCTTGGTATTCGGTAGCCCCCAACGACATCTTCCCGGAGGAGTTCGCCACCTTCCTGCTGCAAAAGCCGCAGGTGCGGGAGATCATGCTGCAGCTGCACAAGGAGATGTTCGATGCCAACTACTGGAAGATGCTGCAGAGCAACATCAAGGTAGGGGTATTCGAGGATGTCTACCCCTACCGGCGCAAGAAGCGCTTCAAATACCAGCGCGGCGGCTGATCCCACAGCGCCCGCGCACATCGCAGCAACGAAAACGGGGTGGCCCAAGCCACCCCGTTTTGCTATCCGCTTTGCGCCTTAACTGCCGCGACGGCGGATCACCCCCTCCTGCATGGTGCTCGCCACCAGCACACCATCGCGGGTGAAGAACTGGCCGCGAACCAGACCGCGACCGCTGCTGGCGCTCGGGCTGTCTACCACGTAGAGCAGCCAGTCGTCGAAGCGGAAATCCCGGTGGAACCACATGGAGTGGTCGATGGTGGCCACCTGCATGTCCGGCTCCCAGTAGGACACCCCGTGCGGCTGCAGCGAAGTGAGCAGGAAGTTGAAGTCGGAGGCGTAGGCCAGCAGGTATTTGTGCACCCGCAGATCGTCCGGCATCTGGCCATTGGCCTTGAACCAGACGTGACGCACCGGATCCTGCACCGTCGGCCGAATAGGGTCGACCAGGGTCACCGGGCGCATCTCGATGGGCTGCTCGCAGAGGATCTTGTCCCGCAGCGAGGCCGGGATCAGGTTCTCGTAGGGGCGCACCAGCTCCAGCTCGCTCTTGAGCTCCTCCGGCGGGGTGATGCCGGTGGGCATCTGCGCCTGATGCTCGAAACCGTCGGCCGGCACCTGAAACGAGGCGTTGAGATAGAAGATGGGCTTGCCGCCCTGAATCGCCTTGACCCGGCGGGTGGAGACGGTCTGGCCGTCACGGATATTCTCCACGTCATAGACGATGGGACGGGTCACATCCCCCGGACGCAGGAAGTAGGAGTGAAAACTGTGAACCTGACGGCCGGTCTCGACCGTCTGCTTGGCGGCTGACAAGGCCTGCCCCATTACCTGTCCGCCAAACACGGCCCGCAGACCGAGATCCTGGCTCTGGCCCCGAAACAGGCCCTCCTCGATTTTTTCCAGCGCCAGCAACGCCAGCAGCTCATCAAGTACCTTGCTCATCGTTCACTCCTCTATCAGAGCCGCACAGGCTAACAAGCTCACCGGAGCAGAGCAACCGCAGCAGCGAATCTGCGGGCAAGCAGACGACAGAAACGCCCCTCAACGTCTCACCAGCCACCCTTTTGCCAGCCAGGGGGGTTGATACAAAAAGGCCCGCACCTGTTGGTGCGGGCCTTTGCTTGGCCGACTGCGCACTTGAGCGGCACGCAGTTCGCAACGGGCTATCGGCTTACTTGCTGCCGGTACCGGAGTTGCGGGTAGAAGCTTGCGGCTTGCGACGGGCGGTGGTGGCGCGAGCGCGCGGCTCTTTGCCCTGCATCTCTTTGTGACGCTGCACGGCGCGACGGATCTGGGCTGCCTGCTTGTGACGGCTGGTTTTGCCATCTTGCTGCAGATCGACCTTGGATTCGGTCTCCGGCGGCAGGTTGACCAGACCGCGCAGGTAGTTCACTTCCGGCAGTTTCAGCTCTTGCCAGCCTCCGCGCGGGATGCCGCGGTCCAGCTTGACGTCGCCGTAGCGGATACGCATCAGGCGGCTCACCTGCACTTCCTGGGATTCCCACAGGCGGCGCACTTCACGGTTGCGACCTTCGGTCAGGGTGACGTTGAACCACTGGTTCAGACCCTCACCGCCAGCCGGTTTGATCTTGTTGAACTTGGCGGTGCCATCTTCCAGCTGCACGCCCTTGCGCAGACGCTGCAGCATGGCTTCGGTGATTTCGCCAAAGACACGTACCGCGTATTCGCGCTCAACTTCGTGGCTCGGGTGCATCAAACGGTTGGCCAGCTCACCGTCGGTGGTGAACAGCAACAGACCGGAGGTGTTGACGTCGAGGCGGCCGACCGCGATCCAGCGGGCACCTTCCATCTTGGGCAGACGATCAAACACGGTGGGACGACCTTCCGGATCGTGACGGGTACACATCTCCCCTTCCGGCTTGTGGTAAGCCAGTACGCGGCAGATCACTTCCTCTGCGGCACGGGTCTTGACCTGGTGACCATCCACCCGGATCACGGCGTTCACTTCGACGCGATCCCCCAGTGTGGCGACCTTGCCATCCACACTGACCCGACCTGCGGTGATCAGGGCCTCCATCTCACGACGGGAGCCGTGACCCGCGCGGGCCAACACTTTTTGCAGTTTTTCACTCATCGGGGTTACCTGATTGTTGATCGCTGCCCACTGGTAAAAGGGGCAACGGGGTTAACTGTAACAAACGCTGGTTGGAGCACTCGCCACAGTTGAAAAATGTATATCTCGGTGACATTGGCACGCTTGGGCGCCATTCACCGGGCATCGCTCTCCCCGTCCACCGCAGAGGGCAACAGGGGTTGCAGCTCAGGATCCAGCTCGGGGAGCTGCTCCAGACTCTGCAAATTAAAGTAATCCAGAAACTCTCTGGTGGTGGCGAGCAGCTCGGGGCGACCTGCCACCTCTTTGTGGCCGATGCTGCGCACCCAGCCACGCTCTTTCAGGGTATTCACTATCTGGCTCGACACCGCCACCCCGCGGATCGCTTCGATCTCGGCCCGGGTGATGGGTTGGCGATAGGCGATCAGGGTCAGCGTCTCCATCACGGCGCGCGAATAACGCGGCGCCCGCTCGCTCCAGAGCCTTGATAGCTCCTCGGCATACTCCTGACGCGCCTGAAAGCGCCAGCCGGAGGCGACCTCTTTGAGCTCGACGCCCCGTTCGCTGTAATCTTGCCTGATCTCGGCCAACAGCAGCTGAACATAGCGACTGGTCACCGGATAATCCGCCAGCACGCTGCTTTTCAGCTCGCTGACATTGAGCGGACGACCGGCCACAAACAGCGCCGCTTCGATCAGGGTCTTGAGTCGTTCAGTGGGCAGCGCCACGGTTGCCCTCCTCGCTCTGCTCGGCCAATGCGAAATGGATTGGTCCAAGGGGTTCTGCCTGCAGGATCCAGATCAGTTGCTCCTTGCACAGCTCCAGCAGGGCCAGAAACGTCACCAGTACCCCCATACGCCCCTCTTCGGCGCGCAGCACCTGCTCAAGGCGCAGGGTCTGGCCCAGCGTGAGCATGGCGAGGATCTCCGCCATGCGCACCCGGGTCGGGATCTGTTCGCGGCGGATCTGGTGATGTTCGAAATGAGTCGCGCGTTTTACCACACTTTGCATGTAAAGGGCGAGCTCAACCAGCGAAACATCGGGCGCCAGTGGCTTGAGGACGCCAAAATCGGGGGGCAAGGCAGCGGCGATATAAATCTCTCGCTCCACCCGTGGCAGCTCATTGACCTTCTCTGCACCTACCTTGTAGCGCTCGTACTCCTGCAGGCGGCGGATCAGGGTCACCCGCGGGTCTTCTCCCTCCTCTTCATCCTCCAGCTCCGGCGCCTTGGGCAGCAGCAGGCGGGATTTGATCTCCGCCAGCCAGGCTGCCATCAGCAGGTATTCGGCCGCCAGCTCAAGGTTGAGCCCCTGCATCAGCTCCACGTACTCCATGTACTGGGCGGTGATCTGCAGGATCGGCAGGTTGAGGATATCGAGCTGCTGGCGTCGGATCAGATAGAGCAGCAGATCCAGCGGCCCCTCGAAGGTATCGAGGAACACCTCCAGCGCATCGGGCGGGATGAACAGGTCCTGGGGCAGCTCGTGATAGGGCTGCCCCAGGACTTTCGCGATGGGTAGTGCGGCGCCAGTCCCCGTCTCGGCGGAAGGGACTGTCACCGGTTCAGCGACATCACTCAAACGGGGTCGGGTCTCCGGCGCCGCGACGACGCAATACCGGCTCGTCGTCAGAGAAATCGACCACAGTGGTGGGCTGCTCGCCCAGATAGCCCCCGTTGACCACCAGATCGATCTGCTTGCCCAGCTTGTCGAAGATCTCTTCCGGGTCGAACTCAGCCATCTCGGAGTCCGGCAGGATCAATGTGGTGGAGAGCAGCGGCTCGCCGAGGGCTTCCAGCAGTGCCTGGGCAATCTTGTTGTCCGGCACCCGGATACCGATGCTCTTCTTCTTCTCGTTCATCAGGCGGCGCGGCACCTCTTTGGTCGCCTTGAAGATGAAGGTGTAGGCGCCCGGGGTGTTGTTCTTGATCAGGCGAAACGCGCTGTTGTCGACCTTGGCGTAGGTGGAGATCTCGGAGAGATCGCGGCACACCAGAGTGAAGTCGTGGTTGGCATCAAGGCGACGGATGCGACAGATGCGCTCCAGCGCCCCTTTGTCCCCCATCTGGCAACCCAGCGCATAACCGGAGTCGGTCGGATAGACGATAACGCCGCCGTTCTGGATGATCTGTACCGCCTGACCGATCAGTCGGGCCTGGGGGTTTTCAGGATGTACGTAAAAATGCTGACTCATAGCTTGTTCTCGCAATGGGGGCAGCAATACCTGCCCGCTCGTATGGTCACGGATCAAAGATCCATGACACTACCTTAACCTGTTTGTGGCCGCTTCGCTGGCGCCGTTACCGGCTTGCCAGCAGCTCGGCATGCTGTTCGGTGGTGAGCCCGAAGTGACCGGGATAGGCCAACCAGACGGGCATCCCCTCTTTGGGCAGCCAGAGGTGGCGGCCCAGCTCGGTCCAGTTGGAGGGGAAGTGAAAATCCGATCCCACCGAGATATAGAGGTCGTGATCCTTGGCCCACTGGCCCAAATTGGCCCGCTCCTGCGGGCTCTGCTGGGGCAATGACACCTCCATGGCATCGCCACCGGCCGCCTTGAAGGCCACCAGCAGCCGCTTGATCCACTTGGCGGTGAGATCGTAACGGCTGGGGTGGGCCAGCACCGCCAGCCCACCGGCGGCGTGAATGGCAGCGATGGCTTCGCTCATCTCGGGCCACTCGGCCGGGGCATAACCCTTATTGCCACGGCTCAGGTACTTTTTGAATACCTTTTGCATGTTGTCGGCCACCCCGCGTGCCACCAGCACCCGGGCAAAGTGGGCGCGGGTCACGGCGGCGTCACCGGCGAGCGCCTTGGCCTCTTCATAGGTGCCGGGGATGAGGCACTTCTCCAGACGACGCCCGATTTCCAGCGCACGCGCCTCACGACGGGCCAGCTGACCGGCCAGAAAGTCGGTCAGCTGCGGATTTTTTTCATCCACCCCCAGCGCCACGATATGAATTTCGTGATGCTCCCAGCCGGTGGAGATCTCGACCCCGCTCACCAATCGCAGCGGCAGTTGCTCGGCTTCGATGGTGCGGCGCACCTCATTAAGTCCGGCAAGGGTATCGTGGTCAGTAACCGCTAACACATCGACCTGTTTTTCGGCAGCGCGGCGCACCAGTTCGGCTGGACTCAGCACCCCGTCGGAGGCAGTGGTATGGCAGTGAAGATCGAATCTCATCAGGTTATTCCGCTCTCGTGGTCAGGTCACCATTCATGGCAAATCGGTGAAAGAAGGCTAAAAAGCGACTTGACTTGGCCGCGGCTTTATCGTTTTCTGTAGGCACTTCATTGCAAACATCTTTTTACAGGACTTTATCATGCAAACGACTTCCATCCTGACCATCTGGTGGTGGCACACTCCCTGACATGCGGGCGTGTGGTCGTTGCTGTACCTGTAATCTGACAGCAAATTAAGAACCCAAAGAAAAAGCCCGCTGACCCCAGCGGGCTTTTTTATTATCCGGCAAATGGACCTGTGATGAAACCGAGAATTCAGACAAGCAAGCTGACCTGGCGATGGCGCCCCTGAACCAGCCACCCCGGACCAATTAAATTTTCAAGGAATTCAATGTCATGAACATCGGTAAAACGCATCACACGCAAGGGAATGCACTATGACAGCCACACATCGCCTTCCTCTGGGTGAATTCGATACCCTCAAGCTCAACGCCCCCTATGTGGCCGATCCGCTGGCGCTCTATACCCGCCTCTGTCAGGGTCGCCCCAACAACCTGCTGCTGGAATCGGTGGAGATCGACTCCAAGGCGGGCAAACAGAGCCTGCTGCTGGTCGACGCCTGCCTGCGCATCGAGTGCCGTGGCCGCACCGTGCGGGTTCGCAGCCTGAACGACAACGGCGTCCAGTTGCAAAGCCTGCTGGCCGAACGGCTGCCCGTGGTGGTGGCCCGCTCGCTAGTAGATGGCGAATTGCAACTCGACTTCCCAGCCTCCGATCGGGAGCTGGACGAAGATTCCCGCCTCAAGGGGAGCAGCGTGCTGGACGTGCTGCGCACCCTGCAGCGGGAGCTCGATTGCCAGTTGGGTAAAGAAGCCCTGTTTATGGCGGGCAGCTTTGCCTATGACCTTATCGCCTCTTTTGAAGATCTGCCCGAAGTACCGGAGGGGAGCAACAGCTGCCCCGACTACTGCTTCTATGTGGCCGAAACCCTGATCACCATCGATCATATCGAACGCACCACTCAACTGCTTGCCTGCATCTTTGGCGGCGACAGCGACGAGAGCCAGGTGGAAGACAGATACACCCGCCTGACCGAGCGACTCACCGACTTCAAACAGATTTGCCAGCAACCCCTCTGCGCCGATCTGACCACCCAGCCCCTGACCGGCGGCATGAGCGTGGACAAGAGCGACAAGCAGTTCTGCGCTGAAGTAGAGAAGCTCAAGGGCTTTATCCGCCGTGGCGACATCTTCCAGGTGGTGCCGTCCCGCTGCTTCTCCCTGCCCTGTCCGAGCCCCCTGGCCGCCTATCGCCGCCTCAAGCAGACCAATCCCAGCCCCTACATGTTCTACGTGCAGGATGAGGGCTTCACCCTGTTTGGCGCCTCGCCGGAGAGCGCGGTGAAATTCTGTGCCGCCAGCCGCGATGTGGAGATGTACCCCATCGCCGGTACCCGCCGCCGCGGTTTCAACCCGGATGGCAGCATCAACCGGGATCTCGATGGCCGCATCGAGCTGGAGCTGCGTCAGGACGAGAAAGAGGTGGCCGAACACCTGATGCTGGTAGATTTGGGCCGCAACGACATCGCCCGCATCTCGGAGCCGGGTACCCGCTACGTCAAAGAGCTGCTGAAAGTGGATCGCTACAGCCACGTGATGCACCTGGTCTCAAAGGTGGTCGGCACCTTGCGCTCCGATCTTGACGCCCTGCACGCCTATCAGGCCTGCATGAACATGGGCACCCTGACCGGCGCCCCCAAGATCCGCGCCAGCGAGCTTATTCGCATGGTGGAAGGCAAGCGCCGCGGCAGCTACGGCGGTGCGGTCGGTTACATCAACGGCGCCGGCGAGATGGATACCTGCATCGTCATCCGCTCCGCTTTCGTGAAAGATGGCGTGGCCCACGTACAGGCCGGTGCCGGGGTGGTCTATGACTCCAAGCCCCAGGCCGAAGCGGACGAAACCCGCGCCAAGGCGGCCGCCGTGCTGGCCGCCATCGCCGCCAGCCATGGCACCTCCCTGCAAGCCCTGAGCGCCCAGCAGGAGCAACATAAGGACGTGAGCCATGACTAACATCTTCCTGCTCGACAACTTCGATTCGTTTACCTACAACCTCGTCGATCAGTTCCGCTCCCTCGGCTATCCGGTACGGATCTACCGCAACAGCCTGCCGGCGAGCCGCATCATGAGCGAGATCGCTGCCTGCGAAGGGGATGCGGTGCTGGTGCTCTCGCCGGGGCCGGGCGCCCCCCACGAGGCGGGCTGCCTGATTGATCTGATCAAACTGGCCCGCGGTCAGGTGCCCATCCTCGGTATCTGTCTCGGCCATCAGGCCCTGTGCGAAGCCTACGGCGGCACCGTCGGCGCGGCGGGCGAGATCGTCCACGGCAAGCGGTCCCTGATTGAGCACAACGGCCACGGCGCCTTCGCGGGGCTGCAAAGCCCCTTGCCGGTGGCCCGCTACCACTCGCTGGTCGCCACCTATGTACCGGAAGAGCTGACGGTGATTGCCCACTATCAGGGGATGCCCATGGCCATCGAGCAACAGGATGAGCGGGTGCTGGGCTTCCAGTTCCACCCGGAATCCATCATGACCTCGGAAGGGGCCCGTCTGCTGACCCAGGCGCTCGCCCATATCACCCGTCCAGAAAGCAGCGTGCGGTAAGGAGACCAACATGCATCAACATCTCAACACCCTCTATCAGGGTCAGTCTCTGAGCCGTGAAAGTACCCGCGACGCCTTCGGTCAGGTGGTACGTGGCGAAGTGGACCCCATCGTGCTCGCAAGCCTGCTGACTGCCCTCAAGATCAAGGGGGAGACCCCGGAGGAGATCGCCGGTGCCGCCGAGGCCCTCTTGGCCGAAGCGCGCGACTTCCCGCGTCCGGATTATGAGTTTTGCGACATCGTCGGCACCGGTGGCGATGGCCTCAACACCATCAACGTCTCCACCACCTCGGCGCTGGTCGCCGCTGCCTGCGGCCTGAAAGTTGCCAAGCACGGCAACCGCTCGGTCTCGAGCAAGTCGGGTTCGAGCGATCTGCTCGACAAGATGGGCATCAAGCTCGACATGAGTCCGGCGCAGGCGCGCCATTGCCTGGACGAGCTCGGCATCTGCTTCCTGTTCGCCCCCCAGTATCACGCTGGCGTGCGCCACGCCATGCCGGTGCGCCAAGCCCTCAAGACCCGCACCCTGTTCAACGTGCTGGGGCCGCTTATCAACCCCGCTCGCCCCACCTATCAGCTGATGGGGGTCTATGCCCCCGAGCTGGTGCGCCCCATCGCAGAAACCCTGCTGGCACTGGGGCTGAAAACCGGTATGGTGGTGCACGGCGCCGGGCTCGACGAGATTGCCATTCACGGCCCGACCCAGGTAGCCCAGATCCGTGACGGCGAAATCCGTGAATTTATGATCACCCCGGCTGACTTTGGCCTCGAGACCTATCCGGTCAGCGCCATTCAGGGTGGTGAGCCTGAAGAGAACCGCGCCATCACCGCCGCCATTCTGGAAGGGCGTGGCACCCCGGCCCACAACGCCGCCATTGCCGCCAATGTGGCACCGCTGCTGCTGATGGCGGGCAAGGCGAAGGATCTCAAGAGCGCGGCGGCCGAGGTGCTGGCGGTGCTGGCGAGCGGCAAGGCAGCAGATCTGGCTGCTCGGCTGGCTACTCTGAGCCATCAGGAGGCATGATGTTCGCCACCATGCCGCACAGCAGTCATTCAGAACGCCCGCAGGGCAAGAGCCAGCTTCGCAAGGATAACGAGATGTCAGACCTTATTGCCCCCCATGCTTTTCTGAACATGGCATCCATCAGCCAGACCATTCTCGGCAAAATCGTGGCGGCCAAACAGGAGTGGGTTGCCGCCCGCAAACTGGCCCAGCCGCTGGAGAGCTTCCAGAGCGCGCTGACCCCCAGCGATCGGGATTTCGTCGGGGCGCTCAAGGCGGGCTCCATCCGCTTTATTCTGGAGTGCAAGAAGGCCTCCCCCTCCAAGGGCTTGATCCGCGACGATTTCAGCCCGGAGGCCATCGCCGACATCTATGGCAAATACGCCACCGCCATCTCGGTACTGACCGACGAGAAGTTCTTTCAGGGGGATTTCGCCTTTTTGCCGCGGGTGCGTAGCCGCGTCAGCCAGCCGGTGCTCTGCAAGGATTTCATGATTGACCCCTATCAGGTCTATCTGGCCCGCCACTATCAGGCGGACGCCATCCTGCTGATGCTCTCCGTGCTCACCGACGAGGGCTATCGCGCCCTGTTCGCGGTGGCCAAAGAGCTGGGCCTGGGCGTGCTCACCGAGGTGAGCAACGAGGAGGAGCTCACCCGCGCCATCGCGCTGGGCGCGCCGGTGATTGGCATCAACAACCGGGATCTGCGCGACTTGAGCGTCGATCTCAACCGCACCAAACAGCTGGCCAAAGACATTCCAAGCGATCGGGTGGTGATCAGCGAGTCCGGCATCAACCACCGCGCTCAGGTAGCGGATCTGCGCCACCACGCCAAGGGCTTTCTGGTGGGCTCATCCCTGATGGCCGAGCCGGATCTGGAAGCGGCTGTGCGCAAGCTGGTACTGGGTCAGAACAAGGTGTGCGGCCTGACCCGCGCCGAAGATGCCGCCGCAGCCCATCAGGCGGGCGCGGTATTCGGGGGGCTTATCTTTGTGGCGAAAAGCCCGCGCTATGTGGACATTCCCGCCGCCCGCGCCGTGATGGCGGGTGCACTGCTCTCTTACGTCGGGGTATTTCGCAACGCCCAGCCCGCCACCATCGCCAAGACGGTGGATGCGCTGGGGCTTGCCGCAGTCCAGCTGCATGGGGATGAGGATGCCGCCTATATCGACACCCTGCGCCCACTGCTGCCGACTGGCTGCCAGATCTGGAAAGCGGTAGGCGTCTCTCTTGGTAAGGAAAGTGGCGAGCCGCTGCCCGCCCTCGACTACCCGGCCGATCGGCTGCTGCTGGATACCAAAGTAGGCAGCCAGAGCGGTGGCACCGGTCAGGCGTTCGACTGGGCCCTGCTGGCCACGCTCGACAAGAGCAAACTGATGCTGGCGGGCGGCCTTAACCCCGACAACGCCCTGCAAGCGGCACAAGTGGGCTGCCTCGGCCTTGATTTCAACTCCGGGGTAGAGAGTGCCCCGGGCCAGAAGGATGCGCACAAGATTGCAGCCGCCTTCGGCGCACTGCGCAACCTGTAACGCAACCCTTTTTGATATTTCGATTTAGCTAATACAAGGAAGAAGCCATGACCCTGCTCAACCCGTTTTTCGGCGAATTTGGCGGCATGTATGTGCCCCAAATCCTTATCCCGGCCCTGCTCCAGCTGGAGAAAGCCTTTGTCGATGCCAAGGATGATCCGGCCTTTATCGCCGAGTTTCAGTCCCTGCTGACCGAGTATGCCGGTCGCCCGACCCCGCTCACCCTGACCCGCAATCTGACCAAGGGCACCAAGACCCGCCTCTATCTGAAGCGTGAAGATCTGCTGCACGGCGGCGCCCACAAGACCAACCAGGTGCTGGGGCAGGCGCTGCTGGCCAAGCGGATGGGCAAGAGCGAGATCATCGCAGAGACCGGCGCCGGCCAGCACGGCGTCGCCACTGCGCTGGCCTGTGCTCTGCTCGGCCTCAAGTGCCGGGTCTATATGGGTGCCAAGGATTGCGAGCGCCAGAAGCCCAACGTGTTTCGCATGAAGCTGATGGGCGCCACCGTTATTCCGGTGCACTCCGGCTCCAGTACCCTGAAAGATGCCTGCAACGAGGCGCTGCGCGACTGGGCTGCCAACTACGAGTCGGCCCACTACCTGCTCGGCACCGCCGCGGGCCCACACCCCTTCCCCACTATCGTGCGGGAGTTCCAGAAGATGATCGGCGAAGAGGCCAAGGCCCAGTGCTTCGAGAAGGAAGAGCGACTGCCCGATGCGGTGATCGCCTGCGTCGGCGGCGGTTCCAACGCCATCGGCATGTTTGCCGACTTTATCGATGAGCCGTCGGTGCGCCTCATCGGCGTCGAGCCGGGTGGTCACGGTATCGAGAGCGGCGAGCACGGTGCGCCGCTCGGTCACGGCAGCAAGGGGGTCTTCTTTGGCATGCACTCCTACCTGATGCAGGACAATCAGGGCCAGATTCAGGAGTCCTACTCCGTCTCGGCGGGGCTGGACTTCCCCTCCGTCGGCCCGCAGCACGCCCACCTGGCCGCCATCGGCCGTGCCGAGTACCCCTCGGTGACCGACAAGGAGGCGCTGGACGCCTTCCAGGAGCTGGCCAAATCCGAAGGCATCATACCAGCGCTGGAGTCCTCCCACGCGCTGGCCCACGCCCTCAAGATGGCCCGCAGTGAACCGGAAAAAGAGCAGGTGCTCATCGTCAACCTCTCCGGCCGTGGCGACAAAGATATCTTCACCGTTGCCGACATTTTCGAGAAAGAAGGAACCTTGTCATGAACCGTTACGCACAACTCTTCTCCCGTCTGGATGAAGCCAATCAGGGCGCCTTTGTGCCGTTCGTGATGCTGGGTGACCCCACCCCTGAACTCTCCTTGGCCATCGTCGATGCGCTGGTCGCAGGGGGCGCCGATGCCCTCGAGCTCGGCATTCCCTTCTCCGATCCGGTGGCGGATGGCCCCACCATTCAGGGCGCCGCCCTGCGCGCGTTTGCCAGCCACACCACACCGGATGACTGCTTCGAGCTGCTTGGCCGCATCCGCGCCAAGTACCCGCAGCTGCCCATTGGCCTGCTGGTTTACGCGAATCTGGTCTATGTGCGCCACATCGACGGCTTCTATGAGAAGTGCCAGCAGGCAGGAGTGGATTCGGTGCTGGTCGCCGACGTGCCGGTGCAGATGTGCGCCCCCTACAAGGCGGCTGCCGACAAGTTCGGTATCGACAGCATCTTTATCGCCCCGCCCAATGGCGACGCCGAGACCCTGAAACAGGTGGCGGAGCTCGGCAATGGCTACACCTATCTGGTGAGCCGCGCCGGCGTCACCGGTGCCGAGACCAAGGCCGGCATGCCGGTGGAAGGTCTCATCAATACCCTGCGCGAGTTCAACGCTCCCCCCGCCCTGCTCGGCTTTGGCATCAGCGAACCGGCTCAGGTGCGTGAGGCCATCGCCGCTGGCGCCGCCGGTGCCATCTCCGGCTCCGCCGTGGTGAAGATCATCGAGACCCACCACCATAACCCGGAACATATGCTCACCCGTCTGAAGGAGTTTGTGGAAGGGATGAAGGCTGCGACCAACCGCTAAGGTCGGATAATGGGGTCAGCTGCCTGTAGCCCTGAATTGCCAATCACATATCCGTTATCAAGGGAGCCTGACCGGCTCCCTTTTCTTTTTACCCCCTCTCCCTCTGGGAGAGGGCTGGGGTAAGGGAAGTCTACGGCAACCCAATTTGCTCACATTGAACACTGCTAATGACTAATTTATTGATCCAACACAGATTCCCGCCAAAACCCGCTTCTCAACGTACCACTCTCCCCCTTAAGATACCCGAATGACAATCAACCTCTCGGAAGAACGCCATGAAAGCGATTGTTGATAACTCGCAGGTGAAAAGCAGCAGACTGGGGACTGGAACTCAGGGGCGGTAGCCTTGCCGATGCTTGCCATCACCAACTACTTCACTGTTTCTTTACACAGGAGTAATGGAAGCGTTAAACAAGAAGGTCAAGCGAATATACTCAAGTATCAGAGGTAGACTAGTAATACTTTGATTTAATGCAATTTAATGTTTTTCATGGCCACTATCAGAACAGAGCGGAGTTACATGGAAAGCTCTGCTATCGGGTTAGTGCCGCCTTCTATCTAATCACTATTAGCCGGTATAATGGAGTGCACAATTTAATGATTTGGTGGGAAAAAACAGTCGAGTACAGCTTTGTTATTCGGGCCTCAACTGACAAAAAGATCAACTTTGCTGCACCGCTATCTGGCATACAGGAAATCGGCGGTGATGGAATTTTTGGAATCGATGCCAAGTTAATACTTGTTGAATTTAAGCGGTCCCAAAAAGAACTTAAAACAGAAAAGGATAAATTCGTTTGCTACGAACAAGCAAAAAATGAAATGGTAGGTCGTGACAACCATCATTTTTTAGTTTATGGTTCTGAAAGTGCTACCAATCTGAATTTGCACGCTCGACATTACTTTTCATTGAAGGAAGTAAAACCAGCACTGTCTATTTTAGAGCTTGGGGTCGGTGACGAAGTTTTTAAATCATACCTTGGTGATCTAATTGAATTAAAGAAAAAGGACGGTCGTTCAGAGGGGTCGGTTGGGCCAGAGTCGGTAGCGGCCGTTGTTGGCGTATCTCCATATTCTGTAAGCTCAATATCTCTAACGGAATATGTTAGATTGGCTTTACCAGAACTTTATCAGGCTCTTTCTCCTACACAAACAATAACTATAAGCAAAGGACAGAGTCTTGGCTAACAACGCATTGCAGCGGACAAGTCGTTGAATTCGGCATTAGGCTCAAATCCACCCTTGATAAAATGAAAAACAAAATACTCTTAACAATTGAATCAGCTCTTCTAATTTCTGCGTTAGTAATAGGGGCTTTCTGGATAAGCAACCCAGATGGAAACTACGAGCCATTTCTTGCGGTAATAGGGGTCAACTTAGCCTTATTGGAACTATTTAGACGCCTGACGGACCGTAACAATAAAGTATCAACCCCCGAAAAAATATATGTACGACGATACTTGGATCAGCCACATCACCTACACTTCATCAAGGGACTTCCTTCTTTGCGCCATGTCGCGCATGAAAGTGCTCAAGAACTTTGGGATAGCGGCATAACAGCTAATATGAGACAGGGCAGTTATGACTATATCGATTTTCTTGAAGATATCTGGGTAAAGCTGGCAGAGTTTTATCCTCCTCTTCACTTTGGTGGATTAGAGCCGAGAGAGTACATAACTAAATATATACAAGACCGTTTCAGTCATCATCGTGCAAACCTAGAGCCAGACGGTCCTGGCACTGGAGGGACAATAGTTGGCGTAATGGCTGGCGGCCATGTGATTCATGATTTAGAAGAAATGATAGATGACACAGTTTGCACTTTGTCTTTGAATTCGGAATCATTTGACTATCAAGACTGGAAAAACAAATGGCGAGGAAAAGCCTAACAAGTGGTTCAAACCGTTCGCTGCACTCACTGGGATGGGCCAAAGCCCGCCCCTTAACCAAACATTATGTGAGTAAAAAGGAGAATTAGAATGGCTAGATGGCTTTTCAATTCAAGAGGTCAGGGAGTGGCTTTTGTTGTCGGCGACAACGTTTTCACAAAGAGTAGTAAGTTTTTGGGTAAACTAGAAGGTGACGAGATTTGGAACAGTTCTTATGTTGCTTCAATCATCAACGATGAGAGAATTGCTGTAAAAACAATGAAGCCACTGGGTTTAAAAGGCCTGCCTGGTTTGCCGGGTCTTCCAGGCCTACCCGGATTGCCTGGACTCAAGGGATCAAGGCTATTTCCTGTAGGATATAAAGACCTAGATATCACATAACAAGCAAAGGCAGCGAATGCACAGCTGCTTCGAGCATTAGAGGTTTTATGCGTAAAAAATTAGTGGCGTTTGAGAAACTGAGGTCGCAACGCATACTCCCAGTATCAAAAAATGGAAAACTGTGTTTGCCAGACTCATTGCCAACTGGGGTCAATGGTCTTTATTGGATTTATACAAGCTACAATATTGAAGATATAAAGACCTGCATTCCTTCCACGCAGGAAAAGGCACTCAACATTCCAAAGTTAGCTAGTCTGCATGAAGGGCTATCTAATATTTGCAAAATTACTCATGACGATTTTACCCTTATTTATAATGGTGTTGGGGGTGTAGGCAAGAAAGGAAAAGGAGGCTTGAGAGAGCGAGTCTTACAAGAATTCAATGGTGGCAAAGGAACGGGCTCTCTTGCCATCCTAAAAACATCGCTAAATGACCTCAGCAAATGGCGTATCTCTTACGTCATTATGTGCAATTCCAAGCAAGCACCGGAGGTCGATGCTTGCTATATAGAACATGCCACTGATTTTGAGCGAATTTGGCGCTTAGAGCATGGCTGGCCTCTACTCTGTCGCCATTAAAAACCTCTCACAACTGGTTCAAATCGCTTGCGGTGCTCGCTGGGACGGGCTAAAAAGTGCCCCTTAACCAAACGTTAGGCAGACAGAAATCTGGAACTATGGAAATAAATTTCGATATTACACGCCCTTTTTAAAAGGACCTTAGATAGCGCAGATTTAAGGTCAGTTGCTGAACCATTACTGATACTTCGTCCTTATTTTTATTCTGACTCTTTGTCAGAACACAAAGCTGGGACACCCACCTCTCTGAGCAAGCCGTTACATAGCCAGAACACAAAAGATGGGTGCCCAATTTTTTTTCTTTTTTGCTCAACCACGATATATCCAACAACCCTTTCCAATCCCACAACTACCACCTCCAGCCCCGCCACCCCATCAATACCAGCATCAATACAACCCCCGGCAGCCAGACCCAGTAGAGCTCGGAGAGGATCACCGCTTCACCTCGGGCGGTGAGATAGGCTTCCAGCTTGAAGGGGGCGACCCGGATCACCTGCCAGGGGGCAAAGAAGCGCTCGTCACGCCACGGCCAGAGCCAGCCAACCCCCTTGCCGCCGGTGGTGAGGGAATCGAGCAGGCTGTGGGAGAGTAGCGAGACCAGCAGAAACGACCAGACGGTGGCGGCGCTGGCCCGAAATTGGCGGTGAAACAGCATGACCAAGGTAGGCAGGGCAAAGGCGAACAACAGGGAGTGGGTAAAGCCACGGTGGCCAAAGACATGGCCATAGGCGACCCCCAGTTTGAAGGCGAGCACATCGGCATCGGGCAGCATGGCGATGGCAACCCCGGCCAGCAGCAGGCGGTGCGGGATAATCCGGCTGCCAAGCCCCAGTCCAAGGCAGAGAGGGACGGCAGCGTGAGTGACTATGGTGGGCATACGGTGAAGCTCCAACTGAAAACGTGAGCCTACCCTACCCCCGCTCGGTGAAGTGAAGGTGAAGTGCGCCCACTGTATTGGCTCGCTGTTTGCTAAACGCAGGCCCAATCAGCGTTGGCGCGTTAACTTGAAATGTTCATTTAACAGCGGCTGACATGCAGAACGGGATCGTGATAAGTAGTCTCTTCGGTTCACATCACAGGGATAGTGGCAGCGATGAATGTATCAAAAAGCATCAGGCTGATTGCGAGCATTATCAGCCTTTGGTTAATGACAGGATGCATGGCAGAGACCGCCTCTGCGCAGCCGCAGCAAGAGCCGTACGCGCTGATCTATAACGGGCCGGTTTCTGATGGGGATAGCACCAAAGCGATTGCGGATGTGGTCAAGCAGCTGGGGTTGCCAGTCAGGTATCTCTCCAATCTCGAGGCGCTGCCCGCAGAGCTCGATAATGCCAGGCTGTTTATCGTTGGTGGCACTGAGGATGATGTTGAGCCGCTCCTCAACGCCTTCACCGCGGACGCTCGTTCGGCATTAAAAACCTATTTGCTAAGCGGTGGCCGCTACCTCGGGATCTGTGGGGGGGCCTTTGTGGCATCCACCGGCTGGTCTGAAGATGAGGGCTTTGTGCCGGCGCTGGGCCTTGTCCCTGCCACATCCGATGATTATGACGGCGACTTTAGCGCCAGGATCTTCCCGATCACCTGGCTTGGTGAAGAGCGCCAGATGTATTACCAGGCCGGCCCGCAATTTACTCCGGTGCCAAGCCCCGAGCAGGTCAAGGTCATCGCCCATTTTCAAAACCATCAGATTGCTGCGCTGATCAGCTCATATGGCAAAGGTAAGGTGGCCGTTTCTGGGCCACACCCCGAAGCCCCCGAATCGTGGAAAGCGAACGCGGTGGACGGTGACAGGATGGAGTCGAATATTCATTTAGCAGTTGGATTCGTTAACGAGTTGCTCTCCGAAGAGCCCATCACCCATTCGAAGTAGTCGCGTCCCTACGCCCCCGGATTTGATCCCATTGCTCGGCCCAGAAGTCAGGCCACCCAATCAGCTGCTATCCATAAAAAAACCACCGACCTGCAAAAGGTCGGTGGTTTTTTTATCGGTGGTAGATAACGGGTAGCCGATACAAAGGGTTCGCTACCTCAACTTTCGCCCGGGAGCGAGCACTACTCCTCCTGCTCCTCCGGCTGTCTCTCCTCACCCCGTATCTGTAGCAGCTCCTCGACCCTGGCTTGCCACTTGTCGTGGGCCTGTTTGCGCTCCTGCTGCATAAATGCTTCTCGCATGGTGTCGATTTTCTGGTCAAGTGTTTCCATCAGAGTGTCTCCTTGTGTGACCGCGTAAAGACTGGCTGACGGCGCGTTGGCCAACCTGCTCCCCTAATCTGACACCGCTAATGCCGTTACTACCCAATCAAATAATCGATTGGAAGTGCGAAAACCAATCTAAAAATTCTTTTTCGTGTTTATTCCACCACGCCAGTGCAAGGGAAACAGGCCGCTCAGAGCGGGATGATCCGGCGCGCGGCCAACACGTTGTTGAGCGTGGTCGCCCCCTTTTCAGGGGAATGGGGCGCCGTTGCCCCATCCGTCCAGTGCGGGGTACCGGCAGATTTCCGGGGTGTTGCTGTGCCCATGATCACACAGTCACAACTCTCGCCCTCCTCTCACCGCGCCCCCGCTTTTTATCATCTAGAGTTACCGGGCAGTCCAAAAGCTGCTGATTTATATACATTCGCCGCCAAGAGGGATCTTTTTTCATGACCGAGCATATCGATCTGCTACCTATCAGCACGGATGATGAGCAGGACGCAGGCAACCGCTACCTCTACTACACCGAAGGGGATCTGGCCCGCATTCTCGCCAATCTGGAACAGCTGCGCCATGCGGTGTTTCCTGCCGCCATCGGAGAGAGTGAAACGGGTGCCGCCGTGCCCCACAACTTTCCCTCCGTCTGTCTGGTGGGGCTGGGGCGCTGCGGCTCCAACATCGCGCAGGATGTGGCCTCGCTGGTCTACAACGCCCGCAGTTTTTATCTCAATGAGTTCAACAGTGAAGAGCAGCGCAAGCGGGAGAAGGAGTTTGGTCCGGTAAGCTGGATCCGGCGCAATCTGAGGCTACCAAACAACGGGGCCCGACCAGTCTTTCTGATCGAGCCCATGGTGATGCTGGGGGATCTGGACAAAGACATCGATGGCCGCATCCGCCACTCCAATCGCAGCGGCGAAGGTGGCTCCTTGCGTGACTATGCCAAGATGCGGGTGATGGACTTGTCGGAGATCCACGCGGGAGGCGCGGGTAACGCCCCCATCCTTGGCCAGTATCTGGCCAAGATCATCCTCAACAAGAGCCCCCACTACTTCGCCAACTCCGAGTGGCAGGCCATTCATACCTATCTGGTGGACTCCTGCGGCATCAAGGCCAACCAGTCCCGCCTCTATTTCTACATCTTCAGTGCCGGGGGCGGCACCGGCTCCGGCATGGCCTCCGAGTTCGGGCTGGCCCAGCAGTACTCCTACATGAGCAAGACCTTTTCCCCCCGTCAGAAGAGGAGGAACACCTCTCCCTCGGGGAGCACTTCATGTTCGATCCCATCTTCACCAGCGGTATCTGCATCCTGCCCAATATCTGTGATCGGGGTATCGAGATCTCGGAAGCGCTGCACATCAACGCGGGGCGTTTGCTGTGCAAGTACCTGGCCGAGGAGTGGGATTTCTCCTATCACTTCGACAACGAACAGGCGTGCGATGCCAGCATGCTCAAGCGGATCAGGCCCTGGAATGCCATGATGCTGATCTCCAACGACATCATGCGCTACGCCGAAGAGAGCGACGATGGCGAGATCCAGCATGTTGATGTCAACACCATGGAGAAGTACGCCAACCAGTACATCTCCCAGCAGATCTTCAACATTCTTACCGCCCAGGCCGTCACCACCGACTACGACGAGAACTACTTTCGCCGGGCGGGCATCGATATCAGCGAGACCATTCGGCTCGATGCCAACGACCTCTTTATGAGTCTGGCGGGGCCGGTGGCGGTGGCGTATGCCGAGTCCATCTCGCCCCCCGGCGGCCTGTTTGACAAGGAGGACGGGCTCAATGTGGACGATCTCTTCACCCGTTCCATCGAGCTGCCCCACTTCAACAAGATGACCCAGGCCATCGAGGGGATCAGCCTGCTGCCCATCGAGGCGGGCAACTATCGGGAGTATCTGGACGACTATGTGAAAAGTGGCCATGACCCGGCCCACCTCAACGAGCTGCACTTCTTCAAGAACTGCTCCTCTGTGGTGTCCATCATCTCCCTGCCCAAGGAGTACAAGCTCTCCTATATGGATCTCAACCGGCTCAAGTCTCACCTCAACGGGCTCTTCCCCAATACCACCCTCAAGCGCTATGCGCTGGTCATCGGGGCGTCGGCCAACATCTCCCTCACCACCCTGATCGTCAAGAGCCCCTGCCTGAGCGATGACTTCCTGACCCTGATCGTGGCCTTTATCAAGCGCTGCTTTGCCAAGGACCACTATCGCTTCGATGAGCATCTGGACAAGGCGGTGATCGAGATGATCTGCAATGAGGAGTGGAACGATGCGCTGCTCGACAGCATGCTCAACGAGTTCGAGAACCCGGCCAAGATCCTCGATACCAACTGGTACGCCATCAAGCCCATGTATGAGAAGAAATATCGGGAGCTTATCCGCGAGAAAGAGAAGTTCGTCTCCATCAACGATATTCGCCTCAGCCGTGAATCGGTGAAAAAGGCGCTGCTCTATCTGCGGGAGATCTATCGCCACCGGGTCAGCAAGACCCGGATCCTCTCCCTCAACCCACGGCTGGGGGAAGCGAACGCTCGCTAGCACCCAGCCCATAAAGCAAAGCGCCCGCCCCACATGGGGCGGGCGCTTTTTTACTGGCGCAGCCTCGTTTTATCTCATCAGAGGGAGACAAAGATCCCGGCCAGGGTGGCGCTCATCAGGTTGGCCAGGGTCGCCGCCAGCACCGCCTTGAAGCCCATATTGGCCACATCGTGACGGCGCTCCGGTGCCATGGTGCCGATGGAGCCAAGCTGCACCGCAATGGAGCCCAGATTGGCAAAACCGCACAGCGCGAAGGTGATGATGATCTGGGTGTGAGCGCTCAAATCTGCCTTGATATTGGCAAAATCCAGATAGGCGACGAACTCGTTCATGATCACCTTCTGACCAATGAGCGAGCCTGCCGCCATCATCTCGCTGGCGGGCACGCCAATCAGCCAGGCCACCGGTGCAAACAGATAACCCAGCAACTGCTGCAGGGAGAGATCAGCCCAGCCGAACCACTCGCCGACGGTGGTGAGACCGGCGTTGATCATGGTGATGACGCTGACAAAGGCGAGCAGGATGGTGCCGATGGCCACGGCGATCTTCATACCGCCCATGGCACCGCCTGCCAGCGCGTCGATGGCGTTGCTGTAATCGCTCTTGTCGAGGCTGATCTCGGTCTGATCGCTCACCTGCTGCTGCTCCGGCACCAGCAGTTTGGCCATCAAGAGGCCACCCGGCGCCGCCATAAAGGAGGCGGCAATGAGGTATTTCAGATCCACCCCCAGACCGGCGTAACCGCCCAGCACCGAGCCCGCCACCGAGGCCATGCCACAGGTCATCACCGCAAAGAGCTCGGAGCGGGTCATACCGGCGAGGAAGGGACGAATAAGCAGCGGCGACTCCCCTTGCGAGAGGAAGATATTGCCGGTGGCCACCAGGGATTCGGCGCGGCTGGTGCCGAGCAGGCGGTGAATGGCACCGCCCAGCACCCGGATCACCCACTGCATGATGCCGAAGTGGTAGAGCACGGCGATCAGCGCGCTGATAAAGATCACCAGCGGCAGCACCCGCACGGCGAAGATAAAGCCGTTGCTGGCGAGATCGCCAAACACGAAACGGATGCCGCTGTCGGCGAAGCCGAGCAGGGCGGAGACGCCATTGCTCATGGCACCGAGCATGATTTGTCCGGGGGGGAAATAGAGCACCAGCGCAGCAAAACCGGTTTGCAGGGCGAGCGCACCCAGCACGGTTCGCCAGCGGATGGCTCGGCGGTTTTCACTCGCCAGCCAGGCGATAAACATCAGGGCCAGCATACCGACCAGACTCAATAACAGTGTCATCTTGCACCTATGAAGAGAGGAGTTTCATATGGCAAGTCTGCAGACAGGCGTCGCGGGCGATCCGGCGGGAGAGGTGCCGACCCACGCGACACGCAGACCACAAACCTACAGGTTAGTGGCGGGTCCCATCCTGGGGTCATTCACGTTCCGGGTGACAGCATGTATCGGGTGACGCCAACGCCGTCGCAGGGGGAGATGCGGCCGGGTGGCAGGTCGGGCGGCGATGGTACAGTGATCATCGTCACAGAAAAAGCGGTAAAACGATTGGCCGGAGTAACTTTTTCAACTTGTTCACACAACGAAACAGGGCCAGCGTGACGCTGGCCCTGTTTCAATCCGTACTTGAGTACTCAGATGATTACTTGAGGCGCTTGCCGCTCGCATCAACCACCTGCTCGCCATCCTCCTTGGCGAAGGCCCCTTTTTGCTGATCAGGCAATATATCGAGCACCACTTCCGACGGACGGCACAGTTTGGTGCCAAGCGGCGTGACGACGATGGGCCGGTTGATGAGGATGGGGTGAGCCAGCATGGCATCGATCAGTTCATCATCGCTGAAACGATCTTCCGCCAGCCCGAGCGCCTCGTAAGGCGGCACGTTCTTGCGCAGCAGATCACGCACCGGCATGTCCATGGCGGCGATCAGCGCCACCAGCTGGTCACGGGAGGGGGGCGTCTCCAGATAGTGGATGACAGTGGGCTCGACGCCGCTGTTGCGGATCAGCTCCAAGGTGTTACGGGAGGTACCACATTCCGGGTTGTGATAGATGGTGATTGCACTCATTTGCGTGTCTCTCATTAATCAAGTGAATAGAAAATGGATAGCATCTAGTTCGCGGCCAGCTGTTAGCGGCCATCAGTTAACGGCCCAGCCCCGCTTCGTACCAAGGTTTGCTGGCGTTAACCACCCGCACCACCAGCAGCATGACAGGCACCTCGATCAACACGCCAACCACGGTGGCGAGCGCCGCGCCGGAGTGAAAGCCGAACAGGCTGATGGCGGCGGCCACCGCCAGCTCGAAGAAGTTGGAGGCGCCGATCAGGGCGGAAGGACAGGCGACCGAGTGCTTCTCCCCCACCTTGCGGTTGAGCCAGTAAGCAAGCCCTGAGTTGAACAGCACCTGGATCAGGATCGGCACCGCCAACAGGGCGATAACCAGCGGCTGCTCGATGATGGCGTTGCCCTGAAAGGCAAACAGCAGCACCAGAGTGAGCAGCAGGGCCGCCACCGACCAGGGCTGGATGCGGGTCATGACGCCGTCAAAATGGGCCTCTCCCTTTTTCAGCAAAGCCTTGCGCAGCAGCTGGGCGATGATGACCGGGATGACGATATAGAGCACCACAGAGGTGAGCAGAGTATCCCACGGCACTATGATGCTGGAGACCCCGAGCAGCAGCGCCACCAGCGGGGCGAAAGCAAACACCATGATGAGGTCGTTCACCGCCACCTGCGACAGGGTGAAGTAGGGATCGCCGTTGGTGAGGCGACTCCAGACAAACACCATGGCGGTGCAGGGAGCCGCCGCCAGCAGGATCAGACCCGCTACGTAACTGTCGAGTTGATCCGCCGGCAGCCAGTCGGCAAACAGCACGCGGATAAACAGCCAGCCAAGGAAGGCCATGGAGAAGGGTTTGACCAGCCAGTTGATAAAGAGGGTGACCCCAATACCCTTCATGTGGCCCTTCACCTGATGCAGGGCGCCAAAATCGATCTTGAGCAGCATGGGGATGATCATCACCCAGATCAGCAGCCCCACCGGCAGGTTGACCTTGGCCACCTCCATGGCACCGATCGCTTTGAAGAGATCCGGCAAACCCTGCCCGAGCCCAATCCCCACCAGAATACAGAGGGCGACCCAGGCGGTCAGATAACGTTCAAAAAAGCCGATGGCAGGCACGGCCTTGGCATCACATGTTGCAGACATCACAGCTCCCGATGCGGCGCAATTTCGCATCTTCTATTGGTTCAACACACGGGTTTATAACAAGTAACGGCATATTCAAGCCGCCCCGGCAGCAGGCCGGGACGGCGACTCAATGGTGCTGGCAGAGGCGGCGCAGGGCATCGGGCCCCACCGGCTCCTCGGCGAGCAGCGGCACCACGGCGTAGCGGCTGGCGTGTTGCTGCTCGACCGCCTCGATATGGGGCAACTGGCGCTCGGCCCGCAGTTGCAGCAGCGGCGAGCTGACCGCGGCTTGCTGCAAGCTGTGGTTGATGAGCCAGCCCCAGGGCTCGATGCCGGCCCGGCGCAGGTCGGCTTGCAGATTGGCCGCCTCCTGTACCGGCGTCGGCTCGGGCAGCGTCACAATCAACACCTTGGTCTGCTTGGGATCCTGCAACTGCATCATGGGGGTGGTGAAGTGCAGCCCCTTGTTTCCCATCTGGCGAGCGATCTCCCTGTGGTAGGCGCCGGTGGCGTCGAGCAGCAGCAGGGTGTGGCCGGTGGGGGCGGTATCCATCACCACGAAGTGCTTGCCCGCCTCGCGAATGATGCGCGAGAAGGCCTGAAACACAGCGATCTCCTCGGTACAGGGGGAGCGCAAGTCCTCCTCCAGCAGCGCCCGCCCCTGCTCGTCCAGGGCAGCCCCCTTGGTGGCCAGCACCTGGGCGCGGTAACGCTCGGTCTCGGCGTGGGGGTCGATGCGGCTCACCTCCAGATGGGGCAAGCTACCTACCAGCGTCTCGCTCAGGTGCGCGGCGGGATCCGAGGTGGTGAGGTGCACCGGCAAGCCGCGGCTCGCCAGCTCCACCGCCACGGCGGCAGCCAGAGTGGTTTTGCCCACCCCGCCCTTGCCCATCAGCATGATGAGGCCGTGACCATCGGCGGCCAGCTCGTCCACCAACGAACTCAACTCGGGCTGGGCTGGCTTGACAGTGGACTGTACTGTCGGAGATTGGGCGGCGCTTCCCTCTGATTGCAGCAACAGGCGCAAACTGTCGAGCCCCACCAGATTGGTGGCCAGCAGCGGGATATGATCCTGCGCCAGCCCCTTGATCCCCTGCGGCATCTGGGCGAGAGCCTGTTGCTCACGATGCCAGAGCGCCATTGCCAGCGGATCTCCGGCAATGGCGCCTTCGGGGAAGAGGCCATTGATCACCAGTTGCTGGTTCAACAAGCCGATGGCGGCCAGCTCCTCGTGGGTGCGAGCCACTTCCCGCAGAGTGGATTGCTGGGCCCGCGCCACCAGCACCAGCCTGGTGCGAGCAGCATCAGCCAGCGCAGCGACCGCCTCTGCATACTGGCTGCGCTGCTTCTCCAGCCCCGCCAGCGGGCCCAGGCAGGAGGCATCCCCCTTGCCCTGCTCCAAAAATTCGCTCCAGGCGCCCGGCAATTGCAGCAGCCGGATGGTGTGGCCGGTTGGGGCCGTATCAAAGACGATATGGTCATACTCGGCCAGCAGCGTTTGGTCGGTCAGCAGCGCAGTGAATTCGTCAAAGGCGGCGATCTCGGTGGTGCAGGCGCCGGAGAGCTGCTCCTCGATGCTGCGCACCACGCTCTCGGGCAACTTGCCGCGCACCGGCCCGACGATCCGCTCCCGATAAGCTTTGGCCGCCGCGGGGGGATCTATCTCCAGCGCCGACAAACCGGGCACAGCGGCGATGGCGGTGACGCGATTGCCGATCTCGGTGGCAAACACCTGCCCCACGTTGGAGGCAGGGTCGGTGCTGACCAGCAGTACGCGCTTGCCAATATCACAAAGAGCCACCGCACTGGCGCAGGCCAGCGAGGTCTTGCCCACCCCGCCCTTGCCTGTGAAAAAGAGAAACGGCGGTGGATTGGTCAGAAAATGGTACATAGCCTCTCCCGAATGGTGCGTCACGACTCAGCAGCAACCGCTGCCAGAGCAGCAGCCGCCCTTGACGATCCCCTTGATGGCCGCTTGCGGCGCAGGCAGCCCGGCATAACGGGCCAGCTCGCTGCGGTTCGGGTAACGGCCGGTCAACACCACCTGCCCCTCTACCAGCACCAGTGGCAACCCCTCCTCCCCGGCGTGGGTCAGAAAAGCGCTGACGGCAGGTGTCTCGGCAAATTGCATCGGCTGCTGGGCCAGATTGAAACGCTCGATGGCAACGCCCTGCTCCTTGGCCCAGGCAAGGTCGGATGCGAAGGTGACCAGTGCCTGATCAACCTCGGTACCGCAGACACCGCTGGAGCAGCAGAGGGCGGGATCAAAAATCTGAATGGAGGACATGGCATTACTCCTTGTTGCAGCAGGGCTGCGCAGGCAGAACATGGGGGGAGCAGGCTGACTCGGCACGCATCACGCCGCACGCCTCGGGATGACCGGCGCAGCACTCCTCGGTGAGGTAGGCGATCACATCCAGCATCAGGGGAATATTGGCGCGGTAGCGCAGAAAGCGCCCCTCCTGCTCCACCGACAGCAGACCAGTGTTGAGCATCGCCTTGAGGTGAAACGAGAGGGTATTGGGGGCAATATCGAGCTCGCTGGCCAGTTCACCGGCGACCCGCCCCTCCAGCCCGGCCTTCACCAGCAGCCGCCATACATCGAGCCGGATGCCGGATGCCAGCGATTCAAAGACTTTGGTGGCCATCTCTTTGTTCATCTTCACTCCCCTTGGTGCGACCTTTCACTTCAACTATACAAGAATTATTGAAATGATCAAGATATGTACCGAAGCGAAGATACGAGATTCTGGTATCAAACCGGGCTGACTGGAGAATCGACGAGTGAACAACAGTAGCGGACGACCACGCAGGGTTCATCGCAGATAAACAGACGCCCTCCAGAGGGAGGGCGTATCAGAGCGTTTGACCGGCAGCACAGTCAGCACTGTCGGGGCAATCAGACGAACGCGTGCCTTATTTGGCTGCTGGCACAGCGTTAAAGGTGAGCAGGGCCGCCTTGTTGGCATCGCTCAGAGTCAGCTGGTTGCCGTTGATGGAGTAGGTTGCCACCTTCTCCAGCTTTTGCAGGAACTCGGTCTCTTTGTTCATATCGTCGCCGATGCACATCATGCGAGTGGAGCCCATGGCGCCCAGCGTCAAGACACCGTCACCCTGCTTGGTGATACCGCCAAAATAGCGGTTGCAGCCGCCCTTGCCCGCCACCTTGCCGTCGACCACTTGCAGGGTGAAGGTATCGCCGGTGGCGCCTTGCAGCTGCCAGCTGGATGCTTGCAGTTGAGCCATGCTGGAACCTGTTGCCATTGCGCAGCCTCCCAGTGCCAGCGCGGCCAGCAGAGTCAGTTTCTTGTTCATGGATTCACCTCTTAATGATTAGAGCCATCAATACGGCAGCCTGTTTATCATGGCTGGCGCCCATGCCAAAGGATTTTATTGTGATCTCCCTTCACTTTACTACCAGCTGGCATGTGCCATGCTTAGGCTCAGTTCCGGACCCAGGGAGGGGAAACGAATGGTCAAATCACTCATCATCACACTGCTTGCAACCTGCGCCAGCATGGCCGCACAGGCCGCCGACTGGGCAGTGGTTCAGCCGCAATCCAACCCGTCTCTCTATGTCAAAAGTTACTCGGGTGTGCTGCTCAATGGCCATAGCCATCACAGCGACAATTTTGATCTCTGGCTGGTCAATAGCGGCTATCAATATCCGGTGGTGGATGATGTGACCCTCTTTATGGAAGCGGGCCCGGCGGTGGCGGATCAGAATCGCACATCCGGTTTCAATATGAGTTCGGGGGTACGCTACCAGCTCTCTCCGGCATTCAATATCGGCAGCCAGATCAGGCATCTCGATCTCAACAAGGCCAGCACCCTGCTGGAGCTCAACTCCAGCCTGCTGCTGACCCCCAGACTCTCCCTCACCGCTAACTACGGCGTCAGCGCCATCACTGCCGATCAGGCGCTGAGTCTGGGGGTCGGCTTCAACTTCTGATGATCACAACAGCGGCGTGGCGCTCACCACCACGCCGTTGCGATCCGCATAGACGTAATCCCCTTCGTGGATGGTCACCCCGGCAAAGCTGACCACAGCCCCCAACTCTCCCAATCCCCGCTTCTCGGTCTTGACCGGACAGGCCGCCAGCGCCTTGACCCCGAGCGCCAATGTCGCCAGAGTGCCCACATCCCGCGCCGCGCCGTGGATCAGGATACCCTCCCACCCCTGCTCCACCGCCTTGACCGCCAGTTGATCGCCAAGCAGCGCACGGCGCAGCGAGCCGCCACCGTCGATCACCATCACCTTGCCGTGACCGGGGCGGGTCACCAGATCCCGCACCAGACTGTTGTCTTCATAACAGGAGAGCGTTACGGCGCGACCATAAAAGAGGGCCTTGCCGCCAAAATCCTGAAACACCGGGTCGGCCACTTGCAGCAAGTCGCCATGTTGATCGCAGAGGTCGGGCAGGAGATCCAGCATGATTTGATTCCTTTCAGATGCATGAAGGTGTTCATTCTTTCATCAGGCAAGGTTTCTGGCAATCCAGAAGGATTCAATATTGCCCAGACAAACTGCTGATTTATCCATCAATACTGGTGTCAGCCAGAGCTGGCCATCCTCCACCCAGTAGATGGCGTTCTGGCCGAAACGGGCAGCCAGCTGACGGGCTTGTGGCAGGGATAGCGCCACCGCCAGCGATGACTCCTGCCAGCGTTCGTCCGGGTCAGATCCCCAAAATGGCCCCACCACGGGCACCTGCAAATCCACGGTCAGATGGCGCCACATCGCCCGTTCCCGCCGCATATTGCGTCGTTCTGTGACCCACTGGCTGGCCGGATTCCAGGCTGTGATGATGGCAAAAGCAGACCAGTCTGGTGGCTCAAATGGCGCGATAAAGCAGATTTTCTTGTAGTTTTCCCACAAATTCATGTCAATCACATGTTACATTCCATTACATTTTGTAGGGGCGAAAACCCGGTTCAGGCCAAGTATGATGCAGCTGTACCAGGGTTTGACCTATATCAAATCAGAGTTAAAAAGTTGCTATCTGACGGCAAAGAGTGTTGTTATGCTCCTGTTAACTGATAAAATGCGGCCACTTTCGTAATGGACGACCTTTCCAGGCTCTGCTCGACCAGACTTGTCGGGAACCTATAAGTGGCACAGGGATACTTGCCGGTACTGATGCCTAATTCGCGATATTCCGACCTGACTCTCATACCCAGGATGACGTAATAAATTTTCAGGATCAGTCAGGAAATCGGTTTGAAACGCCAAAGAGTGTTAAATTTAAGATAATTAACTGATAAGAATCTGGGAATACTCATGCAAACACCACACATTCTGATCGTCGAAGACGAGCTGGTCACACGCAATACCCTGAAAAGCATTTTTGAAGCCGAAGGCTACATCGTGCTCGAAGCCAACAACGGCGACGAGATGCACCAGGCCCTCACTTCCCACACCATCAATCTGGTGATCATGGACATCAACCTGCCGGGCAAAAATGGCCTGCTGCTGGCCCGTGAGCTGCGTGAGAACGACAACATCGCCCTGATGTTCCTGACCGGTCGTGACAACGAAGTGGACAAGATCCTGGGTCTGGAGATCGGCGCCGATGATTACATCACCAAGCCGTTCAACCCGCGCGAACTGACCATCCGTGCCCGCAACCTGCTGAGCCGCACCATGAACGTGGCTGCCGGTGGCGAAGAGAAGAAGCTGGTTGAACGCTACCTGTTCAACGGCTGGGCGCTGGATATCAACAGCCGCGCACTGGTCAGCCCGACTGGCGACATGTTCAAGCTGCCGCGCTCCGAGTTCCGCGCCATGCTGCACTTCTGCGAAAACCCGGGCCAGATCCAGACCCGTGCCGAGCTGCTGAAGAAGATGACCGGCCGTGAGCTCAAGCCCCACGACCGTACCGTTGACGTGACCATCCGTCGCATTCGCAAGCACTTCGAAAGCGTCAACGATACTCCGGAGATCATCGCCACCATCCACGGCGAAGGCTACCGTTTCTGTGGTGAGCTGGAGCAGGAATAAGCTCCCGCGACGCTGTTGATCTGAAAAGGCGCCTCGGGCGCCTTTTCTGTCTCTGCGGTTTACCTTAAAAGCTGAGAAACCGTGAGCGTGACGTCGAACGGCGCACAAGAAAGATGAAAAACAAAAAGCCCACTCGCAGGAGTGGGCTTTTTGTTTTGAAGCTGGAGCGGGCAGCGGGAATCGAACCCGCATCATCAGCTTGGAAGGCTGAGGTAATAGCCATTATACGATGCCCGCCTGGCATCTGAAATTTGGAGCGGGTGATGGGAATCGAACCCACGTATGCAGCTTGGGAAGCTACCGTTCTACCATTGAACTACACCCGCGTCAGGGCTCCTACTATATGCATTTTGCCGCCGAGCGCAATGGCGCCTTTGCCACTTTTTTCAATAAATCAATCTGTTCGGACAAGGATTGAACAGACGGTTGCTTTTTCAATCAAACATTTTCAACACAGATAATTTACAAGGTTGCCAAGGCCAAACGGCAAGGATAGTCTTGCGCCACTCGACGCGAGGATGGTGGTAATGGATAAAAAAACGCAAAAACGTCTCTATGGCTGGTTGCGCAAGCAATCGAGTCACGGTCGCCGCTGGATCACGATATCCATCGCTTTTGGCCTTGGCCAGGGCATTCTGATGGTGGCGCAAGCCTGGCTGCTGGCGACCCTGTTGCACGGCTTTATCATCGAAGGCTCCACGCCTGAGCAATCCATCACGCTCTTTATTACCTTGCTGCTGGTGACGCTTGGCAAGGCGGCACTGGCCTACGGCCGGGAAGTGGCCAGTTTCAAGGCGGGCAGCGCGGTGCGCCAGACCATCCGCCAGCTGGTGCTCACTCGCTTGAGTCGCCTCGGCCCTGCCTATATCCAGCGCCGTCCGGCCGGTAGCTGGGCCAGCCTGTTGCTGGAACAGATTGAAAACATGCAGGATTTCTTCTCCCGCTATCTGCCACAGATGGCCATCGCCGTCTTTATTCCGGTGGTCATTCTGGTGGCTGTATTCCCGGTCAACTGGGCGGCAGGTCTGATCCTGCTCGGCACTGCGCCCCTCATCCCTATCTTTATGATCCTGGTGGGTGTGGGCGCCGCCGATGCCAACCGCCGCAATTTTCAGGCGCTGGCCCGTCTTTCCGGCCACTTCCTCGATCGGCTGAAGGGGCTACGCACGCTGCAACTCTTTATGCGTACCCAAGCGGAAGGTGACGCCATTCGCGATGCCTCGGAAGATTTTCGTGAGCGCACCATGGAGGTGCTGCGCCTGGCGTTTTTGAGCACCGCCGTGCTGGAGTTCTTCGCAGCCATTTCAGTGGCGCTGGTTGCCGTCTACTTCGGCTTCTCTTATATCGACCATCTGAACTTCGGTAGCTATGGGGTCAAGGTCACCCTCTTTACCGGCCTGTTCGTGCTGTTTCTCGCCCCCGAGTTCTACGCCCCGCTGCGGGAACTGGGTGCCCACTACCACGCCAAGGCGCAGGCTATCGGCGCTGCCGAACAGCTGCTTGAATTCCTCGAAGCCGAGGTGAGCGAACCGGCCGCAGGCACGGCGCCATTCCATGCCGACAGCCCGGTCAAGGTAGAAGCAAAAGGCCTTGAAGTGCTGAGCGCCGAAGGCAAGGTGCTGGTCGGCCCCATCGACTTCACCCTGGAAGCCGGTTCGCGCACCGCCCTCATTGGCGTCAGCGGCGCAGGCAAGAGCTCGCTGGTCAACGCCCTGCTCGGCTTTGCCCCCTATCGCGGTGAGCTCAAGGTCAACGGGCAGGAGCTAGCCACCCTCGACATGAGCCAGTGGCGCCTGCAGTTAGGCTGGCTCTCGCAAAACCCGCAGCTGTTCCACGCCTCCTTGCGCGACAACCTGCTGCTGGCCAAGCCAACGGCCAGCGATGCCGAGCTGGAAGATGCCCTGAAACGGGCAAAGGCGTGGGAATTTGCCATGGAGAAGGGGCTCGACTATCCGGTCGGCGATCAGGCCGGTGGCCTCTCGGTCGGTCAGGCCCAGCGTCTAGCACTGGCGCGAACCCTGCTCAAATCAACCCAGCTGATGGTGCTAGACGAACCAACCGCCAGTCTGGATCGCCACTCCGAACGCGCCATCATGACCACCATTGAGCAGGCGATGGCTGGCCAGACCCTGCTGATGATCACCCACCGCCTCGACCAGCTTACCAAGATGGACAAGATAATGGTGCTGGCCCGTGGCCAGCTGGTGGAGCAAGGCAGCTTCCAACAATTGAGTCAGGCGGATGGGCCTTTTGCCCGCCTGCTCTCCCAACGTTCCGGAGGTTCTCTCGATGAGTGATCTGTTGCCGTTTCTGCGCCTCTATCGCCAACACTGGCTCAGCCTCACCATTGGTTTGCTGCTGGCGCTGGTGACCCTGGCCGCCGGCATGGGGCTGCTCTCCCTCTCCGGCTGGTTCCTCTCCGCCGCCGCCGTGGCGGGGATGACAGTTGCGACGACCCATGCCTTTAACTACATGACCCCTGCAGGCGGAGTGCGCTTCTTCTCCATCGTCCGCACAGCCGGTCGCTGGGGTGAGCGGGTCGTGAGCCACGACGCCACCTTCCGGGTACTAACCCGACTGCGGGTCTGGTTCTGGCAGAAACTCTCGCCGCTCTCCACAGGTACCCTGGCAGGTTTCCGTCAGGCGGATCTGCTCAACCGACTGGTAGCCGACATCGATGCGATGGACCACGTCTATCTGCGGCTGATCACCCCCATAGGCGCGGCCCTGCTCAGCACCGCCGGACTGGTCTTCTTCCTGTCGTTTTTCGACAGCCGTCTCGCCCTCACCCTGGGTGCCATTCTGCTGTTTGGCATGATCGCTCTGCCGCTGGTGTTCTACTTCCTCGGCCGTCGCCCCGGTCAGGCGCTGATTGCCGAAAAATCGACCCTGCGCACCCGGATGGTGGACTATCTGGATGGTCAGGCCGAGCTGCAGATGTTTGCCGCCGCCCCCAAGGCGCTGGTTGAGCTGCAACAAGCCGAACAGGCGCTGCTCGTCGCGCAGGCCCGGATGGCCAAGGTGAGCGGGCTGGCCAACTTCTCGGTGCAACTGCTGAGCGGCTGGACCCTGACCCTGATGCTCTGGCTGGCCGGTCATGGGGTGGCGGGCGCTGCGCCCGACCCCATCACCGCACTGATGGTCTTTGCCACCCTGGCAAGCTTCGAGGCTCTGATGCCGCTGGCGGGGGCTTTCCTGCACCTCTCCACCAGCCTCACCTCGGCCCGTCGTTTGAACGAGATCCTGCAAGAGGCAAAAGCCCCCGTGTGGGGCGACGAACAGACCCACGCCACCGCTGGCGCCCTGCAGATCAATGACCTCTATTTTGGCTACCCCGGCAACCCCCAGCCAGTGCTGCGTGGCTGCACCCTGCAACTGCACGCCGGTGAGAAGCTGGCGCTGCTGGGCCAGACCGGCTGCGGCAAATCGACCCTGATGGGGCTGCTGACCCGGGAGTGGAGCCCGCAGGCTGGCAAGATCCTGCTGGGTGGCAAGCCGCTCACCGACTACAGCGAAGGGGCGCTGCGCGCCTCCATCTCGGTGGTGAGCCAGCGGGTGCACCTGTTTGCCGATACCCTGAGGGTCAACCTCAAACTGGCCGCCCCGACCGCCTCTGACGAGCAGCTGATTGCGGTGCTGACCCAGGTCGGACTGGCCAATCTGCTGGAAGATGAGGCGGGCCTCGACGCCTGGCTCGGTGACGGCGGCCGCCCCCTCTCCGGTGGCGAGCGCCGCCGTATCGGTATCGCCCGCGCCCTGCTGCACGATGCGCCGCTCTGGCTACTGGACGAGCCGACCGAAGGGCTAGACAGTCAGACCGAGCGGGAGATCATGGATCTGCTGTTCAAGCTCGGGGCAGATCGCACCTTGCTGCTCATCTCCCACCGCCTGCTGGGGATGGAACAGATGGACCGGATTGCCCTGATGGAAGAGGGACAGATCCGCCTCTGCGCCCCGCACGACGAGCTGCTGGCGGATGATTACTACCGCAGCCTCTATCAGCGGCTGGCTCCTGTTTGATATCAGGCTGATATCAGCCTGATGGGGGTCACACCCTGACAAACGGGCGCAAAACGGGGCTGGTCGCCGCAGGCGGCTGGCCCCTATAATGTCCCCCTCATTATTCAACAAGATGCCGACATGGAGCGCCTGCGCATTTCTACTGTCCTCATCACCGACACAAGATACGAGACGATGAAACGCCTGATCCTGATGATGCCCCTGATTGCCTCCGGCTGTGCCAACTACGCCTTCAACAGCAATCTGGATAAAGAGAACTTCGACGAATACTTCAAACCCGGTAGCGTGCGCATCTATGAACAGGATGAGCTGGCTGACCTCAACTACCTCTACCTAGGCACCATCGAGGGTGAATCCTGCCAGGTCGATGCCAACCAGCCGGTGCCCAACGCCGGTGAAGCGCGCACCCTGGCCCGCCGCCGCGCAGCCGACATGGGCGGAAACGGCGTCACCATCGACAAATGCGCCGAGTTCAGCGACACCCCGGGCTGCCTGAAACAGGTGATCTGCTACGGGCAGGCGCTGAAAGTGGCCGAAGAGAAGTAACCCGCGACCATGGCCCTCGCTATCGTTCGCCTTGGCAGCCCGCGCCTGCCCGATGAGGGGCTGCGGATCGGCACGGTGCGCCGCCCGCCCCGCGGCGTACCCAAGAGCGAATTTGCCAGCCAACATTGGTACGATGTCTGGTTTCCCAACCTGGCCCCCAGCAGCGAAACCATGAAGCTGGGGCAGGCAGCCGAGACACCCGCCCAGTGGGCAGCGTTTGGCAAACAGTACAAGGCCGAGATGGCGCAACCTGCCGCCAGGCATGATCTGGCGCTGCTGGCCGCCCTCTCTCATACCACCAACCTCTCGGTGGGCTGCTACTGCGAGCAGGAGTCCCGCTGCCATCGCGCCATCTTGAAAGAGCTGCCGGTAGCCGCGGGGGCCGCCATCCGCTAACTCAGCGAGCGACAGCGATGGGATGGGAAATCGTGTCAGCCTGTATTCGGCAACCATCAGACATTGGATAGACAGAGAGGGCATCCACGGGATGCCCTCTATCGTTGTGTTCGCGCTAGCGCAGCAATTTTCGGCAGCAGCGGCTCGATGCACCTCTCCTATTGCAGACTGGGTTCCAGCAACTGCTGCCGTAGCGAAGTCTCCTCTGCCTGAGTCATGGCATGTTCCGCCACCCCGGCGGCAGGCTCGATAGCCAGCCAGTGGGCAAGGTCGGCGGCGGTCTCCTCCAGCGGCCGAAAGTTCAATCCCTTAACGATGGCCGCCTCGGCGCTTATAGAGCCGTAACCGGCAAACTCCGCCTGCGCGCAGGGCAAGAGGGTGGGATAGCTCTGCCAGGGCTCGATTCCGGCTGCCATCAGGGTCGACCAGGGCAACCACTCGGGCTGGATGGGGCGGGCGGGCTGCAACCGGGCGCTCAGCCGCTCCAGCCAGTCGCAGAGGGTAATGCCGGGCTTGAGCAAGTTGAATGTGCCCCCCAACTGCTGCTCCGCCGCGCGCAGCACAAACTCGGCGCAGTTGCGCACATCGAGATACTGCAAGCGATCTTCACCACTGCCCGGCAGCAACCAGGGCCCGCCCTGCTGCACCCGCTTAATCCACCAGGCCATGCGACCGGTAGGATCATGGGGGCCGCACAGCACGCCCGGGCGCAGGATGCAAAGCCGCTCACCCCAGCGGGCGCGATACTCCTGCTCGCACAACACCTTGAGGGGGCCATAGTCAGTGGGCATTTCACCTTCGGGGATAGGGTGCAACGGCGCAGACTCATCCATCCCGGGGATTGAGAAATCGCGATAGACGCTGATGGTGGAGATAAAGATGAGCCGCGCGCAGCACCCGAGCAAAGCAGCCGAGAGGCTCGCCGCCTGCTCGGGGCGATAGCAGCAGGTATCGATGACGAGATCCCAGTGCAACCCGGCCCCTTGCAGGGCGCTCAGGCTCTTGTCCCTGTCGCCGATGAGCTGCACCAGATCGCGCCAGTCCGGATGCTGGTGCAGGCCGCGGTTGAACAGCGTCACTTCATGGCCCCAATCCAGTGCCAGCGCGGTGAGGTGGCGCCCCAAAAAGCCGGTGCCACCGATAATCAGCAGTTTCATCCCTCTCCCTCCCCCTTCGGCGCGAGTGCGCACATTTCATCCTGACACGCCAGTTGCCTCCACCCTACGCAACTTGGCGCGCGGGCACAGCCCCCGACTAGCCGGGATGGGACAGGGATCACGGCAGCGCCGTAGAAATTGGCGTAATGAGGCCAAGCCTGCGTTTTGGGGCCGCCTGTGCTAAATTGCCGGGGTTTTCAGTCAGGATCCGCCATGAAGTTCGAAATCGACACCCTCGGGATCATCCGCTCTCCCTACAAGGAGAAGTTCGCCATCCCCCGCCAGCCCGGTCTGGTTAAATCGGCCCGCGCCCGCCTCGAGCTGCTCCCCCCTTACGATCAGCCGGATGTGCTGCGCGGCATCGAGCAGTTCTCCCATCTGTGGCTCAGCTTCGTGTTTCACCAGACCATGGCGCAGGGCTGGCACCCGACGGTGCGCCCGCCGCGCCTTGGCGGCAACGAGCGGGTCGGCGTCTTTGCCACTCGATCCACCTTCCGCCCGAATCCGCTTGGCCTCTCGGTGGTCGAGCTGCACGGGGTCGGTCGCGAGCGGGGCAAGCTGTGGCTGGAGCTGGGGGCGGTGGATCTGCTCGATGGCACCCCCATCGTTGATATCAAGCCCTACATTCCCTATGCCGACAGCCTGCTGGATGCCCGTGGTGGTTTTGCCCCCGACGCCCCCACCCCGCCGCTGGCGGTGAGCTTCAGTGCCGAGGCCGAGCAGCAGTTGCAACCCTGGCTCAAGGCTCACCCCGAGCTGCGCCAGCTGGTGAGCGAAGTGCTGGCGCAAGATCCGCGCCCGGCCTACAAGAAAGGCAAGCCCGATGAGAAGGAGTACGGGGTGCGGCTGTTTGACTGCAACGTCCGTTTTCGCATCAGCGAGCCGGATTGCGTGGTGCTGGCCATCGAGCCCGCCTGAACCTGGGCGGGCCGACATCGCTGATGCTATTTCACGCCTTTTTCACGTTACAAGGGGCTTAATGAGCCTGTAAATTGTGTGGCATTGATCAGACTATCCACCCGGTTGCCAGTGATACCATGCACACAGCAGAGGGCATCTCCTCTCTGACTGAGGCCAGCAGCAGGCTATCGATGTATGGCAAGCATGGCAGCCAGCCTGTTGCCGCCAAAGGATCTGGCCTCGCCCCGACACGTTTGAGTGCGGGGATGCCACACGGATGTGACAGCACTTCGAAGGAACAAACCTATGCTGATGAACAGTGAACAACGTTATGGCACCCTGAATATCGGGCTGCACTGGCTGACCCTGTGGGCCATGATCGCCGTCTACGCCCTGATCGAATTTCGCGATATCTTCCCCAAAGGGGACCCAGGCCGGGACCTGATGAAGGAGTGGCACTTTATGCTGGGGCTGCTTATCTTCGCCCTGGTGTTTGTCAGACTGGCCCTGCGCTGGATGAGCCCGACGCCCCGTATCGTGCCCGAGCTCTCCCCAGTCATGCACAAGCTGGCAAAACTGGCCCACCTCGCCCTCTACGGTTTTCTTATTCTCACCCCGCTGTTTGGCTGGCTGCTGCTAAGCGCCGCGGGCAAGCCCATCCCCTTCTTCGGGCTTGAGCTGCCTGCCCTGCTTTCCCCAAGTCCGGACCTCAAGGGGCTGATCAAGGAGGTACACGAGACGCTGGGTAATATCGGTTACGCCCTGATCGGCCTGCACACGGTGGCGGCCCTCTATCACCACCATATTCTCAAAGACAACACCCTCACCAATATGCTGCCGCCGCGCCGCAGCTAACGGGTAACGGGGAAATGCAGAGGGGGCCATCGTGGCCCCCTCTCTGCTTTCCTGAACAGCACGCTGGCAAAGAGCATTACGCCTGCTTGGCCAGCTCCTCGGTCGGCTTGCCTTTCGGCTCGTGCGGCAGCTTTTTCACATTGCTCTTGTTCTCCGGCTGCTTGCTCCCGGACGCACTGTTTTCAGACAAGGCTTGCAACACGGGATCGGCCTTGCCGGCCACGGAGGGCTGGGACTGGCCAACAAAGTTGCCGCCTTTGCAGATGGAGAGACTGCCCCCCTTGAAGATCCCCTGCATCTTGCCGCTCTCCAGGATCTCCACCTCGGCGGAGGTACAGGTGCCTTCCAGCAGACCATTGATGATCACGTGGGGCGCACTCACCTCCCCCTCAACGCTCCCCCCCTGCATGATGCGCAGCACACCACCGATGAGCTGGATGGTGCCATTGACCTGACCGCGCACCTCCAGATTCCCCTCCACCTGCAACTCGCCCTTGAAGCGGGCACCGGCTGCAATCACAGTGGCCCCGGCCGACGCAGTAGCCGCACCACCTTTGTTTCTTCCAAACATCCGTACTCTCTCCACCAACCACACAAGCAGAACCAGCGGCATCGGCGCCACTGGCCATAGAAAACAGGGCGACCCCAGCACGTAGAGCAGCAAGGCTGCCCCCCAGCAGAGCCAGACAATATAGAGGAGGTCGCTGCGCTCACGCTGTTGCAGTCGCGCCAGCAGCCTTCCGGCCATCTCTCTCATCACATCAAACCTTTCGCAGCATGGCTGCCGACCAGCAGGCCATCGACAACCCGGACCATGGTTAAACGACCAGTTGGCGCGAACTCTGAAGTCCCGCTGATTCAGTCCCGATACAGCCGGGATGCATTAGGATTCGAATTGACTCGAAGCGACATACACTTTCTAATTGACAGCCTGGATCCCTATGACCGCTCACATCATGAAAATTCTGTTGGTCGAAGACGACAAGCTGCTCAATCACCACCTCTCCTCTCTGCTGACCGAAGCCGACAATCAGGTCTACAGCACCGACCAGGCCGGGATTGCACTGCACTACGCCGCCGACTATCCGATTGATGTGGCCATCATCGACCTCGGTCTGCCCGATATGGACGGCCTGCAACTGATCCGGCAACTGCGCGAACGGCAGATCCCCTTCCCCATCATTGTGCTGACCGCCCGTGGCAACTGGCAGGACAAGGTCGAAGGACTGGAAGCAGGTGCTGATGACTATCTGGTCAAACCGTTCCAGAAAGATGAGCTGCTGGCCCGACTCAATGCGCTGGTGCGCCGCAGCGCCGGTTTTATCTCGCCCAGGGTGAAAGCTGGTGATTACGAGCTGGATCTCTCCCGCAAGGAGCTGACCATCGCCGGTGAAGTGGCGGTGCTCACCAGCTTTGAATACCTCATTCTGGAGTACCTGATGCGCAACGCCCGTCAGGTGGTCTCCAAGCAGCAACTGCTCGACCAGCTCTACGGCGACGGCGAAGGGGACCCCAACACCATCGAGGTGATGGTGAGCCGCCTGCGCAAGAAGCTGGATCCGGAAGGGACGATTCAACCCATCTCCACCATCCGGCGTCAGGGTTACATCTTCAACCTCTCCTGTAACTGATGCAGTTTCATCTGCCGCGCCCCATCAAGATGATCCGCAGCTCACTGCACATCAAACTGCTGCTCAGCTCGCTGCTGGTCATCGCGCTGATCATGGGGTTTGCCGTCTACGCCCTCTACCTCGGCCACGTCGAGGAGCAGACCCAGAAGGCCAGCGCCCGGATGCAGGAGAACCTGGCCAAGCTGTTTTCCTCCACCGAACCGGATGACAAGGGGTCGAACGTCGAGCTGGGGCGGATATCCCGTGGTGCGGGGGATCGCAACCTCGATACCCTGATCTGCCGCGCCGATGGCGACCTGGTCTGGTCAAGCCTCCATATGCCGGAGGTGATCAAGGCCAAACAGACCATCTGCGGCGATCTGATGAAGTATCTGGGGGGGATGGATCTCGACTACTTCTTCAAGAAGCACACCATCAAGAACGGCGAGAGCTACTTCGTCTACAGCCTGCGGTTTATCCGCAATCCCGGCAGCGGCACCACCGCCTACTACGTGGTGATGATCGACTCGGCCAAACGCTACCACGAAGAGTCCCGCACCTACCTCTACCAGACCGCCAAACAGGCGCTGCTCGCCTATATGCTGCTGGCCGGGCTGCTGCTGCTCACCACCTTCTGGAGCCTCAGCTCCCTGCGCACCATCGCCCGTCAGATCGACGATATCCGGGCCGGCAAGCGCGATGACCTCTCGAGCGATTTTGAGCGGGAGCTGGCCCCGCTGACCGACTCAATCAACCAGTTGCTGGAGAACGAACGCCAGCAGACTCAGCGCTACCAGCACGCCCTCAACGATCTCGCGCACAGCCTGAAAACCCGGCTGGCGCTGATCCAGATCACCACCCGCGAAGTGAAGCTGGGGCGGGAGATCCACGACAACATCAATGAGCAGATCCTCACCATGGATCAGATGATCCAGTATCAGCTCAGACGGGCCGTGACCGGCCGCCAGCGCCTTGCCAGCAAGGGCACCGAGCCGGTGCCGCTGATTGAAAAACTGCTGGCCAGCCTGACCAAGGTTTATCGCCACAAGAAACTGCAAACCCACTTCAAGTTCGACGATGACGCCCTCTTTCACGGCGAACAGGGCGACCTGATGGAGCTGATGGGTAACCTGCTCGACAACGCCTGCAAGTTTGCCATCAGCGAAGTGAAGGTGACTGTGCGCCGCCATCTCGAGCGGCTGCGTATCGAAGTGGAAGATGATGGCCCGGGAATCGATCCGGCCAAATCGGAGCAGATCTTCCAGCGCGGCGTGCGGGCAGACAGTTCACCCGGTCAGGGCATAGGTCTGGCGGTGGTGACCGAAATCGTCCACAGCTACGGCGGCCAGATCCGGGTCGATGAATCCCCCCTCGGCGGCGCCCGCTTTACCCTGGACCTTCCCTGATTGGCATAGCCCTGCTCAACCTCGCCAGTGATGGCCCTACCACAAGGCCCCCAACCTCGGGGCCTTGTCGTTTCTGCAACTTGAATACGTTAATTTATTGATACGATGTAGATGACCGCACTTCTGCCCTTCCACCAGAGGCCTCGCTACAATAGGACTTTGATTAACCGTGATTCCCCGTATTCTGGACTGATGCCGATGCCATGACCTCTTGCTCCCGCCATGACCATTACGGGAATAGGGGCCACATCCTGTCATCTCTACCATCCTGACGTTCAAGGAGATTTTCAAGCATATTCCGGTACCATTTCAGGTAATGCCTCCAATCAGTTGAAGTGGTGCCTTTCTATAAAGGCAGCAATCACTTTCTCGTGGAGCTCAACGGAACGAGAGAAGCAAATGGACTTGCGAGCCAATCGCTTGATGCGCGTTCTGAGCGTCAGGTTGTTACGCTCGATACGCTGGGTGAATATCTTCCCGGTCAGATGCATTTCGCTCGGCACCTCTCTGGCATAGCTTCCCCAGTCATCACTGGTGATAAAGCCTATCTGGAACGGAGAAAGCAGGCTCAGCAAGCGGCGACATGTCTCATCGTTGCGTGGGCCAAAGGTATATGCCACGACTCGTTTTCTCTTGGTATCAAAGGCATACCAAAGCCAGTATCGATGCTGTTTATTGCCGACATAGGCCCACTGCTCATCAAGTTCACAGATAAGCGCCACGTCATCGAGCACCACCTTTTCGGAGGTTACTTGCCTTGGGGTGAGTTTTTTAGGGTGCGTATGACGGTGTTGATGCCAATTTTTAGGACGCGAGCAGTATCACGAACACCTGAGCAGTTGAACTGCCATATCAACAATCTTGTCTTTGACGCTAGGCTTGCGGGCTTCATCGGTATAGGAGAGCTGAAACACGTGCGGGCAGACGGGGTAACGATAGCGAACATGGCCAGCAGGGGTCTTCCCATGGCGATCTACGTGGTCAGAGTTGCAACGAGGGCAGTGAACGGTGATGGATGCCATGAAGAGCTAAGCCTCAAAAGAACCCATCACACCATCTCAACCGATCGGAGGCATCACTCCATATCAGAGGCGGATGATAGAGAAAATAGACTACATACAGCTTGTTCAGGAAGAGACTGACATTGATACCAAAGGAGATATCCATTAACGTAGCGTAAATACATTCAGGTTTGAGCACAGTGTGTGCTGCTATATATCTCGAAAGATTTTTACAGAAAACATTGGCAAGAATACTATCAACTACAGCAATTAAAAAAGTCCCAAGAGAATTAACCTAGGACTTTCCAATTTAAATAAACACAAATTACTTACATTAATGCATTTTTATATAAAGAGCTTAATCCATTATCCGGAACAATGAACTCAACACCATTTTGAAGTCCGGTAACTCCATTATTATCCTCACCAGGAGTGATAATGGAACCATGACGTTCATATCTAATGGCGGTTCCATCAGGCCTGATACGAATAAAGTCGATGCGAGGATTCAACCCCAGACCATCGTCCTTATTATAATGAAAACCAGCATAACCAATTACATTGTATTGGCTTTTTCCTTCATGTGTTGTCGTATTTATTAGCGAGAAATCACTATAGTCACCATATATATCCCTTTGCAAAATGTAATGAAAATGGATTGTTCTTACTATGTCGTTTGAATATTGATTTCGTTCCGTAATACTATAGAAAACATTTACAACATCACCAGTTGTCAATCCTGTTGGTGTTGCATAAAATAGATCGGATGATAGATCTCGTTGGTTAGAAACCAGATCGTAATCCTTGCTAATCGTAGTCATCTCACCATTCTTAAATTGGTATATACCAAACTTGGCAAGAATTATAAAGATACAGTCTCGTTGGCCATTGACTGCCATAATATCATAACAGAAGTCTCTTCGGCCTGCCTCATTTTCTGGCAAATTAACTATATGACTACTATTAAAGTCAATCTCTATGGCACGAACGCCATTAGTATCTTTTGTCCAATATAGCGAACAATCATCCAACATCTCTTTTTTCGCCAAAATAAGTGACTGTGATTGCCCACGTGAATCGACCGACTCTACTGCTGCGACGCCAATTTTCTTGCCATCTCGTGCTCCACTAATTTTAAGATTAGTACCTTTAGCAAAAAAATCTGCTGTTTTGCAATAAGGAAGCCCCCCACTCAATGTAGAAAAGTTATATATTCGACCTGTAATGCGAGAAGTAACCAGTGCATTTTTTTCTGTATACTCACTGGATGCTACACCTAAATTTTGCATATTCACCCAGTCAGTATTGATTGTCTTTGAGTCAAGCTTACAAATTTTCACTCCATATGCTGTATTAGCTTTACATAGCATGCTTCCTGCATCAGCGTGCTCCAACCCCTCTGGTTTGATTACCTCTGTAGTATAACGCTGGATCAATGTCGGGGTTGGAGCTGGCTTATGAAAGAGTGAATAGAGCCATTTTGCTATAATGACAATAATGGCAAAGACGGCAAAGACAATACCAATAGGACCCGCAGCCATTCCACCAAGAGTCACGAGATACAAGGAACCAGCCGCCAGCAACATGTCAATCGATGCAAAAATAATCTCTACTTTATCACCACTCTGGATTGCTTTAACTAGGTTAAAGGCCGCCAATGCAGCACCAGCAACTGCTAGTGCGGTCATGCATTTATTGACGACACTATTAATCCCTAATTTTCCAAACAGGCTCTGTACCACCTTGTATTCAGGATTAACTACTGCTGCTCCTTTTTTGGTAACCTTGGCTAAGAAACGACTATATTTACCCATGGTATCGACGATTGCATTAGTCAGGGGCTCGGCGCTTCCAAAAATGTATTTGCTGGTTTGTAGAACAGCAATATGATATGCAACATCTATCGTTGCTTGAGAAAAGGCAACCGCGAGACCAAGCATAGATGCAATATCGGCCTCTGTTCGATCAGTGGCTACCGCCCAAGAAAAATGTGATGCCCCAAGAATAAATATCAGTGTTGACAAATATGCATCAGTTGCACCACGATTTTGAGGATGAAAGTAATCTGGATATGCATTAGCAATAATAACATATGCCTGTTCACTATTTAATTTATATGTACCAATATTTAGTGAATTCAGCGTTAACCATACACTGTTGACAGAGTTATCTGAAAAGAATCGTTGCCAGAATGCAGCCTGTGCTCCTGTTTCTGTTTGCAAGAATTGCGCAACACTAATAAAGTTATAACGATTGCCAAGTACAGAGTCTGGGTCGTTACTGTTGCCCCACAACTGACTCATTGCAAAACCATTATATAACGCGCCATGCATCATTCGCTCAAACTCACGAATATCCTCCTCGGGGGTGGAGAAATTTACAGCAGCATTAAGGGCTCGCACCTTATGGGTTGTACTATTAATAATTTGCATGGCACTCGTAAAGCTGCCAGTATCATTGCCATCAATATTTACCTGGTTAATCAAGGCAGTCAAATTTTCGTTTTGCTGATAATGCTGAATCAACCTTTCAAGCCATGCCTTCCCGCTGCCCTTGTATTGACCTATGCGATTACTCTGACAGTAGTATGTAGCGATTGAATAAAGTCGGTCCATTATCCTTTGATATTCTTCCCCCTTTTCTGCACTGCTAATCTCCGCATTGGCTTTTACCATATCCCACGTATTAAAGGCCTGTCGATTAGTAACACTGACATTCGTCTCATCTTTATAGCCTGACATCAATAATTCACTGATATACTCTGCATTATTTTTTGAAAAGTAGAGAGAGAAATCCTTGTGTACATTGCGAACTGAATCAAAGCCATCATCGGCATCATACACTGACATATTTGGTCTGAGATAATCACCAAAATCAGCACTTAGACCAGAATGTTGATTCTTAAACTGGACTTTGTTTATCTCTTGAAACATCACATGCGAGAGATACAATGCCTCATCAGTCAGCTGTTCAAATTTAACCTCACTCAAAGACAACGTGGGATTACTACTTTTGAGCACATAAAAATCTATACTGTCAAGATCCTCAATCGAGTACGCCCTTCCATCACCACTCACAGCATTTATGGCGGCCTTTATAGGGGCAGGAATAACCGCACTTACAGCCAATCCCAAGATACTCATTGATGATGCAGTTAAAAATCCCCTGCGAGTTTGTGGCATAGCTGACATTAATGACTCATGAAGCTTTTTCTTATCCATAACAAATCCTTTTTAAACAAGCCAATGAAAAATTAAGGGTTTTATGCTGTAACAAGTCAAATATAAAAGAGACCTGAACAGCCCCTATCAATTTATACATGAAAATAATTCCATTCAAACGGTTAAATTGACGTGCGCTTTATTCATTGCCGCCACACAATAAATCTGCTAACACCTCAAGCAAGCGGAATAACACAACCAATTGTTATATAACAAATTTTAAATCCCCCTGAACACTCAAACCCATTTGTTAAGAGATATTTAATAATTAATTAAGCTACAGGTAATGATTTATTCATCAAGTCATGATATGTGGCATTCCCCCCATTCAAACAATTAAGCAATATACAAAAACGATTAATTTTGGTGGCTTTATTTTTTAGTATATAAATTTCCATGTTCTTGTTTTATCCCACCCTAAAGACCAAGATAAAATAATATTTCCTGGTATATATCTGTTATAGAGAGCATTAATTTAAATTTTATTAAAACAAGTTCTCATATATATGCTCACCCGGTACAATTCTGTACATGTGTCGAGCTAACGTCATTGCATTATTTCCACTCTTTGTTATTAAGGCCACTATGACCCGTCCATTATTAACAACCGCTCTGGATGCCGCCGTCGAGCTCTGGTATCAGGCATCGGTAAAAGCCCACGACTTTATTCCCGCCGCCTTTTGGCATGAGCAACGGGCAGCGATGCGGGACATCTATCTGCCCGCCAGCAAGAGCTGGGGTTATGAGGAGGATGGACAGCTACTGGGCTTTATCTCCTGGTATCAGGGGTCTGTCGCCGCCCTGTTTATCTCCCCAGATCACCAATCACACGGGCTGGGTCGCCAACTGCTCGAACACCTCAAAGCCCAATATGATCGACTCGAGTTGACGGTCTACGCCGAAAATAAGCAGGCGCGGCGCTTCTATTCCCGCAACGGTTTCAAAGAGGGTGAGCAGCAGTTGTGCGAGCATAGCGGTCGCCCCGAGCTGGTGATGCATTGGCAACGGGATTAAGCTGGTTTCCCATAGCGATGGCGAGCACGCTTTGCCTGTTTTGTGGCCGCCTTGAATGCCATGGCGGCATTCTCTACAATGACCCACTTTTTATTCATTTCGGGTTATATCGATGAGCGATACCAGCACCAAACCGGCTCTGCCGGATCACCTCTCCTGCAATCCCCGCAGCCCTCACTATGTGGCCGCCTGCTTCGAGCACCCGATCGGTATTCGCCTGAACGGCAAAGAGCGCACCGATGTCGAGGAGTACTGCATCAGCGAAGGTTGGGTGAAGATCCCCTCCCCCAAGGCGCTGGATCGCCGTGGTCAGCCCATCCTGATCAAGCTCAAAGGCACCGTTGAAGCCTTCTACAGCTAATCAGCGCGCTGCTGCTTGATAAACAACAAGGCCACCCTCGCGGTGGCCTTGTTGTTTCCGGTATTGGTGCTGGCGTCAGCGTTATCTAAGCGGCACCCACCAGCCCACATTTCTCGCAGAGCGGCTCTTATACCCCCAGCCGATCGCGCAGGGTGTACCAGGCGGCGCCCGCGGCGGTGAAGGGGATGCGGAACAGGCGGCCACCTGGGAAGGGGTAGTGCGGCAGTTTGGCAAAGGCATCGAAGCGCTCCGCCTGACCACTCAGCACTTCGGAGAGCAACTTGCCCGCCAGATGGGTGCAGGTGACACCGTGGCCGCTGTAGCCCTGCATGTAGTAGATATTGGGGCCGATGCGACCAAATTGCGGCAGGCGCGACAGGGTGAGCAAGAAGTTGCCGGTCCAGGTGTACTCCACCTTGACGTCGGCCAACTGCGGGAAAGTCTTGAGCATCTTGGGGATGATCAGCCGCTCGATATCCGCCGGATCCCGCGCCCCATAGACCACGCCGCCGCCATAGATCAACCGGTGATCGCCGGAGGTGCGGTAGTAGTCGAGCAGGTAGTTGCAATCCTCCAGACAGTAGTTCTGCGGCAAGAGTGAACGGGCCCGCTCCTCTCCCAGCACTTCGGTGGCGATCACCTGGGTACCGCAGGGCATGCTCTTGCTGGCCAGTTCCGGCACCAGATTGCCGAGGTAAGCGTTGCCAGCCACCACGATAAAGCGCGCCTTCACCGCCCCTTTGGCGGTCTTGACCAACGCCGGCTGGCCCGGAGTAATGCTGGTGACGGCGGACTGCTCGAAGATCTGCCCCCCCTGGATGCGGATCGCTTCCGCCTCCCCCAGCGCCAGATTGAGAGGGTGAATATGGCCGCCGCTCTTGTCGAGCAGGGCGCCGACGTAGCGATCGCTCGCGACCACCTCGCGCACCCCCTTGGCATCGAGCAGCTCCAGCTGCTCATTGCCCCACTTCTCCCAGCGCGCCTTCTGCGCCTTGAGCTCGTGCAGCTGCTTCTCGGTCTCGGCGGCAAAGACGCCCCCCTCCTGCAGATCGCACTGGATGTTGTAGCGCTTGATCCGCTCGCGGATGATCTGCCCCCCCTCAAACAGCATGGAACCGAGCAGCCTGGCCTGATCCGGCGGGCAGTTCGCTTCTATGGTGTCAATGTCGCGGCTGTAGGAGTTGACGATCTGGCCGCCGTTGCGGCCGCTGGCGCCAAAGCCGACTCGTGCGGCCTCCAGCACCACCACCTTGTAGCCCTTCTCTACCAGATGCAGGGCGCTGGAGAGGCCGGTATAACCCGCCCCGATGACGCAGACATCGCACTCCAGCTGCTCGGTCAATGTCGGGTAGGGCGCGTGTTTATTGGCACTGGCTGCGTAGTAACTGTTTACATGTTCGGTCATGATCCCTGTTTCCTTACCGGTTCGGTTGCCAAACTACTGTCAGGATTAAAAGCTCGCCGGGGTGTGGGCGCTGACGATGCGACAGGTCTCCCCCGACGGATTGCTGAAGCTGTGGGGCTCGCCGGTGTCGATCACATAGCTGTCGCCCGCCTCCAGCGGATAACTCTGGCCCGCCACCGTCAGGATCACCGACCCCTCCAGTACGGTGCCGACCTCCTCCCCCTGATGGGTCACCTGACCGCCGGTGTCGGTGCCGGGGGGATAGGTCTCCAGCATAAAGCCGAGCTGGCGGCGGTTGTTGCCGTTGTGCACCAGCTTGAGGGAGACCCCCTGACTGCCCAGCTCGATCAGCTGATCAGCCTTGATCACCACCTCCGGAGTGCGGCTCTCCTCCTCGGCGAAAAAGCGCGACAGCGGCAGGCCGTAGATGGTGAGCAGCTTTTGCAGGGAGGCGACCGAGGGGCTCACCTTGTCCTGCTCGATCATGCAGATGGCACCGTGGGTCAGACCGCTCAGCTCGGCCGCCCGCCGCTGGGAGAGCCCCAGCTGGTGGCGCACTGCCGCCAGCCGTTCCCCCATGGTGCGCGCCCCGGCGTCAGCCCCACTCAACGATCGAGCCACGCCCTCCCGGCTCTGTGGCCCGCTCATGACAAGCCCCCTGCTGCGCTATCTCTGCATCCTTGCATCATCAGCCTCTCCTGCTTGCACGTGATCGCATCGGATCAGGCGCAGCCTGTTTACCCTGCTGGTTAAAATAGCCGACCAGCTTTCCCTTGCCGTTCACTATGTTACACAGCACAGCCGTTCATTATTTTGCACACCTGATTTACCATATCCCGGTCGTCTGCCCACATGTAGCCTGCAAGCGAACCGGAGAAAGCGCGCTACACAGCCCATTTTCTAGCATGGCGCCCCCCAGCAATTCAAATATATTTAACACTTGAAAAACATTTCAGCTCAAATTATGGTCTTCCTGTGCTTATTATTTTATACGGCAGCGGCGTAGGAAGAGTCGGCTCACTCCGGCAACCAGCTGCTCTGACCCACACTCGAGGCTTCTCATGTCAGGAACAACATCCCACTCCAGCTTGATCACATCCCGCGCCTATATAGATGGACAGTGGTGCGAGGCCGCCAGCGGCCGCACCTTCGAGGTCACCAACCCCGCCAGCGGGGCCGTGATTACCCAGGTGCCCGACATGGATGCCGAGGATACCCGCCGCGCCATCGCGGCCGCCCACGCGGCGCAACCCGCCTGGGCGGCGCTGACCGCCAAGGAGCGCAGCAACAAGCTCTACGCCTGGTTTGCCGCCATCACAGCCCACAGCGACGAGCTGGCCCGCATCATGACCTGCGAGCAGGGCAAGCCGCTGGCCGAGGCCAAGGGCGAGGTGACCTATGGCGCCAGCTTTATCCAGTGGTTCGCCGAGGAGGGCAAGCGCGCCTATGGCCGCACCATCCCGGGCTTTAGCGGCGATCGCCGGCTGGCCACCATCAAGCAGCCGGTGGGCGTGGTCGCAGCCATCACCCCGTGGAACTTCCCCATTGCCATGATCACCCGCAAGGCGGGCCCGGCGCTGGCCGCCGGTTGCACCATCGTCATCAAGCCTGCCGCAGAAACGCCGCTCTGCGCGCTGGCACTGGCGCTGCTTGCCGAGCAGGCGGGCATCCCCGCCGGTGTCATCAATATCGTCACCAGTCATCAGGCGAGCGAGGTGGGCAACGAGCTGTGCAGCAATCCGGTGGTGCGCAAGCTCTCCTTCACCGGCTCCACCCGCATCGGCAAGCTACTGATGCGCCAGTGCGCCGACACCATGAAAAAGCTGTCGCTGGAGCTGGGTGGCAACGCCCCCTTTATCGTCTTTGATGACGCCGACCTCGACGCCGCCGTGGCAGGGGCGCTCGCCTCCAAATACCGCAACGCCGGGCAGACCTGCGTCTGCGCCAACCGGATTCTGGTGCAGGCCAGCGTCTATGACGCCTTCGCCGAGAAGCTGACTGCCGCCGTTGCCGCCTTCAAGGTGGGGGATGGCATGAGTGAGGGCACCCAGATCGGCCCGCTCATCAACCCCGCCGCCGCCAGCAAGGTGGCCGAGCTGGTCCAGCAATCGGTCGCCGCCGGTGCCGAAGTGCTGCTGGGGGGCGAAGCTCACCCCGCTGGCCCCCTCTTCTACCGCCCCACCATTCTGGGCAAGGTGGATAAAACCAACCCCATCCTGCAGGAGGAGATCTTCGGCCCGGTCGCCCCGCTGGTGCGCTTCGAGACGGAAGCCGAAGCCATCGCCATTGCCAACGACACCCCTTATGGCCTGGCCGCCTACTTCTATGGCCGCGATATCGCCCGGGTGTGGCGCGTCGCCGAACAGCTGGAATACGGCATGGTCGGCATCAACGAGGGGATCATCTCCACCGAGCTGGCCCCCTTTGGCGGCATCAAGGAGTCGGGTCTGGGCCGGGAAGGGGCAGCCGAGGGGCTGGAAGAGTATCTCGAGACCAAATACCTCTGCTTTGGCGCCATTCGCTAAGGCTGCAACAGAGAGACAAGGCGCCGCCGAGCTGGCCCGATGGGCTGATCGGCGGTGATGGGCGCCAAAACGCCTGCCACATTTTCAGGGAATATCGGGGGCTGCGGCCCCTCAGGGAGGAAAGATGAGTCAGTCAGAATCAAACAAGGCGTGGCAAGCGCGCCGCGAAGCGGCCGTGGTCAACGGCGTTGGCACCCTGCTGCCGGTCTTTATCGACCGGGCGCAAAATGCCGAGCTGTGGGATGTGGAGGGCAACCGCTACATCGACTTTGCCTCCGGCATCGCCGTGCTCAACACCGGCCACAACCACCCCAAAGTGGTGGCGGCAGTGCGCGATCAACTGGAAAAATTCAGCCACACCTGCTTTCAGGTCACCCCCTACCCGGGCTATATCGAGCTTGCCGAGAAGCTCAACGCCCTGGTGCCCGGCCCGACGCCGAAACGCACCCTGTTTCTCTCCACCGGCGCCGAGGCGGTCGAGAACGCCATCAAGATTGCCCGCGCCCACACCGGCCGCAGCGGCACCATCGCCTTCAAGGGGGGCTTTCACGGCCGCACCATGATGGGAATGGCGCTCACCGGCAAGGTGGTGCCCTACAAGACCGGCTTTGGCCCCTTCCCGGGGGAGGTCTACCACATCCCCTTCCCCGCCGATTATCTCGGGGTAAGTGAAGAGGATGCCCTGCACGCCCTCGAGCTCTGCTTCAGCGCCGACATAGAACCCTCCCGCGTTGCCGCCATCATTATCGAGCCGGTACAGGGCGAAGGGGGCTTCTATCCCGCCTCCCCGAGCTTTATGCAGAAGCTGCGCAGCGTCTGCGACCAGCACGGCATTCTGCTCATCTGCGACGAGATCCAGAGCGGTTTTTGCCGCACCGGCAAAACCTTCGCCACCGAATATGCCGGCATCGAGCCGGACATCATGACCCTGGCCAAGAGTCTGGCGGGGGGCTTCCCTCTCTCGGCGGTGGTGGGCAAGGCGGAGATCATGAACTCGGCCAAGCCGGGGGGACTCGGTGGCACCTATGCGGGATCGCCCATCGCCTGCGCCGCCGCGCTGGCCGTTTTACAGGTGATCGAAGAGGAGCAGCTCAACCAGAAAGCGCTGGATCAGGGGGAGCAGATCAAGGCGGGGCTGGAACGCATAGCCGAGCGTTTTGACTGCATAGGTCAAATTCGCGGCCCCGGTGCCATGGTGGCCATGGAGCTGGTGAAACGCCGTGATGCCAGCCAGCCCGATCCCGACCTTACCAAACGACTGGTGGCCGAGGCGGGCAAACGCGGTCTGGTCCTGCTCTCATGCGGGGTGCGCGCAAATGTCATCCGTTTTCTTGCCCCCCTGACCGCCCCTGCGGCAGTGATTGACGAGGGGTTGCAACTCCTTGAAAAATCACTGGAGGCCGTGCTGGCCTGACCAGCAGGAAAGTGACCACTTACCTGTGCAAATAAATGCAATTTTGCCCCCTTTTTTTCTTGTCAAGGGGGCCCTGCAAATGCACAATGCGCCGCCACTGAAAGAACCGATGTAAAACAATGGCATCGGTTCTTTTTTAGACAGTGAACAAACCCATAAACGAGGCCGGATCACCCCCGGAAAAGATAGCGAGATTGGCAGCAGTCTCCCGACACCAAGTCTAGTGAGGAACAACATGGGGCATCTCAATGCTTTCCAACCGGCCATGGCCGGTGTGCGCCGCCCTGGCGCCCTTGATTCCCGGGCCTCTCTCCCGGTTTCGTTGATGGACCGTGCCACTCTGGCACTGCATGAGGAACATGCATAATGGCGGCCCAGCAGGTTGGTCTGAAAAAGACCCTCAAACTGTGGCAGGTCGTGGTTATGGGACTGGCGTACCTCACCCCCATGGCGGTGTTCGACACCTTCGGCATCGTCACCGAGATCACCGAAGGCCATGTGCCGACTGCCTACCTGTTTGCCCTCATCGGCATGCTGTTCACTGCCCTGAGCTACGGCCATCTGGTGCGCAAGTTCCCGTCAGCCGGTTCCGCCTATACCTATGCCCAGAAGGTGTTTCACCCCTATGTCGGCTTTATGGTGGGCTGGACCTCCCTGCTCGACTACATGTTCATGCCGATGATCAACATGCTGCTGGCCAAGATCTATCTGGAAGCCCTCTTCCCGAACGTAGAGCCCTGGACCTATATCTTAGGTCTGGCGGCGGTGATGACCGCCCTCAACCTGCGCGGCATCAAGCTGGTGGCCAACTTCAACAGCCTGATCGTAGTAATGCAGTTCAGCATCATCGCCATCTTCATCGGCCTGATCGCCTGGGGCGTTCACAACGGTGAAGGGTTGGGGACCGTGGCCAGCAGCCGTCCCTTCTTCTCCGAGCAGATCCAGGTGTCACCGCTGCTGATGGGGGCCTCCATCCTCTGTCTGTCGTTCCTCGGCTTTGACGCCATCAGTACCCTGTCGGAAGAGACCCCGGACGCGGATCGGGTGATCCCCCGCGCCATCGTGCTGACGGCGCTGATCGGCGGTGTGCTGTTCGTCACTACCTCCTACTTCCTGCAGCTCTACTTCCCGGACATCTCCCGCTTCCAGCATCCGGATGCGGTGCTGCCGGAGATCGCCCTCTATGTCGGCGGCAAGCTGTTCCAGGCGGTAGTACTGGTCTGCACCACAGTAGCGGTACTGGCCTCGGGGCTCGCCTCCCACGCCGGTGTATCGCGCCTGCTCTACGTGATGGGTCGTGATCGCGCCCTGCCTGCCCGCTTCTTCGGCTACATCCATCCGAAGTGGCAAACCCCGGCGTTCAACGTGCTGCTGGTCGGCCTGCTGGCCCTCTCTGCGGTGTCGCTGGATCTGGAGATGGCGCTGGCGTTGATCAACTTCGGCGCCCTGGTGGCCTTCACCTTCGTCAACCTGGCGGTGATTGCCCACTTCTATGTGAAACTGGGCCGCAACAAGTGTCTCAAGGATCACCTGATGTACCTGCTGCTGCCGCTCTGTGGCGCCGCCTGCATCGGGGTACTGTGGCTCAACCTCGAGCCCTCTTCCTTCGAGCTGGGGCTGATCTGGGCGGCGCTGGGGGCCATCTACCTGTTCCTGCGCCTCACCGTGTTCCGCATCCCGCTGCATACCGCCGACAAGGTGGAGATCGCCCAGTAACCGCTGGCCCCCTCCCACCGATAGAGAACAAGGAGCCTGCGGGCTCCTTGTTGTTTTTGCGGTGCGCTGGTTGCCAGCAGCACGGGTTGCCAGAAATGCGGTTTGTGCAGGAAGTGTGACTGATTTCAAATAACTACCCAGCCGGGCCGCTCACCGTGCCATGGCCCGAGCCGCGTCGCCTCTTATCCTCAGTCATTAATATGAATGGATATGCAACTACTTTTTTTCCACTTCACCCCCTCCCATCCCCCACCAGCCGATAAGCTCGCAGGACTCGAGCCCGGGGGAACGCCGGCAAATATGATCAGGATCAATGTTGAGGCGCTATGCACCCTGCAGCCCCGATTTGCCGATTTTTCATACGCCATGACAGGGTTCTCTTCCCCCCCGAAAAAGGGGGAGCGGCTCGGGGACGGCTGCAGGGGGCGAGTGACCACTTACCTGCTCCGTGCGTATGCAAAAAAATGCGTTAATCCGCCCTTTTTTGCTTGTCAAGGGGGCTGACCGAATGCACAATACGCCGCCAATAAAGGACCGATGTTCACTGCGACATCGGTTTTTGTATTTTTGAAGTGCAGTACAAACCCACCACAAGAGGCCGGAACGTTTCCGGAAGTGATATTCGAGATTGCCAAACAATCTCCCGATGTTGAGAGGATAACAATGGGGCGTTTTAATGCTTTCCTGCCGGTACAGCCCGGTATGCGCCTCCCCGGCGCCCTTGATGTACAGGCTTGCGAATCCATCGTATCCCTGCGCTCGTTGCAAGCACGTGCTGCGGCACTGATTGAGGAGAAAGCGTAATGGCATCGCAAAACGCCAAGCTGCTCAAGACCCTTACCCTGACACAAGTGATTGTGATGGGTCTGGCCTATCTGACCCCCATGGCAGTCTTCGACACCTTCGCCATCGTCGGTGACATCACCGATGGCCGGGTCGCCACCGCCTATCTGCTGGCTCTGGGTGGCATCCTGCTCACCGCTCTCAGCTACGGACATCTGGTACGCAAGTTCCCCTCTGCGGGCTCTGCCTATACCTATGCTCAGAAGGTGTTCAACCCCTACGTCGGTTTCATGGTCGGCTGGTCCTCCCTGCTCGACTACATGTTCATGCCGATGATCAATATCCTGCTGGCCAAGATCTACCTGACCGCCATGTTCCCGGGCGTCGAGCCCTGGGTGTTCATCTTCGGTCTGGTGACCGTAATGACCTTCCTGAACCTGCGCGGCATCAATCTGGTGGCCAACTTCAACGGTCTGATCGTGGTGATCCAGCTGGCCATCATCACCCTCTTCATCGGCCTGATGGCGTGGGGCATCTACCACGGTGAAGGGGCTGGCACCCTGATGAGCAGCCGTCCGTTCCACTTCGAGTCAGCACAGCTGGTACCGCTCTTTACCGGTGCGACCATTCTCTGCTTCTCGTTCCTGGGCTTTGACGGTCTGAGCTCCCTCTCCGAAGAGACGCCGAACGCTGGCAAGGTGATCCCCAAGGCGATCGTGCTGACTGCCCTTATCGGCGGCATCATCTTCGTGGTGGTCTCTTACTGCCTGCAGCTCTACTTCCCGAGCCTAGCCCGCTTCCAGCATCCGGATGCGGTACTGCCGGAGATCGCCCTCTACGTTGGCGGCACCTTCTTCCAGTCCGTTGTGCTGGTCTGCACCACGGTAGCGGTACTGGCCTCCGGCATGGCGGCTCACGCCGGTGTGTCGCGCATCCTCTACGTGATGGGGCGTGATCGCATGATCCCGGAGCGGGTGTTTGGCTACATCCACCCGAAATACCGCACTCCGGCCATCAACGTGCTGATGGTGGGCGGTCTGGCCCTCTCCGCCGTGTCGTTTGATCTGGATACCGCACTGGCGCTGGTCAACTTCGGCGCACTGGTGGCGTTCAGCTTCGTCAACCTGTCGGTAATCGGTCAGTTCTGGGTGCGCGAGAAGCGCAACAAGACACTCAAGGACCACATCGTCTATCTGCTGATGCCGTTGCTCGGTGCCGCCACCATCGGTGCGCTGTGGATAAACCTGGAGCAGAGCTCGCTGGAGCTGGGCCTGATCTGGGCGGGCCTCGGCGCAACCTATCTGTTCCTGCGTCTGGCGGTGTTCCGTATCCCGTTCCGTCAGTACGAGGAAGCGGCTGACGCCTGATCCTTTGCGGATAACGGATAGACAGAAGGGGAGCCATGGCTCCCCTTTTTGCTGCCGGTCTGTGGCCGGTCACACGGGCTTGGGCCCGGTCTGCTTACTGCTTATCCAGTACGGCGGTCGCCGCAGCCTTGAGCGGATCGCGAGCGATGGTCTTGGCATCCTGCTCCGCCTTGTGCAACTGCTGGTTTGCCTTGTCCATCTTCTGCTGCATACCGTTGCCGCTCTCCTTGAGGTCGGCACGCTTCTCGCCCAGCAGGTCGTTGCGGCCTTTTTGCACCTCAGCTTTCACCTTCTCTTTCTCCTGCTTCACCAGCTTGCTGGTATCACAGTTGCCCTTGACCCCCAAAGTGGCATTCACCGCTTCGTTTTTGAGGGCCTTGTCGAGGTTGCAGTCGGTTTTCAACAGGCTGGCCTGTGCCCCTGCCGAGAGCAGCCCCAGCGACAGAGAGAGGATCCATGCACGCATCATCTTGTTTACTCCTGCTTGCCAATAAAGGGGCGCAGTGTAGCGATCACATTCCGGCTGACAAGGCGGCAGTGCTTTCGTCCCCCCTTTTGCCACCCCAGAGCCAACCGGCTCGGTCAGCGCCTGTCGCCGCAGTTCGTCGTCATAAAAACATCATCGAAATGTCACGTTGTCATATTTCTGTCATTAACCATTGATTAAATGCGCAGGTCATCAACAACCCAAGACGGAACGACCGTCTCAAGAGGCTTTATGCAACACCATCACTCCTTGTCACAGCCGCCCGCGACCCGCGCCCTGTTCAACTGGATGAGTGTCATCGTACTGGTCTACCTGATCCTGGTTGCCGTGGGCGCCATTTCCCACGGCTTCAAAGATTTCTCCGGCGGCGCCGAGGGCGCAGCCCAGATCTTCGCCTTTGCCAACAACCCCTTTGTCGCCCTGCTGCTGGGTATTCTCGCTACCGCGCTGGTGCAATCCTCCAGCACCGTCACCTCGGTGATCGTCGGTCTGGTGGCTGGCGGCCTGCCCATCAGCATGGCCATCCCCATGGTGATGGGTGCCAACCTCGGCACCACCATCACCAACACCATCGTCTCCATGGGCCATGTGCGGGATCGCGCCGAGTTCCGCCGTGCCTTCGCCGCCGCTACCGTGCACGACTTTTTCAACCTGCTGGCGGTGTTCATCTTCCTGCCGCTGGAGCTGATGTTCGGTCTGCTGCAACATAGCGCCGAGTGGCTGGCCAACCTGCTGGTAGGCTCCGCCAACATGTCGATGAAGGGCATGGATTTCATGAAGCCGCTGACCGCACCGGCCCAGCAGCTGATTGACAGCGCCGTTGCCTTCCTGCCGGGCAAGGGTGCCGCCATCGCCACTATCGTCATCGGTATCCTGCTGATCCTCGCCTGCGTCACGTATCTCGGCAAAGTGCTGCAACAGGTACTGGTTGGCCGTGCCAAAGAGGTGCTGCACAAGGCGCTGGGCCGTGGCCCGCTGACCGGCATTACCTCCGGTGCGCTGGTGACCATCATGGTGCAGTCCTCCTCCACCACCACCAGCCTGATGATCCCGCTGGCCGGCGGCGGCGTGTTCAGCACCCGTCAGCTCTACCCCTTCACCCTGGGGGCCAATATCGGTACCACCATCACCGCCCTGCTGGCTGCCACCGCCATCAGCGGAGCCGGTGCCCAGCTGGCCCTGACCATCGCGCTGGTCCACGTGCTGTTCAACCTCTTTGCCGTGGTCATCATCTATGGCATCCCCTTCCTGCGCGACCTGCCGGTGCGCGCCGCCGAGGGGCTGGCCCGGGTAGGCAGCGAGAACAAGCTGCTGGCTCTGGGTTATGTGACGGGTCTCTTCTTCGCCCTGCCCGCCCTGATGATGGTGGCCGCCAAGTAAGCGCCGCCGCCATGACAAGGGGCGAGTCACCGACTCGCCCCTTTTTCCGTCTGCGTCTCCGAGCTTTGCCTGCCCGCTCACATCCTCCCGCCCTGTGGCTCGCCATCAGGGGCGGTGCGCGATAAGATGGCGCCCTCATTGCACTTTTTACATTTCATGGAACAGGAAAAACCGATGAAATTCATACTGATCGCGCTGCTCATCGCCGGTGTGGCCTACTACTTCTACTCCAGCAGCAACAACAAAAAGCTGGCGGCTGACAACGTGCGGATTGGCGCCGAGTTCCTCGCCAGCAACAAGGAGAAGCCGCTGGTGACCACCACCGCCTCCGGCCTGCAGTACGAAGTACTGACCCCGGGCACCGGCACCGTTCACCCCACCGCCACCAGCAAGGTGAAGGTGCATTACGAGGGCAAGCTGCTGGACGGCACCGTCTTTGACAGCTCGGTCGCCCGTGGCGAGCCCATCGAATTTGGCCTCAATCAGGTGATCGCTGGCTGGACCGAAGGGGTGCAGCTGATGGTGGAAGGTGAGAAGACCCGTTTCTACATCCCTGCCAACCTCGCCTACGGCGACCGCGCCGCTGGCAAAATCCCGCCGGGATCAGTCCTGATCTTCGACGTGGAGCTGCTGGGTATCCAGTAAGCGCTCCGTCACGCTCCATCAACAACAAGGCCAGCATCATGCTGGCCTTGTTGTTATGGGAACCTCACTCCCCCTTGGCGATCCCTTCCCGGCGCGGATCCGCTGCGCCAAACCAGCCACCGCCATTGCGCTCAACCCCTTGCAGGCCGGAGGTCTGCTCATTCAGTACCACCTCATGTCCCCTCGCCTTCAATCCCTCGACCACCGACATGGGGGTGCGTCCCGCTTCCAGCTCGGTGGGGCCGTTGCGGCTGCCAAAGTTGGGCAGGTTGATGGCCTGTTGCAGGTTCAGGCCCCAATCCTGAGTACCGAGCAGGGTCTTGCCCACGTAGTTGATAATGGCGGAGCCCCCCGGCGAGCCCAGCGTCATGGTCAGCTCGCCGCTTGGCTTGTCAAACACCAGCAGGGGTGACATGGAGGAGCGGGGCCGCTTGCCCGGCTCCACCCGGTTTGCCACCGGCAGACCGGCGGCATCCACCGAGGTGAAGGAGAAATCGGTGAGCTGGTTGTTGAGCAGGTAGCCGTTGACCATCTGACGCGATCCGAAACCATCCTCGATGGAGCTGGTCATGGAGATGGCCATCCCCGTCTTGTCGACGATCGAGACATGGCTGGTGGAGGGGAGTTCCGGGGTCGCATCCTTGCCGCGCGCCAGCGCCAGTGGCGGCGTACCGGGCTTGGCAATCCCCATGGAGTGCTGACCGACAAGCTTGCCGCGCTCGGCCAGATAGCCCTTGTCCAGCAACCCCTTCACCGGCACGCTGACAAAATCGCTGTCGGCGACGTACTGGTTGCGATCGGCGAAGGCCAGACGCGCCGCTTCGCTGTAGAGGTGGATAGCCTCGCTGGAGGCTGCCAGTCCCCCCTCCTTCGTGGTGATCGGCTTGAGGGCCGCCATATCGCGGCTCTCCAGCATGCCGAAGATCTGGCCGAGCGCCAGGGTGCCGGACGAGGGAGTGGGAAAACCGCAGATCTTGCTCTGGCGATAGTCAAAGCAGAGGCCATCCCGCACTTTTGCCTGATAGCTGGCCAGATCGGTGGCCGCCAGTACCCCGGGATTGGTGGGATGCTGGCGTACCTTGGCCACCATGGCATCCGCCAGCGGCCCCTGATAGAAGGCATCCACCCCCTCCGTGGCCAGGGTGCGCAACACCTTGGCCAGCGCCGGGTTGGTCAGCCGGGTGCCTGCCGTTTTGGGGCTGCCATCCGCCTGATAGAAGTAGGCTCGCGCCTCCGGATCCCGTGCCAGATAGGGATCCTTGGTCAGCAATGTGGCCAGCCGTGGACTTATCACAAATCCTTGTTCTGCCAGCGTGATGGCGGGCTCGAACAGCACAGCCCAGGGCAGCTTGCCATAACGTTGATGGGCCAGTGCCAGAGCGCGCAGGGTGCCGGGAACGCCGACCGAGCGGCCCCCCACCACCCCGTCATAAAACGCCAGCGGCTTGCCATCTTGCATAAACAGCTGGTCGGTGGCAGCGGCCGGCGCCGTCTCGCGGCCATCCACCGCACTCACCTTGCGGCCATCCCACACCAGCAGCAGCGTTCCGCCACCGATCCCGGAGGATTGCGGCTCCACCAGCGTCAACACCAACTGCACCGCAATGGCAGCATCGACGGCACTGCCACCGGCCTTGATGATCTGGTAGCCCGCATCCACCGCCAGCGGGTTGGCGGCCGCCACCATGAAGTCATGGCCCTGCCAACCCTGCTTGTCGGTCCAGCCACTGGCCGCCTCCGGCGCAATCAGGGTCTGGGCTGGCGGGGTGTAGTGAAAGCCGTTGTCACTGGCACAACCGGCCAGCAGGGCAAGGGCGACAGCCAGCCCCAGAGGTTTGCGCAACATGACACTCTCCTTGTCTGTTTTATGACCATGAAGGGGGACTATGTCACGATTGGCGCTGACAGCTCAAGTTATTGAACAAGATCAATATCTTACTCATCTATCAATAATGGCTATCCGCAATAGATATAAAAAAACCGCCCGAAGGCGGCTTTTACGATGGGATGGCAGAGGCCAAACAGGCGCAAGTCCGGTTAGATGGACTGCTCTTCGCCACCCAGGGCGGCAAACAGCGCCGGGATAAACTGGGACAGCTCTGCGGTGACCAGCGCGAAGTCCGCATCCAGACGGGCGGTCGGATCTTCGCTGGTGACGTCGTCGTTCTGCTCGCGCAGCTCTTCGCTGAATTTCAGGCGCTTGATGGAGAGATCATCCCCCAGCACAAAGCTGACAGTCTCGCCCCAGTTGAGAGCCAGCTTGGTCACCAGCTTGTCGTTGGCCAGGTGGTTCTTGATTTCATCCGTCATCAGATCCTGCTGCTTGCAGCGGATGATGCCGCCGTGCTCCATTGCGCTGCGCAGCTCGGCTTCATCTTCCAGCGTGAAGGAGGCAGGCAGGTTGCCCTCGTTCAGCCACTCGGTCATGGTGATCTCGGGCGGGTTCTTGAGAGCCACCGGCACCACCGGCAGGGAACCGATGGATTTGCGCAGCAGCGCCAGCAGATCGTCCGCCTTCTTGGCAGAACCTGCGTCCACCACCATCAAATTGTCGGCCGGATTGATCCAGGCGAAGGTCTGGCTGGTACGACTGAAGGCACGGGGCAGCAGGGTGTGGAGGATCTCCTCTTTAAGCGCTTCCTTCTCTTTCTTCTTGAGGGCGCGTCCCTGTTCGAACTCGATCGCCTCTACCTTCTCGGCCAGCATCTCCTTGACCACGGTACCGGGCAGCATCTTCTCCTCTTTGCGGGCGCAGATGAGGATGTGACCGGAGGCAGAGTGAGTCAGGGTTGAGCCGAATTTGCCAAGGGGCTTGACCCACCCGAAACGGGAGATGTCCTGACTGCCGCAAGGGGTGAAGGCACAGGCTTCCAGCTGGGTTTCCAGCTGATCCACGGTCAGGTCAAAGGGGCGGGTAAAGCGATAAATCTGCAGGTTTTTAAACCACATGGCGTCCTCGGTCTCTAGATTGTCCGGCGGGCATTGTACTAGAGAGGCGCTTTGTGATCAGCCAATCATTCTCGCTAAATAAAGGGCGATCGACCTCACAGGGTCTCATTTATGTCACCAGTTTGTTCATCAAGTTCTCCTAGACTGCGAAAGTAAATTGTTAATAAGGATGAAGGTATGTTGCGGCCCAGTCGCCCGGAAGACATGGAAGAGATCGTCGAAATCTGGTTGCTGGCCTCCCTGCAGGCCCACGATTTCGTCGATGCCTCCTGCTGGTGGCAGGCCCAGGAGGATCTGCGTACCCGCTATCTCGATCGCGCCGCCATCTGGGTGTTCGAGGAGCGCGGCGATCTGCTCGGTTTCATGGCGATGGTGGACAACTATCTCGCCGCCCTGTTTGTACGCCCCGACCGTCAGGGCCGCGGCGTCGGCCACGCCCTGCTGCAGGAAGCCAAGCGTCAGGGGGCGTCGCTCCACGCCCGGGTCTTTGTCGAGAATGATCAGGCGGTGCGTTTCTATCGCCGCCACGGTTTTGTCATCGAGGCCGAGGAGTCCGATCCCCTCACCGGCCACCCTCAATACCGGATGTGCTGCGAACCGGCCTGAATCGATGCCAGCCCCCTGTTTTACTTGAAAAAAGCAAAGGGCATCCTCATCTTGTCTCCATCGGGTGCCACAGGCACCGTCCCTGCAACCGGGCTGCTTTCCAATGAAAATCCTCCATACCGCCGACTGGCACCTTGGCCATCAACTTCATGGCCATGACCGCCGTTTTGAACACGATGCCTTTCTCGACTGGCTGAGCGACACCCTCAAGGCGCGCGAGATCGACGCCCTGCTGGTGGCGGGCGATCTGTTTGATACCGCCAATCCCCCCGCCAGCGCCTGGCAACAGCTCTACCGTTTTCTGGCGCGGCTGCGCGCCGAGATGCCCCGCCTCAACATGGTGCTGATCGGCGGCAACCACGACTCTCCCTCCAAGCTCGATGCCCCCCACGAGCTGCTGCGCGCCTTTGATCTGCATCTGGTGGGCAGCATCAGCCGCGACAGTGAGGGCAAGCTCGAAACCGACCGCCTGCTGGTACCGCTGCAAGACAAGGAGGGCAAGATTGCCGCCTGGTGCGCCGCCGTGCCGTTCCTGCGCAGCAGCGATCTGCGGGTGGAACAGTTGGCAGAGGGGCAGGACAGGCTGATCGAAGGGGTACGCCAGATCTATGCCGAGGTGCTGGCCGAAGGAGGGGCTCGCTGCGGGGAGGCGCTGCCGCTCATCGCCATGGGCCATGCCTATCTGGCGGCGGGCCAACTCTCTGAGTTGTCGGAGCGGCGGGTGCTCGGCGGCAACCAGCACGCCCTGCCTGCCGAACTCTTTGCCGGTGCCGACTACACGGCGCTCGGTCACCTCCATCTGGCCCAGAGCCCGGCCGAGGGGGTGCACTACAGCGGCTCGCCGCTGCCGCTCTCGCTCGCCGAAGCCAACTACAACCATCAGGTGCTGGAAGTGACCTTTGCGGGCGGGAAACTGGCCGGGCTGGAGCGGATCCCGGTGCCCCGCGCAGTGGAGATGATCCGTCTGCCCCAGAGCCCTCTCGACGACGCATTGAAAGCCATCGAGGCACTGACGCTCCCCCCTTGTCCACAAGAGGCACAGCCCTTCCTCGAAGTGCGGTTGCTGCTGCCCAAGCCCGAAGCCCGCATTCGCGAGCGCATTCTCGCCGCTATCGCCGACAAACCGGTGCGGCTGGCCCGTATCAGCACCCAATATCAGGGCTCGGGCGAAGGGCTGGCCGATGGTCGCGAGCGGCGCAGGCTCGATGAGCTCTCCCCCACCGAGGTGTTTCGCCTCTGCTATCAGCGCCAGTTCGAGGGGGAGCCCGAGGCACAGCTGGTCGCCTCGTTCGAAGAGATCCTGGAGCAGGTGAAGGAGTCAAACCAATGAAAATCTTGTCTCTGTCAGGTGAGAATCTGGCCAGTCTGACCGGCGCCTTCACCATCGACTTTACCCGCGGGGCACTCGGCGCCGCGGGCCTGTTTGCCATCACCGGCAATACCGGCGCCGGCAAGAGCACATTGCTCGACGCCATTTGTCTGGCCTTATACGACGAGATGCCGCGCTTTATCGCCAATCGCAAGAACGTGGCCGAAGTGGGCCGCATGGATGACGAGGAGAAACTCAAGGCCAACGACGTGCGCGGCATCCTCAGTCGCGGCCACGCCAGCGGCTTTGCCGAGGTACAATTTCGTGGCTGCGATGGCCGCATCTGGCTGGCCCGCTGGGCGGTGCGCCGGGCGCGAAACCGCTCGGAGGGGCGCTTTCAGGCGCAGGAGCGCACCCTGACCGATGTCGAGTCGGGTCAGGTTTTCTCCGGCAGCAAGCGGGAGCTGCAGGATCGCATCGACGAGCTGGTGGGTCTCTCCTGGGAGCAGTTCCGCCGCGCGGTGATCCTGCCGCAAGGGGAGTTTGCCGCCTTCCTCAAATCGGACGCCAACGAGCGCTCCGCTCTGCTCGAACGGATGACCGGCACCGAACTCTACTCCGCCATCTCCATCCAGACCTATGAACGGGCGCGGGAAGAGCAGCAGAAGCTGGCCATAATCGCCCAGCGCCTCGGCGACGTGGCGCTGATGGACGAGGCCACCCGCGAGCATTGGGTAAGTCAGCAGGTAAGCCTCTCCACCACCCTCAAACATGAACAGCAACAGCAGCAGCTGATGCAGGACTTGCGCGACCTCAATAGCCGCATTGCAGCCCAGTTGCAGGGCTGCGCCGAGGGACAGGCGGCGCTCGATGCCGCCCTGCAGGCCCACGGCGCCGCGGCCCCCGAGCGCGAGGAGTTTGCCCGTGCCGAGCAGGCCCAGGTGGCCCGCGCCGATCACGACGAGCTGGCCCGCCTCACTCTGGAAGTGCAGCAGCAGGAGAAGCTGATCGCCGAGCTTGGGCCGGAGCTTGCCAAGCTCGAGGAACAGACCCAGCAGAGCGCGCTGACCGAGCAGCAGCTGCTGGCGGAGAAGATCGCCGCCGAGCGGGAATGGGGTGCCCTGCAACCCGAACTCAAGCGGGCGCAGGAGCTCGATACCCGCATCCGGGAAAAAGTGCAGCAGTTGCAGAAGATCCAGCAGGAGGGGGCACAGGAGCGAGAAGTGCAACTCACGCTGGAGCAGGGCTGGCGCGAGCAGAGCCGACAGGTGGAACTGCTCAAGCAGCAGCACCAGCAGTGGGGGCTCTGGCTCGAAGAGCACAAGGAGCTGGCACCGGTGGCCCGCCAGTGGCAACCCCTGCTCACCGCCATGCAGGATTGGGCCGAGGATGCCGACAAGCTGCAACAGCTGCTCACCCTGCGGGATCACAAGCTGCGCGCCCTGCAACAGTTGCAGCGCCAGCTGGAGCAGGGCCAGCAAGAGCGCGACTACTGGCAACATGAACAAGACCGGCTGCAACAGCAACAGAACGAGCTGCAGGAGCAACAGTGGGAGAGCCGCCTCGCCAAGGCGCAGGAGCAGTGGCAGCAGCAGACTGAACAACTGGGTCAGCTGCGCCAGCTGCTGGAGCTGGCCGATTATGGCCGCAACCACGGCGAACAGCATGGCCGCTTGCAGCAGGAGATTGCCCAGCTGGAGCAGGCGCTGGGCAAGCTCGCCACTCTAGGCGACGAGCTGGCCCCCGCCCGCGAGCGGCTCGCACTGCAGCGGGATGAGGCGCGTCACGCGCTGGAGCAGTCCCGCGCCATCGCCAGCTTCGAGCAGTATCGCCATATTCTGAGTGATGGCGAACCTTGCCCGCTGTGTGGTTCCGGGGAGCACCCCTACAGCCAGAGCCAGCCACAGGTGGCCGGCATTCTCGGTCAACTGGCGGAACGGGCCCGCAGCCTCGAACTGGAGTGGGATCGGCTCAATCATCAATACATCCAGTGCGAGAGCGAGCGTCAGGAGCTGGCCCGCCAGCTGGCGGTGCGCCAGCAACATCTGCCGGAGCTGGAAGCGCGCGCCGAGCAGCTGACCCAGCGCTGGCAACAGCTGGGTGGCGATACCCTGCTCGGCCATCCGCTGCCGCTGCGCCAGAGCCCCATTGAGTGGAACGAGCTGATGAGCACCCTGCTTGGCCGTGGCCAGGCGCTGGAGCAGGGGTTGGCCCAGAGCCAGCAGCAGCTGCGTCAGGCCCAGCTTGGCCAACAACAGCTGCAAGGGGTGCGTCAGCAACTGAGCCAACTGGCTGCCCAGCACCAGCAGTTTGACCAGCAGTGGCAGGAGGCCGATCGCCAGCGCATCGCGCTGGAAGGGGAAGTGAAGGGGATGGGCGAGCAGGAGGCGACCCTGCGCCAGCGTCTGGAACAGGGCGCCCACCGCCTCGACGAGCAGATGGGCGGCCAACCGTGGCGCCAATGGCTCGGCAGCCAGCAGTGGCACGAGTGGCAGCGAGCCTGCGAAGCCTGGCTGCACGGCCAGAGCGAGTGGGAGCGGCTGGCCAGCGAGATCGCCAGCCTCACCCCGGCACTAAGTGCGCAGGAGGCGCGCCTGCAGACCCAGCGCGAGCTGCTGCACAAACTCGAGCGGGACTACAAGGAGCATGAGCAGCAGCGGCAGGGGCTGCTCACCAGCCGCGCCGCCTGTCTGAATGGCGAGGAGATCCCGCTGGTCGAGAGCCGCTGGCAACAGCGGCTGCAACAACTCGCCAGCGAACTGGAGCTGATGCAAAGCGGCGCCCGCGCTCTGCGGGAGCGGCAGACCGAACTCAAGACCCGCCTCACTCATGTGGAGCAGGAAAAGCAGACCAGCAGTCGCCGCAAGCGGGAGGTGCTGGGTCGCTGGGCTGCCCACGCCAGTTCCCTTGGCATTGCCGAGTACGACCTGCGCCGTCTGCTCGCCATCAGCCCCGATGAACTCAAGGCTCGCCGCACTGCCCTGCAAGGGTTGGAAGATGCCCTTGGCGAGGCGCGCACCCGCCTTGCCGAGCGGCAACGGGCGCTGGTACTGGAGGAGAGCAAGCGGGATCGCTATCGCGAGCACCACCCCGAGCTGGCTGCCCTGCCGCAGGAGGCGCTGCTGCTGCGGCTCACGGCGCTGGAAGCCCACTGCCGTAAGCTCGACGAGCACCTGTTCGAGTGCAAGAGCACGCTGGCGCAAGCAGAAGCGGCCGCCCTCAAGGCGGGCAGCCTGCAGCAGGAGCTCGCCAGCCAGCAGGCTGTCGCCGATCACTGGCAGCAGCTGTGCGATCTGATCGGGCAAGCCAACGGCGCCAAGTTCCGCACCTTCGCCCAGAGCCTCACCCTCGAGCGTCTGCTGCTGGAGGCCAACGCCCAGCTCGCCGAACTATCACCGCGCTACCGGCTGGAGCGGGTACCCGGCACCGATCTGGCGCTGCAAGTGGTGGATCTCGACATGGGGGACGAGGTGCGCTCGGTGGACTCCCTCTCCGGTGGCGAGAGTTTTCTGGTGTCGCTGGCGCTGGCGCTGGCCCTCTCCAGCCTCTCGTCACGGCAGACCCAGGTCGAGTCGCTCTTTATCGACGAGGGGTTTGGCACCCTGGATCCGGACAGTCTGGATCTGGCGCTCGCCAGCCTCGACTCCCTCCAAGCCGCCGGTCGCCAGATCGGGGTCATCTCCCACGTCCAGACGCTGGTGGAGCGGATTGGCGTGCAGGTCAGGGTCGAAGCCCTCGGCGGCGGCGAGAGCCGGGTAGTGGTTCCCTGAGAGCCCTCGGCTCACCCCCCACGCCGTAAACAACAAGACCCCGCCAATTGGCGGGGTCTTGTTGAGAGGCTATCAGCCGAAGCGGTAGGCGCCCATGTAGAGGCTGCCGCCATCCCAACTGTCGTGCAGCCGGGTCGGAGCCACACCATCGGCCGCCCCCAACGCCACAAAGAGCGGGCGCAGGTGGTCATCGTGGGGATGGGACTCCACCGCGCCTGGAGCCTGCTGGCGATAGTCGAGCAGCGCCAGACGATCCTCGTCGGCCATCTTCTGCTCCAGCCAGTCGACAAACTGGCTGGCCCACTCCGGCACCGGCGAGCCTTCCGGTGCCAGCGCCCGCAGGTTGTGGGTGATGGCTCCGGAGGCGAGGATGCCAATCCCCTGACTGCGCAGTGCCCCCAACACCTCTCCCAACTGCCACAACTGGGCCGGGGTGAAGCTCGCGGGAATGGAGACCTGCACCAGCGGGATCTCGCTGTTTGGGTCGATCAGGGAGAGCGGCGACCAGACCCCGTGATCCAGCTCGCGCCGCACCGGGGTAGCGGTCAGTCCGGCCAGTGCCAGCTGGTCGCTCACCCCCTGCAGCAACCACTCGGGGCTGCTGGCAGGCCAGCGCATCCGGTAGAGGGGCTCGGGGAAGCCGTAAAAGTCGTACATCAGCTCCGGTTTGGGCTCGACGTTGATCTGCAGCTCGCGGCTGAACCAGTGGGCGGAGATGACCACCAGCCCCTTGAGCTCACCCAGACGCAGGGTTCGCAGAAAGCGGGTGGCGGGTTGCTCACGCAGCACCAGATCCGGTGCGCCGTGAGAGATAAACCAGACGGGGGCGAGGGACATAAAGCGGACTCCAACAAAGTATCAGGGGGCGATACCGGAGGGGATATCGCTGTTGGAATCGATTATCCTCCCGCCATGAAAGGTGGACAATCCGGCAAGATAGATAAGAACTATCAACTAATGGTTGATAATTTCACGCTTTCACGACCGGTAAGCAGCAATAGATATCAAGGCTGCGACGCTTCCGGCTGCAGTCGGGCTGCGCGAAGCGCCATCCGGGTCGCTGCACTGTGATCCTGCCACTCTCGCCACGCTAATCCCTCGGCCGCCTCCTCTTTCACTGGATGGGAGAAGATCGCCAGCAGTCGCGCATTGTCAGGCCAGTAGCGGGCTGGCAGCGTCTGAACCAGCAGCAGGGCGGCGCCCAGCAAGAGCAGAGCCCATCCGGTTTCATGGCTGTTTTTCATCCCGACCTCCTTCACCCGTACGCCAATGAACTAACATTTTTGCGCAAGCCGGTGACAAGACGGTGACAGCGGACGGGTGGTCATTTTACAACATCTGAACCTCAACCCGGCCAAACAACCACAGATGGCAACATTTGTATCCCTTTAGCCCGAACCTGTGGCCGTATGCTCTAAAATGTGACTCACAGGAAAACGTTATCCCTGAAAAGAAAACGTTATCTGGTCAAAACGTTGTTTCTGGATCATAAAAAGATTCCAAAAACTGGTGTATATTGCTCGGCGGAAATTCCTTAACCATGAAGATTGACATGAAAAAGACCAAAATTGTCTGCACCATCGGTCCGAAGACCGAATCCAAAGAAATGCTGGCCAAAATGCTGGACGCCGGCATGAACGTCATGCGCCTGAACTTCTCCCACGGTGACTACGCCGAGCACGGCAGCCGCATCAGCAACCTGCGCGCTGTAATGGCCGAGACCGGCAAGCACGCAGCTATCCTGCTGGACACCAAGGGTCCGGAAATCCGTACCATGAAGCTGGAAGGCGGCAACGACGTCGCGCTGGTCGCTGGCCAGACTTTCACCTTCACCACCGACCAGACCGTGGTTGGCAACAAAGACAAAGTGGCCGTGACCTATGCCGGTTTCGCCAACGATCTGCGCGTCGGCAACCGCATCCTGGTTGATGACGGCCTGATCGGTCTGGACGTTATCGAAATCACCGAGCGCGAAGTTATCTGTAAAGTGCTGAACAACGGTGACCTGGGCGAGAACAAAGGCGTTAACCTGCCGGGCGTCTCCATCAAGCTGCCGGCCCTGGCCGAGAAAGACAAGCGCGACCTGATCTTCGGTTGCGAGCAAGGCGTTGATTTCGTTGCTGCTTCTTTCATCCGCAAGAAAGAAGACGTTCTGGAAATCCGTGAGCACCTGAAAGCCCACGGCGGCGAGAACATCCAGATCATCTCCAAGATCGAAAACCAGGAAGGTCTGGACAACTTCGACGAGATCCTGGCTGTTTCCGACGGCATCATGGTTGCTCGTGGCGACATGGGTGTAGAGATCCCGGTTGAAGAAGTTATCTTCGCCCAGAAGATGATCATCGCCAAGTGCAACAAAGCCCGCAAAGTGGTTATCACTGCCACCCAGATGCTGGACTCCATGATCAAGAACCCGCGTCCGACCCGCGCCGAAGCTGGTGACGTGGCCAACGCCATCCTGGACGGTACCGACGCAGTGATGCTGTCCGGTGAATCCGCCAAGGGTAAGTACCCGCTGGAAGCCGTGACCATCATGGCCACCATCTGCGAGCGTACCGATGCCGTGATGCCGTCCAACCTGTCTGCTGCCAACGACAGCAACAAGCTGCGCATCACCGAAGCCGTATGTAAAGGCGCCGTAGAGACCTCCGAGAAGCTGGACGCCCCGCTGATCGTGGTCGCTACCGAAGGCGGCAAGTCTGCCAAGGCCATTCGCAAGTACTTCCCGAAAGCCTGGATCCTGGCTATCACCACCAACAAGAAAACTGCTGCCCAGCTGGTTCTGACCAAGGGTGTGGTTGCTCACGTGGTTGACAGCATCGCCTCTACCGACGATTTTTATCGCATCGGTAAAGAAGCCGCGCTGGAAATCGGCATGGGTCTGAAAGGTGACGTGGTTGTGATGGTCTCCGGTGCTCTGGTGCCGAGCGGCACCACCAACACCGCTTCTGTTCACGTTCTTTAATCAGAGCTGAACGAGTTGAAAACGGCGCCTGCGGGCGCCGTTTTTTTTGTCCCTCCCCCCTGCTTACCTGACAAGCCCGGTGTTAGAATCCACGCGAATTTAATCTATGCGGGAAATCTCCCGAATATCGCGTAATAACCCGGAAGTTATATGCCCTCAATACGTTTTAAAAGAGTCTCGGCGACCTTGTTGCCGCTGCTCTGTCTCCTCGCCAGCCTCTGCGTCCCGCAAGCCATGGCGCAAGATGTCCCCTCTCGCAACGCCGTTCAGCGAGCGCTGGATGGTCTGGGTAAATCAGAAACCCTGACCGTCAGTCAGCAAGCGGATCAGAAGTTGCTGACCGAAACCCTCGGCCTGCTCGACAGCATCGACAAGGAAGAGGCGAAGGCCAAGACCCAGGCCCAGCGGATCCGCAACCTGCCCACCGAGCTCAGAGAGATCAGCGCCAAGCTCGATGCCCTGACCAAGGGCAAGAGTGCCGAGCAGATCAAGAGCGAATACGCCAGCATGAGTCTGGCAGAGCTCGACAGCCGTCAGCCGGAAGTGCTGGCCAACATGCAGGCGGCCCAGGAGGCCCTCGGCGCCATCGGCAGCCAGCTCACCAGCTTGCAGACCCTGCCGGAGCGTGCCCAGGCCAGCATGAGCCGTGCCTACCAGCGCAGTCAGGAGATCCGTACCCGCCTCAACGCAGGTGAAAGCGTCTCCAGCGCCGAGAAGATGAAGCTCGGTGCCGAACTGGCCCTGCTCGACCTGCAACTGGCCCACCTGCAAAAGGAGCTGGATAACCGTACCAGCATGCAGGATCTGGCGATCAAGCAGCGCGACTACCAGAGTGCCCGTCTCGCCAGCGAAGAGCAGAAACTGCAGCTGTTGCAGGATCAGAGCAGCGCCAAGCGCCTCGGCGACACCGAAAAAACCGCCGAGCAGACCGGTGAACTGGTGGCGACCGAAGACAGCCCGCTGGTGCAAAAAGAGCAGGAGCTCAACCACCAGCTCAGCCAGCAGCTGATCGGTGCCACTACCAGCCTCAACTCGCTGGTACAGAAAAACCTGCAAGCCAAGAGCTGGCTGGAGCGCGGCATCCAGACCGAGCGCAACCTCAATGAACAGGTGCAGATGCTCAAGGGCAATCTGCTGCTGTCGCGCATCCTCTATCAGCTCTATCAGCAGCTGGAAGCGGCGCCCACCATCGCCGTCAAAAACCTGGAAGAGCAGATTGCCGATCTGCATCTGGCCCAGTTTGAACTGAGCCAGCAGCGTGACCAGCTGTTCCAGAAGAACCTCTATCTGGACAATCTGATCGCCGGCAGCAAGGATCCGGTCAGCGAGGAGGACAAGCAGAGCCTTGCCAAGCTGCTCGATACCCGCATCAATCTGCTCGATCAGCTCAACCGCCAACTCGACAGCCAGCTCACCAACGCCATCAGCCTGCAGCTGACCCAGCAGCAGCTGGCGCGGGTCTATGCCTCTATCGAATTTACCCTGCAGCAACACATCTTCTGGGTAAGCAGCAACAAGCCCATCGACAGCAAGTGGTTTATCAGCTGGCCCGCCCAGGCCTACAAACAGGCCTCCGACTGGGTATTGAAACCGGACTGGAAACGCTGGCGCGAAGAGCTGCTGGGGATCTCCCTGCTCGCCTTCCCGCTGCTGCTGATCGGCGGCCTGCTGGTCTGGAAACGTCCGGCGCTGGTTGAGCGCGAGAAGAAGATCACCAAGGACCTTGGCCGTTTCCGTCAGGACAGCCAGTGGCACACCCCGCGCGCCCTGCTCTATACCGTGCTGCAACGCCTGCCGGGCAGCATGTTCATTCTGGCTGGCGGTCTGCTGCTCACCTACTGCGGTCTGCTCAGTCCCAAGCTGATGTTCCAGATCACCCTGAACCTTGCCCTCGGCTATCTGGTATTCAGCGTCTATCTGGCGGTGATGCGCCCGGGCGGCATCGCCGAAACCCACTTCCGGATCCCGAAAGCGGAGCTGCAGGCCAAGCGCAACAGCATGCGCTACATCTGGTTGCCACTGCTGCCGCTCATCATGCTCGCAACCAAGGCGGTGGTTGAACCCTCCACCCTGGGCAACGACGTGATCGGTCAGGCCATGACCCTGACCCTGCTGGGGCTGGCCGCCTATCTGGTGTTCCCCATCTCCCGCGCCCGCATCAAGGGCGAGGCGAGCATGCAGAAGTCGCTGATCGCCATCGCCCTGGCGCTGGCACCGGTGGCGCTGATCGTGCTGGCGGTGCTCGGTTACTACTACACCGCGCTGAAGCTGACCGGTCGCCTGATCGAATCCTTCTACCTCATCATCATCTGGAGCCTGGTCTACCGCACCGCCCTGCGTGGTCTGGAGCTGGCTGCCCGTCGTCTGGCCTACCGTCGTGCGGTGGCCAAGCGTGAGCACAAATCTTCGGAAGATGCGGAAGGTGGCGAATCCATCGAAGAACAGCCCATGGATCTGGAGGATGTCAGCCAGCAGTCCCTGCGTCTGACCCGTACCGTGCTGATGCTGATCTTCGGCGTCGCCTTCTACTGGCTCTGGTCCGATCTGGTCGCGGTCTTCTCCTACCTCGACAGCATGGTGCTGTGGCACCGCAGTGAAGGCACCGGTGCCAACGCCGTGCTGTTCCCCATCAGCCTGAGTGACGTGCTGATCGGCTTCCTGCTGCTCGGCGGTGCTTGGTCACTGGCGCGCAACCTGCCGGGCTTGCTGGAGGTGCTGGTGCTCTCCAAGCTCAACCTGGCTCAGGGGACCGCCTACGCCATCACCACCATGCTCAACTACGTGCTGATCGGCTTTGGCTCCCTCACCGCTCTCTCCATGATGGGCGTGCAGTGGGACAAGCTGCAGTGGGTAGCGGGTGGTCTGTCAGTCGGTATCGGTTTCGGCATGAAGGAGATCCTCTCCAACTTCGTCTCCGGCATCATCATCCTGTTCGAGCGTCCGGTGCGGATCGGTGACACCGTCACCATCGGCTCCTTCTCCGGTACCGTCTCGCGGATCCGCATTCGCGCCACCACTCTGACCGACTTCGACCGCAAAGAGGTGATCATCCCCAACCAGCAGCTGATGACAGAACGGCTCATCAACTGGTCGCTGAGTGACACCGTCACCCGGGTGATCGTACGGGTGGGCGTGGCGTATGGTTCGGATCTGGAACTGACCCGCACCCTGCTCAAACAGGCGGCCGACGAAAACAGCCGGGTGCTGAAAGACCCGGCCCCCATCGTCTACTTCCTCACCTTTGGCGCCAGCACTCTGGATCACGAGCTGCGCTTCTTCGTGAGCGAACTGGGGGATCGCAACCCGGCGGTGGACGAGTTGAACCGCAAGATCGACCAGCTGTTCCGCGAGAACGGCATCGAGATCGCCTTCAACCAGATGGATGTCTACATCAAGAACATGCAGGGCGAAGAGCAGAAGGTGGAGTCCAACTCCGCCGCTCTGCCGCCGCCCGCGGAAGATGGCAAGCAGCCAGCCTGATAGCGAACTGCATTAATCTGATAGCAACAGCCGCTCACCCAGGTGAGCGGCTTTTTTATGCCAGTTTATGGCGATAGAGACAGTTCCCCATTGCCAGCATGGCTGGCCGCCGCACAACAGGCAGCCATCACCCTTGATAAAATATAAAGAGAAATAAAACCATAAAAACAATAGCTTAAGTCACCAAGCAACTGACTACTTGGATCAAACCCATGCTCTTCTCCCCTCACCACTTACCCCATACCGCGCTCGCTCCGGCTCCCGGGTTTTTATAACTTTTTTTAATTTTATTTGAGTGTCCTCTTCATCCTGACCATTGCAAAGTGGCGCCATTCCAGCGCCGGGCCCAGTGACCAGCGCCCGGCTGACACCGACTTGCTCATTTGATAATTGAAAGGATCCGAGAGATGAAACACCCCTTGATGGTAATGGGAATAGCCGCCTGTCTGGCATTGAGCGGCTGCCAGAATATGGACACCAAGAAAGTCCTGATAGGTGCAGCTGCGCTGGGTGCCATCGGCGCTGCTGGCTATTACGCCGGAAAAAAACACAGCGATAACAAACACGAGCATGATGGCCAGCATGACGATAGCGATGACCAGCATATGGCCACCAGCAAGATGCCCCGTTACTGCTCGGGGGAAGCGGCCAGCAAATTCCATGTCTCCCCGCGCGATATCACCACCGAGTCGGCAGAAGAGAGTGGCCACAGATACAAGGTCTATGGCCAGTACGAGACCGACGATGATGCGGTCGACTTTACCTGCACCTTCAATCACGACGGTCGTTTCCTCTCGGTCGTTCGCAGCTGATTGACCATCGGGTATAGCCAATTCACTACTGACACCCCATACAGGACACACACGATGAAACAGCAACGCAGCATGATCGCCAGCCTCATTGCGCTGGCCCTGCTTGGCCTCGCCCCATGCGCCTGTGCCACCAGCGGCCACTCCGGGGTGGATCTGGCCAGCATGGATAACAGCGTGCGCGCGGCGGACGATCTGTTTCGCCACGTCAACGGCAACTGGCTGGCACAGACCCGGATACCGGATGACATGCCGGGGCAGACCATCGGCAATCTGTTGGCGGACAAGTCGCTGGAGGATCGCAAGGTGTTGCTGGAGGAGCTGCTCAAGCGCCCGCAACAAGCCGGAACTCCTCGCCAGCAGATAGCCGACCTCTACGCCAGCTATCTGGATCAGGCCGGGCGGGATGCCAAAGGGCTGACCCCCATTCAACCACTGCGCGACGAGATCATGGCCATCCATGATGGCGCCTCGATAGCCACCTACTTTGCCCGGGTCAGCAAGCTGGGCGGCGGCGCTCCCTTTGGTATCGGGATCATGGCCGACAAGAAGCAGCCTGACAGCTACGGGATCTACCTGCAGCAATCCGGTCTCGGTCTGCCGGATCGGGACTACTACCTGAAAGCAGATGCTGCCAGCAAGACACTCCGGGCCAGCTACGAGCAGTTCATTACCGCCCTGCTCAACCATGCCGGCGTCGAGGGGGCGAGCGAACAGGCTCATCGCATTCTGGCGCTGGAGACCCGCCTCGCCAGCCTGCAGTGGGACAGAGTCAAGCGGCGGGATGACAACCTCACCTACAACAAACTGCCCATCGCCCGCCTCAGTCAGTTGCTGCCCACCCTGGATTGGCAACGCTACCTGGCAGAGGCCGGTATCGCCGGGGAAAGGGAGATCATCGTTAGTGAGCCGGACTATCTGGAGAAGCTGACCGCCGTGATGCAGGAGACCAGCATCGCGCAGTGGCAATCCTACTGCCTGTTCCATCTGCTACGCACTTATGCGCCCTATCTCGACAGCCAGAGCAATGCCCTGCACTTCGCTTTCTACGGTACGACCCTGAGCGGCATCCCACGGCAGCGGGAGCCCTGGAAGCAGGCCATGGAGGTGCTGGACGACTATCTGGGTCAGGCGGTGGGCAAACTCTACGTGGAGCGCTACTTCCCGGCCGAAGCCAAGGCACAGATGGCGACCATGGTGCGCAATCTGATCGCCGCCTATCGCCAGGAGATCGGTGGGCTCGACTGGATGTCTGCCCCGACCAAACAGCAGGCGCTGGCAAAACTGGCCAAGGTACGGGTCAAGATCGGCTATCCCGACCAGTGGCAGGATTACAGCGCAATCGAGATCCGTCCCGATGATCTGGTCGGCAATGCCCAGCGCGCGGCCACGGTGCGTTACAACGAGCACCTTGCCCGCCTCCATCAACCGGTGGATCGGGAGGAGTGGTTCGACAATCCGCAGACGGTGAATGCCTACTACAACCCGAACAACAACGAGATTGTCTTCCCGGCAGCCATACTGCAACCGCCCTACTTCGATCTGAAGGCGGATGATGCGGTCAACTATGGCGCCATCGGCGCGGTCATCGGTCACGAGCTGAGCCATGGTTTCGATGATCAGGGGGCCAAATTCGATGGCAACGGTGCCTTGCACAACTGGTGGGCGGCGACCGATCTCAAGGAGTTCACCGCCAGAGCGCAAAAACTGGCGAAACAGTACGACCGTTTCGAGCCCATCAAGGGGGAGCATGTCAATGGCCAACTGACCCTTGGCGAGAACATCGGCGATCTCGGCGGCTTGACCATCGCCCACAAGGCGTACCAGCTCGCCCTGGGCAACCACCAACCAGCGGTGCTCGATAGCTTTACCGGCGAGCAGCGATTCTTTATCGGCTGGGCACAGGTGTGGAAAGGGAAGTACCGGCCCGAGCTCGCTGCCGTTCTGCTCAAGACAGATCCCCACTCGCCGCTGGAGTACCGGGTCAACGGCGTCGTCGTCAATATGCCGGCCTTCTATCGCGCCTTTGCCATCAAGCCGGGAGACAAGCTCTATCTGCCACCTTCCGAGCGCGTGAAGATTTGGTGACCACCAGCAGGGGCCCTGGCCCGAAAAGCTCCAGCAGATGGACCACCTCCACCTGAGCTGAAGATGACCGACACAGGGAGTGTCTGTTTTACCCTGCCTGGTTTTTCCCGACCCACATGTGCCTGACCATGTGGGTTTTTTTGACCCTTTTGCCCCGCCGCTTCTCCTCAGCCTGCCCAGCTTTCACCCGATACGGCCACGGCAAACAACTCCGTCGTTTTCTCGCCTTTGCCATTGGCTGAAAAACCGGCGGCGTAACCGCCATAAATCGGTTTACCACCACACTGGTCTGACCTATGGTAAAGCATATAAAAGATGCATCGTGGAGCTGCTTTTCCTATGAATGACCGAGAACTGCAACAGATCCTGTTTCGCTCCTTCGATGTGATCCCGCTGCCTATTCTGGTGTCAGAATCCATTGCCCGTCACGATGGCAGCTCACCCGACATGATCCCGCAGCGGCGCCACCGCTTCCTGAATAAAGCCTTCATTGAGCAGCTGGGCTACAACCTTGACGATCTGCCGGACATGGCCTCCTGGTTTCAGGTCGCCTACCCGGATGAAGGGTATCGCCGCACCATCATCGACTCCTGGCACTCCCAGGTAGAACAGAGCTTGTCGCAAGGGCTGGAGGTCGCCGAAATGCCTGCACTGATCCGCTGCAAGAGCGGTCAGTCGCGCTGGTTTATCGTCACTGCCCAGCTGGGGGCCGATGCCATCCCGGATGGCCATATCGTCACCTTTCGCGATATCCACGACCTGCAGTGCATGGTGGAAGAGGTGAGCCGCCTCTCCTGCACCGATCCGCTCACCGAACTGACCAACCGACGGGGCGCCCAGCAACAATTGCAGGCCCTTTGGTTGCAGGGGGAGCCCCTCTCGGTGGTACTGGGAGATATCGACCATTTCAAGCAGGTCAATGACCGCTACGGCCACCCTGCGGGTGATGCCGCGCTCTGCGCCGTCGCCCACGCCATGGCGAGCCAACTGTTGCCGGGGGAGAGTCTGGCCCGTTGGGGCGGAGAGGAGTTCCTGCTGATCCTGCCTGGTTGCGATATTGAACAGGCGGCACGGCGCGCCGAACAGCTGCGCCAGCATGTCAGTACCACCCGCTTGCCATGGCAAGGGACGCAGCTATCCCTCACCATCAGTCTGGGGTGTGCCAACATGAAGGGGCAGGAGGGCATCGACTATCTGCTGATGATGGCCGACCGGGCCCTTTATCAGGCCAAGGATCAGGGCCGTAACCGGGTTGTCATTTCGACAGAATAGAGTAATAACCAGAAAGGAAAGCCGACTCGCGGCCATAAAAAAACCGAAGCACAAGGCTTCGGTTTTTTACTGCGCAACTGGCGTGAGCCAGCCGGGCATTACTTCTTGATACGGATAACCGGGGTCTCGCCCACAGTCACGGCACCAGTCATTTTGATCAGCTCTTTGATCTCGTCCATGTTGGAGATGACAACCGGAGTCAGGGTAGACTTGGCTTTCGCTTCCAGAACGGCCAGATCGAACTCGATGATGGTGTCGCCGCGCTTGACCTGCTGGCCTTCCTGAGCGATACGCTTGAAGCCTTCGCCTTTCAGTTCAACGGTGTCGATACCGAAGTGAACGAACAGCTCGATACCGGAGTCGGATTCCAGAGAGAACGCGTGGTTGGTCTCGAAAATCTTGCCGATGGTGCCATCGCACGGCGCAACCATCTTGTTGCCAGCCGGCTTGATGGCGATACCGTCACCAACGATCTTCTCGGCGAAGACAACGTCAGGCACATCTTCGATCGGCACGATTTCGCCAGACAGCGGAGCAAAGATTTCGATGCCGCCGGTGTCAGAGCTATCGTCGGAAACCAGTTTCTTCAGTTTATCAAACAGACCCATATAAAGCTCCTAGAGATGATTTGTCGCTGTTTGCAGCCGATCTTAGCAGACTGCCTTCTGCTTAATAAAGTTATCTACGCATGCTTCGATTTCAGCGGCGGTGGCAAAGCTCAGTGCTTGATCAGCCATTGCCTTCACATCTTCGAAGTTGGTGTTGCGGATAAGCTTCTTGATACGCGGTACAGAGATGGCGCTCATGGAGAACTCATCCAGACCCATACCCAGCAGCAGCAGGGTAGCGCGCTCGTCACCAGCCAGTTCACCACACATACCGGTCCACTTGCCTTCGGCGTGGGACGCATCGATAACCATCTTGATCAGGGTCAGGACGGAGGGTGACAGCGGGTTGTACATGGCGGAGATCATCTCGTTACCACGATCGACAGCCAGGGTGTACTGGGTCAGGTCGTTGGTACCGATACTGAAGAAATCCACTTCCTTGGCCAGATGATGAGCCATCACGGCAGCGGCCGGGGTCTCGATCATGATACCCACTTCGATGGATTCATCAAAGGCTTTGCCTTCGGCACGCAGTTCGGCTTTCAGCGTCTCTACGGTGGCTTTCAGGCTACGGAACTCTTCGACAGAGATGATCATCGGGAACATGATGCGCAGTTTGCCGAAGGCAGAGGCGCGCAGAATGGCCCGCAGCTGAGCATGCATGATGTCTTCGCGGTCGAAGAAAATACGCACGGCACGCCAGCCCAGGAAGGGGTTCATCTCTTTCGGGAAATTCATGTACGGCAGCTCTTTGTCGCCGCCAATGTCCATGGTACGCACGATGATCGGCTGATCCGGCATCGCTTCGGCCACTTCTTTGTAGGCTTTGAACTGCTCTTCTTCGGTCGGCAGCGCGTCACGGTCCATGAACAGGAACTCGGTACGGTACAGACCTACGCCTTCGGCGCCATTGCGGATGGCACCTTCGGTATCCTTGACGGTACCGATGTTGGCGCACACTTCGACCTGGTGACCATCCAGCGTGATGGCAGGCAGATCTTTCAGCTTGGCCAGCTCATCTTTCTCGGCCTGGAACTGAGCCTGGAACTTCTTGGCTTCGGTCAGCTGTTCAGCGGTCGGATTGATGATGATCTGGTTGTTGATCGCATCCAGCACCAGCATGTCACCGTTCTTGACTCGCTCGGTGATGTCGTTGGTGCCTACCACGGCCGGCAGCTCCAGGGAGCGGGCCATGATAGAGGTGTGAGAGGTACGGCCACCGATGTCGGTAACGAAACCCAGCACATATTTCAGGTTGATCTGAGCGGTTTCAGACGGGGTCAGGTCTTTGGCGACCAGGATCACCTCTTCGTCGATGGTGCTCAGGTTGACAACGGCGATGCCCAGTACGTTCTTGACCAGACGGGTACCGATGTCACGGAAGTCGGTAGCGCGTTCGCGCAGATAAGGGTCATCCAGCTCGGCCATCATCTTGGCGTACTGTTCGATCACCTCATAGATGGCTTTGTCAGCGGAAGCCTTGTTGTCTTTGATGAAGGATTTGATATCCCCTTCCAGCTCCTCATCTTCGAGCAGCATGATGTGGCCTTCGAAGATGGCCTCTTTTTCCTCACCGAAGGTGCGACCGGCCATCTCTTTGATGGCTTCCAGCTGGGCAGCTGACTTGGTACGAGCTTCGAGGAAACGGTTGATCTCGACATCAATCTGGTCAGCAGAGATTTTGCCCTGATTGATAACGATTTCATCTTCTTTAAGAAGAAGCGCCTTACCGAATGCGATACCGGGGGACGCAAGAATGCCAGATATCATAATCCTTCCTATTAAAACGACTGTGGGGGAGGAATCTAAAGCTGGATTACTCCAGCTCGTCCATCAGGGCAACCAGCTTCTCAACAGCTTGCTGAGCATCCGGGCCGTCAGCCTGGATAGTTACGTTGGTACCCTTGGTCAGGCCCAGGGTCTGCAGCTTGAACAGGCTCTTGGCGCTGGCGGACTTGCCACCGGAGACCACAGTGATCTCGCTTTGGAATTCTTTGGCTTCTTTCACGAACTGAGCTGCCGGACGGGTGTGCAGGCCGTTTTCAGCAGTAATAACAACAGACTTCTCGTACATGGTTTCACCCCATATTATTGATATTTTTTGGTGGATTGGTCGTTTTTGAAGCAACCTGACCCACCGTGTCAGTATGGATATGTTGTAAAGTAACGAAAGCAGACCCGCAATGGTTTAATCCAGGTCAAGTTTCTGTGCAGTAATCGGCGCGCTGGTTGGCAATTTTCAGTTATTGGGCTACAAGCCGCATCAGGACTGGCCTGAAATTATTTTATAACGAAAAATAACACTTTGTTACTTTGTGATACCCAGCCAGCAAACACCGCGTGACGCCGCACAGGATATGAGATTTAGAGCGGAATGTCTGCTTTTTTTCTCACTCCGGAACTTGTTATTTTACCCCAAAAAATAAGGATCAAGTGACACTAACAGGGGTTGAGTCTAGCCCATAAAGAAGCGGCGCTCCTGGGAGCGCCGCTGTTTTGAAAGATTCCGATCAGTTACTGCTGCAACTCCTGCTCGCTGAACACCCCGGCAAACAGGGCGCTGGAGAGGTAACGCTCCGCCGCACTCGGCAGGATGACCACAATGGTTTTGCCCGCAAATTCCGGCAGCTCGGCCAGACGGCTGGCAGCCACCACCGCAGCACCGGAGCTGATACCGGCCAGGATCCCCTCCTCCTCCATCAGGCGGCGAGCCATCTCGATGGCTTCATCGCTGGTCACCTTCTCCACCCGATCGATGAGGGAGAGGTCCAGGTTGCCCGGGATAAAGCCGGCGCCGATCCCCTGGATCTTGTGGGGGCCCGGTTTGATCTCTTCACCGGCCAGCTTCTGGCTGATGACCGGCGACTCGGCAGGCTCAACGGCGACAGAGACCACCGCCTTGCCTTTAGTCTGTTTCAGATAGCGGGAGACACCGGTAATGGTGCCACCGGTACCGACCCCGGCCACGAACACATCCACCTCACCGTCAGTGGCATCCCAAATCTCGGGGCCTGTGGTCTTTTCGTGGATCTCCGGGTTGGCCGGGTTTTCAAACTGTTGCAGCAACACATACTTGCCCGGCTCGGACTCGAGGATCTCGTTGGCCTTGGCAATGGCCCCCTTCATGCCGAGGGGCCCTTCGGTCAGCACCAGATTGGCACCGAGCGCCTTGAGCAACTTGCGGCGCTCCAGGCTCATGGTGGCCGGCATGGTCAGGGTGATGGGATAGCCGCGAGCGGCCGCGACAAAGGCCAGAGCAATACCCGTGTTGCCGCTGGTGGGCTCGATGATCTCCTTACCCTTGGTCAGGATGCCGCGCTTCTCGGCATCCCAGATCAGGTTGGCACCGATCCGGCATTTGACGCTGAAGCTGGGGTTGCGGCTCTCGATCTTGGCCAGCACGCGGCCTTTGGTAACACGGTTGAGACGAACCAGCGGGGTGTGACCGATAGTCTGGCTGTTGTCCTCAAAAATTTTGCTCATGGCGCTATCCCTGTGTTTGTTACGACGATGAAACAAGATTACCCTGTGGTTTCTGAATGAGAAGTGACTATTCGTTATAACCATATGGTATTACAACATATAGAGCTTATTCTCTCTGGCCCCTGACTCCGGGCGCCAATCGTCAAAGGAACCGACGTTATGGGATTTTCAGGAAGCAGCCAGTATCTCGCCTCCGATGCATTGAAGATGGCGGTCAATGCCGCCATCACCCTCGAAAAACCGCTGCTGATCAAAGGGGAGCCGGGCACCGGCAAGACGGTGCTGGCGGAAGCGGTCGCCGACCATCTCGGCACCGATCTCATTGCCTGGCATATCAAGTCCACCACCAAGGCCCAGCAGGGACTCTACGAATATGATGCGGTGGCCCGGCTGCGCGACTCCCAGCTCGGCGACCCCAGAGTGGCCGATATCAGCCACTACATTCGTAAAGGCAAACTGTGGCAGGCCTTCAGCGCCGAGCAGCGACCTGTGCTGCTGATCGACGAGATCGACAAGGCCGACATCGAATTCCCCAACGATCTGCTGCTGGAGCTGGATCGGATGGAGTTCGACGTCTACGAGACAGGCGAGCGAGTCAAGGCACGCCAGCGGCCTGTGGTCATCATCACCTCCAACAATGAGAAAGAGCTGCCGGACGCCTTCCTGCGCCGCTGTTTCTTCCACTACATCCGCTTCCCCGACAAGGTCGAGATGCAGGCCATCGTCAAACTCCACTACCCCGACCTCAAGGAGAGCCTGCTTGGCGAGGCAATGGATCTCTTCTTCGAGCTGCGCGAGGTAGAGGGGCTGCGCAAGAAACCCTCCACCTCGGAGCTGCTGGACTGGATCCGCCTGCTCTTGGCCGACGATATCGCCCCCGAGGCGATGCGCGCCCGCGAGCCCGGCAAGCTGGTGCCCGCGCTATATGGCGCCCTGCTCAAGACCGAGCAGGATTTGCATCTCTTCGAGAAGCTCGCCTTTCTGGCCCGACGCGGCAGCTGACCCATGCTGATCGACTTTTTTACCCACCTGCGCCGCCACAAGCTCCCCTGCAGCCTGCGCGAGCTGCTGGACTTGCACGCCGCACTTGCTGCCCGGCTGGTCGCTGTCGATATGGACGAGTTCTACCAGCTCTCCCGCTGCCTGCTGGTAAAAGACGAGGCCCACTACGATCGCTTCGATCGCGCCTTCGCCGAATACTATGAGGGGCTGGACGCCATCCCCCTGCTGCCGGAGAGCCTGCCCGAGGAGTGGCTGCGCAAGGAGTTCGAACGGCTGTTGAGCCCAGAGGAGAAGGCGCTGCTCAAATCCCTTGGCGGACTCGACAAGCTGATTGAAACCCTTAACCAGCGATTACGCGAGCAGAAAGAGCGCCACGCCGGCGGCAACAAGTGGGTGGGGACTGGTGGCAGCAGCCCGTTTGGCCACGGCGGTTTTCACCCCGAGGGGGTGCGCATGGGTGGAGAGGGGCAGCACGGCAAGGCGGCCAAGGTGTGGGAGGCCCGTCACTATCGCAACTTCAGCGATGACTCACCGCTTGGCCAGCGCGCCATCCAGCTGGCGCTGCGCAAACTCAGGCGTTGGGTGCGCAGAGGCAATCCCGACGAGCTGGATCTCGACGACACCATAAAAAGTTCTGCCCGCCAGGGCTGGCTCGATGTGAAGCTGCGACCCGAGCGCCACAACGGGGTGAAGCTGTTGGTTTTCTTCGATGTGGGAGGCTCCATGGATGCCCACGTGGCCGAGGTGCAGCGCCTCTTTTCCGCCCTGCGCCACGAGTTCAAGCATCTGGAGTACTTCTATTTTCACAACTGCCTCTACGACTTCGTCTGGAAGGATAACGCCCGCCGCTTTGAGGAGCGGTTTGATACCCTGCGGCTGCTGCGCACCTACGGCAGCGACTACAGGGTGATCCTGGTGGGGGATGCCACCATGGGCCCCTACGAGATCACCTGGCCGGGCGGCAGTGTCGAGCAGTGGAATGAGGAGTCGGGTCAGGTGTGGCTCACCCGCTTGCAGCAGCACTTCCCCAAACTGGTGTGGATCAACCCCACCCCGCGACGGGAGTGGCTCTGGCCCCCCTCCATCAAGCTGATGAATGACGTGGTTGGCGGACGGATGCATCCGCTGACCCTGGCGGGTCTCGCTGCGGCGATCGACCAGCTGTAACCCTCTCTACCCTATAAACCGACAAGCCGGGAACGCACCCGGCGAGGAGCAAAGATGACCTCTATCGTGATCAGTGGCTCAGGCCTCTATACCCCACCCTTTGCCGTCAGCAATGAAGAGCTGGTGGCCGCCTTCAACCAGTATGTGGATCTCTACAACGAGGAGAACGCCTCCGCCATCGATGCCGGCCAGCTCCCCGCCAAGCAGCACTCCAGCTGCGAATTCATCGAGAAGGCATCCGGCATCAAGAGCCGTTATCTGGTGAGTCGCGAAGGGGTGCTCAACCCCGACATCATGCAGCCGCTGCTGGCGGAGCGGCCCGACGAGATGCCCTCCATCATGGTGGAGATGGCGGTGGCTGCCGCCGAGCAGGCACTGATCGCCGCCGGTCGCGAGCCGGGCGAGATCGATCTGGTGATCGTCGCCGCCTCCAACATGCCGCGCCCCTACCCGGCGCTGGCCATCGAGCTGCAGCACTATCTGGGGGCGAGCGGCATGGCCTTTGATATGAACGTGGCCTGCTCGTCTGCCACCTTCGGCATCAAGACAGCCGCAGACATGCTGGCGGCAGGCACCGCCAACGTGGCGCTGGTGGTCAATCCGGAGATCTGCTCGGGGCATCTCAATTTCCGGGACAGAGACAGTCACTTTATCTTCGGCGATGCCTGCACCGCGGTGCTGCTGGAGCGGGAGACCGATTGCAAGGCGGCCAATCCGTGGCAACTGGTAGCCAGCAAGCTGGTGACCGAGTACTCCAACAACATCCGCAACAACTTCGGCTTTCTGAACCGGCTAAGCCCGCGCACCCGCTACGGCGACGACAAGCTGTTTCGCCAGCAGGGGCGCAAGGTGTTCAAGGAGGTGTTGCCGCTGGTGTGCGACCAGATTGCCAACCAGCTCGATGAGCAGGGCTGGCCCGCCGAGAGCCTGAACCGGCTCTGGCTCCATCAGGCCAACCTCACCATGAACCAGTTCATCGGCCGCAAGCTGCTCGGCCACGATGCCAGCCAGCAGGAGGCGCCGGTCATTCTTGATAGCTATGGTAATACCAGCTCGGCGGGTTCCATCATCGCGTTTCATCTGTACAATCGCGACCTTCCTGCGGGGGCTCGCGGCGTACTGTGCTCCTTTGGCGCTGGCTACTCCATCGGTAGCCTGCTGCTGCGGCGCCTGTAATGGCGGGCCTCCCGCCGACATAACAATAACCAGCAACATGGGTGGGAATATGCAGAGGATCACGGGGCGCTGCGCCCTGCACTACGGGGTAACCCTGTCACTATTTTGTCTCTATGGCTGGCAGGTTTGCCCGTTTCTCGAGAGTCTCACCCTGCCCCAGTTGCTGGGGCCAACCCTGGTGACCTTCGCCATCATGTTCGCCGTGCGCAATTGGCTGCTCTCAAGGCGGCCCCTGCCGCGCAACGGGCTGGACGGGTTTGGACTGGAGGTCGGTTTCTACCTGCTGGGAGCACTGCTGCTCTCTGGCTACAACGCACTGGCTCACGACTTTCCGCTGGAGAGTCACCTCAAGGTGCTGCTGGGGATGACTACCCTCGGCTTTCTGGTGGCGGCCGATCTGACTCTGGAGCGGGACTTGCATCGGGCCAGAGCACGGCAAGCCGAGCAGAGCCTGGCGCTGAGCCACCCGCTGGCCATGCCGCTGCCACGCAAGTTCACCCTCTTTACCCTGGCGACCCTCACCCTGCTGGGAGGCGTCTTCTTCTTGCTGTTCAACAAGGATCTGGAGTGGCTGGTGACGGTGGAGCGCAGCCTGCCGAGGGTCGATGCCCAGCACTACATCCTGTGGGAGATCGCCTTCGTGATGACGGTGACCTTCTGTTATCTCGCCCTCATTATTCACGGGTATGGTCGCAATCTCGGCCTATCCCTGCGCCAGCAGACCCGCACAATGGCCAGAGTACAGTGCGGTGACTTCGACGCCCGGGTGCCGGTCACCCGGGATGACGAGTTCGGTCTTATCGCCGCCAGCACCAATCAGATGATCGGCGAGCTGAAATCCCGCAGTGACCAGCTCAACCTGACCCGCGACGTGGCCATCCTCGGCCTCGCCTCGCTGGCAGAGACCCGTGACAACGAGACCGGCGCCCATATCATCCGCACCCAGCACTACGTCAAGGCGCTGGCGCAATACCTCAGTCGCAGCGATTGGGATCGCTATCCGCTCGATGACGCCACCATCGACCTGCTGTTCAAGTCGGCCCCGCTGCACGATGTGGGCAAGGTGGGCATTCCCGATGCCATCCTGCTCAAACCGGGCAAGCTGACCGACGAGGAGTTCGCCATCATGAAGCGCCACCCGCAGATCGGCGCCGATGCACTGGCGAGTGCGGAGGCGCAGCTGGGCTCCAACTCCTTCTTGCGGCTGGCCCGGGAGATCTCCCTCACCCACCACGAAAAGTGGGATGGCAGCGGCTATCCGGCAGGGATGGCGGGTGAGGCTATTCCCCTCTCTGGGCGGCTGATGGCGGTGGCGGATGTCTACGATGCCCTCATCTCGAAACGGGTCTACAAACCAGCCTTCAGCCATGAGGAAGCGAAGGAGATCATCGTGAAGGGGAGCGGCAGCCATTTTGATCCCGGCATTGTCGCGGCGTTTCTCGCCTGCGAAGCGCAGTTCAGGGAGATTGCCGCGCAGTTTCAGGATCACCACTGAGCAAGTACATTCCGACCAGCTTGCCCTGATGGCTGACAGGGCAACCGGCGTCATAAATTGTACACAAACAGGTCTTACCATGGCCGATTCAGCGCCATGCTGACGGCATTTGCCAAGCCGCGCCCATATTGATATTTCCCTTTATTTACAGCTGTTTTTTGTCATTTTGTGATCCGGGTTCGTGCCAATGACGCAACCGGGATCACAAGATGGCAGGAAAAGGCCGCAATTTGCCCTCCGGCGCCAATGATGGCTTCCAATGAAAGCGAGGTTTGCTATCATCCGGAGACATTTTTCATCTGTCGCCGGCTACAAAAGAATACCCTCATGTACACACAGTTCTTCGGCCTCTCGGAACACCCGTTTTCCATCTCGCCCAATCCCAAGTACCTCTATATGAGCGAGCGCCACGGCGAAGCCCTTGCTCATCTCAACTATGGATTGCAGGATGGCGGCGGCTTTGTGCTGCTGACCGGCGAAGTGGGCACCGGCAAAACCACCGTCTCCCGCTGCCTGCTGCAACAGCTGCCCGCCGAGACCGAGATCGCCTATATCCTCAACCCCTCCCTGACCGAACGGGATCTGCTGGCCGCCATCTGCGACGAGTTTCAACTCCCCTATCCCGAGGATGCCGGGATCAAGCGGCTGTTCGACCTTATTCGCGATCACCTGCTGGCCAACCTGGCGGCAGGCAAGCGCAGCGTGGTACTGGTGGATGAGGCGCAGCACCTGCTGCCCGGCGTACTGGAGCAGCTGCGTCTGCTCACCAACCTCGAAACCGACGAACGAAAACTGCTGCAAGTGGTGCTGATCGGTCAGCCCGAGCTGCAACAGATGCTGCGCCAACCCCTGCTGCGCCAGCTGGCCCAGCGCATTACCGCCCGCTATCACCTGCTGCCGCTCTCTCACAGCGATGTGGATGCCTACGTCCGCTTCCGGCTGCAAGTTGCAGGCTGCGTACAACCCATCTTTACCCCGCGCGCCATCAAGACGCTCCATCGCCTGAGTGGCGGCATCCCCCGTTTCATCAACCTCATCTGCGACCGCGCCCTGATCGCCGCTTTCGCCCGTGGCAGCTACAAGATTGTCCACAGCGATATCAGCCAGGCCGCCTTCGAGGTCAATGGCGTGCGGGACGAAGGAAGCTGGGCCTCCGGTCTGATGGTGACGCTGGCGGGCGCCCTGCTGGTGGCCGCAGGCTGGTGGGGTTGGCAATTTTTCGGCGTGTTCCCTACCCGTCCGGTAGTCAAGGTCGAGGTGCCGGTCACCATCGACGAGACCGCCGAGCAGCAGGAGCAGCTGACCGAGGCAATCAATCAGGCCATCGACCCCGACAGCGCCATGCAGAATCTCTATCGGGTCTGGGGCTATGAACCGGAACCGTTCGAGGCAACCTGCGATAACGCGCCCCGTGCCGGTCTGCGCTGTCAGGAGGGAGAGGCAAGCCTCGACGAGCTGCGCGCCCTGCAGTATCCCGCCATGATCACGCTCACTGACCAGACTGGCGGCCTCTACTATGCGACCCTGGTCAATCTGGGGCCGAACAAAGCCAGCCTGATGATAGGTGACCAGAGCTGGCAGGTGGATCGCCAGTGGCTCAGCGACAACTGGGGCGGCAGCTACACCCTGCTTTGGCGCATGCCGAAAGGGGGGGTGAGCCTGATTGCCAGCAATGCCGGTCAGACCCAGATCCAATGGCTCGACAACGCCCTGAGCCGTGCGCTGCAGCAACCCGAGCGCAAGGTGCGCCGCTTCGATGGCGAGCTCAAGAACAAACTGCAGCAGTTCCAGCGGGATCAGGGGCTGACCCCTGATGGCATCGCGGGCAGCAACACCCTGCTGCGTCTCAACGCCCTCTCCGGTGAACCCATGCCCAGACTGGAGGAGGCCTCCTGATGTCTACCCTGCTCAAGGCGCTGCACCGTGCGCAGCAACCGCAACTCTCCGCCCATATTCCGGCCATGGGCTTGCCCATGCCTCGGGAAGAGGAGCGCAGCCCACGCCGCATCGGCTGGCTGCTGGCTCCCCTGGCCCTGTTGCTGGGGGCGGGCGCCAACTATGGCTGGCATCTGCTCCACCTGCGCCCCATCGAGGAGAAGGTGGAGGTGAAAGAGGTGATCACCCCGCCCTTCGTGCGGGTTGAACCCAAGGCAATGGTGACCCGTCCGCTGCCCCCGCCCCTGCCGGAGCCGGTGGTCCAACCCAGAGCAGTGGCCAAAAACGAAGGAACCAGTCAGGGGAATACCCCCGCGCTGAGTCTGGCCGAGCAGCTGATGAAAGCCCTCAATGAAACCCCATTGCAGGAGACGCCACACGCCGCCAGCCAGAACGTGCAACCAGCCCAGTTGATGGCGCTGGGCTCGGCACCCCAGTCGGTGCGCCAGCAGGTACCGCAATTGAGCTATGGCTCTCATGTGTTCTCCTCCAACCCCGCCAAGCGAGCCGTGGTGCTCAATGGCCGGGAATACCGGGAGGGGAACGAAATCGCCCCGGGAGTCGTGCTCGCCACCATCGACCAGCAATACATAGTGCTGCAGGTCGCCGGACAGAGCGTGACCCTCAAGGCACTGCAGGATTGGCGAGGATGAGTACGCAACGTCCCCTGATGTTCGCTGGCAAGCAGGATGCACCTCACCTGAGTGCCACTTTTGTGAGCATTCAAAGGTTTACGGTGTGATGAAATATCCATTTTTACGGTTTGGCGCGCCCCGACCCGTTGTGTCACAGCCACTGGCCGTACACAATACGCAGCCGCCCCAGAGCCTGGAATTTGTTGATTAATATGACGCTACGATTCAGGGATGACATCTTGACCATGCTGCTGACCCAGTGCCGGCGGCTTCCCATGACCAGAGTCACCCAGGTGGCCTTTCTGGCGCTGCTGATCATGCTGGCCCAGCAGAGCGCCGCCCTCACCTGGCGTCTGCTCACCCTGGCAAGCCCGCAAACCAGCCAACCGTGGCAACCGTCCGCAGTGGCGGTCAACGGCCAGAGCAACCCGCGCCTTGAACTGGGCGAGGTGAGCCGACTGGCGCTGTTTGGCAAGGCGATCCCCAAGGCGCAAGCCAAAGCCGCCGTGGCTGCCAATGCGCCGCGTACCCAGCTCAATGCCCAGCTCAACGGGGTGTTGGCCAGCTCGGATCCCGCTAAATCCATCGCCATCATCGCCATGTCCGGCATCCAGAACTCCTATGGGGTCGGTGACATGATTGACGGCACCCAGGCGCGGATCCGGCAGGTCTATCCGGATCGGGTGATCATCGAGCGGGATGGCCGCGACGAGACCCTGATGCTGGATGGCGAGGAGTATGGCAAGCCGCTGCCGCAGACCAACTCCGCCCCACTTGGCTCCCTGCGCAGCGAGCTGATGGCCGATCCGGGCAAGATCACTGATTACCTCAATATTTCACCGGTTCAGGTGGATGGCCGCATGACCGGTTATCGCCTCAATCCGGGCAGCAATCCTGAGTTTTTCAACCAGAGCGGGCTGCAGGCCAATGACCTGGCCATCAGCATCAACGGGCTGGATTTACGGGACAACATGCAAGCCATGCAGGCGATGCAGCAGATGGCTGGCGCAACGGAAATGACAGTGACCGTCGAGCGACAGGGCGAACAGTTCGACATCTATGTGCGCTTGTCAGAATAATGATTTGGAGTCGTACCAATAATGACCACTAAAGGGAAAAGCTGGCGTCTGGCCACTATCGCAGCGGCACTGATGATGGCGGGCTCAGCCTGGGCCACCGAATACTCTGCCAGTTTCAAGAACGCCGACATTGAAGAGTTCATCAATACGGTGGGCAAGAACCTCAATAAAACCATCATCATAGAGCCATCGGTACGCGGCAAGATCAACGTGCGCAGCTACGACCTGCTCAATGAGGAGCAGTACTACCAGTTCTTCCTGAGCGTGCTCGACGTCTACGGCTTTGCCGTGGTGCCGATGGACAACGGGGTGCTCAAGGTGCTGCGCTCGCGGGATGCCAAGACCTCCGCCATTCCGGTGGTGGATGGCAGCAACCCGGGCATGGGCGACGAGATGGTGACTAGAGTAGTGCCGGTGCGCAACGTCTCGGTCCGTGAACTGGCGCCACTGCTGCGCCAGCTCAACGACAACGCCGGTGGTGGCAACGTGGTGCACTACGAGCCCTCCAACGTGCTGCTGATCACCGGCCGCGCCGCCGTGGTCAACCGCCTGGTGGAAGTGGTGAACCGGGTCGACCGCGCAGGCGATCAGGATGTGGACATCATCAAGCTCAAGTTTGCCTCGGCGGGGGAAATGGTGCGGCTGGTGACCAACCTCAACAAGGATGGCAACCCCCAGGGGGGCACCGCCTCCCTGCAGCTCTCCCCCAAGGTGGTGGCCGACGAGCGCACCAACTCTGTGGTGGTGAGTGGTGAGCCGAAAGCGCGCGCCCGCATCATCCAGATGGTGCGCCAACTCGACCGCGACCTGCAAAGCCAGGGCAACACCCGGGTCTTCTACCTCAAATATGGCAAGGCCAAAGACATGGTCGAGGTGCTCAAGGGGGTCAGCTCCAGCATCGAGGCCGACAAGAAGGGCGGCGGCGCAACCACAGGTGGCGCCAGCATCGGCGGTGGCAAGCTGGCCATCTCCGCTGACGAGACCACCAATGCGCTGGTCATCACCGCCCAGCCGGACGTGATGTCCGAACTGGAGCAGGTGGTGGCCAAGCTCGATATCCGCCGCGCCCAGGTGCTGGTGGAAGCGATCATCGTTGAGATGCAGGATGGCGATGGCCTCACCCTTGGCGTCCAGTGGGGCAATGCCAACGGCGGCGGCACCCAGTTCACCAACTCAGGTCTGCCCCTCGGCAGCGCCATTGCGGCGGGCAAGGATTACCAGAATGGCAAGACTGACACCGCTGCCGGTCTGCTGAAAGAGTTCAACGGCATGGCCGCCGGTTTCTATCACGGCGACTGGGCCATGCTGGCCACGGCGCTGGCCTCCAATACCAAGAACGATATTCTCTCCACCCCGAGTATCGTCACCATGGACAACAAGGAGGCCTCCTTCAACGTCGGTCAGGAGGTCCCGGTCCAGAGCGGTTCGCAAAGCTCCACCACCAGCGATCAGGTGTTCAACACCATCGAGCGCAAGACGGTGGGCACCAAGCTCACCGTGACACCGCAAATCAACGAAGGGGATTCGGTGCTGCTCAATATCGAGCAGGAGGTCTCCAGCGTCGCCCAGACCCAGGCGACCGGTACTGCCAACCTTGGCCCCACTTTCGATACCCGTACCGTCAAGAACGCGGTGCTGGTCAAAAGTGGCGAAACCGTGGTGCTGGGCGGTTTGATGAATGAGGAGACCAAGGAGCAGGTCTCCAAGGTGCCCTTGCTGGGCGATATCCCGGTGCTGGGCTATCTGTTCCGCTCTACCTCCAACACCACCTCCAAGCGCAACCTGATGGTCTTTATCCGGCCCACCATCTTGCGCGATGCCGATGTCTACTCCGGTATCTCCAGCAACAAGTACTCCCTGTTCCGCGCCGAGCAGCTCAATGCCGCTTCGCAGGAGGGGTATCTCACCTCCCCCGCCCGTCAGGTATTGCCTGCCTATGGCCAGGATGTGATGGTGTCGCCCGAGCTGCAAAAAGAGATCCAGAAGCAGATCAACGAGATGCGGAGCAGACAGCAAAGCACTGTCGAGACCACCACCCCGTTTGTGCAGAGTAAGCCCTGATGAGTGCCTACCATCTGGATGGAAGCGCCGGGCCTGCGCCACTGCCCGAGCTCCCCTTTGTCTTTGCCCGCAACTTCGGGGTGATCCTGATTGAGCGGGACGGCGCCCCCGTGCTGCAGTGCCGCCCCGGCGTCACCCCGCAGGCCCTGCTGGAGGTGCGGCGGGTCGCGGGGTGCAGCTTCGCGGTGGAGCAGCTCGACAACGAGGCCTTCGAAGAGCTGCTGATGGCCCACTACCAGCGCGACTCCTCCGAAGCGCGCCAGCTGATGGAAGATCTCGGCAACGAGATGGACTTCTTCGCCCTGGCCGAAGAGCTGCCGCAAAGCGAAGACCTGCTGGATGCCGATGACGACGCCCCCATCATTCGCCTCATCAACGCCATGCTGAGCGAGGCGATCAAGGAGGAGGCTTCCGATATCCATATCGAGACCTTCGAGCGGGCACTGGTGATCCGTTTTCGTATCGATGGGGTACTGCGGGAGATCCTGCGCCCCCATCGCAAGCTGGCCTCACTGCTGGTCTCGCGGATCAAGGTCATGTCGCGAATGGATATCGCCGAGAAGCGGGTACCGCAGGATGGCCGGATCTCGTTGCGGATCGGCGGCCGCGCCGTCGACGTGCGGGTCTCCACCATGCCGTCCAGCTACGGCGAGCGGGTAGTACTGCGTCTGCTCGACAAGAACAACGTGCGCCTCGAGCTCAAGCAGCTGGGGATGACCGCGGCCAACCGCACCATCATCAGCGAACTCATTCGCAAGCCCCACGGCATTATTCTGGTCACCGGCCCGACCGGTTCCGGTAAATCCACCACCCTCTATGCGGCGCTGTCTGAAATCAACTCACGGGATCGCAACATCCTGACGGTGGAAGACCCCATCGAATATGACCTCGAAGGGGTGGGCCAGACCCAGGTCAACACCAAGGTGGACATGACCTTCGCCCGCGGCCTGCGCGCCATCCTGCGCCAGGATCCGGATGTGGTGATGGTGGGGGAAATTCGAGATCTGGAAACCGCCCAGATTGCGGTGCAGGCGTCGCTGACCGGTCACCTGGTGATGTCGACCCTGCACACCAACACTGCCATCGGCGCCATCACCCGGATGCGTGACATGGGGATCGAACCCTTCCTGCTCTCATCGTCCCTGCTGGCGGTGCTGGCCCAGCGGCTGGTGCGCACCCTCTGCCCCGATTGCCGTGCCCCGCGCCCCATCACAGAGCAGGAGCGGCTTGCCATGGGCATCGAGCTGGCTCCCGATCAGCAGGTGTGGCGCCCGGTCGGCTGCGAGCTGTGCAACCACACCGGCTATCGTGGCCGGACCGGCATCCACGAGCTGGTGGTGATCGACGAAGCGGTGCGTGAAGCCATTCACAGCGCCAGCGGCGAGCTCGCCATCGAGCGGCTGATCCGCGGCCACACCCCCAGCATCCGCCGTGACGGCATCGACAAGGTCCTCAAGGGGCAGACCAGCCTCGAAGAGGTGCTGCGCGTGACCCGGGAAGATTGAGATGGCGGCATTCGAATACAAGGCCCTCGACAACAAGGGGCGCAGCAAGAGCGGCGTGATGGAGGGCGACTCGGCCCGTCAGGTACGCCAGCTGCTGCGCGAACAGGGGCTCACCCCCCTCGAGGTGAACGAGACCACCGAGAAGGCGAAACGGGAGGCGACCCGCTTCGCCCTGTTTCGGCGCGGTGCCAGCACCGCCGAGCTGGCCCTGATCACTCGCCAGCTGGCCACCCTGGTGGGGGCCGGTCTCACCATCGAAGAGGCGCTCAAGGCGGTGGCCGAGCAGTGCGAAAAAGCCCACTTGCGCTCTCTGGTGGCAACCGTGCGCAGCAAGGTGGTGGAAGGTTATTCGCTGGCCGACTCGCTGGGGGCCTTTCCCCATGTGTTCGACCAGCTGTTTCGCTCCATGGTGGCGGCCGGTGAAAAATCGGGCCATCTGGAGAAGGTGCTCAACCGCCTCGCCGACTACACCGAGCAGCGCCAGCATATGCGCACCAAGCTGCTGCAGGCGATGATCTACCCCATCGTGCTCACCTGTGTCGCCATCGGGGTTATCTCGATCCTGCTCACCGCCGTGGTGCCCAAGGTGGTGGCCCAGTTTGAACACATGGGCCAGCAGCTGCCGGGCACCACCCGCTTTCTCATCGGTACCAGCGAACTGATGCAGGCCTACGGCCTCTGGTTCCTGCTGCTGATCTTCCTCGGCAGCTTTGTCTGGCGCTGGTGGCTCACCGATGAAAAGCGTCGCCGACGCTGGCATCAGGTGCTGCTCGGCCTGCCAGTGATTGGCCGGGTCAGTCGCGGTCTCAACACCGCCCGCTTCGCCCGCACTTTAAGCATCCTCAACGCCAGTGCGGTGCCGCTGCTGGAGGGGATGAAGATCTCCGGCGAAGTGCTCTCCAACGACTTTGCCAGAATGCGCATTCTCGAGGCCGCCGAACGGGTGCGCGAAGGGACCAGTCTGCGCAAATCGCTGACCGAGACAAAGATTTTCCCGCCCATGATGCTGCACATGATCGCCTCCGGCGAGCAGAGCGGCGAGCTCGACAGCATGCTGGAGCGGGCGGCGGACAACCAGGATCGGGAGTTTGAATCCCAGGTCAATATCGCCCTCGGGGTGTTCGAACCCATGCTGGTGGTCTCCATGGCCGGGGTGGTGCTGTTTATCGTGATGTCGATCCTGCAGCCGATCCTCGAGCTCAACAATATGGTGAATATGTAAGTTTCCGGTGTTCGGTGGCGCCGCTGGCGGCCCGTCGAACCCACCCAGTGATCACTCTCTGATGGGCCATCCCATCTCATTCGTTACGGAGCAACTCATGAACAAACGTCGTCAATCCGGTTTTACCCTGCTGGAAGTCATGGTGGTCATCGTGATCCTCGGCATTCTGGCCAGTCTGGTGGTGCCCAACCTGATGGGCAACAAGGAGAAGGCTGACCAGCAGAAAGCGGTCTCAGATATCGTGGCGCTGGAAAACGCCCTCGACATGTACAAGCTGGACAACAACCGCTACCCGACCACCGAACAGGGTCTGGACGCGCTGGTGACCAAGCCCTCCATCGATCCGGCGCCGCGCAGCTACCGCGATGGCGGCTACATCAAGCGCCTGCCGCAAGATCCCTGGGGCAACCCCTACCAGCTGCTGAGCCCGGGCCAGTTCGGCAAGATCGACATCTTCTCCATGGGTCTGGATGGCGAAGCCGGTACCGATGACGACATCGGCAACTGGAACCTGAAGGATTTCCAATAAGTGATGTGCCGCCAGCGCATTCACTCCGCCTTGCTGGAGCAGCCTGAATGAAGGCTACGCCATCTGCTCGTCGCCAATCCGGCTTTACCCTGCTGGAGGTGCTGTTGCGTGGTGCCGCCATGCTGATGGAGTTGCACGATGTCGCAGCAACTCGCTCAAGGGCTGTGCGATGAAACATACTCGCCAAGCTGGCTTTACTCTGCTGGAAGTGTTGCTGGTCGCCATGCTGATGGGACTAGTGGCCACCGCCGTCACTCTCAGCATGGGAGGCGCCAGAGGGGATAGAGAGCTGGACAAGCAGGCGCGTCGCCTGATGGCGACGCTGCAGCTGGCGCAGGAGTATGCGGTGATGGATGGTCGGCTGGTGGGCATTCGTATCGAGGATAACGGCTGGCAGTTTATGCAGCGTCAGGCCAAGGATCGCAAGTGGCTGGCCCTGACTGGCGACAAGCAGCTGGGGCCGGTACAACTGGCCGAGGACATGACGCTGACACTGGAGCTGGAAGGCTTTGGCTGGCAGCCGGACTCCGACGAGAAAACCGAACAGAAGCGCGACGAGAAGGAGCGCACGCCGCAGTTGCTCATCTTCCCAGGCGGCGAGCTGAGCCCGTTCGTGCTCACCTTCACCCAGCAGGATGAGGATGCCCGCTACACCCGCATCGTCAAGGGGGACGAGTTCGGCCGCCTCACCCTGCTCACCGGCGATGAAGATGAAGAGGTGAGCGAATGAACGCCCGCGGCATGACCTTACTCGAAGTGATGGTGGCGCTGGCAGTCTTTGCCATAGCGGGTCTCGCGGTAATGAAAACCGCCAGCGAACACCTCTCGGCCCTCAACTATCTGGAGCAGAAGACACTCGCCACCTGGGTGGTAGAGAACCAGCTGGTGCAACAGAAGCTCGAGAACAAGTGGCCCGGCGACAGCTGGGTGGAAGGGGATGAGCAGATGGCGGGCAGTACCTGGTACTGGCGCTATCGCGGCGTTGCCACCGCCGACAACAACTTCCGGGCGCTCGATATGGAAGTGCGCACCGAGGCCAAGGCCGAGAACCCGGTCGCCATGATGCGGACCTATATCAGCCGATGACCCAGCTCTCCGCCCGCACGCCTCGCCCCGTCCGTCACGCCGGTTTCACCCTGCTGGAGATGCTGGTGGCGATCGCCATCTTCGCCACTCTCAGCATGGGCGCCTATCAGGTGCTGCAGGGGGTACTCACCAGCGACGAGGTAGCCAAGCGCAAGGAGGCTCGCCTCAACGAACTGCAGCTCGCCTTCACCCTGCTGGAGCGAGATATCACCCAGATGGTGCCGCGCAGCGGTCGCATCGAGGGGGAGAACAACAAGGTGCTGCTGGCGGCTTCCCGGTTCGGCCAGCAGAGCGATGACTGGGGCATGGCCTTTATGCGCAGCGGCTGGCTCAACCCGGACGGCATGCTGCCCCGCTCCCATCTGCAGCGGGTCGGCTGGCGCCTCAAGGATCAGAAACTGGAGCGCCTGAGCTACCTCTATCCAGATCCGGTGATCGGCACCGAGCCACGCATCCAGCCGGTGCTGGCGGGAGTCACGGCGTTTCGCCTCTACTTCTTCGACAAGGGCAACTGGAAAGAGGAGTGGAGCCAGCGCAGCGTGCTGCCCCACGGGCTGGCAGTGGAGCTGGATCTGGAAGATTACGGCACCATTCGCCGCCAGTTCCTGATTGGTGCCGGTGGCCAGCGCGCCGAAGAGAACAGCCAGAGCAGCAACCCCGACCAGGGGGGCGGCAACAACAGCAATAACGGGAACAACGGCGGCAACGGCAATACCAATGGCGGTAATGGTGACAGCCAGAACGGAGGGGGCGCCAATGCGGGCTAATCTCGCCGCCCCCGGTCACCAGCGCGGCATGGCACTGCTGGTGGTGCTGCTGATCCTCTCGGTGATGGTGATCATCGCCAGCAATATGAGCGGCCGCCTGCAGCTTGAGCTGCGCCGCACCGCCAACATCACCACCGGCAAACAGGCATGGTGGTATGCCCTCTCGGCGGAAGCGCTGGTGAGCAAGGTGCTGACGCAGGATTTCAAGGACAACCCCGAGGTGGTCAACCTCAGCCAGAACTGGGCCCGCAAGAACACTGTCTTTCCGGTGGACGATGGCCAGCTCAAGGGCGAGGTGACCGACCTGCAATCCTGCTTCAACCTCAACAGCCTGAGCGTGGCCTCCAAGGCGGGGAGCGGCGAGGAGCTGGCTCAGCAGCCCTATCCGGTGCAGGTGTTTCGCGAACTGCTCAAGCAGCTGGCGATGGATGATTATGAGGCGGCCCAGCTCACCGATGCCATCCGTGACTGGACTGACAAGGATACTGTGCTGGTCTCCAGCCTTGGCGCAGAGGACGCCTATTACGAGGGTCTCAAGCCACCCTATCTGACCGCCAACCAGTGGATGCTGGGCAAGGACGAGCTGAGGGCGGTGCGCGGGGTGACGGCCAGGGTCTATGCCAAACTAGCCCCCTATGTCTGCACCCTGCCAAGCGACAAGTTGAAGATCAATATCAATACCCTTGCCCCCCAGCGCCCCGAACTGCTGGTCGCCCTCTATCTGGGCACTATCGGGCTGGATGATGCCAAGCGAGTACTGAACGAGCGGCCACAGAAGGGGTGGAAAGAGAGCAAGCTGATGACAGACATGCTCGCTCCGGTCGATTCGGTGAAAGGGCTGAAAGAGGCGCTGGTGGTCAAGAGCGACTTCTTCGAAGCCCGAGTCGTGGCCGAGGTCGGCGACAACCGGGCCTGGCTCGAAACCCTGTTCCAGCGGGGCAAGGACAATAAACTGGTGATGCTGCGCCGTCTCAGTAGCGGCGCCGAATAAACAGCGCACCTGCAGGCCATCGCCTGCGGGTACGAGAGATGTTGGATGCAGCCTGCGGGCTGCGCACCGGTTGCCAGGGCGCACAACGCCCTTTGCAAACCGGTATCGCAGGAGAGAGATGCGTGAGCGAAAGTCTGGTCATCCGACTGGGGACCAATAAACAACAACCCGTGGACTGGCTGGTCTGGTCCGGTCAGGAGCAGGAGATCATCGCCTCCGGCACCCTGCCCTCGGCCGATGCTCTGGGCGAGCTGCAGGAGCGGGCCGGTGGCCGCCCCGTGGTCACGCTAGTGCCGGGCAGCGATCTGATCTTCCGGCGCGTCACCCTGCCGGGTCGCTACAACCGCCAGTCGGCGGCGGCCCTCCCCTACCTGCTGGAGGAGCAGATCGCCTCCGATGTGGACGAGCTCCATCTGGTGGTGCTGGCCCACGAAGGGCAACAGGTCGACCTGATGGCGGTGGATCGGCAGAAGATGGCTGAGTGGCTCGGCTGGCTCGATGCCGCTGGCCTCAAGAGCCTGCAACTGCTGCCCGATGTGTTGGCGCTGCCACAGGCCGCTGATGGCTGGTCTGCCCTGCAACTCGGCAGCGAGTGGCTGGTACGCCAGGGCCCCTGTCAGGGGATCGTCGCCGACGAGCCGCTGCTGGCCATCTTGCTGGCGACTGAAGCGGAGCCGGTCACCATCCACAGCCACACCCCGGTGCCCGCCATTGCCGCCGCCAACTGGCAGACGGCGGAGCCCGAACTCCCCATGCTGCTGCTGGCCAAGGGGGCCCTCACCTGCCGCGCCAACCTGCTGACCGGCCCCTACCGGCCGCAGACCGAATATGCCCGCTACTGGTTGCAGTGGCGCAAGGTAGCCATCACCGCCGGTCTGTTGCTGCTGGTGGCCCTCGGCCAGCGCGGGGTGCAGCTTTATCAGCTCACCGAGCAGGACAAGGCGCTGAAAGCTGAGATCCGTGCCGTCTATACCCGCATCTTCCCGGGTGAGAGCCGCATCGTGAACGTGCGCAGCCAGATGAACCAGCATCTGCAACAGATGGGACAAGCCCCGCAAAACGGCGTGCTGCTGATGCTCACCGAGCTGGCCCCCACCTTTGCCGAAGTACCCGGTCTGAAACCACAGGTGATGCGCTTTGATGCCAGTCGCCGCGAGCTGAGGCTGCAGGTGACCGCCCCAGGCTTTGCCGAGATCGAGCGGTTCCGTGAGCTGGCTGGCAAGCAATTCGAGGTACAGCAAGGCGAGGTGCGCAGCACCGAGGGCAAGGTAGAGGGCGCACTGGTGCTCAAGGGTAAATCATCATGATGGAAAAATTGCAGAGCTGGTGGCACGGCATCACAGCACGGGAACAGCGGTTGGTGGTCGCAGGCGGCGTTCTGCTGCTGGTCGGTCTCTTCTACTGGAGCGTCTGGCAGCCCATCGCCAACCGCATCGCGGAGCGGGAGCGGCAGGTGCAGAACCAGCAGCAGACCCTCGCCTGGCTCAAGGAGAAGGGTGAAGAGGTGCTGGCCATGCAGGGGGGCTCGGGTCGCCAGATCGACACCAGCGGCACCCTGGAAGGGGTGGTCAACCGCACCGCCTTCAACCACAAGATCAAGATTGCCCGGCTGCAACCCCAGGCGCAGGAGTTGCAAGTGTGGATCGACACTGTCCAGTTCGATGACTTGCTGCTCTGGCTCTCCACTCTGGTGGAGCAGCACGGCATTCAGGTTCAAATCATCGAGATCGCCCGCGAGGATCTGGCCCCGGGTCTGGTCAAGGTCAGACGTTTGCAATTGAGTCGTCCACAATGAAAAAACGCATCCTGATTGCCAGCCTGTTTCTGGCCGCCTATCTGATCTTCCTGCTGGCCACCCTGCCCGCGGCACTGGTGGCTCGCCATCTGCCGCTGCCTGCCAACGTTGCCAACCTGCTGAAACTGGAAGGGGTGAGCGGCACCCTCTGGAGTGGCCAGATTGCCCGACTGCAATATGCCAGCGAATCGGTGAACCAGCTGCGCTGGGATCTCAACGGCTGGTCGCTGCTGCGCTTCGCCCCCGAAGTGGCCATTCGCTTTGGCGATCGCAACGGCCTCAATGGTCAGGGCGTTGTCGGCTGGAATGGCGCCGCCTTCGGCCGGGATCTAACCCTCAACGCCCCCGCCCCCTGGTTGATGAGCCGGGTGCCGATGCGCCTGCCGATCCCGATCACCGTCAGCGGCCAGCTGCAGCTTAAAGTGGAGCAATTTGCCCAGGGCAACCCCTGGTGTGACAACCTCTACGGCAACCTCGACTGGTACAACGCCAGTGCCGATACCCCGGCGGGCAAGCTGGATCTGGCTGACCCCGAGCTGAAACTCACCTGCCTCGACTCCAAACTGGTGGCTGAACTCAAGCAGGGCTCCGATGCGGTGCAGACCATAGGTCGCCTCGAGCTGCAACCCAACGGCCAATACCTGTTCCAGGGCACCCTGAAACCGGGCCCGGCACTGCCACCGCAGATGCAGCAAGGGCTCCCCTTCCTCGGCCAGCCCGACAGTCAGGGCCGCTTCCCCCTGCGCTATCAGGGGCGGATCTAACCCCTGCAGCGACAAGGCCCCGGAGTATTTCCGGGGCCTTTATCCGCTAATAACCTGTTCCTGTTACCAATATTTGCTTATCTCTCGGCGCAACGCTTCTGCGGTTGCCTGACCGCTTTCCGATGCCAGTGCCCGTCCGGCGATAAAGGTCTTGGCCCTAATCCCTTCAAACAGATGGATATCTTCCGGCACGATACCGCCGGTGATCGACAGCTCTAGCCCCAGCTCGGAGAGTGCCCGCATCTTGCTCAAATCGGCCTGCGTCCAGCTGACCCCGGCCAACTCGGCATCCCGCGAGCGGTGATAGATAGCCTGGGTGATCCCCATATCGGCCCACTGTTTGGCATCATCCAGCGTCCAGTTGCCATAGATCTCGATCTGGATCTCCCCACCAAACTCGTCCGCGACTTTCTTGCAGGCAGCAATGGTAGCGACATGTGCGGCGGCCGATACCGTGATCCAGTCAGCTCCGGCCGAGAAGGCCATGCGAGCCAGAATGGCACCACCATCTGTGGTCTTCATATCACACACGATAATGTGATCAGGATGACGCTCGCGCATGGTGCTTACCGCAGACATGCCTTCCGCAAAGGCCAGAATAGTGCCGACCTCGATCACCTCGACATAACCGGCAACGCGATCGGCAATATCCACGGCGGTAGCAAGATCGGTAGAATCCAGAGCAATCTGTAACATGGGTTTGGTCATACTATATTTCCTCAATTTAAAACCTTGGCAGGATTTATTGGCCCATTGATTTAAAGTCGATAAAGGGCCACAACCTGACGTCACTAATATAAATAGATGGGCAATTTAAATAACGGGTCGACTAATTAACGCTGGCCGTAATAGGCATTCTCACCATGTTTTCTGAAATAGTGTTTGTCAGACAACTCCTGCGCAATATGGATAGCCGGATTCAACGCTCTGGTTGCCAGCGCCATGGTGGCGACCTCCTCCAGCACCAGCGCATTGTGCACCGCATCCAGCGCACTCTTGCCCCAGCAGAAGGGGGCATGACCGGTGATGACCACGCCTGGCAAGGCCTGCGGATCCAGATCCCGACGCTGAAATTCTTCGACAATGACCTTGCCGGTATTTTTTTCATAGTCAACGCGGATTTCATCTTCGGTCAGCGGACGGGTGCAGGGAATATCGCCATAGAAATAATCGGCATGTGTGGTACCCAAGGCTGGAATATCCATTCCCGCCTGCGCCCAAATAGTGCCATGACGGGAATGGGTGTGCACAATACCGGAAATACCTTTAAACGCTTTATATAAAACCAGATGGGTTGCGGTATCACTGGACGGGGATAAATGCCCATCGACGATCTGGCCTTCCAAATTAACGACCACGATATCGTCAACGGTCATATTGTCGTAAGAGACCCCCGATGGCTTGATGGCCACCACGCCCAGGCTGCGATCAATCTGGGATACATTGCCCCAGGTCAGGGTAACCAGACCGTACCGGGGCAACAGCAGGTTGGCCTCCAGTACCGCCTCTTTCAATGAGTTGTACATTTCGTTCTCCTGGGCCCCTTGCGGGCCGCGTTGAGTGCCTCAGACCACTTGCGCCAGCGCCTGATCAATGACGTTGAATACATCTGCCGTGCTTTGGCACGCTCGCAGCTTGTCGAGGTTGATCCCGCTCTCGCTGTTTTCATCCTCCAGCACCTGAGTCACCTCCATCAGCCCCTCCATGTGTTCATCCGAGGTACTGCCCGCCAGCGTTACCAGTACGTCCACCGGCTCCTCTTCCCCTTCAAATTTCACCGGCGTAGTCAGGGTGACCAGTGCAAACGCCGTGCGATTGACTCCATCCTCCGGCCTCGCATGGGGCATCGCAAACTGGGGAGCAATCACGATATAGGGCCCCATTTTTTCAATGCTGCCGATGATCGCATCGTGGTAGCGAGACTCCACGGCACCGGAGCGGATCAGCATGTCAGTGCCCAGTTTGATGGCGCCGCGCCAGTCGCTGGCGGCAGCGTTGAGCAATACAGAGTTGTTTTCCATCAGCGATTGTTTGAATTTCATCTTGTTCTCCTTGCCCGCTGCCGAGTGCAGCGAGGCTCATCGGCTTAATTTGCAAAGTTGTTCTTGATGATGCCCAGCAGTTCATCACCAAACGAATTGGGGTTGAGCATGTTCTGCACACCCAGCACGAATTTGCCCTCACCGGGGCTCATCTCGCCGGCCAGATGCTTGGAAGAGACGATGATGTCGGTGGTCTGCAGCTTGGTTTTGTAATCAGCAACGGCGCAGGAATCCATGACATGGGGCACGCCACGCTGTTCGAGAAACTTGCCGATCTTCATCTTCATCATCATGGATGAGCCCTGACCGTTGCCGCATACCGCCAGGATCCGCACTGCATGCCCCCCTTTGGCACTCTCGACTGGCGAGGCTGGCAGATCGGCCGCGTCTTCTGCCACGGCAGCACTCGGGACAGCCATATCCTCTTCCATGCGCAGGGTGCGGGAAGCGAAGTACATATAAAGCCCGGCGCCAGCCAGTAACACCACGAAGAACAGGGATGACAGCGAGAGGCCCTGCATGATCACCGGGAATACCAGCGCCCAGTCAGCCATCCCCATCCAGCCATTGAAGCTGGTGCCATTGACCGCGAACAGGTGGATAGCCCAGGCAGAGCCAAGCACCTCGATGATCCCCATGACGAAGCAGATCTTCATCACCGCTCGCCAGCCGCCAAAGTGGTTGGCGAACACCCCTATGGTGGCGTTGGAGAAGAACATGGGAATGAAGCCCGGGATAATCATGATGGGCGCCTGGAATGCCAGCAGGGCAAGCACAGCAAGGAACTGACCGATAGCCCCCCACATGAAGCCAAAGACCATGGCATTCGGCGAGTAGGCGTAGATAGCGGCGCAATCGATTGCCAGGACGGCGTTGGGAATGACCCGTTCGGAGATCCCCTTGAAGGCCTCGGAGAGTTCGGCAACGAACATCCGCACCCCCACCACGATGACCTGAATGGCGACCGCAAACTTGAGACCGGTTTCGAGAATGTAGATGGACCAGTGAGTCTGGCCCGCCATCTGTTGCAGATTATCGAGGCCAAACGAGAGCAGGATGATACCGAAGAAGATGGTCATCACGATGGCGGTCGCCGTGATGCTGTCGTGGAAGATGTGCAGCCACTTTGGCAGCTTCAGGTGATCGACGCTCTCTTCTTTATTGCCCAGTTTCGGAGCCACCTTGGTGGCAATCCAGGAAGCGACCTGTTGCTGGTGGCCGATGGAGAACCCCGCCCCGCCTGTCACTTCCTGAGTCGGCTTGAACATGATGTTGGAGGAGATCCCCCAATAGAGCGCCATGATGACGGCGGAATAGAGGATGGTTTCCCACATCGAGGCCCCCATCACCATATAGAAGACCGCGATCAGACCTACCTGCTGAAACATGATGTGGCCGGTCAGCATGATGGTGCGGATCCCGGTATAGCGCCGCAGCAACACCAGCAGAATATTGAGGGCAAGGGCCAGCAATACCGCATATCCGACCCAGGAGTAGTTCTCTCCCATGGTTTCCATGGTCGCCATCATGGTGGTGTAGGGGTCAATCACTGAACCGGTGAGGTGATGATATTCCGCAATCTTGTCCACCACCGGCTTGAAGCCGGCCACCAGCGTACTGGCGCCCACCTGCACCAGCATGAAACCGACGATGGTCTTCACCGTCCCCTTGACGACCGTCGTGCCATCCTGCTTGAGCAACAGGTAGCCAATACAGGTCACCAGCCCCAACAGCAGGGGTGCCTTGGTCATCACCTGACTGTAAAAGATGTAAAAAGCGTTGTAGAGGGTTTCCATATTTATGCTCCGTCCAGATGAGGACAACTCATGGCTATTGGATTGGTGCGGACATCTCACCATTCATATGGGCATTGCTTTACCTGACGCCCCGCGAGCAGATTCAACTGCCACCACTCACTATCAAATTCAAAATAATCATACATAATCACAGCGTGATTTATTGTGATGAAGATCGAGGTCGGGAGAATCTCTTTTTTCCACCATCTGGATGTAAAATTTCGGTTAAAAGGGCACTAAAAGCTGCATAAAAGGATTCAAAGAATCCCTATAAATAGACAAAAAACAAGTAAATCCAATAAATACAATCACTTAAAAATGTACTCATCTCTTGATTGTGATATGCCGCAATTAATCTCACAAAACAATCACCACAATCATTGATAATCACAAATGCAAGTAATATAGTCATAAGCAATCAAAGCAAATCACTGACTCGCAACCATGCAAGTCATGTCATCACCCGATGAATCACCACTGTGTGAACCATCCAAATCAGAAAGGTATGTGAGATGAGCAAGATTGAAGAAATCACCCGTGAATCGTGGATCCTCAACACCTTCCCCGAGTGGGGCACCTGGCTGAATGAAGAGATTGAGCAGGAAGAGGTCAAACCGAATACCTTCGCCATGTGGTGGCTGGGTTGCACCGGTATCTGGCTGAAGTCTGCCGGCAATACCAACATCTCCATCGACTTCTGGTGCGGCACGGGCAAGCGAACCCATGGTAATCCCTACATGAACAAGCAGCACCAGATGATGCGGATGGGGGGCGTGCGCAAGCTGCAACCCAACCTGAGAACCTCACCTTTCGTGCTCGATCCTTTCGGGATTAAAGATATCGATGCAGTGCTCGCTACCCACGATCATGCCGACCATATCGACGTCAATGTGGCGGCTGCCGTGCTGCAAAACTGTGGTGAGCATGTGAAGTTCATCGGCCCGAAAGCCTGTGTCGACCTCTGGTTGCGCTGGGGGGTGCCTGCCGAGCGTTGCGTGGTGGCCCGCGTAGGTGACGAGATCCCGGTGGGCGATATCGTGATCCAGGTACTCGATGCCTTTGACCGTACCGCGCTGGTCACCCTGCCGGCGGGGGTCTCCTCCACCGACAAGAGCATTCTGGATGGCATGGATGATCGGGCAGTGAACTATCTGGTCAAGACATCCGGGGGCAACCTCTACCACTCGGGTGATTCTCACTACTCCAACTACTACGCCAAGCATGGCAATGACTACCAGATCGATGTGGCGCTGCTCTCTTATGGCGAGAACCCCCGCGGCGTGACCGACAAGATGACCTCATCAGACATCTTGCGGGCCGGGGAGTCCCTCAACACCAAGGTGGTGATCCCGTTCCACCACGATATCTGGGCCAACTTCCAAAGCGATCCCCGCGAGATCGAAGTGCTCTGGAACATGAAAAAAGATCGCCTCGGCTATCGCTTCAGCCCCTTCTTCTGGCAAGTCGGTGGCAAATACACCTTCCCGACCGACCAGAGCAAGCTGCACTACCAGCACCCGCGCGGGTTCGATGACATCTTCATCGACGAGCCGGAGCTGCCTTACAAATCTTTCCTGTAAGCACGACCTGTCAGACGTCGGGTAATACGAGGGAGGGTGATGGAGATGGGCCAGCAAGGCGTCATCTCAATCACCCCCTCTATTGCCCCCACCTCACCGGATAACAAGAAGATCAGACGATGCGCTATCACGCCCTGGCCCTCGATCTCGATGGCACCACCCTGACCAGTGCTCACACCATCATGCCGGCCATCAAAGAGGCCATTATGAGGATCAAGGAGCAGACCACCGTCATACTGGTCACCGGCAGACACCACACGGCCGCCCACCCCTATCACCACGAATTGGGACTGACTACTCCCATCATCTGCTGCAACGGCACCTACGTTTACGACTACGACCAACGTGCCGTACTGGCGGAGAACGCCATTCCCCATCAGCTGGCACAACGCTTTATCGCGCTGGCAAAGGAGCACCGGCTCAACCTCGTCATGTATGTCACTGACCGCATGGTCTACTCCGTTCATCAGCCGGTACGCTACGTGGCGGCCCTGCAGCAGTGGGCCAGCAGCTTTGCGCCGCCTATCCAGCCGCAGGTAGCCAGTGTTGACTCGTTTGAAGAGGAGTTGGCCAACAGCAGCCATGTCTGGAAGTTCGTGGCCGAGGGAGAGATCACCGCCATTCAGGCCTTCTCACATCACCCTTGGGTACGCGAACACTTCAGTGGTGAACAGTCCTGGGCCAATCGGGTTGATTTTGCCCGCCGTGGCAACAGCAAGGGATCGCGACTGCAGGAGTATCTGGACCAGCAAGGGATCAGCCCGGCACGACTGGTCGCCATCGGCGACAACCACAACGACACCTCCATGCTCTGCCTCGCGGGGATGGGCATCGCCATGGCCAATGCCGAGCAGGAGGTCAAACAGATGGCCAACCGGGTCACCCGCGAGAGCAATGACGAGGGCGGTATCCTCGAGGTATTGAACCGCTATTTCCCTATCTGAATGCAGGAGCTTGTATGCACCACTTTGACCATGCCTTACGCCTCGGCCTTTATGAAAAAGCCATGCCCTCTGCACTGGAGTGGCAAGAGAAAATTTTGTCGGCCAAGGAGCTTGGCTTTGATTTCATCGAGATATCCATTGATGAATCAGATGAAAAACTGCAACGGCTCGACTGGTCAGATAGCGAAATCTATCGGCTCAGACGCCTGTGCGAGCAGCACAGCTTACCGCTGCACTCCATGTGCCTGAGCGCCCATCGCCGCTTTCCGTTTGGTTCGCAGGATCCGGCCATCCGCAAGCAGGCGGCCATCATCATGGAAAAAGCGATCAATCTGGCGTACAAGCTCGGCATTCGCTGCATCCAGCTGGCGGGCTACGACGTCTATTACGAACCGCAAAGCAACGAGACCCACCGCCACTTCATCGACGGGATGAAGGCGGCAGCCAAAATGGCGGAACGGGCAGGCATCATGCTGGGTGTGGAGATCATGGATACCCCCTATCTCAACTCCCTCAGCAAATTCGAGGTGCTGAAAAAGCAGATCCCCTCCCCCTACTTTATGGCCTATCCGGATGTCGGCAATATCACCGGCTGGAACTATGACATCTGCACCGAGCTGCAACTGAGTGCGAACCATATCGTGCAGATCCACCTCAAAGACACCCGCAAGGTAACGGCAGATTGCAGCGGGCAGTTCCGTGATCTGGTCATTGGCGAGGGAGAGGTCGACTTTGCAGCCATTTTCCACACGCTGGCAAAAATCGGTTACAACGGCCCCCTGGTGCTGGAGATGTGGGCCAAGGATGAAGAGTGGGCCAGCAAGCTGAAAACGGCCAAGGGGCGACTGGTCGAACACGCTCGGCAAGCCGGTCTGGCAATCGCCTGAAGGCTCATTATCAGAAGAGTTAACAAGGTTGCTGTCATCCACACCTATGCGCGATATAATCACCACCCAATCAGATTCAATCATCATTAGGCATGATATGACAGAAGCACATCGCCATAACGCCATTTTGGAACTGCTCAATCAGAAACGTCATCTGTCGGTCAACAGCATAATGCAAGCCTTTGATATCTCTCCGGCCACCGCGCGCCGCGATATCAACAAGCTCAATGACTCCGGCAAGCTGCGCAAGGTGCGCAACGGGGCCGAAGCCCTGATGCAGGCCAGAAAGGCCCACTGGTCTCCGCTCGACAGCAATGAAAGCCTCAATCACAGCGAAAAGGTGCGCATCGCCCAGGCGGCAGCAGCCCTGATCAAACCGGGGGAAAGCGCGGTCATCAACTGTGGCTCCACCGCCTTCGTGCTGGGTCAGGAGATCTGCGGGCAGGATGTTCAGGTCATCACCAACTACTTCCCGCTCGCAAACTACCTGATCGAGAATGACCATGACGGTGTGGTGATCATCGGCGGTCAATACAACAAGTCGCAATCCATCACCCTGGCACCGCAGGACGAGATCTCCTCCCTCTATGCCGGGCACTGGATGTTTACCAGCGGCAAGGGTGTCACCGCAGATGGTCTCTACAAGATGGATATGCTGACAGCCATGGCGGAGCAGAAGATGCTCAACCACGTCGGCCGGCTGGTGGTACTGGCTGACAGCAGCAAAGTGGGACAGCGGGCAGGCATGCTGTTTTGCGCCGCCAGCAAGATCGACATTCTGATCACCGGCAAGGATGCGGATAAAGAGGTTATCGAGCAGATCAAAGCCAGAGATGTGCAGGTCATTCTGGTCTAGGACATAAAGTGCCGGGGCGCTTTGTCGGCGCCTTCTTTCAAGACCATTTTCGGCCAGAAACCGTAGATACGAAAAAGCCCAAGCGGGTGACAGCTTGGGCTTTCTCTTTGAATATGGCGGAGGAGGTGCCCGCCGCAATCAAGTCCAATCAACTCCACAAAAATCCAACACACCATTTGCTATCAGTAAGTTAGAACCAAGCATTGTCCAATCCATCCCAATCATATATTACCACTGCGCATGCTTGGTGGCATACTGCGTGGCATATTCAATTCTCAAGGAGGTTCCCTGATGGCAATCCTCACCGATACCAAAGCTCGTAACATCAAGCCTGAAGATAAACCCCTTGCTCACGGTGGCGTTACAGGCTTGACGCTACACCCTTCTACAGCCAAGGGCAGAGGCAAGTGGGTATTCCGCTATGTCAGCCCACTAACGAAGAAACGACGTAATGCTGGCCTCGGGACTTATCCCGAGATCTCCATCGCTGACGCAACTCGAGGCGCACAGGCAATGCGGGAACAGCTGGCGAATAATCTAGATCCGCTAGAGGTCCGGCTGCAGGAGCAGAACAAACCGAAGATCCCGACCTTGGAAGCATCTGCCAGATTGGTCTACAAAAGCTTGCTACCAGGTTGGAAGAACCCCAAACACGGTAAGCAATGGATCACCACATTGGAGCAATATGCCTTTCCTACCATTGGCGCAATCTCGATTGATGCGATTACCCCAGCTCATATCGCTTCAGTCCTGCAACCGATATGGCTGACGATCCCGGAAACGGCAAGCCGTGTTAAACAGCGCCTACACGCAGTGATGGCTTGGGCATGGGCTCACGGCTATACCTCTGCAAACCCGGTGGATGTGGTAGGTCACTTACTACCGGCCCAACCCAGCAAATCCGTGCGGGTAGAACACCAGCCTGCAATGCCTTGGCGTGATATCCCCGCCTTTGTGCAAAAGCATCTGCGAACAGCGCAACAGTACGATGTAACCCGCTCCATGCTGGAGTACTTGATCCTGACGGCTTGCCGCTCAGGTGAAGTCAGAGCCATGAAGTGGTCAGAAGTAGACTTGGAAGCAAAGATCTGGACCCTACCAGCCGAGCGTATGAAAGCCAAGCAACAACATCGTGTTCCGTTATCTCTGCGTGCCGTTGAGATCCTGAAGGGGTTAAGGGGACTACATGACGAATTGGTATTCCCTTCTCCCAGAGACCAAGTACCACTCTCAGACACAGTGCTGACGATGTTTCTGAGAAGGGCCAAAGCGGAGAGCTGTACTCCTGGCCGAATGGCAACGGCTCATGGCTTTCGTTCCAGCTTTCGAGACTGGTGCAGTGAGCAGGGCTACGCACGAGATCTCGCTGAACGAGCGTTAGCTCATACAGTGCAGAACAAGGTTGAAGCTGCTTACCACCGTACTGACCTGCTGGACCAACGTCGGCCCATGATGGATGCGTGGGCTGAGTTTGTGACTGATGAATTACCGAAAAAATAAGAAGGAAGCGGCCAGATGGCCGCTTCCTTCTATGTTCTTTTGCGTTACCGGTTTCCTCTTAGAGGCGTACTCACACAGTAATCTTTGCTGAATTTCCCTGCTCATAGCATCATATCATAGTGAAATGCTCTCTATGAATCACACAAACAATTTCTTTATAGCATTGACTGGATGAAGAACATTTCGCTAGCTCTTGCATCATAGAATATATCAACACTTTTCCCATTGATTTTCGTTGATACATTTGTAGTTAATCCAGTAAGAAAATCATATCCGACTTCATATTTCAAACCATCCTTTTCTAAGTTTTTTGTTATTTCATTAAAAAATGCCGCTCTCATATCGTATTTTTTGTTAAAAGGGGTGTCTAGACGACAGCGTGTCGACTTTAGATATCCCAACAGGTCAATTCTTTTAAGCTCTACAATCATTTCCCCATCTTTAGTTGCAAATAACAAAATCTTGTCATCCTCACCAAAGTTGATGGGTATAAATCTCACACCCCAATTTCTAGATGTTTTTTCAATGTTGTCCACATTGAAATCTGGTGTGTTTTTATAACATATATCAACAAAAGCCTTTATTGCTTTAGGCGTATATTTTGGCACTTCTCGCTTGGTGGCGCAACCAAGTATAAAAATTGACAAAAACAAAACTGACACAGCCTTCATTATATTTTTTCTTAAGTGCGTTAAAATAATTAACTTAGGTCCTTGTTACTTGCTCGATAGGTAAATCACCATTTCCCGTTTTGGTTAAACCAATCCACAAGCAGACGTGACCCATGTCTCCCTGAATATTGGCCAGCAGGCTGCCCTTAAATGCATCACCAAAGCTGCCGCCATTGATGGTGCTGTTGATGCCTGCGCTGATGGTGGCGTGGCCGGTCACCCGGTTGAAGGTGTCCCAGCTCATCAAGTCTGCCGCACCCGAAAGTTATAGGTGCCTTTATCGAAAGGCACTATTTCAACTAATTGGAGAAATCACCAATAGTCGGGCTTATCCAAGCGCTTATTGTTGTCGCAAAACATTTCTACATTTGTCTCCATCGCCTTAAAAAAAACATGATAATTGTTAAAACACTACCAACCAAACCAACAATACTACCTTTGATTGCAAACCCCCACAGCTCATAGTCGATTGAGAATGGAATCTCATATCTAAAATATAGATATCCGTTAAGTATTACCCCGAGCACTAAAAAACCTAAAGCCCCCATCAATACTGGCAAGATCACCATAGAAAAGAACAAAAAAAAATATTGAAATATTACTTTTCATCTTTTCCCTCTACAGTGTTCACCCCATAACCAGATCCAATTTTAGAATCGAAAGGTACCATTCCAACTAATTTGAGGCTCACCTTTCTGGCGTAACACAAATTAAACATTATTGTTTTTTATGCTTAAAGATAAGAAGTATGGTTACTGAAAGACCAATAATCACACCACCTTTTATACCATGACCAATGACCAGGCTTATAAATGCATCGTCAATTATAAATGGAGCACCATCTCGTAGAGATTTAATGCTCTTGATAACTATTCCAACGGCAAATAACATTAATGGCGCTGAGAACATTGAAACGCCCATGATATAAAAAATAGACTACAAAAAAATAACTTACTTTTCATCAGATACTCCAGCATTAGACTGGTTTTTAGACATGTCGGAGCTGAACTCAGAAACAATCGAGTTTGCAAGGTTACCGACGGTGCTCTGAGTGAATTTCGGCCTTGCTCCTCTCTCGTAATGGAATCGGATCAGCCAACCTACTTAAACCTGCTTGGCAAATTCCTGCTTTTATAAAAAGAAAGTAATGCCACACATAGACTAATAACCAATCCTGCCACAAAACCTTTTTTTAAAAAAAATAAAAATACTATCCACGCATCAAAGGCCGCTCCATGAAGTATATATGTGAGTATCTTTACAGCCACACCTCCCACACCAAAGCCTATAGCAGTCAAGCATGTCCCTATGGCTATCACGAATAAAAAATAAATGACACGCATAAGATTATTCATCGTTATCCATCACCTTCCCTGTCTCTTTTTTAGTTAATTCGGAAGATACTTCAGAGAACCAAGAGTTAGAAGCGTTACCAGCAATACTCGGAATTGAGCTAGCTTCTAATGGCTTACTAATGCCCAAACCTAAATCTATCCACTCGTAGTTTTTCCAATTTGGGTTGAATATCCCGTTCAGTGGAGTTTCGATTACCTTGCCCACGCCGTAGCCAATACTGGCACCCACACCACTAGCCACCCCGCCAACGAGAGGATCTTCTCCCTTTAAATAGCTCATATAGGCACCACCAGCACCGTTAGCACCTACGGTTGACCAAAATCCCCAGCCCGCTGTAGCAGCGCTCAAATATGCCGCAAATACTGCATCACCGGCATCTACCTTACTGAGATCGCCACCGTTTGCCCACAATTGGAAACTGCTGGCACTGCCGCCAATCCCTGCTGCCAGCAGCAGTTCTGGTGATAGCACTGGGAGACCCAACACACTGAAACTGGCTATCGCGGCATTTTTACACTCCGCAGATTCACCACAAGCTTTGAACTGCTCTTGTTTGGCCTCCATCAACTTGGCAAATCGCTCAGGATCGCGCGCTTTCAGTGCGGCTAGGGTATGAGCCATCGCATTATACCTATATACCGTCTCTGCTCGGTCAGCGCCGGTATCAAACTGGTTTTCATCACCAGTGACGGCCGCTGCTGCTAACCCACCTAACACCTTGTTCAGCGCAACCTGATACTCCTCGTTGCCACCAAAGGCGCCCAGGCTCCAATTGCTGGCCAGCTCAGACATGGCGCCGCCTGCAGCGCCTGCGGCAAACTTGCCGCCGGTGATTTCAGAGATCGCGCCGCTGGTGACACCGTGGGCGATGGTCTTGCCAGCTTCGCCCAATGCATTGCCGTTATCGCCGATAACCCCAGCCACTGACTTGCCCACTTGCCCCTGAATATTGGCCAGCAGGCTGTCTTTAAACGCATCGCCAAAGCTGCCACCGTTGATGGTGCGATTTATACCTGCACTCAGGGTGGCGTGGCCGGTTACCCGATTGAAGGTGTCCCAGCTCATCAAGTCCGCTGCACCCGGTTGGGCAAAGGGGTTGTTGGCTTGCTTGGCCGCACTGTCGAGCCCTGCCCACTGGTCAAAGCCGCTTAGCGCTCCCGCTGTCGCGACCGCCGTCGCCAATTGCTTGATATTGGCGCTGCTGCCAAGGTCTTTGAGCACCGCAGAGAGGTCGCCACCGTGCAGCAACCCTGTATCGCTACTTGCTCAGAAGAGTGGTTACCAGACGTAGCAACTACCTCTGTCGTCTGTCTCATAACGCCAAGAGCGAATGATGCCTTTGTCATCAACCAGTACGGAGTATTTGCACTGCTTCATCCAAGTAAGATAATATCTTTCCCAAGTTTGTTCATCGACAATTTTGTCTGCAAATCTTTTTTCTCTATTAGAGTAAAGTGGAGCCCAAAATGTTCCAGTGGGATTGTTATAGTAATTATTAAAATTCCTCCCTACTCGTTGATCCATTGCGCCTTCCCAAACTGAATATGACGGTGCACAGCCAGCCAATCCACCCGAAATAAAAACCAGCGCTACGAAAAAATTACTCTTTATCAACATTTTCAGCTCCTTTTATTGTAGTGCTGTATTTATCATAAAGCGCACCGTAGTTAATGAAAAGGGCTGGTGGCATTGAACCAATGCCCCCCTTCCATTAAACGCAATCAATTGATTCATCCAAGCATCATGAGCTGGTAGATGTTTTTACGTTAAGAATCGTAGCAATCTTCTCTATTAGCTGGCTTATAACGCCAAGAACGAACAATACCTTTATCATCAACCAATACAGAGTATTTACAGTCTCTCACCCAAGTAAAACAGTATCTTTCCCACGAATTATCATCAGTTTTATCTATACCCCTATTTCTATTGACCTGTGACCAAAAAATTCTTTGCCTCAACATACCTTTGAAATTCCTGCCCCACCATCATGTTAAGGCTTCTCTCCCAACTAACTTATGATGGAGCGCAGCCAGCCAATCCAGCGGTAGTCGCAAGCATTATAACAATAGCCTTATTTACTTCAGACATCCTGCACATCCCTTGCTATCGAGATAGTTAAACACACTCAAAAAACATAGCAATCATGTTTATCTGAAGTCTCATAGCGCCATGATTTAACAACCCCATCCAAACTAACCAAAATAGAATATTTGCATGTCCTTATCCACGTTAAATAATAACGGTAGTCACTCCCCTCTATAACCACATAATCGAAAGAGTGAATGTCGCTAGCCGGAGACCAAAGAGCTCCAGGCTTATTGCTAAGCTCGTTCATCTTTTTACCTATAATGAAATCTCGCCCTCCTTCCCAGCCATTATAGGATGGTGCACATCCTATAAGAAGAATACTTAGCAATAAAAAACAAGAGACTTTCATTCCCCAACCTCACTATTAACAAGATGGCTATATTTATCATAAAGAGCCCCGTAGTTGATCAGCATGGCTGGAGGCATGCTACCAATATTTTCAAAGGCATTCATCCCACTACCTTTGTAACTTTCCAGCTGATTCATCCAGGAATCATGTAATGTAGCAAAGGAATTAAACCCCGGTACATCATTCAAAATATTACTAACTGCAGTGCCATGACACACCGAGTATAACTTTCCACATGTGGCTAGATCGTCAAGATTAAGCCCAATGTTTTTACCCTCTCTCAAACCACCATCTACCAGCACACCAGGCACTAAACCTCCCGTGAGCTTGTTAACAACAGGACCCTCTGGCCGATCAACACCAGGTCTCACATCAGGTCCTCGGCCTGTTGAAAACTCATAGATTTCCGACATGGCACCTGTTGTTGAGGTAACCAGCCAATCTTTACTATTTTCCGCCGTTAATGCACCCTTTACCCCCGTATTCAGCGCATACGCGCCCAAACGCTCATTAATATCAACCAGCTTAAAATTACCTTCTGCGGTCAACTCTCTTCCCCAACCGTCAGTGTATACACCCAACCCAGCGGTCGCCGCTCCTATCAAAGCAGCTTTCAGGCTCTCTTCGCTGGTGACATCCTTCAGTACCATACGCAAATCACCGCCATTATTGACAATGCTGGTAGCTCCCACCCCTGCTAGCGAAGAGAGCCCTGTTGCCATCATGGCATTAGCCCAACCAGCAGCAATACTGGTTGTTGTCGTCACACCTGCAACGGTGGTTGTGGTGGCAGCGCCAGCCGCCATTGCGGAACCAGAGCCCGCTGTTGCGCCAGCCATGCCTCCTACCATACTGCTGGCTGCACCATACGTTAACGCGGATGCAGCTATCGCGATGACGGCCATAGCGATGGGATTGAGTGAACTGTGTTTGTAATCCCACTGCTCATAGACCTCTTGTTCCGCCTCCATCTATTTGCCTACCTGCCCCTGAATATTGGCCAGCAGGCTGTCTTTAAACGCATCACCAAAGCTCCCGCCATTGAGTTTCGTATCGTATTATTAATATACTTTTATTTACTGACTGCTGACCATCGGTTTGTTGCACAAATAAGAGAAGCGGCTTGGATAGGCCGCTTCCTTCTATGTTCTTTTTTTGCCTAATGCGCTGTTTGTCAAAATTACCGATGGGCTACTCAGCCACCTGATGGGCACAAAACTGATGATGTGCCTTCCCTAGCCATTTAAACCTCATATTGGGTGGTGTGTAAAAGTTAATTTAGGTGAACTCAACTTTACACTCTGACAATAGGAATGCACGACCATCCGAAACAATAAACTGTTTACCCTCAACTTTTGCAAGAAGTAAATTCAATCCATTTGCTCCCTCTTCGATATCTTTCTTCCAGCCAACAAGGTCACCATGATAAACCACAGCATGAAACAACGGGCCATCAGGAGGGGTAATGTTACACCCAGCCTCATTAACACCTCCACATGTTGCGTTAGGCCGCTCAGTGAAACACGTTATTTTTTTAAATTGCTTCTTAAACTTATTTTTACCATCGTCGGAAAAATAAATTACCTCACGCGTTGATGCCTTCTCCACGCCAGGAATAACCCTGCCATGTTCTTTTTCTAATTCACCGCCTAATATCTGTTCTAATTCTTTAATTCGATCATTCACGATACACACCTCAATCTTTTATTGGAGTAATCACAAACTTAAAGTTTGTAACACCAGCCTCAGTAAACACCCTAGAGTACTGGCTAGCCAACTCAGGACTATTTGTATGATAGATTACCCCACCTTCAAAACCTGACGAGTACTTTTTAGCCTGTTCTACCATATTGGCCTGCTCTGCAACAGACCATGGCTTTGAGCCTGAGTTACTCGATGGATTCCTAATAGAATCAGCCCAATTTTCAACAAACTTCGCCTCAACCGCAGTCCGTTTCCCATCAACAATTGTTACATTGTCAGCAACGCCATTTACGCGGTTTCCGTTTACAATTGTTGTATACTGACGGTCAGCATATGAGACACCACCATATATATCCCGCACACCACTTTCATAGCTTTGAGCTTTATCAATAGCCCGGCTACCGCTCACGGCTATTGGCTGAGTGCTTTCCAACCTGCTTGCTGGTATCTTAAGCCCTTTTATGGGTACCCCTGTAGCAGCACTGGCTAACAGTCCAGCAGCCAGAGCTACCGTATCAGCATCAAGACCATACTTTTCACTGAGATCTTTTGCAAATTGTGCGCTTAATACCGCGCCTTCTGCATCCGACTGGTGGAGCCGCAAAGCTGACAAGTCATACACCATCTTCAGCGGTATATCTTGACCCAATGCCTTATCGATACTCTGCTTAACCAACAAGCTATCAGCCACCACCGAGCCAAATTGCTGCTGGCAAGCCGTGGCATCTGCAGCACACACGCTGATAAGCTTCTCTTGTTGAGCAATGCTCAGTTTCTCAAACTTTTCATTGATATGGCCACAGCTACCGCCGCCAGCTTGACAGGCTTGCATCTCATTGGCCCATGCATCTATCTGAGCATGTTCCAAATAGTTGTATCGATGCACGGTCTCGGCCCGATCTGCGCCGGTATCAAAGTCGTTCTCATCACCAGTCACCGCTGCGGCAGCAAGGCCACCTAACACCTTGTTCAGCGCCACTTGGTACTCTTCGTTGCCACCAAAGGCCCCCAGACTCCAGTTGCTGGCAATCTCAGACATGGCGCCACCTGCTGCGCCTGCGGCAAACTTGCCGCCGGTGATTTCAGCAATGGCGCCGCTGGTGACACCGTGAGCAATGGTCTTGCCAGCCACGCCCAATGCATCAGCTTTATCGCCGATAACGCCAGCAACCGATTTACCTACCTGCCCCTGAATATTGGCCAGCAGGCTGTCCTTAAATGCATCACCAAAGCTGCCGCCATTGATGGTGCTGTTGATACCTGCGCTGATGGTGGCGTGGCCGGTCACCCGGTTGAAGGTGTCCCAGCTCATCAAGTCTGCCGCACCCGGTTGAGCAAACGGGTTGTTGGCTTGCTTGGCCGCGCTATCGAGCCCTGCCCATTGGTCAAAGCCACTTAGGGCGCCCGCCGTGGCGACCGACGTTGCGAGTTGTTTGATGTTGGCACTGCTGCCAAGGTCTTTGAGCACCGCAGAGAGGTCACCACCGTGCAACACCATGGATTGGGCTGCCTGAGTTGCCAGCGTGGCAAAGGCGGTGTTGGCCATGGCGGTGGTCGCGGCTGTCTGTGTACCCAGTAAGGCAGCACCAGTACCACCCGAGGCAGCCGCTACCGCAATCGCAATCACCGACGCAACGATGGGGTTGAGGCTCTGCTGTTTGTAATCCCACTGCTCATAGGCCTCTTGCACCGCCTCCATCTTCACGCCCGGCATCTGGCTGACCTGATTGACCCAGGCCATGCCCGGTTCGTTGGCAAGCGCAGTCAGATTCGCTTGCAAGGTTTCCCCTTCACGCTGGCCCACTTGCAGCAACACGCCCTGACCTGCGTTGATGGTGATGTCGCCGCCTTCGAGCTGGTTTTGCCGCTCGGTGGTGGAGCTGGTGCCATTGCCCTGGGCGGTGACGGTGAAGCCCTTCTTCTGCTCATCCTTGCGGTAGAAGTGTTCGTCGGTCGCAGTCAGGAGCTTGAGCTGACCGTCGGTGTCAATGGCAAGGCTCTCTGCGGCCTTGATATCGCTGCCCTTGAGGGTCATGTCCCCCTGGCTGGACAGGCTTACATTGCCACCGGCAGTGATGGTTGTGCCCTGCGCCGTGACATCTCGCTGCTCTATCTCGGTGGTTTTGGACTTGAATGTGCCACTGCTCTTGCTCTTCTCGTAGTGGTACTCCTCGTTATCGGCTGTGGTCAGTTGCAGCTCACCACCGGCTTGCAGGCTGGCATTGCCTTGCGCCTCGATGGTGCTGGCCTGGACCAGCAAGTTGTTACCGGCGCTCAGGCTCACGTTATCACCAGAGACAGTGGCGCCGATTTGGGTGGTAGTGCGGTCGATGGTGTGTTTGCTGCCTTGGCGCACATCGTCGCTGGTCTGGTTCGCTTCACTGGCCAGTACCAGGTTATTGCCTGCGCTCAGGCTCACATCGCCTTTGGCCTCGGCCGTTGAGGCCACCAGGCTTAAGTCATTGCCTGCAGAGAGGGAGAGATTGCCACCGGCATTGAGTTCGCTCATCAGCTGGTCGACACGGGAGAAGCGGTTTTGTCCCTCTTCCCAGGTATGGCGACTCTCAAGGCTACCGATGGTGATATCGTTACCCGCCTGAAAGGACATATTGCCCCCCGCCAACAGCTCGGCGGCGGAGAGGTTGATATCCTTGCCTGCTTGCAACAAGAGATTGCCCGCAGACGTAATACTGGCGGTGTCACCGACATCGGTGCGGCTAAAGCGGGTCTGGTCGCTCAAGACATCGGAGAGGATGCCGTTGACATCCACATGACGCTGGGCAGTCTGGGTCTGGTTGATGATGCTGCCGTTGGCACTGGCAAGGGTCACGTTCTGGCCGGATATCTGCCCCTGATTGAGGATGTCATCCATCGCCAGCAAGGTGAGGTCGCCACCGGCTTGCAGGGCTCCCAGGTTGGTCAGGGTACTGCCGCTTTTAAGGGACAGGGTGCCATCGGCCAGGAGGGTACCGCTGTTTGTGATACCACCGGCTTTGAGGTCGATATTGCCTGCCGTGATGACGCTACCGGAGAGGTGGCGCTGGTCGGCCTGTGTCAAATAGAGCTTGGGGGCTAGCACAATCTGACCGTTGAACCAGACCGGCTCCCACCACACCATGCTGCGGCCAAGCTGCGCCACTTGGGCGGCCGTCAAGGCGACGCCTGGCGTCAATCCCAACTCGCGCTGGTTTTGCGCGGCGTTGTCAATCAGCCAGCGCATCTGGGCTAAATCCGAGCCCATCTCGCCATTAATAAAGCGGCGACCCGTTTGCGCCAGTACTGCATCGCGGATAACGCGGGTATCAAACGCAGCATCACCGAGCAGCTTGATATCGCGCTCCGGGTTATAGTTAAGCTGCGCAAAGAAGTAGTTGGACCCTAAGAACTTGCCAAGGTCTGTCCAGGTCGGGTTTTGCTCGACAGAGGGTGCGAGCGTCAATGCGGCGCCATTAGGCAAAGCGCCGGGCTGCGCTGTGTTAATGGTCTGCCAGCTATCCCATTGACCACTGGCCTGGGCCGCTGCTGCCAACGCCTGGTCGATATTGGAGAGGGCTGCATTGCCCGCCGAGCCCAACTCGCTGATGAGCGGATTGACCTCTATCAGGTATTGGCTATCGGGCTTGTCGGTGACCACAAACAAGCCATTGCCGCCGCCAGGCAGCGGATAATCCGGCAGCGGCACGCCGTTGGGCTCACCCACCGGGGTGAAGATGACCTGCTGAGCATTGGAGCCAGACTGCCAGGTCGGGCCACTGGGGCCATCAACCGCGACATTGGCAAGCTCGGGGCGAGTGGTGGTACTGGAAACCGGCCCCGCATTGGCTTTGATGGTGACGTTGTCAATCATGCCCGCCACGGTGCCAGTCAGATTGCCGCCTGCGGAAATAAGGGCGTTGATGCTACCACTCTCAGTCTGCTCTTGATGTGTGCCAGTTAACTTGTAATAAAGTTCAGCATCAGGAAAACCATATGACGGGGGGCGTGCGGACTCCCCTAGGTATGACATGCCTGCGTCTTTTAATCCCTGAAATTCATAATCAGCGTACTCAGTACTGCCGCCTAGCACATATGACTTATTCGTGATGCTATTAGCATTAATTGTCAGGTTTTTTCCTGCACTAATCACACTTGCATCGTTAGTTAATGCGCCTGTATTAATACTAAGGTCGCCACTAGACAACATGAGGCTCGCGGGGCTACTACTTCGAACTTCCTGCATTTTTTTGGAAAGCAGGAGCTTAACGTCTTGCTCGCCCGAAAATGTCACCGATCGACGCCAAAAAAAGTTAGCACTGGGCTGAAAATGGCTGAATGACCATATGACCTGATGCTCCGGAAGCAGCGGATCATCAGAGGACAAGTACAGGTTAAGCGGCAATTGCTGATTTGATGATTCTTGGGTGGTCACCACATCAAAAACAGCGCGCTTATTTACAATATCCTGAGCGGATAACCACAGATCGCCACTGCCCGCATCAATAGTGCCTGATGCGTTAATAAGTAGGCCCTGATTGACCTTGAGTGATGCGCCCTGTTCGGCAAGCAAGGTGCCGTACTGGTTGGTCAGGTTGCTATTGGCTGTCAGCGACAAATTGCCGCCGCTGTAGAAGGTGCCTTCGTTATAAAGCGTGCTGCCCGCCCATCCTTGGTCACCCAGGCTGGCGATCATGCCGGTGTTGCGCAGCGCCCCGCTGGTATCAAGGCGCAGGGCACTGCCTGCTTGCAGGCTGCCACTGTTATCAAGACTGCTCGCGACCACCTGCATAGCGCCATTGCTGATAAGCTTGCCACGGTTATCGAACGTACCTGTGGCGGTGGCACGCAGACCGCTGCCTGCCACCCACTGACCCTGATGTAGCCAGTCACCCTGCACGTCCAGCTCTAGCTGGTTCTTGGCGCTGATGCTCCCTTGGCTGACAAGACTGCTACCGACCTTCAGCGCCAGATCGCCACCGGAGAGCCATTGGCCTATCTGGGTCACGCGTCCAGTGTCGATGCCTAACTTGTTGCCTGCCAGCAGTTGGCCGCTGCCATCGAGGGTGGCACTGGTGACCAGCAGTTGGCGCAAGCCAAACAGGATACCCGCACTGCTGAGACTGGTATTGGCTTGCAGGCTCAAGGTGTCGGCGCTGATAAGGCCACCTGCCTGGTTACTCAGGGTATTGCCGCTGATTTGCAGGGCGCCTTGGGCCACCAGTTGACCTGCGTTATCAAGTTGCTGCGCATTGATAATGCCATTGGTCTGGCTGCGCAGTTGCGCCCCTTGGCCATTGGTGAGGTTATTGAGGGTCAGGGTTTGCGCCCCGGCCTGCCACTGCCCCAGGTTGTCCAGTCGTGCCCCGGTGAGGGTCAGCTGGTTTTGCGCCAACACGCTGCCACGGTTGCTGGTTTGGTTGGCCTGCAAGTTGATATCAGTGGCTTGCAGTTGACCGCTGTTATCCAGCTGCTGACCCTGATAGCTAAATTGCCCGCCGCTGAGCCACTTGCCTTGTTGGTTGAGAGTGCGAGCCGTGACCTGGCTGTTACCTGCAATGACTTCGCCTTGCTGGTCCAGTTGGTCGGCACTGATGGTGAGACTCTGTTGCCCCATCAGCTTGCCCAGTTGCTGCAACATGCCTTGTACGGTAAGCGCCACATTGCCTTGTCCCAGCAGCTCACCACGATTAGTCAGGGTGTTGGCAGTGATGCGAATGTCGCCATGACTGGTGACTCGCCCACCCAACTCGCCATGACCCTTGAGCGTTGTATCGATGGTGCCCGCTGCTTGGGTAACGCCCTGCGCCTGCCAGTTATCTGCGTTGAGCTGCAGCTTGCCGCCTGCCACCAGGTCACCGGGTTGGGTGAATTGGCCGGTGGTGACAGTGGCATCAGAGCCTGCTTGCCAGCGCCCCGCTAACTGCAGGGTTGGCGCGGTTACCGCAAGCTGAGTGCCAGCGATGACCTTGGTGCTGTCGCTGCTACTCACGGAGGAGGTGGCGCTCAAGGTCAACCCGGCCAGCGCGGCCAAGGTGCCGCCCAGTTGCAGGCTGCCACCGGTGAGGTTTGCACTCTCTTTAGCGAGCCAGGTGCCGCCTTGCACAATCTGGTTCGCGCTCACATTGAGCGCTTTCTCGGCGTAGAGGTCGCCGTTGCCATCGATTCTCTTGGCACTGACCGCAATCTGGTTTGCGTCAAGACGGCCATTGTGGTGCAAAGCGCCACTCAACTGCAGAGTGGCATCTTGTCCACTGGTGAGGGTGCCACTGAGGGTGGCATCGGTGGCGCGAAGTGTGAGGTCGCCCTTGCTGTAGCCAGAGCCAGCCAAGGTCAGTTGGTTGGCGTCGAGGGTCAGAGCATCATCGCTGTGCAGTTGCCCATCGATATTGAGGGTGGCAGCCTTGAGCGTCAGCGGGCCATTTGCTGAATACGTGCCTTGCCCGGTCAGGGAGGTGGCATCAATGGTGAGGGCGCTGTTACTGGCGGTGATGCCGGTTTGCCCCTGCGTGATGGTGTCAGCTTTGACACGCAAGGCATCCGCGGCCACCCACTTGCCATGGTTGGTCAGCGCAGTGCCCTGCAGGGCAAGGGTAGAGCCTGCCGCTGTCGTGCCACTGTTGGTGAAGGTGCCGGTGGTGATAGCCAGCGCCAAGCCGCTGATAAGCTGATTGCTATTGAGCAGTTCTGTGGTGTTGAGGGTGAGGTTACCGCCTGCCTGCAGGCGCCCCTGGTTGTCCAGCGTGTGACTGGTTATCTGCCCTGTTTGGGCGGCCAGCAGCAACCCGCTGCTACGTAGTCGCTGCGCCTGAACATCCATCGATTGGGTTGAGACAGTGCCGCTATTGACCAGAGTGTTGCCCTGATAGTGCAAGGTTGCATCGCTGGCCAGGGTGCCACGGTTGAGCAGAGTGCCGATATCAAGCCCCATCTCCCCTTTAGCAGCCCAGGTTCCCTCTTGCACCGCCTCACGCGCAGTGGCCTTGAGGGTGGTTTGGGAAAGCAATTGACCGAGCTTGCCACTGGCTATCTGGTCCGCCTCAAGGACGACGCCATCCCCTTGCAAGGAGCCATCAAGCGCCAATTGGTTGGCCTTGATAGCAACCTCTTGCCCTTTGGTGATGCCGCTCAATAACAGCAACTGGCTGCCAATGGTGAGGGCGCCATCGCTCACCAGCTGTCCTGATGAAGAGAGTTCTCGCCCGGTGAGTGCAATGCCATCACGCCCAAGCAACATGCCACGGCTGTCCAGCCGGTCAGTACCCAGGGTCAGTCGGGCTCCCCCCAGGGTGCCGGTATTGAGCAACGCCCCTTTATTGGTGAGCGCCAAGGCGCCTTCGCTAACCACCTTGCCCTGATTGGTCAGGGTATCGCTGGTGATAGTCAACGGGCCCTTGGTCAGTACCTGGCCTGCTTGCCCATTGGAAAGCTTGGCAAGTGCCAACTCACCAGTACCGTCGGCCGAGAGGGTACCCTGGTTATCAAGTTGCTCGCCGCGCCAGTCCAGTTGCCCCTGACTGTGCATGACGCCTTGTTGTGTCGCACGCTGCGCAGTCACGGCTAACGCTTGTCCCGCCGTGACACTGGCATCGCTGGTAAGGGTCTTGGTGTTAATCGCAATCTGCTGGCCCTGCATCCTGCCAGACAGAGTGACCTCATCAGCCTCGACCTCGACCCGCCCCTGACTTTCAAGGGCGGATGTCTTGCCTTGCACCCAGCGACTGCCACTCTTGATGGTGACCGGGCCAGCAGCCGCCAGCGTGCCTTGCAGGCTTGCACCGTCACTGGCAGTGAGGGTTACCCCACCACCGCTTTGTTGGCGACCGGCAAGGGCGACTGTATTGCCTGAGAGTGTCAGCTGCTCGGCGGCGCTCACCTCACCTTGCTGGTTCAGAGTCTCTTTGGCTGCCAGCGTCACAGTGCGCGCATCCACCCGACTGTCCGAGAGGGTGACCTGCTTGCCCGCAAGCTGGACAGTGTCAGCAGCCAGCTGACTTTGCGAGAGGGTAACATCACCCGTAGCATTGGCTATCAGCGCCCCTTGGGCTGCCAACTTGCCACCCAACTCGGCATTTCCCTGCGCATTAACCGTTAATTGCCCCTGCGCAGCACTGTCACGCAGCCGCACGCGGCCATTGGCATCAAGGGTCAAATCCCCTTGTTTGGCCACCACGTTGGCCAGATTGACCCCCACACCTTGTTCGGTCGAGACCAGCCGGATTTTGCCCGCGTACATGCCGCCCAGCGCGGCGGTGTCGATGGCCACTTCCGGCGCGGGGCCATTGCCTGCCTGAGCAACGATTTCCCCAGTCTGGCGGTCAACCTTGTTGGCACCCGCCACCACATTGACGGTCTGGCCATGCAGTGCGCCATTAAGTTGGACGGCGCGCGCCACCAAGTCGACCGATGCCTGTCTGGTCGCATCCAGTCCCTTGCCACCGACGGTCAGGGTGCCCTGTTTCACATCGAGTGCCTGCAACTGGCCTTGTGCATCCAGCACCGGCTTGCCGGTCGAGAGCGTCACATTGGGGGTATTGATGAAACCGCAGCCATCACAGGTGAGGCCATTGGGGTTGGCCACCACCACACCAGCCTGCTGACCAGCCACTTCCAGATAGCCTTGCAACTGCGACGGGTTGGCACCCACCACTTCGTTGATGATGAGATTGGCCGCTTGACCATTGAGGTGGGGGTTGTTTTGAATAAGCCCACCCAGCTGGGTTTGGGTCAGCTGTCCGGTGGCGTTATTGAGGATGACGCCCGCCTGGCCAACGTTGAAATCCTGATAGAGGTTGTGCGATAACCCGGTGCCGTTGGGGGTGGCAATGTCGACGATGGGCACTCCGTTACCGGCCTGATTGAGGGTGGTATTACCGGTCGCCACCGCAATGCCTTCAGCAAATGCCGGGTGGGCCGGTTGCAGTGCTAACAATGCACATAGCTGATACACCACGGCCCGACATACCAGAGAAAACCGCGGTTCACCTTGCTTCTTCATTGCGCTTGCATCCATCTCAACCATCTTCAATCGTCCATTCACGTCTTGATTGCCATCTCGCGACGCTCGACGCATCGCCATTCTATTGCTAGAACGCCACACTCGCCCGGTAGTAGAGCACCCAGGGGTCTGCATTGAGCCAAGCGGGGGCGCTTAACGGAAAGCCCACGCTGACGTTGCCGGTAAAGTGGCGATAGCGTTGCTCCCAACCCATGGCGGTGCCCACCATGCCACGCCACTCTTCCCCCTGATTACCCATGTCCACTTGCCCCATATCCAGCGCCAGCCAGGTACGCCATTGACCGAGCCAGGTCGGGGTAGTTCCTTGCCAACTGAGCTCGTTTCGAAGGTATCCACCCACATCCCCGCTGATACTCTGCTCTTTGAACCCGCGCACCGATGCCTCGCCGCCCAGCGACAAACGCTCCACGCTATAGAGCCGGTCAGGCGTCCATTGGACATTGAAGGTCGAGAGCCATCCCCACTGACCACCCGCCGTGCTGTAGCTGCCAAACAGCCCCCATTTCTCAAACTGGGCCTGCGGCCACAAAGCCGAGCGGCCACGGTCGCTGTCTGCTCCGAACCAGTCGGTGCCGAGCGTCAAGGCGGGGTTTAAGGTGAAAAAATGACGGTCTACTCGCGTCGCCAGATTAAGGCCAAGCCGCAAAGAGGAGAGCTGGTAGCTGCTGGTTTCCAGCAACTGGTCCATGATGAAGTTGCGGCTCTGACGATGAGTCACGCCCAGCACACCGGATATCTTGCTCTGCCCATCGCGATAGAGGGTTCCTGTGGCAGTGCCTGTCGTGGTACGGGTATCACCACGACTTTCATAGACATAGCCGCGAGAGTCGATATCGTTGCGGTAATCGCTAAATTGATAACCGACATCAAACAACAAGTAGCCATAGGGCAAACTGAAACCGGCCTGCCAGTTGGTGGCGTTGTGGCTCGCTCGCCCATCAGTGCTACTGCCAGCCACCAAAGTCCATTGCTCGGCCAGTGATAACAGGTTGTCGGCAGTCAACGAAATTCTCCCCTGCTCCTCCCCTGTACTCTGCTGACCACTGTTGTCGAACTCCAACGCACCTTGTAGCGGTACACCCTTGGTGCCCTTCAAATTGACGATGGATTGACCAGGCGCTCGACCTGGCTGGATATCAAGCTGATAAGAGAGCGAACGCAGGCGAGATAGGTGGTCTACACCCTGCTCCAGATCACGCAGATTGAGCACCTGCCCGACCAGGCCCGGGAAGAGGGTACGAGTGATAGGGTCCGGCTCGCCATTAAGCACAATGGCTTCGATGCGCCCTTCAAGCACTGCAATGGTAAGCGTTCCTTTAGCTAAATCCTGCTCTGGCAGAAAGGCTCGGCTGGTGACGAAGCCGGCCGCCAGATACCACTGACTGACATCGCGAATAAGGGCATTGATGTGGATGAGCCCCATGCAGCTATTGAGGTAAGGTGACGCCAGTCGGGTTTGTTGGCTGGCAGACAGCTGCGACGCTCCCTCAAAGTGAATGTTGCTCACTTGGAAGCAGGGGCCTTGGGCTTGTGGCACTTGTTCGGAAAGTTCACCTGGCAGTGACAGCGGTCGGGCGACCTCCTCGCGTTGGCGAGCCGCCTCTTCCAACAAGGCGCGCTGGCGCTGTTCAATCTCCTGCTGCTCGGCAGGGGACGCCGCAAAGGCGAACGAACTTTGCAGTGTGAGCAGTGCAAATAGCAAAACGGTGCGCCAAACCAACGCCGGGCGCAAAGAGGATAGAGGACGCATTTATATTAACAACCCACCGATATTATTATTTTTGATGTTTTACTGGTTAGCTACACGCGACACGCCGTATCCCATAGTCATGAAGCAGCAACCCAGCTAACCTGAACGTTTATTATTTGGCGATTAAATACACCTTGAACTCAAAAAACAACCTAAAAAACTAGCGAGGTTCACAAACGTGGAAAATTCAGATGAATCTGACAGAGCTGTCAATATAAGAGATGATTATCAATAAATAAGTTATTAGCGCAATGGAGGCGCATTGGTAATTGATAGACATGATATTAGGGTTGCGTAATGTCATTTCGTGACATGAGTTAGCTTAAGGGGATTATTGGGATAGAGGGGTGGTAAATGACAATGCAACTGTGCCAAAAGTGGACGCATCATAGTGCGCATTATTTTGATGTATTTGTTAGCAAAGCTTGCGCTTCGTCGCATATCACACAATATCGCTGCGTGAGGAGGGAGCGCTTTTCAACTCGCCAACCGCCATATTTTGTTAACCAGCGCCTGGGGCGACGAGGGTCCCAGCTATCAATGGCTTCACGTAATCGCGCATCCAGATCGGCACGCACTGCGTCTATGTCTTTATGGTTGGCATCGGGAGCGGCTATGAGGAATTCGGTGATAATTGTGGTGCTGGCTACCGGAATCGAACTGGTGACCTACTGATTACAAGTCAGTTGCTCTACCTACTGAGCTAAGCCAGCATCATGCGTATGCTAAAGGATGCTTTGAGTAATGTCATTAGGGCTGACCTCTGTCCTGCGACAGATCATTACCGAAGATTCCTGGTTCGTAACGACGAGAGCTGGCACTAATTAGCCACGGAGCGTGTAAACAGAAAGGCCACACCGTGAGGGCATGGCCTTGTTTATTTAGATGAGGAAGTCATCCAGCTGACGACCTTGCTCGAGCTGCTCAGCCAGGAACTTGGGTGTACGCCCCTGGCCGGTCCAGGTTTTCTCTACGCCATTTTCAACGTAGCTGTATTTTGGGGGACGCGGTGCTCTTTTAGCTTTAGCCGCAGTCGCTGCTGGGGCACTGCCTACCAACTCAGTGGGGTCGATACCAGCTTGAGCCAACATCGCTTGGAACTCAGCCAGCTTTTGCAAACGCTCAGCATTGGCTGCTTGTTCTTTCTCCGCGACCTCCAACCGCTCCAGATAAATCATTTCGATTTTCTCGTGGGCTTCTTTGAGCTGATCCAGAGACAACTCACGCAGTGCTGCCCGCAGACTACGGATGTTCAACAGCACTTTCAGAAATTCACTCATAGATATCCTTTAATTAAATACGCAGGGATTGTTCTATAGCATACTAATGAGCACTGACGTGCTCAAGCGCCTTATCGTATTTGACTGCAACCGAAGTTGCGTTGCCCATCCATAACCTTCGTACTCTGTTTACTTAGGTAAGCCAGACGAAACAGAAAGTCGTGATAGATTTTATCTCGATTAATTGCCGCATTACGAAATAGCCAATAAGTCCCTTTGGGAGGAAAATGAACCAAGTGAGCATGCTCTGGATACGGTAAGCTTAGTGCACTACACCACGCTTTCTGTATCCTCACCCCCATGTTATCACCATCACTTTCTAAATAGTTACCCAGATAGGCGTAATCGTCTCTGTGGAAGAATAGCATGACGTGGTAATGGTGGTGTGCTGATGAGTCCTTTTCCCTGCACCAGATGTAAGCAGGTAGACGCGGCTCCCCTCGTCGGTTGTTACGTTTATGGTTTGCTTTGATCTGGCTTTTAAGGGATTCCATGAAGCGTGTGATAACCGCTGGGTCAGTGCGCTGCATGAAGATAAGTTGATCCAGGTCGCATTCAGTGGTATCCACTGCGAACCTTAAATCGCATCGAATAGCAAAGACTCGAGGAGTCTCTACTAATACTTGAGCTGTAAACTCTACACTGCGCCCCAGATAAACCTGGTTCATTGGCCCATATCCAGATGTGCATTCTTGCAACAGCGCTTCAAATTCCATATTGGTTAATAATATTCTGCCATACATAATGAGCACTCCTAAATGCTAAGTGTTTGATAAAATGTTGTGCCTAACACAATAACGTGAGTCAGTGTTTTAAATAAAATTTAATCCTCCCCTCTCAAGAGAGAGGGGATATCTAGGCGATGATATAGATCCTGTTATAGGCTGTATTACGAGTACTTCATAGTGGTTATATTAGGTATCTTTTGTGTGCTATATTACATATACCGAATTGTTTTGTTGCACAACAAATACTCTAAGGCCTTACAGGCCACGACATATATTAAAAAAAGGATTGAATTATCTTTAAAAATCACTCTTAAGTTATTAAAAAGTAAAATCATCTAATGTAGTGTTTATCGGTGAAGTTAATATTCCCATATGGTAACGCACCAGCGTCGTTCTATTTTGTTTATAAATGCTGACACATCCTCTCAGGATTAAATCACTCAATGCAGCATCAAGAGCCTGCTTACTTCTTAATTTATTCGGACAAAACTTACGAATATCATTCTTTTTGAAAATGGCTCCTCCATTTGCCCCCACATTTCTAGCTAACCAAGAACGCAGAATATCTGCATTAGATGGTTCATCAGTTTTATCGAGCTTCTTCATTTGTTGAATAAAATGCTCAAAAAACCAATGTGCAATAGTAATCGCAGCATACATTGTCTGATCTGAGATAAACTCGGCGTTAGGTGTGCAAAACCCCTCCAGAACCGCAGCAATCCTGGATACATGCTCCATAAATTTTGAAGCATAGTCGCGGTACTGATTCAATTTCCCTAAAGGACCAATACTGAGCTCAATAGCCACATATTGTTGATTCCACCTGCTAGCGGCTTCTGGCGTCAGCTTTAAGCATTTACGCTCGATCCCACGCTCCCTACGTCTAAATCCTCCCTTCAGAAGACCCTCAACACGTTGATGAAAATGATCTACTGCATCCGGGGCTCGAAACCGCAATTTGTCGAGGTGGAATCGTTGACCTTGAGTAGACTGAGGCTCACAGATCAAACACCGAGCCAAAAAACCGGAAGCACGAGCACGCTCCCCTTGGCGTTCCAGACTGCTGTTAAATAACCCAGGCTGAACCATAAGCATCAAACCCAAACGGTAATCAACTAATTTAGGTCTGGTACTGGCCACCCGCTCGATTGAGATAGAATGTCCACTCCACATTGAGTTAATAGCGGTGTCTCTAAACAGCTCCCCCGACAACAAGCTTCCCGCCTCATCGGAGGCTAGCATTAACGATGGGCTATCCTTGCCTAGAACTTGCTTGATGGCGGCACTGGTTACATCAGATAACACTAACCTCTTTTGAGTTGGGGCAATCGGTTTTTGTTCTTGGCATTGATACCATGCCTCCTCCAACTCTTTAGTTCCTAGCCCTTTCTCCGCGTCTTTAGAAATTGCCTTTCCTAACGCCTTCTCCTTGATCTGCCACAAAGCCAACTCTCTGAGATAGACCTCTTGTGACTTGATAAATTCCAGATCCAGTTCATTCTGAAGTTTATAGATAGCTTTCATTACCAATTGAACCACGGCTGACTTGCGCTCACCTGATTCAGCCAACACGATTAAATACAACGATGCAGCAAATCTCAGGTTTTCCTTGGGTTGCACATCAAATGAGTCTTGACATGCTAATGACATGACTGCTAGAACAGCTGAGACAATAACCCCAATAGGCGCCTGTGTATCGTCATAAATGTGCTGTATTAGCCTTCGCAATAGTTCAGGCAACACTTGTACTGGAAACTCACCCACTTGATTTTGATTGTTCATCATGACGGATCTCAGTTTAGTTTTTCAGGGACTGGATCCAGATATCTACCGATGACTCACGCCATCCAATCGCCGAAGTTCCCACCCTGACTGGCCTCGGGAAACCAGGGTCAAACCTAGGACTTTTTGGGTTTATGCGATCGTAGATCCAAGACCGACTCATCCCCACTCGCAGCTTCATTTCATGCATGCGCAGTATGCGGTCCGGTTTTATCACTGATGTAGTCATAAGCACTCCTCATCTATCGTGGTTACAAAATGTCTGAGTATGGATTGCACTAATCTAGGTGCCGTCGATGTTGCAAAATCGTGATGCATCTTCTGACTTCACTAGAGAGCGAGATTGAGATTACCCTAGTTTTTTGCCAATAATGGGTCACCTATGCCACCTCTTGAATGACCTGTTATTTGAGTTGAGCATGATATAAACTAAGCGATTTTTAATTTATAGGAGCTCGAGGGTTTTATGTCCCTAATTAATAAGTTACAACAAAATGAAATGATGGATATCGCACACTTTATTTCGCAAGAGGCCTACAGGCTAGCTGTTATAAAACAGTATCCCGAAGATGTTTCTCGCATTTATAATTTAAGTAAATCTGTCAGATATGAAATCCTAAAGCTATTTAAAAAGAACACAAACATAGACTATGCTATTGAGAGCATTATTTTATGTGTTGTATGTTACATTGTAACAAAACCACCCTTTGATGAGTTTAAAAATGAAATTAGATACCTAATTAATAGGTGGTGGGGGATTGAATCGGAGGACGACAATGATGACATCATAAATAACGACAAAAACGAGTTACTGGACAATTTAAAGAAAACTGTTATAGAGTTATGTAAGAGTAACCAAAATTTCAAATGCAATATTGCTCACAGATACTCAGTTGCAATGTTTGCAACTGAGTTTGATAGCACATACTTACTAAATTATTATCACGACACGTTGCGATACATTTATAAAAAAGAATACCTCCCTATTAGAAAAAATTTCGCGCCCACTTTATCTGTTCGTCGTTATAAACTATTTAACCCCATTGGAGAACGACCTTTGTACAGTATTGAATGTGCATATCAACAAGTGGAAGTACCAACAAGCGCACTATCAAGAATAGATGGAGATATAATAATTAATGATGACATAGAAAATTTATGTGACAGCTATATGATGCTGCATGAGTATCGCAACCAAGAATATGTTGATATAGCAACTAAACTGACTGTGCAGATTGATATCTCAAACATGCTATCAAATAATGAACTTGATAGAATTATGTCCTATTTACGTTCTGATATTAGCGTGATACAGACAAAGAATAAAATTTCTCACATGTGTTTAGCTAAAACTGAAGATGAACTTGTTGAGAAATACAATATCCCAAGATTGCATACGGATGATTACCCAACAGTGAATTATCTACACAGGGCAGATACACTAAAAAGTATAAATGAAAGTCATGCAAAGAACTATCTATGCGCCCTAATTTTAATAGCTGAGCACTTTGTAAAATATACAAACAAGAATGATAAAGTAAAAATACTTTGGAAGAAAGATGAAAAAAACTCCAATTTAAAAAACAGTATGGATTTATTGGCTACTGCCTTACGAGATAAGTATGGAGATAAAACATTTAACAGCAACAAAACTGATAGCAATTATACATCTGATTTTTCAGGCTTCAGTGCAGGGATGATTGAAAGAGGTTATAAAGAACTGAATAAACTGATAAAAAAACATTTAGATTTTTTTCAACAAGGAAGAGTTCAATTTGGGAAAAAACTTAACAGTTCACAAAGAGATAAACTGCGTGCTGAGTTGGAAATTAGCTTAGATAAATTACACCCTGACGATAAGGTGAAAGCGAAGGATGAGCTTGAAACTCATTTAAAGAATGGTCGCCAGGCCTCTGTAAAACCCTTGAAGAATGGAAGTTATGTAATCACATGGTGATGCTTTTCCTGCTACTCTTGCTATTAGTAGCAAGAGTAGCAGATTGTTTTTTTGTAAAAATCATAATTACCCATTGACAACAACATGCTTCTATTAAACTTGCAGTTATTTAACACCCCAAGTGGTTCTTTCTTGATCTAAGATCAGTACCAATTCTTATCAAACACATTGAAAAAAAATACTGGTATATATCATCTCCATGAACCTCCCAAAAATATTTCATGGAGATATCATCATGTTAAATATAATGAGCGATACGATGTATATATTGCAAAGACCAGCTAGATATCTTATCGGAGCCAAACCTATACAAAATAAGGACCCTTCTGTTAAATAATACGAATCCATATAGCTTATCGTTCTCACTACGTCAGGTGTTCATGATTGTCATAATCCATCGCTACCACTGACACAAGAAGACACATTACGTCTTTAAACCACTGGTTTGATTCAATAGATCAAGCCCTAGTGACACTCACGAAATCGGCACTCATTTCATCAATTTCCCTCCATTTTCTGGTCATTAAGGTCTCTAAGAGACTTTTGACCATGGGGGTCAGTGTACCTTGCCCTATTGACCGGGAGGAGACCATGGCACTGGTAGGTTACGCACGTGTTAGTACGGGAGGTCAGAGCCTTGAAGTCCAGCTTCGAGCACTGGCTGAATGCAATAAAGTTTTCCAGGAGAAGGTTAGCGGTGCCAGTGATGATAGGCCACAGCTTACTCTCCTCTTGGATTATGTGAAGGAAGGAGACGTGGTGATGGTTACCAGGCTGGATCGTCTGGCTCGTAATACTCGTCACCTATTGGAGATATCAGAATTTCTACAACATAAGCAAGTTGCATTACGGATATTGAATCTGGGGATCGACACCTCAACGCCTACTGGCAAGTTAATGCTAACCATGATCGGTGCTATCGCAACATTCGAACGAGAGTTGATGTTGGAGCGGCAAGCTGAAGGTATTGAGTTAGCCAAGCGACGAGGTGTTTATAAAGGCCGAAAGCCTACCGCAATGGCAAAAGGCAATGAAGTTCTGGCACTGGTCGCCAAAGGATTACCCAGAACTGAAATTGCCAAACGCACGGGGATAAGTATCTCCAGTGTGCAACGCATTCTCAGATCTCAGAGCAACTGAAAAATAGTGTGGTTTACCGTTTCTGACGATAGCCATACACATCTATTTGATCATAGTTATTCAGTGAGATAAAAAATGAAAAAGCTGACATTCTGCTTACTACTAACTCTTATGTCTGGAAGTCAATCAATACAGGCGGCGGAGCCATTCACAGGCTTTCTGCCTGCACTAGTGCAGGACAAAACAGGAAAACCATTTTGGTGCAACGCACATTTAAATTTAAACAGAAAATGCATCGCAACTGAAATAAGTAATCTTTCTATGGTCATTGTGCGCAGTCAACCATTCGGTGACTGTGAAGCTGGTATGTGGGGGTGGATCGCCACAGCAGGCTCCCCACAGAAAATTGCCATAGGCTACACAATTACACCCGATGAAAAATTCAATATTTCACTGAAAGATATGTGTCGACCTGGCACTGTTGTCAAATTCCAACCAAACAAGAAGTATAAAAATGAGGAAGACCTAGTTGGTTTTTACAATGGCAAAGAAATATTCAGATATCTGGGGCGTAAATAACCAGATGCTTTTAAGATATGAGTAAATGCTACGAGGATTTTTATGAAAGACATACATCGGTATTTATTGGCCTCGACTCTGATATTTTCGGCCCTGGCCTGCAATGCGCAAGAACAACGCTACCTCGCTATCCAGCACACTGACACCGTTTACGCAAACCAAGGCGTCTGTGCGTATCACTTCTCTTTAGATAGTGGCGGGGCAGACGAGTTTGGTCATTTGTATATCACGCTGCAATTCAATGACAAGAAGGGCAAAGCATTGGCCGAATCAACACTAGAAGTGGAACCTTTCGGCGGGAGCTCAGCCACACGCTATGGCGGTGGTTTTACTGAAGTGGATTGCGGACAGGTTGAGCAAGCCAAGTCTATCGCCATTATTCAGGCGACCGAAGTCTTTGCTCATAACCAAGTTACCCGGCTCCCCATCTCCACTTTCACACCCGAGTTTCATCAACCACTGAAGATCACCGTGGGCGGCAAGTAGTCCGCTCAGGAAAAACAAAGCCAAAGGGCGTCACCATCACGGTGACGCCCTTTTTCATTTCCAACCCTTGATGAGGATCATCACCCCATGTCACGACACTTCATTATCGGCGATCACTTGGTTACATCACAGCCTGAAGGCCATCATCACGGACTCTTTGTTGGCCATGACCAAGTCATTCACTGTCGACCATCCCCTTCTGGAGAGCACTCAGGCCAACTGGCGCTGACCTCGCTGGCTGAATTTAGTCAGCACTGCGCCATTGGGATCCAGCCCCATGCCCAACGCCTGTTCAGTCGAGAGGAAAGCCTGACGCGAGCCTACGCACGACTCAGCGAAGGTGAACAAGGTCAGCCATTTGCCACTAGCGAGCAATTTGTTATCTGGTGCATTGAAGGGGTTCAGCATCCCCCAAAGCTGCTGCAAACCGCTGTAGCAACGGTGGTGGCAGCTGAGGTGGCTCGTCATACGCTGGGCAAGGCGGCCACCAGTGCAACCGCAGGGCTTGCTGCCAGTACTCTGGCCACGACTGCTGGCGGTAGTGGGGCCGCAGCGACGGTAGTGTCGATCACCGGCATTGCTTCAGCCCCGCTGTTAGCTCCTCTTGCAGTAGGCGCCGTTGCGGCCTATGGCGTCAGCAAACTGTGGGATTGGCTCAAAGACTGACCCCACATGAAGGCCCCTCTTCTCCACTCACCGAGGACACATCATGACAATTCCTTTTCACCGGAACGGCTTTGCCCTGCCCGTGGCCCCAGCGCTGATCGCATTACTCAATCAGGAAGTCGCCACCATCGGCCTCAACCTCGAGCGCCTGACCCAACTCACTTTCAACTTTCGCAGCCCCACCTATAGCCCCGAACAAGGAGGGGCTCACCCCGTCGAGATCCGTCTGATACGCGGCCTTGATGGCTGGCTGTTCGATTACGTCACCGACTTCAGCTATCAGGGAGTGGGTCAGGATGCCGAGCTCTGTAAGGAGCTCGATTTCAATTTCTTGGATGACGAGCACTATTTGCAAGGATGGGGTCCGATGCAACGCGCCGAGGCCCACGAGTTATTCACCCTGTGGCAGACGAACTTTGTTGCCTACTGCCGGATGGCGTACTTCGCCGTTGAGGTCAGTGGGGAGTAGGAGGTGTGTGATGACTAACGAACTGCCACTCTCCCACACCTCACGTCAGTGGCTGGGGATGGTTGCGGCCAAGGCCAAACTGCAGCCGACTCGCCAAGGCGAGCGCTGGTTGCTGCACCTGACTCCGGGTAGCCCACATGCCCGCACCGTCACGCTGCATCTACGCCGGTCTGAGGTGCAGTGGCAACTGCTCTCCCTCACCAATGCCGAGGACTGGCACACCATGAGCCAACCCGTGGATGAAATCCGCGTGGACCCCAAGCGTCGCTGTTTCTGGCGCTGTCAGGCTGGCCCCGTCCCACTCTCTGACCAGCCCCGTGTACTGGGGAGCTTTCTGAGCGACCTGCAGCGCACCTGCATCCATCACGGCTATCGTGTGGAGAGTGACCCCTTACCCCAAGAGGAGGCACCAGATGCCCAAACAACCGATAGCCGTTGAGCTGGAGGCCATCAATCGAGAGGGAGAGACGCAGGTGGTTCATGACAGTGGCTTGACCGTACACAGCTACAGCGTTTACCTGCGAGCGATAGAAACCAGTGGACTGGCGCTTGCTACCTGGGTAGCGGACTACGACACCATCGGCCCAGCCTATGAACTGGCTGAACGGCTGAACGGCTGAGCGTTGCGCTTGCTATCCCGCTGAACGTGTTGGTACCGGAAAACCTGATGTCGGTGAAGCGTGAACCCGTCGCCACGGCAGGCTCCATCACAACGGGCAGCTGAACTACCCTGAAAGAGAGCCAACAACCTCTCTACCTTTGACCCCGACATGCTTCCTGCGTGCCGGGGTTTTGTTTATTTGGAGAATTCCACTATGCGTTACCACAAGCTGAAAGCCGGGGAATGCCCCGGCACTTATGTCGTCACCGAACCTGTGACCGAACAAGACCTGCTGCGTATTGCCAACCAAATTGCCCGCAAGCGCTTGGCTAAAGGCACCGCCATTACCAGCACCACCGAGGCTGCCGAGCGGCTGCAAACCCTGCTGCAAGAGCGGGAGCATGAAGTGTTTGGCGCACTGTTCCTTGACTCCCAGCATCGCGTGCTGGCTTTTGAGGAGCTGTTTCGCGGCACCCTCGACAGCGCCAGCATCTACCCACGGGAGGTGGTCAAAAGGGCCTTGTTACTCAATTCCGGGGCCATCATCGTGGTGCACAATCACCCCAGCGGTGACCCGGAGCCCAGCCAATCTGACCGGGTCTTTACCCAAGCCCTCAAAGAGGCCTTGGCCCTGGTCGATATCCGGTTGCTCGACCATCTGGTGGTCGGTGCTGAGGGCGTCGTCTCGCTGGCCGAAAGAGGTCTGCTATGAACCAGCCCCCAGGTAAGTCACACCTCACCGCCCTCGATATCCTCCTCGAGCTGCGCTGCTGGCTTGCAGACAACGTCGAAATGCAGGCAGAGCCCGCTATCGTGGCTCACCTGCCTAACGGCTATCAACTCACCCAGAGCGATTGCATCGAGGCCATTGATGCACTGCTCCACCAGCTACGCCATTAGTCGCGCCAAGAAGGAGCAAACGCCATGCGATTACCTAATCCTTATTCCCTGGAGGAAACCCTCGAGAAGCTGCGCCATAGCCTGACAGCCGTCAGCAACGAAGATGCGCTGACGTTGCTGGAGAAGGCCGTCACCAAGGCCCATGATGACAAGGCCTATGCCAAGCTGTTTGAAGAGACCTTGCTGCAAGGATCCACCATCGAGATCCGCGAGTGCCTCAGTTGCTTTGGCGACTACTTTGAGCGATCCAGAGACGTGCCGCCCTATTACCCACACCACGATGCCGTCAACAGCATTGATTGTGGGCTCTACGCCATCCTGTTCGCTCTAGCTCACCCAGAAGCCGAGCAGGCGCACGAATAACGCCAGCATCCCAAACCCGGATCATCACTGCCAACATCATGATCCGGATATTCCGACACAACCCATAAGGCCACCTCACCGAAGGTGGCCTTGTTCATTTCAAGGAGTCACCCCATGTCTGCCTTCATGATCGATCGCAAGGATTACCTAGCCTTTGCCGTTCAGTTACACCGCTTTTGCAATGCTCCGATGCCACCGCACTACACCCTTGAGCTGCTGCTATCCCTCTGGTGGAACTCACCTATGGATGTCACCAGTACCTGGACGTGGCGGGTAGACCGGCTGGTTAGGTTGATGATGCTCGCCAACCGGCGGGCAGTCTGGCATCGCTATCAGCTGGGGCGTCAGCAAGAGCACAAGGAACCACACCAGCGTGGCTCGATCAAGCTGAGCCCGTTTAAACCGGCCCACCGTTACCACCAGGCACCACTTACCGATGCCGAACTGGTAGCCCTCTACAAATTCACCTGCTGCGCCCTGTACCAATCGAGCGAATGGAGCGGGAGCCCTGAGCAGGCTCCCCGGCTTGTGCAGGTACTACAGCAGTTGCAACAGGCTCTCGCACAAGACGTGCTGACCCGGCTGTCACTGTGGGAGCAAGCCCCCTGGGGAGAAATGTGATGAACCTTTCCATCACTCTGACTGTGACAAGCTCGTCACCGAGCTCAACCGCCCAGATAGCCCAGCGTATCGCCGATGACATGGCACACCTGCATCACCGTCTCGGGGATGGGGTCAGCGATGAACTGGGCATCAGCATCAGTTACCTGGTCGAACAGTTTGCGCTGCTGGCAGCGGCTTACCGTTCACCTGCAGAAAGAGAGAAACACCCATGATCGAATTCAACGATAGCTTCACTCAGGTCGCAGTCGCTCAGGCAATGAGCGCACATGGCGATTTGCATAGGCTCATTACCTATCAGCTCACCTTCCCGAAGTGGACACACGACTATGACGAGACCGGCAAGCGCACTGGCCCCGACAAGATCAAGCCCGTGCCCACGATGCACAAGACCTCGCTGTTCGTAAGTCCACTGGACATGGTGAACAACCAGCCCCGCGAGATTAACTTTGCGTGGTGGGAGCGTGAGTGCAACGACCTCGGCTATCCCATTGGGGAGTGGCGACGCACCATTGTGGGTGCCTACGTCAACCACGGCACCAACGACAACCCAAACTGGAGCAGCCACACATGAGCATCTTCGAGCACATGACATGGGGACTGGGCACCCCGAACCTGCCCAAGCTGGGTGCTCGAGCCATTTTGCAACGTGGTTATATTGATTTCCTGGGCGACCGTGCCGGTATGTACGGCGAGCCAGACGAGGCGTGGCGGGCCGAGTGCGACACGGTGCTGCCGCACTTCCTGCGTGAGTTAACCAAGATGGCCAAGGCATACCAGATATGCACCGACATGGACGAGGTGTTTCGCCTTGAACACAAGGGCTGGGTGTGTGAAGCCAGTCCGAGGCGCAGCTACGGCTACCTCTACCTCGACATCTACCACCCCGCTAGTTAGCGGGGTGTTTGTTTCAAGGAGAAATATCATGAACAAGTTCTATCACGTGGGCACACTGGCCCGCCGTGAAATCACCGCCCTGCTGCACACGCTGACGCACAATACAGCCGCCAATGCCGAGGGGATCCTCAACTACGTGGGCAGCAAGCTGAACCCCTACGACCCGCGCAAAGAGAAGGCTAAGGCACGGCACACATTGCGCCGGGTCAAGAAGGCTCTGAAGGTAGGGCGAATCCCGCTTGAGCTCACTGTGACCGGTTGCCGCATCGACCGTGGCAGCCATCAGGCTGACCGTTACTACTACGACCGGACGCTGCTGGCTGAAGGTTGGCAGCAGTACGACACCGAGGAGGATGCCTGGTACTTTGGCATCTGGATTAACACACGGACGCTCGAGACCTTTACCTACGCCGAGGGGGATACCAGCCATGTAATTGCACCGAACGTTGAGGCGTTTCGCGCTGAATTGGCGCGGCTCTACCAGTACCACCCGCAAGCCCCGGCGTTTATCAGCATCGACCCAGAGGCTGGCGTTGTGACCCACCATGTTGAAGCCAAACCGGAGGTGTGACATGGCGAAAAACATCACTATCAAGGTACCCGGCAAACATCCGCAAACCGGCGAGCTCACCACCTTCGAGCTCAAGGGCCAACGCATGGATATCGACATCGGCGGCCAAGCCGTGTCCTTCCTCATTCACGGGAGGGGCATCGGCACCTCGCTCACCCACATCCCGAGTGGCTACCGGATTGCACTGCTCGGCGGCTGGCTCACTGCGCGTTACGCAATTCCTGAGAATAAGCCCAGCAGAGCGGCCTGCGCCCAGATGGCCATAGACCGACTGGTAGCCCAATACGGCTCGCTACACCTGCTGGACCGTCTCAATTGCAAGCCGGTTATCAATCAGATGTAACGCACAACACGACCCAGACAACAAGGAACGATGCAATGACCAACCCCCTACTGTTAGTACCGATGCAACACCTAACCCACTGGCAGGCCATTCGGTGATGCAGATGCTGGATGTCGCCATGAGTTCCTTCATCGGCGATTACGATGACGCAGACCTGGTACCTGAATGGCAATGGGTCAAGCGAATGGCCTCCCATGAACATGTCGGCGTGAAGGATGACTCCGCCTACGAGTACACCCTGAACCTGGCCATAGATCTCGATGCGATCCCGCCATCGCTGCAACCCTTGCTCACTGCCGCTGAACAGGCCGGAGTGAACTACATCCTGTTTTACAATGGCTAGCCACCGCGACCTGGTAGCGGTCAACAACCACAGCAAGCCAGCCCCGCTCATCCACACACAGCATAAAGGGCCAGCCCTAACAGGCTGGCCCTTGGCATCATTGGAGTCACCGAACATGACCCGTCTTATCACTGGGCTCGAGGAGCATCGCTATGCTCCCGAGCTAAACAAACTGCATCTGCGCAACCGCCAGACGTTACCCGCTCCCGGCATCACCACCATCAGGGAAGCCAAAGTACGCCTGTTTGGCCGCTGGTAACCAGGGCATCAGGTGACCATCACCGTGAGCCACCCCGACTGCATCAATCTCTCCCTGCGCTATCGGGAATAGTTGGCAAGCCTGACCGACCACCCTGCACTCCGACTAGCTGTCACATTCCCTTTGGGTCCACGTGACTCTTAAATGCTGAAACAGAAGGGAATTTTAAAGCTCTAAAAAGGAAATTTAATGGAATAATTAATTATGCGATACTGATCTCATAATAAAAATCAAAAATCGAGCATGATGGCCCGCATCGAGAAGGATGATTTACGCCGGGAATGGCGACGACCTGAAGTAGAGGAAACGATGACCATTGACCTATCAAGCATGATTACTGAAACCCGCAATCCAGCCAGCATCGAGATCGATCAGCTACCGACACTGGATATGCTGCGGATCATCAATCAAGAAGATCAACACGTTGCAGTCGCTGTAAGCCAACAGCTTCCCGAGATCGCCAAGGCGGTAGATGCGATCGCTGCTGCGTTTGGCAAAGGCGGCCGCCTGATTTACATCGGGGCAGGCACCTCCGGACGTCTCGGCATTCTGGACGCCAGCGAATGTCCACCCACCTACGGTGTCTCTGCAGAACTGGTCATCGGTCTGATTGCCGGGGGCCACAAGGCCATCTTGCAGGCAGTAGAGAATGCCGAAGACGATGCAGAGCTCGGTGCCAACGATCTTAAAAACATCCACTTCAGTGCCAACGACGTGCTGGTGGGTATCGCAGCCAGCGGGCGAACCCCCTATGTGCTGGGTGCAATGCAGTACGCCAAGAGCCAGGGTGCGACCGTGTGCAGTATCAGCTGCAATCCGGGCAGCCCGCTCGCGAAAGCGGCCGACATCAGCATGGTCGCCGTGGTCGGACCCGAGATAGTGACCGGCTCCTCCCGCATGAAAGCAGGCACAGCCCAAAAACTGATCCTCAATATGCTCTCGACCGGTGCCATGATCCGCACCGGCAAGGTCTACGGCAATCTGATGGTGGATGTGGAGGCGACCAACGCCAAGCTGGTGGAGCGCCAGAAGCGCATCGTCATGGAAGCAACCGAATGTGATCGTGACACGGCCGAGCAGGCTCTTGCCGCCACAGATAACCATTGCAAGACCGCCATTGTGATGATCCTGGCCAATATCTCCGCCATCGAAGCACGCGAGCGACTGCAGAGCAGTGGAGGTTTTATCAGCAAATGTACAGATTGATCGGCCTACCGCACATTGGCCGAGCCAGCAATAACAACTCGATAACAACATAAGCGGGGCATCCGCCCCCTCACATCAGACTGACTGGGTTCTTTATGGCAAAAATAACTGACACCATGATTGGCCAGATCATCCAGGCCATCGGCGGCCGGGATAACATCACCAACTGTGGCCACTGCATGACCCGCTTGCGGCTGAGCCTGGCGGACAGCCTGCATGCCGACCGCGATACTATCAAACGGATCGCCGGGGTGATGGGGGTGATTGAAAGCGACAACCAGTTCCAGATAGTGCTTGGTCCGGGCAAAGCCCAGACCGCCTGCGAAATGATGAACGGCATGCTGAGTGCGGACGCGGGCATCCTCACCACCCCCCGCCCGCAATCATCGGATCTTGGCGACATCGCCGCCGCCAACAAACAGGCGCTGAAGCAGAAACAGAGCAGTGCGACACACCGCTTCCTGGCCAAGTTTGCCACCATTTTCACACCGCTGATCCCCGGTTTTATCGCTGCGGGTCTGCTGCTCGGCTGCGCCACACTGATCGAGCAAACCCTGCTGCTGGAAGGACAGCAGACAGGGGGCATGCTGGCCGAATTTGTCGGCTACATGAAGCTCTTCAGCAAGGGATTGTTCAGCTTCCTCAGCATACTGATTGGCTACAACGCCCAGAAGGCCTTTGGCGGGTCCGGAGTCAACGGCGCCATCATCGCCTCTCTGTTTGTCATGGGTTATGACCCCCAGGCCAGCAGCGGCATCTACTCCGGTATCACCGACTTCTTCGGCCATCAGATCGATCCCCGCGGCAACATCATCGGCGTGCTGATCGCATGCATCATAGGCGCCTCGGTTGAGCGCCAGGTTCGCCGTTTCATGCCGGACAGTCTGGATATGATCCTCACTTCCTGCATCACCCTGCTGATCATGGGGGCCGTCACCTTTATCCTGATCATGCCCCTCGGCGTGCAGCTCTATAACGGAATGTCCTGGCTCTTCATCAACCTCAATGGCAACCCGTTTGGTACCGCTATTCTGGCCGGCCTGTTCCTCATCTCGGTGATGTTCGGTATCCATCAGGGGTTCGTTCCCGTCTACTTTGCGCTGATGGATGCCCAGGGCTTCAACTCCCTGTTCCCCATCCTGGCGCTGGCCGGTGCTGGACAGGTAGGTGCAGCACTGGCGCTCTACAGCCGGGCAGGCAAGGATTCACTGCTGCGCACTCAGGTGAAGGGCACCATCATCCCGGGCATTCTGGGGGTCGGTGAGCCGCTCATCTACGGCGTCACCCTGCCACGAGTCAAACCCTTCATCACCGCCTGCTGCGGTGGTTCGCTGGGCGGCTTCGTGGTGGGCCTCATCTCCTGGATGGGTCTGCCGGTTGGTCTTAACACCGTCTTTGGCCCCTCCGGCATCGTCGCCCTGCCGCTGATGACCTCCGCCCAGGGGATCTTCCCCGGCATGATGGTCTATGCCGTCGGCCTCGCCGTCGCCTACCTCGGCGGCTACCTCTTCACCCTGATGTTCGGCTGCAAGAACGTCGATCTGAGTTAATCCCTCCTCCGGATTTCTAGCCAAGGTCTGGCCCCGAGCAATCGGGGTCATGGCCAAACTCATCCCGGCTCTGGCACAGAGCCCGTACAGGAACGATAAAAAATGAAAAAATCCATGCTTGCTCTGATTCTTCCCGCGCTACTCGGCACAGGTTCCGCTCATGCGGCCGTCATCTATCAGGCTGACGATGGCTCCAACGTCGACCTCTACGGCCGTCTTGGCTTCAATATTTCCGACAAGAAGAGCGGCAATGATCAGGGTGACTTCGATGGCCGTATCGGCTTTACCGCCCGCCAGACCGTCAATGACGATGTCGCAGTGATCGGCATGGCGCAATATCAGGTCAATGCAGCCGAATACGCCAACAACGTGCAGAAGAACAGCAGCGACCTCACTGCCCGTTACGTCTGGGCCGGGATCGACGGTGGCCAGTGGGGCAAGGTGACCGGCGGGCGCGTCTCTTCCGGCCTCATCATGTTCACCGATATTGGCGATGTGTTTGCCGCCTCTGATGTCTCCATGGCTCGTCAGGCCAGCAAGGTGGACTCCACCGCCGTGCAGGTGTTCCGTCAGGATGGCACCCTGCAGTACCAGAACACCCTCGGCAATCTGGATCTCTCGCTCGCCTACATCCTTGGTAACGGTACCTCGGATCTTGATTACGGCTACAACGGCGCCCTGCGCTACACCTTCGATCTGGGCAATGCAGGCAAACTGGCTCCAGTCGTGGCGTATCAGCAGACCAAAGCCGCCCAGAGCAGTGGCAGCAAGGTCGATCCCAATGCCGATGAGTATCGCTTCGCCGGGATCGGTACCCGCTACTATCTCGGCCCTCTGATGTTGGGCGCCCTCTATAGCAAGGATCAGGTGACCTATCGCGATGGCCGTGCCGACAGTGAAGACAAGGTGTGGGAACTGACCGCGGTGTATGACATCAACCAGAAGTGGGCGGCCCGCGCAGGCTATCGTCACCTCGTCAACGAGGGGGGCGACCAGATGGCACTGCGCGATACTACGCTGGAACTGCAATACAAGCTCACCCCGCGATCTTCCCTCTACAGCGCCTATGTGATCCGCAATGGTGAAGATGGTCTGGCTGGTAGCACCATCACCAGTTTTGGTGGCAGCAGCAACAGCGAGAGCTTCTACCACCTCGGCCTGCGCTACGAATTCTGATCTGGTTGCCGGCCTGCGGGCCGGCTCCTTCATGGAGTCTTATGATGGCACGATCCTCCCTGCTCTCTCCCCTACTATTATCCCCCCTGTTTGCCCTGCTGCTCAGCGTACCGGCCACGGCCGCCCGACTGGAGCTGGCCGATACCCTCACCCTACTCGCCTCGCCACAGGGCAAACCCTCGGCCTTCACCCGGATCATTGAGCTCCCGGCGGGAGAGTCCCGACTGCTGGTCCGCTTTGACAGCCCAAGTGACCCTCGCTCCACCAACGAGAGCCAGGGACGCGTGACCTCGGCTCCTCTGCTGCTCACCCTTACAGCACCATCACAAGGGACGCTGCAACTGACCACCCCGGTGCTGACCAGCTCCTCGGCTATCCGCCAGTTTGCCGCCAGCCCGGCCCTGCTGCTGAGTGACGACAAGGGCACCTCACAACCGCTGGCACTACAAGCCCTGCCACGCAACCAGGATAGTCTGGGCACCGATTACCAGGCCCTGCTGGCAAGCCATACGCCAACAGTGAGTCCGGCCCCCATTTTCGCAACACAAGCCGCAACTACCGCTCATACAGCTTCGGCACTTACGCTGGAGCAGGCGGATGCCACCCTGCGGGAACTCTATCTGGCGGCCGATGCCAAGCGGCGTAAAGCCTTTATCCGCTGGCCCTTGACCTCTAGCAGACAACAAAAAACCACCTGTTCAGGTGGTTTTTTGTTGTACGGATGATGCTGCGGGAGAGCAGGCATCACTCCTTGTTGAGTCGGTCGATGGCATCCCGGGTACCGTCAATCAGGGCCCAGGCTCGCTCGTCTCTGCGCTGCACCAGGCCGAGGAACAGGATGTCGGTAATGGTGTTCTGGGCGGTACGGGAGGAGATGGAAGAGATACGCAGTTCGTTCTCCTCCGCCACCGTATCCAGCACCATGTCGGCCATCTGGCGCAACTGGGTTTGCCGGAACGAAGTCACGGCAATCAGGGTGGCACCATTGCGCTTGGCCAGCTCGGCCGCCGCCAGCACATCACGGCTGGCGCCAGAATAGGAGATGACCAGCTGCACATCACCCGGCCCCAGGGTCTGGGCGATGGAGATCTGCACATGGCTATCCTGGGCAAACAGGGTAGTTACGCCGATCTTGAGCAACTTGTACCAGAGATCCTTGGCGGTCAGTGCCGAACCGCCAATCCCCACCAGCTGTACTCGCCCGGCGCCATCTATGGTGTCGAGTACCTGCTTCAGCAGATCACTGTCGAGAGCCTGAGTGGTCTCGATAATAGAATTTATCTTCTCTTGCGCCAGCTTCTTGGCCATGGTCTCCAGATCATCGTCTCGCCCGATGCCATTGTAGAGATCACCGACAGTGTCGGTCTTGATGGCATGCTTGCGCCCCAGATCCTCGCTGACCGCCAGCTTGAAGGCGGTGAAGCCCTTGAACCCGATCTTCTGGGTGAACTTAACGATACTCGACTGGCTAACCTCGGCTTGCATGGCCAGCTCTTGGGAAGAAAAACCCGTTACCTGCTCTGGGTAGGAGAGGATATAGTCGGCAATTTTGAGCTCGCTGGGAGATAGCTGGCTCCTGAGATTGGATAATTTTGACAGGGTAAGCATGAGTGATCTCTGTTCTTATTCTGCTTCAAACCTTCCTAGACACGACACAGTAGTGGTGTGCCATATTAAATCCCGACAAGACGGATCTAACTCCAATCACTGATCCTCCCGGGTTGGTAAGGTAGCATGGTCGCATAGACGATAAGGAGTATACAGCCCGCCATAATACATTATCGACTGACCAAAGATGGTCCAAAGAAATGCGATAGAGGAGAAGGGCAGCCAACTCTGAATGGCATACTCACTGGCATACCGAAAATCGCATATACAAAAAAGCCCAACTGAATCAATCAGTTGGGCTATATATATGGCGGAGGAGGTGGGATTTGAACCCACGGATGGTCGCCCATCGCCGGTTTTCAAGACCGGTGCATTCAGCCGCTCTGCCACCCCTCCGAACGGCGTGCATACTACGCTAAGCCCTTGTTCATATGCAATACATATTTCCTGTGGGATAGTGTGCGGGAGCAAAATGGCAGGTGGCTTGAAATTGTTCCTCGTCATCCCTATTTGTTCTACATACAATGCGTAAACATGCAGTAACAAACAGCGATCACGAGGCGGCTGCTCGCCGTCTCACCCGGACATCAAGAGGACACCCAAGATGGATACCCGTTCTATCTACACTGGCACCCAAAGTGCCGTACGCGATACCAACAAGGTGCTGCGTAACACCTATATGCTGCTCTCCCTCACTCTGGGCTTCTCTGCCGTGGTGGCGGGGGTCGCTACCGTGATGAACATGCCGCCGCTGCACTGGGCCGTGTTCCTGATCGGCGTCTACGGTCTGATGTTCCTGACCGAGAAGAATCGCAACAACGGCATGGGTCTGGTCTTCACCTTCGCCCTGACCGGTCTGCTGGGCTATAGCCTGGGCCCCATCATCAACATGTACATGAACAATGGTGGTGGCGAGATCGTGATGACGGCCCTCGGTGGCACCGCGCTCACCTTCTTTGGTCTGTCGGCCTACGCCCTTACCACCAAGCGTGACCTCTCTTTCATCGGCGGCATGCTGTTCGTCGGTTTCTGGGTACTGCTGGTGGCCATGATTGCCAACATCTTCCTGCAGATGAGCGCCCTGAGCCTGGCCCTGTCCGCCATGTTCATGCTCTTCTCCTCCGGTGCCATCCTGCTGACTACCCAGCAGATCGTGCGCGGCGGCGAGACCAACTACATCTCCGCCACCGTCACCCTGTATGTCTCCATCTACAACATCTTCCTGAGCTTGCTGAGCCTGCTTGGCGGCAACCGCAACTAATCAAAAACCCCGCTTCGGCGGGGTTTTTATTGGCGCCGATTTTTGTCAGGATAAGTTGTAAATCAAGGATATGAAGCGAAGTGGCCCTGATTTGGATCAGGGCCACTTCGCGCTTGGCGGGTTACTATCTCGCTCTCGTTTCGATCAAGGGTTGCACCTGTCTCATGCCGATGGATCTCTCTGGCCTGCTGCGCCGACTGCTGACCGATAGTCACATCTACTTCGCTCTCAAGGTGCTGCTGGCCATTCTCGGTCTGCTCGCCTTCACCCTGGCCACCGGCAATATCCAGCTCACCGTGCTGCTCTCCCTCGGGGTTGTGGCGGGCGCCATCGCCGAAACCGACGACAGCCTGTGGGGACGGCTCAAAAACCTCGCCATGACGCTGATTTGCTTCATGTTCGCGTCCCTGTGTGTGCAGTATCTCTACCCCACCCCCTGGCTGTTTGCCATCGGGCTGGCCAGCTCCACCTTTATCTTCGTGATGGTGGGGGCGCTCGGTGCCCGCTATGCCACCATCAGCTTCGGCTCGCTGCTGATCGCCATCTACACCATGCTGGGGGCCGCCAAGGCACCGGATCTCTTCTACCAGCCGCTGGCCCTCGGCGCTGGCGCCCTCTGGTACGGGCTGGTCTCGTTTATCTGGCTCTGGCTGCTGCCCTACAAGACCCTGCACGAGCAGCTGGCCCAGAGCTACTTCGCCCTTGGTCGCTACCTGCTGGAAAAGTCCCGCTTCTTCCCGGCGGACGAGCACGGCGCCCAGGCCATTCGCCACAATCTGGCCCAGCTCAACATCAATCTGGTGAGCGCGCTGACCCTCACCAAGTCGGCCCTCAACGCCCGCCTGAGCCGCCGTCATCCGGCCAGCCCCGAGCTTGCCAGCCTGCTGCGCCTCTACCTGCTGGCGCTGGAAATACACGAGCGCGCCACCTCCAGCCACTATCCCTACAGCCGGCTGGAAGCGGAGCTCAAGCAGGGCATAGTGCTGGAAGGATTTCAGGAGGTATTCCTGCAACTCTCCGAGGCGTGCCAGCGGCTCGGTTACGCCATTCTGGTCCACAAGCCCTATGCCCATAACAAGCGCATCCACTGGACGCTGGAGGCCCTTGGCGATCAGCTGGAGTTCACCAATCTCAAGCAGCACTACCCGAAAACCCTGCTGACGCCGATGAAGTTCCTGCGCCGCAATCTGGCCAGCATCAACCAGCTGCTCGGCAGCGCCGAAGTGCTGCAAAACCCCGAGCAACCGGAGCAGGAGCTGCCCGCATTGGCGCGCCCGCCCCGCCTGCCGCTGCTGACCCAGCTCAAGCAGCACCTCACCTTGCACTCCATGGTGTTTCGCCACGCGCTGCGCCTATCCTTGGGGCTGGTGATTGGCTACGGCATACTGCAAGCCTTTGATCTGGAAAAGGGCTACTGGATTTTGCTGACCGTGCTGTTTGTCTGCCAGCCCAGCTACAGCGCCACCCGCCGCCGACTGGTGCAGCGGATGCTCGGCACCTTCGCGGGTATTCTGGTGGGCATTCCGGTGCTCTGGCTCTTCCCCGAGCTGCACGTTCAGCTGGTAGTGATGGGGCTGGCCGCCTTCCTGTTTTTCACCCAGGTGCGCAACAACTACAGCGCCGCGGTCTGCTTTATCACCCTCTACGTGCTGATGGCGTTCAACCTGCTCGATGGCATCGGCTTTGCCATTCTGGGGCCGCGGCTGCTCGATACCCTGCTCGGCTGCCTGATCTCCTACGGACTGGTGGCCTGGCTCTGGCCGGACTGGCAGTACAAGCGGCTGCCGACGCTTATCGCCAACTCGCTCTCGGCCAACGCCCGCTACCTCTCGGCAGTGCTGGCGAGCCTCAAGCAGCAGCGGGACGAGTCCATCGACTATCGGGTGGCGCGCAAGAGCGCCCATCTGGCGGACAGCGAGCTGGCCACCGCCTGGCAGAGCATGCTGGTGGAACCGCAAAAGCGCCGCCGCTTCCTCGATCTCTGCTTTACCCTCACCTGGCGCAACCACGCCCTGCTCTCCTACATCTCGGCGCTGGGGGCCCATCGCGACAAGCTGGAGGCCATCAGCGGGCTGGATGAGGTGCGCCACCACATCTGCCACACCCTGGAGCAGGCCGCCGGTCATCTGGCGGGCAACCCCTCCAGCTCCATCGGTGGTCAGTGCCCCATTCTTTGCACGGACAGCAGCCCGGACAGCAGCGAGGAGCAGCTGATGCTGACCCAGCAGCTCAACCTGATCAGCGAGCTGGCGGATCAGCTGCTGCATCTGGCCAACGAGAGCCGGTTGCTCACCGGGGATCAAGGCGCTACCATGCCCGCCCAATCCTGATAGCCCCATTAGCGAGGAGCCCTCATGTCTGCGTCCGAAAAACATCAGCTGGAATTCAACGGCCAACTCATCGAGACCGATGCCAAGGGCTACCTGCTCAACAGCAACGACTGGAGCGAGGAGCTGGCGCTGGTGCTGGCCGCGCAGGAGGGGATCACGCTTGAGGAGCCGCACTGGGAAGTGGTGCGCTTTGTGCGCGCCTTCTATCTGGAGTTCAACACCTCCCCCGCCATCCGCGCGCTGGTCAAGGCGATGGAAAAACAGTACGGCCCCGAGAAGGGCAACAGCCGCTACCTCTACAAGCTGTTCCCGGAAGGGCCCGCCAAACAGGCGACCAAGATTGGCGGCCTGCCCAAGCCGGTGAAGTGCATCTGATCCCATGCATCTCATCCCATAACAAAGGGGGCCGCAACTGCGGCCCCCTTTGTTTTTGGTGCGCTATCTTCATGCACCTCGTCTTCATATCTCTCAGGCTTGCAGCCAGCCTTAACTCCGCTTGTCAGCCAGCGCCACCAGCTGCTCCGCCAACCGGTGGCCGTGCAGGTAGGAGGCGATCAGCTCGCTATCGGCCTTGCCCGATTCAATCTGCTGATACCAGTGCGCCAGCATGGCGGCAAAGCCGCGCTGGGCCAGCATCGGCTGCCAGTCGTTGGGGCTAAGCATCTGCGCCTGTTTGTCGCGGGCGATGCTGCCGCGGGTACAGTTCTCAAGGTGCAGGGAGAGATTGTCGCCGTAGGCATCGATGCGCTCCTCGGTGATCCCCGCGCTGCGGTTCATGCTGCCGCTGATGGCGCGATCGCCGCTCTGCCAGCTGACGCTTACCCCGGCCAACAGGCTGTTGTCCTTCATATCCGGTCGCAATACCGCATGAAAGTCGCCGTCCGGCACGCCGCCATAGAAGCAGAGGCTGTCGAGCACATGGATAAAGTCGTCGAACATAAAATCCCGCGCCTTGCCCGGCAGGGCGAAGCGGTGTTTCTGCCAGTTAAGCTCGGTGAGCGGCTGGGCCCGCGCCTCGGCCATGGCGGGCAGATAGCGGCGGTTAAAGCCGGTAAAGAGGGCGCAATCCTGCGCGATGGCGAGGTTGGCCAGCGCTTCTGCCTCGGCCAGATTGTCGCACAGGGGCTTGTCGACAAAGGTGGGGATCCCTGCGCGCAGGCACTGCTCGGCCAGCTCGCGGTGAACGGCGGTGGCGGCGTGGATCATCACGGCGTCAGGGCGGCTGGCCAGCATGGCCGCCACATCGGTAAAACACTCGGCGATCCGATACTGGCGGGCCAGCTTTTCCAGCACCGCCGGATTGCGGGTGCAGAGCAGCGGGGTAACCCGCTCATCGCTCGCCAGCAGCGGCAGATAGGCTTTTTGGGCGATATCCCCCAGACCAATCATGGCAATGCGCATCTCAACTCCTTTTCACTCGATAACGGGACAAGCGGATAACTGCCCGCACCATCGCAGGATTTGTCCCGCAGATCCAGCCTGCCGTTAGCGCACTGGCTGGCGTACGCAGCCCTGTGCAAACGGCGATGTTATCCAGGCATGGCAAGATCGCAAACCGACTTGATCACCTCGGCCAGCCACTCGATGGCGAGATTGCCCTGGCTTTTGCGGTGTCTGCCGACCACCACCTCGAACGGCTGGGGCGCCCCGGCCAGCTCCAGCACACGAAAATCCCCGAGGGCGGCGATGGCCGACGGAATGCAGGCCGCCACGTCATTGACCGACATAAAGGCTTGCAGCGAGGTATAACAGGGGAGCATCGCCACCGCCGCGCTGGCAACCTGCTGCGGGCTCATCTGCCCTTCGAAATTGCCGACGCTGTTGGCGAACTGCACAAAGGGGATGGCCGCCAGATCCTGCGGGGCCTTGTCCGGAAGATATCGGGAGTCGCGGCGCAGCACGCAGCAGTAGTGATCCCGGCGCAGGGTGGCGCGCAGCAACCCCGGGTCGAGATAGGCATCAAAACCAATCACCAGATCGACCTCGCCGCTGGCCAGCGCCTCCAGATGCGCTTCGGCCTGAAAGTCCACCACATCGAGCCGGATCGAGGGCGCCTGAGTGCGCAGGGCGCTCGCCAACCTTGGGATAATGGCGAGCTGGGCATATTCGTTGGCCATCACCCTGAAAGTGCGCTGGCTGCTGGCGGGGTCGAAGGGCGCAGCCACAAAGACACCGTCGATATCGGCCAGGATCTGCTCAAACCTGGCGGCCAGCTCGCAGGCGTAGTCGGTCGGCTGCAATCCGGCGCTCTGGCGGATAAAGAGCTCGGCGGGAAAGATATCGCGCAGCTTTTTCAGATGGCTGCTCACCCCCTGTTGGGAGATCTCCAGCAACTCAGCCACCCGCGACACACTCTTGTATCTCACCAGCAGCACCAGCACCCGCATCTGCCTGATATCGATCCTCTCCACCCTTACCTCACCAATTTCAGTTGTATCACATACAAATTACCCATGATTTACATTGTATCAGTGGTTCTCTAACCTTGCAGCTCTTCCAGCAAAGCGAGGTTAACGATGAAAACAGTCATTCTGATTGGTGCTCAGGGGAAAATGGGGCAAGCCGCCCTCAGTGGTCTGGGCAAGCACAAGGTCATTACCGCCAGCCGCTCCGGCGAGGGGTGTGATTTTCAGGTGGATATCACCAGCAGAGAATCCATCGAGCGGCTCTACCAAAACGTGGGTTCCTTCGATGCGGTGGTCAATACCGCCGGCTATTGCGAATACGCCCCCTTTGGCGAGATGAGCGACGAGCAGTGGCAAACCACCATCCAGAGCAAGCTGATGGGGCAGATCAATCTGGTCAATATCGGCCTCAACTACATCAATCAGGGGGGCTCCTTCACCCTGATCTCCGGCATCCTCAATATCAAGCCGATCCCCCTGGCCATTGCCGATGCCACCACCAGCGGCGCCATCGATACCTTTGTCCAGTGCGTGGCCCACGAGCTGCCCCGTGGCATTCGCATCAATGTGGTCAACCCGACCGTACTGGAAGAGGCGTGGGACGTATATGGCGAGATGATGCCGGGCTTCCAGCCGGTGCCGGGCGCTTTGGTCGGCAAGGCGTTTGAGCGCTCCGTCGATGGCTTTATTAGCGGCCAGGTGCTCTATGTCGATGCCTGATCCGGTTCAGGTGTGACCCCAATGCCTTTGTAATTCCTTGTCGATGTTTTTCCTCTTCCCCGAAAGCGCCAGCTCTCGGGGCTTTTTGCATAGAGGAACCGGAGTAGCGACAAAATATGATTTCATTTCGACGGCGGCACACAGATTTATGTCATCCGGGTCACTGTCAGAGTGGCCTCGTTTGGCTTACTATGGCGCTCTTCTCCCTGTTACCGAGCAAAGGAACTATTTCAGGCTATTTGCCGGAATGGATTACAGCTGACCAACGCCCTGTTTGGCCGCAGCTTATTGGCGCGGCCACTAGTGCCTGTGCGCTATCGGCACTTATAAAACGCGTTATTTATGGATGTATAACGATGAAATCATCAATTGCACTCAAAGCCTTGTCGCCCTATATATTCGCAATATTGTCAGTTGGGCTGATATCCAGCGGATATCATGCGCTGCCGATCTATTGCGGCCTGGCCATTGTCGTCTATCCGGTGCTGGTTGCCATGCTGGCGGACGAGTGGGAAAAACAGGGGCTGGTCTATCGCGAATCAACCCAGGTCGAGGTTGATGTCAATGTGCGCGGGATCCTTATCAAAGAGCAGAGGCGACATCTGGAGAATCTCTATTTTATCTCGCCGGAAATAATGCAGACCAAACTCACCAGCCTCGCCCGCCTCAAACTGCTGCTCTGTGGCGCCATGTTTGCCGTGTCACTGTATGAATTCGCGCAGCAAGCCGAGGCACAATTTGCCCTGTACGCCGTCAATCTGATGGATATCAATCAGCTGGATATATGTGGCCTGATGATCGGCCTTGGTGGGGTGCTGTTTCTCGGCCACTGCGCGAGAAAAAGCCTCTCTCTCTATGGAACCTGTCGCCATAAAAACTATCTGGTGCAGAGCCATAACGAAACCGGCGTCCAGCTCTATAGCGCAGCCATTTCTACCAAGGCGGCAAACCTGCAAGTGACCCATACCCGCATGTTCGATGCCTTATTGGCGTGGTATTGAGCAACCCTTAATTGGCAACCTTTAATTGCCCCCCTTTGGATCAAGATGACGGGGCAGGAGGTAAGACAATAAGCCCCCATCCCAAACGCGCTCACTGACCACTCAGCCCTGACCGGCGCAGTGGTTGGTTGAGCCTCTATTGCCCTCCCTGTAGCCATCCTCTGCCCCTCCCCTTGCTTACTGCTTTATCAGAAGTCATCAGCCTGTCATCTGGCTGACATCCCGCGGTCATTTTCAAGTCATAGAGTTTTTCACTTATTTTTCATATGGATAGATAAGGAACATCATGACTTTCCCGCGCTCTTCTTATGTGGCTGTGGCCGTCTCGCTGGTCTTGCTTGGCGGCTGCCAGTCAGAGAACGAATCGTCTGCCGACAGCCAGGGCAAAACGGCCTATCAATACAGCACCAAAGCGGTCTACAGCCCGCAGCAGCAGGCGGAGAGCTACGAGCCAGCGCCTCAGGGGTTCAGCCCGGTCTTTACCGAGATGGTGGCGCGCCACGGCTCGCGCTCCCTCTCCAGCCCGAAATATGACGTGCTGACCAAGCTGGTCTGGGAAGAGGCGCAGCGTCAGGGGGCGCTCACCACTCTCGGGCAGGGGCTGGGAGGCAAGGTCGATCTGGTGACGGCCGCTAACCAGAAACTGGGCTATGGCCTGCTCTCGGCGCTGGGCAAGGAGGAGCACGCCAATCTCGCCACCCGGCTGGCGGCACGGCTGCCGACCCTGCTCAACAGCAGCGAGCCCCACTGCATCAAGGTGGTCACCTCGGGCAAGGACAGGGCCAACGAAAGCGCCTTCTACTTTATGAAGAGCCTCAAACACAACGTGAGCTATGTCAGCGACTCGGCGCAGTGCTACCTCACGCAGGATGACCCCTCGAAGATCGACAAAAAGCTGGTCAACAAGTTCGAGCTCTACTTCCACAAGACCACGCCCGAGGGGGATTACGCCCGCTACCTGCCCGCCTATGAGAGCTACCAGCGCTTTATCGGCGACGAAGATGCCGGAATCGCCCCGGCCCCCGAGCTGGCCAGGGCGCTGGATCAGCTTAAAAACCTGAGCAAGACCAAAGAGATGGCCCGCAGCATGCTGGAGCGTATCTACAGCAAGGGCTTTGTCGACTATCTGGCGGGCGGCGTCGAGTTTGTCGCCGTCAATCCGGAAGATGGCGGCATGACCTATGTGCGCGACGAAGTGGATGCCGCCCTGATGCTCTACAACCTCTTTATCATCGGCCCCGGCATGATCCGCGAAGCGCAGGCACAGGGCAGCGAGCCCTGGGCGCTGGAGCAGTTCCTCACTCCGGAGGAGTCTGCCTGGTTCTCCTACCTCTCCGATGCGGAAGATTTCTACGAGAAGGGGCCGAGCTTTGCCAACCAGAGCGCCCCCTACGCCATTGCCCAGCCGCTGCTCGACGGCCTGTTTAGCGAGGTGCAGCGTCAGGTGGTGGAAGGCGAGCAGAGCCGACGGGCCACCCTGCGTTTTGCCCACGCCGAAGCCATTATCCCCCTCGCCGCCCTGATGAAGCTGGAAGGGAGCCGTCAGGGGGCCAGCCCGGATCAGCTGTTCAGCCAGCAGAACAACGAGTGGCGCGGCGGCTGGGTCTCCCCCTATACCGCCAATATTCAGTGGGATATCTACCAGAACGGGCAGCGGCAGGTGCTGGTCAAGATGCTCTACAACGAAAAGGAGATCGCCTTTAAAACCGGCTGCCAGCCCTACCAAAGTGGCAGCCACTACTACGACTTCGAGGAGCTCAAGCGCTGCTACGGCTATAACGGCTAACCCTTCGCGAGCCGGATATGGCAATCACAAGGGGCGACCTGCAGGTCGCCCCAATCCACTCCCCTTCCCTTCCCTGCTTGCCAAAACGGGATATGGCTATAAAGCCGCCTTCCGGTTCCATTTGCCGATCCAGTTCAAAAAACGATTAATTTCTGATAGTTAAGTCACTTTAAGGCTCGCCCAGGCAGTTTCGTTTGGCTTACCATAGCCATCCAGAACCTGTTGAGCTGCGATGGGTTGCTGCCAGCGTGGGTCAGGGGAGCATATTGGAAGCTGTAATCCACGGGCGGTAGCGTGGAAGTCAGAGGCGTTATGCCTTGCTCAGAAAGGTGGGTGTCCCAGAATTCCTTGTTCATAACGATAAAATTTCCAGACCCACTTCTAACTAACATTTTTAAATTACATTTAAACAACTAGAGATTTGTATGAAATTTAGAACATTAGAGCATTGGGTTAATATAGAGAATCTAGACGGATTGTTGTTTTTTGCTCAACGTCTCGATGAAATGCTATTTGACTATACTCTGGACACATACAAACCACCTGTATTATGTTCCCCATATATTTGCATTGAAGCAATATCATTAATATCAGACATTGAGAACAAGAAGATTGACAGTGCCAATTTAAAACATGTTTTAGAAGAACTTGAGTGGTGCTTAAAAAACGACCTTGTAGCGAAATCATTGATGGATACTGATTGCAATCAATATTTTTCGATAGAGGACAATAAATCTCTCAGTTCAAGACAGTTACGACTTGAAGTATTGGCTCAAACATTAAATTCAGAAAGATACTTGCATAAATGCCAAGAGCTGCTGGAAACAGCAGTAATCGAAAACCGTAAAAATGACATAGAAACACTTATCCGACTTTATGTTTCTCGTTTAATAAATGGTGGTTTAAGTAAAAAATTAATATTTGAGAAAGTTGAAGACTTTTTCTTTAAAGGAATAGCTGGAAATATAGACAAATTAGAAAAAATAAGAGAGTTTTTTGAGTTCGTTTACCCGTACAGCCATAATTTTGAAATGCTATTCGCAGTCGACTCTATCATCTTGAAAGTTGGAGAATCTGTGAGAAAATTTGGCATTAAAATATCTGAAGAAATTCCAGAGGATTTTTTAGCATACGCAAATGAAATAGATTATAAAAAGAATCAAGGGCAAGTTTATGTCATTACCGATAAATTTAGAGCCCAAGATGTTTATTCAGCTAGAGAAATTGCCGAAAGAAAACTAGATAGCCTCAGTGATTTATTCATGATTTTTGCACATAAAGCTCGTATTTCTTGGCAAGACTCTATTTTAGTAAAACAATGCTGTACTGAAGGAATAAAGCTGGTTGGCAGGCCTCAGAATACTATGGAGAAAGGTATTGACCTTAGACCTGATGTAGCTTCAGAGCGCCTCAATAGAATGATTAAACGATTTTCGGTACAGCGAGATAGCTTTGAAAGATTCGACCGTGTAGTCGATTTACATGGCATGTCAATTATAAATAACATTCCTGAAAATCAGCTTCTTAATACTTGGATTAGTCTAGAAACAATTACACCTACTCATGTTGGGAATACAAAGATTAATGAAATGATAGATCTACTCATACCAATCTTCATGCTTGGCTACTCCAAAAGAATAATCAACAGACTTGCCTTTGACTTAATTAGGTGGGATAGAAGAAAAGTTAGAGGGATTTTAGCAAAATTAAACTTAAGTAAAGGCACTAAACTTAGCGATAAAGTTCTCATATTGCTAACAAATGAAAGCTCAGAGCCTTTATTAACTGAACTTTATACAGAGCTATCTTCGTTCCCTCTTTTAAGATATAGAATATTTAGTCTGCATCGAGATTTTAAAACTCCTAAAAACTGGAAAAAACGCTTAGATATACACAAACAAAAAGTGGCTTGGCAAATAAGAAGAATATATAGAACAAGAAATATTATCGTACATTCTGGAAAACCCCCAAAATTTATACACTCACTGATTGAAAATGCTCATGACTATCTAGATCAAGTGCTTTACAGTTATATAGAATTAAGTTGTGAAAACTACCGAATAAAAACTTTGGAACAATGCTTTGAACTCTGTTCTATGAAATGGGAAGTGTATCAAAAAAAACTAAATGCAATTCAAACATTTGATGAAGAAAATTGCAAATTCATAATTTATGATGCCATTGCATAAATTAAACTATTGAAAAATTTCAGTATCAAAAGTCAATGTGTCTATACAGAATTGTTTTTATTAAAGATGGTAATTAACTAGGTATTTAAAATTCAAAGTTAGTGGGTATAAAAAGGCGACCAACCGGTCGCCTTTTTTATTTCTATCGCTTTGCTAATCAGCGAATATCACCTTGCCGGTCGCTTGGCACCATTGCCTTTAGCCGCAGGCTTGCCGCCTTGAGCGGCGGGTTTGGCTCCCGGCTTGGCAGAGCCAGCGCGGGTCGGGGCTTTGCCCTTATGGGCAGGTTTTCCGGCAGGTTTGCTCTTACCCGCATTCTGGCCAGCATTCTTGCCTTCGCCCTGTGCGGCCGGTTTGCCGTTAGCCGCGCCTTTGTGCAGCTGGGAACCCACCGGCTTGCCGCCCGTCGGCTTGTTGCCTGTGCCATTGCCGCGCTGATGGGCAATGTTACTGTGGCGAGTCAGGGCCGGTTTCATCCCCTTGCCAGTGGCGGCACGCTCGTTGCGCCGCTCATTCCTACTTTCTGCAGGCACCAGACAGCCGGGGCCGTTGCCAATCAGGTGGCCTTTGCCCATGGCGAGCAGGGCTTCGCGGATCATCGGCCAGCCAGCCGGGTCATGGTAGCGCAGCAGCGCCTTGTGCAGGCGGCGACGGCGCTCACCCTTGGCAACAAACACATCGCCACCGGTGCGGCTCACCTTGTTTAACGGGTTTTTCTCCGTGTAATACATGGTGGTGGCGTTGGCGAGCGGCGACGGGTAGAAGTTCTGCACCTGATCGAGCTTGAAGCGGTTCTCTTTGACCCAGAGCGCCAGATTGATCATGTCTTCATCCGTGGTGCCCGGGTGGGCGGAGATAAAGTAGGGGATCAGGTATTGCTGCTTGCCCGCCTCTTTGGAGTATTTGTCGAACAGTTCCTTGAACTGGTAGTAGCTGCCCATGCCCGGCTTCATCATCTTGGAGAGCGGCCCCTCCTCGGTGTGTTCCGGCGCGATCTTCAGGTAGCCGCCGACGTGGTACTTGGCCAGCTCCTTGATATAGCGGGGATCTTCGACCGCGATGTCGTAACGCACGCCCGAGGCGATGAGGATCTTCTTGATCCCCTTGAGGTCGCGCGCCTTGCGATAGAGGTTGATGGTCGGGCTGTGGTCGGTGTCCATGTGCGGGCAGATGGTGGGCCAGACACAGGAGGCGCGACGGCAGGTCTGCTCGGCCTTGGGGCTCTTGCAGCGCAGCTTGTACATGTTGGCGGTAGGGCCGCCGAGATCCGAGATGACGCCGGTAAAGCCCGGCACCTTGTCGCGGATATCTTCAATTTCTTTCAAGATCGACTCTTCCGAGCGGCTCTGGATGATGCGCCCTTCGTGCTCGGTGATGGAGCAGAAGGAGCAGCCGCCAAAGCAGCCGCGCATGATGTTGACCGAGGTCTTGATCATCTCGAAGGCGGGGATCTTCTCGTTGCCATAGGCCGGGTGCGGCACCCGCTGGTAGGGCAGGCCGAATACGCCGTCCATCTCCTCGGTTTCGAGCGGGAAGGCGGGCGGGTTGACCCAGACGATGCGATCGCCGTGAGCTTGCGACAGGGCGCGCGCACAGCCGGGGTTGGTCTCGTGGTGCAGAATGCGCGAGGCGTGGGCGTAGAGCACCTTGTCCTCTTTCACCCGCTCGAACGCTGGCAGCTTCACATAGGTTTTTTCCCACGGCTTGGGCTTGGCCGGCTGCACCAGCACGGGTTTGGCCTCCTGCGCGGCGGGTGCCGCGTCGGTGGCATCATCCGAGCAGGGAGCCCCTTCCATATAGGGGTTCATGATGGGATCGATGCGGCCAATCTGGTCGAGCTTGCTCGAATCCACCCCTTTCCAGCCCGGCAGCGGCTCCTTGCGGATGACGGCGGTGCCGCGAATATCCTGCATGGTGTCGATGCTCTCCCCCGCTGCGATGCGGTGGGCCACTTCCACCAGCGGCCGCTCGGCGTTGCCGTAAATCAGGATATCGGCCTTGGCATCGAGCAGGATGGAGCGGCGGATGGTCTCGGACCAGTAGTCATAGTGGGCGATGCGGCGCAGGGATGCCTCGATGCCGCCGATAACCACCGGCACCTCCTTGAAGGCCTCCTTGCAGCGCTGGGTATAGACCAGGGTGGCGCGATCCGGCCGCTTGCCGCCCACATCCCCTGGGGTGTAGGCGTCGTCGTGGCGCAGCTTTTTGTCGGAGGTGTAGCGGTTGATCATGGAGTCCATATTGCCCGCGGTCACCCCGAAGAAGAGATTCGGTTTGCCCAGACGCATAAAGTCATCCTTCGATGACCAGTCCGGCTGGGCGATGATGCCGACCCGAAAGCCCTGCGCCTCCAGCATGCGGCCGATGACCGCCATGCCGAAGCTCGGGTGATCCACGTAGGCATCCCCCGTCACCAGAATGACGTCGCAGCTGTCCCAACCGAGCTTGTCCATCTCTTTGCGGGACATGGGCAGGAAGGGCGCCGTGCCGTAGCACTCGGCCCAATAGCGGGGATAGGAGAAAAGGTTGGGTACCGGCTGCATTTTGAACACCTGGAAAAATTCGGGTCGCGCATTATACCGGTTGCGGCCAAGGGGAGCGATGGCTTTTTGTCCCTATAGATCCCGCGGAATAGGCCGCCGTCCGCAATAGCAAGGGCGCCCGCAGGCGCCCTTGTGATGATGGAGGCTGATTTACTGGCCCCGCTTGAGCGCGCAGGTCAGGGTTCAGGCCAGGATGTCGGTCAAGGCGCTGATCAGGGCGCCGGAGGGTGCGACTCCCCTGCCCCTTTGGCGGCCAGCGCTTCGTCTACCTGCTGATCCCGCGCCCCTGTCATACCGGCGTGGCGGGCGATCAGATGGTAGATGGCGGGCACCACCAGCAGAGTGACCAGGGTGGCCAGCGACAGTCCGAAGAAGACCACAGTCCCCACCGCCATCCGGCTCTCGTAGCCTGCCCCCATGGAGAGCATCAGCGGCACCGCGCCGATAATGGCGGTGAGCGAAGTCATCAGGATGGGGCGCAGACGGCGCACCGAGCCTTTGATTATCGCCTCCTCGAACCCTTCGCCGCGCTGGCGCAGCTGGTTGATGAACTCGACGATGAGGATGCCGTTCTTGGTCACCATGCCAATCAGCATGATCATGCCGATCTGGCTGTAGATGCTCATCTCCTGCCCCGTCAGCCAGAGGCCGAGCAGGCCGCCGAAGATGCCGAGCGGCACCGTCACCATCACCACCGCCGGGGTCAGGGTGCTCTCGAACTGGGCCACCAGCACCAGATAGACCACCAGCAGGGCGAGGCCAAAGACCAGCACCATCTCCCCCTGATTGTCGCGGTAATCCTTGGAATCACCGGCGTAATCCACCGTCATACCGGTGGGCAGGTTGGCGTTGGCCCAGCCATCGAGGAAATCGAGGGCCTCACCCAGGGTGTGGTCAGGGTGCACATCGGCGGTCAGGGTGATCGCCTTTTGCCGCTGGTAGTGGTTGAGGCGGTTGGCGGTCGCCACCTGCTTGACGGTCGCCAGAGTCGAGAGACTGACCATCTCGCCGTTGGCGGCTTTTAGATAGATGCGACCGAGATCCGAGATGCCGTTGAACTCGGTCTGGTTGCCGCGCAGGTAGACGTCATACTCCTCGCCCCTGTCCACATAGGTGGTCTTGCTCGCCCCGCCCAGTAGGGTCTGCAAGCTGTTGGCCACGGTGGAGACCGGAATGCCGAGCTGGCTGGCGCTGTCGCGATTGATGGTCACCTGCAGCTCAGGAGTCTTCTCGGCATAGTCGAGATCCGGGCTCAGCATCAGGCCGCTGCCCTGCGCTGCCTGTTGCAGCGCCAACCCTTGCTGGTAGAGCTCGGCATAGTCGTTGCCCTGCAGCACGAACTGCACCGGTGCGGTTGAGCCTCCGCGGAAACCGGGCTGGAAGGTGCGGATCATCACATCGGGAATGCCGGAGAGCTTGGCACCCAGCGAGCGGGAGAACTCGGTGGCGGTGACGTCGCGCTCGGCCCAGTCGGTGAGCTGGATGATCACCATACCGGTCTGATCGCCGCCACGGCCAAAGGCGGGGGTGCTGAAGCTCAGCGCCTGCACCACCCCTTTGCCCAGCATCGGCATGATGGCGGACTCCACCTGCTGCATGTTGCGCTTCATCCGCTCGATACTGGTCCCCTCTGCCCCCTTGACGAAGACATAGATGACGCCGCGATCTTCGGTCGGGGTAAGGCTGGTCGGCAGCTGGGTAAAGAGGGCACCGATACCGCCCAGACAGAGCAGCAACACCAGCGGCGTCCAGCGGGAGCGACGCAGCACCCATGCCAGCAGGTGGCGATAGTGCCCCTCCAGCCAGCCCAGCCCGCGATCGAGCCCGGCGGTGAGCCGGTTCGGTTTATCCAGCGGGCGCATCAGCCAGGAGCCCATGGCCGGAGTCAGGGTCAGCGCCACCAGCGAGGAGCAGAGCACCGCCAATGAGAGCAATATCGCAAACTCGGTAAAGAGCCGCCCCACCATGCCATCCATAAAGGCGATGGGGACGAACACCATCACCAGCACGGCGGTGGTGGCGATGACCGCAAAGCCCACCTCGCGGGTGCCGTGCCAGGCGGCCAGCAGCGGCGGTTCCCCCCGCTGCAGATGGTGGTGGATGTTCTCCACCACCACGATGGCGTCATCCACCACCAGACCGATGGCGAGGATCAGCGCCAGCAGGGTGATGAGGTTGATGGAAAAGCCGAAATACCAGGCGCCGATAAAGGCTGATATCAGCGATACCGGCACCGTAATGGCAGGAATAAGCGTGGTGCGCCCCTGCCCGAGGAACAGATAGAGCACCGCCACCACCAGCACGGCGCAGATGGCCAGGGTCTCGTACACCTCGTCGATGGCCTGCTTGATAAAGATGGTGGAGTCGTAATCCACCTCGAGCTTGGCCCCCTCCGGCAGGAAGCGCTGCATCTCGCCAAGCTTCTTCTCGATCCCCTGCGCCACCGCCAGCGGGTTGGCGGTGGACTGGGCGACGATGCCGATACCCAGACTCTCTTTACCGTTGCGCTGATAGGCGCTGTCTTCGTTCTTGGCCCCCACCTCCACATCGGCGATATCGGCCAGATAGACGCTCTGGCCGTTGGCAGCTGTGGTGACTTGCAGTTGCTGAAAATCTTCCGCTGTGTGATAGAGACGGGCGATCTGCACCGCCATGGTCATGGAGTTGTTGCGGATCTCCCCCCCCGGCAGCTCGATATTCTCCCGCTTGAGGGCATCTTCCACATCGCTCACCGTGATACCACGGGCGGCCATGTCGGCCGGGCGCAGCCGCACATACATCACCTGGGTGAGATCGCCGGAGAGCGCCACTTCGCTCACCCCGTCCACCAGACTCAGGGGGTCGACCAGCACCCGGTTGGCGTAGTCGGTCATGGCGGTGCGATCCATCTGGCTGCTGCTGAAGTTGAGCCAGATCGCCACATCGCCGTTGCCGCTGTCCTTGGTCACCAGCGGCTCGTCCACATCATCGGGCAGCCGTGGCCGCGCGCGGGAGAGAGCATCGCGCACATCGGAGATCCCCTCCACCATGTTCCAGCCGAGCTTGAACTCGACCGTGATCATCGAGCGCCCCTTGCGGGTCATGGAGTTGATGTTCTTGATGCCGCTGATGCCGGAAAGTTGATCCTCGATGGGCTTGGTGACCTGACTCTCCATCACCGAGGGGGCAGCCCCTTCATAGGTGGTGGTGATGGAGACCGAGGGGATCTGCACGTCCGGCATCTCCCGCACCGTCAATTTGCTGAAGGCGACCAGACCAAACACGGTGAGCAGGGCGCTGAGCACCACCGCCACCAGCGGGCGGCGTACTGAGATATCGGAGAGCCACATCAGCCGTTCACCTCGGCCAGATCACGCACCTGCACCCCATCACGCAGATTGACCAGCCCCTCGACCACGATGCGATCGCCGACCTTGAGCCCCTCGGTGACCCAGACGGTCTCCCCTTCGGTTTCGCCAAGTACCACAGGCACCCGCTTGACCCGGCCATCGGCCTCGAGACGGTAAACAAAGCGCTGCTCACCGGCGTACTCCACCGACTGGGCGGGGATCAGGGTGAGCTGCTGGGCAGGCAGCGCCAGCTCCACATTGAGCAGCATGCCCGGGCGCAACTGGCCGTTGCCATTGGGGATCATCACCCGCGCCTTGATGTTCTGGGTATCGTTGGAAATGCGGCTATCGAGAGTGGTCAGGGTGCCGTTGAATTGCTGATCCGGCCAGGCGGTACTGGTGGCGGTGACCGCCATGCCCGGTCGCAGCAGGGAGAGGTAACGCTCCGGCACCGCCAGATCGAGGCGCAGTTTGTCGAGTTCATCGAGATGCAGCAGGGTGTCGCCGCTGTTGACCAGCGCCCCTTCGCTCAAGTCAATCAGGCTCACGGTACCGGCAAAGGGCGCCTGCAAGGTACGCAGGGAGAGCTCGTAGCGGGCGGCATCGAGGCGAGCCTGCACCTGAGCCACGGTGGCCTCCTGCCCCTCCAGCTCGGATTGGGTCACGGCGCCACGGGCCACCAGCTTGCGCATATCCCCCAGCTTGCGGTTCTCGTCGCGCAGACTGGCGCTCTGCTCGGCCAGCTCCGCCTGCTGCTTGCCCGCATCGAGCGCGATCAGGGTCTCCCCCTTCGCCACGCTCTGACCAGATTGCACCGCAATTTTGACGATGCGACCGGTCACTTCGGGGCTGATGATGACGGAGCGATTGGCTGCCAGCTTGCCCACCAGCTTGAGGGTCGGCTCGGCCAGACTCTGCTTGACGGTTTGAGTGCGGATATTGACCTGTCTGGTCGGTGCTTTGGCGGCGGGTTCGCTGTGACGCAGCGCCCAGACGCCGGCAACCGCGATTAGAAGAAGGCCCAAGCCGAGCCAGATACGCATTTTCATCGAACAGTCCATGAAGAGTGAGAGGGTAAATCCAGATTGGGGCCATTTTAGCCCCAGACTATGCCGTGACTATGTATAAATGTGACAAAACGTAACAAGAGCGGGATAAGCTCACTCTGTTTCAGGTCGCGCCGTTTGTTTTCACGCCACATCGCATACACTAACGACAATTTCCTTCGCAACCCGACTGACTGCCTATGCCCAAAATGTCTGACCACCGCTTTCTCACACGCCTGACCTGGCTCCTGTTCGCCGTGGTCATCCTGCTGATTGGTCTGACCTTGCGGCAAAGCCTGAAACAGATAGAACGCCTCTACCAGAGCGATACCCTCAACAGCGCCATCTACCTGCGAGATCGTTTCAAACAGACCGAAGTATTTCTGGAGGCGATGCGCGGTCAGGCCGAAGAGCGACTGCGCAGCGACCCCCAGTCGGTGCTCACCCGCCAGCTCTATCGCCATATCGAGGCGCTGCCAGAGGGGCTGGCCCTCGACAAGCTCCCCGGTGATTTACCAGCCGGACTGGCGGGCAACCTCACCGGTGACGGCCCGCTGCCGCCCTCCGGCAGTGCGCGGGAGGCGCAACTTCATTTGGCCCTGAGCCTCTCGCCCTTGCTGGCCACTGCCAGCCAGCGCCTTGGCAGCGAGATCGCCTGGGCCTACTTCACCGGCGTGGACAACTTTATCTACCTCTATCCCTGGATCCCCTCCAGCCAGTTTCGTTTTGCCCGCAGCATCTATGACAAGCACTACTGGCAGGATGCGCTGATGTCACCCAACCCCAGCCGGGACACCATTCTCTCCCGTCCCTACGAAGATTTTGCCGGACTGGGCACCATGGTCACCATGTCCCAGCCTCTCTACAAGGACGGCTCGCTGGTAGGGATGATCAGCATGGACATCCTGCTCTCACGCTTGCAATCGCAGCTCAATCAACTGGCACCGGCGCTGGGTGAGTATCTGCTGCTCAATCAGTACCATCAGGTGCTGGCCAGCAGCGCACTCCAGCCCGTGGTGCCGCAAGACCCCGAGCCGACCGACGAATACCAGTGGCAACAAGGGGCATTGCAGCTGACCATGGCAATCCCAGATACCCCGTTGCGACTGGTGCACAACGTCACCCTGCTGCCGCTGGTGTGGGCCATGCTCTGCCAGTCCACGCCGACCCTGCTCGCCATTCTCTTTATGCTGCTGGCCGCCCTCTCCAACCTGAGATCCCATCGCCTCAACCAGCGGCTCAATTACCTCTCCTGCCACGATGCCCTCACCGGCGCCTTCAACCGCCACTATCTGGTGCTGCTGGAGCAGGCGGGCGATCTGGCCCGGCTGCAAGCGGGGATCCTGATGTTCGATGCGGATCACTTCAAACGGGTCAATGACAACTTCGGCCATGCCGTCGGCGATATCGTGCTGATCCGGCTGGTGCAGATCTGCCAGCAGCAGCTTAGGCCCACTGATCGCCTGATCCGCTGGGGGGGCGAAGAGTTTCTGCTGCTGATTGGCCGCGCTGATGCAACGCAGCTCGGCCAGCTGGCGGAGCTGCTGAGAAAGGCGGTGGCGGATCACGACTGGGCCGCCATCGAACCCGGGCTGGAGGTCACCATCAGCCTCGGCTATCTGCCCCACCAGGAGAACCTTCCCCTGCACGAAGCGGTGCGCCGCGCCGATGTGGCGCTCTATCAGGCCAAGGCCAACGGTCGCAACCGCAGCGAAAGATGGCAGGGTGACGCCTCCTGACTCTCGGAGTAAGCTGACCCCTCAACCCCTTTTTTGGAGGACTGTCGTGCCACGTAAACCCCGCGTAGGGCTCGCTCTCGGAAGCGGCGCCGCCAGAGGATGGGCCCATATCGGCGTCATCCGCGCCCTTGAACGTCTCGGCATCAAACCGGATTTGATCGCTGGCTGCTCCATCGGCAGCTTTGTCGGTGCCGCCTATGCCGCCGGAGAACTGGATCGGCTGGAAACCTGGGTGCGCGGCTTTACCCGCCTGCAGGTGGTCAGCCTGCTCGACCCGGCCCTCTCCGGCGGTCTGTTTCGCGGCGAAAAGGTGTTTGGTCTTGCCGCAAGCCATCTGGGGGATCCCGATCTCGAGAATCTGCCCATCCCCTTCGCCTGCATCGCCACCGAACTCGATACCGGCCGCGAGATCTGGCTGCAACAGGGCCCGCTACGCCAGTCGGTGCGCGCCTCCTGCGGCATGCCGGGGATCCTCACCCCGACCCGGATAAACGACCGCTGGCTGGTCGATGGCGCCGTGGTCAATCCGGTGCCCATCTCGCTGGCCCGAGCCATGGGGGCCGAGGTGGTGATTGCGGTCAACCTCAACACCGATATGCACCAACCCTGGACCGACGAGCCGGATCAACCCGGCAGCGGCGGCCTGCTCAGCCAGTGGCTCAATCGCGGTGAAACCGCGCCAGCCACTCCGGGTCTGTGGAGCGTGATGAGTGGCTCCATCAACATCATGCAGGAGCGTATTACCCGCGCCCGGATGGCCGGTGACCCGCCGGAGATCCAGCTCTGCCCGCGCCTTGGCAGCTTCTCCATCATGGACTTTCATCGCGCCAGCGATGCCATCAACGAGGGGGAAGCCTGTGTCGAGCGTAACCTCGATCAGCTCAAGGATGAACTGGGCCGCCTCGGGTTACTGGGCAGTTAGTTGTCGACATGCTGCGGTTTACACATGAAAAAAGCGCCATTCGGCGCTTTTTTTTTCAACTTACTTACCCGGTTACTCCTTACGGTAGAAGAGCAACCCGAGCAGAATCACCCCCACAGAGACCAGCAGATAGAGCCCCAGACTGGGATTGGTGATACCGCCATACAGAATGATGAGCGCGCCCAGAGTGGCGCAGGTCGGGATCACAAACCGCTTTATCCAGCCCAACTCGGTAAAGGTGCGCATGTACCAGACATAGAGGAACAGATAGAGGCCATAAATCAGCACGATCGGCATCTCGTCCAGGGCGATGTAACGACCGAATGTCTCGTTGATGCTGCAGTACCACAGCACTGAGTAGATCACCGACAACAGTGCTGCCGCGAGGGCCGAGTTAATTGGCATGTGGTGATGCGATTCGATACGGCTCATCCACTTGGGGGCTGGCCCCTGATTGCGGATCGCCAGCGAGTAGGGAATGCGCATGGTCGCCAACACCAGACCATTGAGGGTTCCGAGGCAGGAGATAATCACAAACACGGTCAAAATGGTCGAGGCAGTCCCGCCAAACAGGCTGGTTGTCGCGAGATTTACCGCGTTATCCCCTTGCGCCACTATCTCGTCCGTCGGCAAGACGCTGGCGATCCCCAGAAAATAGGTGACATAGACCACAAAGACTATCAGGGTGCCAATCACCAGCGCTCTGGGCAGATTCTTCTTGGAATCGCGAATTTCGCTGTTGATGGTCACGGCGGCGATCCACCCCTCATAAGCGAAGGCGGTGGCAACCACGGCCGTGGCCAGAGTGCCTCCGGTGCTTCCTATCCCATCCATTGCCTGCACAAAGTTGGTCACGGTGACACCATTGAGCAAACCTGAAATGGTGCCCACAATCGCAACCAGGATCAGCGGGATCAACTTGATCAGGGTAGAACCCACTTGCAGCTTGCCCGCCAGGACCGGGGTATAGAAGTTGATCAGATAGGTGACCGTCATATAGACAGCCGCCAGTATCCAGGTCGCACCAGAGTTGGTCGGATTATCACTACCGAGCAAGATCATGGTGTACAGGGCGGCGACCCAGGCAAGGATGGCGGAAAGAGGGGCGTAATAGAGTACGCCTTTGAACCACCCCACCAGATAACCAAACATTTTGCCGTATGCCGCTTCGGCATAATCGACGATACCGTTGGACTTTTCGATCCGCTGGGCAAACTCGGCAAACACCAGCGCGCCGAAGATCATCGAAAATGCCCCCAGCGCCCATGCCAGCAGTGCAATGGCCAGATTACCGCCAGTCAGACGCAGTACATCATCGGCCTTGAAGAAGACACCGGAGCCGATCACCACGCCGACCACCATCGCAATGGCAGTCATCAGGCCATAACGTTTATCCAACTCATTACTGCTCATACCCATACTCCATACGATTGCTCATATCATCCTGAATGTAATAGTGTTCAGGTGGCCAGATACCACCAGGGCCCACTTTTCGGGGCCGCTTATTCTCGTTGGCCTGCATGGATAATTCAAAGCGTGTTAGATCAAAATATCGATCGGCAACCCAAAAAAAATACCGCCCGAAGGCGGCATTTCTATTCACATCGATGATCACGCCTTGGCGAGGTCATCCGGGCCAATCTGGCCGATTTCGGCGACTTTCTTGTCTGCCAGCAGCCAGAGGGTGAACTTGTGCAGATCCGGGTGGTGCGCCAGGGCAACCAGGAAGGCGCCCCCAACTTCACGGTAACCCAGCTCGTAGTTTTTCAGCGTGGTGGGAGGAACACCCAGCAAATCTGCAAACTTCGGACGGCTCAAACCGACCGCTTCACGGATCTGACGGATCTTCTTGCCAACAGTGACGATATTTGAATTCATAATGTTCCATACTCCGTTTGGCGGATTTACTCCGCCTTTTATTTTTCGCGACGACTCGTAGTCAAGTGTATCAGTTTTGTTCGGACTCGTTATGGTCGAGCCTCTATCTTATGAGCGCCTTTCGGCGACAACCCTTGCCTTCAAGGGGGGATGGTAATCGCTCAGCCGCCTCAGGTAAACAGTCTCGAAAAGAAACCTTTATTGTGGCCCCCCCAATAACTCGTATAATCCGCCGGATACCCATTAAGAGGAATAAGTATGGCGTTTCCCGGCATTATCTCTCGCCTGCACCCCGTATCCAGCACAGAAGAACTGGCACAACAGCGCCTGCAAGGTGAACAATATCGCGCCGAAGCATTCTGGCTTCCGGCCTTGATGTCCAGCCATGCCAGCGAACTGCTGGCCGCCCTGCCGGAGAGCTGCAGCCTGTTTCTTGAACAGGCATGCCCGGACCTGACCTTGCGCAGCCACGACGGCACCCTGCATAACAATGAGCAGCTCATCACGGTAAATGGCCAGTCTATTGCGCTGGCAACCACCCCGGGTGATGGTGGTCTGGTGCCCGAATCGGGCATGTGCGAGATGGCCGACTGGCTGGAGGCGGGACACCGCCACTTCATCTGTTCAGCTGCGGTTCAGCCTGTGGCTCGCGCCATCCTCAACATCTGGCCCCTTGACCCCTATCTGGCCCGACATTTTTTGATGACATTTACCCCCCTGCTGCAGAGCGCAACCCAAGCAGATTACCTTGCGGTCTTTGCCGCCAGAGCGAATCCTGCCAGCCCGCATAGCGACTGGGTTCAGGCTTATATGAAGCTGGAGAAGAAACTGCACAGGGCCTATCTGGATCACTAATTAATCAAAATAAACAGCCAGTTAAGGGCACGACACAATTTGCCACAAGGCTCATTTGTGAGCTTGATCATGTTTTAAAATCGGCATAGAGTGCGCCTCGTCATCGGAATGACATCAGTTGCCTGGCAGTGGTTTCTCACGCATTGCGTGCCATGCCAGCGCACTCGACACACCAGGAGAGTGTGCAACCCGGTTATACCGGGTCATCTGCCAGACTCGACGCCAGCCGTACGGCGGAGCCTGCAGCTTACATAAATTACAAAGTGTGAAGCACGTGAATAACGTGCGATCTCAACGAGGATTTTTTTATGATGAAAATGGCTCCTTCCATGATCGCCATCGCCATGGCTGCTCTGGGTGCTACCGCTGCTCACGCCGCTGACGACATCTACTTCGGTGCCGGTGTCGGTGCTACTCACTTCAACGGCCTGAACAAGCTGGAAAGCACCAATGTAGGCCAGGAAGACGCGGCTGCTGCCAACGCTTTCATGGGTTACAACTTCACCGAGAACTTCGGTACCGAACTGGGCTACCAGTACACCGGTCGTGGCAACACCGACGGCAACCGTTACGAGAGCCAGGGTGCCACCCTGTCCGGTATCGCCCGTATGCCGGTTGGCAACGACTTCTCCCTGTTCGCTGAAGGCGGCGCCTACTGGGGTCACACCGATGGTCTGGGCACCAGCGACACTAAAGTTTCCCCGCTGGCCGGTGCTGGTGTGACTTACAAGGTAAATGACGCGCTGGATCTGCAAGCTCGCTACCGCTACATGTGGGACGTGGCTGACCTGCACGCCAACGGTGAGCGTTACAAAGCCAACCAGAGCATCGCTACTCTGGAAGCGGTATACCACCCGTTCCGTACTTCCTACGTAGCTCCGGTAGCTGCTCCGGTAGTTGAAGAAGCTCCGGCTCCTGCTCCGCAAGTTGTAGAGAAGAACTTCGCCCTGAACTCAGACGTGCTGTTTGCCTTCGGCAAAGACACCCTGAAGCCGGAAGGCGTTGCAGCCCTGAACGGTCTGTATCAGCAAATCGTTGAGTTCCAGCCGAAAGATGGCAACGCTGTTGTTGTTGGTTACACCGACCGTATCGGTTCCGACGCTTACAACCAGAAGCTGTCTGAAGCCCGTGCCCGCACCGTTGCCAACTTCCTGGTAAGCAAAGGTATGGCTGCCAGCAAAGTTGCCATTGAAGGTCGTGGCGAAGCCAACCCGGTTACCGGCACCAAGTGCAACGGCGTAACTGCTAAAGCTCAACTGATCTCCTGCCTGGCTCCGGATCGTCGCGTAGAAGTTCGCGTATCTGGCGTACAAGAAGTTCAGCAATAATCTGACCTCGTTCAGATAGTGCGAAAAAAAGGGATGCTGCGGCATCCCTTTTTGTTTGTCTCGTTCTCGCTTGCATCCCTCACTCCCGCCTCCCTGCCCTTGCCTGCCTCGTCTCGAAAGCATAAAGTAGTTGCGCCTGTAAGGTATTGGATAAGCACTAAAAAGCGCTTCTTGTCCGGTCTGTTGTCCATGACGCCAATGCATCATGAGAGTCCAAAGCCTTCGCTATCCACTTTGCTGGCGATTTTTCGCAGCAATAAAAACAAGTGCATTGCCCGACATGGGCTAACACAACGAGGATAAACCGATGAAACTCAAAATGGCTCCTACCCTGATTGCACTGGCGCTCGCCGCCGCAGGCACCACAGCTCAGGCTGCCGATGACTGGTACACCGGTGTTGGTGCAGGTTGGGCATATGCCCACGGTCTGGATGATTTTGGCAAAGACACTGACAAAGACGCCACTGCACTGAGCCTGTTCGGCGGTTACAACTTCAACGACTACTACGCAGCTGAACTGGGCTACCTCTACGCCGGTAAAGCGGGCGTTGACGGTGCCGATTTCAAAACCCAGGGTGCAACCCTCTCCGGTATCGCCCGCCTGCCGCTGGGCGACATCTTCTCGGTGTTTGCTGAAGGCGGAGCCTACTTCAATCACGTCAACGGCAATGGCAACAGTGACAACGGCACTGCACCGCTGGCGGGCCTGGGTCTGACTGCCAAGCTCTCCGACCTTATCGATGTGCAAGCACGCTACCGCTATCTGTGGAATCTGGGTGACGAGCAGAAAACCTGGGAGAGCGACATGAGCGTCGCGACCCTGGAGCTGGTGATGCACCCGAACCGCACCTCTTATGTTGCCCCGGTGGCCGCCCCTGCGCCTGAGCCGGTTCCCGAGCCGGTACTGGTCGACAAGAACTTCGCCCTGAGCTCTGACGTGCTGTTTGCCTTTGGCAAATCCACCCTCAAGCCAGAAGGTGTCGCAGCGCTGAATACGCTGTATCAGCAGATCGTTGATGTTCAGCCGAAAGATGGCAGCGCCGTGGTCGTCGGTTACACCGACCGTATCGGCTCTGACGCCTACAACCTGAAACTCTCCGAAGCGCGTGCCCGTACCGTAGCCGACTTCCTGGTTGGCAAAGGTCTGCCGGCTGGCAAAGTTGCCATCGAAGGTCGCGGTGAAGCCAATCCGGTCACCGGTACCCAGTGCAACAGCGTCAAGGGCAAGGCTCAGCTGATCTCCTGCCTGGCGCCGGATCGCCGTGTAGAAGTACGCGTCACCGGCGTGCAGCAAGTACAACAGTAACCCTGCAGTCCGACATAACAAGGAGGCCACCTGGCCTCCTTTTTCTTGCCGCTTATTTCACCCACCTTGTAACCCTCTTTTGCCCCCTTCCTCTTCCCGTCTCGCGCCCTAGTTCACGGCGTGTCGTCCCCCATACCTCTTTGGTGGTTAAAAACAACCCGTCACCTATACATAAGTGTGGGGTTTGACCAGCAGGCAACCTCACTACACCAAACATCGACGAGGATACGCGATGAACATAAGAGTAAAACCTGTGTGGATTGCACTGGCATTGGCGAGCACAGGCGCACAAGCGGAACCGGTTCACGACTGGTATGCCGGGGTTGGCGGTGGCTGGGCCATTGCCCACAATCTGAATGATTTCAGTCAGGATGTCGGCAAGGATGCGACTGCGCTCTCCCTGTTTGGCGGCTACAACTTCACGGAAAATCTGGGGGCCGAGATTGGCTATCTCTCCACCGGTGACTGGGATATCAGCGGCCATGACTTCAACAGCAAGGGAGCCACGCTGTCAGTCATTGGCCGCCTGCCGCTCAGCGAGATGTTCTCGCTCTTTGCCGAGGGCGGTGGCTATATCTATCACGTCGAGTCGGTCAATGGCGGGGACGACAACCTGGCGCCGCTGGCGGGTCTGGGAGTGACAGCCCGGCTCCATGACTGGGTCGATCTGCAGGCACGCTACCGCTACATAGTGCGCGTTGGCGATGATCCGGATAACGGCAAAGCCAACAGCGGTACCCAGCGCTGGGTCAGCGACATCAGCACCGCCACGCTGGAGCTGGTGATCCACCCGAACCGCAGCCAACCCAAAGAAGCAGCCCCCACGCCCGCCCCGGTCGTGGTTCCCCCGCCACCGGCCGAACCGGAGGTGGTGGATCAGACCTTTAACCTCAGTTCCGATGTGTTGTTCGCCTTTGGCAAAGCGGACCTCAAACAGGAGGGGATGAGTGCGCTGGACAATCTCTACCAGCAGATCGTCGACGTGCAGCCCAAGGATGGCAGTGCGGTGGTGATGGGGTATACCGACCGCATCGGCTCGGATGCCAACAATCAGAGGTTGTCAGAAGCTCGGGCCCAAACCGTTGCCGACTTTCTGATCAGCAAGGGATTGCCTGCCGACAAGGTGAGCATCCAGGGCAATGGCGCGAGTAATCCGGTCACCGGCAACCAGTGTGATGCCATCAAGGCGAAGGCGGCGCTCATCGACTGCCTTGGGCCGGATCGCCGGGTCGAGGTGCGCGTCACCGGCGTACAGGGCGGCAGCGAGTAGTTGATCTTGAGGCAATAACCATGTCAGACGTGCAGTAAAAAGGGATGCCGAGGCATCCCTTTTGCTTTGCCACTTCTCGCAGAAATCAGAACGAGGTGCGACGGTAGCGGCGATATTCCGGATGCCAGAAGTTGGCGTCGATGGCCTGATCGATCACCTCGTCCGGGGTCTGCACCGCTTTGCCCTGCAGCATGGCGGTCTTGGCCACCATCTTGGCGATGTAGCGGGAGACCTGATGGATATCCGCCAGATCCGGCAGCAGGGAGCCCTCCTCCCCTTTCACCAGCGGCGAACACTCCGCCAGCGCGCGGCTGGCCGACATCAGCATGGCGTCGGTCACCCGGGTGGCGCCGGAGGCGATGACGCCAAGGCCGATCCCCGGGAAGATGAAGGAGTTGTTGCACTGGGCGATGACGTAGCGCTTACCCTTGTGCTCCACCGGTGCAAACGGACTGCCGGTGGCCACCAGCGCCTGACCGTCGGTCCAGCGGATAAGGTCTGCAGGCGTCGCCTCGACCCGTGAGGTAGGGTTGGAGAGCGGGAAGATGATGGGACGGGCACAGTGCTTGTGCATGGTCTTGACCACCTCTTCGGTGAACAGCCCCGGCTGACCGGATACCCCGATCAGGATGTCCGGGCGACCGTGCTCCATCACCTCCAGCAGGGAGATGTTGTCACCCACCGGCCAGTCGGCGATGCGCTCCACCGGTTGGGAGAGACGGCGCTGGAAGTCGAGCTGGTTGGGGATCTTGTCGGTGATAAGACCAAAGCGGTCCACCATAAAGACCCGGCTGCGGGCCTGGGCATCGGTCAGCCCTTCGGCCTTCATCTGTGCCACGATCTGCTCGGCGATACCGCAACCGGCGCTGCCCGCACCGAGGAAGGCAACCCGCTTCTCGGAGAGCTTGGCGCCGGAGGCCTTGCAGGCGGCGATGAGGCTGCCCAGGGTCACGGCAGCAGTACCCTGAATATCGTCGTTGAAGCAGCAGAGCTCGTTCTTGTAGCGGTTGAGCAGCGGCATGGCGTTGTTCTGGGCGAAGTCCTCGAACTGCAGCAGGATGTCGGGCCAACGGCGCTTGACCGCCTGAATGAAGGCATCGACGAACTCGGCATACTCATCCCCCGAGATACGCGGATTGCGCCACCCCATATAGAAGGGGTCATTGAGCAGTTGCTGGTTGTTGGTGCCGACATCCAGCACCACCGGCAGGCAGTAGGCGGGCGAGATGCCACCACAGGCGGTGTAGAGGGAGAGCTTGCCGATGGGAATGCCCATGCCGCCGATCCCCTGGTCACCCAGACCCAGGATCCGCTCGCCATCGGTCACCACGATCACCTTAACGTTCTGCTTGGTGGCGTTTTGCAGCATGTCATCGATCCTGTCCTTGTCCGGATAGGAGATAAACAGGCCACGGGCGCGGCGATAGATGTTAGAGAACTCTTCGCACGCCTTGCCGACCGTCGGGGTGTAGATGATAGGCAGCATCTCGGTCAGATGGTTGTGCAGCAGACGGTAGAAGAGCGTCTCGTTGGTATCCTGGATGTTGCGCAGATAGATGTGCTTGTCCATGTCGTTGCCAAACGCCATGAACTGGCGATAGGCGCGCTCGGCCTGCTCTTCGATGGTCTCGATATTCTGGGGCAACAGACCTTCGAGGTTGAAGTTGCTGCGCTCTTCGCTGGTGAAGGCGCTGCCCTTGTTGAGCAAAGGGGTCTCCAGCAGGGCGGGACCGGCGTAGGGAATGTAGAGAGGACGTTTCTGGTTATTATCTTCAAACATGGATCTTGGTACCTAAACGGTTAGCTAGACGCAGGGACCCGCCGATCCTAGGGGCTTGTCTCATTAATTTCAAAGAGTTTGCACATCCGTTGCAAAAGGTTTGCGACCCAGTCGACGAAAGGCGCCGGGGGTCTGACCAGTCAGACGACGAAAGCGGTTGGCAAAGTTGGCCCCATCGCTGTAACCGACCCGGGCCGCCAGCTCGCCAAGTGGCCAGTTGGTATAGAGCAGCAGCTGGCGCGCCTTGTTCATTCTGAGCTCGGTCACTCTCGCCATCGGCCCCATACCGAACGCTTGCTGACAGAGCCGGTGCAGATGGGGCACCGAGCAGGCCATCTGTCGGGCCAGCAGGGCGACACTCCAGGGTTCGTCCAGGCGCGCCTCCACCCGGCGAAACAGTGCCTGCAATCTAAGTTCAGGGGTGCCGCGCACCTCCCCTTGCAGGGTCCGCTCCAGCAGCGCCAGCAACAGGCTGAGCAGTTGAGGTTGCAGCGAAGAGCGAACCCCTTCCCCCTGCATCAGGCTGAGCAGATGATAGAGCTGATCGCCGCCATCCCCTTGCCAGATACGGTGGCCAAGGCGGTGCAGATGCTGCCAGCGCGGCACGTCATCGAGCAAAATCCAGCTGATCTGCCAGCTTTCGCCAATCAGCTTGAGACCACCGGGCACGGCGGCCGGCAGGAAAATCAGTGACCCGGCCGGAATGGCTTGCTCCCCCTCGTCGGTGAGCAGCGCGCCCCCCTCATCGTGACTCACCATCAGAATGTGAAACTCGGGGCGATTGCGGCGGATCAGGTAGTGATCCCGCACCCGGGAGAGGCCGGTCAGGAAGATCCCCGCCTCGCCGAGCAGGGGCAGCCCTTCACGTCCCAGCATCTGCTCTTCACAGGCTGGCGCTATCTCCAGACACTCGCTGGCAAATGGCATAACACCTCAACAGGATAGTTTTACACAAGAAAATCGAGAGCTACTCACAGTGAGAAGAGCCTCATCAGCCCCTATCATACCCCTGACAAACCTTGCTTTTCTCATACCCGGTTAACAACTATGAATTATTGGCAAGCGATTTTAAAACAAACCACCGATCGCGAGTTCATGACCCGATTGTGGCGGCTGGCCCTGCCTGTCTCGCTGCAATCCATGATGTTCTCCCTGCTCGGCCTCATCGATATCATGATGGTGAGCCAGCTTGGCACCACGGCTGTGGCGGCGGTCGGCTTGGGTAACCGGGTCTTCTTCTTCAATCTGCTGGTGATAGCGGGCCTCGCAGGCGGGGTCTCGGTATTGGCAGCACAATACTTCGGGCGCGGGGAGATGGCCGGGGTGCGCCGCTCCCTGGCGCTGGCCATAGTGGGCGCCCTGCTGGTCACCCTGCCCTTTGCCTTCATCTATGTGTTATCACCGGGCAGCGTGCTGGGTTTTGCCAGTCAGGATCCGGCACTGCGCGAGCTGGCGGATCAATTCTTGATGATCACCGGCGCCACCATCCTCTGTACTGCCATCGTAGTGCCGCTGGAGTCAGCCCTGCGCTCGGTCGGCAATGCCGCCGCGCCGACCCGCATCGGCATTATCGCCATCATCGCCAACGTCATCCTCAACTACGCCCTCATCTTCGGTCACTTCGGCTTCGAGGCGATGGGGGTCGCCGGTTCGGCCTGGGGCACCACCATTTCACGGCTGCTGCAGACAGCCCTGCTGCTGCTCTACGTAAAGCGTTATGAGGCGCGCCTGATCCCGCGCGCACCAGACTGGCTGGCCGCCTTCAAGCGCAAGGAGGTGGTGCGCTTTACCCTGATCGCCCTGCCGCTGCTGTTCCATGACGGCCTCTGGGCCTTCGGCATGCTGATTTACGGCTTTCTCTACGCCCATCTTGGCACCGATTCGCTGGCCATCATGACCACACTCGGCACCCTTGAGAGCATCCTTATCTCCCTCTTCTTCGGACTGGCGGTGGCCTGCTCCACCCTGCTCGGCCACCGGCTCGGGGCCGAGGAGTACGAGATTGCCTGGCAGCACTCCCAGCTGTTCCTGCTGCTGGCACCGATTGGCGCGCTGCTGGTGGGGATCATCGTCTGGCTGCTGCAAGCCAACCTGTTGCAGTGGGTCGGCAACCTGCCCCCCGATCTGATGACGGAAGCGGGTCAGGTGCTCGGCATCATGTGTCTCGGGATGCTGCTCAAGGTGTTCAACATGGTGGGGATCATCGGGGTGCTGCGCTCTGGCGGTGATGTGAACTACAGCATCTTTATCGACATCGTCGGCATGTGGTGCATCGGCATCCCGCTCGCCTGGGTGGCGGTCACGCTGCTCGGCTGGCCCCTCTCCTGGGTGGTGGCGGTGGTCTTGCTGGAGGAGCTCAGCAAGGTGTTGCTGGTGCAGCGCCGTATTCGCCAACGCTGCTGGTTGAAGAATCTGGTGATCGGATAAACAGCCACAAATCGGGGTCATATCAATGACAGAAAAACCCTGTTTGCAGTATGCTGGGCGTCTCTTCAATCAGAGGCAGGGCGCCGCCACATCCAATGGCTCAATGCCCCTGCCCAGTAGTCGTTTAAGGAGACGAGCATGCAACCACAGAAAGAGCTGATCACCGAGACGGCCCTGCTTGAGATGGCCAACAAGATCATCAAAGAGCATGAAGACTTCATCCACGGTATGCGCGCCGATTCGGTGGAGCAGAAGGGGGATATTCTGGTGTTCAAGGGGGAGTATTTCCTGGCCGAAGATGGCACCCCGACCGGCAAGACCATGGCAGTGTTCAACATGTTCAAGCTGCTGGCCCAGCAGCTCTCCGGCAAGTACAAGCTGGCCTGATCTCGCCAGCTCATTGCCAGCAGGATGCCGCCCTCAGGCGGCATCTGTTTTTGCGCGGTTCTGCCCCTCGACCACCACGCAGTTGCGTCCCGCCATCTTGGCCTGATAGAGACACTCGTCGGCACGGTTGATCAGAATATCGATGGTGTCATCGGCACGAGCCATGGCAATCCCGATACTCACCGTCACCTCCAGCAATTCGTCCGAGGTGGGACTCTTCACCAGCCTCGCCTCGACGGCAATGCGCAGCCGCTCGGCCATTTTGCTCGCCAGCGCCGGATCGGCGCAGTTGTGCATCAGGATGGCAAACTCTTCGCCTCCATAGCGCCCCAGCACCATATCAGGCTCCAGCTGCTCGCCCAGGGTGGTCGCCACCTCCTTGAGCACCGCATCCCCCGCCAGATGGCCGTAGATATCGTTGATCCGCTTGAAGCGATCGAGATCCAGCAGCATCACCGCAAAGGGCTTCTTCTTGAGTTGCAGCCGGATTCTGGCCTGCTCCAGCTGCTTCATCAGCAGGCGGCGGTTCATCATGCCGGTCAGCTCATCGGTGGTCGATTCCCGATAGAGCCGCAGCAGCATGTTGAGTTGACCGCACTGCACCCAGCAACTGGCCATGGTAAACATGCCGAGCACCCACACCTGATTCAGGGTGGCCTGACTCCAGATGCTCTGGCCCACCAGCAGCCAGTGGCCCAGCAGCATGGTCACCAGTACCACGCCTGCCAGTTGCAAGCCGAGGGAGAGGGGGATGGGGAAGATGGCAAACAGGGTGATCAGCAGATAGGGAAAGGCCGCATAACCCGCCTGCAACTCCTGTCCGGCGCCAAAGCTGTTCAGGCAAAAGAGGGAGAAGAGCATCATCACGGCCATCAGGTAGCCAAGGGCCAGCTTCATCCGTTCCCGCTTGAAGTGGATGAGGTACGAGAGCGGAATAAGTGGCGAGAGCGCCAGGGTGCAGAAGATCCTGGCCTGAAACAGCTGCTCGAAATGAACGGCGGGCAAGGTCAACCAATCCACCACGGCCCAGGCGGGCAATCCGAGCATCAGCAAGCAGGTCAGCAGGCGCAAACGCACCGTCATAAACCCCATGCGAGTACGAGTAAAGTCTTCGGAGTGAACCCTCGCACTCCAGAACTCTGACAACTTGAGCATCCAGAGTCTCCACGATGAATACTGAGGGCTCATTCTACACCTACAAAGTGGTAAAAATGTCATTAGCGGGGAGAATAAAAAGGAGAGGTCGGTCACACAAACCGACAGATGATAATCGCAGCGCGCAAACGTTTCAACCCATCAAAAAATAAACCTTTTTTTGCATAATTAGCGCTGGTCAGCCTCATTTCAATCACTACAATAGCGCCCAATTTTCTCCCCCTCCCCACACAATTCGAGGTACTTATGGAACAGGCTGCTGTCACACGCGCCAATCGAGAGGCACATCCACCCAGGCGAGCCCATAGCGAACTGGTCTATGGCATAGAGGATGTCCCGCCTCTGCCCCAGACGCTGTTCGCCGCCCTGCAGCATATGCTCGCCATGTTTGTCGCCATCATTACCCCGCCCCTGATTATCGCTAATGCCCTCGGCCTCCCTGCCGCCGACACCCGTTATATCGTCTCCATGTCGCTGGTCATGTCCGGCATCGCCTCCTTCATTCAAACCCGTCGCTTCGGCCCCATCGGTTCCGGCCTGCTCTCGGTACAGGGCACCAGCTTCAACTTCCTCGGCCCCATCATCGCCTCAGGTCTCGCCCTCAAGCAGGCCGCCATGCCCACCGAGGATCTGTTGGGCACATTGTTTGGCACCATGATGGTTGCCGCACTCACTATCGTGGTGATGAGCCGCTTCCTCCATCTGGTGAAACGGATCATCACCCCGCTGGTCACCGGCATAGTGGTGCTGCTGATCGGCCTGACCCTGATCAAAGTGGGCCTGATCAGCATGGGCGGCGGCTATGCAGCCCTCTCTGATGGCAGCTTCGCCAGTCACACCAACCTCTTCCTCTCACTGCTGGTGCTCGGCCTGATCGTGTTGCTGCAACGCAGTCGCAACCCCTGGCTGCGTCTCTCCGCCATCATGATCGCCATGCTGGCGGGCTATGCCGTGGCCCTGCTGTTGGGCAAAGTGAGCGCCCCCACCTTCGACGGCCCGCTGGTGATGGTGCCCATTCCGCTCCACTACGGTCTCGGCTTTGACTGGCAGCTGTTCGTGCCGCTCGCCATCATCTTCGTGGTGACGGCGCTCGAAGCGATCGGCGACATGACCGCCACCTCGGATATCTCCGGCGAGCCACTGGAAGGGCCTGTCTATATGGAGCGGATCAAAGGCGGCGTGCTGGCCGATGGTGCCAACTCCATGCTGGCGGCAGTTTTCTCCACCTTCCCCATGTCCACCTTCGCCCAGAATAACGGCGTCATTCAGCTGACCGGCGTCGCCAGCCGCCATGTCGGGCTCTTTATCGCCACCATGCTGGCCCTGCTCGGCCTGTTCCCGGCGGTCGCCAGTCTGGTACAGCAGATCCCCGAGCCCGTGCTGGGGGGTGCCACCATCGTGATGTTCGGCACCATCGCCGCCGCTGGCGTGCGCATCATTGCCCGCGAGGAGCTGGATCGCCGCGCCCTGATGATCCTGGCGGTGTCGCTGGCCATGGGGCTGGGGGTCGCGCAGGTGCCGGAAGTGCTGCAACACCTGCCGGAGCTGGCCAAGAGCGTGCTCTCCTACGGCGTCGCCACCGGTGGCATTACCGCCATCGTGCTCAACCTGCTGCTGCCCAAGCGCGAAGCGCGTCACTCCTGAGACATCGTCCACCGATAGCCAACCCAAGCCCCGCACTGCGGGGCTTTACCTTGCCAGTCGCCACGGGTAGTGTGCTGGGCAGCCTTTTTTGAGGATGCCGCCATGCCCTATCGCCTGCTCTCTCCCCTCCCCGATACCGCTTCACCCGCACAAATACTGGCGCAAGAGCAGCGCTGGCTGCGCGACTGTGCCCATGACGGCCAGCCCCGCGCTCACCTCTGGCAGGCGCCCCAATGCCTGATTGTCACTCGCAAGGATACCCGCCTCCCCCATTACGAAGCCGCCTGCAAACAGCTGGCAGACGAAGGCTGGCCGGTGCATGTGCGCGACAGTGGCGGTACCGCCGTGCCCCACGGGGCGGGCATTCTCAACCTCTCCTTACTGCTGCCCCGCACCACTACAGATCTCGCCCACTACTACCGGCTGCTGGGGGCCCCGCTGCTGACCCTGCTGGCGGAGTACGGCCTTGAGGGAAGCTATGACTTCGTGCCCGGATCCTTTTGCGATGGTCAGTACAATCTGGTGATCGGGGGACGCAAGATCACCGGTACTGCCCAGCGCTGGCTGGCGCCGGGGCAGGATCACCAGGGCGCCGTGCTGGCACAAGCCATGCTGCTGGTGGCGGGTGATGTGGATGAGGGAACCAGGATGGCGAGCCGCTTCTACGAGCTGGCGGGCGGCGAACTGCGTTTTATGGCGGGAACCTCCACCACGCTGGCAAGCAGCATCGATTGGCACGGTAGCGATCAGGCACTGGTAGAGAAAGTGCGAGCACATCTGGATAGCCTGCTGAGCGAGGGGCTATCCCCCCCATCCTGACCTTATTCCGAAGGGAGAGGGAAAACGCCCGTCGATGGAGATAGCGCAGGCACAAAAAAGCCACGACCGGAGTCGTGGCCTGTTCATTTCAAGGGGAACGTGAAACGGGCTGAGGCGTTCAGGCCGTCTGCGGCTCCGGCTCGGCTTCGCTATCCAAATCCCGGCTAAAGTAGGCGCGGGTCTCGGCGATCACCACATGGCGCAGGCCAATCAGGCCGATGAGGTTGGGCACCGCCATCAGGCCGTTGACGATGTCGGCCAACAGCCAAATCATGTCCAGATGCAGGAAGGCACCACTCGCCACCAGCACCAGATAGATGAGGCGGTAAGGTTTGATCGCCTTCACCCCGAACAGGTACTCGGTGCAGCGCTCGCCGTAGTAGTTCCAGCCAAGGATGGTGGTAAAGGCGAAGAACAAGAGGCCAATGCTCACCAGATACTGGCCGATATGGGCATCCAGCCCCTGGGCAAAGGCCAGACTGGTCATGGCAGCGCCGCTCGCATCGCCGCTCCACACCCCGGTGACCACCAGAGTCAGGCCGGTCATGGTGCAGATTATGATGGTGTCGATGAAGGTACCGGTCATAGAGACCAGCCCCTGCTCCACGCACGAATCGGTCTTGGCCGCCGCTGCCGCGATGGGCGCTGAGCCCAGTCCCGACTCGTTGGAGAAGACCCCGCGCGCCACCCCGGACTGAATGGCCAGCATGATGCTGGCACCGACGAAGCCACCGGTCGCTGCATGGCCGGTGAAGGCACTCTCGATCACCAGCGCGATCGCCTCCGGCAGGGCACTGGCATTGTTCACCAGCACACCCAGACAGGCGACGATGTAGAAGATGGCCATGAAGGGGACCACCTTGCTCGACACGCTGGAGATGGACTGGATGCCCCCCAAAGTCACCAGCGCCACGATCAGGGTCAGCACCACGGCAGTCGCTTCACGGGGCACCGAGAAGGAGAGGCTCATGGCATCACTGATGGCGTTAACCTGCGGGAAGGTGCCGATGCCGAAGAAGGCCACGCCGATACCGAACAGGGCAAACAGCTTGGCGAGCGGCCTGGAGCCGAGCCCCTTCTCCAGATAGTACATGGGGCCGCCAGCCATCTGGCCGTTGGCGTCCTGCTCGCGATATTTGACCGCCAGCAGGCACTCGGCGTACTTGGTAGCCATGCCAAACAGCGCTGCCATCCACATCCAGAACAGGGCACCCGGGCCGCCGAGCTTGATGGCGGTGGCAACCCCGACGATGTTGCCGGTGCCGATCGTTGCCGAAAGCGCGGTACAGAGGGCGCCGAAGCTGGAGACATCCCCCTGCTTGCCCTGGCCCTGATCGCGGCCAAAGACCAGACGCAGAGCGAGCGGCAAGCGCACCACCTGAAGCAGACCCAGACGCAAAGTTAGGTAGATACCGGTCCCGACCAGCAGGATCAGCAGGGGTGGCCCCCAGATAAAGCTATCGATGGCGGTTAACGCCGATTGAATTGATGACATGCATCCTCCTTAAGAAACAAAAATTAAGGAGGAGAAGGATGATCTTCCCATAGGTGTCGCGATCCCCAGAGGCGATCGGATGCGGGCCAAGCCCAGGTACAACCATCCCATCCCCTCTGTCCTTTTGCCTGAGAGTTTCCGGCGCCAGATTGCGATGCAATCATGGTGCCTTGCTCCTTCGGCGCCCGATTAAACGGGTCTCTCCAGAGTATCGTCCAGTAGCAGTCCACACCGGTTGCCCGGTACCTGAAAGATTCACTTCTTCGGTGGATGGTTGCCCATCGCTCTCCTGCTACCTTCATCCGAACTAATTTGGATTAGGAAGCGGGCATGTTAATCCAAAAAATGTGAGCTGTCTCGCACTTGGAACCCCGCTGCCGCACTTTTTTGCCCTGCGCTCAAACCCTCGCCAACATGTTAAATGTTAGTTAACTATCAACAAGTTAAGCCCGAACGGCAGCGAAACGGTTCGATAAGGAAAGTGGCTGGATTGATAGCAATCCTCTCAATCGTTTCGGCCAGAAAAACTTGCCAACATATCCAATCAAATAGCTTACACACAGAGTCAATAAGCAGATAATCCGACGCATAACCAAGCACTTTGCCATCAATTTATGCACTGTGTTCGGTTGGTCCCACCGGACCGCTCGCCTGACCCGGCCGTCGCCGGTTCAATCGCATATGGCTTGGGCATATCACGCCCCCTAAGGATGACCAAAAGAGAATGAACGAGACCCTGGTTGCAAAAGATGTGGTCGCACAAGATTACCGTCAGCTGGTTGAACAATTCGGCTCCCCCCTGCTGCTGCTCGACAAGGCAGCCGTCCGCAAACAGTATCGGGCCCTGGCCGCCGCCCTGCCCGATGTACGATTGCACTATGCACTCAAACCCCTGCCCCATGAGGCGGTGGTCTCTGTCTTGAAGGAAGAGGGGGCCTGTTTCGATCTGGCCACCAATGGCGAAGTGGATCTGGTGCGCAGTCAGGGAGTTCGCCCAGGACGTTGCATTCATACCCATCCCATCAAGCGCGACAGCGATATCCGTTATGCGCTGGAGTTTGGCTGCACCGTGTTTGTCTACGACAACCCGCTGGAGCTGGAAAAGTTCATTCCCTACAAGGACGAAGTGAAACTGTTGCTGCGGGTCAGCTTCCCGAACCCCGAGACCAAGGTCGATCTCTCCAAGAAGTTCGGCTGCACTCCGGAGCAGGCGCTGCCGCTGCTGCAACTGGCCCACGCCAAGGGGATCAAGGTGATGGGGCTGTCGTTCCACGTCGGCTCGCAAGTGCCTCATGCCCATCGCCATGTGCAGGCCATCGACGCCTGCCGCGAGATCATGGAGCAGGCTTGGGCGCTCGGGCTCAAGCCTTGGGTGCTGGATATCGGCGGCGGTTTCCCGGTGGATTATGAGGGGGGCGAGTTCGATATCGACGGCTTCTGCGCGCCGATCCGCGAAGCGCTGGCCAAGTTGCCCGCTACCGTGCAGAAGATTGCCGAACCGGGCCGCTTTATCAGCGCGCCGGCCATGACTTCGGTATCCAGCGTGATGGGCAAGGCCCACCGCGGCGACAAGATCTGGTACTACCTGGATGACGGTCTCTACGGCAGCTACAACGGCCAGCTCTACGACCACGTTACCTATCCGGTGAGCACGCCTTATGCCAGCGGCGAGCAACACAACTCGGTGCTCTCCGGCCCGACCTGCGACAGCGTGGATGTGATCCGCGATGGCATCATGCTGCCGGACTTGGCTATCGGCGAGTTGGTGGTTGGCAAGGTGATGGGCGCCTACACCTGGGCCTCCGCCTCCACCTTCAACTTCTTCCCCAAGGCCAGCATCCTCATTCTGGACAGCAGCCAGAAGGGGCAGAAGCTGGTAGCAGTAGCCTGAGCACACCGCTCGCCAACAGATTCACTGGGCAAAAACAAGAGGGGGAAGCTTGCGCTTCCCCCTCTCTCATTTCACCAACCCCTATCAGATAAACTGACTGGTCAGCAGCCAGCCGGTGTAGGCGACGAAGCAGGTGAGCAACACGCCCCCCTCCAACCGGTTGATACGGCCCTGTCCCTTGCGGCCCAGACACATCACCAGCAGCAGCAGAGTCAGCCCCATCATGATGCTCCAGTCACGGGTGAGCACCTCCGGCGCCACATCGAGCGGGTGGATGCCCGCCGCAATCCCCACCACCGCCAGGGTGTTGAACAGGTTGGAGCCGAGCACGTTGCCAAGGGCCAGATCATGCTCGTTCTTGCGAATGGCGATCAGCGACGAGGCCAGCTCCGGCAGCGAAGTACCGATCGCGACGATGGTGAGGCCAATCACCAGATCGCTGATGCCGAGCGCCTGGGCGATGGTCACCGCCCCCCAGACCAACAGACGGGAAGCGCCGATCAGCAGCACCAGCCCGACCACCAGCCAGAAGATGGCGCTCTTGAGGGACATCCCCTCGCTCTCGATATCCTCGGCGGTCTCGGTATCCAGCGCATCTCCCTTGCCATTCATGCCAGCCCAGATGGACCAGCCCATCAGGGCAACGAAGACGGCCCCCAGAATGACCGCATCCATCCGGCCCAGATGGCCATCGATCAGCAAGGCGCCGGAGAGCAGGGTAATACCGAGCAGGATCGGGATCTCCTTGCGTACTACCTGAGAGGCCACCGCGATAGGGCTGATCAGTGCCGTCAGACCCAGGATCAGCGCGATATTGGTGATGTTGGAGCCATAGGCATTACCAAGCGCCAACCCGGGATTGCCCTGGGACGCCGCCAGTGCCGAGACCACCATCTCCGGGGCCGAGGTACCAAAACCGATGATCACCATGCCGATCAGCAGCGGCGGCATCCCCGCATAACGGGCGGTGGCGGCAGCGCCATCGACAAACTTGTCTGCACTCCAGACCAGCAGCGCCAGTCCGGCAATCAGGGCAACAAAAGCCAGGGTCATAGGATCTTCATCTCTTGTTATCTGCAACGAAGCGCCAGCCCAAACGGGCAGGCACCATGGGAAAGTGGCGCCAGTGTAGCTGTGCCACCTCCCATTTCAAGGGGAAATCAAACCGTGATTAACATTTCACAGTGCAGCCAGCAGGCTCGCGGCATCGGAGACCTCGAACTTGCCCGGCGCCTCCAAAAACAGCTGCTCTACAACACCATCGTTGGCGATCAACGCAAAGCGCTGGGCGCGGATGCCGCCAAAGGCGCCGGTATCCTTGGCCAGGCCCAGCGCCCGGGTCCAGCTGCCATCGCCATCTGCCAGCATGGTGATCGCCTCGGCATTCTGGGCCGTCTGCCAGGCCCGCATCACGAAAGCGTCGTTGACCGAGAGGCAACAGATGGCATCCACCCCTTTGGCCATGAACTGATCGGCCAACACCACATAACCGGGCAGATGGGCATTGGAGCAGGTGGGAGTAAAGGCGCCGGGTACCGCAAACAGCACTACTTTTTTACCAGCGAACAGCGTCTGGCTATCCCGCAGCTGCTTGCCCTCGGCGGTGATAAAGGTAAATTCGCCCGCAGGCAGGGGGTGTCCTACAGCAATCATGATTTCTCGTCCTGAGTCGTGATGGAAAGTCGCCAGTTTATCCCAGAGTGACGATGCCGCCTAACAGCGGCTCTGAGCCTGACCATGGATAGCGGCAGGCATTTTCCCCTTGGGCAGACTACTCTTGAGCTGGTTTCACGGCGCCAGGAGGCCCCATGCAACACTATTACGATGGTCTGGAAATTCGTCCCCCCGCCATGCGCGAGCAGCAGCAACTGGACCAGCTCAATCATCAGCTTACCCATGTCAGTCAATATTGCGCCGGTTACTCCAGCGCCTATCGCCAGTGCCGCCTCGAGGATCTGGCAGAGCTGGCCACCCTGCCACTGCTCGACAGCAAAGAGCTCTTTGCCGCCCAGCAGGCTCATCCCCCCTTTGCCGGTCTTACCGGCCGCCCCGCCAGTCAGGCGTTGCGGGTCTTCTCCTGTCCGGGCCAGCTGGCCATCCCCGAGTATGCTGGGGCTGACTGGTGGGGGGCCGCCCGAGCACTGTTTGCCGCCGGTTTCAAGGCGGGGGAAGTGATGCTCAACGGCCACGACTATCATGCTGGCCCCACCGCCTTTATCTTCGATAACGGCGCCCGCCAGCTGGGGGCTCCAGTGGTACCCTGCGGCCCCCACGATACCCAGCGCCAGCTGGAGGCACTGCTGCGCTATCAACCCACCGGCTATGTCGGCCCGCTGGTGACCCTGCTCGACCTGCTGGAAGCGGCCGAAGCGGCGGAGATCCCGAGCGACTCGCTGCGCCGCGCCCTACTGTGCGAAGCCACCCATCCTGAAACGGCACCACTGCGCGCCATTCATGGCATTGCGGCCCTCAACTGTCTGGTGTGGCAGGATGTGGGGGTGGTGGCCTACGAGAGTCAGCCCGGTCAGGGCTTTATCGTCAACGAGAGCTGCATCGTCGAGATCATCGATCCCGCCAGCGGCAATCCCGTGAGTGGAGATGAAACGGGCCAGCTGGTGGTGACCCGGCTCGATCTGGAATATCCATTGTTGCGTCTGGCCACCGACTGGCAAGGGCACTGGCTCGCCAAGCCGAGCGCTTGCGGGCGCACCAACCGGCGCCTCAAGCTGGTGTAGCAGACCAAGTAAATGCACAAAGGCAGACGGGCAGCCATCAGGCTGCCCGTCTTGTCTCTGGAGAAGAGAATATATGAAGTTGGTCAGCGCCTTGCCTGCCAGGTGGCGATGGCGAGCAGGGAGTCGGGGGTAAATTCACTGGCGCGCTCGGCGATCTCGGCCAGGCTCATCCAGTGCACCGCGCTCACCTCTTCGGCCTGCAACTGCAGCGGCCCCTGATAACGGCAACTGAAGAGGCCACCCCAGACCCGGTAGCCCTCCCCTTCCGCATAAAAGCTGCCAAAGCTCTGCAGTGGAACATCCATAATCCCCAGCTCTTCGGCCAACTCGCGGCGAGCGGAGCGCTCCATCTCCTCACCGGTGGTGACCACGCCACCAGCGCAGGCATCCAGCATGCCGGGGCAGAAATCCTTGCTGAGGGTGCGTCGCTGCACCAGGATCCGATCCGCGTCGTCGAGCACCAGAATATAGCTAGCACGATGGCAGAGATTCTCCCGCCGCACCTTGGCTCGCTCGGCCACGCCAATCACCCGGTTGTTCCCGTCCACCACATCAACCCATTCCACGCACAGGCCCTTTTATTTGTTCCATTCAAGCCCGCAGTATATCGGTGCGGTGGTTTGTCATGGCACAACTTTTTCGATGACGCCGTCAATTTGCCGAACTCACTGGCAAAATAAGGATTCATGCAAATCTTTATAAACCGTCATATCAGTGTCATCGACCGACACCATAGTGTGCCCTGTCCAGGCAATCAGGGAACCGTGTGATGAAGGTATTCAAGCAGTTATCCCTACGGCAGATCGCTCGCTACATCAAGAGCTTTCATCGAGGCTATTTTGCCATCGAGTCGCTGGGGACATTTGAATTCAACGCGGGCAGGATCAGCCTCCATGGCCTGACCTGCCGCCAGCGGCTAAGACTGGCTCGCCAGATCAATCTGGCTGTCAGACAACTTGGTCACCGCGACCCCTTGCCGGACATGTGAGTCAAAGGGTCTTGCCCTACTGTCTGTTGTGCATCCATGCTTTGCCCGCCGGCTACTGGCCGCGCGGGCCGTTTTCGATATCGGTAATGATGCCGTTGCGCACCGTCACAAAGCGCATGAACTCGTTCTTGCCGAAGTTGTAGGTCCAGCGTTCACCATATTTGACCTGTACCATGTTGCCAAACTGGTTCTCCTCGTTGCGGTTGAGCTCTTCACGCAACATCGGCTCACCGCACTTGAGCAGCATCTCGGCGGTGGTGTCTCCCTCGGTGATCAGGGCGTTCTTGCAGCGCATGGCATCGGCACTGGCCGGAATGCTCAGCAGCAACAGGGCCAGCCCCGCTACTTTCTTCATCTTCTTGCTCATCGGGTTCTCCTTATCCTCTCTAATGAGTCGCAGTATGCCTGTTCCCGTTTCTGAAAAAACCAGTCAAAAGCGCAAAAGTGCCGCCCTTTTCTGCTCTCCAGCCCGCTGGGCGCGACAAATGCTGTCTATCACATAACCCAAAAACAAACGGCGACCCGAGGGTCGCCGTTTGCATCAAGCCAGCAGGATCACAGGATGTCCAGCAGCTCGACTTCAAATACCAGTGCAGAGTAAGGCGGGATGGAGCCCGCGCCACGGGCACCGTAGGCCAGATCGTGGGGGATGTAGAGCTTCCACTTGGAACCAACCGGCATCAGCTGCAGCGCTTCAACCCAGCCAGCGATCACGCCGGTCACCGGGAATTCAGCCGGCTGGCCGCGAGCGACGGAGCTGTCGAATACGCCACCGTGGGTGAAGGTACCGTGGTAGTGCACACGCACGGACTGACCGGCTACCGGAACGGCACCGTTGCCTTCTACCAGCACTTCGTACTGCAGACCGGAGTCGGTCACCTTCACTTCAGCGCGCTTGGCGTTATCAGCCAAGAAGGCTTCGCCGTCAGCAGCAGCGGCCTTGGCGGCGGCTTCCTGCTCTTCTTGCATACGCGCAGTGATCACCTGGAAGGCATCATTGATATCGTCACGGCTGACCGCGAACTCCAGACCATTCAGGGCATCTGCCAGACCTTGTTGCAGGGCCGGGATATCCAGACCGGCGAAGGCTTGCTGCGCCAGCTGATCACCCATGTTGCGGCCGATGCCATAGCTGGCCTTCTGTTCGATAGAGTCGTATTGGGACATTGAGATGTTGCTCCAGATCCATGTAGTAAAGAGGCGGGATAATATCAGACTTTTGGCCGGGGTGCTGCCGGGGGCGCCCCTGATTTCCCCGTCAGTGGGAGGAACTTCACACAAGATGCGGATGAACGCCGCCCAACGGCGGCGATCTGCTTAACCACGATCCAGCAAGGCTCTGACCGCAGCCACCTTGGCGCCATCGGTGATATTGACCCGACCATCGTCCGAAGTGCCCATATTGACGCCATGGGGTACCATGCCACCGCGCCAGCCCATGCCGGACATATGCACTTCGCTCACCCCGGTGAACTCGATGATGGTACGCACGTTGTCGGCATTGACCCCGGCCCCCGGCATCAGGCTGGCACGTCCCGCCAGCGCTTGTTGCATCTCCTGCAGGGTTTCCAGCCCCGCCAACGCGGTCGGCGCATGGCCCGAGCTCAGAATACGCTCGCAACCGGCAGCGACTATGGTCTCCAGATCGAGGCGCCAGTCGGAAGAGAGGTCGATGGCGCGATGGAAGGTGACCCCCAACGATCCTGCTGCATCCACCAGCTGTTTGAGCCTGGCGGCAGGCACCCGCCCCTCCTCATCCAGCAAACCGACCACCACCCCTTGCAGCCCCGCAGCACGTGCGGCCGCAATATCTTGCAGCATCATCTCGAACTCGCCGTCATTGAAGCAAAAATCCCCGGCACGCGGGCGGATCATGGCATAAACCGGCACGGTGGCATGGCGGGCTGCATGCTGCATAAAACCGTAGGAGGGGGTCAGGCCGCCCAGACCCAGCGCAGAGCAGAGCTCAATGCGATCCGCCCCGGATTGCTGGGCAGTAAACAGGGATTCCAGGTTGTCGATACAGATTTCAAGACGGGTCATGAGGACTCCTTTTTCGTGGAGATCAGACCCCACATCTGATCTCATAGATTGAGCAAGGCTGCGCCGCGCACACCACCGGCACCGCCGAAGCGGGCCTGGCGGATCTCGGGCAGGGCGACCCCGGGCAGCAAGTGGCCGGGCAGACGCAGCGGCAGCTGTTCATAGAGGGCGGGCAGGCCGCTCAGGCCGCCCCCCAATACCACCACCTCGGGATCAATCACCGAAATGGCGGTGGCAAGCCCGGCGGCCATGATCTCCAGCCAGCAGTCGACCGTCTCGACCGCATGGGGTTCATGGGCCTCGAAGCGCCCCACAATCTGGTGACCCGTGGCGCGCTGGCCATGGAAATGGTGATAGAGACGCTCCAGACCGGTGCCGGAGGCATAGGTTTCAAAACAGACCAGACGGCCGCAGCCGCAACGGGGACGGGGCAACTCGGGGTACTTCATCAGCATGGTCGCGGGCAATGGGTAGTGACCAATCTCGCCAGCCAGCCAGTTGCGCCCCTGAATAAGCTTGCCCGCCAGATAGACGGCGCCGCCGATGCCGGTGCCGATGGTGACGCCGAGCGCACTGCCTGCGCCGTCGGCGGCACCCTGATGCACTTCGGACCAGAGGAAGCAGTTGGCGTCGTTATCCACTTTGACCGGCCGCTCCAGCAGTTCGGCCAGATCTGCGCCCAGATGGCGACCATTGATGGAGGGCAGATTGGCCGCCACTATGCTGTGATCCTGGCTGTTGATGACACCGGGAAAACCGATACCGACCGAGCCCCGTGCGCCGAAGCGGGCATCCGCCTGCTCGACCCGGGAGCGGATCAGCTGCTGCAACCCCTCGTAATCGTTGCCCGGGGTGCTCATTCGCTCCTCGTGGCAGAGGTTCAATGCACCGTCATAGACCGCAAAGGCGATCTTGGTGCCACCGATATCAAAGCCGTAATACATGCCAGCACTCCCTTGTCAGCCCGTGTTTATCCAACTCTGTTTCAAGGGGGACATTGTATTAATTCGCAAAAAAAATAAAGTGACCGAAGGCGAAAAACGGGAGAGTGATCAGAGCAAACGGCTCATTTGTCGCTGCAGGCAGGGCTGCCCGAGGCTTATCAGGGTGCGCTCCTCGCCATCAAAGACAAAGCCGCGGCGCAGGTAGAACCCCTCGCCGATGTGGTTGCCATCGAGCAGCCACAATTTGACGCTATGGCAACCGGCTCGGCGCATCTGCATCGCCACCGCCTGCCACAGCCGTTTACCATAACCTTGTCGCCAGTGGTCGGGATGGAGGTAAAAAGCGCGGATCAGGGCATGACTCTGTCCCGCTTCCTGCTGTGGTTGCCAGTAGAGCAGGCCAATCACCACCTCATCGAGACAAAGCAGCATGGGCCTTGGGCCCGGCTCGGCCAGACGGCTCTGCCAAATCTGCAGATGGGCGGTGACGTCCAGCTGCTCCAGCAGGTCGGCACCGAGCACCTGGCCATAGGCAGCGAGCCAGCTGGCTCGCTGCATCACCGTCATGGCGGCGGCATCGTCGCTGCGCGCCATGCGCAGGCTTATGCCTTGCATTGGGGCACCAGACCATTGGCGCGGGCCTGCTCATAGAGCGGCAGCACTTGCGCCTGTTGCGCCTGCAACTCGGCGATCCGGTTCTCGTTGCTCGGGTGGGTGGAGAGCAGTTGCGGCGGCGTGTTGCCACCGGCGGCGGCACTCATGTTTTGCCACAGGGGGATTGCCTCGGCCGGATTGAACCCGGCACGCGCCATCAGCTCAAGTCCGAGCCGATCCGCTTCGCTCTCCTGAGTTCGGCCATAGGGCAACATCACCCCCACCTCGACCCCGAGGCCAAGGGCGGCCATGGTGGCGCCGCGATACTCGCTGGTGCCCATGGCAATGTCCGCAGCCGCCAGACCGATCCCCGCCAGCTGGCTGCGCGAGAGTCGCTCGTTGGAGTGCTGGGCCAGTACGTGAGTCAGCTCGTGGCCGATGACGGTCGCCAGCTGATCCTGATTCTTGGCCACCTTGAGCAGGCCGCTGTAGACCCCGATCTTGCCGCCGGGCAGGGCGAAGGCGTTGACCTGTTTGGAGTCAAACACCACCACTTCCCAGTTGGTGATGCCATAGCTGGCCGGCACCTGGGCGGTCACCGCCTTGGCGACACAGGAGACATAGGCGTTGAGTTTGGCATCCTTGCTCACCTTCTCCTGCTTCTTCATCTGCTCGAAGGAGTCGGCGCCCAGCTGGTTCATCTGCTGGGGAGAGTAGAGCAGCATCTGGCTGCGGCCGGTCGGCGACTGGGCGCAGGCGACCAGCAGGGAACTACAGAGGGCTACCAGGCCAAACTTGGTGAGGGACGCAATCATGAAGGGATCCTTTGCCATAACGTTGCCCTATTCTCGGAAATGCCGCCCTGCTGCGCAAGGGAGCCAGCCCCCGGCTGGCGGAAAAATATCCATCCTGCGCTATTAACAAAACTGACAGCCGCCAAAAACAAAACGAGCCCGCTTGGGGCTCGTTTTATCAGGGCATGCTGACTGCGGGCAGTTACATGATACCCAGCTTTTTCAGGTCAGCCTGTACCACCTTGGCCGGCACCGGCACGTAGCCATCTTTGGCAACGATGTTCTGGCCTGCTTTGGAGAGCATCATCTTGACGAACTCTTGCTCCATCGGGGAGAGCGGCTTGTTCGGATGCTTGTTCACGTAAACGTACAGGAAGCGTGACAGCGGATACTTGCCGGTGATGGCGTTATCGGAGGTCGCTTCGATGAAGGTCTTGCCATCTTTGGAGAGCGGTACTGCACGCACGCCGGAGGTGACATAACCGATACCGGAGTAGCCGATGCCGTTCAGGGAGGCAGAGACAGACTGCACCACGGAGGCAGAACCCGGCTGCTCGTTCACGCCGCTCTTGAAGTCGCCGTTACACAGGGCGTGCTCCTTGAAGTAACCGTAGGTACCGGATACGGAGTTGCGACCGAACAGTTGCAGATCCTTAGAGGACCAGTTGCCATCCAGACCCAGATCAGACCACTTGGTGGCAGCCTTGGCTTCGCCGCACTTGAGGGTGCTGGAGAAGATGGCGTCGATCTGCGGCATGGTCAGCCCCTTGATGGGGTTGTCCTTGTTGACGAACACCGCCAGGGCATCGACTGCAACGCGGATGGCAGTCGGCTTGTAGCCGTAACGCTTCTCGAATGCTTCCTCTTCACCGGCCTTCATGGCACGGCTCATAGGACCGAACTGGGCAACACCTTCGGTCAGGGCAGTCGGTGCGGTAGAAGAACCGGCGGCCTGGATCTGCACGTTGACGTTGGGGTACAAGCGCTTAAATTCTTCGGCCCACAGGGTCATCATGTTGGCCAGGGTGTCCGAGCCGACAGAGGACAGGTTGCCCGAAATGCCGCTGGTCGGTGTGTAATCCGGCAGGTCTTTATCCACACCGGCAGCCAGGGCGCTGACAGAAAACAGGGTTGCTGCGGTGAATCCGATTACACCAGCCAGTTTGTTGAGTTTCATCCAATCTCTCCAAAGTTACAGAAGGTCCGTTCTTAAGACGGCGCCAGTATCTGACCTGGCAGTGACAAATTTATGGATTTAATGTGACACTTTAATGACATGGCGACAGATTTGAACAAATGAAAAGAGGGCCCGTTCAAAGGCCCTCTTTTTGCAGCTAACCCATTGCCATAAAAGACTATTTAATCACCACCATCCGGCTCGGAATGAGAAAGCTGAAGCGGCTGCCAAGGCCGACCCGGCTCTCGATATCGAGCTGGCAGTCATGATGACTGAGGGCATGCTTGACGATGGCAAGGCCGAGGCCGGAGCCACCGGTGTGGCGCGAGCGTGCCTTGTCCACCCGATAGAACCGCTCGGTCAGCCGCGCCAGATGCTCGGGGGCAATCCCCTCCCCTTCATCGCTCACGGCAAACAGCGCCATCGCCCCCTGGTTGCGCCACTCCACGGTAATTTTTCGCCCCGCCGGGGTGTAGTGGATGGCGTTATAGACCAGGTTGGAGACGGCACTGCGCAGCTGCTCCTGATCCCCGCGCACCAGCAGATTGGGCTGCACCACAAATTCGATCTGGTGGGCCCGATCGCCCGAGAGCGCCCGCGCCTCCTGCTCCAGCAGCCCCAGCATGGCAGGCATGTCCACCAAGTGGGAGAGATCCACGGTCGGGGCCGCCTCGATACGGGAGAGGGTGAGCAGCTGATTGACCAGATTATCCATCCGGATGGTCTGCTCCATCATCACCCGATGGGCCTTGGCCCACATGGCGGGCGGGGGCGGCTCCTCGGTCATCTCCAGATAGCCCTTGAGCACGGTCAGCGGGGTGCGCAGCTCGTGGGAGACGTTGGAAACGAAGTGCTTGCGGGTCTTCTCGAGACTGCGCAAGCGGGTGACATCCCGCACCACCAGCATCGCCTGATCCGAGGCGTAGGGCATGATGCGAAACTCGAGAAACTTCTCCTCGTTGACCGGGGAGTGCATCTCGAGGGGCTCGTCATACGCTCCCTTGCCCAGATAGGCGTTAAAGGCCGGATTGCGAATGAGGTTGCCGATATGCTGGCCAGCATCCTCCGGCCAGCGAAAACCGAGCAGTTGCTCCGCCAGCCGGTTGCACCAGAGGATGCTGCCATCGGTGCGAAACACCACGGCGGCATCGGGCAGCGCCTCGGCCCCCTCCCGGAAGCGGCGGATCAGCCCCGCCAGCTCGCGGCGCCGGGCGCGGTGACGCTGCTGCAGCTTGTAGATACCGTTGAAGATGTACTCCCAGCTGCCACTGCCGCTGGGGGGCACCAGGCTGCGGTCGTGCCACAGCCAGTCAGAGAGCCGCTTCTGGAAGCGATAGTGCCAGCCCAGATGCAACACGGCCGCCACCAGCAGGCAGAGGGCAAGATGATCAATCAACCAGCCAACCAATGCGAAGGGGGCGTAAAAAAACGCCATTCGCCACAACTGTCGCCGCCAGGCGTAAGGTTGCAACATAACTGCCTCTAGAGACGGGTTGAGAAGCGGTATCCGGCTCCACGCACCGTCTGGATCAATCTGTCGTGCCCTGTCTCTTCAATCGCCTTGCGCAGGCGACGAATATGCACATCCACGGTTCTGTCCTCGACGTACACATTGGTACCCCAGACATTATTGAGCAGCTGTTCACGGCTGTAGACCCGCTCGGGGTGAGTCATAAAGAAGTGAAGCAGCTTGAATTCGGTCGGCCCCATGTCGAGTGCCTTCTCTTCGGCACTGACTCGGTGGGAGACAGGATCGAGTTTCAGCCCTTGCACCTCGATCACCTCGTCTACCGAGGTGGGCGACACGCGGCGCATCACAGCATGGAGGCGAGCGGTCAGCTCCTTGGGCGAGAACGGCTTGGTGATATAGTCGTCGGCACCGGCCTCCAGACCACGCACCTTGTCCTCCTCTTCACCACGAGCGGTGAGCATCACCACCGGGATCTGGCGCGTCACCTCATCCTGCTTGAGCTGCTTGATAAACTGGATGCCACTGCCGCCCGGCATCATCCAGTCGAGCACGATGAGTTCGGGGTAGGGTTCGCGCACCTTCGCCAGTCCATCGGCGTAATCTTCCGCTTCAATCGTCTCATATCCCTTCTGCTCCAACACGAAGCAGAGCATTTCGCGGATCGGTGCTTCGTCCTCGACCACCAGAATTCGCTTAGCCATTCCCTTCTCTCTCCTCTGTGAAGATGGGTGCGCCAATTATTAGAATTTTCTGTGACACTTTTATGACTTTATGACAGGCGGGATGATAAACGTTTTCAGATTCAGTTGGCAGCAGTACGTTGCAACAAGTCCCACCGGTTGCCGCTGATATCTTCAAACACGACCACAGTGCCATAAGGCTCGTCGCGGGGTTGTTCACAAAAATGAACACCGTACGCCTGCATGCGCTGGTAATCCCCCCAGAAATCAGTGGTCTCGAGGAACAGAAATACCCGGCCACCGCCCTGCTGACCGATGGCGGTCTGCTGCTGCGCATTGGCCCCTTGTGCCAGCAGCAACGCGGAACCGGAGGCACCTTTGGGGGCAACCCGTACCCAACGCTTGCCCGGTTTGCCCGGTTCATCGAGCCGGGTGTCTTCCAAGAGCGCAAAGCCAAGTCCCTCGGTAAAAAAGCGAATGGCCTGATCGTAATCAGCCACCAGCAGGGTCAGCGCCCCTATGTGTTGTGACATGGCAGAAAATCCTCAACGGATGAGTCAACGGGCGCAATGCCCCGGCCAGGGCGCATCATAGCGGCTGGATGGGCAGTGCTCCAGCCGTCATGTGCGTCTTGAAACGACCGATGAGGGGGAGTGAGCACTCAAGGGGCTTCGCGCAGCGTCCGGTAGAGGGTGGTGCGGCTGATCCCCAGCTGGCGCGCGGCCTCGCTCACATTGCCGCCGCATGCCGCCAGCGTTTGCTGCACCTGCCGCCGGGTTTGTTCACGCAAGCTGGTCGCCTCCCCCATCGGCAAGGCGCCGGGCTCTGTGGCCACACTGGGCAGATGCAGGTGGGCGGGTTCTATCCAACCCAACCCCTCTGCCAGCACACAGGCCACTTCCAGTGCCTGTTTGAGCTGGCGCACGTTGCCGGGCAGCGGATGGGCCAGCAGCTGTTGCTCCGCATCGCGGGTCAGACGCAGGGTCGGGTCCATCTCCGCCAACAGTCGCTGGATCAGCTCCAGACGCTCAGCGGCAGGCCAACGGCGCAGCGGCATCAGCTGCTGGCGCCAGCCGCAGATCCGGTAATAGAGGTCTTCGCGAAATGCGCCACTCTGCACCATGGCCGCCAGATCCCGGTGGCTGGCACTGACCAGCCAGAAATCCACCGCCTCCGGCTTGTGACTGCCAACCGGCGTCACGCTGCGCTCCTGCAATACCCGCAGCAGTCGGGTTTGAGCCTGCAGCGGCAGTTCGCCAATTTCATCGAGCATCAACATGCCGCCATGGGCTGCACGCAGATAACCCTGACTACCCTGGCTGCGGGCACCGCTGAAGGCCCCGCCCACATACCCAAACAGCTCGGCTTCCACCAGATCTGCTGGTAACGCGCCACAGTTGACACACACCAGTGGCTGATCCCGCCGACTGGACGCTCGGTGCAGGGCCCGCACCAGATGCTCCTTGCCGCTGCCGGTCTCCCCCTCGATAAGCAGCGAAATGCCGCGCTCCAGCATCTTGAGCGGCACCTGCTGCGGATGTGGCACCGGGCTTGAGTGACCCGGCAGCGCGGTGCAGGAAGATGTCGCGTCCGCTTCTGGCACCAACCGCAAGCCACGCCCCTCGCGCAGCAGTTGCCTGCCATCGAAAGGGTGCTGGCCGAGCCAGAGTCGGCCTGCCCGGTTGGCGCCGAGCAGTTCCCCCTCCTCTCCCAGCAACAGGCGAGCGGACCAGAGGCTCTGGGGATCGAGATCCACCAGCCAGCCCGGCTGACGCGCCAGCAGTGCGTTTTCGAGGGTCATGGCCAGCAGCCGCACCGTGCCCAGCATGTCGCCATCGTGGTGAGCCGCATCGGTGGAGATATCGAGCACCCCCAGCAATTGCCCATCCGGCCCGAGCAACGGGCAAGCGCTGCAACTAAGGAAACTGTGCTGGGCGAAGAAGTGCTGATTGCCGAGTACCTGCACTTCGCTCTGCTCGGCCAGCGCGGTACCGATGGCGTTGGTACCCTTGCTCGCCTCACCCCAGCGGGCACCACTGCGCAAAAAGATACGCTCGGCATGACGGGCGAAACCCTCATCACCACTGGCGGCCAGAATGGCCCCCTCACCGTCACACAACAACAGGCGACAGGGGCGACCCGCCAGCAGCTGGGCAAACAGCGGCAGCACGAAGCGCTGGAAGCAGGCAATCAGCGCCCTGTGCTGATCCTGACGGGCCGACAGCTCCCCCTGGGGCAGCAAGTCCAGATCGGCGCTCTGCTGGCGGCTCAGCCCCTGATGCAGGCAACGCTGCCAGGAACGCTGGATCGGACCGGGACCGGGTTGAAGTGACTCACTCATCACGCCTCCTGTTCACAAACAGCACGACTGTCTCGGCCACTGTCCAGAAACGGTACAGTTTTATCGCAATAGCCGTGGACATTGGTTAACCAAGATACGCTGCCACACCCCATTTGGTAACGTTTTTGTAACCTTCTGTCTGCTGGTCAGACCCTTTGGCACGCCCCTTGCGATATCAGCTGGCAACCGGTCTGTCAGCCAGTCCGGTCAGGATCACACACATAAAGGATGATGAGATGATTTATACCGCTCCCGGTCAGGCAGGTGCCCTGGTCAGCTTCAAGTCCCGTTACGACAACTTCATCGGTGGTGAGTGGGTGGCTCCTCGCGCCGGCCGCTACTTTGAAAACATCTCGCCGGTGGATGGCAAAGTATTCTGCGAGGTCGCTCGCTCCGACGCCGCCGATATCGAGCTGGCGCTTGATGCCGCCCACAAGGCGTTCACCAGCTGGAGCAAAACCAGCGTCACCGAGCGCAGCAACCTGCTACTGCGCATCGCCGATCGCATCGAGCAGAACATCGAACGGCTCGCCATCGCCGAAACCTGGGAGAACGGCAAGGCGGTGCGCGAAACTCTAGCCGCCGACCTGCCGCTGGTGGTGGATCACTTCCGCTACTTCGCTGGCTGCATTCGCGCTCAGGAGGGCTCGGCCGCCGAGCTGGATCAGAACACCGTCAGCTACCACTTCAAGGAGCCCATCGGCGTGGTCGGCCAGATCATCCCGTGGAACTTCCCGCTGCTGATGGCCGCCTGGAAGCTGGCCCCTGTGCTGGCGGCCGGTTGCTGCAGCGTGCTCAAGCCCGCCGAGCAGACCCCGGTCACCATCATGCTGATGATGGATCTCATCAAGGACATCCTGCCCCCCGGCGTAGTCAACGTGGTCAACGGCTTCGGCGCCGAGGCAGGTCAGGCGCTGGCCACCAGCAACCGGATCCAGAAACTGGCCTTTACCGGTTCGACCGAAGTGGGCGCCCATATCCTGCGCTGCGCCGCCGACAAGCTGATCCCCTCCACCGTGGAGCTGGGGGGCAAGTCCCCCAATATCTACTTCGCCGACGTGATGCAGCACGAGAGCAGCTACATCGACAAGGCGGTAGAAGGGATGCTGATGACCTTCTTCAACCAGGGAGAAGTGTGTACCTGTCCCTCCCGCGCGCTGGTGCAGGCCAGCATCTATGACGACTTCATGGACAGGGTGCTGGCCCGCGCCCGCACCATTGTTCAGGGCAACCCCCTCGATACCGCCACTCAGGTGGGGGCGCAGGCGTCCCGCGAACAGTTCGACAAGATCCTGGGCTACATGGAGATCGGCCGCGGCGAAGGGGCCAAGATGCTGATCGGCGGCGGCCCGGCCAAGGTGAGCGGACTGGAGGGGGGATTCTACATCCAGCCCACCATCTTCTCCGGCCAGAACAAGATGCGGGTGTTCCAGGAGGAGATCTTCGGGCCGGCACTCGGGGTCACCACCTTCAAGGACGAGGCCGATGCTCTGGCCATTGCCAACGACACCCAGTACGGGTTGGGGGCAGGCCTGTGGACCCGCGACAGCAATCTGGCTTGGCGCATGGGGCGTGGCATTCAGGCTGGCCGGGTCTGGGTCAACTGCTACCACGCCTACCCGGCACACGCCGCCTTTGGCGGCTACAAAAAGTCGGGGATCGGCCGCGAGACCCACAAGATGATGCTGGACCACTACCAGAACACCAAGAACCTGCTGGTGAGCCACGACATCAACCCGCTCGGCTTCTTCTAGCGCAAGCGAATGTCATCAGAAAGGGCGCCTGTGGGCGCCCTTCTTGTTTTGCTTCACCAGATGACATGTCCGGCGATTTGTTATCTGCCCGACTGCTGGCGATAACGCTGGGGGGAGCAACCCAGCTCCCGGTTGAACATGGCGATAAAGGCCGAGGTGGAGCCGTAACCGAGCCGCCAGCTGATCTCCTGAATGGGCATGTCGCCCTTGAGCCAGGCCAGCGCCTTGAGCAACCGCAGCCGCGCCCGCCACTGACCGAAGCTCATCCCCAACTCCCGCAGGCAGCGCCGCGCCAGGGTGCGCTCTGTGGTGTGCAGTTGTCCGGCCCACTGGGCCAGAGTACGGGGATCGGCAGGATCGCTGTGCAACGCCGCCAGCATGGGAGCCAGCAGCTTGTCCTGACTCATCGGCAGGTAGCTCTCCTGACAACGGGTGCGCGCAAGTCGCTCCACCAGCAACTCGGCCTGACGCTGATCCCACTCATCCGCCATATGGCTTACCCGCCGTTCGCAAAAGTCGCTCAGCAGGGCGCGGATCAGCGGGGTGAGCAGCAGCAATCTGGGCTCTGGCGGCAGCTTGGCCGCCATCTCGTGGCTGACGTAGATAGAGGTGTAGTCGAGGGTCTGCTCGTTGTAGGAGGTGTGCTCGAGATCCGCCGGCACCCAGATAAGGTAGTCGGTAGGGGCCACCAGTCGCTGATCCCCCAGCTCTATCTCCATGATCCCCAGGCTGATCATGTTGAGCTGGCCCCAGGGGTGGGAGTGCAGCACGGTCGCACTGTCGGCCAGCATCTGCTGGTAACTGAAATAGAGCGGATTGGGAGCGGGCAGAACGACATCTACCGGCTGAAACTGGTGAGTGGCCATCAGCGCCCCTTGTCAGCGAAAAAGAGGAACAGGCGTGATGCAACACCCTGTTGGCTCGGTCTCCGGCACAGGCCAAAAGCAGCCATCAGTTGCGGGCAGACGCTGCCCGTGTGGGCCGGAATAAGGTGCATCAGAAAGAGTTGTCTTTTCTGCTGGGTCATCTGTCTGTTTTACGCTACTTGATAATATAAAGACAAGGGTAGACTTGGCCCCCTGTTAATAAGGAGCCTCTGATGCGAATCTTTTCCCCTCTTCTCTTTCCGCTGATGGCAGTGCTGATCTGGGCTACCAATACCGTGGTGTCCAAGGCGGCCGCCAGCGTGCTCGACCCCGCGGCTATCTCCTTCTATCGCTGGGTGATCGCCGCCCTGGCGCTGACCCCCTTCTGTCTGCCCCCCCTCTGGCGGCGACGCAGCGAGGTTCGCCCCTGGCTCGGCAAGCTGCTGGTGCTGGCGGCGCTCGGTATGGTGCTCTACCAGTGTCTGGCCTACTACGCCGCTCACAGCACCTCCGCCACCAACATGGGGGTGATCGGCTCTCTCATTCCGCTGCTCACCCTGCTGCAAGGGGCGCTCTTCTTCGGCCAGCGTCCCGGCAAACAGGCACTGCTCGGCATGAGTCTCTCCCTGTTCGGGGTGCTCTGGCTGCTTGGCAAGGGCGAACCACTGGCCCTGCTGCACAACGGCATCAACCCGGGGGATGGCATGATGCTGCTCGGCTCCGCCAGCTACGCCCTTTACGGCCTCTTGATCCGCCGCTGGCACCTGCCGTTTGGCCCCTGGCTAAACCTCTACATGCAGATCCTGCTGGCGGTACTGCTGCTGGTACCGCTCGCTCTCAGCGCCGACTCGATGGCGGTGCCGACCGAAGGGTGGGGGCTGGTGCTCTTCGCCGGGCTCGCCTCCTCTCTGCTGGCAGCCTACTGCTGGATGCGCGGCCTCGCCTGCATGGGCGCCGAGCGCACCTCGGTCTTTATGAACCTGATGCCGCTCTGTACGGCGCTGATCGCCGTCGTCGGCCTGGGCGAGCCAATCCACGGCTATCACCTGCTGGGTGGCGGGCTGATCCTGGGCGGGGTGATGGCCTCCCAGCTGAAGGGGCGTGCGCCGGTAGCCGAACGGGAAGCCGCCTGAGAACCAACATCGTCCGGAAACAACAAGGGAGCCCATGGCTCCCTTGTTGTTTCTGCAATGTACACCAGTGCGCATCTCAACCCGCCCGGCGCCAGCGGTAGCGCCGCTCCGGTCGCCCCCGCTGGCCGTAATTGAGATCCACATCTACCCGGTCTTCCGACTCCAGATACTCCAGATAGCGGCGCGCCGTGGTGCGGCTGAGGGAGAGTCGCAACGCCACCGTGTCGGTGGAGAAGACACTCTCCGGCTCACCCGCCAGCAGATCCAGCACCTGACGCAGGGTGATGCTGTCGATCCCCTTGGGAGTGACGCGCATCTCCTTGATCTGGGAGCGCCCTCCCTTGCCCAGCAGCTTGTCGAGATCTTCCTGCTCCAGCCGACCCCGCTCGCACAGACGGCTATGCAGTTGCAGGATCTCATCCAGACTCTGCTGAATGCGAAACAGCCGCAATGGTTTGATGACGTAGTCATGAACCCCAAGATTGAGGGCCTGCTGGATGGTCTCCACATCCCGCGAGGCAGTCACCATGATGACATAGGCTTCGCGGTTGTGACTGCGCAGGCGGCTCACCCACTCAAGGCCGGAGCCATCGGGCAGGGAGACATCCACCAGCAGCAGTTGGGGCACCACACCGGCCATCATGGCATCGGCCTGGGCCAGGGTGCCAGCCCGCCCCAGCAGGGAGAAACCGGGTGTCGCCGCCACCAGTTCTGACAAGATGGCACCGATCCGATCGTCATCTTCAATAACAAGCGTGATTATTGGGTCCATGGCTCACATTAATTGGTTTTTATTCAAGTAGATACCAAACAGGGTGGTCTGCTCGGCGGTTCGCCGCCATTCTATCACACCCTCGTGCCGACCCACGGTCTCCTTGACCAGGAACAGACCCACCCCGTGATCGCCGCTCTGGCGACTCACCCCGTAATCGAACAGATGGTCGGCCAACTCCTCGTCGACCCCCTCGCCGCTATCCTCCACCTCGATCACCAGTCGCCGCCCCACATCGCACAGAGAGAGCAGCACCCGCGGCGGCCGCTGCTGGCGGTTGCGCCAAGCCGCCTGCAAGCCGTTGTCCAGCAGGTTGCCAATGAGGGTGATGAGATCTGCCGAGACCGAGGCCGGATACTCCGCCAGCGCCGAATCGGGATCGAGCTCCAGGGTCACCCCGAGCTCGCGGGCCCGGCTGAACTTGCCGAGAATAAGCCCCGCCACCGGCTTGTTGTCGATCAGCCGCAGCAGCTCCTGCAGCATGGTCTGGCACGCTTCGTTCTCCTGCTGGATCAGCTCCACCGCCTGATCCACATGGCCCAGCTGCAACAGGCCGGAGAGGCTGCTCAGCTTGTTGGCGAACTCGTGGCTCTGCATCCGCAGCATCTCGGCATACTGGCGCAGGTGGGTCACCTGCACCCCCAGACTGGCAGCCACCTCTGGGCGGCTGAAGATCAGCAGTCGCCCCGGTGCCTTTCCCTGCACCGCCTGCCAGCGGCCGACAAAGGACTCCCCCTGAATGGTGAAGCTCACTTCCCCACCCTCCTGCTCCAGACAGGGGGCAAGGGGTGGCACCAGCTCCGCCAGCGACTGCCCCTGCAGGGCATGGCGCCCGGTGACCGGCAGCCGCAGCTGATAGCTGGCGGTGCTGTTGATCATGTTGATATTGCCGCGACCATCGAGGGCAATCACCCCTTCGGTGATGTGCTCAAGTACCAGATCCTGCAGGGTAAAGCGGCGCACGATCGCCTCCGGCTCCAGATCGAGCAGGGTCTTGCGCAGCAGGTATTGCACCCAGAGCGCCAGCAGCAGACCACACCCCAGCACCGCTACTATGGCGCTGATGAGCAGGGCCACCCGCTCCATATAGATGCCCTCCACCTGCTGCATCAGGTAACCCACCACCACGGCCCCCATGACGCGCCCATCCCCGCCAACCACCGGGGAGAAGCAGCGGATCGCCGGCCCCATGGTGCCCCGATCCTTGGAGCAATAGCTTCGCCGCTCCTGCAGCGCGGGCCAGATATCCTCGCCGCGGAACTTCTGCCCCACCAGCTCGGGGTTGGGGTGGCTGAGGCGGCGACCATGCTCATCGGTCACCACCATATAGGTGGCATCGGTGCGGTTGCAGACCGCCTCCACGTAGTCGCGCAGGGTAGGATCACTCCCCTGACGCAGAGCTTCGACCACTCGGGTATCCGCCGCCATCACCCGTGCCAGATCGCTTCCCTTATCCTGCAGATTGCTCTCCAGCAGATGACGGATAAAGAGGGCCAGCAGGCTGCCCAGAATGAGGATCAGCAGCAGGGAGAGCCCAAGAGAGAGGGTGACCAACTGGTGGCGAAGTTTCATGCACATACCTTAAAACGTCAGGACGCTGCCCAATAGTGCGGATGCCACCAGGTCTGGTCAATCAAAGGTGCCGGATCGCCGACAAAATCGGCCAATCCTTCCTCGCGGGCACAGAGCGCCACCGCTCTGGCGACGGCTCGGGCCACCTCTCCCACCTGTTCGATGGGGGGCAGCAGCCGGCCCGCCACCAGCGGATAGGCACCGACCGCCCGCACCGCGGCCAGCAACATGCCATCGCTGATGCGGCGCGCCTTGACAGCGCAGGCTCCGAGACCAATCCCCGGGAAGACATAGACGTTATTGCACTGGGATACTACCCGCCGCTCCCCTGCCACCATCACCGGCACAAAGGGGCTGCCGGTGGCCAGCAAGGCGCGGCCATCTGTGGCGGCCCACACCTGCTCGGGGGTAGCCTCGGCGCTGCGGGTCGGGTTGGAGAGTGGCAGGATCACCGGCTGCGCACACACATCCCCCATCGCCTGCAACACCTCGTCAGTAAAGAGGCCGCCCTGACCGCTCACCCCGATCAGCACCGTCGGGCGCACCTGCCGGATGGTCTCCAGCAGCGAACTGTTCTCCTCGTTCACGGCGCGAGCAAAGGGCTGCTGGGCGCGGGTCAGGTTGGGACGATCGGCGCAGACCACCCCGTCCTGATCAAACAGCCAGACGCCATCGTGGCTCCCCGCAAGCTGAGCCAACATGGCGGCGATGCCGCAACCGGCAGAACCCGCGCCGACGATCAGCACCGGGGCATCGCACAGGGCGGTACCCGCCTGCTGCAACCCGGCCAGCACGCAGGCAGAAGCCACTGCCGCCGTGCCCTGAATGTCGTCGTTGAACATGCAGAGCTCATCGCGATAACGGGTCAGCAAGTTGGCGGCATGCTTGCCGGCAAAGTCTTCAAACTGCAGCACCACCTGCGGCCAGCGCTTGCGAATGGCGGCCACCACCTTGTCCATGAAGTGGTAATAGCTCTCGCCGTCAATGCGCGGGGATTGCCAGCCGAGGTAGGAGTCATCCTCCAGCAGCTCGGGGTTGTTGGTGCCCATATCGACACAGAGCGGCAGGGTACGCGCCGGGTTGATGCCACCCGCGGCGGAGTAGAGCGCCAGCTTGCCGATACAGATCCCCATGCCGCCGATACCGAGATCGCCAAGCCCCAGCACCCGCTCGCCGTCGGAGATGACGATCACGTCCACCTCCTGCTCCACCGACTCGAGGATGTCGTCGAGATCGTCCCTGTCATGCCAGGAGAGATAGAGACCGTGGCTGCGCAGATAGAGATCGCTGTGGCGCTGACACGCCTCTCCCACCACCGGGGTGTAGATGATCGGCAGCAGCTCCGGCAGGTGGTGGCGCACCAGATCGTAGAACAGCACCGGGTTGTCCTCCTGCAACTGGCGCAGCAGCAAATGCTGGTCAAACGGACTCTGCATGGCGCTGACCAATCGGTAGATCCGGCGCCGCTGCTGGGAGAGGGACTCCTCCTTGTGGGGCATACGGCCGCGCACGCCCTGACGCTTGCGTTCTGCATAGGGCAGGCTGGTGCCCATCATGATGTCGTTCATCTTGTTTGTTCCTCAATCCGGTATCAGGCGAGCAGGGAGATAAGGGCGGTGGCCAAGATCAGCATCACGGCGCCGCCAAGGCGAGAGGAGATCTGGGCAAAGGGCATCAACTTCATCCGCTGGGCCGCCGAGAGCACGGCTACGTCGCCGGTGCCGCCCATGTTGGCCATGCAGAGCCCGCCTGTGATGGCCGCCTCGATGGGATAGAAGCCGATCAGCTTGCCAACCAGCGCCGCACCGAGGGCGCCACCGATTACGGTGACCATGACCAGCACGAAGTAGCTGACGGAGAAGGCGCTGATCAGCTCGGGAATACTGGTATAGGCGACGCCGATCCCCACCAGCAGGGAGGGAGTGAGGTTGCTCACCACAAACTGATACCAGTCGGCCGCCGCCTGCTCATAACGGCGCGGCAGCAGGCCGCTCACCTTGATAAAGGCGACCGCCAAAATCATCAGGGCGAAGGGGTGCATGGGGATAAAGTTGCCAAGCAGGGAACCCAGCACAAACATGCTGGAGCTGATAAAAAGCCCCATACCCAGACTCTGCAGGGTCGGCGCTTCGGCCTGCTCGTCAGCAATGCTATGGCTATTCTCTTTGACCATCAGCTTGCCGTTGCCGGTCAGGGAGGGGTAACGGCGACCGAGCCGCGCCAGCAGTGAGCCCACCAGAATGGCCAGGGTATTGGCGATCACCACCGCCGGTACCATGCGTGACAATAGATCCGCACTGGACATCTGCATCGGGCCGGAGAGGATCTCCACCAACGGCACCGCACCGGCGCCCATGCCACCGCCCATGATGGGCAGGCCGATCAGCAGCACCGCATTCTTGAAGCCATACCCCATCAGGGAGCCGACCAGCCCCACGCTCAGCAGTGCCAGCGCTACGCCGCCAAGAATGACCGGCAGATAGCGCATGGCAGCATTTTTCAGCAAAGCGCCGCTCATGCCGAACACGGACCCTGTCACCAGACTGGCGATAAAGAAGTTGAGAAACCCTCCCTCCTTCATGAAGTTGGTGATGACCTGCCCCGCCTGCACCGGCAGCAACTGGTATTCGAACAGGGCGGCGCCGCCAAAGATGGCGAGGATGGTGCCGCCCCCCAGATATTCGCGGATCGGCATGATCCGCTCGCCCAGCTCGGTCAGCAGGGTGCCCAGCACAAACATCAGTGCCAGCGCACCGACCATGCCCAGCGGCAGCGAGCCGTTCCAGCCGGAAAAGAGAACACAGGTTGCCAACCCGAGAAATATAAAGAGCGGCATACCGGCAATTTGTTGGCCGCCCATCAAGGCGGCCTTTTCTTGTGTGGTTTGTAGGGGTGAGAGGTTTTTCATTGTTATGTACTCTGCGTGTGATTGTGACCGACACTTTATTGATCCCCCTCGCCTCTGTCGGTTAGCCAGACTGCAAAGCCATATAAAAACATTAAAAACTTAAACATCATGGTGCCACCAACGCGTGCTGCACAATAGAACACCAGACATCCGATACCCGACCAAGTCAGGAAATAGGGCGATAAAACGAGCGAGCCCAATGGCGGATATTTGGGTGATCAGCAGTAATAACGATGCGATGATCTCTCCCCCTTCGGGGAAATAACAGAGCCAGATGACAAGCTCTGCGACCATTTATCGTCACAGCTCCTGTGAGTGATAATCTGCGGGCAATGTCATCACCATGATGCGAGTGCCACGGCTTGCCACATCAGGGTTTGAGTCGGCGTGCAGGAAGCACGCACGATGAAAAATGGTGAGGATAAAGATGCAAAAAGGGGAGATTGAAATAGTGATGAGTCAAGCCAGCGAATACCAGAGCACTGGCTTGAACTCACAAGGATCACACACGGTAAGGTCTATTCTGCCAACAGCAATGGAATATTGGCGGGGTCAAAATCATGACTGATATCGGTACTTCTGATAGCGCCTTCCCGATTCACGCCATGGTGTGACTCTGCACCATATTCCCCATCACTCAACAGCGCTTCAATTGCCAGATACACACATCCACTGTCATATCCATCCACAACCCGTTTCCCCCTTGTTTTATAACCCCATCAATATTAGCGGATAAAAAAAGAGCTGCTCGCTGAAGCTGAAAATTTCATGAAAATAATCGCCGGATATCCTCCATTCACGGCGCAATATCCGAATCGGCAAGAGAGCCTCGAGTGGATCAGCCCCGAGAATAATATCAGGGGCTCGAACGATGCTAACTCGCACCAGCGAAAAATCCGACCAGAAACATGATCCGCATCACACCATTTACTTAGCCTGCTAAACAAGTATGATACTTAGCAGGCTAAGTACATTGAGGATGAGAAGATGACGGATCTGGAAAGGTTACGCGAGCTGTCGCTCGCCGAGCAGATAGCGCGGATGCACCGGCTATGGCGTACTGCCGCCGATCTGGAGCTGGCTCCCCTTGGCCTCACCCATCCCCGCTGGACCGCGTTGTGGAAGCTCTCCCGCATGGGGAACCATGTCAGCCAGAAGACCCTGGCCGAAGCCCTCGAGATAGAGCTCCCCTCCCTGATGCGCACCCTGGGCCAGCTGGAAGAGCAGGGACTGATTGAGCGTCACTGTTGCAGTCAGGACAAGCGGGCCCGCATCGTCTGCGTGACCCCGGCTGGCCAGACCCTGCTCGATCAGATCGCCGACCGCATCATGAATATCCGCCGCGAGCTGCTGGGGGGCATTGACGAGCAGACCCTGCAGCTGTTTGAAGCAACGGTGCAGCGGATCTCGGCCAACGCCCTCAGCAAAATTGAACAACACCACGACCGACAAGCCGGAGGCGATACAAGCCCTCCCGAGGCCGACACAGAGAGAGAATAAAATGACACCGGATCAACAATTTACCCGCTGGATCAAATGGTCCATGGCTGGCTTTGCCACCCTGTTTGCCTATTTTCTGATAGCCGACCTGCTGATGCCCCTCACCCCTCAGGCGATGGCGACCCGGGTGGTCACCAAGCTGGCCCCCCAGGTGAGCGGAAAGGTGATCGAGGTCGCCGTTCACAACAACCAGCAGGTCAAGAAAGGAGAGCTGCTGTTCAGGCTGGATCCGGCCCCTTTTGAACTGGCAGTGGAGCAGGCCCGCCTTGCGCTGGCGCAGGCAGAGCAGCAGAACAGTGAACTGGATGCCGCCCTGACCGCCGCCGTTGCCGAGATCAACGCCAAGGAGACCCTGGCCAGCCAGAAGTGGCGCGAGGCTGAGCGGATCGATGCGCTTTACCAACGTCACATGGTTTCGCTGCAACAAAAAGATGAGGCTGACAGCGCCCTGCGCAGCGCCCAGGCCAACCTGCGCGCCAGTCAGGCCAAACTGGCCCAGATCAAGGCCAGTCGTGGCGTGACCGGTGAGGATAATCTGTTGCTGCGCCAGGCCCGCAACAAGCTGGCACAAGCGCAGCTGGCCCTCTCTTACAGCCGTGTCCACGCGGATCAGGATGGCACCATCACCAACCTGCAGCTCAAGCCAGGCAGTATCGCCAGCGCGGGCAGCCCGCTGCTGGCGCTGGTGTCGGAACAGGTGGACGTCATTGCCGATTTTCGGGAGAAGAGCCTGCGCCATGTTGGCGAGCAAACCCGCGCACTGGTGGCCTTCGATGGCGAGCCGGGTCAGCTATATCCTGCTCGGGTGAGCAGTCTGGATGCCGGGGTGAGTGCCGGTCAATTTGATGCCAACGGTCGACTGGCGGCGCCGGTGGAGTCGGATCGCTGGGTACGGGATGCCCAGCGGATGCGACTGCACCTCGAGCTGAAGCAGCTCCCCGACCATCTGCCAGCCGGGGCGCGGGCCACGGTACAACTGCTGCCGGACAATGCCCTGACCGCCATGCTGGCACGGGGCCAGATCCACCTGCTCAGCCTGCTCCATTATGTCTACTAACCACGCCACTCACCCGTCGGCCAATACCGCCCCAGCCCACCCCGCCGGTGGTGCTGCCACCCACCTCTGGTATCGGCCCCTCACCGGCAACGAGCTGCGCCAGTGCTTGCGCATCGCCTTTGGCTGCACCACGGGCTTTCTGCTCTGCAAGCTGTTTGGCTGGAGTTACGGGGTCTTCTATACGGTCACACCGGTACTGCTGCTGGGAATGGTGCCGGTGATGAATGGCCATGCAGCACGCCAGCTGATCGCGGCTGCGGTGGTCTGTGGGGTGGAGGTCGGGCTGCTGGGGGGACTGTTTGGCAGCCATCCGGCGCTGATGACCCCTATCGCCTTCATGCTGTTTCTCTACCGTTTCGCCGCCATGTCGCGGGGCAGCCTGTTTCTGTTCGGGGCCAACGGGGTGCTGAGCCTCAGCATCATGCTGCACTTTGCCAGCTATCCGCAGACCGACCTCAACGACCTGATCCTCAACAATATCTGGGCGAGCGTGCTGTCGGTGCTGATCGCTTACCTGATGACCATGCTGATCCCGGATGTGGAAGCCAGACCCAAGCCAGCCTCGGCCCCCAAGGCGCCGCACCGGATGCGCCATGAAGCTCTGCTGGGGGCCACTGTGGCCACCCTGTCGTTTCTGGTATTTCAGGTGTTTGACCTGCGCGACTCCATGTCTGCCCAGGCTACGACCCTGCTGGTGCTGTTCCCCATGCACTGGAACGGCGCCCTCAGTTATGCCCGCAAACGGGCGATGGGCACCTTGCTGGGGGTCACCTTCGGCTTGCTCGGCCAACTGCTGCTCTATGACTGGTCAGGGCAACTGCTGCTTGTCGCCCCGTTACTGTGGCTCGGCGCCATGCTGTTCAGCCATGCCCACGTCAAGGAGGCAGGCGGCTCCGGGGTCGGCTTTGGCGCCCTCACCACCCTCGGCATCCTGTTTGGCCAGTACCTCACCCCGGGCAACGATCTGGTGTTCAGCGCCCTCTACCGGGTGAGCAGCATACTGTTTGCCATCGTGGTCACCCTGCTGGCCTGCTACCTCGTCCATCGGCTGCTCAATCGCTTCGAGGCGACCCGCTTCGGTTATTGATTTCCTGTTGTAAGCACTGTTGTCAGCCCATGGATGAGCTCGTTTTGCCCCATCGCCTGCCGGGGCGTTTTTTCTCGCCCTCGTTTACCTCCCTCACCAATAATCCTGCCACTACAAGTCAGCGCAGAAGAGTGGCTATGCTTGTAAGGCTGCTGTCGATGAGGTGTACCTATGGTCGCGTTGTTAAAAAAATGGCTGGTTTGTCTGATGCTGTTGGCTACCAGCCCGCTCGGGGCCACCCCGCTTGTCATTGGTGCCGAAGATGACTGGGCCCCCTACTGCGAGCGCGACAAGGACAATGAGGATGACCAGCCCCACGGACTGGCGCCTGAGCTGGTCAAGGCGGTGTTCGCCGCCGAAGGGATCGAGATTGTCTTTCGCACCCTCCCCTTCGCCCGCTGCATGCACGATGCGAAAAGCGGCAAACTTGCGGGGTGCTTCAACGCCACCATCACCGAAGAGAACCGCTACCAGTACCATTGGCACGATACCCCCATGTTCGAGGAGGATCTTGCCATCTTCGCCCTTGCCAGCGACCCGCAACGGGATCTCAAGCTCACCTCGCTGGAAGGCAAGCGGGTGGGCATCACCCTCGGCTACACCTACCCTACCGATTTTATGGAGAACCCCAGGATCACCCGCTTTCAGGCCAAATCCGATGCCCAGATCCTCGAGATGCTGGTACGTGGCCGGGTCGACTACATCCTGATGAACGGCATGCCGGGCTACCTCAAGATCCAGCAAAAACAGCTGACCGGCAAGGTGGTCAAGGTTGGCAAGCTCTCCACTGATGGCTTCTGGCTCGCCTTCTCCCGCCACCACCCGCAAGGGGAAGCGCTGGCCAAACAGTTCGAGCAGGGGCTGCAAAAGATCAAGAACAACGGCATCTATGAGACGCTGATCCGCCAGTTTGAAACCAGACTTGGCCTCTACTGATTGACGATGCCTTCCTGATTGCGCCCCCTCATACTCGCGCGGTATGCCGGACAGCCAGCGACGCACCGAATGGCCCCGCTGATTGCACAATAACGGCAACCTGTTAGGCTCACGCCCGTATGACACCAATGGAGCTGTAATCATGAATAAGGCACATATGATGGCCGCTGGTGCGCTGGCCCTCGGCCTGCTCGCCGGCTGCAATCAGGGCAATACCCTCTCAGTCACTGGTGGCGAACCGGTCAGTTACCAGTGCGAACAGGGCAAGAAGGTGCAGGTGCGCTACTTCTCCCTCTCTGACGAGAGCCTCAACTTTATCAAGCTGTCTCTGCCGGACGGCAAGGATTACACCCTGCCCCAGGCCATTTCGGCCTCCGGTGCCCGCTACACGGACGAACACGAGGCCGTCTGGTGGAACAAGGGGGATGAGGGCTTTGTCGAGCTGCGGGATCAGGATGGCGAGTGGCAGACCGCCTACAACGACTGCAAACAGCAATAAACGTGACCCCGGCCTGGCCGGGGTCTCTCTTTCTCTGGCATCAGAGTGATGGGGGATCAGTTGATCTCGATCTCGAAGCGGTTGGTCACCTCGACCGGAATAGCATCCGGGTTGCCCTCTGCCGGGCTGTAGCGGATCCGCGAGAGGGTCGCCAGCGCGCTCTGCTCCAGCTCGCCGGGGGGCTCGGCCGCCACCACTTCCGGCTTGACCGGCGTGCCGCTGGCGTCAATTTGATAGCGCACTTCCACATACCCCTTGACCGGTTTGGCCGGCAGGGCGGGCTCGTCATTGCCAAGCCATGACCACTGCTTCTCCTGAACCCAGTAGCTGGACAACTGCTCGAGAGGGATAGCGATCGGAGCGCGCTCGTGCGCTACCTCCTGATGGGATGAGCACCCCAGCAACAGTGTCACTGCCAGACCTGACCATACTGCGACTTTCCACTTCATGTAACGCTCCTTGTTCTCTGCCGGTGCTTGTTGCCGGACTGCAGGGCGCTCAACGCGGCCCGCTTGGTCAGTCACCCATCCTAACGAAAAAGTATTCGTATGAACATTAACAAAAGGGCCAACCCCGAGAGGTTGGCCCTTTTATCGTCAATAAGCTCACTAACCAGCCGATGGGATCAGCCACGCTTGTCGCTCACCACCAACCAGAGCGCATGCACCATGCCCGGCAGACCGCCCAGCAGGGTCAGCACTATGTTGATTAAAAAGTGCAGGCTAAAGCCCACCTGGATAAACGCGCACACAGGGGGCAGGAAAATGGCCAGCAGGATCTTGAGCAGATTGTTCATCTCGGCTCTCCTTTTCAAAAATGTCGTCAGGATTGGAATGGGCTAACCATAAACATCCCGGACTTCAACTGCAAACCAGACAGGGAATTCGCTCACCCGCATCACGCCAGGCGTTGAGGTCGTGGATCTGCTGATTACTGCTGCCACGCCATAGCAGGCCCGGATCTGCCAACTCCTTTTCAAACTTGCCATCCACCAGCACATCCAGCAAGGCCACCAGCTCGCGCTGGGCCTCTGACAGTTCGCCGAGCAGATAACCGGTCCAGCACCAGATATCCTTGCCCGGACACTCGGTGCGCACCCGTTTCACCAGCGCCAGCACGTGGGGCACGTTGGCAGGGTGGAGCGGATCGCCACCGGAAAGCGACAGACCTCGCCGTTTGATGCGGCTGTCGTTGAGATCCGCAATGACGCGATCGCTCATCGCCTCATCGAACGGCTTGCCGCCATCGAGCCGCCAGGTGCTCTGGTTGTAGCAACCCGGGCACTGGTGCTCGCAGCCCGAGACAAACAGGGTGGCACGGGTGCCGGGGCCGTTAATCACATCGACCGGGTAGTATTGGTGGTAGTGCATCGCTTGTTTCCTGCCTCGTTCACGGGACAGCGGCATAACTGCCGCCCTCCAATGAAAATGGCCCCTTGAGTCAGGGGCCAGCTCTTCATCGCCTGTGCGCTTACATATGTTTGACGCGGCGCTTTACTTCTTCCTGCTTGCCCGCATTGAAGGGGCGCGCATCGGGGCTGCCGAGGTAGCCGCAGACACGGCGGGTCACCGACACTTTGGCCGGGTCGTGGTTGCCGCAGCGCGGGCAGGTGAAGCCCTTGGAGGTACACTCGAACTCGCCGGTAAAGCCGCAGTCGTAGCACTCGTCGATGGGAGTGTTGGTACCGTAGTAGGGCACCTTGTCATAGCTGTAATCCCAGACGTTTTCGAGCGCTTCCAGATTGTGCTGGATGTTGGGGTACTCGCCGTAGCAGATGAAGCCGCCGCTGGCGATGGGCGGATAGGGCGCCTCGAAGTCCAGCTTGTCGTACGGGTTGACCTGCTTCTCCACATCAAGGTGGAAGCTGTTGGTGTAGTAGCCCTTGTCAGTCACGCCGGATACCACGCCAAACTCCTTGGCATCGATGCGGCAGAAACGGGTGCAGAGGTTCTCGCTCGGGGTGGAGTAGAGGCTGAAACCGTAGCCAGTCTCCTCTTTCCACTCATCGATGGCCGCCTTGAGGCGGGCGATGATGGCGATAGCCTTCTGTTGCAGTTCGGCGCTGTCAAACAGGTGCACCTTGTCACCAAACAGGGCGTTGATGGTCTCGTGAACCCCGATATAACCGAGGGAAATGGAGGCACGACCGTTCTTGAAGATCTCGCTGACGTTGTCGTCCGCCTTCAGGCGCACGCCGCAAGCCCCTTCCATATAGAGGATCGGAGCAACCCGTGCTTTCACCCCGTCCAGACGGGTGATGCGGTACATCAAAGCCTTCTTGGCGACCCGCAGGGAGGCATCGAGACGATCCCAGAAGTCCGCTTCATCACGGGATTTCAGGGCAATGCGCGGCAGGTTGAGGCTCACCACACCCAGGTTGTTGCGACCTTCGTGGATCAGCTCGCCATTCTCCTCGTAGGCACCGAGGAAGGAGCGGCAACCCATGGGGGTCTTGAAGGAGCCGGTCACTTTCACGACCTGGTCGTAGTTGAGGATGTCCGGATACATCCGCTTGGAGGCACACTCCAGCGCCAGCTGCTTGATGTCGTAGTTGGGATCGCCCTGCTTGTGGTTAAGGCCATCCTTGATGGCGAACACCAGTTTCGGGAACACAGCGGTCTTCTTGTTCTTGCCAAGACCAGCGATACGGTTGCTGAGGATGGCACGCTGGATCATCCGCGACTCCCAGCTGTCCCCCAAGCCAAAGCCGAAGGTGACGAACGGCGTCTGACCGTTGGCGGTGTGCAGAGTGTTGACCTCGTACTCCAGCGACTGGAAGGCGTCATAGCACTCTTTTTCGGTGCGGGCCATGGCATAGGCTTCCACATCGGCAATGCCCCACTCTTCGGCCACTTCACGGTGTTTCTGCCAGCTGATGGTCACATAGGGGGCCAGCACTTCGTCGATGCGGTTGATGGTGGTGCCGCCATAGATATGGCTCGCCACCTGGGCGATGATCTGGGCGGTCACCGCCGTGGCGGTGCTGATGGATTTCGGGGTATCGATCTCCGCATTGCCCATCTTGAAGCCGTGGGTCAGCATCCCTTTCAGATCGATCAACATGCAGTTGAACATCGGGAAGAAAGGCGAGTAGTCGAGATCGTGGAAGTGCAGATCACCGCTCTCATGAGCCTGAACCACATCACGGGGCAGCATGTGGCTGGTGGCATAGTGCTTGGCGACGATACCGGCCAGCAGGTCGCGCTGGGTCGGGATCACCTTGGAGTCTTTGTTGGCATTCTCGTTGAGCAGGGCGGCGTTGGTCTGCTCGACCAGACCGCGGATTTCCTGCGCCAGACGGCCGCGCGCCTCGCGAGCCTGATCCCTGTCGTGGCGATATTCGATATAGGCACGGGCGATGGCCTTGTCGTCGGAAGCCATCAGGTGGTTTTCGACCCGGTTCTGGATCTCGTGGATATCAACTTCACCACGCCCTTCCAGCTCCTGACTCACCGCATTGGCAATGCGGGAGGCGAGAGCCGGATTGGCCTGATTGACCGCTTCCGCCGCACGGCTGACCGCCTCTGCAATCAGCTGGGCATTGAATGGTGCGCGACATCCGTCACGTTTGATCACAACCGGTTTCATGAATTTTCCCCGTTAAAAGGCCAGGCATTTGCCTCTGGCTCACCCTTGTTGGGCCCCCCTCTCGGCATCTCGTCCTGGACGCAAATAAATTCAGCCGAGGCTTGACAAGCCTGGGCTGAAGATAGGAGGGGAACAGCTTATACACAGCTTAATAACACAACATATAGGGATTAAAAACGAATGCGTCCCTATATGTGGTGTCTATTAGGCACCAAAGCGCAGCCTCATTTCTTGATCCAGAACAGGTTTTTCAGCGAGCGGGACAGTTCACGACCAACCCAAAAGAGCCCCGTTCAAATCCAACCTCAAGCAGGGTGCGGGCTGGCGTCCGATCCACCCACCCGAAAAAATCGCCCCCCGCCGCACAGGTTTCGAGATGACAGCGCCAACCAAAACCGCCCATACTGAACAAGAACTCTCTCCCCCTCGACAAGGGACAACCCATGCGCACCTCTCTGCTGTTGCTACTGTTATCCACCCTCTCTCTGCCGCTCTGGGCCGCCAACATTCTGGTGATCAGCAGCTACCATCCCGAATACCTGTGGGACCAAAGCTACAACAAAGGGCTGCTCGATGGCTTGCAGGGGGAGCACAAGATCACCCACTTCTATATGGACACCAAACGCCATCCACGGGAGAAGTTCGACGAGATCGCCCAGCAAGCCATCGCCTTTTATCTGAAGAGCAAACCGGATCTGGTAGTACTGGGGGATGACAATGCCATCAACTATCTGGCCAACGAGATCGCCTCGCTGGGCACTCCAGTGGTCTTTCTCGGCATGAACGAGAACCCCCGCCTCAAGGGCTTTGTCGGCCACCCCAAGATCACCGGCGTGCTGGAGCGTCCCCTGCTCAAGCGCAACATCAGCGAAATAAGCCAGATGATGGGAGGGCTCGACAAGGCGCTGGTACTGTTTGATTCCAGCAATGTGGCCCTCACCGCCATCGAGGATGAATTCAAGACCCAGACCGAGCTGCGGGTCGGCCAGACCCGGGTCAACAGCCAGCTGATGGGGGATTACAGCCTCTGGCAAGAGGCGGTGCTCAACGCCAAAAAGAACGGCTATCAGGCAATCTTCCTCGGCCTCTACCACACGCTGGTCGATGACAATGGCAAGCATGTGAGCGAAAAGACGGTGTTGGAGTGGACCAGTGCCAACACGCCGGTGCCGCTCTTCTGTTTCTGGGAATTTACCGTCGGCAAGGGGATGGCCATCGGCGGACTGGTGCTGGACGGCCACGATCAGGGGATACAGGCAGCCAGCCTCATCAACACCATACTGGCGGGCACGCTGCCCCGTACCATCTCCCCGCGCGCGGCCCTGCGCGGCGAATATGTCTTCAGCAAGAGCGAGCTGGCCCGCTGGCAGCTCACCGTGCCCGACAAATGGCGCCACAAGATCCTCTGGCGTGAGTAACCGCCGAAACAAAAAAGAGAACCCGGCCATGCCGGGTTCTCTTTTATCGGGTGTTGCGGTTAGCAGGCTTGGTGAGGGCTATCAGCCCTGCAACGCCTGTTGCAGCTCCTCTTCGGTCCAAATGGTAATGCCGAGCTCCTGCGCCTTGATCAGCTTGGAACCGGCAGCTTCCCCCGCGACCAGCACATCGGTCTTGGCAGATACCGAACCCGCCACCTTGGCCCCCAGCGTCTGCAATGCAGCCTTGGCGTCGTTGCGCGACAGGGTGGTCAGGGTGCCGGTCAGCACGAAGGTCTTGCCGGCAAAGGGTTGCTCCGCGGCCTCTTTCTTCTCGATGGCCGGCCACTGGATGCCGGCAGCCAGCAAGGCCTCCAGCACCTCCACGTTGTGGGGCTGACGCAAGAAGTAGTAGACATGCTTGGCCACCACATCGCCCACGTCAGCCACTTCGAGCAGTTGCTCCACCGAGGCCGCGCGCAGGGCATCCAGGGTGAGGAAGTGGTTGGCAAGGTTGAGCGCAGTCGCCTCCCCCACTTCGCGGATCCCCAGAGCAAACAGGAAACGCGGCAGGGTGGTGCTGCGCGCCGCATCGATGGCGGCTACCAGATTGAGGGCCGATTTTTGCCCCATCCGCTCAAGACCGGCCAGCTGGATGGCATTGAGGCTGAAGAGATCGGCGGGGGTCTTCACCAGCCCCTTGTCCACCAGCTGCTCGACAATCTTGTCGCCAAGGCCGTCCACATCCATGGCGCGACGGGCGGCGAAGTGCTTGATCGCCTCCTTGCGCTGCGCCTCGCAGAACAGGCCGCCGGAGCAGCGGGCAACCGATTCCCCTTCCAGCCGCTCCACCGCAGAACCACAGACAGGACACTCGGTCGGGAAGAGGATCGCGCGGGCATCGCTTGGGCGCTGCGCCTCCACCACGGCGACGATCTGCGGGATCACATCCCCTGCCCGGCGCACGATCACGGTATCGCCAATCATGACGCCAAGGCGCTCAATCTCGTCGGCGTTGTGCAAGGTGGCGTTGGAGACAGTCACGCCGCCGACAAACACCGGCTTGAGCTTGGCTACCGGGGTCACGGCGCCGGTGCGGCCGACCTGGAACTCGACGTTCTCAAGCAGAGTCATCTCCTCCTGCGCTGGAAACTTGTGGGCGGTCGCCCAGCGCGGGGCGCGGGCCACAAAGCCGAGCTCATCCTGCAGGGCGATGGCATCCACCTTGTAGACCACGCCGTCGATCTCGTAAGGGAGCTCACCACGGCGGGCCAGAATGTCGTCGTGGAACGACTGACAACCGGCGGCCCCCTCTTTGAGTTTCACCTCGGGACTAAGTGGCAACCCCCACTCTTTGAGCTGATTGAGACGACCGAAGTGAGAGCCACCGAGCTGCTCGCCGCCGACACCGACGCCGTAGGCGTAAAAGCTCAGGGGACGGCTGGCAGTGATACGTGAATCGAGCTGACGCAGACTGCCGGCGGCGGCGTTACGCGGGTTGACGAACACCTTCTCGCCTGCGGCCAGCGCCTTGGCGTTCATCGCCTCGAAACCGGCTTTGGGCATAAAGACTTCACCACGCACTTCCAACCGCTCGGGCCAACCAGAGCCCCGCAATGCGAGCGGAATGGTCTTGATGGTACGCACGTTCTCGGTGATCTCCTCACCGGTAGCGCCATCGCCCCGGGTCGCAGCCTGCACCAGCTGACCATTTACATAGAGCAGGCTCACCGCCAGGCCATCGAGCTTGGGCTCGCAGCAGAAGGTGAAACGCACTTCACGCTTGAGGCGATCGCTCATCCGTTGTTCGAACGCCTGCAACTCTTCGCTGCTAAAGACGTTGTCCAGACTCAGCATGGGGATCTCGTGACGCACCTGTTTGAAGGCGGTCAGCGGCTGACCGCCGACCCGCACGCTGGGTGACGCCGGTGTTTTCAGCTCGGGATTCTCGGCCTCCAGCGCAATCAGTTCGCGCATCAGGCGATCGTATTCGGCATCCGGCACTGTAGGGTCATCCAGCACATAGTACTGGTGACCATATTCGGTAAGCAGTTCACACAATTGACGGTGGCGGGAGAGGGTGTCGCTCATGAAAAAGTCTCGAAGTGTGATTGAACATACGGCCGGGGTAGAAACAAAAATGCGGTACCAGGGTACCGCACTTTTTCTTCACTCGACCCGCATGGCGTATTAGTCGCGACTGGCCTCGTAGGCAGCCAGCTCGTGACGGTAACGGGCAATGGTCTCGTCGCTCAGCGGGCTGCGATCCATATCTGTCAGCATGGCATCGAGATCGCTGGCCAGCTGATCGGCAGCCTGCAGCATATCCTCGAAGGCAAACGCGGCATTGCTGCGCAGCGGCAGTTGCATGAACAGGGAGACACCCGGCGTGGTGAACTGTTCCATCCGGTACGGATTGAAGGTGCCTGGCTTGACCATGTTGATCATGGAGAAGAGCACTTCACCCTTGCCGTTGGGATCTTCGTGACGGTGGAAAATATCCATCTCGCCAAACTTGAAGCCCAGCGCCATCAGGGATGAGAGCAGGGTTGCACCTTGCAAGTCGTGACCCGGACGGCCCATCAGGTTGATGACATAGACATCCTGCCAGATCTTCTCGACCGGCTGGGGCGCCATGCGCGGCTCTTCAACCACAGGTGCAGGTGCCACATAGGCCGGCTCTTCATAAACAGGCTCGGGAGCCACATGACGGGGCTGCGGCTGATATTCCGGCTCGGGAGCACGCACCGGCTCGGCACGAACGGTGTCGGCGGTACGGACTGTCTCTGCACGGGCACCAAAAGTCGGGGCGGTCGCGTAAGCGGGCTCGACCAGCGGCTCGTCATCCAGCGACTGCATCATGGGCTCGCGCTGGGGACGGGAACGGTAGACCGGGGTACGACGATTGACCTGAGCAGGTTTGCGCACCGGCGCGGCGGGCGCCTCGTCGATCTCCTCGGGCAGCGGTTCGTCGAACGCTTCCTCCTCTTCATAGACAGGAGGCGGCGGAACCGGGCGGGCAGCAGGCTTGCGCACTACGGGCGGCGGCAGATCGTCCTCGTCATCTTCATCATCAAAGGCGGGGACGGCAGGGCGACGACCGAGTTCCGGCTGGCGGCTCTCTTCACTGCGCAGCTTGGGCTCGGCACGACGACCACCACTGACCACGCGTACCTGGCCGATGCCATCGCTGTCGAAGGCATCGTTATCACGATCCCGCGACTTGGAGTCCATCCGTCCAATCGGTTTCTCTTTGATCGGTGCCTGACGATTCTTTTTGTTGCTCCACAACCCGTGAATGAGCAATGCCGCAATAGCAATACCGCCCAGGGCAACCAAGATGTAACGCAATTCCTGCATTAGCTGCTTCTCTTTCTAGTTTTGCTCAGCCAAAGCGACGGCTTCACCGATATCGACCGACACAATGCGAGAAACCCCGGGCTCTTGCATCGTGACGCCAACCAGCTGCTCAGCCATCTCCATGGAGACCTTATTATGACTGATGTAAACGAACTGTACTGTGCTCGACATCTCTTTGACAAGAGAACAGAAGCGACCGACGTTCACTTCATCGAGCGGTGCATCCACCTCATCCAGCAGACAAAAAGGTGCTGGGTTGAGTCTGAAGATGGCAAAAACCAGCGCAAGCGCGGTTAACGCCTTCTCCCCCCCGGAAAGCAGGGCAATGGTAGCATTCTTCTTACCCGGAGGTCTCGCCATGATGCTCACTCCGGCCTCCAAAAGATCATCGGAGGTGAGCTCAAGCCAGGCACTGCCCCCACCGAACACTTTTGGAAACAGGGATTTTAAATCTTCGTTGACCTTATCGAAAGTGTCCCGGAACCGTATTTGTGTCTCTTTATCAATTCTTTTAATGGCTTGGCTCAAGGTTTCCAGCGCTTGCTCGAGATCCTGGCACTGATTTTCAAGATAGGTTGCCCGTTTTTTCGCCTCTTCGTACTCCTCCAGCGCCGCCAGGTTGATGGCGCCGAGCGCCTCCACTTGCGCCTCCAGGGTCTGGATCTCCTGCCGCAGCTTGCCGCGATCAGCGGCGATCAGCACCGCCTGATCGAGATCCACTAGTCGAACCCCCAACTCTTCGAACTGCTCGTGCAGGCCTTGTCGACGGGTGAGGTTGCGTTCGCGCTCAAGGCGCAAGGTTGCCAGCTTCTCCTGCAACGTCACCAGCTGCTTGTGATCGGCACTTCTGGCCTGTTCCAGCTCACCCAACTGGCGCTCCAGCTCCGCAAGCCGTTGATGGCAGGCGAGCTGCTGCGCCTCCAGATTGCGCTGCTCAGCCAGCAGGGGCGCCAGATCCGGCACGGCCTTGCTATCCGGCCCTTTCAGCCCGGCCAGCTCCAGCCCGAGCCTCGCCAACTCCTCTTCGCCCAGGGTAATGAGTTGGCGCAGATTGCCCAACTCCAGTTGCAAACGCTGGCAGGCCGCTTGCTGCTGCTCGCGGCGCACACGGGCCTCGTCGACCGTCCGCTCGCAGCGGGTCAGCTGATCCTGAGCGACCTGCAGCGCTTGTGTCAGCGGCTCCCCCTGCTCCTGCAACTCGGCAAGGCGCGCCTCATCGAGTTCCAGTTGTTCACGGGCGCTGGCCAGCCGCTCTGCCTCTTCGGCCTGCTCCTGATCTAGCCGGATCAGCTCTTCACCGAGCTGACCGAGCCGCTGCAACCGCTCCTGCCGCTGACCCTGTTGCAGGCTCCAGGCTTCGCGCAGTTGTTGCCATTTCTGCTCTTGCTCGCGCAAGGTTCGCTGCGACAACTCCTGCGCACTGGCAAGCTGGGCGCGCCGGGCATCGGCTGAGACAAGTTGCTCGCTCAGCTGTGCCAGCCCCGCGGCAACCCTCTCCTGCTCGGTATGCAACCGCTCACGCTCACCCAGCAACGCCATGGTGCCAAGCGCCGCGCCCTGTCCCAAATCTGCCCAGTTTGGCCCCAGCCAGTCGCCAGCAGGAGTCAGTACCGACTCACCGGCCGCAAGGCTTGGCTGGCGGGCCAATGCGGCCTCCCGGCTCTCCACCAGCCAGATGGCATTGAGGAAGGCGGGAATGTGCTCACCACCCAGTTGCGCCGCCAGCGTACCGGCAACCGCCGGTTGCGCCGGGCCAATCCAGAGCCCCTCTTGCATCAGATCGCACTCGTCCGCCGGCGTTGCGGTGAGCCAGCGACCCAGCACTTTATCGAGCGCCTGTGCCCATTCGGGGGCAACCTGCAACCGGTCGGCCAGAGTCGCCCCCTCCATCTGTTCGCCGAGGATCTGATCCAGGGTCGCCAGCCGCGCCTCCAGCTCCCGTTGCAGGCTCAACTGCTGGCCATGCTGCTGCTTGAGTTGTTCATGGGTGTCGACCGCCTGCGCCAGCTGCTCGGTCAGCTCGCCATTGGCCGCCCGCGTCAGCTCCAGCTCACCACTCAGGGCATCGAGGTCCGGTTGCAGATCGTCGGCCTCTGTACCGAGGGGGCCAGCGCGTTCATCTTCCAGCTTGAGGCGGGCCAGCCGGGTCTTGGCTTGCAGCTCCTGCAGGCCACCCAACCGGGTACGGGTCTGGTTGAGCTGCCCCTGCAACCCGGCCAACTGTTGCTGCCACTGCTGCTGGCGCAAGCGGGCCTGTTCCAACTGCTCGCTGGCGTGCTGGCGGGCCTCCTGCTGCTCGGTGAGCAACTGCTCACACTGCTCCAGCCGGGCACTCTCCTGCTCGGCGCGCAATACCCCTTCGGTCAGTTGATCCTGCTGGCTGGCAAGCTGCGCCTTGCGAGTGGCGATCCGCTCGCCCAGCGCCTCTGCACGGGCCTGCCAGTCGCGCCCCAGTTCACTCTGGTGCAGTTGCTGTTGTTCGAGGCGGGCGATGGCTTGCCCACCGAGAAAAATCTGTTGCTGACGGCTCGCCTGCTCGGCTTGCGCCTCTTGTCTGGCGACCGACAGGGTGACGTGGCGCCCCTCATCGGCGGTGCGCTTGGCATCGAGCGCCGCCAGCGCCTGCTCGGCCTGCGCCAGTTCGGTTTTGGCCTCGCCAAGGCGCGTCTCCAACGCCCACAACTCGGAGCCAATCAGCTCGGCGCGAGCTGCGCGCGAACGACTCTTGAGCTGTTTGTAGCGCTCGGCCGTTTCGGCCTGGGCTTTGAGGTGGTCGAGGCGCGAGCCCAGCTCGCCGCGAATATCGCCGAGGCGCTCCAGATTCTCCTGAGTGTGGCGAATGCGCTGCTCGGTCTCGCGGCGCCGCTCCTTGTAGCGGGAAACCCCGGCGGCCTCTTCCATAAAGAGCTTGAGATCGGCCGGACGTGACTCCACCAGTCGGCTGACGGTGCCCTGTTCGATGATGGCGTAGCTTCGAGGGCCAAGACCGGTGCCGAGGAAGAGGTCGGTCACATCCTTGCGGCGGCACTTCTGGCCGTTGATCTGATAGTGGTTGGAGCCATCGCGCAGCACTTCGCGGCGCACCGAAATCTCGGTAAAGCGACCGAACTCGCCGGGCACCCGGTTGTGGGGATTGTCGAACACCAGCTCCACCGAGGCGCGCCCGTGCGCACTGCGGTTGATTGAGCCGTTGAAGATGACATCGGTCATGTTCTCGCCGCGAAGATGGCGGGCGGAGCTCTCCCCCAGCACCCAGCGCACCGCGTCGATGACGTTGGATTTGCCACAGCCATTGGGGCCCACCACGGCGGTCATGTCTGCCGACAGTTCGATGCGGGTCGGCTCGACGAACGACTTGAAGCCGGCGAGTTTGATCAGTTTCAGACGCATGGCGACCTGTATCAGTGGCTAAATAAAGAGGAGGCGGGCAGGCGATTTTACCAAATCCAGACCCGGCTTTGTTTGTAATATGCAGGCATCATCCCCATTCAATGCCCGATTTTTGGTCGCCATGGCACGAAATAAGGAATAGTCGGCGACTTTACCAAATCAAAGGCTTGTTTGTAATATGCTGGCAGTTCTCCCATGCATAGATGGAGCTCACATGAGCCAATCACCCCATATGGTCAAAGATTCAATCAGCGGTGCAGACTACTTTCTGCGCGGTTTTTCCCTCATTCGCCAACCGGGCATCCGCACCTTTGTGCTGATCCCCCTGCTGGTCAACTTCGTGCTGTTTGCCGGGGCCTTCTATGCCCTGTTGCTACAACTGGACGGCCTGTTCGCCTGGCTCCACCAGCAGATCCCCGCCTGGCTCGACTGGCTGGACTACCTGCTCTGGCCCATCGCCCTCATCACCATACTGGTGGTCTTCTCCTTTATCTTCAGCTCGGTTGCCAACTGGGTAGCCGCCCCCTTCAACGGCCTGCTGGCGGAGAAGGTGGAGCAGATCCTCACCGGCCAGCCCGCCAATGACAGCGGTGTGCTGGATATCGTCAAGGATGTGCCACGCACCTTCGGCCGCGAATGGACCAAGCTGAAGTATTACCTGCCCAAGGCCATTGGCTGCCTGATCCTGTTCCTGATCCCTGTGGTGGGCCAGACCCTGGCGCCAGTGCTCTGGTTCCTGTTCAGCGCCTGGATGATGGCGATCCAGTATGTGGATTATCCGTTCGACAACCACAAGATCGACTTCATCACCATGCGCGATGCCTTGAAGCAACGCCGCAGCAAGTGCCTCAGCTTCGGCGCTTTGGTGACCCTCTTCTCCGCCATTCCGGTGGTGAACCTCTTTGTCATGCCGGTCGCCATCTGTGGCGCCACCGCCATGTGGGTCGATCACTACCGGCAGGAGCAGCTGGGGCGCTAACTCTTGAACATTGATTAGAAAAAGGCACCCGAAACGGTGCCTTTTTCGTATTTAGCATGAATTAAATTAATGCATGCATTCGATAGCTTGTCCCATATGACACGAGTTGGTAGGATTCTGGCCTTTCTCATTCCCTGGGATATCTCATGTTACATGCACTCTTCTTGGTGGGCCTGGTGGCCGAAGGGATGACCGGCGCGCTGGCCGCGGGTCGGCGACGGATGGATCTGTTTGGTGTGGTGATCATCGCCTCGGCGACGGCCATCGGTGGTGGCACCATCCGCGATGTGCTGCTCGGCCACTATCCGCTGCTCTGGATTGAGCATCCGGAATACGTGCTGCTGGTTGCCGCCGCCGCGATGGCGGGTGTGGTCTCCGCCCCCCTGATGCGCTATCTCGGCAAGCTGTTCATGGCCCTTGATGCCCTGGGGCTGGTGGTCTTCTCCATCTTTGGTGCGGCCCGAGCGCTGGATATGGGCCACGGCGCCGGTATTGCCTGCATCATGGCGGTAGTGACCGGGGTCTTTGGCGGGGTGCTGCGGGATCTGCTCTGCCAGCGCATTCCACTGGTATTTCGTCGCGAGCTCTATGCAGCCATTTCGCTGATCACCGCAGCCCTCTACTGTCTGGCGCTGGATCAGGGCTTGCCGACCAACTGGGCCGCGTTCGGTTCCATCGGGATCGGCTTTGTCCTGCGGCTGCTGGCGGTACGCTTCAAGTGGGGTCTGCCCACCTTCAACTACCAGTACGCGACCCACTGAGTACGCCAGCTTCTGGCGAGGCGGGTTGGATTGCGAGCAACAAAAAAGCGCCCGAGCGGCGCTTTTTTCATGGACGGTCTGCGACTCAGTTAATCCCTTCCGAGCTGAAGAAGGTCGCCTTATCGGCGATAAAGCGGATCTTGATGTTCTTCCCTTCCCCGCCCCAGAGGCAGCTGGTAGTGCCCAAGGCATCATCACAACGCTCCGCCTTGCCCAGAATGGTGCTGGCCTCGGCGTAACTCATCCCCATCTTCAACTGGTCGTAATTTTCACGGTTGAGCTTGCTGCAACCGGTCAACAACAGGGCGATCAGGCCGCCAATCACTATCTTTTTCATCGCTATCTCCTCTCTGGTGGGAAGAGCTTGGCAGCTTGCCAACCCCTTTACCAGCTGCGCACCGGGCCGGTATCGAGGTGAACGAAGTTATCACGGGGATAGTAACCGACCCCACCCACCTTGAGCTGGAGCGCCGCCTTGCGCAGATGGGCCAGCTGTACGCCGGGGATCCGCACATCCACCGCCTGCCCCAGGGTGTGGTAGCTGTGCTTGGCCACGCCGCGGCTCTTGTGGCGCTTCTGACGATTGGTCGCCGGGGCGCGATAGCCGGAGATCAGCTGAATTTCACTGCGCCGACCCAGCTTGTGCTGCAACAGGAACAGCTGATCAAACAGCTTCTTGTCGATGTTGAACACTTCATTGCGCCGGTAATCGCGGAAGATGTGGTTGAGCTCGGCTAACCCGTCGCTCAGATAGTGGCCATTTTCCCAATAGCTGGCGCGCACCCGCTCGCCGGTATTGAGATTGAAGAAACTGAGTTCACGCCCGGTGGTACTGCGGCTGGCCAGTGCAGGGAAGGAGATCAGCGAGCTGCCCAGCAGGCAACCGGCTCCCAGCAACAGGCGACGTCGACTTATCTCTTGTTCCAGCATAAGGGGTTCGTCCATCGCAGATTCAAGCGAAAACAGTTGAATTAGATCACTGATTGAATGTGATACAGGCGCTTGAAACTACCCTCCGGCGGGGGGCCCTGTCAAACCTCAATCGCCCATAGAAAAGCCCGGCACAGGCCGGGCTTTTCACTCTGTGGCAGGGATCACAGCAGGCGGCTCTGGAAGCTGACCCGATCAAATCCGTAGATATCGTTACGCAATTGCTGGCGACCATTTTCGTCGAGCCAGCTGCTCCAGTAGACAGTAAAGACCGGGATCGGCGTGGTGAGCGGCAACCATTTGGTCTGGCTCTCCTTGAGGATATTGGCCACCTTGTCCGGCTGATAGCGGGAGTCCGCCAGCAACAGTTCGGCCAGATCGTCCGCATGTTCCACCCGGATGCAGCCCGAGCTGAAGGCGCGCGCCCCCTGTTCGAACAGCGCCTTGCGCGGAGTGGAGTGCAGATAGATGGCGTCATTGTTGGGCAGGTAGAACTTGTAGCGCCCCAGGGCATTGTGATCACCCGGCTTTTGCCGCAGGCGATAGGGGAAACCGGCGGCCAGCGCCTGATGCCACCCCTCTTCGGTGAACTGGACCGGATTGCCCTCGCTGTCGATCACCTCGAACTGCTCGCGACTCAGGTAGGCGGGATCGCGACCCAGCTTGGGCAGGATGTCCTTGCTCAGGATGGAGCGCGGCACATGCCAGGAGGGATTGAGCACGATGGAGCGAATTTCGCTGGCCAGAATGGGCGTGGCGCGCTGCTCCTTGCCGACGATGACCCGGCTGGTAAACACCTCGTTGCCGGACTCCACCACGCTCAGACGGTAGTCGGGAATATTGACCAGCACGTACCGGCCACCGGCGAGCTGATCCACCAGATCACGACGCCACAGGTTGCGCAGCAGCAGGCTGGCGCGCACTTGCGGGCCGGTATTGAGCCAGGAGCGGGTCTGACGACCGATAATGCCGTCCGCGGTGAGACCATGACGACGCTGGAACTGCTTGATGGCCTGCTCGGTATCACCATCGTAAATCTGATCACCATGGCTCGGGGCGCTGTCGCCCAGCTCGTTGAGCATGGCGCGGATTTGGCCGAGCTCGGCGGAGCTCTCTCCGGCACGCAGGGTCGGCATATCGAGGGTTGGCCACTTGCTGGCCATCGGCATCGCCAGCAGTTTGTGCACCTTGGCCCGCACCGCCTCGTATTCCGCCACCTGGGGGCGCAGGGATTTCACCTGGGTGAGCAGGTCATCATCGCTGGGTTGGGTCACTACAAGGCGGTTCAAATCGAGCTTGAGAGTCTTCATCTGCTCGCGCGAGACCAGATCCATCCCCCGCCAGGCGTGCTGGAAACGGCTCAGCTTGGTAAAAATGTCGTCATAGATGGCACCACGCTTGTCTGCAGGGGTGGCCTGCAGGCGCTTCCACAGCGTGAAAAAATCGGGATGCAGCTGGGCAAGCACAGCCTCTTGCAACTGCTGCTCCAGCTCGACACGGGCCTGTTCGGCCTGACTGCCCTGATACCAGTCGTGTCCGGTTTCACTGGCCGCCACCACGACTTGTGCTTCGGTCGCATGTACCGCACCAGCGGGCAAACATCCCAGCCACACCAGATTGGCAAGGGCCAGCCAATACTTCATCCCCATGGGTACCTCAAAACGGTTTGTTCACTCTGTCGGGCCTGACAAGCAGACCCGATGCTCAGGCCGCTCATGATGCGTGAACGGCCAATACTTTGCTAGCGCCCGGGGGCATAACGCTGCCAGATAATGTCATACGCATCTGTCTCCTTGAATCGCGCCAACGCCTGATTAAATTGTTGCAAGAACTGCGGCGAAAAGCTGCGCTTGCCCAACATAAAGAAGCTTGGCGATTCAGATACCACCATGGGGTGGCTGGTGAACAGACCGCTCATCCCCTCCTTGTTAAGGGCGCTGGGGGTAGCCAGCATGTCACCGAGGAAACCGTCGATCCGCCCGCGGGCCAGCTTCTCAAAATTTTGCTGGTCGCTCACCGCACTCACCTGTTTGGCATAGCGAGCGAGCAGCGACATCACTTCATCACCATAGAAGTACTCTTTGGTGACACCGAGGGAGTAACCACTGGCCAGCCAGCTCGCCAGATCCTGCTCGGGGTAGTGGCTACCCTTGCGGACCCACAGCAAGGTGCGACCCGGATTGTAGGAGTCGGAAAACCAGGCATAACGAGCGCGCTCATCATTGATATTCGCCTCCATCGCCATGTCTATCTCGCCATGCTCCATCTCGTGCAGTACCCGCTTCCAGGGCAGCTCCACATAGTGGACCTTGCAGTGCATGGCGGTGAGCACAGCCGTCAGCACCTCGGCGGCATAACCGCGCACCTCTTGCGGTGAGTCGGCTTCGTAATAATGGTAGGGGGGCCAGTTATCGTAACCGACCTGAATGGGCTCGGGACACAGGGCCTTGGCCAATGCCATTGGCGCCCATAATCCAAGCAACAGACAGCAAGAGAGCCACTTCATATGTCATCCTTGACGAATAAGTGAGTCATCATAAATCGCCCCCTGCAAAATGGCGATAGAAGCCAGATGACTATCGCATCCGCTAGAAAATGACGCAGCAAAGCACTGCTATTTGCCAAATACCTTGCCGGAGCACCATTGGCAACCGGCACCCCGCCAGACCTGTTTAACCGGGAAACAGCAACGTTTGGAACAGGGGTAAAAAGGGGTTAATATGTGACCAAATATTTTTTTGTGATCCACTATGCTTTTTTTGCAATTGGATTAGCATATGCGCGACATCGGCCTACCCATTCTGTCAGGCATAGAGAGTGATATGACGTACAAAAAGTTCGGTTTTTTGACTGCCATTCTGGCGTTAAGCGGTTTTTATCTTTACACCCTCTATCTGGCTGCTCACCCCAACGTGAGCCTGGCCTACAAACTCTATTATCTGGAAGGCAAGACACGCTTCTGGGAACACAACTCCAGCATGACCTATCAGCCGGGTAACGAGCTCAATCTGACCAAGCCAAGCCGCTTTCTATCCAGCGAAGGCTGGGCCAAGAAGCCGAGCGACGAAGGTACCCTGCTCAGCGGTCAGGGCGGTCTCTACTTTGTGCTACCCAAGCAGGCGGCCAATCCGGATCAGCTTACCGTACAGGCCCGCATCAACAGCCCGGAAGCCGGTGCCCTGTTGAAAGTGGCGCTGGGTCACGACTTCACCACCACGGTGAAACTGGCCAAAGCGGGCATCAACGAAATTCGCCTCAGTCTGCCCGGCGACTCACTCACGGCAGATCCCAAGCGCCCCAATTTTCTGGCGCTCTCGGCACCAACTCCCATCAATGTGCAGTCGGTACGTTTGACCGTAGCCCAGTGATTCTTGCCCCGAATACCATTTTATAAAAACAACTATCCCAAATAAGGACGTTCTTATGTCGCATCCAGATTTTCGACTCTCTCTGGTCGTTCCCGTTTACAACGAGGAAGAGAGCATCGATGCCTTCATCAACGCGATAGACAACGAACTGGCCCCGCTGAAAGACCAGCTTGAAATTGTATTCGTCAACGATGGCAGCCGTGACCGCACCCGTGAAGTGGTCGAGCAGGCCATCGCCCGTGACCCGCGCGTTACCCTGGTCAACCTGGCACGCAACTTCGGTAAAGAAGCCGCCTTGACCGCCGGTCTGCATCAGGCCAAAGGGGATGCCATCGTGCCGATGGACGTGGATCTGCAAGATCCTCCTGCCCTGATCCTGGAGTTCGTCAAACTGTGGCAGACCGGTGACTATGACACCGTCTACGGCATCCGCGTCGATCGCAGCGCCGATACCCCGATGAAGCGCCTGACTGCCGGTGGCTTCTACCGCTTCTTCAACGCCCTCTCCACCAGCACCAAGCTACCGGAGAACGCCGGTGACTTCCGCCTGATCGACCGTCGCGTGGTCGAGGCGATCAAGCTGCTGCCAGAGCGCAACCGTTTCATGAAGGGTCTGTTTGCCTGGGCCGGTTTCCGTGCCGTTGGCGTCCCCTACGAGCGCCCGGCCCGTCACGCCGGTGAAACCAAATTCAACTACTGGAAACTGTGGAACTTCGCCCTCGACGGTCTGCTCAGCTTCTCCAGCTGGCCGCTCCGGGTCTGGAGCTATGTGGGTGTCGGCGTCTCCTTCGTCGCCTTCCTCTACATCCTCAAGATCGTGACCCAGGTGGTCTTCTTCGGCATCGACGTGCCCGGTTACGCCTCCCTGATGTCCGTAGTGCTGTTCCTCGGCGGTATCCAGCTGCTGTCGCTCGGCATCATCGGCGAGTACATCGGCCGCATGTTCGTGGAAGTGAAACAGCGCCCGGTCTACCTCATTGAAGGGGTCTATGGCCAGTATGCCAAGCAGGATGCGGGCAAACCGCAGAGCGCTGACAGCAACCCGCAAGAGCAGCAGGAGCAGGCGCCTCAATGATCTCCCGCGAGGAATTCTGGCGGCTGGTACGTTTCGGTTTTGTCGGCGGGGGGGCTACCCTCGTCGACCTTGGCACCTCCATCGCACTGTTTCATACCTGGCCCACCATCTCGGAGCACCTGGTTACCACGCTGGCTTTTGCCATCGCGTTCTGGTTCTCCTTCTTTGGTCACCGCTACATCACCTTCCAGAAGCAGGGAGCCGCCAGCAAGTTTCTGCTGGTCGCCCTCTTCTCGCTGGCGGTGCGTAACCTGATCCTGAGCGGCCTGCTGTTTGCGGGGCTCTCCGGTCTGCTGCCGGTGGTCATCGCCACCCTGACCGTTACCGTCCTCACTTACGTTCTCTCTCGCGTCTGGGTTTTTGCCTGATGAATGATATGACCAATACTGCCCCGCTAACCGGGGCCGCACTCCCCTATCGCCCGTCACTGCGCATCAGCGGCCGTGACTGGCTGATGATCATCGCCGCCTTCATGCTGAGCCGGGTGGCGCTGTATGGCATGGGCTACTTCGGAGTCCAGCTCTATGGCTCCCCCGACATTGGCCCGCTACAGGCATATTGTCAGTTCGACTGCGTCTGGTTCCAGCGCATCATCGAGAACGGCTACGACCTCTACCCGCGCTGGCTGAGCAAGGGCAATGCGGCCAACTGGGCCTTTATGCCGCTCTATCCGATGGTCTCCGGTGCCATCTCCAACCTGTTCAATGTCGAGAGCCTGATCGGCCTCATCATTGTTACCAATCTCTCCTTCTTCGCCAGCCTGCCGCTGATGCTGCTGGTGTTGCGTCAGCTCAAGCTGGGGGACGATACCGCCCGCTTCGGCGTCTGGCTGCTCGCCTTCTCCCCCTTCTCCGCCTACTTCGTCTCCGGCTATACCGAGTCGACCTTTATGGCGCTGATGCTGGGGATGTTCCTGTTCGCCTATCGGGAGCAGTGGCTGATGGTGGCCGTGCTGGGGGTCTGTATCTCCGCCACCCGCAACCTGGGGGTGATGATGGTCTTCCCGGTGCTGATCCTGGCGCTGCAGGCCTACGGCTGGCGGGAATTTTTCCGCTTTACCGAGCGAGCCTTCAAGGTGGTCTTCACCCTCTGGATGATCCCGTTTGGCCTGTTTGCCTACATGGTCTACCTCTATCACCTGACCGGCGATGCCTTCGCCTTCAAGCACATTCAGGTGGCCTGGGGTCGCTACATGGACAGCCCGCTGGACTGGTGGCTGAGCGGTTTCGAGCTGGGCGGCCGCAAGGCTTACCTCTCCATCATGGTGATCTTCGGCTGGTGCCTGAACGGCTACCTGTTCAGCCAGAAACGCTGGGCTGAAGCGACACTGATGTTCATCTGCTGCACCATTCCGCTGATGACCGGCCTCAACGCCATGCCACGCTATATGTTCGGGCTCTATCCGACCCTGCTGGCCATCATTCTGCTGACCCATCGCTGGCCAGCCATCCGCCCTGCTGTGCTCTGCATTAGCGGCATGGTGGCCTCCTTCATCGCGGTGGCCTTCGTCAACTTTAAGTTCTTCACCGTCTGATGTGACGACGATGCCTGATACACCAAATGCCGGTCACCTGACCGGCATTTTTTTATGGCCGCTATTTTTATCGACAGAGCGTCCCTCTCCTCTCCGTCACACTTTCCTCGGCTTGAAAACGTAACCATTTGAACTGATGTCACAAATCGGCGTTTTGCCGATCCAAGGCGCGCTTTGCTGCTCCTAGAATGGGCCCTTGTCCGAACTGCCCTGCTCAAGGAATGGCTTATGCGTCGTGCTCATCACTTATCCCCTCTCTGGCTCGCCCTGCTGGCCGCCCCTCTGTTCACCCAACAGGCGATGGCCGCCTCCGAGGTTCACCTCTATGTGGATGGTCAGCCGGTGGCGACCCCGATCTCGCTGGACAAGGGCACTGTGGAGCTGACCCATCCCCTTGCCAAGGGGAGCCACCAGATCCGCATCAGCGACGCAAGTAACAGTTGCGGTACCAGCTTTGGCCCGAGCGAGAGCAGACCGCTCCCCTTCGGCACCGCCCAACCCATGGACAAATGCAGCAAGGATCAGAGCTTTACCCTGCGGGTAATGCTGGCCGGGGAGTATCAGTTCACCTTCAACCCGGATACTCCCAGCCTCAAGGTGCTGCGGGCAACCAAGAAGAGCGAGTTCAAACGCCAGCCACCACAAGAGCCCTGCATCAGCTGGGATGGCGGCCCGGTCACGGTGTCGCTCAAAGGGGTCTGGCCCGACGGCACCCGACTGCGGGATGCCTACTCGAAACAGGAGGCGGTGGTCAAACAGGGCAAACTGACACTGACCCCGAGTAAAGAGAGCGGCGGCCTGCTGCTGCTCGAGCCGGTCAAGGCAGCCAAGCCAGCACCGTTCAGCTGGGATCAGGCGAGCGTCTATTTCCTGCTGACCGATCGCTTCCACAACGGCGACCCCGCCAACGACCACAGCTTCGGCCGCCAGAAGGATGGACAGGATGAGGTGGCCACCTGGCACGGCGGCGACTTCAAGGGACTGACCGAGAAGCTCGACTACATCAAGAGCCTCGGCATGAACGCCATCTGGATCACCCCCATGGTGGAGCAGGTACACGGCTTTATCGGCGGTGGCGAGCAGGGCAATTTTCCTTTCTACGCCTACCACGGCTACTGGGCGCTCGACTTCACCAAAATCGACCCCAACTACGGCGATGAAGAGAGCCTGAAAACCCTGGTGGATGAGGCCCACAAGCGCGGCATGCGGATCATCCTCGACGTGGTGATGAACCACGCCGGTTACGCCACCCTCGCCGACTTGCAGGATTTGGGGCTCACCGAACTGACCCAGAACAGCGGCAAACTGCCGACCGTCTGGAACCAGTGGCGCCCGAGCGGCGGCCTTAACTGGCATGGCTACAACCAGTTCATCGACTATCAATCACCCGCGTGGAACAAGTGGTGGAGTGGTGACTGGGTGCGCGCCGGTCTGCCCGGCTACCCGCAGCCCGGCACCGACGATGTCACCGGCTCGGTGGCGGGGCTGCCGGACTTCCTCACCGAATCGGCCAAACCGGTAGGGCTGCCGCCGTTGCTGGCCGCGAAAAAGGATACCCTCGCCAAGGCGCTGCCCGACGCTACCGTGAGCGACTATCTCATCGCCTGGCACACCGACTGGGTGCGCCGCTTTGGTATCGACGGTTTTAGGGCCGACACAGTCAAGCATCTGGAGCCCGAAGTGTGGGCCAAGCTCAAGCAGGCGGGCACCGCTGCGCTCAAGGAGTGGAAGACTGCGAACCCGAGCAAGGCCCTCGACGATCTGCCCTTCTACATGGTGGGCGAGGTGTGGGATCACGGGGTGGCCAAGGATTTCTGGTATCAGAACGGTTTCGATTCCCTGATCAACTTCGACTATCAGCGCGAGTTCGCCCTGTCACAGGCCCAGTGCATGGCCAGCGCCGAGCCCACCTATGCCAGCTACGCCAGCCGCATCAATCAGGATCCCGAGTTCAACGTGCTGAGCTACATCAGCTCCCACGACACCAAGCTGTTCTTTGGCGACTATCAGGATGTGCCGCTACAGCGCCGGGTCGCCAACAACTTTATGCTGCTGCCGGGCGGCATCCAGCTCTACTATGGCGACGAGTCCGGCCGCGGGCTGGCAAAGGATGGCGGGGTGTTCGATCAAGGCTTGCGCTCGGACATGAACTGGCAGGAGCTGGCCAGCGGAGACAAGGCTGAGCTGGTCAAGCACTGGCAGCAACTGGGCCAGTTCCGCGCCGCCCATCCGGCCATTGCGGCAGGCAGTCACCAGAAACTCTCGGATGCCCCTTACGCCTTCGTGCGGGAAAAGGGGGATGACAAGGTGGTGGTGGTCTTTGCCGGTCGGCAGAAGTAACTCTTGAGCCACATTCACCAGCAACAGAGAGGGGAGCCACTGGCTCCCCTCTCTCGTTTATCTATTTCCCACGGTTCACTGTGACTGGCGCGCTGCCACCGGCCACTGCAGGCGCGCCTTGACCAACATCTCTTGCCACAGGGGCCAGGCCAGCAGCGCCTGCTGATAGGCTCCGGCCTGACCGGGCAACAGGATGCCGTAGCTGGCCAGTCGATAGGCCATCACTGCATAGAAGGCATCGACAATGCCCGCCTCGCCAAAGTAGAAGGGGCCCCGCGCCTGCGACCAGATCTCCTGCAAACGGGCCAGCTCACCGACCGCCTCCACCGGGGGATCGATACGGGTTGGCGCCCCAAGAAAGAAGGGGAGCAGAGAACGGATCTGCCGAAATCCCGCGTGCAACTCGGCGCAGAGGCTGCGAGCCAGTGCCCGCTCGGCCAGCAAAACCGGATAGAGCTGGCGGTCGGGACAGAGCTCGTGAACATATTCGGCGATGGCCAGCGAGTCGTGAACCCGCACGCCGTCGTGTTCGAGCCAGGGCACCAGACCGGCCGGTGCCAGCCGCTTGAGCCGCGCCAGCGACTTGGCATCCTCCAGATCGAACACCTGCTCCTGCCACGTCAGCCCGCTCATGGCGAGCACCAGTGCAGCCCGCATCGCCCAGGTGGAGCCGGTGCCCACCGCCAATACCAAGGAACCCATTTGTTGCCTCCTGCATGAGTTGCCTGCGACCGGCCGATCTGCCCTGATGGCAAAACATCCGATGGTCGCTTCACATTTGCGCACCGGCGGGTTTGACCCTCTTGGTGAGCGATGCTAGTTTGATTTTTCAAAACAATCAGTTAGCAATAATGTGAGCCATTAACCGAAATATGGACAGCCAATTTACCATCGTCATCGCAGATGACCACCCCCTGTTTCGGGGCGCCCTATACCAAGCGGTGCACATGGCCATCAACGACGCCCAATTGCTGGAAGCGGACTCCATCGACAGCCTGACCAGCCTGCTCGGCGAGCACCCCGAAGTTGACCTGTTGCTGCTCGATCTCAAGATGCCCGGGGCCAATGGTTTCGAGGGGCTGGCCCACCTGCGCGGCCAGTACCCCGACCTGCCTATCGTGGTGGTCTCCGCCTCGGAAGATGCGGCCATCATCCAGCAGGTGTTGCGACTCGGAGCGCTCGGCTTTATTCCCAAATCGGTACCGATGAAGGAGCTGGTCAATGCCCTCAATACGGTGATCGGGGGGGATAACTGGGTGCCGGAAGGCATCTCGCTCCATCCCGAATCGGAAGATGGCCCCGATTTCGCCAGCAAGCTGGCCAGCCTCACCCCCCAGCAGTACAAGGTGCTGATCATGCTGCGCGATGGCAGCCTCAACAAACAGATCGCCTGGGAGCTCAACGTCTCCGAGGCCACCATCAAGGCCCATATCACCGCCATCTTCAGAAAACTGGGGGTCAAGAACCGCACTCAGGCGGTCATCGCCCTGCAACAGCTCGATATCAAGGAGAACTGACCCCCGCGCGCAGTGACACGCGGGAGACGACATAGCCAGCCATGCTGGCTATTTGTTGCTCGACAATTAGCACGATCGTACTTTATGCTGCCAGCGCCAACGAGGAGAGAGTGATGAGCAAGGGGCGCCTGACCCGGGAAAACATTTTGCAGACTGCCTTTGAGCAGGCGAGCCAGCAAGGGCTGGAGAGCCTGACCATCGGCTCGCTGGCCAGCGCCTGCGAGATGTCGAAAAGCGGCCTGTTTGCCCACTTTCAATCTCGCGACAATCTGCAGATCGCCGTGCTGGAGTACGCCGCCGAGGTGTTCCGGCTGCGGGTGATCCAGCCGGTACGTCAGCAGGAGCACCAGAGCCAGCACGACAAGCTGATCGCCCTGCTGCGCGCCTGGCAGGCGTGGAACCACTGCTTCGCCGGTCGCTGCATGTTCCTCGACGCCTGGACCTCGGCGCAGGATGGCCATGAGCAAAAGAGCCTGGTGCAGCAAGCTGCCCGGCAACTGGTGCGCTTCTGGCTCGACTATCTGGCCCGTCAGGTGGTGCAAGGTCAGGCCGCAGGCGAGTGGCGACGCGAGATGGATCCCTGGCGCGCCGTTTACCGTCTCTATGGCCTCTATCTGGCGGATCAGGTGTTCAACGATCTCGAACTGTGTCAGGATCCGGCCCGCCACTTCTGGCCCGAGGTGGACGCTCTACTGAGCAGCTGGCGCTGATGTTTTGGCATCCGTTCAACACTAATTTTTAAAAACCAACAAAAAAGCACGACCGTTCGCACATAAAAACCACAGGATGACCATGAGCAGCAAGATCTACTTCAACACCAGCCGCTTCAGCCCGAGCAAATGGCTGCTGGGGATCGGTACCCGGTTGCACCACAGACTCGCCCCCACCCATGCCAAGCGCACCGCCAGCAAGTTGCTGCTCACCCCCCAGCGCAGCCAGCGGGATGGCCACGAACCTGCCGGTCTGGTGAAGCAGGCCGTCCATACCAGCGAAGGGGTATTGATGAGCTATCGGCTCGGTCAGGGACCACTGTGGCTGCTGATGCACGGCTGGTCCGGCAGCGCCAGCCAGTTCTATCCGCTGATGAGCCATATCGCCGCGCAGGGTTTCACCGCCATTGCCTACGATCATCCGGCCCACGGCCAGAGCGCGGGCAACACTGGCCACCTGCCCCGTTTCGTGCGCGCCTTCGACGAGTTGGCGACCAAGCTGGCCAGCGAAGTAGGCCCGCTGCACGGGGTCATCGCCCACAGCATGGGAGGCGCCGTCACCCTCTCCAGCCGTCAGCCGGGTATCGATACCCTGCCGCTGCTGTTGATTTCGCCGGTGCTCGACTATGTGCCCCAGCTCTACGGCATGGTGGCGCGCTCCGGCTACTCCATCCGGTTGTTCGATGCGGTGGTCAAGGAGATTGAGCAGGAGTACCAGCACCCCTTGAGCACGGTCGACCCGCTGGGTCGCCTCGCCAGTCGCAGCGGCGCGGCGATGATAGTGCACGACGAGGAGGACAGGTTTGCCCCGCACGGCGATTCCTTGCGGGCCAGTCAGGATGGTCATACCCGGCTGGTGAGCACCCGGGGTCTGGGCCACGGTCGCATCCTCGCCAGCGCCCCGGTATTCGCCGCCTTCGATCAGCTGGCTCGGCCGGAAAATCCCCACCGAGCCCTTTGACATGGGGCCATGAAAAAAACGGGCGAGCGCCCGTTTTTATATTTGATACAGCGCCTTATAGTTAACTTGTCAGTGGGAACATTCTTGTCAGAACACGATAAGGCGCCAGCATATGGCCAGACCCAATACAGCGTTGTTGCTCACCGGTGGCGGTGCTCGCGCCGCCTATCAGGTCGGAGCCCTCAAAGCGATTGCTGAGCTCTACCCGCGCAATCTCGGCATCCCTTTTCCCATACTCTGTGGCACCTCGGCGGGGGCCATCAATGTCACCGCGCTGGCCTGCTACGCCTCCTGCTTCCATCTGGGGGTGCGCAAGCTGGAGTGGGTCTGGCGCCGCTTCGAGACTCACCACATCTTCGATTTTCACCCGGGGCGCCTGCTGTGGCGACTGATGTACGAGGGGTCGGCGGGGCTGATCAATCCCCACACCAACCACGCCTTTCACCTCTTTGACAACGCGCCGCTGCACCGCCTGCTGGATCAACTTATCGACTATCACCGCATCGATGACAACATCCTCTACGGCAGTCTGGAGGCGCTGGCCATCACGGCATCGGATTACGACGACGGCCTCTCCACCACCTTCTTTCAGGGGCGGGCCGACCATCATCCGTGGGAGCGAGCCAGACGGCGCGGGGTACGCACCGTGCTTACATCGGAGCACCTGCTCGCCTCCTCGGCTCTCCCCTTCGTCTTTCCAGCCACCCGGATCGGCGAGAAGTTCTACGGCGACGGATCCATCCACCAGCTGAGCCCGCTCAGCCCCGCCATCCATCTGGGGGCGGAGCGGATCCTGCTGATCACCCTGGATCCGCCGGCGCACTCGGCACCGACCCATCATCACGGCCATCTCACCAGCTCCAATATCGCCAGCCATCTGCTCGATACGGTCTTTACCGACACCCTCAACTCCGATCTGGAGCGGCTGTGGCGCATCAACCAGACTCTGGATCTTATCCCGGAGCGGGAGCGCAACCGCCTCAAGCTGAAGCGGGTGGAGACCTGTGTGCTGAAACCGAGTCAGGATCTCGACACCATCGCACTGGCCTACCTGCGCAAACTGCCGCTAAAGTTGCGCCGTCTGTTGCGGGTGCTGGGCGTGAAGGGAGATGAGACCAGCAGTCTGGCCAGCTTTTTGATGTTCTATCCGGGTTATTGCCAGCAGCTGATCAAGCTGGGCTATCAGGACACCCTGAGGGAGCGAGAGCGGGTCGTCGCCTTCCTCGATATCGAAGGGCTACCAAAAGAGCGGGAATAAAGGGCGCGGCCGATGAGAGCAAGGGGACTCAGCGTCCCTCCAGCAAACGCTGCTCCGCCTGCTCCATCGCCACCACGGTACCAAACAGGATCAGCCGGTCACCGGCCGCCAGCACCAGTTCGGGTCTGGGCTCCAGGCTCTGATCGCCACGCTGCACCTCCTTGATCCGCACCTCATCAAGCGGCAACTCGCGCACTTCACGGCCTACCGCCCACGCTTGATCGTGCAGCAACAGCGGATGGAGGCGTTCAAGCAGCTGATCTGCCTCCAGATTGCTGGCGCTCTGATCCCCCCAGTAGAAGCCGTGCAGGAAGCGATACTGGCTGCTGCGCTCCAGCTCCATCCGGCGGATCACCCGACCGATGGGGATATCGCAGTTGAGCAGCAGGTGGGAGACCAGCATCAGGGCCCCCTCCTGGGACTCGGGGATCACCTCAAACGCCCCCGCCTGCTTGTACTGCTCCAGAAAACTGTCATCCCGGGTACGCACCAGCACCTTGAGATCCCCCGCCAGTTCGCGGATCAGTGCCAGCATCGCCTCCACCCGTTTGCGATCATCGAAGGTGATGATCACCAGCCGTGCCCGCAGCAATCCGGCGGCCAGCAAAATATCGCGGCGGCTGGCATCGCCGAAGGCCACCTGCTCCCCCGCCAGCTTGGCCTCGCTCACCCGCTCCGGGTCAAGATCGAGGGCCAGAAAGGGGATCTCCTCGATCTTGAGAAAGCGGGCACAGGTCTGCCCGGCCCGGCCAAACCCGGCAATGATGACATGCTGGTTTTTGCTCAGGCCCGACTGGGCGACTTCGGAGCGGGTCAGCAGCGCCGGATCGGTCAGGCTGCGGGCCAGCGAATGGGCCTGGGTCACCAGCCAGGGGGTCATGGCGATGGAGATGATGCCGATGCCGATGAGCAGGGAGACCAGCTGCTGATCCAGCAGACCGTGGTGCAGTGCCAGTGCCAGCAGCACGAAGCCAAACTCTCCCACCTGACTGAGCATGATGCCGGCGGCCATGCTGTCGCGCTTGCGCTCCCCCATCAGCCGCCCGGCAAGCAGCACCAGCAGGGATTTGCACAGCACCAGCAATACCACGCAGATCAGCACCTGCCACCAAGCCCGCGCCACCAGCTCCCACTCCATAGCCATACCGATGGTGATAAAAAAGAGCCCCATCAACACGTCGCGAAAGGGCTTGATGTCTACCTCAAGCTGATGACGGTAGTGGGACTCCCCCAGCATCATCCCCGCCAGAAACGCCCCCAGCGCCATCGACAGCCCGAGCGAATGGGTCATGTAGGCAGCCAGCAGCGCCACAAGCAGGGCACTCAGCACGAACAACTCGTCGGAGCGGGCCCGCGCCACCTCGTGAAACAGCAGCGGCAGCAACCACTTGCCCACCGCCAGCAGAGTGAAGAGAGCAAACAGCCCCTTGAGGGTGGCCCAGGCGATCTCGGCGGCCAGGGCACTCCCCTGCACTTCCGGCTGGGCGAGAATGGGGATCATCACCAGCAGGGGCACCACCGCCAGATCCTGAAACAGCAGCACGCTCACCCCCAGCTGGGCGCGGCGGGTATGGAGCTGCTTCTGCTCGCCGAGCTGCTTGATCACCACAGCCGTCGAGGAGAGCGCTAGCGTCCCCGCCACCACCAGCGACTGGGCCAGACCCAACCCCCACCACCAGCCGATGGCGAAGAAAAGCAGTGACGTGAGCAGCACCTGCAACATCCCGACCCCCAACACCAACCGGCGCATCGCCAGCAATTTCGGCAGAGAAAACTCCAGCCCCAGCGAGAACATCAGAAAGACGATCCCCAGCTCGGCAATGGTCTGCATGATCGACTGGCCGGTGATCACCGCCAGCCCGTGGGGGCCGAGCAAGACGCCGGCAATCAGGTAGGCAAGGATGACCGGCAAGCCGAGGCGCCGGAAAGTTGCCACCAGCAGGACGGCGGCGAACAGCAGGATCAACAGGTCTGTGTACAAATTTTCCTCTCCTTTTATCGACTTAAGCTTAGTCAGCCGATCTGGCGGGCAGGAAAGATATATTGGGCATGCCAATTGCAGGGAGGAGACAGTAGTCAGGTGTTACAGGTGGAAGACCATGGAAAATACGTCGTCACTTAATGGCTTTAGCCATGGCATCGAGCAGTGGGTTCGCCAGATGGAGCGGCTCACGCCGTTGCCCAGCGTTGAACGCAACCAGTTGCTCGAGCAGTTGTTGGGGCAGAGCGATCTCGGCGGTCTGCTGACAACTTTTGCCGATCGTGCGGCAAGAATTGTCAGGATCCACGGTCTCTACCTCGATTGTGGCCAGCCCCATGTGCTGATCCAGCACCCGCCGCTGGCCACCCTCAACCTGCACAACTATCCGTTCGAGCTGCGCGGTCAGCATGGCCAGCTGCTCGGCCAGCTTCACTACGAGCTGGAACATCCGCTGAGCGGCAGTCAGCAACGGGTACTGATGCAATACCATCAGCTGCTCTGCCTGCTGCTCCCCCTCTATCTGCGGCTGGAAAAACTGGATCAGCTGGTCCGGCTCGATCACCTGACCGGCCTTGGCAACCGCTCCTACTTTGACGAGGCCATCGGCCGCGCCATCGAGCAGCACAGCCGCGAGCCCCACGGTCTGGTGCTGGTGCTGCTGGATCTCGATCGCTTCAAGCAGATCAATGATACCTGGGGTCATCCGGTGGGGGATCTGGTGCTGAGCCGTTTTGCCCAGCTGCTCAAGGGGTGTATCCGCAGCACGGATCAAGCCTTCCGGCTCGGGGGAGATGAATTTGCCCTGCTGCTGCAACCGGCCGAACCCGAGGCGTGGCGCCCGGTCTGGCTGCGACTGCAGCATATGTTGATGACCAACAAAGAGCTCAGCACCTTCTCGGTCGGATGCAGCCTTGGCGCCGCCAGCTGGCAATCCGGGGTCGATGTGCCGAGCCTCTACGAGGCGGCCGACAGTCACCTCTACGCCCGCAAAAAAGCCGGCAAGGCCAGCCCTAACGAATAATCGCGAACTCTTCTTTGCTCCGGCACATGCGAGCCATGTGACCGGAGCTTCTTTTTTTGGGGCTAATCCCCCCTCACACCGAGATCACCTCAGGCAAGATCCTGCTCGGGTAGAACCGGGGCGGCACCGCTCCCCTGCCAGTGGCACACCAGCCCGGCACCCTGCGCCATAAAACCGTCGCAGACAAAGAGCCCCACTACCGCCGCCGCCTGCTCGCCATAGTAGAGGATGGGGATGCGCCCCCGCTGCCACGAAGGCACTCCATACTCCTGTAGCAGCTTCTTCATCCGCCGACTACCGCCCCGCCCCACCGGTTTGAGGGGGATCCCGGGCGCCACCTGAAAACGCACCGAGAGGGGCTCGTCCGCTCGGGGGGAGCGCAGCAGATCCTCGCCGCACTCCACCATACGTACCACCAGCTCGCCCAAACCGTCCGGCAGGGTCAGCGGCTCACCCACGGTCAGCGGCAATACCTGATGACAGGGTTGCAGGTCAGGGCTCACCAGATAGAGCCGCTCCTGAAAACGACGGCAGCTCTGGCGCCCCCAGTTGAGCTGGGGATTGGCATCGCCGCGCGCCAGCGCCACCTCCTGCCAGAGCCGGGCAAGCTGCTCACGGGATGGCATCTCCCCCCCCTGACGGCGGATCCAGTAGCGCAACAGGTTGTTGCGCCGAGTGGGTGAAAGGGCGTGCAGCGGGCCGATATGGAGTGCCTCCCCCTCGCCCGCCAGCTGCCAGTCGCTCTCGGCCAGCTCGTCCAGCAGCGCCTCCTGCTCGGCGCACAGGGCCATGCTGCGCGCCGCGGTCTGGGCCATGGCGGGCCAGCGCGCCTTGATTTGGGGGATAAGCGTCTGGCGCAAAAAGTTGCGGTCATAGCTCACATCCTGATTGCTCTCATCCTCCACCCAGCCAAAGGGGAGGCTCGCTGCCGCCTCGGCCAGCTCGGCGCGACTCATATTGAGCAGCGGCCGCAGCAACAGGCCGCCAGCAAAGGGCTGGCTTGGCAAGATCCCCGCCAGGCCACGCAGACCGGCGCCGCGCTTGAGGGCTAGCAGCAGGGTCTCCAGCTGATCGTCCTGATGGTGGGCGGTGAGCAGCCACTCCCCCTCCCGCATCCGGGCGGTCAGCCGCTGGTAACGGGCTGTGCGGGCCTGCGCCTCCAGACTCTCGCCATTGTCACGGGCCAGTGTTACCCGCTCCACCAGCAGCTCCACCGCCAATTGCTGACACACGGCTTCACAATGAGCGACCCACTCATCGGCATGGGGACTGAGGCCGTGGTGCACGTGCAGGGCGCGAAGCGGCAGGCCATGCTCGCGGGCATACTGCGCCGCCAGCACCAGCAGCAGGGTAGAGTCGAGGCCGCCACTGAAGGCCACCAGCAGACCGGTGGAACCTTCCGGCGCTGGCATAGTCAGACAAAAGCGAGAATAAAGATGAGAAATCATAGGCTTCCCCAAAACGGACCGGCCGATCTTAGCAGAGTCGGGCTTATCAAGCTGCAACCCTGCTGCTAGAGTGAGGCTCGCCCGCCCTCTCCACCAGGCTGGCCGCAAGGCGGTCGCACAACCGGTTGGAGCAAGGAAGATGGGCAGGGAAGCAAACAACCCGAATTGGAATCAAACAAGATGAACAATAAGAAAAGCTTACTGGCCGGCCTGATTGGACTGGCCCTGCTGGCTGGCTGCAGTCAGGCACCGCAAGACTCCCCCAAACACTCCGGGCTGGCGCTGGCCAATATGGATACCCGGGTTAAACCCGGCGATGACTTCTTCCGCTACGTCAATGGCAAGTGGCTCGCCACCGCCAAGATCCCAGACGATCGCCCCGCCGATGGTGCCTTCTACATGCTGCGAGACAAATCCCTCGCCGATGTGCGGGTGCTGGTCGAGGGGCTGGCCAAGCAGGAGGCCGCCACCGGCACGCCGACCCAGCAGATCCGCGATCTCTACGCCAGCTATCTGGATCAGGCAAGCCGTGACGCCAAGGGGCTCACCCCGCTGGCACCGGCGCTGGCCGACATCGATCGGATCGGTGATCAGGCTGCGCTGGCCCGCGCCTTTGCCCAAAGTGGCCGCATGGGCGGCGGCGCGCCGTTCGGCATCTGGATCGACGCCGATGCCAAGTCCCCCGACCGCTATGCGGTCTACCTCTATCAAGGTGGACTGGGGCTACCGGATCGGGACTACTACCTCAAGCAGGATCCCGACAGTCAGGCCCTGCGCCAGAAGTACCAGCAGCATATCGCCGCCATGCTGAGCCGCCTCGGTGAGTCTGACCCGAGCGGAAAGGCCAAGCGGATTCTGGCCCTCGAAACCCGGCTCGCCACCATCCAGTGGGACAACGTGGCCCTGCGGGATCGGGAGAAGAACTACAACAAGCGCCCCGCCAGCGAACTGGCACGGCTCGCCCCCCATCTCGACTGGCAGGCTTATCTCAATGCCGCGGGCATTGCTGGTCAGCCGGAACTCATCATCGGCCAGCCGACCTATCTGAGCGCGCTGGATCAGGTGATGGCCCAGACCCCCATCGCCGATTGGCAGGCCTACCTCAAGTGGCAACTGCTGACCGACTACGCCCCCTATCTCGACAGCGAGACCGACCGCGCCAACTTTGCCTTCTACGGCACCACATTAAGCGGCACGCCCAAGCAGCGCGCCAGCTGGGAGCGGGCGCTCGGGGTGCTGAACGATCATCTGGGTGAAGCGGTCGGCCAGCTCTATGTGGCCCGCTACTTCCCGCCAGCAGCCAAGGAGCGGATGGAGCAGCTGGTGGAGAACCTGCGCACCGCCTACGGCCAGAGCATCAAGGAGCTCGACTGGATGTCGCCCGAGACCAAGGCGCAGGCCCTCGAGAAGCTGGCCAAGTTCCGCCCCAAGATCGGCTACCCCGACAAGTGGAAGGATTACAGCGCCATCGCCATCAAACCGGATGATCTGGTGGGCAACCTGCAACGCTCGCAAGCCTTTGAATACGCAGATAGTCTGGCGCGCCTCGGCAAGCCGGTCGACCGGGACGAATGGCATATGTCGCCGCAAACGGTGAACGCCTACTACAACCCGAGCAACAACGAGATCGTCTTCCCGGCGGCCATCTTGCAGCCCCCCTTCTTCGACATGACGGCGGATGATGCGGTCAACTACGGCGCCATCGGCGGGGTCATTGGCCACGAGATGGGCCACGGTTTTGATGATCAGGGGGCCAAATCCGACGGCGACGGCATGATGCGCGACTGGTGGACACCGCAGGATCTCAAGGAGTTCCGCTTCCGCACCAGCCGTCTGGTGGCCCAGTACAACCGCTTCGAGCCCATCAACGGCCAGTTCGTCAATGGCCAGTTTACCCTGGGGGAGAACATCGGCGATCTGGGCGGCCTCACCATCGCCCACAAGGCCTACGAGCTGTCACTGGATGGCAAGGAGGCGCCAGTGCTGGATGGCTTCACCGGCGAGCAGCGCTTCTTCCTCGGCTGGGCGCAGGTGTGGAAGGGGATGTATCGCCCCGAGCTGATGCAGATGCTGCTGCGCTCCGACCCCCACTCGCCCCCCGAGTACCGGGTCAACGGCGTGGTGCCGAACATTCCCGCCTTCTACGAGGCATTCAACATCCAGCCGGGGGACAAACTCTATCTGCCACCCCAGAAGCGGGTGAAGATCTGGTAACAGCATCAGGGCGGGCTCCCCGGGAGCCCGCCCTCAACAGACAGCAAGAGGTTGCAAGATGAACAGAGCATTGATCATGGCAGGGCTGCTGGCCCTGCCGCTGGCGGCGCAAGCACAAGCCGAAGAGGGATTTAGCAAGCAGCTGACCCTCCCCTCCGGACAGGTGATCCGGGTAGCGCAGGGGGCCGGTGAGCCCGCCTCCATCGGCAGCTATGACGTGCGGCTCTATTCGGGCCAGAACGCCCAATTTCCATTGGATGAGTTTCAGGATGGCAAGGTGATGGCTCGCAACGGCTTTATCCGAGAGCTGAAACTGGTCGACTTGAATGGCGACAAGCAGCCCGAGCTGGTGGTCATCATCGAGAGCGCCGGTAGCGGCAGCTATCAGGATGCCGATGCCTACACCGTCAGCCCGCAGGGGGAGCTGGAGATCTTCAACCAGGTCAAGGAGCTGGAGCCCAAAGAGGATGTGGTCAAGGCGCTCAAAAGCCCGCAAGACTAAGCCATCTCCCTGAATCTGAAATATAAAAAGCCCTGATGATCAGGGCTTTGTTGTTTCTTCTGTGCGCGTAATCAGCTCAGAGGCGGGTCGCCCGGATGGAGACCTGCGGCAACGCCATCTCGTGCTGGGCCGCCACCAGTTGCAGCTCGTAAGCTCCCGCCAGCCAGGTGCGGGCCAGCACGGCATCGACACTGGCGTTGGTAAGCTCGAACGCCGCGACCGGGGTACAACCGGCCAGCAGATTGGCCAGCATGGTGGCGCTCAGCAGATCCCCCACCCCGATGGGGTGGCGGGCAAAAGGGTAGAGTGGGCGGGAGAGATGAAAGATTCCCTCCTCACACACCAGCAACATTTCGAAGCGGTCCATGGCAAAACCTGCCTTGCCCAGATGCTTGACCATCACCAGCTTGACCCCTTGCGCGCGCAGCTGCTGGCACGCCTCGATGGCCTCCGGCACATTGCGGATATCGCGGCCGGTGAGCTGTTCCAGCTCCAGCAGATTGGGGGCCAGCATATCGGCGCAGGCCAGTGCCCGGTTTTTCAGAAAATCGGCGACGCCGGGTGCCACTATGCACCCCTTGTCGGGGTGACCCATCACGGGATCACAAAAATAGAGGGCGGCCGGATTGAGCGCCTTGAGCCGGGCCACCGCCGCCAGGATCTCCTCCCCCTGTTCGGCCGAGCCGAGGTAGCCGCTCAAGATCGCATCGCACTCGGCCAGCACACCGATCTCCGCCAGGCCGTTTACCAGCTGACGGATATGGCCGCCGGGCATCACCATCCCCTGCCAGCCTTCGCGGTATTGGGTGTGGTTGGAGAACTGCACCGTGTTCATCGGCCACACCTCGATCCCGAGGCGACGCATGGGAAAAACGGCGGCACTGTTGCCGGCACAGCCAAAGACTACGTGGGATTGAATAGAGAGCACTCGCTTCATGATTGGCGACTCACGCAATAAGAACAGGAATTCCGGAGGGAAAAACGGGCCTTGCGGCCCGTTGTTGTCACTTTCGACTGTTGTCACTGTCGATTAACGCAGCACCTTGACGGTGTAGCTGCCATCGGCCTGACGATAGAGGCCGTGGATGTCGGTCTCGAAACCCGGGTAGTGGGCACCGATCTCGCACAGCATCTCGAGGAACTCGAGCACCGGCAGAGAATCCTGGGTCACCATCTCGCCCGGCAGTACCAACGGAACTCCCGGCGGGTACGGCAGGATCATGTTGGCGCTGATGCGGTCAACCATGTCACGCAACGGCACCTCTTCCAGATTGCCCGCCAGCTCTTGCTGCCATGCAGCATGCGGGGTCATCTTCATCTCCGGCAGCACGTCGAACGCCTTGAACATCAGCTCCGGCAGACGGTATTTGCAGGTCAGATCGTGGATGCTCTGGGCCAGCTCCTGAATGCGCATCCCTTCGTAGAAGCTCGGATCTTCACGATAGAGGCTCGGCAGGATGTTCTTGATGGTCAGGTTCAGATCGTAACCACGCTTGAACTCGGTCAGGGCGCGCAGCAGCTGCATCGCCTTGGACTGATCGATACCGATGGAGAAGAGGAACAGCATGTTGTAAGGACCGGTCTTCTCGACCACGATGCCGCGCTCGTCCAGGAACTTGGAGACCAGAGAGGCAGGGATGCCCTTCTCCAGCAGCTTACCATCACGACCCATACCCGGGGTCAGCAGGGTGACCTTGATCGGATCCAGGTACATGTGGTTGTCATCGATGTCCTTGAAGCCGTGCCAGTCATCTTTCGGATCCAGCTTCCAGCACTCGACGGTGTCGATGTTGTCCGGCTGCCATACGTCGAAGAACCAGCCTTCGCTCTGATCACGCAGACGCTTGATCTCTTTGCGGAAGGAGATGGCGCGATCGATGGAGTCCTTGATCAGACGCTTGCCGGTGTTGCCACGCATCATGGCAGCAGAGATCTCGGTAGAGGCCACGATGCCGTACTGCGGCGAGGTGGAGGTGTGCATCATGAAGGCTTCGTTGAAGGTCTCTTCCTCCACGTCACCCTTGATGTGGATCATCGAGGCCTGGGAGAAGGCCGCCAGCAGCTTGTGGGTGGACTGGGTTTCGTAGAACACCTTGCCCGGCATGGCTTCGCCGCTCATGCCGCACTTGCCTTCATAGATCGGGCTGAAGTTGGTGTAAGGCACCCAGGCACTGTCGAAGTGGATGTAAGGGGTATCCAGACTCTCCTTGATGAAGCCGGTGTTGTAGAGCAGGCCATCATAGGTGGAGTTGGTGACGACGGCGTAACGGGGAGCCTGGGCACCCGGTGTCGCGGCAACCTTGGCTGCGATGGTGTCGCGGCTGAATTCGCTCTGCGGGATACCGCCCAGAATGCCGTAGGCGTTGCGGGTCGGACGGAAGTAGATCGGCGTCACATCGTTCATCATCATCAGGTGAGTGAGCGACTTGTGGCAGTTGCGGTCAACCAGCACAGTGCTGCCAGCCGGCGCGGAGAACATGCCGACGATCTTGTTGGCAGTGGAGGTGCCGTTGGTAACGATATAGGAGCGATCGGCGTTGAAGGTACGGGCGATGTACTCTTCGGCTTCCTTGTGCGGACCAGAGTGATCCAGCAGGGAGCCCAGCTCCGGCATGGAGATGGAGACGTCAGCCTTGAACGCGTTCGGGCCGTAGAAGTCATAGAAGATGCTGCCGGCCGGGCTCATCTGGAAGGCGGTACCGCCCATGTGACCCGGAGTACAGAAAGTGTATTTACCCTCTTCCACGTACTTGAACAGTGCCTTGGTGAACGGCGGCAGGATGGCGTCCTGATACTCCTGAGTGGCTTGACCCATCTTGAGGGCGATGTCATCGGCCATGCCGAGACGGTACTCGAAGAAGTGCACGTTCAGACGCAGGTCGGTCAGGTGAATATCGAGGGTGGACTGGTCGTTGGCGAAGGCGAAGATCGGCAGCTTCTCGTTGCGATCGTGGATCTCCTTGCACAGGCCCAGAGAGTATTTGTCCCAGTCGAAGATGGCGCCGCAAACACGGGGGTTCTTCTCAATCAGTTTCAGCAGGTCGGCGACGTCGACCGGATAAACAACCTCGAAACCCTTGCGCTCGAGGGAGGCTTGCAGCTGGCGAATGGGTTCTTCTTTAAAGAAAACGCCGAGGTGGTTGAGGATGGCAATGATATTCATCGTAATGCTCCACACGTAAAGGGGCGCTCTCCATCAGGGATGGTGAGTGAAGAGCGCTCGGAAGATAAAAGGGGAAATCAGTTGCTGGGTTGTTCGTTCAGCAGGGCATCGTGCTGACGCAGACCCAGTTTTTTGGCGTAGAACATCAGGATGATGAGCGACACCACGAAGGTAGCTGTGAGGTTGGAACCCTTGGCACCCATCAGGGCTACCAGACAGAAGACGCAGGCCACACCGGAGAAGATCATCGCGCCGATGCTGCGGGAGGTCATGCCCTCGAAGCGGATCAGGTTAATGCTGGAGTAGAAGTAGGGCAGCATGGTCAGCAGCACAGCATCTGTGGTCAGCACGTTGAAGAGATCGGCAGCATGAGCGGACTGGGAGGTGAAGGCGGTCAGGCCAACCATCAGGGCAGTCATCTTCAGGGAGCCCAGGATCAGACCCTTCTTGGCTACGCCGTTCTTGTCCACTTCGCCATAGATTTTCGGGAAGTTGCCGTCATTGGCGGCACGCTTGCCCGCCTCGCCCACCAGCATCATCCAGGAGCCCAGCGAGGTGAAGCAGGCCAGGGCGGTGAAGGCAGAGACAAACGGTGCAGACCAGCTACCGAAGATGGCGGAAGAGGCCATGGCAAACGGGGCGCCGGAGGCTGCCACTTCACCGGCCGGGAACATGCCGCTGATCACCTGGGTAGAGAGGATGTAGATAACACCGGCAATACCGGTACCCAGCATGGTAGCGAGCGGTACTGTACGCTTGGGGTTCTTCACCATGCCGGAAGAGACGGCGGCAGATTCAACACCGACGAAGGACCAGAGGCAGATCAGCACGGCGCTGATGACCGCATGCAGGTCGCTACCGCTGGTGGTGTTCCAGTTCTGGCTGTAAACAGTGGCATCAAAATGACCCCAGCCCATCACCGCAGTACCGACAACCGGCAGCAGGATCAGCACCAGACCCAGAGTACAGAGTCGGCTCACCCAGCTACCGCCAAGCAGGTTGACGAAGGTGAAGATCCAGACGGCAGCGATGGTGGCTGCGGCGGCCGGAATGGGGCTGTTGAGAATGGGGAAGAAGACCGAGAGGTAGGAGACGCCGGTAATGGCGATGGCCAGGTTACCGATCCAGTTGGCATGGTAATAAAGCACACCGGTCTGGAAACCGAACACCGGAGAGATCTCGCCAGCGTAAGCAATGGGGCCACCCTCTTGCGGGTTCTTGGTAGCAAGGCGGGCGAAGACAAAGGCGAGGCCCATGGCGCCTACCAGACAGATTGCCCAGCTAAAGACAGAGATGGAGCCGATGGTGGCCAGTGCCGAAGGCAGCAGTGCGATACCGCTCCCCATCATGTTGCCGGCCACCACACCTGTACAGGCGATAAGGCCAATCTTCTTGCTCGTATCTAGGGACATAAGATCTCCGGTTCTATAAAAGGTCGGGTCGTCACATACACATTTGGCGGAACGCCCCGCCAAAGAATGGGCACAGACTAGGCCTCTCATCCCCGGAAAACATAAAGACCAGCTAACGGATAAAAATATGAGGCAACTTTTTTCGCCGCCTCGTCACTTTTGATAAAAACCATTTAAAAACAGTAAATTGACATCACATCACACAGCCTTCTTGATAAAACCTTGATATCCGGCCAACCCGTTTTTGTCCCTTGATAACTCCCTTATCTCGCCGTCTTGATATTTTTGGTCAGATAAACCCGGGATAAAGCAGCGCCCATTGCGCCCCCCTGCCCTTGCGGCCATTTGGAAGCCCTGCTGATCATCACCCTGAGTGGACACTCACCTCCTGTTCGCCCCTCAGCTCGGCTCATCACAATCCAAACTCAGAGGTAAAGCGCAACGGCGATAACCGGTAAGCAATGAGAAATGGGTCGAGACAGACAGCTTATCCCGCCGCCAACAACGAGCAGATGTCACAAGCTGCGCGCGGCGTGAAGCCGAACAAACGCGAGTGCAGCGAATGCCGCGGGCAAGATAAAGGCAAGTGGGGATAGTGGGGAGCGGCGGGGGATAAATCGGGCCACACCAGAGCAACTATCCCCGGTGACAAACAAGCAGGATTGAAACAAGCAGAAACAGCACAGGCCGCCCGAAGGCAGCCTGTGGATGGGGTCGGCAACCGCACCGACCGGGGGAAAACCAACACTACGGAGTTAGAAGAGCTTCACCTTGCTCTGGCCCAGCGCATTGAACAGGGCCGGGGTGAGGCTCTCCATATTGCTGTAGAAACCGAGCTGCTGGCAGAGCAGATAGGTCTGCTCGGTCGCCTCCATCAGGAAGGCCTGACTGTAGGCATCACCCGCCGCCTCGGGGCGACCGTCCAGCTCCGCCAGCTTGCCCTGCAGTATGTAATAGAGCACAGAGCGGCCGCGACTCGCCGCCTTCTCCAGCAGATAGTTGGCCTGCTGTTGCTGGCCGTTGAGGATCGCCTGCAGGGTCAACGCCTCCCACACCCGAGCAGGGAGAGCGCCGCTGTTTTGCACCACGCGGGCGAGATGGGTGCCAATCTCCTGCAGCCGCTCGCTCTCGGATTTGCCCGCAAGGGTGGCCAGCGCCTCGCCTGCCAGATAGCGCTCCGCCAGCAGCAGCGGCTGATCCGGATGGACAATCAGCGCCTGCTCCAGCAGATCAATCCCACGCTTGAGGGCGACCGGATCCCGGCTGTTGATGTAGTACTGCGCCTCCATCATCGCCATCAGGGAGGCATCATCGGTCGGCCAGCCCATCCCCGGCTCGGCATCGGGTTGGTCGAGGGCGCGCAGCAGATCCTGGCTGCTGGCCTGCAACACACCGTGCACACTGTGGCGACTGAGCTGGTACTGATGGCTGAACAGCACCCGGTTGGTATTGATATTGCGATACTCCAGATCGAGATAGGTGCCACGGGGCTGGCGGGTGACCCGCACACTCAGCTCCTTGCCGGGCATGATGCCCCCCATCAGAGTGGTGGCGCCGTACTGCACCCGCAGCGGCGTAGCCACGGCCACCTCCCCCATCAGGGCGCGGGTAATGCCATCGGCGAGGCGCACGTTCTCGTTGTTGTCATCCATGCCGGAGTGAAAGCGGAACACCAGCAGATTGGGATCCAGCATGGCATGCACCTGGGGGCTGGTGTGCTGGTAGCTGAGCATGCTGACAATGGCGATCAGCACGATGGCAACGAAGATATCGAAACTCACCATCTTCCAGCGGCTGCGAGCATCCTTGGCATGGGTGGAGATGGCGCGGGTCAGGGGCCCGGCGGGAAAAGGGGCGACATTGGGCTGTGCATCATCATCCTGCTCAGCCGCGGGCGGGCTCAGATCGGAGAGCGTCGGGTTGTCGGAGAGAGCGGTATTGACCGCGGGCACGGGTTGCTCGTCCGCCATCACCACGGAAACCACCTGCAGCGGCCGCACCGGTGCCACCAGCTTGTAGCCGCGCTTGGGTACGGTGACGATATAGTCGGTCGCATCGGTGCGACCATCTTTGAGGATCTTGCGCAGTTCGAAGATGGACTGGGTCACAACCTGATCGGTCACCTCGGCGCCATCCCACACCTCGTTGATCAGGGCATCGCGGCCAAACACGGTGCCGGCATTATGGGCCAGAAACCGCAACAGGTTGACCAGTCTGGGTTCGAGGTAGACCTCGCGGTCGGGGCGACACAGCATGTTGTCGTCAACGCTCAGGGTCCAGTCGTGGATCTCAAAAACCGATTCGCTCATGATTCACTCGCTGCAGATGGTGACAATGCACGATGAGAGAGACGCAAAACCCGGGCTGACTGAACGGAACAAGGCGCTATCACCACAGGTGACAGATAAAAAGAGAACCGAAGCAATCACATCTCTGAGAGTCAGTCTGGCCAGGCCATCCTGTTTACGTCTGAAGGGCATCCTTGCGGGCATTCCGACCACCGGGATCGGAAGGGATCACTTTAAGCAAAACGGGAGCTGGATCCCACTTTTTTTGGCTATAAATCGCCGTTGAGTTGATCCGACACCGCACTTTTCGGCAAATAGCGTGCCAACTAGTATTCATATGAACATCACATATACCGGAATCAAAAAGCCCTGAACATCAGGGCTTTCTCATTTCTTCGACTATCGGGGAGACGTTACTTCGCCAGCGGGAGCGCATCCTGCTGACGACTGCGGCGCAGATGACGCCGCCACAACGAGAAGCTGCCGTAGCCAAGACTGAGCACCACCGCATAGAGGACCTGAGTGGCGAGCGCCACCAGCACCAGGGCGCAGAGCAGCACGCTTATCCCTGCCAGCCCCTTGCCCACCCCGCCGAGCAGGCGCCAGCCCGCCGCCATGCAGAGCAGGTAGACCAGCACGAAGTTACCGTTGGCGTAGCGGATCAGCTCATCGAGGGGCAGTCGCAACCAGATGATAAGGGTGATGCAGAGCAGGCAGATAAGCAGTACCAGACCGAGCGCCCGCAGCGGCGCACCCCGAGCGGTAAGCACCGCCAGCGAGGGGGGCAGCTTGCCTTCACGCGCCATGCTCCAGATAAGCCTCGCAAAGCCCTGAATGTAGATGTTGATGCTGGCAAAGCAGGAGAGGTAGCCAAGCACCGCCACCAGCCACTTGGCGGTGGGGCCTAACAGCAGGGAGAGCAGGGCCGGAATGGCGGTGGCGTTGGTCGCCTCATCGCCGTAGAGGCCGTATTTGAGCACCACCAGCGAGTGGATCCAGTAGATAAGCCCCGCCAGCAGCACCCCGCCGAGCAGGGCGATGGGGTAGTCCCGCTCCGGCCGCTTGAACTCCTCCCCCATGTGGGCGAAGGCTTCCAGCCCGACGAAACACCAGAACATCACCGCCAGCGCGGTGGCCATAGGGGGCCACTCATCCGCGCTCGGCAGCGGCCGGGCCGCATCGCGCCAGCTCACCTCTCCCTTGAACCAGATCAGCAGGGTGAGCCCCAGAATAGCCAGAGCTATCAACAGTTGCAGGTTGCCGGAGGAGCGCGCCCCGCGCAGCCCCAGCAGGAATACCCCGAGCAGGGTCAGCAGCTGGATGGCCCAGAGGGTCCACTCCCCCATCTCGAACAGGGCGTGCCAGAAACCGGCGGCAATCATCAGGGCTGCGGGCAGCCCCACCGGCAGCACAGCCAGGAAGAGGAAGGCGGAGAAACGCTCGGCGCCGTTGCCAAAGGCGAGGCCAATCAGGTGCGGCGCGCCGCCCGCATGGGGATAGCGACGACCGAGGCGAGCGAAGGTAAAGGCGATGGGCAGCACCAGCGCAATCAGCAGCAACCAGGCCCAGAGCGAGGCCCCCCCCGCCAGCGAGGCGGCAGTCGCCGGTACCACGAAGATCCCGGTGCCAAGCAGCGAGGTGGCGAGCAGCCCCATCCCCTGCCAGAGCCCGAGATCCTTTTTCAACCCAGACATATCCTTTTGTCCCGACTAGAAAAACATCCCGCCATGTTAGGCCTGCTCCGCCCCTTTGTTAAGCACGATGGTTAATCGCGGCTGCGAGAATATGCAGCCTTTTATTCGGGCTCGGGCCCAGCTTGCAGGGATTCGGCCAGAAAATCCCCCAACAGGGTGATCTTGAGTACCTGCCGCCGCGCCGCCGGATAGATGAAGTAGAGGGTCTTGGCCGGGCTCTGATAGTGGCCAAGCAGCGGCAGCAGACGCCCCGCAGCGATATGGTCACGCACCTGTTCGGCCGGCTGCAAGGTGATGCCAGCCCCCGAGAGCGCCGCCGTCAACAAGGCTGGCCAGTGATTGATGCGCAGGCGCGAGGCGACCCGCACCTCCTCGCTCTGGCCATCCTCACCGACAAACTGCCAGCGCTCGTGCTCGCCCCAGTTGCCGTGCAGACACTGGTGGCGAGCGAGATCGGCCGGATGACGGGGCACGCCGTGGCGATTGAGGTAGTCGGGGGCCGCGCAGAGGCGGTAGTGCTGGGTCAGCAGCGGACGGGCGATCAGCGCCTCATCCTGCGGGCGCAGGGTGCGGATGGCGGCGTCGAACCCCTCCTCCACCAGATCGACCCAGCGCGGGGTGAGCTGCAGATCCAGATCCAGCTTGGGGTAGCGGTCGAGAAAAGCGGGCAGCAGCGGCACCAGCCGGTGGTGGCCAAAGCTGAGGGGAGCGGCGATGCGCAGCCGTCCGGCCGGCTCGGCCAGCAGGTTCTGGGTGAGCGACTCGGTCAGTGCCAGCTCCTCCAGCACCCGCTGGCAGCGAGCCAAAAACAGCTGGCCCAGCTCGGTGAGAGTCTGCTGGCGGGTGGTCTTGTGAAACAGCTTGCCCCCCAGCCACTGCTCCAGCCCCAGCACATGCTTGCCCACCATCTGGGCGCTGATCCCCTCTTCGCTCGCCACCGCGCTGTAGGAGCCGAGATCCACTACCCGGGTGAAGATTCGCATGCTGGTCAATCGGTCCACAACCCCTCCTTTTTGCCCGTTTCAAGGCCGTTTGTCCCGCGACAGGGCCCCTATTCACAACCAAAAGTTTAGTAAGAAATGGATTTTAGCCAATTTATTCAACTTTTAGTTACCAATACAGTGATGCCGTCCCTCCCCCACAGGATAAATTCCCATGAAAAGCACCTATCTGGCCGCATTACTGGTCGGTCTGCTGGCCAGCGGCGCCAGTCAGGCTGCCGAGAGCAGCTTTATCAGCAACCACGATCATGCCCCTGCCTCAGCAACTCAAGCCCGGCCCGATATCTTTCGGGTCAGCCTGCTCGGCACCGGCACTCCGGTACCCCAGATCAGTCGTGGCGGTTACAGCACTCTGGTCGAGGCGGGCAACCAGAAGCTGGTGTTCGATTTTGGCCGCAACTCCGCCACTCGCCTGTGGCAGCTGCATATCCCCATCGGCCGGGTCAACGCCTTCTTCCTCACCCACTTTCACTCCGACCACACCAACGGGCTGGCGGATCTCTGGCTGACCGGCTGGCTGCAACCGGCCTATGGCCAGCGCCACGCGCCGATGGAACTCTACGGCCCCAAAGGCACCACAGCTCTCGCCCGTGGCTTGCAGCAGGCCTACGCCACCGACATCGCCACCCGGGTCAAGGATGAGGGTACGCCGCTGGATGGGGTGGAGATCAACAGCCACGAGGTTACCGCCGGGGTGGTCTACAACCATGACGGGGTCAAGGTAACCGCCTTTGACAACGACCACGGGGTCAACATCAAGCCGTCATTCGGCTATCGCATCGACTATCACGGCCATAGCGTGGTGCTCTCCGGCGATACCCGCTACAGCCCCGAAGTGGTGAAGCAGGCCAAAGGGGCCGATCTGCTGGTGCACTGCGTCTCCATGACCTCTGCCGAGCAGATGAAGGCCAACCCCGGCTACAAGGCGATCGCCGGTCACCTCGCCTCCCCTGAGCAGGCGGCCCGGGTAATGAACGAAGCCAAACCGGCGCTGACCGTGTTCAGCCATATCGGCCTCAACGGCAAGATCAGGGTCAAAGATCTGGCGCAGGATCTGCGCGCCCGCTACTCGGGCCCCTTTGTCATCGGCAACGACCTGATGCAGATTGATCTGCCTACCACGGCCTCCGGCAAGGGCTATGCCCTCTGGCAGTCGGAAAATATCGACAATGCCCAATCCTGAATCCCGGCCATAAAAAAGCCGCCTCTTGCGAGGCGGCTTCTTCATTCAACTTGGTAACCGGAGTTATCAGGCAATCAGCTTGTAGATGATACCGGACATGGCGATCAGGCCGATGATGGTCACGAAGCCGTTGCTGATGTTGCCAGCGTATTTGCGCATGGCCGGAACCTTGGTGATGGCGTACATCGGCATCAGGAACAGCAGCATTGCGATGATCGGGCCACCCAGGTCTTCAATCATGCCGAGGATGCTCGGGTTGATGGTAGCGATGGCCCAGGTGGTCAGGATCATGAACACGGCAGTGACTTTGTTCAGTTGCTTGGTGTCAACGTTCTTGCCCTTCTCGCGCAGCGCCTTGGCCATCAGGCCGTTCATGCCCTCTTGCGCCCCCAGGTAGTGACCCAGGAAGGATTTGCTGATGGCAACCATGGCGATCAGCGGAGCCACAGTACCGATAACCGGGTTATCGAAGTGGTTGGCCAGGTAGGACAGGATGGAGATGTTCTGTTCTTTGGCAGCAGCCAGGTCAGCCGGAGAGAGGCTCAGTACGCAGCTGAATACGAAGAACATAACGGTCATCACCATCATGACGTGGGCGCCCAGCAGGATGTTGCTGCACTTCTTCTCGGCACCTTTACCGTAACGACCTTTGTTGTCCACCGCGAAGGAGGAGATGATCGGGGAGTGGTTGAAGGAGAACACCATTACCGGGATAGCCAGCCACAGGGTCTTGATGAAGTCACCGTTGAAGGCGTCGGACAGGGCCGGAGCTTCAGTGATGATGGCACCGTTCCAGTGCGGGATCAGGTAGAACGCCAGACCCATCAGGGTGAGCACGAACGGGAATACCAGCACGCTCATCGCTTTGACGATAACCTGGCCGCCCAGACGAACAACCGCCATCAGACCGAGGATCAGGGCCAGTGACAGAACGGCACGGGGAGGTGCAGACATGCCCAGCTGGTGAACAATCACGCTCTCGACGGTGTTGGTGATGGCGACTGAATACATCAGCACGATCGGGTAGATGGCAAAGAAGTAGAGCAGGGTGATGAATTTGCCTGCGGTCTTGCCGAAGTGCTCTTCTACTACTTCAGTGATGTCGCCATCACGGGTAGAGCCGGACAGCACGAAGCGGGTCAGACCACGGTGAGCAAAGAAAGTCAGCGGCAGCGCCAGAATCAACATGGCAACCAGCGGCCACAGGCCACCTACACCGGCGTTGATTGGCAGGAAGAGCACACCGGCACCGATCGCGGTACCGTACAGACCCAGCATCCAGACCACATCGGCCTTGTTGACGCCGCGGGAGGTGTTGCTGGCTAAACGACCATCAGCTGCAATATTCATGTCAGACATACGTTGTTCCTGTCATCTAGGAAAATGGGATTCTTGTTTGGTCGGGCCTTGGCCCGGTTCCATCTCCCTGGAACGCCTGCTGTCCGTCCTTGATATTAACCTCTCGCCCCCCGGCAACCTGGCCATCACTCCTTGTGACAACAGGATTGCAACAAACAACAGTGCGAGATTTTGACCCTGAGGGTCGGCGCCCGTCTCACTTAACAACCGATTAACGTGCGCCACTCTTGATGGGCTGACTTTAATTAAATGCCCTTATTAATCACAGCGTTTTTTTGAATTAATCAACCAAAGTTTGATTTTGGTCGCCTTTCGGACGACCAAGATCACACTCAAAGCGCCTTATTGTGAGTTTTTTTTAACAATTCAACTTAGTTTCACTGGAATCAATGGCCTGCGAGCAGCTACATATTTGCAACAAGCCACCCGTTTAGCGCGGATTGTGTGCAGCACGGCCTTGGCGTACCCTTGTGACTCACGCCTTTTTGTTGATTGATGATGACCATTACCCGTACCGATCTCGCCGAACTGGCGGTGTTTGCCGCCGTCGCCCGTCACCGCAGTTTCAGCAAGGCCGCCCTCGAACTCGGGGTCTCCGCCTCCGCCCTCAGTCATAGCCTGAAGGGGCTGGAAGCCCGTCTGGGAGTACGGCTGCTCAACCGCAGCACCCGCGCCGTGGTACCGACCGAAGCGGGCCAGCGGCTGCTCAAGCAGCTGCTCCCCACCCTCAATACCTTGGAAGAGGCGCTTTGCGAGCTGGCCCGCAACAGCGATGAGCCGGTGGGAAGGCTCAAGCTCTGTGCCCCCCGCGGCGCCATCGACAGCCTGCTGGCACCTGTGCTGATCGACTATCTGGCCCGTTATCCGCGGATGCAGGTGGAGGTGGTGGAGCAGGAGCTGATGCCCCGGCTGATTGAAGATGGTTACGATGCCGCACTCTTTTATGGCGATCTGCTGCCCAAGGAGATGATCGGCATCCCCCTCGGCCCGCCCCAGCGCTATCTGGTGGTGGGCTCCCCGGCCTATCTGGCGGAGCACGGTACGCCGGAGCACCCGAGCGAGCTGAGCCGCCACGCCTGCATCGGCTATCGCCTCACCCCGCACCATCACTATCGCTGGGCCTTTGCCGCCGATGGCACCATGCTGGAGATCGAAGTGACCGGGCCGCTCACTACCAGCACCCCAGCCCTCTATCTGGGCGCCGCCGAGGCGGGGCTGGGGCTCGCCTACTGTCTGGAAGAGGAGGTGAGCCAGAAGGTCGCGGAGGGGAAACTGCTCACCGTGCTGGAGCCCTGGTGCCCCACCTTTGCCGGCTTCTACCTCTTCTATCCCAGTCGGCATCAGCTGGGCAGCGGGCTGCGCATCCTGATCGACATGCTCAAGGCTCACTACCAAAACCCCGGATTAGTGAGTAATACTCAGCAATTCATCAAGTGAAACCCTGATTATCACCAAATAAGTATTAATCTAGACTAGCTGTTCGATAATCGAACTCCCCGAGAGAACAGATATGTCTGCCTATTTAACACTGCGGCAACGGGCCATGACCCGTCGCTTCTGGGCTTACGCCCTCCCCTCCATTCTTGCCATGCTGGTCTCGGGGGCCTACTACCTCATCGACGGCATCTTCGTCGGCCACTATGTCGGTGCCGCTGGCCTCGCCGGAATCAACCTGGTCTATCCGGTCATCATGGTGCTGATCGGCCTGGCCGCCATGATCAGCATGGGGGCGGCCACCGCCATCTCCTTCCAGCAAGGGGCGAAAAACGACACGCTGGCCCGTCAGGCACTGGTCAACGCCCTCTGGCTGCTGGCCGGACTCGGGGGCGTTGCGCCGGTGCTTCTCTATTACACCCACACCGATATCCTGCTGGGACTGGGGATTGAACAGGGCACCGAGACCTGGAAACAGGCGAGTGACTACCTCACCTGGATTGGCGGCGGCACTCTGTTGCTGGCCAGCAATCTGGCGGTCCCCTATCTGCTGCGCAACGATGGCCGCCCGAAACTGGCCATGGTGTTGGTGAGCAGCGGCGCCGTGCTCAACATCATCCTCAACTACATCATGGTGGGTCGGCTGGGGCTGGGATTGATCGGTACCGCGCAAGCCACCCTGATGGCAGAGGGTGCGGTGAGCTTGATCGGCCTAGGCTACTTCTTCACCCCCTGGGCGCGGCTGCGCCTCAGCTGGCGGGATCTGGTGCCCAACCTCCCCGCCATGCCGCACCTGCTCTTTACCGGTCTGCCGAGCCTGATTGCCCAGTTCAACCTCGGCCTGCTGCTGATGCTGCACAACAGCCAGCTGATGGTGTACGGCAATGTGAAGGATCTGGCGGGTTTTACCGTGGCCGGTTACACCGAGGCGGTCTTCATCGTCATTCTGCAGGGGCTCGCCTTCGGCATTCAGCCGCTCATCAGCAAGGCGGCGGGGGCCAAGCGCCATCGCAACCTCAAGTACCTGATGGAGATGGGGCTCAAGTTCACCTTTATCTACGGCATGCTGGTGTGGCTCACCATCCAGCTGCTGCCGGGACAGGTCGCCATGCTCTATACCGGCGACAAGGATCCCGAACTGCTGGCCGCCGCCATCAGCAGCCTGACCCTCAACCTCGGCGCCATTCCGCTGGAGGGGATCATCATGTTCGGCATCGTGCTGCTGCAATCCATGGCGCGTACCCGTCAGGCGCTGGCCATCTCCATCGCCAAAACCGTGTTGCTGCTGCCGCTCATCTTCCTGCTGCCACAACTGTGGGGGCGTGATGGCGTGCTGATGGCCCAGCCCGCGACCGTGCTGCTGCTCACCCTGCCGCTCTGCTGGCTGCTGTGGCGCGAGTGGCTGCGCCTGAAGATGGCCTGCGCGCCAAAAGCCAAACAGCGCCCACAACCGGCCCGCGCACGCGCCGCCGTCCAGCTGGCCCGTTAAGGCCACCAATCCCGCGTAGCAATAAAAAACCGGCATCCCATGATGCCGGTTTTTGCTATATGGTCGGGTCTGCCTGCTCTTACACAGGGATTCAGGCCAGCACTGCTGCCCACACTTATGCCAATACTTCTGGCCTGAGCTGGGCCATCAGCCCCGGGTTGTCGGAGTAATCCACCGGGATCGCCACCACAGCAGGCCCCTCCACCGCCAGCGCGGCCCGCAGGGTGGCACGCAGCTCGTCGGCCGAGCGCACCGCAAACCCGGCCGCCCCGAACGATTCGGCATAGCGTTTGAAGTCGATGGGGCCAAAAGAGACGCCGGAGGTGCGGCAATACTTCTGCTGCTCCTGCATCGCGACCATGTTGTAGCCGTTATCGACCCAGATGATGTGGACGATATTGCTCTTGAGCCGCACCGCCGTCTCCAGCTCCATGCTCGACTGCATAAAGCTGCCATCCCCCGATACCGAAATCACCTTCTCACCCGGTCGCACCAGCGCCGCACCGATGGCCCACGGCAGTGCCACCCCCATGGTCTGCTGACCATTGGAGATCAACACCTGACGAGCGCGGAAGCTGTAGAGGTAGCGGGCAATCCAGATATGGAAGCTGCCCATGTCGACGCAAAGGGTCATGTCGTCGCGCACCAGATCCTGCAGCTCGCGCACGATACGCAAGGGGTGAACCGGATTGCCGTGCAGATCATCGGCCCGCATCGCCAGTCGCAGTCGCTGCTGGCGCACCCCTTGCAGCAGCCGATCCACCTCGGGGGGACGGATTTTCGGATTGCCCATGATGCGGGTCAGCTGCAACAGGTTGGCGCGGATCGACCCCACCAGCTCGGCGGTCGGGCAGTAGCTGCTGTCGATATCGGCAGGCAGCACGTCGATATGGAGGATGCGCCGCTCCCTGTCGCCATTCCACAGCACGGGGTCGTACTCGATGGGGCTGTAGCCGATGCAGATCACCAGATCGGCCCCTGCCAGCAGCTGATCCCCCGGCTGGTTGTTGAAGAGCCCGACCCGTCCGGCAAAGTCATCGAAGTGGCAGCTGTCCACCACCCCGGCCGCCTGATAGGTACCGGTCACCGGCAGCCGCGCCTTGTCGAGGAAGGCGCGCACCGCCTCGGCATTCTCCGGCCGGCTCGCCATCAGGCCGAGCAGCACAACCGGATTCTGGGCATTGCTCAGCAGGGTCAATGCCTGCTCCATATTCTGTTCATCGGCGCAGCCCGGCTCCGGCACTTCGCGGGGCACCAGTACATTGCCCTGCACCGGCTTGTTGATGATATCCATCGGCAGGCTGACAAACGCCGCCCCCGGCCGCCCCAGCTCGGCGGCACGAAAGGCGTTGGCCATCACTTCGGAGATCGCCGCCCCGCTGTTGACCTGAGCACTGAACTTGGTGACCGGACGACAGAGGTTGACCGTATCCATGCTCTGGTGGGTGAGTTTGAGGCCATCGGCACGGCGCACCGCACCGCCGAGCGCCACCATGGGGTCCCCCTCCGAGGTGGCCGTCGCCAACCCGGTAATAAGGTTGGAGCAACCGGGGCCCGAGGTGACCAGCGCCACCCCCGCCTTGCCGGTGAGACGCCCCACGGCGGCCGCCATAAAGGCGGCGTTCGCCTCGTGGCGCACCACTATGGTCTCGATGGGGGAATCCTCCAGCGCATCGAATACCCGGTCAATCTTGGCGCCAGGAATGCCAAACACCTGCTTGACCCCCTGCGCCTCCAGATGACGAACCACCAGCTCGGCACCGCACTTCCACTGTCTGTTTTCCATGTTATTGCTCCTTGTCTATCAGCCTTCGGCGGCTTGAATGGCGCGATCGAGATCGGCGGGGTTGAGGTCGGCCTGCCGGAAAGCGGGATCCGATGGCAGGGCCAGATTGAGGTGACGCACCACAGAAAGCCGCAGGGTGCCGTGGGCCATGGTGTAGTCGAGCAGATGGCCGCCCCCCTTGCGATCGGCGGTGATCATGTGCTCGTGAAAACCCGCCACATTGACCCCCTGCACGAACGGCGGGCAGCGAAAGCCCACCAGAGTTCCCGCCACCGCGGCAAAGCGGAACAGCGGTTGCTGTTCGATGGCTTCCAGCATGGGGCGATAGGGGGGCTCCTGACGCGGCACGGTACGGACCTTGGCCGTTTCAAACTGGCCGTCGAGGCGCAGGGCGACGAAGACGTTGTCGGAGCCCACCAGCCGATCCACCCACTGGTGGATCTCGTCACGGCTCAGGGGGTGATCGAAGCGACGCTCCAGACAGGGGCGAAAATGGGTCATCACCGCAAAGGGGGTCTTCTGATCGGCGCGGGCGGGACGGGCCGAGCCATCGGAGCGCAACTGGTGGATCTGCCGCTCGAAGGCGATCAGCTCGCCATCGAGGTGATTGAAGGTGCCGAGGCCAAAGTCGCCGTGGCGCAGCAGCTCGCTCATGGTGGTCTCCCCTTCGTAGACCCCCGCCAGCAGGGCGCTCATCAGGGAACTCTGGTAGATCTCGCCACCGTCATGCTGCCTGCGCCAGCGGGAAAACTGCTGGCTCACTTCGAGGGCACAGCTGCACCCGGCACTGTCAGATGTTGCAATATGTTCCATTCGGGTTTCACCTCCACCGTGAATCCTGTTAGCGTTCGAATCCAATGGTGACTTGGTTCACATTTCAACACCAATACGCTGATCCCATGACTTTGAGACTCAATCGATATGGAACTTCGTACGCTCCGCTACTTCATGGCCGTTGTTGAAAAGCAGAATTTCACCCGCGCAGCCGAATCACTCAACATGGCCCAGCCGCCGCTGAGCCAGCAGATCCGCAAGCTGGAAGAGACCCTGGGCACCCCGCTACTGCGCCGTTTGACCCGCAGTGTCGAACTGACCGAGGCGGGCGAGAGCCTCTATCGGGATGCGGCGCAGATCCTGGCGCTGGCCGATGCGGCAAAACTGAAGGTAAAGCGGATTGCCCGGGGCGAGCAGGGGGCGCTGAGGATCGGCTTTGCCGGTTCCACCGTGCTCCACCCCGCGGTGCTGACCCTGCTGCACGACTATCGGGAGCGCTACCCCAAGGTGGCCCTCAGCCCGCAGGAGGGCACCATGCCGGCACTGGTGGAGGCGCTGCGCAACGATCGGCTGGACGCCGCCATCTTGCGGCTGCCCTGCCGGGGTAGCGAGGGCTTTGCCCATCACCTTATCGAGCAGGAGCCGCTGCTGATCGCCCTGCCGACCAGTCACCCCAAAGCCAAGCCAGGCCCCTTACCACTGGCCAGCCTGAAGGACGAGAGTTTTATTCTGTTCCCCCACGCCATCGGGCCCGGGCTCTATGACGGCATAGTGGGTCTCTGTCGGGAGGCGGGGTTCGAGCCGATATTGGGGCCCGAATGCCCGCAGGTGATCTCCACCGTCGGCATGGTACAGGCGGGCTTTGGCGTGACTCTGGTGCCCAGCTCGGTGGCGGCGCTGCGCCCGCTCGGGGTCAGTTATCACCCCATTGAGGGCAACGGCATGATGACCAGTATCAGTCTGGCGACACGGCCACACCCAAGCAGTGCCGTGCTGCGGCACTTTATCGCCCAGATCCGTGCCGCCCAGATACGACAGGGCCTCCCGAAGGAGGCCCTGTTGAACAAGCTTGAACCGGTTTGATGGCCAGCTTGCCTGATGCGACGGCTTATTTGACGGTGCTGCTTATTTGACAGTCACTCGGGCAAACTTGCGCTTGCCGACCTGATAGACGGCGGTACCGGCACCGATGAGTGCCTTGCCATCTTCCAGCTTCTCGCCATCCACCTTGACCGCACCCTGCTTGATCATCCGCAGCGCTTCGGAGGTGGTGGCCACCAGATCGGCCTCTTTCAGCAGGTTGGCAATGGCCAGCCCTTCGCCTTCCAGTGCCAGCTCGATTTCCGGCATCTCGTCCGGAATGGCGTTCTTGGAGAAACGCTGGGTGAAATCTTCGTGGGCCGCTTCAGCCGCCGTTTCGTCGTGATAACGGGCGATGATCTCTTTGGCCAGCCAGATCTTCACGTCGCGCGGATTGAGAGTACCGGCCGCGATACCTGCCTTGAACTCTTCGATTTCAGCCAGCGGACGGAAGGAGAGCAGCTCGTAGTAGTTCCACATCAGATCGTCGGTGATGGACATGATCTTGCCGAACATCTCGCCCGGAGCGTCATGGACGCCGATGTAGTTGCCTGCGGATTTGGACATTTTCTTGACGCCATCCAGACCCACCAGCAGCGGCATCATCAGCACGCACTGGGTCGCCATACCGGCATCTTTTTGCAGCTCGCGGCCCATCAGCAGGTTGAACTTCTGGTCGGTACCGCCGAGCTCAACGTCCGCCTTCAGCGCGACCGAGTCATAGCCTTGCAGCAGCGGATAGAGGAATTCGTGAATCGCGATGGATTGGCCGCCGGTGTAGCGCTTTTTGAAGTCGTCGCGCTCCATCATGCGGGCCACGGTCTGCTTGGCCGCCAGCTTGATCATGCCGGTCGCCCCCAGTTCGCTCAGCCAGGTCGAGTTGTACTCGATGCGGGTCTTGGCCGGGTCGAGGATCTTGAACGCCTGCTCGGCATAGGTGAGGGCGTTGTGCTTGATGGCCTCTTCGGAGAGCGGCGGACGGGTGGCGTTCTTGCCGGAGGGGTCACCCACCATGGCAGTGAAGTCACCGATCAGCAGGATCACTTCATGGCCCAGATCCTGGAAGGTCTTCAGCTTGTTGAGGATCACGGTATGACCCAGGTGAATGTCGGGGGCGGTCGGGTCCATGCCCAACTTGATGCGCAGCGGGCGCCCTTCCTTCAACTTGGCGACAAGTTCTTCTTCAACCAGAATTTCTTCCGCTCCGCGCTTGATCTCGGCTAGCGCCACCTCGAGCTGGGACATTTTTTGACTCTCCATCACGATTCCACAGGGCCAAACATATTACTGGAATGGCGGGCCAATTGGAAAGGCTGTAAAATCCGTCCATTCTGCCCGACTTCATCTGCTTCTCATGGTTATTTGGCACGCCTTCAACGCACTCCCCCACTGGCACCGCAAGATGGTGCTGATCTTGAGCATCATGATCATGATGCTGGCTGCCTGGCCAAGCGAACAGGCAGTAGCAACACGGGTCGATGAAAACGGCAACGAAATTGCCCTGCGGGAACCGGCTAACGACAACGCGCTAAACGACGAGCTGCCAGCCGAGGCCGCCCAGCCCGTTACCCCGCCCAAGCCGCGCTACATCACCAAGCAGGTGAAAGTACGCCGTGGCGACAACATGGGAGTCATCTTCCAGCGCATTGGCCTGAGCACCACGGATCTGCACCTGATCGACCAGCTCGAGGGCAGCGATCCCCTGCGCATGCTGCAACCTGGGCAGGAACTCACCTTCAAGCTGACCGAAGATGGCCAGTTGCACAGCCTCTATTACCCCCACAGTCTGGAGCAGGCGCTCAAGGTGAGCCGCAAGGAGGAGACCTTTGTCGCCCGCAACGTCAAGATCGCCCTCGACACCCGCGAACAGGTGAGCAAAGGGGAGATCCGCTCCAGCTTCTGGGGCGCCGCGGTGGATGCGGGGATGACCGAAGATCAGATCATGGACTTGGCCGCCATCTTCGGCTGGGACATCGACTTTGCCCAGGACTTGCAGCCGGGGGACAGCTTCCGGGTGGTCTATGAAGACAAGTTCCGCGACGACGAGCGGGTCGCCTCCGGCGATATTCTGGCGGCGGAGTTCGTCAACCAGGGCACCGCCTACCGCGCCGTGCTCAATGAAGATGGCAACTACTACACCCCGGAAGGCAAAGCGATGCGCAAGAGCTTCCTGCGTGCGCCGGTCAACTTCAAATACATCAGCTCCAACTTCAACCCGCGCCGCCTCCATCCGGTAACCGGCAAGATCCGCCCCCACAACGGCATCGACTATGTGGCGCCGGTGGGCACCCCCATCATGGCGGCGGGCTCCGGCAGCGTGGTGGCCGCCGGTTACAACCAGTTCAACGGCAACTACGTCTTTATCAAGCATGCTGGCAACTATGTGACCAAGTACCTGCACCTCTCCAAGCGCACCGTCAACAAGGGACAGCGGGTGAAGCAGGGACAGACCATCGGCACTCTGGGTGGCACCGGCCGCGTCACCGGCCCGCACCTGCACTACGAATTCGTGGTGGGCGGCATTCACAAGAACCCGCGCACCCTCACCCTGCCGCAGGCAGAGACCCTGAGCGGACGCGAGCTGGCCAACTTCAAAAAGCTGGCGATGCCGCAACTGGCCAAGCTCGACAACCCCGAGCTGCAGCTGGCCCAGAACAAGCGGGATAGTCGCGGCAACTAAGTCATCAGGGCTGGCAGGGTGAAGGCCCTGCCAGCCCCTTTTATTAAACCCGCACCAGGCAATCAGATTGAAATGAGTCCACTTTCAGACATAAGATGAGATGGAACACCGGGAGCGGCATGTGGCACGGAAGCAAGGGCTTATCTATCCTGTCTCTCTCACTCTTTTTCCGGTCCGCATTGAGGATGCAACATGGTTGAGCGTTATATCGGTCTGATGTCAAAGACCACGCCATGTGGCATGGGATGAAAGCCGTTCCCCTCTTCACCCTCTCTGCACACCGCATTTTCGAACAGGAATGTAAGGAGACACCATGGCTGAGCGCTATATCGGTCTGATGTCGGGAACCAGCATGGACGGCATTGATGCCGTGCTGGTGATGATCGCCGGGGATGAACTGCGGGTCGAAGCGGCGCTTTGTCACCCCTGGCCGCAAGAGACCGCCCGCACGCTGCATGCCCTCTGCACCCCGAGCGACAACGAAATCGACCGCATGGGGGTGGCCGATAATCTGGTGGCGCGAGAGTTTGCCGCCGCCACCCACGCGCTGCTGGCCAAGGCGAAGCTTGAGCCCAAAGATATTCGCGCTATCGGCAGCCACGGCCAGACTATCCGCCATCGCCCCCAGCTCGGCTTTACCCTGCAGATCGGCAACGCCGCCCTGCTGGCCGCCCTGACCGGCATCGACGTTATCGCCGATTTTCGCACCATGGATATGGCCCTCGGTGGTCAGGGGGCGCCGCTGGTGCCCGCCTTCCATCAGGCGCTGTTTGCCAAACCCGGCGCCCTGCGAGTGGTACTGAACCTCGGCGGCATCGCCAATATCTCGGTGCTGCCGGGCAATCCGGGCGGGGTATATGGTTTTGATACCGGCCCGGCCAACACCCTGCTCGATGGCTGGTATCGCCGCCATCAGCCCCACGGCGGCAGCTATGACGCCGGTGGCAAATGGGCCGCCAGTGGCAAGCCCATCCCGGCCCTGCTGGAAAAACTGCTGGCTCACCCCTACTTCGCAGCCCCCGCCCCCAAGAGCACCGGACGTGAGATGTTTACCCTCGATTGGCTCGATGGGGAGCTGGCTGGCACTTCATACGCCCCCGTGGATGTGCAGCGCACCCTGCAGGCGCTCACCTGCCACAGCATCGCCCTCCAACTGCCCGCCAGGCCCGAATCAGTCGGTGCCAGCCAGCCGAAAGCCGAGCTGTTTGTCTGCGGCGGCGGTGCCCATAACGCCCCCTTGCTGAAGGAGCTGGCCAGCCTGCTGCCTGCATGGCGCATCGCCAGCACTGCCGAGCTGGGCCTTGCCCCCGACTGGGTAGAAGGCGCAGCCTTTGCCTGGCTGGCCATGTGCTTTGTTCACCGCAAGCCGGGCAATCTGCCCGCCGTCACCGGTGCCAGCCGTCCGGCTGTGCTGGGGGCACTTTATCCCGCCTGAGTGATGACAAGGGGGCTGCGGATCAGTGTGCCCCCTTGAACAGACGCACAACCTGTTGCCGGATCGGTGCAAACAGCGGGGGCTTTGGCGGCTCCAGATTGATATGGCGCCGCCCGGCACGGGTTTCACAGCGAAGCAGATTCTGGATGTAGTGATGGTGGGAGCGATGGATCAGCTGTGAGGCCTGATACGCCCACAGTCTGGGCACACCCCACAGGGTGCTGGCAATCGCACCGACGATGCAGAAGAAAGCGGGCTCCTGAATTCCCATCCGGCTGGCATTCTCCAGCGCCTCCTTGAGCGAGTTGGAGTGGGCAATACAGGTCATGATATTGACCATGAAGGCGTCGTAGTCATCCTCCCCACCCTGGCCAACGCGCGCCGTCAGGGTCGCCGCGGGCTGATAACCAAACTGATGACCGATATTTTCCAACACCGTATTCCGCTGGCGGATCACCTTGCCATAAAACATCAGCATCACCATGCAGTCGATCGCCTTGCACAGCGCCTCGTAGTGGGGATGGCTCTTCTTGGGACGCGGCGCCGTGGCGAGGGCCAGCTCTTCAGAGATGGCCAGCAGGCCCACAGGTACGGCGGTACTGACAAACGAGAGATCAATCGACAGCTCCAGCCCATCCTCCCCTTCCATGCGGGCCACAATCACATGTTCGCCAAACAGCCGACGCTGGCGCTCGATAAAGGCGCCAAAGACCAGATCACGAAACTGCTTTTGCGGATAAGGGGTATCGAGCAGGCTCTCGATGGTCATGATGGCGGCGGATACCCGGCCGCGCAGTCGGTAATCGGCAGGAATTGGAAAGCTCTTTCCCAGGCGAGGAGGTAACCGCTGCCCAGATGTTTGACAATACATATCGCCCAGAACGAAACCCAGCATAAATCCTCCACAGTCAGGTAATGATGATCGCGATGCGATCTCGCTTGCCAATCCTGGGCAATGGCCTGCCGGTGCATCGATGCTCTCCGTCAGGGCTCCTTGATCACCTTATTAATCATACGATTAATAGCGAGTGAAAAAAGCGACCTGACTCGCAATCACGCCACTAATTAATAGTTTCATCAAGAAACCATAAAAAGCGGTCGATAAATCCATTTTTTGACACATTTCCCTTTAAAAACAGCATATTGAAATTTATGCCTGCGAAATCATCTGAACTGTTCCCGAGCCCTGAAAACCATCCCAATCATCACAACCAGCCACAGATAAGAGGGAGCTCGGACAAAGCCACAGAAAAGTGGAAAAAGCGACGACGCGGGGCAACCCCACCCATCGGGGGATGCAACCGGCGTGAAGAGACTCGTATTGCCACCACCGCCCCTCATCCAACGCCACCTCTCATCCAGCACCACAGCTCCTGCAAACCGTCACGCCAACGCCATGCTCCCCACTCCTGTGCAGCAGGGGCAGGTCCGTCGTGCAAATTCATGGCATAGAATTTTATGGCGTTAATAACAGATCCCGGCTGCCAGCAAGGCGTCATCGAGTATGCCGGAATTATCATTAACAGAGAGGAATGCAAAAGCCGTGAATTATATTCCAGAGGTATCTTTAATAATGTTGATATGCATATTCACGGGAATTTTCATAGCCCCTTAAAAGAGCTGAAAACAGATATCCATGCACCATAATATGCATTATTTGCACATTAGCGCATAATATTAACCCTTTATTCACACGCCAATATCCCGAAGAGGGGGAGAGCAAATCCAGTCAGGGCAAGGCTGTCCGCCGGCTCGGCACCATTTGCGCACAAATTGGCTACGATTTCGGGTGAATTGAATAGCAATATGCTTAAATTTGCACCCATTGAGCCATCTCATAGAAATGCAATCAGCGGTTTGCAACCCCTGATAGCCACTCATAGAATCGCAGCGTCTGAAATATCTACCCTGTCCTCTTCTCCCTTATTCCTCTCAGTAATTGAGTGGATCACAAATAATAACCGGGGATGCCGCCGCTGGCGCAGTGGCCGTGGCGCACAACAAGATGGGGTAAACCTGTACCTGAATGAACAACAAATATTAAAAAGAGGCATATCTATGAGTGGCACCATCATCAAGTCGGCAAGAAATACCCCCCATGCACCCCAGGATCTGGGCCCCTGCACCCAAACGGTGGCGTTTTCTCATTACAACAATATCTCCGCCCAGCTGCCGGTCGATCCCGCCACCGGCAAGATAGTGAGTGGCGATGTCACTGCGCAGGCCAGACAGTGCCTAAGCAACCTCAAGGCAATCATCGAGAGCATCGGCCATGTGATGGACGATATGGTCAAAGCGACCATCTTCCTCAAAGAGATGGCCGATCTGGAGGCGGTCAACGCCGTCTATCGCGAATTCTTCCCGGGCTATCTGCCGACCCGCACTACCCTCGCCGTCGCCGCCCTGCCGCTGGGCGCACTGGTGCAGATCGATGCCATCATCTCCAACGGCGAAGGTACCTTCCCACAAGATCCTTGCCCGCTGGTTAAACTGGCCCGCAATAGCGACAAGGCGCCGCACAATCCGCTCTCCACCCATACCGTGGCCTTCTCCCACTACAACAATATCGGCGCCCAGCTGCCGGTCGATGCAGCCTCTGGCCAGCTGGTTGCCGGTGGCATCAAGGAGCAGGCGGGCCAGTGCCTGCGCAATATCAAGGCGGTGCTGGAGAGCATCGACGTGCCGTTTGACGATATCGTCAAGGTCACCGTCTATCTGACCGATCTGGCCGATCTGGAGGCCGTCAACGAGGTCTACACCACCTTCTTCCCCGACTCCGCCATCGCCCGCGCCGTGGCCTATCTGCCCGCCCGCTCGGTAGTCAGTGCCGCCGCTCTGCCCATGGGGGCACGGGTGCAGATGGATGCGGTCATCTCCCACGGTGACGGCACCCCGCCGCAACTGGTGGAAGATCGTCACAATCTGGTGATCCGTGCCCGCAATACCGACAAGGCACCGCGCAGCCCGCTGCACACCCAGACCGTTGCCTTCTCCCACTACAACCATCTCTCTGCCCAACTGCCGATAGACCCCGCCACCGGCAAGATCCTGGCTGGCTGCATCAAGGAGCAGACCGCCCAGTGCCTGAGCAATATCAAGGCGATTGTGGAAAGCATCGGCCATGTGATGGACGATATCGTCAAGGTCAATATCCAGCTCGGCAATATCGCGGATCTGGATGCGGTCAACACCATCTACACCAAATTCTTCCCGGGTTATCTGCCTGCCCGCACCGTAATCGGGGTAAGTGAACTTCCCGCCGGTGCTCTGGTACAAATCGATGCAGTGATGTCCAACGCCGAAAGCACCCCGCCACAGGCATAAAGGTTGCGGAAATAAAAAAGAGACCGGCTATATGCCGGTCTCTTTTTACATGCCAGACAAAGGGGTAGCCCCTCAGCCCTCAATATCGCGGTTCCTGATCGCCACTCTGACCGCCTCTGCCGTGGTGGCCACCCCCAGTCGACGGCGGGCACTGCGCAGATGGTTCTCGACCGTGCGCACCGAGAGTTTCAGGGTGGTGGCGATATCGGCATGGCGCCAACCCCGGGAGACCCACTCCAGCACTTCGCGCTCGCGCCCAGTGAGGCCACGCTCGTGACCCGCCACCGGCATCTCCATCATTCGACGAGCAGCATGAAAAGCCGCCACCGCGATCAGCGCAAGGCCAACCCGAGTGTGGGCACTGGCATCGATCTGATCGCCGCCAAAGCTCATCGCCCCTTCCAGTCCCAACGGCCCATAGACGGGTACCTGCAAGCCATGTCGGCCCGGCCCCTCAGGATGGCGAACGATACGGTACTGCTCGCCAGCAGCGCCAACCGTTTTGCTCCAGAAGAAGGGCTGGTCTCGCTCCCTGATATGCATCGCCATCGGGCACTCGCGCATATAGGCATGCAGGTCGACCGCCTCGCCGCTCTCCAGCCACTCCCCCTCCAGCCAGTAGAGATGCTCGACCACCCCCTCCTCGCTGGCACTGATGGAGAAGAGCGCAAAGCGGTGATACCCCAGCGGGGTGGCAAAGGCGCGCACCAGTTGCTGGATCTCCTCCAGCCGCTGGCACCCTTCCAGCGCCACCACGACCTGCAATGCATTCGCTGGCGATGACGACAACCTCATCGCTTGGCAACCGCCTCCAGCAAGGTGGTGGCGGCCAGCTTGCCGAGGTTATTACCAGCCAGCGGGCTGTCACCGGTCAGCAGATTGCGATCCCGGCACACCTCTCCCGAGATGCCGTTGTTGACGATCTCAAAACCAATCTCTTTAAGCTTCTCGCCAAACTTCCAGGTGAGGTGGCCCGGCATATAGCCAATTGCCGGGGTCTGGGCATCCAGCTCGTCGGGGAAGGCGCAGATCTTGTAGCCCGCGAAGGTCTCTGGATTGGCCACCGCCAGCAGCGCAGCAGGCCCGTGACAGAGGGAGATGATGAAGCGATCGTTGGCCATCGCCCACTCCAGCAACGCTTTCACCTCGGCACTCTGCGGCAACCCCATCAGGGCGCCGTGGCCGCCGGGAATAAAGACGCCGATATAGTCCGAGTCGGCGGCCAGCGCCTCTTTCAGCAGATCGGCCAGCTTGGCCGGTTGGCGGAACTGCGCCTGATATTTGGCATAGAGCCCCAGCACCTCTTCGTCTTCGCCGGGCATGGCCCACCACTCGAACTTGACCGGATTGCCGGAAAGGGTGGCCACATCAAAGGCAAAGCCCGCCTTGTCGAGGTGATACATGGGCAGCAGGGTTTCGACCGGATGGTTACCGGTGGAAAACAGGGTGCCGTTGTCGGTGGGCAGATAGCGCTCATCGGCCCCGATCAGCAGGATCTTCCAGCGCCCCTCCCGATAGGGAGCGGGATAGTCTGCCCCGGCAAGGTCAGATTTGCGCGAGGTGAACTGGCTCAGGGAGTAGGGCGATGGGAAGAAGGCATTCTGCTCTGCCGGATCCGGGGTCGGTTGTTTATCGTCAACAAGCATATCGGTCATGGGTCAGGCTCCAGTAGTGGTGGACTCGGTCTCACAGTATTGACTGTCAGAGACCAAGTAAATGAGGGTTTTCCCTCAACCGCCATGACGATGGCAAGAGGTGTGACCGCGCTGCGACAAAACCTGAACAGAATCCCCGCCAGACTTAGGCCATCGCGGCAAATGCCCTGACGATGGCATCCATGACCGCCCTGACCCGCGCGGCATGCTGCACATCCTGATGGGTCACCAGCCACACATCGTAGGATTGCTGTAACTGCCGCTCGGGCCAGACCCGCACCAACCCGGCTTGCTCGGCGAGCGGAACCGCCACCTCGCCAAGCCCCAACCCCATCAACAGGGCCTGACGCAGCATCAGGCTGGTATTGACCCCCGCGGCGACCGTGGCCCCCTCGGCCGCCTCTTCGAGCATCATGGGCGAGCGCGCGCTCTGCCAGTGGGGCTCATACACTACCAGCGAATGGCCCGCAAAACCGGTGCCCGCTTCGGGAATGCCATGGCGAGCCAGATAGTCGGCGGAGGCATACAACCCGACCGGCCAGGAGGCCAGCTTGCGGATAATCAGGTCGGGATTGTCCGGCTTCACCGTCCGGATCGCGATATCCGCTTCCCGCAGGGACAGATTGACCACCTGGGTCGAGGTATTGAGGATGACCCTGATATCGGGATAACGCTGATACAGCTCGGTCAGGGCCGGTATCAGAAAATCCATCCCCAGGGTGTCTGTGGTCGCCACGCTGACCTCACCGACCAGACGGTTGTCGACCCCTTGCGCCGCCCGCACGAAATCAATGGCAGCCAGCTCCATCTGCTGAGCGCTGGCCAGCACTATCTCCCCGACATGAGTCAGCACATACCCTTTGGATGTGCGGAGAAACAGCGTGGCCGCCAGACGATGCTCCAGTGCGGCAATCCGCCTGCCAATGGTGGCCTGATCGACCCCGACCACACGGGCGGCGCCCCTCAGGCTCCCTTCCCGATGCAACGCCAGAAAAATTTTCGCATCATCCCAGTTCATCACGACTCCCGGTTGAAATGCATTTTTGCATTACAGGTGAGGGATAATACTGCGTTTATTCATCAGCAATCTCCACTATCTTGGTGCTCATCCAACTCGGGGAACCTCATATCACCTCGTTACAAGGAGCCGCTGATGCATAACGCCTATTCCATTCCCGCCACCATGAGCGCGGTAGAAATTACCCAGCCAGGTGGCCCCGATGTCTTGCAACTGACCACCCGCGCCACACCGGCGCCCAAGCCCGATGAGGTTTTGATCCGGCACTATGCGACCGGCATCAATGGGCCGGATGTGATGCAGCGCAAAGGGCTCTACCCGCCTCCGGCAGGGGCATCGGATATTCCCGGGCTGGAGGTCGCCGGGGTCGTGGTCGCCAAGGGGGAGCAGGTGGAGCATCTCAAGGTTGGCGACAAAGTCGCAGCGCTGATTTCGGGTGGCGGCTATGCCGAGTACAGCGTCGCCCACCAGAGCAATGTCCTGCCCCTGCCGCCCGGATTAAGCTTTGTCGAAGCCGCGGCGCTGCCGGAAACCTTTATGACGGTCTGGTCAAATATGTTTGAACGGGGTCAGTTCAAAAAAGGCGACATTATCTTGATCCATGGCGGCGCCTCCGGCATCGGCACGACCGCCACCATGCTGGCCAAGGCATTTGGCGCCGCCAAAATCATCACCACGGTCGGCTCACCCGAACAGCAGGCCGCCAGCATCAAGCTGGGCGCGGATGTGGCCGTACTCTACAAGGAGGAGGATTTTGTCGAGGCCGTGCATGCAGCCACCGATGGCCATGGCGCCGACATCATTCTCGATATCATTGGCGGGGAGTATGTCGCGCGCAACTATGCGGCGGCCGCCATCAATGGCCGCATAGTCCAGATCGGCATTATTGCGGGCGCCGCCCCCAATCTCGATCTGTTTCCCATGCTGCAAAAGCGGCTGACCCATATCGGCTCTACCCTGCGCTCGCGGACACCGCAGGAAAAAGCCGATCTGATCGCCCAGCTGCAAACTCATGTCTGGCCATTTATCGAACGCGGCGAGGTCAAACCGCAGGTTTACCAGACCTTCCCGCTGGATGAGGCCGCCGCCGCCCACCATTTGCTGGATTCAGGCCGTCATATCGGCAAGCTGGTATTAACCATGGCGCCGTTGTCGTCAGATTGATAAAGCCCATCGTGGAGCAGGCCGAGATGGATGCGGTGATGTCCAGTGCTGAAAGCACCCCGCCGCAGGCGTAAGGGGTGCGATAAATAAAAATAGACCGGCTGATAGCCGGTCTATTTTTTGGTAACAGGGTGGGATATTATTTTTATGGCATCGTCTTAAAAACGCGAACGTCCGATTACGCTTCGCTAATCGAACCTACGAGCTATTTAGATAGCTCTACTGCAATTTTTGGTTAAAAATATATGTAAAACCGCTTTTCCCATCAGTACGACAAAAATGCAAATTATCCAAAGCCACACATATTTCAAAACTGAGTAATGCAACTAGTTTTTGATTTGAAGAGGCCAATGTCATTTTAAATAATGAGTCATCAACCGCAGATAGCCCTATTAATACAGGGTATATGGCTGCCCATATATCAAGTGCCTGTGGCATTACCCTATGAATATCAATGGCAATATTCTTCATATCCATTGAACATAGATGTTCAGGGCTACAAAACATAAACTTTTCGTGAAGTACAGCCCTCAACGGCACATTACCGACCAGTGATTCATCAAGAATATTAGATAACTGCGATGCATAAAACTCGATATCTTCTCGTGCTTGCTGCAAATAATACTGGTCATTCATCTGTTTCTGTAAAGAAAGCTGACGAATCAAAACTACTAACGTAATAAATCCGAGTATTGGTGCATAGATACCTCCAATTGCCGAGCCAAATTCGGCCCATCGAGAGTGGTCTTGTGACAAATCTCCGCCAAATGTATTTACATATAAAGCAACAGGGGAAAATAAAAATACAAAAACAACAACTATAATAACCCAACCTCTTATAACCATAGCTTAGCCTTTATTAAGACAATGAAGATCAATCATCAAGAAAAAGTACTATCAACTCTCAGGCATTGAAATATATTTTTAATTTACTATTTTCCTGTGCCAATAAAAACGCCCCCCATCTTGCGATGGAGGGCGTTTATTTTCCAGCTATTGGGTCAAGCTGGCCCAATCTTCAGGAATTACAGGGATTCAGCGGTCGCAACCACGTTTTCCACGGTAAAGCCGAATTCCTTGAACAGCAGCTCGGCCGGTGCGGACTCACCGAAGGTGGTCATACCGATGATCTTGCCGCCGAAACCAACGTACTTGTACCAGTAGTCAGCGATGCCCGCTTCGATGGCCACACGCTTGGTGACGGAGGACGGCAGGACAGACTCTTTGTACTCGGCAGATTGAGCGTCGAACACGTCGGTAGACGGCAGAGAGACCACGCGCACGGCACGGCCCTTGGCAGTCAGCTGCTCATAGGCGGCAACGGCCAGTTCCACTTCGGAACCGGTGGCGATCAGGATCAGCTCCGGAGTACCGGCGCAATCCTTCAGCACGTAGCCACCCTTGGCGGTATCAGCCAGCTGCTGGGCGGTACGGTCCATCTGGGCCAGGTTCTGACGAGAGAAGATCAGAGAGGTCGGGCCGTCGGTACGCTCGATGGCGTGTTTCCAGGCGATGGCAGATTCAACCTGGTCACACGGACGCCAGGTGCTCATGTTCGGGGTCAGACGCAGGGAGGCAATCTGCTCAACCGGCTGGTGAGTCGGGCCATCTTCACCCAGACCGATGGAGTCGTGGGTGTAAACGAAGATGGCGCGCTGCTTCATCAGGGCGGCCATGCGCAGGGCGTTGCGAGCGTACTCCATAAACATCAGGAAGGTTGCGCCGTAGGGGATGAAACCACCGTGCAGGGCGATACCGTTCATGATGGCGGACATACCGAACTCGCGTACACCGTAGTGGATGTAGTTGCCGGAGGCATCGTCGTTGGTCAGGGACTTGGAGCCGGACCACATGGTCAGGTTGGACGGAGCCAGGTCGGCAGAGCCGCCCATGAACTCCGGCAGCAGCTTGCCGAAGGCTTCCAGAGAGTTCTGGGACGCTTTACGGGTCGCAATCTTGGCCGGGTTGGCTTGCAGGGTTTCGATGATCTTGGCGGATTCAGCAGCCCAGTTGGCCGGCAGTTCGCCAGCGGTGCGGCGCTTGAATTCAGCAGCCAGCGTCGGGTGAGCGGCTTCATAGGCGGCGAACTTGGCAGCCCAGTCGGCTTCCAGTGCAGCGCCCTTCTCCTGAGCGTTCCACTCGGCAGCGATATCGGCCGGGATAACGAACGGAGCGTGGTCCCACTTCAGGAAGGCGCGAGCAGCGGCGATCTCGTCGTTGCCCAGCGGTGAGCCGTGGCAGTCGTGAGAACCGGACTTGTTCGGGGAACCGTAGCCGATGATGGTGCGGCAGCAGATCAGGGTCGGCTTGCCGGTCTCGGCCTTGGCGGCTTCGATGGCGGCATTGATGGCTTCCGGGCTGTGACCGTCAACAGCCGGGATAACGTGCCAGCCGTAGGCTTCGAAGCGCTTGACGGTGTCATCGGTGAACCAGCCTTCTACGTGACCGTCGATGGAGATACCGTTGTCATCCCAGAACGCGATCAGTTTGCCCAGTTGCAGGGTACCGGCCAGAGAGCAAGCCTCGTGGGAGATACCTTCCATCAGGCAGCCGTCGCCCATAAAGGCGTAGGTGTAGTGGTCAACGATGTCGTGGCCCGGCTGGTTGAATTGCTCAGCCATGGCTTTTTCGGCGATCGCCATACCAACGGCGTTGGTGATGCCCTGACCCAGCGGGCCAGTGGTGGTTTCCACGCCCGGTGCATAGCCGTACTCCGGGTGACCCGGGGTGCGAGAGTGCAGTTGGCGGAAGTTTTTCAAATCGTCGATGGAGAGGTCATAACCGGAGAGGTGCAGCAGGGAGTACAGCAGCATGGAGCCGTGGCCGTTGGAGAGAATGAAACGGTCGCGGTCGGCCCACTTGGGGTTGTTCGGGTTATGTCTGAGGTGGCTACGCCACAGCACTTCGGCGATATCCGCCATTCCCATGGGGGCGCCCGGGTGACCGGAGTTGGCTTTTTGAACGGCATCCATACTCAATGCACGAATGGCATTGGCAAGCTCTTTACGAGAAGGCATCTGAATCTCCTGCGATTGCTTCATTTGATGGCCAAGATTAAGGCGCGTTATTGTCCCAGCAGGGCGCGCGGCGTGCAAATATTATCTGGATGAATAAAGTGGCTTTGGGAGGACAATCGCTTTTCTTGCCCTCTATTGACCAAAGCAACCAGAGAAAAACGTTTGATTTCCATCCCTTTCGGGATAGGAGAGCACCGCTTGTGACCCATTGGACACTGCGCGACAAAATAGTGCTGGCAATCACGGGGGGCGCTAATTAAAATAGACGTCCAGATGTAGATACCTCTACACCATCCCATTCATCCGGTTATTGCCGTGGCGATAACCCAGACAAGCTGAGACTCTTATCATGGCAAAGCTGTTTACTTCCGAGTCGGTCTCCGAAGGCCATCCCGACAAGATTGCGGACCAGATCTCCGATGCGGTACTGGACGCCATCCTCAAGCAAGATACCAAGGCACGCGTTGCCTGTGAGACTCTGGTCAAGACCGGTATGGTCATGGTGGCCGGTGAAGTAACCACCTCTGCCTGGGTAGACATCGAGCAGATCGTGCGTGATACCGTACGTGAAATCGGCTACACCCACTCCGACATGGGCTTCGACGCTGACTCCTGCGCCGTGCTGAACGCCATCGGCAAGCAGTCCCCGGACATCAACCAGGGTGTTGACCGCAGCGATCCGCTGGAGCAGGGCGCTGGCGACCAGGGCCTGATGTTCGGCTACGCCACCAACGAAACCGACGTGCTGATGCCGGCCCCCATCACCTACTCTCACCTGCTGGTGAAGCGTCAGGCTGAAGTGCGCAAGAACGGCACCCTGCCGTGGCTGCGTCCGGATGCCAAGAGCCAGCTGACCTTCGCCTACGACGACGCAGGCAAGATCATCGGTGTGGATGCCGTTGTACTGTCTACCCAGCACGCCGAATCCATCAGCCACAAGGATCTGGTTGAAGCGGTACGCGAAGAGATCATCAAGCCGGTACTGCCGGCCGAGTGGGTCAACAAGGACACCAAATACTTCATCAACCCGACCGGCCGTTTCGTTATCGGCGGCCCGATGGGTGACTGCGGTCTGACCGGTCGCAAGATCATCGTCGACACCTACGGCGGCATGGCTCGTCACGGTGGTGGCGCCTTCTCCGGTAAGGATCCGTCCAAGGTTGACCGCTCCGCAGCCTACGCCGCCCGCTACGTTGCCAAAAACATCGTTGCCGCCGGTCTGGCCGATCGCTGTGAAATCCAGATCTCCTACGCCATCGGCGTGGCCGAGCCGACCTCCATCAGCGTCGAGACCTTCGGCACTGCCAAGGTCGCCGAAGAACTGCTGGTCAAGCTGGTGCGCGAGCACTTCGAACTGCGCCCGTATGGTCTGATCGAAATGCTGGATCTGAAGCGTCCTATCTACCAGGCTACCGCAGCCTACGGTCACTTCGGTCGCGACGAGTTCCCGTGGGAGCAGACCGACAAGGCCGAACTGCTGCGTTCTGCCGCTGGCCTGTAAGGCTCGCTGTTGTGATAAAAGGGGAGCCTGGCTCCCCTTTAGCTTATCCGCCATTTGACGAGATGTTGATGTCTGCCACCCCTTCCCAGCTTGTCGCCCTGCTGCAACAACGCGTAGAAGCCTGCTTTGTGCAGGCCGAGGCGCGCCTTGGCCGCCCCTTCCCACGCCCGCGGATCTACTGCAATATGCGGGGCCGGGCGGCGGGATCGGCGCGGCTGCAAACCTGGGAGCTGCGCTTCAATCCCGCCCTCTATCAGGCCAACCAGCAGGCGTTTCTGGATGAGGTGGTGCCCCACGAGGTGGCCCATCTGCTGGTCTATGCCCTGTGGGGTGAAGGTCGCGGCAAAAGCCGGGTCTTGCCCCACGGCAAGCAGTGGCAATCGGTGATGCGGGAGGTGTTCGGCCTTGAGCCCAGAACTACCCACAGCTTCGATCTGGCGGTACTGGCCCAGCGCACCGTGCCCTATCGCTGTCACTGCCAGCAGCATCAGCTCTCTACTCGCCGCCACAACAAGGTGGTACGTGGCGAAGCCCGCTATCACTGTCGTCGCTGCAAGCAGCCCCTGGAGCGGGAACGGCCGGAGCCAGAGCAGTAAGCCAGCTTGTGTCGCGCCCCTGTGGTAGGGTGCCCGCCATCGTTCGTCAATCACCCTGTTTTGCAAGGAATCCCATGCGTTTCATCTCCTCCCTCGCCCTGACCCTGCTGGCCGGTTTACCGCTGCTCAGCGCCCCCCTGCACGCCCAGACCTTTCGCGAAGCCAAGCAGGATCTGGTGAAGCTCTATCGCAGCCAGCCTGCAGTCACCACCTTCTACTGCGGCTGCAACATCGACTATCAGGGCAAGAAAATGAGCCCGGATCTCGCCAGCTGCGGCTATGAGCCGCGCAAGCAGGCCAAACGCGCCGCCCGCATCGAGTGGGAACACGTGGTCCCCGCCTGGGAGTTCGGCCACCAGCTGCAGTGCTGGCAGGATGGCGGTCGCAAGAACTGCGAAAAAGCGAGCCCCGAGTTCAACAAGATGGAGGGGGATATGCACAACCTCTTCCCCGCCATTGGCGAGGTGAACGGCGATCGGGCCAACTACCGCTTCTCCGACTGGAACGGCAAGCCGGATCAGTACGGTCAGTGCCAGATGCTGGTGGATTTCAAGGATCGTCGGGTGCAGCCGCCCAAGGGGCCGGTACGGGGCCAGATTGCCCGCGCCTACCTCTACATGAGCCAGCAGTATGGGCTGCGTCTGGCAGCGCAACAGCGTAAACTGTTTGAAGCCTGGGATCGCCAGTACCCGGCAGAGGGCTGGGAGTGTGAGCGCAACCGCCGCATCGGCACGCTGCAGGGCAATACCAATCCCTTTATTGAAAAGCAGTGCCAATAACCCCATTTGACCAGGGAGGGGGATCGCCCCTCCTAATCATGAAACCCTTCCCTTCTGCCGCGTGAGCCTTGCTTGCCGCCTCGCAGCAGGATATGAAGGTTTTCCAAGCAAGAGACTGACAAGCAGCCATGCGCATTCCACGTATCTATGAACCGGCCACCCTGCAAGTTGGCCAGACCATCGCCCTGTCGGAAGACGGTGCCAACCATATCGGCCGGGTACTGCGCATGCAGCCGGGCCAGCAGCTCGAGCTGTTCAACGGCGATGGCAATCAATATCCCGCCACCATCGCCAGCGTCGGCAAAAAGTCGGTGGAAGTGACCATCGACCGCTGCGATACCCAATCGGTGGAGTCACCGCTGGCCATCCACCTCGGTCAGGTGATCAGCCGTGGCGACAAGATGGACTTCACCATACAGAAATCGGTGGAGCTGGGCGTCACCTGCATCACCCCGCTCTTCTCCGAGCGCTGCGGCGTCAAGCTGCCAGCCGATCGGCTGGAGAAGAAACGCGAACAGTGGCAGAAGGTGGTGATCAGCGCCTGCGAACAGTGCGGCCGCAACGTGGTGCCAGAGGTGCGCATGCCGATGGAGCTGGACGCCTGGCTGGCAGAAGAGACCAAGGAGCTCAAGCTCAACCTGCACCCGCGCGCCGAGTACAGCATCAACACCCTGCCCGTTCCCGAGCACGGTGTGCGCCTGCTGATTGGCCCGGAAGGGGGCTTGTCGAGCGACGAGATCGCCCGTACCGTGCAGGAAGATTTCAAAGAGATGCTGCTGGGGCCGCGGGTGCTCCGCACCGAAACCGCCGCCCTGACGGCGATCACTGCGCTGCAGTGCCGCTTTGGCGATCTGGCTTGATACTATCGGCCGCATCAATCAGCCCCATGGCTGCATCGACGCAGCCGCAAGCGGCCGATTACGCTGCGCTAATCGACCCTACAACCCTATCGAGCCATTAAAAAGGAACAGCGGATGACCATTAAACTCGGCATCGTGATGGACCCCATCTCGGCCATCAACATCAAGAAAGATTCCAGCTTTGCCATGCTCGAAGAGGCGCAAAAGCGCGGCTATGAGCTCTTCTATCTGGAGATGAAGGATCTCTACATGGAAGCCGGTCGCGCCTTTGGCACCATGCGCCCGCTCACCGTCAAATATGACTATGCCGACTGGTACACGCTGGGCGAGGTGGTGGATCAGCCCCTCTCCAACCTCGATGTGATCCTGATGCGCAAGGATCCGCCGTTCGACACCGAATTTATCTATGCCACCTACATGCTGGAGCGGGCCGAGGATGAGGGTTGCCTTATCGTCAACAAGCCGCAGAGCCTGCGCGACGCCAACGAGAAGCTCTACACGGCCTGGTTTGCCGAGCATACCCCGACCACGCTGGTGACACGCCGCGCCGACAAGCTGCGCGCCTTCCACGCGAAGCATAAGGACGTGATCCTCAAGCCGCTGGACGGCATGGGCGGCGCCTCCATCTTCCGCATGAAGGAAGATGACGCCAACGTCGGCGTGATTATCGAAACCCTGACCGCCCACGGCAGCCAGTACTGCATGGCGCAGACCTATCTGCCCGCCATCAAGGATGGCGACAAGCGGGTACTGGTAGTGGACGGTGAACCTGTTCCCTACTGCCTCGCCCGTATTCCGGCGCAGGGCGAAACCCGTGGCAATCTGGCGGCCGGTGGCCGTGGTGAAGCGCGTCCCCTGAGCGAAGCGGACTGGGCCATCGCCCGCGCAGTGGGCCCTACTCTGAAAGAGAAAGGCCTTATCTTCGTCGGCCTCGACATCATCGGCGATCGCCTGACCGAGATTAACGTCACCAGCCCGACCTGCATTCGCGAGATTGAAGCAACCTTCGACGTGCACATCACCGGTATGCTGATGGATGCCATCGAGCGTCGGCTGGGCAAATAATCGCCAGGCAGGCTAAGCCGGCCTGTTCAGGGGTAACCGCCACTGACAAGCCCGGAAACAGAGAGGGTGGCCCGGCGCCACCCCCTCTGTTTCAAGACAATCCGGAAAGGGGCGGGATCTCGCCCAGCCCAAAAAGCGGTTTTTCCCATGGGGATCAACTGCCATAATTGACCTCAAATACCTTTGCACTATTTGGCCTCTATGCAAACACTGCAAAATCACTTCCTGCTTGCCATGCCAAGCCTGACGGATCCCTACTTCGAGCGCTCGCTGGTCTATCTGTGCGAGCACAACGAAGAGGGCGCCATGGGACTGGTCGTCAACATTCCGGTCGAGATGTCGCTGGAAACCATGCTGACCCAGCTCCAGCTCAATCCGCCCAACAACCCGGAGCTCAAGCAGCCGGTGCTGCAAGGGGGGCCGGTTCACGCCGATCGCGGCTTCGTGCTGCACAGCTTCCGCCCCGGTTTCAACTCCACCCTGCAGGTGGGGGATGAGATGATGGTGACCACCTCCAAGGATATTCTGGAAACCCTGGGTACGAGCGAAGCCCCTGCCCATTGGCTGGTGGCCCTTGGCTATGCCGGCTGGAGCGCCGGGCAGCTGGAGCAGGAGCTGGTGGACGGCGCCTGGCTGGTGATCCCCCCCAATCCGGCTCTGGTGTTCAAGACCCCCATTCACAAACGTTGGCAGCAAGCTGCCGCCAGCATAGGGGTGAACCCGGTTCACCTCTCCAGCGATATCGGCCACAGCTGATCGGCTGGCCCGCTCCGCTCTCTATTTCAAGGATTTATCAGTTATGTCATCACGCAGCATCATGGGCTTTGACTATGGCACCAAGAGCATTGGCGTCGCCATCGGTCAGGAGCTGACTGGCACAGCCCAGCCTCTGCGCGCCCTCAAGGCCAACGACGGCATCCCCAACTGGGACGAGATTGAGAAGCTGCTCAAGGAGTGGCAACCGGACCTGCTGGTGGTCGGCCTGCCGCTGAACATGGATGGCACCGATCAGGAGATCACGGTACGGGCCCGCAAATTCGGCAACCGGCTGCATGGCCGTTTCGGCAAGCCGGTGGAATTCAAGGATGAGCGACTCACCACCACAGATGCCCGCGCCCGCCTGTTTGAGCGAGGCGGCTATCGCGCGCTGGAAAAAGGCAGTGTGGACGGCGTCTCGGCGCAGTTGATCGTCGAAGCCTGGATGGAAGAGCAGTACAACTAAGCCATCAACAGCAAGGCAAGGGTCGCCGCCCTTGCCTTGTCTCGCACAATCCCCTCATTACGCCTGTGATTGTCCCGCCACCAGCCCTTCGGCTTCGGTCGGCGTCGCATTCATCATCCGGTTGAGCCAGGGCACCATCAGCCCCATCACTACCGCAATCAGCAGAGTCGCCATCCCGATCTTGCCAAATACGCCGGTGTAAATGGGCAAAGTTTGCAGCGGATCCGTCATCCCTTGCGGCACGGCGGTAAAGGTCGCCACATAGCCTCCCAGCAGGGATGCCATCGCTTGAGTCAGGAACCACATTCCGAGAATGAAGCCCATCAGCCGTTGCGGCACCAGCGCGGCGACCATCGCCAGCCCCAGGGCGCTGATCATCAGCTCACCCAGACTCTGGAACAGATAGATAAGCACCATAAACCAGGGGGAGGTAAGCCCCTGCTCATCGGCAAACCACCAGCCGGATGCCGCCGCCGTCAGAAAGCCCAGCGAGCAGAAGAACATTCCGAGGGTGAATTTGAGCGGCATGGTGAGATCCCGCCCCTTGCTGCCCATCCGGGTATAGATCATCGCGAGTACCGGGCTACCCACCACCACCCAGAAGGGGTTGAGCGCCTGGAAGCTGATGGGGTTGACGCTCATGCCCAGCATTTCGTGGTGCATGTTGTTGATGGCAAAGAAGTTCAGAGACGTCGGCATCTGGGCGTACAGCACGTAGAAGAGCACCGCCTCCAGCATCAGTACGAAGGCCACATACATCTTGTTGCGGCCCACGGTATCGAGCCTGAACGCCTCGCGAAAGAAGAAAATCACCACGGCGATGGTTACCGTCATCAGCACCATGTTGGCGATCACCACGTGGTGCATCAGCCAGGCGCAGAAGAAGACCATGGCTACCGAACCCAATATAACCAGCAGCAGCTTGCTGTAATCGAGCGGCAGGTGATCCGGCGCGGAGCCAATATCCTTGACCATATTGCGGCAGGCAAAAAAGGTGAGCAGCGCAATAATCAGCCCCACCCCGCACAGGTTATAGGTCACGGTATAGCCGTAGTGATCGGCAATCACCGGCGCGAGCGAGAGGGAAATAAGGGAGCCAATATTGATCGACATATAGAACAGGGTAAACGCCCCATCCAGCCGCGGATCTTTTGGCTGGTAGCATTTTGACAGCAGGCTGGCCGGATTGGCCTTGAACAGGCAGTTACCGACTGCAATGGTGCCCAGCGCATAGAAAATCAGGTCGGGATTGTAGATAGAGAGGCCGGTCATAAAGTAGCCTATCACCAGCACCACGGCCCCCAGCACCATGGTGCGCTTGGTGCCAAGCACATGGTCGCCGACATAGCCACCGACCGAGATCAGACCATATACCAGCGCCGAGAAGGCACCGAAGGTAATAAAGGATTGCTCTTGGGAAAAACCCAGTTGCTGTACAAAGAAGACCGCCAATATCCCCTGCACGCCGTAATAACCGAAGCGCTCCCAGAGTTCGACGAAAAATATCATAAAGAAGGGTTTGGGCTGTTGTAACAACCCTGTGGGTGCTGTTGCTGGACGCATAGTAACCTGCCTTGATAGCTGCTTATTGTTATAAATCTGATGGCGGTGAGCCCATGAAATGAAATACCTGCCAAGCCACCCGACAGCGACCTTGCCCTTTGCTGGCAAGCCGCCACTCGTTATCTGGCAACAGATGTTTCATTGGTCATCTTCAAGGTGCTAAGTGGGGCAAGAAGCGACACTGATGCACCGCAAAGGGGCGAGCAGAAATAAGGGGGCACGCCCCGTTATTTCAAGGTAAGGCATGTTATGTCACTGGCAATTACCTGACTTAATGGTTGATCACACTTTAAAATCCGACTTTCATGATGTTTTCTAATGAAACAGGATTACAAATTCTCTTGCAAAGAGTATCACTCGAGACGTGATTTATCTTCAATTCTGTGTATTGAACGACAGCAAATGGCTCTCTGCACAGCCATCGCAGGCTCAGGACAACTGACAGGCACAAAAAAGCCGGCGCAGATCCGCCGGCTGAATTCAGGTAGCCCCCTGGGCTGGTGCTCGCTGATAGAGCCGCCTTATCTCCTGCAGTAACCACCTAATCTTTGAGTCCTGATTATGCCGCTTGTGCCAAAGCAGGATAAAAGTGAGTTCCAGCTTGCTGTAGAGACGCTCGGGCAGAGGTAGCGGCAGGGTAACGAGATTGGGATGATATTTGGCCGCAAACGCGGTGCAGTAGGAGGGCGCAACCGCAATAAGCGCCTGCTGCGACTGGGCAGCCATATACAGCGCCTGTTCGAAGCTGGATACCATCACGGATACATTTCGCTTGAGACCTTCATCTTCCAGCAACATATCCAGACTCCATGTCTCTTTGACCTCCAGCACCACACTGCAATGGGAACAGGCCAAAAAATTATTCAGCGACCACTGCCGCTGGAGCAGCGGATGATCTCTGCGCAGGAAGACCACTGGCCTGTCGCAAAAGAGCTCTTCATGATCGATGTAGTAGGGCAGATTGCCGAGTTTGAGCAGAGAGCGGTCGTAACTTTCACGCACACAGATACCAAGGTCGGCATCGCCATTGACGATATCGCCAAGAGAGTGGCGATTCCACGCCAGCATCTTGACCACCGAGTTAGGGTAATGCTCATGGATGGTGATAGGCAGATCACTGAGCAGATTATTGTAGAAAGGGGATTGCACCATCAGACTGAAGCGAGCCCCATCGGGGATAGCATCACGATTAAGCGAGGTGATAACGCCGGTAAGCTGGAACCAGAGTTCCAGCTCCTCCCCCAGCGTCAAGGCAAGATTGGTAGGTTGCAACCCCCTGCGCCCTCTCACAAAAAGCGGATCGGCAAACCACTCCCGCAACTTGGCCAATCCCTTGCTTACCGTGGAAGGCGTCACATTGAGCAGCTTGGCCGCACCGGCCACACTGCGCTCAGCCAGCAGGTATTTGAAAAGCACCAGCAGATTCAAATCAAGATCTTTGAGCGCACGCATATCTCTTCTCGTCAGGCATTAGCCATAGCTGCCTTGATACAATAGCGGCCCGTCATAACGCTTGCCATCGCAGCGTAATGACGGGCCGACAGAGTGGCTTGCCGTTGAACATCAACAACAAGGGACTAAGAGCCGCTAACAAAACCGTTCAACAAAGCGTAGGCAGATAACGGCGCAAGCCAGCGTCAACAAGGCGAGATGGATATCCAACCGTCGCTCGAAACGTATTCGTAGCTTCCCAAAGCCTGCTAGCCAACCATGAGTGCGTTCTACAACCCAGCGATGACAACCCAATCGCTCATTGCTATCGATGCCTCGCCGGGCAATACGAACCTTGATACCCCGTCGCCTCAGATAATCTCGACAACGGCGAAAATCATACCCTTTGTCTGCGTGTAGCTTGTCAGGTCGACATCGTGGTCGCCCTCTCTTACCTGCTAACGCCGGAAGTGCATCCAACAAGGGCTCAAACATTATCGAGTCATGGCGATTGGCGCCTGATACAAGCACTGCGAGCGGTATGCCCTGACGGTCCACCACTATGTGTCGTTTACTGCCCAGCTTGCCTCTGTCTGTCGGGTTACGTCCTGTTTCCTGGCCCCCCGGGGGCTGGCTACGCTCGCGCCATCGAGGCTTGTTCTACTCCAGTCGATGTGGCCAGCTTGATGTAGCTGGCTCAGGAGCGCCACGTGAAGTCGCTGCCAGATGCCTTGAGCTTGCCAATCACGTAGGCGACGCCAGCACGTCATTCCGCTGCCAAAACCCAAAGACTGGGGTAAGTCCTCCCACGGGATCCCGGTAGTAAGGACAAACAGAATACCGTTGAGAACGGCATAGTCATCGAGGCGTGGACGGCCACCCCGTGGCGAAGGCTGGTGAGGTGGCAGAAGTGGCTGCAAGGACTTCCATAGCTGGTTACTGATGATTTTTCGTGTCATGCCGGCTATGTGGGGACTGGTATCGTTCGAATCAACTTAGTTTTGTTAGCGGCTATAATTCCCGCACTGCCATCAACCTGATTTGTGACGACTGGCCAAACTTTTGCCTAGCTCTTTGGCACCACAAAGAAGAGACCTTCCAGATTCGGGAAACCAATCACCAGCATCTCTGTCCCTCCGTCATTTTTAAAGGTTGCTATATGAGCGACCACACCATCCCTGCCCTTGGCTAACGCTTCGTTATTGTAGTAATCATTAGGCGTCCAGTTAGCCCCCTTTGCCGGGTCAAACTGGCATTGATCAAATCCACTAAAAGCAACTATGTCACGACGAGAGCGTGGCACATTATTACGGCCAACCAATGTGCATCCGGCGGCAGGCAACTCCAGGGTAACTGTCACCATATCCCCATTGCGGGTAGTCTCCACATTACCCAGCATATCGGTTGCAAGTCCATTATTGGGATGCCAACTGGCTGTATTAACAAGATTGATTTCTATCGGTGTTAATTTTATTTTACCAGACCAGTTGGCATAACTGGCCGTCCCTATCAAAGATAAATCAAGCCCATTAGGGGCCTTTTTTACCTCATCCACCATCCTCAACTTATTAGCCGCAATAGATATTTTTTCCCTGCTCTGTTCGACTGATGGTGCGCTATGACTTCTGCTCACTCTATTCACAACCAGCTCACCCGGCACCTTGGTTAATTTATTAAATCCTGTAAACCACACACTGAATAAGTGACCGTCATCCACCATGACTTGCCAATTATCTTTCTGTTTTGATCCAAAGTTATAGTTTAAAGCTAAACCAGCCAAACCTAATGTACCATCACTATTTATTAGTTGAGATTTATAAAGATTGGCCGGAATGGAATAAATACTTTCAGCATCGTGGGGGGTTATTTCACCATCAATATTGACCAATTGTTGTGGAGTGTTTGTATTACTCTGTTTTACCACAGAGACTTTGGATTCGTCGGAGCCACCGCCACAACCATACAAAGCCCCCACACAGCTCACAACCAACAATATACTCTTCAGTTTCATCACACCTTGTCTCCTCTTTTTGTCATCCTGCACAATCAATTCTTGTCGTACGAGGCGCATACAGGCCTGCGCTCAAACTGCCAAAGACAGAGTCCAAAAATCCCCGTTTTGTCTCTATCTGCACGACATTTTCAACACCATGACAAATAGCTGCCGCATCAATTTTGTCATTTAGACCGAAGTCGACATCAGAAAAGAAGAAATGGCTGGTAATCTCTTCTGAATGGATAATCGCACCTTTATTAAGTGCAATAGTCTGTGAGCCATCAGAGTGAACAGTATTCTTGGCACAGCCACAGAGAAATACGGTCAACAAACTGGTGACCGTTATAGTTTTGCAATTAATCATATAAACAACCTTTTTAGTTCCACTCACCAACTACATCGAACCTTTACTGCTATAACCATGGGGTCAAATAGAGCTTTTCTGGTATAAAGAAAAATAAAAGTCGTAATGATTTACTTCATGAGGGTTCAAATACTAATAGACGTCCCCTGAATAAACATCCAGATGTACAAAATGGTAACAATGTCAAATAAGTCAACATTATTAACATTGTAATTACTGCGTAGCCTCTGGCATACACAGAAAAAAATATTTTCAGTGCAATGCAGAGGCGTTTATTATAAGTGGCAGTATCTAACAGAGGGAGGTATAGAGTCTATAGCAAAACAGGAAGTCAGAACGTTCCATTACGGAATCTATGTTAAGGAAATGTACCAATATAAATACATTTTTATCAGTATCAGCTATTCAGCGCGCATAAAAAAACGGAGCAAACGCTCCGGTTTTTATCCATTAGATTGTTCCGACTCGCGATTGTAAAGCCGCCTTATCTCGTTGCGCAGCCACATTACCTTGGCATCCTGATTGTGCCGCTTGTGCCAGAGCAGGATAAATGCGATCCCCAACTGCTGATAGAGTTTCTCCGGCAGTGGCAAGGGCATGGCAATGAGATTGGCATGGTGCTTGGCCGCATACCCCCCGCAGTAGGAAGGCACCACCGCGATCAGCTCGTGGCTCGACTGGGAGGCAATATGCAGCGCCTGCTCGAAGCTGGAGACCATGATGGGCACCTCCCGCTTCAGCCCCTCGTCCTCCAGCAGACTGTCGAGAGCCCAGGTATCGTTCGCTTCCCACACCATGCTGATCTGGGGGCAGGCCAGAAAGTTCTCCAGCGACCACTTCTGCTGGAGCAAGGGGTGATCCTTGCGCAGAAAAACCACCGGGCGATCGGTGAACAGCACCTCATGATCGATGTAATAAGGCAAGCGGTTGACCTTGGCCAGAGAGCGGCCATGGGTCTCGCGGGCACAAAAGCCGAGATCTGCATCGCCATTGACGATGTCGTTGAGGGAGTGGTGATCCCACCCCAGCATCCTGACCACCGAGTTGGGGTACTTCTGGTAGATGGTCATGGGCAGATCGCTCAGGAAGCTGATGTAGAAGGGGGACTCCATCACCAGGGTGAAGCGGGCACCATCGGGGATCGCCTCGCTATTGAGCGAGGTGATGCTGTCAGTGAGCTGGAACCAGACCTTCAGCTCCTCCTCCAGGGTCAGGGAGAGGTTGGTGGGCTGCAATCCCTGCCGCACCCGCACAAACAGGGGATCGTCAAACCACTCCCGCAATTTGGCGAGGGACTTGCTCACCGCCGACGGGGTGACACAGAGCTTTTTGGCCGCCCCTGCCACACTGCGCTCCTGCATCAGGTACTTGAAGACCACCAGCAGGTTCAAATCGAGTTCACCCAGATTGCGCATATCCCCTCTCATCTTCCATCAGCCCTGCGACCGCGCTTCACGAAGCGCGAGCCATGGTAACAGCCCTTTGACAGCCAGGTAACTGAGCAGTGCCAGCAGCAAGGCGCAGATCAGCATCTCGGTCGGGGCAAAGCCAAGTTGACCCAGCAGCCATATGTAGAGGCCGGAGAGGCTGATCTGCATGATGCAGAGCACGGCACTGGCGAACGCCACGTTATGCTGGCAACCATCGAGCGCCTCCCCCATCGCCACCCCGAAGCCACAGGAGAACCCGACACAGACCAGCGCAAACCCCGGCAGCAACAGATGGATATCGCCCCCCGCCTGCCAGCTGCCGAACAGTGAGCACGCCGCCAGCAGATAGGAGAGATGAGACACAGCCAGCACTTTCTGTTTGCCCAACCAGCGCAACAGCAGGGGCGTCAGGAAGGAGGTGGACATACTCACGCCGGCCATCACCATCATCACGATGGAGTACTGCTCGGTAGTGAAGCCAAACTCCTTCATCAGGATCAGCGGCGAGACGCTGACATAGACCAGAATGGCGGTCACACTGGCACTGGTCAGCAGGGAGAGCAGCATAAAGCGCGGCGAGCGCAGCAGGGCAAAGGGCAGCGCAGCGCCACTGTCCGGTTGCCGCGCCGGGCGGGTCTCTTTGAGCAGAAGCAAGTTCACCAGACCGCTGACGGCAGCCACCAGCGCCATCGCCACGAAGATCCCGCGCCAGTCAAAATGGGACAGGATGAGGTAACCGAGCACCGGCGCCAACACCGGGATCACGCAGATGACCCCGTTAATCATTGAAAGTGCCATCGCCAGCCGCTCCTGACACAGCACGTCCCGCAGCACGGTAAAGGTCATGATATAGAGCGCACCGGCCCCGACTCCCTGCCAGAAACGGCCGAAATAGAACTGACTTATCCCCTCTGCACTGCCTGCCACCAGCGAGGCGAGGACAAAAATCAGCGCCCCCCCGAGCACCACCCAGCGCCGCCCGTAGCGATCGGCAATCATCCCCCCCAGCAGCACGGTGGCCGCCATACCGAACAGATAGATAGAGAAGGCGGTGTGGATCTGCGCCTCGCTAGCCTGCAGGGTATCGGCAATCTGGGGCACGGCGACCAGATAGAGATCGATCCCGACCGGATAGAGGATGATCATCAGAAAAGTGCACAACAGGAATACAGGCATGGATGCTCCATAACAGATTGGCGTGCTGATACCAGCCAGATCACAGCGACAGGCGAACAGTGGCGGCGCCAAGGTGGTAACAAACGTAATGAACATGACAGCGGACAGGGCCGCAATGGGGGGAACTATATGGTGGGCCCACCGCCCTCACCTAGTGAAGAGATGGCGATCGGTACATTCCTGTCAGGAAATATACTTTCAAATCACGAGCCGTTTAGGCAATGAGGCTAAGGACGGCGGCAGTGGACAACGCAAATAACTACGCCGGGTCACCCCAGCGTAGCTATCTCGGTCAGAACAACCACACTGTCACTTCGCCAGCTGGCTCAGGATCGCGTGAGCCGCCGTCACCCTGGCATCGATGGGGTAGTTGCGATTGGCCAGCATCACGATGCCAATCCCCTTGGCGGGCACAAAGGCCACATAGGCACCGAAGCCGTTGGTCGAACCCGTCTTGTTATAGAGTCGCGCCCCCTCCGTCTCTTGGGACGCGGCAACAGATTTGACCGGGTTGGCATTGTAAATCACCGCCGGAGAGTTGCCCGCCAGCAATGCCTGCTCGGTCACCGGATAGGCGTAACTCTCCCAGCCCAGTCCCTGAGTCATCCCGCCTACCGAGTAGTGCCCTTTATGGGTCAGGGAGATGGCCTGCTGCAACGCCTTGTCATCAGCCCCGCTGATGTTGGCCTCCACGAAGGCGAGCAGATCCGCCGAGCTGGTCTTGATGCCATAGGCCTCGTCAGCCAGCACGCCCGGATTGACCCTGATGGGCTTGTCTTCCTTCGAGTAGCCGTAGGCATAATTCGCCATGGCCGACTCCGGCACCTGGATATAGGTGTGATGCAAACCCAGCTTGGGCAGCAGGGTCTGGCTCATCAGTTGCTCGAAGGGTTGGCCAAGGCTATGCGCGGCAAGGTGACCGAACAGCCCGATGCTAGGGTTCGAGTACTGACGATGGCTGCCCGGCTGATAGGCCGGTGACCACTGCCGATAATAAGTACGCATCTTGTCATCCGAATCCACCTCGTCAGGGAACTGCAACGGCAAACCGCCTGCACTGTAGGTAGCAAGATCGGCCATGGTCACACCATCAAAGGCAGAGCCTTTCAGCCAGGTTGCGTGCTGGCTCACCTTGTCATCCAACTTGAAGCCCCCTTTGACCACGGCGTAGGCACCGAGGGTCGCGGTCAGGGTCTTGCTGACCGAGCCGATTTCAAACAGGGTCTGCTCGCTGACGCGCTGACCGTTCTCCCGGTTGGCAACGCCATAGTTGAAGTAGTGGGCCTTGCCATCTTTCAGTACGGCAACCGCCATTCCCGGGATCCGGTACTCCTTGAGCACGGGTTGAATGGCGCCGTCCACGATGGCGGTGAGAGAAGCATCCTCTGCAGCAGAAGCGAATGAAGAGATCAGCAGGGAACCCAGCGTCAGCAGCGAGAGAGTTGTTGGTTGTTTCATGACATCTGTCTTGTGGTGAGTTGAGAAGTGCATCATAAGGACGCTTGGTGAGCTGAGCGTGAACAACTGTGAAGTCGGTGTGAAGTCATTGAAAAAACGGGCCATTTCTATGGTTTTACGGCGTACTGAGCCCGCCCTGAGCGACTGGCGTATAAGCTGTAGGAGCCAAAACAGAGAAGCAAGATACGGACAAGCCGAAAGCGGGAGGAATAGTGAAATCACAGGAACAGATCACGGCGGTGCTGACGGCGCTGGAACAGGTGATTCTGGGTAAACCGCTGCAGCTCAAGGTTGCACTGGTCACCCTGCTGGCGAGCGGTCATCTGCTGATCGAGGATCTGCCCGGCATGGGCAAAACCACCCTGGCCCACGCGCTGGCGCAGGTGCTGGGGCTGGCATGCAGGCGGATGCAGTTCACCGCCGATCTGCTACCCGCCGATTTGCTAGGCCTGCAGATCTTTGATCCCCGCCAGCAGCACTTCACCTTTCACCCCGGCCCCATCTTCACCCAGGTGCTGCTGGCGGACGAGATCAACCGTGCCAGCCCCAAGGTGCAGAGCGCACTGCTGGAGGCGATGGCCGAGGGCAAGGTGAGCATCGAGGGCCACACGCACCCACTCCCCGATCCGTTTTTCGTCATCGCCACCCAGAATCCGGCGGATCAGGCGGGCACCTATCCGCTGCCGGAATCCCAGCTCGACCGCTTCGCCGTGCGACTCTCGCTGGGTTTTCCGCCGCGAGAAGCGGAGCGCCAGCTACTGAGGGGCCACCAGCCGAGCGGCCCATTGCCCGCCATGCTGGATGCCGCCGAGCTGGCTGCCCTGCAAGCGGAAGGTGATGCTATCCATGTTTCCGATGCCACCCTCGATTACCTGCTGGCGCTGGTGCACCAGAGCCGCTTTGATGGGGATCTGCCACAGTCCCTCTCCCCCCGGGCAGCCCAGACCTTGCTGGCGGTGAGCCGTGCTTGGGCGCTGGTGGCGGGGCGGCGCTTTGTCACGGTGGAGGATGTGCAGGCAGTCTTCCCCTATGTGGCCGAGCATCGGCTGCGGGGCAGCTTTGGCGTACAGCACGGCGAAGCCTGTCCCCTGAGCCAGCGATTGCTGGCCAAGGTCGATCCGGACAATCCCTGATGAGCAAATTGCTAAACCGTTGGCAGCAGTGGCGAGCCCGCTGGCAGCGACGCTGGCTCGACCGCCGCATTCCCCCGGCCCGCCAGATCACGCTGGGTACCCGCAGCCTCTTTATCCTCCCCACCCGCATGGGGCTGCTCTATCTGCTGGTGCTGCTCGCCATCTATCTGCTAGGCACCAACTACCAGAACAATCTGGTACTGCTGGTGGCCTACTGCCTCGGCAGCCTGTTTATGGCAGCCATGTGGCTCACCCACCGCAACCTGCTGGGGCTGGAGCTGCTGGGTGGCCCGCTGGTGCTGGGGGAAGCGGGTAGCCAGCTTCCTATCCGTATCTTGGTGCAGAGCCCGCGCCCGGTACAGGCACTCAGCTTTAGCCTCAACGAAGGGACCCTCTGGCTGGCACAGGCCGACGCTGTGTCCAGCACAGTTATCCTGCCGGTATCGGGCTCTCGCCGCGGGCCACTGCCCCTTGGTCGATTGCGGGTCGAGAGCCGCTACCCCCTCGGTCTGTTTCGCTGCTGGTCCCTGCTGGACTTGCAGCTGGAGGGCTGGCTTTCCCCCAAACCGGCATTCGGGGCGCTAAGAGGGGAACATGCGACCGAAAGCGAGGGGAATCAGGGCCAGCCCGCTCCGGCCACTCTCGGTGACTTTGATACCCTGCGGACATATCAGGCCGGTGAACCACTGAGCCGGGTCGCCTGGAAACAACTTGCCCAGGGGCGCGGCCTGCTGACCAAGCAGTTCAATGAACCTCAGCAGGATGACACTCGCCTCACCTTGCAGCGGGTCGCGGGCGGGGATCTGGAGCTGCGGCTGGCGGTGCTGGCCTGGTGGTGCGCCGATTACGGCAAGCGGGGCATCCCCTTTACCCTGACGCTGGCAAACCAGACGCTGGGGCCCGATAGCGGTGCCGCCTTTGTGCAGCGCTGCCTGCTGGCACTGGCCCAATTCGATGCAACACCACCGAAGAGCACGCCAGATGCTGCTCGATAACCGCCGCCTACTGCCACTCATCGCCCTGCAACAGCTGCTGCTGGTCACTGCGCTCTGGCCCCAGTTGCAACTCTGGGTAGTAACAGTGGGCGCCATCACCCTCGGCGTCCGGGCCATGATGCTGTGGCGCGGCTGGCCGCCCCTGCCTGCCCGCGGGTTGGCGCTGCTGGCCATCACAACCGTGGTGTTGCTGGGGTTGCAGTGGCGCACATTGGGCACCCTGCCCGCCCTGATCAATCTGCTCTGGCTCGGCTATAGCCTCAAGATGATCGAGGTACGGTGCGAGCGGGATATCGAGCAGGTGCTGCTGCTCGCCTTCTTCCTCATCGCGCTGGCGTTGGTACAGCGACAGAGCATCGGCTGGACGGCCGGGATGGCAGTGACACTTTGGCTGGCAGTGACCGCGCTGGTGGCCGCCGTCGCTCCCGAGCAGAAACAGCCTTGGCGCAGTGCGGGGGGTACCCTGCTGCTGGCGCTTCCCCTGCTCATCACTCTGTTTCTGCTGCTGCCGAGGCTCCCGCCCCTCTGGCAGATGCCCACCACCAGCCGCGCCCTGTCGGGCCTCTCGGAAGAGCTGGCCCCCGGCGATATCAGCGAACTGGTCAACTCCTCGGAACTGGCGTTTCGGGTCACCTTTGCCGATGGTCCGCCCCCTGTCCGCGAGCGCTACTTTCCGGTGATGCGCCAAGAAGTTTTCGATGGTCAGCGCTGGCTGCTGAGACCCGAGGTCAAAGCGTGGCAGCAGACAGTGCCGGTGCAGACCGGGCTGACCCTTCTGGCATCCTCTTCTCAGGCCAGTACTCAACTGGCAGATAACCCGTTACCCGCCGGGAGCTACGAGGTGATCGCCGAGCCCCAGCGCCACCGCTGGGCCTTCGCCCTGAGTGATCCCCGTCTACTGGCGGGCCCGGTGCTGCTTACCCCTCTCGACACCCTCTATCGTCAGGGAAGCGGCGAGGTGGCGATCCGCTATCGCATTGGCCGCGGCGAAGTGCAGCCCGAGGACGACAACCAAGCCGCCCAGCGCAACCTGCAGCTGCCAGCCGAGGGCAACCCGAGAGCGCGAGCTCACGGCCAAGGGCTGGCTGTGCGCTATCCAGAACGCGCTGCGCTGGTCGCCGCCCTGCTCGCGCAGTTTCGCAGCCAATCCTATTACTACAGTCTGACCCCGCCACGACTTGGCCGTGACGGGGTGGATGAGTTCCTGTTCGATACCAAGCGCGGCTTTTGCGGCCACTACGCCATGGCGACCGCTTTCGTGCTGCGCGCCGCCGGTATTCCGGCACGGCTGGTCACCGGTTATCTCGGCGGCGAGTGGAATCCCAGAGGCAACTATCTGGCGGTACACCAGTTCGATGCTCACGCCTGGGTGGAGTATCTCGATGAAGGAGGAACATGGCGGCGAATCGACCCCACAGCGGCAGTGGCACCGGAGCGCATTGAAGGCGGCGTGAGGGAGGCGCTAAGCGACGAGTTTACCGCCGCCGACCCGCTTGCTTTGCAGCGTTATCGCAACTGGGCTCTGCTCAATCAGCTGCGCTGGTGGGGCAACAATATCGACTACCAGTGGAGTCGCTGGGTGATTGGTTACGATGCGGGTCAGCTCTGGCAACAAATCGGCCTGCGCTGGCCCGCACTGGCGGGGCACACTCCCTGGTTGATCCTCGCCAGCCTGATGCTGGTCGCCCTGCTGGTGAGCCTGCCCCTGCTGTTGCCCGCCCGCCTGCCGCCAGAGCGGCGCATCTGGCAGCCCCTGATCAAACGGGGTAAACGCAGCGGCTACCCACCAGAGCCCGCCGAGAGCATGGGGGCATGGTGCGAGCGGCTGGCACGGCTGCGTCCCGACCTTGCCCACCCCTTGTTGCAGGCGGCCTGGCTCTATCGCCGCTGGCGTTATGCCCCCCTCAGCGAACGGCAACAAGGGCGCTGCTGGCGCCAGTTGCGACGGCGTGTCAGACAGCTCGCCCAGCGCTGGGATCAACAGCCAACGAGTGCGCGATAAAAGAAGGGGGAGCCACCGGCTCCCCCTTCAGGTTTTAATCAAGAGGTTTGACTCACCGCTTGTTATTTTTTGGTCGGATTGTCCCAGATCCCCTCTTCCAGCTGGGAGCGGATCTCGGGGTATTTGTTGGCATCGAAGGTGGGCACCTTGCCCAGCCGGAGCTGGTCGTTGTAATCCTTGGCCAGCTTGATGGCAACGCTGGAGAGCAGCAGGATCGCCACCAGGTTGACGATAGCCATCAGTCCCATGGAGACATCCGCCATCGCCCACACAATCGGCAACTCACCCACGGCACCGAACATCACCATCCCCAGCACGAACACCCGGAACAGCATCAGGCCACCCTTGTGGTTGTGCTCGAGGAACACCAGATTGGTCTCGGCATAGGAGTAGTTCGCCACGATAGAGGTGAAGGCGAAGAAGAAGATGGCCGCCGCAATGAAGATGTTGCCACCGCTGCCAATCTGGGAGGAGAGCGCCCGCTGGGTCAGCTCGACACCGGTCACGCCGGAGCCCGGCTCAAACTGACCGGACATCAGGATGATGGCGGCGGTACAGCTGCAGATGACGATGGTGTCCATAAAGACCCCCAGCATCTGCACATAACCCTGAGAGGCCGGGTGCGGCGGATAGGGAGTGGCAGTCGCCGCAGCGTTGGGCGCAGAGCCCATCCCCGCCTCGTTGGAGAAGAGACCGCGTTTGATACCGTTGATCATCGCCTGAGAGATGGCATAACCGAGCGCACCTGAGCCTGCCTGCTCAATCCCGAAGGCGGACTTGATGATCAGCATGAAGACATGAGGCAACTCGGTGATGTTCATCGCCACGATCACCAGCGCCAGCAAGATGTAGGCCAGCGCCATAAAGGGCACCACCAGCTCGGCAAAACGGGCAATGCCACGAATGCCGCCGAAGATAATCAGGCCGGAGAGCGCCACCAGCGCCAGACCGCTGACCCAGTCAGGAATGCCAAACGCCACCTTCATCGCCAGACTGATGGAGTTGGCCTGCACCGCGTTGAACACCAGACCAAATGCCAGGATCAGGCAGAGCGAGAAGACCACCCCCATCCAGCGCATGCCAAGGCCTTTCTCCATGTAGTAGGCCGGGCCACCACGGTAGTTGCCATCCTCATCCTTGACCTTGTAGAGCTGGGCCAGGGTGCTTTCGACGAAGGCGGTCGCCATACCGATAAAGGCAATCAGCCACATCCAGAAGATGGCGCCGGGGCCACCCAGATAGATGGCGACAGCCACACCGGCCAGGTTGCCGGTGCCGACACGGGCGGCAAGGCTGGTACAGAGGGCCTGGAAAGAGGAGATGCCCGCGTTGTCCGATTTACGACTGTTTTTCAGCACGGAAAACATGTGGCCAAAGTGACGGATCTGGATAAAACCCAGGCGGAAGGTGAAAAAGATACCGACCCCGATGAGCAGGTAGATGAGCACGGCTCCCCACATCAGGTCGTTTAGCATCGCAATCAAGGTGTCCATAATTCTCTCGTTGTTATTCACATCCATGGTCAGTCTGCGCTGACCGTTTTCTGTCTGTCGTTTAATTAGCGTTTCGCTAAAGGGGCGGAATCTAGCACAGCGGGAGAGCCCGGAATAGTGATCCCGGTCACGCGAGACACAAAAAACGAACGGTAAAAGCCCATAAAGCTCCATTTAAATCGCAAACTTTCAACAAACTCAATAATTCAATCAGACAGGCCTCCATTAAGCCCCATAAGAGAACCATTTTGATATATCCCCGATGAGCTATCCGAAAACGCAAACGCTTGCATGAAATGGCTTTCAAACGGCGATATTTCGCCAAACGTTTTCGCTGTAATTAAATTTCAAGTACGTAGCGAGATAATTTATGTGATCGACGACACAAATATGGATATTGGCTAAAAAAGTTCAGCTGAAAGCAAACCGGAGCGAGGTCGGGAGGAAATGTAAAAAACCTTACTAATCATATAGTTTCAAGCCATAAAACGGGATAACTCAACAGCCTGAATGTTTAACAACCAAGCGCCCCTATTGCAGGATGCAACACATCAGTATTAATTAGGCAGGCAATGACGATGGGCCGCCCCCATCGCGCTTTTCTGAGCCTGAGGCACCAAGATCCTGTAATTTTATTTCAGAACCACCGTCTCAAGCCCGCAACCCAGGGATTACTCCCTCATTAAGAGATGATATTCGCTATGGCCGATAAATTAACCCAGCTGAAAGCCCTGACCACTGTTGTTGCCGACACCGGTGATATCGAAGCCATCAAACGCTATCAGCCCATCGATGCCACCACCAACCCCTCTCTGGTTTTGAAGGCCTCCGAGATCCCCGAGTACGCTCCGCTGATCGAAGACGCCATCAAGTGGGCCAAAGCCCAGAGCCAGGACAAGGCACAGCAAATCATCGACGCGGGCGACAAGCTGGCCGTCAACATCGGTCTGGAAGTGCTGAAGATCGTTCCGGGCCGTATCTCTACCGAAGTGGATGCCCGTCTCTCCTTCGATACCGAAGCCAGCATCGCCAAGGCCCGCAAACTGATGCGTCTCTACAACGAAGCCGGCATCAGCAACGACCGCATTCTGATCAAGCTGGCCTCCACCTGGGAAGGGATCCGTGCCGCCGAGGTTCTGGAGAAAGAGGGTATCCAGTGCAACCTGACCCTGCTGTTCTCCTTCGCCCAGGCCCGTGCCTGTGCCGAAGCCGGTGCCTTCCTGATCTCCCCGTTCGTGGGTCGCATCCTCGACTGGTACAAGGCCAAAAATGGCCGTGATTACACCGCCAGCGAAGATCCGGGCGTGGTCTCCGTCACCTCCATCTACAACTACTACAAGCAGCACGACTACCCGACCGTCGTGATGGGCGCCAGCTTCCGTAACACCGGCGAGATCCTGGAACTGGCCGGTTGCGACCGCCTGACCATCGGCCCGGCCCTGCTGGAAGAGCTGAGCAAGACCGAAGGCGCCGTGGTACGCAAACTGGACTACACCGGTGAGCGCAAGGCCAAACCGACCCCGATGACCGAAGCCGAATTCCGCTGGGAACTGAACCAGGATGCCATGGCTCACGAGAAGCTGGGCGAAGGCATCCGCATGTTCGCCATCGACCAGGGCAAGCTGGAAACCATGCTGGCAAGCCGTCTGTAATCAGTTCTTTTTTCTGATAAAAACCGGGCCCCTACCAAGGGGCCCGGTTTTTTTTCATGGGCTTTTTTAGCGCTGTCATAGAGTCGTCACGAAAACGTTTTAATTTCAGATTCGTTATGTTATACGGGTGGTGAAAACGATAAAAACCAAGGAGGGAGCCATGGAAATGTTCAACTTCGATTATGACGAGGTGGTTGAACTCGGTTCGCGTAGCCGCGGGACAACGGGAAAAAAACGTAAATGGCGTGAAATCGAGGCGTTGAAAGACAAACATCGCCTGCAGAAGGAGCTGCAATCCATCGATATCGCCTATGAAGGTCTTACAGACGAGATTGAACTGTAATACCGCCAGACACCTGTAAAAGCGCTCCGCATAGTCGGGGCGCTTTTTTATGCCGCAATAGGATGATCACGTGGCTTGTCATGCCATCGCTAGCGATGCCGCAGGATGCAGCGGGCAGGCGACAGACAACGCGTTGCCACAGTCCCTGACAGCCCTCACCAACAGCGTGGCATACCAACCCTGCCCCTCACCCGCGAAGAGTGAGCGGCGCCGTTTCAGGGCGCGTTGGGGCACTCACCTGAATGACAGATCAACCGCAATAAAAAGCCCCCGTCGATGACGGGGGCCTGAATACTCGGGGGTGACGGCTGCGCTTAGCAGTAACCGTAGCCCAGCAGACGCTGGTAGCGCTGCTCCAGCAGTTGCTCGGTATCGAGCGGACGCAAGGCGTCCAGATCCTGCTTGATGCGAGCCTTGAGGTTTTTGGCCATCTTCTCCACATCGCGGTGGGCACCGCCGAGGGGCTCGTCGATCACGTGGTCGATCAGCTTGAGCTCTTTCAGACGCTGGGCAGTGATCCCCATCGCTTCGGCAGCCACAGAAGCCTTGTCTGCGCTCTTCCACAGGATGGAGGCACACCCTTCCGGCGAGATGACGGAGTAGGTGGAGTACTGCAGCATGTTGACGCGGTCACCCACGCCAATGGCCAGCGCACCACCGGAGCCACCCTCACCGATCACGGTGCAGACCACCGGCACGGTCAGACCGGCCATCACTTTCAGGTTGCGGGCAATCGCCTCGGACTGGCCACGCTCTTCGGCACCGACGCCAGGGTAAGCGCCCGGGGTGTCGATAAAGGTGATGATCGGCATCTTGAAGCGCTCGGCCATCTCCATCAGACGCAGGGCCTTGCGGTACCCTTCCGGACGCGGCATGCCGAAGTTACGCTTGATCTTCTCTTTGGTCTCACGACCCTTCTGGTGACCAATCACCATCACCGGCTCACCGTCGAGACGAGCGATGCCGCCGACGATAGCCTTGTCATCGGCATAGGCGCGATCGCCAGCCAACTCGTCGAAATCGGTGAAGATATGCTCGATATAGTCAAAGGTGTAGGGGCGCTGGGGATGACGCGCCATCTGGGATACCTGCCAGGCACCCAGATCACCGAAGATCTTCTTGGTCAGCTCTTCGTTTTTCTTCTCCAGCCGGCGGATCTCGTCTTTCAGATCCACGGCGTGATTGCCTTCACTCACATGTTTGAGTTCATCAATCTGCGCCTGCAACTCGGCAATCGGCTGTTCAAAATCCAGAAAAAGACTCATAGGGCCTTAGAACCTCTAATCAAAAACCAATTCAACCCGCTCTCGTCCAAGCAGGACTCGCAAGTCATCTATCAGTTGATCGGTGGGCGTCACCCGCCACTCGGTACCGAGCGTCAATCGCACCCGGGAGCCGGGGCGACGATAGTTTACCTGAACCGGACAGACTCCGGCACGGGCGGGCTCCAAAATCTCGCACAAACGCGGGAAAAAGCGATCATCAATCCGCTGTTCATCGAGGGAGATGCGGATTGCTCTGGCAAAACGCTCCCTCGCATCGTTGATATCCAGTAATTCTCGAGCCGACATTTTAAGGCCACCGGAGAAGTCATCAAAGCTGACCTGTCCAGAAACCACCAAAATGCGGTCTTTTTGCATCAATTCTTCATATTTTTCCAGCGCTTCACTGAACAGGGTCACATCGAGGCGACCGGAACGGTCGTCCAGGGTGAAGATCCCCATCTTGTTGCCACGCTTGGTCACCATGCTGCGGGCCGCAATCACCAGCCCCGCCGCCGTGGTTACGGTATCGCGGGAGGTGGGATGCAGATCGCACAGGCGACCCGAGGTATAACGACGCAATTCGCTGCTGTACTGGTTGATGGGGTGGCCGGTGAGATAGAGCCCGAGGGTCTCGCGCTCCCCTTCCAACCACACCTTGTCAGGCCAGTGCGGCACGTTGGCAAACGCCTTCTTGACGTCGTCAATCTCTTCGGTGAGCACGCCGAACATGTCGACCTGCCCCACCGCCTGCGCCTTGGCGTGCTGCTCGGCGGCACGCATCGCCTCCTCCAGGGTCGCCATCAGGGCGGCGCGGTGCGGGCCGAGCCGATCCATGGCGCCGGAGAGGATGAGCTTCTCCATCACCCGCTTGTTGAGCTTCTTGATGTCGACCCGGTTACAGAAGTCGAACAGATCTCGGAACGGGCCGTCCTGATCCCGGGCGCTCAAGATCGCATCGATGGGGCCTTCACCGACCCCTTTCACCGCCCCGATCCCGTAGACGATATGGCCATCTTCGTTGACCGAGAAGCGATAGCGACCGGTGTTCACATCCGGCGGGATCACGGTGAGCCCCATCCGCTGGCACTCATCCACCAGGGTCACGATCTTGTCGGTGTTGTCCATATCGGCGGTCATCACCGCCGCCATGAACTCGGCCGGGAAGTGGGTCTTGAGCCAGAGGGTCTGGTAGGAGACCAGCGCATAGGCGGCGGAGTGGGATTTGTTGAAGCCGTAGCCGGCAAACTTCTCCACCAGATCGAAGATCTTCATCGCCAGTTCGCCATCGACGCCATTCTTGACGGCGCCCTCCTCGAAACCGGCCCGCTGCTTGGCCATCTCCTCGGGCTTTTTCTTACCCATCGCCCGGCGCAGCATGTCCGCGCCACCCAGCGTGTAGCCCGCCAGGGTCTGGGCGATCTGCATCACCTGCTCCTGATAGAGGATGATGCCGTAAGTCGGTTCCAGAATCGGTTTCAGGCTCTCGTGCTGCCACTTTTCGTCCGGATAGGAGATCGCTTCATTACCGTGCTTGCGGTCGATGAAGTTATCCACCATGCCTGACTGGAGCGGGCCCGGTCGGAACAGGGCCACCAGTGCGATCATATCTTCGAAGCAGTCGGGGCGCAGCCGCTTGATGAGATCCTTCATGCCGCGGGATTCCAGCTGGAATACCGCCGTGGTCTCGTAGCGCTGCAGCAGGTCGAACGACTTCTTGTCATCGATGGGGATGGCGGCGATGTCCACCGGCGGCTTGCCCTCTTTGGCAAGACGCGGGTTTATCATGCCGAGCGCCCAGTCGATGATGGTGAGGGTCCGCAGACCCAGGAAGTCGAACTTCACCAGCCCGGCGTACTCCACGTCGTTCTTGTCGAACTGGGTGACCGGGTGATGGCCTTCGTCATCGCAGTAGAGCGGCGCAAAGTCGGTGATCTTGGTGGGTGCGATCACCACGCCACCGGCGTGTTTACCGGCGTTGCGCACCACCCCTTCCAGGCGGCGAGCCATGTCGATGAGGTCTTTGACCTCCTCATCCTGTTCGTAGAGCTCGGGCAGCTTGGGCTCAGCCTCGAATGCCTTGGCAAGCGTCATGCCCGGATCCGGCGGGATCAGCTTGGAGATACGATCGACAAAACCGTAGGCGTGGCCCAGCACCCGGCCCACATCCCGCACCACCGCCTTGGCCGCCATGCTGCCGAAGGTGATGATCTGGGAGACCGCCTCCCGACCATACATATCTGAAACGTGCTCGATCACTTCATCGCGCCTGTCCATGCAGAAGTCGACGTCGAAGTCGGGCATGGATACCCGCTCGGGGTTGAGGAAACGTTCGAACAGCAGGTCAAATTCCAGCGGGTCGAGGTCAGTGATCTTGAGGGCGTAGGCCACCAGAGAGCCCGCACCCGAGCCCCGGCCCGGGCCAACGGGGATGCCGTTGTCCTTGGACCACTGGATAAACTCCATCACGATGAGGAAGTAACCCGGGAAGCCCATCTGGTTGATCACTTTCAGCTCAACATCGAGACGCTCGTCATACTCGGGACGACGCTCGGCCCGCACCGCCGGATCCGGGAACAGGAACTCGAGACGCTCCTCCAGACCCTCTTTCGATTTGGCCACCAGAAAATCTTCGGTGGTCATGTCACCGGTCGGGAAGTTGGGCAGGAAGTACTCGCCAAGACGCACCGTCACGTTGCAGCGCTTGGCGATCTCCACTGTGTTTTCCAGCGCTTCGGGGATATCGGCAAACAGCTCCGCCATCTCCTCCTGACTGCGCAGGTACTGCTGGGGGCTGTAGCGACGGGGACGGCGTTTGTCCATCAGGGTATAGCCATCGTGGATGGCAACCCGGATCTCGTGGGCATCGAAGTCATCGGCGTTAAGGAACACCACCTCGTTGGTGGCGACCACCGGCAGCTCGAACTCGGTAGCGATGGCCACCGCCATGTGCAGATAGACCTCTTCGTCGGGTCGACCGGTGCGCAGCAGTTCGAGATAGTAGGCATCGGGGAAGTGAGTCTGATAGAAGGCGACACACTGCTCGGTCATCTGCCGGTTGCCCTTGAGCAGGAATTTGCCCACATCCCCCTCGCGGCCACCGGAGAGGACGATCACCCCCTTGGCATGCTCGGCGAGCCAGCTCTTGTCGATAACCGGACGACCCTGCACGTGGCCGCGCTGGTAACCGCGGGAAATAAGCAGGGTGATGTTCTGGTAGCCGTCGTTATCCATGGCGAGCAGGGTGAGACGGAACTGCTCGTCGCCGAGCTCATCGCTCTGCACCCAGAAGTCGGCACCGACGATGGGTTTGATCCCCTTGCCGTGGGCTGCGCCATAGAAGCGCACCAGACCACACATGTTCATCTGATCGGTCAGCGCCAGCGCCGGCATGTTGTTGGCCGCAGCCGCCCCGACGATGGGGTTGATCTTCTGCAGGCCATCGACCATGGAGAAGTCGGAGTGGACTCGCAGGTGGATAAAACGGGGGTCAGCCATCGTCATCTCCTCTCGCTGCTCAAACTAAATGACATGGTCTACTCGATCCCCAGTGCGCGGCGCACCGGTTTGAAGCTCTTGCGATATTCTGGCAACGGGCCACGCTCGGCCAGAATGGCGAGGTGCTCCGCAGTCGGATAACCCTTGTGACGGGCAAAACCATATTCGGGATGACGGCTGTCCAGCTCGGTCATCTCGCCGTCGCGGGTCACCTTGGCGAGGATAGAGGCGGCGCTGATGGCGGCCACCAGGCTATCGCCCTTGACCACGGCACGCGCCTCCATCGGCAAACTTGGGCAGCGGTTGCCATCGATAAAGACCAGCTCGGGGGTGACCTTCAACCCCGCCACGGCTCGCTGCATCGCCAGCATGGTGGCATGCAGGATGTTGAGCTCGTCGATCTCCTCCGGAGTGGCGCGACCAATGGCCCAGGCGAGCGCTTTCTCTTTGATCTCGTCAAACAGGGCGAGGCGCTTCTTCTCGGAGAGCTTCTTGGAGTCGTTGAGCCCCGCGATCGGATTGGCGGGATCGAGAATGACCGCAGCGGTGACCACGTCACCCACCAAGGGGCCACGGCCCACTTCGTCCACACCGGCAACCAGCTTGTCGTCAGGAATATCGATCATCATCTTGTAGCCTTGAATCAAAACAGGCCCCGTGGGGCCTGACAGGGGTCGACTGGCGCGGCATCACCGCTCGGAAAACGGATTAACGGGCTGCGCGGCGCAATCGACGGTCCGAAATAGCGTTATCTGCCGAGCAGATCCGCCACCGCATCGGCGGCCTGCGAGTCGGCATTGCAGCGGATCAGCTGGTGCAGCTCGGTGAAGGTGTTGACCAGCGCACTGTTGTCGTGCTCGAAGTACTTGCTCACCTCTTCCACCAGATTCTCCGCTGTGCACTCGTGCTGGATGAGTTCCGGCACCAGCATGCGACCGGCGAGCAGGTTGGGCAGAGAGACAAATTCGGTCTTCACCAGTCGCTGGGCCAGCCAATAGCTGAAGGGCTTGAGCTTGTAACCCACCACCATCGGCTTTTTCACCAGCATGGCTTCAAGTGCCGCGGTGCCGGAGGCCAGCATCACCACGTCGGCGGCGATCATCGCCTCGCGGCCCTGCCCTTCCAGCAGCACCATGTCGAGACCCGGCGCTACCTCGGCCTTGATGGCCATAAACTGCTCACGCCGTTTCTGGTTGACCAGCGGCACGATGAAGCCGAGATCCGGATAGCGCACCGTCAGGTGTTTGCACGCCTCGAGAAACAGGGGGGACATAAAGCCCACTTCTGCGGTGCGGCTGCCCGGCAGCACCGCCAGCCAGCGGCGATTGGCATCGATACCGAGATTGCGACGCACGGCCGCCTGATCCGGCACCAATGGAATATCATCCGCCATGGTGTGACCGACAAAACGGCAAGGGGCGTCGAAACGGTCGTAAAAGGCTTTCTCGAACGGCAGGAAGGCGAGCACCATGTCGGTGGCGGCCTTGATCTTGTGAATGCGGTTCTGGCGCCAGGCCCACACAGAGGGGCTGACATAGTGAACCGTCTTGATACCGGCGCGGCGCAGTTTCAGCTCCACTCCGATATTGAAATCCGGTGCATCCACGCCGATGAAGATATCGGGCGGATTGGCAATAAAGTGGCGCAGCAGTTCGCGACGGACCTTGAGGATGCGCGGCAGACGGCCCAGCACCTCGGTGATCCCCATGACGGAGAGCTCTTCCATCTCGAACAGCGCCTTGACGCCGAGGGCCTGCATACGCGGCCCGGCGATCCCTTCGAACTGCGCATCCGGGTAGCGGGCCTGCAGCTCGCGCACCAGACCGGCAGCCAGAATGTCGCCGGAGACTTCTCCGGCGACGATACCGATACGAACCGGATCAGGCACGGATGATCCCGCGCTCGTTATCTTTGAGGAAGTCCACATAGAGCTGGACGGCCGGTTCGGCTTGCGCCATCTCGATCAGCACCGGCAGCACCTCTTCGATGGTCTTGCCGGAGCGGAAGATCTCTTTGTAGGCACGCTTGACGGCAGATATAGCCTCAGGCGTATAACCGCGACGGCGCAGCCCTTCGGAGTTGACCCCGAACGGCTTGGCGTAGTTGCCGGCAGCCATCACGTAAGGCGGCACGTCCTTGTTCAGGGCTGCGCAGCCACCGACGAAGGCGTGGGAACCGACGCGGCCGAACTGGTGAATGGCGGAGAGACCACCAAAGATCACGAAGTCACCGATCACCACGTGGCCCGCCAGGGTCGCGTTGTTGGCGAAGATGCAGTTGTCACCGATGATGCAGTCGTGGGCAACGTGAACGTTGACCATGAACAGGTTGCCGCTGCCCACCTTGGTCAGGCTCTGATCCTGAATGGTGCCACGGTGGAAGGTGCAGTTCTCGCGAATGACGTTGTTGTCGCCGATCTCAAGGAAAGTGCGCTCACCGGCGTACTTCTTGTCCTGGCAATCCTCACCGATGGAGGTGTGCTGGAAGATCTTGTTGCCGCAACCAATCTTGGTCGGGCCCTTGATCACCACATGGGAACCTACCCAGGTGTTGTCACCGATTTCCACCTCGGCGCCGATGACAGAAAAGGGGCCGATTTCAACCCCTTTACCGATCACGGCAGACTCATGGACGATGGCAGTATCGTGAATGATGGCAGTCTGGTCGATCACGTGTGTTAAACCTCGCGTTTGGCGCACATCAGCTCGGCGGTACAGACCACTTCACCGTCGACGGTGGCGACACCGGTGAACTTGGCAATACCGCGACGCTCTTTCAGGAACTCCACGTCCAGCACCAGTTGGTCACCGGGGCCGACCGGACGCTTGAAACGAGCGTTGTCGATTGAGGCAAAATAATAGAGTTCGTTGGGAGACGGCTTGCCCACCATGGTAAAGGCCAGGATACCGGTGGCCTGTGCCATCGCTTCCAGGATCAGTACGCCCGGGAACACCGGCTTGGCCGGGAAGTGCCCCTGGAAGATCGGCTCGTTGAACGAGACGTTCTTGATGGCACGCAGGGTTTTGCGCTCATCGCTGATCTCGTAGTCGTCTACACGATCCACCATCAGAAACGGATAACGGTGGGGCAGCAGATCCATGATTTCCTGGATACCCAGGCTCTTCTTTTCAGTAGTCAAAACAGTACCCTATACCAATCGTGATTATTCTTGATCCAGCTTCTTCTCAAGCTTGCTTAACCGCTTGTGCATCTCTTCGATACGCATCACCCGGGCGGCGGTCTTGCGCCACTCTTTATTGGTTTGCAGAGGGATGCCGGAAGAGTAGACACCGGGCTCGGTAATGGGTCGCATCACCATGGCCATACCGGTAACGGTGGCCTGGTCGCAGATCTCCATATGCCCGTTAAAGACGGAAGCGCCGCCAATGATACAGTATTTGCCGACCTTGAGACTACCAGCCATCACGGTAGAGCCCGCCACGGCGGTGCCATAGCCGATCTCCACGTTGTGGGCGATCTGGCACTGGTTGTCGATGATGACGTTGTCAGCGATGCGGGTATCTTCCAGCGCACCGCGATCAATGGTGGTACAGGCACCGATCTCGACCCGGTTGCCAATAGTCACACCGCCGAGCTGGGGGATCTTGATCCACTCGCCACGCTCGTTGGCATAACCGAAACCATCGGCGCCGATCACTGTGCCGGATTGAACCAGACAGTCGGTGCCCATGGTCACATTGTGATAGAGGGTAACGTTGGCCCACAGCCGGGAGCGCGCTCCCAGCCGGGTATTTTTGCCAACAAAACAGCCCGGGCCAATGCGTACATCGTCACCCAGCACGACGCCGGATTCGATCACTGCATTGGCGCCGATAGCCACTCTCTCGCCCAGTTGCACGTCAGCCGCGATAACGGCGCTCGGATGAATATCCGTGGCCGGCTGCGGGGTGGTGTCCAGCAGTTGGGCTACCCGGGCAAAGCCCACATAGGGGTCTTTGAGCACCAGGGCATTGGTGGGACAAAATGGCAGATCCGCTTCTGTAATGAGCACGGCGGTCGCCTTGCTCTGCTCCAGATAGTGCCGGTACTTTTTGTTGGACAGGAAGGTGATATCCCCCTCCCCGGCCTTTTCCAGTGTCGCTACCTTGCGGATTTCCAGGGTTCCGTCGCCATGGACCTGGGCCCCCAGTTGCTGGGCCAGCTGTGCGAGAGTGAATGCCATCAATTAGTTGCTCTTGCTTACCTGAGAAATAACCTGGCCGGAGATGTCCAGCTTGCTGGCGGCATACGGGGCGGCATTGCGCTCCAGCACCAGATCGTAACCATTGCTCTTGGCGATGGAATCGATAGCAGCCTGCACCTTGGTCAGGATCTTGTTGCGTTCTTCGGACTGACGGCGACCGTTGTCCTGCTCAAAGGCTTGACGCTTCTGGTTGAACTCCATCTGCAGCTTGGCCAGCTTCTCCTGGTTCTGCTTCTTCTGCTCGGCGCTCATGAAGGCTTCATCCTTGCGGAACTTCTCGACCAGCTTCTGGCCTTCCTGTTCCAGCTTTTGCAGCTCACGCATACGCGGCTCGAATTCACCTTTCAGCTTGGCTGCAACGGCTTCACGCTGGGGCAGCTTTTGGAAGACTTCGCCCATATCAACCACGGCGATCTTGGTCTCAGCGAAGGCAGAACCCATGCCGGCAGCCATCAGTGCAAAGCTCAAACCAGCTACTTTCAACGCTTTATTCACACTTACTCCTTGTTCCCTCATGGCGAGGGCTACCTGATTTACCCGATTATGCAAGCGGCGTTAGGACCGTCTTGTTACCTGGTGAGGCACGCATACCGCGCGTCCCATCATTGAAGACCCCCACCGCATGGGTGGGGGCGAAACTCTGCTTAGAAAGTACGACCGATGTTGAAGGAGAAGAACTCGGTACGATCCCCTTCGTATTTCTTGATCGGCTTGGCCAGGGCGAACACCAGCGGGCCCATCGGCGAGAGCCACTGCAGGGAGACACCGGCAGAGACCCGGATATTGCCCGGGCTGGAGTAGTCCTGGCTCAGATAGTTGCAATCAGAACCGGCGGCGCAAGGATATGCTCCGTTGGCAAAATCAGTGCTCCAGACGGTACCTGCGTCCATAAAAACGGTGGAACGGATCTGCGGACGATAGGTCTCGGAGACGAACGGGGTCGGGAAGACCAGCTCCAGTGTTGCAACGGCCAGAGCGTTACCGCCCACCGAGGTGTCGGAACCTTCATAACTGCCGGTCTCACAAGGTTGACTGCCAGTACAAGTGCCAACCCCCGGTTTGTTGTAGGTCTTGTAAATCGCCTTGGGACCAATGGTGTTGCTCTTGAAGCCACGTACCGTATCGAAACCGCCGGCATAGTAGTTCTCGAAGAACGGCAGCATGGGGTCATCGCCATAGCCGTTACCGTAGGAGACGCGCCCCTTGCCGATCATCACCCAGTTATGATCCGCATCGAGCGGGAAGTAGTGGGCATCTTCGGCGGAAAGCTTGTAGTACTGCAGTTCCATCCCCGGCACGGTCACCTTGGCGTTGACACGCTGGCGGTCACCGGCGGTCGGGAACATCCCCTTGTTCAGGGTGGAGCGGGTCCAACCAGCGGTCACATCGATGGTCACGAAGTCGAGATTGGAACCATCCTGGGAGTAGAGATTCCAGAACTGATCCATCTGCACCGACTGGCGGTTATCGTTCCACTGATCCCAGCAGTAGGTATTGCCATCAGTATCCGGATTGTCCTTCAGACACTCCTGATAGTTCTGGCTATTGAATGAGGGACGACTCAGCTTGGTGCTCTCGATACCGGTACTGAAGTCGAGACGGTTGAACTCGTTGACCGGGAAGCCGCTGGAGAGACGGAAACCGATGGTTTCGTTCTCGTAATCGACGATATCGGCATCATCGGCGCGGAACTGGTTATAGTAGACCCGCCCACCCAAGCTGACACCATCCACGGTGAAGTAGGGGTCGTTGTAGCTCAGGTCAACGTTCTTGGAGTAGTCGTTGGTGCTGGCGTTGATAGAGACCGTTTTACCAGTACCCATAAAGTTATTCTGAGAGATCCCCGCCTGCAGGCTCAGACCTGACTCGGTGCCGTAACCGATACCGGCGTTGATGGAGCCAGCAGGCTGCTCCTTGACCTTGAAGTCGAGGTCAACCAGGTCATCGTTGCCCGGTACCCGCTTGGTGTCCACTTCGACACTCTCGAAGTAGCCAAGGCGGTTGAGACGGCTCTTGGACTGCTCGATGTTGTCGGAGGAGAGCCAGGTGCCCTCCATCTGGCGCATCTCGCGACGCAGCACCTGATCTTCGGTAGTGGCGTTACCGCTGAAGTTGATATTGCGCACATAGACACGGGGGCCCGGCTCAACGTTGACGATCAGCTCGACTTCCTTGGTCTTGTCATTGACCTGCGGGAAAGTGACCACTTTCGGATAGGCGTAGCCGTAACGGCCGAGGAACTTGGAGAGCACCTCTTCGGTATGAGTCACCTGACTGGCAGAGTAAATGCTGCCGGCAGCGATCGGGATCAATCCCTTCATCTCGCCACCGCGATCGATCAGGTCACCCTTGAGCTGGACACCGGAGACCTTGTACTGATCCCCTTCCTTGATGTTGAGGGTGACGTAGACGCCCTTCTTGTCGGGGGTCATGGAGACCTGGGTAGACTCTTGCTGGAAGCGGATATAGCCGCGATCCATGTAGTAGGAGCGCAGGGTCTCGATATCGCCGGCCAGTTTCTGCTTCTGATAGCGCTGATCGGCGGTGAAGTTCCACCAGGGCACTTCGTCGCGCAGGGAGAGCTGGGCAATCAACTTCTCTTCAGGGAAGACGCTGTTGCCGACGATGTTGATCTGCTGGATCTTGGCCGCTTCCCCTTCCACGAAAGTGAACTTGAGGTCGACCCGGTTGCGCGGCAACGGGGTGACGATGGCCTTGACCTTGGCGGAGTATTTACCCACGCCATAGTAGAAATCTTCCAGTCCCTTCTCGAGGGAGGTGAGCACGGTGCGATCCAGCGGATCGCCCACACGGATACCGGAGGACTCCAGACTCTGGGTCAGTTGCTCCTCTTTGATATCCTTGTTGCCGGCAAACTCGATGCTGGAGATGGTCGGACGCTCCTTGACCATCACCTGCAATACCTGGCCGTCACGGTAAACCTTCACATCCTCGAAGTTACCCGAGGCATAGAGCTTTTTGATGGCGCTGGCCAGAGCCACGGAATCGACGGTATCACCGACCCGGATCGGCAGGTTCAACAGTGCGGCACCCAGGGTCACCCGTTGCAGACCTTCGACCTGGATATCTTGCACCACAAAAGAGGCAGGGGCCGCCTGGGCCAGGAAACTGGCACCCAGCAGGCAACTCAACACCAATGCTTTTTTAACAGCCATTTTGTTCTTATGTGTCCTTGTTGATGCTCTGGCCTCAGAGGCGAGCGAAATCGTTAAACAGCGCAATGCCCATCAATAACATCAGAATGGCGGCGCCGATCCTGAAACCCACTTCCTGTATTTTCTCTGATACCGGCTTGCCGGTGACCGCTTCGATCAGGAAATAGACCAGATGGCCACCATCGAGCACCGGCAGGGGGAACAGATTGATAATTCCCAGGTTGACGCTGATCAGCGCCAGAAAACTCAAGAAATAGACCAGACCATAGTCGGCACTGCTGCCGGCGCCCTTGGCAATGGAGATGGGGCCACTCAGGTTGTCCAGCGACACGATGCCACCGATCAACTTGCCAATCATGTCAAAGGTGAGCGTGATCAGGCTCCAGGTCTTGTCCGCGCCATGCCACAGCGCCTGCAAAGGCCCATACTGTAACAGAATTCGATATTCATCCGGTAATGGAACCAGTTGTGGCGAGAGACCGACGAATCCTACCAGCTTGCCCTGCACCTTGCGGCTATCCGGGGTCAGGGTCACGTTGAGAGCGCTGTTGTTGCGCTCAACCACCACTTGCAGGGGTTCGCCCGGTGCCTGTTGCACCAACTCGACAAACTGGGCCCACGCGGTAATAGGCTGATCGCCGACCTGTTTGATACGGTCACCGACCTGCAGCCCCGCCTTTTCACTGGCACTCTTGGCCACCACGGCAGCCACGACTGGCAGCACTTTGCCACTCAGGGGGACGATCCCCAAGCTACCGATAGGCGACTCTTTATCCGGATCGAAGGTCCAGCCGGTCAGCGACAAGGTTTTATCGGTGGCATAGCTGGTATTGGGTGCCTGCACTTTCAGGGTGACTGCATCATCACCCAGATGGCTGATAAGGGCGTAAGTGACGCTCTCCCAGTCACCGGTCTGCTCATCACCGACCCCGACAATCTCCATCCCCGGCAGCACACCCGCCTCGGCCACGATGGATGCCGGACGCACTTCACCGATCACCGGCTTGACGCTCGGCACCCCGATGATAAACATCAGCCAGAGGGCGAACAGGGCAAAGACAAAGTTGGCCATGGGGCCTGCGGCGACAATCGCCATCCGCGCCCAGACACTCTTGTGGTTGAAGGCATACTGCTCGTCACCGGGCTTGAGTTCATCGACCCGGCCATCGAGCATCTTGACGTAACCACCGAGCGGGATCAGCGCCAGCACATATTCGGTGCCATCTTTACCCATCCGGCGCCAGATCGCCTTGCCAAAACCGATGGAGAAGCGCTCAACCTTGACGCCACAACGACGGGCCACCCAGAAGTGACCAAACTCGTGCACTGCGACCAGCAGGCCCAGCGCAACAACAAAGGCACCGATATTCCACAACACACCGCCCATCAGCCAAGCTCCTCAATCAAAGTGTGAGCACGGGCTCTTGCCGCACCGTCCAGGGCAAACAGATCATCGAGTGAGCCGACTACGCTGCTCTCCAGCGCCAGCATCACTGCCTCGTTGATCCGGGCAATATCCATAAAGCCGATGCGCCCGGCCAAGAAGGCGGCAACCGCCTCCTCGTTGGCCGCATTGAGCGCAGTGGTCGCCGCTTGTCCCTTCTGGCAAGCATTGATGGCCAACGCCAGACAGGGGTAGCGATCGTAATCAGGCCGGATAAAGCTGAACTCTCCGACACTGAAGAAATCCAAAGGTTCCACACTGGAGGGGATGCGATTGGGATAAGCCAGCGCATGGGCGATGGGGGTACACATATCCGGATTGCCAAGCTGGGCCAGCACGGAGCCATCCTTGTACTGCACCATGGAGTGGATCACCGACTGCGGGTGGATCACCACCTGGATCTGCTCGGGCGCCGCATTGAACAGCCAGCGCGCCTCGATGTACTCCAGCCCCTTGTTGATCATGGTGGCGGAGTCGACCGAAATCTTGGCCCCCATCGACCAGTTGGGATGCGCGATGGCCTGCGCCGGCGTCACCTTCGCCAGATCGCTGATCTCGGTGTAACGGAACGGACCGCCGGAACCGGTCAGCAAAATCTTGCTGATCCCCGCCGCCGCCAGATCGCAAAAACCGGGCTGGCGCTGCACGGCAGTCGGCAGACACTGGAAGATGGCGTTGTGTTCGCTGTCGATGGGCAGCAGCTCGGCGCCATGTTCGCGCACGGCTTCCATGAAGAAAGCACCGGACATCACCAGCGCCTCCTTGTTGGCCAGCAAAATACGCTTGCCGGCACGCACCGCGGCCATGGTCGGGGCCAGACCAGCCGCACCGACGATGGCGGCCATCACGCTATGGGCATCGGGATGGGCGGCCACCTCGCACAGGGCGGTGGCACCAGACATGACCCGGGTCGCACTGCCGTGCGCTTTCAGACGGGCAGCCAGTTCACGGGCGGCATCCTCATCGACCATCACGGCAAAACGGGGGGAGAATTCGAGGCAGTCGCGCAACATGGCATCCACGTTGCGGGCGGCGGTCAACGCCAACACTTGCCAACTGCCCGGGTTATGGCGCAGCACTTTCAAGGTACTCTGACCAATGGAGCCGGAGGCTCCCAGAATAACCAGTGACTTGTGCATCAAAACTCCTGACTGAGTAGCAGATAACTGAGCAGAAACACCGGCAGGGCGGCGGTCAGGCTGTCGATCCGGTCGAGAATCCCGCCATGACCCGGCAACAGGGTGCCGGAGTCCTTGATGCCCGCCTCGCGCTTGAACATGCTCTCGGTCAGATCACCGAGTACGGAGGCTAGCACCGCCAGCAGAGAGCAAAACAGCACGGTGATCATCTTGGCAGGAACAAATCCCATCGACCAGGTGACACCGATGGCCAGCAGGCTGGCGGTAAAGAGGCCGCCGCACATTCCTTCGATGGTTTTGCCCGGACTCACAGCCGGTGCCAGCTTGTGCTTACCGAACGCCTTGCCGAAAAAATACGCGCCAGAATCTGCCGCCCAGACCAGTCCCATCACGAACAACAGGATCCAGGCGCCCATCATGGGGTCATGGTAAAAGTTGTAACCACGGATGGCGACCAGCGACCAGAAGAAAGGAACCAGGGTCACCAGACCAAACAGCGACTTGAGCCAGATAGACTCTTTCCACAGCTTGGCGCTCTGGGGATAACGCAGTACCAGCAGCAGACCCAGCAGCCACCAGCTTACCGCAGTCCAGAGCACGCCCATCACGAGGGGGTGCAGGTGGGGCGTCCAGAGTTGCTCCACCGGCAACCAAAAGAGGCTGGCACCGAGCAACAGACAAAATACGATGGGCAACCATTGCTGCGGAGCAGCAGAGACAAACCCACTCCATTCGCGACTGGCCAACAAAAACACCAGCGCTGCCAACAGGGCAAAAAATTTCAATGGCAGAAAGAAGAGCGCCCCCAACACCAGGGGGATCAACATCAAAGCAGTAATAATTCGTTGTTTTAGCAAAAGAAACCTCTCTCTTGGGAGCGGGGTTTAGCCGGTCTGCTGCTCGGCGATCAATTCCCGTATCTGTTCACCCGTGCAACCGAAGCGACGCTCGCGGGCAACGAAAGAGGCGACCGCCTCACTGAACTCGGCCTCGTTGAAATCGGGCCACAATACCGGGGTAAAATAGAGCTCGGCATAGGCGAGCTGCCATAACACAAAGTTGCTGATGCGATGATCGCCACCGGTGCGGATCAACAGGTCCACGGGTGGCAGATCGGCCATGCAAACCTCGCGGGTCAACATGGATTCATCAATGTCGTCAGCGGCCAGTTCACCGGCCGCCACTGCTTTAGCCAGCTTGCGGGCCGCCTGGACGATATCCCACTGGCCGCCATAGTTGGCCGCAATGTTCAGGGTCAAGCCCTTGTTATTGGCGGTCAAGGCTTCCGCCTTGGCGATTTTGGCCTGCAACCGCTCACTAAAGCGAGCAGTATCGCCAATCACCTTGAGCCGGATCCCGTTGTTGTGCAGTTTCTGCACCTCACGACCCAGCACTGTGATGAACAGCTCCATCAAGGCACTGACCTCCCCTTCCGGGCGGCGCCAGTTCTCGCTGGAGAATGCAAACAGGGTCAATGCCTCGATCTTGGCACGCGCAGCAAAGGTAACGGCCTCGCGCACTGACTTGACGCCCGCCTTGTGGCCATAAACCCGCATCTTGCCTCGGTTCTGGGCCCAGCGACCGTTACCATCCATGATGATGGCGACGTGACGGGGTAAAGACGAGTTGGCACAATCACCCAACGCAGCCAAAAGCGACATGTAATTCTCCCACAAAGACAAAAGCGCCGTGCAGGGGCACTACACGGCGCTCGTAATATACCTTTCAGACGGTTAGATTTCCATTAGCTCCTTCTCCTTTACGGCAAGGGCCTCATCGACCAGCTTGATGTAGGAGTCGGTCAGTTTCTGGATCTCTTCCTGAGCGCGACGGTCGTCGTCTTCGGAGATCTCTTTGTCCTTCAGCAGCGCTTTCAGGTCGGCGTTGGCGTCACGACGGATGTTGCGCACGGCAACACGGGCGTTTTCCGCTTCGGCACGGACGATCTTGGTCAGGTCACGACGGCGCTCTTCGGTCAGCGGCGGCAGCGGCACGCGCAGGGTCTGGCCATTGCTGGACGGGTTCAGGCCCAGATCGGAGGTCAGGATCGCCTTCTCTACCGCCTGGATCATGGAGCGGTCAAAAATGGAGATGGAGAGGGTGCGAGCATCTTCTGCCACGACGTTGGCCAACTGTTTCAGCGGAGTGGCAGCACCGTAATACTCAACCTGGATGCCGTCGAGCAGGCTCGGGTGAGCGCGGCCGGTACGGATCTTGGACATTTGAGTCTTGAGCGCTTCTACGCTCTTGCCCATACGGTCCTTGGCGTCGTTTTTAATCTCGTTGATCACAGTGGTTTTCCTTTTGGCGAACGAGCCGCTACACGGCCCGTGTCTATCTTATTTACTGACGTGATGGATAGGATAAGAGCGCAAGGTGGCTCACTTTTATCTTATTTACCAACGTGGTGGATCAGAGTGCCTTCCGGTTCACCCATGACAACCCGGCGCAGGGCACCCGGTTTGTTCATGTTGAACACGCGGATCGGCAGATCATGGTCACGTGCCAGGGTAAAGGCAGCAAGATCCATCACCTTGAGCTCTTTTTCAAGAACTTCATCATAACTCAGTTCATGATACAGCACGGCATCCGGATTCTTGACCGGATCTTCGTTGTATACACCATCAACCTTGGTGGCTTTGAGCACCACATCAGCTTCGATCTCGATCCCGCGCAGGCAAGCCGCAGAATCGGTAGTGAAGAAGGGGTTGCCGGTACCGGCAGAGAAGATAACGACTTTGCCAGCACGCAGCTGGCTGATTGCCTCGGCCCAGCTGTAGGAGTCACAGACACCTTGCAGGGAGATGGCAGACATCAGACGGGCATTCACATAAGCACGATGCAGGGCATCACGCATGGCCAGACCGTTCATCACGGTTGCCAGCATACCCATGTGGTCGCCCACCACGCGGTTCATGCCCGCTTTGGCAAGACCGGCACCACGGAACAGGTTGCCGCCACCGATGACCAGACCGACCTGAACACCCAACTCAACCAGTTCTTTGATCTCTTGGGCCATACGCTCCAGCACCGCCGGATCAATGCCGAAACCCTCGGATCCTTGCAGGGCTTCACCACTCAACTTCAGAAGAACACGTCTGTATGCAGGTTTGGGATTGGTACTCATGTCACTGATTCCTGGTCATATAAAGACCGCGACATAAGTCGCGGTCTGGGGAAACGGAAAAACCGGTTCGATTAGGCCTTTTGAGCGGCCGCGATTTGGGCTGCAACTTCAGCAGCGAAATCGGTCTCTTGCTTCTCGATGCCTTCGCCCACTTCGAAACGGGTGAAGGAGACAACGTCAGCGCCTTCTTTCTTCAGCAGTTCGGCAACGGTCATGGAAGGATCTTTCACGAACGGTTGACCAGTCAGGGAAACCTCACCGGTGAACTTCTTCATGCGGCCTTCAACCATCTTCTCGGCGATCTCTTTCGGCTTGCCGGAGTTGATGGCGATGTCGATCTGGATTTCGCGCTCTTTGGCAACGACTTCAGCAGACACGTCTTCAGGCTTGACGAATTGCGGGCTGTTGGCAGCAACGTGCATGGCCAGATCTTTGGCCAGCTCGGCAGAACCACCGGTCAGCTTGGTGATAACACCAATGCGGGAACCGTGAACGTAGGTACCCAGGTTGTCACCTTCAACCAGCATCACGCGACGCAGGTTCATGTTCTCACCGATCTTGGCGATCAGGTTGGTGATGGTCAGCTCGACGGATTCGCCGTTACCGAAGTCAGCGGCTTTCAGCGCGTCAACGTCAGCAATTTTCTGGGTCGCAGCGATGTCAGCGATCTTCTGGCCCATTGCCATGAAGCTGGCATCTTTGGCGACGAAGTCGGTTTCGCTGTTCAGCTCGATCATGACGGCAACGTTGCCTTCGGTGCGAGCAAAGATAACGCCTTCAGCGGCGATACGGCCAGCTTTCTTGGCGGCTTTGGCCTGACCGGATTTGCGCATGTTCTCAATTGCCAGCTCGATATCACCAGCAGCTTCTTCCAGTGCTTTTTTGCAATCCATCATGCCAGCGGCAGTGCGCTCGCGCAGTTCTTTTACCAGGGCGGCAGTAACGTTAGCCATGTCCAGTATCCTCGGTCTTGAATTGACAAGAAACAGGGGCCACAAGGGCCCCTGCTAACCAATTACATCAGCTTGGTTAATAAGGGCTTTGCAGTCCTTATCAATTACTCAGCTTCAACGAAGCCATCTTGTTCAGCTTGAACAACGATGTCCTGAGCGCGAGCTTCCAGTACGGTGTCAGCAGCAGCATTCAGGTACAGCTGAACAGCACGGATAGCGTCGTCGTTACCCGGGATGACGTAATCAACGCCGTCCGGGTTGGAGTTGGTATCAACGATGGAAACTACCGGGATACCCAGGTTGTTGGCTTCTTTGATAGCGATGTGCTCGTGGTCGGCATCGACAACGAACAGAACGTCAGGCAGGCCGCCCATGTTCTTGATACCACCCAGGCTCTTCTCCAGCTTTTCCATTTCGCGAGTACGCATCAGCGCCTCTTTCTTGGTCAGCTTGTCGAAGGTACCGTCCTGGCTCTGGGTTTCCAGATCTTTCAGGCGCTTGATAGACTGACGAACGGTTTTCCAGTTGGTCAGCATACCGCCCAGCCAGCGGTGGTTTACATAGAACTGGTCGCAACGCTCAGCGGCTTCTTTTACGGCTTCAGACGCGGCACGCTTGGTACCAACGAACAGTACCTTGCCTTTCTTGGCAGCTACGGAGCTGATGAAGTTCATGGCATCGTCAAACATCGGAACGGTTTTTTCCAGGTTGATGATGTGAACTTTGCTGCGGGCACCGAAGATGTAGGATTTCATTTTCGGGTTCCAGTAACGAGTCTGGTGACCGAAGTGAACGCCGGCTTGCAGCATGTCGCGCATAGAAACTTTAGCCATTTTATACCTCTACGTATTGGGGTTAGGCCTCCACACATCCCATATAACCGACCCGTTAAGGCACCCCGGCATATGTGTCGATGTGTGTGTGTTGTTTAAGTAAGGGTGATGAAATCGGGACGCAAGTTCCCCATTCCGGCGCGCTTTATACCATAACTTTGTTCAGGACACCACCGGCCGACACCCTAAACAGGTGTAAATATGGATCCCGCCAGAGGATGCTGCGACGCCGATTTGACGTTGTGATGACAATCACACTGGAAGTACGAGGGGGTTGCGGATAAAATTTTGCCCTGATTGCAAACGCATCTATTTTTCATTACCTGTCCTGTCTGCCCTCACAGGCCCAGCGGCAGGCCGCAAGAGAGATCCCATGTCCATTAAAATCAAGACACCGGAAGAGATTGAAAAGATGCGCGTTGCCGGCCAATTGGCCGCCGATGTGCTGGTCATGATTGCGCCCCATGTCAAAGCTGGCGTCACCACTGACGAACTGAACACCCTCTGCCACGACTATATTGTCGACGTACAACAGGCGGTTCCAGCTCCGCTCAACTACCACGGCTTCCCCAAATCCATCTGCACCTCGGTGAACGATGTGATCTGCCACGGTATCCCGAATCACAAGAAGCTGCGTGATGGCGACATCATCAACCTGGATATCACCGTCATCAAGGATGGCTACCACGGCGATACCTCGGCCATGTTCATCGTGGGCGAGACCACCCCGCTGCGCCGCCAGCTCTGCAAGGTTGCGCAAGAGAGCCTCTATGCCGCCATCAAGAAAGTGCGCCCGGGTGCCTGCATCACCGAGATTGGAGCCGTCATTCAACCCATCGTCGAGAAGGCCGGGTTCTCCGTGGTGCGTGACTACTGCGGTCACGGCATCGGTGCCGAGTTCCACGAAGAGCCGCAGATCCTCCACTACCGCAACAGCGGCAAGCTGGAGCTGAAAGCGGGCATGTGCTTCACCATCGAGCCCATGGTCAACAGCAAGAAGTATCACTGCAAGGTCAATCCGAAGGATGGCTGGACCGTGACCACCAAGGATGGCGGCGACTCCGCCCAGTGGGAGCACACCCTGCTGGTGACCGAGGATGGCTGCGAGGTGCTCACCCTGCGCCCCGATGACACTATCGACCGCTTCATCAAACACAGCTAACATCAAACCCCGGCCCTGAACTTCCAAAGCGCCGGGGTTTTTACTTCTGTTTCAGCTATTTGCCTGCCACTGTGTGTGAGATGCCATGGACGCCAGCCTGCTTTCCCCCCATTTGTTACCCGATGACCAGCTCACTCGCGACAACTGCAAAGAGTACCTGAGCCGCTTTCTCGGCTGGCTGCACGCCCGTTTCGATGCCGGTGACAACATCATCGAGCTGGTTGCCACCCGCTCCGAATACATGGATCAGCTGCTCTGCCGGCTGTGGCAGAAGTTCGGCTTCGACAAGAGCGACCTCACCCTCATCGCGGTGGGGGGATATGGCCGTGGCGAGCTGCACCCCCACTCCGATATCGACCTGCTGATCCTCTATGACGGCGACGAGCTGGACGAGGTGCTGGGGCTGCGGATCGGCGAGTTCATCACCTTACTGTGGGATCTCAAGCTTGAGGTGGGTCAGGCGGTGCGCAACGTGGCGGAGTGCCTTGAGCAGGGGCGCGCCGATATTACTGTCGCCACCAACCTGATCGAGGCCCGCTACATCACAGGTCGCCAGGAGGGCTTCCGGCAACTGAAAGAGGCCACCGGCCCCCAGCACTTCTGGCCGAGCGAAGCCTTCTTTCGCGCCAAGCGCCAGGAGCAGGCGGAGCGTCATCAGCAGTTTCTCGGCACCGCCTACAAGCTGGAGCCCGATCTCAAGAGCAATCCGGGCGGCCTGCGGGATATTCAAACCCTCGCCTGGGTCGCCCGCCGCCACTTCGGCGCCACAACCTTGTTCGAGATGACCAGCCACGGCTTTCTCAACCGCGCCGAGTATCGCGAACTGCTCGACTGCCAGAATTTTCTCTGGAAGGTGCGCTTTGCCCTGCACATGGCTATCAACAAGGGAGATAACCGCCTGCTGTTCGATCGCCAGCGCACCGTGGCCCAGATGTTGGGGTTCGAAGGGGAAGGCAACACTCCGGTCGAGCAGATGATGAAGCGCTTCTACCAGACGGTGCGGCGGGTCTCCGAGCTCAACGAGATGCTGCTGCAGCTGTTTGACGAGGCTATTCTCGGCAACACCGCCATGGATGTGCGCCGCCTCTCCGACGAGTTCCAGCTCCGTGGCCGCCTCATCGATGCAGTGGATGCGGAGCTGTTTAGCCGTGAACCGGCCGCCATCTTGCGCCTCTTCTATCAGATGGCCCAGCATCCCGAGATTGCCGGCATCCACTCGGCAACCCTGCGCCAACTGCGCGAGGCACGCCGCAAACTCAACTGCTGGCTGCAAGACTTACCCGACTGCCGTCGCCTCTTTATGGCGCTGCTGCGCCACCCCAACGGCATCGGCCTGCCGCTCACCCTGATGCACAAGTACGGCATTCTGGCGGCCTATCTGCCGCAATGGAACCTGATCGTCGGCCAGATGCAGTTCGATATGTTCCACGCCTACACGGTAGATGAGCACACCCACAGGCTGCTCAAGAACATTCATCAGTTTCCCAATCCGGCCAGTCGCCAGAGCCACCCGCTCTGCCACGAGGTCTTCACCCGGCTGCGCAAACCGGAGCTGCTCAGCATCGCCGCCCTGTTCCACGATATAGCCAAGGGACGGCGTGGCGATCACTCGGAACTGGGCGCCGTCGATGCGCTGGAGTTCTGCCAGCTGCACGGTCTGGATCGCTACGAGAGCCGACTGGTCGCCTGGCTGGTGCGCCACCATCTGCTGATGTCGGTTACCGCCCAGCGCCGCGATATCTACGATCCCGACGTGGTCACCGACTTTGCCCAGAAGGTGCGCGACGAGCAGCATCTCGACCTGCTCTACTGCCTTACCGTGGCCGATATCTGCGCCACCAACGATACCCTGTGGAACGACTGGAAGGGCACCCTGCTGCGGGAGCTCTACTTCGCGACCCAGAAGGCGCTGCGCCAAGGGTTGGAGAACCCGCCCGACATGCGGCTGCGCATTCGCGAAAACCAGCGTCAGGCCAAGCAACTGCTGGCGCAACGGGATGTATCGGAAGAGGCAATCAACCTGCTCTGGGCCGATTTCAAGGCCGACTACTTCCTGCGTCACAGCCCGGAGCAGATCGCCTGGCACTGCCGCCATATCATCGAGCATGGCGACAATCCGGCACCGCTGGTGATCATCGGCAAACACCCGACCCGCGGCGGCAGCGAGGTATTTATCTACTGCCGCGATACCCCGAATCTGTTTGCCACCGTGGCCTCGGCGCTGGATCAGAAAAACCTTAACATCCACGACGCCCAGATCATGAACTCGCGCAGCAACTATGTGCTCGATACCTTCGTGGTACTGGAGCCAAGCGGCGAACCCATCAGCCCCAACCGCACCGCCACCATCAAGAAAGCGCTGGAGAAAGCGCTGCAGGAGCCGGGCAAGCTGGTGCTGCGCAACAAGCCGCTGTCACGGCGCCACCGCCAGTTCAGCGTACCGACCCGGGTGGTCTTCCTGCCCCGCTCTTCGCCCACTAAAGGGGAAAGCCGCCACACCCTGATGGAGCTGACAGCCCTCGACACTCCTGGCCTGCTGGCGCGGATCGGTGCCGTATTCCAGCAATGTGGTCTGTCGCTGCACGCCGCCAAAATCGCCACTTTCGGTGAGAGGGTCGAGGACTTTTTCAGCCTGACCAGCCTCGATGGCGAACCATTGACCGCCGAGCAGCAAAAACAGCTGGAAGAGCGACTGGTACACCAGCTCAATCCCCAGCAGTCGGTACTGGATTAAGCGAAGAGTGATTCGAAAGAGGCTGATTGTCGGACGTTTTTTGCCATACCAAACAACTGGTTGGCGCACACCGGATGAAGAAATGGCCGCTGGCCGGAAGAATTCCGGTCAACCCCTTAAAAACAGTCGGAAAAGTGTGATACAACAAACAGAATTTTTTAAAGGAAACCTGTCATGACCGAGTTGCAACAGATCATTGAAGCGGCCTTCGAGCGCCGCGACACCATTACTCCGGGCTCCGTGGATAGCGCCACCAAGTCCGCCATCCTGCAAGCCATCGACCTGCTGGACTCCGGCAAGGCGCGGGTTGCCGAGAAGATCGCCGGTGAGTGGGTTGTCCATCAGTGGTTGAAGAAAGCGGTACTGCTCTACTTCCGCATCAACGACAACGGCATCATCAAGGGCGACGATGCCCAGTACTACGACAAGGTTCCCCTCAAGTTCTCCAACTACACCGCCGAGCAGTTCAAGGAAGCGGGTGTGCGCGTGGTGCCGCCGGCAACAGCCCGCAAAGGCTCCTTTATCGCCCCCAATACCGTGCTGATGCCCTCCTACGTCAACATCGGCGCCTTCGTTGACGAAGGTACTATGGTCGATACCTGGGCCACTGTCGGCTCTTGCGCCCAGATCGGTAAGAACGTCCACCTCTCCGGCGGCGTCGGCATCGGTGGCGTACTGGAACCGCTGCAGGCCAACCCGACCATCATCGAAGACAACTGCTTTATCGGTGCCCGCTCCGAAGTGGTTGAAGGGGTCATCGTTGAGGAAGGTTCCGTCATCTCCATGGGAGTCTTTATCGGCCAGTCCACCCGCATCTATGACCGTGAAACCGGCGAAATCCACTACGGCCGCGTACCGGCTGGCTCCGTGGTCGTCTCCGGCTCCCTGCCCTCCAAATGCGGCAAGTACAGCCTCTACGCGGCGGTGATCGTCAAGAAGGTCGATGCCAAAACCCGCGCCAAAGTCGGCATCAACGCCCTGCTGCGCTCCATCGACGAGTAATCAGCATTGCTGTGATGAAAGGGCGCCTGATGGCGCCCTTTTGATTTTGGCGCCCCTGTCACAGGCAAGCCATGAGGCATCGGTTAAGATGGATGGGACAGGATCGTTTCAAACCGAGGAAGCCTGATGTACGAGAATCTGAAGAGCCTGGGGATCCAGGATCCCGCCTCCGTCGACAGCTATACCCTGCGCCAGGAGGCCAACCACGACATCCTCAAGATCTACTTCAAGAAGCAGAAGGGCGAGTTCTTCGCCAAGAGTGTCAAATTCAAGTATCCCCGCCAGCGCAAGACCATGCTGGTCGACTCCGGTACCCATGAGTACAAGGATGTCACCGAGATCAACGCCAACCTCAAGTATGTGGTGGATGAGCTGGACAACCTGACCCAGGGCGTCCATCAGCAAGCCGACCCGGACATCAAGCAGAAGATCCTGCGCGACCTGCGCCATCTGGAAAAAGTGGTGCAGAACAAGATCAGCGAAATCGAACGGGATCTAGAGAAACTCTAATCCCCCCGACTCGACAAAAGAGCGCCCAGGTGGCGCTCTTTTTATTGGCTGGCTTTATGGGGCTATGGGGTTATCTGGCAATGCCGTGCGATAAGGTGAGCGGAGCACACCACCTTGTGCTGTTGGGCCACCATTGGGCAACCCGTTACATATCGCCCCTTGGAAAACACAACCCCTGCCAAGCCCCGAGACACGCTACAAGCAACCACAAATAGCAAGAGGGAGGCTTTCGCCTCCCTCTTCAAGAACTCTGGTATTCAGGCAACCAATTAGTTGCTCTTCATCCAGATGTCCATGTCGGTTTTCAGGTTGTCGGACTTGGTACCGAAGATGGCTTGAACGCCGGAACCAGCCACTACCACACCGGCAGCACCCAGTTTCTTCAGACCAGCCTGGTCAACTTTGGCAACATCTTTCACGCCAACACGCAGACGGGTGATGCAGGCATCCAGAGAAGCGATGTTCTCTTTACCACCGAAGGCGGCAACCAGAGCAGCAGACATCTCGTCTTTGCCTTGGCCAACGGCCTCTTCAGCAGTCTCGTCTTCACGACCCGGGGTTTTCAGGTTCATGGCACGGATAACGAAGCTGAATACGACGTAGTAGATGGCCGCGTAAACCAGACCCAGACCAACCAGCAGCAGCATGTTGTCGGCACGCGGTGATTGCACCACGAAGTCGATGAAGCCGTTGGAGAAGGTGTGACCGTGTACGATACCCAGAGAGTTGGTCAGCACATAAGCCAGGCCAGCCAGTACAGCGTGGATTGCGTACAGAACCGGAGCGATGAACAGGAAGGAGAATTCAATCGGCTCGGTGATACCGGTCAGGAAAGAGGTCAGGGCTGCAGAGGCCATGATACCAACGATCTTGGCGCGGTTTTCCGGCTTGGCAGCGTGAGCAATGGCGAACGCAGCAGCAGGCAGACCGAACATTTTGAACAGGTAGCCACCAGCCAGCTGACCGAAGCCGTTACCAGCAGCGCGGGAAGCGTCATCAGCAGTCAGGAAGCAGGTCATGATACCGTGAACAGTTTCACCGGCACCGTTGACGCAGGTACCAGCCTGATAGAAGAACGGTACGTTCCAGATGTGGTGCAGACCGAACGGGATCAGGGAGCGCTCAACCACGCCGTAAATACCGAAGGCCAGTACCGGGTTCTGGTTGGCAGCCCAGTCAGAGAAGGCACCAATGGCGCCACCCACTGGCGGCCAAATCACGGACAGGATCACACCCAGACCGATGGAGAGGAAACCGGTGATGATGGGTACGGCACGTTTGCCCGCGAAGAAGCCCAGGTACTCTGGCAGCTGGATCTTGTAGAAGCGGTTGAACGCCCAGGCAGCGATACCACCGGCCAGGATACCACCCAGCACGCCGGTTTCGATGGTTTCAACACCCATCACAGGTGCCATGACCTTCAGGGTTGCGACCATGATGCCGTAGCCAACGATGGCTGACAGACCGGATACACCGTCGTTATTGGTAAAGCCCAGAGCAACACCCACTGCGAACAGCAGGGCCATCTGGCCAAATACAGAACCACCGGCTTGCTCCATCAATTGGGAGACAATTTCCGGCATCCAGCTGAAGTGGGCAGCACCCACCCCCAGCAGAATACCTGCGACTGGCAAGACTGATACTGGCAGCATCAGCGCCTTACCAACCTTTTGCAGATTAGAGAAAGCATTTTTGAACATTGTGTGCGCTCCTGAATGGATTGTCGTCCCTGAACGATCTATCTGGATGAAATAAGCACTGATTCATTCAGATATCTTCGAGTCGGGCTTGTTTATTTTGACCATCAGAATATAACCCAGCGGGTCATAAATTGCTGCTTTCGAAGGCGGGGGAATATTGAATTTGGAGGGAAGATCACAACTTGTTTAGCGGCTAAAAAACGCCTCTAATATAAGTTAATAATCCGCATTATCACTTTATTACAAAGACATATAAATAGCAGTTTCACTTTGTATTTTAACAATGCAATTTATATCAAATGGCAACCCAATGTAACTCAATGTAACGGTGTGATTTTTATTTATTACAGTCTACCGATTAAAAAGGCCTCCAACAAGGGAGGCCTCAATAAATATATCTGACCAGTAATAAATGGTCGTATTATTCTATTTTTGCGACCGCTTGACCGCATCAATAAACACGCTTTTTGCTTTGGTTGAACCAGCCCGCTCGGCCTCGTTCACCAGCTTCATCGCCTTGTCGATATCCCCCGCCTTGACCGCTTTTTCGATCTGACTCTGATAGAAGGTTTCAGTTTCACTCAACATGGCAGGAGCAGGTTTGGCTGCGACCGCAGCTGTTGCAGTTGTGGTAACGGCTGCGGTAGTCGCTATCGCGGCAACCTGCTGACCCTGGCTCATGGCCACCTTGTCGGCATATTCGGGTTTGAATACCGCTTCAAGGCCACTTCCACGGGCCATATCTTTGACTTTGATCTGCACCAAACCCCACGGGGAGTGCGGGATCACCGGATCCTTGATATCAGGCTCAACGGTACCATTAGCGCGAGCAAACGCTTTTGATGGATGCAGGATTGTTGTGCTGCCAGAGAGCTTATCCGCGGGCGCATAAACGATCATGTATGTTTCGCTGGCCGGGTTGCCAGGCATGCTGCGGTCAACAAAAACACGCCCTTCAATACGGTCGTTATCGAGCAAGTGAGCAGGCTGATAGCTGAATACTGACTCACCCAGGACCCGAGTCACCTTGAACTCGGCATCCAGCATAATAACCTTGGGCACCATCACGGTTTTACTCACCTGTGATGCCAGGCTGATCGCCAGATTGCCGGTGTTGGTCGGCAAGCGATAAGCAGCAAAGTAACTCATCCCCTCATCAAACTGAAAAGTAGGTTGCTTGCCATCAATGGCCAGTAAGGTCTCACCTTCAGGCAAGGGGGCATAACTGAAATCTTTAAACGCCACACAGCAGCTTGAGGCTTTGGCCAACGCTTGCTTGGCTTGATCTGCATCGCTCAAGATCGAGCCATGTTCTTGCAGAGGAACAACCATGTTTCCGGCACAACCGGTTAATAGCGCAGTGATTACGGCTGCAATAGACATCTTTACCCGTTTCATTTTTCTTATCTCCATAATCCGGTGGCCGTGATCCGGCGAAACAAAACTGCCCCCATAAGGGGGCAGTCACTAACTTAACTTAAACTTTTGCTTACCACCAAGCTTCTGCTTGAACACCAAATTGGTAGGTATCTTTGGAGGTATTGCCTTCGAAGACTTTCTTGTCTTCATCGTTAGCCAGGTAGGAGGCGAACACACGGATTTCCGGACGGGCCCAGAAGCTGGAACCGGCAGACCAGGCTTGTGCCAGAGTCAGCTTGTAGCCAGCATCTTTGTCTTCGCTGCCATTGGTAGACTTGTTGTTGTCCTTGAAGTAGCCGCCTTCAAAGATGGTCTTGTTGAAGTCATCCCACTTGTACATCGGGCGGATAACAGCAGACATGGTTTCGTACTTGTCGTTGCCATCCCACATTTCGTTGCCTACACCGTAGACCAACTGGTGACCCATCTCCCAGGAGTTGCCCATAGGAACAACGCCCCAGTTGATGATACGGAAACCATCGGCACCGTCTTTAGCTTCAGCACCGTACCAGGAACCATCGCCATAGAAAGCCATGGTCTTGGAGTAACCTTCGGTACCGTATTGCAGCACGGTTTTGTTGAAACCACCGAGGATGCCTGCGGTCAGTTCAGCAGTCAGCATGACGCCATCTTGCGGGTCTTTCTTCAGCGCTTTCTGATCATTGGTTTCATTAACCAGAGCGTAATCCACGCCCAGTTCCAGAGAGGCATCGGTCCACAGCGGGATGCCGGCATAACGCAGATCCAGAGTATTGACGTTCAGATCTTCGTTCTTCACGTAGTTTGGAGCTGCACTGGTACCGGTATTGGTGTACTCGCCGAACACGTCTTTTGCGCTACGGTCGTTACGTACCCATGCGAAAGAGACTTTACCCGGACCAGCCTGGATGCCTTCGATACCAGCACCAGCACCGGAGATGTTCCAGTAATAGAAGTCGGAGATGTGGATGTCATGGCGTTGATAGTAACGCTTACCAGCCCACAGGGTTGCTTCAGGAGCAAAGTTCAGCAAGCCTTTGGCTTGTACGTTGAACTGACGCAGAGCGAAGTCAGAATCACCATTGCACTGCTTGGCATCGAAGTTACAAACAGTACCGGTACCTTCCCAGTCGTTTGAACCGTTGGAAGCCATGGCAAACATGGAATCAACATAGAAAGTCTTGCCATCTTTGTTGAATACTTCCTGACCCAGTTGCACTTCACCGTAGGTATCATTTTCGTTACCCAGACGGCCAACTTTATTGACGTTGTATTTAACCATGTCGCCGTCGCCGGAAACACCGACACCGGAACGGAAGTAACCGTGGAAATCTACGGCAAAGGCGGCTTGGGAAGCCAGGGCGGCAGTAACAGCTGCTGCAATCGGGAGCCACTTCATTTTCATTGTCATATTCCTTATTTCCCGCAGTGAGGAGTGTGATCCTGAATATTCAACTTCTTATCACCATGTAATCCTGTTGGTGATAACCGAGGTTGATTATAGGGAGCGTATTTCACGACAAATATGAAGCGACTCACAAAATGGCGACAAATCGCTCGGCAAACGATCGCTACAACACAAGCAGGTAAAAAACCGACAAATAAGGCAATGCATGACCAACAAAACAACAAAATCAGCAATTAAAGCAAACCTGAAAGCGTTACCAGCAATTAATTCGCGACTGAACCAAAGTCATTATTTTACGTTCGAATGACAAAAACATGACTGAGATCGCTTTCAAGATTGAACTTTTATTTGAAGGACGGGTCTGCGGTGCGCTTGAAACCATTACGCCGATGGAATGCCAAAAGGGGAAAATATCCCTCCGCCACTATCGACAATAAGAGTGGGAAATAAGCTTGCTGAGTGAGATGACATTTGTGCAAATAACAATCCCCTGCCGGTTAAGGATCAGGGGATTGATATGGCTCTATTTCAGAGAATATTCAGGGCTGAATATCCCACTTTTTCAGCCAGCTGAGTGCCACCTGTTCGGGTTCATCGTGCACGGTGGCATCCAACTCCAGCGGGGGCATCACTCGCGTGGCACCCAGCTCTTGCAGCAACCCGTCCAGCCGACGGCCCGCGCCACAAAAATGGTCATAGCTGCTGTCGCCCATGGCAATCAGTGTATACCGCAGCCCCTTGAGCCAGGGCGCCTTGTCAGCCAGCTCGCTGGCAAAGGGCTGCAGATTGGGAGGAATGTCTCCCTGTCCTGTAGTGGCACTAACCAGCAATAAAAAACGGCCGGGGTCGATGTCCGCCAGCCGTGCTTCTTCGTGCAGAGAACAGTGATGCCCCTTGCGTTCCAGCTCATCTGCCAAGGTCTCGGCTACCAGCATGGCTGCGCCGTAGACAGTTCCTACCACGATATCGATCTGCGCCATTCTCCTCTCCCCGCGTGAGTCACTCTTTTGAGCAACTCTATCAGCAAGCTGGCGTCAGATGCCACCGATTCAGGGCTGAGGATCAGGCGCTTAGTAGTCGCTCTCGCTGGCGGGCCAGCCCAGCTCGGCAAACAGGCGCAGCACATCCTGACCGAGCGGCGCCTGGATCCGAATCGGCACCTTGAGCACCGGATGGGTAAAGCTCAGGGTGCGGGCCACCAGCAGCAGCCGTTCGCAGCCAAAGTGCTCGCGAAAGAAACGGTTGTGGCGGCCATCCCCGTGGGTGGTATCCCCGACGATGGGGTGGAACAGGTGATCCATATGACGGCGCAGCTGATGCTTGCGGCCGGTCTTCGGGAACAATCTGACCAGACTGTAACGACTGGTGGGATGCTTCTTGGAGACCGCGTGGGGCAGCTCGACCTGATGCAGGCGCCGGAAGGTGGTGACGGCATCCTGCGCCGGGCGATCCGGGTTGCTCATGGCATCGGCAATCTTGTCCAGCTGCTCCTTGAGGGGATAGTCGATCACCCCCTGCTCGGGTGCCCAGCCGCGCACCAGTGCCAGATACTCCTTGTGCACCTGACGTTGGGTGAAGGCTTCGGTCAGCGCGCGGGCAATCACCGGATCGAGCGCAAACAGCAGCACGCCGGAGGTGGGACGGTCAAGGCGATGCACCGGATAGACATGGCGACCGCCGATGAGATCCCGGGTCATCTGCATGGCAAAACGGGTCTCGCCCTTGTCGAGCCAGCTGCGATGCACCAACAGACCGGACGGCTTGTTGACCGCCACCAGCCACTCATCCTGATAGAGCAGGGTCAGCTTCAGGTCACTATCTTCTCGGGTTTGATCTGGCATCATTGTTCAATCACTTTGCCGGAAAGCAGCAGGTCGAAGCGGGCGATCAGGCGCAGCAGCGCTTCTGCTTCGGCCAGATCCTCTTTGTAGACTTCGCTGGCCATGGGATAGAGGGAGACGCTGGTGGGCAGCGGCGCCTGCAACATCACCAGCTGCTCCATGCGCGGGATCAGCACGAACTGCAGCCACTGATCAAAGCTCAGGGTATCGACACAAAAAGGCAGGGTGCTTGCCAGGGCTTCGTCACCGGGATGGTCAGCTTGCCAGCGCTCAAGGCGCTGCAACTCGGCGGTGAGTTCCCCCAACAGGCCAGCTACCAGCAAATATTGATTCATCTCGCTCTCTTCCTCATAACCACAGATTGATCCGCTGACCCGACAGGGCCAGCCAGGATGCAAATTAATTCCGTCACGCAGCACCGGCGATTCAGCCGGCTCGTCGACATACACGGCAGCCAGCGCGGCCTGCCGCCGTTAAAAAAGGGCGATACTATACACCTCCCCCCGCATGGCTGCCATGTTGATATCTGCCGCAACGCGCGTCTGCTGCCACTGGCTATCCTCGGCAAGGGCCTTATAATCGGCCCGCATCACCATTAGCCGGATCTCACCATGTCTGCGACGCCTACTGCCATCAATACCTTGACCGAATTTCTGACTCAGGCTGGCACCCAGTTCCAGCTGTTTGACATGGGCCGCCAGGTGCGGCCACTGGCAAGCGATACCTTTGTGCGCATCGAACAGCAGCAGGAGCCCTATCCCTGGCCGCTGCAACAGCACGCCTGGTTGGGTGTGCACTTCTTCCAGCCGAGCGAGTCTCGCCACTACCTCTGGTTCCTCAAGTTTGCCCTCGATGAACGCGGCCTGCTGATGTCAAACGGCCCCAAGCTGTTCATGGATCAGGTGGTGGAGACCCTGGGCTACAAGCTCACCGGCGATCTGGACGAGGAAAAAGCCCAGCGCTTGGCCGACAATCCCTACACCTTCCGCCCGGCGGAGGCAAAAATGGCCAGTCTGCACGCCAAGCTGGCGCGCCAGCTGGAGCAGGCCCCTTCCGCCTATTACGATGCCCTCTGCCACTATCTGGCCGCCCCCAACGACACCGGTTGGCAGACGCTGGGACTACAGGGCTTTGCCGATCTGGCCGAGCGACTGCATGATGAACGCAATCTGGCGCTGATCTGCAAGGCGCTGCCCAAACTGCCGCAAGAGCCGCTCTATGCCCTCTGCCAGAGCCTTGAAAACGCCCCGCTGCCGCCAGCAGTACAAGGCGCCCTGCTTGAGCGGATCGGCAAGGAGCAGGAGTGCGCAGCCCCCAACCCTGAGACCCTGGCCTACCTCTGCCGCGCCATGGCCTCCTGTCCCGGCAGCTCTTTGCGCACCAACAAGCTGCTGACCCTGCTGCAAACCCAGCCGAGCCCTGCGCTGCTGCTCGCCATCGCCGGCCGGCTCTGGCCCGATCTGAAAGATGCCAATCTGCTCAGCCACTATCTGGAACAGCTGGCACTGCAACCGACCCAGTTCTTCAATCAGGTTTTTGCCGAGTTGGTCACTTTACCGGCCCTGCGCAATGATATGCTGGCCAGACTGCGAGACCCCGAGCGCAGCGATGCGCTGGGCAAGGCCATCGGCCGTCTGTTTGCCTCGGCCTGATCCCTCGCCTCCCCCTCACGCCACGAGGCAACACGGCGGGAAATAGAAAGGAGATCGGGAGTGCCGAGCAGGACTCCCGGTTATCGACATCACGATAAGGAAGCCCGCCTATGGGAGAGATGCTCGGAATTTTGTTGCTGATTGCGATTGCCAGCCTGTTCTGGCTGCAACGCCAACAGGCAGAAGTGGCCTGGCAATATGTGCGCCGCTACTGCCAGCACCATGATCTGCAACTGCTGTCACTGGCTCGCCATCGGCGGGAGCTGGCACATAATCCCCTGCGGCTGCTGACCCACTATCAGTTTGAATTTTCCAGCGATGGCGAGAGCCGCTATCAGGGCACCCTCAAGATGCAGGGGCTGCACGTCGTGGGCGTTGATTTGCCACCCCATCGCATCCCCTCTGCCTGATCCCCAATCTCGTCTCTGCGCCCGATGGCTGTGCCTGTCTATAATCTCAGGGATTAAACAAAGGGAGAGACGAGATGGAACCCCTTGTCCACGATCTGCCAGCCCTGTTTGCCCAGCTCGGGATGGCCAACGACGAGCTGAGCCTGCACCGCTTTGTGCACGACCATCACCTCGACAATCAGACCCTGCTGCCGGAGGCCGGTTTCTGGAACGCCGCCCAGGCAAGCTTTCTGCGCGACGCCCTGTGGAACGACTCCGACTGGTGTGAAGCGATCGACCAGCTCGATGTGATGTTGCGCCAGCCCCGCTAGCCGCCCGCCCCTTTCCTCCCCTGCCGGCTTTGGTTAAGATCCCGCCCCGATATCGATCCCCCCTTCTCACCCAGAGCATGCTTATGTCCGCCCACGAGATCATCCGAATTGCCAACGAGCTGGCCGCCAAGGGCCTGACGCCCACCACTGCCATGATCAAGGCCCGCCTCACCCAGCCTGTGCCGATGGCCGAGCTGCTGAAAGTGCTGAGCCAGTGGAAGCAGCAGCCAGTTGCGACCGCCGAGAGCGAGATCCTGCCAGAGGCTGTGCCTCAGCCAGCACCGGAGCTCACCCTGCAGCAACTCGCCGAACAGCTCGCGCGCATCGAACAGAAGGTGGATCGCCTGACCGACCTGCTCCTCCAGCAGGGGCAAGGCTGAACCATGTATATCGTCGAACTCTGCTTTGAGTGTTACCGCGATACCTCCCTTGGCGACGCCGAGCGGGCCATCGTCAACTACCTCGACATGCTGCGTTATCAGGGCCAGATCCTCGGGCGGGAGTTCCCCACCAGCATGCATGACGGCTATTTCGTCAGTCGGGTGGTCTGCCCGGAGCAGGATAGCCTGCACCCCGACAACCAGAGCGAGCAGGTCAAACTGGCCGAGCAGCAGCTCAATCAGGCGGGGTTGCTGGCGCCAAAACTCCAGCTGCAGGGGGCGGATCTGCTCTCCGATAGCACAGATCCTTGCGGCCAGCAGGGCGAGCGGCCGAGCTGGATGATGCTCTACACCAGCTTCCTGCACACCTGCTCGCCGCTGCGCTGTGGCGACCACTTCGCCCCCATTCCGCTCTACCAACTGCCCGCGGTCGCCAACGGCGATCAGAAACAGATCATCAAGTGGCAGGAGGATTGGGAGGCGTGCGATCAGTTGCAGATGAACGGCTCCATCGCCGAACATGCGGCGCTGCACGAAATCGGCGAAGTGGGCAGCCGCCTCTACCGGCGCGGCAGCGATCTGGCCAAACGGTTGGAAGTGCTGAGCGGCATCCCCACCTACTACTACCTCTACCGGGTGGGCGGGTTGAGCGCTACCGAGGAGAAGGCGCGCTCCTGCCCCAGCTGTGGCGGTGAGTGGGCGCTGGCAGAGCCACTGCACGAGATCTTCGACTTCAAGTGCGACAGCTGCCGCCTGGTCTCCAACCTCTCCTGGGATTTCAAGGATTAAGCGCGTTCCCTGTACGCGATGCCATAAAAAAGAGCCTTGCCGCATGGCAAGGCTCTTTTCGTTCCGATGAGTAACCTTGGCTCGAACCTGCGCTATTGCGGCAACGTCTCAAGCCGTTCCAGAAACGCCGGCAAGGAGGGCGCCAACGTCAGACGGCGGCCGGAATCGAGCCACTCCAGCCACACCTGACCACTCTCGTTATCAAGGGAGATGAGCGTCATCTCGTTGCGGGTGGTGGCAATGAAGATGGAGGGGGTTCGTTTTAGCTTGCGCAGCATCAGCAGGTGGCCGATGAGGTTCTCCTTGAGCAGGTCGAGATCCGCCTCGTTCCACGGCAGGATCAGTTCAAGGCGCAGCCCCTTGAAGAGGCAGGGCACTGGGCGGCTGAACCAGTGGCCAAACAGGGTGGTCGCTGCGGGATGAAGCTGCAGCTCCAGCGCCTCGTTCATGGCGGTGAAATCGCCGGGCTCGGAGCGCTGGTGAGGGCGCCAGGCCACCCGACCATCGGCAGGCTCACCAAGTTGGCAGGGGGAACGCCAGTCCGCCTCCCACTCGCACAGGGGCAGGCCTCGTCTGGCCTCGCCATCCCGTTGCCAGCGGGCAAAAAAGTGCTCCAGGGCAGACAAAACTTGATCCGACATCGAAAATCCCCACAATTGCTGGCAAAGTCCGCTATTGCACCACCAAACCCGGTAACAGACAAGGTTGCCAGCCGACCTTGCGACCCGAGAAACAGAACCCGGGATACAGAGAGGCCGACGCCTAAGCCAAACGGCTGCAACCATCCGGCCCAGCAATGGCCTGTTTCATTCCACTCATCATGAGCACATTACGTGAGCAACCCTGTGAGCAAACAAGATAGATACGCCGGGGCCAGCGCCCTGACCGGCCTGAGCCTGGGCCAGCAATCCGATTACATCAGCCAGTACACCCCCTCCCTGCTGCAGCCGGTTCCCCGCAGCCTGAACCGGGATGATCTCCAGCTGGGCGATGATCTGCCCTTTAGCGGTTGCGATGTCTGGACCCTCTATGAGCTCTCCTGGCTCAATGCCAAGGGCAAGCCGATGGTGGCGGTGGGTGAAGTGGCCATTCCGGCCACCAGTGCGAACCTGATCGAATCCAAATCCTTCAAGCTCTACCTCAACTCCTTCAACCAGACCCGTTGCGACTCTATCGAGGCAGTCGCCGCCATGCTGACCAAGGATCTGAGTGCCTGTGCGGGTGAGACCGTCAAGGTGACCCTGTTCCCCCTCGACAAGGCGCCGCACCAGATTGCCCTGCTGCCCGGCGAGTGCATTGATGAGCAGGATATCGAGGTAGACAATTACGAGTTTGATGCGTCCCTGCTGCGAGGGGCTGCCGGTAGCGAGCTGGTCGAGGAGACCCTGCACAGCCACCTGCTCAAATCCAACTGTCTGGTGACCAGCCAGCCGGACTGGGGCTCCGTGGTAATCCGCTACAAGGGGCCGAAACTCGATCGGGAGAAGCTGCTGCGCTATCTCATCTCGTTTCGCCAGCACAACGAGTTCCACGAGCAGTGCATCGAGCGGATCTTTATCGACCTAAAGCACTATTGCCAGCCTGAGCAGTTGACCGTCTATGCCCGCTATACCCGCCGCGGCGGCCTCGACATCAACCCGTTCCGCTCCGATTTCGAAGCCGTGCCCGCCAACCTGCGTCTGATCCGCCAATAAAGTCGAGTTGCGACAGAGAGGGCAGTCGCACTGCCCTCCATGACTGGTAAAAAGGTTTCAATCGATGCTTTACGCAGCTGGGATAAGGGGGCTGGATAATAAAATCCAGACGAAACCCACTTGCCGGCCACCAGCAAACCACAGTAAACGCTGGACTCGCAGGGGGGGGCTTGGATAACATGCCAACACCTCTGCGCCGTCCTTAATCCAATGAATCAACTGTTTTTTCTGGCCATGATGATGTCCTCCCTGTCAGCTCCGAATCTGGATCTGGACAAGGAGCAACTCTCAATCGATCTGCAACAAGCGCAATCGATGGTACTGACCGATCCTGCCAGATGCGTCCAGATCACCACCGCCTTCCTGACGCGCGCAGCCAATAATCCCCAGCAAATCATCAGCAATCGCCAGGAGTTCGGTTATCGCGAACCCATCCTGAGTTACAGCACGGCAGCCCAGACCATAGGCGCCCATCTGCTCAAAGGGGAGTGTCTGCTGCAACTGGGCCAATATCAGGCCACCCAGCAAGCGCTCGACAAGGCGATGGCGCTGGCAGACAAAGAGCGGCAACCGGAACTCAAGGCGCACGGCCTCTATCTCAAGATCCGCAGTCAGGCCCTCAAACCGGATAACCAGAGCACCAGCCGCGCCCTGATGGATCAACTGGACGAACAGTTGGCCGTCCCCACGCTCAAGCAGAGCCAGCTGCAGATCTATGGCCGCCTACAACGCACCAGCTACGACATCGAGAACCAGCACTTCGATGATGCCAAGGCCCACTTGGCAGATGCGCGGATCTGGGCCGCCAAGACCCCCAATCCCCTCGCCAGTGCCTGGGTCAGCGCCATCAGCGGCGACCTCTATCGCGCGCTGCAGCAGCCACAGCTGGCACTGGGGGAATATATCGATGCCCAGCAACAGGCCAAAAGCCTCAACGACCCGCTCTTTCTCGGCCTGCTGTCGAACCAGATAGTCAAACTCTATCAGCAGGAGCAGGAGCCCCAGAAAGCGCTACAGTATGCCAATGAGGCGGCCAACTACTTCCACTCCATCGGCAACCCTTCCCTGCTGTGCGACTCCCTGATGGTGCTGGCGCGACTCAACCGCGAGCAGGGCGACCTCAATATGGCGCTGGTCTACTTCTTCAATGCGCTGGATCTGCTCGATGAGGGGAGCAACCGACCACAAGCCTCCCTGCTCAAATATGAAATCGGCAAGACCTACCTGCAAAGCGGCAACCTCTCGCTGGCCAGCAACTACCTCAATGCGGCCCGTCAGTCTCACGAACTGAGCGATGCCAAAGAGCCGCTGATCGATACCCTGTTGCTGCTCGGCGAGCTCTATCTGAAGAAGCAGGAGGCCGCCATCGCCATTCTGCAGTTGGAGAATGCCCGCGCGCTGGCCAATCAGCTCGGTGATACCCGCCGTCAGTACGAGGTATTCCGCCTGTTGTCGCTGGCCTATGAGCAGAAGGGGTATCTGCGCCAGGCCCTCGACAGCTACAAGCGCTTCCACCGTCTTGGCGAGGAGGTACGCCAGCAGGAACAGGCCATGGAGCAGGCGGCGATCCGCGACAACTATGTCCAGGTCGAGCGGGTGCAACATATCAAGGAGCTGGAGCAGCGACTTAACAACAGCCAGCATCAGCAGGAGCGCTATCTCTGGTCGAGTATCACCACCAGCCTGCTGCTGGCGCTCTTTATCTACCTCTTCTTCACCCTCTGGCTCAAGCTGCGTACTGCCCGCCTGCAACTGAAACGGACCAATGAGGCCTTGCTGATCGAGCCACGCTCGGGGCTGGCCAACTGGCAGCGGCTGATGAACCGCTGGCCGCGGGAGATGGCAAAGCGCCAGCTGAAATCGGATCGCTGGTACCTCAGTGAACAGCCCTCCAGCGAGTTCGATGACAAGCTGCACTATCTGCTGTTCCGGGTGCCCTTCCTGGTCAACACGCTGGAGCGCCACGGCTATCAGGCCAGCAGAGAAATCGAGCAGGCCTTCGGTGCCTATATGGACACCCTGACCCCGCAAGATGGCCGTATCTATGACTTGCGTGAAGGACACATGCTCTATGTGGTACCACAGCGCCACGTCACCAACCTGCATCAACTGGCGGGAGACCTGCTGACCGCCATCGCCGCCTTCCCTTGCAACTATCCGCTGGATCGCCGGATCAGCCTCGGGATTGTCAGTCACCCCTTCCTGCCGAAAGCGGCGACCGCGCTCGATCACAATGGCCTGTTTGACCTCTGCTATCTCGCCCTGTCGGGAGCCATTCAGCTCAGTGAAAAATGCCAGCAAAACGCCTGGTTGGAGCTCGCGGCGATCGATTGCCAACAAGCGGCATTTTTTAATGGAGATGTGTGGCAATGCGGCCTGATGGCAATTGACAAGGGACTGGTAAAAGTCAATTCTTCTCATGAAAAGCAATGGGTTAATTGGCCCAGCCTTGCAAGGAAGCTGGCAGCCGATAACCACCAGGAAACAATGTAGATAACAGGCGAGGATCGAAACTAGGTTCGACCACTGTTGCTATCCAACACCAAAAACAATAATGACAACAGGGCGACCTGATAATGAATGACATCGCTGCCGTAGCAGGACAATTGGCAAGACTCAGGGAATCCCTTCAGCAGAAACAGCTGGAACTCGACGGCGTACTGTCGTTTTCCGATGCAGAGCGTGCTCGCGGCATCCAGTTTATCAACAAGTTAATGCTCTCCTGCCGTGGCTTCGACCGCGAGCTGGACAATCGCTTCGCCAAGCTCAAGCAGAAACTGGATAACAATCCCGCATTTACCTCGCTGGACGCCGACCTGCTGGCCATTGAAAAATTGCTGCAGCAGCACAGCAATGCGCTGGAAGAGTCGATCACCCTGACTCAAACTGCCATCGATCTTGGTTCCAAACAGCTGAAAACCATCAAGGGCTTCCCGGAAGAGACCCGCAAGTCCCTCAAGGAATTTCTGGCAAGTCCCGCCGGTTACGGCATTGCCGATCACCAAAAGAAGGTTATCAAGCTGCTGGAGTTCTACCAGCAGGCGATCAAGATCCAGCTGCTGCCAAGTCAGCCCCTGTTGGCACCTTCAGGTGCAACTCAACAAGAAAGCGATACTGCCAGCAACGATGGCCAGCCCGATGTCGACCCGTTTGATCTCAAGGATCACGCTCGCATCGCCGATGAGCTGCAGCGGCTTATCACCGAACTCGACTTTGCCGGCGCCATCGGCGAGAGCCTGAGCGACATTCGCCGCCAACTACTGATCGGGATCAACCCTGCCCTGCTGGCGGAAACCTGCCTGCAGGTGATCGAGCTCATCATCGAAGGCACCCGTGAGGAGCGTAAAGCCTCTCGCGCCTTCCTCAGCGCCCTCAACGAGAGCCTGTCCGCAGTACATGTCGGCTTTACCGAATCCCTCGATGAGGGGCGCGCGCTGCAAAACGAAACCCGCGAGACCCGCGAGGCGCTGGTCAACGAGTTGCAGGCGATCGATCACTCCCTGGCCAGCTATAACTCCATCGATGCGCTCAAGCGCGCCATCTCCGGCCATATGGGTGCCATCAACCTGCTGCTGCAAGAACGGGAAAGTACCGCAGCACGGGAACGTCACCTGCTCACCCGCCTCTCCACCATGGAGTCCAAGCTGCGCTTGATGAAGGAGGAGACCGCCGAGTACAAGAAGCGGCTGACCATTCAAAAACACAAGCTGTTCCTCGACAGCCTGACCCAGGTGCACAACCGGGCTGCCCTCGATGAACGGCTGGAGCAGGAGTACAAACGTTGGCTTCGTTACCGCACTCCGCTCTGCATGGCGATCATCGACATCGATCACTTCAAGAACATCAATGACAACTACGGCCATATGGCTGGTGACAAGGCGTTGAAAGTAGTCGCCAAGGCGCTGCAGAGCGCGCTGCGTGACACTGATTTCATCGCCCGTTTTGGTGGAGAAGAGTTCGTGGTGTTGCTGCCCAACATCAACCCGGACAAGTTCCAGAAGCCGCTGGAGACCCTGCGCCAGACCATCAAGAGCATCCCGTTCCGTTTTCGAGATGCCAAGGTGGAGATCACCATCTCCATCGGCGCAACCCTGTTCAAGGATGGGGACAACCCGTCCGATGTGTTTGAACGGGCGGACAAGGCGCTCTACCACTCCAAGCACACCGGTCGGGATCAAGTGACACTGGCCTGACAAGCGGCTAAAAAAACAGCGAACAGTCGTCGCCCTATTTCCCTCCACCCTCTGTTACCACTACTATCGATCTCAGGGGATGCAACATAGCGTCCCCTTTTCTCCCCAGGGAAAAACACAACGATAACAAGTGAGTAAAGGGGAACCTATGATTACGCACATCAATCCCGTCGGCAGCATGGATTTGCTGTCACAGCTTGAGGTGGATCGCCTCAAGCAGACTGCCTCCAGCGATATCTATCAACTGTTTCGCAACTGCTCGCTGGCAGTGCTCAATTCCGGTAGCCATACCGACAGCTCCAAGGAGATCCTGGAGCGCTTCAAATCGTTCGATATTCATGTGATCCGGCGCGAGCGCGGGGTCAAGCTGGAACTGTTCAATGCCCCCGAGCACGCCTTTGTCGATGGCGAGATTATTCGCGGCATTCAGGAGCACCTCTTCTCGGTGCTGCGCGACATTCTCTATGTCTCCAATCAGCTCGAGTCCAACCGCCTGGTCAATCTGACCAACTCCACTCACATCTCCAACGTGGTGTTCGCCATCCTGCGCAACGCCAAGGTGATCCTGCCCGGCGCCGATCCCAACCTGATCGTCTGCTGGGGTGGCCACTCCATCAACGAGATCGAATACCAGTACACCCGCGCCGTGGGCAGCGAACTGGGCTTGCGCGAGCTGAACATCTGTACCGGCTGTGGCCCGGGGGCCATGGAGGGCCCGATGAAGGGTGCCGCCGTCGGCCATGCTAAACAGCGGGTAAGAAACGGCCGCTACATCGGCCTGACCGAGCCTTCCATCATCGCGGCCGAACCGCCCAACCCCATCGTCAACGAACTGGTGATCCTGCCGGATATCGAGAAACGGCTGGAAGCCTTCGTGCGCCTTGGTCACGGCATCATCATCTTCCCGGGCGGAGTCGGCACCGCCGAAGAGCTGCTCTATCTGCTCGGCATCATGATGCATCCGGCCAACGAGCGGCAGCCGATGCCCATCATCCTGACCGGCCCGAAAGAGAGTGCCGACTACTTCCGTGCCATCGACGACTTCATCAAGGCGACCCTCGGTGAACCGGCGACCAAGCTCTACCGGATCATTGTCGGCGACGCGCCGGAAGTGGCCCGAGTGATGAAGGAGGCGATGCCGAAAATCCGCGAATACCGCAAATCGGTCGGTGATGCCTACTCCTTCAACTGGTCCCTCAAGATTGAGCCGGAGTTCCAGCTCCCCTTCGAACCGGATCACGCCAGCATGGCCAGTCTGGATCTGCACCGCAACCAGCCGCCCCAGTTGCTGGCCGCCAACCTGCGTCGCGCCTTCTCCGGCATCGTCGCTGGCAACGTCAAGGAAGGGGGCATTCGCGCCATCGAGAAGAAAGGCCCCTTCAAGCTGCACGGCGACAAGGAGCTGATGCACCTGATGGACAAACTGCTGGAGAGCTTCGTCAAGCAGCAGCGGATGAAGCTGCCAGGCAGCCAGTATGTGCCCTGCTACGAAATCGTCCGCTAGGGTACAGATACATCATCGACAGAGGGGCGCAGCGGCGCCCCTCTTTATTGGCTCAATACCTTCCCGACTACCATCAATCCCCCATAAGGCGAGCGGTTTGTTACAATGGAGCGTCCCGATCGCCAAGAGTGCCCCATGTCAACTATCCGGCCACACCTGCTCATCATCGATGCCCTCAACCTCATTCGCCGTCTGCACGCGGTACAGGCCCAGCAGGCACTGACCCCTGCCCAGGCGCTGGTTGCCACCCGCGCCAACCTTATCAATACCAGCCGCAAGCTGCTGGCCAATAGCGAGCCGACCCATGTCATTGCCGTGTTTGATGGCGAAGTGCATAGTTGGCGCAAAGAGGTCTATCCGGCCTACAAGGAGGGGCGAACCCCCATGCCCCCCGAACTGCGTGAGGGGTTGGCGACCCTGCAGGATGCCTTTTGGGAGTGCGGTGTAGATGCCCTGCTCTCCGAGACAGATGAAGCGGATGACCTTATCGCCACCCTCGCCAGTGGCATCGCCAGCCATGGCCATCAGGCGACCATCATCTCCACCGACAAGGGCTTCTGCCAACTGCTCTGCCCGCAGATCCGGGTGCGCGACTACTTCAACAAACGCTGGCTGGATGCGGCCTTCGTCCAGCAGCAATATGGGGTAGCCCCTGCTCAGCTGGTCGACTTCTGGGCCCTGACCGGTATCAGCGGTTCCAATATCAAGGGGGTTCCGGGGATTGGCCCCAAGACCGCCACCCAGCTGTTGCAGCAATATGGCAATCTGGCAGCCATGCTCGAAGCCTGTCAGCAAGAGGACGCCGCCAAGCCACTGCTCAAGCTGCGCCAACATAAGGATGAAGCCCTGCTGGCCCAGCGGCTGGTGCACTTGCAGCGGGATATTCCGCTGGGATTCAACCTGCGGGACATCCGCTACCCGCCCCAGCCAGACTAAAGTGCCGAACAAAAATGCAGGCAAGGGCGTGAACCATGACGAGACTCACCCTCGCTGTTGATAAAAGTGAGTAGAATGTAAAGGAATGTGGTTGGTTTGCTGAGTAAATGCTATAAAGCAGCCCCATCCTCCCCTATACCCTGGAAGTGGAACCCTCTCATGTCCAAAAGAAAAATTACCGTGATCCCCGGCGACGGCATCGGCCCCAGCATTATTGAATCAGCCATCCAGATCCTGACCCATGCGGGCTGTGATTTTGAGTACGAATACGCTGATGCGGGTCTGGTTGCCCTCGAGAAGCATGGCGAGCTGCTGCCCCAGGCTACCCTGGATCTGATTGAGAAGAACAAGGTGAGCCTGAAAGGGCCATTGACCACACCGGTCGGCGGCGGTTTTACCTCCATCAACGTCTCCCTGCGCAAGAAGTTCAACCTCTACGCCAACGTGCGTCCGGTCATCTCCTTCAAGGGCACCAGAAGCCGTTACGACAACATCGACATCATCACAGTGCGTGAAAACACCGAAGGGATGTACTCGGGTGCAGGTCAGAAGCGCAGTGATGACAACAAGAGTGCCGAGGCAATGAGCATCATCACCCGCGAAGGGGCCGAGCGCATCGTCAAGTTCGCCTTCGAGCTGGCCCGTCAGGAAGGGCGCAAGAAGGTCACCATCATCCACAAGGCGAACATCCTTAAGTCGACCTCCGGCCTGTTCCTCGAAGTGGCACGTGAAATCGCCAGCCACTACCCGGATATCCAGAGCGAAGAGATGATCGTCGATGCCGCCTGCATGAATCTGGTGATGTACCCGGAGCGTTTCGATGTCATGGTCACCACCAACCTGTTCGGCGATATCCTTTCGGATCTTTGCGCCGGTCTGGTTGGCGGCCTTGGTATGGCGCCCGGCGCCAACATCGGCGATGGCGCCGCCATCTTCGAAGCAGTGCACGGCTCGGCACCGGATATCGCAGGCAAGAATATCGCCAACCCGACCTCGGTGATCCTAGCCTCCATCCAGATGCTGGAGTACCTCGGCATGCAGGATAAAGCAGAGCGGATCCGCGAGGCGGTACGAGCCACCATCGAATCCGGTGATCGGGTCACCCGCGATCTGGGTGGCACGGCTTCCACCAGCGAATTCACCCAGGCCATCATCGATCGTCTGTGAGTTAATTCATTGATTTTAAAAGGGAGCTTCTGCTCCCTTTTTTATATTTCCGAATCCTTTGCCACTCCCCGAACAGCAACTATGTTCAATAGAGAAGAAGAACAGGGAGTGTTTTTCATGAAGGGATACGGGTGCTATCTGGTTTCGGGTCTGATGCTGGTTTGTGGTACTGCCAGTGCTTTCGAGCAGGATCAACAGACCCAAACCGCCAAACTGCCACAGCAGGAAAAACGGACTGCCACCGAGGTATGGCGCTCGAGCCTGAATACCAACGACCTGCTCAAGGCACCCAAACCCCTGTCGTTTGGTATTGAAGTCTCCACCGACAACTTTGGTAATCAAAAGATCACCTCCTACCCGCAGCTTAATCTAACCCCGGAAAAGAGCGTCAGTCTGTCGGTTGAACGCTTCAGACCCAAGGTCAAGTTCAAGGCTGGCGGAATGAACACCGCCCTCAGGCTGAGAGGAGACGGGATAAAGATGCAATTCAATCCGGTCGACAAAACCATCCCGCTGCAGATAGAGATCAAGGTGACCGACGACGAATCCTCCCTGCGCCTCGATTACCGTTTCTGATTTTTTCCGGCAGCCGAATAGCAAAAGGCCGACAGGTTTCCCTGTCGGCCTTGGTATTTATCGTACGGGCAGAACTGCTACATCACGCCTTGGGCTCGAGTTTGGAGACCCAGTACTTGTTGTAAACATGCACGGTGATCTCTTCTCGATCGTGATAGAGCTGCTTGGCCTGGATCACGAACGCGTTGTCGATCTCCTTGAGCATCTCGCGCAGCACCTCGATATTGTGCACCGACTCGGCATAACGCTTCTTCATCGGCAGCTTGAGGTTGAACATCGCCTCCTGGCAGTCACCCTCACGGAACCAGTCCGCAATCATGTGAACGACCCGCGCCGGTTTATCGACCATGTCGCACACCAGCCAGTAGGTGTTCTTCTTGCTCGGACGCCAGACGAAACCGTCATCCCGGATATGCTTGACCTGACCGGTATCCATCAGGGATTGGGCCATCATACCGTTGTCGACCGCCGTCACCATCATGCCACGGCGCACCAACTGATAGGTCCAGCCACCCGGGCAGGCGCCCAGATCCACCGCCTTCATGCCTGAACAGAGACGCACATCCCACTCTTCCCGCGGCACGAACACGTAAAACGCCTCCTCCAGCTTGAGGCTGGAGCGGCTCGGCGCATCGGCCGGGAAGCGCAGGCGCGGGATCCCCATGTGGAATCCGGAGTTGTTGAACGAATAGGAGTAGCCCAGCAACACGTGATCATTGGCCATGAAGAAGGCGTGGAACACCGGACGGTTTGGCGTCTCCTTCTTGGTCAGGATCTCGTTGCTGCGCAGCGCCTGACGCAGCGGCACGGTGAACTTGCGGCAGAAGGCCGACAGCTCTTTCGCTTCGTTGGTATCTGCGGTTTCGACACGCAGATCACCGCAAATGGTGTAGTCACTCACCGCCTCAAGGATGGGGGAGATCCTGTCCGCGACATCCAGCTCCTTCAGCTCATGGGTGACCACCAGCATCTGGCGGATGAAGATGAGCTCCCGGAATGGCAGCTTGCGAGCCAGCAGGTCCGCCTGCTCCTCGTCATACAGTTCGAAGATCACATAACCGCTGTCGTCCTTGACCCGGGCGAAACCGTAGCACTGCATGTTACCGGCACGCTCGGTGATCTCTGCAGCCGCCTCTTTCTCAAAACCGGGGCGGCAATAAAGCAGCAGATTATTCATTTTTTCCTCCAAGACGACAGCCAGCCCAGATCAGGGCCGCCCATCCCAACATAAAACAGAGGCCACCGGCCGGAGTAATCAACCCCAGCCCCTTGCTGCCAAGCAGCACCATGGCGTAAATACTGCCGGAGAATCCGATGATCCCCAGCACAAAAGCGGTGCCAGCCAGCTGGATCACCTTGCTACGCACACCACACCAGCCCAGAACCAGCAGGGCCAATGCGTGAAAAAACTGATATTGCACGGCGGTATTGAATGCCGCCAGACGCTCGGGTGTAATGCCGGTCGCCGCCAATCCATGGGCGCCATAAGCCCCCAGCATGGTGGCCGTCAACCCGAAGAGACCGGCCAGTATCAGCCAATGTCGATGGATCTGCATCCTCACAATCCCTCTCTCATCACGGCTGGCAATAAAACCAACCCTATCGTGCTATCCATGCCGGGCCACAAAATGGCTGATGGCCGCAGCTGCATGCTGCATATTCTCCTGCTCACTCACGCCACTGGCTTTTCGCGGTTTGAAACCATGATCACCATCGGTCAACCAATGGACCGATACGGCGGGTGAGAAGGGGAAATCGGCCAGTTCGGCGCGACTACCGAAGGTATCGCGTTCACCCTGCAACAGCAGGGTTGGCACTGCAATATGTTTGAGTACCTCGCCTCGCCAGCTGTCGGGCTTGGCCGGAGGGTGGAAAGGATACCCGAGAATGAGCAATCCTGCAGCATTCATCTCACCCTCGCCTTCACGATAGAGTTCCGCCGCCATCCGTCCGCCCATCGACTTGCCCGCCAGAAACAGCCGTGGATGGGCAAACTCACGGATCATGTCGCGCCAATGAGCGAGCAGCACAGGCGCCCTGTCAGGCGGGCGGCGCTTGACATCCTGGGCTCGCTTGGCCATGTAGGGAAAGTTGAAGCGCACCACTTCGATATCCGGCCCGGCCAGCAGGCGTGACAACTCGGCAAGAAAGGGGTGATCCATCCCTGCACCTGCCCCGTGGGCCAGCAAAATGCGAACGGGGGCATCAATTGCCCCCTCGCGGATCACATCAGGCATCGGCGAGCCTTGCCCTGCGACGCGCCTCTTCCTGCTCCACCAGCTCCAGCATCCAGTCGCGGAAGGCAACGATCTTGCCCTGATCCGACTGTTGCTCCTGGCACACCAGATAGAAGGCATTTTTGCTCACCAGCACCTGCTCGAACGGGCAGATAAGGCGGCCGGCCTCAATCTCGGGTTGTGCCAGCACGCTGTGGCCAAGCGCCACCCCCTGGCCGTGGATCGCCGCCTGGATCACCATGGTTGAGTGGCTGAAGATGGGCCCCTGATTGACGTTGGGTGCATCGATATCGAGCTGGCGGAACCAGGCCTTCCAGTCGCGGCGGGAGGTATCGTGCAGCAGGGTATGAAGAGTCAAATCTTGCGGCGTACGCAGCGGCTTGGGCCCGGTCAGCAGCAAGGGGGAGCAGACCGGGATCAGGTATTCGGTATGCAGCTTGTCCGAGCGCAGACCCGGCCAGTTGCCGCGGCCGTAGTAGATGGCCACATCCACATCGTCGGTAAGCGACCCTTCATCGAGATCAACCGCCTTGATCCGTACATCGATATCGGGGTGGCGCTCGCTGAACTTGACCAACCGCGGCACCAGCCACTGGATGGCGAAACTCGGTTGCAAACTGACAGTCAACGCCCCCTTGGCACTGCGGGCCAGCAGCTTGTCGGTCGCTTCCGAGATGGAGGCAAAGATGTCCTTGATATCCAGAAAATAGCCCTGCCCCTCTTCGGTCAGCAACAAGGAGCGGTTTTTGCGGCGGAACAACTTGATGCCAAGATATTCCTCCAGCGCCTTGATCTGGTGACTGATGGCAGCCTGAGTCACAAACAACTCTTCTGCTGCGCGGGTAAAGCTTAAGTGACGAGCCGCAGCTTCAAAGGCCTTGAGGGCATTGAGCGGGGGTAAACGACGAGACATGACACCAGCCGACGATGAGTTTTTCTAATGGGGCGCATTATAATTTGTCGGTTGCGGGTCGACCAGTGAATAAACATAATTCGCCCAGCAATCAGTCGTCATATGGCTCACATTTTCTACTACGTGTTGGTTTACATGTGTTTTTAGTGAGCCTTTCGACTGTGATTGTGGTGTTGTGTTTCTTCCTCTGCGGGAAGAGGGGCTCAAATCTCACCGGTTTGACCCAGTCTGTCATCTGAATGTGTTTGGCGCCTCCAGCTGGATGGCGCCTTTTTTCATCCCTTCTATACCTTGAACTGCCCCACCAGCTGCTGCTGTTTATCCGCCAGCGCAGAGAGCTCACGACCATTTTCGGCGGAGGTCGCCGCCTCGGCCCGAATGGTGTGGCTCACATCGCGAATGTTGCTGACGTTGCGGTTTATCTCGTCCGCCACCCGGCTCTGCTCCTGTGCCGCCCGGGCAATCTGCTCGTTCATCTGATGGATGGTGGAGACCGACTGGATAATCTGCTCCAGCACCTGCACCGAGAGATCCACCTTGGCGAGGGTCTCGTCAGCCTGACCATGACCATCGCGGATCGCCTTGACCACGGCGCCGGTACCGGATTGCAGTTGGCTGATCAGGGTCTGGATCTCGACGATGGCATTCTGAGTGCGACCAGCCAGATTGCGCACCTCATCGGCCACCACGGCAAAGCCACGGCCCTGCTCACCGGCCCGCGCCGCTTCAATAGCCGCATTCAGCGCCAGCAAGTTGGTCTGCTCGGCAATTCCCTGAATCACGGTGAGAATATCGTTGATGTTGTCGCTGTTGGCGGAGAGCCGCTCCACCACCGGCTGGGCATCATTGATGATGGTCATCAGCTTGCGCATCGCCTCCTGGGTGTCGGCAACGACAAATTTGCCCTCTTGCGCCGCGGCATCAGTGGTGTTGGCGGCCGCCACCGCCGAGCCGGCATTACCGGAGACCTGCAACGCCGTGGCGCTCAGCTCTTCAAATGCCGTCGCCACCAGATCGATCTCCTGATACTGGGCCTGCATGCCGCTGCTGGTGCGCTCGGCTACCTGCGCGGCTCGCTCAGCACTGTTACGCGTACCGGAGACAGTATCAATCACCTGACTGATGGTGGATTGCAACTTGTTGAGGAAGCTGTTGAACCACTTGGCCAGCTCGCCGATCTCGTCTTGCCGCTGGATCTCGATACGCTGGGTCAAATCCCCCTCACCACTGGCGATATCCTTGAGGCGGGCAACCACGGCGCGGATGGGCGCCACAATCTGGCGCGCCATCAACCAGATAAAACTCAGGGCCACCAGCGAGATCAGCACTCCAATCGACAACTGCGAGACCACGCTGCGATTGGCCTCACTGGCCAGCTCATCTTGCAGTTGCTGGGCCGAGGCCAGCACTACGGCCCGTGGCAATTCAATGTAGATGCCCCATTTACGGTCGGTGCCACGCATAGATACCGGGACAAAGGTCTGCAACAGGGTGCCATCGCTGCTCCAGCGAGTCAGCTCCTGACCCTGACTGAGCCAGCCTTTCAGCTCGCTGGCCAGCCCCTGATACTTCTGATCCAGCCCACGCCCCATGGTCACATCGAACTCATCGGCTCCCGCCACGCGCCCCTCGTGACTGACCAGCAAGATTCTGCCCTTGCCGTCATAGAGTTCCTTGTCCATGGTACTGACCAGACTCTGCAAAGTGGCCAGCGAGATATCGACCCCGACCATCCCCAGCAAAGTCTCCTGCTCCAGCAGCGGGACCGTCACCGAGGTCATCAATATCTGTTTATCGCCCACATCGTCCAGATAGGGCTCCAGCAGGCAGAGGGCACGGGTGCGAATGCTGCAGCGATACCACTCGTTTTCGATGCCACCAGCCTCGGTCGGGCTCTCATCGGCCAGTACATCTTCATTCTGCACTTCCGGCTCTATCTTGCCGTTGTCATAGGCCCAGTAACTGGAAAAACGCCCCTTGTCGTTGGAACCCAGCGCCGTTGAGCCCTGATAGTTGCTGTCTTCCCCATCCAGCTGGTCAGGCTCGAACACCGCATAGACACCAAGCAGATTGGTCGATGAGGCAACGGCATCGTGCAGTTGCTGATTGACGGCGCTGCGCAGCGCCTCCGAATGGACAAAGTTCTCGGCCGCATTCTTGCGCTGGAACAACACGCTCTCCGCCAGCAAACTGGCGCGGAAATAGGCCTCATCGAGATAGCTGGTCACCTTGGCCGCCTGCTCCGAGCCCATCGCCTTCATCCAGTTTTCGGCAGACTGCTGCGCCTCGTGCATGGTGGCTTGCCGCACCTGCTGTTGCATCTTGTTCGCGTTGTAAATCGAAGAGGCAACCAGAGCGGCGGCTGTCACCAACAGACAGCAACCGGCGATCAGGGTAATCCGACCCTGGACAGAAAGAGCGCTCATGCCAATATTCCTACGTCATACAGATATGGATAGATTATCGACTTTATAAACAAAAACTTAACTCTCTCACAGCAAATCCAGCGAGAGTTGATTAACTTCACCCTCTTTTGGCAAACCCACCACCAATCCAAGCAGGCGAACCGAACGCCCTTGCGCCCGCTGTAGCCCCTCTTTGAGCAGGGGAACGAACAAGGCTGGCTGATAGCCACCCTGACTGCGATAGACGGTGGTCTGGTGGAAGTCGGCAAACTTGAGCTTGATCCCCTGCCCCATCACCTGCTCGGCAGGGCACGCCAGCTGAAATCGCCGCTCCAGCTCCGGCAGCAGTTGCTGCAATACCGTCAGGCAGGCGGCTTCGTCACAAACATCGCTCGCCAAGGTGGTCTCCACCCCGATGGTTTTGCGGATCCGGTGCGCCTGCACCGGCTGTTCATCCAGCCCCCAGATCCGGGTCGTCAGCATCTCCCCCAGCTTGCCAAAACGGCTGCACAGCTCTTGTGCCGACAAGGCCCGCGCATCCTCACAGGTGTAGAGCCCCTGTGCCTCCAGCCGCTCGGCAGTCTTGCGCCCCACCCCGGGCAGTTTGCCAAGGGGCAACTGGCAGACAAATTCGGCCACTTCGTCGGGACGAATGACAAACAGACCATCGGGTTTGCGCTGCTCCGAGGCGAGCTTGGCGAGAAACTTGTTGGGGGCCACTCCAGCCGAGGCGGTCAATCCCAGTTCGGTGACGATGGCTTGCCGGATCTCTTGCGCCATCAGGGTGGCGCTGCCGCCACAGCAACGACTGTGGGTCACGTCGAGGTAAGCCTCGTCCAGCGACAGTGGTTCAACCTGATCGGTATAGCGCAGGAAAATTGCCCTGAGCTGACGGGAGATATCCTTGTATACCGCCATTCGCCCAGGGATCAGTACCAGCGGCGGGCAGAGTTTTTTCGCCAGTGCGCTCGGCATGGCGGAGCGCACACCGAACCGGCGCGCCACATAGTTGCAGGTCGAGATGACGCCGCGCCGCTCGGAGGCCCCCCCTATCGCAAGCGGAACTTCCCGCAATGCGGGGTTATCCCGCATCTCCACCGCGGCAAAAAAGCAGTCCATGTCGATATGGATGATCTTGCGCATACCACTGTATAAATAAACAGACATGGCATCATCTTACCCCAAGGATAACCGCAGCTCTATCTCTCTCGTTGCGGCTAAAATAGTAGACTCCAAGGAGACCTTTACTGCCACAATGACAAGGAGCGTTCGGGATGAAATATCTTTGGCTGGGACTCTGTTTACTGCCGTTGACCGGCATCGGCAAGAACAACCCGACGGCAGAGTGCCGCTGGCTCTACGACCGAATTGAGATACTGGAACAGGCTATCAAGAAAGGGGACAAGCTCGGCACAGAGCAAGAATTGGCACGCTGGAAAACTGAGTACAACAAAAAACAGTGCTCACAGTACGACTACTGAGCCGGACAAGATGGCGTGACCGACAACGGCAGATAACAAGCGGGCCCCGATCAAGATGACCGGGGCCCGTTTTCAAAGCATGGCCAGCTTGATTCTGCAGCAGAGTGCGCTCAAGGCAGCACCATAGGGCCAGCCACGGCGGTAGCCACGTCATCCCCGCGCAGCACCCGAACCAGTTCAAGGGCAAACTCAATGGCACTGCCCGGCCCCTGACTGGTGATAAGGCGATGAGCCTCATCCCTGACTACCCGCTCACGTGACAGCTGCGATGTCGGTAGTCGGGACTGAAAGCCGGGATGACAGGTGACGATGGCATCACCCAGCAGAGCGTGATGTTGCAACACCACCACAGGGGCGGCGCAGATGGCAGCGCGCCAGCGACCAAGAGCGGCCTGCTCTTTGAGCAGATCGATGGCCAGCGGGGTATCGCGGATCACTTCGCTGCCGGGCAGACCACCGGGTACCACGATGGCTTCAAAGTCCCGACGGGTCAGCTCGTCGATATGACAATCGGCCACCAGCTGTACCCCGCGCGACGCTTTTACCTGCCGGGATCCGGCAGGGCAGCAAGAGGCCAGCACCACCTCGATGCTGGCGCGCACCAGGGTATCGACAATGGCGACCGTCTCTATCTCTTCCGACCCGGGGGCCACCAGCACCAGTACACTCACGTTCGCCTCCTTGCAGCTTGCTCTGCCATGTAGAAGATCAGACGGCCTGACTCTTCTCTTTGATCGCCTGATAGAGACCCTGATTGACCGGTACGGCGATGCCATGCCGGGCTGCCTTGGCCAACAGGAAGCCGGTGATGGCCTCAATCTCGGTCTCGCGTCCCAGCTCCATATCCTGATGCATGGAGGAGTAATTGTCAGCGGTCAGCTCCACCACTGTCATCACCCGACGCTGCAACTCCTCTGCCGTGGTCGCAACTCCTTCGGCGCACATCACATCCGCCACTTCCACGCAGATCTGCTGCAGGGCATCGGCAAAACGGGGGCCCGCCAGCTCGCCATTTTTCAGCTTGTAGAGGGCCGTCAGGGGATTGATGGCACAGTTGATGGCCAGCTTTTGCCACTGGCGTGTCAATACCTGTTCATCCCAACCAGCCTGACCCAGTGCCAGCGCCAGCTCGTCCGCGAGCGCGGCATGGGCCTTGGCGGCATCGTTGATCGGGCCAAGCCAGGTTTCACCCTTGCCAGTATGACGGAAGACAAAATGGCCGCACTGCATGGCACCATGACTGGTGACACCGGCAATCACCGGATTGTGCGGGAACATCTCGACCACCTGCTCGGCAATGCCCATCCCGTTGTGCAGCAGCACGATCGGCACGCCGGCATCCAGCTTACCCACCAGCGGCGTCAGTGCGGTAATCACCTGACTGGCCTTGGTCATCACCAGCAGACGCTGGATCTTGCCGGGTTTGCTGACAAATCCGCGCTCGATATTGAGCAACTGAACATGCCCCTCCAGCGAGGTGAAATCGATCCCCGGATGGAGCGTGGACTTATGATGTTCGCGCAACAAGACACGGGTGGATTGACCACTCTGGGTCAGCAGGGAGGCAAAAACGCCGCCGAGGGCGCCACAACCCAACAGTGACCACTTCGGAGTAACGGGTGGAATAACGGGCTGTCGGGAATTTTTTAATCCGCTTGGCATGGTGTGACTCTGTCAGGGTAAGGGTTGCAATTCTCTCAACCTGTTACCGGGGATAAGTGAAGATGTCGCTGGTGGACACTAACGGGTCCACCCGTCCTGTGCGCAGGGGATTCTAGCAGAGCAACCCCATCAAAATCAGCAAATTTGCCCGTTTTCTGGTAGATTTGCCCCCCGATAACGCAACATGAGGAGCTCCGGCTATGCCGTCATTCGATATTGTCTCTGAAGTCAAAATGAACGAGGTGTTGAACGCAGTCGACAACGCCAATCGTGAACTGGCCACCCGTTTCGATTTTCGTGGGGTAGAAGCCAGCTTCGAGTTGAACAAGGAAGAGGTAAAGCTGGAAGCCGATGCTGATTTCCAGCTCAAGCAGATGGTCGAAATCCTGCGCGGCGCCCTGCTCAAGCGCAACATCGAAAACAGCTCCATGGAAGTGGGTGACTCCGTTCACTCCGGCAAGCGTTTCCACCTGACCGTCAAATTCAAGCAGGGGATCGAGAAAGAGATCGCCAAGAAGCTGGTCAAGCTGATCAAGGACTCCAAAATCAAGGTACAGGTCGCCATCCAGGGTGATGAAGTACGTGTCACCGGCAAGAAGCGTGACGATCTGCAAGAGACCATGGCACTGGTCCGTGGCGCCGAACTGGGTCAACCTATGCAGTTCCAGAACTTCCGCGACTGATTTATCCACTCAGCCGTGGCGCACTTGATGACTCGCGCCACGCTATCTAAATCGCGGCCATAAAAAAACCGGAGCAGATGCTCCGGTTTTTTGTACCCCAAGTTTTATTAGAACTTGTAGGTAACAGAGAAGTAGTGGCTGAAGCCGGTGCTCTTCCAAGGAGTACCATCGTATGCAGTGGAACCATCTTTGGTACCATAAGCATCCATAAAGTACTTCAGACCGTAACCAACGGCATAACGATCGGAGTGCCAGTAGATACCGTGGAAAGTAGCCAGGTTGTCGCTGGTACGGTCAGCACGGTCATGGGTATCCAGACCGAACTGATAATCCAGATAGCCTTGGTAGGAGACAAAGCTGCCATTGCCGAAGGTGTAGAAGGGCTTGAACCAGTTCATGGAGAACTGATAACCGTTCCAGTCGCCTTCTTCTTCAGTAAAGAACTGGTTCTCAGTGGAATGACGGGCATACAGGTTCATGCCTACCTTGCCAAACCAAGGAACCATCACATCGGCGCCCAGACCAATCTGATTTTCCATCTGCTTGTCGCCAACGTTGTTCAGGTTGGCAATGTAGAGCTCTTGCACAGGACCAAAGGAGAGATCTTTACCAGTCAGAGCATCCAGAGACATGCGCGGCGCAAACTTCATGAACAGGTTCTGACCATGGTGTTTGTTGCTGTGGCGGGAGTCGAAAATATCGAATACGTCGACATAGCCATACAGATCAAACAGACCGGAGCGACCACCGAATTCCATTTCAAAATAGGTATCGTTGTAGTCCTCTTCACCGGTGGTGAAAGGGCGCTGGTCGATGGTGTGCATTACGTTGAACTGCATCCACTTGTAGTCATTCTTGTGGATATCACCGCTGTAGTCAGCAGCGAAGGCCGGGGTAGCGGCAGCAGCCAGCAGACCGGCAGCGATCAGAGTCTTGGTAAATTTGGCCATTTTATTGGTCTCTTGTGCGTTAGTTGAGGTTTTCCGTAGCCTGCCCACAAGGAGCGAGAGGGATTCTAATCAAATAAAATTGGGGGTGAAACAACTTCTCGGGAACTTTATCCGGAAGTGTGAATCTAATCACCCCCGATTCTACGCAAACGCTTGCTATTTGTCAGCCGTTGAGAGCAACTCACTCCCTTTTCTGGCGACAAGCACAATCAACAACAACACGGGCAAGCCCAATAAACTGGTTCCGACAAAGAAGGCACTGTAGCCAATCTGCTCCACAACCTGCCCGGAAAAACCAGCCAGCAACTTGGGTAGCAGCAACATTACCGAGCTGAACAGGGCGTACTGAGTGGCCGAAAATGCCACATTGGTCAGGCTGGAGAGATAGGTCACGAAGGCCGCGGTTGCGATACCGGCACTGAGGTTGTCGAGGGAAATGATCAGGGTCAGCAGCTCCAGGTTGTGACCAACCTGATTGAGCAGGGCAAACAACAGGTTGGTGCTGGCGGTGAGCAGCGCCCCCAAGAACAGGATGCGCAGCGTGCCGAAGCGCATCACCAGCACGCCCCCCAGCGCAGCCCCCACCAGCGTCATGATGACGCCAAACACCTTGGTAATGGTCGCAACCTCGGTCTTGCTGAACTGCATATCCACATAGAAGCTGTTGGACATCACCCCCATCACCACATCGGCAACCCGATAGCAGGCGATCAGAGCCAGGATCAGCAGCGCCGAGCTGCCATAGCGACGAAAGAAGTCGGCAAACGGACACCAGACGGCCTCATAGGCCCAGGCCCCCGCACTCGCCAGCAGCGCAGGCCACCCTTTTTCCAGGAGCTGCGCCTTGCGTTCGACCTGTTGTTTACCCTGCTCGGCCAGATCGATATCCGGCTCGTGGCAAAACAGCGTGGTGATGACCCCGAGTGACATCAGACCCGCCATCACCAGATAGGTAATCTGCCAGCCACGATAGTCATAGCCGCTGTTGCTGCCAAACCAGGCTGCCAGCGCCAGCGCACCGGCGCCCGCCATGATCATCGCCAGTCGGTAGCCAGTCATGTAGGAGGCAGCCATCGCCGCCTGTAGCCGCTCGGGGGCGGATTCGATGCGATAGGCGTCGATAACGATATCCTGCGTGGCCGAGGCAAAGGCCACCAGCAGGGCAAACATCGCCAGCTGGGCCAGCTCGGTCTTGGGATCGCAGAACGCCATGCCGACCAGCGCGGCGGCAATCAACAACTGGGAGAAGAACATCCAACTGCGGCGACGCCCCAGCAGCGCGGAGAGCAACGGCAGCGGCATGCGATCCACCAGCGGCGACCACAGCCATTTAAAGCCATAGGCGAGCGCCACCCAGCTCATATAGCCGATATCGGTCAGGCTGACATCGGCCTCGCGCAACCAGAATGAGAGGGTACCGAACACCAGTAGCAACGGCAGACCCGATGAAAAACCCATGGCAAAGAGAATAAACACCCGAAATTCGAGATAGACGGCGAGGGACTCTCTCCAGCTTGGTTTGCGGATCATGTTCAACTACCTGACGACTTTGGAAAAGTGCGTCATTTTGGCAGGTTGATGGCAGATAGCCAAGGCGAGCAAAGAGATAGGCAAAAGAAGCCCGGATAGAGAAAAGGCTCATCCCGAACGGGATGAGCCTTTTATTGTGACCTGACGAGGCGAGGTGACGAACCGCGTCCGGCGAGGATTACTTGCCCGCTTTCTTGTCGACTTTCTTGTCTGCTGGAGTTTCTGCCAACAAGACCACCTTCTTCAGAATGATGGGACTGGTCGGCACATCGTTGGCACGCAAAATGGGGCTGTAACCGGTCTGTACCTGAGCCAGCTTGTCCAGCACCTCCATCCCCTGCACCACCTGACCGAACACGGTATAACCCGCAGAGCCACCGGCGTTGAGGTTATTGTTGTCGACCAGATTGAAGTAGAACTGGCGAGTAGCGCTGTCAACCGCCTGGGTGCGGGCCATGGCGATGGAGCCACGCTTGTTGGGCAGACCGCCGCGCGACTCGTTGACCACAGGCTCATAAGTCGGCAGTTGCTGGAACTGCTGGTTGTAGCCCCCACCCTGCACCACGAAATCCTGGATCACCCGGTGGAAGATGCTGCCGTCATAGCTGCCATCAGCCACGTAACGCAGGAAGTTCTTCACCGTCTGGGGCGCCTGCTTGGACGCCAGCTCCACCACGATATTGCCGTGGTTGGTCTCCATTCTGACTTTCGGGCCTGCGAACGCCAGCGGGGCGATCAGCATGGCCAGCAACCAGAGTTTTTTCATCATCAGACCCCTGCACCATTCGGTTGACCTTTCAGGTAACCGCGCAGCGCATCATCCGCCATGATCTGCTGCAGCACGCTACCCAGTTGCAGGTTCAGTGTAGACTCCAGATCGGCCATGCTTGGCTCGCTCGGGCTCTCCTTGCTGGAGGACATGTTGAACTGCTTGGTCAGACGGTTGCCCTGGAAATCGGCGATCACCTGCAAGCTGACGCGGGACTTAGTGACATAGGTAAAGGTCTTCTCTTCCACATTGACTGCGGCGTTGGAGATCACCAGCGTCAGGTTGGTGGTGCCACTGTTGCCCACTTCGAGACCCTGGCTGCGCAGCCCTTCAGCCAGCCGCTCGGCCATCAGCAGGTTGAGCGGACGCTCGCTGTTGACCAGCACGGGGGCTTTCTCTTTATGTTTGATGGAGAAGACGTAGGCAGCCTCACGCTTGTCTACCCCTTCCATGGTGATGCGATTGCCAGAGTAGTATTGCTGGTTGGCGGGGATCACCTGCGGATTGAGCAGCGCCGTCTCCGGCCAATGAGTGGCACACCCGCCCAGCATCAGGGCGGCCAGCAGCAAGAGTGACTTTTTCATCATGGTTTCCTTTGGCTTTAGCGTTTGATGGCTTTCAAAATAACGAATTTGCTGTTCGACGCAACGACTTGTGCGTTGGCAAACAAGCGCTTGAGTTTGTTGTGATAGTCCAGATGACGGTTGCCTACTATCCAGAGTTCACCCCCCTGAGGCAACACCCGGTGCGCATCGCTGAACATCTGCCAGGCGATATGATCGGTGATCGCCTGCAGCTGATGGAAAGGAGGGTTGCAGAGGATCCGATCCGCAGAGCCGACCGCCACCCCGTCGAGACAGTTATTGACCATAAAGCGGGCACGCGGCAGTGCATCAGGCAGATTGTGCTCAACGTTGAGCTGTGCCGAGGCGACCGCCATATAGGATTCATCGATAAAGGTCACCTCCACCTCGCTGTCTTTGGCGAGCAGCGACAGACCCAGCACCCCGTTGCCACAGCCCAGATCGATCACCTTGCGGGCACTGTGGATGGGCAGGTTGTCCAGCATAAAGCGGGCACCGATATCGAGACTGGTGCGCGAGAAGACGTTGGCATGGTTGTGGATGAGCATGCCACTCCCCTCCAGCGGCCAGACAGTCGGGAAGGGGTTGGCCAGCGCGGGACGTTCTGCCTGCGGCTCGCAGTGAATGAGGCGCGCCTTCTTCCAGGCCAGCGAGGTACGGGTAGGCCCCAAATACTTCTCGAACAACTTGAGGGTGGAGGTATGAATATCCTTCGCCTTGCCGGCAGCGATAACGCGGGTTGCCGGTGTCACCACCGCACGCAATGCCAGCAGTTGCTGCTCCAATAGAGCCTGATATTTGGAGACCTTGATCACCACCAGCGCAGGGGCATCGGGCAGCGTCGCCAGCGCATCCTGCAAGCGGATCCCGCCTGCATCCAGCCCGTTTTCGGCCAAATTGGCCAGGGTCGCCCGCTCACTGATGTAGGAGTCGGTGACGCAGCAGGGGGAGTGCGGATGCAGATAGGCGGCCAGCGCGCCAAAGCCATCATTCATGATGATGACGGGGCCCGCCTGCTCGAGGGGAGACTCCGCCAGGGTATTGATCAGATATTCGTCAGCCGCATCCCAGGCTTGCAGGGTCTCCTGACTCTGGCGCGGATAGCGGTAGAGCGTGAGCTGGCAATGGGGAGTGTCGAGAAGGGTTTGCATAGGAAGAGTCCAACCTCGGCTTGATTCGTGTATACAGGCGCCAGGGGCGACGCAAAGTGGCGCTATTCTAGCGAGGAGCAGGAATTTCACCAGTTCGATGCGCATCAAGGGGGCAACTGACGGGTGATTTCCCTCTTCCGGGGGCTTATTCCATCCCGCGACTGCCGATAGAATGGCCCGACATTCACTCTGGAAGCCGATCCGATGACCATCCAACAACTGATTGAAGCCAAGCTGACCGCCGCCCTCTCCCCCACCGTGCTGGAGGTGATCAACGAGAGCCACATGCACCGTGTGGAACCGGGATCTGAGAGCCACTTCAAGGTGGTGATCGTCAGCGAGCAATTTGCAGGGCAGCGGCTGCTGGCCCGTCATCGTCAGGTCAACGCGGTGCTGGCCGACGAGCTGGCCGGTGCCGTTCATGCACTGGCGTTGCATACCTACACAGAGAGCGAGTGGCAGGAAAAAGGCCACGCCCCGCGCACACCGAGCTGCGTTGGCAAACCGTCACTCTCCTGAAACCGGTTGTACCACAGGATTCCCCTCGAGAACCTGCCAACAAAAATTAAACATATTTCCCCCATTGGCCCCGAAAAGGCTACATCCAAGGGGGTATATTTCGGCATCAAGGCTTTTTGTTGATAGTGGAGACAAAGGCAAATACCTCTATCGAGGTATCGAAATAAAAAAACCTTTAAAACCACTACTTACAAGGTATCGGGGGCTTATTCATTGCAGGTTAATTTTGTGATGGCACGGGGATTTTGCCCATTTGGCATGGCAGAAAATGCACCTTAAGTGGTAAACTCAAGCGCTTTTGAGTGAGCCTGCATGTTGAATAATTGTTGAGCCTGCCTACCTGGCACAACCACAACATCGACTCATTCAACCACCCGTCGTGATGTATTTCTCGGCGCTAACCAACCTCTCCCGTAACGGTAGTGCAAGTAAGTATGATTACAATCAAAAGAGGACTGGACATCCCCGTGCTGGGTGCGCCAGAGCAAGTAATCTACGATGGCCCCGCCATCACCCGTGTTGCGACACTGGGCGAGGAGTTTGTGGGGATGCGACCTACTATGTTCGTCAAAGTAGGTGATCGCGTCATCAAAGGTCAGGATCTTTTTGAAGACAAGAAGAATCCGGGCGTTAAATTCACAGCTCCTGCCACCGGTGTGGTTTCAGAGATCAACCGTGGTGCCAAACGTGTTCTCCAGTCTGTGGTCATCGACCTCGACGGTTCCGATGAACAGGTGACGTTTGAGCATTTTGCCTCTGCCGAGCTGGCCAAGCTCGAGCGCAGCAAGGTGCAAGAGATCCTGGTCGCATCAGGTCAGTGGACTGCGTTGCGTACCCGTCCGTTCAGCAAAGTCCCCGCGGTAGCGTCTGCCCCGCGCGCCATCTTTGTGACTGCAATGGACACCAACCCGCTGGCAGCCGATGCCGAGCTGATTATCAAGGAACAGCCGCAGGCCTTCCTCGATGGTCTGGCCGTATTGACCCGCCTGACCGACGGCGCCGTCTACGTCTGTAAAGGCGAAGGCAGTCTGCCCCACTCTCCGCTGGCTCAGGTCAAGGAAGAGATCTTCGTTGGTCCGCACCCTGCCGGTCTGCCGGGTACCCATATCCACTTCCTGGATCCGGTCAGCAGCACCAAGGTGCAGTGGCACATCAACTATCAGGATGTGATTGCATTCGGCAAGCTGTTCACCACCGGTCAGATCTTCACTGACAAGGTAATCGCCCTGGCTGGCCCGAACGTGCTCAAGCCGCGTCTGCTGCGTACCCGTCTGGGCGCCTGCATCAGCCAGCTCACCAACAATGAGCTGCGTGCCGACGAAAACCGTATCATCTCCGGTTCTATCCTGAGTGGTGCCAAAGCCGAAGGTGTTCACGACTACCTGGGCCGCTACCACAATCAGGTTTGCGTGCTGGGTGAAGGTCGCGAGAAAGAGTTCCTGGGCTGGATCAACCCCAGCGCCAACAAGTTCTCTATCACCCGTACCACCCTCTCTCATCTGATGAAGGGCAAGCTGATCAACTTCACCACCACTACCAACGGTAGTGACCGTTCCATGGTGCCTATCGGCAACTATGAGCGGGTGATGCCACTCGACATCCTGCCGACCCTGCTGCTGCGGGACATGGTCTCCGGCGATACCGACGGTGCGCAAGCACTGGGCTGCCTGGAGCTGGATGAGGAAGATTTGGCGCTCTGTACCTTTGTCTGCCCCGGCAAGACAGAGTACGGCCCGATCTTGCGTGAGTGCCTGACCAAGATTGAACTGGAAGGTTAAGCGATGAGTTTCAAGCAACTTCTTGAAAATATGGAACACCACTTCGAACCGGGTGGAAAGTACGCCAAGTACTATGCCCTGTTCGAAGCGGCGTACACCCTGTTCTATACCCCGGGTAGCGTTACCCGCAACGCCTCCCACGTTCGTGATGCGCTCGATCTGAAGCGCATGATGATCATGGTGTGGCTGGCCGTGTTCCCGGCCATGTTCTGGGGCATGTACAACGTTGGTAACCAGGCGATTGCCGCCATTGCCCACATGGGCTCGGCTGCTGGTGCCAGCAGCTGGCAATATGCCCTGGCTACCATGCTGGGCGCCTCCCTCGATCCGGCTGTAGCCGGTATCGGCAGCAAGATGCTGATTGGCGCCACCCACTTCTTCCCGATCTACATCACCGTCTTCTTTGTCGGTGGTTTCTGGGAAGTGCTGTTCGCCATGGTGCGCAAACACGAGATCAACGAAGGCTTCTTCGTAACCTCCATCCTGTTTGCCCTGATCGTGCCGCCCGAGCTACCCCTGTGGCAAGCTGCGCTGGGTATCACCTTCGGTGTGGTGATGGCCAAAGAGGTGTTCGGTGGTACCGGCAAGAACTTCCTGAACCCGGCGCTGGCTGGTCGTGCGTTCCTGTTCTTCGCCTACCCGGGCCAGATCTCCGGTGACGCCGTATGGGTTGCCGTTGACGGCTTCTCCGGCGCGACTGCCCTGAGCCAGTGGGCCCAAGGCGGCCAGATGGCGCTGATCAACGGTGCAACCGGCCAGGCTATCAGCTGGATGGACGCTTTCCTGGGTAACCTGCCGGGTTCCATCGGTGAAGTCTCTACCCTGATGATCCTGCTGGGTGCCGCCATGATCGTCTACATGCGCATCGCCTCCTGGCGCATCATCGCCGGCGTGATGATCGGTATGATCGCCACCTCCCTGCTGTTCAACGTCATCGGTTCCGATACCAACCCCATGTTCAACATGCCGTGGCACTGGCATCTGGTACTGGGTGGCTTCGCCTTCGGTATGGCCTTCATGGCGACCGACCCTGTCTCCGCCGCCTTTACCAACAAAGGCAAGTGGTGGTATGGCGCCCTGATCGGCGTAATGGTCGTGCTGGTTCGCGTGGTCAACCCTGCGTTCCCGGAAGGCATGATGCTGGCCATTCTGTTTGCGAACCTGTTTGCTCCCCTGTTTGACCACTTCGTCGCTCAGGCAAACATCAAGCGGAGGATTGCTCGTGGCGTTTAATAAAGATTCAACCCTCGGCACCGTCAGCGTGGTCACCGGCCTCTGTCTGGCCTGTTCCATCGTGGTATCCGTTGCCGCTGTGGGCCTGCGTTCTACCCAGCAGGAAAACAAGGCGCTGGACAAGCAGAGCAACATTCTCGCCGTAGCCGGTGTGGATGTGAGCGAAGTGGCCAAGCGCGACCTGGCCAAACTGTATGGCGAGAAGATCGAAGCCCGTCTGGTGGATCTGGCGACCGGTGACTTTGTTGACGGCGATGCCGACAACTTCGACACCAAGCAAGCAGCCAAAGATCCGGCCCGCAGCATCCGTCTTGCCGCCGCTGACGACAAGGCCAGCCTGCGTCAGATCTCCAAGCAGATCCCGGTATTCTTCGCCAAGGATGCCGAAGGCAAGATCGACAGCATCATCCTGCCCATCTACGGTCAGGGTCTGTGGTCGACCATGTATGCCTTCGTCGCCGTTGCCGCTGATGGCCAGACCATCAAGGGCATCACCTACTATGACCACGGTGAAACCCCGGGTCTGGGTGGCGAGATCGAAAACCCGGCCTGGCAGGCGCTGTTCAAGGACAAGAAACTGTTCGACCAGAATGGCATGCCGGCGCTGCGCGTCATCAAAGGCCATGCTCCGGCGGGCTCCGAGCACGAGATCGATGGTCTCTCCGGTGCCACTCTGACCGGTAACGGCGTACAGCATACCTTCGACTTCTGGATGGGTCCCAAGGGCTTCGGTCCTTTCCTGGCCAAGGTTCGTGCAGGAGAAATCAACAATGGCTGACAAGAGCGAAATGAAGAAGTTGCTGTTGACGCCTGTGCTGGGCAACAACCCCATCGCCTTGCAGGTGCTGGGTGTCTGTTCTGCACTGGCGGTTACCAGCCAGATGAAAACTGCGTTTGTAATGACCCTCGCGGTCATGGCGGTCACCGCCTTCTCAAACCTGTTCATCTCCCTGATCCGCAACCAGATCCCGAACAGCGTCCGGATCATCGTACAGATGGCGATCATCGCCTCACTGGTTATCGTGGTTGACCAGGTGCTCAAGGCTTACGCCTATGACATCTCCAAGCAACTGTCGGTCTTCGTGGGTCTGATCATCACCAACTGTATCGTAATGGGCCGCGCTGAAGCGTACGCCATGAAGAGTGCCCCGCTGCCCTCCTTCCTGGATGGTATCGGCAACGGTCTGGGCTATGGTGCCATTCTGCTGAGTGTCGCGACCGTGCGTGAACTGCTGGGCTCCGGCACCTGGTTCGGCATCGAGCTACTGCCGCTGGTGAACAACGGTGGCTGGTATGTGCCCAACGGCCTGCTGCTGCTGCCGCCGAGTGCATTCTTCATCATTGGTCTGATCATTTGGGGCGTGCGCACCAAGGATCCCAAGCAGGTGGAGGCGAAGGATTAAGGTATGGAACACTATCTGAGTCTGTTGATTAAATCGATCTTCATCGAAAACCTGGCACTCTCCTTCTTCCTGGGGATGTGTACCTTCCTGGCGGTGTCCAAGAAGGTAAAGACCTCCATGGGTCTGGGTATTGCCGTTATTGTGGTGCAGACCATCGCGGTTCCTGCCAACAACCTGATCTACAACTACGTGCTTAAAGATGGCGCTCTGGTATCCGGTCTGGATCTGAGCTTCCTGAGCTTCATCACCTTCATCGGTGTGATTGCAGCACTGGTACAGATCCTGGAGATGGCGCTGGACAAGTACTTCCCGGCACTCTACAACGCGCTGGGTATCTTCCTGCCGCTCATCACCGTGAACTGCGCCATCTTCGGTGGCGTCTCCTTCATGGTGCAGCGTGACTACAACTTCATGGAGTCTGTGGTCTACGGTGTGGGTTCAGGGGCAGGCTGGATGCTGGCGATCGTTGCGCTGGCTGGTATCCGCGAGAAGATGAAGTATTCCGATGTTCCGGAAGGCCTGCGCGGTCTGGGCATCACCTTCATCACCGCCGGTCTGATGGCGCTGGGCTTCATGTCCTTCTCTGGTATCTCCCTGTAATCGGCTTTCCTGCAATCAGAAAGGAACGATAGATGGAAATTATTTTGGGTGTGGTCATGTTTACCGTGATCCTGCTGGCACTGGTGGCAGTCATTCTGTTCGCCAAGTCCAAGCTGGTGACCGCGGGCGACGTGACAATCAGCATCAATGGTGACCCGGCCAAGGCTGTGACCAGCCCGGCCGGTGGCAAGCTGCTCGGCGTGCTGGCTGGCAGCGGTATCTTCGTCTCCTCCGCCTGTGGCGGCGGTGGCTCCTGCGGCCAGTGCAAGGTACGGGTGAAATCCGGTGGTGGCGACATTCTGCCGACCGAACTGGATCACATCAGCAAGGGCGAAGCCCGTCATGGCGAGCGTCTGGCCTGTCAGGTTACCGTTCGCTCCGACATGGATATTGAACTGCCGGAAGAGATCTTCGGGGTGAAGAAGTGGGAATGTACTGTTATCTCCAACGATAACAAGGCCACCTTCATCAAGGAGCTCAAGCTGCAGATCCCCGATGGCGAGAGCGTGCCGTTCCGCGCCGGTGGTTATATCCAGATTGAAGCCCCGGCTCACCACGTGCACTACAAGAACTTCGATATTCCCGAGGAGTATCGCGGTGACTGGGATCGCTTCAAGATTTTTGAGCTGGAGTCCAAGGTCGATGAGCCGATCATCCGTGCCTACTCCATGGCCAACTATCCGGAAGAGTTCGGCATCATCATGCTGAACGTGCGTATCGCGACCCCGCCCCCGAGCAACTGGACTGCCCCTCCGGGACAGATGTCCTCCTACATCTTCAGCCTGAAGGCTGGCGACAAGGTGACTATCTCCGGTCCGTTCGGTGAGTTCTTCGCCAAGGACACCGATGCCGAAATGGTATTCATCGGTGGTGGTGCAGGTATGGCGCCGATGCGTTCCCATATCTTCGACCAGCTGCGTCGCCTGAAGTCCAAGCGCAAGATGAGCTTCTGGTACGGTGCCCGTTCCAAGCGCGAAATGTTCTATGTCGAAGACTTTGACATGCTCGCCGCCGAGAACGAGAACTTCACCTGGAACGTCGCCCTGTCTGATCCGCAACCGGAAGACAACTGGGACGGCTACACCGGCTTCATCCACAACGTGCTCTACGAGAACTATCTCAAGAACCACGAAGCACCGGAAGATTGCGAGTTCTACATGTGTGGACCTCCGGTGATGAACGCTGCCGTCATCAACATGCTCAAAGACTTGGGCGTTGAAGACGAAAACATCCTGTTGGATGACTTTGGTGGTTAATCCATGCACAGTGTTGTAAAGACCTGGCTAGCCTTCGGGCTAGCCTTTTTCTTGACTGGGTGCGGTCAGGAGACGGTCCAATCCAAGCCGGAGATCCACATCACCGGTAGCACCATGGGCACTTACTACTCCATCAAGGTGGCGGACAGCGCCATCACCGATCCAGCCAAGCTTCAAGCCGAGGTGGATGTCTTGCTGGAGCGGGTCAACGATCAGATGTCGACCTATCGCCCCGATTCCGAACTGTCGCGCTTCAACCAGAGCCGTGACAACAAACCGGTAGTGGTCTCCCGCGATACCGCACGGGTCGTCACAGAGGCCATTCACATTGGCCGTGAGAGCCAGGGGGCGCTGGACGTCACCGTTGGCCCCTTGGTCAATCTGTGGGGCTTTGGCCCGGACAAGAAGCCGACCAAGGTTCCCTCCGACGAGCTGATCACCCAGACTCGCCAGAAGACCGGTCTGGGCAACCTGCACGTCATCACCTCGGTAGATGCCGACACCCTGCAAAAAGATATTCCGGACCTCTACGTCGATCTCTCCGCCATCGCCAAGGGCTTTGGTGTGGACAAGGTAGCCGAGTATCTGGAGTCACTGGGTGCGCGTAACTATCTGGTGGAGATTGGCGGCGAGCTGCGGATCAATGGCGTCAACGGCAAGGGTCACCCCTGGCGCGTGGCCATCGAGAAGCCCACCGCAGGCACCGGCACGGTGCAAGAGGTGATCGTGCCCGGTGACAATGGGGTAGCCACCTCCGGCGATTACCGCAACTACTATGAACTGGATGGTCAGCGCTTCTCCCACACCATAGATCCGCGCAGCGGCAAGCCGATCCAGCACCGTCTGGTGTCGGTCACCGTGATCCACCCCTCCTGCATGACCGCAGACGGGCTGGCCACCGTGTTTATGGTGATGGGGACCGAGAAAAGCCTGGCCTATGCCAACGAGCGCGGCCTGGCGATCTTCGTGATCACCAAGACGGACAACGGCTTTGAAGAGGCTTACTCCGATGCCTTCAAGCCCTATCTGGTCAAGAAGTAAGAGGTAGAGATGCAGATTTTTCTGATCACCTTCGGGGTATTCATGCTGGTGATAGCCGCCATGGCTATCGGTTACATCTTCCAGAAGAAGACCATCTCCGGCTCCTGTGGCGGTCTGGGTAGTGTCGGCATCGAGAAAGAGTGCGATTGCCCGGAACCCTGTGACAACCGCAAGAAGAAGATGGCCAAGGAAGAGGCCCGTCGTAAGATGCTGGAAGAGAACCGCATCATCTGATGACTCTGGTTTTTCGGTAAACAGAAGCGCGCCATCGGCGCGCTTTTTACTGGGAGTTATCTTGCATTAACGGTCAGGGTTGACGTTCGATATAGAGGATCACCTCACCCAGATGGATACCGAACTTGCTGATCTCGGCACGATTGATCAGACGCTCTTCGTCCAGCAGGTACATCCAGTCATCGAAGCTCACCCGCACCACCTCGCCATCCGGTAGCGCCAGATCGAGCTGATAACGCCAGTTGAGGGCGAACCCTTCGCTTTTACCCACCGCCTCGCCCACCACATCGGAAGCAGTACCGCGCCAATGACCATCATCGCCCTTGCTCAGATACCAGGTACGGGTCTGCTCGCGGCCATCATCAAAGTAGAACTGCTCGAACAGCTCTCCCTTGCCGTCCTTCCAACGACCCACCATCTCGACCCGAAAGCGACTGGTCACTTCGCCGCTGCGGTCGGTCACCAGGCCGTGAGCCACCAGTTTGCCATTGAAGAAACGGGCGAGATCCCAGTTTGGCCCCTGCCCACGATAGTCATCGAGACTGGCACCACAGCCACTCAGCAGCAAAAAGGGGAGCAACAGCAACCAGCGGTATGCACGATAGAAAGACATCAGAGACTCCATGTTCAGGGTTGGCCACGCAGGCGGCGGGTCAGGGCGGGATCGCGGCTGTTGTCAGCCAGCCAGATGGCGAGAAAAGCGGCCGAGAATTGCGGATCGGCCAGAGTCCCGAGGGACTTCTCCTGCCACCAGAAGTGGCCTGCCCCGCCCTTGTCGACATAGAAGGTGAGCTTGTCGCCTGCCTGCACATCGGGCCAGAGTGCAGCGAGCTGGCCGAGCCAGCGCTGACGCTCGACCTCAGTGCCAAGACCGAGCCGCTGCCACTCGGCGGCGGTGGCGCTCAGCAGATCTTGCCGCTCGATGGATCTGGCATAGGTGAGGGTCAGTGCCTGTGGATAGTGACCGGGCTGATAGCGCCCGTTCGCACTGTAGAGGGTGGCATCGTAGAGCTTGAACCAGAGCCAGTTCATCTCCCCCTGCCCGACCGGGCGCAGCTGCTGCCAGGGGGCGGCAGAAGCCTGCACAGCGGTTGCAGCCAAGAGCGTAAACGCCAAAAGCAGCGGGTTAATTCCACCCCATATGCCAGTGGTTGGGGTCTTCCAGTTCATGCCAGTCCATCTCCTGTTCCTGCAGGGTGTTGATATCCTGCATCACCACCTGCACCAGCCGACCTTGCGCATCCCGCTGGCAGGCAACCACCAGATAGAAGCGATCCGCGAGCTCATGCTGGCCCTCTTTGGTCCATTTGGAAAAAAGCAACGAGTCGGTCGAAAAGGTGTTTGTCATGACTCACCCTCCAGCTTGACCATTACCCACAGGAGTACGGGTAACCACCACATCCAGATCACTGCCAGCAGCGCCGTGCTGATCCAGATGCCCCAGGGTAAGTTTACTGCCCCCATGGCGGCCGCCGCCACATAGGAGGAAGCACCGCCAAATACGCCAAACAGCGCCTGCTGCCAGCGAGGCAAGCGCAGCAGCCAGCGCATACCGTGGGCCAGCGTCAGGGCAAAACCGAGCCAGAGCAGCACCAGCCAGAGGGGAAAACCGGACGGGAACCTGAACAGGCCGAGCTGCCAGAGCAGGACATCCAGCAGACAGCCAGCAACCGCGATGGGGAGCAGCAGCCAGTCACGCAGGCGGCTGGGTGAGAAGATAAAGTGCAGCAGCAACATTGCCAGCAGCGGGCCCGGCTGCTGCCACTTCACCGCCAGCAACCAGTAGAGGTTGAACCCCAGCAGGTGAGCCCACTGCCACATGGTCAGTGACCGCTTACTGGCACATCACCCGACCAGCCAGCGGGCCCCGGCTTGGCGGCCTCCAGCTGCACCAGACTGATGCTGCGCTCCCAGAATCCCCCTTCGCAATAGGCAAAGTAGAAGTGCCACAACCGGATGAAATCCTGGCTGTAACCGAGCTTGGGCAGCTCGGGCGCCAACGCCAGAAACCGCTCGCACCAGTGAGCCAGGGTGCGGGCATAGTGATGGCCGTGATCATGCAGCCGCACCAGCTGCATGTCGGTCTCCCGCGCCAGCAGCCCCGCCATCTGGGTGACGCTCGGCAGGCAGCCACCGGGGAAGATATAGCGCTGGATGAAATCAACCCCGCGCAGATACTGGGCATGGCGCTGATCGGCGATGGTGATGGCCTGAATCAGCAGGCGGCCACCGGGCTTGAGCAGCCGCGACAGCTGGCGGAAATAGTCGGGCAGGAAGGCGTGACCCACCGCCTCGATCATCTCGATGGAGACCAGCTTGTCATAGGTCCCCTCCAGCTTGCGGTAATCTTCCAGCAGCAAGGTGATGCGATCCCCCAGCCCCTCCCGCGCAATCCACTCCTTGGCATAGTCATGCTGGGCCCGGGAGATGGTAGTAGTGGTCACCCGGCAGCCATAGTGGCGGGCGGCATAGACAGCGAGGCCGCCCCAGCCGGTGCCGATCTCCAGCAGATGATCGTCAGGCCCCAGCTCCAGCCGCTCGCAGATGGTGCGCAGCTTGGCCTGCTGCCCCTCTTCCAAAGTGGCCTCGGCGCTCGGATAGATGGCGCTCGAGTACTGCATATGGCTGTCGAGAAACCCCTGATAGAGGGTATTGCCGAGATCGTAGTGGGCGGCGATGTTGGAGCGCGAACCGGTCAGGGTATTGCGGTTGAGCCAGTGGCGCACCTTGTTGAAGGGGAAACTGAGCCAGCCAAGGCGCCGCTCGAGGGAGTCGAGCAGGGTCAGGTTGCGGGCCAGCAGCCGCACCAGCGCCACCGGATCCGGGCTGGTCCAGAGCCCCTCCACCCAGGTTTCCCCAGCGGCAATGCTGCCCCCCAGCAACAGGCGACGATAGAAGGCAGGATCCTGCACCACCAGTTCGGCATGCAGATCGGTGCCCGCGACGCCAAAGCTGTGGCGCTCACCGCCATCCCGCAGCAGCAGCTGGCCATGTTCGAGGCGACCCAGCAGATTGAGCAGCAGTTGTCTTGCCCCCTTGTCGATGAAAGAGGCAGAGAGGGTTGATTGAGCAAGTTCCATTAGCGGCTCTCCGGATGGGTAAATATCGGGGTTCGTTTGATAAATAGACGCAGGGCCTGCCAGTAGATCCCGAGCAGCACCTTCATGGTCATCCAGGGCCAGCGTGCCAGCAGGGCCACCAGCCCCTTGCGCGACAAGGGTTCGCGAGTGAGCGCCAGGGTTGCGTCAAACAGCTTGGCTTCACCGGATACGGGATGACTCTCGATATGGATCAGTGTCTCCTGTGCGGGCGGCCTGATCCGCCAGTGATAACGCATCGCCAGCCCCATAAAGGGGGAGACGTGAAAATCCTTGTCATGGGGTGCCAGCGCCGCCAAATCCAGCAGGTAGTAGTGACGCTCGTTCCAGGGGGTGTTCGACACCTCTGCCAGCAGATAGCGCGCCTCGCCCTGCCGGTAGCAGAAGTAGAAGTTGACCGGGCTGAAGTAGAACCCCAGACAGCGCACATTGCCGAGAAGCAGTACCCGCCCCTCGGGCTCGGCATCTCCACCCAGTTCGCCCACCTTCTGCCACACCGCCTGCTTGAGGCTCCCCTCACTCCCCTTGAGATAGTCATGGCGGTGAAACGAGAGCAGCCCCGAACGCTCAACTCCGAACCAGCGCCCCTGATCGAGCTGCGGCAGCTCGTCGAGATCCAGTCCCAGCATAAAAAGGCTGTAGGAGAAGGCGTGAGCCCGCGGAGCGAAACGGCGGTGGCGTACCGAGCCCTGCCAGATGGCGCTGGTGACGCCAGCCAGTTCGTCGGCACCCTCATGTTCCGTGGCCACGGTGGCGCCGTTCATAGCTCGGCTCCGAAGCGCCTGGCGACATCCAGCGCGCTGCGCACCCCATCCTCATGGAAGCCGTTGTACCAGTAGGCGCCGCAGAAGTGGGTGTGCTGTTGGCCGCAGATCTCCGCACGCCGCTGCTGGGCGGCGATGGAGGCCTGATTGAACACTGGATGGTGGTAGACGAAGCGGCGCAGTACCTTGCTCTCATCCACCTTGCCCTTGGGGTTGAGGCTGACGCAGAAGGGCTCCGGCGAGTTCACCCCCTGCAGGATGTTCATGTTGTAGCTCACCAGTGGCCGCGCCTCATCGTTGCCATCGAGCTGATAGTTCCAGCTGGCCCATGCCTTGCGGCGGGTGGGCAGGCAGCGAGCATCGGTATGGAGCCAGACATCGTTGGCCTGATAGGGCATGTCGCCGAGGATGGCCTGCTCCCGCTCGCCGGGATCCGCCAGCAGCGCCAGCGCCTGATCGCTGTGGCAGGCGAAAATCACCTCGTCAAACCGCTCCTCGCCGTAACTGCTCTGGATCACCACGCCATCCGCGTCCCGCCGTACGCTCTGCACCGGACAGGCGAGGCGGATCTGCGACTGCCAACCCGCGGTAAGGGGGCCGATATATTCCCGCGAGCCACCCGGGATCACGTACCACTGGGGGCGATTGGCCACATCGAGCAGACCGTGGTTGGCAAAAAAGCGCAGGAAGAAGCCAAGGGGGAAGGCGCGCATATCGGCCAGGGTCGATGACCAGATTGCCGCCCCCATCGGCAAGATGTAGTGGCGGGCGAAGTAGTCGCTAAACTCCCCCGCCAGCAAAAAATCCCCCAGGGTCAGCTCGGGGCCAGCCCCCTGATGTTGCCCATCCGCCAGCCAGGCCCGCGCCTCCCGGTTGAATCGCAGGATCTCGGCGACAAAGCCGTAGAAACGGGGACTCAACAGATTGCTGCGCTGGGCAAACAGGGTGTCGAGGTTGTGGCCGTTATACTCCAGCCCCTCCGGGCTCTTCACCGAGAAGCTCATCTCGGCCGGTTGCCGCGCCATGCCGATCCGTGCCAGTAACTTCAAGAAGTTGGGGTAGGTACGATCGTTGAAGACGATAAAGCCGGTGTCGATGGCATAGCTGCGGCCAGCCTGATTCACATCGACGGTCGCTGTGTGCCCCCCCAGAGTCGGCGCCGCCTCGAACAGGGTTATGTCATGGAGTTTGTGGAGCAGAAAACCGGCGGTGAGCCCCGAGATCCCTGAACCGACGATAGCGATCTTTTTCTTCATGAATGGCTTCCTTTCGATACGAGTGCGCGGCCAAGGCGCAGCCAGAGCCCCACCGGCAGCGCACCAAGCAGGCGCAGCAACCAGATGAAACGGCGGGGAAAGTGGATCTGGTTACGACCAGCGGTCAGCCCGTCCATGATGGCACGGGAGGCCTCTTCCACCGTCACCAGACAGGGCATGGGAAAATCATTTTTGGCAGTGAGCGGCGTCTGGACAAAGCCGGGGCGGACCAGGGTCACCCCGATCCCTTTGCTGGCCAAATCGAGGCGCAAGGTATCCGCCAGATAGTCGAGGGCCGCCTTGGAGGCGCCATAGGCCTCGGCTCGTGGCAGCGGCAGCCAGCTCACCGACGAGCTGACGATGGCCAGCCGTGACCCAGCCCCGAGCAACGGCAAGAAGGCGGCCAAAGCATGGCCGGTAGCGGTCAGATTGGTGTCGATGACACGGGCAAACAGCTTGCTGTCAAACCCATCGCCGACATCCATGTACTCGCAGTTGCCTGCGTTGAGGATCAGCAGATCGAGGAATGGCAGCGTAGCAGCCACCCCGTTCATAGCGGCCAGATCCCGGGCATCAAATTGCAGCGGCGTGACGCCATCCAGCCCCAGCGCCTGCAGCCGTTCGCCATCGCGGCCACAACCCCACACCTGCCAGCCTGCCCGCCGGTAATCCAGCGCCAGTTGACGACCGATGCCGGAGGTCGCGCCTGTAATAAGCACCCGGCCGCTCATGCGCCCAGCCTCATCTTGATAGTGCGCACCACTGGCCCGAGCAGCGGCAACTGCTCGTAGAGCATGGCGCCCAGGTCAAAATAGTCCCGGTGCTGGCACACCTTGCCCGCCTCGTCGAATTCGAGGCGGGTGGCCCCCTCCACCGTCACCGGCTCACCACCACGCAATCTGGGGTGAGAGAAGGTCATGGTCCAGCCGAGCCAGGCCTGCTGCCCTTGCAGCTGCTGACTGGTGATGACGAAGCGACAGTAGGCGAGGCGCTGATAGAGAGCGGCAAAATAGTCGCCAAGGGCCGCCAGCCCCTCGATACGGTGGGCCGGATCGGTAAAGAGCACCTGTTCGGCATAGACCTCGGGCAAGCGGTGCAACTGCTGTTTGTCCAATTGCTGATAGAGGCCAATAAAGCGGGCCAGCGGCTCGTTCATCCTATTTCTCCAGAGAGCGAAACATCTCGATGGCTCTCACCCGGGCAACGGCGTGATCCACCATGGGAGCCGGATAATCCTGTCGCCCCTTGAGTCGCAGCCAGTCGTGGGGCTGATGCACATAAGCGGCAGGAATATCGGCCAGTTCAGTTACCCAGGTACGGATAAACTCCCCTTGTGGATCAAATCGTTGCCCCTGAGTGGTGGGGTTGAACACCCGAAAATAGGGCGCCGCATCGGCGCCGGTACCCGCCGCCCACTGCCAGCCGCCGTTGTTGGCCGCCAGATCGCCGTCGATCAACCGACTCATGAAGTAATCCTCCCCAAGCCGCCAGTGGATATGGAGATCCTTGGTGAGAAAACTCGCTACTATCATCCGCAGCCGGTTGTGCATCCAGCCGGTGGCGTTGAGACAGCGCATCGCCGCATCGACGATGGGGTAGCCGGTTCGTCCCTCGCACCAGGCGGCGAAGGCATCCGGATCCCAACTCCACGGCAAGTCCGCCGTCTCAGGCTTGAAGGGGCGATTCATGGAGAGGGTCGGGATCAGTACCAGCAGGTGGCGATAGAACTCGCGCCAGATGAGCTCATTGAGCCAGACAAAGCCGGGCTGGGCTTTCGACTGGGGTCGATAGCCCAGCCGCTGCTGGAGCGCCGCCACGCACTGACGCGGGCTGATGATGCCCGCCGCCAGATAGGGGGAGAGCACGGACGTGCCTGCGATGGCAGGAAAATCCCGGGTCTCGCCATAGTCGAGCACTGCCTGCTCCAGAAAAATGTTCAAACGACGCAGAGCTTCCACCTCCCCCACTGGCCAGCGGGGATCAGGCGTCAGCTCGCCGAGCGCCTCATCAACCCACGCACGTTCGACCAGCGGCTGCCACGGCAACGGCTCGCCACGGGGCGCTGGGGCGCGATGAATGACAAAACCATCCTCGTCGAGAGCCTTGAGCCAGGCACGGCTGAAGGGGGTGAAGACTTTGAACATCTCCCCCGACCCGGTCAGCACACGCCCCGGCGGCAACACGCAGCAGCCGTTGAACCAGTGACAGCTCACCGCCTGCTCTGCCAGTGCGGCAGTGACGGTGTGGTCACGACGCAGCTCATCGATCTCGATGGCTTGATTGGCGTAGAGCTGGGTTACGCCCAGCTCGCGGCAAAGATCTGCCAGCGCTGCTGGCACCTCGGCAAAGGTCTCCACTCGCAGCAGATGAAGCGGGATGCCGAGCGCCGCCAGCTCGCGGCCCAATTCATTCACCTGCGCCAACATAAAGCGCTGACGGATGGGGGCCATTTTGTGCTGCCGCCACTGGGTGGGGGAGATGATAAAGAGCGCGGCGACCGGTTCATCACCGGCGCAGGCATGCCGCAGCGCGGGGTTGTCAGCAAGACGCAGATCGTGGCGAAACCAGACCAGCTTCATGATTTTTTCCTCCCGCGTCCGCTGGTGCCAGCAGCATCTGGGGCATCCGCCATCAGCTCGGCAAGGCTCGCCTGCCAACCGTGTGCTTTCAGCCACTCATCGTCGTAGAGACGACCCAGTTCGCCAAACAGGCGCGTGCCTGCGGGCCACCCGGCGGCCAGCTCCTGTTTGCCAAGACCGGCTCCCAGCAATACCAGCCAGGGGGTAACGGCACGCCCCTCCAGCAAGCTGGCATGGCGCGGCTCGACCGCCCCCAGCAGTTGCACCTCATAACCCTGACCGATCAACTCGTAGGCGGCCCAGACCAGATCGAGGGGGCCAACCTGTCCCCAGCTCACCAAGGTGATCGGCACGCCCTTCTCCTGCTCGATCAGGTGGCGGGCGAAGCGGGTATGGAGCCAGCCCAGCCACACCTGTTGCAGCAGCTCGCCATCGGGCCGCTCGCGCCACAGCCCCAGCAACCGCTCCACCAGCGGTTGCAGTATCCGGCGGCGCACCAGCTCGAACGGGTAGCTCGCCAGCAGATCGTTGAGCTCGGACTCCGCCTTGCGCTGGTTGAAGGCAAGCAGCGCCTGACTGAACTGCTCCAGAGTCTGCTGCCAGTGATCGCTCACCGGCTCGGAATGGGGTTCGCTCAAGAGCCCCTTCACCTGCCCGATACTCACCCCCCGCTCCAGCCAGCTCAGGATCTCGCCGATATGGCGAATATCCTGCTCGCTGTAGAGGCGGTGGCCCTTTTCGGTACGGGCCGGCTGCACCAGACCGTAGCGACGCTGCCAGGCGCGCAGGGTCACGGCGTTGACGCCGGTGAGGCGGGAGACCTCGCGAATGGGGTAGATCCCCTCATCAGCCAGAGGAGCAACTTCTTGCGGTAAATCAGACATGACAACGTCCATCAAACAGAGGGGTAAAGCCCCCCGGCGCAAACCATGCGCCGGGGCAACAGAACGGATTCAGAGCCCGTAACGCAGCTTGAGCGTATCGGGGTGGGGATTGAGATAAACCTGCTCGGCGAGATAGGGGTTGGGGTACTCGCGCAGGTAGTGACGGATCAGGGTGAGCGGCACCAGCAAGGGGAAGATACCGGTGCGGTACTTGTCGATGGTATCGGCAAGCTCCTGCTTCTGGGCCGGGGTCAGCACCCGCTTGAAGTAGCCCTGCAGGTGCATCAGCACATTGGTGTGGCTGCGACGGTTGGCCCGCAGGGTCAGCGCCGTCATCAATCCCTTGATGTAGTTGTCGGCCACCTCCTGCAAATTGGTGGACTTGCCCAGATTGCCGAGCAGCTTGCCGAGCGCCCTGTAGTGGGTGGTGGCATGGGAGAGCACCAGATACTTGTAGCGGGAGTGGAAGCGGATCAGCGCAGAGGCAGTGATACCACGCGCACAGAGCTGCTGCCAGTCGTGGTAGGCGAAGACCCTCAGCACGAAGTTCTCCCGCAGGATGGGATCACAGAGCCGACCATCCTCTTCCACCGGCAGCAGGGGGTTGGCCTCCATCAACGCCTTGGCAAAGAGGCCGATCCCCTCCTTGGCGCTCCCCTCGTTGTTGGCGCCATAGACCTTGACCCGCTCCATACCGCAGCTGGGTGATTTGGCACAGAGGATATAACCGGAGATGAAGTCGAGCTGGCGTGCCTTCTGCTCGCTGAAGGCAATCAGCTTTTCGGTGACATCGAAACTACCGTTGCTCGCCTCGGCACGGATCTCGCCGTTGCGCTTGACCAGCCGGATGGCGGCGCGAGGCGCCCCTAGACCAATGGCCATCTCGGGACAGACGGGGTGATAGTCAAAGTGAGCGCCAAGATCCCGTTCGCAGAAGCTGGAGCGCTTGTGGCCCCCATCGAAACGTACCTCTTGTCCCAGCAGGCAGGCACTGATACCGACTTTAATCTTGTACATGATGACGCTCCTTGTATAAGCATTGATTCAGTTATAGCAGTTATACAAAAAAATGAAAGTTGTATAACTATTTGCGACTGATACGACACAAGGAGAAAAAAGGGATCACCGGAAAAAGAAAAAACCCATGGCGAACGCCATGGGTAAAAAACAAGACACTACGGACTACGGGAAGGAAAATTAGAAGCTGTACTTCACACCCAGGCTGGAGATGGAACCTTTTTGCAGATCCCAGTTGCGATAGGTGTAATCGGCTGTCAGTGCCCAGTTCTGGTTGAGCTTGTAGGCACCGCCCACCTTGAAGTCGTGCATATCATCGGTCATGTTGGCGTAGCGGTAGGCAGTGGAGAGCTCGACATTACCGATGTCATAGCGCAGACCCACTTCACCGTACATGCTGCCGCTATCTTTGCGAGCAACAGCATCCCACCCTTTGTTAGCGATATCGCTGGCAAGTTCACGCTCCAGCATGTAGCCGGTCAAACCGGTTTCACCGTAGAGGTTCAGACCCGTGCTCAGCGGGGTAAATACACCGACACCGATGCTGGAGATCGACATGCTGTCGTTGCCGTTGCTGCGAGAGGTGTATTCAGTGCTGCCGCGACCATAGAAATTGGAGCCGAAGCTCTTGGAGAGATCCAGGCTCAGACCGCCAAAATCACGGGTTCCTTTGCTGTCATTGCTGAAGGTACCGTTGAGATAGTCGGATTTGGTGTGCGCCCAGGTAGCCGCGCCCTTGGCATAGCTGAAGGCATCCTGCGCCATGACGGAAGTAGAGGCAAACCCGGCCAGAACCAGAAGAGAGACAGTTGCTTTTTTCATGATGATAACTCCATGTGATTGGGCCCGTTGCTAGCGAGCTGGTATGGAGTCATTGTGCGATCAGGTTCCCGGCTTGCCGAGCTGCAAGCTGTTGCAGAACCATGTCAGATGTAAGCAGATATTGCAGGGGGTGTCAGCGGCAACAAGTTGCCGGCCCACACGGTTTGCATGGGCCGGAACAACGCCAAATCAGCGAAAGACCACCTCGTCAATTTCAACCCGCACCAGTGGTTGACCGGTCAATCCGGCAGGACGGGGGATCTCGAGGGCCAGCGACGGACGGGCTTGCCCCTTGCGCAGATAGGTCTCCGGCAGGCGGTTCTCGGCAACCCAGAAGCGGGCCTCATGACGGCTCAGCTGCACCCCGTCAGCACTGAACAGGGTCACCATGCCACGCACCCCGACTACATTGCGGGTACCGGTATTGCTCACCATAAAGGTCAGCACCAGCGGGTCAGATCCCTCGCTCTTGTCCAGCTTGACCACCACACCGTCACGCGCCATCTGGGCAAGCAGGTCCGGATTGGCCTTGGCCTGATCGGTCAACACCGGGGCCGCGACGGCCACCACGGCCCCAGCCTTCCCATCGGCAGCCACGCCCTGCACAGGCTCGGCCGGTTTGACCACCAGATACTCCCAGGTGAAGTCGTCGTTGAGCTGAACCTGCCGGCCATCGGGCAGCGTCACCTGAGAAAGAGGGGCAGCCTGCGCCAATACGGGGGAGAGGCACAGGGCAATCAGCAGACGGGAGAAGGGTTTCATAGGGCGAAGCTCGGTAACGGGTGAAAGGGCGACAGTATAAACAGTCCCGTCGCCCCTTGCCTATGACAGCACTCACGTTCTGGCACCCGCATCGCTTGCCCGCAGGCTAGATGGCGAGATCGTGCCGCTCTTTCTGAGCCATATCCAGGGTCACCAGATCGAACTTGCTCCCCTTGAGGGCAGACAAAATATCCGATTGCATATCAAAGGCCTGCGCACGCTGATGCTCTGGCAGACGCACCCGGGCCAGGGTGGTGGAGCAGTCGCACAGGGTATGGAAAAAGACCTGTGCCTCGTCCAGCCCCATGTCGGCCAGCATCTGCTCTGCCTGATCCACCATTCGCAGATAACGCTGCTCAAGCTGCCGTGGATTGGTGAAGCGATTGCTGAGGCAACCGTTGCTCCCTTTGCCCCAACGACCGAGCTGACGCTTGTTGAAGCCGTAACGATAATCGCGACGCATCAATCCGTTGTCGGCAAAAAACCAGATTGAGTTGGCAGGCAGAGACCCGAACTGGGCAAGATAATCATCACGCTCCTCCACCGCTGCCGGAACCAGCAACGGCAGATGAGTCCATTCCGGACGAGTCTGCACATACTCACCAATACGGCGAACCGGGTCGATCAGCCCTTCAATATTTGGCAGGCGATCGCAAAAGACGATCTCGTCACTCTTGATGACCCAGTGATCGATGCCATAACGCTGGCAATAACGGCGGGCTCGGGCCACTTCGCTGCGACTGCGGGTCGGATTATCGAGGGTAATTGCGTGGATTTTCACACCGGCAGCGCGGCACAGCTCGATGCTGTAGCAGGATTCCAACCGTCCCGAAAAAGAGACAACCAGCTCGTCAAAACTTGCCAGTCGCTCAATCAGCAGCTGTTCCCTGGCTTGAAAAGAGTGATCATATCCCTGATTCAGTACAACTACATTGGCACCCATTAAACAGCTCCGGATGATGAACAGGTGCAGTATTGTGCGGCAAACAAACTGAATAGACCCTTAAAGAGTCTGGTTAAAATTAAAACTTGATGATTATTTCCTGTGATTCTGCTGCTAAATCTTCATTTTGGGCGTCATAAATTCGTAATCTTGCTTGGTGCACCCGATGGGCTCGCAAGAAACCCTGCGCCTGATCCAGCGAGGTGAAGGTCAGGCGCCCTCCCTCACTGTCGGTCAGGCAGAGGCACTCCCCTTCTGCCTCAACACAGAGCTGATAACCGCTGCCATCCTTGCAGGCGATGATCAGGGTCGCCTCGGGATAGTGACTGAGCCAATTGCGAAACCGGCCATGCTCCATAGTGCTCCTAGAGGGGCATCACCCCTTGCCGGTGGCGGGCAAACAGCCCAGCTCACCCAGTTGCTGGCGGCAACTCGCCGCGTCGGTAAAGACGATCCCCCTGATACCGAGGGCCTCGGCGGCCGCGATGTTAGCGGGACTGTCATCGATGAAGAGGCACTCTGCCGGTTTCAGATCGAACGACACCAGCAGATAGCGGTAGATATCCGGCTCCGGCTTCATCATCCGTACCCGCGCCGAGACCACCTTGCCGCTAAAGAAGCGCCAGAAATCCTGATGCTGCTCCAACCAGTCGATACTGGCATGACCCATGTTGGAGAGGGCATAAAGAGTGTGCCCCGCCCCGTGCAGCTCGGCTATCAGGGTTAGCATAGCGGGATCTGGCAGCAGAGAGGCCGGAACGGCCTGTAAAATGGCCAGATTCTGTGCCGCCGAGAGGCCGGTGCGCGCTTGCGCTTCCCGGGCCATGGTGTGGAGCGACATGGTGCCTCTGTCTACCTCCAGCCAATCCGGGTGGTTAAATAGCTGCTCGGCCAACTGTTCGGCTCCTTGCGGGCCACGCACGGAACGCACTATGCCTACCGGATCCCAGCTCACAACCACCCGTCCCAGATCGAAAATAATCGCCATCGTCTTTACCTCCCCCACTGGGTTTCAGTCATAAAAACAGAGTCAATAGAACATCGCTCATATGCCATTTTCTTAACCGGATACCCTGCCCCCATCCCCGCCCGCGGGCAAGTTTTACTTGCATCAGACCGGCAAATCCCTTAATGGTTATGACGTTACTTCAAGGACACACCTATGCACGCACCATTCTTCTTTGCTTTCTCGTTTATCCGGCCCGCTTGAGGGAAGGCCTGTCGTCGTGTGAACAGAAAGCAAAGACGAATCAAGCCTCCCCTAGCGGAGGCTTTTTTTTGCATCAATATCAATCGATTAATTGGATAGGGAACCATCATGGCAACGCTCGACGAGATCAGACAAGACATCACCCGGTTGGATCAGGAGCTGCTTGCCCTGCTGGCAAAACGCAAGACCCTCAGCATCGAGGTAGCCCGAGCCAAGCAAGCCAACCCGCGCCCCATCCGTGACCACCAGCGCGAGCAGGAGCTGCTGGTCGCCCTGATCCAGCAAGGCCGCGTGCTGGGGCTGGATGCCCAGTACATCACCCGCATCTACCACACCATCATCGAGGACTCGGTGCTCTCCCAGCAGGCCTATCTGCAGAGCCTGCTCAACCCGGAGCAGCAGGAGCCGATGACCAGCGTCGCCTATCTGGGACCGCGCGGTTCTTACTCCAGCCTGGCCGCCCGCAAATATCTGGCGCGCTACAAGGATCAGGTGATCGAGGTGAACTGCCAGAACTTCCGCGAAGTGCTGGATGCGGTGGAGTCGGGTCGCGCCGCCTTTGGCGTACTGCCCATCGAGAACACCAGCTCGGGCTCCATCAACGAAGTCTATGACGTGATGCAGCACACCAGCCTCTCCATCGTTGGCGAGCTGACCTATCCCATCGAGCACTGCATTCTCACCGCCGTGCCGACCGAGCTTGGCCGCATCAAGACCTTCTATGCCCACCCGCAGGTGTTCCAGCAGTGCTCCCACTATCTGAGCAAGCTGGAAGGGGCGCGCCACGAGATCTGCGACTCCTCCTCCAGCGCCATGATGAAGGTGAAAGAGCTGGCGAGCGCGGAGGCCGCGGCCATCGGCAGCGCCGCCGGCGGTGAACTCTATGGTCTGGACGTACTGGCCGAGCAGCTCGCCAACCAGAAAGAGAACTACAGCCGCTTCATCGTGGTGGCGCGCAAGCCCATCGACGTGGCACCGCAGATCCCGGCCAAAACCACCCTCATCATGTCCACCTCACAGAAACCGGGTTCGCTGGTTGAGGCGCTGCTGGTGCTGCGCAACCACGAGATCAATATGACCAAGCTCGAATCCCGTCCGGTGCAGGGCAACCCGTGGGAAGAGATGTTCTATCTGGATGTCTCCGCCAACCTGCAGACCCCGGCGATGCAGGCCGCACTGGTGGAGCTGACCAAGATCACCCGCTATATCAAGGTGCTTGGTTGCTACCCGAGCGAGGATGTGAAACCCACCGCAGTGCCGCCGGTGCTGATGGGGAGCTAACCAGACCACAACGACAAAAGGCGAGCACCCTGCTCGCCTTTTGTTTTGATGCCGGTTTTCACGGCAAGCCCATCAACTCAGAACTGACCGGCCATCAGCTGGTTGATGTTGTAGAGGGCACGGGTATCGAGCTCCATCTCGGTGGCATAGGTATTGCCGCGCGGATAAGAGGCAACCACCCGGGCACCACGCACCACACCGGCGACCGACACATCGAGCGAATTGGAGGTCTGGGTCAGGTCGCGGTAGCTGCTCTGGCCGCGCACCTGCTGACCATTGAGCTGCTCGGCCAGCTCGCGATAAGCATCCATCTTGGAAGCGCGAATGGCTTGCAGCATCTTCTCCGACTGGGAGGGACCGGGCTGGATGTCGATCACCGCATAGCCCACCGCCTTGAGCACCGGAAAATCATCGGGTTTGCCACCCTGGGTGTAATCCACCACCCGGTTGCCGCTGCAACCGGTGAGCAAGAGTGCCAACAGGCAACCAAACAACATCTTCATGACTCGCTCCTCACGGGGTCAGGTTGACCAGATGACCACCCGGCCGGGCCTGACTGTCACGCATCAGATAACCGCGATTGATCGATGCCCGACCAAACGAATTGTTGGCACCGAACAGATATTTTTGCGGGATCAGGCTCTGGGCCGTGGTCTCCACCATCTTGGTGCGCATGTCGATAACGCGGGCATTGACCAGGATCCCCTTGCTATTGCGGCTGAAGGTGCCGACCAGAATGCGGGAGATCGGCAAACGGGAAGAGAGCTCCTTGTAGTTGCGGCTCAGCACGAAGTCCCCCTGCGGCGTCACCTTGATGCTGCCGGTCAGCTTGAAGTCCACCACCACCTCGCCGCGGCGGTTGAGCTCGTAGATAAAGCTCTCCTCAATCTGCTGCCCCATCCAGTTGGTATCCTGCAGGGTATCGAGATCGACGAAAGAGGCCACCGCGATGGGTTCGGTCAGGGTGGTCAGCGATTTGCGCTCCATCAGCTGGTCGGTCATACGCGCCACCAGCCAGTTGAGCTCCATCCCCTGCGCCGCCTGGCGGGGGTCACCCTGATCCCGATTGATAGGGTCGGAGCCGCACCCGGTTAATGCCAGGGCGAGCGCCAACGCCGTGATGAGTTTGTTCATGGATACCTTTCCTGTATCTGCACCTGACTTATTATCGGACGCGCCGGACAAAGCTTGAGCCGGGAATGAGGCATGATTCTTGCTTTTTAATGGACATCGTCAGCGCCAACGTGCGCTGCCACTTGGAACGTGTTGTGATCCATGTCGGCCAGCAGGCGCCATTTCCTCAAAATGGCTCGGCTGCCCGCCAACTCAAGGTATCTGCTATGAAATTACCGCTGCTGTTGACCCTGCTGCTGGCCAGCCTGAGCGCCCGAGCCGAGCTTATCGAAGCGCAGGGCAGCGCCGCCATTCTGGGGGGCGATGAGGTCTATGCCCGCGAGCAGGCGACCCGCGACGCCCTGCGTCAGGCGCTGCTGGCCAGCGGCGCGGCCGTTTCCAGCGTGCAGCGTCTGGAAAATGGCAGCCTGCGATCCGAGCAGATCCAGATCCGCTCCGGCGGTGACATTCGCCAGTACCGCCTCAAGCGGGAAGAGGTGCGCAACGGCCGCATGTACATCACCCTGGTGGCCGACATTCAGGCCGAGCGCCAGATCTGCCAGACCCAGCACTTCGCCAAGGATTTGACACTGGTGAGGCTGCGGATGCGCTATCCGGACCAAGCTAGCTACGGCGCCATGGACGACATGCCGGAAAACCTCTCACGCCGGCTGTTCGAAACCCTCGCCAACGCGCCGCAAGGGGTCGCGGTGCGCCAGTGGCTGGATGAAAACCTGCGCATCGATCCGCTGCATCTGCAACAGGGGGATCGCAGTGCCCTCGAAGAGATCAAGGCGCTCAGCCTGCGTACCGACAGCCAGTATCTGGTGCTCGGCAGCATCGACGATCTCTCCATCGAACCGCAGGGCAACCAGCTGACCAGCTGGTATCAGGATCCCGTCCGCAATTTTCGCATGCAGCTCTACCTGTTCGACGGCATCAACGGCAGCCTGATCAACCGTAAGGTCTATGAAGGGCGCGCCACCTGGACCTTCGGCAAACGGGATCAGGTGGGCAGCAACAGCGGCCAGTTCTGGCAGTCGAGCTACGGCCAAGAGGTCAACTACCAGCTGCAGCAGGCCGCTCAGGATCTGGTGGCCCAGCTCACCTGTGCCCCGGTCACCGCCCGGGTAGTCGGCCAGAACGAACGCGGCCCCTACATCAATCTGGGGCGGCGCAATGGCGTCAAGCTCGGCGACCAGTTCCGGATCCAGCACAACGCCGACTTCATAGACCCCTACGGCAAGTCCCGCATGATGCGCAACCCGGCCGACGGCCTGTTCGAAGTGGTGCAGGTGTTCGACGACGGCGCCATCATTCGCAGCCAGAACAAATATTCACCATTCAACATCCAGAACGGGGATTTGGCAGTATTGGAATAGGAATCAAGGGTTTAAAAGGGAGTTGCTTCTTGTATAATGCCCGCCACAAGGCTCCCGTAGCTCAGTAGGATAGAGCGGTCCCCTCCTAAGGGACAGGCCACTGGTTCGACTCCAGTCGGGAGCGCCATACAAAACAAGGGGTTGGCATCATCATGGTGCCAACCCCTTGGTCGTTTTTGATGGTGGTCAATCCCGCCTCCTCTCATCTGTTATCACCCTCAGCATCCCGGGCTCGCTCTCTCTCTGATAGACTGACTCTCTTTGGCTGGGACCTGCGCCCAAGCCAGCAGCTTCATCTTGCAAAGGAGTGTTGGATGTCCGGATGTTCCTGGTGGGATAGATCCACCGGTTTTGCCTTGCTGACCATTGTGCTGTGGGCCTCGCTGGCGGCGCTGACGTCACGGGTCACCAGCGTGTCACCACTGGTGCTGGTCGGGCTGGTGCTGTTTTTCTGCGGGGTCGGGGCCTTGCCGTTTTGGCGCCAATGGCGCGCTCGCCCCATTACCTGGCTGGTGACGGTTACGGCATTGCTGCTCTACCATCTGCTGCTCTTTATGAGTTTTCGCCATGCCCCGGTGCTGGAGGCCAACCTCATCAACTACCTCTGGCCGCTCTGCATCATTCTGTTCACCCCGCTGTTGTTGCCCGGCCATCCACTCCATGCCCGTCATCTGCTGGCTGGCGCCTTTGGTCTGGCAGGCTCCATGCTGGTGATGGTCAACGGTGAGCTGCAACTGCAGCAGGCCTATCTGCCGGGATACCTGCTGGCACTGGGCGCGGCAGTCGTCTGGGGAGCCTACTCGGTATTATCACGCCGTCTGCCGCCGGCCCCCGCCGTGGTCACTGCGGCAGCCTGTCTGCCCGCAGGTTTGCTGGCGCTGCTGCTCGCTCGTCTGCTGGAGGGGCCCCTGCCGCTCACGCAGCTCCCCACCAGTGACTGGTGGCTGATCATCTGGCTGGCGCTGGGCCCGATGGGGGCGGCCTTCGTTACCTGGTATCTGGCACTGCGAGACGGCGATCCACGCCGGATCGGAGCCCTTGCCTACCTGACCCCTCTGCTGAGTACTTTGCTGTTAGTAACATTGAACGGAGAGGAGCTAACCTCGCGCCATCTGCTGGCCGGTGCACTTATCATGGGGGGCGCCCTGCTCGGTATGTTGGGCCAACGCAACAGCGCTCAGGTATCCCGAGCCAGTTAAGCCGGCAAGATAGGGCTACCTGACCGTGCTGTCATAAAAACGCCATCATCCCTGTTTAGGCTCTGGCCACGCTCCCCCATGGTCTGTGCTGACAGGAATTACCCCGTGAAAATCGCCCATTACGCCACCCTATCCTCCCTTGTTTTGTTACTGGTTGCGGGAGGACAGGCGCTGGCCCTCTACCACGGCTGGCAACAGCTTGCCCGCACCAATCAGGCCCAGCATCAGCACGAGACGCTGCAACAACTGGTGACGGTGACCCTGCAAAACAGCCTGCGTGACTACCTCAACAGCGGCGATCCACAGCAACTGACCGCTGCGGAGAAGATCCGCCAGCAAGCACTCTCCTCACTGGCCGCTCAGGATGATGCCGTGGCGGCCCCGCTCAGACAGCAACTCGAACAGATGGCGCAGCGCATCGCGCACGACTATCAGGCCGCAGGCAAGCTCTCGGGCAACAGCCAGCTGCTGCTGCAAAATGCGGAGAGTGAGCTGGGCAGCCAAGCCATGGCGCTGATCCGCTATGGGGAGCAAGGCGCCAGCACAGAACAATCTGCCGCAGCACAGCAATATCGCCGCGGTGCGGCCGAGATCCTGGCTGGCCTGCCGCGCCTCGCCCATTTGCGCCAAAGCTATATGGAGCAGGGCAATGAAAAGCTGCTCGAAGGGATCCGCTTTGAGCTGGAGGCACTGCAAAAACAGGCGCAAGCGCTGCAAGCCTTGCCGCTGCTCGGCCTGTATGAAGAGGCGCCCGCCGATGAGTTCACCCTAGGGGAGCCGGTACGCAAGGAGCTGGGAGATCAACCGCGCAGCGAATTACGCTCGCTGCTGGGCCGCTATCCGCAGGAGCTGGCCAACAGCCGCACGGCGCTGCAACAGCAACAGGCTGGCCGCCAGACCGTGCAGCAAGACATCATGGCCATGTTGCAAGCGACCAGACAGATGGGGGAACAACTTGCCCACGAGCGGCAAGCCGTCAATCAGGAGCTGGCCACCATCCTCGGCACGCTGGCGCTCTGTCTGGTGATAGTCGCCCTGCTGTTTGCGCTGGTGCAACGACGCTGGCTGCTCGCCCCCTTGTTGCGACTGCGCGGAGCCTTTATGCAGCTCGATCAGACAGGGCAGGCCGAGCCGTTGCCTACCGGGCGCGATCGCAACGAGCTGGCCGATATTGTTGCCAGCTACAATCGGCTGATCTGTCGTCTGCAACTGGACCAACAACAAAAAGAGGGGCAGCTGTCAGCGGTATCCCTCAGTCTGCAAGGGATGGTCAGTCAGGTTGACGAGATCCACCACAGCACCCGCACCACCGAACAGGTGGTCGACGAGAGCGGCCAGATGATGGATGAGCTGAACCAGCTGGCCGGAGAGGTCCATCAGGTTGCCGCCGACATCGCCCAGCATGCCCACCATAACGAACAGGCGATGAGCCAGAGCGAAGATCTGGTGGGGAGCATGCTGCACGCCACTCATCAGACCGGACTGGCGATTGACGAGAGCGATGAGGCGCTGCAAGCCCTCACCCGCTCGGTTGCCGATGTGACGGCCATTGTCGATGTGATCGGTCATATCGCTCAGCAGACCAACTTGCTGGCCCTCAACGCCGCCATCGAAGCGGCCCGCGCAGGGGAACAGGGACGCGGTTTTGCCGTGGTTGCCGATGAAGTGCGCCACCTCTCAGCTAACACCCAGCAATCCCTCAACCAGATCACCGATATTCTGGGGCGCCTGACCCAATCCGGCGAACAACTTGGCACTGTACTGAACCGAATCACCAGCGAATCAAGCCGCCAGCGAGCGCAGGCTGAACAACTGCGCCAGACTACCCAGGCGGTGAGGGAGATCGCCCGCAACACCGCAGTGATCGCCCTGCAGGGGGCCGACAACGCCAAAAGTCAGGAACACAAGCTGGCCAGTTTTGCCGATCTGATCACCCACATCCATCAGCATGCCCGTCAGGTGAGTCAGCTCTCGGTGCAGGTCTCGTCCCATATCCACCATCAGGCGCAGCAGATCCCCCGCATCCTCGGCCAGCAAGGCTGACCCCTATTCGCCCCGCATCCTCACCAGATCACTTTCCCTCGACCAGAGGGAAAGTTTTTTTGTAGCACAAAATTATCTGTTATCGGCAGGTTAACTGACATCTCTTCCCCCGTACCGGATGAAAACCCACACTGGCGCTGGCTGCGGCCTCAAGAAAACGCTCTCATCACCGTAATACCTGCCATGAGGCTGTTTACGACCTTGCCCATGATTATTTGCACTCGGTCATACTTTTGAAACGTTGAGGGAACTTTTCATTGATATTTCGCACCGCGAACGTACTCTTGGGGTTGTCCGATAGCCAAGAATCGGAACATAAAAAAACAACATGTGATGATCAGGACTGCCAACTACAGATGTGCCAAGACATCCGGGTTTGCAGGTAGCCAAGACAAGATTTTTTGCCCTTCGGGGTTTTGATTGCAATGCCAATACCGAGCGGTAGGCCCGATGCCAACTGCCGGAAAAAAAAGCTAAGTCCATAAAATCAGGAGCAATAAAAATGGAAAAAGTGATCTTCAAGCGCGCCGCTTTGAGTGCCGCTGTGGTAGCCGCTCTGGTCGCCCCCGGTATGGCGTTGGCAGCTCAGGATATGATGAGCCCGGAATACGGCCAGTCCTATGAAACCTTCGTGAAAGACTCCAAACTGACCGGCGGTCTGTTCTACTTCCAGCGTGATCGTCAGCGCATCGATGGTGACCCGACTGCAGCCAAGAAAGAAGGCAAATACCAGTCCAACCTGAGCCATTCCACCGTTCAAGCCGCTCTCAACTTCAACTCCGGTTATGCCTGGGACACCGTAGGTCTGGATCTGGGCGGCTTCGGTGCCTATGACCTGGCCGTTACCGAAAATCACCCGGTCAACCAGGAAAACGAATTCTCCTTCGCTGGCCGTTCTTGGGGCAACAACGCCAAAGATGGCTCCCCTGAAGGTGGTTTCAGCCTCTCCAACGCAGCGATGAAGCTGAAATTCCTGGACGGCGGCATCACTGCCAAGGGTGGTTATACCCAGCTGTATGTCCCTGGCCAAATCGGTGTTAACTGGTCTTATCAGCCGGGTACCTATCGTGGTGGTCAAGTTGAAGGTAACTTCGGTGGCCTCTACCTGACCTACGCCATCGCTGACGAATACAAGGCCCCCTGGTACAAAGAGACTCAGGTCTTCTCACGTGCCAAAGCGTGGATGGATCCGTTCGCTGATGAAAACGTCATCGACTACATCCACGGTATCGCAGCCCGTTACACCTTCGAAAATGGCACTGCAGTGACCGGTTCTTTCGGTCAGTCCGAAGGCTACATGGATAGCTACCACTTCAAACTGGCTCACAAGTTTGACGTACTGGGCGGCCTCTCCACCAGCTACCAGTTCTACGGTTCCGAGACCGAGACCTACACCAAGGGCGCTTCCCAGATCGAGACTTATGACGGTCTGGCATGGCAACAAGCTCTGACAGCTGCCTGGGGCATGGGCCCGTACGGCTTCCGTCTGGAAGGTCTGTGGACCAAGGCTGAAGGTGCGGAAGGCAACTACCTGCCCCGTCTGACCCGTGGCTACGCCAACTCCCAGGGTGCCAACGAAATTTGGTGGGACTCCCGCTCTGACTGGAACGCCAACAACGAGAAAGCGCTGTTCTTCGGCGTGACCCGTTCTCTGGATGACCTGGTTGGTGCGCCTGGCTGGTCCGTCGGTGTATCCGGTGCTTACGGTTGGGATATCGAAACCGGTCAAGGCAAGAAAGCAGCCAACGGTGAAGATACCGAATGGGCAGCCAACTTCGATGTCACCTATACCGTGCAGGATGGCAAGCTGAAAGGCACCCTGTTCAAACTGCACTACACCGACTACAACAACGACATCAGCCAGGGCGGCGGTTGGACCGATTACCCCAACATCTTCGCCTCCGAGCACGACGTCAAGTTCCACATCATCATGCCGCTTACCTTCATGTAATCAGGCAATACGATGTCAGCAAACCGGGCCACTTGGCCCGGTTTTCTTTTGCCGGTTGGCAGGCTAACATGCGAGCCGGATAAGGATTTTATCCGCTCACCAGCCCGCACGCTTTTATCAGCAGTCACAAGGACGCCATCATGCCCCGTTTTGTTCTGATCACCGGTTGTTCCAGCGGAATTGGCCTCGCCGCCGCGCAGGCGCTGGGCCAGCACGGTTTTACCGTGATCGCCTCGGCGCGCAAGGCGGAAGATGTGGCCCGTTTGCAGCAACAGGGATTGCTGGCAGTTCAGCTGGATCTGGCGGACCCCGCCTCCATCGAGCTGGGTGCCAGTGCGGCGCTCCATCTGGCAGGCGGGCGCCTCTATGGCCTGTTCAACAACGGCGCTTATGGCCAACCCGGGGCGCTGGAAGATCTGCCCACCGAGGCGCTCAGGGAGCAGTTCAATACCAACCTGTTTGGCTGGCACCATCTGATCCGTCAGGTGCTGCCGCCGATGCTGGAGGCCAAAGAGGGACGGATAGTGCAGAACAGCTCGGTGCTGGGACTGGTTGCCATGAAGTATCGCGGCGCCTACAACGCCAGCAAATTTGCGCTGGAAGGTTATAGCGATACCCTGCGCCTCGAACTGGCGGGTAGCGGGGTACATATCAGCCTGATTGAACCGGGCCCCATCGATACCCGTTTTCGTGCCAATGCCCGCAGCGCCTTCTTGCGCCACATCGATCCGGCCCAGAGCCGTCATCAGTCGGCCTACCGCCAAACCCTGACGCGGCTGGAAAAAGAGGGGGCCACCAGCGGCTTTACCCTCCCGAGCGACGCCTGCATCCCGCCGCTGCTCCATGCGCTGACCCACGCCCATCCCAAGGCACGCTATCCGGTGACCACTCCGACCCGGCTGTTTGCCTTCTTGCGACGGGTATTGCCCACTCGCTGGCTCGACAAACTGCTGGCGAAATCGGCCTGATCCCGTGATGGGCGACAAGCATCCTGCCGCCCAAGTGGCGTTAGCCGGGTAGCGGCATCACCCGTCCCGCCAACCTGGTTTGTCCCTCTCTTCAATAGTGCTCGCCATTGCTGTAGTAGGCACTCTTGACCAGAGGGATCACCTGCACCACCACATAGGTCTGCTCCCCCAGCATCCGTTTCAAATGGCGCGTGATAAGGCGCGCGGCGGCGTCCTGCATCTCTTGTGGCCGCTCGAACCAGTGCAGCTCGACAAACGGAAAACCCGTCTCTGGCTCACCGTTGCGTATCCAGCAACTCTCCACCCGCTCCATGGTGACAAACTCCGGCTTGCCGCCGGTCAGCTCGCAAAGCTCGGCCAGCAGCGGACCGCTCACCTGTTGCAGGGTATCGAGCGTCACGGCGCGAAAACGAAGATGGGGCATGGCAAACCTCTTGGTTATCTGAAATGAGGACTTATCATAGGAGTTATTGTCAGCAAGAGAAGTCACCCGGCGCATATTAAGGATCCCCATGAGATTTCATCGCACCCTCTTTGCCTTCCTGCTCTGCCTGCTGCTACCGCTGCACGCCTTTGCCGATCCCGCCTTCTATCGGGTGAGCAAGGGCAACCAGCAATACTGGCTGCTGGGCTCCATCCATGCGGGCAAACCAGCCCTCTATCCTCTGCCCGAGCCAGTGGAACGTGCTTGGCTGCAGAGTCGCGCACTGGTGATGGAGGTGGACATGAACAGCATCACACCGGATCAGTGGCAACAGACCGGCTCCCTCACCCGACTGGTGGATGGCAAGCCGCTCAAGGATCATCTGCCTGCCGAGCTCTATCAACGCACCCTGATGGCAGGTGCCCGCTATGGCATCGACGAGGCGACCCTCGCCACCCTGCGCCCCTGGTTTGCCGCCATTACCCTGACCCAGGCCGCCATGGCCCGTTCCGACTTCAAGAGTGAACTCGGGATAGACCAGCACTTTGCCACCCGGGCCGCCAAAGAGGGCAAACCGGTGGTGGGTTTTGAAACCCTGCTGGAACAGCTCGGTTATCTGGCCAGCGTGGGTGACAACCAGACCCTGATGCTCGCCAGCACCCTGGATGAGCTACCGATGCTGGAGAGTGGTTTCGCCGCCGTAATGAAGGCGTGGCAGCAGGGGGATGAGGCGACGCTGATCAATCTGCTCAAGGAGGAGATGGCCCCGCCCGCGCTACAGAGCTGGATGGAGCAGACCCTGCTGGCCGAGCGCAACCACAACTGGCTGAAGAAATGGTCCACCCTGCCCAACGAGAGCTTTATCGTGGTAGGCGCCCTGCACCTTTACGGCGAACAGGGGTTGCTGGCGTTGCTGGAGCAGCAGGGGTGGCGCATTACCCCGCTCACCACACCGGGCCCTGTGCAGGCTCGGTCGCAAGGAGTCCAGTGAGAACGATCACAGATCGCGCTGGTTATTAAACAACCTGCAAGGGAGTTGATCAGGATCATCCCGGACAGGGCAAAGAGGTATTTATCATGCCTGTCATCAACCGGGTGACAGGAGCAATAAAATGGACTTTTGGCTGAACCTGATGTTTGGCAACAGCGTGGGATTGATGTCGATGCTGGTGATTATCGGCACCTTCTTGCTCATCAGCTCTTACGCGGCCTACTTCATCTACAAGGTGATGCACTCGCAACCGCCTCATTCACAGCAACCCCATTCTCAACAGCCCAAAGAGGGAAAATAATCCTCTGACCACAGGCGGCAGCTCACACTGACCGCCTGTACTGCTTTATGGTTCGCGACTGTGATTCCCGGGCCAAGCTGCACTGGTATCGATGCTGGGCCTCCCTTATCCCCCTCCCCCTTTCCCCGTTTTCTGTGCCGGTTGCGACCGTTATAATGACCCCCACTTTTTCTTATGGGGAGCCTGCCGTGTCTCATAACGACGAACTCTCGCTATTCATGAATGAAGTGGCCGACGTGCGGCCCATTCGCAGCGACAACATCCATCCCCATGCGGCCAAATCCGCCCCGACCGAGGCGCAGCTCGCTCGCCGCCAGGCTGCCACTGCCGAACAACTCGCCCTCGACCACCTCACCATGGAGGCCATCGAGATGCGCGATCCGCACGAAATCGTCGGTTTCAAGCGCGATGGGGTGCAGGAGGGGGTCTACAAGAAGCTGCGGCTCGGCAAATACGAGCTGCAGGCCAGCCTGGACTTGCACCAGAAAACCCTCAACGAAGCGCGCCAGACGCTGGTGCAGTTCATTGCGGATTGTGAAGTCCGGGATATCCGCTGCCTGCTGATCCTGCACGGCAAGGGGGAGCGCAGCACCCCGCGCGCCCTGCTGAAAAGCTATGTGAGCGCCTGGTTGCCGCAACTGCCCGCCGTCATGGCGATCCACAGCGCCGAGCGTCGCCACGGCGGCAGCGGTGCTCTATACGTGCTGCTGCGTAAAAGCGAACGCAAAAAAGCGGAAAACCGCGAACGGCACCAGAAGCGACTCGGCTAATCCGCGTTTCGCTCCCACGTCTTTTGCCCGCCAGCATGAAGGTGGTCAACTATACAGCGGCGGTGTTAGCATCGAACGGCCCCGATCATGCCAGGTACGGGGCGGCATACCATCAGGGACGATAACAAGGACAATCCCATGTCATATCAAAAGCTTGAACAACATCAGCAGCAGATCCACCGCTTTAGCCACCTCGCCGCCATCTGCGGCTGGGATCAGGCGGCCATGATGCCGGAAGGGGGCAACGATGCCCGCGCCGAAGCGATGGCCGAACTCGGTCTGCTAATCCACCAGAAGCGTACCGCTCCCGAGCTGGGCGACTGGATTGCCAAGGCCGAGAGTGAGCCGCTCGATGAAGTGCAACGGGCCAACCTCGGCGAGATCAAGCGCCAGTGGCAAGATGCCAGCCTGCTGCCCGGTGAGCTGGTCGAAGCGCTGTCGCTCGCCGGTAGCAAGTGCGAGCACGCCTGGCGCAGCCAGCGCAAGAACAACGACTGGGCCGGCTTTGCTCCCAATCTCGAGGAGGTGGTGAAACTCTCCCGTGAAGTGGCACAACTGCGGGCCGATGCGCTTGGCGTGCGCCCCTACGACGCCATGCTGGCTCTCTATGAGCCGGGCATGACCAGCGCACGGCTCGATCAGATCTTCGGCGATCTCGCCAACTGGCTGCCGGCTCTTATCCAGATCGTGAGTGAACAGCAGAAGGGCGATGCCCTGCTGCTGCCGCAAGGCCCCTTCCCCATCCCGACCCAGCAGGCACTCGGTCAGGAGGTGATGGGACTGCTCGGCTTTGATTTCGCCCACGGCCGGCTCGATGTGAGCAGCCACCCCTTCTGTGGCGGCGTGCCGACCGACGTGCGGATCACCACCCGCTATAACGAGCAGGAGTTTGTCTCCAGCCTGATGGGCATAGTGCACGAGACCGGCCACGCCCGTTACGAGCAGGGGCTGCCGCGTCATCTGCTGGGTCAGCCGGTGGCCGAAGCGCGCTCCATGGCGATCCACGAGAGCCAGAGCCTGTTTTGCGAGATGCAGTTGGGCCATCATCCCGCCTTCCTCGCGCTGCTGGCACCACGCATTCGTCACCACTTCGGCGAACAGGCGGCGTTTGCGCCGGACAATCTGGCCAAGCTCTACAGCCGGGTCGAGCCGGGCTTTATCCGGGTCGATGCGGACGAGGTGACCTATCCGGCCCACGTTATTCTGCGCTACGAGCTGGAGCGCGATCTGGTGGAAGGGAAGATCGAGGTGGCCGACATCCCCGAGCTGTGGGATGCCAAGATGCAGCAGTGGCTGGGGCTCTCCAGCAAGGGCAACTACCGCAATGGCTGCATGCAGGATATTCACTGGACCGACGGCTCGTTTGGCTACTTCCCGAGCTACACCCTGGGCGCCATGTATGCCGCCCAGCTGCGCTTTGCCCTCGAGAAAGAGCTGGGCAGCATGGGTGAGGTGATCGCGGCGGGCCGCCTGCCGGAGATCTTCGGCTGGCTCGGACGCAACATCTGGTCACAGGGGAGCCTGCACAGCACCGACGAGCTGGTGCGCCGTGCCACCGGTGAAGCGCTCAACCCGCACTGGCTGCGCCAGCATCTGGAACAGCGCTACCTGAAGTAATGAGCGCAGTAAGCTAACAGCAGAACGGGGCCTTTTTAGTTGACCACTACAGGGCCCCGTTTTTATGGCGGTTCATTTTTATGGCGGTGCATGGCACAGCACGCCACCACCATGCTGTAAAAAGAGAAAATTCAGAGAGGATCAGGGGAACCCAGCAACTCGCGCAGTTGCAGGATATTGCCCTCCGGGTCGAAGGCGTTGCGCACCACAAAGCCAGGCCCTGTCCACTGCTGTGGCAGCAGGCCGCCGCCGAGATCCGCCGCCTTCGCTTCCACCCAGGCGAGGCTGGAGACGGTGAAGAAGAGCTTGATGGCCCCCTCTTCCCGCAATTCCGGCGGCCGCTTGATAACAACTTGCCCGGCATAGGGCGCAGGAATGGCGTGGATCAGCAGCTGGATATCGCTGTTTTCCAGCACCACCAGCTGCTCATCCTGACTGCAGACCACCATCTGCAGCAGCGTACGGTAAAAGTGGGTCAGCAGGCCCGGATCCTTGGCATAGATCAGGGCACCGGCACGAGCGGGGCCTGGCATGGAGCACTCCTCAACAGTGAACGACTGGGTGGACAGATCTCCACCTTCTCACAGTTGCGCGCCCCGTTCGATCCTTTTTAGCGGCTCGCCAGCCTCACTGCACAAAGTGCCACTGCCGCAGTGCCAGTGTCGGAGGCGGCCCCTGATCTTCGCCCAAATCTGCCATGCCCAGCGCCTCGTCATAGTGCACACCGCCCGCGCCACTCTCGGTCAGGTGTTTTGCCCGCACCGCCCCGTACAGACCACCACTTCCGCTGATCTTCATCTCGGTGAGCGGGGCATAGAGGGCGGCATAAAGCGGCGTATTGCCCGACAGCTTGATCCCATCCTTGCCGCTATACGCGGAATAGATGGAGATAGCGGGCGTACCGCCAGCGGTCAGCCCCTGCTTGGCTGCCGTCACCTCGGCACCGGCCCCGAGATCAACCTTGCCGCTGACGATCAGGGTCAGACTGCTCCCCTCGCTCACCGTCAACTTGTTGCTGCCAGTCATGGTGAAATCCTTGTCGATCAGCAGCACCACATCCCCCTTGATGGTGAGACTGGCATCGGCCCCCATATTGAGGCTGTCGAGCTTGTAAACGGTCTGCTCCTTGCCAAACAACTCCCCCTTGCCGGGTAGCGGCAGCCCGGGCTTATGCTGGTTGTTGCTGGTGACCGAGCCAGTGGCAGGATCCGTGGTCAGCACCATCTGCTGGGTGGCCCCAAGCGTCAACGGGCCATTAATAGGCAATGTTGCAGGGGGAAACGATTTGGGCAACGCGGCCACATTGAGCGGGTCACACACCTGTCCGGCTACCGGTGGCAGCTTGGGGTGAGTGCGGTATTGGGGATCCAGATACTTCTGATGCTTGGCATCAAGGAATGCCCCGTTCCCACCATAGTTCAACTTGTCGCCAGCAATGCTTGTGCCATGACCCATAGAAACATCACCATTGATCGCAACAGCTCCGGCAATATGCCCCCCTTGCAAGGCAAAATTTCCACTCCCGTTTACGCTGCCCTCAACCCTGACGACCCCATCAGAGGGAGAAATGGTGATATCGCCGCCAGCAAGTACATTACCTGCAACAGGTGAAGAGCCGTTCAAGGTCACCGAGCCGGTCGCCCGCACATCACCCCAAATGGGGGAGTGCCCGGCGAGCACTACATTGGCCTTGTCGCTGACGGTCGCCACCTTGGCGTTTTGCCCCTGATTAAGAGTCCCGGAAACAAACTCCTTGTACGCCCCCTTGCGCGAGTCATAGCTGTCGATAAAACCGCTACCGGAGAGGCTCAACCCTTCACACGCCACCACCGAATCCTGAAAGATGAGATTGCCGGGTTCGCGCTTGAGGGCAAACAGCGCGTTGAGGCTGGCATTCCCCTCCAGATAGCGGCCATGGCTCTGCAACGCCAGCTTGCTGCCGGCGGAGGCATCAAGCTGCTCGATGCTGAAGCGGCTGCCCGCCATGGCTCCTTCCCCCTTGCCAGGCACCTTCTGCACCAGTTGAGCCCACTCGATGCGCGGTTCGGCGCCAAGGGCCTGATGCAGGGCTCGATAACTCTCGTTCATCCCCTGCTCGGCACTGAGCTGCGCATTGATCTTCTTGTGAAAATTGCCGCTCAGGCGAGTCTGCAACTGGTTCTCCTGAATGCTGGTAAACACCAGCAGACTCGACAGCAGGCTCACCACCAACACCACCAGCAGTACGGCTCCCCGCTGCCCCTGCAATCCCTTGTTCATCCCGCTCCCCCTGCTGTGGCGTTGGCACCGGATGTGGCCAACGCTGCCGCCCAGACCGCCTTGCGGCGGGCCACCTGCACCTCGACTCCCGGCGCCAGATAGCTGGGCAGCCCTTCGGGCAAGATGCGGATATTGACCAGCGCCCCCTGCTGGCCGAATTCAAGATCCTGAAGATGGGCCAACAACAGGCGCGGGCCATCCCCGTCATCGCAACTGAGTACCGGCGGCGTGAAGCGGTACTGCTCGGTAAAATCGGCGGTTTTCTGGTTGCCAAGGCAGGAGAGCACCTGACTGCCCCCCTCTACCTTGAAAGCCAGCGTCAGGCGATCAGGGGTGACCGCTATCAGCTGATCCGCCTGCTTGATGCTGTTGGTAAAGGTGAGAGTGGCAAAGCGCAACACCTCGTTCGCCTGCTCCAGCGCCTTGCTCTGCTCGACCGTGCTCTTGATCGGGGCGTAACCGGCAAAAATCGCCAGCATCAGCATCAGACCGAGCACCATGGAGATCATCAGCTCGACGAGACTGACGCCTCGTTGCCGTGAGGGGACGCTCAGCATAAAGGCGGAAATCCTGCGTTCAACTCCACCCGCTTGGCGCCGGAGACCCGCTCATCCTGCCACTCGATAGCGACCACAAAGTTGTCGCTATAACGGTTCGGCAGCACCAGCCGGTGGCCATCCTGCAGGATGAAGCGGGCAAGAAAATCGGCCTGAGTGAACCGCTCGGGCTTGCGCTGCACTTCGCACAGCGAGCTCCAGATCTGCTCCACGCTGTTGCTCGCCTCGATCGTAGCCAGCGTGCTCTGCAAGCTGTAATGCGCCTGCTGCAACGAGACCACCTGCCCCTTGGCGAGACCGAGAAACACCATCACCGCCAACACCATGGAGACCATGATCTCCACCAGATTGAAGCCCTGCTGGCGGGCAAGTGCGGCGTGTCTCATGAGCAGCTCCCTTGCAGCAGCTGGCCGCTCGGGGCCACGCAGAGCACCCGCTGCTCACCGAGGCGATTGGCCAGAATGATCTCGGCGTGGCTGCTGCTGCCGGTTGGCGCGATCTGGATGGGGTCAAACGGCTTGATCACCACTCCGCCAGCAGGTGCTGCTGCCTGACGCAGCAACTTGCTGTCAGCCATCACCTCCCAGCCACCGTTCTCGGTGCCCTGCAGTACCACCGGCAGGGTCAGCTTGACCGCTTCGCTGCGGGCAAAGCGGTAGGCTGAAGCGAGTTCGGTCGCACTGCGATCGAGCCGTTCGGCCGCGAGGCGCTGACTCATGGAGGGCAACCCGACCAATAGCAAAATGGCGGCGATGCCGACCGTGATCATCAACTCAATCAGAGTAAATCCGCGCACATTCATCTTATGATCCCCAGCAGTCATGGCGATTGGCCGCGCGATAACCGGTCTGATCAAGGGTCAGAGTGCCGCACTCATCCTGTTGTCGCGTCGTTGGAATGGCTTTGAGCAGGTAGTCACCAGCGTCTTGCTGGCTGTAGCTGAACTGGTAGAAATCCGTGTTGGAAGGGGTGGCAAACGTGGCGGGATAACGCCCGTGTTGGGTATAGATACGTTCGAGGGCGAGCGCCTGCTCCAGCAATTGCTGCTGTGCTTCGTAACGACGTCCCTGTTGCAGATAACCCTGATACGCTGGCAACGCGATGGCCGCGAGAATACTGACAACCGTCATGGCGATCAACAACTCGATCAGACTAAACCCCCGGCAATGGGCCCATGCCTTACAGTCGTTCACTTATCATCCTTGGCAAGTGTTGTTGTTATTGGTCGGCCCTGGGCCGCAAATGCGATGACTTAATAATCATAAAAAATTAACTGACTCGATTGAACAACACTAAATCGCCACACTCAATGTAAAAAAGATAATTATGTGATCTGTTATTAATTTTTAAGCAGTTTTCACCGCCACTAATCTCGCTAAGCAAATAAAGCTAGGCCAATCGACATCCGTTATGCCCCCTTCTGTCGAGCCGCGATACATGAACAACAACGGAGCGAAGAGTGAAACCCAACCGTGCAACGAAAGAGTAAAAAAACCTTTCGCCAATTTTTGCTATCCCTGTCCGTTTCTGGCTAGTCATGGCCCCCGAGCCCCCTTACTCTCTTGCCATCTATTCCAGCAAAGCCGCCAACACCATGAATGCAAAGCCCAGCCCAGAGTCGTCACCGAATGAGGTGAGCAACACCCTCAGCCGTGAGCAGTGTCACGCCGCACGGCTCGCCCGCGATGCTCGCTTTGATGGCCGCTTCTTTACCGGCGTGCTCTCGACCGGCATCTACTGCCGGCCGGTCTGCCCGGCACGGCCACCGCACGAGCACAATGTGCGCTACTTCCAAAGCTCCGCGGCCGCCGAGCAGTATGGGTTGCGCCCCTGTCTGCGCTGCCGCCCTGAGCTGGCCCCCGCCGCCCGTGGCGATCTGCCGGTTGAACTGGCACGTCTGCTGGCACGCATCGATCGCGGAGAGCTGGCGGAGGGCACGCTCGCTGAACTCGCCGCTGAGGCCGGGATCAGCGAACGCACGCTACGCCGCCAGTTCGAGCAACATCTCGGCGCCTCACCAAAACAGGTGGAGCAGACGCGCCGCCTGCTGCTCGCGAAACGGCTGCTGACTGAAACCGGGCTGCCCATTACCGACATCGCGTTTGCCGCCGGCTTTGCCAGCATCCGCCGCTTCAATGACGCCTGGCTCAACGCCTACGGACTGGCCCCGCGCATCCTGCGCCAACAAGAGGATCATGCGCCAGAGCACATGAGCGCGCAGCCGCGCGGCGCAACCCTGACGCTGCAACTGCCCTATCGCCCCCCGTATGACGTGGCGGCCATGCTGGCGTTTTACCGGATGCGGGCAATCCCGGGGCTGGAGCGGGTAGATGGCGAGGTGTATGAGCGGCGCTACCGGGTCGGCGATCAGGTCGCGCTGGTGCGTATCGCGCAGGGCAAGGGGCACAGCCTGCAACTCACCGTCCATGATCTGCCGCTCGCGACACTGCCCGATCTGCTCTACCGGGTGCGCCGGATGTGGGATCTCGATGCCGATATGCAGCGGATCGGTGATCTGCTCGGTCAGGATCTGCTGCTCGCCCGCTTGCAGGCGCGCTGGCCCGGCGTACGGCTTCCGGGTGGCTGGGACGAATACGAGGTGATGCTGCGCGCCATCGTCGGCCAGCAGGTCTCGGTCAAGGGGGCCATCACCATACTCGGGCGACTGGTGGCCCGCACCGAGGCGCAATTCGGGGTGGCGCAACTACCGACCACCGCCCAGTTGTGCGAACTCGATCTCGACGGCATCGGCATGCCCGGCAGCCGTATTCGCACCCTGCGGGGCGTGGCACAGGCGCTGGCCAGCGGCGAGCTGACCCTCACGACAGCCAGTGATGAGCAGTTGCTGGCGCTGCCGGGCATAGGCCCCTGGACGGTCTCTTACTGGCGGCTGCGCTGCGGGATGGATACCGATGCCTTCCCCGCCTCCGATCTGGTACTGCAAAAGGCACTCGGAGGCGGCACCAAGCTGCCGGTGAAAGAGGTGTTGGCGCAAAGTGCGGCGTGGCAACCGTGGCGCAGCTATGCGGCCAGCTGGCTGTGGCACGCCATGAGCGAAGCGCCCGATTTGCTGCTCCGTGCCACTGGCAACGAACAACAGCCAGATACCCAACAACAGGAGATAACACCATGATCCGATACGATATTCTGCCGACCCGCTGCGGCGATCTGCTGGTCGCCATCAATGAATCTGGTCTGGTGCACGTGGACTTTGTGGCGGGCCTGCGGGCACTGCCCGATATGAGTGGCTGGCAGCAAGATCACGAAGCGCTGGCTCCCTTCCTCGCCGAATTTGACGCCTATTTTGCCGGTCGCTTGCAGCGTTTCTCCCTGCCCCTTGCCGCCCGTGGTACCGCCTTTCAGCAGGCGGTGTGGCAAGCATTGTGCGACATCCCCTACGGCGAGACCCGCAGCTACAGCGATATTGCCCGCGCCATCGGCAAATCCGATGCGGTGCGGGCAGTGGGCGCGGCGAACGGCCGCAATCCGCTCTCGATCATCGTCCCCTGCCATCGGGTGAACGGCCAAAACGGCAGCCTGACCGGCTATGCGGGGGGATTGGAGATCAAAAAAGCGCTGCTGGCGCTGGAGAGGGGCAATTAAAGGAGGGTAGGCAGAGAACCTGCGATAAAAAATTGCCCCTTCCCGGATGGAGAAAGGGGCTCATTGATCAGCGTTTCAGGCTGCCCATCACATGCATTTCGCAGCGGTTACAGTCAAAACGCAGGCGGAAGGTGTCTTTACCCATCTTGAGTTCCAGCGGCTCGGCCTTGAGACCGGGCACCTCGTTCGGGCAGAGGTTCTGGCTATAGCGGATGCAATGCTTGGTGATCATCAGCACCACTTCCCGCTCCTCCTTGTTCGCCTCATAGGCAGGGGCAATGCGCTCCACCCCGTGTTTGCGGAAGAACTGCTCGGCCGCGCTGTTCAGCACATTGCCAAGGTAGGAGAGACGGTGCTGGGGATAGTTGATATCCCGTAGGGCGATGCGTCGCTCGGGGCGCTGGTAGCTGGCCACCCGTGCCGCCTCCAGCGCGGCGATGCCCTCCCGGCGCAAACCGTTGAGCTGTGATGCGGCGATAAATAGCGGCCTCGTTACTACCAACTCAATCTTGCGCGCCACAAACAGGGTATTGCCGAGTTTGCCAAGTTGATCCCGCGCCTGCTGCAACGCCCGCTCCGGGTTGTCGGCAGGCTGTTTGTCGCAAGGCAGGGCCACCGCGGCACTGATGCCCTGCTCGTCGGTGAGCGTGAGAATCACGCCCTCATCGCACTCTGCCAGCACCATATCGACCCGGATGCGGCGATCCGCGCTCGCCTTCTCCAGCATCTTGCTGAACGCCTGATCGTGGTTGCGGTAGATTTCTGTCCCCACCTTCAGCCCCGGCATGCGCTCTGACAGGAGTAACTGCTTACCTTCGACTTTGTTGAGGCGCATCCCCACCAGCTCGTTATTCGGCTTGAAGAAGCCCAGACCGTCGCCGTTGTTGAGGGTGACCTGTTTGCCGTCGATCTCGATGCCGTCACGGGTCACCTTGGTAACACGCCCCAGCGGCTCGCCAACATACTTCGGGCTCTTGGTGGAGTCGATCCCCTGCTGGCGGCCATGGAGGAAGTAATCGGTGCTGCCGCGGTTGAAGCTCTTTTTGGGATCTGGCGTGAAGCTGTAGCTGCAACGGCCAGCAGAGGCAGTCACCAAATCGGAGCGACTATCCAGAATGGCGTCCAGCTTCTGCCGATACCAGGCGGTGACGTTCTTGACGTAGTCGAGCCCCTTGAGGCGCCCTTCAATCTTGAAGGAGCGGATCCCCGCCTCGATCAAGGCCTCCAGGTTGTCTGTCTGATCCATATCCTTGAGTGACAGCAGGTGGCTGTCGGCCACCAGTACTTCGCCATCCGGCTTTTGCAGCGAGCAGGGCAGACGGCAGAGCTGGGCACACTCACCACGGTTGGCACTGCGGCCGGTACGGGCATGGCTGATGTTGCACTGGCCGCTGTAGGAAACGCAGAGCGCGCCGTGGATAAAAAACTCCAGCTGCACATTGGTCGCCGCACTGATCTCGCGGATCTGCGCCAGCGACAGTTCGCGCGCCAGCACCACCTGAGAGAAGCCCACATCCTGCAGAAATTTCACCTTCTCCGGCGTGCGGTTGTCAGTCTGGGTACTGGCATGAAGCGCGATGGGTGGCAGATCCAGCGCCAGCAGCCCCATATCCTGGACGATGAGCGCATCGGCACCGGCTTCATAAATTTGGTGGGTCAGGCGCCGGGCCTGCTCCAGCTCATGATCGTGCAGCAGGGTGTTGAAGGCGACAAAGACCTGGGCGCCGAAACGGTGGGCGTGACGTGCCAGCGCTTCGATATCCTCGATGGAGTTGCCCGCCGCACTGCGGGCGCCAAAGGCTGGGCCCCCCATGTAGACGGCATCGGCCCCATGGTTGATGGCTTCGATGCCGTAGGCGAGGTTCTTGGCCGGAGCCAGCAGCTCCAACCGGTTGTTGTGGCTTAACGGGTGCTTGTTCTGGTGCATGGTCTCGGGATCAGGGCGGACAGCAAATGGGCGCTACTCTAGCCCATTCACCACCCGCGTGCCTTGATCCCGCTTAAGGTATCTGCGAAATGCAGGATTAGATAACTACCTTGAGTGCCAGCCCGAGCAGCACCAGCCCGCTCACCTTGTCGATGACAAAGGATTTGGCTTTAAGCCACGCCAGCACCGGCCCGCGGGAGAGCACCAGCGCCACCAGCACGTACCAGACTGCATCGATCCCGCCAGCGGTAAGCATCATGATGCCCCCTTCGCTCCAACCGGTATCGGCCCGCACAAACTGGCTGAACAGGGCGATGAAGAAGACCGCCAGCTGGGGATTGAGGAAGGCCACCATAAAACCTTCAAAGGCCCCTTGCCGACCACGCAGCTGGTGCACCTCTTCACTCGCTTCACCACTGGCTGGTTTTGCCAGCAGGGCTTTCACCCCAAGCCAGGCAAGAAACGCTGCACCGCCGTAGCGGATAAGATCAAACAAGATCGGGGTCTGGGTGATCAAAATGGAGAGGCCCAGTGCGGTAACCAGCGCATAGATACCAACCCCGAAGCCGTGGCCGAGCGCGGTTGCGACGCCATGCCCCTGCCCACCCTGCACCGTGTTGCGGATGATCAGCGCCAGACTCGGCCCCGGGCTGATGGCGCCCATCACGCAGATTGCGGCCAGTGCCAGCCAACTCGTCAGTTCCATGTATTTCCTCTTTATATGCTCGATATGATGACCTGTATTCAGGGTACGGGCTGAGCCATTATGCCAGTAGTGAAAGTTATGAATAGATTCCATAACCAATGGCTATGGTGCCACACAACTGACTGGGCTAACCGCCGAGATCGAGCAGCTTGCGACTCTCGCCGACGGTATGTTGCAGGTGATCCCGCAGGAAGGGGTAGGCCAGCTCGCGAAACCAGCGGTGAGCCGGATCCTGATGATGGCGCTGATGCCACAGCAGATGATACTGCTGGTCGCGGGTAGCAAATGGCAGATCGACAAAGGTGAGCTCATGGCCACAGGATAGCTGCCAGGCGATATGAGCCGGAGTGGTCATCAGGCAATCGGTGCGCAGCAACACCTCAACCGCAGCCTGAAAGAAGGGAACTCTGGCAAACCAGCGCCGACTCAGTCCCTGCGGCGCCAATACCTGCTCAACCGGGCTGTCCTTGTCACCACCGCCACTCACCTGCAGGTGAGGCCAGGCGAGATAGTCATCGAGATTAAGCGTCTTGCCTGCCAACGGGTGGTGACATCCCATCAGCACCGCCAGCCGATCTTCCCCCTGATGCAGACCACGGATCTGCTCCGGTACCTGCTCGGTGATGGTGGAGACCAGATCGAGCTCGGACTGCCACAGTTGCGGCAGCTGACGTTTGTCCCACAGGCTGTACTCCAGCGCCGCCAACGGCGCCTCTTTGGCGAGCGCGGCACAGATATCGGGCAGGATATGCTGGGCCACATAATCAGAAGAGGCGAGTCGAAATACCCGCTCGCAGCGGCTCGGGTCAAATCCGGGCGCCTCGTAGAGCCGCTCCAGCGCACTGAGAGAATCCGCCAGCTGGGCGGCCAACAGTTCGGCCCGTGGCGTCAGCAGCCAGCGTTGCCCCTCCCGCACCAGCAACTCGTCGTCAAACTCGCTGCGCAACTGGGCAAGCTGCTTGCTGATGGAGGGCTGGCTCAGGTGCAGCAGCTCGGCGGCGCGGCTGATATTGCGCGTCTCCAGCAGCACCTTGAGGGTCGGCAACAAGTTGAGATTGGCTCTGAGCAAGGAGATACCCTCATCGGTAGCGAAACGCCTATCTTAGGGCAGAGGAGTCCCGCGTTTTAAGCAAAATTTCCTGCCATGTTCGGCACATTGCAGCCCTTTGCGACCAGATGGCAAAGCGGATCCCCCCGCACATAACCATGACCACAAGATGACAGTGGTTGTCTTGTACGGCATAATTGCACGATTTTCCGCCCGCGGGCGATCCACTTTGAGAAGCGGTAACAAGATGAAATACGCCAATATCACCGGCTGGGGCAAATGCCTGCCTCCCTCCGTGCTGACCAACGACGACCTCAGCACCATCATGGATACGTCAGACGAGTGGATCTATCCGCGCACCGGCATCAAGGCCCGCCGGATCTCCCATGTCAGCACCTCGGATCTCGCCACCCTGGCCGGTCGCCGCGCGCTGGCCTGCGCAGGTCTGGAAGCGAGCGATCTAGATGGCATCATCCTGGCCACCGCCACCCCGGACAACCTGCTACCAAGTGCCGCCTCTGCGGTGCAGAAGAAGCTGGGCGCCGTCAATGCGGCCGTGTTTGACCTCAACGCGGCCTGCACCGGTTTCGTCTATTCCCTCTCCGTCGCCACCTCGCTGGTGCAGACCGGCATGATGAAGAAGGTGCTGGTGATCGGCGCCGAGCGCCTCACCTACCTGCTGGACTGGGCGCGCCGCGATACCGCCGTGCTGTTTGGCGATGGTGCCGGTGCCGTGGTAATCGAGGCGAGCGAGCAGGAGTGTGGCCTGATCGCCAACAAGCTGGGCTGTGACAGCGAAGCGCGTGAGATCCTGCACGTACCAAACTTCGGTACCGATCGGGTGCGTTTTGCCGATATCGATGGGCTGTTCACCTTCAACTTCGAAGGGCCGGAGATCTTCAAACGCGCCGTGCGCGGCATGGTGGAAGCCACCAGCACTGTGCTGGCACAGGCCGGTATTGCGCCGGAGCAGGTCGACCTGATCGTTCCCCATCAGGCCAATATCCGCATCATCGAGACCCTCGCCAAACGGATGAATGCGCCGATGGAGAAGGTGATGGTCAACATCGAAAACTATGGCAACACCTCCGCCGCCACTGTGCCCATCGCCCTTTGCGAAGCGCTGGAGCAGGGCCGCGTCAAGCCGAACTCCTATCTGCTGACCGCCGCTTTCGGTGCCGGCCTGACCTGGGGGGCCGCCATCATCAAGTGGGGCGATCGCGTCACCCCTATCAAGGCGTGCGATGCCGAACTGCCCCCGTGTGACAAGAGCGCGCTGGAACTGATTGCCCACGCCGTGGAAGGTTGCCAGAAGGCTCACGCCAACGAGGCGTGATCCTCATCAGGAGCCTGAATCCTCAGGCTCCTTCTCTCCTTTTCATCCCCACCTAGCTCTGCCCCCCCACCTCGCAAGCCGCTTGATACGGCAATCGCTGATACAAACAACTCCGATTTGCAGCCAATTAATTTTTTTCCGCTAACCTTATTGTGCCAACTATAAATAAAGAAAAGAGCGTCAAGGGGCACCATGACTGTTTCGGTCCTGCGCCTTTACCTCTTACCAAATAATTGCACAGGGATAAGCTACGTATGGCACAACACAAAAGTGGCGTGAACACACCGCTTTGGGAACCGGTTTGCTGGATTTGCTGCATCGGGCTTGCTCTGCTGAGCTGCCTGTTGCTGCAGCTTGCCGATGCGTTGTCACCTCTCTATCTGCTGCTCAATGTGCTGGTTGCCATTGCAGCCGCGCTCTGGACATCGAGTCACTTCCACCAGCACACACATCGACATCGTGCCGGAGAGGAACAAACCGTCGCAACCGATCCTCTCGCCCACTCCATCATCGGGCTCGAACAGGTGTGCGAGAAGGCTCTACCTATCTGGTCCCAGCAAATTGAAAGCTCTCGTCAACAAACCGAAGCCGCGATGATTGACCTGACCCAACGCTTCAACGGCTTGGCCAACAAGCTGGAGGAAGCAGTCAATGCTTCTCATCTGGCAGCCGGAGAACTGGGTGATGCCAATTCCCGTGGCATGGCAGGAGTCTTGAGCGAGAGCCAGCAGCAACTCAATGAGGTAGTGGCCATCCTGCACTCCGCCCAAGCCAATCGGGACGCCATGCTGGGTGAGATAAAAAGCCTGACCACCTACACCATAGAGCTCAACACCATGGCCATGGATGTGGCCAAAATCGCCTCCCAGACCAACCTGCTGGCCCTCAACGCCGCCATTGAAGCGGCTCGTGCAGGGGAAGCAGGCCGTGGCTTTGCTGTGGTCGCTGATGAAGTGCGCAACCTCTCCCGCCTCTCCAGCGAAACCGCCCAGAAGATGACCGACAAGGTTGATACCATCAATACTGCTATCGGTCGCGCCTTCCAGATTGCCGAAAATGCTGCCGCACGGGATCACGCCTCGGCGCTCAATTCGGAGCAGACAATCGAACAGGTGCTGGCCCGTTTTCGCCATGCCACTGACAGCCTGGCGGAATCCGCCTCCCTGCTGCAAAACGAGAGCACCGATATCCATCGCGAAATCTCCAGTGTCATTGTCTCGTTGCAATTTCAAGACAGGGTCAGCCAGATCCTCAGCCACGTCAGACAAAACATGGAGAGCCTCTCCAGCCATCTGGTTGCTTCGGAGCAAAGCAGCAATGCGACAGGGCCAATCCAGATCGATGCCAATCGCTGGCTGGCACAGATGGAGCTCTCATACGCCACCGACGAACAGCGCAATATTCACCATGGTCGCACCACCCGTTCTGTCAACGCGCAACCAAGCAGCGCCGACATCACATTTTTCTAGGAGAGAGATATGGGCAAAACGATCCTGATCGTGGATGACTCGGCAACTATTCGCCAAGTCGTGGGCATGACCCTCAAGGGCGCCGGTTATGAGGTCATGGAAGCCTCTGACGGCAAAGATGCGCTCAACAAACTAGATGGCAAGAAGATCAACCTGATCATCAGTGACGTCAATATGCCGAACATGGATGGCATCACCTTCGTCAAAGAGGCCAAAAAGCTGGCCAACTACAAATTTACCCCTGTCATCATGCTGACCACCGAGTCTCAGGACAGCAAGAAGCAGGAGGGACAAGCTGCAGGAGCCAAGGCCTGGGTGGTCAAACCCTTCCAGCCCGAACAGATGCTGGCCGCAGTCGCCAAGCTCATCATGCCGTGATCCGGAGCACATCATGCAACTACAGAGTGAGCTACTCGACAACAAGGTAGTGGTGACCATGCCGGACGAGATCACCATTTATACAGTCAGCGAGCTGAAAGATGCTCTCTCGCCCTTATTGCATCAGGGGAACGAACTGGAGCTGAATCTGGCAGCTGTATCCGAGATAGACAGCGCCGGGCTGCAATTGCTGCTGGCAGCGAAGAAAACCGCTCTGCAGCAAGGATCCTCCCTGGCACTGGTCTGGCACAGCCATGTTGTGCTTGAACTGCTGGAGCTCTGCCAGCTCTCGGCCTTTTTTGGCGACCCCACCCTCATCACCCATGGCGAACGGCCCTGAGCCACCATGACAAGGAGTCACCGTGAGCATCGATCTTGATCAGGCTTTACAAACCTATATCGCCGAGGCACGCGAGTTGCTTGAAGAGATGGAGTCAGCCCTTCTATCACTGGAATCTGACCCTGACAATAGCGAGCTGATTGGAGCCATCTTCCGTGCTGCTCATACCATCAAGGGGTCGGCTGGCCTGTTTGGTCTGCAACCCATCGTCGGGTTTACCCATATCGTCGAGGATCTGCTAGACCAGATCCGCAATCAGCAGCTCACCGTCACCTCTCCTCTGATCAAGGATCTGCTGGAGAGCTGTGACCACATCCAGACGCTCATCAGTGTCGTTGCAGAACAGGGCAGCACGTTAAGCGATGGCGATGCCAACCAGGATGAACGGCTAAGGCTCGCTCTCACCCGTCATCAGTGCGTCCCCCATGCCACGCTGCCAAATACTGTACATACGCCGGAACCTAAGATCGAAAAAGAGGGAGGAATTACCAGCTCCGCCTCCCTGTGGCATATCTCCCTGCGTTTTGGCCCCGATGTGCTGCGTAATGGCATGGATCCGGCCGCATTTCTGCGCTATCTCGGCACCCTCGGAACCATATGTTCAGTGGAGACCATCCATCAGGCACTACCGGATTGGGAACAGTTCGATCCGGAGAATTGCTACCTCGGCTACGAGATAGACTTCGACTCGCAGGCAGACAAGACGGCCATCAGCGATGTCTTTGAATTTGTCAGAGATGACTGTCAGATCACCATCTTGCCGCCCCACAGCAAGATCGCCGAGTTCATCAACCTGATCGAGTCGCTACCGGAAGATAGCACCATGCTTGGGCAGTTGCTGGTCAACACCGGCGCCCTGACTGCAGAGGAGTTAGCAAGCGGTCTGCAGGCACAACAAGCGACCCCGGCAGAACAAGCGCCCAAACTAGGGGAGATCCTGATTGCGCAGGGTGCCGTAAACGAAGCCGTCGTCGATGCAGCCCTGAAAAAACAGAACCAGACCAAGGAGAGCAAGAGCAAAGAGGGCCGTTACGTCAGGGTGCATGCCGACAAGCTGGACGATCTGATCAATCTGGTCGGGGAGTTGGTAGTCGCCAGTTCAGGAGCCAATCTGCTGGCCCAACGCACCCGCGAAAGCCAGCTGCAGGAAGCCACCTCGGTCATTGCCATGCTGGTGGAAGAGATCCGCGACAGTGCACTGCGCCTGCGAATGGTGCCTATCGGCGATACCTTCAACCGCTTCCAGCGGGTGGTGCGCGATGTCAGTCAGGAACTGAACAAGGATATCACTCTGGTGATCTCCGGAGCCGAGACCGAACTGGACAAGTCGGTGGTAGAGAAGATCGGCGATCCGCTGATGCATCTGGTCAGAAACTCGATGGATCATGGCATTGAATCGGCAGAGCAACGGCTGCTGGCAGGAAAACCCCCCCGTGGCACCCTGAATCTCAATGCCTATCACGACTCCAACAGTATCGTCATCGAAATTCGGGATGACGGTGCAGGTCTCAACAAAGCCAGGATCCAGCAAAAAGCCATCGAGCGCGGTCTGATCAACCCAACCACCACGCTGACGGATCAGGAGATATACAACCTGATCTTCGAGCCGGGGTTCTCTACCGCCGAGGCGATAACCAACCTCTCCGGTCGCGGGGTTGGCATGGATGTCGTCAAACGCAACATCACTGCCCTGCGCGGCACGGTCGATCTGGACAGCATCCCGGGAAAAGGAACCCGTGTGCAGATCCGCCTGCCGCTTACCCTTGCCATCATCGACGGCTTCCTGGTGCGAGTCTGCGACACCCACTACGTCATTCCCCTCGATATGGTGATCGAGTGCGTTGAATTGACCCAGAGTGCACTGTCCGACACCCAGGGTCGCAATTACATCAATTTGCGTGGCGAGGTGCTGCCCTTTATCCGCCTGCAACACTACTTCGATACCAATGGCAGCAAAGGGAGGCGCGAGAACATTGTCGTGGTCAGCCATGCAGGCAAAAAATCCGGACTGGTGGTGGATGAACTGCTGGGAGAATTCCAGACCGTCATCAAACCGTTGGGGAAATTGTTCCAGCGCCTGCAGGGCATCAGTGGTTCAACCATTCTGGGGGGGGGAGAGGTCGCCCTGATCCTCGACATTCCTTCGCTGATCCAGCACGCAATCACTCAGGAATCCTGTCAGCTCAACAGGTTGACAGTGTCGCGCAACCTGCCTCAATCCAGCATCAACTGAGGGGACCATCATGTTAAAAAATTCCACCATCAAATTGCGTCTTATTGTACTGCTCTGCATGCTCTGCCTGCTGCTGCTGGCCGTTGGCAGCCTCGGGTTATACAACATGCAGAGCAGCAATACCGGGTTGCAGCGCGTTTACAACGACAGGGTGGTTCCCCTCAAGCAGCTGAAGACTATCTCCGACAGCTATGCCGTCTCGATCATCGACAACCTCAACAAGGCCAATGCGGGGCTGATCCCGGCAGAAGAGGCTTTGAAGCAGATACAACAGGCCCAGCAGACAATCAAAAACGAGTGGCATCACTACCAGTCCACCACTCTCACACCGGATGAACAGCGTTTGTCAGCCGAGGCGACAACCCTGTTCAACGCGGCTGATACCGATATTGGCAAGCTGGAGAAATACCTCACCACCCAGCACGGCATGATTACTGGCATGCTGAACAATTTTGACGGTGCCCTCTATGGCTCCATCGACCCGATAGGCAACAAAATCACCGAGCTGGTCAACCTGCAGCTCAATGTGGCCAAGTCGGAATATACCGCAGCGCAATCCTGGTATGACGTGATGCTGATAACCATGGCGGTGGTTATCGCGGTCGGCATCGCACTCGCAGCCTGGTTTGGCACCCTGCTGATCCAAAGCATCGTCACCCCTATCGAACAGGCTCTGCGCGTGGCCAATAGTCTGGCCGATGGCAATCTGGATGTATCGATCCAGATAGACTCCAACGATGAAGCGGGTCAGCTCTTGATGGCGATGAATAACATGGTCAAGAAACTGGGGGCCTTGATCACGGATATCGAGACGCTGGTCACCGCCGCTGTCGAACAGGGCGACTTCAGCCACAAGATTGCGCTGGAGGATCGTCAGGGCTACATCAAGCGGGTATCAGAGCTGCTGAATCGCCTCTCCCATGTGACAGATACCAGCCTGGAAGATGTGATGCGCATCGCCACCGCGCTCTCCAAGGGTGATCTGACCCAACGGATCGATGAGCCCTACCCAGGTATTTTCGGCCAGACCAAAGACGGCCTCAACCGGACCATCACTGCGCTGACCAATATCATCGAAGAGGTACGCAACGCCGCCGACAACCTGACCAATGCCTCCAATCAGGTGAGCAACACGGCGCAGGCATTGAGCCAAGCCACCAGCGAGCAAGCGGCCAGCGTTGAAGAGACCAGCGCCTCTATCGAGCAGATGAGCGCCAGCATCAATCAGAACACCGAGAACGCCAAGATCACCGACAGCATGGCCAGCAACTCGGTGTTGGAGGCCACCGAAGGGGGCCAATCCGTTCAACAGACGGTGACCGCCATGCAGCAAATCGCCAAGAAAGTCAGCATCATCGACGACATTGCCTACCAGACCAACCTGCTTGCCCTCAACGCCGCCATCGAGGCGGCTCGCGCCGGAGAGCATGGCAAAGGCTTCGCGGTGGTTGCTGCCGAGGTGAGAAAACTGGCAGAACGCAGCCAGATCGCTGCGCAGGAGATTGGCGAGCTCTCCTCCGACAGCGTCAGCAAGGCAGAGAGGGCTGGCAACCTGCTGGAAAGGATCGTCCCCTCCATTCGCAAAACCTCTGATCTGGTACAAGAGATCAATGCCGCCTCAGGTGAACAGGCCAGCGCAGCCAACCAGATTAGTCTGGCCATGAACCAGCTTAATCAAGTGACACAGCAGAATGCGGCCAGTAGCGAGGAGCTGGCGGCCACGGCCGAAGAGATGAGCTCGCAAGCCAGCGAACTGCAGCAAACCATGGCCTTTTTTGCTCTGGAGAAAAGTGCGCAGCTCAACACCAGGCCCAATGAAACCGGCCACAAGGGCATGCCTCCCAGAGGCAGTTTCATCGCCCCCCCACAAAGGGCCAGCCAGCCCAATCAACCATCATCCCATTCCATTGATGACGCGGATTTTGTCCGCTTTTAACCGGAGGCGACCATGCATACATCCACCGACATCACGGTGCCATCAGCGGCCGCTGACGAGAGCAGTGGCGATGCCCAGTACCTGACATTTCTGATCAACAACGAGATGTTCGCCATCAATATTCTGGGGGTCAAAGAGATCATCGAATACGGCAATATCACTCCGGTTCCGATGATGCCGGGTTTTATTCGCGGCGTAATCAACCTCAGAGGAGCGGTAGTGTCGGTCGTAGACTTGAATGCCCGCTTTGGCAATGCACCTTCGGTCATCACTCGCCGCAGTTGCATCGTCATTATTGAGGGGGTGGCCCCGCAGGGCGATGAACCTCTAGGTCAGGATATTGGCGTTGTGGTGGATTCCGTATCGGAAGTACTGGGTATCCCACAAGCAGATATCGAGCCCCCACCCAGTTTTGGTGCCCGCATCCGGGCCGATTTCATCAGCGGCATGGGCAAGGTCAACGGCAAATTCGTCATCCTCATCGATACCGGGAAAGTGTTGTCACTCGATGAGATGGCTCAACTCAACGAACTGGCCCAGCCACAGGCAAGGTTGCCACAAGGCAACCTGCAACCCTCCTGAACAGGCCTCCATACTCCACGACATGCAGCATAAGGAAACGCTCATGACCCAATCACTCTTAGGAAAACTCTTCGGAGACAATGCCACCGAAGTGAGGCAGCGGACCCAGTTACTCGACGCAATCGGCCAGCTGCAACATGCAGTCCTGGCAGAGCAGGTTCCAGCACCACTCGATCTTTCCGGTATGGACAGTCCCTTGCGTGAAGTAGGACATGCCATCAACGAGGTGGTCACCTTGCTCAGCGACAAGCTGGAACAGAGCCGCAACGACATTAAAAAGAATCAGATGTTGCTCCATGAAAACCAGCTGGTTCGCAAAGCCCTCGACTGCGCCAGCACCAACGTGATGATTGCCGATACCAACCTCGACATTATCTATATGAACGAGGCTGTGACCGGCATGCTCAATCAGGCTGAGACCGACATCAAGAAAGAGCTCTACAGCTTCAACGCCAATCAGCTGATGGGCGCCAACATCGACAGCTTTCATAAAAATCCCGGCCATCAGCGCGCCATGTTGGCCAAACTCAACAGCACCTACCGCACCCAGATACAGCTGGGGGGGCGCACCTTCTCCCTGATCGCCAATCCGGTCTTCAACGATACCGGAGAACGGTTGGGATCCGTGGTCGAATGGGCCGACAGAACCAAGGAGGTAATGATAGAGAAAGAGATGTCCGACATTGTGCAGGCCGTGATCAATGGCGAGCTGCACCGCAGGATGGAACTTGCTGGCAAGAGCGGCTTCTTTCAGGCGATGGGAGAAGGGATCAATCAAATTGCCGACGTGATCGACAGTACCCTCAACGATGTCATCCGGATCGTGCAATGTCTGGCAAAAGGGGATCTGACCCAGCAGATTGAGGCGGACTACCCCGGCGTGTTTGGCACCACCAAGGATGCGCTCAATACAACCATCGCCTCCTTGACCAAGATTGTTACCGAAGTACGCGGCGCCTCTGACAACCTCTCCAGTGCCGCCGAGCAGGTAAGCGCGACAGCCCAGTCGATCAGCCAATCCAGCAGTGAACAGGCCTCCAGCATGGAGGAGACCAGCGCCTCCATCGAGCAGATGAGCGCCAGCATCAACCAGAATACCGACAATGCCCAGGTCACCGATGGCATGGCCAGCAAGGCAGCCAAAGAAGCCGTAGAGGGAGGAGAAGCGGTCAAACTGACTGTGGATGCCATGAAGCAGATCGCCAGACGGATTGGCATCATCGATGACATCGCCTACCAGACCAACCTGCTGGCACTCAACGCAGCTATCGAAGCGGCGCGGGCAGGCGATCACGGCAAAGGCTTTGCCGTAGTGGCGGCGGAGGTGCGCAAACTGGCCGAACGCAGCCAGGTTGCAGCCCAGGAGATTGGCGAGCTGGCCTCCAGCAGTGTCGAGATGGCGGAAAAAGCCGGTCGTTTGCTGGATCAGATGGTTCCTTCCATCAACAAGACCTCGGATCTGGTGCAGGAGATCAGTGCCGCATCTAATGAGCAGTCTACCGGCGTTAGCCAGATCAACCTTGCGATGAGCCAGCTGAGTCAGGTTACCCAGCAGAACGCTTCTTGTAGCGAAGAGCTGGCTGCCACAGCAGAAGAGATGAGCAGCCAGGCTGAACAGCTGCAACTGGCCATGGAGTTCTTTACCCTGGAGGCCCACGCCAAAGAAGGTAAAGCAGCCACCTCGCATCTTCACCCCAATACCCGAGGTCGCTTTATGAACGAGAGCAATGCCAACAGTCGGGAACGAGCCGCCACCGTCCAACGCCCCATCGGCGATGGCGATTTTGTCCGGTTCTAGTCACGGGAGAGGCGTTGCCTCTCCCATCTCCGACAACACAGGTAGAGGGACGGCTTTTTGTATCAAACCCAGCTGCATGATGATGAGTTCTCCCGTTTCCAACGCTGGCTTCATCAAACGGCGGGGATAGAGCTGTCTCCTGCCAAGAAGGCGCTGGTGGCCAGCCGCCTGGCGAAACGCCTCTGCCACTATGAGCTGGATAGTTATGACGACTATTTCCAGCTCATCATGAACGATCGCAGCAGCGAACTGCAGCTGGCGCTTGATCTCCTTACCACCAACGAAACCTACTTTTTCAGGGAGCCCAAACACTTCGAGTTTCTGACGCGGGAGATAGTCTCAGCGCTCCCGCCCGAGCAACCACTGCGGGTCTGGAGCGCTGCCAGCTCATCCGGCGAGGAGCCCTACAGTCTGGCCATGACCCTCGCGGAAAAACGCAGTACCTTCAACTGGGAGATCCTAGCCTCCGATATCTCGTCCCGGGTGCTGGAACAGGCGATGAGCGGGCGCTACCCCATCGAGCGGGCGCAAAATATTCCACTGCCCTTTTTGATGAAATATTGTCTCAAGGGTGTGGGCTTGCAGGAGGGCATCTTCATCATCGATCGCAAGTTGCGAGACAAGGTGCAGTTCATGCAGATCAACCTCAATCAGGATCTGCCGGACATCGGCATGTTTGACGTCATCTTTATCAGAAACGTGATGATCTACTTCAACAAGGAGACCAAAGGGCAAGTATTGCAGCGGCTGGTACCCAGACTCAAACCCGGTGGCTACCTGCTGGTGAGCCACGCAGAGAGCCTGCATGGCCTGCACCACGGCCTGCAGCTTGTCTCTCCTTCCATCTATCAGAAGAGATAAGTCATGGCACGGGAGGTGATCCTGCAACCGGGAGAGCTCTTTTTTGGCAAGGAGGATGTGGTGGTCCGAACCGTACTGGGCTCCTGTATTGCCATCACCTTGTGGCATCCGGAGCAGAAACAGGGAGGAATGTGTCACTACATGCTGCCAAGTCGGCGCAATCCCTCTGCCAAGCTGGATGGGCGCTATGCCGATGAGGCCCTCGCCTTGTTGCTGCAAGCGGCCAGTCACTATCCCGCCCCTATCCATGAATATGAGGCCAAGTTGTTCGGGGGGGGCAACATGTTTACCGAGCCTCAATACGCACAGAGCGACAACAATGTCGCCACCAAAAATATTCAGGCAGCCTGGCAGCTGACCCGACACCTTGGCCTTGATATCAAGGCTCATCATCTTGGCCATAGCGGCCACCGAAGCTTGCTCTTTGAGCTCAGCAACGGCAGTGTCTGGCTCCGCCATCATCGTCTGCCACATCAACGGGAGTCGCGAGAATGAAGCAGATCCGGGTCATGCTGGTGGATGATTCCGCCGTGGTCAGACAGGTATTGCAAGCGGTGCTGGAGCAGGAGCCTGATATCCGGGTGATAGCCACAGCATCGGACCCCCTGTTTGCCCAGGAAAAACTGAAGAAAGAGTGGCCTGACGTCATCGTGCTCGATGTGGAGATGCCCCGTATGGATGGCATCACCTTTCTCACCAAGATCATGGCAGAGCATCCAACCCCGGTGGTGATCTGCTCCTCCCTCACCGAAAAGGGAGCCGAGACCACCTTGCAGGCAATGGCTGCCGGCGCGGTGGACATCATCACCAAACCGACCATGGGGATAAAAAGCTTTCTGCAAGAATCTGCCCACGACCTGGCCATGGCGGTACGTGCCGCGGCCCAGGCCAACCTCAAGCGCGTGGGCAAGCCCTCCTCTGTACCAGTCAGCACCAAACTCAACGCGGATGCCATGCTAGCGCCCAACCAGCACGCCATGGCACAAACCACCGAGCGGCTCATCGCCATCGGCACCTCGACCGGCGGTACCCAAGCGCTGGAAGCCGTGCTGACTGCCTTGCCCCGTGTCAGCCCTGGCATTGTCATCGTGCAGCACATGCCGGAGAAATTTACCGCCATGTTTGCAGAACGCCTGAACGGGGTCTGCCAGATAGAAGTGCGGGAGGCGAGGAACAATGACCGGGTGATCCCGGGGCTGGCGCTGATTGCCCCCGGCGGCAAGCATATGCTGCTCAAACGCAGCGGTGCCTACTATCACGTTGAGGTGGTCGACGGGCCGCTTATCAACCGCCATCGCCCTTCGGTGGATGTGCTGTTTCGCTCCGTCGCCAAATATGCCGGCAAGAATGCCACCGGCATCATCATGACCGGCATGGGGGATGACGGTGCCCGGGGATTGCGCGAGATGCTGGATGCGGGTGCCAACACCTATGCCCAGGATGAGGCCTCCTGCGTGGTCTTCGGCATGCCCAAAGAGGCGATCAAGCTGGGAGCAGCCCGCCATGTGCTCCCCTTGCAAGAGATGCAGTACGCCATCCTCGGCAAGTAATCCCTTATCGCGCGTTTTGCCCATAAAAAAGTCCGGCTCCCATTGGGAAGCCGGACTTTTTACATCAACCGGGAACCAATCCGGTATCAGGCGAGCAGATTACTCTGCAGCAGGCGCTTCTTCAGCGGCCGGAGCGGCGTCAGCAGCAGGTGCAGCGGCTTCGGTCGGGGCGTTCGCTTCCTTGATGGAGAGACGTACACGGCCCTGACGATCCACTTCCAGTACCTTCACCTTGACCACGTCACCGATGGTCAGGTGGTCAGCCACGTTCTGCACGCGAGCATCGGTGATCTGGGAGATGTGTACCAGACCATCTTTGCCCGGCAGAATGTTGACGAATGCACCGAAATCGGCCAGACGAACAACTTTACCTTCATAGATGCGGTTCACTTCGATCTCGGCGGTGATAGCCTCGATGCGACGGATCGCTTCCATGGCGGCTTCGTTGGCCACGGCGGAGATACGTACAGTACCGTCATCATCCAGCTCGATGTTAGTGCCGGTCTCTTCGGTCAGCGCACGGATCACGGAACCACCCTTACCGATCACGTCCTTGATCTTCTCAGGATTGATCTTGATGGTGTGGATACGCGGTGCGAAATCGGAGATCTGGGCACGGGGAGCCTGGATAGCTTCATCCATCACTTTCAGGATGTGCAGACGAGCGCCACGAGCTTGCTTCAGCGCAATCTCCATGATCTCTTTGGTGATGCCTTCGATCTTGATGTCCATCTGCAGCGCGGTCACACCTTCGGTGGTACCGGCTACTTTGAAGTCCATATCGCCCAGATGATCTTCGTCACCCAGAATGTCGGACAGCACGACGAAACCTTCTTCTTCCTTCACCAGGCCCATGGCGATACCGGCCACGGAGGCCTTGATCGGCACACCGGCATCCATCAGCGCCAGAGAGGAACCACAGACAGACGCCATGGAGGAGGAGCCGTTGGATTCGGTGATTTCAGAGACCACGCGCACCACGTACGGGAACTCGGCGGCGCTCGGCATCACAGCAGCAACGCCGCGCTTGGCCAGACGGCCGTGACCGATTTCACGACGCTTCGGGCTACCCATCATGCCGGTCTCACCGACGCAGTATGGCGGGAAGTTGTAGTGCAGCATGAAGCGATCGGCACGGTTGCCGGTCAGCTCGTCGATGTTCTGGGCGTCACGCTCGGTACCCAGAGTGGCGACCACGATGGCCTGAGTTTCACCACGGGTGAACAGGGCAGAGCCGTGAGCACGGGGCAGAATACCGGTACCTACGCTCAGGGCGCGGATCATTTCCGGATCGCGACCATCGATACGCGGCTCACCACGTACTACGCGACCACGAACGATGCGGCTTTCCAGGCTGTGGAACTCTTCGCCGATCTTCTTGGCATCTTCTTCCACGCCGGAAGCGATAACTTGCTCAACCACACGACCCTTGATGGCCGCGATGGTTTCGTAACGAACAGCCTTCTCGGTGATGCGGTAGGCTTCACCCAGTTCGGCGCTCGCCAGCTCGGCAACCTTGGCTTTCAGCGCTTCGTTGACGGCAGGCGGAGTCCAGTCCCACGGCTTGGTGCCGACGGCAGCGGCAAACTCGTTGATCGCATTGATCACGGTCTGCATCTGCTCGTGACCGTATACCACGGCGCCCAGCATCACTTCTTCGGAAAGGATGGCCGCTTCGGACTCAACCATCAGTACGGCATTGGCAGTACCGGCAACCACCAGATCCAGATCGCTCTGCGGCAGTTCGGTGGTGGTCGGGTTCAGCACATACTGACCGTTCATGTAACCCACGCGAGCAGCACCGATCGGGCCGCCAAACGGGATACCGGAGATGGCCAGTGCAGCAGAGGCACCGATCATGGCAACGATGTCGGGGGATACGGCCGGATTCACGGACATTACGGTCGCAACGACCTGAACCTCATTGAGGAAGCCTTCCGGGAACAGCGGACGAATAGGACGGTCGATCAGACGGGAGATGAGGGTCTCGCCTTCGCTCGGACGGCCTTCACGACGGAAGAAACCACCCGGGATACGACCAGCAGCATAGGTACGCTCCTGGTAGTTGACGGTCAGCGGGAAGAAATCACGGCCGTGATCGGCCTCTTTCTTGCCGACTACGGTCACAAATACGCAGGTATCGTCCATGCTGACCATAACGGCCGCAGTGGCTTGACGGGCCATCACACCGGTTTCCAGAGTGACGGTGTGTTGACCGTACTGGAATGACTTTACAATAGGATTCACGTGAATTTCCTTTTTACAATTTGGCTCTTTAAATTCGCGCACAAGTATACTTGATTCGATGCAAAAGGTAAGCGGCGACGCGAATTCTGTGAGGCAGGCAACGGCTTGAAGAGTGTCTAGTCCTGAAATAGGTTTACACATTTTCAACTAGCATTTCTCTACTCAGAACCCCCTATGTACCGCATCGGGGGTTCTGTATTTCAACGCATGATGTGGCCGCTCCGCGTTGTAAATATCCACCGCCTCACTCACCATTTCCCGCGCTTGCGTCAAATCCTGCGGGCTTTGCAACAATAACTCTCCTTTCAAAATCCCGTTCACCCGCTCCGCCAACGCATTCTGGTAACAGTCATACCCATCCGTCATCGAGCATTTCACCCCGTACCGTTCATGTAATGACTGATACAGTCCCGAGCAATACTGCACGCCGCGGTCTGAGTGATGGATGAGTTCACCGTCGCCACGCCGTTGCTTCAGTGCTTTCTTGAACGCCATCGCCACCGACTCCGCGTGCATCCCTTCGTGCACGTGATGGCCCACTATCTTGCGTGAGTAGGCATCCGTCATCAGGCTCAGGTACAGCGGCCCGCTCCTGGCTGGCAGATAGGTGATATCTGCGACCCAGACCTGCTCCGGGGCCACCGGAGTGACCTGCTCTTGCCCCGCCTTGAGCAAGTTGGGATGACGGTAGAAACGGTGAAAACTGTGGGTGGTCTTGTGATACGCACGCCTGGGCAGCACCAGCAGGCGGTGCTCGGTCAATATCCGAAACAGCCTGTCCCGCCCGACCTTGAGCCCGTCATCATCCTGACCCTGCAGCAGATAATGCAGCTTGCGGGTGCCGACCCGCGGTTGTCGCAGTCGAACCTGACGCACGAAGCGCACCACCTGCAATCCCTGTGCATGGCGCTCGTCGGCGACCCGATTGCGCTTGTAGTAAGCCTGCCGGCTTATCCCCAGAAACAGGCAAGCCCTGACGATGGTCAGCTTCTCGACTTGCCGCTGCGAGAGGACTTGCCGGGTCGCTTTTTTACGATGGAGACGCCGTAGTCATTCTTCAGTACATCGACGACGGCCTCAAAGAACTGGGCCTTCTGACTCATCAGCGCCAGCTGCTGCTCGAGTTCCTTGATACGCTGTTCGGGCGTCTGGTTGTCGGGGTCAGGCATGGTTATGCTCCTGCCGGCACGCACAGAAGCCCCCTGGCTCCAATCTTGCCGACCATGTTTACGCAACCATACCAGAACGGTGGAGCGGCCCTGAATGCCATAACGCACCTGAGCCTGTTTGTAGGTGAGCTCGCCTTTTTCAATCTGCTCGACCAGTGCCAGTTTAAAAGTCAGCGAGTAATCGCGTTGTGTCCGTTTCACACCTTGTCCCATCGGGTTCTCCATTTATTGGGGGGAAAGGTGTAAACCATATTCAGGACGGGACAGAGCAATAAAAAAGGGGAACCTGACGGTTCCCCTTTTTCGCGAAATCTGATGGTCGATTAACGACGCAGACCCAGCTTGGCGATCAGAGCAGCATAACGCTCGGAATCTTTACGCTTCAGGTAGTCCAGCAGCTTACGACGCTGGGAAACCATGCGCAGCAGACCGCGACGACCGTGGTGGTCCTTGGAGTGCTCTTTGAAGTGACCTTGCAGATGGTTGATCTGGGCAGTCAGCAGGGCAACTTGCACTTCGGGGGAACCGGTGTCGTTGGCGCAACGAGCGTTGTCAGCAACGATTTGAGCTTTGATCTCAGCATTTAGAGACATGGTAATACTCCAGTAGAGTGTTTAAAGGTTCACAGCCAATCTCTAATTCAGCCGTGAAATGAGGGCGGTATCATAATCGTCCCCGCCCCTTTTCGCAACGATAAAGAGGCGAAACGGGAAAGACGTGCTGATACCGCCTGAGGATCACTCCTCGTCGTGATAACGCACCAGTCGCTTGGGAGCGACGCGGCCATCATCATCAATTTCGCCAACCCCGATGAACTCGCGCTCCGGGCCGACCGTCATGCGAACCTGACCGCTTTGCGGCGCACCCGCCACCTGCACGGCCTGGCCCTGATTCACATAGGCAGCCACAACCGCCAGCATGTTCACCTCGGGCAAGCTTGCTACGGCGGTGTCCATCGGCAGCAACAAAGGATCCAGCTGCTCGCGCGGCGGGATGCTCTCGGCCTTGGCCTGCTCGAAGATGCACTCGAGTTGCTCCAGAGTCAGCATCCGCTCGTACGGATAGCTGGCCACCTGGGTACGACGCAACTGGGTCACGTGGGCGCCACAACCCAGCACTTCACCCAGATCATCCACCAGAGAGCGGATGTAGGTGCCCTTGCTGCAGTGCACTTCAAGGCGCACCTCATCACCTTCAAAGCTCAGCAGTTTGAGCTCGAATACGGTGATGGGACGGGCTTCACGCTCGATTTCGATGCCTTCGCGGGCATATTCGTAGAGCGGACGGCCGTTGTGCTTGAGCGCGGAGTACATGGAGGGCACCTGCATGATAGGGCCGCGGAACTGGTCCAGCGCCTCGATCAGGGTACCGACAGCCACGTTCACCGGACGGGTGGAGACCACCTCACCATCGGAGTCGCTGGTGTTGGTGCGCTCGCCCAGTTTGGCGGTCACCTCATAGCGTTTGTCCGCTTCCAGCAGATACTGGGAGAACTTGGTGGCCTCGCCGAGGCAGATCGGCAGCATGCCGGTCGCCAGCGGATCCAGTGCACCGGTGTGACCGGCCTTGGCGGCGTTGTAGATGCGCTTGACCTTCTGCAACACATCGTTGGAGGTCAGGCCGGTCGGCTTGTCCAGCAGCAGAATGCCGTGCACATCACGGCCCTTGAAACGACGTCTTCGGGTCATCTCAGGCTTTATCCTCAGTCGTGTCATCCGGTGCGGATTCAGCTTCTTCGTCACGGCCGGATTCGGCCATGCGACGCTTGTCTTCACGCACAGTGTTGGTCACCAGGTTGGAGAGACGCATCCCCTCGACCAGGGTCTGGTCGTAGTAGAAACGCAGCTCTGGCACCACGCGCAGACGCATGGCACTGCCCAGCAGACTACGGATATATCCGGCTGCTTCGGTCAGACCCTGCAAGCCTTCCTTGATGCGCTCGGCATCATTTTCCAGCTGCAAGAAGGTGACGTAAATCTTGGCATAGTTGAGGTCACGGGACACTTCCACATCGGAAACGGTCACCATGCCGATGCGCGGGTCTTTCACCTCGCGCTGCAGGATCAGCGCGATTTCACGCTGGATCTGCTGTCCGACCCGACGGGTCCGGCTGAATTCTCTGGCCATATTCTATCCTGCGATAAAAGGGGGCCGCGGCCCCCTATTTTGTCTGACTCTCGGCTTACAGAGTCCGTTGGATTTCAACAGTCTCGTAAACTTCGATCTGGTCGCCTTCGCGCACGTCGTTGTAGTTCTTGACCGCGATACCACACTCGTAGCCGTTACGAACTTCGTTGACGTCATCCTTGAAGCGGCGCAGGGATTCCAGCTCGCCTTCATAGATAACCACGTTGTCACGCAGAACACGGATACGGTTGGAACGCTTGACCACACCTTCGGTGACCATACAGCCGGCAACGGCGCCGAACTTCGGAGACTTGAAGACGCTACGCACTTCAGCCAGACCGATGATCTCCTGACGATACTCAGGGGCCAGCTTGCCGCTCATGGCCTGCTTCACTTCGTCGATCAGGTCATAGATGACGGAGTAGTAACGCAGATCCAGGCTCTCGGATTCGATGACCTTGCGCGCAGATGCGTCGGCACGGACGTTGAAACCAACCAGGATGGCGCTGGAAGCAGCAGCCAGGGTCGCGTCGGTTTCGGTGATACCACCTACGCCGGAACCCACGATCTTCACCTTCACTTCGTCGGTGGAGAGTTTGACCAGCGCATCGCAGATCGCTTCCACAGAACCTTGTACGTCGGCCTTGATCACCACGTTCACTTCGGACACTTCGCCCTCGGTCATGTTGGCGAACATGTTTTCCAGCTTGGCCTTCTGCTGGCGAGCCAGCTTGACTTCGCGGAACTTGCCCTGACGATAGAGCGCCACTTCACGGGCTTTCTTCTCGTCACGGACAACGGTGGCTTCGTCACCGGCAGAGGGAACGCCGGACAGACCCAGGATTTCCACCGGCAGGGACGGACCCGCTTCCTTGATCTCGCGACCCAGTTCGTCACGCATGGCGCGAACACGGCCGTACTCGAGACCACACAGAACGATGTCGCCCTGACGCAGAGTACCTTCTTGTACCAGTACGGTAGCAACCGGACCACGACCTTTATCCAGGAAGGATTCGATCACGACGCCATTGGCCATGCCGTCAACCACCGCTTTCAGCTCCAGTACTTCAGCCTGGATCAGGATGGCTTCCAGCAGGTCGTCGATGCCTTCGCCAGACTTGGCGGATACGTGCACGAACTGGCAGTCTCCACCCCAATCTTCGGACATGACGTTGTAACGGGCCAGTTCGGTCTTGACGCGATCCGGATCCGCTTCAGGCTTGTCGATCTTGTTGACCGCAACAACCAGCGGTACACCGGCAGCCTTGGCGTGCTGGATAGCTTCGATGGTTTGCGGCATCACGCCGTCGTCAGCTGCAACAACCAGAACAACGATATCGGTCGCCTTGGCACCACGAGCACGCATGGAGGTAAACGCCGCGTGACCCGGGGTATCCAGGAAGGTGATCATGCCACTGTCAGTCTGGACGTGGTAAGCACCGATATGCTGGGTAATACCACCGGCTTCGCCAGCAGCAACCTTGGCTTTACGAATGTAGTCGAGCAGCGAGGTCTTACCGTGGTCAACGTGACCCATGATGGTAACGACCGGTGCGCGCGGCTTGGCTTCGGAGGTCTCGTCACGATCGGACAGTACCGCCTCTTCCAGCTCGTTCTCACGACGCAGCACAACCTTGTGACCCATCTCCTCGGCGACCAGCTGAGCGGTCTCCTGGTCGATCACCTGGTTGATAGTGGCCATGGCACCCATCTTCATCATCACCTTGATGACTTCAACGCCCTTGACGGCCATCTTGTTGGCCAGCTCGGCCACAGTGATGGTCTCGCCGATGACGACATCGCGGTTCACCACGGCAGCCGGCTTGTTGAAGCCGTGCTTCATGGCGTTCGGCATGGCGACCTTGCCGCGCTTGCCTTTACGGGCACGCGGGTTGCGAGAGTCACGATCATCTTCACGACGACCGGCTTTCTTCGGTGCCTTGGCAGCTGCGGCAGTGCGGCGGCTGGTCTCTTCTTTCCGATCCAACTCGTCTTCTGCGGCTTGCGCATGCTTGTTGGTGGTCAGATGGTAGTCGCTGCTCTCTTTGGCGCGAGCGGCCTCTTCTTCAGCCCAGCGGGCTGCGTTCTGTTCCGCCATGAGACGAGCCTCTTCGGCTTTCTTCGCGGCGAGTTCTTCAGCTTTTTTCAAAGCTGTTTGTTCCTGTTGGCGCTTCAGTTCTTCTGCTTCGCGCTTGGCCATCTTTTCTGCCTCTTGCTGAGCTGTGCTACTGGCTGCTTTGGCGGGCTGTGAAGCCTGTCGAGCCTTTGATTGTGCCTCGATCCGCGCCTTTTCCTCAGCTTCACGACGAGCCTGCTCAGCCTCACGGCGAGCCTTCTCTTCAGCTTCGAGGCGAGCCTTCTCTTCGGCCTCGCGACGAGCTTTTTCTTCTGCTTCCAAACGCGCTGTTTCCTCGGCTTCCGCCTGACGCTGTTCATCTTCCAGCGCCGAGCGTCTTACATAGGTGCGAGACTTGCGTACTTCTACCTGCACTTCCTTGTTCTTGCCGCCAGTCCCCTGAACACTGATGGTGCTCTTGGTCTTGCGCTGCAAGGTCATGCGGGCAGGAGCGACGACCTCGTCACCTCCATGCTGTTTCTTCAGGTGTGCCAGCAGAGCCTGTTTCTCAGACTCGCTGACCATGTCGTCGGCCTTGCTCTTGCTGATACCGGCATCGACAAACTGCTGGAGAAGACGATCAACCGGTGTGTCGATGTCAGTGGCAAGTTGTTTGACTGATACTTCTGCCATTCATTTTCCTCCGTTTGATCTTACTCGGACTGCTCTTCTCCGAACCAACAGATATTGCGAGCAGCCATAATGAGCTCACCTGCCTTCTCGGCAGTCAGCCCTTCAATATCAGCAAGGTCATCGATACCTTGCTCAGCCAAATCTTCCAGGGTGCCCACGCCACGGCCCGCCAGAGCGTAAGCCAGTTCGCGGCTCAGACCGTTCAGATTGAGCAGCTCTTCGGACGGCTCAACGCCATCGAAAGACTCTTCTTTGGCCAGTGCCTTGGTAGTCAGGGCATCTTTGGCGCGCTTGCGCAGCTCTTCGACCATGTCTTCATCCAGACCGTCGATAGCCAGCAGCTCGTTGACCGGTACAAAGGCGATCTCTTCCAGGGTTGAGAAGCCCTCTTCCATCAGCAGACCAGCGAAATCGTCGTCGATATCCAGGGTGCTGGTGAACAGGTTCATGATGCGGTCGTTTTCGGCCTGGTGCTTGGCACGCATGTCCTCAACGGTCATCACATTCAGCTCCCAACCGGTCAGCTGGGAGGCCAGACGCACGTTCTGACCATTGCGACCGATGGCCTGAGCCAGGTTGGCAGCTTCCACGGCGATATCCATGGTGTGGTTGTCTTCATCAACGATGATGGAGGCCACATCGGCAGGCGCCATGGCATTGATCACGTACTGGGCCGGGTTGTCATCGTACAGCACGATGTCGGCGCGCTCACCGCTCAGCTCTGCGGAGACAGCTTGCACACGGGCACCACGCATACCGATACAGGCACCGATCGGGTCGATACGACGATCGTTGGTCTTCACCGCGATCTTGGCGCGGGAACCTGGATCACGGGCAGCGCCCATGATTTCGATCATCTCTTCACCGATCTCCGGTACTTCGATACGGAACAGCTCTTTCAGGAAGTCCGGGCTGGAACGGCTGACAAACAGTTGGGAACCGCGGGCTTCCGGACGCACTGCATAGAGCAGGCCACGGACACGGTCGCCCGGGCGGAAGGTTTCACGCGGCAGCATGTCATCACGGAAGATCACGGCTTCAGCATTGCTGCCCAGATCCAGGATGATGTTGTCGCGGTTGCTCTTCTTGACCACACCACTGATGATGGTGCCTTCTTTATCTTTAAACTGATCAACTACTTGTGAACGCTCGGCTTCGCGCACTTTCTGCACGATAACCTGCTTGGCGGTCTGGGTAGTGATACGGTCGAAGGTCACAGAGTCGATCTGGTCTTCAACATACTCACCGATCTGGATATCCGGCTGATCGATCTGCGCCGCTTCCAGGGTGATTTCAGCATAGGGGTTCTCCATTGCGGCTTGATCCGCAATGACTACCCAGCGGCGATAAGTGTCGTAGTCACCGGTCTTGCGATCGATTTCGACCCGAACTTCAATCTCGCCTTCATATTTCTTCTTGGTCGCAGTCGCCAGCGCGGTTTCCAGAGCCTGGAAGATCTTCTCGCGGGGTACCGCTTTCTCGTTGGATACTGCGTCAACGACCAGCAAAATCTCTTTATTCATATCCGATAGCCTCGTTAACCAAAGTTCGGCACTATGTTCGCTTTTTGGATATTGGTGAAAGCCAACACGTCGTCCTTACCATCTACTGTCAGGGTGATCATGTCGCCTTGCACAGCTTTGATTACGCCTTTGAACTTGCGGCGGTTGTTTGTTGCCATCCGAAGCGTTACCGCCGCCTCTTGGCCAACGTATTTTTCGAAATGGGCAACCTTGAACAGGGGACGATCCAGGCCGGGGGAGGATACCTCGAGGTAATACTCCTCGGTGATGGGATCTTCGACGTCCATGATGGCGCCAACCTGATGGCTGACCTCAGCACAGTTCTCGACAGTCACACCCTGCTCGCCGTCGATATAGACACGCAAGGTGGAGTGTTTACCCGCACGGATAAACTCAATACCCCAAAGTTCAAAACCCAAGGCAACGACCGGAGCCTCGAGCAGATCGGTCAAACGTTGTTCCAACGTAGCCAAAGTCACCCTCCGAAAAACAAAACAAAAAAAGGGCATAAAGCCCAGATAGATATCGATTCAGAGTAAATTGCACATAACAAAAAGCCCCGATGTCAAATCGGGGCTTGGCGCTTTACCCTGATTGTCGCCTCGCAGCGACCGCCTTCCTGAGCGTAGGAAATGCGTGAAATTTGGTTGCGGGGGCCGGATTTGAACCGACGACCTTCGGGTTATGAGCCCGACGAGCTACCATGCTGCTCCACCCCGCGTCCGAAATCGTGCGAGATTATAGCCACTTCACTCTCTCGATACAAGACTGACTGGCTATAATACACTCGGCTTCCCGAGCTCACTGCTTAATTGGTGCCGTGGGCGGGACTCGAACCCGCACACCCTAGAGCACTACCCCCTCAAGATAGCGTGTCTACCAATTCCACCACCACGGCAAAACTCTTACTCGGGAACGTCAGTATCTTTCTTTACTGGCGCTTTGGTCTGCTCAACCTGTTGGGTTTGTTGCAGATTCTCCCATTCACTACCCTGCTTTACCTTGTTGCTGGACATAGATCCGAGCACCAAGCTGATAACGAAAAACAGAGTAGCCAAAATTGCTGTTGTTCGGGTCAGGAAACTGCCTGAACCACCGGAGCCGAATACTGTGTTCGATGCCCCTGCGCCGAAGGAGGCGCCCATATCAGCCCCTTTACCTTGCTGAATCATCACCAGACCAATCAGAGCCAGTGAAACCAGCAGATAAACGACTAAAAGAATCTCGTACATTTAACTTGCACCCTTTGCCGCTTCAACAATTCCTAAAAACGCATCGCTATCGAGGCTTGCTCCGCCAATCAGTCCGCCATCAATGTCGGGCTGTGCAAACAAATCTCTCGCGTTGCTCGGCGTTACGCTCCCACCATAGATGATTCTAACTTTCTCACCTATTACCGGAGTATCCTCCGCCAAGCGACCACGTATAAAGGAATGAACCTCTTGTGCCTGCTCGGGTGTGGCGCATTTACCTGTACCTACAGCCCAAATCGGCTCGTAGGCGATGATAGCATTATCGAAAGCCATCGCGCCATTTTTCTCTATGACGATATCCAGCTCTTCAGCGATCACCTCGAAGGCTCTTCTCGCCTGCCTCGCCGCACCTGATTCACCTAAACAGAGGATGGGAATCAAGCCTGCCGCTCTGGCTGCCGCAAACTTCTCTGCGACGATAAAACTGGTCTCACCAAAGAGACGCCTGCGCTCGGAGTGCCCTACCAATACGTAACGACACCCTGCCTCAACCAGCATCTGACACGAGATTTCTCCGGTGTAAGCGCCAGCCGCGTGCTGACTCACATTCTGAGCCCCCAACTTTATTAGCTTCTGCTCATTAAGCAGTGAAGCGCTAAAGTCGAGATGCACATGGGAAGGACAGAGAACCACATCTACTTTTCCGTCAACGCCGTTTAGGCACTGACTCGTAAACTGCTCTAACTGCGACCTACTACCGTGCAACTTCCAGTTGGCTGCTACAAACGGCTTGCGATGTCCCATCGGCAACTCCCTTGCGAAAGCGGGGCTGATAATATCCAGAGGATGCTCAGCTGACAAGTGCTATTTTTAAATTTTTGAATCGTATGAACAAGATACAACCAGGACGGCTAAAAAGCCGCCCTGGCTGTTCATTAAAACGCCGATTCAACCTGCTTGGCGATGCGCTGAGCCATGTCACGCACCTGCTGTTCATGCTCCCCTTCGACCATGACCCGGATCAGCGGCTCGGTACCTGATTTGCGCAACAGTACGCGACCACGACCAGCCAGCTCCTGTTCCACCTTGGCAACCTCAGCCATGACAGCATCAGCGGCCAGCGGATCCTTGCCTTCGGCAAAACGAACATTCACCAGAACCTGCGGGAACTTGCTCATGCCGGAGCGCAGCTTGGCCAGCGGCATCTCGGCACTGCGCATGGCGGTAAGCACCTGCAAGGCGGCTACGATGCCATCACCCGTAGTGGTCTGATCCAGACAGATAATGTGGCCGGAGTTCTCGCCACCGATGCGCCAGCCCTTCTCTTCCATCATCTCCAGCACATAGCGGTCACCCACCTTGGCACGGGCAAACGGAATGCCCAGGGTTTGCAGCGCCAGCTCCAGACCCATGTTGGCCATCAGGGTGCCGACGACACCGCCTTTGAGGCGACCATTGCGCAGGGCATCGCGCGCGATGATATAGAGCACTTCATCACCGTCGATGAGATAGCCGGTATGGTCGACCATGATCAGACGGTCACCATCACCATCAAAGGCAACCCCCAGATCGGCCTTGCACTCCAGCACCTTGGCAACCAGTGCGTCAGGCGCAGTCGAGCCGACACCATCGTTGATGTTGAGACCATCCGGGGCACAGCCCATTGTGATCACTTCAGCACCCAGCTCGCGGAAAACCGACGGCGCAATGTGGTAAGTAGCGCCATGGCCACAGTCGACCACCATTTTCACCCCATCCAGATTCATGTGAGAAGGGAAGGTGCTCTTGCAGAATTCGATATAGCGACCGGCAGCATCATCAATGCGCACCGCTTTGCCAAGTTCGGCCGACTCGACACACTTGAGGTCGTGATCCAGCTCGGCTTCGATAGCCAGCTCGACATCATCGGGCAGCTTGGTGCCGTCGGCGGAGAAGAACTTGATGCCGTTGTCGTAGAAGGGATTGTGGGAAGCGCTGATGACGATACCAGCTTCGGCACGGAAAGTGCGAGTCAGGTAGGCAACCGCCGGCGTGGGCATGGGCCCCATCAGAATGGCTTTAAGGCCTGCCGCGGAGAGCCCCGCTTCCAGCGCGGATTCCAGCATGTAACCGGAGATGCGGGTATCTTTGCCAATCAGCACCTTTTTGGTGCCCTTCTTGGAGAGCACTTTGCCGGCAGCCCAACCCAATTTCATTACAAAATCAGGGGTAATCGGGTATTCGCCAACCTTGCCGCGCACACCATCGGTACCGAAATACTTTCTTGCCATTGTCTGTTCTCTTTATTATCTGGAAATAAAATCTTGTCCCGTCATTGCCAGCCAACCGACGCGCAATGCGTCCATGGTCTCCCGTACATCGTGTACCCTGATGATGCGGGCCCCATGCTGCATGCCGATAAGGGCGCATGCCAGACTGCCCGCCAGACGCTCATCCACCGGACGGCCCAGCAGGTTGCCTATCATAGACTTTCGCGACATCCCCACCAATAGCGGCAAGCCATAATCAAGCAGTTCCTTTTGAGCCGCCAACAGCTGATAGTTGTGTGCAAGGGTTTTGCCAAAGCCATATCCCGGATCCAGCAACAGCTCTTCACGACGGATCCCGACCGCCAGACAAGCCGCAATACGCTCATCAAAGAAGGCGCGAACCTCCCCGATCAGGTCCTCATAGTGCGGCTCGACCTGCATGGTTCTCGGCTGCCCCTGCATATGCATCAGACAGACCGGAACCCGCGCTTCGGCCGCGGCTTGCAGTGCTCCAGGCTCTTGCAGTGCCCGCACATCGTTGATCAGATGAGCGCCCGCCTTGCAACCCTCCCGCATCACAGCCGCTTTGGAAGTATCGAGGGAGATCATCACCTCCAGCTCAGCAGCCATGCGCTCAACCACGGGGATGACCCTGTCCAGCTCCTCCTGCTCGCTCACATCGGGCGCACCAGGACGGGTTGACTCGCCACCGATGTCGATAAGGGTCGCACCGTCAGAGACCATCTGGCGCGCATGGGCCATTGCCCGTTCAAACTGGTTGAAATTGCCGCCATCGGAGAAGGAGTCGGGCGTCACATTGAGGATCCCCATCATATGGGGACGATCGAGGGAGAGGCTGAGCCCCTTGCTGGTTAACTGCATTTTCACATCCATCTGATAAAGAAAAACCCCGGGCAAGCCCGGGGTTTGGATAGTCACGATTATTTGGCCGGCGCGTCGTTGGCTTTGTCGATAGTGACATCCGCCACCGGTGCCGCCTCATCGGCAGGCTTGGCCTCGGCAGCCACGGTGGAACCGCCTTGCGGGGTATCACCGTGCTCGTCATGCCAGTTGCTCGGAGCACGAACCTCACGACGCGCCATCAGGTCATCGATCTGTTTGGCGTCGATGGTCTCGTACTTCATCAGCGCATCTTTCATGCTGTGCAACACGTCCATATTATCCAGCAGGATCTGCTTGGAACGGGCGTAGTTACGGTCGATGACCTGCTTGACCTCTGCATCGATCACGCGAGCTGTATCGTCGGACATATGCTTGGCCTTGGCCATGCTGCGACCGAGGAACACCTCGCCATCTTCTTCCGCGTAGAGCATCGGGCCGAGACGCTCGGACATACCCCACTGGGTCACCATCTTGCGTGCAATGTCGGTCGCTCGCTCGATGTCGTTGGAAGCACCAGTAGAAACCTTCTCGGCACCGTAGATCAGCTCTTCTGCCAGACGACCGCCATACAGGCTGGAGATCATCGACTCCAGATGCTGCTTGGAGTGGCTCCAGCGATCCTGCTCCGGCAGATACATGGTCACACCCAGCGCACGACCGCGCGGAATGATGGAGACCTTGTAAACCGGGTCATGATCCGGAACCAGACGACCAATGATGGCGTGACCGGCTTCATGATATGCAGTCATCTCTTTCTCGGACTCTTTCATCACCATGGAGCGGCGTTCCGCACCCATCATGATCTTGTCCTTGGCCTTCTCGAACTCGGCCATGGAGACCACTCGGCGGCTCTCACGAGCAGAGAAGAGGGCTGCCTCGTTGACCAGGTTGGCCAAATCCGCCCCGGAGAAACCGGGGGTGCCACGGGCAATCAGCGCCGGATTGACGTCATCCGCCAACGGAACTTTGCGCATGTGCACTTTCAGGATCTGCTCGCGACCACGGACATCCGGCAGACCGACCACAACCTGACGGTCGAAACGGCCCGGACGCAGCAGTGCCGGATCCAGTACGTCAGGACGGTTGGTGGCTGCGATGACGATGATGCCTTCATTGCCTTCAAAACCATCCATCTCGACCAGCATCTGGTTAAGAGTCTGCTCACGTTCATCATGACCACCACCCAGACCGGCGCCACGCTGGCGACCGACCGCATCAATTTCATCGATGAAGATGATGCAGGGGGAGGATTTCTTGGCCTGTTCGAACATGTCACGCACCCGGGAGGCACCAACACCGACGAACATCTCCACGAAATCGGAACCTGAGATGGTGAAGAAAGGCACCTTGGCCTCGCCCGCAATGGCCTTGGCCAACAGGGTCTTACCGGTACCGGGAGGACCAACCAGCAGCACACCGGTCGGGATCTTGCCACCCAGTTTCTGGAATTTGCTCGGGTCGCGCAGATAGTCGACCAGCTCCTTCACCTCTTCCTTGGCTTCATCGCAACCTGCAACGTCAGCAAAGGTGGTCTTGATCTGATCTTCGCTCATCAGGCGAGCCTTGCTCTTGCCGAACGACATGGCACCTTTGCCACCGCCGCCCTGCATCTGACGCATGAAGAAGACCCAGACACCGATCAGCAGCAGCATCGGGAACCAAGAGATGAAGATAGAGGTCAACAGAGACGGCTCTTCCGGCTTCTCGCCCATCACTTTGACATTGTGATTGAGCATGTCGTTGAGCAGCTGGGGATCCGGCGCAGGTATGATGGTGGTGAATCGTTCACCAGTACGCTTGACGCCATTAATGACCTTACCGTCCATCCGCACTTCACGGATCTGCTCTTGGGTCACCTCTTTAACGAAGCTGGAATAGTCCAGCTGGCGACTGGTGGTATCGCTGGGGCTGAAGCTATTGAACACCGACATCAAAACGACGGCGATGACCAGCCACAGGATTAAGTTTTTCGCCATGTCACTCAAATCAGTAACCTCGCAGACTGACAGTTAACGATGAAGGTTAGGGTACTACAGTTTAAAACCGGTAGCCACAATGTAGACTTCCCGTGATCTGGCGCGGGATGAGTCTGGTTTACGAATTTTGACAGCGGAGAAAAGTTTACGAATTTCATTGAGATAGGCATCAAAGCCCTCTCCCTGAAACACCTTCACTACGAAACTGCCGTCACTACGCAATACCTGATTGCACATGTCCAGCGCCAGCTCGACCAGATACATGGCGCGAGCCTGATCCACCTGCTGGGTACCGCTCATGTTGGGCGCCATATCAGACATCACGACATCGACCTTGTCGGGACCCACTCGCTCCAGCAAAGCGCCGAGTACAGTTTCCTCCCGAAAGTCCCCTTGCAGGAAATCGACACCGGCAATGGGATCCATCGGCAAAATGTCACATGCGATGACGCGACCCGAATCACCAACCTGTTCAACCGCGAACTGGGACCAACCACCGGGGGCAGCTCCCAAATCCACTACGGTCATGCCATGTTTCAGCAAGCGATCCTTGCCCTGGATCTCGTCAATCTTGAAAACAGCACGAGAACGCAGGCCCATTTTCTGGGCTTTTTTGACGTATTGATCGTCGAAATGTTCTTTTAACCAGCGAGTTGAACTGGGGGAACGTTTTTTCTGGGTCATGATAATCGACTTTAAAAAACCACAAGGGTTATTAGTATTAAGGGCTAAGTGGGGGTAGAATACGCCCCTTTCAACCCTGACTTATGAAGAAATTGCGATGATTCTCAACAATAAACAGAAACAGTACCTCAAGGGCCTTGCCCATAGCCTCAAGCCTGTCGTCCTGCTGGGTCAGCATGGTCTGACCGAAGGTGTACTGGCCGAGATCGATCTGGCACTGAACCATCACGAGCTGATCAAGGTTAAGGTTGCCTCTGAAGATCGCGAAATGAAACAACTGGTTATGGATGCTATCGTCCGTGAAACCGGTTCAATCAAGGTGCAAAGCATGGGTCATGTGCTGACCATTTATCGTCAAGCCAACGAACCCAAAATCCAGCTGCCCCGCAAGTAAAAGGAAAGAGCATCGCTCTTTCCTTATTCCACTTCTTCCCGAGTCGCTTGCCAAAGTAGTCGCAAAGCCCTTAACCTGCGATGAATACTTCCGGACACGCATTATGGCTCACCATCCTATTCTGACCGACGATGAGCTGGCCATGCTGCGGGACTTGGGGAGCAATCAGGACACCCATGTTCTGAGTGGTCACCTCGATGCCCCCATGCTTGGCTTGCTGCAAAAAGCCGAACACCTTGTACTCGAAGCCCGCTTCGCTGGCCATCAGCTGCGTTTTCCCCTGAGCTTTACCCAAGGGGAAGATGGCTTCGTCGAGCCCCGCTTATCTGCACCGGTCATCAGGGAGCTGGGGTTTGCCCAACCGCGCGCCTGGCGTCTCACCCAAAAGGCCAAGCTATGCAGCGAACTGGGCCTGTTTCAGGTACTCAGCCTCTCCCTCAACGGCCTCATCGTGGAAAATTTGCCAATCGACATGGTGGCCGACACCCCCATCAACGGCGAGCTCTGCATCGAGCAAGAGGACCCTCTTCCACTGCAGGGACGACTGGTAAGGCGCATCAAAGCCAATGCCGACCATGCCACCTGGGCACTGAGCTTTCAGATGAGCGAAAACAACATCGAACGGCTGCGCCACTGGTTGTTTCAGCGCCATCAGGACGCCTTTACCGAGGCGTATCTGTCCTGATTTTTATCAATAATCACATAGATAAAGACAAACAGGGGAGCGCAAGCCCCCCTGTTTCATTGTCTGTAGCATTCGCTTAGATATAAGCGACTTCCAGCACTTCGTATTCCACATCACCGCCCGGGGTCTTGACGATTGCGACATCGTCCACTTCCTTGCCAATCAGGGCGCGGGCAATGGGGGAGTTGACAGAGATGAGGTTCTGTTTGATATCAGCCTCATCATCACCCACGATTCGGTAAACCACCTCTTCCTCTGTCTCGCTCTTGAGCAGAGTCACAGTCGCGCCAAAAATCACGCGACCGTTGTTGGTCATCTTGGTGACATCGATCACCTGCGCATTGGAGAGCTTGGCTTCAATCTCCTGAATGCGGCCTTCACAGAACCCCTGCTGCTCGCGAGCGGCATGGTATTCGGCGTTTTCCTTCAGATCACCGTGCTCGCGGGCATCGGCAATCGCTTCGATAATCTGGGGACGAAGCTCGGTCTTGAGATAATCGAGCTCTTCGCGCAGCTTCTCAGCGCCGCGAACAGTCATCGGAGTATGATTCATAGTCGAAACCTGGGTTGCTTGAAAATAGAAACTGCGGCCATCTGCAAGGAGGCCGCAGCAATCGGTTCGGATGAGGCATCTTAATATGAAGCCAACACAAAATCCACGTCAGCCCCCTGATGCAGATCCCACTTGCGTCATCGGCATTCCCCTCGCTTACTTCCCTTCCGGTACGGAAATGGGGGCCGAAACGGTCGGTTTGCCCTGCATGATGGCGATCTCCACCCGCCGGTTCATCCGACGATTTTCCGGGGTGGTATTGGGCACCAATGGCTGGGAGTCCGCCATCCCCTGCACCACCAGCCGCCCCTGATCAAAACCGGGGACCTTCAGCATCTGGTGCGCCACCGCCACCGCCCGTTGCGACGACAACTCCCAGTTGGACTGGAACAGCTCATCTTCGGTCGCCACGTTGTCGGTGTGACCGGAGATGGTGATTTCACCCGGCACATCCTTGAGCAAGGTCGCGACCTTGCGAATGACCGGCCAGAACTGGGGCTGCAAAAACGCAGAACCGGCGGGGAACGACGCTTTTTCCCTGATCCGGATGATGATCTGCTGGCCCAGCGCCTCAATTTCGATGGCACCGTCCTGGATCTGATCTTTCATCTGCTCGGCGAGGGCTTTGGCCAGGGTATTGGACTGTTCTTGCGCCTTCTTCGCATCCTGCGCGGTATCGCCCCCCGTCTGCTTGCCATCACTCTTGTCCTGACCACCGGCCTGATCCGACTCGCCGGGCAGAAACTCCAGTTCGGTCTGGGTCAGATCGATAGTCTGCTGCATCACAGTATCAATCGGCGTGGGCTCAGGGCGACCGGGCCTGAACTCCTGGGCAATCACCGAGGTTCCCTTGGGAATATCTTTCACCTCAAGGATGTTCTGTACCCCGAATGCCTTGTCCATGGAACCGGCTATCTGCTTGAACTTCTGCACATCCATCTCGGCAAAGGAGAGCAACAGCACGAAGAAGCACATCAGCAGCGACATCAGGTCGGCAAAGGTTCCCATGTAACCAGGGAGACCTGGTGGCGGGCACTTGCAATCAGACATAACGCCCCCTATTCGGTGCCAGTATTACGTTTGGACTGGTTCAGATAGTTTTGCAGCATGGACTGGATCACCCGCGGGTTCTGGCCATCCTGAATTCCCATAATGGCATCAAGGATCAGGGTACGACTGAGCTTCTCCTCCCCGCTGCGCAGCTCCAGCTTGTCGGCAATCGGGATCGCCAACATATTGGCCTCTATCGCACCGTACAGGGTGGTAAGCAAGGCCACCGCCATCGCCGGCCCGATCGACTTGGGGTCACTCATGTTGGCCAGCATGGCCACCAGACCCACCAACGTACCTATCATCCCCATGGCAGGGCCCAGATCCCCAAGGGTACGGAAGACCTTGATGGCAATGACATGGCGCTCGGCTGTCAGGTCGATATCCTTTTCCATCACGGCGCGCACCACTTCGGCATCGTGACCATCCACCAGCATATCGATCCCTTTTTTCATAAATGCATTGGGGATCTCTGCGGCTTCCAGCGCAAGAAAGCCCCCTTTGCGAGCCGCGTCAGCCAGTTCAACGGCTTTAGTAATCAGGTCTTCAAGCTTGTCGCCCTTGTACATAAAGGCTTTACCCGCCACCTTGAATGCCATCAGGAACTGGCCAAGGTTGAACTTCATCATGGCGATGAAGATTGATCCCAATACAGTGATGTAGACCGATGGCATATCCACATACATGCTCATGGGGCCACCCAGCAGCATGCCGTACACCACCACCCCGAAACCCAGCACTATCCCTATCAGACTGCCTAGATCCACGTCCCTACTCCTGTCACCGGTTCTTGTGTCTATTTATAGTCTGTTGAATTTTCTGCTATTGCGACCCATGCGGCAAGCATACATCCACTGAGAATGATGGCTCATTATCGGCCAGTTTAGCGAGAGTTTGAGGGGGCAATGCTTTTCTGCCTCCCCCCTGTGGACGGTCGATGTTAATATAAGCCGTTTTTTTCAATCCCCGAGGATGGACATGGCCAGTAAAAAAATCGACCGTCTGAGTTTTGATGCCACTCTGGAAGAGCTGGAAACCATCGTTCATCAGCTAGAACAAGGTTCCCTACCCCTGGAAGAGGCACTCAAGCAGTTCGAGCAGGGCGTTCATCTGGTTCGGGCCGGTCAGCAGAAGCTGGAACTGGCCGAACAGAAGATCCAGATCCTGCTCAGTCAAGCCGATGGCAGTGATCAGCTCGCCCCCTTCCAGCCAGAACAAGGAGAGGAGTGAGTGGCGCTGGACCATTTTTCCCGTCTGCATCGTCAGCGTATTGACGACTGTCTGTCAGCACAACTTGAATCCTTGCCCGCCATGGCGCCGCGTCTGCGCGATGCCATGAGTTATGGCCTGCTGCTGGGCGGCAAACGGGTTCGCCCGTTTCTGGTCTACGCGGTCGGCGAGATGCTGGGCGTCAAGAGCGAACTGCTGGATGGCCCCGCGGCTGCCGTGGAGTGCATCCACGCTTACTCCCTGCTGCACGATGACCTGCCCGCCATGGATAACGACGACCTGCGTCGTGGTCAGCCAACCGTTCACAAGGCGTTTGACGAAGGCACCGCCATTCTGGCCGGTGATGCGCTGCAGACCCTGGCGTTCTCCATTCTGGCCGATCACCCCATGCCCGATACCTTGATGGCCAACCGGGTGCGCATGCTGAGCACTCTTGCCCGCGCCTCCGGCTATCTCGGTATGTGCGGCGGTCAGGCGCTGGATCTGCAAGCGGAAGGACGCCGGATCACGCTCGCCGAGCTGGAGCAGGTACACCGCCACAAGACGGGGGCACTCATCGAATGCGCCGTCACTCTTGGCGCCCTGTGCAAGGAGAATGTCGACGAAGCGACCCTGACGGCGCTGCAAACCTATGCCTCCGCCATCGGCCTCGCCTTCCAGGTGCAGGATGACATCCTCGACATCACAGGTGACACCGCCACCCTGGGCAAACCGCAAGGCTCCGATCTGGCGCTGGAGAAGAGTACCTATCCGGCCCTGCTTGGACTCGAAAACGCCCGTGAGCTGGCTCGCGAACTGCACGGTAAAGCCTTAACAGCCCTGCAATCCTTGCCCTACAATACCGACATTCTGGAAGCGTTCGCCGATTACATCATCGAGCGAACCCACTAAACGCTGGATAACAGTTAAAAAATGAGCGTTGATATTAGCAATTTCCCCAACCTGGCCCTCGCGGACACCCCGATAGAGCTGCGTTCCCTGCCCAAAGAGCGGCTACCGGTGCTGTGCAACGAGCTGCGCGAATATCTGCTGCGCTCCGTCAGCCGCTCCAGCGGACACTTTGCCTCCGGGCTCGGCACGGTCGAACTGACAGTGGCCCTGCACTACGTCTACAACACCCCGTTCGATCGGCTGATCTGGGATGTGGGCCATCAGGCCTATCCCCACAAGATCCTGACCGGACGCCGTGACCAGATCCACACCATCCGTCAGAAAGATGGTCTGCACCCCTTCCCCTGGCGTGGCGAGAGCGAGTACGACGTGCTCTCCGTCGGCCACTCCAGCACCTCCATCGGTGCGGCGCTCGGTATGGCGGTTGCCGCCGAGAGTGAAGGGCTGGGCCGCAAGGTCGTGGCGGTGATCGGTGATGGCGCCATCACGGCGGGGATGGCTTTTGAAGCGCTCAACCACGCCGGCGATGTCCATAAAGACATGCTGGTGATCCTCAACGACAACGAGATGTCCATCTCCGAGAATGTTGGCGCGCTCAACAACCATCTGGCCCGGGTCATGTCCGGCAAGCTCTACACCACCATCCGCGAAGGCGGCAAGAAGGTGCTAGCCGGTCTGCCGCCAGTCAAGGAGCTGGCCAAGCGGGCCGAAGAGCACCTCAAGGGGATGGTGGTGCCCGGCACCCTGTTCGAGGAGTTTGGCTTCAACTACATCGGCCCCATCGACGGTCACGATATCGAGGCACTGGTCGAGACCCTGCGCAACATGCGCAACCTCAAGGGCCCGCAGCTGCTGCACGTCAAGACCAAGAAGGGCAAGGGCTACGAGCCCGCCGAAAAAGACCCTATCGGTTATCACGCCGTGCCCAGGTTCAATCCGGACGAGTGCGCTCTGCCCAAGGCGAGTGGTGCCAAGCCCACCTTCTCCGCCATCTTCGGCCAGTGGCTGTGTGACATGGCGGCCAAAGACGAGAAGCTGGTCGGCATCACCCCTGCCATGCGCGAAGGCTCCGGGCTGGTGAAATTCAGCCAGCAGTATCCGGATCGCTACTTCGATGTGGCCATTGCCGAGCAGCATGCGGTCACTTTTGCCGCCGGTCTGGCCATCGCCGACAAGAAGCCGGTGGTCGCCATCTATTCGAGCTTCCTGCAACGTGCCTACGATCAGGTGATCCACGACGTGGCGCTGCAAGAGCTGCCAGTGCTGTTCGCCATCGACCGGGCCGGTCTGGTAGGCGCTGACGGCCCCACCCATCAGGGGGCGTTCGACATCAGCTTCCTGCGCACCGTGCCCAACATGGTGATCATGACCCCCTCCGACGAGAACGAGTGCCGCCAGATGCTCTATACCGGCTATCTCCATCAGGGCCCTGCCGCAGTGCGCTATCCGCGCGGCAGCAGCCTGAGCGACGCCCCCATCTCGTCAGAAATGCAGGCACTGGAGCTCGGCAAGGGACGTATCCTGCGAGAGGGCAAGGGCACTGCCATTCTGGCGTTTGGCACCTTGCTGCACCACGCCAAAGCGGCCGCCGAAGTGCTGGATGCCACCTTGGTGGATATGCGCTTTGTCAAACCGATGGATGAGGCGCTGGTGCTGTCGCTGGCGGCCAGCCACGATCACTTCGTCACCATTGAAGACAACGCCATCATGGGCGGTGCCGGTTCGGCGGTGAACGAACTGCTGATGCGCAGCAAGCAGTGCAAGCCGGTGCTCAACCTTGGCTTGCCGGATCGCTTCGTGGAACAGGGTACCCAGCAGGAGATCTATGCCCTGCTCGGTCTGGACGATGCAGGCATCCAGCGCAGCATCGAAAGCTGGCTGCAAGCCTGACGAGACACGATGTGATGCAATAGACTGGAAAATTCAGTAACGGTTCGAAAAAATCCCCAGGTAATGCCTGGGGATTTTTTTAAGAAGACAGCAGAGTGTGACTACTGTTGTGACGATACCGAATCGACAGCGCTTAGTTACACCCTTCGGTAGAGGCTGAGTTCAGATAGCTCACCTCATTGCCTGACTGATAATCGGCCACGTTGATGGTCTTCTTGATCTCGATGTACTCCTTCAGCACGGCAGCATCGACCAACCCGGCGTTGATGGTATCGATCTTCGGATAACCGTCACCACCGGAGGCGCTGAAGCTCGGGATCGCGAAGCTGTAAGTTGCAGCCGGATCAAACGCCTTGCCACCGATGCTGGTGATATTGACGCTCTTGGCCTGGCAATCCACCGCCATGTTGATACCGCCAAACTGGGCATAACCACCGGTATTGCGGGTCTTGCTTGCCACCTGGCCCAGATAGGTCGCCAGATCGCTTCCCTTCATGACAGCCTTGTTGACCGTGTTGCCAAACGGGTGCACCAGCAGCACGCTGCGGTAGGTGATATCACCGGCCGGGATGCTGTCACGGACGCCGCCAGAGTTGACGATACCAAAGTCGACACCCAGCTTGCTGCTGGTCGCCGTGGTGATCAGGCGACCCAGGTTGGTCTGCTTGTTGCGAACCGAGTTGCGATCACCAACCAGCAAGCCATCTGCCGAGCCAATGACGACATTCAGCTCTTGCTGACCTTTCTCCTGATAACCCAGCAGGGTGTTATACAGCTCGGGATCCTTGGTGATCTCGTCCTGTACGAACTGCATCTTGGCCGGATCCTTGGTTACGGCGCCGTTGGCATCGATCGCCTCGCCCTTGGCGTTACGCTTGATCAGGTTGACCGGGATCAGGTCATAGCTGGTCAGGGTCAACTTGCCATTCTGGTACTCAAACTGGGCACGGCCCACATACTTGCCCCACTCGTGAGCCTGCATGATCCAGGTGCCGTTCTGCTGGTCTGGCTGGCAGTTATCACCCGGTTTGAAATTGGCGTACTTGTTGGTAGTACCCGGTTCCATACAGACCGGATTCTGGGAGTGGCCACCAATGATGGCATCCAGAGTCCCTGCCGGCAGTGCACGAGCCATCTCTACATCGCCCGGCGCATTGCTGCCGTGCTGACCATTCTCGTAATGGCCCATGTGAGTGATGGCGAAGACCAGATTGGCCTCCTTGTTGCTGCGGATCTGCTGGCCCAGTTTGGCCGCCTCGCTGGTCGGATCGCGGAACTCCAGGGTTTGCACGTTGTTGGGATCCACCAGCTGGGCGGTATCCTCGGTGGTCAGGCCCAGTACGGCGACCTTGAGACCGCTCTCCAGCTTGAACACCTTGTAGGGGTCAAAGTAGTGTTTGCCACTGGCCTTGTCATAGATGTTGGCCGAGAGCATGGGGAACTGGGCCCACTTGCGCTGCTTCTCCAGCACGCTGAGAGGGTTGTCGAATTCATGGTTGCCCACTGCCATGGCATCGTAGCGAATGTTGTTCATCGCCATGAAGTCAGGCTCGGCATCCTGCAGATCGGACTCCGGCACCCCGGTATTCACATCACCACCGGAAAGAACCAGTACGTCACTGCCAGCAGCCTTGGCATCGGCACGCAGCTGCTCGACCAGAGTCTTCTGGGCAGCCATACCGTACTCATTTTCAGCGTTGTGCCAGAAACGGCCGTGGGTATCGTTGGTGTGCAGGATGGTCAGTTTGCAGACATTTTCGGTGCAGGGTGCAACGGTGTCATTGCTCGAGGTATTACAGCCAGTCAGTGCAGCAAGCACGGCCAGTGCCACGCCGCCTTTGATAAAGTTATTATTCATTTCCATATCACCTTGATTGTTTTGTTATTTATCAACCCTGTCCAGCGGGTCGGGCGCCAATATAACAAACAACGGATGACCGTTTTTCATCGATGACTCACAAATTCTGCTAATTGTGATCTTCGGCCCAACATCCGGCTTCCTGCTGATTTATCAGTTTTTTTGTTGAGCAGTCACTCACTTGCTCCCCTCCCGCACCAAGGAGGCGCCACCCGGACGCGCCTTTATGGCATACTCCCCAGCCAGCCATGCCCGAGGAGATGATTTGATGGCCAAGTACGACAAGATTTCCCCCGAGACCCAGCAGGAGGCGATGAAAATTGCCCGTGCCAACCAGAAGCCGGGGCAGACCAAGGAGCAGACCCAGCTTATCGCGCAAGGGATCCAGAAAGGCATCGACGAATACAAGAAACAGATGAAGGCGCGGGCCCGCGAAGCGAGCCGCCAGAAAAAATTGCAGGCCAAAGCCAGGCAGCCACAGGCGGCGCCACAAACCGAAGAGCAAGACGATCAGCTTGAAGTGGTTGAAGTAAGCCATCAGCATCCCCTGCCCTGGATCTTGCTGGTGCTGAGCTGGCTAGGATTTGCTACAGCCTGGTTCTGGTTGCACTAAGACGCGCTAGCAAACCTTTATCCGGGATCCTCTTCACAGCCCGGGCCCGGGCTGCTGGTGATTACCTGCGAAGAGTGGTTAAATCGCGCGCCTCTTGCACCGGACTCCCTGTTTTTTGACGATCAGTTTTCAGGAAAGATGTTATGAACCCCGCTCCGCTCTATCTGCTGGCCCCTTTTGTACTGTTCCTTGTGACCATGCTGCTCTATCGCATTTCGCCGCTGCGGGCGGTCGCCGCCGGTGGGGTACGCTGGTTTATCCTGCCGGCCTTCACCCTGTTTATTTTGCTGATCATCATCAATGGTGCCGCCGATCCCGCCCTGCGCGATCCGGCATTCCACTGGTTGATGCCGGGCCTTGGCTTTGCCCTGAGCCTGTTTCCGGCCCTGCCCAAGGCGCTGGTGCCACGGCTCGCCATCAAAGAGGGGGCCTTTGCCGCCCTCGGTCTGATGCTGATGAGCCTGGCTATGGTCTACTGAGCAACCGGCCACAGCCGTTAACATGACTCAAGGGGCGCTCTGTGATGGGCGCCCCTTGTACAAACAATGGCCTGCAGGCATCTTGGTGACAGGATAACCAGCAAGGAGGCCAAATGGACAATCCGCCCGATTTCATGGCGCTGTGGGATTATCAGGATCCCGCCGCCAGCGCACTGCGTTTTCACACCCTTCTTCCCGAAGCGCGCACCGCCGCCGACCTGCAACTCGAACTGGAGTTGCTGACCCAAATTGCCCGCACCCACTCGCTGCAGCGCCAGTTTGCCGAAGCCCATCAGCTGCTCGACGAGATAGCGCCTCGCCTCACCGACACAACCCCCAGAGCGCGGATCCGGGCCCTGCTGGAACGGGGCCGCACCTTTAACTCGGCGGGCGACAAAGCCAGCGCCAAACCGCTGTTTGAACAAGCCTGGCAGTGGGGACTCAAGGAGAAAGAAACCTATCTCGCCATCGACGCCGCTCACATGATCGCCATCGCCGCACCACTGGAAGAGCAGAGCCGCTGGCATCAACTGGCGATGGAGCTGGCGGAGCGCAGCAGTGACGAGAAGGTGCGTGGCTGGCTGGCCCCCCTTTACAACAATCAGGGCTGGACCCTGTTCGAACTGGGCCGCTTTGATGAGGCGAAAATCCAGCAGCAGAAGTGTCTGGCCTGGCATCTGCAACATAACCAGCCGGCCAAGGCGTTTATCGCTCGCTGGAGTCTGGCTCGCCTGACCCGGGCCCAGGGTCAGCACCAGCAAGCGCAGGCAGAGCTGCACCAACTCAAGGCCGATATGGCCGAGGCAGGCGAACCTGAGGATGGTTATCTGTTCGAGGAGCTGGGGGAGAATGCCTTGGTGCTGGACGATCCGCTGGCCGCGGAATACTTCTCCCGCGCCTGGTTTCTGTTGTCGCAGGACCGCTGGTTCAGCGCCAACGAGGGGGAGCGACTGGCCCGCCTCAAGCGCCTCGCCAAACTCTGATCCCCCAAATAGCAAGGGCGGCACGCTAGCCGCCCTTTCTGCTGGCAAGATGGTTCAGGCCCGATTGGACTCTTCCCACCCCTGCTTTTTACGGTAAATGGTGGAGGGGCTGATCTCGAGCAGGGCCGCCGCCTTGGGAATATTGCCGTCACAGCTGGCGATGGCCTGTTCGATCACCTCTTTCTCCACCAGCCAGAGCGGACGAATTGGCCCGTTGGCCACCCCGGTGGCTGCCGGAGCCGATGCCACCGCTGCCGCAATCGCAGCCGGCAGCTGGGGACGAACCCCATTGAGCGGTGGCGGCAGAATATCCGGGCTCACCAGCTCCTTGTCGTTGAGCACCACGATATTGCGCACCACGTTTTGCAGCTCGCGTACGTTGCCAGGCCAGGGGTAGTCGAGCAGCACTCGCGCCGCCTCGACATCGAAATCCTTGAAGCGTTTGTTCTCCTCCTTGGCGTAGCTCTGCAACAGGGTACGCGCCAGCAGCAGGATATCCTCGCCCCGCTCCCGCAGCGGCGGCAGGGTGAGGGGAATGACGTGGAGCCGATAGTAGAGATCCTCGCGAAAACGGCCCGCTTTCACCTCCACCAGCGGATCCCGGTTGGTGGCGCAGATAAAGCGCACATCCACCGTCTCGAGCTTGCCACTGCCGACCCGCTGCAGGGTGCCGGTCTGGATAAAGCGCAGCAGCTTGCTCTGCAGATCCAGGTCCATCTCGCAGATCTCGTCGAGAAACAGGGTGCCACCATCGGCCAGACTGGCCGCCCCCTTGCGATCCCCCTGGGCGCCGGTAAAAGAGCCCTTCACATGACCGAAGATCTCGCTCTCCATCAAATCGTGGGGAATGGCGGCGCAGTTGAGGGCAATAAAGGGCTGTTCGCTGCGGGGACTGCACTGGTGAATCGCCTCGGCACACACCTCTTTGCCGGTGCCGCTTTCGCCAGTGATAAAGACGGTCGCCTTGCTGGGCGCAGCGCTCTCGATGATGCGATAGACCGCCTGCATCGACATGGAGGCACCGATAAAGCCGAAGAAGGAGCTACGCTCGAAGTTCTCCCGATAGTGGGCAACCAGCGAGCTCAACTGCTGGTGTTTCAAGGCATTGCGAACGGTGGCACAGAGCCGCTTGCTGTCAAACGGCTTGGTCAGAAAATCGAAGGCACCGAGGCGCATCGCCTCCACCGCCACATCCACCGAGCCGTGGGCGGTGATCACCACCACCGAGCAGGGCAACTGCTGTTCGGTGATCATCTGCAGAATATCCATACCGGACATATCCGGCAGCTCCAGATCCAGCAGCACCACGGGGGGAGGACTTGCCAGCAACTGCGCCAACGCCTGCTGACCACAATCGGCCAGCACCACCTCATACCCCTCCTGGCGCAGGTACTGTTCATAGACCACCGCCAGACTACGGGTATCTTCCACCAGCAGGACACGCGATTTATTTTCAGCCACTGGACTCATCCTTGTATTTGATTCTGCGATCTATTTTGCCTTATTTTCGCGCGCAAACCCAACGCCAAGACAGCTCTGTTATCCCGCGATTGCAGGGAATACACAAGTAAAAACGGCTCCTTAAGGAGCCGTTTTTAACTACAAGAAGGGATTACTTCTTGGCGTCGTCTGCAGTCGGCTTCTCGATAGCCAGCAGCTCAACGTCAAACACCAGCACGGCGTTCGCCGGGATGGAGCCTGCACCGTGCTCACCATAGGCCAGCTTGGACGGCAGGAAGAACTTGAACTTGGAGCCAACCGGCATCAGCTGAACACCTTCGGTCCAACCCGGGATAACCTGGTTGAGCGGGAAGGTAGCCGGCTCGCCGCGATCGACGGAGCTGTCGAACTTGGTGCCGTCGGTCAGGGTACCGGTGTAGTGAACCTTGACGATGTCGGTTGATTTCGGCTTGGCGCCAGTGCCCATCTTCTCGACCACGTATTGCAGGCCGGATTCAGTGCTCTTCACACCCTCTTTCTTGGCGTTGGCAGCCAGGAACTCTTCGCCCTTCTTCAGATTCTCAACGGCGTCTTTCTCGGCCTTGGCCTTGGTCAGCTCGTTGATCTTGGCGTCGTAATCCTGCAGTACCTTCTGGATCTCTTCATCAGTCATCTTGGCTTCTTTGCCCAGACCGTCAGTCACCCCTTTCAGGATCACGGCGTTGTCCAGTTTGATGCCCAGTTCCTGCTGACGCTCCAGGGTATTGGCGATGTAACGACCCATGGAGAGGCCAATTGCGTAGCCAGATTGCTCTTCAAAGCTCTTGGCTTCGGCCTTGGTCGCCTCTGCCGGCTTGCTGGCTTCTGCCTTCACTTCGGCGGTATTGGCCGCAGCAGGCTTCTCGTCTTTTTGGCAAGCAGTCAGACCGACGGCAACGGCCGCAGCCAACAGGGACACCTTCAGAAATTTGTTCATCAGTTTCTCCAAACTCCAAATACCGCTCTCGGTTCCATCGTGAAATGAGAGGTTTATCGTGATAAGCGCCTTATACTAACGCCGTGATCGCAGGTAACAAAAGCGTGAGACCGCAAAAATGATAAAAAGTGCCATTTATCTGGTGAGCCTCTGTTTAATGCTCACCGGTTGCGAGCAGAGCTCCCAACCCAACCAGCAAATGACCCTCGCCAGCACGGGTCTGCTGACCGCAGATCTCTCCAGTGATGGCAAGCAGGCCATCGTCTCCAGCATCAGCCAGGGCATCATCGTCTGGGATCTGGAACAGAACCGTCAACGCTGGCGCTGGAAGCAATCCGACTCTGCGGATGATCTGGTATTCATTACCCGCTTTTCCGAAGGCAACAGCCATGCCGTCACCGCAACCCCAGACACCTTTGCTACCTGGCGGCTGAACGACGGGCAATCACAAGGCTACTACTCACTTCCTGAATCCAGGCTGAGGGACATCGCGCTCTCTGCCGACGGTCGTTATGTGCTGATCGGGCGGGAAGATGGCAAAGCTGAGTGGCTCGACACCCGAAGCGGCCGTCGCCTGCAGTTTCTGGGGCACACCGAACAGGTCAATACGGTGGATCTCTCCGCCAACGGTCGCTACGCCCTGACCGGCGGCAACGACTACAGCGCCTATCTGTGGGATACCCGTAGCGGGCAGGTGATCTGGCGCTTCAACCATGGTGGCCGGGTGATCATGGCCAGACTGGAGCCGAGCGGCCGCTACGCCTTCACCGCCGACAGCAGCCGGGCCAGCATCTGGGACCTGAAAACTGGCAAGGAGGTGAGTCAGCTGCAATATGATCACCGCTTCGAGGTATACACCAGCGCCCGCTTTGCCAACGATGGCAAGTGGCTCATCACCGGCGCCCCTTCCCGTCAGCTCTCCCTGTGGCAAGTGAGCGATGGTGCCCTGCTGCAGAGCTGGCGCGTCTCGCCGCAACCCAAGGTGAAACCGCCCAGCGCAGTGGTCTACGGCGTCGCTTTGCGCGACAATAGCCACCTTGTCAGTGCCAGCTCCAGTGGTCTGGCCGAAATCTGGACAATCAAGTAAGGACCCGAAGGCCCATGAGTCAGCAACTTAACGATCGCATCGAAACCCTGGAAACCCGTCTCGCCTATGCGGAATACACCATAGAGCAGCTCAACGACGAGGTGACCACCCAGGGCCGTGAACTCGATCGGCTCAAATACCAGATCCAGCTGCTGATCGACAAACTACAAAGCGTACAGCCCAGCCAGATTGCCAGCATGGCCGAAGAGACCCCGCCGCCGCACTACTGATGGGTGTGCAATCAACAAGCTGTCTGCTCAAGACCAATAAAAAATCCGAAACCGGCTAAACCGGTTTCGGATTTTTTTCATCCAAATGACCTGACAGCTGCGACTCGGCGCCTCAGAGTCGGCCCGCGTTAACCTTTGTAGATCTTGGGGTTAAACACATCCCGCAGCCAGTCACCCAGCAGGTTGATGACCAGCACCAGCACCACCAGACAGATACCCGGGAAGGCGGTGATCCACCAGGAGCCGGAGAAGATGTAGTTGAAGCCGACGCTGATAAGCGAACCGAGCGAGGGCTGATCAACCGGCATTCCCAGCCCGAGGAAGGAGAGCGCCGCCTCGCTCATGATAGCGTTGGCCACCTGCACGGTGGAGATCACCAGAATGGGCGACAGGCAGTTGGGCAGAATGTGGCGGAACATGATGCGCGGGGCGCGGAACCCCATCACCTTGGCGGCCTCCACATACTCCTTCTTCTTCTCCGCCAGCACAGAGGCGCGCACGGTACGGGCGTATTGCGGCCACTCGGCGATACCGATGATCACCACCAGCATCATGATGGCAAACTTCGAGTAAAACTCGGAGCCAAAGGTTGCCTGAAAGATGGCGGAGATGATGATCGCCACCATCATGGTGGAGAACGACAGCTGCACATCGGCAAAGCGCATCAGCAGGTTGTCGATACGACCACCGAAGTAACCGGCAATCAGACCGATGACGATACCAAGCACCAGCTGCAGCGCCACCGCAAACAGGCCGATGGTGAGGGAGATACGGGCGCCATAGAGGATGGTGCTCCAGATATCTCGTCCCTGGTTGTCGGTGCCGAGCCAGAAGCGCTCCTCGCCACCTTCGAGCCAGGAGGGGGGCAACTCGGCATCCATCAGATCAAAACTGGTCTGGTCATAGACGTTGTGCGGGGCGAGCCAGGGGGCCAGCAGCGCCGCCAGCACAAATACCACGAACACCGCAAAGCTGAACATGGCTACCTTGTCCCGCAGGAAGTAGTAGACGATGTCAGAGTTCTTGAATCGTGCCCAACGGCTTGGGCTTGCAGTTACAGCGTTACTCATGCTTACCCCTTGGCAGTCAGGTTAACGGTCGGGTTAATCAACCCGTAGAGCAGGTCGACCAGGGTATTGGTCACCACGAAGATCAATCCCACGAAGATGACGTAGGCGGTGATCAGCGGGGTATCGACCCTGTGGATCGCTTCAAGAAACAGGAAGCCGGTACCCGGCCACTGGAACACACTCTCGGTCAGAATGGTGTAGGCCACCATGGTACCGATCTGCACCCCGCCGACGGTAATGACCGGCAGCATGGTGTTCTTCAGAGCGTGCTGATAGTAGACCTTGTTGTTGTCCAGCCCCTTGGCGCGGGCGAACTTGACGTACTCGGAAGAGAGCTGCTCCAGCATCTCGGAGCGCACCAGCCGGATAAACAGCGGCAGCATGATGGAAGAGAGCGACACCGCCGGCAGGATCAGGTGCAGGATGCCATCCCAGGTGAAGAAGCCCGACTCCCAGCCCAGCAGGTTACGGGTCTCGCCGCGGCCATAGGCTGGCAGCCAGCCCAGCTGGATGGAGAAGAGGTACATCAGCATGATGGCGGTCAAAAATACCGGGATCGAGATGCCGATACTGCTCCCCGCCATGATGATCTTGGTGGGAATGCTGCGCGGGCGGATCGCCGAATAGACACCGAGTGGAATGGAGACCACCACGATGATGAGCGCGGCAGCAAACACCAGCTCAAGGGTAGCCACCAGCTTGTCGAGGATCACCTCGAGAGCTGGTCGCTTGAAGAAATAGGAGGTGCCCAAATCCCCATGCACCGCATTTTTCAGAAAGCGGCTGTATTTGATGAGGAAGGGATCGTTAAGGCCCATCTTCTCGCGCAACTCGTGACGCTGGGCTTCGGAGACGGATTGTCCCACCAGCTCGCGCAACGGGTCACCCAGGTTGTCCTGGATGGAGAAGGCGACCAGGCTGATGACGAACATCACTATCACGGCCTGATAGAACCGTTTCAGCAGGAATGTAAACATGCTTGTCCTTCTACGTGGCCTGTGTCGTGGCACAGGCTTCTGTTAGTGGGCGGAGTGGCCAGCTGACCACCCCGCCCCGTCCTTCCTTGCGACGTTCTCTTACTTGCTGACCACCAGGTCACCCAGGTAAGGGAAGTTCATCACGTTGACCACCGGCTTGATGTCGACGTTCTTCTTGGCGCCATAGGCCAGATCTTCCCAGTGCAACGGCACGTAGGCAGCATCTTCGATCAGCATGGCTTCGACCTTCTTCAGCATCTCGGCACGCTTGGCCGGATCGGTCTCGGCGTTGGCATCCATCACCAGCTTGTCAGCTTCGGCGTTGGCATAACCGGCGCAGTTGTACTGGCCCATACCGGTCTTGGCATCCTTGGTGAAGGTCAGGAACTCGAAGAAGTTCGCAGTATCTTCGGTGTCGGAGTGCCAACCGATCATCTGCATGTCCGCGGCACACTTGTCAAACTCAGGCCAGTACTGGGCCACCGGCATGGTTTTCAGATCCACCTTGATGTTGATCTTGGCCAGCATGGCGGAGACAGCCTGGGCAATCTTGACGTCGTTGACGTAGCGGGCAGCCGGGGAGATGAAGGTCATCTTGAAGCCTTTCTCGTAACCGGCCTCTTTCATCAGCTCCTTGGCCTTGGCCAGATCATACTGGGGCACCAGCGCCTCGTTGTGACCGGCATAGCCTTTCGGGCTCAGCTGGCCAGCAGGGGTACCGAAGCCCTTGTTGATCTTCTCGACAATGCCCACCTGGTTGATGGCGTAGTTGATCGCCTGACGCACGCGCTTGTCTTTCAGTGCCGGGTTGGTGTTCTGGTTCAGCTCGATGATGATGGCGCGGGTACCGGACAGGGTGACCAGCTGGGAGTCCTTGCCATTCTTCACGCGCTCCAGATCGTTCGGCGCAACCGGATAGATCATGTCCACGTCGCCACCCAGCAGGGCTGCAACACGGGTCGCATCTTCCTTGATCGGCACTACGGTCAGGTTCTCGACGTTACCCTTGGAGGCTTTATCCCAGTAGTTGGCGTTGCGGGCATAATCCAGCTTCACACCCTGCTCGCGGAACTTGACAGTGAACGGGCCAGTACCGGAGACGTGGGTAGAGGCATAGGAGTCGCCGTTTTTGACGATCTCGGCCTTGTCTTTGCCCGCTTCGGTCTTGCCGGTGTAGAACTTGGAGTCCATCGGGAAGATGTAGGTGACGGTCTGCAGCACCAGCGGGAAGGGCTTGGCGGTAATCAGATCGACGGTGTAGTCATCGACCTTCTTCACTTCGCTGATGGGATCGAAGATCGCCTTGAAGTCGACGGAGGATTTCAGGCGGTTGACGGTCCACACCACGTCGTCAGCGGTGAAGTCGTTACCGGAGTGGAACTTGACCCCTTTGCGCAGGTGGAAGCGGACGGTCTTGTCGTCAATACGCTCATACTTCTCGGCCAGACGGGGCTCGAACTGCAGGTCCTGGGTGTAACGCATCAGGGGATCGAATACCAGGTGCGACATCTCCAGGGTCTGACCGGAGAGCTGCTCCTGCGGATCCAGCGAAGTGGCGTCAGAAGCGACACCCACCTTGATATCAGCGGCTGAGACACTGAAGGCGAAACCGGCGGCAAACAGCGCCAGGGCAATCTTGGACAATCCTTTCTTCATCTTGTTCTCCATGCTTTTGGCTTTCTTATGACACTTTTTTTGACAAGCAGACCGGCGCACCGGCGCTCTCCTAGCTTGCGATTTCCAGCCCCTCGCGGGACATTCCCTTGAACTCCGGCATGAGGGAGATCAGCTTGCGGCTGTACTCATGCTCGGCATTGGTAAAGAGTTTCTCGGTCTCGGCCACCTCCACCAGATGACCGTGCTGCATCACCCCGATGCGGTCGCACATCTGGCGGATCACCGGCAGATCGTGGCTGATAAACAGCATGGTGAGCTTGAGCTCCTGCTGCAGATCCTTGAGCAGGTTGAGGATCTGGGCCTGCACCGACACATCCAGCGCCGAGGTCGGCTCGTCACAGATAAGGAAGCGCGGGCGAGTGGCCAGTGCGCGGGCAATGGAGATACGCTGGCGCTGACCGCCGGAGAACTCGTGGGGATACTTGACCCCGGCACCACGACCGAGACCCACGTGATCCAGCAGATCGCCGACGATCCCCTCGATCTGGCTCTCGCTGCTCGCCAGCTGATGGAAGCGGATCGGCTCGGCAATGATGTCGCGCACCTTCATCCGCGGGTTCATCGAGGAATAGGGGTTCTGGAACACCATCTGCATCTGGCGACGCAGCGGGCGACGCTCGCGCTCGCTCTTGAGAGCGGTCAGATCGATCCCCTCGAAGAAAATCTTGCCGGTATCAGGCGGATAGAGACCGGTGATGGCGCGGGCAATGGTCGATTTGCCGGAGCCCGACTCCCCCACCAGACCGAAGGTTTCACCCTCGAAGATCTCGAAGCTGATGTTGTTGCAGGCACGCACATACTGGCGGCGGCTCGGGAAGATGGAGTCCTTGGTGACGAACTTCAGATCGACGTTCTCCACCCGCAGCAGCGCCCCTTCATAGGCACGCTCGTCCTGACTCTGGCCGAGCCAGTGGGTCTTGAGGTCGATATTGGTATCCGGCGCACTGGCATCCTCGATATAGGAGACCAGCGGGAAACGCACCAGCTTCACATCGGAGCGGGGCACCGCCGAGATGAGGCTGCGGGTATAGGGGTGATTGGGGCTGCCCAGTACCTGTTCGGTCAGGCCGAACTCCACCAGATCGCCGCGATACATCACCGCCACCTTGTCGGTAACGTTGGAGACCACGCCCATGTCGTGGGTCACCAGCATGCAGCCCACCTGACGCTCTTTGCAGAGGGCGCGGATAAGCTGAAGGATCTGATCCTGAATGGATACGTCGAGCGCCGTGGTCGGCTCATCAGCGATGATCAGCTCCGGATCGCAGGAGAGCGCAATGGCGATAACCACCCGCTGACGCATGCCACCGGAAAACTGGTGCGGATACTGTTTGATGCGCAGCTCCGGCTGCGGAATACCCACCGCCCCCATCAGCTCCAATGCCTTGGCAAAAGCGGCTTCGCGAGAGAGGTCGGTATTGGCCAGAATGGTCTCCACCAGCTGATGCTCAACGGTGAACAGCGGGTTGAGGGAGGTCATGGGGTCCTGGAAGATGAACCCGATACGGGAGCCACGGATGGCCCGCATCTCGTTCTGGCTCTTGCCGGAGATGAGCTCGCCATTGAGATAGATATCGCCACGGGCGATGCGACCCGGCGGGCTCAGGAGATCGATAACGGCGTTGCCGATGGTGGACTTGCCGGCGCCGGATTCACCGACCACTCCGACAATCTCACCCTTTTCGATAGAGAAAGAGAGATCCTTTACCGCGGCCAGCACCCCGTAGCGGGAGGGGTACTCGATCCGCAAGTTCTTTACTTCGAGCAAGGACATGTTTACCTCTGCGGGGGACATCCGTCCCAAATAATTCGTCCGTAAATCAGCCGCAGATGCCGGTTGTTACCTTGGGCAATATTCGCTCAATCCATGAGGCAGCGAAACCAGCGATCCGGGCGGGTTTTTTGCATTTTTTTGGAATAACCCGCGAGTAACTTAGACGGTTTGACCACGGGTGTAAATGATTGAGTTATACAATTCCGCAATGTTTTGTGCAGATAACCACCAATTCGGCAGAGATAAATGATGATTTTCATCACACAAATGGCCGGTGCGTCCGTACATCTATTGGTATCATTACTTTAATTTCAACAACAACGCAACAAGCAGCATTTATCACTATTTCCAAAACAATCACCAGCCCCGAATGAGTAGTGAATATTTATGTGAAATGGATGATAAACGGCAGCATATGCCGATGAATGAAAATTAAGCAGATATAAATCGGGGGATGCCAGAACGGTCATCCCCCGGAAGGGGGCACTCAACCGAGCCAGAATGCCAGTAATTGCATACAAAACAGGGCGAACAGGCCAGCGATCAGATCGTCCAGCATGATGCCCAGGCCACCGTGGATCCGGCGATCAAACCAGGAGATGGGCCAGGGCTTGAGCACATCAAACAACCGGAACAGCGCGAAGCCCGCCACCACCCACTCCCAGCCGGCTGGCGCTGCGATCATGGTGACGCCAAAGCCGATCACCTCGTCCCAGACGATGGCGCCGTGATCCGGCATGCCGATGGCATCGGTGGCGCTCTGGCAGATACGAATACCGACAACAAAACCCACCGCCAGCAAGGCGATAAACCAGTGGGTCGGCAGACCGCTCACCAGCAGATAGAGCGGAATCGCCGCCAGGGTGCCCATGGTGCCCGGCGCTTTGGGGCTGAGACCGGAACCAAATCCCACCGCCAAAAAGTGAAGCGGATTTTTCAGATCCAGTCGTGTCAGCTCGGGCTTTATCCTGAACAAACTCATGCGAAGTGATCCCACCCTTTCAGTTGCAACTCGACCGCCTGGTCGCCACGCAGGTAGTCGATGCCCGGCTCGCCCGCCACGATGCGGCCGATGCGGCTGAATTTGACCCCGCTGTGGGCCAGCGCCGTATCGAGCGCGCCGCGGTGCTCCTCCGGTACGGTGAAGCAGAGCTCGTAGTCATCGCCACCGGCCAGCGCCAGTTGCCACGCCTCCTGCTCGCTCACCGCATCCTGCAGCACCGGCGAGAGCGGCAGCAGATCGAGCTCGATCTGGGCCCGCACGCCGGAGGCCTTGAGGATATGGCCGAGATCCGATGCCAGACCGTCGGAGAGATCCAGCGCACTGCCCGCCAGCCCGCGCAGCGCCTGACCGGCCAGAATGCGGGGATGGGGGTGGTCGAGCCGTGGCAGCACAGCTGCCAGCTGGTTCTCGTTGAGGGTGCGTTTGCTCAGCAGGTGGGAGAGCGCCAGCGCGGCATCACCCAGAGTGCCGGTCACATAGATGCCGTCACCGGCTTTGGCACCACTGCGCATCAGGGCGCGACCGGCAGGCACCGACCCCTTGACCGACACCGTGATGGAGAGCGGCCCGCGGGTCATGTCCCCGCCCACCAGCGCCACGTTGTAGTACTCGGCGAGCTCCAGGAATCCTTCGGCAAAGCCGGCAACCCAGCTCTCGTTGATGGCCGGCAACGTCAGCGCCAGCGAGACCCAGCGCGGCTCGGCTCCCATGGCGGCGAGATCGGAGAGATTGACCGCCAGCGCCTTGTAGCCGAGATCCACCGGATCCATGTCGGGAAAGAAGTGTACGCCGCTCACCAGAGTGTCGGTGCTCACCGCCAGCTGGGTATCGGGGGGCAGGGTCAGCAGGGCACAGTCATCTCCAGGGCCCATCACCACGTCCTTGCGGGCGTGGGGGACCTTGAAGTACTTATCAATCAGCTCAAATTCACCCATACAGTAAAAAGCCAGCAATAAGCTGGCTCCTCTCTTAGATGCTGACGGACAGCAGGATCAACGCTTGTTCAGCGACTTGATCACCTTGTCCAGTACACCGTTGACAAACTTGTGGCTGTCATCGGCAGCAAAAGCTTTGGCCAGCTCGATCGCTTCGTTGATAACCACGCGCGGCGGTACATCATCACGACGGGTCAGCTCGTAGGTCGCCAGACGCAGGATCGCCTTGTCCACCATGTCCACTTCTTCCAGCGGACGGGAGAGGAAAGGTGCAAACACCTTGTCCAGCTCGCTGCAGTGGAGGGCTACCCCGAACAGCAGATCGCGGAAATAGTTCAGGTCTACACCCTTGGTGTCCTGATCGATCTTGAACTGCTCTTCGATGTCACCCACGTTAGCCTTGGTCATCTGCCACTGGTAGATGGCCTGGGTGGCGCAATGGCGGGCTTTACGGCGCTCAGACGGTTTCAATGTACTTCTCCTCGTTACACGTCCAGTTCTTTCAGGACGTTGATCATTTCGAGCGCTGCCAGTGCAGCCTCTGCACCCTTGTTACCCGCCTTGGTACCTGCACGCTCGATGGCTTGTTCAATGTTTTCAGTGGTCAGCACACCGAAGGCAACGGGAATTTCATATTCCATCATTACCTGGGCCATGCCCTTGCTGTTCTCGTTTGCCACCAGGTCGAAGTGGTAGGTGCCGCCACGGATGACAGTACCGACCGCCACGATGGCATCGTATTGACCACTCTTGGCCAGCTTCTTGATGACCAATGGCATTTCAACCGCGCCCGGCACTTTTACCAGTGTCAGGTTGCTGTCCTGCACTTGACCTTGACGCTTCAGTACGTCCACCGCGCCGTTCACCAGACTGTCGTTGATGAAGCTGTTGAAACGGGCAACAACAATAGCAATGCGCGCCTCAGGAGCGGCGATATTTCCTTCGATAACCTTCATTGGAAATCCTGTATCTGTGCAATCAAAAGGGCCGGAGTCAAAAGTGCGCACATTCTAGCACAACAGACCCACGACAAAAACCATGGCCGCAATAGACGGCCATGATCGCGATTTAACCAGTCCGGCGCGCTTACTCGCCGGTACATTCCACGACTTCCAGACCGAAACCACTCGGAAGGGGATGCTACTTCTCTGGTGGGACTTTACTCGCCGATGTACTCAACCACTTCCAGACCGCCCCCCCCCCCCCCGGAAGGGGATGGTACTTCTCTGGTGGAGCTTTACTCGCCGACGTACTCAACCACTTCCAGACCGAAACCACCGAGGGCATGGTACTTCTTCGGCGAGCTCAGCAGACGCATCTTGCTCACGCCGAGCGCCTTGAGGATCTGGGAACCCACGCCAACACGGCGCGAGGTGCCCTGCCACTTGGCTCCTTCCGGTGCCAGTCCCTTGTCGGCGGCTTCAAAACCCTTGACCCGGGCCAACAGCTCGGCGCCGTGGGCTTCCGCCCCCAAAATCACCAGCACCCCGCCTTCGTCAGCGATGCGGGCCATGGATTTGGGCAGCGGCCAGCTGCGGGCGGCGTGGCGGTCGGTCAGCAGCAGATCGCTCAGCACATCGTGCAGATGGACGCGCACCAGGGTCGGCTGGTCGGCCTGCACCTCACCCTTTTTCAGGGCGAAGTGAACCTGATTGTCGATGGTGTCGCGGAAGGTGATGAGGTCGAATTCGCCAAACTCGGTCGGCAACTTGCACTCGGCCACCTTCTCGACCGTGGTCTCGTGCTGGTTGCGGTACTCGATAAGGTCGGCGATGGTGCCGAGCTTGATGCCGTGCTCCTCGGCGAACACCTCCAGATCCGGACGGCGCGCCATGGTGCCATCTTCGTTGAGGATCTCGACGATAACGGCGGCAGGCTCGAAACCGGCCAGACGGGCCAGATCGCAGCCCGCTTCGGTGTGACCGGCACGGGTCAGCACGCCGCCATCCTGCGCCATCAGCGGGAAGATGTGGCCCGGCTGCACCAGATCGGCCGCCTTGGCATTGGGCGCCACAGCGGCCTGCACGGTCACCGCACGATCGGCGGCGGAGATACCTGTGGTCACCCCTTCCGCCGCCTCGATGGAGACGGTAAAGGCGGTGGAGAACTGGGCATTGTTGCGATCCACCATCAGCGGCAGCGCCAATTGCTTGCAGCGATCCCGGGTCAGGGTCAGGCAGATGAGGCCACGGCCGTAGCGGGCCATGAAGTTGATATCCTCCGGACGGACGCAGGAGGCGGCCATGATGAGGTCCCCTTCGTTCTCCCTGTCTTCGTCATCCATCAGGATCACCATCTTGCCAGCCTTGATATCGGCAATGATTTCCTGGGTTGTGCTCAGCGCCATGGGCTACTCCATCAGTGTGCTTGGGGGTTGAGCCCGCAGGCTCAACGCAAATGCGTGTGTATGTTGCTCTAGATTGGGGCTAGCGGCTCCATTTCAATCAGAGCGGGATCACAGAAAATCGTTTTGGTGGCCAGATTCAGCGCACACCGTCAGAGAAAACCGGCCTTGGCCAGTGTCTCCATGGTCAGGGTCGAGGCGCTGCTCTCCTGACTCTTGCCTATCATCAACCGCTCCAGATAACGGGCGATCTGATCGACCTCGAGGTTGACCTTGTGGCCCGGCTTCCAGCTGGCGATGGTGGTCTCCTGCGCGGTGTGGGGCACGATAGTCAGGCGGAAAAGGTCTCCCTGCACCGCGTTGACGGTGAGGCTGATGCCATCCACCGCAATGGAGCCCTTCTCGGCGATATACCGGGAGAGCTCGCCCGGCGCCTTGATCCAGTACTCGATGGCGCGGCCGCTGCTGGAGACGCTTTTCACCTCCCCTACCCCATCCACATGGCCGGAGACCAGATGGCCGCCGAGGCGGGAGGTGGGCATCAGCGCCTTCTCGAGGTTGACCCGATCGCCCACTCTGGCGGCGGCAAAACCGGTACGGGAGAGGGTTTCCAGCGACACATCGGCGGTATAGCTCTTGTCGCCCAGCGCCACGACGGTGAGGCAGACGCCGTTGGTAGCGATGGAGTCGCCCAGCTTGACGTCGCTAAAATCCAGGCCTGGAGCGTGGACGGTGAGGGCCATGTCCTCCCCCTGACGACGCAGTTCGGCCAGGGTCCCCACCGCTTCGATAATTCCGGTAAACATGCAGATCACCTTGCTGATGATGGGGGCAGCTGCTGCCCCCCTTGAACATTGAAAGATCAGGCTATTTTGGCGGTAATGCGAATATCTGGCCCCACCATGCGCACATCCTTGATGGCGAGCTTGGGTGCCTGGAACAGCCGGGTCAGGCCGGGCAGATGGAACAGGCCGCGCCCCTCGTCGCCCATCAGTTTGGGCGCCTGATAGAGCACCAGCTCATCCACCAGCCCTTTTTCCAGCAGAGCGCCGCACAGCCGCGGGCCCGCCTCGACCAGTACCGAGTTGACGTTCTGCTTGGCCAGCAGCATGAAGAGGCTGACCAGATCCAGCTTGCCATCCAGCAGCGGCAGCTCCAGCTGCTGCACCCACTCGGGCCACTCGCCGGACGCCTTGTGACGGGCCAGCAGCACCGGGCTCTCGCTCTGGAACAGCGGCAAGTCGGGAGTGAGCCGGTTTTGCGAATCGACGATGACTCGCAGCGGCTGGAGCAGGGTCTCTTTGGGATAACTCGCCTTGACCGAGGGGGGCAGCTCGTCCCAGCGCACGGTCAGGGATGCGTTATCGGCCAGCACCGTCTCGGCGCTGGAGAGTACCGCATCGTGGCGGGCCCGCAGTCGCTGCACGTCACGGCGCGCATCCGGGGAGGTGATCCACTGGCTCTCGCCGCTCGCCATGGCGGTACGACCATCGAGACTGGCCCCCAGCTTGACGGTCACTCGCGGGAAGGCGGTCCGCATCCGCTTGAAAAAGCCCGGGTTGAGCGCTTCCGCTTCGCTCGCCAGCAGGCCGAAATCGGTCTTGATGCCCGCTTCGGAGAGCATGCGCAGGCCACGCCCGCCCACCTGGGGATTGGGATCAACCATGGCCGCCACCACCCGGGCCACCCCGGCGTTGATCAGCGCTTCGGCGCAGGGAGGAGTACGACCGTGGTGAGAGCAGGGTTCGAGGGTCACATAGGCGGTAGCGCCACGGGCGTTGTCACCGGCGGCGCGCAGGGCGTAGACCTCGGCATGGGGCTCGCCCGCCTTCTGATGCCACCCTTCGCCAACCACCACGCCATCTTTCACCAGCACGGCGCCGACGCAGGGGTTGGGGGCCGTGGTGTAACGGCCGCGGCGGGCCAGCTCGAGGGCCCGACTCATCCATTGGTAATCATCTTGACTAAACATTCGGGCTCCTTTGACAACACATCTCGGCTTTACGCAGTATCGTAGGTTCGATTAGCGCAGCGTAATCGGACGCGGCAACATGGGTGAGAATGGCGGTTTACTTCTCCAGCTTGGCAATCTCTTCGCCAAACTCGCGAATATCTTCGAAGCTGCGATAGACGGAGGCAAAGCGAATATAGGCCACCTTGTCCAGACTTTTGAGCTCATCCATCACCAGATTGCCCACCAACTCGGAGGCGACTTCACGCTCGCCGGTGGCACGCAGACGGGATTTGATATGGTTGACCGCCTTTTCGATGGCCTCCATGCTCACCGGCCGCTTCTCCAGCGCCCGCAGGATGCCGGCACGCAGCTTGTCTTCATTGAACGGCTCGCGGGAGCCGTTGGACTTGATGACGCGGGGCATCACCAGCTCGGCCATCTCGAAGGTGGTAAAACGCTCGTGACAGAGCAGACACTCACGACGGCGGCGCACCTGATGGCCTTCTGCCACCAGACGGGAATCGATCACCTTGGTATCAACCGCACTACAGAATGGGCAATGCATCGGACCTCCGGCGTTAATGGAACAGGGACCGGCCCGGCGGGCCAGGATCTAGGTCGGCCAGTGTAGCACGGCCATCCAAAACCGGTAAAAGCCAGAAAAAACAATGCCACCCGCAGGTGGCATTGGTCTCAAACCGAACGGTCTGGCTTATCAGCCATAAACCGGGAAGCGGCGGCAGATATCCAGCACCTTCTCACGCACGGTGGCCAGCACGGCATCGTTGTCGTGGTTGTCCAGTACGTCGCAGATCCAGTGGGTCAGCTCGATGGACTCGGCTTCCTTGAAACCACGGCGGGTGATGGCCGGGGTACCGATCCGCACACCGGAGGTGACGAACGGGGAGCGCGGGTCATTGGGCACGGAGTTCTTGTTGACTGTGATGTTGGCTTTGCCCAGTGCAGCGTCAGCATCCTTACCGGTCAGCTCGCGGCCGATCAGGTCAACCAGCATCAGATGGTTGTCGGTACCGCCGGAGACGATCTTGTAACCGCGCTCGATAAAGGTGGCAGCCATCGCCTTGGCGTTTTTCACGACCTGAGCCTGATAGGTCTTGAACTCCGGCTCCAGCGCCTCTTTGAAGGCAACGGCTTTACCGGCGATGACGTGCATCAGCGGGCCACCCTGACCACCCGGGAAGACGGCAGAGTTGAGCTTCTTGTAGAGCTCCTCGTCGTCAGCGGCGGAGAGGATCAGACCACCGCGCGGACCGGCCAGGGTCTTGTGGGTGGTGGAGGTGACCACGTGAGCGTGGGGAACCGGGTTCGGGTAGACACCAGCGGCAATCAGACCCGCCACGTGAGCCATGTCGACGAACAGGTAGGCACCGACCTTGTCGGCGATTTCGCGCATGCGGGCCCAGTCAACGATGCCGGAGTAGGCGGAGAAGCCACCGATCATCATCTTCGGCTTGTGCTCGACAGCCTGACGTTCCATGTCGTCGTAGTCGATCTTGCCGGACTCATCGATACCGTAAGGCACGATGTTGTAAAGCTTGCCGGAGAAGTTGACCGGAGAGCCGTGGGTCAGGTGACCGCCGTGGGCCAGGTTCATGCCCAGTACTGTGTCGCCCGGCTGCAGCAGAGCCATATAAACGGCGCTGTTGGCCTGGGAGCCGGAGTGCGGTTGCACGTTGGCGTAGGTGGCACCGAACAGCTCTTTGGCGCGCTCGATAGCCAGGGTTTCGACCACATCCACATACTCGCAACCACCGTAGTAACGCTTGGAGGGGTAACCTTCGGCGTACTTGTTGGTCAGCTGGGAGCCCTGGGCTTCCATGACACGGGGGCTGGTGTAGTTCTCAGACGCAATCAGCTCGATATGCTCTTCCTGACGACGGGTTTCGTCTGTGATGGCCTGCCACAATTGCGGATCATAATTGGCGATGGTCATGTCACGTTTCAACATCCGTTTCTCTCCTGAAAATCGTTTGCGCGTTAGGTGAAGTGGGCGCGTGCATTGTAACGTGAGCTGGATCAAAGAGACAGTCCAACCACCTAAAAAAATGTTGAATTTATGTTGTAAAAAGCAAGATTCCCTCCCCGTTCAATACCCTGGCCGCTCCGCCAAACGGCACATTTTTCATCCCGCTGCGGGCAGGCAAAACCCGAAGGGGATCACAACGCCCTCTTTATCCATCCTGTAACATATTCATTCGAAACAAATTTAATGATGATGGAGCTGATTGCAGCCATGCATCCGAGGGGCTGCACCTAACCGGAGGAGTTCAAGATGGACCATCTGCTGACATTCGTGATCCTGGCTGTCTTTTTTCTGTTCTACTGGGTCTACTACACCAGCCAACGCAAACATCTCCCCACCACCTCGTGGGATCAACTCCCCACCAAAGCCGAATATCTGGCGGCCCACCCTGAATCAGTCGATGGCGACATCATCTTCTGTTATCACTGCGGCCACCACGAGTTGCTGGAGGTGGGCATGGTGCACCTGACCGATTTTCGCCGGGAATGGGTCTGTGCCAAGTGCAAGCAGGTGCTGTTTCGCGAGAGCGAATAACGGCGCAGGGGCTGGCCCCCTCTGAACGTTGTGCATCGCCAGCAGGGATCAGAACGGCGCATCCCTGTTGGCCGCCAGCCACTGCTGCAACCCGCTCACCGCCGCGTCAAATTGCGCCCCGATTGCCGCAGGCTCCCCGCCTCCCGCCTCAAGAGCCGCACAGTGGCTGGCAAATTCGGTCAACCCCAGCGCCAGCGCACTCCCCTTGAGCTTGTGCGCCAGCTGACGTTGCTCACTTCCCTCACCCTGAGCCAACTTATCCAGCAACACCCGCCCTTGCGACTCAAACAGCGCGACCAGCTGACGGATCCGCGCCATGCCGAGCAGGGGCAGATCGGCATCCAGCACCGGATTGGCACACTCGGGGTGGTTAGTTGGGGGCACGGCTACTGATAACTGCACCTGTGGCTCGATAGCGGCGCCCTCTTGCCGAAATAGTTGATCTATGGCGTTCGCCAGCACCGCCAGCCGTACCGGCTTGCCGACAAAATCGACAAACCCGGCGGCAAGGCAGTGGCGGATATCCTCCGGATACATCTGGGCCGAGATGGCGATGGCGGGCAGCGGCCGCTCATGCATCTCCTCGCTGATGGCGGCCAGATCCTCGCGCAGGGTCATCCCGTCCATATCGGGCAGATTGATATCGAGCAGCGCCAGCTCGAAGGGGCGCTCAGTCACCAGCGCCAGCGCACTGCGACCATCCTCCGCCAGGGTGACGCGATGGCCGAGGCGGGTCAGCATGCCTTGCGCCACCAGCCGGTTGATCTCGTTATCCTCCACCAGCAGGATGTCACGGGACTGGCCAAGGTGCAGCGGTTGCGCCTCGGCAGGCAACTGGGCGCTCGAACGCTGCAACGGCAAACTGAAGCTGAATTCACACCCCTTGCCCGGTTCGCTGGCAAGGATAAGCTCGCCCCCCATGGCGGCCACCAGCTTGCGGCTAATCGCCAGACCCAGCCCGGTGCCGCCCTGATGGCCTATATCACGCTTGCGCTGGCGAAACGCCTCGAACACCGCCTCCTGCTCATCGGCCGGAATGCCGGGGCCGGTATCGCGCACCACGAAGCGGATGCAGGGCTCGGCGCAAGGGCCTTGGCAGGCAAGAGGCGCTACCGTCAGGGTAATCTGGCCACGGGCGGTAAACTTGACCGCATTGCCGAGCAAGTTGCCGAGCACCTGGCGCAGTTTGCCCAGATCCCCCTCGACCACAGGCGCCAGCTCGGGCGCATATTCCAGCGCCAGAGTGACCCCCTTGGCCTCTGCCTTTGGCCGGAACAACGCGCTGAGCTCATCCACCAGCTGGAACAGGGGGAAGGGTTCGCGGCGCGCCTCCACATGGCCCGCTTCTATCTTGGAGTAGTCGAGAATGTCGTTGAGGATCTCCAGCAGGGATTCGCCACTGTGTTCGATGGCGGCCAGATAGCGCTGCTGGGTATCGCTCAGGTGGGTATCTTCCAGCAGTGTCAGGCCACCCAGAATGCCGTTCATGGGGGTGCGGATCTCGTGGCTCATGGTGGCGAGAAACACAGACTTGGCGCGGTTGGCCTGCTCTGCCTCGGCGCGGGCCTGCCGCTGCTTCTCCACCTCCTCATTGAGCCGCTCGTTGGCGTGGCTGAGCTGGCCAGTGCGCTCCTCGACCCGCGACTCCAGCTCGCGCTGATAGCGGCCCAGCTCCACCGCATTGTCACGAAACACCTGCAGGGCCCGCCCCAGCTCCGCCAGCTCATCGCGCCCGGTACTGGCGATCGGCTCAAGGGGGGCCAGATCCCCGCGCGCCAACCGGCTCATCCCCGCCACCGCCCGTTGCAGTGGCCAGACGATCCGGCCATAGACCATGCGCCACATCAGCAGCATCAGTAGTAGCAGGGTGAGCAGGCCAATGGCCATCAGCGCCTGCTCCAGCAGCCTGAGGCGCTGGCTTAGCGCCTGCTGGCTCTGCCCCAGCGAATCGCGGGCACGGCTGACCAGCTCTCCGACCTGCTGGTTGAGGCTGCTCATCAGGGCCTCATTGGCATTGGCCAGCACCCGCAGCGCCTCCCCCTTGCCGAGCCAGTCGCTGCGCAGTTGCACCAGCTTGTCGCTCTGCGAAAGCACGGTCAGCGCCTGCTCCACCGCCTGACGGCGTGCCGGGTCGGTCACCGCCCCGGCCCGCAGTTGCAAGATGGCCAGCTCCCGCTGCCCCTCTTGCAATAGCGTTTGCAACTGTTCCTGTCGTTCGCTGCGCCACATCTCCTCGATGCGCTGCTGCTGCATCAGGGTGCGATGACGCAGCTCGGTCATCTGCTCCAGCCAGTCGAGATCCTGCTCCAGCAGGCGGTCCAGCGTCCGAGTCGCCTGCGCACCTTGTTGTTGGTAGAGGGAACCCAACCCCGCCACCATCACGGTTTCGGCGTTCTCCATCTGGCTGCGCGCCAGCTCGGCGATCTGCCCGGCCGCCGCCACCAGACGGGCCCGCTGCGCCTCCCCTTGCGCCATCAGGGTCAATCTTTCCCCCACCAGCCAGCCCTGCTGGCCCAGATTGCCGATGATGCTCTGACTGAGCTGATCGAGGCTTGTTGAACCCTGCCCACGACCAAGTTGCGCCAGTACCTGTTGCAGCTGTTGCCCCTGCAGGGTGAGCAGGCGTCCCTGATGCTCCCGCTCCTGCTCGCTGGTTGCGGTGGCCAGCAGCCGTGACGCGCTCTGGATCTCGCCGCTGAGACGAGAGAGGGTACGCGCCAGCTCCTGATCGGCCAGGGTCTGCTGCACCCCTTGTTCCAGCTGGCGCAGATGGCTAAGCCCCACCCAGCCCAGCAGGGAGGCACTCAGTGTCAGCAATGCCATCAGGGAGAAGGCCAGCAGCAACTTGCCACCCAGGCCGGAAAAGATTCTCACGGGAAGTCCCTTGGTTGTGGTCGGCTTTGACCGGATAATATGGCCCAACACTTTAACAAAACCCCTGACCATGCGAAGCGTCTATCTCTCCCCGTTGTTGCTGATCTGGTTGCTAATGCTTCCCCGAGCCGCCCTCGCCTTTGCGGTCGATATCTGGCCCGGCGGCGAATTCAGCGGCCAGCCGGTGCGCCAGCAGTGGCCGGAACCCGCTGCCGCAACCAAACCGCTGGCCCTCTGTGCCCTCTACCCCCATCTGCGCGACGCCTACTGGCTTTCGGTCAATCAGGGCATGGTTGACGAGGCGAAGCGGCTGGGAGTCAAGTTGCAGATCCACGAAGCGGGGGGCTATGGCGCCCTCGCCGAGCAGCGCCAGCAGTTGCAGCGCTGCGTGCAGGAAGGGAGCGACGCCATCTTGCTCGGCGCGGTGAGTTATCAGGGCTTACGCGAAGCGATCACAGCCACGCAACTGCCGGCCTTTGGACTGGTCAACGATCTGCCCAGCGGTCTGGTGCAGGCGAAGGTGGGAGTATCCTGGTACCAGATGGGCTGGCAAATCGGCCACTGGCTGGCGCAGCGCCACCCCGCCGGCAGCAAGCCGGTCTCGGTCGCCCTCTTCCCTGGCCCGCAGGCAAGTGGTGGCAACAACTTCGTCGAGCCGGGCTTTGCCGATGCCATCAAGGGGAGCGCCATCAAGCTGGTCACCACAGAGCGCGGCGACAACAGCCGGGAAATCCAGCGCACGCTGGTGCAGCAGACGCTGGCCCGCTATCCAGAGCTCGACTATCTGGTGGGAGGCGCCATCGCCGCCGAAGTGGCGGTCAACGAGCTGGCGCAGCGCCATCTCGACAGGCCCCGGGTGCTGAGCACCTACTTCAGCCACGGGGTACAGCGGGGCCTGCGCCGGGGCAAGATCCTGGCCGCCAACAGCGATCAGATGCGGCTGCAGGGGCGCCTTGCGGTCGCTCAGGCGGTCTGCCTGCTGCAACACCCTGATGCCGGTGCCGAGCAGTGCCCGCGGGTGATGGGGCCACCCATTCTGACGCTATCTGCACCGCTGACCGACCCCGCAAATTCCCTCTCGGATGGCGCTTTTCGTCCCGTCTATCGGGTCGAATAGCCGTTCCAAGTCCGATCAGCACACTCAAGGAGAAGAGATGAAAGAGTTACATGCCAGCTGCCTGTGCGGCGCCGTTGCCCTGACCCTGCCGGATCAGTTCGACTATATGGGGAACTGCCACTGCAGCGAATGCCGCAAGTTTTCAGGGGGAGATTATGCCTCGGTCGGCGGACTGGATGGCAACAAGGTCACCATAGTGAAGGGGGAAGAGGCCATCTGCCGCTACCGGAAATCGGCAGAGACCACCCTGGCCTTCTGTCGTCACTGCGGCTCCAGCCTGTTCAGCCAGAAGAGCAGCAGCGGCAAGATCAATCTGCGGTTGGGGGTACTGGACGACGTGCCGAGCCAGCGGCCCGCGTTTCACATCTTTGTCGGCTCCAAGGCACCCTGGCACCAGATTGGCGACGACTGCCCGCAATTTGATACCCGCCCGCCGGTCTGATACCCGGTCAAACAGGTCAAGGCCACCGTAACGGGCTCAGGAGGCTATCTCGCCAGCAAACAGATAGCCTTCACCATGGACGGTGACAAACAGCTGGGGATCCCGCGGATCCGCTTCCATCTTGCCGCGCAGCCGCCGGATCAACACGTCTATGGTGCGATCGCTCGGGCCATCGCCGCGATGGCTGATAAGGGTCAGGATCCGCTCCCGGCTGAGCACCCGCCCGGCATGGGCGACAAAGGCCACCAGCACTTCATATTCGGCCTTGGTCAGACGCACCGGCACTCCGTCCTTGCTGAGCTGGCGGCGGGGAATATCAAAACGCCAGGGGCCAAAGCGCACCGCATCGTCAGCCACCGCAGGCTCGCTCGGCGCGGCGGCCGCCAGCGAGATCCGCCACAGCAGATTCTTGACCCGCACCAGCAACTCCCGCAGCTCGAACGGCTTGGTGACATAGTCGTCGGCCCCCATCTCGAGGCCGACAATCCGATCCACCGCATCGCTGCGGCCGGTGACCAGAATGATCCCCACCGTGCTGCGCGCCCGCAGTTCACGGGTCAGCAGCAGACCATCTTCCCCCGGCAGGTTGATATCCAGCATCACCAGATCGACCGTCTGTTCCGCCAGCACGGCGCGCATCTCCTGGCCATTTTCGACCGCCGTCACCCGATAGCCCTCCCGCTCGAAATAGCCGGTCAGCTTCTCGCGGGTAACCGCATCATCTTCAACAACCAGAATGTGGTAGCTCATGGGCAGGGTTCACGATGGTCGACAAGGGAGGATTATTCTATTCACATTTTGTCATAAATACCCCTATTTCATTAATTTGTGGCGGCAGCCCTGTTCACAACGCCTCCCTATCATGGCTCCCATCAAAAAAGTGATGTGAGAGAGCATGATGAAAAAACTGTGGCACTTCCTGCGCACCCCCAGCCGTCGCTGGTCGGTACTGGCGCTGCTTCTGATGGGCGTCGGCGTCACCCTAGCGGGCACCGTCGGCCTGCACTATGGCTTTGAGAAAACCAGCAGCCTCGAATTCTGTATCTCCTGCCACTCCATGAAAGACACCGTCTATCCGGAGTACAAGGAGTCCATCCACTTCAAGAATGCCTCCGGGGTACAGGCGGTCTGTACCGACTGTCACCAGCCGAAGGACTTTGTCGGCAAGGTGGCCCGCAAGATGGAGGCGGCCAACGACCTCTATCAGGAGTACATAGGCCACAGCATCGACACCCAGGAGAAGTTCGAGGACCGGCGCCTGCATCTGGCCGAGAAGGTGTGGGCGCGGATGAGCAGCCAGAACTCCAAGACCTGCAAGTCCTGCCACAGCTACGACAACATGGATCACGCCAAGCAGTCCCCGGCGGCAGCGCTGGCGATGAAAGATGCGGCGGCGAAGAACATGAACTGCATCGAGTGCCACAAGGGCATCGCCCACGAACTGCCCAACATGGCGGGGGGCTTCCGGGCTACTTACGCCACCCTGGTCAACGACGCGCAAGAGGCGCCAGCCGCCGAGACCCTCTACAACCTGGGTGAAAAAGATCTCTATACCAGCGAACAGAGCACCGACCCGGTCGGCAAACTGCTGCCCGCCTCCCGCATCGACGTCGTAGACCGCAGCGGCGATCGCCTCAAGGTGACCATCGAAGGGTGGCGCGAGAGTGACGGCAAAGGCCGGGTACTGAGCGAATACATGGGCAAGCGGGTCTTCGTCGCCACCATCCGTGACGAACTGAAAGCGAGCGAGAAAGTGCTCAAACAGGAGACCGACAGCGCCACCCATATCAAGTGGGAGCAGGTTCAGGTTCAGGCCTGGGTCGATGGCAAGGGCTTTGAGTCCTCGCTCAAGCCGATCTGGGATTACGCTGGCGAGATGTACAAATCCACCTGCAACTCCTGCCACGGCGCGCCGGATCCCGCTCACTTCACCGCCAACGGCTGGATCTCGGGGCTCAAGGCGATGTCTGCCTATTACCGTCTGAGCAAGGAAGAGGAGCGCACCCTGCTCAAATACCTGCAAAACCATGCCGCCGATACCGGTGGTCAGGGCAGCCACTAAGTCCGGATTCGAAAGAGGAATAACAAGATGATCAATATTTCCCGTCGTGGTTTTCTGGGTGGTTTGCTGGCCAGCGGTGCCTCTGCCCTGATCGGCCCCTCCCTGCTCGGTCGCGCCGTGATGGCCGCCGAGTCCGGCGACAAGCTGGTGCAGTCCGGCTCCCACTGGGGCGCCTTCCGTGCCCGGGTGGTCGATGGCCGCTGGGTCGAGACCCTGCCGTTCGAGCACGACAAGCACCCCACCGACATGCTCAAGGCCTTGAGTGAGGTGGTCTACAACCCCTCCCGCATCCGCTACCCCATGGTGCGGCTGGACTGGCTGCGCAAGGGCCACCAGTCCGACACCAGCGAACGCGGCCAGAACCGCTTCGTGCGGGTCACCTGGTCCCAGGCGCTCGATTTTTTCTATCACGAGCTGGAGCGGGTGCAGAAAACCTATGGTCCGAGCGCCCTCTATGCCGGTCACTCCGGCTGGCAGTCGGTGGGCAAACTGCACTCCGCTGGTGCCATGCTCGGACGCGCCATGAACCTGCACGGCACCTATCTGGCCAAGGCCGGTGACTACTCCACCGGTGCCGCCCAGGTGATCCTGCCCCACGTGGCCGGCGCCATGGAGGTGTATGAACAGCAGACCTCCTGGCCGCTGGTGCTGGAACACAGCAAGACCATCGTCATCTGGGGCTCAGATCCCATCAAGAATCTGCAGGTGGGCTGGCTGGTGCCGGATCACAGCGTCTACGACTACTGGGCACAGCTGAAAGAGAAGGTAGCCAAGGGCGAGATCCGGGTGATCAGTGTCGATCCGGTCAAATCCAAGACCCAGAAGTACCTCAATTGCGATCAGGTGACCCTGAATCCACAAACCGACGTGCCGCTGATGCTGGGCATCGCCCACACCCTCTACAGCGAGAAGCGCCACGACGAGGCGTTCCTGAAGAACTACACCACCGGCTTTGACAAGTTTCTGCCCTATCTGCTGGGCACCAGCGATGGTCAGGTGAAGGATGCCGAGTGGGCCGCGGCCATCTGTGGCGTACCAGCCGAGACCATCCGCGAGCTGGCCCGCGCCATGAGCAGTGGTCGTACCCAGCTTATCGGCGGCTGGTGTGTGCAACGCATGCACCACGGCGAGCAGTACGCCTGGATGCTGGTGGTACTGGCCTCGATGATTGGCCAGATCGGCCTGCCGGGGGGCGGTTACGGCTTTGGCTGGCACTACAACGGAGCGGGCACCATCACCTCCAGCGGCCCCATCATGTCCGGTTTCAGCTCGGTAATTCCCGGGGTCAAGCCGCTCCATGACGGCGACTGGAAGGGCTACTCCAAGTACATTCCGGTAGCCCGTTTCGTCGACTGCATCCTCAATCCGGGCAAGCAGATCGCCTTCAACGGCCAGACCATCACCTACCCCCACATGAAGATGGCGGTGTTCTGCGGCAACAACCCGTTCCACCACCAGCAGGATCGCAACAAGATGGTCGCGGCCTGGCGCAAGCTGGAAACCGTGGTCAGCATCGATCACCAGTGGACCGCCAGCTGCCGCTTCGCCGATATCGTGCTGCCCGCCACCACCACCTATGAGCGCGATGACATCGAGCAGTGGGGCTCCCACTCCAACGCGGGCATTCTGGCCATGTACAAGGTGGTAGAGCCGCTGTTCGAGGCGCGCGATGACTACGACATCTTCGCCGATCTCTGCCGTCGCTTCGGTCGCGAGGCCGAGTTCACCGGCGGCAAGAGCAAGCTGGAGTGGATCCAGAGCATCTATGACGACGCCCGCCTGCAGGGCCGCGGCATCGGCATTCGTCTGCCCCGTTTCAGCCAGTTCTGGCACGGCGAGGGCTTCGTCACCTTCCCGGCGGGCCAGCCCTGGGTGCGCCACGAGTCGTTCCGTCAGGAGCCGGATCTGGAACCCCTCGGTACCCCGTCTGGCCTTATCGAGATCTACTCCAAGACCATCGCCGACTACGGCTATGGGGATTGCCCGGGCCATCCGGTCTGGATCGAGCCCTACGAGCGCTCCCACGGCGGACCGGGCAGCAAACAGTACCCGCTGCACCTGCAATCTTGCCACCCGGACAAGCGGCTGCACAGCCAGCTCTGCTCGTCCGACAACTACCGAGCCACCTATATGGTGCAGGGTCGCGAACCTGTCTATATGAATCCGCAGGATGCCAAATCCCGCGGCCTCAAGGACGGCGATCTGGTGCGGGTGTTCAACGGTCGCGGTCAGGTATTGGCTGGTCTGGTGGTGAGCGATGATTACGCCCCTGGCGTAGTCCGGATACAGGAAGGTGCCTGGTATGGCCCGCAAGAGGGCGGCAAGGTGGGTACGCTCTGTACCTACGGCGATCCCAACGTGCTGACCGCCGACATCGGCTCCTCCAGCCTGGCGCAGGCCACCACGGCCCATACCGCGCTGGTGGAGATCGAGAAGTTCCGCGGGCAGGCACCCGCCGTCACTGCCTTCGGCGCGCCGGAATCGGCCAAGGGCATCGACCCCATGTTCCCGGCACTCTGACCCCGGGGGGACGAAAGCGCCCCCTTGAGTTTCCTTTATTTTTAAAGTCGTTAGAATCGGGAGCCATCAAGGCTCCCGATTGCCATCCACGGAGGAAAAATGCAGGAATTTATGGCTACCAGCGAACGCCGGGCCGAACTCTACTGGTGGTTCTCCACCCTGTTCGCCGCCGAACTCAGTGATGAGCAGATCGCCGAATATGACACCTATGACGTGCGAAGCTTCCTGAAAAGCCTCTCCACCCTGGATCCGATGCGCGAAGCCGTGGCCGAGCTCAACGATGCCATCGCCCGCCTGCTGGTGCGCCCGGATCGCCAGCTGGAACTGGCCGCCGACTTCGCCGGCCTGTTTCTGGTGGATCCCAAACAGGGCGCCCTGCCCTACGAATCGCTCTACCGCGGCGAGGCCAAGCTGCTGATGCAGGCCCCGATGGCCGAGATGCAGGCCCGCCTCGATCGCCTCGGTATCAATGTCAGCGATAAATACAAAGAGCCTGCGGATCATCTAGCCATTGAGCTGGATCTGATGGGCAATCTCATCATCCGTGCGGCGGAAGCCAAGGGCGCAGCCGAGCGGGAACGCTGGCTCGACGAGCAGGAAGCGCTGCTGCACGGTCATCTGCTGGGCTGGTTTGACAAGTTCGAAAGCGCCTGTCGCGCCGCCGACCGGTTTGGCTTCTACGGCGCCAGTGCCCGTCTGCTGGGGGTCTTCCTCAAGATGGATGCCAACTACCTCTCTCTGGTCAAACCGGCACCGTCCGCCGACTGAGCCCGCGATGAAGACAGCCCTGCTTCTGATTGCATGCTGGCTGCTGGCCCTGATCCCGCTGGATCAGGGCATTACTCCCCTGATTGCGCTGCTGTTCAACCCGGATCGCGAGCTCTACGGCACCGCCCAGCTCACCGGATTTGCCGGCATCCTGCTCACCCTCTACCTTGCCAATCTCGGCGTCGAGGTGGTGTTGCGCCGCCGCTTCCAGATTGCCGGCATGCTGGCGCTGCTGGCCGCCTGGATCGACTTCATCAACAGCAGTGGCAGCGAGTCGCACTTCCTGCTGCTCTATCTGCTCGCCCTCCCCTTCCATCTGCTCGGCTGGCTGGTATTTGTGCGCGGTATTCAGGCGTTTGGTCGCCAGAAGGGATAACCACTCGCCCCCTTTTTCCATCCTTTTTATCAGGTTTTTCTGCCTATTCTTGCCGTCAAAACAACCAGATAACTCCGCTTGACTCCCGGCCAAACAGTTCGTGCCATACTGACAACTGATGCAAGTGATAAAACAATCAATGCCGAGGTCATCATGGATGGGAAGCTTTTCAACGCCGACACCGAGGCAATGTTGACCCAGCTGTCAGATCACACCGTCCTGGAACAGCTGATGGATAATGCCCCTCTGGGCATCGGCGTCTTTGACTGCGAATTTCGCTACCGTAAAGTCAATCAGGTGCTGGCCGACATCAATGGCAAAAGCATCGAGGAGCATCAGGGCAAGCACCTCAGAGAGGTGGTTCCCAAGCTGGCCCCGACCCTGGAGCCCATGTTTCAGCAGATCATGCGCAGCGGCATGCCCTACGTGGATATCGCCATCACGGGCCAAACCGCGGCGTACGACAGCAGCTCCCGCCGCTTCCAAGCCACCTACAGCCCGATGCGTGATGAGAAGGGAGAACTGAACGGCATCCTCGCCATCGTACGGGACATCACCGAGCAGTACGAAACCGAACAACGGCTGCAACTGGCAATGCGAGCGGCCCAAATCGGTGTATGGGAGTGGCACGTGGCGGATGACAGATTGCTGTTCGACGGCCAGATTGAGCCGCTGCTGGGTATCGAGGCCAACCAGTTCCACGGCGGGCTGCAAGCGTTCGTCGACTGTTTTGAACCGGAATCCGGCAGCCAGCTCAAGGCAGCCCTGCAAAGTCATGACCCCATCCATCTCACCCTGAGCTACCTCACCACTCTCAACGAGCGCCACTGGGTCGATATTCATGCCGACCATGTCCCCGCCACCGAGTCGGTCGGCCACCGGGTCATGGGGGTCATTCACAATGCCACCGCCCGCCGCCGTCAGGAGGAGCGACTCCATCAGGCCAACGTGGTATTCGATACCACTGCCGAGGGGATCATCATCCTCGACAGCGAACACCATATTCTGTCGGTCAACCCGGCCTTCACCATGCTGACCCAATACAATGCCGAGGAGGTGATAGGCCGTACCCCGGATATCATCATGCATCCCAGGCGCTACACTGACCTCGACTATCCCTGGTATCACCTGCGCCCCGGCAACAACGCCTGGCATGGCGAGATGGTTTGTCTGCGCAAGGATGGCAGCTACTTCTCCTCCTGGCAGCAGATCAGCGCTGTCTATGACAACTTCAACAACACCACTCACTATGTGATCGCCCTTTCCGACATCAGCGCCATTCGCAAGGTGGAGGCCGAGCTGAATCACCTTGCCTATCACGATCCCCTGACCGAGCTGGGCAATCGTCATTTGTTGCAGGAGCGGCTGGCACTTGAGCTGAAAACCTCGCAGCTCAATCGCAAACGGTTGGGGCTGCTCTTTATCGATCTGGATGGCTTCAAGCTGATCAACGACAGCCTGGGCCACGGGGTTGGCGATGAGCTGCTCAAGCGGCTGGCAGAGCGGATCCGCGGCTGCCTGCAACACAACGATTTGGCGACCCGCCTCGGGGGAGACGAGTTTCTGGTGCTGATCCCCTATCTGGAGGAGCCTGACGAGCTGGCAACCCTTGCCAATACCCTGCTGACCGTATTGCGTGAACCGGTTGAGCTGGCCCATGAGCTGGTGGCAATCTCGGCAAGTATCGGTATCGCCATCTATCCGGATCATGCTGACAGCCCGGAAACCCTGGTCAGCGCCGCCGACAGCGCCATGTACGAGGCGAAAAGTCAGGGGCGCAACGGATTCCAGTTCTATACCCCCTGCATGGCGGCTCGAGCCCGCGAGCGAATGCAGATTGAGCAGGGTCTGCTCAAGGCCCTGGAGCTCGAACAGCTCTGCATTTTCTATCAACCCATGACCAATCTGGCCAACGGCCACCTGAGCGGACTGGAAGCCCTGCTGCGCTGGCAGCATCCCAATGAGGGGATGATAGCGCCGACCCGTTTTATTCCGGTGGCGGAGGAGTGCGGCCTGATCGAGAAAATTGGCGAGTGGGTGATGCGCAACGCCTGTGAGCAGGGACAAAACTGGCTGGCCGCCGGACTGCCGGTGCCCCGCTTGTCGGTCAATGTGTCGGTGCGGGAGATGCGCTCCCCAGGCTACGTTGAACGAGTCGCCGCCATCCTGGCCGAGACCGGATTTCCGCCAGAACGACTCGAGATCGAGGTGACGGAGAGCATCATCCAGCGGGTCGAACAGAGTCTGGATCTCTTTACCCGCCTGAAAAATCTCGGCGTGCAGATTGCCATCGATGACTTTGGCACCGGCTTCTCGTCACTGAGTCTGCTCAAGACCCTGCCGATCGATCGCATCAAGATCGACCGGGCGTTTGTGCAGGCATTACCGGAAGACAAGAACAGTCGGGAGCTCTGCCGCACCATCATCAATCTGGCCGACAGTCTGGATATGGAGGTCACCGCCGAAGGGATTGAAACCAAGGCACAACACGCCTTCTTGCAATCACTCAACTGCGGCGAAGGACAGGGCTATCTGTTCAGCAAACCACTGCATGTAGAACAGATGCACGAACGCTTGGATTGCCAAAACGTTCAACATTAGCGATACCAAGGAAACAAACGGCCAATCAAACTATTTTCCAAACGTCAGGGTAGGAACACCGCCATTATCCCGGTCATTGGCCATGCGAGTGAGCGGTGAGTCGCCAGAGTAACGGGATCCTGGCTCACTGAGGGAAAACTTGGTTCCCGACTTTTTGTCCTGCCATGCATGACCAAGCTGATCAGCAACCCGCTCCCGCACAGTCTGTGAAGGCTCCTGGTGTGTAATCGCAAACTCTTTGGGAGGCTTGTCTGCAAGAACAGTCGTATCAAACTGCCACAGAGATGCACAGAGCAATAGAGAAAACATAACTACCTCCATCCATCGAAGTCCTCCTTTTTACCGACTCACTGCGTGAGTGTCACCCATAACCCTGTAACCAAATGTTGCTGTCTATCCAAAAGTCTAATTGCCCCCATCAGCCAAAGGTATAAGTTGTTACTTAATTATTAAAAGTATGTATTCAAAGGAGTGAGTGATGAGCGAGAGCAAGGTCTACCCGGTCAAACCCCACATCAGCAGCAATGCACTGCTAGACAAGGGCGACTACGCCGCCATGTATCAGGCCTCCGTCGAGGATCCCGATACCTTCTGGGGAGAGCAGGGAAAAATTCTCGACTGGATGAAACCCTATAGCAAGGTCAAGAACACCTCCTACGATCCGGGCCATGTCTCCATCAAATGGTTTGAAGATGGCCAGCTCAACGTCTCGGCCAACTGTCTCGATCGCCATCTCGCCGAGCGTGGCGACAAGGTCGCCATCATCTGGGAAGGGGACAACCCCGCCGAAGATCGCAAACTCACCTACCGCGAGTTGCACAGCGAAGTGTGCAAGTTTGCCAACGTCTTGAAAGCACAAGGGGTTCACCGCGGCGACGTGGTCTGCCTCTACATGCCCATGGTGCCCGAAGCCGCCATCGCCATGCTGGCCTGTACCCGCATCGGCGCGGTACACAGCATCGTATTCGGCGGCTTCTCGCCAGAAGCGCTGGCTGGTCGCATCATCGACTCGGGCTCGCGCATCGTGATCACCGCCGACGAGGGGCTGCGTGGTGGCCGTCCGGTGCCGCTCAAGAAGAATGTGGATGAGGCACTCACCAACCCGGATACCCAGGTCAACAAGGTGATCGTGCTCAAGCGCACCGGCGGCAATGTCGCCTGGCACAACCACCGCGACATCTGGTGGCATGAAGCGACCGCCGCCGTCAGCAGCGACTGCCCGCCCGAGGCGATGAACGCCGAAGATCCGCTCTTTATCCTCTATACCTCCGGCTCCACCGGCAAACCCAAGGGGGTGCTGCACACCACCGGCGGCTATCTGGTCTATGCCACCCTCACCTTCAAATATGTGTTCGACTACCACGAAGAGGATATCTACTGGTGTACCGCCGATGTGGGCTGGGTCACCGGTCACTCCTATCTGGTCTACGGGCCGCTTGCCAACGGTGCTACCACCATCATGTTCGAAGGGGTGCCCAACTACCCGGCCACCAACCGCATGAGTCAGGTGGTGGACAAGCACCAGGTCACCATTCTCTATACCGCCCCCACTGCCATCCGCGCCCTGATGGCCAAAGGCAACGAAGCGGTCACCGGCACCTCGCGCCAGAGCCTGCGCATCATGGGTTCGGTGGGTGAACCCATCAACCCGGAAGCCTGGGAGTGGTACTACCGCACCATTGGTGACGAGCGCTGCCCCATTGTCGATACCTGGTGGCAAACCGAAACCGGCGGCATCCTGATTACGCCGCTGCCCGGCGTCACCGACCTGAAACCGGGCTCGGCGACTCGTCCCTTCTTCGGGGTACAACCGGCACTGGTCGACAACATGGGCGAACCGCTGGAAGGTGCCACCGAGGGCAACTTGGTGATCACCGACTCCTGGCCGGGTCAGATGCGCACCGTATTCGGCGATCACGAGCGGTTCGAGCAGACCTACTTCTCCACCTTCCCGGGCCGCTACTTCACCGGCGACGGTGCCCGTCGCGACGAGGACGGCTACTACTGGATCACCGGTCGGGTGGATGATGTACTGAACGTCTCTGGCCACCGCATGGGTACCGCCGAAATTGAATCGGCGCTGGTGGCCCATCCCAAGATCGCTGAAGCCGCGGTGGTGGGGGTTCCTCACGAGATCAAGGGTCAGGGTATCTATGCCTACGTCACCCTGATCGCCGGAGAAGAGCCGAGCCGTGAGCTGCACAAAGAGGTGAAGGAGTGGGTGCGCAAGGAGATCGGTGCCATCGCCACGCCGGATGTCATTCACTGGGCGGAGGGGTTGCCGAAGACCCGTTCCGGCAAGATCATGCGCCGCATCTTGCGCAAGATCGCCACTGGCGAAACCGACAGCTTGGGGGATATCTCCACCCTCGCGGATCCGGGCGTAGTAGACAAACTCATTCGCGAGAAGTCGGAAGCTGCCTGATCCCGCTTCGTTTGTTGCTCAATAAAGCCGGCCCTGTGCCGGCTTTATCGTTTCTTATCCGCCAGCAAACAGCAAGGTGGCAGCGACAAAGTATCTCAGGTCGAAACGTGCAATAAATAGCCAGATGTAGAGATTAGACCAGTAAAATGCTGCTAATTTTCACGAAATCAATATAATTGCGAAATCTGTGTGCCAGTGCACACCGATTTGCGCAGAAAATGGCTAGATTTCTGGTAGTCCACAAGATAGCTGATAGATAGCAGCATTATCATCGAGGATGTACTCAATATGTCGCAAAATCACCGAATTCTCCTGCTCAACGGACCAAACCTGAATCTGCTGGGCAAACGGGAACCGGGTATCTACGGCAGCAAGACGCTTGATGAGATCGTCGCCGATCTGAAGCTTAACGCCAGCGAACTCGGTGTCACTCTGGAACATCTGCAATCCAACGCCGAACATGAGTTGGTCGGCCGCATCCATCAGGCCATGGGCCAGGTGGATTTTATCATCATCAATCCGGCCGCCTTCACCCACACCAGCGTCGCCATTCGCGATGCGCTGCTGGGCGTTGCCATCCCTTTTATCGAGGTTCACCTGTCAAATGTCCATGCCAGGGAGCCGTTCCGTCATCACTCCTATCTGTCTGATGTCGCAAAAGGGGTCATTTGTGGTCTGGGGGCCGATGGCTACCAATTCGCTTTAACCGCGGCCGTGCACCATCTGCGCGCGGCTTGATAATCACTGATCAGATAAAGAAGAAAGAGAATGCTAATGGATATCCGCAAAATCAAGAAGCTGATTGAACTGGTTGAAGAGTCCGGCATCGCCGAACTGGAGATCTCCGAAGGTGAAGAGTCCGTTCGCATCAGCCGCAACTTCTCCGGTCAGGTGACCACCGCCATGCCGCAGATGATGATGCAGCAAGCTGCTCCGGTTGCCGCACCTGCCGCTGCCGCCCCGGTTGCCGCCGCACCGGCCGGAGATGCCGCCCCGAGCGGTCACCTGATGCGCTCCCCGATGGTTGGCTCCTTCTACCGCTCCTCCAGCCCGGATGCCAAGCCGTTCGCGGAAGTGGGTCAGCAAGTCAATGTCGGCGACACCCTGTGCATCGTCGAAGCCATGAAAATGATGAACCAAATCGAGTCTGACAAGGCCGGTGTGATCAAAGCGATCCTGGTTGAAAATGGTCAGGCCGTCGAATTTGACGAGCCGCTGTTCATCATCGAATAAGGGAAATCGCCACCCATGTTGGACAAAGTAGTCATCGCCAACCGCGGTGAAATCGCCCTGCGGATCCTGCGCGCCTGTAAAGAGCTCGGGATCAAGACAGTGGCCGTTCACTCCACCGCCGACCGAGAGCTCAAACATGTGCTGCTGGCCGACGAATCCATCTGTATCGGCAGACCGGCCAGTACTGAATCCTACCTCAACGTCCCGGCGATCATCGCCGCCGCCGAGGTAACCGGTGCCGTGGCCATCCACCCGGGTTACGGCTTCCTCTCCGAGAACGCCGATTTCGCCGAAGTGGTCGAAAAATCCGGCTTCATCTTCATCGGCCCGCGCGCCGAGACCATTCGCCTGATGGGTGACAAGGTCTCCGCCATCGAAGCGATGAAGAAAGCGGGCGTACCGTGTGTACCGGGCTCTGACGGCCCCGTCGACAACGACGCCAAGCACAACGCCGCCATTGCCAAGCGCATCGGCTATCCGGTGATCATCAAGGCCGCCGGTGGCGGTGGTGGTCGCGGTATGCGCGTGGTGCGCAATGAAGCGGAACTGGCGGGCGCCATCGCGCTGACCAAATCCGAAGCAGGCCAGTTCTTCAAGAACGACATGGTCTACATGGAGAAGTACCTGGAAAACCCGCGCCACATCGAAATTCAGGTGTTGGCAGACGGCCAGGGCAACGCCCTCTATCTGGGCGAGCGTGACTGCTCCATGCAGCGTCGCCACCAGAAAGTGGTGGAAGAGGCGCCGGCACCGGGCATCACCGCCGAAATGCGCAAGTTCATCGGTGAGCGCTGTGTGCGTGCCTGTATCGAGATCGGCTACCGCGGTGCGGGTACTTTCGAGTTCCTGTACGAGAACGGCGAGTTCTATTTCATCGAAATGAACACCCGTATTCAGGTTGAGCATCCGGTCACCGAGATGGTCACCGGTATCGATCTGATCAAGGAGCAGCTGCGCATCGCCGCCGGCCAGCCCCTGTCAATCACCCAGCAGGATATCCGCATCCGTGGCCATGCCATCGAGTGCCGGATCAACGCCGAAGATCCGGCCACCTTCATGCCCTCTCCGGGTCTGGTGCAGCGCTTCCACGCGCCGGGTGGTCTGGGCGTGCGTTGGGACTCCCACATCTATGCCGGTTACAAGGTACCGCCCCACTACGATTCGATGATCGGCAAGCTGATCTGCTACGGCGAGAATCGTGACATTGCCATCGCCCGCATGCGTCATGCGCTGGACGAGCTGGTGGTGGAAGGGATCAAGACCAACGTACCGCTGCAAAAAGAGATCATGAAAGACGAAAACTTCCAGCACGGTGGCACCAATATCCACTATCTGCACAAGAAGTTGGGTCTGTAAGATCTCGCAGGCAGAACAATCACTTCCGGCCGGATAGCAGCCCGCTGCTTATCCGCAATCCAACCGGGAGGCGGCTTCGCAAGGAGCCTCTGCTGAAAAAGGGCCATGGCGACATGGCCCTTTTTTGTTATCCTTGCGCCCCTCAAATTTGTCGGAGGCCAAGGTGAACCGTTTTGCTCTCGCCCGCCGGGAAGCAGCTTTCTGCCTGCTGCTGACCCTGTTCTACTTCTTTGCCTGGTATGGCACCGCCTATTTTATCCCGCTCCAGCTGGAGTTGTGGGGGCTGCCGTTGTGGTTCCTGCTCAGCTGCATGGTGATGCCGCTGCTGTTCATTCTGCTCTGCGCCCTGATGGTGAACCGGCTGTTTGTGGAGATCCCCCTCGATACCCACTCCCTTTCCGGCAAGGAGTCATTCCATGAATCTTGAGTTGATGCTGCCGCTCGTCATCTATCTGGTGCTGGTGCTGGGGGTGGGTTTCTGGGCCAGCCGCCATCGCGCAGAAGGCAACTTCGTGCAGGAGTACTTCATCGGCAACCGCAGCATGGGCGGGCTGGTGCTGGCGATGACGCTAGTGGCCACCTACACCTCGGCCTCCTCCTTTATCGGTGGGCCAGGTGCGGCCTACAAGATCGGTCTGGGCTGGGTGTTGCTGGCGATGATCCAGCTGCCCACCGTCTGGCTCACTCTGGGGGTACTGGGCAAGAAGTTCGCCATCATCGCCCGCCGGGTCAATGCGGTGACCATCAACGATATGCTGTGGGCCCGCTACCAGAGCAAGGCGGTGGTGATCCTCGGCTCCGTTACTATCATCCTCGCCTTTATCGCGACCATGGTGGTGCAGTTTATCGGCGGCGCCCGCCTGCTGGAGACCGCCACCGGCCTCTCCTACCAGCAGGGATTGATGCTGTTTGCCAGCTGCGTACTGCTCTACACCATCATCGGCGGCTTCCGCGCCGTGGTAATGACCGATGCTCTGCAGGGGATCATCATGCTGATCGGCACCGGTGCCCTGCTGGCGGGCATTCTGGTCGCCGGTGACGGCTTGCCAAACCTCATCCACCAGCTCAGGGAGATCGATCCCAAGCTGGTGAGCCCGCAGGGGGCCGGCGACATGCTGACCCAGCCCTTTATGCTGAGCTTCTGGATCCTGGTCTGTGTCGGAGTGGTAGGGCTGCCCCACTCGGCGCTGCGCTGCTTTGGCTATCGCGACAGCAAGGCGCTCCATCGCGGCATTCTGATCGGCACCGTGGTCAGCGCCCTGCTGATGTTCGGCATGCATCTGGCGGGCGCCCTCGGCCGCGCCATCCTGCCGGGCATGGACAGCCCGGACAAGATCATGCCCTCCTTGATGATGGAAGTGCTGCCACCCTGGCTGGCCGGGGTCTTTCTGGCGGCGCCGATGGCGGCCATCATGTCCACCATCGACTCCCAGCTGATTCAGGCTTCCGCCACTCTGGTGAAGGATCTCTATCTCAACTATTTGAGTCCGAAACAGGAGAAGCTGGAGGTGCGCATCCCCCGCCTCTCCCTGCTCTGCACCCTGATCTTGGGCACTCTGGTGCTGCTGGCGGCGTTGCAGCCCCCCGAGATGATCATCTGGCTCAACCTGCTCGCCTTTGGCGGTCTGCAGGCGGTGTTCCTCTGGCCGCTGGTGCTCGGTCTCTACTGGTCACGGGCCAACGGCCCGGGCGCACTGGCCAGCATGGTCAGCGGCATCGTCAGCTATGGGGTACTCAGTCAGTGGGGGATCAAGCTGGCTGGCCTGCACGCCATCGTGCCAAGCCTCACGCTGGCGCTGGTGGTCTTTATCACGGTGAGCCTGCTGACGGCACCGCCCTCGCGGGAAGTGCGCGAGCTTTTCGGGCAGAAATAATAAAAATATAAATTAGGGGTTCCAAAACTATCCCCAAATAGGTGTTTTCCGGTTAAACTGTGCGCCAAGTCACAGAACGTAGCCGCTGTATGCCCGTTAAAGCCACTCGACAAGTCGTTACTCAAGCCCTGCAGCGGCTCGGTTATGCCCTGCTGCTGCCCGTCTCCATCCTGCCGATGGCGGCGTTGATCTACCGGCTTGGGCAACCCGACGTGCTCGATTTGGCGGTGCTCTCCCTCACTGGTCAGGCGATCTTCAGCCAGATGCCGCTTATCTATGCGGTGGCGATCGCCTTTGGCCTGAGTCGGCAGGAGCTGGGCGGACAGACGCTGGCGGGTGCGGTCAACTTCCTGCTGCTCAGCACCGCCTTCAATACGCTGGCCCCCAACCTGCACGCCGACATGATCTGCGGCCTGTTGGCGGGGCTCACCACCGCCATCATCTACCCCTGGGTACACCAGCAAACGCTGCCCCGCTGGCTGCAGATCGCCAGGGGCGAGTTTCCCAGCCTGCTGGTGTCGGCCTTGGCCTGCCTGCTGATCGCCATCCCCCTCTCGCTGCTGTGGCCGCCACTGGAGCGCGGGCTGACCCTGCTCACCTCCGAGCTGCTTACCACGCCGTTTGGCGCCTTCTGCTACGGCACCCTCAACCGCTTGCTGATCCCGCTTGGGCTCCATCAGGTGCTGGGCAGCGTCATCGGTCTTGGCGAGAGCAACCTGCAGGCGCTGGCCACCGCCCAACCCCTTCATGAAGGGTATGTGGCCGGTCTCTACCCCATCATCATGTTCGGCCTGCCGGGCGCCTGTTTTGCCATCTGGCTGCACCGCCAGCGGATGCAGCGGCTACCACAGGGCGGGCTGCTGCTAACCCTGGCGCTCACCTCGGCACTGGTGGGTATCACAGAGCCTATCGAATTTCTGTTCGCCTTTACCGCCCCCTGGCTGTTTCTCGCCCACGCCCTGCTGACCGGACTGTCACTGGCGGTCTGTAGCGGGCTGGGGATCAAGGTGGGCAGTTACTTCTCCGCCGGTCTGCTGGATCTGGTGCTGAGCTATCAGGCTGGGGAGCACAGCTTCTGGCTCATTCCGGTCGGTATCCTGTTCTTCGTCGCCTACACCCTGCTGTTCTATCAACTGCTGGAGCGTGCCCCCCTCAGCATGCCGAGCAAGCCCATCGCGGTGGAGCATCCGCGCCTTGCCAGCGTTGCCCCCTCAGACCCGCAGATGCTGGCGATCCAGTACCTCAAGGTGCTGGGCGGGATGGACAATCTGGTGGCGATGAGTGTCTGTATCACCCGCCTCAGCCTGCGGGTGCGCGATATTTCACTGGTGGACGAATCTCGCCTGCTGGGCCTGGGCTGCCTCTCCTGGATCCAGCTCAACGACCACCAGCTGGTGCTGGTGCTGGGCCCCAGCGCCAGCCTGATTGAAGGGCAGATCCGCATGCTGGCGGAGCGCCAGTCGGTCCCCCTCGGCCTCAAACCTAATCAGGAGTCGGCCAGCCAGAGCAGTTGGTAACTCAGGCAAACGGCAAGCGCTCGGCCACGAAATCCATCAGGGTGCGCAGGGCGGGGGCTAGATGCTCCCGGCTCGGATAGATTAGGTAAAACGGGTTGGCCGGAATGGGCTGATCTGGCAACACTTTCTGCAGCCGCCCCGCCGCCAAATCCCCTTCACAGACATGGTGGGGCAACAGTGCAATCCCCCCGTCATGGAGTGCCATCTCCCTCAGCGCCAGCAAGCTGTTGCTGACACAGGCCCCCTGTGGCCGCCAGCCCCCATCCTGCAATGGCCACACCGGCATGGCCGAGTGCACCAGACAGGCATAACGACCCAGCTCGCTCAGCTGTTGCGGCATGCCGTGGGCCGCCAGATAGGCGGGTGCCGCCACCAGATGGCGCGCCACCTGACCGATGCGCCGACAGATGAGGCTGGAGTCTTTTAGCGGCGCCGCCCGCAGCGCCAGATCGTAACCCTCCCCCACCAGATCGAGCTGTTCATCGCTCAGGGTCAACTCCAGCACCACTTCGGGATAGAGAGCGCGAAACTCGGCGAGGATCCGGCCAAGCAATAGAGTACCGGTCGCCTCGGGGGCTGTGATCCGCACCCGCCCCGCCGGGGCCGAGCGCAGCCGTGCCATCGCCAGATTGGCACTGCGGGCCAGTGCCAGCAGCCCCTGACAGTGCTCCACATAGAGCTCCCCCTGCGGGGTCAGGCTCAACCTGCGGGTGGTGCGCTGCAACAGCCGTACCCCGAGCTGGGATTCGAGCCGCGAGATCTTCTGGCTCACCGATGACTTGGGCATACCGAGCAGCTCGGCAGCCCGGGTAAAACTCCCCTGCTCCACCACGGTGGCAAACAACCCCATCAACTCCAGATCGACATTGTTCATATATTCAAACAGTCTTTACCGATTACCCATCTTAATCTTGATAATCAACCAGACTAGAGTGAGTGGCAATCCCGAACACAGCGATTTGAAAGGAAAAACCATGAAAGCCATTGCCCTGACTCACTATCTGCCAAGCGACCACCCCGACTGCTTCATCGCCGCCAACCTGCCCGATCCGGTTCCGGGCCCGCGGGATCTGCTGGTGCGGGTCACCGCCACCTCCGTCAATCCGGTAGATACCAAGGTGCGCTCCCCCAAGGCCAAAATTGAAAGCTCGCCCCGGGTGCTGGGCTGGGATGCGGTGGGGGAAGTGATCGCCACCGGCAGCGAAGTGACCCTGTTCAAGGCGGGCGACCGAGTCTGGTATGCCGGTGATATCAGCCGCCCGGGCAGCAACAGCGCCCTGCAACTGGTGGATGAGCGCATCGCCGCCATCGCCCCCACCAGCTTGAGCGATGTGGAGGCCGCCGCCCTGCCGCTGACCGCCATCACCGCCTGGGAGACCCTGTTCGAGCGCTTTGCCCTCACCCGCGAGAGCCGTGGCAAACTGCTGATCATCGGCGGCGCCGGTGGCGTGGGCTCCATCGCCATCCAGCTGGCCCATCAGCTCACCGGTATGGAGGTGATTGCTACCGCCTCTCGCCCCGAGAGCCGCGAGTGGTGCCTCGAGATGGGCGCCCATCAGGTCGTAAACCACCACAAGTTGCAGGAGGAGCTGACCGCCCTTGGCATCACCCAGGTCGATGCCATCTTCTGCACCAACGCCACCGCCGAACACTGGGCCACCATGGCCGGGCTGATCCGTCCGTTCGGCCATATCTGCACCATCGCCGAATCGAGCGAGCCGTGGGATCTCTCTCTGCTCAAGAGCAAGAGCGTCACCTTCAGCCAGGAATTCATGTTCACCCGCTCCCTGTTCCAGACGCCGGACATGATCGAACAGCACCGCCTGCTCGGCCGGGTGGCGGCACTGGTCGATGAAGGGGTATTGCAGACCACCCTGACCAGAACCATCCCGTCGCTGACCCCGGTCACGCTGGCTCAGGCCCATGCCGAGGTCGAGGCGGGCCGCATGGTTGGCAAGCTGGTGATCGACATGAGCGGCTTTGCCAACTAAGCCCTCCAACGCACCATGATGGGATAAGTTCACCAAGGAGATGCCCCAAACGGGCACAACCAACGGCACTCATGACAGCCTGTGGCAGACCAACGTCCGACAATCAGCCAAAAAAGAGGCCATTTCGCGAGAAATGGCCTGAATACCTGAACATTGGGGTAACAATCACACACATATCCTTATGCAGGACATATTAGTCTCTGCATCTGGCGTGCCAACAGCAGCATGAATGCGCCAAAACGGCGTCAGCCCATCCTTGAGCAAGGTGCCGACCTTGCTCTTTTTTTGTCTGGCAGACTGTTTACCAAGCAAAGAAGTGCAGATAAAAAAATGCCACCCGAGGGTGGCAGTGAAAGATGACGGAACTTGAGCAAAGCGTTCAGCGAAAACCGGTCGTCTTCGCCTGCATAGTGCAATACAGGAACCGTGCCAATCCGGCAAAAGCCCCCGTATCCCTCCACGTCATGGGCAAACCACGACAGCACTGCCCCATGATGGTAGAATCTCGCGGTTTCACATTTATGAAGAGTCGACGCCATGCCCTGGATACAAATTCGAATCAACGCCACTGCCAAGACCGCAGACAAGGTGAGCAACATGCTGCTGGGGCGTGGAGCCCAGGCGGTGACCTTTATGGATGCCAAGGATGTGCCCGTCTACGAACCCATGCCCGGTGAAACCCCGCTCTGGGGCGAGACCGAAGTGATGGGGCTGTTCGATGCCGAAACCGACCCGGCTCCCACCATCGCCTTTTTCCAGCAGATCTTCGGCGAAAATGTCGGCTACAAGGTCGAGCAGCTGGAAGACAAGGACTGGGTGCGCGAGTGGATGGATCACTTCCACCCCATGCAGTTTGGCGAGCGCCTCTGGATCTGCCCGAGCTGGCGCGATGTGCCGAACCCCGATGCAGTTAACGTGATGCTGGATCCGGGCCTGGCCTTCGGTACCGGTACCCACCCCACCACGGCACTTTGCCTGCAGTGGCTGGACGGGCTGGATCTGACCGGTAAAACTGTGGTCGATTTTGGCTGTGGCTCCGGCATTCTCGGCATCGCCGCCCTGAAACTGGGTGCCGCCCGCGTCATCGGCATCGACATCGACCCGCAAGCCATTCAGGCCAGCCGCGACAACGCCGCGCGCAACGGCGTCGCCGACCAGATTGAGCTCTATCTGCCAGCCGACCAGCCGCAAGATGTCGAAGCGGACGTGGTGGTCGCCAACATCCTGGCCGGCCCGCTGCGCGAACTGGCTCCACTTATCGCCGGTCACGGCAAAGCGGGCAGCCTGATGGCCCTCTCCGGCGTGCTGGAGAGCCAGGCCCCGGAACTGGAAACTATCTACGGCCAGTGGTTCGAGATGGACCCGACCGCCGTCAAGGAGGAGTGGTGCCGCCTCTCTGGCCGCAAACACGGCTAAACATAGCTCCCGCTCTCAAGGCGGAAAATCAGCATCTTTATCAAACAAGAGCACCCACGGGTGCTCTTGTTGTTTCTCCCCCTTTCCCACTCTGGGGGACGGTTCACGCTTCTCTGGCCAATGAGGGATTAACATCGTTCTTCCACATCATTGGGACCCTGCCATGATCGAATACCAGAAGATGATTAGCAGCCAACCGTACAACTGCATGGCACCCGAGCTGGCCCAGTTGCGCCGGGAGGCGGCACGGCGCTATCGCCGTTTCAATCAGGCGGAAGAGGAGACAGAGCAGCGGGCACTACTGGCGGAGCTGATTGGCGAACTGGCTGAGAATGCCTTTATCTGCCCGCCCTTCTACTGTACCTATGGCCGTCACATCTACCTTGGCAAAAACAGCTACATCAACATGGGTGCGACCCTGCTGGACAATGCCCCCATTCGCATCGGCACCCATGTGATGATTGGGCCAAATGTGCAGATCTATACCGCAGCCCATGCGCTGGAAGCCGACGAGCGGATTCAGGGCACAGAGACGGCACTGCCGGTCACCATTGAAGACAAGGTCTGGATTGGTGGCGGCGCCATCTTACTGCCCGGCGTCACCATAGGGCGGGAGGCGATCGTCGGCGCGGGCGCCGTAGTCACCAGAGATGTACCGGCCGGAGCTCGGGTAGTCGGCAACCCGGCCCGGATCCTGCCAGCCAAAAACAGAGCATAAGGCAGCCAACCGGGTTGTATGCCGATACCGCCATCAACTCACAACAGCCCCGACACCCCATAAAAAAATAAAGCCCAATGTCACGAAGACGTTGGGCTGTTAAAAGGTGCTACGGAATTGCGACTCTCATCGCAGAAAAATTAGAAGGAGTGCCCTTCTAAACTGGCAGGGAGATATTAGCGAATGCGCAAACGTTTTACATAGTGAAATACCACAGGATTGCGAGGTACATCGCACTATTTAAATAATTACCTGCTATGGCGCGCGAAGCCTCTTTGAGCCATTTATTTTCCCCAATTTCTCTGGTTACTATTCACGGTTAAACAGAAAAGCCCCGATTTCTCGAGGCTTTGCTTCTCTCAACCGCAACGTGGCCGAAAAGTCAGAAACGGCGGACAAACTCATCGAGCGGCAGCTCGCGCAGTTTACGCGCTTCCAGCATGGGGGTGCCGAGGTAGAGGAAACCCACCAGCTGATCCTCTGCCGCCAGTCCCAATCCCTTGTTGATCTGCTCATCGAAGATAAACCAGCCGGAGCGCCAGATACCGTTGAAGCCCTGCGCCTGCGCCGCCATCTGCATCGCCATCAGGGCACAACCGGCAGAGAGCTCCTGCTCCAGTTTCGGCACCTTGGGGTGATCCTGATAACGGGTTGCCACGGCGACGACCAAGGGCGCCCGCAGTGGCGCTTCGCTGCACTTCTTGATGCTCTCTTCATCTTCACCGCGGGCACGGGCCGCCTCGGCCAGCAGTTTGCCCAGCCGCTCGCGCCCCTCTCCTTCAAACAGAATGAACTGCCAGGGGGTCAGGGTACCGTGATCCGGCGCGCGCAGACCCGCCTTGAGGATATTGTCGAGCACCTCACCGCTCGGGGCGGGATCGGCGAGACGGCCACAGGAGTGGCGATTGAGCAACAGGGTGAGGGCATCCATGGGCAATTCCTTCTCTGGGGCAATGATGGCGCTACCTTAGCACAGCACCGAATGAAGAAAACCCCTGAGGCTCAGGGGTTTATCGCACTATAAAGGGCAGGATGGCACAGCTGGCTAGATGATCGCAGCCAGCTCGGCCCCTTGCCTGATGGCGCGCTTGGCATCCAGCTCGGCAGCCACGTCGGCTCCGCCGATGATATGCACCGGTTTGCCTGCCGCCTGCAACCCGGCCTGCAGTTCTTTAAGGGGCTCCTGCCCAGCGCAGACGATCACCTGATCCACCGGCAGACACTGCTTGGTCTCGCCCACCTGAATGTGCAAGCCCTCGTCATCGATCCCCAGATATTGCACCCCGGAGAGCATCTGCACCTTGCGGTTCTTGAGCACGGTACGGTGGATCCAGCCAGTGGTTTTGCCAAGGCCGTCACCCACCTTGCTCTCCTTGCGCTGCAGCAGCCAGATCTGGCGCTCGGGGGCATCGACTTCAGGAGTAGTCAGGCCACCGCGCTCGCCAAGCTGTTTGTCGATGCCCCACTCCTTGAGCCAGTGATCACGGTGCCCATCGGCATCCGTCTCCACCTTCTTCTCGACCCTTTTCTCCACAAGGAATTCGGCCACATCGAAGCCGATGCCGCCGGCACCGATCACCGCCACCTTCTGTCCGACCGGTTTGTGATCCCGCAATACATCGAGATAACTCATCACCTTGGGATGTTCGATCCCCGGGATATTGGGAGTGCGCGGACGGATACCGGTAGCAAGGATCACCTCGTCAAAACCGCCGCTGAGCAGGCTCTCGGCACTCTGGCGCTGACCAAGGTAAAGCTCGACACCGCACTTCTCCAGCCGTTTGGCGAAATAGCGCAGAGTCTCGTGAAACTCCTCCTTACCCGGGATCTGCTTGGCGAAGTTGAACTGGCCGCCGATTTCGCTGGCCTGATCGAACAGGCTCACCTGATGACCGCGCTCGGCAGCGTAGCAGGCAAACGCCAGCCCGGCGGGGCCCGCCCCCACCACCGCCAGCTTCTTGGGCTGAGGCACGCGGCCAAAGGTCAGCTCGGTCTCGAAGCAGGCGCGGGGATTGACCAGACAGGAGGCTCGCTTCTGCTTGAACACATGGTCGAGGCAAGCCTGGTTGCAGGCGATGCAGGTGTTGATCTCGTCCGCCCGATTCTCGGCCGCCTTGATGACAAATTCGGGATCCGCCAGGAAGGGGCGCGCCATGGAGACCATATCCGCCTCGCCACCCGCCAGAATGCGTTCGGCCACCTCTGGGGTGTTGATACGGTTGGTGGTAATGAGGGGCACCTTGAGGTGTTTTTTCAGCTCGGCGGTCACCCAGCTGAAGGCGCCGCGTGGCACGCTGGTGGCGATGGTGGGAATACGTGCTTCGTGCCAACCGATGCCGGTGTTGATGAGGGTCACCCCCACCGCTTCCAGCGCTTTGCCAAGGGCGATCACCTCTTCCAGGGTCGAGCCCTGCTCCACCAGATCCAGCATGGAGAGGCGGAAGATAATGATGAAGTCGGTGCCGACCCGCTCGCGAATGGCGCGGACAATCTCCACCGGAAAGCGCATCCGCTTTTCGCTGCTGCCGCCCCAGCCATCGGTGCGTTTGTTGGTTCGCTCGCAGATGAACTGGTTGATGAGATAGCCTTCCGAGCCCATCACCTCGACGCCGTCATAACCGGCCGCCTTGGCCAACGCTGCTGTAGCCGCGAAGTCGCGAATGGTGCCGCGGATCTGCCGCTCGCTCATGGCGCGCGGTTTGAACGGGGAGATGGGGGCCTTGAGGGCGCTCGGGGCCAGACTGAAGGGATGATAGGCGTAGCGACCGGCATGGAGGATCTGCAGCGCTATCTTGCCCCCCTCCTGATGCACGGCACTGGTCACCTTCTTGTGCTTGCTCACCTGCCAGGGAAAGCTCAGCTGGGAGCCGTGAGGCACCAGCCGACCGCGCAGATTGGGGGCAATGCCGCCGGTGACGATAAGGCCAACGCCACCACGGGCGCGCTCGGCATAAAAGGCGGCCAGCTTGTCAAAACCGCCCTTCTCCTCTTCGAGGCCGGTATGCATGGAGCCCATCAACACACGGTTGCGCAGCTGGGTAAAACCAAGGTCGAGCGGGGTCAGCAGGGTCGGATAGCGGCTCACGATGCCTCCAGTTAATTTTTTGTTATCAAACTGAGGCTAGAGTAAAGAATCGAAAATTCTTTTTCAAACAAATGTTTGGACAAATTTTCAGCGAACAGCCGTGCCCTGAACGAAGATAGACGGGATCCGCCAGTCGGAAATGGCAATTTCGCCCGCAACTGGTTAATAATGGCTCTTCTCTACCCATTAACAGGGCGATAACGCGACTATGTCTATTTTCAAAGGTCTGGGTTGGTTGTTCCGCAGCCTGTGGCGCCTGCTCAATTTCACCCGGCTGATGCTGGTCAATCTGCTGTTTCTCATCGTAGTGCTGGTCATCGTCTTCAGCGTCAGCCAGAAAGAGGCCCCCAGGGCGCCCATCGAAGGGGCGCTAACCCTCAATCTCAACGGCGTGCTGGTGGAGCAACGCTCCCAGACAGATCCCACCGTACAACTGCTGCGCCAGATGGACAGCAGCGACGAGCAGCCGAGCGAGATCGTCCTCTCCGACCTGCTGTGGGCCATCAAGAGTGCCAAGGATGACGAGCGCATCAAGGCGCTGGTGATCAAGCCACAAGGGCTGCAGGGAGCCAACTTCACCAAACTGCAGGAGGTGGCGAGCGCCATCGACCAGTTCAAGGAGAGCGGCAAACCGGTGATCGCCATGGCCGACTTCTACACTCAGGGGCAATACCTGCTGGCGGCCCACGCCGATCACGTGCTGCTCAACCAGAGCGGCGCCGTGGTGATCGAGGGGCTTGGGGTCTACCAGACCTACTTCAAGTCGGCGCTGGAGAAGCTCAACATCACTCCGCATGTATTCAAGGTCGGCACCTACAAATCCTTCGTCGAACCCTATACCCGCGACGAGATGTCCCCCGAGAGCAAGGAGGCGAACCAGCGCTGGCTGGATCAGCTGTGGCAATCCTATGTGGCTGACGTAGCCGAGCAGCGGGAGATCGAACCCGATGCGGTCGCACCGGGCAAGGAGCGCTTCCTCGAGCTGCTGCGCAAGGCCGGTGGCAATGCCGCCAACTACGCCCTCGACAACGGTCTGGTGGATCAGCTGGCCACCCGCGACGAGATGACCCAGGCGGTCATTAAAGAGGTGGGTGAAGCTGACGACCACGGCTGGAAAGGGGTCGGCCTGAAAGAGTATCTGGCCGCAGTGCCCGAACAGTATCCCCAGAGTGGCAAGGATGAGGTGGGTCTGGTGGTCGCCAGCGGCGCCATCATGGATGGCGTACAGCCTACCGGTACCATAGGCGGTGATAGCCTCTCCGACCTGCTGGCAGATGCCCGTCGCGATGACAAGGTTAAAGCCGTGGTCCTGCGGGTCGACAGTCCGGGCGGCAGCGCCTTCGCCGCCGAGCAGATCCGCGCCGAGCTGCTGGCCCTGAAACAGGCTGGTAAGCCGGTAGTGGTCTCCATGGGCAGCTATGCCGCCTCCGGTGGCTACTGGATCTCCGCCGATGCGGACAAGATCTTCGCCTCCCCGACCACCCTCACCGGTTCCATCGGGGTGTTCGGCATGTTTGCCACCATCGACAAGGCGTTGGCCCAGTTCGGGGTGCATACCGACGGGGTTGGCACCACAGATTACGTCGGCGTCGGCCCGACCCGCGCCTTGCCGGATCACGTCGGTCAGGCCATCCAGCTGAGCGTGGAAGATACCTACCAGCGCTTCGTCGGTCTGGTCAGCAAGGGCCGCGGTCTGAGCCCGGAAGAGGCCGAGAAAGCGGCCGAAGGTCGGGTCTGGACCGGTGAGGATGCCAAGGCCCTGGGTCTGGTGGACGAGTTCGGCAATCTGGATGACGCCATCAAGGCAGCCGCCGAACTGGCCAACCTCAAGGAGTGGCAGGTGACCCCCATCGAGCAGGAAGAGTCCACCAAGGACAAGTTCCTGCGCCAGCTGTTTGACAGCAGTGCCCAAATGTTAGCTCCCCAGTTGCAAAGCTGGCTGCCGGCTGGATTTGGCAAGGCATTGGTGGAAGTGAACCGCAGTCTCGACCCGCTCACCCGCTTCAACGATCCGCAAGGCACCTACGCCTTTTGCCCCGTCTGCGTGCAGTAAGCAAGCGGTAACTCCCCAATAAAAAAACGGCGACCATCTGGTCGCCGTTTTCTTTATTCAGCCAGTGCGCGCGGCACCGCCAACTTGCTCAATCAGGGATTGAGGCGGGTCGGCATACCGGTACGCTGTTCCAGCACCTGCTTGACCACGTTGGAGTCAGACTCGGCGTGAGCGATGAAGCGGGTGATAGCCGGTGTCATCGGGAGCGGCACGGAGGCGGTGGAGTTGAACTCCTCCTCGGTGCGCGACAGCGGCTCGTGTACTTCCATGTAGCGACCGCCATCCGGCTCGACCGTGGTCTTGACCGGCTGGTTGACGAACTGGACGCGGGTGCCGACCGGCACGTTGTCGAACAGATACTTGATGTCGTCAGCGCGCAGACGCACGCAACCGCTGCTCACCCGCAGACCGATACCGAAGGTGGCATTGGTGCCGTGGATGGCATAGAGGTTGCCGATGTAGAGGGCGTGCAGACCCATGGGGTTATCCGGACCGGCTGGCCATACTGCCGGCAGAGTCTTGCCCTGGGCGGCATAGCGACGACGGATGTTCTCGGTCGGGGTCCAGGTCGGGTTGGCGCGTTTGCGCTCTACCTTGGTGATCCAGTTCTCCGGGGTGTTTACCCCCAGCTGACCGATGCCGATGGGCAGTACTTCCACCACGTTCTTCCCTTTCGGGTAGTAGTAGAGACGCATCTCGGCAACGTTGATGACGATCCCTTCGCGGGGCGCGTTGGGCAGGATCAGCTGGTGGGGAATGATCAGGGTGCTACCCGCTTTCGGCAGATAGGGATCAACGCCCGGGTTGGCTTCCATGATGTTAGTCAGACCCAGCTGGAAGTCAGCAGCGATCTGCTCCAGCGGACGGTTGTCCGCAGGCACCACGTATTCCTGGTTTTCACCGATCAGGCGGCTGTTGGCCGCAGGCAGACGGTACTCGACGGCGGCAGCCTGCTGGCTGACCAGCGCAAATGTGCATAAAAGGGCCGAAGCGGCAGTGCGAAGGGGATTCATAAAATTCCTGTGTGGTTTCCTGTACCAAATGGGCCGGGGGCCGTCTCATCCTCGGTCTGCCGGTGGCGGGTCAACCTGCCCCACGACGCCAATAACCGAGCGCGCATTCTTTCCTGAGTCGGCCAAAATTTCAACTTCCATATGTTGCTTTTCTTGTTAAAAGTAGCCGTTTTCGATGTGACGCTTATCAACAGGGCAAAAGCCACACTGGCAAGTCGCAGCAAAGAGAAAGATGAATGGCACGGCCCGCCTGGCAGCGAGCCACCCAAGCCCCCGTCAACCACAATGCTGCGCCACCTTGTGTCACGGTTGCAGCCCTAGCCAAAACGTTTGTCACACCGGGAGAGATAGACCAATGTCGAGGGAGGCTCTTTATTGGCATGAAGAGGGATAAAACCGTGCGTCGGCTACCCGCCGGTGCTGGCAGCCACCATAAAAAAACCGCTCCGAAGAGCGGTTAATGGAGCCACCAGGCAACCATAAAAGGGACTACAGGTAGTTGTCATTGGAATTACTGGACGGCAGCCTCTCCGGTGCCACTCTGCTCTTTGAGGAAGCTGATCCACGGAGATGCCCGACCACTGACGTTGCCATTCTGAGCCGCCTGGGTGAAGGCGTTGAGGGCCTCCTTCGGCTTTTGTTGCTCAAAATAGGCGACCCCGGTCAGGAACTTGAGATCCGCACGCTGTTCACCATTGGCATTGGCGGCCGGTTTGGCGGCCAGCGCCACCAGATCCTGATAGCGCTTGCTCTGGATCATCATGCGCGCCATTTTCAGCTGCAATTCGGCGCTCGGGGCCAGCTGGTAGGATTTGGCCAGGGTGTCGATGGCCGGATCCAGCTCCTTGGCCTGATGCCAGTAGTTGGCCAGGGTCTTATAGTTGCTGGCGCTCTGCTCAATCACCCCATCCTTCATCCCCTTCTCCATCACCCGTGCGGCGCGATGGGGAATGCCGGTGAAGGCGAGGTAGTTGGCGAGGCGCTGCAGCTCGGCGGCCTCGGTCAACATGCCGAGGTTGTAGGCCGACTCCAGCGCCGCCAGCGCCTTGGCATCGTTGCCTGCCTGCATATGCATGGCCGACAGCTGGGTCCAGTACTTCTTCTTCTCCGGGAACATGTTAACCAGAGAGGTCAGTACCTCGGTCGCCGGTTTGTACTGTTTCAGCTCGTAGTGAGCGCCCATCTTCAGCAGATACCAGGACTCCGGCGCTTTACCTGCCGACAGCTTGATCGCCTGATCCACCGCCGGGATCGCGTCACGGTACTGCTTGAGCTGCACGTGGGCGTTGGCCAGCGTGATATAGGCATGGGAGTTGGGCTTGTCATCCTTGCCCTGGTTGGCAAACCACTCCTTCATGGTCTTGATCGACCCCTGGTAATTGCCCTCCGCCATATAGAGCTGGGCCAGGTTGTAGCGCACCTGCTGGGCCACCGGTGGCGGCAAGCCGCCTGTCGCGATGGCATCGGCAAAGTACTTGGTCGCCTGACCGTATTTCTCCTGCTGGGCGGCCACGAAACCGAGGGTCTGCAATATGACCCCCTTGTCGTAGACCCGCTCACCCGCGCCGGAGAGGGCATCTTGCAGCTTGGCATTGGCCTCGCCGTATTTCTTCTCAGTGATCAGCTCCTGCGCCTTGTTGACCGCCCGATAGGCCCGATCCGACAGGGTCGGCTGCTCGGCGGCCCAACTGGCGGTGCTAAGCAGCACCGCCATGGCGACCGGGGCGAGGATCATCTTGTGTAACTTGTTCATCGCCACCTTCCTTAGTTGACCGCAAACTCGATTTCTTGCTGCATCCGGCTCGCCTGCGGCTTGCCATCTACCATGGCCGGTTTGAACGTCCACTTGGCGATGGTTTTGCGCGCCTCTTTGCCGAGGTCATAACTGCGCGGCTCTTCCTTGACAATCCGCACGTTGCTGACGGTGCCGCGCTCGGTGACGGTGAACTCCACCAGCACCTTGCCGGAAGCCAGCCCCGCCAGTGCCGCCTTGCGGGGCATCATGGGCTCGAAGGTCGCCAGCGGAATGGCACCATTGTTGCCACCGACGCCGCCACCACCGCCGCCGGTGCTGTAGGCACCCAGCGCGTTGCCACCACCGATATTGACCGGGATGTCGAGCTTGGGCATGTCCATCGGCGCGCTCTCCATCTTCGGCCTATCCGTGCTGGCCACCTCCATCTCGGGAGGCGGCGGCGGACGCTTGGGCGGCGGCGGTTTGGGCAGCTCCCGCTGTTTCTCTTGCAGGGTCTCCTGGGGCTTGAGGCGGATGAAATCGGTCATGCTGACGTCCTCCTTCTCCACCAGCTCCCGGTGATCCGGTGTGATCAGCTTGTTCATTCCCAGAAACAGAAAGAACACCACCACACAGGAGACCGCCAACGATATCAGGTATCTCATAGGTCTCTCTCCGGCATCAGCTGCTCTTGTCTGCCGCGATGGAGATGTTCTGGACACCGGCCATGCGGATCTGATCCATGACCTGCACCACCAGACCGGAACGGGATTCGTTATCGGCCTGGATCACCACGGCGCTCTCCGGGTTTTCGGCCCGCAGCCGCTCGATGTTGGCGCGTACCGCCCCCACCTCGACCACCCGCTTGTCGACCCAGACCTGACCGTTTTCGCGCACCGCGACCATGATATTGCCCTTCTTCACCGTCTCGGCCGTGCTGGCACTGGGACGGTTGATCTCGACACCGGACTCCTTGACGAAGGAGGTGGTGACGATGAAGAAGATCAGCATGATGAACACTATGTCCAGCATGGGGGTCAAATCGATAGCCGCCTCGTCAGCACCGCTGTCGCTGTAACGTTTTCTCATAGCAGAAACTCCTTGCTTGTTCTGTGCCCCCGGCAGGCCATGCCTCGCCGGGGGTATGCATCCTGCATCAACCGTGTTTCAGGTTGTCTTCCAGCTTTTGCACCGCCAGTTTGGCCTTGTGATCGAGCTGGTTGACAAAAAACAGGCCGGAAAGGGCGGCGATCATGCCCGCCATGGTCGGTACCGTTGCCTTGGAGATCCCCGATGCCATCGCCCGCGGCGAACCGGTGCCGGTGATGGCCAAAGTGTCAAACACCTGCACCATCCCCACCACGGTACCGAGCAGCCCCATCAACGGGCAGAGAGCGATCAGCACCTTGATGACCGGCATCCCCTTGTCCACCGCCATGGCAACCCGTGAGACCAGCTCGCGGCGGATCTGCTTGGCAGACCAGGAGAGATGATCGGTACGGGCCAGCCAGGTGGCCTTGGTCTGCTTCACCTGCTTGGGGTAGACCGCCATGAAGTAGAACCAGCGCTCCAGCAACAGGGCCCACATCATCAGGGTCAGGAAGAACAGGGCGACCAGTACATCGCCCCCCAATCCCAAAAACCGGCGGACCGACTCGACTTCTTCAATCAACCAGAACCACATGGGTGACTCCTTACGCTGCGGCTTTGGAGGCGTGCAGACGTTCCTGATAACGGGCGACGAAACCGGCGCTCTGCTCTTCCAGCACCTGGATCAGACGACGGCTCTGGGTCTGCACTATGGTGTAGAGGAACAACATGGGCACGGCGACGACCAGCCCCTGCATAGTGGTCACCAGCGCCTCCGAGATACCGCCCGCCATCAGCTTGGGATCGCCGGTACCGAACAATGTGATGGCCTGGAAGGTGGCAATCATCCCCACTACGGTACCGAGCAGGCCCAGCAGCGGCGCGACCGAGGCGATCAGCTTGATGATGCTGATACCCTTCTCGAACTTGGGCACGTTGCGCAGGATGATCTCGTCGAGCTTGGACTCCAGATCCTCGATGTTGTCACCGCGATGGCTCTGGTAGGCTCCCAGCATGTCACCAATGGGGTTGCCCTTGATGATCTGATCGGATTTCAGCTGCTTGCGCATGGACGAGCCGATCAGCGACAGGCGGATACCGCAGAAGATGGCCAGCAGGGTACCGAGCACACCGAGCACCATGATGACGTAACCCACTTCACCACCCTGATCGATTCGCTCCTTGAGAGTCGGTGACTGCACCAGCAGGGAGAGGATCACGCCGCGAGACGGGTCGATAAAGATGGGTTTGACCCCGTCACCGCCCTGTTCAAACTCGGCGATGGGAGCAAGCACGCTCTTCTCCGGTTGACGGGAGAGCTGCTCGAACTTGCCGGTCTCCGGCACGAAGGTGAGGTACTTGCCTTCGGAGACAGTGTTGAACTCGCCGATCTGGGTGACGGTCTTCTCGGCCTGGTTGCCCTCACCGTAAACCACGGTCGCCGGGATCTGGCTCACCTTGCCACCGTCCACCATACGGCTGAGGGTGGTGGTCCAGAACGCTTCCAGATCGTCGCTTGAGGGGAGCTCTTTACTCTCGGCCAGACGGGTCAGCAGCGCTGTCTGTTCCGGATGCTCGACCCGACGGGCGGAGGCGTTGAAGATCCCCTTGAACTCACCGGCAAACTGACGCAGTACGCCGAACATCTCGCCCATGTTGCCGGAACGCTGGCGCAGGGTTTCAGCCAGCTCGGTCAGCTGCTTGTCATTGGCATCGAAGGTCGCCTTGAGCTGCTCGCCCTTGGCGGTTTCGGCAGCCAGCTCGGCCTTGGCCTTGGCCAGCAGCGCCCCCTGCTCGTTCTTGTCAGCCAGGAAGCGGGCTTCCCGCTCCTTGTTGAGTTGGGATTCGCTCAGGCTGGAGGCCTTGACCTGGTTCAGCAGCGCATTGAGATCCACCGGTTTTTCGGCGGCGGTCACCGGCAGGGTGACCAGGGTTGCTCCCGCAATCAGGGAGGCAATCGCAAGTTTGATTCCTTTCATGATGCTTTCTCCGCAGTTTGAACCGGCAGCTTGATCAGCGCGGGAGGCGCCTGCTTCTTGGCGATGCGAAGGCCCTGTTCAACCGCACTGCGATACTCCTGGGGCAACTCTTCCCACTGGCGAGTCTTCTTGTTCCACATCCCGGTTTCATTGCCATCCGGGGATTGATAAAGCAGCGCGATGCGGCCAACCCGCAGGAACTCGTAGGTCTTCTCGCTGCCATCCTTGTCCAGGCTCGCCTTGTAGGATTCGATGGTGCGGCTGAAGCCCTCCTCGATCTGGTAGGCCTCCAGGATCTTGCGGTACTTCTCGGAGATGGTGACATCGGCCCGGTTCATCAGGTCGGTCAGGGCCGCCACGCGGTCCTCGCGCTCGACCTTCTGGAACGGCAGATCCAGTGACACAAACTGCTCGAGGGAGTCGATCATCTTGAGCATCAAGGGCACCACTTCGGTGCTGGTCTGGTCGATCTGGGCGATCTGCTTTTGCATCGACGCCAGCTCGGCACTCTGGGACTCGACCATCTTGCTCACCTGCTCGTTGTAGGTGCGCAGACTGTCGACCTGACGCAGGGCGGCCTTGTACTGGGCCAATGCGGATTCGGCAGATTCGGCATAGCTGTCGATCTTCTGCTGGGAAACTTTGGATGCGTTGTCGGTGGCGGCTTGAGCGTCCACGGCCTGACCGGCAGTGGCGGCACTCAGATTGAAGCTGGTCAACAAGGCGGCCGAAACCAGGCTGCCAAGGAGCGCTTTCTTCATTGTAATGGTCCTTGTCTTCATAGGATTACCCTATCTCCGTAACTTCCTTGGACGTTGGGCACAGCCGGCCCGACCGGGCCGGCTGAGGTTGTATATCAACAGGGTTGATTAGAACTTCTGGGTGTAGTCGATGTAGTAGACGCGACCGTCGATGCCGTAGAGGTATTCATCGTAAGTGAAACCATCGTTGGACAGGGAAGGCCCGCGGTTGAACATGTTCTTCACGCCGGTCTGGATCTTGGCATTCCAGCTGGTATCGACCGCGACGTTCAGGTTCCAGATGGTGTTGGAAGCAATATGGCCCTCTTCCTTGTCATCCACATAGTCCTGGCTCTGGGAGTCGATATAGTTGGTGCTCAGGTAGGTATCCAGATTCCACAGCTGCGGGAAGTTGGCACCGATCCCGGAGTTGAAGCGGAAGTCGGGTTTGCCATTCCAGCCCTTCTTGTCGACCATTGGGCCACCAGCAAACAGACCTTCCTCATATTTCAGGATGTAGCTGCTGCCAAAGTCGTAACGCAGGGTGAAGGAGTTGAAGTCGTACTTGTAGTCCGCCTTGAAGTCGATACCACTGGTCTTAAGCTGCCCCAGGTTGACCATGCCGGCATAGACCTTCTCTACATCGCCGTTGGCATCACGGATGACGTTCGGGTTGCTGCCGGTATTGAGCTCCTGATAGAACTGGGTCTGGGTGGTAGCCAGCTGGATCACGTCATCAATCTTGATGTAGTAGTAATCGAGCGACAGGTTTAGGTTGTCCAGCGGGTTGTAAGCAGCACCGATGGTAAAGGTGTCAGCCGTCTCTTCCTTCAGGTTCTTGTTGGATTGACGTGTTGTCTCGTACTGCGCTTCGGAACAGTTGGCAATGCCATTGGCCTGGCAGTAGACATAGTCCTTGGCAAAGTCCGCTGACTGGGCATCAGCCGCGTAGAGATCGTTCAGACCCGGCGCGCGGAAAGACTGGGACCAGGAGGTACGGAACATCAGCTGGTCGAGCGGTTGATAACGCAGACTCGCTTTGGGCGAGAAGGCGCTGCCAAAATCGCTGTACTTGTCATAACGACCCGCCAGGTTCAGTTCGATCTGCTCGGTGATGGGGATCAGGCTCTCGATGTAGGTGGCAAACACATCGCGTACACCACCACCGGAGTTACCGGATGAACCCAGTACGTTACCCGCTTCGGACTGGCTGTCATAGGTATCGGAGTAAACCCAATCGTTATACTCGGCCCCAAGATACCAGCTGACCGGGCCAGCGGGCAGTTCGCCCATATCCCAACCTACACCGCCGTACCACTGGAAGAAGTCCATCTTGGAATTGCGGCTGGTGGTATAGGAGAGATCCTTGGTCGCCGCATCAGAGAAGCTGCCATTAACAAACTTGCCGGTATTGACCTGAGTTTCCACAGCGGGAGCCAAGACATAACCATTGCCGGTGCTCTGGTTATCTGTTTTGGAATACATGTAACCAGCATTCCATTCCAGATCGCCTACTGCTTCGGTCGGCACCACCCCTTCAAAACCCAGGTTCAGGGTACCGGTCAAGTCAGTCACATCGTTGTCACGGGGACCGACGTTGTTGAAGCGGTAGTAAACGGTCGCAGCCTTGGCGGTGCTGAAGTTGTTGGCAGACAGAACTGCTGCGCTTTCAGGGGTGGAACCATCTACGGTGAAGGCACCGGCAGCTGGCGCGAAACGACCAAAACTGGTGACGCGAGAACCAATCATCTGTGGCACGAAATCCACATTGTCGTTGATATGGTAGCGACCGTTGAGGTAGACGGTGTCGCGGGTACGAGAGGCAGTCTTGGCAGCGACCTGGGCAAAGTCGAAGCGGCAAGCCGTGCCCTTGGTGACGAAACCGGTGCCGGTACCTTCACAGTCAACTCCCTTCAGGGTACGGGTAACCGTCTTGCCGGTAGTGGCATCCACTCCCTTGATATTGCGGCCATAGAGACTCGGAGCAGTTGCCCCCTCTTTCGCCAGATAGTCGCGATCCTTGTAATAGATCTCGTCTTTCACATCGTGCTCGTAGACCATCATCAGGGAGCCTTTCTCACCCGAGATGCCGCTAACGATGGAGCCACTCTGCTCGTCACCACCCTCTTCGGTCGGTGAACCAATACGTCCCTGGAAAGTCAGCCCTTCGAAACCCTCTTTGAGGATCACGTTGATAACGCCGCCGATGGCATCAGAGCCATACAGGGCGGAGCCACCATCCAGGTTCACTTCCACCCGCTCAACCGCCGCCATGGGGATGGTGTTGAGGTTGATGGCAGTGCCGCCCATGGAGGGAGAACCGGCGATACGCTTGCCATTAAGCAGCACCAGCGTGCGATCTTCACCAAGACCGCGCAGCCCTACTGTGGCTTGTGACTGGGCAGAACTACCGGAGGATGGGGAGAAACCACCGAAGGAGTTGTAGGAGGCCTGTTTCAGATAATCGGCCACAGTCTGCTGACCAGACTGTTCAATTTGGGCCTTGCTGACAGAGACAACCGGAGTTGCCCCCTCAACATCAACACGGGAGATACGGGAGCCAGTGACTTTGATTTTCTGCAGTTTTTCGACGTTCTGCCCTTCTTCGGCAGATACGGATGGGGCCGCCGCAAGGCTCGCCAAGGCGAACGCAATCGCAGCAGAGATTCTGCTCTTCCTAAGCATCGCTTATATCCTTCCTGGTTGTTTATTGTTTGCTTCCTGATACCGCCCTCTTTGGAGCGATGTGTAAGGCTTATCAATCTTTGACTAGCGACGTCAATGGCGCAGGGGTGTGGCGAGGTCAGGCGTAGAATAAGCGGAGTGTATTAATTTTGACCGACATAATTAGTGAATAATTCTGCCAAAAACAACCCGCACAATGTAAAAACATTGTTAAATGGCGTAAATGGCGCTGAATTAAAATTTGATGAACTTATTAGTTAACATGCTGTCCGTTTATATCTTATTTTGATTTATCGGCCTTAATAAGAATAAAACACTAACTTCATGAGGGTTGAACCTGACCGCTCCCATGGGGATAACAGTTAAAATCGTCGAGATGATATCGTTTTCCTTCAATTTCACCACCCAAACAAAAACATTGAAAATCAACAACTTAAAAACACTAAAAACTCAAACAAACAGCTGTTTATATTTTTTAAAATAATGTTGAGCAGTAGCGTTTTGTTTTGATTTTCACTTTTCAGATAAAAAACGTCATTTTTCGGTGCTTTTGGTCTCAGCGGGTCATTTGTCCCAGTTTTCCATTTCCTTGTACTTGATTTTTGTTGCAGAGCTTTTACAGTGGCCAAGCGGATTGTCTGCTGTTTGGCAACCAATCCAGCGCGTAATGCCAGGAAGGACAGGCCCGTCACCGGATTTGACTGGCCGCAAAAAAGAACAACAAGGACGAGGTTCCACCATGCTGTCGTATTTCCTACGCCGGATGCTTTTGATCATCCCGACGTTTCTCGGTATCACCCTGCTCGTCTTCACCATCACCCGTTTCGTGCCGGGCGGTCCGGTCGAACGCATGCTGCTGCAAGCCCAGGTTTCCCAGAATGAATCCGGCCGCTCCAGTGGCAGCAAGGGGGCGCAGGCCCTCTCCGATGAACAGATCGAGGAGCTCAAGGCCTTCTATGGGCTCGACAAGCCCATGCTGGTCGCCTACTGGGAGTGGCTGCAGAAGCTGGCGGTGCTGGATCTGGGCGAATCGACCCGCTACTACGAGCCGGTGTGGGATCTCATCAAGGAGCGGCTCCCCGTTACCGCCTTCTTCGGACTGGCAACCTTTCTGCTGAGCTATGCGGTCTCCATTCCGCTCGGAGTGGCCAAGGCGCTCAGGCACAACAGCCGCTTCGACTCGTTAAGCTCCATGCTTATCTACATGGCCTATGCCCTGCCCGCCTACGTGGTGGGGATCTTCCTCATCACCGTCTTCGCCTTCCATCTGGAGTGGCTGCCGATGGGCGGTTTTCCGGGAGACGACTTTGAATACATGGAGAGCAGCTGGGATCAGATCCGCACTGTCTTTGCCCACGCCCTGCTGCCGCTTATCGCCTACGCCATCGGCGATTTCGCCATCCTCACCATGACCATGAAAAACAGCCTGATGGAGAACCTGTCGGCCGATTATGTGCGTACCGCCGTGGCCAAGGGACTGCCGTTTCGCAAGGCGGTCACCGACCACGCCATGCGCAACAGCCTGATCCCCATCGCCAGTCACCTGGGGTCTGTGCTCACCGTTTTCTTTGGCGGCTCCTTCCTCATCGAGACCATCTTCAACATCGACGGCATCGGCCTGCTCGGTTACGAGGCTATCGTCGAGCGGGATTACCCCACCGTCATGGGCATTCTGGCCATCACCTCCATGCTGATGCTGATTGGCAATATCGTCTCCGATATCTGCGTTGCCCTCGTTGATCCCCGCGTGCGGTTTGGAGATTGACCATGAACCAGACCTCTATTGCCATGCCGATGCTGATATCACGCCATATCGTCTCCGATATCTGCGTTGCACCTTCTGTTGACCCCCGCGTGCGGTTTGGAGACTGACCATGAAGCTCAATCCGGTTACCTTGAAAAAACTCAAGCGCTTCAAGTCGATCAAGCGCGGTTACTACTCCTTCATCATCTTCACCACCCTGGTGCTGCTCTCCATGCTGGCGGAGCTGCTGGTCAACAGCCGGGCACTGATGGTGAGCTATCAGGGCCAGCTGCACTTCCCCACCTATGGCGATGTGATCCCCGGTCAGCAGTTCGGGCTCGATTACGAGTACGAAACCAACTACCGCCAGCTCAAGGCCAAGTTTGCCGCAGAGGGCCAGGGCGACTGGGTGCTGCTGCCGCTAGTCCCCTGGAATCCCTACGAGCAGGATTTCAAGGAGGATGCCTACCCGCCTTACGCCCCCAGCGCGGCCGAGCGCCACTTCCTCGGCACCGACACCAGCGGTCGCGATGTGCTGGCACGGCTGGTTTACGGCTTTCGCATCGCCATCGGCTTTGCCTTTATCGCACTGGCTGCCAGTTACGCCATCGGGGTCACCATCGGCTGTCTGATGGGCTTTCTCGGCGGCCGCTTTGACCTCATCCTGCAACGCTTTATCGAGATCTGGTCCCAGGTGCCATTTCTCTACGTCATCATGATCCTGGTGTCGCTGGCCAAGCCCAACTTCGGCCTGTTTGTCGCCATCAACGTGCTGTTCGGCTGGATGGGGATCACCTGGTATATGCGCACCCTCACCTACAAGGAGCGGGCGCGGGACTATGTGATGGCGGCGCGAGCGCAAGGGGCGACCACCGGGCGGATCATCTTCAACCATATCCTGCCCAACACCCTGATGATGATCGTCACCCTGGCGCCATTCGCCGTGGTGGGCAATATCTCGACCCTTACGGCGCTCGACTATCTGGGCTTTGGCCTTGCGCCGCCGACCCCGAGCTGGGGGGAGCTGCTCTCCCAGGGCATCAACAATCTGGATGCCATCTGGATCGTCAGCTCGGTGGTGGCAGCGGTGAGTCTGGTGCTGATCATGGTCTCCTTTATTGGTGAGGCGATCCGCGAGGCGTTCGATCCGCGCAAATTTACCCGTTACCAATAAGCCAGCCGATGCCAGCGCATCGGCAGGCGCAGGGTAACGAACAGTGATTAATGAAGGACGGGCCGCCGCCATCGGCGGTCCCGGGAGCAAGGGATAATCCCGTTATCAATCAAGACCCCCAGTGCAGGGGCCAGACCTGGAAGTCAAACATGAAAAATAAAATCAAATGGATAGGTGCTCTCTTTGTGCTGGTAAACGGATCCTGGGTCTGGGCGGCCAGCCTGCCCGCGGATCTCAAATGGGAGACCAACGACACGGATCCTGTGTTCGCCTCCCCCAAGGCGCTGTCGGGCGGCAGCCTCAATATGTTTGTGGAGAGCTTTCCGCTGACGTTCCGCACCGTGGGGCCTGACTCCAACGGATCGTTCCGTTCCTTTATTCTCGATAACCAGTTGCGACTCATCAGCTTCCACCCCAATACCGGCAACCCCATCCCCTCGCTGGCGACCCACTGGGCCATCGCGCCAGACAGCCAGACCGTCTACTTCAAGCTGGATCCGCGCGCCAAATGGTCGGATGGCAAGCCGGTCAATGCCGATGACTACACCTTCGGCTACGAGATGATGCGCTCCAAACACATCAAGGGGCCCTGGTTCAACAACTACTACACCACTGAAGTGGTCGCGGTAGAGAAGATCGACGACCACACCATTATGGTCAAAGCGGGCAACCGCAAGGCCAAGATGGACCTGCTCAACACCACCGAGCTGTGGCCCCAGCCCAAGCACTACTACAAGCTGACCCCCAACTGGGTGAAGCAGTACAACTGGGCCGTGGTGCCCACCACAGGCCCCTACGTGATCAGCGACGTCAAGAAGGGCAAGTCGGTCACCTTCAGCAAGCAGAAGGATTGGTGGGCAAAAGACGATCGCTACAACCAGCACAGATTCAACATCGACACTATCAAGGTGCAGGTGATCCGCGACCACAACATCGCCTTCCGCCACTTCCTGAAAGGGGAGATCGATACCTTCGAGATGATCCTGCCCAACTGGTGGCATGAAAAAGCGGTCACCCCGGAGTACAAAAAAGGCTACGTGCAAAAGGTAATGGCCATGACCGATACCAAACAGGGCGGTCAGGGGGTTCACCTCAATGTGGCCAACCCCAAGCTGGCGGACGTAAACGTGCGCCTCGGCATCCAGCACGCCTTCAACATAGACAAGATGATCGAGACCGTGCTGCGCGGCGATTACGACAGAGCCACCACCTTCGACTCGGGCTTTGGCGAGTTCACTGACATCACGCTGCCGGAGCGGGCTTATGACATTGGCAAGGCGCGGGAGTACTTTGCCAAGGGCGGCTACAACAAGCCGGGGCCGGACGGCATCCTGCAAAATGAGAAGGGTGAGCGGCTGACGCTGGCGCTCACCTACACCAGTCAGGAGCACTCCAAGCGCCTGACCGTGCTGAAAGAGGAGGCCAAGAAGGCGGGTCTGGATCTGGAGCTCAATCTGGTGGATGGCGCCACCGGCTTCAAGGTGATGCTGGAGAAGAAACACGAGGCGGCCTGGCTCGGTTGGGGCGGCGGCGGTCTCTATCCGCAATATTGGGAGTTTTTCCACTCCGCCAACGCCAACAAGCCGCAGACCAACAACCTGTTCAACGTAGCGGACAAGGATCTGGACGCGCTGATCGATGCCTACAACGTCGAATTCGACATGGCCAAGCGGGCCAAGCTCTCCCAGCAGATCCAGCAGCGCATCTATGATCTCGCCATCTTCGTGCCCGGGGTGCAGCTCAACTATGTGCGGGCCAGCAGCTGGCGTTATGTGATGCTGCCGGAAGTGCCTGCCACCAAGAACACGCCGGATCTGCTCTACTGGCCGATGGACGGTTATCCTCACAGTAGTGGCGGTCTGCTCTGGCTTGATCCCAAGGTGAAGGAAGAGACCCGCAACGCCAAGGAGGCAGGGGAGGCGCTGGCGCCCATCAACCTGCTCGACAAGACCTATGCACGTCATTGATATTCAGGCCATTGCGAAGGGAGCAGCCGTTATGCCCAACACTCAGGCCCCCATTCTTGACGTACCGGATAACGGGGGGGAGTTCGCCGTTGATAACGGCCAGCACCTGGCCCCAATCCTCGAAGTACGCGATCTCGAGGTGGAGTTCGCCGTCGATGACGGCAAGATCAAGGTACTCGACGGGGTCAGCTTCAAGGTGGCCCCGGGTCAGACCCTTGGGATCGTCGGCGAGTCTGGCTGTGGCAAGAGCGTTACCTCGCTCGCCATCATGGGGCTCTTGCCCAAACCCCACGGTCAGGTAGTCGCCGGTTCCATCCGCTTTCAGGGGGAGGAGCTGCTGTCACTTGCGCCGGATCAGATGTACAAGGTGCGTGGCAACCGCATCTCGATGATCTTTCAGGAGCCGATGACGGCCCTCAACCCGGTGCAGACGGTGGGGGAGCAGCTGATGGAGGTGTTTCGCCTCCACCGCCCGGAGTATGACAAGGCCCAGCGCAAAGCCGCGGCCATCGCCATGCTGCAGAAGGTGGGGATCCCGGAACCGGCCCAGCGCTTTGCGGTCTATCCCCACAACCTCTCCGGCGGTATGCGCCAACGGGTGATGATCGCCATGGCGCTCTCCTGCGAGCCAGACCTGCTTATCTGCGACGAGCCGACCACGGCGCTGGATGTCACCATTCAGGCCCAGATCCTCGAACTGATGAAAGAGCTGCAGGCCCAGACCGGCATGGCCATCATCTTTATTACCCACGATCTGGGGGTGGTGGCGGAGCTGTGCGACGAAGTGGTGGTGATGTATGCCGGGCGGGCGGTAGAGCAGGCCGACGTGTTCGAGCTGTTTGACCATCCCCGTCACCCCTATACCCACGGCCTGATGAGCTCGATCCCGCGCCTGGAGGATGAGCCCAAGAGCCTGCTCAAGACCATCAAGGGACAGGTACCGGCCCTGCACGAGATGCCCGCTGGCTGCCGTTTCTCCAACCGCTGTCCCCACGCGACCGATCTCTGCATCAGCGCCATTCCGGCGGTGGAGCAACTCAATCCGCGCCACCATGTCGCCTGTCACTACTGGAAGGAGTTGACCGTATGAGCACTCTGTTATCGGTCAGGGATCTAAAACAGCATTTCCGGCTGGGAGGCGGTTTCCTGCGCAAGCAATATACGGTTCACGCGGTGGATGGCATCAGCTTCGACCTGAAACAGGGGGAAACGCTGGGGCTGGTGGGTGAGTCGGGCTGCGGCAAGTCCACCCTCGGGCGCAGCCTGCTCAAGCTGTTCGAGCCGACCGCGGGCACCATCACCTTCGAGGGGCGCGATATCACCGCCCTCAGCCCGAAGGAGATGCGCTCCCTGCGTCAGGAGATGCAGATGGTGTTTCAGGATCCTGCAGAATCCCTCAACAGCCGCCACACCGTGGGTCAGATCCTGGAGGAGCCCTTTATCATCCACGGTAAAGGCAACACTGAGCAGCGCCGCGCCTGGGTGCAGGAGTTGCTGGCAAAAGTGGGCCTGCCGGGCAGCGCGGTGGATCGCTACCCCCACGAGTTTTCCGGCGGTCAGCGCCAGCGGATCGGCATCGCCCGCGCCATCGCCCTCAAGCCCAAGCTGCTGGTGTGCGACGAGGCGGTCTCGGCCCTCGATGTCTCGGTGCAGTCACAGATCGTCAACCTGCTGCTCAGCCTGCAGCGGGAGATGAACCTCTCCATCATTTTCATCGCCCACGATCTGTCGGTGGTCAAACACATCTCGGATCGGATTGCAGTGATGTATCTGGGACGGATCGTCGAACTGGCGGATGCCCAGTCGCTCTATCTGGCGCCGCGCCATCCCTATACCCAGGCGCTGATCTCCGCCATTCCGGTACCGGACCCGCGCAGGCGCAGCCAGCGCATTCTGCTGACCGGCGATGTGCCCTCCCCCATCTCGCCGCCAAGCGGCTGCCACTTCCACCAGCGCTGCCCCCATGCGACCGAGTTGTGCAAAAGCAAGGCGCCAAGGCTTGAGGCGTGTGATGAGGCCCATCATCAGGTGGCCTGTCACACCCCGCTCGCCGTCGGTGGTCACGCCATCGACGGCAGCGCCATTAGTGGTAACGCCATGAGCAGCGACAGCAGGCTGGAACAGGCGAGCTAGGCGCAGCGAACAAACGCCAGGGTAGAAACAGACGAGGCGGCCATCAAGCCGCCTCGTGCTATCGGGTCACGCTTGTCTTATCGAGCCACTGCCGCAGCTTGTCAGGCAATCTGGTAACGGCCGGGCTTGTGGTTGAGTGTCAACACCAGATTACAGATAACCGCCGCCACGATGGATAGCGCCAGGATCCAGGGCTGCACCACGAAAAACGAGGCAACAACAATGGCGCAATCGAGCCCCATCTGCAGCTTGCCCGCCCGGATGCCAAAGCGATCCTGAATAAAGAGCGCCAGAATGTTGAAGCCCCCCAGACTCGACTTGTGACGGAACATGATGAGCAGACCCATGCCAATCAGGGTACCGCCGATCAGCGCCGCATAGAGAGGCTCTATCTTGCCGATCTGCAACACCCCGTTGAGGTGATCGGTCATGTAGGAGACCGCCGCCACCGAGACAAAGGTGTTGAAGGTAAAACGTGGCCCCATCCGCAGCCATGCCAGCGCATAGAAGGGCAGGTTGATGCCGAAAAACAGCAGGCCGAAGCTGATACCGGTCACCTTTTGCAGCAGCAGCGCCAGCCCAGCAGTACCGCCAGTGAGCAGGCCAACCTGATGAAACAGAAAGATGCCGAGGGAAACAAAGCCGGCCGCCGTCAGCAGGGCCAGCACATCCTCATAAATAGGATGGGCAGTGCGAATCGAGGTGTTGTCCATAACCTGTATCCAAGCGAAGTAAAGAGAGAGTGTCTGTCGCCTGCCGTTGCGGGCGGGCTGCGAGCCCTGTCCACAGGGCTTCGTTATGGAGTCCAGTCTATTTTTTGTGAAAAGGATCACAACAGTCGGCTTGAACGCCCCATTCTGGTGCCTGTCATCTGGCATTGACACCCGCTGCACCAAGATGCAGCATGCCGCGCCGACAGAGGCGGTTTGCCATGGCGCAAACGCGCCGGCTCTGCTACAAAGCGCGCAACCCCCTTTTCTCATCACTGTCAGGAGCCCCATGATCTGCACAGGACCCCAACCATGACCTATCTGGTCACCGGTGTTGCCGGCTTTATCGGTTTTCATGTGGCCAGCCGGCTCTGCGCGGCGGGTCATCAGGTGGTGGGCATCGACAACCTTAACGACTACTACGAGGTGAGTCTGAAAGAGGCGCGGCTGGCACAATTGGCCAGTTATCCCCATTTCCACTTCGAACGGGTCGATCTGGCGGATCGCGAAGCGATGGCTACTCTCTTTTCCCGTCATGGTTTCGAGCGCGTGATCCATCTGGGGGCTCAGGCGGGGGTACGCTACTCGCTGGAGAATCCGTTTGCCTACGCCGACAGCAACCTCACCGGCATGCTGACGGTGCTGGAGGGGTGTCGTCACCACGGGATTCAGCACCTCATCTACGCCTCCTCCAGCTCGGTCTATGGCATGGGGGATCAGATGCCCTACTCCACCGCGCAGCAGGTGGATCACCCGGTCTCCCTCTACGCTGCGACCAAAAAGAGCGGCGAGCTGATGGCCCACGCCTATTCGGCGCTCTATGGCCTGCCCACCACAGGGCTGCGCTTCTTTACCGTCTACGGCCCCTGGGGCCGGCCTGACATGGCCATCATCAAGTTCACCCGCGCCATCCTCGCGGGCGAGCCTATCGACGTATACAACCACGGCGATCTCAGCCGCGACTTCACCTACATAGACGACATCGTCGCGGGGATCCTCACCGTGGCCGACCAGCCGCCCCGCCCCAATCCCGATTGGCATGCCAGCGAGCAGAGCGCGGCCGAGAGCGCCGCCCCCTACCGCATCCTCAATATCGGCAACGGCCAGCCGGTGCGGCTGCTCGATTTTATCGAGGCGCTGGAAGAGGCCATCGGCAAGCCCGCCATCAAGCGGATGCAGCCGATGCAGGCAGGCGACATGCACGCCACCTGGGCCGACAGCGAGCCGCTGCACACCCTCACCGGCCTGCGCCCCGCCACGCCCCTCAAGCAAGGTGTTGCCGAGTTTGTCCGCTGGTATCTCAACTACTACCGGCCCGTCCGCTGACGAGCACGGGCAGCCTCTCGGTCATTGATGAGTTAATCAGATACCACTGATGCCCCGCGGGTTTTAGGATGGCTGAACGCACTGTCTGCGCACCATAGCGAGGATTTGAGATGCAATCACAGGAACAGGGTCTGATCGATGGACTGTTCGACCGCCTCAAGCAAGCGCAAGCCAGGGATAGCAAACGAGACCCACAAGCGGATCAGCTGATCCGCCAGCATCTGGCAGAGCAGCCCGATGCCCCCTACTACATGGCCCAGGCGCTGCTGATCCAGCAGGCAGCCCTTACCCGCCTCAACGATCGAGTCAAGGAGCTGGAGGCCAGCCAGAACAGTTCGAGCGGCGGCAGTTTTCTCTCCGGCCTGTTTGGTAGCGAGAGCAGCATGCCCCCGCGCTTTACGCCGCCACCGGCAACCGCGCCTGCCCAGCCCGCGTCCCGTGCCAGCTCCTTTTTAGGGGGCGCCCTGCAAACCGCAGCCGGGGTTGCCGGTGGCGTGATGCTGGCCGACATGATCGGCGGACTGTTTCACAGCAACCGGCCCGAGGAGATCATCGACATCATAGAGCCAGCGCCCATCGCCAATCCGGTCGATGCGGAACCGGTACGCTGGGACGGCTGGGATTCACCTCCCGATGTTGGCAGCAGTTTTCTCGACGACGATAACCTGAGTGGCGGCTGGGCCGACAGTGACGATAACAACGGCGGTTTCTTCTGACCGTCAAACCATTACTGGCCCCGTATCTGGCGGGGCCCAACTCGATACGAAACCCATGACTATGGAAAGTGTGATGACACCACGGATCGGCAGCGGCATGACGCGATATAATCACTTCGCTTCGTGCCACCCGGGAACAACTCCCGACCCCAGGCGCTCTGTCCGTGGCCACGCAACACCCCCATGACGACAAGGAGCCACCTCATGATCCGAACCCTTCTCCTGATTGGCGCCGCCATCGCGGCCTATGCCCTGACCCAGAACCACACCCTGCTTCCCCTTATCAGCATGTTGATCCTGCTTTCGCTCTGGGTTGTCAGCGAAATTGGCAGCTTCTATCGCGCGCTTCCTCCCGCCGACCTGGATGAGCATGAGTATCACCACGACTTCTAACCCGATGAAAAATGGTATGAAGCTCTCGCAATGCCGTTAGTTCCATACCATTTTGCTCTCTGAAATCCCCCCGCTATAACAACAGGATCCACTGCTTTCATGGCGATAGCAGCCATGTTCCTCTATATCTTCTCTACTCAAGCAGGAGATAAACGATGGGGAAGATCAGCGAAAACGGACTGTTTTTGCTGCTTTTTTTGTCGTCGCTACTGGCGGGCATACCGCAGACGGCACAGGGCAGGGATTTCAGACAAGCCCCCAGGGCAATGACGGCACTCAGGCAGGGGCAGGCAGCCCAGCACAGCGGCAATCTGCAAAAGGCGATAGCCCTCTACTGCGTAGCCGCCAGCACCGGCAATCCCGAAGGTTACTTCCGGATCGGGCGTCTGCTCGCCACCGGCCCAGCCTCGGTGCGCAGCGCGAAAATGGCCAACAGCTATCTCGCCATGGCGATGCGCCTTGGCAACCAGCAAGCCAGCCGCTACTACAACCCGCGGGTCGGCAATGCCCCCATGGGCGATCAATGCGGTGTCGGCATGCGCGGTGGACAAGGGCGTTATTTCGCCCTGCCCAGCACACCGTTCAATGTCGAGGCATATCTGGCACGCCAGTCACCGGGCAAACAGAAGCTGGCCACCATGCTGCGCCACGCAGCCAAGCGTCATCAGGTCGATGTGCGGCTGGTGCTGGCCATCGCCATTGCCGAATCCAACCTCGAAAGCCGCGCCGTCTCCGCCAAGAATGCGCAGGGGGTGATGCAGCTGATCCCCGAAACCCAGCAGCGTTTTGGTGTCACTCAACCCTTTGATCCGGCACAGAACATCAAGGGTGGCGTCAGTTATCTCAAGTGGCTGGATCGCCGTTTCGATGGCGACTGGGTTCTGATCTCGGCAGCCTACAACGCAGGTGAAAAGGCGGTTGAGCGCTATGGCGGTATACCGCCCTATGACGAGACCCGGGAGTATGTCAAACGGGTGCTCTACTTCGCTGGTCACAAGCAGCCCTGAGCGAACACTCAGTTGTCAGTCCGCTCGGAAGGCTGCTCCGGATTGCGACAACTATGGTTATGACCGCTACCGGCCGAATAGTGGAAGCCATAGTGACGGTAGTACCCCACCAGATTGCTAACCAGAAACAGCCCCTCCATCAGTGCGGCGACCGGAGAGCCCACCAGCAGGTTGTTGACCAGCCAGCAGAGGGTGCCGAGCAGCATCCAGCGCCGCAACAGGCGATCGTCGGGGCAAAACGCGGCCCGGGTTTGCAGCAGGCTCGCCAGCAGCCCGATCAATGAGAGCAGGCCCTGATAGGTCGCCAGCGCAGCTGCACAGGCCAACCCCATGAAAAACCACATCAAAATACGGCGAACCAGCCAGATGCTGACCAGAAAGCGCATGCTGGCCAGCAGCAACAGGCTGGCGGCAGACCACTGTCCGAGCAGGGCAAAGTGACCGGCATTGAGGGCGCAGGAGAGGGCCAGACAGGCCAGGATCCTGCGGCGATCCCGCAACTGAAACGACAACAGATCGAGCAGCAAAGCCAAGCTCACCAACAGCTGCGACCACAGAAACAGCGACATCATCCACACCTCGTCCGTCATTTGGATGGCGCAGCATGAGGGGATGGTCGGAGAGCGGCATTAACCCGTGTTAATGCGCCTGCGGATCCGTGACAGGGTGACCGGGCTGATGCCGATGTAGTTGGCGAGCTGCACCTGAGTGAGCCGCGCAGGCCAGTGAGGGAAGGTGTGGCAGAGCTCCCGATAACGCTCCTCGGGAGAGTGGAGCAGCAAAAATGCCTCCTTGCGCTCCTTGTAACCGAGCTGCTGGCGTAGCAGGGCCATGCAGACTGGCTGCCAGGCGGGCTCTTCCAGCAGGGCGAGCGGCACCCGAACTACCTGCAACTCCGTCAGCGCCTCCAGCTGGTAGCGGGCGGGCGACCCAGTGAGCCAGCTGTCATAGAGCAGGCAGAGCTCCCCTTCGAAGTAGAACTCCTTGCAGCGCTCCTGTCCGTCCCGGGTGTAGTGGCAGGCGCGAGCGATGCCCGCTTCGATATAGAAGGCAGCTTCCTGCTCCGCCCCTTGCGCCAACAGTGCCTGACCGGCGCGCAGCGTCTGCCGTGGCAAGCGCAGGCTGATGGCTTCGCTCAGCGCGGCGTCCAATCCCATTGTGCAGAGAAAGGCGGCCAGTGAGGGGGCTTGAGGAGATGGGTTCATGAGGGCTCCCGGACAAAACGACAGCCCACATCATGCCCAAATTGCACGGCTGATGCAGCAAGGCGTGACCGCTGCGGCAAAGGGGGGACATAGCCGGGTGCCACCTTTGCCCCCCCTCGTCCGTTGGTTTACAATCGACGCGTTTTTTGGAACCCGGTTGACCTGTGTCGACCTGGCCCCACCACGACATCAGTCTGTTAATGCCAAGACATTAACCTGCTGAAAAGGAAGAGAATTAGCCAATGGCTCAATTTATTTACACCATGAACCGGGTCGGCAAGGTAGTGCCGCCCAAGCGTCATATTCTCAAGAACATCTCCTTGAGCTTCTTCCCGGGCGCCAAGATCGGCGTGCTGGGTCTGAACGGCGCCGGTAAATCGACCCTGCTGCGCATCATGGCGGGCATCGATACCGAGATCGAAGGGGAAGCCCGTCCGCAGCCCGGCATCAAGATCGGCTACCTGCCACAGGAGCCGAAGCTGGAGCCGGAGCAGACCGTACGCGAAGCGGTCGAAGAGGCCGTTGGCGAGGTGAAACGCGCCATGGCTCGCCTGGACGAGGTCTATGCGGCCTACGCCGACCCGGATGCCGACTTTGACAAGCTGGCCCGCGAACAGGGCGAGCTGGAAGCCATCATCCAGGCCCAGGGTGGCCACAACATGGAAAACCAGCTGGAGCGTGCGGCCGATGCCCTGCGCCTGCCGGCCTGGGATGCCAAGATCAAGCACCTCTCCGGTGGTGAGCGCCGCCGGGTGGCACTGTGCCGTCTGCTGCTGGAAAAGCCGGACATGCTGCTGCTGGACGAACCGACCAACCACCTGGATGCGGAATCCGTGGCCTGGCTCGAGCGCTTCCTGCACGACTACGAAGGCACTGTAGTGGCGATCACCCACGACCGTTACTTCCTCGACAACGTGGCGGGCTGGATCCTGGAGCTGGACCGCGGCGAAGGTATCCCGTGGGAAGGCAACTACTCCTCCTGGCTGGAGCAGAAGGACGCCCGTCTGGCGCAGGAAGCAAGTTCCGAAGCGGCCCGTCGCAAGTCCATCGAGAAAGAGCTGGAGTGGGTTCGTCAAAACCCGAAAGGCCGTCAGGCCAAGTCCAAGGCCCGTATGGCTCGCTTCGAAGAGCTCAACACCAACGACTACCAGAAGCGCAACGAGACCAACGAGCTGTTCATCCCGCCCGGACCGCGCCTCGGCGACAAGGTGGTTGAAGTGGCCAACCTGCGCAAATCCTACGGTGATCGTGTACTGATCGACGATCTGTCGTTTGCCATTCCGAAGGGTGCCATCGTCGGCATCATCGGCCCGAACGGTGCCGGTAAGTCGACCCTGTTCCGCATGATGTCGGGTCAGGAACAGCCGGATTCCGGCTCCATCACCCTGGGTGAAACCGTGGTACTGGCCTCTGTCGATCAGTTCCGCGACAGCATGGATGACAAGAAGACGGTATTCGAAGAGGTCGCTGACGGTCAGGATATCCTGCGCATCGGCAACTACGAGTTCCCGAGCCGCGCCTATATCGGCCGCTTCAACTTCAAGGGTTCCGATCAGCAGAAGCGGGTTGGCGAACTCTCCGGTGGTGAGCGCGGTCGTCTGCATCTGGCCAAGCTGCTGCAGACCGGCGGCAACGTGCTGCTGCTGGATGAACCGACCAACGATCTGGATATCGAAACCCTGCGCGCCCTCGAGAACGCCCTGCTGGAGTTCCCGGGTTGTGCCATGGTCATCTCCCACGACCGCTGGTTCCTCGACCGTATTGCCACTCACATCCTCGACTATCAGGATGAGGGCAAGATCGAGTTCTTCGAAGGTAACTTTACCGAATACGAAGAGTGGAAGAAGAAGACCTACGGCGCCGAGGCGATCCAGCCCCATCGCGCCAAGTACAAGCGCATCGCCAAATAAGGCTGACTGCGTGTTGAGGGGAGCTTCGGCTCCCCTTTCTCTTGCCTTTTGACTTACAATCCTAGACGGATGCCTTTGCATGGATGTAGCACGATGACGACCCCCATAGAGAAAAAACTCACCATCCAGATCCGGGTTGAACCGGGTTGCCTCGGGCCGGATGGCAAGGAGCACATAGAGACCTTCTGTGCCGCTGCCGCCAAGATTTTTGCCGCCGTGGAGCCCGAGCTGGTGAGCTGGGTGCTGATCCCCCGCTACGACAAGCAACTGCCGGAGCAGGAGTTCTTTATCGAGGGGCGCAAGCTGACCGAAGAGCAGGCCAGCCTCTTTCTGCGCCGCTTCGGCCGCGAACTGGGTGAGGTACAAGACCGGCTCGACTCGGTGCTGGCCCAGCTGGTCGAGCGCTACTTCAAGACCCTGTAAGCCCCCAATTTTCGATAAAAGGTTCTCTGCTGAGAACCTTTTTTCATGCTCAAAAAGCAAACGTTTGAATTTTTGCTCTATTCATTGATCTGCTTCGCAGATCCGGGGTTTGTAAACGGCGCCGCCTGTGTAAAAATGTGCGCGCTGTCACGGTATCAGGACGGGTCTGGTTACTTCTCCACCAGAAACAGGGCCATCACTCCCTCATGGATGGGAGCCTGCTCGCCTGCTGCTTATTTCACGTCACCTATTGGAATCCAACATGAATCAACCACAACAGGCCCCCACACAGGCTGCCGGGCAAGGATTGCTTGAGCGTCTGTTTGCCCTGAAGGGCCATGGCACCAACGCCCGCACCGAACTGATTGCCGGCATCACTACCTTCCTGACCATGGTCTATATCGTGTTCGTCAACCCGCAGATCCTCTCTGCGGCAGGCATGGACACCCAGGCAGTCTTTGTCACCACCTGCCTCATCGCCGGTATCGGCAGCATCCTGATGGGCCTGCTCGCCAACCTGCCCATCGCCCTGGCCCCCGCCATGGGCCTCAACGCCTTCTTCGCCTTCGTGGTGGTGGCCGGTATGGGCTACTCCTGGCAAGTGGGTATGGGCACCATCTTCTGGGGCGCCATGGGTCTGTTGATCCTCACCCTGCTTCGAGTGCGCTACTGGCTGATCGGCAACATTCCGCTCACCCTGCGGGTCGGCATCACCGCAGGTATCGGTCTGCTGATCGCCCTGCTTGGCCTGCACAACGCCGGGATCGTCGTGGCCAGCCCCGCGACTATGGTGACCGTGGGCAACCTCACCTCTCTGCCCTGCCTGCTGGGTCTGCTCGGCTTCTTCCTGATCTGCATCTTCTCCGCCCGCGGCGTTCATTCCGCCGTGCTGATCGCCATCGTGGTCACCACGGCGCTGGGCTGGCTGTTTGGCGATGTCACCTTCAAGGGTTTTGTCTCCATGCCCCCCAGCATCGAGCCGGTGTTCGGCCAGCTGGATCTGATGGGCTCGCTCGATATCAGCCTTGCCGGGATCATCTTCTCCTTTATGCTGGTCAACCTGTTCGACTCCTCCGGCACCCTGATCGGCGTCACCAACCGCGCCAAGCTGGCCGATGACAAGGGGCACTTCCCGCGCATGAAGCAGGCACTGCTGGTCGATAGCGTGAGCTCGGTCGGCGGCGCTTTCATGGGCACCTCCTCGGTCACCGCCTTTATCGAGAGCAGCTCCGGCGTTGCCGTCGGTGGCCGTACAGGTCTGACCGCCATCGTGGTCGGCATCCTGTTCCTGCTGGCGATCTTCTTCTCTCCGGTCGCCGCCATGGTGCCGGCCTACGCCGCCGCTGGCGCCCTTATCTATGTGGGCGTGCTGATGTGCTCCGAGCTGACCCGGGTGAAGTGGGAAGATCTGACCGAAGCGGTTCCGGCCTTCATGACTGCGGTGATGATGCCGTTCAGCTTCTCCATCACCGAGGGGATCGCCGTGGGCTTCATCTCCTACTGCGTGATGAAGGCGGGCACCGGTCGCTGGCGCGAGATCAACCCCTGCGTGCTGGTGGTAGCCCTGCTGTTCGTCCTCAAGTTCTTCTGGGTAGACAGCCACTAAGTCAGGCTTTCGCCAACAAAAATGCCAGTCAGCTGACTGGCATTTTTTATCCCAAACTATTCTCGGCCTGTGCGATGGCCATAAAAAAATCCGAAACCAGCGGTTTCGGATTTTTTCTATTCAGCATGTGGCAGAGCAGGGTTATCCCCTCGCCTGCCACATCGGCAGCAGTTACTCGGCAGCCATGCGGGCTTCGATGTAAGCCAGCGCGCGGTCGATACGCGCCAGCACGCGCTCCTTGCCCACCAGCGCCATCACGGCGTCGATGGCAGGGGACTGACCCAGACCGGTGACGGCCACACGCAGCGGCATACCAACCTTGCCCATGCCCTGACCCAGCTCGGCGGCGGTCGCTTCAATCAGCTCGTGCAGCGCTTCGGTAGTCCAGCTATCCAGTGCAGCCAGCTTGGTTTTGGCCAGAGCCAGCGGCTCGGCAGCCACGCCGCGCAGGTGCTTCTTGGCAGCCGCTTCGTCGATCGCCTCGTACTCTTCGAACAGGTAGCGGCTCTGGGCAGCCATCTCGACCAGGGTGTTGCAGCGCTCGGCCAGCAGGGTGACCACATCGGCCAGCGCCGGGCCATTGCTGGTGTCGATCTTCTGGTTTTCCATGTGCCATGCCAGATGCTTGGCAACATAAGCCGGATCCAGGCTGCGCATGTAGTGGTTGTTCAGCCACAGCAGCTTGTCGGTGTTGAAGGCAGAGGCGGACTTGGAGATGGCATCCAGGCTGAACAGCTTGATCATCTCTTCCAGGCTGAAGATCTCCTGATCGCCGTGGGACCAGCCCAGACGCACCAGATAGTTCAGCAGCGCTTCCGGCAGGTAGCCATCGTCGCGGTACTGCATCACGGAGACTGCACCGTGGCGCTTGGAGAGCTTGGCACCGTCGTCACCCAGGATCATGGAGACGTGGGCAAACTCAGGTACCGGCGCGTTCAGCGCCTTGTAGATGTTGATCTGGCGCGGGGTGTTGTTGATGTGGTCTTCGCCACGCACCACGTGGGTGATCTCCATATCCCAGTCATCGACTACAACACAGAAGTTGTAGGTCGGCGCGCCGTCGGTACGGCGAATGATCAGATCGTCCAGCTCGGTGTTGGCGAACTCGATGCGGCCACGGACGTGGTCATCGAACACCACTGAACCTTCGGTCGGGTTGCGGAAGCGGATCACGTGCGGCGCATCGGCCGGGTGATCGTGGTCGTGGTCGCGGCACTTGCCGTCATAACGGGGCTTCTCGCCGTTGGCCATCTGGCCTTCACGCAGCGCTTCCAGCCGCTCTTTGGAGCAGTAGCACTTGTAGGCGCGGCCGTCAGCCAGCATCTCGTCGATCAGCGCGTTGTAGCGATCGAAGCGCTTGGTCTGGTAGTAGGGACCCTCATCCCAGTTCAGCTCCAGCCATTCCATGCCCTCAATGATGGCGTCGATGGCCTCCTGAGTGGAACGTTCCAGATCGGTATCCTCGATACGCAGCACAAACTCACCGCCCTGGTTCTTTGCAAACAACCAGGAATAGAGTGCGGTACGGGCACCGCCGACATGCAAAAAGCCGGTCGGGCTGGGAGCAAAACGGGTTTTGACTTTCATCTTTAAGCCTTGTGTAGAGGGCCTTGGGCCAATTCGTTAAAAAAACCGTCGCATTTTAGCACCGACAATCACGGATGGGAAAACCATGAAGCCGCAAAGGGTAAAGTAGCGGGTTTAATTTGCGCAACGCCGCCCTGCCCCCCCTGATCTTTGAAGGGGATCGCAGAACAAAATCCCCATTTCCGATTTGCTATGCATAGCGCTGGAGAGCTGCCTCCTCCTGCCGATATCCAGACAACTCTCAACGCCCCACGCAACAAGAACAAGGAAGAGACGATGCAGTTCCGTTCAATCCAGACCCGAATACTGGTCATGGCCGGGATCGCCATGACGACAGCCCTGGTCATCCTGATCCTGCTCAACCAGTACTCCGGTCAACAGACCCAGAAGCTGACCATCAGCTCCAGCCGCGCCGCCCTGCAGCAGGAGGCATGGCAGAAGGTCAGTGCCAACGCCCGCGCCGAAGCGGCCACCATCACCCAACTGTTGCAAAAGGGGCTCTCCTACACCCAGCAGATGGCCAGCGTCTTCGCCCAGCAACAGCAGGGCAAGCTGCCGCTCGATCGTCAGCAGGCCACCGACCTGCTCAAGGCCCAGCTCGCCCTTGAGCCCCAGCTCTACGGCGCCTTTGCCGGCTTCGAGCCCAACGGCTTCGACAGTCAGGATGCCAGCTTTGCCGGCCAGACTGCGCTGGGCAGCGACAGCAAGGGGCGCTTTGTCCCCTACTTCTATCGCGACAAGGACAAGGTCGGCACCGACCTGCTGCTCTCCATCGAGAAGAGCGAGACCGACAGCTTCGGCAACCCGGCCAACGACTACTACGCCTGCCCGAAACGGGAGGGGCGCTCCTGCCTCATCGATCCCTTCAAGGTGGATATCAACGGCCAGCAGGTGCTGGTGAGCACCATCACCACTCCCATCATGGTGGATGGTCAGTTCAGGGGGATCGCGGCGCTCGATCTGGCAGTGGACTCCATCAGCCGTCAGGCCCAGTCCCTCAACAGCAACATCTATGACGGCAAGGGGGAAACCCTGATCGTCAGCGCCGCCGGCGTCATCACCGGCACCAGCGGCGATGCCAGCCTGCTTGGCAGCAGCGCCGAGAAGGTGCTGGGCAGCCAGTGGCAGCAGTATCTGAAGCCGGAACTGCAGCGTCAGGAGCTGAACAACTCGTTTCGCATCTCGGTGCCCATCATGGTGCCGGGCATGAGCCGCAACTGGGCCATCATCGTCACCCTGCCCTATCAGGTGGTGCTGGCGGGAGCCGATCAGCTGGAGAACCAGCTGGGCGAGATGAACCGCACTGCCATGACCCAGCAGCTGGTCGGCGCCTTTATCGTGCTGGTGCTGGCGCTGGTCACCATGCTGATGATCGCCCGCAGCATCACTGGCCCCATCCGCCAGATGGTCAGCCTGGTGGATGACATTGCCGATGGTGAAGGGGATCTCACCAAGCGCCTCAATACCCGCTCGGTGGACGAGCTGGGGGATCTGGCCAAGGGGATCAACCGCTTTATCGACAAACTGCAGGGGCTGCTCGGGGATGTGCTGAAAACGGCCAGCGAAGTGAATCGCCATGCCGGCGATACCGACCGCATCGCCGGCCAGACCGACACCAACCTGCAGCATCATCAGGCCGAGATGGAGCAGATGCTGACCGCGGTGCAAGAGATGTCCTACGTCAGTCAGGAGGTCGCCACCCACGCCAACAACACCGCCGACTCGGCCAAGCAGGCGCAAAGCGCCGCCGATCAGGGCAAGGAGCGCTTCCAGCAGGTGATCCAGTCGATGCACAAGGTCGCGGCAGAGGCCGGTAAAGGGGCCGAAGTGGTCGAAGGGCTGGCCCACGACAGCGAGCAGATCACCAGCATCCTCACCGTCATTCAGGGGATTGCCGATCAGACCAACCTGCTGGCCCTCAACGCCGCCATCGAGGCTGCACGGGCCGGTGAGCAGGGGCGCGGCTTTGCGGTGGTAGCCGACGAGGTGCGCAAACTGGCGGGCAACACCCAGCAGGCGGTACAGAACACTCAGGAGCTGATCGAGAAGATCCGCCACAGCTCGACCAACGCGGTCAACGCCATCAACCAGAGCCAGCAGCTGACCCATCAGGCAGTGGGGGAAGCGGATCTGGCGGAGGAGGCGCTTGGCAGCATCTACAAGGCCATCTCCACCATCAACGACATGACCTACCAGATAGCCTCAGCCGCCGAAGAGCAGAGCTCGGTCTCCGAGACAGTCTCCGGCAACCTGTCAAAAACCAACGCACTGGCCAACGACATCGCTCAGGATGCGACCGAAACGGCCAAAGCCAGCCAGGCACTGCGCCAGGCAGCCGACAAATTGCAGCAATTATTGGGACAATTTCGTCTCAGCTGATAATTTTCCGCCTCAGGACTCTCCCCCTCGGGGGCGAGTCCGTTTACCATAGGCGACGAATTTGCCTGATGGCAGGCAATGTAGTGAGAGGTAAATGCCGTGCCCACCCCGGACCGTCGCCCACGAGGCCATAACAGACGAGCCCAGCAGCGTCGCCAAGACGAATCACAAGGATCCCTGCTCCATCGCATCAATGCCGCGACCCTGTCCCTGCGCCAACGTTTTGGCCAAGGGATGAGCAACCTCGGCCAACGCCGCCAGGATGCCAAAGCAGGCAAATTCAAGCTGTCCAGCCCGCTGCCCCGCAAAAACACCATAGGTCTGCTGATCCTGATCCCGCTCTGGTTGCTGGTGCTGGCCTGGGAGCCAGCGCCATCCGCCCCCAAAGCCGCCCCTTCCGGCTCGCTGGAAGTGCCGCTGGCCGTGCCTGCTCAAGCTCTAACTGTCGGTAATGGCGCGGCAGGCAGTGCGCCCGCGGCAGCCAAGCCGGTCGAAGAGAAGGTTAACGGCACCTGGCTGCAACACGATGTGCAGGCGGGTGAGACCCTCTACTCCATCTGGCGTAAATTCGAGTTGCCGGGTGCCGAGCTGAGCCGCCTGATCGCCATCGAGGGGCCGGATCGTCCCCTGACCCGCCTGCAATCGGGCCGTTCTATCTTCATCCTGGTGGACGACACCCGCCGCATCCAGCGGGTGGAGATCCGCTCCTACGGTCAGGCGGTTTACCGCTACGACCGGCAGGGCGAAGGGTTCGCCCTCAAGGAATAACAAAAACGGGAGGCGCTGGCCTCCCGTTTTTTTCAGCCAAATATCTTCAAATAAGCTACTGACTTCACAATATTTTTAGCTTGTTCAAAAAACGAAAGGGGTCAAATTGACAAGGATCGGCGCTAACGTACAATCGTTTGTGCTTTAGACAGGGATTGTTCTACGTGCTACTGGGACAAAGAGACGTGGTCAGTCATGAGCCAACCCCTGCTTGCAAGGCAAATGCAGCCCAGCACGGGCTTAGTTTCATTTTGTTATTGATAGGATTTAGCACATGTCTGACATTCGCACCGGCCAGGTAAAATGGTTCAACGAAACCAAGGGTTTTGGCTTTATTGAACAATCCCAGGGTCCGGACGTATTCGTTCACTTCTCCTCCATCCAGAGCACCGGTTTCAAAACCCTGGCTGAAGGTCAAAAAGTCCAGTTCACTGTGACCCAGGGCAAAAAAGGCCCTCAGGCTGAAAACGTTACTCTGGTCTAAGCCCGCGCCAGTGAATCATGCAGGAGGAGCCAAGGCCCCTCCTCTTTTTTGCCCGCAATTCTCGCCTCCCACCACCTGTTACAACCGCTTGCCTCGTACAATCCGCACCATGAGCCCACGTCCCCTTACTGTTGGTAGGAGGTGGTAGAGACGCGCCTAGTAAACGCCAGATACAACAAAACATCGCAGCGCGATGTGAAGGGCAATTCAAAGGAATTATGAAAACTTCGAAGAGAGATTGGAGCGGGAAACGAGACTCGAACTCGCGACCCCGACCTTGGCAAGGTCGTGCTCTACCAACTGAGCTATTCCCGCAACAGAATGTCATTTACAAGTGATTGGAGCGGGAAACGAGACTCGAACTCGCGACCCCGACCTTGGCAAGGTCGTGCTCTACCAACTGAGCTATTCCCGCAACGAAATGTCACTTACAAATGTTTGGAGCGGGAAACGAGACTCGAACTCGCGACCCCGACCTTGGCAAGGTCGTGCTCTACCAACTGAGCTATTCCCGCAACAGAATGTCATCTGCAAGTGATTGGAGCGGGAAACGAGACTCGAACTCGCGACCCCGACCTTGGCAAGGTCGTGCTCTACCAACTGAGCTATTCCCGCATCGGAATATCACTTACAAATTTTTTGGAGCGGGAAACGAGACTCGAACTCGCGACCCCGACCTTGGCAAGGTCGTGCTCTACCAACTGAGCTATTCCCGCAACAATTTGGTTGTCTTGAGGCTGGCTGATGATTGGAGCGGGAAACGAGACTCGAACTCGCGACCCCGACCTTGGCAAGGTCGTGCTCTACCAACTGAGCTATTCCCGCATCGGGCTGGTTTGCACCAGTGTCATCATCAGATTTTTGGAGCGGGAAACGAGACTCGAACTCGCGACCCCGACCTTGGCAAGGTCGTGCTCTACCAACTGAGCTATTCCCGCAACTACCTTAAAACAGGCCGTACAGCATTTGGTTGCTTGCGCTACTGTACGGGAGCCGAATTATAAGAGCAGTCATTCCAATTGCAAGGGCTTTTTTGTCTGGTTGCGCGCGTTCGCTCAAAAGCTGGCCGAACTGTCGATTTTAGCAGCCAGCGCATGACAACCCCTTGCCGGGGAATCAGATCTTGAAGACGTGGCTGCGATAGAACTGCAGCTCGGCGATGGATTCGCGGATATCGTCCAGCGCCTGGTGGGTACCGCTCTTCTTGAACTGATCCAGCAACTCCGGCTGCCAGCGGCGTACCAGCTCCTTGATGGTGCTGACGTCGACGTTGCGGTAGTGGAAGAAGGCTTCCAGCTCGGCCATGTGCTTGACCATGAAGCGGCGATCCTGACCGATGCTGTTGCCGCACAGCGGGCTGGTGCGCTCCGGCACCCACTGGCGAATGAACGCGAGGGTCTCGGCAATGGCTTTCGCCTCGTCATGCTGGCTCGCCTTGACCCGGGCCACCAGACCGCTCTTGGTATGGGTGTTGACGTTCCAGTCGTCCATCTTGGCCAGCTCTTCATCACTCTGATGAATGGCGATGACCGGCCCTTCGGCCAGTACGTTCAGATCCTTGTCGGTGACGATGGTGGCAATCTCCAGTACCACGTTCTCTTCGGGGTCGAGACCCGTCATCTCCATGTCGATCCATACCAGGTTCTGCGCGCTGACTGTCATGATTGCTCTCTCTATTGGGAGGAATGGCGGAATTTTGCCAATTTGCATGTATCATACTGGCTTTGGATCTGTTCATAAACTGGCGAATCGAGTGGCAAAGAAAGCAAAACTCAATCTGGGTCAACAAAGGCGCGTCCAGGCCAACCGCGAACGGCGGCTGCAAAAAGATCACACCACAGTGGTGGATGACACCCTGTTTGGCCCCGCCATCGAAGGGGTGGTGATCAGTCGTTTTGGTCAGCACGCAGACGTGGAAGCGATCGATGGCACCATCCACCGCAGCAACCTGCGGCGCAGCAGCATCAGCAGTCTGGTGTGCGGCGACAAGGTGGTGTGGCGTCCCGGCCTCAATGCCGCGACAGCGGGCGTCATCGAGGCGGTGCATCCACGCCACTCGGTACTGACCCGGCCGGACTTCTACGACGGGGTCAAACCCATCGCCGCCAATATCGACCAGATCATCATCGTCTCGGCGGTGATGCCCGAGTTCTCCACCAACATCGTCGACCGCTATCTGGTGGCCGCCGAGGATGTGGAGATCCGCCCCCTCATCGTGCTGAACAAGGTCGATATGCTCGATGATGCTGCCAGAACGCGCATCGAAAGCCAGCTCGAAACCTACCGCAAACTCGATTACGAGGTGCTGCTGGTGAGCTGCGAGAGCGGTGAAGGGCTGGATGAGCTTAAAGCCGCACTGACCGACAAGATCAGCATCTTCGTCGGCCAGTCCGGGGTGGGCAAGTCGTCGCTCACCAACGCCCTGATGCCGGGGCTGGATGTACTCACCGGCGAGATCTCCGAAAACTCGGGGCTCGGCCAGCACACCACCACCACGGCGCGGCTCTACCACTTCCCGAGCGGTGGCGATCTCATCGACTCCCCGGGGATCCGCGAGTTCGCCCTCTGGCATCTGGAAGCCGACCGCATCACCTGGTGCTTCGTTGAGTTTCGCGACTATCTGGGTGGCTGCAAGTTCCGCGACTGTACCCACAAGGACGATCCCGGCTGTGCCCTGCGCGCCGCGGTCGACGCGGGCGCTATCAGCGCCGATCGCTTCCACAACTATCACCGCATCCTGGAAACCATGCAGGAAGCCCGTCACGGTCGCCAACAGGCGCGCCTGTGACCCTAATAAACCTACGTTGATGATGAACATGAGCATTACTGACAACCTGAAAATTGCCGGTCAATACTGTCTGCCCAAGCACGCCCTCTCCCGTCTGATCGGCAAATTTGCCGCCGCCGAAGCGGGTAACATCACCACCAAAGTGATCGAGGCCTTTATCAAGCAGTACAAGGTCGACATGAGCGAGGCGCTGCACGAGAGCCCGGCCCACTACAAGAGCTTCAACGCCTTCTTCACCCGCGAGCTCAAGCCCGGTATCCGCCCGGTGGTAGAAGATGCCATGACCCTGGCGCTGCCGGTGGATGGTACCGTCAGCCAGCTCGGTCCGATCCAGCAGGGTCGCATCATTCAGGCCAAGGGCCACGACTACAGCGCCCGCGAGCTGCTGGGCGGCTATGAGGATCTGGTGGCGCCGTTCAAGGATGGCGACTTCGCCACCATCTATCTGGCGCCCAAGGATTACCACCGCATCCACATGCCGCTGGACGGCGTGCTGGAGAGCATGGTGTTCGTGCCGGGGGATCTCTTCTCCGTCAACCCGCTCACCGCCGAGAACGTGCCCAACCTGTTTGCCCGCAACGAGCGGGTGGTCGCCACCTTCCGCACCCCGCACGGCCCGATGGCGCTGGTGCTGGTTGGTGCCACTATTGTGGCCAGCATCGAGACCATCTGGGCCGGCAACATTGCGCCGACCAAAGAGAAGAAGGTGGTGCGCTGGGACTACACCGGCGACGAAGCCATTACCCTGCAGAAAGGCGCCGAAATGGGCCTGTTTAAGCTGGGCAGCACCGTGGTCTGCCTGTTTGGCCCGGGCATGCTGGCCGGTTTCGAACCCCATCTGGCCAATGGCGTCACCACCCGCATGGGTCAGCCCTTTGCCAAGCTGGCGGAGCAGGCATGAGCGAGCAACCAAACGCCTCGCAGAAAAACAACCCGCTGCACGGGCTGACGCTGGAAGCCATCGTCACCGCGCTGGTCGAACACTACGGCTGGGAAGAGCTGGGGCAGCAGATCAATATCCGCTGCTTCACCGATAATCCCAGCATCAAGTCCAGCCTGAAGTTCTTGCGCAAGACCCCCTGGGCTCGGGAGAAGGTCGAAAGCCTCTACCTCTACGTCCAGCGCAAGCAAGCCAAATCGAAGAAGGAAGGGCAAGATGGCCTTTAAGATTACGTATACCTATAAAAAGCAGGCCAAAGAGATCGGCTACGCGAACGACAAGTTCCGCAGCATCTACGACGCCATCGCCGCTGCCGAAGGGCTGGATCTCACCAGTTTTCACGCCATGGAGGCCCAGCTGGCTCAGGTATGTCGCCGTGACAAGAAAAGCGTGAGGGATTACCAGGAGAACTACTTCAAGGAGCTGGGATTCTCCAACATCGTCATCGAACGGGATCTTCAGGAGTAACCATGCGCACATTGACTCTGATGGCCGCCTCTCTGCTGCTGGCGGCATGCAGTACACCGGAACAACATCTGGTGGGCGGCGATCGCGACAGCCACGGCTGTATCGGCAGTGCGGGCTATCAGTGGTCAGCGCTGACTGGCAAATGTGTGCGCCTGTTTGAAGAGGGTATCCGGCTCAATCCGACCGATGCCAGCCAGACCAGCAGCGCCTTCGTGATGTTCAACACCGATCAGAGCAAGGCCGAGCTGACCCTGCCCACCGGCGAGCAGCACCAGCTTGCCCGTCAGGGCATGGAAGGCAACTGGTCGTGGCAGGGCAGCGGTTACACCCTCTTCCCCTGGAAGGGCTATGTGCTCAAATCCGGTGACAAGGTGCTCTATCAGGGGGAGTAACCCGAGCCCCTGATATCCTTGCGATATCCGCCAAATAAAATGCCGACCCAGTGGTCGGCATTTTTATATCTGAAACAACCGGTTATCAGGCGCGGCTGAGATAATCCGCCTGCCCTACCCACTTGTAGCTGGTGAGCTCGGTCAGCCCCATGGGGCCGCGGGCGTGCAGCATCTGGGTCGACACCGCCACTTCAGCGCCCAGCCCAAACTGGCCGCCATCGGTGAAGCGGGTCGAGGCGTTGACATAGACAGCCGCCGAGCCGGCCCCATTGACGAAACGCTCGGCGTTGGCCAGATCGTTGGTCAGGATGGCATCGGAGTGACCGGCGTTGTGCTCGCGCATATGGGCCAGTGCCTCGTTCACATCCGCCACCAACTTGACCCCCAGGGTCAGCCCCAGCCACTCGGTATCGAAATCCTCCGGCCCCGCCTCGCACAGGTTGTCGGCACCCGCCAGCAGCGTCATGGCGTTGGGAGCGGCCACCAGCGTCACCTTGCGCTCGTTCATCAGCATCACCAGCTGCGGCAGGAAAGTCGAAGCGACTTTCTCGTGCACCAGCAGGGTATCGAGGGCGTTACAGGCGGAGGGGCGCTGCACCTTGGCGTTGTCGATAACCGCCAGAGAGCGCACCAGATCGGCACTCTCGTCGACGAAGATGTGGCTGATGCCAAAGCCGCCGATGATGACCGGAATGGAGCTGTTCTCCTTGCACATCTTGTGCAGGCCGGCACCACCGCGTGGAATGATCATGTCCACATAGCGGTCGAGGCGCAGCAGCTCGGCCACCAGCGCCCGATCCGGGTTGTCGATGTACTGTACTGCCGCCTCGGGCAGGTCGGAGGCCGCCAAGGCATGCTGGATCACCCGCACCAGCTCCAGATTGGAGTGGAAGGTCTCGCGCCCGCCGCGCAGTATGCTGGCGTTGCCGGTCTTGAGGCAGAGGCTGGCGATGTCGATGGTGACGTTGGGACGCGCCTCGTAGATGACGCCGATAACCCCGATGGGCACCCGACGACGAGAGAGGCGCAGGCCATTCTCCAGCACCCGGCTATCCATTTCGGCGCCGACCGGATCGTCCAGCGTGATCACCTTACGCACATCTGCCACGATCCCGGCCAGCCGGGCCGGATTGAGCAGCAGGCGATCCAGCATGGCTTCTGACAAGCCCGCCTCACGGCCAGCCGCAATATCCTTGTCGTTGGCAGCAAGGATCTGCTCACTGCGCGCCTCAAGCTCATCGGCAATGGCGGCCAGCGCCCGATTCTTCTGCGCCGTGCTGATGGTAGCCAGCTGATAGGCAGCTTCACGGGCCGCCTGCCCCATTTTCTCCAGACTCATCTCATTTCCCTTTGTTCATGCCGTGCCGCCCTGATTAGAGCAGCACCATATCGTCTCGATGGATGGCTACTGAACCATATCCATAGCCCAGTACCTGCTCAATCTGATCCGAGTGGACGCCGCGCAGCTTATCCAGCTCCAGATGGTCGTAGCGGCAGATGCCGCGGGCCAGCTCGGCGCCTTTGGGATCAAGAATGCGCACCACATCGCCTCGAATAAAGTCGCCCTTGACTGCGACGATCCCCTTTGGCAGCAGGCTGGAGCCTTTCTCCTTCATGGCGGCGACGGCCCCCTGATCCACATGCACTTCACCGTGAGGGGGCGGGCCTGCCAGGATCCAGCTCTTGCGCCCTTCCAGCGGGGACGCCAGCGCCGGGAACAGGGTGCCAATACGCTCACCCTTGGCAAGACGGCCGATCACCTCCGGCATCTGGCCGGTCGCGATCACCACGTTGACACCAGCGCGGCGTGCCACATCGGCGGCCTGCAGCTTGGTAGCCATGCCGCCGGTGCCGAGGCCGCTGACACTGTCACCTGCCAGCGAGCGCAGGGTATCGTCGATGGTCTGCACCTCTTCAATCAGCTGGGCGTCGGGATTGGTGCGCGGATCGGCGGTAAACAGCCCCTTCTGGTCGGTTAGCAGGATCAGCAGATCCGCATCCGCCAGAATGGCGGCCCGCGCGGAGAGGTTGTCGTTGTCGCCAACCTTGATCTCGGCGGTCGCCACCGCATCGTTTTCGTTGATGACCGGAATAATGCGGTGATCGAGCAGGGTGCGCATGGTGTCGCGGGCGTTGAGGTAGCGCTCCCGATCTTCCAGATCGGCGCGGGTCAGCAGCATCTGGCCGATATGCAGACCGTAGAGGTTGAACAGATCCTGCCATACCCGAATAAGCTGGGTCTGACCAACCGCCGCCAGCATCTGCTTGTTGGGAAGGGTTGGCGCCAGTGGCGGGTGACCCAGATGTTCACGCCCGGCGGCGATAGCTCCTGATGTGACAACCACGACCCGATGGCCGTGACGGTGCAAGGCCGCACACTGTCTGACCAGCTCGACCATATGGGCACGATTGAGCTGGGAAGACCCCCCTGTGAGCACGCTGGTGCCCAACTTGACGACTATGGTTCTGTTTTCCATGGGAGCATAAAGGCTAAAAAAGTAAGGAATATCTTTATACCCACGGCCATGGAGCCCTGCAAGGCAATTAACGCCGGGGTGAGGAGATGAAGCAAATGCCCGGATGATTGCGGTCGGAAGGGGAGATGGCTGACTGATGGCCCGGCAAACAGCGGGATGCTGCTCGCCGGGCATCAGGGATCAAGCAGCGGTCACGGTCAACTCATTGGTGACCTGATCCGCTGGCGCTAACTGACACTCCAGAGCCGTCAGTTTGTCGCTGATGAGCTTGTAGAAACGGTTGAGGGTCCGCTCCACTTCTACCTGGTGCTTCTTGGGGATCGGCTTGTCCAGCCACTCGCCATCAGCATTGTAAAAACCGAGCTGATAGTGGTAACGGAAATGGTGATCGTCCTGCTCCAGCACCAGCCACCAGCCCCAGAACTCCCGTTTGTCCGGCGCCGGCTTGGCGCTGACACAGACCGACAGGCAGTCGAAACGATAACGCCCCTCTTCGCAGAGATCCTCACGCAAATAGGGGCCAATGGCAGCAAACTGCCTCAGCAGTCGCTTGTAGGTCACTCTTTCAGACATGCTAACCTCCCTGTTAAACAAGCCGCGCCACCTCGGGATGGCGTCAGTTCTTTAGCGCAATGTCAGGTACACAAATGCTGTTTCAGCCACTCGACGATTTCGTCCAGTGCCTTGTCATACACCTCCAGCAAAGGCTGTTTGTCAAATACGATGGCCTTGCCGTTACGACTGGCCGCCGCCAATGCCCGTACATCCTGCTCGGGACAGATAAAATCTCGCTTGTGTCCAATACTCAATATCGGCACTGAGGTGCGAGTCCCCAGTAATCCTTGCGTTTTAAGTGAAAATACCTGGCACTTGGTACGCATGCCATCCCACTGCGCCGCATCAGCCCCCAACCGGTTGGCCAGACTGTCCCGCATCATGCGCGGACACTTGGCAAACAGCTCCTGATTGGTAAACACCTGATTGACCCCGGCGCCGACACAAACCACGGTGCGCAGCTTGAACGGTTCGATAAAGGCCAGTCTGGCCGCGATATTGCCCGCCAGACGCATCCCCACCATGGCGATACGCTGATGATCGACCCAGGCCACTTCGGAGAGGTAATGGAGCACCGCCTGATGAAGGCGGCTGGTATCCTGCACCAGCGGCCAATGCTCGGCATAGCCGACCCCGGGCATATCGAGGGAGAGCATGCCGATACCGTTGGGCTCGAGCCGTTTGAGATAGAAGTTGAGGAAATCGAGCTGCAGGGAGTCGATCCCGCCGCTGATAATCACCAGCGGCACCGGTTTTTCGGTCGTCGGCAGGTGGAGATAACCCTGAATATGCTTGCCGCGAAAAGGCACCTGGATCTCTTTGAGCGGCACCTTGAACAGGCGACCCGCCTCGCGATAGGCCATGTTACCGAGCAGCTGGGCCTGATCCGCCAGCTCGTCATCCTTGAGATGGGGATAGCTGGCGATGGAGTAGTAGCGCACCGCCTTGAGCAGCTGTTTCAAGGCGCCAGAAGGATCACCCTTCTCGCGCAGTTCTCGGCCCTGCTTGAAATAGTTGCCAGCCACCTGGCTCCACTCGTAGATCCAGTTGCCGGGCACATAGCCCTTGATGGTATCGAGATAGCAATCGTGGGTACGCTCGCCGGTCGCCATGGCGATACGGGCCAGGGTCTGCTCCACTTCGATGGGATCTGCCCCCTGCCAGGTCCAGGAGGGGCGACGCAGCAGGCGATACCAGCTCTTTGACATGGATCCGTCGATAAACATCTCGTCTGACTCGGCTTGCGCCAGATCAGCCGCACTGGAGTTAGAGATCTCGGATGTTTCCAATACCTTCTTGACGCGGGTAAAGAGCTGTTCGGTCAGGTTTAGGTCTTCGTTCAAGTCCAAGATAGTGTCCCATTCATATCAGGCAATAGCTCATCTTAACCACTTTTACTGCCCATCAGCCACCCTGCAACAGATTGATACACAAAAAAACAGGGCTCCAAATTGGAGCCCTGTGAAACCATTATTGCCGGTTGCGACCAATGGACGCAGCGAGCGTCACATCCCGATCCCGTTACTTTTCGTCGCAGATCGGTGTGGCGAACTCCAGTGCCATATCCCACGGCTGTTCGATCCAGGTATCCTGCGGGATCGCCACTTCGAAATCATCCAGCAGCGCTTCGCCCATCGGCTTGGCGAAGATCGCGATGAACTTGGCTTTCGGGTAGAGCTCGCGGATCGCCTTGGCAGTAGTGCCGGTGTCCACCAGATCTTCCACCACCAGCCAGCCTTCGCCGTCACCGGCGGTGGTGGCAGCCTTCACGACCACCAGCTCGCGCTGGCTGTCATGGTCATAGCTGGAGATGCAGAGGGTTTCCACATTACGAATGCCAAGTTCACGGGCCATCAGGGCTGCGGGCACCAGACCACCACGGCTGACCGCGATGATACCTTTCCACTGGCTGACAGGCAGCTGACGACGAGCCAGACGGCGAGCTTCACGTTGCAGGTTGTCCCACGACACATAGAACTTTTTCGGCATGTTATCGATCTCGAATAGTTATTTAAAAACAATCACTTAAAATAACAACATCCGCAATTATCTCTGCGGATGCCAGTAAATGGCGGCCCTTGCCCGACTGAATTCAGATTGCACTTCGGCTGCCTCAGGGCTAAGCCTCGGCAGCAAATCTGATAACAATGGAAGCAAGATGGGCTTATCCGGCGATCGGTTAGATGATGTGTCCAAACCGCGGACAGGCTGTTGGGCCGATATGATAGCACCGTTTGCAGAGAAAATGCCTGGCAAACGTATGCCAAAAACAGGAAAAATCGGCATCACCCTCTCCATTCGGCACATCTAGAGCGCCAAACGACTAACCTGCCGTCCCTGCTGCAGAGTCCTAATGGGCTGTGCGGCAAATCGCAGATAAAAAAATAGCAGGGGGAGGATTTACCTCACGCACCTGCTGCTTTCTCGCCTCTGCCTGGTTGGGCAGCTCATCTTAGCGACGAGTGACGAAGGGGTTAGGGTAGCTGAAACCCTGGGTATACAAAGAGGGGGCAAACCAATAGGTTGAGTTGCTGCCTGGCATATTGAAACTCCTGATTGCTTAACAAGTTACGTACCTTTAATGCGGGCTCAAATCCTTGAACGAACACTCGGTTCCATGGAGGCGCACTTGCTTTGCTTCGGTTCCCTGGAGGCTTTCATCGTCATCCTGACGGGTGGCGAACCACGGGAGCTAATTTACCAGTCGGTGCGTTAAATTCAATATTTTTGTGAGACCGGTCACACATTTTCTTTTCTATCGGTCAGCGTCGTCCGAACCTGACGATCGTACTGCCTGGTTGCCATCAGCCAGCACAAGCTGCCTGCGATTTGCGCTGATTGCTCACATTTTTGTGTGATTGACTGTATTATCGTTATCCTCTTCCCCGGCCCGCTGATGGGGCCCTGTTAATTCCGTGCTGGTAAGGAGTCCCGACGTGGCACAGCTTAGCTCTCTCTCTCCCAAACTGATTTGGCATTTCTTCGAACAGATCTGCTCCATTCCCCACCCTTCCAAACATGAAGCCAAACTGAGCGCCTGGATCATCCAGTGGGCACAGGAAGAAGGTCTGGCGGTCAAGCAGGACAAGGTCGGCAACATCATCATCAAGAAACCGGCCACCCCGGGGATGGAAAACCGCAAAGCCGTGGTACTGCAGGCCCACATCGACATGGTGCCGCAGGCCAACGCCGACACCAAACACGACTTCGCGACCGATCCCATCGATGCCTATGTGGATGGCGAGTGGGTCACTGCCCGTGGCACCACTCTGGGTGCCGACAACGGCATCGGCATGGCCGGTTGCTTGGCCGTACTGGCTGACAAGACCATCAAGCACGGTCCGCTGGAAGTGCTGCTGACCACAGACGAAGAGACCGGTATGACCGGCGCCTTCGGTCTGGAAGCGGGCTGGCTGGAGGGCGAAATTCTGCTCAACACCGACTCCGAAGAGGATGGCGAAGTCTATATGGGCTGCGCTGGCGGTGTGGATGCCAATATCCGCTTCCCGCTCGAGCTGGTTGACGCTGCTGAAGGTGAAGCGTTCGAACTGGCCGTAAAAGGGCTGCGCGGCGGTCACTCCGGTTGCGACATTCATCGCGGTCGTGGCAACGCCAACAAGCTGCTGGTACGTCTGCTCAAAGCAGCCGAGCCGCTGGGTGTTCGTCTGGCCGAGATCCACGGCGGCACCCTGCGCAACGCCATCCCGCGCGAAGCCCGTGCCACCCTGCTGGTACCCGCTGCCAGCGTAAACGAGTTCAAGGCGCTGGTTGACCGCTACACCGGTATCTACCAGACCGAGCTGGCCGCCACCGAGCCGAACCTGACTCTGCTGGTCAACAGCGCCGCCAAACCGGCCAAGCTGATGAGCGTCTCCCTGCAGCAGCGTCTGCTGGATGCCCTGATGGCCTGCCCGAACGGCGTGATGCGCATGAGCGATGCCATGCCCGGCGTGACCGAAACCTCTACCAACCTGGGGGTCATCAAGACTCAGGATGGCGAAGTGTACGTCCAGTGCCTGATCCGCTCCCTGATTGACTCCGGCCGCGAGAGCATCGAGCAGATGACCCGCTCCCTGTTCACCTTGGCAGGCGCCAGCTGCGAATTCACCGGTGCCTACCCGGGTTGGGCGCCGAACGTGGACTCCCCCGTCATGGCGCTGGTACGCAACAGCTACCAGACCCTGTTTGGCACCATGCCCAACGTGATGGTGATCCACGCTGGTCTCGAGTGCGGTCTGTTCAAGAGCGCCTATCCGGAGTGGGACATGGTCTCCTTCGGCCCGACCATCCGCGGTGCCCACTCCCCTGACGAGAAGGTACATATCCCGGCGGTCGAACGTTTCTGGCAACTGCTGGTGCACGTACTGGAAGCGATTCCGGCCAAATAACCCGGCCTGCGCCACACGGCAAAACAAAGCCCCGCACTGCTGCGGGGCTTTTTATTGTCTGTTCCAACCTGACGTTGGCACTTACCGGATGCCGCGCGCCTCGCGGATCCACTCCCAGGCTTGCTGGATCTCCTGGGTCTTCTCCTTGGCCATCTCCATCATCTCCGGCGGCAGCCCTTTGGCGGCCAGCTTGTCCGGGTGATGCTTGCTCATCTCCTTGCGGTAGGCGCGCTTGATATCCTGATCGCTGTCGCTCTCGCTCACCCCCAGCAACTGGTAGGCATTCTTGAGACGATCCGCAGAGGGTGCCTCCTGCCGATACTGCTGGCCACCGGAATGGCTCCCCTGATACTGGCCATGGGCCTGATTAAAGAAGTTCATCTGCGCTTCGGCCATCGCCAGAATGCGGGCCAGCTCGATGCGACTGAACCCCAGCTCGTCGGCTATGGTATGAAGAATCGCGCGCTCGCCCTCCTCCACCCGCCCGTCGGCAAAGGCCGCCTGCAACTGCACTTCGAGGAAGAAGCGCAGAATGTCGCGCTGGCCGAGGCTGGCACGGCGGAACTCGGCCAGGGTCTCGCGCAGCGGGAAGTCAGCCTCCTTACCGAGACGAAACGACTCCTGCGCCCGGGCGCGCTGTTCACCAACGAGCCGCATCCGATCCATCAGGTTGGAGGCAACCCGGATCTCCTGCTCGGTCACCTGACCGCTGGACTTGGCGATGTGACCCATCACCGAGAAGGTGGCGTGGAAGAAGACGGCTTGCTGCTCCTGACTCGGACCGCGACGAAACGCCCCCTGCAGCCCCATGCCACGGTCGAAACGGTGGCCGATCCAGAGGCCAATCAGGGCGCCGATGATATTGCCGAGCAGAAAACCGAAGAAGGCGCCCAGCACCTTACCCCAAATACGCATGGTTCAAGACCTCTTGAAGTTAATGAGTGCGGGCCTGGAGCTGGTCATCCAGCTCGCGCAGTCGATCGACCGTGCCGATATCGCGCCACTCGCCAGCGAGCAGGCTGCCGCCCACCCGCCCTTGCGCCATCCAGTCACGCAGCAGGGGCGCCAGCTTGCGGGCACCGCCCGCGAGACCGGCAAAGGCCGCCGGATCATATAGTCCGACCCCGCTGAAGGTAAACGCCGGCGTATCCACGACTCGCCCTTCTTGCAGGGCAAAGTCCCCGGCTGGGTGTTGAGGTGGATTGGGCACCAGCCATAGATGGGCCAGATCATCGCCAAGGGGTTGGCTGACCAGAGTGTGATAATCGACATCGAGCCAGGTATCGCCGTTGATCACCAGAAAAGGGTCTGCCCCCAGTAGTGGCAGCGCCTGCACGATTCCGCCCGCGGTCTCCAGCGCACTCTCCTCGGCTGACCAGTGGATGGTCACGCCAAGCGCACTGCCATCACCCAGGCTCTCAACCAGCTTGTGGCCAAGCCAGGCGTGGTTGATGACCAACTCGGTCACGCCAGCAGCGTTGAGTTTTTCGATGTGATGAACGATGAGCGGCTTGCCCCCCACCGCCAGCAGCGGCTTGGGCAGCAGGTCAGTCAGCGGGCGCATCCTCTCGCCACGGCCAGCGGCCAGGATCATCGCCTTCATGATTTAACTCCAGCATTGGCGATCCCCGGCAACACCACCTGCTCCAACCACTGACCAAAACGGGCCAGTACCGGATAGGCGCTACCGTGAGTGCGACAGACATCCACCACGTAGCCGAGGGTACGGGGAATATCCTTGAGATAGCCGGACTTGCCGTCGCGATGATAGAGCCGGGTAAAGATTCCGGCTGCTTTGAGGTGGCGCTGCATGCCGGTCAGATCGGCATCACGACGGAAACTGGCATAATCGAGCTCGCCAAGCAGACCCGCCTGTTGCAGGGTGGCAAAGCCGTGGCGCATCCCTTCATCGATCACCTCGTCCGGCCAGCGTATGTAGCAATCTTTAAGCAAGGAGACTAGGTCATAGCTCAGGGGCCCGATGACCATATCCTGAAAATCGATGATGGCCAGCCGGCTGCTCTCGGGGGTATCACCGCCACACACCATCAGGTTGCGACTGTGAAAATCTCTATGCATCACCCCCTGCGGCTGGGCCAGATTGCAGGCGGTGAGGCAGGCAAAGGTCTCGTCCAGCAACTGCTGCTCTTCATGGCTCAGGGTCAGCTGCAGATGCTGGCCCAGCAGCCACTCGGGGAAAATGCTGTTCTCCCGCGCCATAAAAGCCGCATCGAAGGGTTCAAGCGCCAGTTCAACCGCCCCCAGGCGGGGCAGCAAATCAATCGCCTTGCCATACCAGGCCAGCACATTGTGCTCGTTCAGGCAGCTGATCAGCTGGGTATCGCCCAGATCACTGACCGCCAGCAGCCCCTGTTCGTAGTCCACCGCCTTCACCTCTGGCGCCAACAGCTGACGCGCCTGCAAGGCCGCCGCGTTACGAACAAATTCATGATTTTTTTCGGTTTTCGGATTGGCATCCACCCACACCAGACCACCACCACGAGAGTAGCGGCGGAAGCTGGCATCACCGGAAATGAGGGTCAACTGAAGATTGGCATCACCGGAAATACGGCGTGCCCACTGCAATAGCAGGGAATCGCGATCGTGCATAAGTAGAGGACCAAGGTGGAAAGCAGCACTTGGCTGTTAGCCCTGGCCGCAATAATGCTTTATCATTGCGGGCTAACATAAAGCAATGACATGCAATGTCAACTCGATGAAACCTGTCGTAAAATGCATGCCTTGGATCAACCGTATCTATCACGGATTGCACGAGTCTTTCACATGACCAAATGGACACTGGGGTACCGCTATCCCATCGCCCTGACTATCAGCCTGGCCCCCGCACTCACCCCTATAATGGTGCAGGCAGCCCCGTTCGAAGCGCCGCCAGCCACCGGCATTCTCGATAGTCTCTGCTATGACTATGTTCCCAAGATAGAGAAGCCTGCATCGGATCAGGATGCCAACGCACAACCGGTCGAGGTTGATGCCGACCGTCTCGAGGCCAAACAGGGCGGCACCGCCGTCTATGAAGGTGACGTCAAGGTTCGTCAGGGGGTTCGCAAGTTTGACTCCGACTATGCCCAGCTCGATCAGAAGAGCCGGGATGTCATCGCCATCGGCAACATCTATTACAACGACGGTCAGGTGACCGTCACCAGCGACAAGACCCTCAAATCCAACCTGGATACCAAGAACTCCGAACTGGAAGAGGGCAAGTATCAGGTGCATGGCTCACCGGTGCGCGGCTTTGCCAAGCGCGTGGTGATGACCAACAACAACCAGAACATCACCATGGAGGGGGCCCAGTACACCACCTGCCCCCCCGGTCAGGAAGTGTGGACCCTCAAGGCGGGCAGTATCGACATCGACCAGAAAGAGGTGTTCGGCGAAGCCTGGAACGCCAGCCTCTGGCTCTATGACTACCCGGTGTTCTACTTCCCCTATATCAACTTCCCCATCAAGGATGAGCGGAAGACCGGTCTGCTTTACCCGGGTTACAAGCAAAGCTCCAGCAACGGCATGGATATCACCCAGCCCTTCTACTGGAACATTGCCCCCAACTATGATGCCACCATCACCTCCCGTTTTATGGATAAACGCGGCCTGATGGAACAGGTGGAGTTCCGCTACATGCCGGACCCCGCCCACACCGGCACCCTCTATTTTGAAAATCTGGCGGATGACAAGCAGTACAGCCCGAGCAATCCGAGTCTGGCTGGCCTGTCCGATGGACATCGCTACCTGATGAACGTCCGCCACGGTTCCGCCCTGATGGATGGCAGCCTGCGTTTTGGCATCGACTACACCCAGGTGCGCGACAAGGATTACAACTACTTCAACGACTTCAGCCCGCAAGTGGGCACTCAGGTCGACAGTCAGTTGCAGCAATCCTTTACTGCCGGCTATTACCAGCCTAACTGGAACCTCACCTCCGAGGTGCGCCGCTATCAGATCCTGAGCCCATATGCGCTGCTGCCCCACGAGATGCTGCCGCGTATCGACTACAACTACTATCAGCAAGGCAAGTGGTTCGATCTGGCCTGGAACAGTGAACTGACCAAGTTTGGCTATGACAGTAGCAGTGCCGCCACTCTGCAAGCAGGTGAGCGCTATACCGCCACCCGCCTGCATCTGGCGCCAACCCTGACCGTGCCCCTGGTGGATGCACCGGGTTACTACCTGACCAGTCAGTACAAGCTGATGTTTACCTCCTACAACCAGGAGGTACCCGATAATCTGGTTAGCCAGGACCGCAGCCGCTTCACCGATGCAGACAGCAAACAGCTGACCCTGAAAGAGGGCACCATTACCCGTACTCTGCCCTCCTTCCGCCTCAAGGGGGGCGTCAACTTCGATCGGCCGCTCGACTGGTATGATGGCAAGGGTACCCAAACCCTGGAACCCGAGTTCCAGTACCTCTATATCCCTTACAAAAATCAGGACGAGATCGGGATCTACGACTCCACCACCACCCGTCAGGACTACTACAGCCTGTTCAGTGACCGCCGCTTTGCCGGTCTCGACCGCATCAGCGATGCCAATCGGGTCACCGTTGGCCTGACCAGCCGGGTCTATGACAATGTGGGTGATGAACGGTTGCGTCTGGCGGTGGCCCAGGCCTTCGAAATGACACCACCCAAGGTGCGCCTCTACCCTTCAAATCCGGAAAGTACCAACGCACGCTCCCTGCTCTCGTTTGAGGGGGATGCCCGGATCACCGATGAGTGGTTTGCCCATGCGGGGACCCAGTACGATACCTCCGAGGGTGAATTTACGGCTGGCAACGGTGCAGTCGAGTACCGGACCGGCAAGCTGACCACTCAGGTCAACTACCGCTACATCAAGGATGGCAACCTGGACTATCGCTATCCGACCAACACGGCGCTGGCAGAAGATCTGAGCCAGGCGGGTCTGGTGATGATGGCGCCGATCGCCGATCAGTGGCAGATGTATGGCGGTTACTACCGTGACATCAAGCAGGATGTGAACATTGACCGCAAGATCGGTGTCAAATACGACTCCTGCTGCTGGAGCATCAACATGAGCCTGGAGTGGCACAATCAGCCGGACAACGTCACCCTGAAGCCCACTTCGGAAAAAGTCATTGGTCTGCAGTTTGAAATGAAGGGACTTGGCAGCGTGGGTACCGGTGGCCGCAGCGTCACCCTGGATACCGAGCTGTTGCCCTATGTTCGCCCGTTTAATCTGAAAGGCCAGCAATGATGCTGGCCCAGCCTTGAGAGATGGATATGAAAAAGACCCTGATTGCCCTGCTGACCGCGGGAATGTTCGGTGCCATGAGCCAGGCCGCACTGGCTGCGCCCGAGCTGATGGACAAGGTGCTGGCCGTGGTCAACAAGGACGTGGTGCTGTCCAGCCAACAGGACGCACTGGTCAACAAGGTAAAACTCTCCGCCCAGGAGAGCGGCCAGTCCCTGCCTGACGATGCCACCCTGCGCAAACAGGCGCTGGATCGCCTGATCCAGGAGAGCCTGCAGCTGCAACTGGCGGAGCGCCAGGGGCTGAAGATCAGCGACACCCAGCTGGAACAGGCTATTCAGGGCATCGCTGCCGACAACAAGATGACCCTGGATCAGCTGCGGGCCCAGCTCGCCCGTGAAGGGATGACCTATGCCCAATATCGGGAAGAGGTTCGCCGCGAGATCCTGATGAACGAGGTGCGCCGCAACCAGGTGCGCCGCCGTATCAACATCTCCGAGCAGGAGGTGAAGCAGGTGGTGGAGATCCTGAAGAAACAGGGTCAACAGCAGAACGAATACCACGTTGGCCATATCCAGATTGCCCTGCCGGACAACCCCACTGCCGCCCAGCTGGATGCCGCCAAGAGCAAGATCGAGCGCATTCTGACCGCCCTCAAGCAAGGTGCCGACTTCCGCAAACTGGCCATTGCCGAGAGTAACGGTCCCAAGGCGCTGGAAGGGGGCGACTGGGGCTGGATGAGCCCGCAAGAGATGCCGACCCTGATGGCGGAAGCGGTGCAAGGTGCCAAGAAGGGCGACATCGTCGGCCCGCTGCGCTCCGGTGCCGGCCTGCACATCGTCAAGGTGTTCGACACCAAGGGTCAGCAGCAAGTGATGCAGACCGAGGTGAAGGCCCGTCATATCCTGATCAAGCCCTCCATCATCCTGAGCGAAGAGAAAGCCAAAGGGATGCTGGATGGCATTCTGCACGACATCAAGAGCGGCAAGGCAAGCTTCGCCAGCATGGCGGAGAAGTACTCCGAAGATCCGGGCTCTGCGGTGCAGGGTGGCGAACTGGGCTGGTCTGATCCCAACGTCTATGTCCCCGAGTTCCGCGACATGGTCAACCGTCTGCAACCGGGCCAGATCAGTGCCCCGTTCCGTACCAGCCACGGCTGGCACATCGTGCAGGTGGAAGAGCGCCGCAGCCAGGATGCGACCGACAAGGCTCAGGAGCAGCGCGCCTACCAGCTGATCTACAACCGTCGCTTCGTGGAAGAGTCCCAGGCGTGGCTGGATGAGCTGCGTGACGAGGCCTACATCCAGATCGAAGGATCCGGTAGCTGATGAGCTGCCGTCGCCTTGCCGTTACCCCGGGCGAACCGGCCGGGATCGGCCCGGACTTAGTGCTGCAGATTGCCCAGCAGGATTGGCCCCACCAGTTGGTGGTGATCGCCGATCCGGCGCTGCTGCGCGAGCGGGCAGCTCAGCTTGGGCTCAGCATCAAGCTTGAGCCCTACGATGCCGCCACCCCTGCCCGCCCCCAGCGGGCGGGTACCCTGACGGTATGTTCTGTCTCTCTCGGTACCGCCGTGGTGCCGGGCGAGCTGAACGAAAGCAATGGCGCCTATGTGCTGGCAACCCTGCAGCGCGCCTGTGATGGCAACATGAGCGGCGAATTTGCCGCCGTGGTGACCGGGCCGGTGCACAAGGGGATCATCAACCAGGCCGGGGTCTCGTTCAGCGGCCACACCGAGTTCTTTGCACAGCAATCCAACACCGCCGATGTGGTAATGATGCTGGCAACCGAGGGGCTGCGGGTCGCACTGGCGACTACCCATATTCCGCTGGCCTATGTAGCGATGGCCATCACCGAGGATCGCCTCGGCAAGGTGATCCGGATCCTCAACGAGGATCTCGCCACCAAGTTTGGCATCGCCAAACCCCGTATTTACGTCTGCGGCCTCAACCCCCATGCGGGGGAAGGTGGCCATCTCGGACGTGAAGAGATTGACGTGATCGAACCTGCCCTGGCCACGCTGCGCCAGGAAGGGATCGATCTGGTCGGCCCATTGCCGGCCGACACCCTGTTCCAGGAGAAATACCTCAAGGATGCGGATGCGGTACTCGCCATGTACCACGACCAGGGGCTGCCTGTGCTCAAATACAAGGGCTTCGGCAGTTCGGTCAATATCACCCTGGGGCTTCCCTTCATCCGCACTTCGGTGGATCACGGCACCGCGCTGGATCTGGCAGGCAAGGGCCTGGCCGATCCGGGGAGCCTTGTCACCGCGATTAACCACGCCATCAAGATGGTAGAGAAAAAAAGATATGAGCAGTAAGGTGCACATGGGCCACACGGCCCGTAAGCGTTTCGGTCAGAACTTCTTGCACGACCGGTATGTGATCGATCAGATCGTCGCCGCCATCAACCCGCAGCCGGGTCAGAATCTGGTAGAGATCGGTCCGGGTCTGGCCGCGCTGACCGAGCCGGTTGCCGCCCAGATGGACAAAATGACCGTGGTCGAGCTGGACCGGGACCTGGCAGCTCGCCTGCGCGAGCACCCGACCCTCAAGGACAAGCTGACCGTCATCGAAGCGGACGCCATGCGTTTCGACTTCGGCACCCTGATGGGTGAAGGCAAGGGGCCGCTGCGCATCTTCGGCAACCTGCCCTACAACATCTCCACCCCGCTCATCTTCCACCTGTGCGAATTTGCCGACCGGGTTGAAGACATGCACTTCATGCTGCAAAAGGAAGTGGTGTTGCGTCTGGCAGCAGGCCCGGGCAGCAAGGCTTATGGCCGTCTGAGCGTGATGACCCAGTACTACTGCCAGGTGGTGCCTGTGCTGGAAGTGGGCCCGGGTGCCTTCAAACCGGCGCCAAAGGTGGACTCTGCCGTGGTTCGCCTGATCCCGCACAAGAATCCGACCATAGTCGCAAAAGACATTCGTTGTCTGAATCGCGTCTGTACCGAAGGCTTTGGCCAGCGTCGCAAGACCATCCGCAACAGCTTCTCCAACTTCATCACCGACGCCCAGCTGACCGAGCTTGGTATCGATGGCAACCTGCGCCCGGAGAATCTCTCCCTCGAGCAGTTTGTCATGATCGCCAACTGGCTGGCGGATCAGCAACAGGCCTGATCCTGTGGCACTCCCGCACATCGAGATCCGCCCATACCCCATGTATGTGGCGGGCTCCAAAGACCCTTACCAGTTTCACTATCTGATCGAGATTGAGAATCTGGGGCCTGGCCCGGTGCAACTGCTGCATCGGCGCTGGCTCATCACCGATGCCAATGGCAAGATGCTGGAAGTGGCAGGCTCGGGCGTGGTCGGGGAACAACCCGTCATTGCCGAAGGTGAGACCTACCGCTACCAGAGCGGCGTGCCGCTGGCGACCCCGCTCGGGGTGATGGAAGGGAGCTATACCCTGCAAGATGGCTCTGGTCAGCAGTTCGAGGCGCCTATCGCCCCCTTCACGCTGGCCATCCCCAATTTTATCAACTGAGGTTTCATGGCGAACTGTTTTGTCGGTGACATCCAGGGCTGTTACGACGACTTGCGCCGTCTGCTGGATCTTGCCGCGTTCGATCCCGAAAATGACGTGCTCTGGCTCTGCGGCGATCTGGTCGCCCGCGGCCCGGACTCCCTCAATACCCTGCGTTTTGTCAAAGGGCTGGGCAACCGCGCCGTCACCGTGCTCGGCAACCACGACCTGCACCTGCTGGCGGTCGCCGATGGCGTTGCACCGCTCAAGAAGAAAGACAAGCTGCAAAGCCTGATGGATGCCCCTGATCGGGATGAACTGCTGGAGTGGCTGCGCCACCGCCCGCTGCTGGCCGAACATCCGGATCTCCCCATCATGATGGTGCATGCCGGGATCTCCCCCGCATGGGATGTCCGCACCGCGCGCAACTGCGCCCGCGAGGTAGAGAGCCTGCTGCGCGGTGACCAGTACAGCTGGCTGCTGCACAACATGTATGGCGACCAGCCCGATGGCTGGAAAGATGATCTGGTCGGGATAGACCGCTACCGCTACATCATCAACACCTTCACCCGGATGCGCTTCTGCTATTTCGACGGTCGTCTCGACTTCAAATGCAAGAAGGGGCCCAAGGAGTCGACCCCGGGGCTGCGTCCCTGGTTCGAGCAGCGCGAGCATCACGTGGACGACCCCATTCTGGTGTTCGGCCACTGGGCAGCCCTGATGGGCAACACCGGCAAGAGCGATATCAAGGCGCTCGATACCGGCTGTGTCTGGGGCAACAGCCTGACCCTGTGGCGCTACGAGGATGATGCCCTGATCGCCACCCCCTGCCCGGTTCACGCCAGCTAGGGGGACGCAGCAATCTGGCGGTCGCTGCCGCAGGGATTGCAACAACCCGCACCAATAACAAAGCCGGCAATCTGCCGGGCTTGCTGTTTTAGGTTCCCTGTTTTCCGGCGAATGAAGTTACAACTTGCGCCCCAGCCGCTTCTCGATCTGGCGCCGCTCCCACTCGGGGCCAAACAGCTTGAAGGGCTGAAACACCCGAACAGCATGGGAGGCAAGTCCCAGCCCCCAGCCCAGGGTTGGCCACCAGGCCCAGATATACTCCGGATTGCTCAGGTAGTTGATGACAAACAGCCCGCAGATCACCACCACGTAGCTGGCGGCATGGTGATAGAAGCCCTTGAGCTCCTCCACATAGCGCATTGCCGCCCGCTCCTCTGCCGATACCTGCACCGCATCCTGACCCATAGCGTCACTTCCTCTCATCTCGCGCTCCTGTTGCTCAGATCCATCCAGTTGAGCCACATCTAGTTCAAAGACGGCGGCCAGGGCCTTGAGAGATTCCAGTCCGGGTTGCTGCCCCTGCTCGATCCGCTGGATAGTGCGGACACTCAAACCAGTCAACGTTGCCAACTGATCCTGAGACCAACCCCGTTGCAATCTCAACTTCCTGACGATCATCTCGAACTCCTTGTGGTAATTGACAGGGTCAGCATAGGGCTTGCGCCGCGAAAGGTGACACGACAGATAGCCGACAGACATCTGACAGTCCTTTAAAATCAGATGGTTAAGATTATAATCTTGTCAGTCAGCCGCTCGTTCCCCCAGATATTGCACAAACCGTAACAGATAACCATCGGGATCCTGCAGCAAAAATTCGCGCTGCCCGGCCAGCATCTCGCCCACTGGATACCAGACCTCAGTGGGCTGCCGGAAAAGTGCAATCCCGGGGGCCTGCAAGCGGTCGAGTAGCGGCTGGATCTCGGTCAGCTCCATCTGCAGATTGATCCCCCGACCGAACGGTGGCTCCAGCGCCCCGACCTGCCAACCCGCCGGATGTACCTGCTCCAGCATCAGTTGTACCTGTTGCTGTTCAAGATAAGCAAAAGGAGGGTCATCGCGCCGATAGCGGACCGAGAAGCCCAACAAACCGGTATAGAAAACCAGAGATCGAGCCAGATCGGTAACCGACAGCTCCGGTACCATGGGATTCCAATACACCTCATCCACCGCGACAGTAGGGTTCGTCATGGCTTACAGGCTCTGCATCAGCTCGGCGGCAATTTCAAAGGAGCGCAGTCGGGCCTGATGATCGACGATGGGGCCATTGAACATCAGCTCATCGGCACGGGTTTCCGCCAGCAGCGCCTTGAGACCGTGACGAACCTGCTCCGGATCTCCCACCAGAGAGCGGGCCAGGGTCTGCTCCATCGCCATCAGCTCACGGGGTGCCCACTCGTCGCCAAGCTGGACGACCGGCGCGGGCAGCTTGCCCGCATCACCGCGATGGAGGCGCAAGAACTGCTGCTGCACGGTAGTGAACTGGAAGCGTGCCTCCCGCTCGCTGTCGGCGGCGATCATGTTGATGCAGACCACCGCATGGGGCTTGGGCCAGCGCGCAGAGGGGCGATACTGGCTACGGTAGATCTCCAGCGCTTGCAGCAACATGGCGGGCGCGAAATGGGAAGCAAAACCGAATGGCAAGCCCATCGCCGCTGCAAGTTGCGCGCTGTATAGGCTGGAGCCAAGCAGCCAGATGGGTAGATGCAGCCCCTGGCCGGGCACCGCCTGCACGGAGCCAATCTCGTCGCCAAAGTAGCTCATCAGCTCGCGTACATCGGCCGGGAAATCATCCACCTCGCCACTGCGCATTCGCCGCAGAGCCCGCATGGTGCGCTGATCGGTGCCGGGGGCGCGGCCAAGGCCAAGGTCGATGCGGTCGGGATAGAGCGAAGCCAAGGTGCCAAACTGCTCGGCAATCACCAGCGGCGAGTGGTTCGGCAGCATGATGCCACCCGCGCCGATCCGCAGGGTGGTGGTGGCCTCGGCCAAATGGCCGATCAGCACCGAGGTGGCGGCACTGGCAATGCCCGGCATGTTGTGGTGCTCAGCCAGCCAGTAGCGGCGGTAGCCCCAACCCTCGGCATGTTGCGCCAGATCGCGCGAATGGCGGAACGATTCGGCAGGATGGGAACCCTCGGCAACAGGCACCAGATCGAGCACGGAATAGGGGATGGCAGACATGGGTCACTCCATTGATTTACAGGCCAGTAACAAGTGGGGCAATGTAGCATGGGATACCTGAATGAATCACTATCTCCTGCCACACTCTGCCTGCCAAGCGGCAGCAATCGAACGGAACAAATCTCAGGCAAGTATTGTTTGAACGCTCATCCTGCTGGCCGCGCAAGCCCGGGGGGGATCATATTTTCTTACATTTGCGGGCTGGCCTGAGCGCCCCCGGCTGGTTATAACGGTGCCCCTATAGCGAAGGGGGAGCAATAGACTCCCCCTCACTCTTTGTCACACCACACTGTTCAGGTTATCTATGTCAAAACATCTCGTTCTGCTGGGCGCGCTGACGCTCTCCGGTTGCGCCCTGTTGTCTCCCCCCGCCCCTACCGTCACCCCGGTGCACCTTGCCGATCCCAGCCAGCTCGGCTTCTACATCGAGTGCAGCAGCATGAAAGCCTGCTTCCAACAGGCCAACCAGACCTGCCCGCAAGGTTACAAGGAGGCCGACCGCCGCCAGCAGACGCTCTACAGCACCCAGTATCTGGGGGGAAGCTATGACGACGAGAAGAAGATCTACAAGGCAGCCAAGCCCTATCGCATCGCCAACACGGTCCACTCGTTAACCATCCAGTGTCCGATCTGAGCATAACGTCACGCTAACCCATAGGGCGGCCGGCGCGGGATACCAAGGGTCCTGCCGGCACGCTCCCCCCTTTTCATGTCCCACAGAGCACGCGCCTTTTATGTCACAGAGAATTGTCCTGCTGGGCAGTATATTGCTGTCCGGTTGCGCCCCTGCCACTGTCACTGAGCTCACCTCCGCAGATTCCTCGCTGCAACGATTCCAGATCGAGTGCAGTGCGCCGGATGATTGCCAGCAACAGGCAAGCTTGAGCTGTCCGCAGGGCTATCAGGAAACCGATCGCAGCCAGCACACCTTCACCAAGGTTCAGATGAGCATGGGGGGCACCGACCCGATGAGGGGATTTAGCCCGAGCTTCCCCCAGATCAGCACCTTCACCATCCATACCCTGCTGGTGCAGTGTCCCCGCAAGCCGGCACAGCCCCACCCGCAGGGACACTGATGAGCAAGGGCCCGCAGGCCCTTCTCTCTTGTTACCCACACTCAGCCCACGGCGAATGACCCACACCTTGCAAGGCAGGACGTTTTGCGAATAACCCGCGTCATCCATCAAGCCCGGAGAAAAGAGGAAAAGCCATAAAAAAACGGTCAACCGAGGTTGACCGTTTTTCACTACGTTGCGTCCTTAGAACAGCAGATGTGCCACCCCGGCGATAACCGGCAAGGTGACCAGAGTGCGCAGCAGGAAGATAACGAACAACTCCCACAACTTGACCGGGATCTTGCTGCCCAGCAGCAGGGCGCCCACTTCCGACATATAGATCAGCTGGGTCACCGACATGGCGGCAATCACGAAGCGGGTCATGTCACTCTCGATGGTCGAGGCCAGCACCGCCGGAATGAACATGTCGGCAAAACCGACCATGATGGTCTTGGAAGCCGCTTCCGCCTCCGGCAGTTGCAGCAGCTCCAGCAAGGGGACAAACGGGGCGCCAAGCCAGTTGAAGATAGGGGTGTGCTCGGCCAGCATCAGGGCACAGGTACCGATCGCCATCACCACCGGCAGCACGCCAAATACCATATCCAGTGCATTCTTCACCCCTTCCCGCGCGACGGCGCCGAGATCAGTCATGCTGTCAGCCTTGGTCAGGGCACGCTCGAAACCATAGCTCATCACGCTGTGCTGGTGCGGCACTGCTTCCTGCTTGCGGCACAGGGGGGTGCCATCGGCATAGATGTCCTTCTTCCAGCAGAGCGGCGGCAGACGCGGCACCACGATGGCGGCAACCACCCCCGCCAGACAGACGGTCAGGTAGAAGGGGACGAACATGTGCTCCAGCTTCACCTGGGAGATCACCACCAGACAGAAGGTGATGGAGACGGCAGAGAAGGTGGTGCCAATCACCGCGGCTTCACGCTGGGTATAGAACTTCCCTTCGTACTGCTTGCTGGTCAGCAGGATGCCAACGCTGCCATCGCCAAGCCAGGAGGCAAAGCAGTCCACAGCCGAACGACCCGGCAACCGGAACACCGGACGCATGATGCGGGTCATCATGGTGCCGACAAATTCCAGCAGCCCGAAATCGAGCAACAACGGCAGCAGCAGGCCGGCAAAAATGAAGACCGAAAACAGCACCGGCAGCAGATCGTTGAGTACCAGTCCACCGGTTGCGCCGGAGTAAAGCACCTCTGGCCCCACCTGGAAGAAGGTCAGCAGCACGAAGATACCGCCCAATACCCGCACGCAGGCCCAGAAAGGGGAGACATTGAACAAGCTGTTGAGGAAAGGACGACGCACCAGAATCGCCGGCTTGAACAACCAGGCAATCACCGTCATCAGCATGGTGGTGGTGATCACCGCACTGACCATGGCGACCAGATAATCGGCAAAAACACGCTGCACCAGCTTGGCTAGCACGGCCACCGGGATGGTGACGTTACCGTCATAGACGACCGGCGTCATGAACAGCAGGATCCCGATAAGTGACGGAACCAGAAACATCAACAAATTACGGCGAGTATTGACCGCAGGTGCTTCGAGACTCTTTTCCAACATGATATGACTGCCCTAATGTTACTTTTCCCTAGCCCGGCCAACCTGCGTATTCATGCATTAACCGGCAAAACGGGCGCAAGAATACTCTAAAAAAATGCACAAACAAGCCCTTAAGGCAGAAATCTGCGCATAAATATTTCCACAGGTAAACCTTCCATTAAAACAATAAGATACAGTGGCGCATATCGATTCAATCGACATCGCCAGATGATTGTTTCGTTATTGTTAATTTTGGTGGGCAGTATAATCGGTTATCAGTAGCAGGCAATAAGTGACATCACAAATATACCTAATGAGTTGCTGCTCGATAGACATAAAAAAACCGGAGCCTGTTCAGGCTCCGGTTTTCAATGAGAGTGACGGGGATCAGTCACGGACGTAGATGACTTCAACGCCATCATCTTCGTCGTCATCCCAATCGTCATCATCAAGCCCTTCATCGAAGGCAAGAGAGGCAGCCAGTGCTTCCGCTTCAGCCTTGGCCAGCTGGTTCTTGTGGTAGTCGTCCCACTTGAACTCCACCTTCTCGATGGCGTCTTTGGCATCTTCCGCCAGCTGACGGGGCATGGTATCCAGCAGATCCAGAATGTCGTAGCAGACCTTCTTGGTGCCTTCCTTGCTGATGGCAGTGATGGCATAGACCGGACCTTCGTGGTTCAGGGCCGCCTTGACGCGATCCATCACCTCCTGGGCTTCTTCTTCCAGGATCAGGTCCATCTTGTTAAACACCAACCAGCGCGGCTTGCCAGCCAGTTCCGGGCTGTACTTCTCCAGCTCCTTGACGATGGTCACGGCATTTTCAGCAGGATCGGAGCCATCAACCGGGCAGATATCCACCAGGTGGATCAGCACGCGGCAACGCTCGAGGTGTTTCAGGAAGCGGATTCCCAGACCTGCACCTTCGGCAGCGCCTTCGATCAGACCCGGGATATCGGCGATCACGAAGGAGCGGGAGTTTTCACCACGCACCACACCCAGGTTCGGTACCAGGGTAGTGAAGGGGTAATCAGCCACTTTCGGGCGAGCCGCAGAAACGGCGCGAATAAAGGTAGACTTGCCTGCGTTTGGCAGACCCAGCATGCCGACATCGGCCAGCAGCAGCAGTTCCAGCTTCAGAGTACGCACTTCACCCGGAGTACCGTTACTCTTCTGGCGGGGAGCACGGTTGACGGAGCTCTTGAAGCGGGTGTTGCCCAGACCATGGAAACCACCTTTGGCAACCAGCAGCTTCTGCTCGTGGTGGGTCAGATCCCCCAGCAGTTCACCGGTATCTTCATCGGTCGCACGGGTACCGACCGGCACACGCAGGATCTTGTCCTTGCCGCGGCGACCGGTACAGTTGGCGCTCTGGCCATTCTCGCCGCGCTCGGCAGCATGGAAACGCTCAAAACGGTAGTCGATCAGGGTATTGAGGTTTTCGTCGGCGATCAGATATACGTCGCCACCGTCACCGCCGTCACCGCCGTCCGGACCACCGTTGGGAATATATTTTTCACGGCGAAAGCTTACACAACCGTTACCACCGTCACCGGCATCGACTCGAATCTGGACTTCATCAACAAACTTCATAGGTAACCGTCACCTTAATTCGAAAAACCGATACGCAATTATAGTGGTACAGACCCCTGCGGGCGATACGCATCTTGCCAATCATGCCCGTCAGAGCCAAAGTCAGCTGCGTTCCGTTTTTTCGTCAACGACATCAGAAAGACGTCAGAAAAACAAAAGCCCCGCCTGTTGGCGGGGCTTCGGATCCTTGCGGTCCGTAATTACTCAGCAACGATGCTAACGTACTTACGATTCAGCGGACCTTTAACTTCGAACAGGATTTTACCAGTCGCGGTAGCGAACAGGGTGTGATCCTTGCCCAGACCAACGTTGGTGCCAGCGTGGAACTTGGTACCACGTTGACGAACGATGATGCTGCCAGCCAGAACTGTTTCGCCGCCGAAACGCTTCACGCCCAGGCGTTTAGCTTCAGAATCGCGACCGTTGCGGGATGAACCGCCAGCTTTTTTGTGTGCCATTTATCGGACTCCTCTAATTAAGCGCTGATGCCAGTGATTTTGACTTCAGTGAACCACTGACGGTGGCCCGCTTGCTTACGATGGTGCTTACGACGACGGAACTTGACGATAGTCACTTTCTCGCCACGGCCGTGAGCCACAACTTCAGCTACAACCTTGCCACCTTCAACGAAAGGAGCACCTACTTTAAAAGTGTCGCCTGCAGCAACCATCAGAACTTCGTTGAAGTCGATGGTAGCGCCAGTCTCAACGTTCAGCTTTTCCAGACGAACGATTTGACCTTCGGCCACACGGTGTTGTTTTCCGCCGCTTTGGAATACCGCGTACATTTGATTAACTCCGTAAAGGCATGTCTTTTGCTCAAGGCTAGACATGCGCAAAAACCTATAACAATGGGCGGGCATTCTACGCAAATCGATCTGCTCAGGCAAGGCCAATTTAGCAAAAAGTTTATTTTGTGCGCATATCTGCCGCCGTGGATAAACGCCTAACTGTAACCCATTGTGAAATCGTGTAGAATCCCTGCCACTACTAAAATCGCAGTTATTGCTGCTGTCACGTTACGAGACTTATGGACCAACAGACTATCCGTGCGCTCTGTGCCGCCGACATGACGGCGGTCAATGAACTGATCCTGGCCCGACTCCAGTCCGACGTTAGTCTGATCAATCAGCTGGGTTTCTACATTGTCAGCGCCGGCGGCAAGCGGATGCGCCCCATGCTGACCGTGATGGCTGCGCGTGCGCTGGGCTATGAAGGTAAGGATCACCTGAAACTGGCCGCCATCATCGAATTCATTCACACCTCAACCCTGCTGCATGACGACGTGGTCGACGAATCCGACCTGCGCCGCGGCCGGGAGACCGCCAACGCCATGTTTGGCAATGCCGCCAGCGTGCTGGTCGGTGACTACCTCTATAGCCGCTCCTTCCAGATGATGGCCGAACTCTCCAACCTGCGGGTGATGGAGATCCTCTCGGATGCCACCAACACCATCGCCGAAGGAGAAGTGTTGCAGCTGATGAACTGCAACGACCCGGATACCACCGAAGAGAGCTACATGACGGTCATCTACTGCAAGACCGCCAAGCTGTTCGAGGCCGCCACTCGCCTTGCCGCCGTGCTGACACATCAGCCCGAGCCCGTCGAGCAGGCCATGACCGATTACGGCAAGTATCTGGGCACCGCGTTCCAGATCATTGATGACGTGATGGACTACTGCTCCCAGAGCGAGGAAATGGGCAAGAACGTCGGCGACGATCTGGCCGAAGGCAAACCAACCCTGCCGCTGCTGCGTGCCATGGAAGTGGGCACTCCGGAAGAGCGCCAGCTGGTGCGCGATGCCATCGAGCACCGCAACGGCATGGAGCATCTTGAGCAGATCCTCGGCATTCTCGATCGTACCGGCGCGCTGGAGTACTCCCGCATGCGTGCCAGGGAAGAGGCCGACAAGGCCATTGCCGCCCTCGCCATCCTGCCTGACTCCCCGCACAAACAGGCGCTGGAAACACTAGCCCACATGGCCGTGCAGCGCAGTGCCTGAGTAAACGACATGCATGAAAAAAGAGGCCTTCGGCCTCTTTTTTATTGTCTGCTATCTGCTGGACAATGCATTGCGCCAGACTCAGCGACTCAGCATCCAGAGGATCACGCTACCCGCAACCACTAGCGAGCCGCCGATACGGCGCAACTGCTCCGGTGGCTGATCGCTCAGCAGCCGCAACATCTGCTGCCATGCCCTTGGCATCAACAGCGGGCCGAGTCCCTCGAACAACAGCAGCAATCCCAACCCCATCAGCATGGATGTCAGCATCCGACCTCCTCAATGCAACCAGCCCCCTCGGTCGACGGCTGGCATTGGCACCAAAAACAAAAGGGTCTGACAATGCAGACCCTTTGAATGTGACCTCGTGGCGATTACTGCTTGGTGCCGTGAGGAGACTTGAGGTAACGGAAGAACTCGCTGTCCGGCTTCAACACCATCAGGTCGTTACCACCGGCGAAGCTCTTGCGATAGGCCTCCATGCTACGCACGAAGCTGAAAAACTCGGGGTCTTTCTTGTAGCTGTCGGCATAGATCTTGGCGGCTTCCGCATCCCCTTCACCACGCAGTTGGCGAGCGTTACTCTCGGCGTCGGCGATCATGACGGTTACCTTGCGGTCGATATCGGCACGCAGGATTTCAGCCTTCTCGCGACCCTGAGAGCGGTGCTCACGGGCAACTGCGGTACGCTCGGCGCGCATCCGCTGGTAGATGGAGTTGGAGACTTCCACCGGCAGGTTGATCTGCTTGATCCGCACATCCACCACCTTGATACCGAGCTCGGAGGAGCGCGCCATCTTCTTCAGGGCATCTTCCATCACGGTACTACGCTCACCGGAGACGATGTCCTTGATGGTGCGGTTACCGATCTCGGAACGCAGACCGTTGTTGATCTTGCGCTTGAGCAGATCTTCAGCCTGCAGCTTGTTACCACCACCAGTTGCCAGGTAGTACTTGGAGAAGTCCTCGATCTTCCACTTCACGTAGGAGTCGATGATCAGGTCTTTCTTCTCGGAGGTGACAAAACGGTCGGCCTGGCTGTCAATGGTCTGGATGCGGGCATCCATCTTGCGAACCTGGTCGATGAGCGGCACCTTGAAGTGCAGGCCCGGCTCATAGAGGCGGGGTTCACCGGAGTCAACCCGCTTCACCTTGCCAAACTGCACCACAATCCCCTTCTGACCTTCATCAACGATAAAGACAGAGGAGAAGCAGACCATGGCCGCGACAGCGATTGCACCAATAGCTAGCTTTTTCATCTATCAGTTTCTCCCTGAGCTGAAGCGGTCACCGCTACGCAGCGGCGTTGTCGGGGTAGAGTTGGCACCCTCGTTGGAAACGGGGACCTGCTCTGTGACCGGGGCGACAGTGGCACGATCAGACTGGGCAGCCTTCGGCTTGCCAGACAGCTTGTCGAGCGGCAGGTAGATCATGCTGTTGTTGCCAGCCGGCATGTCGACCACCACCTTGTTGGCCTGCTGATAGAGCTCTTCCATGGTTTCCAGATAGATACGCTCACGGGTCAGCTCGGGGGCAGCCTGATACTGGGGCAGCAGCTCGTTGAAGCGAGCAACTTCACCCTGGGCTTTCAACACGATCTGGGATTTGTAAGCTTCCGCTTCCTGTTCCAGACGCTTCACCTGGCCACGGGCCTTGGGCTCCACTTCACGAGCATAGGCTTCTGCTTCACGAATGAAGCGCTGTTCATCCTCCTGAGCGGAGATGGCGTCATCAAACGCATCTTTCACCTCTTCCGGCGGACGCGCCGGCAGGAAGTTGACATCGACGATCTGCAGACCCATCTGGTAGGGCTCGATGATGCCATCGATCACCTGCCAGGTCTCCTGACGCACCTTCTCACGACCGGTGGTCAGCACGTCATCCATCCGGGTATGACCCACTACATAGCGCAGGGCGCTATCGGTGGCCTGACCCAGACTCTCGTCGGCATTGGTCACGCTGAACAGATACTGCTCGGGATTGACCACACGGTACTGCACGTCCATCTCGACCCGTACCACGTTCTCATCCTGAGTCAGCATGAAACCGGAGGCAGGCAGGGAGCGCACGGACTCGACGTCCACCGGGATCACCTGATCGATAAAGGTCGGCTTCCAGCGCAGGCCCGGCTCGACAATATGGGAAAACTTGCCAAACCGCAGCACGGCACCACGCTCCGCTTCGCGAATGGTGTAGAAGCCGCTGACGACCCACACCACCACAGCCACAACCAGCGCGATGGAGATACCAAAGCGACCTACATCGCCGCCAGATTTGCCGCCACCAAACAAGCCACCGAAACGGCGACTCACTTTGCGCAGCATTTCATCCAGATCAGGGGGTCCCTGATTCTTGCCGTTATTCCCCCAAGGGTCACGGTCTTTGCCGTTGTTACCAGGCTCATTCCAAGCCATCAGCGTCTCCATTAATACATGCGGATGGATATCATCTCTATCGGGCCATCATACGTTGCGAAGCCCCTAAGGGTTCATCTTCATCAACGAATCAATGCCTGATAAAGCGTTGTAAACTCTCACCTTCCTGTTTCACGAGGCGGTTCCAGTCGGCCACTTGCAAGCGGACTTCCAGCACGAAATCACCCTCCTCGCTAAAACCTTCCTGCTCAATCCCTTTCAGCTGATAGAGCGCACTGCGCAATCTCGCGGCAGAAGGAGGCAACTGCAGGGTGTGATGCACCATGGAGCCAGCCAGCAATTCGGTCAGCGCCGTAAACAGATGCTCACAACCTTCACCAGTCTGGGCCGACAACCAGACGCGCAACGGGCGCCCCTCGTCATCTCGCTCCAGACCTGCCGGACGATCCGCCAGCTTGTCGATCTTGTTGCAGATCATCAGCTGGGGCCTGTCATCGGCTTCGATCTCGGCGAGCACCTGCTGCACGGAGTCGATATTCTCCTGCATCTGCTCATCGGCACAGTCCACCACATGCAGCAGCAGATCCGCTTCACGGGTCTCCTGCAGGGTCGCCTTGAAGGCCGCGACCAGATCATGGGGCAAGTGTCGAATAAATCCAACTGTATCCGCCAAAATCACATCACCCACATCCCGGATCACCAGTTTACGCAGGGTGGGATCCAGAGTTGCGAACAATTGGTCGGCAGCATACACGCTGGCAGCTGTAAGTTGGTTGAACAAAGTGGACTTTCCGGCGTTGGTATAACCAACCAGTGACACCGTCGGCACTTCGTTGCGGTTGCGGGCGCGGCGTCCCTGCTCCCGCTGCTTGGCCACCTTGTCGAGCCGACGCAAAATCGCCTTGATGCGTTCCCGCAGCAGACGTCGGTCAGTTTCAAGCTGGGTTTCACCCGGGCCACGCAGACCGATCCCGCCCTTTTGACGCTCAAGGTGGGTCCAGCCTCGCACCAGACGAGTGGAAAGATGGCGCAACTGGGCCAGTTCGACCTGCAGTTTACCTTCGTGGGTACGGGCGCGCTGGGCAAAGATATCGAGGATCAGGCCGGTTCGGTCCACCACCCGGCACTGGAACAGACGCTCCAGGTTGCGCTCCTGGGCAGGGGTCAGGGCATGGTTGAAGATGACGACGTCGGCATCCAGCATCTGGACTTGGGACGCGATCTCTTCAGCCTTGCCACTGCCGACAAAAAATTTGGCACTGGGCGCACTGCGACTGGTGGTAATTACCCCCAGCGCATTGACTCCGGCCGAGCTCACCAACATCTTGAGCTCTTCCAGATCCTCCCGCTCACCCTCATCACTGAAGTTGACATGCACCAGAACGGCCTGTTCGCCAGCTTCATAACGGTCAAACAAGCGCTTGCTCCTTAACAGGAATCATGATGAATCTGAGTTGGCGAGTCGACTCGCCCAGGGATATCACGCCTCGGCATCACCCTGTTCATCAGCCGCGCCACCCGGAGTGGGCTGGTGATGATTGACGGCACGGGCCGGTACGACAGTCGAGATGGCGTGCTTGTAAACCATCTGGCTCACGGTGTTTTTCAGCAGGATAACAAACTGGTCAAAAGACTCGATCTGACCTTGCAGTTTGATGCCGTTCACCAAATAGATAGAAACAGGAATCCGCTCACGGCGCAGCGCATTCAAAAACGGGTCTTGGAGAGATTGCCCCTTAGCCATTTTTCTTTTCCTTATAGTTTGTTGTTTTTAAACACCGAATATCAATATAACAACCTGATTATACAGGGAGTGTCAAGCCGCACCAGCGCGAGCAAGCACGCGGTCGAGATTGCCAGACTCACCAGATTCCAACCAAGTCACGTCGGGCCAGCCGCGCAACCAGGTCATCTGTCGTTTTGCCAATTGGCGTGTGGCAACAATGCCACGATAACGCATCTCATCATACCCCACTTCACCGCACAGGTAGTCCCACATTTGGCGATAACCCACACAGCGAATGGAGGGGAGATCCGGGTGCAGATCGCCGCGCGCCATCAGCGTACGAACCTCCTGTTCAAAGCCACCTTGCAGCATCTTGTCAAAGCGCTGTTCGATACGCTGATGCAGCACGGCACGATCGCTCGGGGCGATGGCAAACTGCAGCACCCGATAGGGCAAGCCCTCCCCCTGCACCTGCGTCAGCTCGGTAAGGGTCTTGCCGCTGATACGGTAGACCTCCAGCGCCCGAGAGAGTCGCTGCGGGTCATTGGGGTGGATCCGCGCCCCGGCCACAGGGTCGATGCGCACCAGCTCGTCGTGCAGCGCCTGCCAACCGAGGCGGGCAGCCTCTTCCTCAATCCCGGCACGAATGGCGGGATCGGCGGAGGGCAGCGGGGACAATCCCTCCAGCAGCGCCTTAAAATAGAGCATGGTGCCGCCTACCAGCAGCGGAATACGGCCACGGTCGGCGATCTCTTTCATCTCCCGCAGGGCATCCTTGCAAAAATCGGCTGCCGAATAGCTCATGGCGGGGTCAAGAATGTCGATCAGCCGGTGCGGGGCACGTGCCAGTTCATCGGCGGTCGGCTTGGCCGTACCTATATCCATGCCGCGATAGATCAGCGCCGAATCGACGCTGATGATGTCGCAGGGCAGCGCCTGGCACAGTTCAATGGCGAGATCCGTCTTGCCGGAGGCCGTCGGCCCCATCAGAAAAATTGCGGTCGGCAAGTCACTCGCCATGTTCAAACTCCTCCAGCACGGTCGCCAGCGAAAGGGGGCGCACCATGCGAATGTCTGCCAGTTGGTCACTGAAATCGGTCACAAGTTCCGTCAGCAGACGACTGGCAGTTGAAAAATCGTATATCTTCTCGCGGCTTATCCCCTGCTCCACCAGCCATTGGCATAATACTTCAGCCTGCTGACCAGCATCACTGTCAGATCCGCCCTCGATAATTTGCAGCAATTCGGGTAACAGACGCACCAGATCGGTCTGGCGCAGCAGAGCCGGCACCCGAGTCAGGATCATGGTGTCGCGCCCCCCGCTTTTCAACTCCAGTCCCATCCGTTTCAGCAAACGTTCCTGCTCGGTCACCAGCGCGATCAAATTCTTCGGCAATTTGAAGGAGACCGGCAGCAACAGTGGCTGGGCCGCCAGTCCCTGGCCCCAGGTCTCCAGCAGCCAGTGGCGCAGCAGCACCCGCTCGGCGCGCACCAGCGAGAGCAGCGCCAGCTGATTATCCCGCTCGATCAACAGGTAGGCCTGATCCACCAGTGTCAGGGCGCGACATCCCCCCTGTTTGGGTGACGGCACCGTGTCGGTGGACTGTGCGGGAGCTGCCTCAGTCGCAGTTGCGATAGGCAGCGTAGTGAGCAGAGCTCCCATGCCGCGCATCGCCTCCCGGCTTGGGGGCTCGGGCGGTTGATAATTGCTGGCTCGGCCAGCCCCACCGCCCCCCTCCCGCACCTGTGCAGGTGCCCGGTAGCTGTGCTCGGCACCGTACCACTCCGGGCGTGGCGCCTGACCGGGATATTCAATCTGCGAACTGACCGGCAACTCGACCAGGGTTTCGGCCAGCGGCGCGTCCTGATGAGCGGCGCTGACCCCTTCGCGGCGCAGCGCGGTAAACAGCGCCTGAAAGATAAAGTCGTGGATCAGTCGCGCCTGATGGAAGCGCACCTCATGCTTGGCCGGGTGAACGTTGACATCCACCTGACGGGGATCCAGCTCGATATAGAGTACATAGGCGGCGAAGCGGTCGGGAGGCAACAACTCGTCATAGGCCTGACGAATGGCGTGATTGATGAGCTTGTCGCGCATCATCCGGCCGTTGACATAGGTGTATTGCAGATCGTTTTGTGGTCTTGCCCCCTCCGGAGTCGCCAACCAGCCCCACAGCCGCACATCACTGTGCTCGCTCTCCACCGCCAGCGCATGGTGCATGAAGGGGGTGCCGCAAACGGCGGCGAGGCGTCGCTCCTGCTCCGGCACGGTATTGGCGGCCTTGTACTGGCGCACCACCTTGCCATTGTGGCGCAGGATCAGGGTGGCATCGAAGCGGGAGAGCGCAATGCGGCGCACCAGCTCGTCGATATGGGCAAACTCGGTCTTTTCGCTGCGCATGAACTTGCGCCGCGCCGGGGTATTGAAGAAGAGATCCACCACCTCCACCGTGGTGCCCACCGGATGTGCCGCCGGCTTGATAGTGACGCTCATTTCGCGCCCTTCCGCCTGGGCTTGCCAGGCTTCGGACTGCTCGGCGGTGCGGGAGGTGAAGGTGAGACGGGAAACCGAGCTGATAGAGGCGAGCGCCTCGCCACGAAAGCCGAGGCTGTTGATCCCTTCCAGATCGTCCAGTGTGGCCACCTTGGAGGTCGCATGACGCGACAACGCCAGCACCAGCTCATCTTTGGCGACGCCACAGCCGTTGTCACGGATGCGGATCAGCTTGGCGCCCCCCTTGTCGATGTCGATATCGACCCGGTCGGCCCCCGCATCCAGGCTGTTCTCCACCAGCTCTTTCACCACAGAAGAGGGCCGCTCCACCACCTCTCCGGCTGCAATCTGGTTGGCCAGAATGGGTGGCAAAATACGGATCGGCATCATTTACTCCTGAATTTCTATCTTGCGGATGGTCAGTCTCTTAAGGCTCCAGGAGGGCCGCTCTACCACCTCTCCACCAACCGGAATCTGGTTGGCAAGGATAGGGGGCAATATACGGATCGGCATCGCTGACTCCTGAATTTCAATCTTGCTGATGGTATTCGCTAACAGCGGGAGCGGCATCACCCGCTCCCGCGCGTCAGTTTTGCGGAATGTAGAGCACCTGCCCTACCTGGATATTCCGCGACTTGAGCTTGTTGATCTCTACCAGCCGAGCCTGACTCACCCCATGTTTCTCGGCAAGGCGGGAGAGACTCTCGCCCCGCTTGACCACATGGCGGATCATCTGCGACTTGTCGTCACTGCGAACGGGAGCAGCAGCGCGGCTCTGCCCTTGCTGGGGAATATAGATGGTCTGACCGATCTGAATATCCCGGCTGCGCAGCTGGTTGATCTCCACCAGAGTGGACTGACTCACTCCATGCTTCTCGGCAAGGCGGGAGAGGCTCTCACCCCGTTTGACCACATGGCGGAGCATCCGCGATTTGTCATAGTCCCCCACACTGCTGACCGGTGCACCGCTCTCTTGCGCTGCCGCCGAGTAAGGCTTGATCACCCCGGCACCAGAGCCGCTCCCCGTGCCGCTATCGCGGGCAGTAGCGGGCATCTTGTTGGTCACTACCGGCTGCGACTGTGTCTGCCTGGGCTGGCTCACCGGCTGCCGGGCTACCGGTGCAGGGCGAGTAGCGGCAGGTTGGCTCACCTGCCCCTTGCCGGTCAGCATGGCCCCCTTGGTCGGGTGGGCGCGGTAGTAGTTGCGGATCCCCTCGAAGATGGCGCGGGCCAGCTGGTCCTGATAGCTGGCGGTGGCCAGCAGCTTCTCTTCCGCATGGTTGGAGATAAAACCGGTCTCCACCAGCACCGAGGGAATATCCGGCGCCTTCAGCACCGCCAGACTGGCGTGTTCCGGCGCCTTCTTGTGCAGTCGGGCGACCTTGCCCATGGAGCGCAGGATCTGGCGGCTGACGTCATATCCTTCGGCACGGGACTTGTCCATGGAGAGGTCGAGGAAGGTCTGCGCCAGATAGGGGTTGGGATCAGATTCCGCCAACACCTTGCCGACACCGCCCAGCAGCTCGCCCTGCTTCTCCTGCTTCTCCAGCCAGCTGCCCATCTCGCGGTTGGCACGGTTGGTCGACAAGACCCAGACCGAGGCACCACGCGGGGTCGAGTTATGAAAACTGTCTGCATGGATAGAGACCAGCAGATCCGCCTTGGCCTTGCGGGCAATCTCGGAGCGCTTGTTGAGGTCGACGAAGTAATCGCCACGACGGGTCATCACGGCGCGCATCCCCGGCTCGCGGTCGATCAGTGCCGCCAGCTTCTGGGAGACCGCCAGCGTGACCCGCTTCTCGTAGGTACGACGCGGGCCGATGGATCCCGGGTCTTCCCCGCCGTGGCCTGGGTCGATGGCAATCACCACCCCCTTGCCTTTGCCACCCACAGGTGTGGCTTGCACCGCAGCCGCCGAGCGCTTCTCTTCATAAGGAAGGTCGATGACCAGACGGTGGCCATAGGGTCCGGCTGGCGCTAACGGAAAGACCACCGGTTTGATGGCGGAGCTGAGATCCATCACCAGCCGCAGCCCCCCCTTCTCCAGCGGAGTGCTCTGGCGGATCTTGCGCACCAGTTCGCTGTTGTTCTCGATCCGGGCCAGATTGGCAGCGTTGCTCGCCCCTTTCAGATCGATCACCAGCCGATCCGGGCCGGTGAGGGTGAAGTAGTTGTAATTGGGGGCGCTGCTCATATCGAGCACCACCCGGGTGTTATCCGGTGATGGCCAGATTCGTACACTCTTGAGCTGATTCGCCCAAGAGGGTAACGCCATCAAAGAGAGAGCAATAACAAGGATCAAGCGCACGTAGATGACAACCGTTCCAGAATGGCTTCGCCAATAGCAGTGCGAGCCTCTATCAGAACCTCGCGCTGCTCGCCTACATAAGTGAGGGTAATTTCCAGGTCAGGAGCCGGTAACCAGCCCTCGCCCTTCTCGGACCACTCCACCAGACAGAGAGTGTTGGCGGCAAAATAGTCCCGAATGCCCATGAATTCCAGCTCTTCCGGATCAGCCAGGCGATAGAGATCAAAATGGTAGACCTGCCAACCATCGAGCTCATAGGGTTCGACCAGAGTGTAAGTCGGGCTTTTTACCTTGCCCTGATGGCCAAGGCCCTGCACCCAGCCGCGGGTCAGGGTGGTTTTACCGGCGCCAAGTGTGCCATGCAAAAACACTGTGGTCGCCTGCTGGCAGGCCTGTGCCAGACGGCCACCCAGTGCCACGGTTGCTGCCTCGTCCGGCAGTGTCATCATCAACTGTTTTGCCATGTTCTTCTTTTTAACTTGTAATGGTGTCGGGATTAACCAGTTTGCGGATCAGCGGCAGCAAGTCTGACGCCAGCATGCCCCGCTCGCCGTCGGCGGCGGCCTGATCTGCAGCCTCGCCGTGGATCACGGCGCCCAGCCAGCTTGCCATGGTGGCAGACCAGCCCTGGGCCAAAAGGGCGGCGATTATACCAGATAACAGATCGCCCATCCCGCCACTTGCCATGCCGGGATTGCCTTCACAACAGAGAGCGACCCGCTCGCCGTCATAAATAAGTGTTCCCGCCCCTTTTAACAACACCACACCGCCATAACGCCGCTGAAGCGCCTGCACGGCGGCAAACCGGTCGGTTTCAATCTCGGCAATGGTGCATCCCAGCAGGCGCGCCGCTTCGCCGGGATGGGGCGTGAGCACCCAATTATCCTGATGGCGGGGAGATTGCGCCAGCCAATTCAATCCATCGGCGTCCAAAACCAGTGGCAGCCGGTCGGTGAGATAACGGGCGATTTGTGCGCTTCCCCACTCATCCTGACCGAGCCCGGGGCCGATGACCCGCACCGACGCCCACCCCTCGTCATCAGCGGTAGTGAGACTCATCAGCTCGGGTTGATAGAGGCTGACCGGCGGATGCTCCGGATGCTGACACACCCGCACCAGCCCGGCCCCCGCCCGCAGGCAGGCGCGGGCCGCCAGCACGATGGCCCCCTGCATGCCGCGATTTCCCCCCACCAGCAGCACCTTGCCATAAGAGCCCTTGTGGGAAGCGCGCGGGCGCGGGGTCAGCTGTGTGCTCAGCTGCGGATAATCGATACGCCAGGCGGCGGGCAACATAGTGCCATCAGGCGTGACGCCAAGGGGATCACAATCGAACAGGCCGACGCAATCCACCCCGTCGCCGGTGAGCATCCCCTGCTTGATACCGATAAAGGTGAGGGTGCGAGTGGCCTGCACCACAGCCCCCATGGCACGGCCGGTATCGCCGTTGAGGCCGGAAGGGAGATCCACCGCCAGCACGGGCACAGCCAAGCCATTGATTGTTGCGACGATCTTTGTCAGTAGTGGCGAGAGGGGCGTGTTGACGCCGGTGCCAAGCAGGGCATCGACCACCAGATCCGGGGCAGAGTGTTGGGTATCCTCAAACTGCTCGGCCAGCCAGACCCTGCCACCGGCCGCCAACCACTCATCGGCGGCCTGTTTGGCATCCCCCTTCAGCTGGTCGGGTGCCCTAGCGGCAATCACCACCACCTCGATTCCAATCTGGCGGGCAAGGCGGGCCAGCACATAGCCATCACCGCCGTTATTACCGGGGCCGACGAAAATCCACCAGCTGCGACTGTCGGACCAATGCAGGGTGGCATAAGTACGCAGCGCAGCACCGGCTCGCTCCATCAGGGCATAGAGAGGTTGCCCCTCACGCGCGGCCCAGTTGCGCTCCAGTGCGCGGATCTGTTCAGTCTGCCACAGCCCCTGTGGTAAACTGCCCCCCTCTTTTGTGCCCAACGCGCCCCTGATGATCTCTACCATGACGGCTCCCGCCTCTTATCAATCGACCCACGCCAGCAAACGCCGGCCAGGCCAAGCCGCATGAGCGCACCTGACTTTCACCAGCTGGCCCACGATATCAAGCTCTGGGCACGGGAGCTAGGTTTTGACCAGGCGGGCATCACCGACACCGACCTGCGTATCGAAGAGCCAAGATTGCAGGCCTGGCTGGATGCGGGCTATCACGGCAGCATGGATTACATGGCGCGCCACGGCATGATGCGCGCGCGCCCCCACGAGCTGCTGCCGGGCACGGTGCGGGTGTTGTCGGTGCGGATGAACTACCTGCCGTTCGAAGCGGGCTTCGCCGCTACCCTGCGCGATCCGACTCTGGGCTATATCAGCCGCTATGCTCTCGGTCGCGACTACCACAAGGTGCTGCGCAACCGTCTCAAACAGCTGGGTGATCGCATCGAAGCGCGCTGCGCCGAGCTGTTTCAAGGCACTGAAGAGACCTTGGGTGAGTGGCGCCCCTTCGTTGACTCCGCCCCCATCCTCGAGCGGCCACTGGCGGCCAAGGCGGGCCTCGGCTGGGTTGGCAAACACTCACTGCTGCTCAACGAATCGGCTGGCTCCTTCTTCTTTCTCGGTGAGCTGTTGCTCAACCTGCCGCTGCCGCTCGACCAGCCAGTGGAGAAGGAGCAGTGCGGCAAGTGTGTCGCCTGCATCAACATCTGCCCGACCGGCGCCATTGTCGCCCCCTATGTGGTGGATGGCCGCCGCTGCATCTCCTATCTCACCATCGAGAATGATGGCCCTATTCCGGAAGAGTTCAGGCCCCTGATGGGCAACCGCATCTACGGCTGCGACGACTGCCAGCTTATCTGCCCCTGGAATCGCTACGCAGATGCCAGCCCGGAACCCGATTTTAGCCCCCGCCCCAGCCTGCACCGCCCGCCCCTGCTGGCGCTGTGGTGCTGGAGCGAGAGCGAGTTTCTCAAGCAGACCGAGGGGAGCCCGATCCGCCGCATCGGCTACCAACGCTGGCGCCGCAATCTGGCGGTCGCCCTTGGCAATGGCCCGGCGACCCCCGAGGTGATAGCCGCCCTGCAACTGGGGCTGACCACCGCCGAGCCCATGGCGGCCGAACATATCGAATGGGCGCTGACCACCCTTGCCCGGCGTCAGGATGAAGAGAACAAGAAGACCCGTTTGCTGATCCGCTGCATCGAAAAAGGTCTGTCGGATCACGCATAAGTGATCTGCCCCTTGCCGGATTGCAGCACTTTTTTCATGCTCTGCCGACCTGCAGTGCCCATAACAGCGTGGTCACTGCAAACTGGTCGGCACACAACAAGGACAACACAGATGCATATGTTGGGAGTGGATATTGGAGGCTCAGGGATCAAGGGCTGTCTGGTCGATACCAAAACCGGCGAATTGATTGGCGAGCGCCATCGCATTGCCACACCGCAACCGGCCACCCCGGCCGCCATCGCCCATACCCTCAAGGCGCTGGTCGAACACTTCGACTGGAAAGGACCGGTGGGCTGCGGCTTTCCCGCCACCATCCACAACGGGGTTGCCAAGAGTGCCGCCAACATCGACAAGAGCTGGATCGAAACCGATGCCGAGCATCTGTTTGCCGATGTCACCGGCAAGCCCTGCTATGTGCTGAATGATGCCGATGCCGCCGGTCTGGCCGAGATGCGCTTTGGCGCTGGCAAGGATCGCAAGGGGGTCATCATCCTCATCACGGTCGGCACCGGTATCGGCACCGCCATCTTCGTCAATGGCCATCTGCTGCCCAACACCGAGCTGGGCCATCTGATGCTGGAAGGAATGGTCGCCGAGCACTACTGCTCCGATGCGGCGCGCAAACGGGAAGATCTCTCCTGGAACCGCTGGGGCAAGCGTTTCAACAAGTATCTGGCGCGCCTCGAGTTTCTCTTCTCCCCCGACCTCTTCATTCTGGGGGGCGGCAGCGCAGCCAAGCTGGATAAGTTTGTCGATCGCATCGAGACCCGGGCGCCGCTTATTCCGGCGGCCAGCCTCAATCAGGCGGGCATTATCGGGGCCGCCCTCTACGCGGCCGAGCAGCAGGGCTGACCGACGCTCACTGCAAGTCAGCAGATACCAATTGAAAGGGCCCGGCACTGCTGCCGGGCCCTTTTGTTTTGCGGTCATCTTGCGTGTTTGGTGCTTATCACCCGTTACATGTCGTCGAGTCGGTGCACTCCGTGCACCAGTCGGGTCAGGCGGGTCTGCTCCAGCCCGGCCAGATTCTCGAGCAAAGCGGTGGTGGCCGGTGTCGGGCACTCCCGGGCCAGATGGCTCAGCTCGCCCACCAGCTGCTCCTCCCAACGGCATACCTGAGTGACGATATCCTGAGTCTGGACTGATGCCGGCAGCTCGAAGCGGGTAATGGCAGGCAGCATGTCCTCGCTGAAACTCTGGTTCAGCCAGGTCTCCCTGACCGCCTCTCCCAGCTGAGCGGCATATTCGTGCAGATGGGCACTGGCCGCATCCTCACGCCCTTGCAGATAGACCAGCAACATCCGGCTCCGTTCGCTGTCCACCTGACTGGTCAAACGCCCGTAACAGAGCCCGAGCTGGTGATGAACCTGTTCAAGATAGTGCAGCAACTCTTTGATCTGTTGGAATCTCATCGCACTGCCCTCCATGCTTGTCGACGTCATTAGTATAAAAAACCGGCGCCACCGACCCAATCCCTATCCGTGCCCCCCTTGCGCTGCATCAAGGTTGACGCCGACAAAGTGGCGATCAGGTGATCCGGTCACGAATAGGGAACGATTTGTGCAGCAATTTGTGTAACGATGGAGGAGCATTAAGCTAGACAGCAGATGTGAACAGAAACGGGCTGACACACTAATAAAACCAGCATTTACCGTTTATAAACCATCTTTAATTCGGTTATCTGCCGCAGGGACGAAACAGGATCTGGCAGAGCAACAATACCATCCTGATCGTTATCCGCCTGACAGAAATCCTTATCACTTTTTTAGACGTCTAGACGTAAAAACATGCGTTGACATGGCCATCCAGACATCTTAGCATCATCCTCCATGATGACAGAGTAACCCAGTGGAACCTCTGCCCAATTTCCCCGCCTGTAGCGCCCTGTGCTTTAAGGCTGTTAGCACGGAAGAATCCATGATTAAGTTGATCGGTCTCAACAAAGTCTACGGTACAGGCAGTGACGCCGTGCACGCCCTGCGTGATGTGAGTCTGCATGTACCCCAAGGCAAAATTTTCGGGGTGATCGGTGCCTCCGGTGCCGGCAAGAGTACCCTCATTCGTTGTGTCAACCTGCTGGAGCGCCCGACAGAGGGCCAAGTCATCGTTGATGGCCAGGATCTGGTCGCCCTGAGCGAACGGGATCTGACCCAGGCTCGCCGCCAGATCGGGATGATTTTCCAGCACTTCAACCTGCTTGCCTCCCGCACTGTGTTTGCCAACATCGCCTTTCCGCTGGAGCTGGCAGGCTGGAGCAAAGAGAAGATCCAGCAACGGGTTGCCGAGTTGCTGGCACTGGTCGGGCTGGAAGCCCGTGCCCAGGCCTATCCGTCCGAGCTTTCCGGCGGTCAGAAACAGCGCGTCGCCATTGCCCGCGCACTGGCTCCGGCCCCCAAGGTACTGCTCTGCGACGAGGCCACCTCGGCCCTCGACCCGCAGACCACCCGCTCGATCCTGACCCTGCTCAAGGAGATCAACGTCAAGCTGGGGCTCACCATCCTGCTCATCACCCACGAGATGGACGTGGTGAAGGGGATCTGTGACGAAGTGGCCATCATCAGCGACGGCCGTCTGATCGAGCAGGGCGAAGTGGCCTGGTTCTTCAGCAACGCCAAAACCCAGCTGGCCCGTGACTTCATCCACTCCACCATCCATCTGGAGGTACCGCAGGAGTATCAGGATCGGATGAGCAGTGAGCGGGTGGCGGGCAGCTACCCGCTGGTGAAGCTCGGCTTTACCGGCAGCACGGTCGATACGCCGCTGATCTCCGAGGCGAGCCGCCGTTTCAATATCGACATCAGCATTCTGAGCGCAGACATCGAATACGCCGGTGGCGTCAAATTCGGTTTTCTGCTGGCCGAGCTGTTCGGGGATGAAGTCCAGTGCGAGGCCACCCAGCAGTTCCTTATCGACAACCACATTCAGCTGGAGGTAATGGGTTATGTCCGAAGCCATGATTAATCTGCTCATCACGGCCCTGGGCGACACCCTGATCATGGTGTTTGCCTCCGCTCTGTTCGGCTGCCTGCTGGGTCTGCCGCTCGGCGTGGCACTGCATGTGACCAAGGCGGGCCAGATCCTGGCCAACCCTTTGCTCAACCGTACTCTGGGTATGGTGGTCAACGTGGGTCGCTCGGTTCCCTTTATCATCCTGCTGGTCGCCATCATTCCGCTGACCCGGCTGATTGTCGGCACCAGTATCGGCACCATCGCTGCCATCGTGCCGCTGACTGTCGGTTGCATCCCTTTCATTGCCCGTCTGGTGGAAGGGGCCCTGATGGAAGTGCCGGACGGCCTGCTGGAAGCGGCCAAGGCGATGGGCGCCAAGCCGCTGCAAATTATCACCAAGGTGCTGCTGCCAGAGGCTCTGCCCGGCATCCTCAACAGCGTCACCATTACCCTCGTCACGCTGGTGAACTACTCGGCCATGGCCGGGGCCATCGGTGGCGGTGGTCTGGGGGATGTGGGTATTCGTTATGGTTATCAGCGCTTTGACCCAACCGTCATGCTGGTGACCGTGGTTATCCTGGTAGTACTGGTTCAACTTATCCAGAGCGCGGGTGAGCGCCTGGTCAACAAATGTGATCATCGTTAATCGTCGATTTCTGACAGGAGGTTTTATGAAATTTGGCATCAAATCCGTTGCGGCTGCCCTGCTGGCTGGTCTGGTTCTGGCCGGTTGCGGTCAAAAAGAAGAGAGCAAGGTTCTGAAAGTGGGCGCTATTGCCGGCCCGGAGACCGAACTGGTTGAAGTGGCTGCCAAGGTAGCCAAAGAGAAATACGGTCTGACAGTCGAGGTGGTCAACTTCTCCGACTACGTCACCCCGAACGTAGCGCTGAACGATGGCAGCATCGACGTCAACGCCTTCCAGCACAAACCCTATCTGGATGCACAGGTGCGTGATCGCGGCTTCAAGCTAGTGCCGGTTGGCAATACCTTCGTCTACCCGATCGCCGGTTACTCGAAGAAGATCAAGGCGCTGAGCGAGCTGCAAGATGGCGCCCAGATCGCGGTACCAAACGATCCGACCAACCTGGGTCGCTCCCTGATCCTGCTGGCCAAACAGGGTCTGATCACCCTGAAGGATGGTGCCGGTCTGGAAGCCACCGTACTGGATATCGCCAGCAACCCGCGTAACTTCAAGATTGTGGAACTGGAAGCAGCCCAACTGCCGCGCTCGCTGGAAGACGTGGACTTGGCCATCATCAACAACACCTTCGCCGGTCAGATTGGCCTGACCCCGACCGAAAACGGCCTGTTTGTTGAAGACAAAGAGTCCCCCTACGTCAACCTGATCGTCGCCCGCGACAACAACAAGGATGACGAGAAGGTCAAACAGTTCGTACAAGCTTTCCAGACCGATGATGTTTACAAGAAAGGTCTCGAGCTGTTCAAAGGCGGCCTGGTAAAAGGTTGGTAATTGCTCACTCGGCAAAAAAGGCCACGCAATGCGTGGCCTTTTTTATTGGCGCCGCTATCATATCCGCGAGCACGGCAACACGAACATACTCATAACATGAAAAAATGGTATCTGGCCTACTGCAAGCCAAAAGAAGAGGCCCGCGCCCGCGCCCACCTCGATGCCCAGGGTATCGAATCCTATTACCCCATGGTGGAGATCGAGAAGCTGCGCCGGGGCAAGCGAGTTCCGGTACGGGAACCCATGTTCCCCAACTACCTGTTTATCTTTGTCGATCTGGAAGAGGTGACACCGGTCACCCTGAAATCGACCCGCGGCATCAGCCGGATCATCCACTTTGGCAGTGAATGGACCCCCATCAGCAGCAAGCTGGTCTATCAGCTGATGAGCCGCGATGACAGCGACGAGGCGAGAGCCAGCTACGCCTGCCTGCCCTGCTCGGGCGACAAGGTGCTGATTGAAGAGGGGCCGTTGGCTGGATTCGAAGCCATCTATATGGAGCCGGATGGAGAGAAACGGGCAATTTTGCTGGTCAGCCTGCTCAACCGGGAGACCACCAGCAGCTTCGACAACCACACCTTCAGACGTCTGGACTAAACCCACGGGCCAGACGGATCGGTGAATGGCAATAGCAATGGCGGGATGATCCCGCCATCTCATGCATCAAGATCAAAGCGGGCGATGACCGCCTTCAGCTTGCCGGTATCACCAGCCAGTCTGGCTACGATCTCCTCCCCCTGCTGACTGCGCTGACAGGATTGCCGACTGAGCGCGGCAATGTCGTCGACCGTCCCGGATACCTCGGCGGCCACCCGCGACTGCTGCTCGGTTGCCACCGAAATGGCCTCCAGCTGGCCCGACAGCGACTGCACCAGCTGGTTCATGGCACTCAGGGTATCGGTCACCAATCCGACGGCATCCCGCCCTTGCTCCACCAACCGGGTACCGCTGCTGACGGTACTTACCGTCTGGCGAGTCTGCTGGGAGATGGCCGCAATAGTCTGGCTGATCTCGGCAGTGGATTGATGGGTGCGGGTTGCCAGCTGGCGAACCTCATCGGCCACCACCGCAAAACCGCGCCCCTGCTCGCCTGCCCGCGCCGCCTCGATCGCTGCATTGAGGGCAAGCAGGTTGGTCTGCTCGGCTATAGTGGCGATCACCTCGGTGATCTGCCCCACCTGTTCACTCTGATGCTCCAGCAGCCCCATGGCTTCGTTGGCCTGTCCAATCATGGCGGCAATCTGCTGCATGGTATCGCTCATTCGTGCCAGCGCGGCCTCTCCCTGACGGGTCTGCTGCCGCACCTGATGGGCTCCATCCGCCACACCGGCAATGTTGCCAGCCACATCACGAGCACTCACTGACATCTGATCGATAGCCGCCGCCACCGCATCGACCCGCTGATCCTGCTCCGTCAGGTCCGCCACTATGGCTCTGGTAGTGCTGCCCACATCGAGACAGGCCACCTCGACCTGCCCCACTGCGCCCTGCAACTCCCCGACCAGATGATGTAACTGGGCAGACATCCGGTTGATGGAACCAGTCAATTCTCCCAACTCATCCTGCCCTGTGATTGGCAAGGGCTCGGCCGCCAGCCGGCCATCCGCAACCTGCCCCGCCCGGGTCACCAGACAGGCAATGTCATGGGTCAGACGGCGACTAAAGAGCCATGCGACCACCATGCCAAGCACGATGGCGCTGCCGGTAGCCAACAGCAGTGTCTGGTTGATAGCCCTCCCGGCTCCAGTCATCTGCGCCGAAATCTGATCCACCTCGGCACGGGTTTTCCCCACCTGCTGGACCAGCTGCTCGCTGAGGTTGGACTGCATCGGCTCGATGTCGGTGGCCATCAGGTAGTTTGCCTGATCCCAATCCGGCGCCTGGCGTTTCTCGATCACCTGCCCCACCAGCTCGGAGAAAGGGGTCGCCATCTCTTCAAACAGCTGCCAGAGGCTCTGCTGGGTGTCGGTAAAGAGCGCGGCTTGCTGCTTCACCTCAGCCACCCGCTGCTGGTGAAACTGGTAGTAATCCTGATACTTGCTGCGGTATTCGGGATCGCCTGAGATGAGAAAATCCCTCAGGGCAGAGAGGGAATTGGCGAGGCTGTTGTAGGCATCTCCCACCTGCTTGAGCAGCATGCGGCGATCGCCGGAGAGTTGATCCTGCGGGGTGCCAACTTCTTCATTGGCAAAGGATTGCAGCTGATCGAGCGCAGCCTCCGCCAGCGGACCCGCCTCCTGCAGCATCAGGGTGTGAGCGGGCAGATTCTCTTCACTCTGGGCGATGGTCCACACCTTCTCCTGATGGCTTTTGAAGGTCTCGAGAGACTTGGCGAGCGCCGGACTGAAGGCCTGATGGGCGATGGCCTGCCAGGCCGACTCCCACTCCTGCTTGAGGCGGGAAGCCTGAGCCGGATCCTTGCCGAGGATCAGATAGCCACGCAAGGCAGAAACGGTGGCAACCAGCGCCTTCTGGCTCGCCTCATCCCGCTGCAAAGCGGGCAGCGCCTGCTCCAGCAGGGTGTGTTGGGCCTGATTGATCTGGGTCAGCCGGTAATAGACCAGCGTAGAGGAGAGCAGGATCAGCAGGTTGATAAAACCGAAGCTGAGCAGCAACTTACTTGAGATTTTCATGAACATCCTTGTTCAAACGGAGGGATCCAGCCAACAGAATCAGATAGATATCAGTGTAGGCAATCTATCTTGCCAAGTCCGGTGCCAATTAGCCAATTCACTGCGTGGCATCGGGCGGGCAGAGAAAAATCCCTGACAGAGGTCGCAACCGAGTTGGGCCAGCACTCGCCAGGTCGCCTCATCCTCTACCCCTTCCGCCACCGACTTCAGCCCCAGCTTGCGGGCCAACTCGATACTGGACTCGATGATAGCCAAACGTGACGGATCGGCATGGCAGCGATCGACGAAAGAGCGATCCAGCTTGAGTTCGGTGAACGGCAACAGTGCCAGCTGCTGCATCGAGGAGTAGCCGGTACCAAAATCATCGATGGAGAGGCCAAAACCATGCATCCTCAGCCGGGTCAGCACCTCCAGAGACTTGCCCAGATCCTGTACGAATGCGCTCTCGGTCACCTCCAGAGTGATAAGCTCCGGATTGATACTCCAGCGCTTGCACTGATCAATCAATAAGTTGCAAAGATCCCCTTCAATGAGTGAGGTGGTGGAGAGGTTCATCGACAGATTGAGTGACAACCCGGTTTCCTCCCATAAATGGCCATCACTCAGAGATTTGCTGATGATCACCTCAGTCAACGGATCGATAAGCCCGTTGTGCTCCGCCAGTGAAATAAAACGCCCGGGCGGGATCAGGCCAAACTCGGGGTGTTGCCAGCGGGCCAACGCCTCCATCCCGACCCACTCGCCGGATGCAAAACTCACCTTGGGCTGATACCAGGGCAGCAGTTGATCTTGTTCGATCGCCCGACGCAACTCATCGAGTCCTATTCTGTGCCCCTCTTCCTCCCTGAGGGGTTCCTGCCGGGGTGACCAAGCCTGGATAAGCGGCTGGAGCTGCTGCGGCGTTGAGGGTTTCTCTATGCGACCCAGCACCTGCAAGCCATAAGCGGTACTCATACGCAATACGGCTTCTACCACATCCCCCTCAAGCGCGCTGGAGAGGATAATGCCGCCCTGAAAACCACCCAGCGACAGGCGGCGCAACAGCGCCATGCCATCCATTCCGGGCATTCGCAGATCACAAAACAGGATATCGACGTTGTGTTGCTGGCTAAGCGCCAATGCCTCGACACCATCAACCGCTTCCAGCAGATTCTGGTAACCCAGGCTGCGGATCTGGTGCAGCAGCGCCTTGCGCTGAAATCCATGGTCTTCCACGACCATGATGACCAACTCATGTTGTGCTTTTTTCATCGAGCCATAATCCAATGTCGTGGGCAATCGCCGTCATCAACCTCTGCACTGTGTTGACCAGATCGTCGATCTCGTCGAGCCGCTTCAATCGCGCTGCCGATTCCAGCATGGCAGCCTGGCTGGCAAGCTCCTCCAACCCGACCATTCGGGCAGCCCCCTTGATCCGGTGGGCGGTCTCTACCAAGGCGCTGGCATCATGACAAATCAGTGCTGCCATCATGGCCTCGCCATCCTGCCGGTTGGAATCGAGATACTCCACCGCCATGACTCGCGCGGTCAGCTCGTCACCAAACAGCGCCAACCAGCGCTCAGCCTGCATGCCTGTAGCCCCATCAACGGGCGCAACCGCGTTTCTGGTTGGCGTCCTCTCTGCCAGCCAATGGGCCAGCATCTGGCGCAAGATATCCAGCGGGTAGGGCTTCAGTAACATGTCACTCATGCCAGCCTCTACCATACGAGCACTCGCCTCTTCCGACGTATCCGCCGTTACCCCAATGATGGGGGCCGTCACTCCCGCAGCCCGCAACGCCTTGGTCAGAGCATAACCATCCATCACCGGCATATGGCAATCAGTCAAAAGCAGAGAGAATTGCTGTCCCTGCCAGGCCCGTAGAGCCTTCTCGCCATCTTCCACAACCTGAGCCTCGATACCAAGAATGGCCAACTGCCGTGCCAGCAAGGCACGATTGACCGGATGATCATCTGCCACCAGTACTTTGCCACCCAGCTTCTCTGCAAGCGCAGGGAGGATTGGTGTGACCCGCTCCTGTAGTAATTCGTGGCAACTCTCCAGCAGAAGATCCGGATAGAGAGGAGATAGACCCAGACGCCACCATTTTTGTTCACCAATCCGACCCCGCAACGCTTCATCGGGTGACGCTATGATCCCCTTCAGCGCAGAGTGTTGCAGCCAGCTTTGCCATTCCCCTCCCAGCGCTTGCTCAAGCCACCGTTGATCGGCCAACAGCAACCCGTCCAGTGAGCGACTGAGCTCACTGGCCCCCAAGTACCTGAGCTTGGCCCCCTGCCGTACCATGGCCGCTTCGAGGTTGGTGTCATCGCTGAAAAACCACCATTCTGTGTCAGCCAGAGCTGGGGGATCCCACTGCGGATTGGTTAGCGGCACGGTAAAGCGGAAGCTGGAGCCCTCCCCTGCCTTGCTGGTCAGTGTCAGTGCCCCCCCCATTTTGCATACCAGCTGCTCACAGATTGCCAACCCCAAGCCGGTGCCACCAAAACGACGGTTGATATCTGACTCCACCTGCTCAAAAGGCGTGAACAGCAACGCCTGCTTCTCTTCGGCAATCCCAATACCGGTGTCACTGACACTGATGGCCAGTTGCTCACTCAGATAGCTGACCCGAATCGTAATCCCTCCTTGTTCAGTAAACTTCACCGCATTGTTGAGCAGGTTGGAGATGACCTGACCAATACGCACCCCATCGATGTCGGCCCAATCCGGCACATGATGCTCCCACTCCAGCACCACGTGGAGCCCCTTGTTATGAGCCAGTGTCGCATGGCCACGAATGGCATCGCAGATCACCGTTTGCAACCGGCTGCTCTGGTAATTCAACTGCAACTGACCCGCTTCTATCTTGGAGAAATCGAGGATGTCATTGACCAGATAGAGCAGGTTGTTGGTCGAGGTGACCACATTGCGCACCATAAAACGCTGGTCGTCGTTCAGCTCGCTCATTTGCAGCAATTCGAGCATGCCATGCATGCCTGAAATGGGTGTTCGTAGTTCATGGCTCATGGTTGCCAAAAAGCGGCTGCGAGCCTGCATCGCCTGCTCGGCATAGGCGCGAGCTTCGCGCAGCTCATATTCCTGTTGCTTGAGGGCAGTGATGTCCTGAATCACCCCATTGAGGATCAGTGCCTGCTGCTCCTGTCTGACAAAGTTGCCACGCACTTGCAGATAACGATCTCCATCAGGTCGCTCTACCTTGACCTCCAGATCGAGGGGCGCCAGAGTCTCGGCATGATTGGCCACCTTGCTGACAAAATCCTGGAGCGCCTCTTCGGTAAAGCCGAACACCTCACCACCCGATTCGGCATTGAACAGCTCCTGCCGGGAAGCCCCGAGGATCTCGCTGGCCCCCTGAGAAGCATACAAAAACCGCCCCTTGCCGGGTCCTTGCCACAAATACTGATAGACCACCCCAGGCATGCTGTCGGTAATCTGGGTAAGGCGATTTTCAGCCTGACGGGCGCGCTCCTCCGCCTCTTTGATCCGGCTGACATCGGTCAGTACTGTCAACACCCCCAGCATATTGCCATCGGGATCGCGATAAGGACGTTTGGCATAGATAACATGGCAGGGCGTGCCATCTGCTCGCAGGTTGCTCCCTGCCCCCTCCAGATCCTGTCCGGTCTGCCACACCCGGCGCTCTTCTTCCAACACACTGTTTCTGAGTGTCTCTGGCATGTTTTGCAGCTCCTCACTGCTACTGCCAGCACCAAGGAAAGCATCGCGATAGGCCTGATTGCACAAGGTGATCCGCTGCTCGCTATCACGTAGCGCCACCATGGTTGGCAGTGAGTTGAGCAAGGTCTGCACAAACAGCAACTGTTCGTTCAGCTTGTCCTCTGCGATTTTCCGCTGCGCAATCTGGCGACGCAAACTGCGAGCCCAGAACATCACCAGCAAACCACTGACGAGCAAGGCGCCCCCCCCTATGGCCAACCATTTGTAAATCAGGGTGTAATCAGACTCGATATTGACCGACACATTGAGCCAGCGTCGTTCCAGCAGTTGCCACTCCTCATCCGTGATGGTCAGCAGCAACTTGTCCATGATGCGGAGCAACTCGGGCTGAGCATTATCGACGGCCATACTGATAGGTACGGAAAATTCGGGGGAGCTCAGCACTACCTGATACTTATCATTGAAACCCTTCATCGCCTGCTGTCCCAGATTGGTCATGGTCAACAGCACATATTCGGCTCGCCCAGTGTCAAGCAAGGTCAGTAAATCGGCATCCTTGCCCACTTCGATAATATTGGCGCCCAGCGCGTGAATGAGAGAGGCTTCGTAAGAACCCGTCACACCACCAATCAGACGCCCTTTCAGCTCGACCAGCGACTTCAGCGGGCGAGCACCGTGTCTGGCTACGACATAGCTGTCGAACTTCAGATAGGAGGAGGTAAAAGAGGCAAAGGACTGACGATCCTTGAGCGGTGTCATCAAGGGAATAAGGTCCACTTTGTGCTCTTTCAGCTGTTTAAGTGACTCCTGCCAGGTATTTGTCGACGCCAGCTCAAAGCGGATCCCGGAGCGCAGACTCAATAACTTCATCAGGTCTGCCGTATAGCCATGCAATTCACCTTCGTCATCGATTTCACTGATGCCGGCAAATCCGGGGGCAACGGCGAACTTGATCACCTTGTTTCTCTGCTTCAGCCAACTAGCCTCATCTGGTTCCAGCAAAAGGCCAGCGTTGGCGCGTTCATCTTTCTGATGCAACCGTAATCGTGAGTCTGCAACGGGTATCTGTTGATATGCATGCCAAAGCTTCTCGCTCAGTTCTGGCTGGCGGGAGCTGGTCGCCATCGTCAGCGTGCTGCCAGAAAGCCACCCTGGAGCGACAACTCCCATTGACGCGGGCATTCTCTCCATCTTGAGGGTAACAATTGGACCCAACTCAAGATATGCATCGACAGCGCCCAGCTTGACCATATAGGTCGCCTCAGTGCGGCTCTCCAGCTCAGTTACATCAGAGATCCCCAAACGAGCCAATTCATTACAACTGCCAAAACCACGAATACAGACCCAGCGTAACTTGCGCGCCTGCTCCAGGGTCAATTGCTGATCCGGGGTATGCATTAAAATGGAACGGGCATATGAACCGATACTGCCGATATGGTTTATCCCCTTCAGCTCAAGAGCATTACGTTCGACTCCGATTAATGCATCGATCTGGCCGCCTTGGAGAGCAATCTGGGCATCTACGTAGGAGTTGTAGGAGATATAGCGCAGGGACACGCTCATTTCGGCTGCAATGCGCGAGGCCAACTCCTTGAGCGGACCGGCATAACGCTGGTTGGGGAGTTGATAGATGAAAGGGGGATAACCACCACGGGGAACCCCGACCAGCAGCTCCTTTTGTGCAGAAATTTCGTTACTTGTGCTCTCATCTTGCGGCTGGGGAGCCGCAACAGCCAACATGCCTGAAAACAACAGCAAAATGGGAAGAAAAAGCTGACGAAAGAGTGGCATAAGGTCTTGTCCTGATGAATAAAACAGATAGGGCTGCCACCTCTAATCTTGCAGATCCTGACGACGCAAGGCGAGAAAACAATCGCAACTGTTACAAAGAGGGCGGAGAGGATAATACTGAGTCACCAACATGTGAACCTGGAATCAACCATAAGATGGAAAAATGGCAGGCATGCAGCCTGCCATTTCACTAGCGAGGGGGATCTTATTCTCCCCTTCGCGATCAGGTTATTCGATTCCCGAGGCGGAAGCCGGTTTGATACTCCCGCTCGCGAACGAGGGCGATTTGACCCTGATATCCTTCCAGCCCGATATCCCTGAGCAGGGCGGGTGACAAATTGACCTGCACGAGACGACGCTCGACCCGGGCAATCCTTCTCTGGACCAGGGATTCAACACTGCGCAGTAAAACCAGTTCGATAGACATGACATTCTCCAGTTGAACATGCGGTTCTCCCGGAGAAAGTGGATATCACCCTGCGGGACGAACCGCGGGTGATAAAAAGACAGGGGTTACCTGTTTACGCCACGCGGTAAAAGAGCACGAGATTTCACGCCGCACGCAGTGCCGCGAGAGAATGCAATATTGAGCATCAGATGTTGCATATTCGTCTCCTTACCGGATAAAAGTTGAACAGGTTGCAGAAGTCTAAAAAATATCCGAATTTAAAACAAGCCTCTTGCGACTCCTTTTTAAACGTTTTTACGGCATTTTATGCTGCCCGAAAGGGAGCTTGGGACATCAGATCCCCGAGAGTAGCCGGTACTCTTCCAGTACATAGGTATCCGTCATGCCGCTGACATAATCGAGCAGCAGCCGCACCCGGTAATACCACTCCTGCTCGTTCTGGCAGGCAAAGCGCGGATCCGGAGTGGCGATCGCCAATCGATAGGCCTTGAGATGGCGGGCCGAGAGGCGGTGATAGAGGCGGCGCGCAAAGAAAAGCGCCTGACTCCCCTCCCCGGCCAGCAGGCGAGTAAACTGTGGCGCTGGCAGTGCCAATAGACAGGCATAACTGGTCAGCACCCCGCGCAGCGCCGCATACCCTTCCAGTTCGAGAGCCTCGACTTCGGGGCGCATAAAGACCAGCTCGCGGGCCACCTGCTTGAGGATATCGAGCACCCGCGCCGCCGGCTCCTGACCGTGCAGCAGCGCTTGCGGATAGGAGCCCTGCAAAATGGCCTGATGTTCGCTGACATAGCTCTGCGCCGCCAGCGCCACCAGATCCCGGGTCAGTTGCTGGCGAAAATGGGGAAAAAAGCCCCGACCACTGGCAAGCACGTCATCCAGTAAGGTGCCCATGTAGTCACTCTGGTCAGCAGCTCGCAGCGCCGCCAGCAGTTCACCCTGAGTCAGGATCCGCCGATCTACCGCATCTTCCAGATCGGCGATGCAGTAGGAGATGTCATCGGCCGCCTCCATGATGTAAACCAGCGGATGACGGCAGCCGGGGGCCAATCCCAGGCTCTGACCGAGGGCCCGGTAGAGCGGCTGCTCGCTAAAGAAGATGCCCCGCTTGCTGCTCCAGCCATGATGCTGACCATAGCTCACGCCGGGTTGCGGCTGCTGCGGATATTTGCAGAGCGCTGCCAGTTGTCCAAGTGTCAGGTTGAGCTCGTGCAGGCTGTGCACCAGCCGCAGACTCTGGGCGTTGCCATCAAACAGTTGCAGATCCTGACGCAATTCAGCCCACTGGGCCGAAGGTGGCTGCGCCAGCGCCTGCTGATAGAGGGGATCGAGCATCTCGCCGAGCCACTGGCTCATCACCTGCTCGCCAAAGTGGCCAAACGGCGGGTTGCCCACGTCATGAAGCAGGCAGGACATCTCCACCAGATTGATAAAAGCCCCTTCACAGACCATCCCGGCTGGCAAGGCGGCCAGAATACGACGGCTGATCTGGCGACCGGTCTCCTGCACCTCCAGCGAGTGGGTGAGGCGACTGCGCACCGAGGCCTTCACATCGAGCGGAAAGACCTGGGTCTTCTGCTGCAACCGGCGCACCGGCGCGGCCTGCACGATACGGGCGCGATCCTGCTCGGTCGCCTCCAGCAGCTCCTCATCCCCCCAGGAGTGGATGCGCGCGGGGGTAATCAAACGGCTATACATCTCGCAGCTCCTTGCCAGCAACTTCCATTAGACTCAAGACAACCTCCAGCCTCAAGACAGCAACCAGCGCCGCAGACGGGCGATATCGCCCGGATATTCCCGGCGCAGCGTCTCAATCCAGTCTTCCACGTTTTCCCACCAGGCGGGGTGATCCGGGCTCTGGATCAGCTGGGCTGTCTGTTGCAGACGGCGCAGACCGATGGAGCCTGCCGCCCCTTTTATCTTGTGCGCCTCTTCCACCACCCCCGCTTGATCCTTGGCAATCATGTTGGAGTCGAGCACTGCCATGTAGTCCGGCATCATCTTCTCGAACAGATCAACGCTGGAGAGCAGCACCGGCTTGCCCACGGTATCGGCGTAATCGGTGAGGAAGGGGATATCCAGCAGGGCATCCTGATTGCCCGCATCCGCCTGCTCGTCCGCTTCATCCTCGGCCAGATCGGCAAACAGGTGACCAATCACCTCCCGCACCGCTTTGGAGCCAAGCGGCTTGTTAATGACATCCTGCATGCCGTGATCCCGGTAGTACTGGCGATCGCCGGTGGAGTTGGCGGTGAGCGCCACCATGGGTGGCAGGCTGTCGCCATAACGCTCCAGCAGGGTTTTCGCCACATCGAAGCCGGTCATGTCCGGCAGCTGGATATCGAGCAAAATGAGGTCGAAATCATCCGGGTTGGCCATCGCCAACGCCTGGGTGCCGTCCCGTGCCACCTGCACCTGATGACCCAGCTTGTTGAGCAAGGCGCAGGCCACCGTCACGTTAAGCTCCACATCCTCCACCAGCAGGATATCGAGGGAGGGCATCTCCTCCTCCTGCTCTGGCAACACAGGCTCGGCGCAAGCCACTTCCAATTCGGCGGTAAAGCAGGAGCCTTCGCCCGGATCGCTGTCCACATAGAGCTGGCCGCCCATCGCCTGCACCAGCTGACGGGAGACCGCGAGGCCAATTCCGGTGCCGGTGGCGTGCTTCTTGCCCTGCACCTGATAGTACATGGCGAAGATCTTCTCCTGCTGGGCGCGCGGGATACCGATACCGGTATCCTCCACCTCGAAGTGCAGGGCCAGCTTGCCCGGCTCGTCGGCGGGATGGGATAGGCAACGCACGGTGACGCCCCCCTCATCGGTAAACTTGACCGCGTTGCCCACCAGATTCCACAGCACCTGACGCAGGCGGGTGCCGTCAGCCATCACGAATTGCGGCATGTCGCCATCCCGATCGAAATGGAGATAGAGCCCCTTCTGCTCCGCCTGAATGCGCGACAGGGTCTCCAGCTCGTCGAGGAAGGCGGGCAGATCGATACGGGTCGGTGCAATTTCGAGGCGACGGCGATCCAGTTTGTCCAAGTCGATGATGTCGTTGAAGATATTGCCAAGGGTCACCGCACTCAGGTGAATGGTCTTGAGCTGCTGATGCTGCTTGGGATCGAGGGGGGTATCCATCAGCATCCGGCTTAAGCCCACGATGCCGTTGAGCGGAGTACGCAGCTCGTGGCTGATGGTGGAGATGAAGGTGGTCTTGTCGCGGCTCGCCTTCTCCAGCTTGTCCTGATACTGCTTGCGCTCGGTGATATCGCGGCCAAAACCGAGCAGGCCGAGTCGCTTGCCGAAGCGGTCGAAGAAGGGCACCTTGCGCAGCTCGAAGTAAGCCTTGCGGCCATCGGGATACTCCAGCCACTGTTCGTAGGTGAGCGGCTCGTTGCTGGCAAAAACCTGCTTGTCGGTCTCCACCACCTTGTTGGCGATCTCCTGCTTGTAGACATCGAACGGGGTCAGACCGATCAGCTCGGCCTCCACCTTGCCGGTCAGCTCCTCCATGGCGCGGTTGCAACCGGAAAACTGCTCATCCTCGTTGCGGTAGTAGACCAGATCGGGGGAGCAGTCGATAAAGGAGCGCAGCAGGGCAGTACGCTCCCCCAGATGAAGCTGGGCTTTCTCTCGCTGGAACACCTCGTTCTCGAGATCCTCGATGGCCTGCAGACGCAGGCTCTCGGCCCGGTTGGTCTCGGCAATCTGGGCGTTGAGGCGGCTGATGTTCTCCTGCAGCTGGGTATTGAGCTCCAGATCCCGCTCGCGCATATCTTGCAGCTTGCGCACCATCCGGCTCAGTCGCTGACGGGAATCCTCCAGCTGATCCACCACGATGGAGAGAAAATAGACCGCCCAGGGGGTCACCAGCAGGCCAAAAAAGACCGAGCGAACGAAGTCGATCACATCGATATTGCCGCGCAGGAACAGGGTCACCCCCATCTGGATGGCGACCGCCAGCACGATAATGCCCGCCGCCAGGAACATGCTAAAGCGCACCAGTCCCAGCTTGGTCATCAGATCGACATAATATTGCGCCCAGGATTTAATCTGTTTCATCTTATTGTTTTCCCCCGATATTCGCGGTACAGAATACCAGCACAACCGAGTGAACTCTTCTTAATCTCGCACAATTAATTAACGATTCGCCGAATGAAATGAGTGGGTTAGGATAATTGGCAATATTGAGTCAGTTGCCATTAAGGTTTTTTCTTTATACTCACCGGCCGAAAAAATTCACCACCATTTAATTTAGGAGTTATCCGATGCGCAACACCACCTTGCTGGGCCTGGGCCTGCTGGTCGCAAATAGTGCTTATGCTGATTTGGGTGAAATTCCCAAGGAGTCTGGCTGGTCCGGTTTCCTGCTCGGCGGGGTCAGTGTCATCAATTACGAATCGAATTTTTATAGCGGTGATGATGAAAACCGCCGCCTGAGCGGACTGGGCAGTGCCGAGAGCAGCTCCGCCGTTGCCCCGCTACTCAACGCCGATATCCGCTACACCTTTGCCGATACCCGCACCCAGGTCTTCCTCGGTAACCTGATCCAGGATGCCATCCGTTTCGACTTCACCCAGCAGCTCGGTATCCGTCAGGAGATGAGCGACAAGGGCATCGTAGCTGGCTCCGTGGTCTTTAATGCCATGCCGACCGAGCAGTGGAGCGATCCCTTCGCTGTAGGCGTTGATCGCCAGTCGACCGATATCAAGTCAAAAGGGGTTCGCTTCGCCTGGGACAGCATCTGGGGTAGCAACTTCAATGGCAGCCTGACCACCCGCAACATCGAGGTGGATGAGGAGCGCAGCGGCAGCCAGTACGGCGCCGATACTGCAGCCAAACTGGATCGCAACGGCAAGATCCACGCCCTCGACCTCTCCTACAAATGGCAGCTGGCACCCGGTCAGATGCTGGAGCCAGCCTTTATCTACCGTCAAGCCGATCTGGATGGCAGCGCCCAAAGCTACAAGAGCAACGGCCTCCAGTTGACCTACGGCATGCGCGCTTCCCAGTGGTCTTTCGTCAGCAACGCCTATCTGGGCCAGACCAAATATGATGAGGCCAACCCGATCTTTGGCCAAAACGCCGACTCCGACGAGTTTGCCCTGACCGGTACCTTCTTCTGGCACCGCCTGTTCGGTATTGCGCCGCTCTCCGCAACCTTTACCGCTGGCTATGCCAAGTCCGATTCCGACATCAACTTCTACGATTCTGAATCCGTGATGTTCAACACCGGCCTGCTCTACAACTTCTAACAACTGTTGTTCGCACCGATACAACAAGGCCACCCGAAGGTGGCCTTGTTGCTATCCGGCGTTTGACTCAAATACCCAGAGAGTCGAGCAGATCGTCGTGATCGTTGGCGACCGGGGCCGCAGCCTGAACCGGCTTGGCGGCATCCTGCTTGGCCTGGGCGATCAGCGCATCGGGATCCAGCTCTTCATGCTCCATCCCCTCATTGTGGATGCGGATGAACTCGGTTTTGTCCATCGCCAGCTCCAGATAGAAGATGTTGTTGCGGGCGGTGAAGAAGGTGACGCGGCGGGACTCCGGGCTGTCGAGATTGGTATCGACGCTCAGCATCACCTGCTTGTTGAGGGCCAGCATCTTCGGCTGGTTCTGGGTGATGTGGGTCTGCAGATCCCGGCCCACCTTGACGGTGAAGCTGCCGACGATCTGGTTCATCAGCTCGCCCATCACGTTGCTCACCTCGTCAGAGGTGTGGGAGATGGCGAGATCCTCCTTGGAGAGCCCCATGCTCAGCATGTAGCTCTCGTACAGCTCCATGGCGGCGGCGGCGGAGAAGTTGATCACCACCAGACCGGAAAAACCGCCATCGAACAGCACGAAACAACCGATATCCGGCTTGAGGCAGGTCTTGCTGATCCGCTGCACCATGCCGGAAAACCGCACCTGACTCATGGTCGCGGCACTCAAAACGTCCGTCACCGAGTTGCACAGGCTGAGCAGCACATCCTCTGTGGTCAATACGGCATCGTCATCGGATCTTGTCACTATCATGGGACCTTCCTGAACATCGAAAATGGGCTTATCTATACCATAACTCTAACAGATGGCGCGGCCCGGAGACTGAAATAGCGACACGCCTCTCAGTTGACTCCGTTATCAGCAGCCACAGGGGTGAAACCGCTCAGCTTGGCGAGCCGGGCACGCCATATATCGGCCTGCTGCGCCAAAACTTGTGGCTCGTAAGGCAAGACCGGATGGGCTCCCCAGATGGGGCCGGGCCAGGCGCGATCCGTCGCAAAGCGGGCGACATGGTGAAGGTGGAGTTGCGGCACCAGATTGCCCAGCGCTCCGATGTTGATCTTGTCCGGGCTGAGGGCCTGTTCCATCAGGGCGGCGACGGCGCAGGACTCCTGCATCAGCTGTTGCTGCTGCTCCGGCGCCAGATGGTGAATTTCCCGCAGGTTGGCTACTCGCGGTACCAGGATCAGCCAGGGATACTGGCTGTCTTTGGCCAGCAAGACACGGCAGAGGGGCAGATCCCCGAGCCACCGGGTATCTGCCTGCAGGCGTGAATGCAATTCAAACATGAAAACCTCGTTGAGTACGATGAACAGAGCGCCTGAAAAAGGAGTGTCCACGTTACTGCAACGGGCAGAAAACTTAAAGCTGTGGGACGGCCCAACCGATAAAGCGCTTGCGCAGGGCCGGGTCTGCCTGGAGGAACAGCTGCTGCAACTGCCCTTCCAGCTCGCTGGCTGCCACAACGGGTTGAGCCCCACCAGCGGCCGTGGCCGTTACCTGCGTAGCAACGGCGCCAGCCGTCAGCACCGCCTTGCCGCCGCTGCGGTTGTATTCAGCCAGTTTGCCGTTCCAATCCACCCCAAGCAGCATACCGCTGGTCACCAGCACATCCTGCTGGATAGCAAGCGCGTGGCCATTCTCCTGCAACGCCACCACAGGAGCCTTGGCATACGCCTGCATCCCCCGCTCGTCTCCCGGTACGCTGGCCGTCAACTGCAAATGCTGATTGCTGCCCTGATAGCGCACCACCTGTGGCTCGGAGCGTACCTGCCGATCATTCTCGCTGCTGCTGCGACTGGGGATCACCCCCTCGAAGCGCACCAGCAGTTGCTGCTCGCCATCCGCCAGAGTGGCATGCTGGTCATCCTGCAAGGTGCCGTTGCTCACCGCGAGAATGCGGAAATTCTCCGGCACCTTCACGCCCACCATAGCCTGTACACTGCCTGCCCCCAAGACTGCACAGAGCAGCACAAAACCGGTCAACCCTCTATTACTCTTCATTCCCGCTGATCTTCCTGATGCCGATGATGGGCGCAGGGTAGCAGCCGAAGATGACAGAAAAATAACGCCGCTCAGAACAGGTAGTGGGGTCGCTCGGCAAACCACTGGGCCAGCACCTGCTTGAACAGCCGGATCTTGCGCGGCACCCGCCGCTGCTGGGCATGCAGTACATGGAGCTGATGCAGCCCGCTCTGCCATTCGTCGAGCACGGTCACCAGCTCTCCTGCCGTCAGCTGCGACTCCACCAGCATCAGCGGGCACTTGGCATAGCCCATACCGGCGCGCGCCAGTTGCAACACAGTGCTGTAGTGGTTGGCCCGTACCTTGCCCTGCACCAGAATGTGGGCCTCTTCCCCCTCACGGATAAAGTGCCACTGCTCCCAGGCCGGATTGTGCCCCTGCAACAGGCAGCTGCGCCCGCTCAGCTCATAGGGAGTGGCAGGATACCCCTCTCGCGCCACCAGCGCGGGGCTGGCCACCACCACATCCTTGAGCCGCCCCAGCGGCAGGGCCACCAGATTGTCCGGCACCTCGCTCATGGCGCGCAGGGCGATATCGTTCTCCCCCTGACTCATGTCGACCATCTGGTTGGTGAAGTTGAGCTCCACCTCTACTCCCGGGCAGAGCGCGGCAAAGCTGGTCAGCAGCTCGCTCACCATGCGATCGCCGGTGCTGACCGGGCAGGTAAAGCGCAGTCGTCCGCAATCCTCTTCGGTCAGCGCCTGAATATCCTGCTCCGCCTGCCGAGCCAGCGCGAAGATCTCCCCCGCCTGCTGATAGAGGGTCTTGCCCGCCTCGGTCAGACTGAGGCGGCGGGTGGTGCGCTGCAACAGTTGCGCATTGAGGGAGGTCTCCAGCGCGCTGACGTGGCGGCTCAGCATCCCCTTGCTTACTCCCAACGTATCGGCAGCGGCCGAGAAACTGCCGCGCAGCACCACTTCGTAAAAGCTGGCCAGATGGGCGATATCCATCATTAGCTCCAATATGGAAACAATGGGTTTATTTTACGCGCTTTTTCGCATTTTCTGTTGCGCTAGAATCGATACATCCCAACCAGGAGTGATGCAGATGAAAATTGTGATTGTGGGTGCCTCCGGCACCGTCGGCTCCGCGGTCAGTGAACTGCTTGCCAAAGATCATCAGGTGATCCGGGTCGGCCACAGCCGCGGCGATGCCACGGTCGACATGCGCGATCCCGCCTCCATCAAGGCGCTGTTTGCCCAGGTGGGCCAGTTTGATGCACTGGTTGTCGCCAGCGGCAGCGTGGCCTTCAACGGCCTGACCGAGATGACCGACGATCAGTGGCAGGTGGGACTGGAGAGCAAGCTAATGGGCCAGATCAACCTGACCCGAGCCGCCATTCCCTATCTGACTGACAAGGGCTCCATCACTTTGATCAGCGGTATTCTGAGCGAGGAGCCGATCAACTGGGGCGTGAGCGCCAGCACCGTCAACGGCGCCATCGATCACTTTGTGAAAGCGGCCGCCTGCGAGCTGCCAAGGGGCATTCGCATCAACGTGGTGAGCCCCACCGTGCTGGCGGAGTCGATGGAGAAATACGCCGACTTCTTCCCGGGCTTCGTGCCGGTGCCCGCCGCCAAGGTGGCGCAGGCTTACAAAAAATCGGTGTTGGGCATCCAGACCGGTCAGGTGTTTAGGGTCAACGGCTAATCGCCGCTCGCTTGCCGCCAGACCAGCAATAAAAACGGGCCCCATAGCGGGGCCCGTCTGTTTCTCTGCCTCTCTCCATCGCCACCAGCAAACGTTTGTTTGTTGGCGACAAAAAAAGAGAGCAACCCTTAGTCGATCAGACCGTACTGATCGCGCAGCACCTCGATGATCTCCTGCTTGGGATTGGCAGAACGCGCCAGCTTGTGGCCGATGATCTTCTCGGCGATCCCGACATAGGTGTTGGAGATATCCATCATCACTTCGGTCGGCAGCTTGTTGTCGCGGGCCAGGGCAAAACGTTCCGGCATGCGGTTCTTGTTGAGCAGGATGTCCGGATCCGGGAAGTGGTTGAGCAGCCACTGACGGAAACCCTCTTTGGACTTCTCGACAATCTGACCGTCGCGCAGGGCCGCGCCATCCCAGATACGGGAGCTGTCGGGGGTGCCCACTTCATCCATGTAGATCAGCTTCTCGTTGCCGGCGGCATCGTGGACGTAACCAAACTCGAACTTGGTATCGACGAAGATCTGATCCAGCCCGGCCAGCGCGTCGCTGATGACGTTGAAGCCCTCTTTGAGCAGCACTTCGTAGCGGTCGATGTCGGCCGGTTTGCTGAAGTTGAAGCCTTTATAGTGGCGCTCGATATCGGCACGGGAGACGTTGACGTCATCGGCTTCCGGCACGCCATCCAGCCCTTTCAGCACGCCCTTGGTGGAGGGAGTGATGAGGATCTCCGGCAGTTTCTGATCCTTTTTCAGCCCTTCCGGCAGGGTGATGCCGCAGAACTCGCGCTCGCCATCCTTGTAGGCACGCCACATGGAGCCGGTGATGTACTGGCGGGCAATCGCCTCGATCATCACCGGACGGGCTTTTTGCACAATCCAGACGAAGGGGTGCGGAATATCCAGAATGTGGCTGTCAGCCAGTCCCTTCTCCTTGAACAGCTTGAACCAGTGGCTGGAGATGGCGTTGAGCGCCGCCCCTTTGCCCGGTACGCCGTTCAGGCCATCCTCACCTTGCCAAATGCAATCGAAGGCCGAGATGCGATCGCTGATCACCATGAGGGCGAGGGGCGCATCGGCCGGCACATCATAGCCTTTCTCTTTTATGAGCCGGGCACTGTCTTCGGGGGTCAACCAGTAGACGCTGCGCACTTTGCCGGAATGGACAGGTTTATCGGTACGGATCGGCAAATCGTCATTCACCGCCAATACTTGATCTGCAAGACTCATGGCTAATAACACTTCCTGTTTGTGGGGGGTAAACATCGCGAGTCCCTCACCTGCGCGCTCTGTTTGCAACGGGCTGGCAAGGGGGCTCGCATCATCGAAAACCGCTCGGAATCCCCGCGTTTTCAGGGGGATTTTGATAACAAAACAGGGGCACAAGGCCCCTGAATTTATTCTGCTTTTGCTGCTGCCTGATCGGCCAGCCCCTTGGCAAACGCCTCGGACAGGCTGATATACATCTGGGAGATAACCCCGGACGATACCGGCTTCTTGTCCTTGTCGAACAGGGTGATGGAGGTCTTGCCTCCCGCCATTTCGCCAAGCTGGAAGCGGTATTTCTCCTCCTCCAGTTTGAACGGCTCGCTCCCTTTCGCCTTCCAGAACTCGGCGCCCGGCTCTTCGTATTCAACGTCGATCCAGCCCAGTGACTGCTGGGTATCCTTGATGGTGAAACCGTAAGCGGGCAGTACCTGGTTGAGGCGACGCCACACCTGATCAAAGGAGCCTTCAGCAATCCAGGCGCTCAGCTCGTTGTTGTCCAGACCCAGTTGCAGACCCATGCCATCGTTGGACTTGTGCTGCTCGCGGGCTTTCAGCTGGCTGTCGTAATAGAGCGAGAACTGGTTCAGCACTCGCGCGGCATAGCGCTGGGCATCGGCAGGGGTCAGCTTGTTGCTGGTCTCGCCGTCGATAGTCTCTTCGTGATCCAGTACACGGACCGACATGTTGACGGCGTGGCGCTGGGCGTCGTTGCGTACGGTGAACTGGTAACGCTGACGGATTTTGAAGTCTTCGTCATCTTCACCCCAGCCATCGAGTGCGACAGTGTTGTCAAACCAGCCGGTCTGCAATACGCCATCCTGCTGATCCAGCTTCTCGGTGGTGACCTTGTATTTGGCCAGGAAGTTCATCAGGAACGACCAGGTATCGCGCTCCACGCTCTGGCTGGTGCTCAGGGCATAGAAGGCAACGGTCGGTTCGGTTGCGCTCTGCACGACCTGACTGCCCGGTACCACGGTCAGCAGTTGAGCGGGTGGGCGCACATCAACCTGGGCGCCGAGGGCACCTTCACGGCTGCTTTCGGGAAGCGGCGGGATGTCGTACTGGCTGTTGAAGGTGGGGGCACTCAATCCTGCGGGGATCAAGAACGCGCGGCCCTCGAGGCGGGCATCTTCGTAACCGAAGTCGCGGTTGGCCATTTTGCGATCCTGGGGGGTACTGCAACCGGCCAAGACGGCCACAGTCGCAACACTCAGCACCAGACGGGCTCTATTTCCCTTTCCATTAGATTTAAACACTCGCCATCAACTCCGCTGTGGTCAGTGCTCGCGCCATCAGCTGCTCGCCCTCGGGGGTGAGGTCAACCAGCGGCAGGCGCAAGGTGGCTGTTGCAATCAACCCCAGTTGGGCACAGGCCCATTTCACCGGGGTGGGGCTCGGTTCGCAGAACAGAGTCTTGTGCAACGGCATCAAGAGATTGTTGATGTCATGCGCCTGCCCGGCATCACCGGCCAGCGCAGCACGACACATGTCGGCCATCTGGGCCGCTGCAATATTGGTGGTGACCGAAATCACGCCATCGCCACCTTGCAGCATAAAATCACAACCAGTGGCATCGTCGCCACTGTAGAGAGCAAACTCCGGCCCGCACAGCTCGCGCAGCAGCGGGGTGCGGCTCAAATCGCCGGTTGCCTCTTTCAAACCGATAATGCCGGGAACCTTGGCCAGACGGGCCACTGTCTCCGGTTTGAGATCGCAACAGGTGCGACCGGGCACATTATAAAGAATTTGGGGCAGACCACTAGCCTCGGCGATCGCACAATAGTGGCGATAGAGACCTTCCTGAGTGGGCTTGTTGTAGTAAGGAGTCACCGAGAGACCCGCCACCACGCCGGTTTTGGCCAGTCGCTTTGCCAATTCAATGGCATGGGCAGTATTGTTGGAGCCGCAACCGGCGATGACGGGAATGCGTCCGGCGGCATACTCAACGGTCTTTTCAACGACGGCGATATGCTCCTGCTCGCTCAGGGTCACCGATTCCCCTGTGGTACCCACCGCAACAATGGCGCTGGTCCCGGCGCTGACATGATAGTCGACCAGCTTGGCCAGACTGGCCCAATCGACTTCACCTGAAGCCAGCATGGGGGTAACGAGCGCAACAATACTACCGCGTAACATGGACTTTTCTCCCGATTTTCAGGGGCGTAATGGTAAAGCTGACCCCTTTGAAAAACAAGGGAGAGAGGGGGCAAGCCGTGATACCATCCGGAACAAAAAGTAATGGACGAAAGTCGGCAGCGTCCCTCAGGGAGTGGTCATCAGGGCCGGAGGGTTGGCTTGCCAGCGCGGCTTTCGCAACGAAATAACGGACGAGAGAAGATTTATGACTCACTACCTGGTCGTAACGGCCATCGGCACGGACAGGCCTGGCATCGTCAATGAAGTGACCCGCCACGTCAGTGGCTGTGGTTGCAACATTGTGGACAGCCGCCTTGGCATCTTCGGCAATGAATTTACCTTTATCATGCTACTCTCGGGCGACTGGAACAGCATGATGCAACTCGAAATCAGCCTGCCCCTGCGTAGCCAGGAGTGGGATCTCATCACCATGATGAAACGCACCGAACGTCACCAGTCCCTGCAGTATGACGTCCGCGCCAGTGCCGACCTGTTGATCCGCGACGAGCCCGGCATCGTAAGCCAGTGCACCCAGTTCTTCAGCGAACATGGCTGGAACATTCAGGCGATGCAATCCATGACCCTGGAGCAGCAGCCGTTCAACCTGCTGAAGATCAGTTTTCAGCTCAATCTGGCCAGAGAGGGTGAAGTGGAAGGTTCGCAAACCGCCTTCGCCGAATTCTGTCGTCAACTGGGTGCCGAATCGTTCGAGTTTACCGTCAATCGCAAACACGCCTGAGGGCGTTTTACCCGAGGAGACACCATGCAACCACTACAAGCTGGCAGCCCCGCCCCCGATTTCTCCCTGCCCGACCAGAATGGCAATCAGGTCAGCCTCGCTGGCCTGCGCGGCAAGAAGGTGCTGGTCTATTTCTACCCCAAGGCGATGACCCCCGGCTGCACTACCCAGGCCTGCAGCCTGCGCGATGTGAACGCCGAGTTGGCCGCCCTCAATGTGGTGGTGCTTGGCATCAGCCCGGATCCGGCCAAACGGCTGAAAAAGTTCGAAGAGCTGGACCAGCTCAACTTCACCCTGCTGGCCGATGAAGACCACGCCGTCGCCGATGCCTTTGGCGTCTGGGGCCCGAAGAAGTTCATGGGCAAGGAATATGACGGCATTCACCGTCAGAGCTTCCTGATCGATGAAGAGGGCAAGATTGCCCACCACTTCGACAAGTTCAAAACCAGCGATCATCATCAGGTGGTACTGGATTTCCTCAAGGGGTAATCCCCCCCTGCGTTATTGAAAGGCCTGCCATGCAGGCCTTTTTCGTCTGCTCAGCCGCCCCTTGCCAGCGGATTTTTCTCACCAACTCCCCCGCCCAGATCAAAAAATTCATTTTATATATGGGTTAACGTGGCCCCAGAATCATCTTCCAGCGAGATATCCCATGAACATGAGCAACACTGAGCGTTTGATCCTGAGCAACCAGTACGAAATTCTGGCGAAACTCAATCCAGAGAAAGCGGACGTCTACCAGCGCGCCAGCACCATCATCGAGCGCGGCTACTGCCTGCAGATCCTCGAGCTGGAGAAGAGCTTCGGCCATCTGGATCTGGCGACCTGCCAGGAGGTGATCGATACCCTGGAGCTGCACCACGCGCTGGCCATCTCATGGGGTAATCTGGATGCAGCCGATCAGGGCGAGATCAACGCCAGCCGGCTGGAGTTCAACGGCTACAGCCGCAGCCAGGAGCGGGAGCTGGCCGACTATGTCTGCTTCCTGCTGGAAGTGGACAAGCGCTTCCCCGAGCTCAAGTGCCCGTGCGACGAGCTCTCCAGCGACATCGCCATGCGCGATAAATACCAGCGGATGCTGCAGGTGTGGCGCCAGTGTCCACGTCAGTACAAGCTCTCCATTCAGGAGATCCGCAAAGTGCTGGCTGCCTGATGGCAGGTCACCAGACAACAAAAAGGCGCCACTGGCGCCTTTTTGTATCTGAAACGGGTTATTCGTAGAGAAAGGATTTATCGAGCTGCTGGAAGGCGGCCTTGAGGGTATCGGCCAGCTCTTCATAGCGCGGCTGAGAGACCAGCTGGCGGCGTCCACCCTGCTCGTTCATCTTGCCGTTGATCTCCCGATACCAGCTCGCCAGCGACGGGGGCAAACGGGTATCGGCACGCTGGCCGAGCCAGTAGTAACCCTGCAGCGGCAAACTGAGCAGAAACAGCACGGAGGTGATGACGGAAGGCCAGTAGTGCAGCTCGCCAAACTGGAACTGCAGCATCACGCTCAGCACCGCCAGCGCGGGGATCACCTTGAGGGCGAACTCAGTCGCCTTGATCACCCGATTTTCAGGAAACATCGAATTGAGCTCGGGACGGCGCGGCCAAAGCGTCATATAATGGCGGCCTTGCTGTAACTTAGTTCCAAAAATGTTCATGCTCATACTACCTCCGAGCGCTTTTTGAACGTACTAACGGCAAAACCTCGACAAAATTTGATGCAAAGTAACAAAGGTTGAGGATGACTTTGTTATTTTTCAACAATCGGGTTATCCTTTGTACGCCCATTTTTGCGTCAAAAGCTTCTTGCTATTGACCTGTCAGGGACGTCTGGATTTCGGGTCTTGTATCACTATACAAGGGGCAAGCAACAGATTGCCAACCCTCATAAGGATAAGTTGAAAGTTTTTGGCCGCACCGCGTCCAACGCATCCGCCTACACAACCCAATCTGCGATAGGATTTATTCATGAGTAAGCTGGTTCTTGTTCTTAACTGTGGCAGCTCTTCCCTGAAGTTTGCCGTCATTGACGCAACCACCGGTGATGACCTGCTGTCCGGCCTGGCCGAGTGCTTCAACCTCGACGACGCCCGCATCAAGTGGAAACTGAATGGCGAGAAAGGCAGTGCCGATCTGGGCGCGGGTGCCGCTCACCAGGAAGCGCTGGACTTCATCGTCAACAAGATCCTGCCGCTCAATCCGGAACTGTCCAAGAACCTGATCGCCATCGGTCACCGTGTTGTTCACGGTGGCGAGCGCTTCACCTCTTCCGTTGTCATCTGCGAAGACGTGATTGCCGGCATCGAAGCTGCTGTTCCGTACGCACCGCTGCACAACCCGGCTCACCTGATCGGTATCCGTGAAGCTCGCCGCGTATTCCCGGCGCTGGCAGACAAGAACGTGGCCGTATTCGATACCGCGTTCCACCAGACCATGCCGGAAGAAGCCTTCCTGTACGCCCTGCCGTACAAGCTCTACAAAGAGAACGGCATCCGTCGCTACGGCGCTCACGGCACCAGCCACTACTACATCAGCCTGGAGGCTGCCAAGCAGCTGAACAAGCCGGTTGAAGAGCTGAACATCATCAACTGCCACCTGGGCAACGGCGGTTCCGTCTGCGCCATCAAGAACGGCAAATCTGTTGATACCTCCATGGGTCTGACCCCGCTGGAAGGCCTGGTGATGGGTACCCGCTCCGGCGATCTGGACCCGGCCATCATCTTCTTCCTGCACGACAAGCTGGGCATGAGCGTGGCTGACATCAACACCATGCTGACCAAAGAGTCCGGCCTGCAGGGTCTGACCGAAGTGACCTCCGACTGCCGTTTTGTTGAAGACAACTACGACAGCAAAGAAGAAGCCAAGCGTGCTATGGACGTTTACTGCTATCGCCTGGCCAAGTACATCGGCGCCTACGCTGCCGCCATGGACGGTCGTCTGGACGCCGTTGTTTTCACCGGTGGTATCGGTGAAAACTCCGCCCCGATCCGTGAAATCACCCTGAACAAGCTGGGTCTGCTTGGCTTTGACGTCGATCACGACGCCAACCTGAAGGCTCGTTTCGGCAAGGGTGGCGAAATCACCAAGGCTGGTTCTACCAAGGCCCTGGTTATTCCGACCAACGAAGAGTGGGTTATCGCCCACGACGCGCTGGAACTGGTCGGCGCTTAATTGACGCAGTAACTCGAGGCCGCCCACAGGGCGGCCTTTTCCTGATCCCAAAAAATGAACAAGGGGTATAAAGTGGCACGCACTATTATGCTTATCCCGGTCGGCACTGGTGTCGGCGTAACTTCCGTGAGTCTGGGCGTTGTTCGCGCCATGGAGCGTCACGGTGTCAATGTCAGCTTCTTCAAACCGGTTGCCCAGCCGCGTCCGGGTGAAACCGGTGCCGAGCGCTCAACCGCCGTTATCCGCGCTGCTGCCAACATCAACCCGCCCGAGCCGTTCACCCTCTCCTACGCCGAGAACATGATCAGCTCCAGCAACACCGACATCCTGCTGGAAGAGATCGTTGCCCGCTTCGAAGAGCACGTGAAATCCAGTGGTGCCGAAGTGCTGGTTGTCGAAGGTATGGTGCCGACCGACAAGCAGCCCTTTGCCAACAAGCTGAACTACGACGTCGCTAAAGCTCTGGATGCCGACATGGTATTCGTGACCCATCCGGGCCATGACTCCAGCCAGAAGCTGAAAGAGCGCATCGAACTGGCTTGCTCCAACTTCGGTGGTGTCAACAACCCCCGTATCGTTGGCTGCGTGATCAACAAGGTTGGCGCGCCGGTTGACGAGCATGGCGTAACCCGCCCTGACCTGACCGAGATGTTCGAAGCCCATCACCACGCTTCCGACGCGGCTCACAACCTGGAAGTGCTGCAAGTGTTTGGCAAGAGCCCGCTGCGCATCCTGGGTTGCATCCCCTGGAACACCCAGCTGATCGCCCCGCGCGCCAAGGATCTCGCCAAGCATCTGGCCGCCAAGATCCTGCACAAGGGTGAGCTGGACAGCCGCCGTTTGCAGACCGTGACCTTCTGCGCCCGCTCCATCCACAACATGGTCGAGCACTTCCGTCCGGGCAGCCTGCTGGTGACCTCCGGCGACCGCTCTGACGTCATCGTCTCTGCCTGCCTCTCCGCCATGAACGGCGTCAAGCTGGGCGCCCTGCTGCTGACCGGTAACTATCATCCGGAGCCGCAGGTAATGGCGCTGTGCCAACAGGCCATGGCCACCGGCCTGCCGATCATGATGACCGGTACCAACACCTGGCAGACCGCCGTCAGCCTGCAGAACTTCAACGTCGACATTCCGGAAGATGACCGCGAGCGTATCGAGCTGGTACAGGACTACGTCGCTGGCCACATCGACAAGCACTGGATCGAGTCACTGACTGTCAGCTCTACCCGTTCCCGTCGCCTGAGCCCGCCGGCGTTCCGTTATCAGCTGACCGAGCTGGCCCGTCAGGCCAACAAGCGTGTCGTGCTGCCGGAAGGCGACGAGCCGCGCACCATCAAGGCTGCCGCCATCTGTGCCGAGCGTGGCATAGCCCGTCCGGTGCTGCTGGGTAACCCGGAAGAGATCCGTCGCGTTGCCGAGCAGCAGGGTGTAGTTCTGACCGATCGCGTCGAGATCATCGATCCGGCCGTTGTGCGCGAGCGCTATGTGCCGCGTCTGGTCGAGCTGCGCAAGAACAAGGGCATGACCGAAGTGGTTGCCCGCGAGCAGCTGGAAGACAACGTGGTACTGGGTACCATGATGCTGGAACGCAACGAAGTTGACGGCCTGGTATCCGGCGCGGTGCACACCACTGCCAACACCATCCGTCCGCCGATGCAGATCATCAAGACCGCTCCGGGCTCTTCCCTGATCTCCTCCATCTTCTTCATGCTGCTGCCTGACCAGGTGCTGGTCTACGGTGACTGCGCGATCAACCCGGATCCGACTGCCGAGCAGCTGGCCGAGATCGCCATCCAGTCCGCTGACTCCGCTGCCGCTTTCGGCATCGAGCCGCGCGTCGCCATGATCTCCTACTCCACCGGTACCTCTGGCGCCGGTGCCGATGTAGAGAAAGTGCGTGAAGCGACCGAGCTGGCCAAGGCCAAGCGCCCCGACCTCATCATCGACGGCCCCCTGCAGTACGACGCGGCCATCATGGAGAACGTGGCCAAGTCCAAGGCACCGAACTCACCGGTTGCCGGTAAAGCCACCGTGTTCGTGTTCCCGGATCTGAACACAGGTAACACCACCTACAAGGCGGTGCAGCGTTCCGCTGACCTGGTCTCCATCGGCCCGATGCTGCAAGGCATGCGCAAGCCGGTCAACGACCTCTCCCGTGGTGCCCTGGTTGACGACATCGTCTACACCATCGCCCTGACCGGTATCCAGGCTGCCCAGGCTGACGAACAAGCTTAATCAGCTCTAGCCTGAAAAAACCGATCACAAAGGCTGCTCACCCCAGGTGAGCAGCCTTTTTTCTTAGTTCTCTTTTGAAGACCAGTGAAACATGCCATCAGCGCAGTGTTGCACAGAATAATGCCATGTGATGTGCCAGAAATGTCTCGAGCGTAGCGCCGCGGGAAAGCGTGCCTGCCACCTTAAAGATGTATCTAAAATAGATTCAAGATCATAAGGTTGGATATATGAGGGCATTCATAGCTAAGCGCTTATAGCAAATTTTTCGCCATCGGCATGAGGATTTGACCTGTTAGAAATAACAGTGAAAAAGACCCGTTCGATACGCTATTCATCAATGTGCCACTCGGCAATATCCACATCATGGAGGAATGGAAATGCTGATGAAGAAGCTCTCTGCTGTCATGCTGCTGGCCTGCTTGCCCCTGTTCAGCCAACCTGTGCTGGCCGTAGATAAGGCAGCGCCCAAGCAAACAACCACGACCGCGGTTGCCAAGGAGTCCGGCAAGCTGAATATCAATACCGCCACCCTTGCCGAACTCACCAGCCTGAAAGGGATTGGCGACAAGAAGGCACAAGCCATCGTCGACTATCGGGAAAAACAGGGAAAGTTCACCTCGGTCGATCAGCTGGCAGATGTCAATGGCATTGGCCCGGCCACGCTGGAAGCCAACAGGGACATGATAATAGTCAAATAAAGTCGAATGGATCAGTTGCAAATGGGGCAGCCTGTGGCTGCCCCATTTTTCTTGGGGTATGATTGCCGCACTTTAATCCCGCTGGATAGTTTTCCATGAAAAAGACTCCTCTTGTTGTTCGTAAGGCCGTGCTCCCGGTAGCCGGTCTGGGTACCCGTATGCTGCCAGCCACCAAGGCCATCCCGAAAGAGATGTTGCCGGTGGTCGACAAACCACTGATCCAGTACGTAGTGCGCGAAGCCATCGCCGCCGGTATCAAAGAGATCGTGCTGGTCACCCACTCGAGCAAGAACTCCATCGAAAACCACTTCGACAAGAGTTTCGAATTGGAAGCGACCCTCGAGAAGCGAGTCAAGCGTCAGCTGCTGGAAGAGGTGCAACAGATCTGCCCGAAAGACGTCACCATCATGCACGTCCGTCAGGGGGAGGCCAAAGGTCTGGGCCACGCGGTGTTGTGTGCCCGTCCGCTGATCGGTGACAACCCCTTCGCCGTGCTGCTGCCGGATGTGCTGATCGACGACGTTGCCAGCAACCCCAAGCAGGACAACTTGGCCGAGATGGTGCACATGTACGAAGAGAACCAGATCAGCCAGATCATGGTGGAAGCGGTTCCCGAGAGCGAAGTGGACAAGTACGGCATCGCCGACATCAAGGGCGAGGCCCTGAGCGAGGGTATGTCCCTGCCGATGCAGGCCATTGTCGAGAAGCCGCCCCGTGACGAAGCCCCCTCCAATCTGGCGGTGGTGGGTCGTTACGTCCTCTCCTCCAATATCTGGCCGCTGCTGGAGAAGACCCCGGCCGGTGCCGGTGACGAGATCCAGCTGACTGACGCCATCGCCATGCTGATGGAGCAGGAGCAGGTCAACGCCTACTTCATGAAGGGCAAGAGCCACGATTGCGGCAGCAAGCTGGGCTACATGAAAGCCAATGTGGAATATGGTGTGCGCCATCACGAGCTGAATGGTGAATTCATCGGCTGGCTGAAGCAGTTCGTCAAGCAGTTGTAATCGCTGATAAATCTGTTTTTTATAGACGTATTCAAGGGGCATCAAATGATGCTCCTTTTTCATTTTTGCAACAAAAAATCAATCAAGAGTAAATAAACTCTCAGCAAATCATAATGTTGTAATTTATTCACACATGCTCTATAAGGATTGAGGCGTGTTTCTCGCCCTTGCATAAAAAACTCAAAAAAATATAAGACACAGGTGGAAGTTCCAATGAATAACCCGTCAAAAGGGACCTTTTTAGGTCACCCTAAAGGGCTTTTTTTGCTCTTTAGTACCGAACTGTGGGAGAGATTCTCCTATTACGGCATGCGTGCCGTGCTGGTGCTCTATCTGACCGACCTGACTGCCAACGGCGGTCTGGGCTGGAGTCAGGCAGATGCCCTCAAACTCTACGGTATCTATACCGGCCTGGTTTATATCACTCCGCTGATCGGCGGCTGGCTGGCTGACACCTTCTTGGGTCAACGTCGTGCCATCCTGATCGGTGCCGTGCTGATGGCCGCAGGTCAGTTCACTCTGGCACTGCCCCACGCCATGTTCCCGGATATGGTCAACACCATGTTCTACGCGGGCCTCGCGTTGCTGATCGTGGGTAACGGCCTGTTCAAACCGAACATCTCCACCATGGTGGGTGACCTCTATGAAGAGGGCGATCACCGCCGTGATGGTGCTTTCACCATCTTCTACATGGGTATCAACCTGGGCTCCCTGCTGGCAGGCGTGATCTGTGGTGCTGCTGCCACCGCCTACGGCTGGCAAGCCGCCTTCGTCGGCGCCGGTATCGGTATGCTGCTCTCTCTGGTAATCCAGGCCACCATGGCCCAGCGTTTCCTAGGTGACATCGGTCGCGTCACTGCCGCCCAGCGCGCAGCCGCCCTGCGTACTACCGAGCAGAAAGCACCGCTGACCAAGCAGGAAGTGGATCGCATCAAGGTTATTCTGGTACTGGGTCTGTTCACCATCATCTTCTGGGCCGGTTTCGAGCAGGCCGGTGGTCTGATGAACCTCTACACCCAGGAGTATACCGACCGCATGATCGGCAGCTTCGAAGTGCCGACCGCCTGGTTCCAGTCCCTGAACCCCTTCTTCATTATCACCCTGGCACCGGTCGTTGCGGCCATCTGGATCAAGCTCGGCAAGAAAGAGCCGAACTCTCCGGTGAAATTCGCCATGGGTCTGCTGTTCCTGGCTATCGGCTTCCTGTTCATGGTCGGTGCCGTGCTGCAGCAGGGTGGTGACAACACCGTCAAGACCTCCATGTTCTGGCTGGTAGGTGCTTACCTGTTCCACACCCTGGGCGAGCTCTGCCTCTCCCCGATCGGCCTCTCCATGGTGACCAAACTGGCTCCGCTGCGTCTGGCTTCCCTGATGATGGGTGCCTGGTTTGGCTTCGTTGCCCTGGCCAACTACGCTGCGGGCTTTATCGGCTCCTTCGTAGGTGAAGCCGGTCCGATCGCCATCTTCGGTGGCATCGCCCTGGCTGCGATACTGAGCGCCCTGATCCTGCTGACCATGGCCAACCGCCTGGTTTACTGGATGCACGGTGCCGAAGGCCCGGCCAAAGAGCCGCAAGCGCAAGAGAAGAAACTGCAATCCGCCACCGTCTAAACGGTCAGGATTGTAAACAACAAACAGGGCGCCCATCGGCGCCCTGTTTGTTTTGGCCTGTTTATCAGGCGGCATCAGTGATGACGAACCTGCACATCCAGTGAGCCGCCGCTGTCGCTGCGAAACTGCAGGGCGAACGGTTCATGCCAGCTACGTTTGTGCAGGGCGTAGTGGCTACTGCGCATCAGGCCAAGGGGCAAGCCACCGGAGCGCATCAGCCAGTGGGGAGAGGTGAGCCCTGCGTTGGCAAACACCAGTCCATCATGCTGATCAAACAGCAGCGCCGCCATGGCAAAAGAGTGGCGAAGCCCGGACGCCATCAACTGATGGTTGAGGTAGTCGAGCAACCGGTGCGGCTGGCTCAGCAACCGGCTCTCGTTCTGCTGAAACTGGCGGTAGGGGACATTCATCAAGGATCGCACCAGCGCACCACAAAATGCCGCATCCGTCCCCATGATCGGCAGCTCCATCACCAGCACCAGCAGCTTGTCTTCCACCTTGAAGGTATCGGGAATAAACAGCTGCCCCAGCCCCTTGAACGTGACCTGCCAGGGGCCCCACTCCTGCAAGCCCGGCGGCTTGAGCCCCGCCAGCAGACGGCTGGCCGCCTTGTCGTGGGCACTGAAATAGTCGATGTGATCCATCAGCTCCAGTTGCTGCGCCCGGCTGGCGCTGCCGTTGAGACACTGTTCGATGCTGCGCTCGACCAGCGCGTAATCCTCGAGGGGTTTGAGCAGATAGTCCCGCGCACCGGCACGCAAGGCGCTGGCGACTGCCTCCATGGTGCTCTGGGCCGAAATAACGATAACCGGAATATGGGGATAGCGCGCAGAGAGGCAGGCGATCACCTCGTGGCCATCCATATTGGGCATATTGAGATCGCAGAGCACCACATCGGGATGGTAGAGGGCCGCCGCCGATAGCCCCTCAATACCATCTTCGGCCTGAAAGACCGTTGCCCCGTCCCGTGCGAGGTAACTCACTAACGAGTGGCGAAAAACGGCCTCGTCCTCCACCACCAGGATCCGTAGCCCGGCTTTTGACATCTTGATAAAGCTCTTATTAGTCAATTGGTTATTTAGGTATTAAGACTAGCTCAAAAGTACGGTCAGCGCGGAAACCCTGCGTCAAAAGTAGACCTCGATCATACGATGGCATCAAGAGAATCCTATCTGCCCGCGCAGCTCTATTCGCTCGGGTGGCCCCACGACTACGACCGCCATCCGAATTGTGCAAGTGGGCGCCATAAGGGATAATGCCCCCCACTCCAGCTCGTGAAGAAGACCATGACCCCAGCCGAATACAGCGCCCTTGCCCACCCAAGATTGTCCCATCCGGCTCGCAGTCTCTATACCCTGCAGCTGCGCCGACTGGTGCTGGAAAATCAGGCTGCCCGGCTCAACTATCCCGAGCTGGGTCGGGCGCTGGCAGTGGTCGATCCGGGAGATCCCTGCGGCTTTTCGTTTCAGGTCAATGCCCGCCAGCTCACCGAGCTGTTCGATGAACTGATGGAGGCGGGCCTGCTGCAGGTCGAGGCTCAGCCCGAGAGTGAGCACTACCATCAGTGCCCATTTCAGCTGCCGCTGCTTACCCAGAAATTGCGCAGCCCGCTGCCGGAACGCCCCTTCCAGATGCATCTGCAATGGCGACCGGACGAGGAGCTGCCCGCCCTCGCCCGCCTGTGCGGGGTGATCGATGCCAGTTACAGCGAAGAGGATCTGGGGGAGTTTATCGCCTACTGGCTCGGGCGCCCCGAGGTGTTCGACTCCCAGCATCAATGGATGCTCAAGTTCATTCGTGCCCTCAAGACCCGCCGCTATACCCGTCGCAAACCGATGGAGGTGCAGGGCTACCAGCAGGTGACGCCGGCCCCGGCAGAGTCGGGCCCCAGCAAACGGGCCCAACAGATGATTGAAGAGGCCAAGCGACTGGCCCAACAGCAGACGCAAGAACCCGCAGCGCAGCAGGAGCCGGATAATGATTGATAGCGGCCCCCGCCTGCAGGCAGAATCAACCCCTTGTCTACCCATCCCTGATCGAGCAGAAGGAGCATTCCATGACTGACCCGCAAGATCCCCTGCGCCAGGAGCTGGAAGAGATCGAAGCCAAGCGCCAGAAGATCGCCAAGGCCAAGCAGGATCACCGTATTCACGACCCGGAATTGAGCCGCCATGTGGGTGGCCTTCTGGAGCGCATTCGTCGCCTGCAACAAGAGACCGGTGGCGGCCAGTATGACTACGAGACCCTGCGCAAGGAGTATGACGCCAAGGCCAACGCCGAGGTGCGCGAGCTGCAGAAGGCAGCCCGTCAGGAGCGGATCCAGAAGCTGATCGCCCAGGCCGACCTCAACCCCGACTGGGTATTTGACAAGATGGATGCCGGTGACCCGGCGCTGCAATATCCCATCGAGACCGCCCGTTACTTTATCAGCGGTTTCGAGCACTGGGAGAAGAGCGGTGGCGGCTGCATGCTGATCTACGGCGACTACGGCACCGGCAAGTCGACCCTGGCGGGGGCGGTTGCGCATGAGCTGATCGCCCGTCACCAGAAATCGGTGATCTTCCAGCAGTGGGCCTCCATCGTCGATCGGCTGTTCTTCAACGTAATCCCCGATCAGGACGAGCGCAACCAGTACCGCCGCGCGCTGGAAGAAGTGGATCTGCTGATCATCGATGAGGTATCGGCCAACCGCGCCAAAATGGCGGAGAGTCAGTCAAGCTTCCTCGGCCACCTGCTGCGCCGTCGTCGCAACCTGTCAAAGAGCGTCATCATCATCACCAACCACACGCCCCAGACCCTGCATCAGGCGATCGGTGATTTCAGCTATGAGGCGATCAAGGCGTTCAATCCGGTGGATATCCACCTGAGTGGCCCAAGCCGTCGCCCCAGCATCGGCAACTACAACGGCTGATGCCTCTCAAAGAGTGCGAGTCGCTGGCGGCTCGCACTCTCTCCTCCCTGCCAGCTCACAAATAGAAACAACTCTCATTTACAGCAGGCGAACAAGCCACTAGGCTAGCCCCTTTTGCCATGGGAGCTCAGCTATGCCAACCACACTGATTTTCGGAGCCAGCCGCGGGCTGGGCCGCGCCTTTACTCATCATGCCCTGAACCAGGGTCACCGGGTCGTTGCGCTGGTGCGCTGCCCCGAGATGGCCATGGAACTGAGTGCGCTGGGAGTCGAGGTGATCGAAGGGGATGCGCTGGATCCGGCTGCGGTGCAGCAGGCATGTGCCCGTGCGGGACAAGATGCTCAGGTCGTCTCTACCCTCGGCAGCTTTCGCCAAACAGTGCCAGTGGACTATCAGGGCAACCGCCATGTAATCGATGCCATGGAGCAGGCTGGCCTGAAACGGCTGCTGCTGGTCACCTCCCTCGGCTGTGGCGACAGCTGGCAATATTTGCCGCAGCGGGCCCGCGCCGCCTTCGGTCATGAAGTGCGTCTCAAGAGTCTGGCGGAGAGCTGGCTGCAGACCAGCGCCCTCGCATGGACCATTCTGCGCCCGGCGGGCCTTCAGGATGGCGACGCCACCGGCCGCGCCGAGCTGAGTCAGGGCAAGGAGGTACACGGACTGGTACGCCGCGCCGATGTGGCCGCCCAGGGGCTGCGCCTGCTGGCGGATGAGACGGCAGTGGAGCAGATCTACGCCATCGGGGATCCCACGCTCCAGCGTGGCTAAAGCAGCAGTAAAACCGCTTAACCCCACCACATAACAAAACGGTCAGCCCAAGGGCTGACCGTTTTCACTTTACCGCACACGCCATCTCACGGGCGCTTGCGCCATCCCGCTTAACCGGCGGTCGTTTCACCCTGCACGACTGACGGGCGAGCAACCGGCAGCGACCGCTGCCGCCAACGCAGCAGCAGGCAAGCCAGCACGCCGTAGAGCAGCGCCAGTCCCCATAGCTGCCACCAGTAGCGGGCAACCTGCGCAAAGTCGGCCCCCATCTGGTTAAGGCGCAGAAAACCTTCGATGGCCGGGATAGTGGGCACCCACTGAGCCAGCCAGTTGAGGGGCGCCGGGATCAGCTCGAGCGGCCAGATAAAGCCCGCCAGAAAGACCAGCGGCAGGGAGGAGATCAACACCACCTGGGTTGGCAGATCACGTCGGGTAAAGATGGCGCCCAGCACAATCCCGAACCAGCAGGTCGCCAGCAGGAATGGCAGGGCGAACAGCCAAAGCTGCACAGGGTCAGCATGGCGAGCGATGTTGTAGTGATCGAAGCAGAAGCCGAGGAAGTAGCTCACCGGCAGCAGGAACAACCCCGCCAGCACCAGGGTTCTGGCCAGCAGCAGCGGCAACACCGGCGCGCTTTGCCAGTAACCATGCTCGCCGCGGCAGCTGCGCTGGTTCTGGGTCGCCCCCAGGATCCCCGCCCCCATCAGCAACACCTGATGGAGGATCAGCACGAACACCGCCGGCACCACGTAGTTCACATAACCCATGGTGGGGTTGAACACCGGTACCACGTTGAGGGCCACCGCATTCCAGCCCATGGCCGCTTGTGGCAGCGCCTCGCCGTGGCTCAGCAGCCGCGCCACCTTCACCTGGGCGGCGAGAGTGCCACCGGCCTGCGCCAGTCCTTCGGCAATGGTGCCGTAGACCAGAAAGTAGGAGGCATCACCGGCATAGCTCAGGGTGACGCTCTTGCCCAGCATCAGATCCCGATAGAAGTGGTTGGGGATATGCAGGATGCCGCTCGCCTCCCCGGCCATCATCAACTGACGCGCCTCGGCCAGCGAATTGGCTCGCGCCACCAGCTTCACCTGCGGCGTGGCATCGGCCATAAACTCCAGCTGACGGGACAACTGACTGCCATCTTCGTTGACCACCACCACCGCCTCTTCCCGCGGCAGCTGATGCAGATAGGGCTGGGGATAGAGAAACGAGTAGAAGATCACCCCGCCAAACAGGGTGAGCATGATGGCGCGATCCGCCAGCAGGGTGCGCAGCTCGAGGCGCAACAGATCGACAAATCCCAGCATCACTCAGGCTCCTTCTCGGCGACTGCCACTGCGGCTGATTGACGGGCCAGCTCGGCCTGCTGCTTGTAACGGCGCACCACCAGCAGCAGGGGAAGCAGAAACAGCAGCAGAGCCCCCAGTTGCGGCAGCGCCGATGCGAGCGGCAGACCGTAGTTGCTCTGACCAATCTGCAGCTCGACATAGTGAGAGACCGGCAACAGGCTGCGCCAGAAGCGGGCGAAATCCCCCATGGCGCTCACCGGAAAGGTGACTCCCATAAAGGCAAAACCGGGCGCCGTGTAAGCCCCCGCCAGCGACAGGGCGCGGGCCGGATCCCGGATGATGCCGTAGAAAAAGGCCCCCACGGTGACGCAGGCTGCCGAGGCCAGCCCCAGACCCACTACCAGCACCAGCCAGCTGCCGTGCATGGGGTAGGAGAAGCCCTTGAAGAGCAGCAGCGTCCAGACTATCCCCCAACCCCAGCCAATCAGCACCTGGGGCAGCAGGGTGCGCCAGAGGCCAAACCAGACACCGCGCGTGGTCCAGTCCAGCCCCAGCCGATCGGTACGGGCCAGCGCATTGAGGCCGAACAGCACCACCAGGATCTGCCATACCGCAGGCAGAATGGCACTCAGCAGAAACTGGGCGTAGCTGGAGTTGAGGTTATAGAGCGCCGTTACCTGACTGCTGATGGGCACCGACTGCCCGAGTGCGCCGGGCAGCGCCTTGCCATCGGCCATCGACTCCAGCACGCCGACCTGACCGTTAAGGGTACCTACCACCTGCGCCAGCGCCGAGTTGACCAGCTTGGCGATCAGGATGAACTGGCCGTTGTTGAACACCGTCACCTGCGGCTGGGTGCCCTGACGGGCATCCCGCTCCAGATGGTTGGGGATCACCACCAGCGCATAGATGTCGCCGCCGCGCAGGGCGTGGGCACCGGTATCGATGGAGTCAAACTGTTGCGCCACCTTGAGCCCGGCCGAGCCATCCAGCGAGAAGGCGAGCTGGCGCGAGAGCACGCTGTGGTCGAGATCCACCAGCCCTACCTTGAGGTCGCGGGCCAACCCTGCCGAGAAGATCCAGCAGAGGATCGCCATCAGCAGCAGCGGCACCCAGCTCATCAGGGCACGACTGAACGGATCCTGCCACAGCAGCCGAAATTCACGTCCCATCAGAGTTCAACCAGCACACTCATGCCAACCCGCAGCCCCTCAACCGGTTGCAGCGGGCGAGCCTCCACCTGGAAGCTCTTCATATCGAAACCCTGACGGGTATCGGTGGCGCGCCAGGTGGCGAAATCACCCATCACGGCCACATGAGTCACCTTGAAGCGCACCATCTGATCGCCAAGGCCCGGGATGCGGGCATCGAACTCGGTACCGACCGGGAAGCGGGGCAGCAGATCCTCGCGAACGTGGAACTGGGCCCAGGCATCGCTCATGTCGAGCAGGGTCACCACCGGGAAGCCTTGCGGCGCCAGCTCGCCGCTGCGCAGCAGCACCTGACTTACCTCGCCGGAGTGAGGGCTAACGATGCGGGTATCGGCTAGATAGGCTTCAACCTCGGCAACAGAACCCGCCGCCATCTTGGCCTTCTCGCGGGCAGCGATCTTGGTCTCTTCCCGCGCCCCTTCCAGCGCCATCTGGTACTGCTGCCACGCCATCCCTTCGCTGTAGCGGGCGGCTTGCCAGGCGGTCCAGGCCTCATCGCGTTTTTGCAGCGGCATTACGCCGTCGCGGTGCAGGCTGGCCACCCGCTCATAGGTCTTGCCGCGCAGGGCTGCGGCGGCCTTGGCTTTTTGCCACTGATCCTTGGCAGCGGCGATCTGCTGGGCTCGGGCCCCCTTCTCCGCTTCTTGCGCCATGGCGCCCGCAGCCGCCTCACCCGCCTTGGCCTGGCTCAACTTGGCTTCAATCTCGGGGCTCGCCAGGGTAAAGACCAGTTGATCCTTGGTCAGCTGATCGCCCTTTTTCACCAGCACCTCGTCGATGCGGCCCGGCACCTTGGAGGAGACCGAATATTGCTGCGCTTCAATCTGCCCTTGCAGATGCACCGGCTCCGGCTGATAAGCGAGCCAGAAGCGCCAGCCGAGCCACACCACCAGGATCACCAGCGCCAGCGGCAACAACAGCGGTTTACCCTGGCTCATCTTCTTTTTGATGGGGGGATGGCTCATCACTTCACCTCGACAAACGGGCGACCCTTGGCGGTCGAAACAGACATGAAAAAAGGAACAGACAGGGCCGGGATCATGAGTTCACCTCGATCACCTGACCATGCTGATATTGATTGAAACTGTTCATCTGGCCGGAGAGCGCCAGCAGGCGGGCCAGCGACACCACATATTGATAGGCCGCCGCTGCGCGCTGGGTCTTGACCCCCGCCAGCTGGTTTTGGGCATCCACCACATCAAGGGAGGTAGAGAGCCCCTGACCGAAGGCCTTGTCCCGCAGCAGCACGTTCTCCTCTGCCAACGCCTGAGTGGAAGAGAGGGATTGATACTCCTCCAGCCCCTGCGCCGCTTCGCGCCAGGTCTTCTCAACGAGCAACTCCAGATCCTGACGGGTCTTGGCCTGCAGCAGATTGACCTGCAGCTCGGCGCTCTTGGCTGCCTGCACCGTCTCGGAACGGCCATCGCGACTCACCAGCGGCATGCTGACACCCACCCCCACCAGCCAGTCCGGCGCGGTCTTGGAGGCGAGCGAATCATCTTCATAGAGGTTGTAGTTGCCGAACAGGAACACCTCGGGGGCATATTTGCCCTGCTCGACCCGGATCATCCCCTTGGCCTGCTCCTTCTTGGCAGTGAGCAGCTTGAGACCGGGGTGCACCTCCAGGGTCTGGCTCACCAACCCCTCGAGGCGCGGCAGCTCCTTGTTGACGAACAGGCCGCTGCCCGGCTGGGCATTTGGCAACTTCAGCATGCGGCCGAGGGCCAGTTCGGCGATCTCGAGGCTGCGGCGCGCCTTCTGGGTATCGATGCGGGCCCGATCATAGGCCGACTGGGCGGAGAGACGCTCCACCCTGGCTATCTGCCCCTGCGCTTCGAGCTTCTTGGCGTGATCCAGATGGTGGGCCAGTCCCTCTTCGATCTCCTGTTTGGTCTGCACCACCTGAGCAGCCAACACCACACCGAAATAGGTTTGGGAGAGGCTCTCGAAGGTGGATTGCTGCTTGAGCACCAGCAGCTGCTGCGCCTCGCTCACCTGCGCCTGGCGGATATCCTGCGCCGCATCGATGCGACCACCGGCAAACAACGGCCAGAGCATCTTGACCGAGCTGGTCACCACATTCTGTTTGGTCAGGGGGGTGACAAATGCGTTGGCCCCGACCCCGAACAGGCTGCCGAGTGCCAGGATAAGATCTTTCTGCTTGGCCAGCGGATTGAGATCGAGGGCATCAAGTTCAATCGGCTGATCAAGATGGGTATAGCTGGCCCCCAGATCCACCTTGGGCAGATACATATCCTTGGCCGCCTCGCGCAGCTGCTTGGCCCGATCGACCCCGGCCTGCTCGGCAGCCAGCCCTTCATCCTGCTGGATGACCCGGGTCCAGGCTTCACCGAAGCTGATAGTTTGCGCCTGCGCCGACCCCAGCACGGCCCCCATCAGACACGGCCAGAGTGATTTAATGAACCTTGACGTCATAGATCCCCAATCCGCTTTTGTTGCATAAATGTTTGGAGCATTTGCTCGACTTAAGCCCGCTATCATAACGCAAAGCGGGCCTGCAAGTGGACTGACAATTATGCAGGCGTCCGACCCGAATGGTACAGCGATCAGTCTCCGGCAATCTGGCCGTTTTTCAATAACTCCAGAATTTGCAAGCCTTGGCGCGACGTTTTTTTCAGAAAAAAATGGCTGACGCTCAAATACTAACCTTTTCTCCTGCCTAAAAAATGCGTAATATACGCCGCCCTAAGCCGATGGTAACCGTGGAATGCAGATAGGTCCCCACACGCTTGAAACTCCCTTGATTGTGGCTCCCATGGCCGGTGTAACTGACCGACCATTCCGTGAACTTTGTTTGCGATTGGGGGCTGGCATGGCCGTTTCCGAGATGCTGCTGGCCAACCCGGATGTCTGGGATACCCAGAAAACCCGGATGAGGATGGATCACTCTGCAGAAGGCGGATTGCGATCGGTCCAGATTGCCGGAGCCGACCCCGAGATGATGGCGTTTGCTGCCCGCTACAACGTGGAGCAGGGCGCACAGATCGTCGACATCAACATGGGATGTCCGGCAAAAAAAGTGAATAAGAAGTTGGCAGGTTCTGCCCTGCTGCGAGCCCCCGATCAGGTCAAAGCAATTTGCCGGGCCGTGGTGGATGCAGTGGAGGTGCCTGTCACCTTGAAGATCCGCACAGGATGGGATCCGGATAACCGCAATGGCGTGGAGATCGCCCGAATCGCCGAAGATTGCGGTATCGCGGCCCTTGCCGTGCATGGTCGTACCCGTGCCTGCCTCTACAAGGGCGAAGCGGAGTACGACACGATCAGGGCGATTAAGCAGGCCGTATCGATTCCTGTTGTCGCCAATGGTGACATCAACAGCCCGGAGAAAGCCCGGTATGTCCTCGACTATACCGGTGTCGACGCCGTGATGATCGGCCGAGCTGCGCAAGGACGACCCTGGATTTTCCGGGAAATCCGTCATTTTCTTGAGACGGGCACCAAGCTGCCGCCTCCCGAGAGGGAAGAGGTTCGCACCCTGATGAACGAGCATGTAACCAACCTGCACCGGTTTTATGGTGCATATCTGGGAGCGCGCATAGCCCGTAAACACGTGGGCTGGTATCTGGATGAAGAAGAGACGGGCCGAGAATTCCGTAAGCACTTCAATGCCCTGGATTGCGCAGACGCGCAACTTGAGGCACTCGAAGCGTATTTCGATGGATTAGGTTAACAAGATAACTAAAGAGCCGACCGAATATGTTCGAACAAACCCTGACTTCTGATGCATTGGTAACAACTACTCACAATCACGCTGCCGAGCCGACCCAGCGCCCCCTGCGTGACTCTGTGCAACAGGCCCTGCGTAACTACCTGGCCCAGTTGAACGGTCAGGAAGTGATTGATCTGTACGATATGGTTCTCTCCGAAGTCGAAGCGCCGATGCTGGACGTGATCATGCAGTACACCCGTGGTAACCAGACTCGCGCTGCCGTGATGATGGGTATCAACCGTGGCACCCTGCGCAAGAAGCTCAAGCGTTACGGCATGAACTGATTGCTGGCCGCGAGCCGCGACGGCGGTTCAAGGCAGATGCGAAAGGCGCCAGGTAGCAATACCTGGCGCCTTTCCTTTATGCTCTCCCCTCCATTTTACCATGGCGACCCCGATGAACCGCACTCCCCTGCTGCTGATGGTACTGGTCACCCTGCTGGCCGCTGCCGGCTGGCTCTTCTCGAAAGAGGCGATCCGCGAACTGCCCCCTGCCGCCTTTATCGGCAGCCGCTTTCTGCTGGCGGCGCTGCTTTTGCTGCCCTTGGCCTGGTTGCGCGAGCCACTGCCGAGCCGAGCCCAACTGGTGCGCGCCGCCGGCTGCGGCACATTGCTCGGTGCCAGCCTGCTGCTGTGGGTCACCGCCATCAGCCAGAGCGATGCTCTGGGCAGCGGCGCCTTTATCATGAGCGTCGCGACCCTGATGGCCCCGCTGGCCGCATGGGGAGCCTTTCGGGCCAAACCCGGCCGCCACTACTGGCTCACCCTGCCCATCGCCATCGCCGGTTTGCTGCTGCTCTCCAGCAGTACCCACTGGGGCGTGTCGCTCTCGCTGTTCTGGTTTCTGGCGGCGGCCACCACCCTCGGCATCCAGCTTGCCGTCCATCGCCACTTCGCCCAATCCATTGCCCCGACCTGGCTCACCTGCATCCAGCTGGCGATGACCGGCCTGCTCGGCACCCTGCTCTCACTGCTGACCGAACAGTGGCCCGAGGCTGGAGTCAGCCACGGCATATGGGGCTGGTTTGTGGCGAGCGTCTTGATCGCCACCACATTGCGCTACTGGCTGCTCACCCATGCATTGAGCAAGATGACCACCGCCCACGCCGCCCTGATGATGCTGCTGGAACCGGTCTGGACCCTGCTGCTGAGCACCCTCTTCTACAACGAACCCCTCGGCGGCGCCAAACTGGCCGGAGCCGGACTGGTGCTCGGCGCCCTGGTGCTCTACCAGCTCCCCCTGCTGCTGCGCAGTGCACGGCTCAAAACGCCCGTCTGATCCGCGTCACCGCCCTGCGGGGCGGTGTCACCATTTCCCTCCTGTTTGCTTATCTTGTCCTGCCAATGCTGACGTTCTGTTAACGGCCTTTAACCCTTGGTATCCAGAGGGTTAAAGGGCATACCCCATGAAAAAATGCCATATGGCCAGCTTGATGAAGGTCACATACCTGCCCCTCTTAGCCCCCTATGATGCCCCCATCATCGGTCTGGACAACCCTGACGATGGCCACACATGGGAATAACAAGAGAAAAGACTATGCAGCAAACCAGCCCCCTCAAGACGGTCACGGTCAGCATATTGGCAACCGCCATGCTGATCTTTGTGGCCCAGTACCTGATAGGCAAACAGGAGATCAAGATCGGCATCGCCATCATCCCGATCCTGCCAATGCTCTTTGCCGTCATCATCGGCATGATTGTCTCCGCCAAACCGGTCAAGGATCGCATCCCCGGCTGGAAACAGCTCTTCACCGAAAAAGAAGAGGGCTTCTGCGGCAAGATGGTGGGCTTCAGCCTGCTGATCCTGGGTACCCAGTACGCGGGGATGATCATCCCCAACCTGAAGATGATCCTGAGCGTCGGCGTGCCGCTGTTCCTGCAGGAGATTGGCAACCTGCTGCCGATCCTGATCGCCATTCCGTTGGCGGTGAAGTTCGGCTTTGGCCGCCGCGCCATCGGGGCCTGCTCCTCCATCAGCCGTGAGCCGTCCGTTGCGGTAATTCAGGGCAAGTTCGGCACCGGCTCTCAGGAGTACATCGGTGTGCTGGCCATCTACCTGTGCGGCTCCGTCATCGGCACCCTCTGGTTCAGCGTGCTGGGCAGTATCGCCCCGCTCACCGGCCTGCACCCGCTGGCACTGGCCGCCGGTTCCGGCGTGGGCTCAGGCTCCATGCTGAGTGCCGCTTCCGGCGCCCTGATCAACGGTCTCGACGAAGCACTGGCTCAGCAGGTGCTGAGTATCGCGGCAGCCTCGAATCTGCTCTCGTCTGCCCTCGGCGCCCTCTCCCTTACCTATCTGGGTCTGCCGCTCGCTGAAAAAATCTATGCCCTGACTGCCAAAGGAGAGAAAGCATGAAAAGCATCGTAATGGATATGCGGTTCGTCTTTCTGGCGATCCTGCTGGCCATGTTTACCCAGACCCTGACCACCGGCACCCCGCTCTGGCTGATGGGTGACAGCTTCGTCGCCATGTCGCTGGTGGTGTTCGCTTCGCTGATTGCCAAGCGCTATCTGCCCTCCTCCCTGCCGGCGTTTGCCTATGCCACCATCATCGGCATTCTCATCTGCCTGCCGGAGACCCCGGTGCGCGGCCTCTTTATCGACGCCGTAGCCAAGATTTCCTTCCTCTCCTGCTGCGTACCGCTGCTGGCCTTTGCCGGTCTCTCGGTGGGCGGTCAACTGGAAGAGCTGAAGAAGATGTCCTGGAAAGTGATCCTGATCTTCATGATCGTCTCCACCTGCTGCTTCTTCGGCGCCTCGCTGGTGGCCCAGCTCGGCTTCTCCATCCAAGGGATCATCTGATGAACAACATCCACATTGAACCGGCCCTGCTGGCCCTGCGCGACTTCAGTCAGGAAGTGCGCCACCATCTGCACACCATTCCGGAAGCCTCCGGCGTCGAGTTCAAGACCTCGGCCTACTGCCGCGAGCTGATGGCAGGCTTTGGCTACCGTCTCACCGACTACCCGGGCTTCACCGGTTTCCACGGCGATCTGGTGGTTGACCCTGTGCTGCCGACCATCGCCTTCCGTGCCGACATGGATGGCCTCGAGATGCACGACATGAGCGACGTTGAGTTCAAGTCGACCCACGAGGGAATGGCTCACAACTGTGGTCACGACTCCCATATGGCGATCTCCCTGACCGCAGCCAGGTTTCTGGCAGCCAACCGCGATCGCCTGCAGTACAACGTCCGCTTTATCTTTCAGATGGCGGAAGAGGATATGCGGGTACCGGGCGCCGAGAAGATGGTCGAACTGGGCTGCATGAAGGGGGTGGACGAGGTCTATGCCCTCCATAACGACGGCGCCATGGAGACCGGCACCATCAAGTTCAACAACGGTGTGATGTCCTCCTGGGGCTCCGCCTGGACGCTGGATGTGCATGGCATCTCCGCCCACGGTTCCACCCCCCACAAGGGGCTGGATGCCATCCGCGAAGCGGTGCGGATCATCGAGGATATGGACTACATCGTCGCCAAGCGCACCAGTCCGTTCAGCCCGGCCGTATTTGGCTGCGGCATGATCAACGGCGGCACCATCCCCAACGCCATCGCCGACCATGTGCAGGCACGCGGTACCATCCGTGCCATGGATGCCGAGACCGACCAGATCCTGAAGAACAGCTTCAAGGAGATCGTGGCCCAGAGCGAACTGCGCGGCTTCAAGACCAAGATGGTCTATGCCGGGTATCCGGCGGTCGAGAACCACGCCGATGCCTGCGCCCGTCTGCTGCAAGCGGCTGCCGATGTCTTGCCCTCCGAGGGGATCAACGCTCAGGGTCAGCCGATGACCGGCAGCGAAGATTTCAGCTACATGGTCAACGCCTGCCGTGGCCGCAAGGGGGCTATGTTCTTCCTCGGCAGCGGCTGTCAGGCCAAGGGGATCTGCAACTACCTGCATGCAAATCCCTACTACCTCGATGACGACTGCCTGCTGGTCGGAGCCCAGATCTTTATCAATCTGGCGACCCGCAGCGCTTAATCACGCATCCAGAGAAACAGAAGAGAGGCCAAGGCCTCTCTTTTTTTATCTCTGCATGTTTGCTCTGAGCGCGGCAAACAGCCTGCGGCTAGAGCCACGGCAACTCCGCCATATTGGCAGTCGGCGGCTGATTGATCAGATGAAGTTGCACCGTCTCCCGGCTGATATGGGGGGCGTAGAGGTGGATAAAGTCATACATGTAGTCACGCAAATGGGCATGCTTGCGCAGGCAGATGTGGGTGGCGCTCGAGGCGATCAGGTGGTCGATGTTGAGGCTCACCAGATCCTCCCTGTCTCCCTCGTCGAAGGCCACGCTGGCAATCACCCCGACCCCCATCCCGAGCCGGACGTAGTGCTTGATCACATCGGTATCGGTGGCGGTCAGCACGGTTTTCGGCGAGAGGCCGTGGCGGCTGAAGGCCTTGTCCATCTTGGAGCGGCCGGTAAAGCCGAACACATAGGTGATGAGGGGATAGCGGGCCAGATCGGCCATCGAGAGCGGCTGGCAGTCGATCAGCGGATGAGCGTGCGGCACCACCACGCTACGGCCCCAGCGATAACAGGGCACCGCAGCCAGCTCGTCGAACAGATACATGGACTCGGTGGCGATCGCCATATCCACATCGCCGCTTTGCACCATCTGGGCCAGTTGGGCTGGTGCCCCCTGATGGAGCTGGATCGCCACATCGGGATAACGACGGCTGAACTCGGTGATCACCGCTGGCAGCTTGTAGCGCGCCTGGGTGTGGGTGGTGGCGATACGCAGCACCCCGCTGGTGGCCAACTGCTCCCCGAGCGACAGCTGGTTGATCTGCTCCACCTGCGCCACCACACCCTTGGCCAGCTCCATCACCTGCTCGCCTGCGCTGGTCAAGCCGACCAGATTCTTCCCCTTGCGGGTAAAGAGGGCGAGCCCCAGCTCATCTTCCAGCATCTTCATCTGCTTGCTGAGGGTTGGCTGGGAGGTGTAGAGCTTCTCCGCCGTCGCCGAGATGTTGAAGTTGTTCTTCACAATCTCGGTAAAGTTCTTGAGCCGGGCGATGTTCATCTGGGCAAGGGATCTCGCTGCTGCGGCCAGTGGGGCTGACCTGAAAAAGAGAGAGCGGGGCTGGCCCCGCAGCTGACTGCCGACCATACCACAGCGCGGTGCACGATAATCTGCCTCAGGTCAGAAAGCGGCGAGCTAGTCGCTGGCGAGCTTGATCCCGAGCCCGACAAACAGGGTGCCAATGCCCCGGTTGAGCCAGCGACCAAGACGCTGTGACAAGCGTACCCTGTGGCTGGCATAGACGGTGGTAAAGACCAGCAGGTGACACCAGATGATACCGCCCAGATTGAAGATGCAGCCGAGCAGGATAAAGGCGAGCGCCTTGTCGGGGGCATCCGGCGCGATGAACTGGGGCACAAAGGCGAGGAAAAAGAGCGCCACCTTGGGGTTGAGCACATTGGTCAGCACCCCTTGCCGGTAAATCTGGCCATAGGAGAGGGCGGGTAAAATAGCCCCCCTCTCCATTGCTCCTGTTGCCTGCTGGCGCAGCAGGGAGAACCCCAGATAGATGAGGTAGATGGCGCCAGCCAGCTTGATGAGGGCAAACAGTTCGGCCGAGGCGCTGAGCAGGGCCGACAGACCGAGGGCCGCCGCCAGCACATGCACCATGACACCTGTGCCGATGCCCAACGTCGCGACCGAACCGGCACGCCACCCTTGCGAGCCACTGCGCAGCATGACCAGCAGGGAGTCCGGCCCCGGCATGATATTGAGCAGCAACCCCGAGACCATAAACAGTGCAAGATCATGAATACCGAACATCCCCCTCCCCTCGTAAAGAAAAACCAAACAAAAAGGGCTCCGCAGAGCCCTCTTTTCTTTCACTCTGCGGCAGCTGACGTGTCATCAGCTGTCCCGCCAGCCATCAGGGCCGCAGCGCCTTGTCCGCCCGCGAGATGCCGCAGACGCCGGAGCGCACCACTTCGATGATCTCGTTGGTCTGGGCGGCAGTCTTGATAAAGGCATCCAGCTTCTCGCTGGTGCCCACCAGCTGCACCGTGTACTGCTCGGGGGTGACGTCGACGATCTGGCCACGGAAGATATCCGCCAGCCGTTTCAGCTCGTCACGGGCCCCACCGGCGGCGCGCGCCTTGACTAGCGCGATCTCCCGCTCGATATGCTCCCCTTCGCTCAAATCGCACACTTTGAGCACATCCACCAGCTTGTGCAGTTGCTTCTGGATCTGCTCCAGCACCCGCTCGTCACCCATGGTGACTATGGTCATGCGCGACAGAGTGGGATCCTCGGTCGGTGCCACCGTCAGGGTCTCGATGTTGTAGCCGCGCTGGGAGAAGAGACCCACCACGCGGCTCAGGGCGCCGGATTCGTTCTCCAGCAGTACCGAAATGATATGCCTCATGATATTTCCCCCGCCTTGCTCAGCCACATCTCGTCCTTGATGGAACCAAACTTGAGCTCCTTGAGCACGACCGAAATAATATGTTCCATCGTCAGGTTCTCTCCGTCTTGCTCAGCCACATCTCATCCATGGCGCCAAACTTGATCTGCATCGGATAGACGTGCTCATCCGGGTCGACCGAGATATCCATGAACACCAGCCGATCCTTCATGGCGAAGGCTTTCTCCATGGCGCTCTCCAGCTCGGCCGGATCGCTCACCGCGATACCGACGTGGCCGTAGGCTTCCGCCAGTTTGACGAAGTCCGGCAGGGACTCCATGTAGGAGTGGCTGTGACGACCGCCGTAGAACATCTTCTGCCACTGCTTGACCATGCCCAGCGCACGGTTGTTGATGGAGATGATCTTGATGGGCACCCCGTACTGCATGCAGGTCGAGAGCTCCTGAATGTTCATCTGCACCGAGCCATCGCCGGTGACGCAGCAGACCACAGCATCCGGGTTGGCAAACTGGGCCCCCATGGCGGCCGGAATGCCGAAACCCATGGTGCCGAGGCCCCCTGAGTTGATCCACTGACGCGGTTTGGCAAACGGGTAGTAGAGGGCAGCAAACATCTGGTGCTGGCCCACGTCGGAGGCAACGAACGCCTGACCCTGGGTCACCTTGTAGAGGGTCTCGATCACCTGTTGCGGCTTGATCTGGGTAGCCGACTTTTCGTAGGCCAGACAGTGACGGGAGCGCCACTGGTTGATCTGGCTCCACCAGTCCGCCAGCGCCTCCTTGTCGTTATCGAAGCCACACTCGCGGATCACTTCCAGCATCTGCTCCAGCACGGTCTCCACCGAGCCGACGATAGGCACATGGGCCTGCACCGTTTTGGAGATGGAGGTGGGGTCGATATCGATATGAACCACGGTCGCATTGGGGCAGAACTTGGCCACGTTGTTGGTGACGCGGTCATCGAAGCGGGCACCCACGGCGAAGATAAGATCCGCGTTGTGCATGGTCTTGTTGGCTTCGAAGGTGCCATGCATCCCCAGCATGCCGATGAATTGCGGATGGACACCGGAGAAGGCCCCCAGCCCCATCAGGGTGGTGGTCACCGGTAGATTCAGCAGCTCCGCCAGTTTGGTCACCAGATGGTCCGCATTGGCGTTGATGGCACCACCGCCCACGTACATCACCGGGCGCTGGGCTTCTACCAGCAGCTTGGCTGCCCGCTTGATCTGCCCTTTATGGCCAGACTTGGTCGGGTTGTAGGAGCGCAGGGAGACCGTCTCGGGATACTGGTAGGGGAATTTTTCTTTCGGGTTCTGCACATCTTTGGGCAGATCCACCACCACCGGCCCCGGGCGGCCGCTGGCAGCAATGTAGTAGGCCTTCTTGATGGCCTCGGGAATATCGCTCGCCTTCTTGCACAGGAAGCTGTGCTTCACCACCGGGCGGGAGATACCGATCATGTCGGTCTCCTGGAACGCATCCTCACCGATCATGCTGGTCGGCACCTGGCCGGAGAGGATCACCAGCGGAATGGAATCCATATAGGCGGTGGCAATACCGGTAATGCAGTTGGTCGCTCCCGGGCCTGACGTTACCAGCACAGTCCCCACCTTGCCGGTGGAACGGGCGTAACCGTCAGCCATGTGAACCGCGGCTTGCTCGTGCCGCACCAAGACATGCTCCATCTTGCCGTTTTCGAAGAGAGCGTCATAGATGTCGAGCACTGAGCCACCAGGGTAGCCGAAGACGTGCTCAACTCCCTGATCTTCCAGCGCTCTAACCACCATCTGGGCGCCTGATAACATCTCCATGATAAAGCCCTCCAGGCTTTGCTCCGTTTAGCGAATCCCGCCGACGATGCCGTGCTTCCCGGCACGGCCCGATCCGTTTCTTGTTGTTATCTGAATGCAGATCGGCCCAATTCAGCCCCGTCGACAGTAGAAAAAAAGGATTTTTCCGTCATTCACCCGAAAATAGGGTGAAAAACCAACTTAACCCGCTTCATAACGCTTGTCCACGGCTTTATCTGACCAGAACAGTCATACATTTCAACCGGCTATTAACATTCAATGACTTGCCGCAGCGACCATGAGACAAAAGGGAACGAAGTCGGGGAATGGCCAGCGGATCATTCCGCAGAGGGGAAAAACAGCCACAAAAAAGCCCACCGCTCAGCGATGGGCTTGATGCCGAATGATGACTCAGTTGTCCTGATCCGGCTCCGCCAACCAGATCTGCTGATCCGGATCGGTCTCTTCACTGACCGAAATGCTGACACCCATATCGAGCAACTCGTGCAGGGTGAGATTGTCAGCCAGGTTCATGACTTCGCCGTTTTCATTGGTAAAGCGCATTTGCTCCGTCCTCTCCTTGGTGGGATCGCCTTTCAGTCTAGTCAACAACGCTCACTTGCGATAACCAGCAACTGGATAAACAGTCGCCCCCATCCAGCTCGCTCAGGCGATCACTCACCTCCTCCGGAAACAGGGTGCGCGCCCAGAGCCGCCGTGACAGAGAGGCTACGCTCTCGTCGGCTCCCGCCGCCAGCCAGCGGGCCAGCTCCCCCGCTACATCGGGGTAGCAAACCGCCCCCGGCGAGGCGCTGTCGAGCCAGGTACGCACCAGATTGGCGTCGAGCACATCCATCAGGGTCGCCAGCCCCATCATCTCCAGAGTCTTGCCATTGGTCAGCTGTTCGAACTGGCCGCCGAGGGGCTTGACCAGCAGCTTCTTGCCGAGGGTGAGCGCCTCGGAAGCCAGCTCGAAACCCGCGTTGGAGATGACGCCGCGACAACCGGCCAACACGGCGATAAACCCGTGCCGCGATGGTGGTTCGAAGCGCAGGTTGCGCCATTGGCTGGGGGTGCGAATGGCGGGGTGAAAGCAGACGAAGCGTTGCTGACCAAAGCGCGACAACAGGGCGGCGATCGCCTCGGTCTGCTCGAACGGCAGATAGACCAGGATCTCGCCGTTATCCGGTGCGGTGGCAATGGGGTCGATCACCGGCGGCAGCAAAGGGTGACCGAAGTGAAACCAGTGCAGCCCGAGCGGCTGATCCACAGGAGCAAAGTGGCGCATCAGCTGGCGGCTGACCCCATCCTCCCCCCAGCGCGGGATGGGCCAGTTGAAGCTGGCCTGATGGCTGACGGTGAGGCTCGGCTTGCCATAGCGGCGGGCGGCATGGGCGGTCAGCGGCTCAAAATCGCTCACCACCAGATCGTATTCGCTGCAATCGAGAGACCGCAGATCCCGCCAGAAGGTAAGCGGCGAGGCGGCTTGCAGGGTGCGCCACGGAGAAACTCGCCCCTCGTGGCTGACAAAAGTGAGGCCGGGAAAGGCGCGGTAGGGGCCAAACTCCTCCATGTCGAAGTAGCGGTCGGCAGGGCGGCCGCTAAAGAGATAATCCACCTCGACCCCTGCCGTGCGCAGCGCCCGCGCCAGGGTGCGACTGCGACTGATATGGCCGTTGCCGGTGCCTTGCACCCCGAACAGTATCCTCATGAGTGGCTCCAGCTGAGCGCCAGCACGGCGCAACCGCCACCCAGCAGGGCACCGGCTACCAGATCGCTCAGGTAGTGTACCCCGAGCAGCAACCGGGATGCCCCCACCAACGCAGCCCAGCCAAACAGCAGGGGCGCCCAGAGCGGAAAGCCGGTGGCCAGTATGGTGGCCATCAGAAAAGCGGCGGCGGTGTGGCCGGAGGGGAGACTGTAACGATCGGAAGGAGTGATAAAGACCGGCAAGCCGACCGGCCGTTGCCGTTTCAGGCTGTTTTTCAGCAGCAGATAGAGGGGCAGTTCGATGGCGAAGGCTAGCAGCGCCAGTCGCACCAGCTCCCGCTCTGCCTCCCCCTGCCACCAGAGCAGGGCGGCCAGCACAGCGTAAAGCGGGCCATCGCCGGTGCGGGAAATGAGACGACTCACCCTCGCCTGCTGCCGGTTGTAGCCGTGAAGCAGGCAGACCCGGCACACCTGCATGTCCCATTGCTGGATCTTGTTCATATCCCCTCCTTCCCTGAATTCTGCTTGCAGAGTAAGAAAGCGGGATGACGTTACGTTGAACAAGGGATAACAGATTTATGAAAAAAGGGCCGAATGGCCCTTTTTAATCTCGATGTTTCGGCAAAATCAGTGGCTGCCGCGCAGACCGGTCTCCATCAGACGGCAGTTGTGGTCAGCCAGACGGGCCATGAAGTGCTCATCCACTTTCAGGCCAAACACCTGCTCGTAGAGATCTTTCATCACGAATGGCTGCCACATCATGCTGAGGAAGGAGATCTTCAGCATGTCGGGATCCAGGTTGTCACCCAGCTCGCCGTTGGACTTCATGGTTTCCAGCAGGGCATCGAACTGCGGCAGCTGACGTTCCAGCAGGCGGTTCAGCACAAAATCCCGGCCCGGGCTCTTCTCGGTTGACAATGCGCTGGAGATGGCCGAGGTCAGCTCGCTGTTGGGCGCCATCACCTGATAGTAGGTGTTGAGCAGCTCGTTGAGGCTGTGATTGCTGTGTTCATCTTGCCAGGCATGGTCGAGGGGCTCGGCGACATCGCCCAGCACCGCTTTGTAAAGACCCTCTTTACTGCCGAAGTAGTAGTGGATCATTGCCAGATTGGAGCCAGCAAGCTCCGCGATTTCGCGTGTAGTCACCTTGCTATAGGGAGTATTGAGAAAACGCTCACGGGCGGCAGCAAGCAACTTGTCACGAATGTCAGAACGTCCGACCGGACGACCAGGTCTACGTTTTTCCATTTAACACCTCAGATAATTCAGCCAATGCTGATAAGTCGATCTGGTTGTGCAGAGAATATAGCACAGCAGGAATGACCAGATAATCGGTCATGGGCCGAATATGGGACAAGGAAATTTGCAATCCTTTACAATCCGATTAAATACGTCAGCAGATTGCCCCTGACCTTCCGTGTTGACACAGCATAAAAATCTCGATATTGGTAAAAGCGTTATCGACTGGAAGGAATAACAACGTCATGCGTATCGCCACCCCGCTACTACTAATCTCCCTAATCGCGTTAACTCGCGCGGGATCCTTGTAGCCGGGCTAAGGCATAGCCGGAATTTACAAAAACCCGTGCACCCTGCACGGGTTTTTTTATGCCGCCGCAGGATGCACGTTACCGAACTTAGGAAGAGGGAAGTCACATGTCAGATCGGGTCATCATATTCGACACCACCTTGCGTGATGGTGAGCAGGCCCTGGCGGCCAGTTTGACAGTCAAGGAGAAGCTGCAGATCGCCCAGGCACTGGAGCGGCTCGGTGTCGACGTCATGGAGGTGGGCTTCCCGGTCTCTTCTCCCGGCGATTTTCAATCGGTGCAGACCATAGCCCGCCACATCAAAAACAGCCGGGTCTGCGCCCTCGCCCGCGCCCTGCCCAAGGATATCGACGCCGCCGGCGAAGCCTTGCGGGTCGCCGAAGCGTTTCGCATCCACACCTTTATCTCCACCTCCTCCATTCATGTGGAGAGCAAGCTGAAAAAGAGCTTCGAGGATGTGCTGGAGATGGGGGTCGGCGCCATCAAGCACGCCTTGCGCTACACCGATGACGTGGAGTTCTCCTGCGAGGATGCGGGCCGCACGCCGATCGATAATCTCTGCCGCATGGTGGAGGCCGCCATCAAGGCGGGGGCCCGCACCATCAATATCCCGGACACCGTGGGCTACACGGTGCCGACCGAGTTCTCCGGCATCATCCACACCCTGTTCAACCGGGTCCCCAATATCGACAAGGCGATCATCTCGGTCCACTGTCACGACGATCTGGGACTCTCGGTGGCCAACTCCATCGGCGCGGTGCAGATGGGAGCCCGACAGATCGAGTGCACCATCAACGGCATCGGCGAGCGGGCGGGCAACTGCTCGCTGGAAGAGGTGGCGATGATCCTTAAAACCCGCGCCGACCTGCTCGGGGTACAAACCAATATCCGCCACAGCGAAATTCATCGCACCAGCACGCTGGTCAGCCAGCTGTGCAACATGCCGGTGCAGCCCAACAAGGCGATCGTCGGGGCCAACGCTTTCTCCCATAGCTCCGGCATCCATCAGGATGGGGTGCTCAAGGCGAAAAATACCTACGAAATCATCACTCCCGAGAGCATCGGCCTGACCCAGAACAACCTCAACATGACCTCCCGCTCCGGCCGTCACGTCATCAAGCACCGGATGGAGTCCATGGGCTACGCCGAGAGCAGCTACGACCTCGACCACCTCTACGGCAAGTTCCTGACCCTGGCCGACAAGAAGGGGCAGGTGTTCGACTACGACCTCGAAGCGCTGGCCTTCTTCAGCCAGATCCACGAAGAGCCGGAGCACTTCAAGCTGGAGTACCTCGGGGTGCAGAGCGGCAGCTCGGTACTGGCCACCGCCTCGGTCAAATTGAAGGTGGGACAGGATCTGGTCTGCGAAGCGGCCACCGGCAATGGCCCGGTGGATGCGGTCTACCAGTGCATCAACCGCATCACCGGCTATGAGATCCGCATCGACAAATATGCCCTCAAGAGCAAGGGCGAAGGGGAAGATGCCCTCGGTCAGGTCGATATCGTCGCCGAGTACAAGGGGCGCAAATTCCACGGCATGGGGCTGGCCACCGACATCATCGAATCCTCGGCCCACGCCCTGCTCCATGTGATCAACAGCATCTGGCGCGCCGATCAGGTGGCCGAGCAGATGGAACGCAATAACAGCATCAAATCAGAAACCGTCTGAACAGGGCTCGGAACCAAACAGACGGCATGGAATGACAATATCAGGATGGAGAGTGTATGAGCAGTTATCGGATCGCAGTATTGCCGGGTGACGGCATTGGCCCTGAAGTGATGGCCGAGGCAATCAAGGTGCTGGAGAAGGTGCAGGCCCGGTTCGGCCTCGCCTTCGAGTATGATCACCACGACGTGGGCGGCATCGCTATCGACAACCACGGCACCCCGCTGCCGCAAAGCACCATCAAAGGTTGTGAAGCAGCCGATGCCGTGCTGTTTGGCTCGGTGGGCGGTCCGAAATGGGAACATCTGCCCCCCAACGATCAGCCGGAACGTGGCGCCCTGCTGCCCCTGCGCGCCCACTTCAAGCTGTTCTGCAACCTGCGTCCGGCCCGCATCTACACCGGTCTGGAGCAGTTCTCACCCCTGCGTGCCGACATCTCCGATCGCGGATTTGACATCGCCTGTGTGCGCGAGCTGACCGGCGGCATCTATTTCGGCCAGCCCAAGGGGCGCGAGGGAGAAGGGGCGAACGAGAAGGCATTCGACACCGAGGTGTACCATCGCTTCGAGATTGAGCGCATCGCCAAGATTGCGTTCGAGTCGGCGCGTGTGCGCCGTGGCAAGGTCACCTCCATCGACAAGGCCAACGTGCTCGCCTCTTCCATTCTGTGGCGCGAGGTGGTGACGCAAGTTGCCAAGGATTATCCCGATGTCGAACTTAACCATATGTACATCGACAACGCCACTATGCAGCTCATCAAGGATCCATCCCAGTTCGACGTGCTGCTCTGCTCCAACCTGTTTGGTGACATCCTCTCCGACGAGTGCGCCATGATCACTGGCTCCATGGGGCTGCTCCCCTCCGCTAGCCTCAACGAATCGGGTTTCGGCCTGTTCGAACCGGCCGGTGGTTCGGCCCCGGATATCGCCGGCAAAGGGATTGCCAACCCCATCGCCCAGATCCTCTCCGCCGCCCTGATGCTGCGCTACAGCCTGGGCCAGGAAGCCGCAGCTCAAGCCATTGAGCAGGCCGTGGCCCAGACCCTGGCCGAGGGTTACTTCACCGCCGACCTGCATCAGGCCAGCGCCCGCCATCCGGTGCAGAGCACGTCCGAGATGGGTAGCCAGATCGCCGCCCGGATCTGAGCCGCATAACAGAGAACAAGGAAGAGAGAAGCAATGGCCAAGACCCTCTATCAGAAAGTATTCGACGCCCACGTGGTACGGGAAGTGGAAGGGGAGACCCCCCTCATCTACATCGACCGCCATCTGGTGCATGAAGTGACCAGCCCGCAAGCATTCGACGGCCTGCGCGCCATGAATCGCCAGCTGCGCCGCCCGGATCTGACCTGGGCCACCATGGATCACAACGTCTCCACCACTACCAAGGACATCGCCGCCTCCGGCGAGATGGCCCGCATCCAGATGGAGACGCTGGCCGACAACTGCAAGGCGTTCGGGGTTCGCCTCTACGATCTCAACCACAAATATCAGGGGATCGTCCATGTGATGGGGCCCGAGCTCGGCATTACCCTGCCCGGCACCACCATCGTCTGCGGCGACTCTCACACCGCCACCCACGGCGCCTTCGGCTCGCTGGCGTTCGGCATCGGCACTTCCGAAGTGGAACATGTGATGGCCACCCAGACCCTGAAACAGGGGCGCGCCAAGACCATGCGCATTTCGGTCAACGGCAAGCTGGCGGAGGGCATCAGCGCCAAGGACGTGGTGCTGGCCATTATCGGCAAGGTCGGCCATGCCGGTGGTACCGGCTACGTGGTGGAGTTTGCTGGCGAGGCCATTGCGAGCCTCTCCATGGAAGGGCGGATGACGGTGTGCAACATGGCCATCGAGCTCGGCGCCAAGGCGGGCATGATCGCCCCCGACCAGACCACCATCGACTACATCCGTGGCAAGGAGTTTGCTCCCAAGGGCGAGGTACTGGAGCAGGCCATCGCCTACTGGCAGAGCCTCAAGAGCGATGAAGGTGCCCGTTTCGATGCCGAAGTGGTGCTGGACGCCGCCGATATCGCCCCGCAGGTCACCTGGGGGACCAATCCGGGTCAGGTGATTGCCGTCAATGAGCCGATTCCGGCGCCGGAATCCTTCAGCGATCTGATGGAGCAGCAGTCTGCCCGCAAGGCGCTCGCCTACATGGACTTGCAACCGGGCCAGAAGCTCTCAGACGTCGCCATCGACAAGGTGTTTATCGGGTCGTGCACCAACAGCCGCATCGAGGATCTGCGTGCTGCCGCCGCCATCGCTCGTGGTCGCAAGGTTGCCACTGGCGTGCAGGCGCTGGTGGTGCCGGGCTCCGAGCAGGTGAAGGCCCAGGCCGAAGCCGAGGGTCTGGACAAGATCTTCATCGAGGCCGGTTTTGAGTGGCGCCTTCCGGGCTGCTCCATGTGTCTGGCGATGAACAACGACCGGCTGCAACCGGGGGAGCGCTGCGCCTCCACCAGCAACCGCAACTTCGAAGGGCGTCAGGGCCGCGCCGGCCGCACCCATCTGGTGAGCCCGGCCATGGCCGCCGCTGCCGCCGTCACCGGCCGCTTCGCCGACATTCGCGCACTGTAAGAGGACATTTCGATGACAGGATTCAAACAGCATAAAGGGATCGTCGTCCCCCTCGACAGCGCCAACGTCGACACCGACGCAATCATTCCCAAACAGTTTTTGCAAAAAGTAAACCGCATCGGTTTTGGCAAGCACCTGTTCCACGACTGGCGCTTTCTGGACGATGCCGGCCAGCAGCCCAACCCCGAGTTTGTACTGAACCAACCGCAATTTGCCGGTGCCAGCATTCTGCTGGCCCGCGAGAACTTCGGCTGCGGGTCTAGTCGCGAGCACGCCCCCTGGGCGCTGGCCGACTACGGCTTCAAGACCATCATAGCCCCGAGCTTTGCCGATATTTTCTACGGCAACGCCATCAACAACGGCATGGTACCGGTGCGCCTGAAGGAGGAGGAGGTCGACACCCTGTTCCAGCTGGTGGCCGCCAAGCCGGGCATCGAGATCGAAGTGGATCTGGAAGCCAATCAGGTACGCGCCGGCAAACTCAGCTTCGGTTTCGAGATCGACGAGTTTCGCCGTTACTGCCTGCTCAACGGCTTGGATGCCATCGGCCTGACTCTGCAGCACGAGGCCGCCATCAACGCTTTTGAGGCGAAGCAGCCGAGCTGGATTTAACGCGCCAGTTGAAAAAAAACGAGTAGAATCAACAGGGAGCTTCGGCTCCCTGTTTTACTGTCCGCTACGCTTCCCACTTTGGGCCACCGGAACTGGCCCGTGCCACAGGAAAGGATGATGAAGAGACCGACGGCAATTCCTCTGCTCTGTGCCCTGCTGCTTGCCCTGCCTGCGGGGGCCAGCCAAACCAGCTTCAACAACAGCCTCGGCCAGATCAGCGTCGGCTGGCAGGATAGCGAAGGCAAACCCCAACAGCTCACCTACCGGCTCGAACAGGGCAAGTTGCCGCCTCTTATCGCCTATCGCCCGGCGAGAATGCAGGAGGAGGTATTGCAGGTGTTGCTGCGGGAGGTGCGCCAGAACTACCCCGAGGTGCAGTTCACCCTCGCCCGCCCCTCGCTTGAGCTGCATCTGAAAAGCCGCAATCAGGACAAGGCGCGCGAGGCGATGGCCTTTCTGCAGTCCAAGCGGAGCAAAGAGGAGCAGGCGTGGCTGACCAAACACTACTTCCAGTACTTCAACACCCCCGACGGGCAGCTGGCGGTGAAGCAGGACCATGTGCGCATCGCGCTGGAGAGTCGCAGCGGGCTGGCTCCGCTGGCGGATCAACTCAAGCAGCAGGGCAGCACCGAAACGGAAGCGCGCCAGAAGACCGTGGCCCATATGCTCACCTTTATCCAGAGCATCCCCTATCAGCAGCTCGATAGCCTGAATGGAAGACAGGGCAAGGGCTTTCTCCCGCCCCGTCAGGTGCTGGAGCAGAACCGGGGGGACTGCGACAGCAAGGTAACCCTGATGGCCGCCATGCTGGCCCAACTCTTTCCCGAGCTGAAACAGGCCATGGTGTTCGTCCCCGGCCATGCCCTGCTGGCTGTTGACCTGCCCGCCAAGCCGGGGGATGTGACCCTCAACTGGCAGGGGCAGAACTACCTGCTGCTCGAACCCACCGGTCCCGCCACTTTGCCTGCGGGCCAAATAGCATCGACCAGCAAAACGCTGGTCGATAGCAAGCAGTTGAGTGTGCAGCCGGTTCAGGAAAAAGGGTAATCCCCTCCCTCTGCCGATGGGGAGAGAGGATTAACCCTGAGGCAGAAACTCTACCGCCAGCAGCAACCCGCTCTCCTCCTCCAGCACCCGGATAATACGGGCATGGGCTTCAAAGGGGGGCAACAGATTGTTGTTGGTGGCAAGACTGATCCGGATGGGCTGATTGATGTCGAGCTGGTGTTCAGAGACCGCAATCCCCATGCCGTTGGCACTGAGATCTCGGCAGATCCCCTCCAGCACCAACTGCTGCTGATAGACGGTGACCGGAGCATTGATGACCATGCGCGCAAAGGCACGCCTTTCCTTGGTATTGGTAAGCACGCGAACATCCTCTGTTGGGTGGGCGTCATCTCATGGGTATTGCACAATTGTGCTGGTCTACCCAAAAGAACGTTAATACAATGCGGTTCGTTTCTCAAACGGGGTGCGGTTTACCGCTGAGATTATACCCGTGTACCTGATCCAGATAATGCTGGCGGAGGAATTTGAGGCATGGCGCTCATTTTTTGCGCCCTCACCCGCTGGCACCTCGTTATTAACAAGTAATAGGGAGTGCCACCCATGAAGACCCTGCTGCTGGTCACCACCGGCCTGCTGTCGGCCAATGTGTTCGCCGCCGACACCCTCACCGTCTACACCTACAGCTCCTTCACTGCCGACTGGGGGCCCGGTCCCAAGATCAAGCAAGCCTTCGAGAAGGAGTGCGGCTGTACCCTCAATCTGGTTCCCCTCGAAGATGGCGTCGCCATCCTCAACCGGCTGCGGCTGGAGGGCAACCACAGCAAGGCCGATCTGGTGCTGGGGCTTGACGATGCCCTCATCAGTGAAGCCAAGCAGAGCGGCCTGTTCGCCCCCCATCCCGCCAAGCTGGATGGCATCAAGGTGCCGGGTGGCTGGCAGGATGACACCTTCGTCCCCTACGACTACGGCTACTTCGCCTTTGTCTATGACAAAGACAAACTCAAGCAGCCGCCCAAGAGCCTGGAAGATCTGGTGGAGCGTCCCGACCTCAAAGTGATCTATCAGGATCCCCGCACCTCCACCCCGGGGCAGGGGCTGATGCTGTGGATGAAGTCTGTCTACGGCGACAAGGCGCCTGCCGCCTGGACCGAGCTTGCCAAAAAGACGGTCACCGTCACTAAGGGTTGGTCAGAGGCCTATGGCATGTTCCTCGATGGTGAAGCGGACATGGTGCTCTCCTACACCACCTCTCCGGCCTATCACCTGATTGCCGAGAACAAGCCCCAGTATCAGGCTGCCGCCTTCGAAGAGGGTCACTACCGTCAGGTAGAAGTGGCTGCCAAGCTGAAGAGCGCCAAACAGGAGAAGCTAGCTGACCAGTTCCTGCAGTTTATGGTGAGCCCCGCCTTCCAGCAGGAAATCCCGACCGGAAACTGGATGTATCCGGTTATCGACACGCCGCTGCCCAAGGGTTTCGAGCAGATGATCACCGTAGCCAAGCCGCTCGCCTTCAGCAGCGATGAGGTGGCCGCCAATCGCAAAGGGTGGATCCGCGAGTGGCTGCAAGCCGTCACCCAGTGAGCCGTTCTCTGAAACCACAGGCTCGTCCTCTCTGGTGGCTGCCGGGCAGTGCAGCCACCCTGTTGATCCTGTTGTTGTCCCTCGGGCCGCTCGCAGCCCTGCTGTGGCAGGCCGGTTCGCTGGCACCCCGCACCCTGCTCGCAGATCCTTATCTGCGTCATGTGCTGGGCTTCAGTCTGGGGCAGGCACTGCTCTCCACCCTGCTGAGTCTGGGGCTCGCCATTCCGGTGGCCCGCGCGCTGGCTCGGCGCCGCTTCATTGGCCGAACCCTGCTGATCAAGCTATTTGGCCTCTCGCTGGTACTGCCGGTCATCATCGCCATCTTCGGCATAGTAGCGGTACACGGCAAGCAGGGGTGGCTGCCGCAGCTGCTGCGCACCTTGGGGCTGGATCCCGGCAACTACCTCTACGGTCTGTTCGGCATTCTGCTGGCCCACGTCTTCTTCAACATGCCGCTGGCGGCCCGCCTGATGCTGCAGAGCATAGAGAGCATCCCCGAATCGAGCTGGCGCCTCGCCAGCCAGCTCGGCATGCGCTCATCCCATATCTTCCGGCTGCTGGAGTGGCCGCTTATTCGCGGCATCTTGCCGGGGCTGGCCAGCCTCATCTTTATGCTCTGCTTCACCAGCTTCACTACCGTACTGGCGCTGGGGGGCGGGCCGAAATCGACCACCCTGGAGGTGGCTGTCTATCAGGCGCTGCGCTTTGATTTCGATCTCGCTACCGCTGGCGGATTGGCGCTGGTGCAGCTCATCCTGACCGCCACCCTGCTGCTCCTGCAGCACAAGCTGCAGACTACGCCAGCCAGTCGGGTGACACCCCGTCGTCCCTGTCTGCGGCCGGATCGCCATCAGCCGGGCACGGCCGTGGTGGATCTCTTCTCGCTCTGTATCGGCCTCGCCATCTTTCTGCCGCCGCTGCTGGCCATCGTCGTCGCCGGCCTCCACCCGGGCCTGCTGATGGCGCTCACGTCCAGCAAGCTGTGGCAGGCGAGCGGCCAGTCGCTGCTGATTGCGCTGGCGGCAGGCACACTGGCGACCCTGCTCGGCAGCGGCCTGCTACTCACCAGCCGTCACTTAAAGGTGCGCACCCGCCAGCGGCGGGCTGCCGCCCTGTGGGAGGCCAGCGGCTCGATGATCCTGATGATCCCGGCGGTGGTGCTCTCCACCGGTCTCTTTATCCTGTTTATGCCCTTTGCTGATGTTTTTGCCCTTGGCCCCTGGCTGGTGGTACTGGTCAACGCCCTGATGGCGCTACCCTACGTGCTGCGCACCCTCTCAGCCCCCATGCAGCTGGTAGTGCGCCAATACGACCGGCTGGCCGACAGTCTGGGGGTGCGCGGCCTGCATCGCCTGCGACTGGTGGAGTGGCCGCTGCTGCGCCGCCCGCTGGCACTGGCGATGGCGCTGTCGATGATCCTCTCGCTGGGGGATCTTGGCGCCATCGCCATGTTTGGCAGTCAGGAGCTTACCACCCTGCCCTGGCTGCTCTATCAACAGCTCGGCAGCTATCGGCTGACCGAAGCAGCCGCCACCGCCCTGCTGCTGCTGACACTCTGTTTCTCCCTGTTCTGGCTGGTGGAACGGGGGCTTGGAGGAAAACATGCTGAACATTGATACGCTTGCGACCAGCTACCCGGACTGGCGCGTCAGCTTCAGCGCGACCTTGCCCAAGGGGGAGATCACCGCGCTGATCGGCCCAAGCGGCGCGGGCAAGTCGACCCTGCTCGGGATGATCGCCGGCTTCGTGCCGGTGGAATCAGGCCGCCTCAGTTTCGATGGTGAAGACCTGCTGCCACTGGGCCCCGCCGAGCGACCGGTCACCACCCTGTTTCAGGATCACAACCTGTTCCTCCACCTGTCGGTGTTCGACAACATCGCCATCGGCTTGCACCCGGGGCTGCGCCTGAGTGCCGCCCAGCGGGCACAGGTGATCGATGCAGCCGCACGGGTTGGTCTTGGCGAGATGCTAAGCCGCCTACCGGAGCAGCTCTCCGGCGGCCAGCAGCAGCGGGTCGGGCTGGCTCGCGCGTTGGTGCGCGGCAAACCGCTGCTGCTGCTGGATGAGCCCTTCTCGGCCCTCGATCCCGCCCTGCGCCGGGAGATGCTAGCCGAAGTAGCCCGCCTCGCCTGCGAGCAAGGCATCACCGTGCTGATGGTTTCCCACAATCCGGAGGATGCCCAGCTTATCGCCGATCAGGTGCTGTTTGTCGACGAGGGCAGCATCGCCCTGCAAGGCAAGCCGGATATTCTGCAAAACAGCAACCACCCGGGGCTGCTGCGCTATCTTGGCCAATAGCTCTTGGGAATAAAGACTGCGCCATGATCAAAAAGGGAGGCCGCTTGGCCTCCCTTTGTATCTGGAAATATTTATCTAAATCAGAGATTTTCCTCGGCGAACGAAGCCAGTCGGCTGCGCACCACGCCGTTGAGGAAGATGTTGGCACTGCCGTCGAAATCCTTGAAACGCTCGACTATGTAGGTGAGACCCGAGGTCACCGGGCTCAGGTAGTTAGAGTCGATCTGGGCCAGGTTACCGGAGCAGACGATCTTGGTACCCTCGCCGCAGCGGGTGATGATGGTCTTGATCTGGGACGCGGTCAGGTTCTGGCACTCATCCAGCAGCACGAAGGTGTTCTGGATGCTGCGCCCGCGCATGAAGTTGACCGATTTGAACTGGATGTTGGCCTTCTCCATGATGTAGCTGAGCGAGCCGCTCATGTTCTCGTCCTGCTTGTGCAGCACCTCCAGGGTGTCGGTCACCGCCGCCAGCCAGGGCATCATCTTCTCCTCTTCGGTGCCTGGCAGGAAGCCGATGCTCTCGGCAATTTCCGGGGTATTTCGAGTGACGATCACCTTCTCGTAGATCCCCTTCTCAATCACCAGCTCCAGCGCAGCAGCCATCGCCAGCAAGGTCTTGCCGCAACCCGCCGGGCCCGTCAGGATCACCAGATCGATGTGCGGATCGAGCAGTGCATCCAGCGCCATCCCCTGATAGACGTTCTTGGGATGTACACCCCACGCCTTGCGGGACATCAGTCGCTCACGGCCCAGATCCTTGATACGGATCTTCTGGCCATCGTGACTGAGCACCCGAGCTGCAAAGAAATTCTCTTCATCCACCAGATACTGGTTTACGTGAACCCCCTCCAGCAGGTTGGCATCGATCACATGGATGGTGTCGCGGCCGTGGGTCTCGCTCTCGCACTCGCCGACGCGCTCCCAGAAGCTGCCGGGCACTACCTGAAAGCCCTTGGCCAGCAGGCGGATATCGTCGATCAGCTGGTCGCTGCGATAATCCTCGACGTGGGCAAGACCGGCACCTTTGGCCTTGAGGCGCATGTTGATGTCTTTGGTGACTAGCACCACCTGACGCTTCAATTCATGCTTTTGCAGATAAAGGGCCGCGTTGATGATGCGGTTGTCGGCCTCCTTGTCGGTGAACACCTCGGCATCCTGCGGCAGATGGTGATCGCTGAAGATGCTGATATTGCCGCTCGCTTCGCCAGCCAGCGGAACGCCCTGAGTGATCTGATCCGGGGTTGCATCGCGGAACACATCTTCCAGCGCACGGATGGCGACCCTCGCGTCGCGGCTGACATCCTTGTTGCGATCCTTGATGTTATCGAGCTCTTCCAGCACCGTCATGGGGATGAGCACGTCGTGCTCTTTGAAGGAGTAGATAGCGAGGGGTTCGTGAAGCAGAACGTTGGTATCCAGGATAAACAGCTTTCGGTCCGTATTGTCCATAAGCATCCTCCTTGGCACTGAAGGGCCACGTGTGTGAATCTCAGATGTCATTGAAACCACACGGCCGTGACAGTTTTATTACCCTCAACGCTACGCCCGATTTTACTATCGCGCAACAAATCACTTGGCCGCCTGATGTAATTGCGCATAAAAACAGCAATAAAAAGACCGGCACTGTGGCCGGTCTTTTCTCTATCGTTCAACTACTTGGGCCTGTCTGTCAGCCGCACTTGGAGTCGCCGCAGTTAAGGCAGGTCATGCAGCCATCCTTCAGCACCAGCGCCTTGGTGTGGCACTTGTAGCAGAGCGCGGCATTGGCCGGAAAACCACTGCTCGCCTGCTGCTCTTCGGCTTCCTGAGCCGCCTTCAACTCGGCCTGCTTCTCGGCCAGAAATGCCTGCTGATGCTCGTCCAACCCCGGCGCCTTGAGCATGCCTATCTCGGTGAGATGGCTCTCGATCACGTTGCCAATTTCGGCGATCAGCGACGGCACATACTTGCCCTTGTTCCAGTAGCCGCCCTTGGGATCGAATACTGAACGCAGTTCCTCCACCAGGAAGGTGACATCCCCACCCTTGCGGAATACCGCCGAGATGATGCGGGTCAGCGCCACGATCCACTGGTAGTGCTCCAGACTCTTGGAGTTGATGAAGATCTCGAACGGACGGCGAGTTTCGTGAACCGTGCCCTCGTTGAGAATAATGTCGTTGATGGTGATGAACAGTGAGTGCTCGGAGACATGCTCCGGCGTCTTCAACTTGTAGGTGGTGCCCATCAGCCGCTCCGGGCGCAGCACGGTTTCGTGCATGTGCACCACGTCATCCTGCGCAGAGAGATCTTCTTGCGGCTCATCCTTGGTACGCACCTTATAGGCGACGATTTTCTTGTCGATCTTCTTGACCATAATGTCGTTCTCAGAATTTACCGTAATAGCCTTCTTTCAAGGCGTCGTAGAGGTTGGCGGCGGTATGCAGCTCACCATCGTATTCGATCTCTTCGTTCCCCTTGACGGAGATGACGGAGCCATCCTCCAGGGTGAAATCGTACAGGGTATTCTCCAGATCCTTCTCCTTCACCAGCACGCCCTGGAAGGCCTCCGGATTGAAGCGGAAAGTAGTGCAGCCCTTGAGGCCAGAGTCCGAGGCATACATGTAGATGTCCTTGAACTGCTCGAACGGGAAATCAGTCGGCACGTTGGCGGTCTTGGAGATGGAGGAGTCGATCCAGCGCTGGGCCGCAGCCTGAATGTCCACATGCTGCGCCGGGGTGATGTCATCGGCAGTAATGAAGTAGTCCGGCAGACGGCTCGCCTCATCATCGGCATAGGGCATGGCGGACGGATTCACCAGCTCGCGGTAGGCCAACAGCTCGAAGGAGTAGACATCGACGCTCTCCTTGCTCTTCTTGCCCGGCTTGATGACGTTGCGGCTGTAGTGGTGGGCAAAGCTCGGCTCGATGCCGTTGCTGGCGTTGTTGGCCAGTGACAGCGAGATGGTGCCGGTCGGCGCAATACTGCTGTGGTGAGTGAAACGCCCACCCACTTCCGCCAGCTCGGCGACCAGCGCAGGATCCACCTCGGCAACCTGCTGCATGTAACGGCTGTAGCGTGCGTGCAGCACCTTGCCCTTCACCTTGTCGCCCACCTTGATGCCATCAGCCGCCATTTCCGGGCGCAGACGCAGCATCTTGCCAGTCACTTCAAACTCCTGCTCCATGATGGGCGCCGGGCCCTTCTCCCTGGCAAGGCGCAGGGACTCCTGCCAGCCGGTCATCGCCAGCTCTTGGGATACCTGCTCGGTAAAGGCCACGGATGCCGCAGAGCCGTACTTGATCTGCAGCATGGTGAGGGTCGAACCAAGCCCCAGGAAGCCCATGCCATGCCGGCGTTTGGCTGTGATCTCCTCGCGCTGTTTGGCCAGTGGCAGTTGGTTGATCTCCACCACGTTGTCGAGCATGCGGGTAAAGATGGCCACCACCTTGCGAAACGCCTGCCAATCGAACGCAGCGCTTTCAGTGAAAGGGTAGCGCACAAACTTGGTCAGATTGACCGAGCCCAGCAGACAGGCACCGTAGGGCGGCAGCGGCTGCTCGCCACAGGGGTTGGTCGCGCGGATCTCTTCACAGAACCAGTTGTTGTTCATCTGGTTGACCTTGTCGATCAGGATGAAGCCGGGCTCTGCATAGTCATAGGTGGAGGTCATGATGACATTCCACAGCTTGCGGGCTGGCAGGGTCTTGTAGACCTTGCAAGCGACCTGCCCCAACTCGTTGAATACAACCCCTTCCTTGTTGGGCCAGTCGGCCCAGAGCACCTGAGCAGGATCGTCCAGCGCAATGCCATCCTGCCCCACCTCTTTGGCGGTGTAGGGGAAGATTAGCGACCAGGGGGCATCCTCTTTCACCGCCTTGACGAAATCTTCGGTGATGAGCAGGGAGAGGTTGAACTGACGCAGGCGGCCATCTTCACGCTTGGCCTGAATAAACTCGATCACATCGGGATGGCGGATATCCATGGTACCCATCTGGGCGCCGCGACGGCCACCGGCTGACGAGACGGTGAAACACATCTTGTCATAGATATCCATAAAGGAGAGCGGGCCGGAAGTGTAGGCACCGGCACCGGAGACAAAGGCACCGCGCGGGCGCAGGGTCGAGAAGTCGTAGCCGATACCGCACCCGGCTTTCAGGGTCAGACCGGCCTCGTGCACCTTGCCAAGGATATCGTCCATCGAATCTTCGATGGTACCGGAAACAGTACAGTTGATGGTTGAAGTGGCAGGCTTGTGCTCAAACGCCCCCGCATTGGAGGTGATGCGGCCCGCCGGAATGGCCCCATTGCGCAGCGCCCACAGGAACGGCTCATACCAGGCCTCAGGTTCCAGCTCCTGCTCTGCCAACGCACGGGCAACCCGCTGGTAAGTCTCATCGATAGAGCTGTCGATGGGAGTGCCATCCTTGCTCTTGAGGCGATACTTGCTATCCCAGATCTCGAGGGACGTTTCCTGCATGGGGATAAGGCGGGAGCCAAGCTCACTCTCCAGCACCGGGTTCGATTTAGCCATTTTCAATCAACCTTATGTGAATGCATCAACATCATGACAACAGCAGAAAACACAACTAATGGTGCCATCTAATATTAATGGCACAACATATAGTACACCTGATGCCATGAGGGCGCCGATTCTAACCTAAAAAAATGCCCCGGCCAGCAGATTTCCGGGCCAGGGCACTTAACTGATTAATTTGCTGAGAGATTTAACACTCAGAGATAGATCAGGGCTTCTTGACGTAAACAGTCGGCGTTTCACCCGCCATATTCAGATAGAACTCATAAACGCCATCGGCATCCGGTGAGAACTTCATGTCCTCATACTTGGAGCAGGGGTTGACCGGCACCGCCTCACCACCCAATACTGCAACACCATCACTCGGGCTCTTGTAGCCAAAGTTGGTACCGCAGCTCCAGCCTGAATCAGCAAACTTGAACTTGTAGGGGGCCCACTCTTTCTTGAGGGTGCCTTTGGCCATATAGAGCTTGTCGGCCACCTTGACAACCTTGCTTTCATCAGTCGCCATCCAGTCGTTCATCTCCCCGCGCAGGTAGATGGACTTGCCACCGAAGTCGCTGTTGTCTGCCCCCGCCTGCTCTGCACCACCATTGGATGCGCAACCGCCTAATACCAGGGTTCCCGCCGCCAGCATCATCGTTACTGTTCTCTTGAACATGAGTCTATTCCTTAAATTATTGTGATTCCTTGGTCCATCCATGTGGACTGAAGAATTAAACCAGAGTAGGTATCACAAGAAAGGTAGAGGCATCACATTCTGTACTTTTTGTATCCAACACATTGAACTGGTGAGCAAATATCGAACAGAAAAAGAGGTCTTTTTGGGGCTTTAGAAGGGTAATCAATGAATGACAAGAAGGGGAAAGTCTAATAATCCGGTGACGTGCTGAATTGCAGCCAATAAAAAACCCCGCTCATTGAGCGGGGTTCTTAAATTGGGAGCCTAGCAGTGTCCTACTCTCGCATGGCGAATGCCACACTACCATCGGCGCTACCGCGTTTCACTTCTGAGTTCGGCATGGGATCAGGTGGTTCCACGGCGCTATGGCCGCCAGGCAAATTCTTAATCTAGAAAGCTGACGTGAGTAGTGATGTTGCGCTTGGCTTATCACTATCACTGAATTTGAGTAGTTCGTTCATTCGCTACAAGGCCTAGAACACTTCTTGGGTGTTGTATGGTTAAGCCTCACGGGTAATTAGTATGGGTTAGCTCAACACGTCGCCGCGCTTACACACCCCACCTATCAACGTTGTGGTCTCCAACGGCCCTTTAGGACCCTCAAGGGGTCAGGGATGACTCATCTCAGGGCTCGCTTCCCGCTTAGATGCTTTCAGCGGTTATCGATTCCGAACTTAGCTACCGGGCAGTGCCACTGGCGTGACAACCCGAACACCAGAGGTTCGTTCACTCCGGTCCTCTCGTACTAGGAGCAACTCCCTTCAATCATCCAACGCCCACGGCAGATAGGGACCGAACTGTCTCACGACGTTCTGAACCCAGCTCGCGTACCACTTTAAATGGCGAACAGCCATACCCTTGGGACCGACTTCAGCCCCAGGATGTGATGAGCCGACATCGAGGTGCCAAACACCGCCGTCGATATGAACTCTTGGGCGGTATCAGCCTGTTATCCCCGGAGTACCTTTTATCCGTTGAGCGATGGCCCTTCCATTCAGAACCACCGGATCACTATGACCTACTTTCGTACCTGCTCGACCTGTCCGTCTCGCAGTTAAGCTGGCTTATGCCATTGCACTAACCTCCTGATGTCCGACCAGGATTAGCCAACCTTCGTGCTCCTCCGTTACTCTTTGGGAGGAGACCGCCCCAGTCAAACTACCCACCAGGCACTGTCCGCGAGCCCGATTCAGGGCCCTGCGTTAGAACATCAAACATACAAGGGTGGTATTTCAAGGACGGCTCCAGCGCAACTGGCGTCACGCCTTCAAAGCCTCCCACCTATCCTACACATGTAGGTTCAATGTTCAGTGCCAAGCTGTAGTAAAGGTTCACGGGGTCTTTCCGTCTAGCCGCGGGTACACCGCATCTTCACGGCGAATTCGATTTCACTGAGTCTCGGGTGGAGACAGCATGGCCATGGTTACACCATTCGTGCAGGTCGGAACTTACCCGACAAGGAATTTCGCTACCTTAGGACCGTTATAGTTACGGCCGCCGTTTACCGGGGCTTCGATCAAGAGCTTCGCTTGCGCTAACCCCATCAATTAACCTTCCGGCACCGGGCAGGTGTCACACCCTATACGTCCACTTTCGTGTTTGCAGAGTGCTGTGTTTTTGATAAACAGTCCCAGCCATCTGGTCACTGCGACTCCCAACTGCTCCATCCGCAAGGGACTTCACTGTCAAGAGCGAACCTTCTCCCGAAGTTACGGTTCTATTTTGCCTAGTTCCTTCACCCGAGTTCTCTCAAGCGCCTTGGTATTCTCTACCCGACCACCTGTGTCGGTTTGGGGTACGATGACTTGTAATCTGAAGCTTAGAGGCTTTTCCTGGAAGCAGGGCATCAATGG